>NZ_JACIDJ010000003.1 GCF_014196305.1 Roseococcus suduntuyensis
CCCCACAGCGGATTGCGTTTCCAGTCCCCGCGTGAGTTCATCCAGCAGCAGTCCAACCAACAGGCCATGTGTCCGGTTTGATGGGGGCCACTCCAGGCGGATAATGCTTGCCTGCGGCAGCGGCTGCGAGAACTGGCGGCTGAGCGTCGGTGTTTCGGTATCGGCGGGCTAATTGCTGGCTCGTGAGGGTCTGGCGCCTAACCACAAGAAGCTGCTGCGGCTCTACCGCGAGGAAGGGCTCAAGGTCCGCCGCGCGGCGGCCGGACGCGGGCGCTGGGCACCCGAGCGCCATGGTGCTGCCGCAGGGGCCGAACCAGCGCTGGTCGCTGGACTTCGTGTCCGACGCTTTGGGCTGTGGTCGGCGGTTTCGGATCCTGTGCGTGGTGAACGACTTCACACGCGAATGCTTGGCGCTGGTGGCCGACACCTCGCTGTTGGGTGCCAGGGTGGCGCGTGAGCTCGACGCGATCATGGCGCTCCGCCCCAAGCCTCTGGCGGTGGTCAGCGACAAGGGCATGGAGCTGACCTCGACCTCGATCCTGCGCTGATCGCAGGAGCGGGAGGTGGAGTGGCACTACATCGCCCCGGGCAAGCCCACCCAGAATGCGTTCATCGAGAGCTTCAACGGGCGGCTGCGGGATGAGTGCTTCTACGAGAAGTTGTTCACGTCCGTGCTGCAGGCCCGTGCTGTGCTGACCACCTGGCGACAAGACTACAACACGATCCGGCCACACTCGAAGCTGGGCGAGCGTACCCCTGCCCAGATCGCCGACCAACTGGGTTGGGGGCATGCCCCCAACCCAGTTGCCTTCCCATCAATCATTATACATCAAAGCTGAGAACTCTCCATCTGAGTGGGTACATTCAGGGGGGCGCATCATTTTATCTATCTCTGCGATGTTCTGCCTGAAGTACTTTCTGAACAGCCAAATCAAAGCGATGCGATGCAACCAAAAAAGTAATTAAGTCACGCGTCCATTTGTGCAGACTATATTTTTTGTTTAACTTTAGTGAATTTACTACCTGACAATTGACCTCTGGTAAGTGCGCATATTTCTCGTCCGGCGTGCTGAGAACTAACTCGACTAGCTGGGCTTGCTTGGCAGCGAAGCAAGTCAAGCTTGCTACGCGAACGCGTCCCTGTCGGATGATATCCCGTAAAATCTTGTTATCCAAAAATTCTTCGCCGTAGTCGGAATTTTCATCAATTGGTGTGCACTCCACAGCTGATCCGGGTGCGTCGGGGCTAGGCATTTTCAGAAAGCAAGCTGAAGGCGTAGATGCCGGGCAGAACTGGTGGGGGCGCCCGCGCTGCGCAGCATTTGGCCGAAGCCACCCGTGCATTTTCGCAAGGCGAGAGACGGCTCGCTCCGATACATTCACACGAAGACTAGCGATCGTGCGCATCGGATATCCCATTTCGAAGAGGTATCGAATGGCGGCGACCTCCTCATCAGGCACGTTCCGGATGGCTTTATTCCTCTCTTCAGTTCGAGCTAAACTGATGGCCCTGTGAGTGATACTAAAATTTCGAAGCGGTATAAAGGAGTTAAACGCAGACTACCCGGGGCTTCGCCAATTGCGCATCTTCAAACGGCCCATCGAAGCTCCAGCTTTCCCGCGACACGGGCGTGCCCAGGGCGCGGTCCACCGCGGCGAAGAGCAGCTCCACCCAAAGGTCCAGCGCGGCGCGCCGCTTCTCCCACATCTCTGAGCGGTTGTAGGTGGCCATCACGCCCGGAAGGCTTGCCGATTGGGCGTGGTTCAGCAGCCCATCGGCCACCTGGGGGTCGAATCCGTGATCCCCCAGCACCGACACCAGCGTGCGGCGGAAGTCGTGCAGGGTGGATCCGGGCCTCAGCCCCGCACCGGCGCGCACCGCGGTCAGCAGCGCGGTCCAGCCTCCGAGCGGCTTGTTGCCGCGCCCCGCGAAGATCAGGGCGGCCTCACCGCTCTTGCGGGTGGCGCGCGGGGGCAGCCAGCGCAGTAGCGCCACCGCTGGCGCCGAGAGGGCCACCCGATAGGGCCGCCGCGTCTTTGTGCGCGCCGCCGGCTGGTTCCAGTGCGGGCCCAGCACCGCGTCCTCCAGCACCAGGTCATCCCAGGCGGCGAGTGCCGCCTCGCTGCGGCGGCAGCCGGTTAGCATCAGGAACCGCACCAGCGCCCCGCGCCGGCCCAGCGCGCCGGCCGCGATCCAGATGCGGGCCATCTCATCGAGCGTGTAGCGCTCCCAGCGAGGCTGGCTCTTCACCTCCACCTCGAAGCGCGTGGGCCAGGCCACCTTCACGCCCTGGGCGCGCAGCTCGGTTCGAGCGTGCTTCACGAAGCGCACCACCAGGGCGCGGACGTTCCTCCGATCCCCCGGGCGGGCGGAATCGATGCAGGCCTGCAGCTGGTCCGGGTCGAAGGCGCCGAGCTCGGCCGCCCCGATGAGGGGGCGCACCACCTTCCCCTCCAGGCGCAGCAGCTCCTTCTCGTAGGATCCGCTCTCGCCGGCCGCCATGCGCTTCGCCCGAACCGCCTCGGTGGCGAGGCGCCAGGAATCGAGCAGGCGCGAGAGGGGAAAGGTGTCGCGATCCTGCTGGACCCGTGCGGCGCGCTCCTCCTCGAGCAGGTTCCGGCCGGCCTGGGCCGCGGTGCGGAGCGCCAGCGCCCGCTCTCTCGCCGCCTCGGGCGTCATGGAGATCCAGTCCCCCAGCGAGGCGAAGATCTGCTGGTGGCTGCCCCTCACCCGGAGCTTGCAGATGAAGGTGATCTTGTCCCCGCCGCCCCAGCGGATCCCGAAGCCGGGAAGAGAACTGTCCCATAGGGTGACGCGCTGACCGCTGCCGGGCTGCTTGGCCAGGGCGCGCAAGGTCGAGATGTTCACCTTGAACGGCGCGTCCTTGCCCATGCTGCCCCCCCCTCCGGCTACCACCTGGCTACCACTGGGCTACCAATTTCTCCAAATTCGATCCGAAAACAGCCAAAACGAAGCGGGCCGATGGAAATTCACCGGACTGAAAAGACGCTGTTTTTGCGGGGGAAATGGTGAACCGGGTGGGATTCGAACCCACGGCCATTCGATTAAAAGTCGAATGCTCTACCACTGAGCTACCGGTTCGCACGCGCGCGGGGCGGAGAAACGCCACCGCGCGCGGCAAGTCAACCCGAGAGGGTTCAGCCCACGTCGGCCAGCACCTGCATGCGGATCAGCCGGTCCGGATTGCGCACCTGGCCCGACTGGCCGGCGCCGCGGGTGATGCGGTCCACATGCTCCATCCCCGCCGTCACCTGGCCCCAGATGGTGTACTGGCCATCGAGGAAGCTGCCCGGCGCGAACATGATGAAGAACTGGCTGTTCGCGCTGTTGGGGTTCTGCGAGCGGGCCATGCCACAGGTGCCGCGCAGGAAGCGCGCGCGCGAAGGTGGCACGAATTCGGCGGGAAGGTCGGCGAAGCCGCGGTCGCGGAAACCGCCCGTGCCGGTGCCCGTCGGGTCGCCGCCCTGGGCCATGAAGCCCTCGATCACGCGGTGGAAGGGCGTGCCGTCATAGAGGCCCTGGCGTGTCAGCGTCTTGATGCGCTCCACATGCAGCGGCGCCAGGTCCGGGCGCAGCTGGATGGTGACGATGCCATCATCCTTCAGCGTCATCCGCAGCGTGTTCTCGGGGTCCTGCGCGGGCGTCTGGGCCTCGGCTTCGTTCGTCTCGGTCATGATCGCTCCTGCGGCGAGAAGAGTGGTGGCGGTGAGAAGGGCGCGGCGTTGCATGTCGGGCCTCCTGTTCGGGTTTGGCGCGCGCTTGCCGGTCAGGCCTTGCGCGTGCGGGCGAGGGTGCGTTCGAGCGTCAGCGGGGGGACGAAGCTGTGGATGTCACCGCCCAGCTGCGCGATCTCCTTCACGAAGCGCGAGGAGATGAAGTGGTTCCGCTCGCTGGCCATCAGATAGACCGTCTCGATCTCGGGATCGAGACGGGCATTCATCCCAGCCATCTGGAACTCATAGTCGAAATCGGTGACGGCGCGCAGCCCGCGCACGATCATCTGCGCCCCCACCTCGCGCGCGAAATGCACGAGCAGGCCCGTGAAGGGCACCACCTCGATGTTGCAGCCCGTGCGCGTGGCGATGGCGTCCGTCTCGGCGCGGACCAGCTCCGCGCGCTCCTCCAGGGGAAAGAGGGGGCCCTTGCCGGCGTTCATGGCGACACCGACCACCAGCCGGTCCACCAGCCGCGCGGCGCGGCCGATCACGTCCAGGTGGCCATTGGTCACGGGGTCGAAAGTGCCCGGGTAGAGGGCCGTGCGTTCAACCATCTTCTTGCGTTTCCTCGACTTCTTCCAGGACAGGGAAGCAGCTCGTCACCCGCTCGCCCTCGTCCAGCCTTTGCAGCATGACGCCCTGCGACTGCCGGCCCGTCTTGCGGACCTGTTCCGCCGCGAAGCGGATGGCCTGGCCGCCATCGGTCATCAGCATGATGTGGTCGCCCGGATGGACGACGAAGTTGGCCACCACCGCGGAACCGGTGCGCGCCGACAGGGTGAGGTTGGCGATGCCCTGCCCACCACGGCCCGTCACGCGATATTCATAGGCGCTGCTGCGCTTGCCGAAGCCGCGATCGGTGACGGTGAGCAGGAATTGTTCGGCCTGCTCCATCTCGGCCATGCGCTCGGGCGAGAGGGTGATTTCCTCCGACACCTCCGCGTCCTCGATCACGGCGGGCACGGCCTCCATCTCCTCGCCGGCGGCGCGGCGGCGAGCGCGGAGATAGGCCTCGCGCTCGGCGGGGCTCGCCTCCACATGGCGCAGCACCACCAGCGCGATCACCCCATCGCCGGGGGCGAGGCGGATGCCGCGCACGCCCGTCGAATCGCGGCCGGCGAAGACACGCAGCGTGTCGGTGTCGGCCACGAAGCGGATGGCCTTGCCCTGGCGGGTGGCCAGCAGCACGTCATCGCCCTCCTGGCAGGTGGCGACGCCGATGAGCTTGTCGCCCTCGTCCAGCTTCATGGCGATGAGGCCGGAGGAACGGATGTTGCGGAAATCCGACAACCGGTTGCGCCGCACGTCGCCGCCCGCGGTGGCGAAGACCAGGTGCAACGCATCCCATAGCGTCTCGTCCTGCGGCAGCGGCAGGACGGCGGTGATGGTCTCGTTCTCCTGCAACTGCAGCACCTGCCGCAGCGAGCGGCCCTTGCCGCCGGTGCCGCCCTCGGGCAGTTGCCAGACTTTCTCGCGGAAGGCGATGCCGCGGCTGGTGAAGAAGATCACCCACTGGTGGGTGTGCGCCACGAAGCTGCGCACCACCACGTCATCGGCGCGGGTTGAGGCCGCACTCCGGCCCCGCCCGCCGCGATGCTGCGCGCGGAACACGTCCAGCGCGGTGCGCTTCACATAGCCGTCGCGTGTCAGCGTCACGACCATGGAGGCGGGGGCGATCAGGCTTTCGTCGTCAATGTCGCCGTCAATGTCCTCGATGCGCGTCATGCGCGGGCTGGCCAGCACCGCGCGGACGGCGTGCAGTTCCTCGGACATCACCTCCATGCGGCGGGGGCGGCTGCCCAGGATATCCAGCAGATCCACGATGCGGGCGCCGACCTCCTGCAGTTCGCCCTCGATCTTGGCGCGTTCCAGGCCGGTCAGGCGTTGCAGGCGCAGTTCCAGGATGCCGCGCGCCTGGGCTTCCGTCAGGCGCATGGTGCCGGTGTCGGAGAGGATGTTCCCCTCGTCCTGCACCAGGGCCACCAGCGGCGCCACATCGGCCGCCGGCCAGTCGCGCGCCATCAGTGCGATGCGCGCGGCGGCGGCGTCGGGGCTTTCGCGGATGAGGCGGATCACCTCGTCAATGTTCGCCACCGCAATGGCGAGGCCCACCAGGTTGTGCGCCCGCTCGCGCGCCTTCATCAGGCGATGGCGCGAACGGCGGAGGATCACCTCCTCGCGGAAGGCGATGAAGCAGAGCAGCGCCTCGCGGATGCCCATCTGCTGCGGGCGGCCGCCATTCAGCGCCAGGAAGTTCACCGGGAAGCTGATCTGCAGCTGCGTCATGCGATACAGCGTGTTCAGCACGATCTCGGCCACCGCGTCGCGCTTCAGCTCGATCACGATGCGAAGTCCCGAACGGTCGCTTTCGTCGCGCAGGTCGCTGATGCCCTCGATCAGCTTGGAACGCACCAGTTCCGCGATCCGCTCCACCAGGGTGGACTTGTTCACCTGGTAGGGGATTTCGGTGACGATGATGGCCTGGCGGTTGCCCTTCACCTCGATGTCGCAGTCGGCGCGCAGCGGGATGGAGCCGCGCCCCGTCTCGAAGGCCGAGCGGATGCCCGAGCGCCCCAGGATGATGCCGCCCGTGGGGAAGTCCGGCCCCGGGATGATCTCCATGAGTTCCTGCAGCGTGGTCGCGGGCTCCGCGATCAGCTTCAGCGTGGCGTCAATCACCTCGGTCGGGTTGTGGGTCGGGATGTTGGTGGCCATGCCCACCGCGATGCCGCCCGCGCCATTCACCAGCAGGTTGGGGAAGGCGGCCGGGAGCACCTTGGGTTCGTTCGCGCTCTCGTCGTAGTTGGGCGCGAAATCGACGGTGTCCTCGTCAATCCCTTCCAGCAGCGCGGCGGCGGATTTGGCCAGCCGCACCTCGGTGTAGCGCATGGCCGCCGGCGGGTCGCCGTCCATGGAGCCGAAATTGCCCTGCCCATCCACCAGCGGCACGCGCATGGAGAAGGGCTGTGCCATGCGGACCATGGCGTCATAGATCGCGCTGTCGCCGTGCGGGTGATACTTGCCCATCACGTCGCCCACCACGCGGGCCGACTTGCGGTGCGGCTTGTCGGCCGTGTAGCCGGCCTCGTCCATGGCAAACAGGATGCGCCGGTGCACAGGTTTCAGCCCATCGCGCACATCGGGCAGCGCGCGGCTGACGATGACGCTCATCGCGTAGTCGAGATAGGACCGCCGCATCTCCTCTTCGAGGGCGATGGGCGCGATGTCCGAAGACGGTTCGTCCGGGGCGGTGTCGCTCAAGTCGCAATCCTCATGGCGCGGGGGCGCGCCTGGTCAGTCGGCAGGGGGTAGGGGGAGGTGCAGGGGGGTCAGAAGGGGATGTCGTCGTCGAGGTCGGCCTTCTTGGGCGCGTCCCAGCCCGAGCGCTGCCCGCCGCCCGAACGCCCGCCGCCGCCATAACCGCCAGCGCGCTCGCTCGCGCCGGCACGGGGGGCCGGGCTGTCGCCGCCGCCATAGGAACGTTCCTCGCCCATGTCGCCGCCGCCGCCACCGCCGCGCCCGCCCACCAGGGTGAGTTCACCGCGGAAGTTCCGCAGCACGATCTCGGTCGTGTAGCGCTCCTGGCCGGCCTGGTCCTGCCATTTGCGGGTTTCGAGCTGGCCTTCGATGTAGACCTCGCTGCCCTTCTTCAGGTAGCGCTCGGCGATCTCGCCCAGCTTTTCATTGAAGATGGCCACGGAGTGCCACTCGGTGCGCTCCTGCATGTTGCCATCACGGTCCTTGTAGCGCTCGGAGGTGGCGAGGCGCAGGTTCACCACGCGGCCGCCATTCTGGAAGTTCCGCACTTCCGGGTCCTTGCCGAGCCGGCCGAGGATGATCACCTTGTTCACGCCGGCCATGGGGGAAAGCTCCTTGCAATCGGGTCGAGCAACCTACCTTTTCAGCGCCCTCACGCCAAGCCGAGGGCGCTTTCTTGCCGCGTCCATAACTGTCATAACCACCCCTTAGGATGGGCCGATGACCCTTGCCCGCCGGAGTTCGCCCCATGCCGCGTGATGCCGCCCCCGAGACCCCGGCCACGCGCGGGGATGCCCGAAGCGACCTGATCCGCATCCGCGGCGCCCGGCAGCACAATCTGAAGTCGCTGGACATTGACCTGCCGCGCGGGAAGCTGGTGGTGCTGACGGGGCTGTCCGGCTCGGGCAAATCCTCGCTGGCCTTCGACACCATCTATGCCGAGGGGCAGCGGCGCTACGTCGAATCGCTCAGCGCCTATGCCCGGCAGTTCCTGCAACTGATGCAGAAGCCCGATGTGGATTCGATCGAGGGGCTGAGCCCCGCCATCTCCATCGAGCAGAAGACGACCAGCCACAACCCGCGCTCCACCGTCGGCACGGTGACGGAAATCCATGACTACATGCGCCTGCTCTGGGCGCGGGTGGGGGTGCCCTACAGCCCGGCCACCGGGCTGCCCATCGAGGCGCAGACGGTCAGCCAGATGGTGGACCGGGTGCTGTCCATGCCCGAGGGCACGCGGCTGCTGATCTTGGCACCCGTCATCCGCGGCAAGAAGGGCGAGTACCGCAAGGAATTGGCCGAATACCAGCGCCGCGGCTTCGAGCGGGTGAAGATCAACGGCGCCCTGCACCTGATCAGCGAGGCGCCCAAGCTCGACAAGAAGCTGAAGCACGACATCGAGGTGGTGGTGGACCGCATAGTGGTCCGCGAGGGAATCGCCCAGCGCCTGGCGGACAGTTTCGAGACGGCGCTCGCGCTCGCCGACGGCATCGCCTATGCCGAGAACGCGGACAATGCCGAACGCACCGTGTTCAGCCAGAAATTCGCCTGTCCTGTCAGCGGCTTCTCCATCGAGGAAATCGAGCCGCGGCTGTTCAGCTTCAACTCGCCCCAGGGCGCCTGCCCGGTCTGCGACGGGCTCGGCACCGAGAGTTTCTTCGACCCGGCCTTGGTGGTCCCGAACGAGGCCGCGACCCTGCGCGAGGGCGCCATCGCCCCCTGGGCCGGCAACGCCTCCAGCCCCTATTACGACCAGACGCTCGCCTCGCTCGCCAAGCACCTGAAGATCAACCTGGACCACGCCTGGGAAGAACTGCCAGACGCCGCCCGCCAGGCCATCCTGCACGGCACCGGCGGCGAGGTGGTGACGCTGCGCTATAAGGACGGGCTGCGCGCCTATGAGGTGGCCAAGCCCTTCGAGGGCGTGATCGCGAACCTCCAGCGCCGCTTCCGCGAGACCGACAACCCCTGGGTGCGCGAGGACCTCTCGCGCTACCAGGCCCAAAAGCCCTGCCATGCCTGCAACGGCCATCGGCTGAAGCCGCAGTCGCTGGCAGTGAAGATCGCGGGATGCCACATCGGCGAGGCGAGCGCGCTGTCCATCCGCCGCGCGCGGGAATGGTTCGCGGGGGTGAACGACACCCTCACCCCCCAGCGCCAGGAAATCGCCCGCCGGATTCTCCGCGAGATCGAGGACCGGCTGCAATTCCTGGTGGATGTGGGGCTGGACTACCTCTCGCTCGCGCGCTCCTCCGCCACGCTCTCGGGCGGGGAGAGCCAGCGCATCCGCCTCGCCTCGCAGATCGGCTCCGGGCTCACCGGCGTGCTCTATGTGCTGGACGAACCCTCCATCGGCCTGCACCAGCGCGACAACGAGCGCCTGCTGGTGACGCTGCGCCGCCTGCGTGACCTCGGCAATTCCGTGATCGTGGTCGAGCATGACGAGGACGCCATCCGCACCGCCGACCACCTGGTGGATATCGGGCCTGGGGCAGGGGCGGCCGGCGGCACCGTGGTGGCGCAGGGCACGCCGGAGGAGGTGGCGGCCCACCCCACCTCCGTCACCGGCGCCTATCTCTCTGGCCGCCGCGAAATCCCGATGCCGCCGGCACGGCGCCCCATTGATCGCAAGCGGATGCTGCGGGTGGTCGGCGCCACCGGCAACAACCTGAAGAACGTGGATGCGGAATTCCCGCTCGGCACCTTCACCGCCATCGCGGGCGTTTCGGGCGGCGGCAAGTCCACGCTGGTGATCGAGACGCTGTTCAACGGCCTCTCGCGCCGGCTGATGGGCGCCTCCGTCGTGCCCGCGCCGCACCAGCGCATCGAGGGCATCGAGCTGATCGACAAGGTCATTGACATTGACCAGTCGCCCATCGGCCGCACGCCGCGCTCCAACCCCGCCACCTATACGGGCCTGTTTGCCCCCATCCGCGACTGGTTCGCGGAGCTGCCGGATTCACGCTCGCGCGGCTACAAGCCCGGCCGGTTCAGCTTCAACGTGAAGGGCGGCCGCTGCGAGGCCTGCCAGGGCGACGGCGTCATCAAGATCGAGATGCACTTCCTGCCCGACGTCTACGTCACCTGCGACACCTGCAAGGGCAAGCGCTACAACCGCGAGACGCTGGAGGTGAAGTTCCGCGGGAAATCCATCGCCGATGTGCTGGACATGACCGTGACGGAGGGCCGTGCCTTCTTCTCGGCCGTGCCCAGCATCCACGAGAAGCTGCGGATGCTGGAGGAGGTGGGGCTGGGCTACATCCATCTCGGCCAGCAGGCGACGACGCTGTCGGGCGGCGAGGCGCAGCGCATCAAGCTCGCCAAGGAACTCAGCCGCCGCGCGACGGGCCGCACCCTGTACATCCTGGACGAGCCCACCACCGGCCTGCATTTCGAGGATGTACGCAAGCTGCTGGAGGTGTTGCACCAGCTCGTCGCCACCGGGAACACGGTGGTGGTGATCGAGCACAACCTCGAGGTCATCAAGACCGCCGACTGGGTGCTGGACCTGGGGCCTGAGGGCGGTGAGGGCGGCGGGCGAATCGTGGCGCATGGCACGCCGGAGGACATCGCGGCCAACCCCGAAAGCCACACCGGCCGTTTCCTCCAGCCCATCTTGGCGCGCCACGCGCCGCCCGCGAAGCCGAAGCGCAAGCGCGCCGGCTAAAGGGGCAGCGCCGCCGCCTCGCCAGACAGCCAGGCGCCGGCCACCGTCCCGGCGAAGCGGCCATGCGTGGCCTCGCCCGCGAAGGTGAGGCGCCCTTCGCCCAGCGGTGCCGCCAGCACGGCGCGCGAGGCGTGGTGCCCCGGCCGCGCATGGCTGTAGCTGCCCAGGAACAGCGGGTCGTCGCCCCAGCGCGTGACCAGCGCCTCGCCCAGCGCGTCATCGGCGCCGAACATGGCGGCGAAGTCGGCGCGAGCGGCGGCCTCGGTGGCGGCCACGCCCTCGCGCAGCAATTCCCAGGCCCGCGCGCCCCCCACGAAGCCGAAGACCAGCGGCGCGCCGAAGGGGCGGAACACCCAGGACATGGGCTGCGGCGCGGCCGCGGTCACGGCCCGGCGCGCGGAATGGAAGGGCGCCACCCCCACATTCCGCCGCAGCCGGAAGGCGAATTTCGTCAGTAGGCCCATGGGCAGGCCGGCGATTGCGTCCCGTGTGGCCGGAGGCAATTCGGGTGTGAAGCGCAATCCGCCCGCTGCCAGCACGCCGGTCGAAACGGTGACGATGGTGCGCGCGGCGCGCAGCGCGCCAAAATCGCCCTCCGCCACCACGCCCGGCCCTTCCCAGCGCAGGTGCCGCACGGCGTGGTTCAGGCGGATGTCGAGCCCCTCGGCCAGCCGCGCCACCAGCCCGCCGACCCCTTCGCGCGGCAGCAGGTTGGGGCCGTCCAGGTCGGTGCGGACGTAATCCTCCAGGGAAATGCGCTCCAGCTCGGCGCCATTGATCTGGCTGCCCAGCCAATGCGCGATGGTGGCGTCCCAGCGCCCGCCGCATGGGGCGGCCTCGGTCACGGGGCGGTCGGGGGCGAGGGGGGCTTTGGCAAGCGCGTCCTCGAAGGCCGCATGGGCGCGCCAGTAGTCGCGGAACTCCTCCGGCGTCGCGAATCGGTCGCCCAGATGCAGGTGGCGTTCGCGCACCGTGTCGTGGTCGATGTGCTCGGCGATGTGGGCGGTCAGCGGGTTCTCCCGCGCCTGGTGCAGCCAGGTGGCGCCATGGTCGAAGGGCACGCCCAGGCTGTCGCTGGTGTGGGCGCGGCCGCCGACGCGGCCTCCCGCCTCCAGCACAATCGCGCTTCGCCCCGCCATGCGCAGCGCCCGCGCCGCCGCGATGCCTGCGCAGCCCGCACCGATGACCAATACCTCCGGGGGCACCTCTGGATCGCTTGGGGACATGCCCGCATCATGCCCCGGATCACGGAGAACGCCCATGCTGCAGCCACCCCCCGCCGAACCCGGCATGCGCGAGGACGAGGTGGACACGCCCGCCCTGCTGCTCGACCTCGACGCCTTCGAGCACAACCTCGACACCATGGCGGCTCTGCTGGCGCCGACCAGCGTGAAGCTGCGGGCGCACGCCAAGACGCACAAATCCCCCGTCATCGCCCGCATGCAGATGGCGCGCGGCGCCATCGGCCAATGCGTGCAGAAGGTGGCCGAGGCCGAGGCGCTGGTCTGGGGCGGCGTGCCCGATGTGATGGTGACCAACCAGGTGGTGGGCGCGCGCAAGCTCGCGCGGCTCGCGGCACTGGCGAAGGTGGCGCGCGTGTCCATCTGCGCCGATGACCCCGCGCATGTGGACGCCATCGAGGCCGCGGCGGAGGCCGCCGGCGTGCGAATTCCGGTGCTGGTCGAGATCGACGTGGGTGCCGCGCGCTGCGGCGTGCAGCCGGGGCCACCGGCCGTGGCACTGGCGCAGCGCATCGCGGCGTCCCGGCATCTGAGCTTCGGCGGGATCCAGGCCTATCACGGCAGCGCGCAGCACATCCGCACACCGGAGGGTCGCGCCACGGCCATCCGCGCAGCTTCAGAGGAAGCCCGCCGCACGGTGGAGCAGCTGCGCCAACAGGGGCTGGAGTGCCCCGTGGTGGGCGGCGCCGGCACCGGCACCTTCGCGCACGAACTGGCGAGCGGCGTCTACACCGAACTGCAAGCCGGCTCCTACGCGCTGATGGACGCCGACTACGCGCGCAACGAGGAGGCACCGCCCTTCCAGCACGCCCTCTTCGTGCTGGCGACGGTGATGAGTGCCGCCACCCCGCACATCGCGGTGCTCGATGCCGGCCACAAGGCCATGCCGACCGACAGCGGCTACCCGCTGGTCTGGGGGCGGGAAGGGGTGCGCTATGTCGGCGCCTCGGACGAGCACGGAAAGCTGACGGTGGAAGACCCCGCGCTCCGTCCGCGGCTGGGGGAGAAACTGCGCCTCGTGCCCGGCCATTGCGACCCGACTGTGGACCGCTACGACTGGTATGTGGGCGTCAGAAAGGGGCGGGTGGAATGCCTCTGGCCCGTCGCGGCGCGGGGGGGGATGGCGTAGCCAGCCCCGCGCTCAGCGCCTGCGAAACCGCTCCACCGCCGCCACCAGCGCCGTGCGGATGCCAGGTTCCAACGCCGAATGCCCGGCATCGGCCACCACCGTCAGCCGGGCGCGCGGCCAGGCGGCGGCCAGGTCGAAGGCCGTCTCGGCCGGGCAGACCATGTCGTAGCGGCCCTGGATGATCTCGGCCGGCATGTGCGCGATGCGGTGCATGCCGCCCAGCAGCCCGCCCTCGGGCAGGAAGAGCCGGTGCTTGAAGTAATGCGCCTCGATGCGCGCCAGCCCCAGCGCCGTGCGGTCCTGCGCGAAGGAAGCCACCGTCTCGGGCGAAGGCAGGAGGGTGGAGCAGCTTCCCTCGTAATGGCTCCAGGCCCGGGCGGCGGGCAGGTGCAAGGCGGGGTCGGGGCTGGTGAGGCGCCGCAGATAGGCCTCCAGCAGGTCATGCCGTTCCTCGGGCGGGATGTGCTCCACGAAGGCGGACCAGGCATCGGGGAAGAAGCGCCGCAGCCCGTGCAGGAACCACTCCACCTCCGCGTCGCGGCCGAGGAAGACGCCGCGCAGCACGCAGCCTGTCACGCGCTCCGGGTGCGCCTGGGCATAGGCCAGGGCCAGTGTGGAACCCCAGGAGCCGCCGAACAGCAGCCAGCGCTCCAGCCCCAGGAAGCGCCGCAGCGTCTCGATGTCCTCGACCAGATGCGGCGTGGTGTTGGCTGTGAGTTCCCCCAAGGGGCGCGAACGACCGGCGCCGCGCTGGTCGAACACCACCAGGCGCCAATGCGTGGGGTCAAAGAAGCGGCGATGCACGGCACCCGCCCCCGCACCCGGGCCCCCATGCAGGAACAGCACGGGCTGGCCGCGGGGGTTGCCCACCTGCTCCCAATACATGACATGCCCGTCGCCGAGCGGCAGCAGGCCGGTTTCGAAAGGCGCGATATCGGGGAAAAGGTCGCCACGGGGCATCCCGCAGTTATCCTTCGCCGCGCCGCGCGGGGCAATGGCTTCGGCCATCTGCGCCGATCATCATTCTCCCCCCTTCGCCTTCGGCCCCGGACTGCCTAGTTTAGCATGATGCCAGTTTCGCGACCCGGCCAGAGCGCCGCGTCCACCGCACCCCAGGGGGCCGTGTGCGCGGTCTGCGGCACCGAAAGCCGCCAGGCCCTGTTCCGCGCCACCGCGCCGGAGCAGGCGCCGGACCTCGACCTGCGGCCGGGCCAGCCGCTGCGCGCCACCATGGGGCGCTGGCTGCAGCAATGCCCGCATTGCGGATATTCGGCGCCGGACATCACCCAGGCGCATCCGGCCGCGGCACAGGCGGTGGGCGGGGCGAATTACCGCGCGCTGCTAAACGATGCCTCCCACCCCCCGCTCGCGCGGCGATTCCTGGCCTGGGCGCTGGTGCTGGAGGAGACGGGCGCGCTGCACGCCGCCGCCGAGGCCACGCTGCAGGCCGCCTGGACGGCGGATGATCTCGGCCGCCCCGAACTCGCCCGCGCCTGGCGGCTGGAGGCGGTGGCGCTGTGGCGCAGCGGCCCGCCCTTGGATGCCGAGCAGACCGTGCGCGTCGTGGACGCGCTGCGCCGCGCCGAGGAATGGGAGGATGCCGCCCACACCGCCCGCGCCCTGCTGCAGGATGGCCCGCCCGAGGCGGTGGCCCAGGTGCTGGCCCTGGAACTGCGGCTGATCGAGGCGGAGGACGCGGCGCGGCACAGCGTGGCCTCCGCCCTGCCGCCACCTTCGCGCCGGCCGCATGTGTCGCACCAGCGCAACCGGCCGCGCGGCGATGGGCTGTTCGGCTGGCTGCGGCGGCTGTTCCGGCGTTGACCTGAGGAGGCACCCCGTCCAGATAGGTTATAACATACCTGTTCTGCGAGGTGCCCGATGAACCGCCGCCTTCTCCTGGCCCTGCCGGCCCTGCTGCCTTTCACCGCGCTCCGCGCGCAGGCGCGCCCCGTCGTCGCCGCCTCCTTCACCATCCTGGGTGACCTGACGCAGCAGGTGGTGGGCGACCGCGCCGAGCTGCGCGTCATCGCGGGCCCTGATGTGGACGCGCATCATTTCCAGACCCGCCCCTCCCATGCCGAGGCGGTGCGGACGGCGAACGTCGCCATCCGCAACGGGGCGGGCTTCGACAACTGGTTCAACCGCCTGCTGGGCAGCACGAATTTCCGCGGAACCCGGGTGGTCGCGACCGAGGGCCTCACCCTGCTGCGCGAGGCCCCGCGCCCCGGCCACAACCACGGCCACAACGACCCCCATGCCTGGCAGGATGCGCGGCTCGCCGCCCGCTACATCCGCAACATCGAGGCCGGCATGGTCCAGGCCGATGCGGACGGCGCCACGCAATACCGCGCCCAGGCCGATGCCGCCGTGGCCCGGCTGGAGGCGCTGGATGCCTGGGTCCGCGCCGAAATCGCGCGCGTGCCCGAGGCGCGGCGCGTCGTCGTGACCAGCCATGACGCCTTTGCCTATTTCGGCGCGGCCTATGGCGTGCGCTTCCTGGCCCCCCAGGGCATCGGCAACACGGAGCCCTCGGCCCAGCAGGTGGCGCGGCTGATCCGGCAGATCCGCGAGAACAACATCACCGCCGTCTTCGTCGAGAACATCAGCAACCCCGCCACGCTGGAGCGCCTGGCGCGCGAGGCGGGGGTGACGGTGCAGGGCCGTCTCTACGCCGATGCGCTCTCGGCCGCCGATGGCCCGGCCGCGACCTATGAGGCGATGATGCGCCACAATGTCGGGCTGATGGTGCGGGCCATGGCGGGGTGAGGGCAGAAGGCGGGCCGGATGGTGCTTGCGGAAATTTCTCGCCCCGGGTGAAACCTTGGGCGAGGCCCGGGCGAAGTCCCAAGGGCACAGCATCCGCGGGACAGCATGACGCCACGCCGCTCCTTGCCGCTTCTCCTGGCCGGCGCCGCCCTGGCGCCAGGACCCGCCCAGGCCTGGCTCTGGCGCCGCGGCCTGCCCGACCCGGCCGACGCCGCCACCACCCTGGAGGCGGTGGAGCGGGCCGTAACGCGGCTGATCCCGGTGCCGGAGATCACGCCCCGCGAACTCGTCCCGCGCCTGGCGGAGATGATCCTTTTCGACGTGCGCGAGGCCGAGGAATTCGCCCTCAGCCGGCTGCCTGGCGCCCGGCGCCTGCCGCCCGACATGCCGGCCGCGGCCTTCCGCGCGGCCCATGGCGCGGAGGTGGCGGGCGCGCGGGTGGTGTTCTACTGCGCGGTGGGGTGGCGTTCGGGCCGGATGCTGGAGCGGGTGCAGGCCACGATCGCCAGCGCGGGCCCGGCGGCGCTGTATAACCTCCGCGGCGGCCTGTTCCGCTGGCGCGCCGAGGGCCTGCCCCTGGAAGGCGCCGCCGAGGTCCATCACTACGATGCCGCCTGGGGCCAGTTGCTGCGCCGGACCCTTGGCCGCTAACCCCTCCATTCCCACGCCGGTGACGCGGATCGCCGCGGCGCCCGTGCTGGTCTTCGCCGCCCTGCTTCTCGTCCTGCAGGCGGGCATGCTGGCGCTGGCGCCCCGCCTGGTCGAAGGCGCCGAAATCCCGCTCGCCCCCGTGCTGGGCTTCGTGGCGCTGGCCATGGCGGGGGGCGCGCTGTGGCTTTGGGCCATCCCGGGGCCGCTTGCGCGCATGGGCTGGCCCGCCTGGCTGGCGCTGGGGGCGGCGATGCGCCTCCTCTGGCTGGACGCGCCGGTGGTGCTGAACACCGACCACTTTCGCTACCTGTGGGAAGGGGCGCTGCTGGCGCATGGGCTCTCGCCCTGGGGGTCGCCGGTTGCGGCGGGCGTGCCCGAGGCGCTGGGCCAGGCCGGCGCCGTCCTGGCGCCGCAGGTGAACTTCCCCACCTTGCGCAGCATCTATCCTGGCACGGCACAGGCGGGTTTCGGGCTGGCGCATCTGGTCTGGCCCTGGGATGTGCGGGGGCTGCGCCTCGTGGCGCTGGCGGCGGAGGCGGCCACGCTCGGCCTCTCGATGCTGCTGCTGCGCCGTGCCGGCTGGCCGGCCGCGCGGGCGGCGCTGTGGTGGTGCTGTCCGCTGGCGCCGGTGCTGATGCTGGGCAATGCCCATGTGGATGTGCTGGTGCCGCCGCTGCTGCTGGGCGCGCTGCTCGCCACCCTGGCGGGGCGGGGGGTCACGGCCGGGGTGGTGCTGGGGCTGGCGGTGGGCGTGAAGCTCTGGCCTGTGCTGCTGGCGCCGTTGCTCGGTCGGGCGCTGCCGTCGGAGGCGCGTCCCGGTGCCGCGCTGGCGCTGGTTGTGGTGGGCGGCGCCATGGTGGCGCCGCTGCTGACGACGCTCGGCACGGGCGAGGCAGGGCTTGCGGCCTATGCGGGCGGCTGGCTGGTGAACAACGCGCCCCTGGCCTGGGCAGTGGCCCTATGGCCGGGGGCGGGTGCGGGGCTCAGGCCCGTGCTCGGGCTTGTGGCCGGGGTGGTCGCGCTGGCCGTCGCCTGGCGTGCGCCGTCGGGCCCGGCGGGGCTGCTGGGGGGCGCGCTCGTGGTCGCGGCCAGCGTCTTCTACCTCTCGCCCGCGCAATACCCATGGTATGCGGCATGGTTCATGCCGCTCGCCACCCTGCTTGCCTTCCGCCCATTGCTGCTGCCGGCGGCGCTGCTGCCGGTCTACTGGCTGTGGTTCCCGCTGGACCGGGCGGGGCAGGGGGCATTGTTCAACCAGGCGCTGGCCGCGCTGCACCTGCTGCCGGTGTTGCTGGCCCTGGCCCTCTGGTGGCCGCGGCGATGAGCGCGCCCGGCGGCCTGCGCGTGGGCGTGGTGATCCCGGCGCGCGACGAGGCGCCGGCGCTGCCGCGCGTGCTGCCCTTCCTGCCGCCCTGGCTGGCCCAGGTGGTGGTGGTGGACAATGGCAGCCGCGACGCCACGGCCGAGGTCGCGCGCACCCTGGGCGCGCAGGTGGTGGCTGAACCACGCCGCGGCTATGGCCAGGCCTGCCTCACCGGCATCGCCGCCCTCGCGCCCGATGTGGACACCGTGCTGTTCATGGACGCCGACGCGGCCGACCGGCCGGAGGATATCCCAACCCTGCTGGCACCCATCGCGGCCGGGGAAGCGCAGCTCGTCATCGGCTCGCGCGTGCGGGGCAGGTTGGAGCGCGGCGCCCTGACGCCGCAGCAGCGCATGGGCAATGCGCTGGCCTGCGCGCTCATGCGCGGCATCTGGGGCGGGCGCTTCACCGACCTTGGCCCCTTCCGCGCCATCACCCGCGCGGCCCTGACGAAGCTCGCCATGCAGGACAGGACCTGGGGCTGGACGGTCGAGATGCAGGCGCGCGCCCTGCGCCTCGGCCTGCCCGTGGCCGAGGTCCCGGTGGGCTACCGGCGCCGCGTGGGCGTGTCCAAGATTTCGGGCACGCTCATGGGCTCGGTGCGGGCCGGGACGTGCATCCTCTACGTGATCGGGCGCGAGGCGCTGGCCCGCCGCGCGCCCTGAGGCGCCTCAGCCATCCAGCCGCCGCAACCGCCCGCTGCGGACCAGTTCCGCCCAGCGCGCCGCGTCGGCGCGGAAATAGGCGGCGAAGCCGGCGGCGTCGGTCGGGATGGGCTCCACCAGCGCCTGGCGCATGCGCTCCTGCACGGCGGCGGTGGCGATGGCCTCGCGGCAGGCGGCCTCCAGGCGCTGGAAGGCGGCCTGGGGCGTGCCGGTGCGGGTGAAGAAGCCCAGCCACAGGCCGAATTCGTAGCCGGCCACGCCCTGCTCGGCCACGGTCGGCAATTCGGGGAAGACCGCCGTTCGCGCCGCGGAGGTGACGCCCAGCGCCCGCACCGCGCCACCCCGCACCTGGCCCGAGGCCGAGCCCGCCGCGTCCAGCAGGAAGTTGATCCGCTGGCTGATCAGGTCCGGATAGACCGCGCCCGAGCCGCGATAGGGCACGTGCAGAAGCTGGGTGTTGGTCGCCGCCGCCAGCAATTCGCCGGCCAGGTGGCTGCCCGTGCCCGGACCCGACGAGCCATAGCTGATCTCGCCCGGCCGGGCCCGCGCGGCGGCCAGCAGATCGCCCAGGTTCTGGAAGGGGGCCTGGGGCGAGACCACCAGCAGCATGGGCACGGCGCCGATGCCGCTCAGCGGCGTCAGGTCGTTCAGCGGATCATAGTTCAGCGTCTGCAAGGAAGGCCCGGTGGCCTTGGAGACGGAGCCGAGCACGAAGCTGTAGCCATCGGCCGGGGAGCTGCGCGCCACATGCGCGCCGCCGATATGCCCGCCGGCGCCCGGCCGCTGCTCCACCACCACCGTCTGGCCCAGGATGCGCGACATCTCGGGCGCGATGACCCGGCCCAGCACATCGGCCGAGCCGCCGGTGGCATAGGGAATGACCATGGTGACCGGGCGCTCGGGGAAGGCGGCGCGGGCGATGGTGGGGGCGGCGAGGCCAAGCCCCGCGAGGAGGGGGAGGGAACGGCGATGCAGCATGGGGCAGTCTCCTGGATCGGCTTGGGGCTCCAGGTTGGCACGAACCATGCCAAGGGGCCCCGCCGCGGCGAGACCCCTTATTGCACGATCTAATTTGGTAGGAAAGCTAGGCCGATATTTCCGCGGCCTTACGCTGTAGAATGGCCTTGTCCACCTTGTTGGTGCCCGCCAGTGGCAGCGCATCCAGAAACCACACGCGGCGCGGATGCATGAAGGCCGGCGCGTGGCGCAGGGTGAAGGCCTTGAGCGTGGCTTCGTCCACCGTCGCACCTGGCCGACGCACCACGAAGGCCACGGGCTTGGTGCCCTTGATCTCGTCGGGCACGGGGATCACGGCGGCCTGCTCCACCTCCGGATGGCGTTCGAGGACGGCCTCCACCTCGCCGGGGAAGATGTTCTCGCCGCCGGAGATGAACATGTCATCCGCCCGGCCCACGACGTAGAAAAACCCGTCCGCGTCGCGGCGCATCACGTCGCCCGTGATGTAGAATCCGTCCGAGGTGACGGGGGGCTTGAGGTCCGGCCGGTTGAAATAGCCGTTCATCAGGCCGGGCGTGCGCTGTTCCAGCACGCCTTCATCGCCCAGCGTGCCATCGGGCGCGCGCAGGCGCAGTTCCACCACCGGCAGCGGGTAGCCCACCGAAAGCTGCGGCGTGGGCAGGCCTTCCGGGTGGGGCCCGAAGACCACCGGGCCCGCTTCCGTCGTGCCATAGGCGTTGATGAGGCGCGCGGTGGGGAAGGCGGCCTTGATGGCGGCCGCCAGCGCCTCGCTGACCGGGGCGGAGCCGAGGCGGATGGAGCGCACCGAACTCGTGTCCGTCTCCGCCAGCAGCGCCTTCTCCCGCAGCAGCATGGCGAACATGGGCGGCACGGCGGTGAGCCAGGTGCATCGCTCGTCGCCGATGGCGCGGATGTAGTCGGCCTCGCGGAATTGCGGCAGCAGCACGATGGTGGCGCCCGCGGCCAGCGCCAGTTGCGCCAGCGCCAGCCCGTTCATGTGGTAGAGGGGGGCCGCGATGAGGAAGCGTTCCTCCCGCTGCGGCGCGGCCTTCAGGCGCTGTTCCACGATCCAGAGATGGGATTGGTGCGACAGCACCACTCCCTTGGGCTTGCCCGTGCTGCCCGAGGTGTAGAGGAAGAGCGCCGGCTCGGCCGGGGCGGGGATGAGGGGGTCCAATGCCCCCGCATCAAGAAATCCATGCCAATCAGCGCCTTCCAGGGGCAAGGTGGGAATTCCACCGGGCACCTGGGTGGCAAGCGCTGCGTCATGCGCGACCAGACTGACTTCCGCATTGCCCAGCACATAGGCAATCGTCTCGGGCGGGAAGCGCCAATTCACCGGCACGGCCACCACGCCCACGCGCATGGCGCCGCAGAGCAGCGCCAGGAACTCAACCGAACTCGCGCCGAGCAGCCCCAGCCTGTCGCCGCGAACCAGGCCACGGCGCAGCAGGCCACGCCCGGCCGCATCGGCCAGGGCGTCGAACTCCGCATAGGTCACGACGCGCCGCGCGCCACCGGACCGGAAGACCAGGGCGGGCTTGTCGCCCGCCACGTCCTTCGGCGTCAGCGCGCCGAGGTTGCGCGCCGTGAACCCGCTCATGCCTTCGGCGGGGCCGGGGGTGCCGTGAGATAGACGCCACGGCCCGAGGCGCAAAGCTTGCCATCGCCGTCGAAGACCGAGGCCTCCGCCACCGAGAACTGCCCGCCCGCGCGCACCACCTTGCCCTTGCAGGTCAGGTCGCCCGGCATGGCGGCACGGTGATAGTCCACCCGCATGTCGATGGTGGGCACGCCGCGCCCGGTGCTGGACACCAGCGCCCAGTCGGCCGTCAGGTCCACCAGGGCCGCCAGGATGCCGCCATGGGTGTAGCGGCGGTCAGGGTTCACCACCCATTCCTCGCGCCAGGTGGCCTTCAGCTCAATGGTGCCTTCGCCGACCGCGATCACCTTGATGCCGAGCCATTGGTGGTAGGGGCCACGCAGCAGCATGGCCTCCACCTCGGCGGGGGTGGGGAGGGGCTTCTTCTCGCTCATCCTTCGTCTCCGTTCGGCAGCACCACGACCTTGCCCAGCACCTCGCGGTCGCGGATCAGGCGCAGGCCCTCCGCGGCTTCGTCCAGCGGCAGCACCTTGTCGAGAACCGGCGCGATGCGCCCGTCCTGGATCATCTCCATCAGCGCCGCCAGGTTGTCGTCGTAGAAGGAGTTGGAGCCGATGATCTGCAGCTCGAAGGACCAGACGTAGCGGAGGTCTTCCTTGGGGTCGTGGCCCGCGGTCGCGCCGCAGACCAGGATCTTGCCGCCGCGCTTCACGCAGCGCAGCGTCTTGGTCCAGGTGTCGCCGCCGGTGAAGTTGATGACGACGTCCACGCCGCCCTCATAGTTGCGGCGCTGCGGCTTGCCATACTTCTCGGTGGCCCACTTGGAGAAGTCCACCTCGTTGTAGTTGATGGCCTCGTCGGCGCCCATCTTGAGCAGCGCCTCGCACTTCTCGGCCGAGCCCGCGCAGGCGATGACATGCGCGCCCAACTGCTTGGCCAGGATGACGCAGCCCGTGCCCACGCCGCCCGAAGCGCCGAGAATGAGCACCTTGTCGCCGGCCTTGATCGTGTTGTGCGTCACGATCATGCGGTGCGCCGTGCCATAGGCCACGGGCAGCGAGGCCGCCTGGGCGAAGGTCACGCCCGCCGGCATCCTGATGAGCTGGTCGGCGGCGACGCGGCAATATTGCGCCATGCCGCCATCGAGCATCTCGCCCATCAGCCCCTTCTTCTTGTTCAGCGGGTTGACCAGCACGCGGTCCCCCACCGACCAGCCGGAGACGCCGGCACCCACCTCGGTGACGGTGCCCGCCATGTCCAGGCCGATCACGACCGGCATGGGCACCTTGATGCCCGGCATGCCCTTCACCGTGAACACGTCATGGTAGTTGAAGGAGGAGGCGCCGACGCGAATGACGACATGCCCCTCATCGGCCACCGGCATCGGGTGGTCTTCCACCACCTGGAGCTTGTCGAGGTCGCCATGTTCGCGCAGCAGCAGCGCGCGCATCGTTCCGGCCATCATCCATTCCCGTCTTGTGCAGCGATGTTTCGGAAACTACTGCACCTTGTCCGTATGACAAGCCGCGCACCCCCCAGAAGCGACCTCGTGAAACTGCGTAGATGCCAGTTGGAACTGGCCGCGCGGGCGGTGCGAGAGGATGCGCTGGGCGAGGTGCGGCGTATCGCGGGGGTGGATGTCTCCTCCTCGCGCTTCGACCCGGCGCGCATGGTGCATGCGGCGGTGGTGGTGCTGGACTGGCCTTCGCTCACACCCGTGGCGCGCGCGGCCGTGAGCCTGCCCGCGCCCATGCCCTACATCACCGGGTTGCTGGCCTTCCGGGAAATCCCGGCCATCGAGGCCGCGTTGGCGCAGCTGCCCGACCCACCCGACCTGCTGATGGTGGACGGGCAGGGCATCGCCCACCCCCGCCGCTGCGGGATCGCCACGCATCTGGGCGTGGTCACGGACCTGCCCAGCATCGGCGTGGCGAAGTCGCGGCTGGTGGGCCAGCCCGTGGCGCCGCTGGGCGAGGAGCCCGGCGCGCTGGTCGAGGTGCGGGACCGCGGCGATGTGGTGGGTGCGCTGCTGCGCAGCCGGGCGCGCGCCAACCCGCTGCACATCTCGCCCGGCCACCGTGTCAGCCTCGCCACGGCGCTGCACTGGGTGCGGGCCACGCTGCGCGGCCGCCGCCTGCCCGAACCGACGCGCGCCGCGCATGAATGGGCCGGACAAGCGCGCCGCGCGGCCATGGCGCCGCCGCCCGGCCGGGAGTAGAGGAAGCCCATGCAAAGACTTTGGTTCAGCGCGGCGGGGCTTGCGGGCTTCGCCGCCGTGGCGCTCGCCGCCCTCGGCGCCCATGCGCCCCTCGACGCGCGGGAGATGGTGCAGTCGGTGGCCCAGATCCTGGGCTGGCACGCGCCGGCCTTGCTCGCCTTCGGCGTGTGGAACGACGCGCGGGGCCGGGCGGTGGCGGCGCTGATGCTGCCGGGGCTGGTGCTGTTCTCGGGGGCCGTGCTGTTCCGCGCCTTCACCGGCGTCTCGCCCGGGCCCATCGCGCCCATCGGCGGCTTCGCGCTGATGGCGGGCTGGCTGGTGCTGGTGGCGCTGGCCCTGCGCACGCCCCCCCGCGCATGATCCGCGCCGCCTATTTGGCCGATGAGGGGTTGGAGACGGTGCTGGAGGAGGAGCTTGCCCTCTCCGGCCGCGCCGTCACGCGCTGGCATGGGCGCCTTGCCCTCTCGCCGGACCCGCCGGCGCCCGCGGCCTGGGCGCTGGATGTCTGGGACGCCCCGCGCGAAATCTCGGCGGCCTCCATCAAGGAGGCCGCCGATGCGCTGCGTGCCATCCAGCGCAATTGGTCCGTGGTGCCCGCGCTGCATCACCGGCGCGCGGCACTCATCGAGGCGCGGCTGCCGCCGGTGAAGGCGCGGCCGCTGGCCTTTCCCGAACCCGCGCCCACCGGACACCTGGGCGGCTGGACATTGCTGGAGACGGGGCTGATCCTAGCCTCGCCCACCAAATCCTCGCCCTTTCCGGGCGGCGCCGTGCGCTTCGTGGAGGACCGCGAGGGCCCGCCCTCGCGCGCCTATCTCAAGCTGTGGGAGGCGCTGACGCGGCTCGGCCACCACCCCGCGCCGGGCGCGCGCTGCCTCGACCTCGGCGCCGCGCCGGGCGGCTGGACCTGGGCGCTGGCCCAACTCGGCGCGCAGGTGACGGCGGTGGACAAGGCGCCGCTCGATCCGCGCGTGATGGCCATGCCCGGCGTGTCCTGGCGGCAGGAGAGCGCCTTCGCGCTCGAACCCGAGCCGGTGGAATGGCTGTTCAGCGATGTCATCTGCTACCCCGCCCGCCTGCTGGCCCTGGTGCGGCGCTGGCTGCCCATGGCCACGAACATCGTCTGCTCGGTGAAGTTCCAGGGGCCG
Source organism: Roseococcus suduntuyensis (assembly GCF_014196305.1). GTDB lineage: Bacteria > Pseudomonadota > Alphaproteobacteria > Acetobacterales > Acetobacteraceae > Roseococcus > Roseococcus suduntuyensis. Next base: position 24,426 of record NZ_JACIDJ010000003.1, read on the forward strand.
ACCGACCACGCCGTGGTGGCCGAGTTCGCGGCCATCCCTGGCGCTACCCTCTTCCACGGCGCCCACAACAAGCATGAGTTGACCTTCGCCCGCCTGGGGTAGGCGGCGGCGCGCGTGATTCACGCCTCCGGGCGTTGGGCCCTGCGGCGATGACGCTTCGGCAGCAACCGCACGCTTCACCGGGCGTTGAGGGGCCGTTGCGTGATCGCCGATCCGGCGAAGGAGTCTCGCCCTCCCATGTCCGATTTCCGCCGTGCCTACCATTCCATTCGGCCGGCGGGCGCCCCCGAGGGGGGAACCAACCTGGCGCTGACCGCGCTGCTGGTCATGGCCGTGCTCTACTTCGCACGGGAATTGCTGGTGCCGCTGGCGCTGGCCGTGCTGCTCTCCTTCGTGCTGGCGCCCATCGTGCGCGCGCTGCGCCGCATCGGCACCCCGCGTGTGCTGGCCGTGCTGGCGGCGGTGCTGGCCGCCGTCGCGGTGCTCCTGATGCTGGGCCTCGTCATGGCGCGCCAGCTTGCGGAGCTGGCCAATGACATTCCCTTCTACCAGTTCGAGCTGACCCGGAAGCTCTCCTCCATCAACGCCAGCGGCGGGATGATCGAGCGCGTGCAGGAGATGCTCCAGGGCCTCGCCGCGGGAGCGGAGCGCGCGGCACCCGAGCCCCCGCCCATGCCCGCGGCCGACCAGGTGCGGCCCTTTCCCGTGCAGGTCCACCCGCCGCCGCCCCGCACCTTCGAGGTGCTGCGCACGGTGGTCGAGCCCTTGCTCTACCCGCTCGCCACCTTCGGCATCGTCATCGTCTTCGTCATCTTCGTGCTGCTCTACCGCGAGGATCTGCGCGACCGCCTCATCCGCCTGATCGGCGCGCATGACCTGCAGCGCACCATGGCCGCCATGGATGACGCGGCCTATCGCCTCTCGCGCTTCTTCCTGGCGCAGGTCGCGATGAACTCCATCTACGGGATGGTCATCGCGTTGGCGCTGTTCTTCATCGGCGTGCCGCAGCCCATCCTGTGGGGCATCGTGGCCGGGTTGATGCGCTTCGTGCCCTTCGTGGGCACCATCATCGCGGTCGCCTTCCCGTTGCTGCTCTCGCTGGCGGTGGAGCCGGGCTGGACCATGCCCGTGCTGGTGCTGGTGCTCTTCGCGGTGGGGGAGGGCGCGATGGGGCAGGTCTTCGAGCCCTTGATCTTCGGGCGGTCCACCGGCCTCTCGCCCATCGCCGTCATCGTGGCGGCGACCTTCTGGACCTGGCTCTGGGGACCCGTCGGGCTGGTGATGGCGGTGCCGCTCACGGTCTGCCTCGTGGTGCTGGGGCGGCATGTGGAGCGCTTCGAATTCCTGGAGGTGGCGCTGGGTGACCGACCCCCCCTCGAACCGCCCGAGACCTTCTATCAGCGCGCCCTGGGCGACGACCCCGACGCCCTGGCCGAGCAGGCGGAGATCGCGCTGCGGGAATCCCGCCTCTCCCGCTACTACGACACGGTGGCGCTTCCGGGCCTCGCCTTGGCCCAGGCCGATGCCCAGCGCGGCCGCCTGGGCGAATTGCAGCTCAAGGGCATGCGCGCGCGCCTCGCCTCATTGCTCGAGGATCTGGAGGAGGATGTGGAGCAGGACGCCATCCCCTTGGCCAAGGGCGACCCCACGGTCCCGCGCCCCGTGCCGCCGGCCTCGGCGGGTCCGATCCTTTGCGTGGGCGGGCGCGGCCCCTTCGACATGGCGGCCGCGGCCATGCTGGCCCAGGTGCTGCGCAAGCGCGGGCTGGACGCCGGCGCCGCCCCGGCCGAGATGCTGCGCGCCGACGCGACCCCCGCGGAGGATCTGGCCCGCATCCGCCAGGCCTGGCTGTGCACTGTGGAGGGCATGGGCTCCACCGCCGCCGCCCGCTCCATCCTGCGCCGGGTGAAGCGGCGCCTGCCGGGGGTGGAGGTGAATGTGCTCGTCATCGGCGATGAGGGCCGGCTGGCCGAGGCGCTGCGCCAGGAAGGCGCGGGGAGCATCACCACCACCATCGACGCCACAGCCGCCCAGGCTTTCCAGATGGGCGAGGACCAGGAAGAGGACACCCAGAACGTGCCGAGTTCAGGCGGCACGGCCTAGAGCGGCTTCCGACCGGATGATTCCATCCGGTCGGATATGGCTCTAGCTGGTGCCGAGAGCGGGATTCAGCGGGGTCGGTGATGCCGCCTCAACGCATCCCGCTCTCATGCCGCCGCAACAGCCGCCCCGGCAGGCGCCCGGTGGGCGTGCCGTGGCGATAGGTGACCTGGCCGCGCTTGATCGTGGCCTGGTAGCCCCGCGCGCCCTGGATCAGGCGTTTCCCGCCGGCCGGCAGGTCATGGATCATGCGCGGCTGGGGCAGGGCGAGTTCCCCTTCCGCGATGAGGTTGATGTCCGCCAGCAGCCCCGGCGCCAGGACGCCCCGGTCGGTCAGCCCCATGGCGCGCGCGGTGTCGCTGGTCTGGCGGCGGATCAGTTCCTCCATGGGAAAGCCGCGCTTGGGCCAGTGCATCAGCGTGAAGGTCGGGAAGCTGCCATCCGAGATGAAGCCCACATGCGCGCCCCCATCCGAAAGCCCCACGATGGCGTGGCGATGGCGCAGGCATTCGGCTGATGCATCAAGCGTGTAGTCGGCGAAGTTCGTGAGTGGCGCGAAGATGAAGGCACTCCCATCCCCGGCGCAGAGCAGGTCATACGCCACCTCCTCCGGGCGGCGGCCCTCGCGTGCGGCCTGGGCTTCGAGGCTCGCCTCGCGCGGCGGCGCATAGTCGGGCGGGTCGCCGAAGGGGAACATGCGCGCCCAGTGCAGCCGGGTGATGAGGGGGAAGTTGGACCCCGCCACCCGGTCCTCGGAGAGGATGGCCGCGCGGCGCGCGGGCTCGCGCATGGCCGCCGCGCGCTCGGCCGGCGGCAGATGCGCGATCTCGCGGTAGGAGGGGCAGCCGGAGAAGGGGTTCTGCGACCCCACCAGCCCCATCAGGATGCCGATGGGACGCGGCGGGAAGACCGGGCGGATGTCGAGCCCCGCCGCCATGGCCTCCCCGGAGAGGGCCAGCAACTCCTTCCAGGCCTCGGTGCGGTCATGCCGGGCCGTCAGGCTGAACACCACGGGCTGGCCCGAGGCCGCCGCCACACGGCGCACAATGGCGAATTCCGTGGCCGGGTCCGGCGTATTCCAGTCCGACACCAGTTCCAGCAAGCCACCGCCGCCTTCGGCCATGCCGGCGGCGAGGCCGATGAGTTCCTCCTCCTGCGCCTTCAGGGTGGGTGTGGGTTCGCCCGCCAGGGTCTTGTGGCTGATGGTGCGGCTGGTGCTGGTGCCGAAGGCCCCGGCCGCCACGGCTTCGGCCGTGATCGCGCGCATGCGGGCGATCTCCTCCGCCGTGGCGTTCTCCAGCCGCAGGGCGCGCTGGCCCATGACGTTCACCCGCACGGCGCCATGCGGCAGCAGGGCCGCGATGTCGATGTCGCGCGCCTTGCGCTCCAGCGCGTCGAGATATTCGGGGAAACTCTCCCAGGACCAGTTCAGCCCCTCGTGCAGCACGGGGCCGGGGATGTCCTCCACCCCCTCCATCAGCTCGATCAGCGTGTCGCGGTCCTCGGCGCGGCAGGGCGCGAAGCCCACGCCGCAATTGCCCATCAGCGCCGTGGTGACGCCGTGCAGGGCGGAGGGGGCGAGGTGCGAATCCCACACCGCCTGGCCGTCGTAATGGGTGTGGATGTCCACGAAGCCGGGCGTGACCAGCAACCCCTTGGCGTCCAGCTCCTCGCGGCCGGAGCCATGGACCTTGCCGACCGTCGTGATGGTTTCGCCATCAATGGCGATGTCGGCCTGGAAGCCGGGGGCGCCGGTGCCGTCCAGCACCCAGCCGTTGCGGATGACGAGGTCGTGCTTCATGGCTTGGCTCCCCCATTCTTCGCGCCGCGGATGAGCCGGCCGGGCAGGGCGCCGCTGGCCTCTCCGTTCTGATGGACCACCTGGCCGGAGACGAGGGTCGCGACATAGCCCCGCGCCCCCTGCACCAACCGCTTGCCGCCCGCCGGCAGGTCGTAGCGCATGTTCGGGCGTTCGATGGCAAGCTGTTCGTAATCAATGACGTTGAGGTCGGCCTTGAGACCAGGTGCGAGCCGCCCACGGTCATTCAGCCCCAGCGCCGCGGCATTGTCGGCCGAGAGCCGCTTCACCACGAATTCCACCGGCAGCTTGGCGCCACGGGCACGGTCGCGCGCCCAATGGGTCAGCATGTGGGTGGGTGCGGAGGCATCGCAGATATAGCCCACATGCGCCCCGCCATCGCCCAGGCCCATCAGCGTGTGGGGGTGGGTCACCATCTCGCGGATGGCGTCCAGGTTGCCATCCGCGTAGTTCAGCAAGGGGCGGTTCAGGATGGCGCGGCCGCCTTCCTCCAGCATCCAGTCGTAGCAGAGGTCCTCGGGGTCGCGGCCCTGGGCGCGGGCCTGTTCCAGCACGCTGGTCTCGGGCGGCGGCTCGTAATCCATGGTGAGCTTGTAGATGCGGGCGTAGTTGTTGAGGCGCGCCTTGAGGGCCGGGTCCGTCGGCTCGGCCAGGATGCGGGCGCGGCGGGCGGGGTCGCGCAGGGCGGCGGCGCGGGCGTCAATGGGCAGATGCGCCACCTCCTGGTAGGCCGCGCGCGTCAGGAAGGGGTGCTGCGACAGCTCCCACCCGAACATCAGCCCCACCGGCCGCCCCATCACCTGGCCCGAGACCTTCAGCCCCTCGGCATTGGCGCGGTCCACCTGGGACAGGATCCAGCGCCAGAAATCGGGCTTGGACTCGCGCTGCAGCAGCGAGAAGGTCATGGGCCGGCCCGAAAGCCGCAGGATGCGGAGCAGGCGTTCCCATTCCTCCTCGGCCGGCTCGTCGAAGTCGGAGATCAGCTGCATCCAGCCGCCGCCCAGGCCGCGGGCGATCTCGGCCAGTTCGATCTCGGCGGCCCCCAGGGTGGGGGTGGGTTCGCCCGCCAGCGTCTTGTGGGCGATGGCGCGGGAGGTGGAGAAGCCCAGAGCCCCCGCCGCGATGCCCTCGCGCGCCAGGCGCGCCATCTCGGCGCGGTCGGCCTCGGTGGCCGGTTCACGCTCGAAGCCACGGCGGCCCATGACATGCACGCGCAGCGCCGCATGTGGCACCTGGGTCGCGATGTCCATGTCATAGGGGCGGCTGTCGAGGGCGTTCAGATATTCCGGGAAGCTTTCCCAGTTCCACGGAAGTCCTTCCGTCAGAACCACTTCCGGAAGGTCTTCGACACCTTCCATGAGCTTCACCAGCATGTCCCGCGCCTCGGGCCGGCAGGGCGCGAAGCCCACCCCGCAATTGCCCAGCAGCGCCGTCGTCACGCCATGCAGCGAGGAGGAGAGGATTTCCGAGGTCCAGGTGGCCTGGGCGTCATAATGGGTGTGGATGTCCACGAAGCCGGGCGTGACCAGCTTGCCGCGGGCATCGATCTCGGGGGTGCCGCGGGGCGCGGTGATGCGGCGTTCGACGGCGGCGATGCGGTCGCCGATCAGGGCGATGTCGGCCTCGCGCGGCGGGGCGCCGGTGCCATCGGCCACGAGCCCGCCCCGGATGATGAGCGTGGGGTCCGCCATGGACATTCTCTCCCGAAGTTGTTCGGACGATCATGCCATGTGTTGGGGCGGCTTGTGGACCCCTGGACGGACAAATCTCAATAGGGGGCCCCGCCGCGCCCCGCATCGTGCAGCGCATCGCCGCGCCGCTGGCCGTTGCGGAAGGCGGCGCGCAGGGCTGCCGGGGTGGGACGGCGGTCCTCCGCCTCGTCGCGGCAGATGCGGATGGCGGCTTCGCCCAGGCCGCAGGTGACCGCGAAGGTCCAGGCGCCGACGGTGGCGCTGCCCCAGAAGGGCGCCAGTTTCAGGGCCTGGCGCACCATCCAGAACATGGCGTGGCGCAGCAGGAAGCCCGCGCCCAGCCCCGCGATCAGCGCGGCCCAGATGGCGGCGTCCGCGCCCAGCCCGTAGCGCCGCGCGATGGCGCGCACCATGGCCGCCTGGAAGGCCATGGCGGGCACCCCGCCGAGCAGGGGGAGCGGGGGCGCATCGGACGCGGCGGCGGCCATGGCCCAGGGCAGGATGACCTGTTGGCGGATACCCTCCTCCGGGTCGGGCCCGGGGGCAAGGCCGGGCACCAGCTCGGGCGCCAGGGCCTGCATGGCGGCCAGGAGCTGGGGCAGCCCGTAGTCATGCGGCTCCCGCAGCCCCTCGCCCTCGGTGAGGTCCAGCGGCACGAAGCCATCCGCCAGCCCCGCGAAGGCGGCGCGCTGGCCGGCCAGCGCCGCCGCGAGAGCGGGCGGGACGGGGTTCAGCGCGATGGCCGGGGTGAAGGGGTAGGGGGTCGGGTGGCCCGAGCCTTCGGGATACAGCTCATGCAGCCGGGTCTGCGCCACGAGCACCCTCCAGTCCGGATGCGCCTCGCGGATGGTCCGCAGGGCGGAGCGCAACCCGCCATGATCGAGCTCCGCCGCCGCCACGGTCACGAGGATGAGGCCGGGCGAGGCCTCCATGAAGGCCATGTCCTCCGACGGGTCATAGGTTTCGCCCGGCCGCAGCCCCGTGGTCAGCAGGAAGCGGATGAGGGGCAGTTCCTCCGGGTGGGCGAATTGCTCGGCGGTGGGGGTGGCGGGTTCGAAGGCGGGGCGCAGCGCCGCGCGCCAGCCATGGACCAGATGCGCGACCAGGCTGCTCTGCCCGGCGCCGGCATGGCCCAGCATCCAGAGGATGGGCGCCGCATCGCTGGCGCGCACGCGCGCGGCCTCGATCTTGCGCTGATCCCCCATTGTCCCGTCTCCCTGGGCAACCTGGGGTTGGACTATATCGCGACTTGACCGTTTCGCTATTGCTCCGCCGCAAGGGCGATGCAGGCGAAACCCACCCTGGCCTCGGTGGGCACGCCGAACAGCGCCGTGTGGCGGGCGGGCAGGCCGTTGGGGAAGAACGTCACGTATTCGGCGTTGCAGGCGGCATAGTCGGCGCGGTCGCTGATGAGCATGGTCACCTGCACCACGCGGTCCAGCCCGCTGCCGGCCTCTTCCAGCAGTCCCGCGATATAGGTCAGCGCGTTGCGGACCTCCTCGGCCGGGGTGGCGCCGCGGTGGAGGCCGCGCGCCGGGTCATGCGGGGCCGAGGCGCCGGACACATAGACCATGCCGCCGGCCTTCACGACGCGGGAGAAGGGGCGCGCCTCTCCGGGGCCGGGCGGGTGGAGGAACTCGATCGTCATGCGGCCCGCACCAGCACATGCTTCTTCTTGCCGGCCGAGAGCTTGGCCGCGCCGTCGCGCAGGTCACCCTCGGTTACGGTCATCGCCGCGTCGTTCACCGGCGCGTCGTTCAGCCGCACGCCGTTCTGGGCCACGAGGCGCCGCGCCTCGCCCTTGCTGGCGACGAGGCCCGCACTCACCAGCAGGTCGGCCAGCGCGGCGGGGAGGGTGGCGGTGATGCTGGGCAGGGTCTCGGCGGCGGCCCCCTCCTCGAAGGCGCGGCGGGCCGTCTCGGCGGCGAGTTCGGCGGCTTGGCGGCCATGCAGGATGGCGGTGGCCTCGGTGGCGAGGATCTTCTTCGCGTCATTCACCTCGGCACCCTGCAGCGCACCCAGGCGCCGCACCTCATCCATGGGCAGCTCGGTGAACAGGGCCAGGAACTTGCCCACATCGGCATCCTCGGCATTGCGCCAGAACTGCCAGTAATCGTAGGCCGAGAGACGCTCGGGGTTGGTCCAGACCGCACCCGCCGCCGTCTTGCCCATCTTGGCACCCGAGGCGGTGGTGATGAGCGGGGTGGTCAGCCCAAACGCCTCGGCCTGGTCCATGCGGCGGATCAGGTCGGCGCCCATGACGATGTTGCCCCACTGGTCGCTGCCGCCCATCTGCAGCACGACGCCATGGCGGCGGCGAAGCTCCATGAAATCATAGCTTTGCAGCAGCATGTAGTTGAATTCGATGAAGGTCAGCGGCTGGTCGCGCTCCAGGCGCAGGCGCACGCTGTCCATGGTCAGCATGCGGTTCACGCTGAAATGCCGGCCGACCTCGCGCAGGAAGGGGATGTAGCGCAGCTGGTCCAGCCATTCGGCATTGTCCAGCATCATCGCCTTGCCCGGGCCATCGCCGAAGTCGAGGATGGCGTCGAAGGTCTTGCGGATTCCGGCCTTGTTGGCCTCGATCTGCGCCTCGGTCAGGATCTGGCGCGTCTCGTCGCGGCCCGACGGGTCGCCGATCTTGGTCGTGCCACCACCCATCAGCACCACCGGCCGGTTCCCCGTGGTGCCCAGCCAGCGCAGCATCATGATCTGGACCAGGTGGCCGACATGCAGGCTGTCGGCGGTGCAGTCATAGCCGATATAGCCCGCGATGGGGCCGGCGTTCAGCCGCGCCTGGAGCGCGACCTCGTCGGTGACCTGGTGGATGAAGCCACGCTCGCGCAGCACATGCAGGAAATCGGCGGAACTCATGGGGAAACGTCCAATTGGCGAGTGGGCGCCTCGCGTAGCACACTCGGCCGATGTTGAGAATCGTGGGGCTGATGAGCGGGACTTCCCTCGACGGGGTGGATGCCGCCTGGGTTGAGACGGATGGGGAACGTGTGGAACGCCTGGGGCCCACTCTGACTCTCCCGTATGATCCGGCTTTGAGGCGTGATCTCAGGCGTTTGCTGGAGCTGGCTCCCACCCTGCATGAGAATGATGACTTCCTCGCCGGCGTCACCGCGCGCCTGACCGAGGCCCATGTCGAGGCCGTGCGTCGCGTGATGCGCGAGGCCGCCCGCAACGGTCTGCCCGACGCCGAACTGGCCGGATTCCATGGCCAGACCATCCTGCACCGGCCGCTCCGCCATGGGGATCCGCGCAACGCCCAGGGCTTCACCTGGCAGATCGGCGACGCCCAGGCCCTGGCGCGCGCCACGGGGCTTTCCGTCGCCTTCGATTTCCGCAGCGCCGATGTGGCGGCCGGCGGGCAGGGGGCGCCACTCGTGCCCATTGCCCACCATGCGCTGGCAGCAAATCTCCCCAAGCCATTGGCTGTGCTGAATTTAGGGGGTGTGGGCAATGTCACCTGGCTGGGTGCGTCGGGCGAGATGCTGGCCTTCGACACCGGCCCCGCCAATGGCCCGCTCGATGACTGGGCCAAGCGCTCCATCGGGCGCGACTATGACCGCGACGGCAGGCTGGCCCTGGCGGGCGAGGTGGATGGCGCGGTGCTGGGGCGTCTCATGGCCCACCCCTATCTGGCAGCACCGCCGCCCAAATCCCTGGACCGGCTGGATTTCGACCGGGCGCTGCGCGAGGCGGGGGCCCACAACCTCTCCCCGCAGGATGGCGCCGCGACGCTGGTCGCCTTCGCCGCGGTATGTGTGGCCGTGGCCGGCCGGCACTTCCCCGAACCCCCCATGCAATGGCTGGTGGCGGGCGGCGGGCGGCGCAATCCCGCCCTGATGCGCGCGCTGTCGGCGGCGCTATCCGAACCGGTGCGCCCGGTGGAAGTGGTTGGCTGGGATGGCGACGCGCTGGAAGCGCAATGCTTCGCCGTGCTGGCGGCACGCACGGCCCGTGGCCTGCCCATCAGCTTTCCAGAGACCACCGGCGCGCCACGCCCTATGGTGGGCGGGCGGGTCCTGGGGTCCTTGTTGTAGGGCTCAGCCCTTGTCGTGATGAAGGCGGGTCGTGCGGCGGGTGGTGCGGGCGATACGCACCGGAATGGGCTGCGGTGCCGGGGAGAGGAGGGCGGCCGCGGCCTCGCGCGTGGCCCGCGCCGCGGCGGCAATCGCCAGCGCGGCCTGGGCCAGAGAAATTCCACGTCCGGTGAGGCGAGTGGTCATGGCGGCGATCCTTGATGCCATTTCAATAGATGGTGCGTGGGTGCCCGGTTGAAAGGCATTCGCCCCATAATCTTCCAACGCGAAGGTTAAGGTGCGGTTGCAGCCGAACCCATTGCTCGAAAAAAGATCAACTATCCGACAGTGACATTGTTGGCGCGGATCACCTCGCGCCAGCGCGCCACCTCCGTGCCCACGAATTCCGTCATGAAGGCCGGGTCCATGTTGGTGCCCTCCACGCCCAGGCTGGACAGGCGCTCGGTGACGGCGGGCAGGGCCAGGGCGGTGCGCAGTTCGCTCACCCAGCGGGCGGCGATGGGCGCGGGCAGGCCTGTGGGGGTGCAGAAGCCGAACCAGTTCATGCCCGTGGCCTCCCCCACGCCGATCTCGGTGAAGGTGGGGGTGTCGGGCAGGGCGGGGCTGCGCGCGGGGCCGCTCACCGCCAGCGCCTTGATGCGCCCGGCACGGATATGGCCGATCGCGGCGCTCAGCGTGTCGATCATCACGGGCACGGTGCCCGCCATCACGTCGTTCAGCAGCGCGCCCGAACCGCGATAGGGCACGAAGGTGGGCGACATGCCCGCCGCCCGGTGCAACGAGAGCCCGATCAGATGCGAGGCCGTGCCATTGCCGCCATAGCCCATGGTCAGCGAAGCCCCCTGCTGCCGGCCGGCCGCCAGCAATGCCGCCGCATCGGCCGCCGGGAAGGAGGGGTGTGCCGCCAGCACCATGGGCAGCGCGCCCAGCAGGCCCAGATGGGTGAAGTCGCGCTGCGCGTCATAGGTCACGCCAGGGAAGAGGGTGGGCGAGACGCCATGCGGCGCGAAATTGCTCACCATCACCAGATGCGTGTCGCCACGGCCCTGGAAGAGGATGTTGGCCGCCAGCGTGCCCCCCGCGCCGGCCCGGTTCTCGGGCGCGATGGGCTGGCCCAGGGCGCGGCTGACATGTTCGCCCAGCAGCCGGGCCAGGATGTCGGCCGTGCCGGCGGGCGGGAAGGGCACCACCCAGCGGATGGGGCGCTCGGGCCAGTTGCTCTGGGCGAGCGCCGGGGTGGCGAGGGCGGCGGCGCCGGCCAGGGCCAGGGCGCGACGGGGCAGGCGGGTCATGCGGGGCCCTCCTGTCACTGCACGGTCATGCCGGTGGCGCGGACCAGGTCGGCCCATTGCTGCCGGTCGCGCGCGATATAGGTGCCGAACTCCTCGGGGCTCATCGGCAAGGGCTGGGCGCCCTGGCTCGCCAGGCGCTCCAGGAAGGCCGGGCGGCCCAGCAGGGTCTGCATATGGGCGTGCAGCGTGGTGACGATGTTGGCGGGAAGGCCGCGCGGGCCGGCCAGGCCATACCAGTTCAGCACCTCATAGCCCGGCACATCGGCCCCCAGCGGCGGCACATCGGGCAGCACCGGCAGCGGCGCGGGGCTGGAGACGCCGATGGCCCGCACCCGCCCGTCGCGGATGGCGGGCAGGGCGGAGGTGATGGTGTCCGTCATGCCGATGATGCGCCCGGCCAGCAGGTCCGGCATGGCGAGTGCCGTGCCGCGATAGGGCACATGCGTCACATCCAGCCCCGCCATGTGCAGCAGCAGCGCCATGGTCATGTGCGTGGAGGAGCCGATGCCGGCCGAGCCATAGGACAGCTGCCCCGCCCGCGCGCGGATGTAAGCCGCGAATTCCGCGAAGCTGGTGATGGGCAGGTCCCGGTTCACGATCAGCACGGCGGGCACGCCGGCCAGGTTCGCCACCGGCACCGTGTCGGTGGCCGGGTCGAAGCTGAGGCGCGTGATGTTGGGGACGATGCCATGCGTCGCCTGGCTCGCCATCAGCAGGGTCAAGCCATCGGGGCGGGCGCGGGCCACGGATTCGGTGCCCACCGCGCCGCCGGCGCCGGTGCGGTTCTCCACCACCACCTGCTGGCCGAGAAGGGGCGAGAGGTCCTCGGCCACGATGCGCGCGAGAATGTCGGCCGCTCCCCCGGCGGCGAAGGGCGCGATGAGGCGCACGGGCCGATCCGGCACCCAGCCCGATTGGGCCGAGGCGCCGAAGGGAAGGGCAGTTGCCGCGAGAACAGGCAGAAGGGAACGACGACGCATCAGGTGAACCCCACATGACAAGATGATTGCCTGTGGGTTAGCAAAACCTGTGCCGGGTTATTCCTCCGGCGCCAGCTCCAGCGGCGTCAGCGTCCAGGGGGTGCCCGGCGCGGCCCAGAGGGGCAGGGCGTTGGGCGTGCGGATATTGGCTGTCATACCCGCCTCGTGGCGGAAGGCACGCCATAGCGCGCCATGCGCCACCACCAGCACGGGCCCGGGCAGGGCGGTGGCGCGGTTGATGGCGCGCACGGTCCGGGCACGGAGGCCCGCGAAGCTCTCCGCACCCGCCGGGGTGTAGTCGCCCGCGATCCAGCCATCATACCAGTCGCCCATCAACTGGCCTTCCTGCTCGCCGAAATTCACCTCCTCCAGCTCGGGGTCGAGCTGGATGGGAAGGCCCAGCGCCTCGGCCACCGTCTCGGCGGTGACGCGGGCGCGGGAGAGGGGGGAGGCCACGATGGTCGTGATCTTCTGGCCCACCAGCGTGCGGGCGGCGCGGCGCGCCTGCATCTCGCCCACATGGTTCAGCGGGATGTCGGTGCGGCCCTGGCTGCGGCCCTCGGCGTTCCAGTCGGTCTCGCCATGGCGGAGGAACCAGAAGGGGATGGGATTGAGCAAGACGGGTGCCCTCAGCAGAACAGCGAGGAGACGGAACTCTCCTCGCTGATGCGCCGCATGGCCTCGGCCAGCAGGGGAGCGATGGGAAGCTGGCGGATATTGTTGGAATTCCGCACCGCATCGGTCGCCGCGATGGTGTCGGTCACCGCCATGGATTCGATGGGCGCCTGTGCCACCCGCGCCACCGCGCCGCCCGAGAAGACGCCATGCGTGACATAGACGGAGACGCTGCGGGCCCCGTTCTTGATCAGCGCCTCGGCCGCGTTGCAATGGGTGCCGCCGCTGTCGATGATGTCGTCGATCACGATGCAGTCGCGGCCGGACACGTCGCCGATCACGTTCATGACCTCGGACACACCCGCCTGCGGCCGCCGCTTGTCGATGATGGCGAGATCCGTGTTGAGGCGCTGCGCGATGGCGCGCGCGCGCACCACGCCGCCCACATCGGGGCTGACCACCATGAGCTCGCGCCCGGCATAGCGGTCCTGGATGTCGCGGGCGAAGAGCGGCGCGGCATAGAGGTTGTCCACCGGGATGTCGAAGAAGCCCTGGATCTGCCCGGCGTGCAGGTCCATCGTCAGCACGCGGTCCGCACCCGCCTGGGTGATGAGGTTCGCGACCAGCTTGGCCGAGATGGGCGAGCGCGGGCTGCTCTTCCGGTCCTGCCTGGCATAGCCGAAATAGGGCACCACGGCGGTCACGCGCCGCGCCGACGAACGCCGCAGCGCGTCCAGCGTGATCAGCAGCTCCATCAGATGGTCATTGGCCGGGAAGCTGGTGGACTGGATCACGAAGACATCCTCGCCGCGGATGTTCTCGTGGATCTCCACGAAGACCTCCATGTCGGCGAAGCGCCGCACCGACGCATTGGTCAGCGGGATGCCCAGGGCATCCGCGACCGCCTGGGCGAGGGGGCGGTTGCTGTTGCAGGCGACGATCTTCATCGGGCCAGTTCACCCCTTGTTTCGTGCGCGGCAGGGATAGCCGCAGGGCATCGCGCTGTAAACTTCACGCCAGGGCAGCCCTGGCATGTGGCGTCACGGGTTGGCCGCGTTGCGAATCACCTGTCGCACCCCGCCCGCGGCCTCCTGCGCGGCGGCGAAGGCGATATCGCCCCAGAAACCATTGAGCCGCCCGGCCGGCACCTCGTTCAATTGCAGCACGCGCCCCAGCTCATGCCCGTCGCGGCGCGAGACGATCCATTGGATCTCCACGCGCTCGGTGCGCGGCGCGGGGGCGGGGACGACACTGACCTCGGCGGTGACGGCGAAGGCCGCGCCATCCGCGATGTCCTGCACCACATAGCCCTGGGCGGACAGGAATTCGCGCAGCCTGGCCGTCAGTGCCTGGTTGCCATCGCCCGGCGCGCCGGTGGCGGGCAGCAGGCGCACGCGGTCTGGCCCCGCCGCCAGCGCCGCCGGCGAGGCCGAGGCGCGCGCCGCCTGGATGCCCAGGATGAGCTGCGCGACCTTCGCCCCCGCATCGGAGGCCACGGCATCGAGGGTCGGCTGCTCGGCCGCCGCCCAGGCGGCGACAGGCACCAGGTTGCCGCCCACGCTGCCCTGCGGGCGCCCATCGGCGTCCAGCAGCCGGTAGATGGGGCGCACCGTGCCGCCCTGGTTCTCGGCCAGGATGACGAGGCGCCAGTCGAGCGGCAGGGGCGGCCTGGCGGTGGCGGGCACATCACCCGCCTGCAGGGCGGTGCTGACCGCCTCGGCCAGCCGCGCGGCATCGGCGGAGGGCAGCAGCGCGGCCTCGGGCGGCGGAATGGCGATGCGGACGGCCAGCGGCCGCGACAGCCAGGGCGCCGCCCCGCCCGGATTGCCCCAATGCGGCGGCCGCGGCTCTATCCCGCAGGCGGAGAGCAGCAGCGCCAGAGCGGCCAGCAGGAGGCTACGCGATGACACAGGAGACCATCGCGGTCAGCAGCAGCAGGGCGAGGAAGATGATCATGTAGGGCATGGCGGATTCATAGCATGATGGCGGAAAGCTGATGTCCAAGGGGTCCGCCGCCCGCCAGGGTGCGGCGGCGGTGGCTGAAGAAGCGGTCCTCCTCGGCCAGCGTGTCCACGCCCAGCACGAGCGCCGCGCCGATGCCCGAAAGGCGGTGGGCGCAATAGCCGGCCAGGTCGAACTGGAAATGCGCGGCGTCGCGGCCGGGGGCGAAGAAGCGCGCGTCGCCCACCGCGTCCCGCAAATCGGCCCGCACCTCATAGCTCGGCTGGGCGATGCAGGGGCCGATGACGGCGGTGATGCGTTGGGGTTCGGCGCCCAGCTTCACCATGGCGTCCACGGTCGCCTCCAGCACGCCCGCCACCGCGCCGCGCCATCCGGCATGGGCGGCGCCGGCCACGCCGGCCACGGGGTCATGGAAGAGCACGGGCGCGCAATCGGCGGTGATGATGCCGAGTGCCAGGCCCGGGCGGTCGGTGACCAGCGCATCGGCCTCGAGCAGGCTGGTCCATTCCGGTTCCGCCTCCACCACGGCAGGGCCATGGACCTGCCGCAGCGAGACGAGCCGCGCCGCGCCCAGCGCCGCCGTGGCCCGCGCCCGGTTCTCGGCGACATTCGCCGGGTCGTCATCGCCGCGCAGCCCGCAATTCAGCGAGGCATAGCCACCGCCCGAGACGCCGCCGCGCCGGGTGAAGAAGCCGTGCCGGGCCGTGAGCGCGCCATGGGTCAGGTATTCGGCCATTCAGTTCTCGAAGCCTGCCGGAGTGGGAAGGGCAGGGTGCGCCAGGGCCAGCGCCTTGAACAGCCGCCCCATGCCCTCGGGCGCGACGAGGCGCTGGGCGGCGGCCAGGATGGCCCCCGCCTGGGCGGGTGCGGCGCGCGCCAGCATGGCCGAGCGCGCCATCAGCCCCAGGCGTTGCAGGAAGACGCCCATCGGGATCGGGCCATGGGCGGCGGCGCCCGCGTCGCGCGCGGCCGCGGCGAGGCCCGCGAAATCCACATGGGCGGTGATGTCCACCGTGCCGGGCTCGGCCAGCGGGTCGGCGGGGGCGTTGTCGCGCAGGGCCTGAAGGGTGTCGCCCAGGCCGGATTCCGCCGGGCCGTAGTCGAGGATCAGCGCGGCGCCGCCTTCGTGCGCCAGCCGCGCGGCGAGGCTCTTGGTCAGTGCGGAACCGGCCTCGCAGACCTCGCGCACCGCGCCTTCGGGCGCCTCGCCCTGGTCCTCGGCCGGATGTTCCACGAAGGCGCCTCCGGCCACGAAACGCTCCGTCCAAGCCGTGCCCCGGCGGACGAATTGCCGGATGGGCAGGGCGTCGAAGAACTCGTTGGCGACCAGGATCATTGGGCCGGGGGGCAAGGTGCTGGCGTCGTCATGCCAGGTGGCGGCAAGGCGGCGGGCCTGTTCCGCGCGCAGCAGGGGCGAGGCCTCGACCAGGTGCAGGTCCAGTGCCGCCGCGAATTGCGGCACCATCTCGCGCACCGCGCGCAGCGCATCGGCCATCAGCGTGCCGCGCCCGGGGCCGAGTTCGGCCAGCACCACCCGCGACGGCGCGCCCATCGCCTGCCAGGTGACGGCGCACCACAGGCCCAGGCACTCGCCGAAGGCCTGGCCCATCTCGGGGGCGGTGGTGAAGTCGCGGCCCAGGCCGGCACGCTGCCCGTAATAGGCGGCGCCCGCGCGGGCCATGAAGGCGTCGAGGCGCTCCATCAGCCGGCGCGGCGGGCGCGCAGGATGAGGAACAGACCCACCAGGATCATCGGCAGGGACAGCAACTGCCCCATGGTGGAACCGGCCAGCAGGAAGCCAAGGTTGTCGTCCGGCTGGCGGAAGAACTCACCGATGCTGCGCGCCACGCCATAGCCCGCGATGAGCGTGCCTGTCAGCAGCCCCGGCCGCGCACGGTTGGCCCGGACCGACCACAGGGCCAACATGACCAGGAACAGCGCCACGCCTTCCAGCCCCGCCTGGTAGAGCTGGCTCGGGTGGCGGGGCAGTTGCAGCGGGTCGTGCGGGAAGACCATGGCCCAGGGCACGCTGGCCGGCCGTCCCCACAGCTCGCCATTGATGAAGTTCGCGATGCGCCCGAAGAAGAGGCCGATGGGCACGACCACGGCCACGCGGTCGCCAAAGGCCAGCGGGTTCAGCTTTTCCGCCCGGCAGAACAGCAACGCGGCGACGATGACCCCCAACGCCCCGCCATGGAAGGCCATGCCCCCCTGCCAGACCATCAGCGCCTCCAGCGGGTTCTGGAGGTAGTAGGCCGGCCGGTAGAACAGCACATAGCCGAGCCGCCCGCCGATGATGATGCCGAGCGTGGCCCAGGTGACGAAATCATCCATCTGCCGCGCCGTGCCGGCGGCGGGCGCGGCCTCCACCAGCCGCCGCGCCACGCGCCAGCCGATGACGATGCCGGCGATATAGGCCAGCGCATACCAGCGGATGCCGATGGGCCCGATCTGCAGGGCCACGGGGTCTATCTGGGGAAAGGGGATCATGCGCGGAGCGATAGCCCGGAACGACGCGCCCGACGAGGGTTCAGGGCGCGCGCAGCACCGCGGCACAGGCGGCGGGCAGGGCCGGCGGGGGTCCGGGGCGGGCGGGGCGTGGCGGCGGGCGACGGGCCTCCTCGCTCAGCCACCAGTCGAGGCTCGCGTCGCAGCCATCGCCGGCTGGGATGGGCGGGGCCTGCTGGCAGGTGGGATCGCCGGGGGCGCAGCGCAGGCGGATGTGCATGTGGCTGTCATGCCCGCGCCAGGGCCGTACCCGGCGCAGCCAGGCCTCGCCGCGATGGGCGGCGCAGAGGCTGCGCTTGATGCCGTGGTTGACAATTACGCGGTCCACGCCCGGATGTTCCGCCGCCTGGCGGATCAGCGCCGCGTGGCGGGCGGTGAAGTGGCGTGGGTCCACCGCCGACTGGTCGGGCAGCACCAGCGAGGTGATGCGGATCTCCTCCCGCGCCGCGCGCGGCTGGCGGGCTTTCGGCAGCAGGTCCAGCCAGATGTCCACGTCGAGGCCCGTCTGGTGGCTCACATGGCCCCAGGGCATGGGGCCGCCGCGTGGTTGGGCGAGATCGCCGATCCAGAGGTCGGGGTAGCCACGCCGCTGCGCCTCGGCCGCGAATTCCTGCACGAAGCGGATGGTGACGGGGTGGCCCCAGTGCCGGTTGCGCGAGACGCGCACCGCCTGGTAGCCCACCCCCTCCAGCGGCAATTGCACCCCGCCCGCCAGGCAACCCAGCGAGGCCCCGCCGATGGAACGCGCGGGGCCGGCCGCCGGCCCCGGCACCTCGGCCCAGGCATTGCTGCGTGGGGCCTGCGCCTGGGCCGGCAGGGTCAGCGCCAGAAGCAGAAGCACCGCGCGGATCATGAGCGCATCCTCTCGACCATGCCGGTGGTGGAGCGGCCGGGCAGCAATTCCAGCAGCACCGTCCGCCCGCCCCAGGAGGCGATTTCGGGCGCGCCCACCACATCCTCGATGCGGTAATCCTGGCCCTTGAACAGCACGTCCGGTCGAAGGGCGAGGATGGCCTCCAGCGGCGTGTCCTCCGCGAAGCCTACCACCAAGTCCACGGCGGCCAGCGCGCCGATCACGGCGGCGCGGTCGGCGAGCGTGTTGATAGGGCGCGCGGGACCCTTCAGCCGTGTCACCGAGGCATCGTCGTTCAGCGCCACCACCAGACGGTCGCAATGGGCGCGGGCGGCGCGCAGCAGGCCGACATGGCCCGCATGCAGCAGGTCGAAGCAGCCATTGGCGAAGCCGACGCGCAGCCCCTGCGCCTGCCAGGCGGCCACCTGCCGCGCGGCCTCGGGCCAGGTGAGCAGCGCGCCGTCACCCTCGCGCAGCGCGGCCTCCAGCTCCGCCAGCGAACAGGTCGCGGTGCCGATCTTGCCCACCACCACACCCGCCGCCGCATTGGCCGCGCGCATGGCGCCCTCCAGCGACAACCCGCTGGCCACCCCCAGCGCCAGGGTCGCGATGACCGTGTCGCCCGCGCCCGAAACGTCGAACACCTCGCGCGCCATGGCGGGGATGAGGGTGGCCGGCGCGTCGCGCGGCACCAGCATCATGCCCTTCTCGCTGCGCGTGGCGAGGATGGCGCGGGCCTCGATGCGGGTGAGCAGGTGGCGGGCCGCGCCCTCGCATTCGGCATCGGTGGCGACGGGCATTCCCGCCGCCTCGGCCAACTCCCCGGCATTGGGTGTGAGCACATCCACCCCGGCATAGCGCGCGAAGTCGCGCCCCTTGGGGTCGGCCAGGACGGGGATGCCGCGGGCGCGGGCGCCGACGATGGCGGCCGCGATCACGGCAGGCGGCAGGGTGCCCTTGGCGTAGTCGGACAGCACCACGGCCTGGGCGCCGTCCAGCGCGGCGGGCAGGGCCTCCAGCAGGGCGGCGGCGTCCGTGAGCGGCGCGGCGTCCTCCTCATCCACCCGCACCACCTGCTGGCGGCCGGCGATGACGCGCAGCTTCACGGGCGTCATCCGGCCCGGGACGCGCAGAAGTTGCGCGGCGGGGCCGAGCAGCGCGGCCAGTTCCGCGCCGGCCGCATCGGCGCCGATGGCGGCCAGCAACAGCACCTCGCCGCCCAGCGCCTGGATGTTGCGCGCCACATTGCCCGCGCCGCCCGCCATGGCGCGGCGTTCGGAGAGGCGCACCACCGGCACCGGCGCCTCGGGCGAAAGGCGCCCCGCCGCGCCATAGACGAAGCGGTCCAGCATCACATCGCCGAGAACGAGGACGCGGCGTCCCGAGGGGTCGAACATGCGCCCTGTTTACGCCCTGGCGCCCCCAGGGGCGAGGGGTCGGCGAGGGGTGGGCGAGGGGTGGCTTCACGCGCGCCCCCGGCCCCGCCACCATCGCGCCCACGCAACGGGAGGACATGCCATGCAGATTTCCATCGAGGGCCGACGCGCGCTCATCACCGGGGGCTCGAAGGGGCTGGGGCTGGCCATGGGCCTCGCCTTCGCCCGCGCGGGCGGGCATGTCGCGCTGGTGGCCCGCGGCGCCGAGGCTCTGGCCGCCGCCAAGGCCGAGATCGAGGCCGCCGCCCCCACCGCGAAGGTGGCCGCCATCGCCGGCGACATCCGCCAGGCCAGCGAATGCGTGCGCCTGCACGCCGAGGCCGAGGCCGCCATCGGGCCCATCGACATCCTGGTGAACAATGCCGGCACCTCGCAGCGCGGGCCCTTCCTCGATATCAGCGACGCGCTCTGGCAGGACGACTTGGACCTGAAGCTGATGGCCGCCGTGCGCTTCTGCCGCGCCGTGCTGCCGGGCATGCGGGCACGCAAATGGGGCCGGATCATCAATGTGCTGAACATCGGGGCCAAGGCGCCGCTGGCCACCTCCACGCCCACCAGCGTCTCGCGCGCGGCGGGCATGGCGCTGACCAAGGCGCTGGCGAATGAATATGCGCCCGACAATATCCTGGTGAACGCCATGCTGGTCGGCATCATCGAGAGCGACCAATGGGTGCGCCGCCACGCGGCCGACAAGCGCAACATCACCTGGGAGGAATGGAAGGAAGAACAGGGCCGCGTCGTGCCGCTGGGCCGAATCGGCAAGCCGGAGGAATTCGCCTCCCTCGCTTTGCTGCTGGCGAGCGAGCAGGGCGGCTACATCACCGGCACCGCCATCAATGTGGATGGGGGTCGCAGCCCGGTGGTGTGAGGGGCCTGGATTGGGCAGGCGTTACCCACTCTGCCCTGAAATGATGCAAAAGGGCGGCAGGGCCCGGAGATTTCGCCCCTGCCGCCCGCTCTAGCGGCATGCACTCGAACCAATCTCATGGAGACCAGCCCAGGGAGTCTCCATGGCCCGCATGTTCCGCCGCGACCCTGTCCTCGATGTCTGCGCCTGCGGGGTGGGCCACCCGGCCGCCTTCGCCTGCGCCCCGGAGGCCCCGCCCGACGGCACGGGCGAGATGGGCCGTGTCGTCAACGAGGCGGCGCTGCGCGCGGCCTTCCCCAATGCGGCAACACGGCGCGGGCTGCTCTCCCTCTTCGGCGCGGGCACGCTGCTGTCGGCGCTGGAGGGCGTGCTGCCGCTGGGGAATGTGCGCGAGGCGCTGGCCCAGGGCACGCCGGCCGCGGCCCCTGAGAAGCGCGACCTCAAGATCGGCTTCATCCCCATCACCTGCGCGACCCCCATCATCATGGCGGATCCGATGGGCTTCTATCGCCGCCATGGGCTGAACGTGGAGGTGATCCGCACCGCGGGCTGGGCCGTGATCCGCGACCGCGCCATCGCGCGTGAATATGACGCGGCGCATATGCTGGCGCCCATGCCGGTGGCGATGTCGCTGGGGGTGGGCGTGGCCAACCCCATCCCGTTTGCCGTCGCCGCGATCGAGAACATCAATGGCCAGGCGATCACGCTGGCCAACAAGCACCGCGACAAGCGCAACCCACGCGACTGGCGCGGCTTCCGCTTCGCCGTGCCCTTCGACTTCTCCATCCACAACTACCTGCTGCGCGCCTATGTGGCGGAGGCGGGGCTCGACCCCGACCGCGACATCCAGATCCGCTCCGTGCCGCCGCCCGAGATGGTGGCCAATCTCCGCGCCGACAACATCGACGGCTTCCTGGGGCCGGACCCCTTCAACCAGCGCGCGGTGTTCGACGGGGTGGGCTTCATCCACATCCTGACGCGCGAGCTGTGGGACGGGCACCCCTGCTGCGCCTTCGCCGTGCCGCGCAGCATGATCACGGACACGCCCAACACCTATGCGGCCCTTCTGCGCGCCATCGTGGAGGCCACGGCCCATTCGAACGACCCCGCCAACCGGGTGGCGGTGGCGCAGGCCATCCATGGGCCCAACTACCTCAACCAGCCGCTGACCGTGGTGCAGCAGGTGCTGACCGGCACCTTCGCCGATGGGCTGGGCGGGGTGCAGCGCGTGCCGCAGCGCATCGGCTTCGACCCCTATCCCTGGCATTCCATGGCCGTCTGGATCCTGACGCAGATGCGCCGCTGGAACCAGTTGCAGCGCGACGTGGACTGGGCGGCGGTGGCCGAGCAGACCTTCCTGGCCCTCGATGCCGGCCGCGCCATGCGCGACCTGGGCCTGACCGTGCCCGAGAGCCCGATGCGCAACGAGACCATCCTCGGCCGCACCTTCGACCCGCGCCAGCCCGAGGCCTATATGGCGAGCTTCGCCATCCGCCGGAACTGAGCCATGGCCGCGAAGGGGGAGGCCTGGCGCGCGGCACTGCTGTCCGCGCTGCTGCTGGCCGTGCTGCTGGGCGCCTGGGAATGGGC
Source organism: Roseococcus suduntuyensis (assembly GCF_014196305.1). Classification (GTDB taxonomy): domain Bacteria; phylum Pseudomonadota; class Alphaproteobacteria; order Acetobacterales; family Acetobacteraceae; genus Roseococcus; species Roseococcus suduntuyensis. The sequence continues at coordinate 46,192 of NZ_JACIDJ010000003.1, forward strand.
GGTGAAGGGCGGCGGTGGGCCGGGTGGCCCGACCGTGGATGCGGAACTGGCGGCACTTCTCAGCCCGGCCGCGGCGGCCGGCGGGCAGACGGCCATGCCCGCGCCGTCGGACATCGGCGCGCGGCTGGTCGAGTTGCTGCGCGACCCCTTCCACCAGCGCGGCACCAATGACCAGGGCATCGGCATCCAGATCGCGTGGTCGCTCTGGCGCGTCATGGCGGGCTTCCTGCTGGCGGCGGCCATCGCCATTCCGCTGGGCTTCGTCATCGGCATGTCGCCGCTGCTGAACGCGGCGCTGAACCCCTTCATCCAGGTGCTGCGCCCGGTCTCGCCCTTGGCCTGGATGCCGCTCGCCCTCTACACGATCAAGGACAGCAACATCTCGTCCATCTTCGTCATCTTCATCTGCTCCATCTGGCCCATGCTGCTGAACACGGCCTTCGGCGTGGCCAGCGTGCGGAAGGAATGGCTGAACGTGGCGCGCACGCTGGAGGCCGGGCGCTGGCGCACCGCCATGCGCGTGATCCTGCCCGCGGCCGCGCCCACCATCCTGACGGGGATGCGCATTTCCATCGGCATCGCCTGGCTGGTGATCGTGGCGGCGGAGATGCTCGTGGGCGGCACGGGCATCGGCTACTGGGTGTGGAACCAGTGGAACAACCTCTCCATCGCCGACATCGTCATCGCCATCCTGATGATCGGGCTGGTGGGGCTCTTGCTGGACCGGGCGCTCGGCCTCGTGGCGCGCGCGGTGGCGTGGCAGGAATGAACGCCATGCCGGGCATGGGCGGGGCCGCGCGCATCGTCAGCATCGAGGGGATCGCGCGGCGCTTCCCGGGGCTGACCGTCTTCCAGGACCTCTGGTTCCATGTGGACAGGGGGGAGTTCGTCTGCCTGGTCGGCCATTCGGGCTGCGGCAAGACGACCATCCTGAACATCCTGGCCGGGCTCGACGTCCCGGATGAGGGCGGCGTGCTGGTGGATGGGCGCGAGATCAGCGGGCCTTCGCTCGACCGCGCGGTGATCTTCCAGGGCCATGCGCTGATGCCCTGGCTCTCGGCGCTGGAGAACGTGGCCTTCGCCGTCTCCTGCCGCAATCCCGGCTGGGACAAGGCACGGGTGCGCGATGCGGCGCGCGCGGCGCTGGCACGCGTGGGGCTGACCCAGGCGGCCGAGCGCAAGCCCGCGCAGCTGTCGGGCGGCATGAAGCAGCGCGTGGGCATCGCGCGCGCCCTGGCCGTGGAGCCCAAGCTGCTGCTGATGGACGAGCCCTTCAGCGCGCTGGATGCGCTGACGCGCGGCACCCTGCAGGAGGAGGTGTCGCGCCTGGTGACGGAGGCCGGGCAGACCGCCTTCATGATCACGCATGACGTGGACGAGGCCATCCTGCTGGCCGACCGCATCCTGCTGATGACCAACGGCCCCGAGGCGCGGGTGGCGGAGGTGGTGCAGAACACGCTGCCGCGCCCGCGGGCGCGCGCCAACCTGCACCACATGCCCGGCTACCACCCGCTGCGGGACCACATCATGGACTTCCTGATCACGCGCAGCCGCACACTGGCGGGCAAGCCGCCCGAGGGCTGGGATTCGCGGCGGCCACCGGTGGTGGTGCCGGCCGAGGCCTGAGGGGGCGCCCTTCCTCCGCACCCTCCGAGGATCCGGCCGCGACGCGGCCGGCGGCGCCCACGGAGCTTCACAACAGGCGCGACCGCCGCGCGCCGCAAGCCAAGCGCGCGCAGCGCGCGCCCGGCGTTTGAGGGCAGAGATCCTCTGTGCACGCCCGGCCACCACCCTCCGAGGATCCGGCCGCAACGCGGCCGGCGGCGCCCACGGAGCTTCACAACAGGCGCGACCGCCGCGCGCCGCAAGCCAAGCGCGCGCAGCGCGCGCCCGGCGTTTGAGGGCACAAACATGACTCGCTCGCAGCTCACGGAGAAAATTCTCGACATCAAGCGGGAGAAGAACTGGACCTGGAAGTATATCTGCGAGGAGATCGGCGGAATGTCGCCCACCCTCATCGTGGGGGCGCTGCTGGGCCAAATGAAGCTCGTGAAGCCGCTGGCCGCCAAGGCCGCCAAGCTCTTCGGCCTGTCGGAGGTCGAGGAACGCATGCTGAACGAAGTGCCTTACCGCGGCACCGCGATGCCCCCCACCGACCCGCTGATCTACCGCTTCTACGAGATGGTGATGGTCAACGGCCCCGCCTGGAAGGCACTGATCGAGGAGGAGTTCGGGGATGGCATCATGTCCGCCATCGACTTCGACTTCCACTTCGAGCGCATGGCCCATGAGAAGGGCGACCGCGTGAAGATCGAGATGACCGGCAAGTTCCTGCCCTACAAATACTACGGCAACGAGCAGGGCATCCCGGCCTACGGCTTCAAGGAGGACTGACCTCCCGCCCTTGCCGGCGCGGCGATGGGCGGGCATCAACCCCGGCGACACATTCGCCGGAGGAACCCGCCCATGTCCCGCACCCTCACCGTCGGCATCGCCGGCCTCGGCGCCATCGGCCTGCACCTCGCCCGCGCGCTGGACGCGGGCGTGGAAGGGCTGAGCCTGCATTCCGTCGCCGCGCGCGACCATGACAAGGCGCGCGCCAACCTCTCGGGCTTCCGCAAGATGCCCGCCATCACGGACCTGGCCGGCCTCGCGGAGGCCGATATCGTGGTGGAAGCGGCCCCCGCCTCCATCTTCGAGGAAGTGGCCAAGGCCGCCATCGCCAAGGGGCGCATCTTCGTGCCCTCCTCCTGCGGGGCGCTGCTGCCGCGGATGCACCTGGTGGAGGAAGCGCGCCGCACCGGCGCTCGGATCATCGTGCCCACCGGCGCGCTGCTGGGCCTTGATGCCGTGCGCGCCGCGGCCGAGGGCGACGTCGCCTCCGTCACCATCGAGACGCGCAAGCCGCCGCGCGGCCTGGTCGGCGCGCCCTATCTCGAACAGCACAAGATCGACGTGCTGGCCGTGACCGATGAGAAGAAGCTCGTCTTCAAGGGCAACGCCTTCGACGCGGCCCAGGGCTTCCCCGCCAACGTCAACGTGGCCGCCGCCCTGGCCCTCGCCGGCATCGGCCCGCGGAAGACCATGATCGAGATCTGGGCCGATCCGCATGTCACCCGCAACACCCACACCATCCGCGTGGAAGCGGCCTCGGCGCGCCTCACCATGACCATCGAGAACGTGCCCAGCGAGGAAAACCCCCGCACCGGCAAGATCACCCCTCTGTCCATCCTGGCCTGCCTGCGCGGCCTGACCAGCACGCTGAAAGTGGGCAGCTGAGGGGGTGCCGCGGGGAGGACGCTGTCCTCCCCACACCCCACCTGCCAAAGGCCATGGCCTTTGGAAACCGTCAGTTTTGGGGTTTGCGGGAGGGGGCGTCACACGCGCGCCCTGGATCAAGGGCACGACATGCCCCCTCCCGAAAACCCCAACAATCGAATGGGTGTCCAGAGGCCCTCGGCCTCTGGCAGGGGGTGCGGGGGACAGCGTCCCCCGCGGCGCACCCTACAGCAGCGCCACGCCCAGCGCGCCGCCGCCGGCCAGCACCCAGAGGGGCGAGTATTTCGTGCGCCACACGAAGACGAAGGAGATGGCGAGGATCACCCAGGTCAGCCATCCGGTCGTGGCGGCGCGGGCGAGGGTGATGCCCGAGGCGCCGATGAGGCCGACGGCGATGGGCACGAGGCCGAACTGCGCGGGCTTGAGCCAGCGCGCGCCGCGCAGGCGGTGGGTGGCGCCGGCCACATACCAGGCGAGGATGGCCGCCGGCATCAGCATGCCCAGCGTCGCCATCGCCAGCCCGCCGATGCCTGCGATGTTCCACCCCATCAGCGAGGCGGCCAGGATGTTGGGGCCGGGCGCGGCCTGGGCCAGGGCGAAGAGCTGGGTGAAGGTCGCGTCGTCCATCCAGCCATGCACCACCACCAGCAGGCGGTGCATCTCGGGCAGCACGGCGGTGGCGCCACCCACGGCGACGAGGGAGAGCGTGGCGAAGGCCAGGAAGATCTGCAGCAGCAGGGTCATTTCGCGGGGGTCTCCCGGTAGGCCCGGCGGATGGAGAGCCAGATGCCGACGGGCGCCAGGCTGAACACGATCAGCAGCAGCGGCAGGCGCAGGAAGGCGGCGGCCACCAGCGCCGCGATGCCGATCGCGATGAGTTCCGGCGGCGGGCGCAAATTCTGCCCCATCTTGAGCGCGGTCGCGATCACCATGCCGGCGGCCGCGGCCGCGATGCCGTGCATGAAGGAAGCGACGCCCGGCGCCTCGGCGAAGTTGTCATAGAGCAAAGCGAGGCCCATCAGCACCGTCAGCGGCCCGATATAGAGGCCCGAGGTGGCCAGCAGCGCGCCCACCAGCCCATGGAAGCGCCGCCCGATCATCACCGAGGCATTGCCCACATTGGGCCCGGGCAGGATCTGCCCCATCCCCAGGATTTCGGCGTATTCGCGCTCGGTCAGCCAGCGGCGTTCCTCGACGATGACGTGGCGCGACCAGGCGGCGACGCCGCCGAAGCCCAGCAGCCCCATCTTCGCATAGCCCAGGAAGAGTTCCGCCCGGGTCGGTGTCCGCGTCTCACTCACGGGGGAGAAGCTGCTCGGCCAGCGTGGCCCAGTAGGAGGCGCCCATGGGCAGGATTTCGTCGTTGAAGTCGTAGAGCGGGTGATGGACGGAAGCGTCGTTCGCGCCGCGCCCGCCGCCCAGCATGAGGTAGCTGCCGGCCTTGGCCTCCAGCATGAAGGCGAAGTCCTCCGCGCCCATGGTGGGCTTGTCCATGTGCTGCACGGCGGCCGCACCCGCGATGGTCTCGGCGGCGCGGACGGCGAGGCGCGTGCTGTCGCCCTCGTTGATGGTGGCGGGGTAGGCACGGCGGAAGACGGGCTCGGCCGTGGCGCCGAGGCTCGCGGCCACCCCGGTCACGATCTCCTTGAAGCGGCGCTCCAGCAGGTCACCCACCTCGGGGAGGAACCAGCGGGCGGTGCCGGTCATCTTCACCACCTCGGGGATGACGTTGCCGGCCTCGCCCGCATGGATGCTGCCGATGGTGATGACGCCCGCATCGGCCGCGTCCATGTTCCGCGCCACGATGGTCTGCAGCGCCTGGATGATGGCGGCCGAGGCCACGATGGGGTCCACGGTCTGGAAGGGCAGGGCGCCATGGCCGCCTTTCCCCGTGACGGTGATCTCCAGCCCCGCCACCGCCGCCATGACCGGCCCCTCGCGCCATAGGAAGGTGCCCGCGGGGGCTCCCGGCCAGTTGTGCAGGCCGAAGACGCGCTCCATGGGGAAGCGGGTGAACAGGCCTTCCTGCACCATGACGCCGCCGCCGCCGCCGCCCTCTTCCGCCGGCTGGAAGATGACATAGACGCTGCCGTCGAAATTGCGGGTCTCGGCCAGGTATTTGGCCGCACCCAGCAGCATGGCGGTGTGCCCGTCATGGCCGCAGGCGTGCATCTTGCCGGGGATGGTGGAGGCGTGCGGCAGGCCTGTCGCCTCATGGATGGGCAGGGCGTCCATGTCGGCGCGCAGGCCGATGGCGCGGCCGGTCGGGCCCTTCGCGCCATGGATCACGCCGACCACGCCGGTCTTGGCGATGCCGGTGATGACCTCGTCACAGCCGAATTCGCGCAGCTTCTCGGCCACGATGCCGCTGGTGCGGACCTCCTCGAAGCCCAGCTCGGGGTGGCGGTGGAAATCCTGGCGCCACTCCGTCATCTCGGGGTGGAACTCGGCGATGCGGTTGAGGACGGGCATGGGGCGAACTCCAACTTTGCCCCATCAAAACGTCTGTTTGAGCCCGGCGGCAAGGGGGCGTGGCGCAATGTCCAGTGTGGCGCGCATGGGCGCGATGTCGAAGGCCTTGTCCTCGGTGAGTCGGCGGATTTCGTCGCGGCCGATGCGCGGCAGGAAGGGCAGGGCGCGGGTGAGGGGGGCGAAGGCCATCAGCGCCCCGGCCGGGATGGGCAAAACGGGGCGGGGTGCCATTCCCGCCGCGCGGGCCACGGCGGCGCAGAAGTCGCGATAGGGCAGGGCTTCGGGCCCCGCGATGACCAGCGCGCCCGCCATGCCGCGCGCGCGCCGCATCGCCGCCAGCAGGCAGGCGGTGACATCGTCCTGATGGATGGGCTGCACCAGCGCCCGCCCGCCCTGCGGCAGGGGCAATACGGGCAGGCGGCGCATCAGGGCGGCCAGGCGCTGCACATTGTCCTCGCCCTCCGCGCCATAGATCATGGTGGGGTGCAGCATGACGCCAGGCCGGCCGGAGGCGAGGAAGGCCGCCTCGCCCGCGCGCACGCCATCGCCATGATCATCCGGCCAGCGCGAGAAGCGGCGGGTCGAGCCCATCAGCACGAAGGCCGCATCCGCCGGCGCCGCGGCCAGGATGGCGGGCGCGTGGCGGGCATGGGCCGTGGAGACCACCACCTCCGCCCCCGCAAGCGCGGCGGCCAGCGCCGCCGGGTCGGTGAGGTCGGCGAGGGAGGGCGTCTCCGGCCCCGTCCACTTCAGGGCGTCGCGCAGCACGGGCCGGAAAGGCAGGCCCGCTTCGCGCAGGGCAGCGGCCAGCGCCCGCCCCGACCGCCCGCTGGCCCCGATGAGGGCGAGCGTCAGCGGGTGCTCCGTGCGGGCAGTTCGCAATCCACCTGGCGGGTGTGGTCCTCGGTGTCGGGCATGTCGCTGATTTGCACCGAGGCCCCGCGCCGGCACAAGGAGGCGGCGAGCAGCATGGGCTGGAACCCCGTGCCCACCACCACCAGCGGGTCGCCGGGGGCGCAGCGATGGGCGGCGATCTGGCGGCGCGCTTCGCTCAGCGCCTCCTCGCCGCTGCGGGGCTGGGCCGTGAACAGCGTCACGGTGCAGGGCTGGAACGGGTCGGCATGGGCCGGCACCGCCGCCAGGCATGGCAGCAGCACGGCCGCGAACAGGTGCCGCGACATGGCAATTTTCCTCCGGGCGCGGGCCGTTCTGCGACCCTGGATGGAGTCGGCAGCCCGTCGCCTGAAGGAAAGCCTAACCCTGGCCTTTGGTTGCCGGCTACGGCGCGCGCGACATGCGTCGCACGCGCTTTCGCCGTGGCTCAGCGTCCCGCAACCGACCGGACGCTCCTTGCCAAGACCGATTCACGGCTCCGGCAGCGCCGGAGCCGATCGGGCGGGCTTTGCCACGCGACCGATTCACGGCCCCGGCTGCGCCGGAGCCGATCGGGCGGGCATTGCCACGCGACCGATTCACGGCCCCGGCTGCGCCGGAGCCGATCGGGCGCTATTGCCCCTCCGGCAGCAGGAAGCGCAGATCGGCCCCCTGCGGCGCCTGCGTCACCTCGCGCCGCACCAGCGCGTCCCAGCCGCGGCGGGGCGCCTCGGGCGGGGTCCAGCGGGCGCGGCGGGCGGCCAGCGTGGCCTCGTCCACCAGCAGGTCCAGGCTGCGCTTCTCGACCGACAGCCGCACGCGGTCGCCGGTTTCCACCAGGGCGAGCGGCCCGCCGGCCACCGCCTCGGGCGCGATGTGCAGCACCACGGTCCCGAAGGCGGTCCCGGACATGCGGCAATCGCTCATCCGCACCATGTCCTTCACGCCCTGGCGGGCCAGCTTCTTCGGGATGGGCAGGTAGCCGGCCTCGGGCATGCCGGCGCTGGACAACGGTCCCGCCCCCTTCAGGATCATGATGTCGCCCGGCTCCACATCCAGCGCGGGGTCGTCAATGCGGGCCGCCAGATCCTCCAGCCCGTCGAAGACCAGGCAGCGCGCCTCGGTCTCGAACAGGGCAGGGGTGGCGGCGGAACGCTTCAGGATGGCGCCCTCCGGCGCCAGCGAACCGTGCAGCGCGACCAGCCCGCCCACCGGCGAGACCGGGTTCTCCCGCGCCTTGATGTAGGTGCGGTCCACATAGGCGGGGCCCGAACCCAGCCGCTCGCCCAGCGTGACACCGTCGAGGTCGGGGCAGTCCAGGTGCAGCAGGTCCCGCAGCTCATGCAGCAGCGCCTTCATGCCGCCGGCGAAGTGGAAATCCTCCATGTAACCCTCGCCGGTGGGCTTGAGGTCCACCAGCACCGGCGTGGTGTCGGAGAGCTCGTTCAGCCGGTGGTAGTCGATCGCCACCCCCGCGCGGCCCGCGATGGCCGCCAGGTGCACCAGCGCATTGGTGGACCCGCCCAGCGCCAGCAGCACGCGCAGCGCGTTCTCGATGGACTGCGGCGTCAGCAGTTCGGTGGGCTTCACGGGCTTGTGGATGAGGCGCACGGCCTGGGCGCCCGCCTCCTCCGCGATGCGAAGCCGGTCGGCATGGACGGCGGGGACGCTCGCCCCCTCCAGCGGCATGAAGCCCAGCACGGCGGCGATGCAGGCCATGGTGCTGGCCGTGCCCATCACGCCGCAGGTGCCGGCGGTGGTGGCGAGTGCCGCCTCCACCTCCTCGATGCGCGCCTCATCCACCTCGCCCGCGCGGTAGCGGGCCCAGTAGCGGCGGCAATCGGTGCAGGCGGCCAGGCGCTCGCCCTGGAAACGGTTGGCGCTCATCGGCCCCGTGACGAGCTGCACGGCCGGCACGCCCGCGCTGGCGGCCGCCATGAGCTGGGCCGGCACGGTCTTGTCGCAGCCCCCCACCAGCACCACCGCATCCATGGGCTGGGCCGAGATCATCGCCTCGGTGTCGAGCGCCATGAGGTTGCGGTAGTGCATGGAGCAGGGGTTCAGGTAGGGCTCGCAGAGGCTGACGGTGGGAAAGCTCAGCGGCAGCCCGCCGGCCATCAGCACGCCGCGCTTCACCGCCTCGATGAGCTCCGGCGCGGTGCGGTGGCAGTTGTTGAGGTCGCTGCCCGTGTCGGCGATGCCCACCACCGGCCGCGCCAGCGCCTCGCGCGAATAGCCCATGGACTTGGCGAAGGAGCGGCGCAAATACAGCGCGAATTCCCGGTCCCCGTAGTTGGCCGCGTTCCGGGCCAGCCCCTTCTTCTCTTCCATGGTCATTCCCTCATGCCCCTCATGCGGGGCGGTGGCACACGCAGCACAGCTTGTTCCCGTCCGGGTCGCGGACATAGGTCCCGTAGTAGTCGGGATGGTAGTGCGGGCGAAGCCCCGGCGGCCCCTCGCAATGCCCACCATGTTCGAGGGCGATGCGGTGGAAGTCGTCCACCGTCGCGCGGTCCTGCGCCTCGAAGGCGGCCATGGCGCCGTTGCCGATGGTGGCGGGCGCGCCGTCGAAGGGCTTCATCAGGTAGAATTGCGGCGTGGCCTCCGGGTGGGTGCCATAGCCGATGAGGCCATGGCCGGGGTCGCTCTCGATCCGCCGCAGCCCCAGCCGGGCCATCAGCGGATCGTAGAAGGCGGCGGCCCGCGCGAGGTCATTGGTGCCGAAGGTGACGTGGCTGAACATGCGGCATCTCCCTTGGGTGGTGTCCCGCAGGTGTAACGCCGCATGGCCTGCCGCGTCTTGCGAAGGTCAGGTCCCAGGCGTGATGCCCGCGCGGCTCATCAATTCGCGGTTCTGCTCCAGCTCGCGGCGGATGCGCGCCACCAGCGCCTCCGGCCCCGGCTCGGCCTTCACCAGGCCGCGGTTTCGCATATGTTCCTGGTTGGCGGGATCGTGGAAGGCATCGCTGACCGCGGTGCCGATGCGGCGGGCGAGGCCAGGCTCCATCCCCGGCGGCCCCTGCACCGAGAACCACCCGCCGCCCGAGAAGCCAGGGAAGCCCATTTCGGCCACCGTCGGCACATTGGGCAGGACGGCGATGCGGTCGGTCATCACCGAGGCCAGCGCCTTCACGCGGCCCGCCTCCACATGGCCGCGCCCAGCCGCGACCAGGATCACCATGCAGTCCACCCGGCCGGAAATCACCTCGGTCAGCGCCGCCGGCGCGCCGTTGAAGGGCACGTGCAGCATGTCGAGATTGGCGCGGCGCAGCAGCTCCAGCATGGTCAGGTGGGCGGAGGTGCCCACCCCCCAGGACGCGTAGCTGAGCTCCCCCGGGCGGCGGCGGGCGGCGTCCATCAGCGCCTCCAGGCTGCCATGGCGGGGGTTGGCCACGATCAGGCTTTCCACCTCGCAGGTCTGGGTCATGTGGGTGAAGTCGTTGACCGGGTCGAAGCCCGGCTCCCGCAGCGCGAGCGGCGCCATGGTGAAGGTGACGACGGTGCCCAGCAGCAGGGTGTGGCCATCGGGCCGGGCGCGGGCCACATGGCGCGCCGCGATGGTGGTGGAGGCGCCGGCCCGGTGCTCCATGATGACGTTGCCGCCCAGACGCGCCACCATCCCGTCCAGCGCGATGCGCCCCACCACGTCCGACGCGCCGCCCGCCGCATAGGGGATGATGAGATGCGTGCCACCCGGCGCCTGGGCGAGGGCGGCGCCGGACAGGCCGAGCAGTGGCGCGGCGAGCGCCGCGCGGCGGGTGATGGACATGCGTGTTTTCTCCGGTGATTCTTTTGGTTGAGACGCAGCCTGCCAAGCCGGGCGGGGGAAATGCAAGGAATTGCCGCGCGCGTCGGTATGATGATACCACGCACGAAAAACCCAGTCCGCGCTTGACCTCGCGCGCCGCCTGGGGCACATGGGCCTCGGTTTTTCAATTCCAGGGTAGATCATGCTCAGCACACAGACCCGCTCGCTGAAGCCGGCGGAGGTCCAGAAGGGCTGGTGGGTGATTGACGCCGACGGCCTCATTCTCGGCCGCCTCGCGTCCATCGTCGCCAACCGGCTTCGCGGCAAGCACAAGCCGCAATTCACCCCGCATGTGGATTGTGGCGACCACGTCGTCATCATCAATGCCGACAAGGTGCGCCTGACCGGCAACAAGGCCGAGCAGGAATTCTTCTACTGGCACACCGGCTATGCCGGTGGCGTGAAGGGCCGCAGCCTGCGCCAGCGCCTCGAGAGCCGCTACCCCGAGCGCGTGGTCGAGAAGGCCGTGGAGCGCATGATCACCCGCGGGCCGCTCGGCCGGAAGCAGATGAAGAACCTGCACATCTACGCCGGCACCGATCATCCCCATGCCGGCCAGTCGCCCGTGGCCCTCGATGTCGCGGCCATGAACCGCAAGAATGTCGCGCCTGGCGCGCAGAAGGCCTGACCCAGATGAGCGAGCAGACCACGGCGAATTCCCTCGCCGACCTCAAGAGCCTCGTCCAGGGCACCCCTGCCGCCGATGGCACCGCCGAGGCCGTGAAGCGCGAGCCGAAGCGTGACGCCCAGGGCCGCGCCTACGCCACCGGCTCCCGCAAGGAGAGCGTGGCGCGCGTCTGGATCAAGCCGGGCAAGGGCGTCATCACCATCAACGACAAGCCGGCGTCGAAGTATTTCGCGCGCCCGGTGCTGCGGATGCTGATCACCCAGCCCTTCCTGGTGGCCGACCGCTATCAGACCTTCGACGTCATCGCGACGGTGGTGGGCGGCGGTCTGTCCGGCCAGGCCGGCGCCGTGCGCCACGGCATCTCCCGCGCGCTGACCAACTATGAGCCGGAACTGCGCGGCATCCTGAAGAAGGCCGGCTTCCTGACGCGCGACCCGCGTGCGGTCGAGCGCAAGAAGTACGGCAAGATGAAGGCGCGACGTTCCTTCCAGTTCAGCAAGCGCTGATCGCCCCTCTACAGACCATGGGGCCCGGCGTCAGTGCCGGCCTTCCTGGCTGTCATACCTTCCGAAAGGGGCGGGCCCACCAGGGTCCGCCCCTTTCTTATTCGCCCCTTCCGGTCCAGACTTGGCGCAGAGGAAAGCCCCATGACCCCCAGCATCTTCATTGACGGCGAGGCCGGCACCACCGGGCTGCAAATCCGCCAGCGTCTGGAATTGCTGTCCAATGTCACGGTCCGTTCCATCGCGCCCGAGCGCCGGAAGGACCCCGAGGCCCGCCGCGCCATGATGGAAGAGGTGGACCTGGTGGTCCTCTGCCTGCCCGATGACGCGGCGCGGGAAAGTGCCGCGCTGGCCGCCTCGCTGGGCGCGCGCGCGCCCAAGCTGCTGGACGCCAGCACCGCCCACCGCGTGGCGGCCGATTGGGAGTATGGCCTGGCCGAACTCTCGCCCGAGCAGCCGGCCCGCATCGCGGCGGCCGCGCGCGTCTCCAACCCGGGCTGCTACCCCACCGGCGCCATCCTGCTGCTGCGGCCATTGGTCGAGGCGGGGCTGATCCCGGCCGACCACCCCATCAGCGTGAACGCCGTCTCGGGCTATTCGGGCGGCGGCAACGCCATGATCGCGGCCTATGAGGCCCGCACGGCGCCGGATTTCGAGCTGTATGGCCTGACGCTGGAGCACAAGCACGTGGCCGAGCTGCAGCTCCATGCCGGGCTGACGCGCCGGCCCATCTTCGTGCCCTCGGTCGGGGATTTCCGCCAGGGCATGATCGACAGCATCCCGCTCCATCTCGACCTGCTGCCCGGCCGCCCGGACCCCGCCGCGCTGGAGGACGCCCTCCGCCTTCGCTATGCCGGCGCCGAGCATGTGCGCGTGGTCCCGGCCGAGGCGGGCGCCAAGCTCGAACCCCAGGCGCTCAACAACACCAATGGCATCGAGCTGCGCGTGCATGGCAACGCCAGGCGCGGCCAGGCGGTGCTGACGGCCCGCTACGACAATTTGGGCAAGGGTGCCTCGGGGGCGGCGGTGCAGAATATCGGATTGATGCTGGGCGTCGCGGTGCAGACCACGCTGCCCGGTGCCACGCAACAGGCAGCGGAGTAACGCGCATGGGTCCTCTCTATCCCTTCGAAGGCAAGCGTCCGCTGGTGCATCCAGAGGCCTGGGTGGCGCCCACCGCGGCCGTGATCGGCGATGTCGAGATCGAGGCCGGCGCCAATATCTGGTATCATTGCGTGCTGCGCGGCGACACGAACGTCATCCGCATCGGGCCGCGCACCAATATCCAGGACGGCACCATCATCCATGTGAATGCCGGACGGCAGTCCACCATCATTGGCGCCGATGTCACGGTGGGCCATGCCGCCATCATCCACGCCTGCAAGCTGGAGGACCGCGCCTTCGTCGGCATGGGCGCCACCGTGCTGGATGACGCGGTGGTGGAGGCGGGCGGCGTGCTGGCCGCGGGGTCGGTGCTGCCGCCGGGCAAGCGCATCGGCGCGCTGGAACTCTGGATGGGCAACCCCGCGAAACTGGTCCGTGTTCTGACGGTCGAGCAGCGGGCGGGTTTCGACACGACGGCGAAGCACTATGTGGAGCTTTCCGGGCGGCACCGTGCCTCGCTCGCCCCCCTCCTGGAACCGGAGATGCACAGCCCATGACCCAGAAGCGCCGCGCCCTGATCATGCTCCTGCCGCTGGCGCTCGCCGCCTGCGCGGGCGTCACACCCCCCGAAACCGCAACCATGCCCAGCAATTATCTGCTCGGCGCGGGCGACCCCACGCGCGGCGCGATCTTCGCCGCCAGCGGCACCTTCGCCCGGCCCGGCCAGCTTCAGGGCCGGCCGGCGGCGGCCGCGCGGGCCCTGGCCAACATGGAATACATCACCGTGGCCCTCCCGCAGGACCAGTTGATGAGCATCCGGCTGGACGGGATGACGGAGCTGCAGCTTCTTGCCGCGCGCCGCGAATGGCGGGCCGCCCTGGGCGTGGCCGAGGCCGCGCCCGCGCAGGGCGTGATCGATGGCCTGCTGGCCGCCTCGGCGGCGCTTTCGGCCAATGAGCCGGGCAGGGCAGGGGCGGCGCTCGCCTCGCCCGCCTTCACCGCCGGGCCCGAGGCCACGCTGGGGCGCCTCGCCGCCCTGCCACCCCTGCCGCAGACGGCCCGCGCCGCCGAGATGGCCCGCTTGTCGCTCGACCGGCAGATCGAGGTGCCCCGCAGTGTCTCAAGCCTGGGCCGCCACCGCTGATGCGCGCGCTGGGCGTCCTTGCCATGGCGGCGCTGCTGGCGGGCTGCGCCGAGGCGCGCCGCCCGGCCGTGCCCGAACCCGCGGCCGAATTGTCGGACGGGCGGGTGGTGACGCCGCTCAGCGCCATCCTGGACCTCGCCGTGGCCGATGCCACCGCGCCCGAGACGGCGCGTGACAACCGCCCGGTCGAGGCCGCGCATGCCGCCGCCCGGCTGGAATGGCTTTCAGGCGAGACGCGGGCGGGCTACCGGCTGGCGAATCTTCCCTCCTCGCACCGCTTTGCCCTGCAACGCGCGGTGGATGAGAGCCGCGCGGCGCTGGCCATCTCGCCCGATGCGACGCCCGAGCAGGTGGTTCAGGCACTGCTGGCCGCCTCGCGCGCTCTGCAGGCCAATGACGCGGCGGCGGTGCAGCAGGCCATGACTTCGCCGGTCTTCCTGCGCGTGCGTCCCGATGCGCTGGCACGTCTGCGCCAGCCGGGACCCCGCCCTGGCGCGGCCCTGGCCCTGCCCGCGCTGCGCGAGGAACTGGAGCGCCAACAGGGCTTCGCCGGACGGGGCCTCGGCGGCCCCGTGGGCGCCGAGCCGGTGGGGGTGTTGAACTGGATGGGGCTGGCCGGCCCGCCGCTCTGACGCGTCCGATCGTCCCGGCGCAGCCGGGGCGTGAATCGGCCGCGCGAAGATTCCACCGCGTCCGATCGTCCCGGTGCAGCCGGGACGTGAATCGGCCGCGCAAAGGTTCCACCGCGTCCGATCGTCCCGGCGCAGCCGGGGCGTGAATCGGCCGCGCAGCCCCTTCAGTCCACCGCCATCACCCGCACATAGCTGCCCGGCGCGGCCTCGATGGGCTTGAGCTGCCCATCCCCCGGCTTGCGCGCGGGCACCTGCGTGTTGTCCATGGCGCTGGCCCAGCGGTGCCAATCCGGCCACCAGCTTCCGGCCAGCTCCGTGGCACCGGCCAGCCAGGCCTCGGGGTCGGGCGGCAGGTCTTCGTTGATCCAGTGGCTGTACTTGCCGGAGTCGGGCGGGTTCACCACGCCGGCGATATGACCGGACGCCGCGAGGACGAAGCGCACCTTGCCGCCATAGATTTGCGTGCCGCGATAGGTGCTCTTCCAGGGCGCGATGTGGTCCTCGCGCGTCGAGATCATGTAGGTCGGCACCTTGATCTTGCGCAGGTCGATCTTGGTGCCCAGCAGTTCCAGCACGTTCGGCTTGATCAGGTCATTCTGCTGGTACATCCGGCGCAGGTAGAAGCTGTGCATCTTCGCCGGCATGCGCGTGCTGTCGTCGTTCCAGTAGAGCAGGTCGAAGGGGAAGGGGTCCTGGCCCATCAGGTAGTTGTTCACCACGAAGGACCAGATCAGGTCGTTGGCGCGCAGCATGTTGAAGGTGGTGGCCATCTCGCGGCCATCCAGGAAGCCGCGCTTGTCCATCTTGCCTTCGAGGGCCGTCAGTTGCTCCTCGTCAATGAAGACGCCGAGTTCGCCCGGCTTCTCGAAATCCGTCAGCGTCACGAAATAGGTGGCGGACTTGATGCGGTTGTCGCGGCGTGCGGCCATGTGGGCGAGGGTGGTCGCCAGCAGCGTGCCGCCCAGGCAATAGCCGATGGCATTCACCTCGCGCTCGCCCGTCGCGGCCTCGATGGCATCCAGCGCGGCCAGCACGCCCTCGCGCATGTAGTCGTCGAAGCCCTTGTCGGCCAGGCTCTCGTCGGGGTTCACCCAGGAGGCGACGAAGACCGTGTGCCCCTGGTCCACCGCCCAGCGGATGAAGCTGTTCTTGGGCCGCAGGTCCAGGATGTAGAACTTGTTGATCCAGGGCGGAAAGATCACCAGCGGGCGCTTCAGCACCGTCTCGGTCGTGGGGTTGTACTGGATCAGCTGCATCAGGTCGTTCTGGAAGACGACCTGGCCCGGGGTGACGGCGATGTTCTCGCCCACGCGGAACTTGCTGTCATCCGTCATGCGGATGCGCAGCTTGCCCTTGCCGCGCTCCAGGTCGGCCAGCAGGTTGGAGAGGCCCTTGAGCAGGTTGGTCCCGCCCGTCTCGGCCGTGCGGCGCAGGACCTCTGGGTTGGTCAGGACGAAGTTCGCGGGGCTCATCGCGTCCACGAATTGCCGCGTGTAGAAATCCACCTTCTGGGCGGTCTTCTCGTCCAGCCCGTCGGCGCTGTTCACCGCCGTGGTGAAATAGCGCGCCGCCAGCAGGTAGGATTGGCGGATGAAGTCGAACACCTCGTTCTCGCGCCAGGCATCGTCCTTGAAGCGCCGGTCGCCCCGGGGCTCCTCGATGACGGGGCCGGGGTCGCCCCCCATCATGCGCCGCGCGGTGTGCGACCAGAGCGTGATGTAGTCCTGCCAGAAGCCGAGCTGCGCCTCCATCAGCTTGGCCGGGTTGGCCATCAGGCGGCTCGTCATCTCCATGAAGGCGCCGCCGATGTTCAGCGGGTCCGGGTTGGCGTCGGTCTCGGCCTGGCGCTTCAGGAAGTCGCCCACGATGCGCTGGCTGCGCTCGGCCACCTCGGCCATGGTGCGGGTGACGAGGCGGGGGTCGGGCAGGCGGAAGTCTGGCATCGGGTCGCCGGGCTTTTCGGTCATTCGAGGTCCTATGGGCGGGGTCCCGTGGCCGGGGCCGTCGTCTTGCCGCGCAGAATAGGCCCTTTCCGAGCGCCGCGCGAGTTTCGCGGTGCATTCCGGCGTGCCGCGATCTGCTTTATCCAGGCAGGAGACGTCGGAGGGGACAACGCGTGCCGCGCCAGACCATGCCTGCCAAAGCCCTGCCGGGGCTCGCCCTGCTGGCGCTGCTGCTGCCCGGCTGCGGCGCGCTGCCCGAGCGCGGCAACCCCCTGTCCCTCTGGCGGGACGCGACGGGGGCGAGCCTGGATGGGCGGCTGCCGCCCCCGGGCCTCGACCAGCCCACGCCCAACCTGGCCAGCGTGCCGCCCGTGCCCAACCGGCCGGATCTGGCCACGCGCAACGCCATCCTGCGCGGGCTGGAGGGCACGCGCGACGCCGCCGCCGCCCCGCTGCCCGAGGGCCGGGACGATGCGCCCCGCGCCGCGGCCGCCTCGCCGGGCAACCCGCCCATCCCCGCCGGCCCGCCGCCCCCGCCACGCCTGGTGCGCGCGCCGGGCGTGCCCTGGGGGCCCGCGCGCGGGGCGGCGCCCGAGCCCGCGCTGCCGCCGCTGCCCCAGCCCGAGCCCGGCGCCCCGCCGCCGCCGCCCACGCCGGAGCTCCTGGCCCCGCCGCCGCCGAACCTGCGGGGCGGATGACGCACTGCCACGACTCCGCTACACCCGCCCCATCATCAACCGCCAATGGTCCGCGCCCGCGGGCCTAGCCCGGCAGGCCCCGCGCCCGCCCGACCGAGGAGTGGCCACCCATGGCCGAGGAATTCCACCGCATCCGCCGCCTGCCGCCCTATGTCTTCGCCGAGGTGAACACGGCCAAGGCCAAGGCCCGGGCCGCCGCGGAGGACATCGTGGACCTCGGCATGGGCAACCCCGACAGCCCCACGCCGCCGCATATCGTGGCCAAGCTGATCGAGGCGGTGCAGGACCCGCGCACGCACCGCTATTCCATGTCCAAGGGCATCCCCGGGCTGCGCAAGGCCCTGGCCGGCTACTATGCCCGCCGCTTCGGCGTGAAGCTGGACCCGGAGACGGAGGTGGTCGCGACGCTGGGCTCCAAGGAGGGGCTGGCGAACCTGGCCCAGGCCATCACCTCTCCGGGCGACACCATCCTGGTGCCGAACCCGTCCTACCCCATCCATCAGTTCGGCTTCATCATCGCCGGCGCCACCGCGCGCTCCATCCCCTACACGCCCGATGACGCGATGCTGGAGGCGATCACCCGCGCGGTGAAGCATTCGGTGCCCAAGCCCACCGCGCTGATCGTGAATTTCCCGTCCAACCCGACGGCGCTGCTGGCGAGCCGCGAATTCTACAAGGAGCTGGTGCGGATCGCGCGGCAGCACGAGTTGTTCATATTGAGCGACCTGGCCTACGCAGAACTCTATTTCGACGAAGCGAACCCGCCGCCTTCCGTTCTGGAAATCCCGGGGGCGATGGATTGCACGGTGGAATTCACCAGCCTCTCCAAGACCTACAACATGCCGGGCTGGCGCATGGGCTTCGCCGCCGGCAACCCGCGGCTGATCTCGGCGCTGGCGCGGGTGAAGTCCTACCTGGACTACGGCGCCTTCACGCCCATCCAGGTGGCGGCGGCGGCGGCGCTCAACGGCCCCCAGGATTGCGTGGCGGAGATGCGGGCGCTGTACCGCGAACGGCGCGACGTGCTGGTGAAGGGGCTGCAACAGGCCGGTTGGGACGTGCCCCCCTGCGAGGGCTCCATGTTCCTCTGGGCGCCCATTCCGGAGCGCTTCCGTGACCTCGGCTCGGTCGGTTTCTCCAAGCTGCTGCTGGAGAAGGCCAAGGTCGCCGTCGCCCCCGGTGTCGGTTTCGGCGAGCATGGCGACGGACATGTCCGCATCGCGCTGGTCGAGAACAGCCAGCGCATCCGCCAGGCGCTGCGCGGCATCCGGACATTTTTGCAGGGGGACAATGTAGGACCCATTGGGGCCGCCCCCGTCGAGGAACAGATCAAGGCATGACGTCCCCCCTCAAACTCGGCGTGGCGGGGCTCGGCACCGTCGGCGCCGGCGTGGTCTCCCTGCTGCGTGCCAATGCGGACCTCATCACCGCCCGCGCGGGCCGGCCCATCGAGGTGGTGGCCGTCTCGGCGCGCGACCGCGGGCGGGACCGTGGCGTGTCGCTGGACGGCCTCGCCTGGCATGACGACCCGGTGGAACTCGCCACCGCGCCCGGGCTGGATGCCGTGGTGGAGGTGATGGGCGGCTCGGAAGGCCCGGCGCGCGCGCTGGTCGAGGCGTCGCTCGCCGCCGGCCGGCCGGTGGTCACCGCCAACAAGGCGCTGCTGGCCACCCACGGCGTGGCGCTGGCGCGGCTGGTGGAGAAGACGGGCGCCACGCTTGCCTATGAGGCCGCGGTGGCCGGAGGCATCCCCGCCATCAAGGCCCTGCGCGAGGGGCTGGCCGCCAACCGCATCACCCGCGTCGCCGGCATCCTGAACGGCACCTGCAACTACATCCTGACCGAGATGCGCGTGAAGGGCCTGCCCTTCGCCACCGTGCTCAAGACCGCGCAGGAACTGGGCTATGCCGAGGCCGACCCGGGCTTCGACATCGACGGCGTGGACGCGGCGCACAAGCTCGCCATCCTGGCCGCACTCGCCTTCGGACGGCCGGTGGACCTGGACGCGCTGCACATCGAGGGCATCCGCCACGTCTCCGCACTCGACATCGCGCTGGCGGGCGAACTTGGCTACCGGATCAAGCTGCTGGGCATCGCCTCGCAGGAGAAGGGCGGCGTCACCGCGCGCGTCCATCCCTGCATGGTGCCGGAAGCAAGCCCGCTCGCGGCCGTGGAGGGCGTGTTCAACGCCGTCCTGGCGGAGGGCGATGCGGTGGGCCGCGTGGTGCTGCAGGGCAGGGGCGCCGGCGCCGGCCCCACGGCCAGCGCCGTGGTGGCGGACATCATTGACCTCGCGCGCGGACGCACGGCCCCGCTCTGGGGCGCGGCGTCCGAGACGCTCGACGCCTCACCCGCCTTGCCCATGGCGGCGCATCGCGGCGCCTACTACCTGCGGCTGATGGTGCTCGACCAGCCGGGCGTCATCGCGGACGTGACGGCGGTGCTGCGCGATGCGCGCATCAGCCTCGAATCCATGCTCCAGCGCGGCCGCGCGCCGGGCGAGGCGGTGCCGGTCGTGCTCGTCACCCATGAATGCGAGGAAGCGCAGATGAGCCAGGCGCTCACCCGCCTCGCTGGCCTTCCCACCGTGGTGGAACCCCCCGCCATGATCCGCATCGAGGCGCTGTGAGCGTCCACCCCCGGAGGAACGACCAATGAGCGAGACCGAAGCCAAGCCCATGATGCAGGTGGACCGCAACCTGGCGCTGGAGCTGGTGCGCGTGACCGAGGCCGCCGCGCTCTCCGCCAGCCGCTGGGTCGGCAAGGGCGACAAGAACGCGGCCGATGGCGCGGCGGTGGAGGCCATGCGCGCCGCCTTCGACAGCGTGGCCATTGATGGCACCGTCGTCATCGGCGAGGGCGAGATGGACGAGGCGCCGATGCTCTACATCGGCGAGAAGGTGGGGCTCTACGCCCGCTCGGGCGGCGGCATGCGCGCCGACATCGCGGTGGACCCGCTGGAGGGCACCAGCACCACGGCCAAGGGCGGCCCCAATGCCATGGCCGTGGTGGCGCTGGCCGGGCGCGGCGGCTTCCTGCACGCGCCCGACGTCTACATGGACAAGATCGCCGTCGGCCCCGGCCTGCCGGATGGCGTCGTGGACCTGGACCGCAGCCCGGAGGAGAACCTGCGCGCGCTCGCCGCGGCCAAGGGCGCCGAGGTGGGCGACCTCACCGTCTGCATCCTGGACCGTGACCGCCACAAGGACATCATCAAGGCCTGCCGCGCGGCCGGTGCGCGCCTCATGCTGATCCCGGATGGCGACGTCTTCGGCGTGCTGGCCGTGGCCCAGCCCGAGGCGGGCGTGGACATGTATCTGGGCTGGGGCGGCGCGCCCGAGGGCGTGCTGGCGGCGGCGGCGTTGCGCTGCATCGGCGGGCAGATGCAGGGGCGCCTCATCTATGAGGACGACACCCAGATCGAGCGCGCGCGGGAGATGGGCATCACCGACATCCACGCCAAGTATTCCATGGAGGAGATGGCCAAGGGCGATGTGATGTTCGCCGCCACCGGCGTCACCACCGGGCCGCTGCTGCGCGGCGTGCGCTTCTTCGCGGGCGGCGCGACCACGCATTCCATCGTGATGCGCAGCAAGTCCGGCACGGTGCGCTATGTGGAAGGCAACCACAATTTCCGCGTGAAGCCCATCTTCTGATGGAGATCGCGCTCGGGGTCGAGCGCAGCCTGAGCGGGCGGGCCTGGTATTGGCGCCCATATGAGGGGCGGATCGCGGCCGGGCTGTCCCAGCGCCTGGGCCTGCCCGAGCTGGTCGGGCGGCTGATGGCGGCGCGTGGCGTGGGCCTCGACGCCGCGCAGGACTTCCTGAACCCCACGCTGCGCGCCTTGCTGCCCGACCCCTCCGTGCTGCTGGACATGGACGCGGCCGCCGCGCGCATCGCGGACGCGGTGGCGCGCGGCGAGCGCGTGGCCGTCTATGCCGATTACGACGTGGACGGCGCGTGCTCGGGCGCCATCATGCTGCACGCCCTGCGCCAATGGGGGATCGCCGCCACCCACTACGTCCCCGACCGCCTGGCCGAGGGCTATGGGCCCAACGGCCCGGCCATCGCGCGGCTGGTGGCGGCGGGGGCGAACCTCATCATCTGCGTGGATTGCGGGATCGCCGCGCATGAGGCGCTGGCCGTGGCCGCCGGCCAGGCCGATGTGGTGGTGCTGGACCACCACAAGAGCGATGGCGCGCCGCCGCGGGTGGTGGCGGCGGTGAACCCCAACCGCTTCGACTGCCCCTCGGGGCTGCGGCAGCTTTGCGCGGCGGGGGTGGCCTTCCTGGCGGTGGTCGCCATCCAGCGCGAATTGCGCCGGCGCGGCTTCTTCGCGGCGCGGCCGGAGCCCGACCTTCGCCTGCTGCTGGACCTGGTGGCGTTGGCCACGGTCTGCGACGTGGTGCCGCTGGTGGGCGTGAACCGCGCGCTGGTGGTGCAGGGCCTGCGCGTGCTGGCGCGACGGGAACGCGCCGGGATGGCCGCGCTGCTGGACCTGGCCGCCGCGCGGGATGCGCCCAGCGCCCACACGCTGGGCTTCGTGCTGGGCCCGCGCATCAATGCCGGCGGGCGCATCGCGGCCCCCGACCTGGGCTTGCGCCTGCTGACCGAGGCCGACCCCATCACCGCCCGCGCCATGGCCGAGCGGCTGGATTCCGTGAACCGCGAACGTCAGGAGGTTGAGGCGGGCGTGCTGGCTTCCGCCATGCGCCAGGCGGAGGCGCAGCGCGAGGCGGGCCATGCCGTGCTGCTGCTGCATGGCGAGGGCTGGCACCCGGGCGTGGTCGGCATCGTGGCGGGGCGCGTGCGGGAACGCTTCAACCGCCCTGCCTGCGTGGCGGGTATCGCGGAGGGGGTGGCGAAGGGTTCGGGCCGCTCGGTGCCGGGCTTCGACCTGGGCGCGGCCGTGATCGCGGCGCGGCAGGCGGGGCTGCTGCTGGCGGGCGGCGGGCACGCCATGGCGGCGGGCTTCACCATCGAGGCCAGGCACCTGCCCGCGCTGCACGCCCTGCTGGACGAGGCGCTCGCCCCCGCGCGCGACCTGCCGGACATGGCGCCCATGGTGCTGGACGGCGCGCTGACGGTGCGCGGCGCCACGCTCGATCTGGCGCAATCCGTGGCGGGCCTCGGCCCCTTCGGCGCGGGCCATGACGAACCCGTGCTGGCCCTGACCCGCGCGCGCGTGGTGAAGGCGAGCCGCGTGGGGCGGGAAGGGACCACCATCCGCACCTTCCTTCAGGGCGAGGATGGCGGGCGGCTCAAGGCCGTGTGCTTCCGCGCGGGGGATGGCCCCCTGGCCGCGGCGCTGGATTTCCCTGGCGGGGCATTGAACCTCTGCGGCTACCTGCGGACGGAACATTGGCAGGACCAGGTGGGGGTGGGCTTCCATATTCTGGACGCGGCGCGCTGCTGACCGCAGCTTGTTCTGGATGCGTTCAGAATGTGTGAGAGAAAATTCCTGTAGATCACTGAAATTCCGGGAAGTCGCCCACCACGCGCGGTTGTGGTGCAAGAAAAATTTCAACCAAAGCCAAAAAGCCCTTTGCATGTGACAATTAACCTATGATTAAAATCACCTCGTGGCGTGGTAGGAATTAGGAGCACAATCCATGGGTGAAATTCTTCCTGTCATGAAGGGGCCTGTACTGGACCGAAAGGTGCGGGAATGCCTGGACCGCTGGCCCCAGCGCCCGCCCGGCATCGAGCCCTCGCTCAAGCAGCCGGGAACCTGGCTGAAGGCGCGCCCCGACAGCGCCTGCACCGTCCATCAACCCTATCTGAAGCTGCCGGGTTCCAAGCAGCTCAAGACCTTGCCGGATGGGCTCTACCTTCACTTCAGCCCTCGCCCGGACGAGCCTTATGTGGACATCCTCTGCATCGAGGCGTGCAGCACCTATCAGAACCTGCTGGACAAGCGTTCGCGTTTCGCGCCCTCCACGGGCTCCCTGCTCGCGGTATGTCCCGTGGACTGGCTGATGCAGCCCATCCGGCCCGGCAGCGCCATCCCGCGCTGGCGACTGATCCGCACCATCAACCATGAGCCGCGCGCGCCGCTCATCCTGCCGGTGCGCGATGCGCGGGTGCTCTTCGCGCTGCGGCCGCAGCACTACATGGGCTTCGTGTCCTCGCAGACCGCCCATGCCCATGAATTCTACTGCCCCATGGACGCGCTGATGGACGAGGGCGGAGACCAAAATCCTGCCCTGCGCGCCCTGATGGCCCGTGCCGCCGCCGCGGCCAACTTCATGGAACTCCCCGCCCGCGCCGAGGGCTGGGATGGCGCCGCGCTGGACAAGGATTGAGCAAAGGCCGCGCGCCGGCACCGCGACACGCACCGCCGGCGCATTCCCCAGGCAGCCGCTCCGGCCCATAAGAGGCGTCCCTCCCGGCCGAGGTCTCCCGCCTTGCTCATCACCGATCCCTGGTTCTACGCGCTCGCCATCCCGGCCTTCCTGCTGACGGGCATCAGCAAGGGGGGCTTCGCCTCGGGGGCGGGGAATGCCGCCGTGCCGCTCATGTCGCTGGCCATTCCGGCACCCCAGGCGGCGGGCATCGCGCTGCCGGTGCTGTGCGCCATGGACATCTCGGCGCTGCGCGCCTGGTGGGGGAAGTGGGACATGGCGCAACTGCGCGCCACCCTGCCGGGTGCGATGGTGGGCATCGGGGCCGGCAGCCTGGTCTTCGGCGCGCTGTCGGATGCGGCGGTGAAGCTCATCATCGGCGTCATCACGCTGGCCTTCATCGCCCGCAGCCTGTGGCTGGAGCGGGCGGGGGCCTCGCGCAAGCCCGCCGAAACCAGCCATGCCAAGGGCAATTTCTGGGGCGGCGTCTCGGGCTTCACCAGTTTCATCGCCCATGCGGGCGGGCCGCCGCTCGCCGTCTATCTCTACCCGCTGCGACTGGAGCGCGCGCGGTTGGCCGCCACCACCGTCTTCTTTTTCGCCAGCATCAACTACGTGAAGCTGGTGCCGTATTTCTTCCTGGGCGCGCTGTCCGTGCAGAATGTCCTGACCAGCCTGGTGCTGCTGCCGCTGGCGCCCATCGGCATCAGGCTGGGCGTCTGGCTTTCGTCGCGGGTGGATGACAAGCTGTTCTACCGCATCATCCACGTGCTGTTGTTCGTGACCGGCTGTCAGCTGGTCTATGAGGGGCTTCGATGACCAGGATCCTGGGTGTTTTGGGCGGCATGGGACCGCTGGCCTCGGCCGACTTCATGCGGCAACTGACCTTGCTGACGCCGGCGGAGGACGACCAGGACCATATCCCCACCATCCTCTGGTCCGACCCGCGCGTACCCAACCGCACCGCGGCACGCCTCGCGGGTGGTGAGGACCCGCTGCCCGCGCTGATGCGCGGCATCCGGGGCCTGGAGGCGGCCGGCGCCGGCGCCGTCGCGATCCCCTGCAACACCGCCCATGGCTGGTTCGACGACATGGCGGCACAAACCCCGCTTCCCATCCTGCACATCGTGGACGCGGCGCGGGCCGACCTGTTGCGCCAAGGCGTCACCCAGGGCCCCATCGGGCTGATGGGCACGGCGGGGACGCTGGCCATGCGGCTGTATCAGGAGCGCATCGGCTTCGACTGCCTCACGCCGAGCGAGGAGGAGATGGCGCGCCTCGTCACCCCCGCCATCGGCGCCGTGAAGGCCAACCGCGTGGAAGCGGCCTACGCCCCGCTGGCCGAGGCCGCCCGCCTGCTGCGCGCGCGCGGTGCGAAGGCCGTGGTGCTGGGCTGCACCGAGATCCCGCTCGGCATCGCGGCCGGGCCGGCGCTGGAATTTCCGGTGGTGGACACGGTGGCGGCCCTGGCGCGGGCGGCCATCCTCTGGTCGGGGCGTCAGCCCGTCCAGTAGCCCTGGTGGGGCCTCGCACCCTCGTCTTCCAGCAGCGGGCCCAGCACCGTGACGGGCTGGGCCGCACTCTCCAGCACCGCCCGGCAGGAGAGGGAAAGCCCGGCATTCTCAGGCTTGGCGTTCCGCAAATGCAGGATGGCGCCCGCCGAAAGCCCGTACACCACCCGTCCCAGCCCTGTGTAGAAGATGGCCGCCGCGCACATGGCGCAGGGTTCGCCGCTGGAATAGATGGTCGCCGCCCGCAGCCTCTCGCGCGGGATGCCGGCCGCGATCACCGCCCCGCAGGCGTTCATCTCCGAATGGGCCAGTGTACCGCCGCCGCCCGCGCCTTGCGTGGACATGCCCTCCGCCAGCACCGTGCCGTCAGCCCCGGCGATCACCGCCGCGAAGGGCCGGTCCCCCCGTGCCCGCGCCTCGCCGGCCAGGGCGAAGGCGCGGCGCAGCAGCACCAGGTCCAGCGCGCTCGCCGTCATGCGATGGGCTTCACCCCGCACCAGTCCGCGATGAAGGTGGCCATCGCCAGCGTGGTGGTCTTGAGGTGCGCGAGGTTCGTCCGCTCGTCGAAGGCATGCGCGCCCTCGCCCTTGGGGCCGTAGCAGAGGGCCGGGATGTCGAAATACAGCCCGTAGAAGCGCGTGTCGTTCACCGCCGTCGTGATTCGTGCCGGCATGTCCTCGCCGAAGGCGGTGCGGTGGGCGTCGGCCAGCACGGCCTCGGCCTCGGTGCCGGGTTCCAGCACATAGCCATCGGCCAGGAAGCCGTGCCAGAGGATGTCGGGCGGGTTGTTGGCCAGGAAGTTGTTGGACCGCGCGGCGGCCGCCACGGCGCGCTCCACCCCGGCGCGCGCCTCGGCCACATCGGTGCCGGGCAGCAGGCCGATGCGGCAATCCACCTCGCACCAGGCGGGCGTGGAGCTCGCCCAGTCGCCGCCGCGGATGATGCCCGGGTTGAACTTCACCGGGTCCGGCACGTCCTTGTACCAGGGGTGGGATTTCGCGGCCTCGTTCACCGCCGCCGTGTGGTCGTAGAGCGCCTGGATGAGGTGATAGGCGCTCATGATCGCGTTGCTGCCGGTCTGCGCCACGGCCACATGCACGGGCACCCCGCGCACGCGGATGCGGAACCACAGCGTGCCGGTGTGGGCGCGGGTGATGGTGCCGCCGGTGGGCTCCGGGATCAGGCAGGCATCGGCGCGGTAGCCGCGCAGCAGCGTGGCGAGCGCGCCGTTGCCGGTGCTTTCCTCCTCCGTCACGGTCTGGAGATACACGTCGCCGCAGGGCGCGTAGCCCGCGCGCGTGACGGCCTCCATGGCGAAGCACATGGCCGCCACGCCCGCCTTCATGTCATGCGCGCCGCGCCCATACATCCAGCCATCATGGATGGCGGCGGCATAGGGCGGGTGGCTCCACATCTCGTGCGGCCCCTCGGGCACCACGTCGATATGGCCCTGGATGATGAGGCTGCGGCCCGTGGCGGGCTCGGCCCGCTTCGTCGCCACCACCTGCATGGACAGCGCCGGGTCCACCTCCACCATGGGGCTCGCCTTCGGGTGGTCCTTCAGCGGCACGTCGGCGATGGAGAAGCGGTCCACCACATAGCCGCGCTGCGCGAACCAGCGCGCGATATGGTCCTGCAGGGGCCCCTCGCGCCCGCGCAGCGAGGGGTGGCGGACGATCTCGGCCAGGAAGCGCACCTGCTCGTCGAAGCCCGCCTCCACCGCTTCGGAGAGGCGCTGGAGGATCGCTTGGTCAGCCATGGGACGGGTCCTGTTCAGGCCGGGGTGGCCAGGATGGCATTGGTGTAGAAGAGCGGCGAGGGGTCATAGCGCACGCGGTTCCGCAGCCCCGCCCAGTTGTTCCGCAGGTAGTGGACAGGAATGATGCCGAGGTCCGAGGTCAGCGCGCGCATGGCCTGCTGGGTCAGCGCGGTGCGGCGCGCCTCGTCCATGGTGCGCAGCGCCTCTTCCAGCGGGCGGTCCAGCTCGGGGTTGGAGTAGAGCAGGCGGTTGAAGGGGCCGACGCCGGTGGCGGGGTCCCGCGTCATGGCCACCTGGCGCATCATGTTGGCGGCGGTGCTGGTGGTGAAGGTGGCGAAGATCACGGAGAATTCGCGGGCCGTGGCGCGGCTGTAGAAATTGGCCGGCGGCAGCACCTCCACCCGCGTCTCGATGCCCGCGCGCGTCCAGCCCTGGGCCACGGCCTGCAGCAGGTCCGCATCGCCGGGGATCCAGCCATTGGGGCCATGGATGTTGAGGCGGAAGCCCTCGGCCCAGCCCGCCTCGCGCAGCAGGGCGCGGGCGCGGTTCACGTCATAGGGCATCTCCGGCAGGTCCGGCACGCGGTCGGGCAGGGAGGGGGCGGCGAACTGGTTGGCCGGCCGCCCCTGGCCCTGGAACAGCCGCTCCACGATGCCCTGGCGCGGGATGGCGAGGCTGAGCGCCTGGCGCACCCGCACGTCGCGCAGCGGGTTGCGCTCCAGCGGCTGGCCCGCGCGGTTGAACATGTGCGGCGCCGGTTCGCGCACCGTGTCGGGCATGATGTAGCTGGTGGTGACGCTGTCCACGCTGAACAGCGCGATGCGCGGGTCGTTGTTGAAGCGCGGGATGTCCTGGAAGGGGACGTTGTCGATCAGGTCCACATCGCCCGCCAGCAGGGCCGCGCTGCGCGCGCCGGCATTGGTCAGGAAGCGGAAGACGGCGCGCGGCCAGGGCGCGGTCTCGCCCCAGTATTCGGCGTTGCGCTCCACCTCCAGCCGCTCGCCCTGGGCGTAGGAGACGAACTTGTAAGGCCCGGTGCCGATCATGCCCCGGCCCGCGTTGAAGTCGGCCAGCGTCGCGTTCGCGTGGATGCGGCGCGAGAGCATGTGGATGGAGATGATGTCGCGCGGGAAGAAGGGCGTGGGCGCGCTGGTGTGGAAACGCACCGTCACGGGGTCCACCACCTCCACGCGGCGCACGCTGCGGACCATCGGCGTGAAGGGGCCGGGCGAGTTGGGCACCTGGGGCACGCGCTCGAAGCTAAAGGCGATGTCCTCGGGCTCGAAGGGCGTGCCGTCGTGGAAGCGCACGCCGGCGCGCAGTTTGAACTCCCAGGTCAGGTCATCCACGACCCGCCAGGATTCCGCCAGCCGCGGGCGCAGGCTGCCATCGGTGTGCAGCAGGACCAGCGTCTCGAAGATCTGGCCCAGCAGCGCGTTGTTGTTGTTGGTGCTGTGGAAATGCGGGTCCATGCCCGTGGGGATGCCGGCCATGCCGACCGTCAGCGGACGGTTGGGCTGGGCCAGCGCCGCCCCCGCGGGCAGGGCAAGGAAGGGCGAGGCGAGCAGGGCGCGGCGTTGCATGGGAAGGGGCTCTCGATCCGGCGGTGAACGATGCCATGCCATGCGGAGGGCCGGCCCCTGTCAAGCCGTCACTCCACGCGGCGCCGGAAGAACAACAAGGGGATGCCGACGCCCGCCACCAGCGCGCCCAGCAGCATCCACTTGATCCAGGGCTGGTAGTGGGGCGCGCCGAACTTCTCCAGGAAGATGATGAAAATGACCGTGGCGCCGATGATGCTGAAGCCCA
Organism: Roseococcus suduntuyensis; assembly: GCF_014196305.1. GTDB lineage: Bacteria > Pseudomonadota > Alphaproteobacteria > Acetobacterales > Acetobacteraceae > Roseococcus > Roseococcus suduntuyensis. The sequence goes on from NZ_JACIDJ010000003.1 coordinate 74,699, forward strand.
CGAATCGGCCCGCGATGCTGACCTCGTGCCGCACCTGGCCCGCGCTTGTCTGGTCCATGTTGTCCTCCCTGTCCCGAAAGTTCAGTTGGGGCCGAGCGCGGCGGTGTAAAGCTCAGGCTTGAAGCCCAGCAGCCGCCGGTCGCCCAGGTCCAGCACGGGCCGCTTCACCATCGAGGGCTGAGCCAGCATCAGCGCCACGGCGCGCGCCTCGTCGAGGTCGCCGCGTTCGGCCTCGGGCAGCTTGCGGAAGGTGGTGCCGGCGCGGTTCAGCAGCGCCTCCCAGCCCAGCTCCCGCACCCAGCCGTGCAGCAGGGCAGGGGGCAGGCCGTCCGTCTTGAAGTCATGGAAGCGGTAGTCCACCCCCGCCTGGTCCAGCCAGGCGCGCGCCTTCTTCACCGTGTCGCAGTTGCGGATGCCGTGCAGCGTGATCAATGGCCGCGTCCTCGCCCTTTGTGCCGTGGCCAGCATGACGCCTTTCGGGGGTGCCGTGAAACCGGCTTCTGCGTCCGGCGTTGCCGTTGCACACCCGGAGCATTCCCATGGCCAAGCAACCCCCGCAGCATCAGGACCACCAGCCCGGCAGCGAGGCCGAGATGACGCCGCGCCCGCGCAGCTTCATGGAGGACTGGCCCGGCGGCGACGCGCTGGCGGGCAAGACCGCCATCATCAGCGGCGGCGATTCCGGCATTGGGCGCGCGGTGGCCATCGGCTTCGCCAAGGAGGGGGCCGATGTGGTGATCCTCCACAAGGAGGAGCACGAGGACGCCGCCGAGACCCTGCGCCACATCGTGGAGGCCGGCGGCCGCGGCCACGCCATCGCCGGCGACATCGGCGACCCGCAATTCTGCGCCCGCGCGGCGGCGGAGGCGGTGGAGTTCCTGGGCGGGCGCGTGGACATCCTGGTGAACAACGCGGCCGAGCAGCACCCCTGCGACGACTTCGCCGAAATCCCCATCGGGCAGGTGGACCGCACCTTCCGCACCAACATCCTGGGCATGTTCTGGCTGACCAAGGCGGTGCTGCCGCACATGCCCAAGGGGTCCGCCATCATCAACTCCACCTCGGTCACGGCCTACAAGGGCAGCCCGCAGCTGGTGGACTACGCCTCGACCAAGGGCGCCATCGTGGGCTTCACCCGCAGCCTGGCGCTGGCCTTGTGGGAAGACCGGCAGATCCGCGTGAATGGCGTGGCGCCGGGCCCGATCTGGACGCCGCTGATCCCCTCCTCCTTTGGCGAGGAGCGCACGTCCAAGCACGGTTCGGGCGTACCGATGGACCGGCCCGGCCAGCCGGACGAGGTGGCGCCCTGCTACCTCTTCCTCGCCGACCCGCTGCGCTCTTCCTACATGACGGGCCAGGTGCTCCACCCGAATGGCGGCACGGTGGTGAACGGGTGAACCGGGCCCAATGGTATGCCGGGCTGCGCAAGCCCGGCTGGAAGCCGCCTGACTGGGCGGTGCCGGTGGTCTGGGGGGTGCTCTACCCCATGATCCTGCTGGCCGGCTGGCTGGTGTGGCGCCGCGTGGGCTGGGGTGCCGAGATGGCCGCCTGGACCGCGCAGATGGTGCTGAACTTGGCCTGGCCCGCGGTGTTCATGGGGCTGCGTTCGCTGGGTGGCGCGGTGGCGCTGGCAGCCCTGCTGTGGCTGTCCATCCTGGCCTGCGTGGTGCTCTTCGCACCGGTCAGCGCCTGGGCCGCGGGGCTGATGCTGCCCTATCTGCTCTGGGTGGGCTTCGCCGTGGCGCTGACCGAGGGCATCCGGCGCCGCAACCCATAGAAAAAGGAAAAGGGCGCGAGGCATGGCCCCGCGCCCAGATCCGTCCCGCTGATCAGGAGATCAGCTGCCGCGGCCGCCACCCTGACTGGCCTGGCCACCCTTGCGCCCGGCCTCGGCGGCGCGTCCGCGGTCCTGGGCGAAGTTGCCGCCACCCGACTTGGAGCCATCGCCACCACCGGACTGGTTGCCGCCCGACTGGTTTGCGCCCGACTGGTTGCCGCCGGAATGGCTGGCCTGGCCGCCCTTGCGCCCGGCTTCGGCGGCCAGCGCATGATCCTTCGAGAAGGAGCGATCCCCGGGCGCCACGCTCTGCCCGCCCTTGCGGCCGGCTTCCGCGGCCAGTTCAGGGTCCTGCGAGAAGCTGCGCTTCTCGGCCGGCACACTCTGCCCACCCTTGGAGGCGATCTCACGCTGTTTGTCGTCATCCATCGCGGCGAAGCCGCGTTCGCTCTTCTGGTCAGCCATAATGTATTCCTCCAGTTGATCTGGCCCGCCTTAACGGCGGACATGAGATCAACCAGTCAGAATTGGTATAGTTCCTCGATGAACTGTGATGAAATATGTAAAGAGATTAACGGTGACTGGACACCACCGTGAGCTTGGCAGTTTTCGACGGATATTATTTAAAATGAATTTTAATTTTTCATTTTATTGGAAATGAGTGGCCGATAAAGGCGTGGGACCGCGGGGACCATGCAAATGCCCCGACTGCGCTGGACGCGATTTTGGCGGGGGCAGAGGCCGTTGTGGGAAGCTGGCGGCGGAGGGGCGACCCATGTGGCGCATCAGGGCCCGAAAAGGCCCGCAGCGTTCGCGAACACCCTCTCAGCGATACCCGTAGGAGTGCATGGTGCCCAGCGTGCCACCCAGCGCCGCCAGTGGGCATGAAAGCCCGATCGCGGCACCCAGGGGCTTGAACCGCTTCCTCTCCGCGTCGCGTGTCATGGGCTCCGTCCTCGCCCCCAGGATGAGCAGCGCCACGCCGGTGATGATGAGAGGCCCCACCAACGCCGAGACGACGGACCAAGTCCTGATCGAGGCCACACCCTGCGCGACGAACTGGATGCGCTCGGAGATGCTGGGCCAGGATATGAATGATTGCGGCGACGGGGCCATCAGCCCCGACGCCCACGCGCCTCAGCCGCGCGTCTTGTCGCGGGTTTCCGCCCCGGGCTTGCCGCCCAGGCGGCCGGCTTCCGCCACCCGGTCATGCTCCTGCGAGAAATGGCGGGCGATCCCGGGCGAGGGGTTGGGCTCCTGGCGCGGAACACCGGTGAATTTGGGCTCGGCCAAGGCGGGATCGGGCCGATGGTCCTGCTTCTTCTGGGCCATTGTGGGGTTCCTCCTGTGTGGGCCGCGGCATGGCGCGGACAAGGGAAGAACCGGCGGAGGGGGCGGGTGGTTTCCCGACCTCTGCCCGATGTCATCCATTCCTTTCCATGATATTCCTCAATTCAGAGCCGATTGAGAAGGACGAGGCGCATGGCGCTGCTGGGACGGGCGAATTTCGCCTGGCAATCGGATTATGGGCAATTCCATGTCATTGACACGGAAGATACCGGCTTCAGCCCGCCCGTGACCATCACGCCCGAGATGGAACGTCGCGGCCTGCATGTGCCGGAGAGCGGCCTCGTCATCTACACCCAGGACTGCCTGCAGCAGCACATCCGCATCGCCATCCATGGCTCGGAGCCCGCGCCCTCCGCCGCCGAGCCCATGCGCGGCCGGGCCTGGACGCGCGTCGAGACGGTGCGGGCGCGGTTTCCCTACCGCACCTTCACCCTCATCAGCCCCTCGGCGCCGGATGTGCTGCCCTGCGGCCCCTTCTTCGCCCTGCCGGCGAGCGACGTGATGGTACGGATCAGCTGGATGGAGTTCGAGGGCAGCCGCGACGACAGCCTGCCCGTCGAACCCGACGTGATCCAGCTGGAGTTCTGGCCTGCCTGAGGCCTACTCCCACTCGATCGTCCCCGGCGGCTTGCTCGTGATGTCATAGGTCACGCGGTTCACGCCGCGCACCTCGTTCACGATGCGGTTGGACACCCGCGTCAGGAAGGACATGTCGAAGGGATAGACATCAGCCGTCATGCCATCGGTGCTGGTCACGGCGCGCAGGGCGCAGGCGCTGTCATAGGTGCGGCCATCGCCCATCACGCCCACGGTCCGCACCGGCAGCAGCACGGCGAAGGCCTGCCAGATGGCGTCATAGAGGCCCGCCGCGCGGATTTCCTCCAGGAAGATGCTATCCACCTTGCGCAGGATGTCCGCCTTCTCCCGCGTCACCTCGCCCGGGATGCGGATGGCGAGGCCAGGCCCGGGGAAGGGGTGCCGGCCCACGATCTCCTCGGGCATGCCCAATTCGCGGCCCAGCGCCCGCACCTCGTCCTTGAACAGGTCGCGCAGCGGTTCCACCAGCTTCATCCGCATGCCGGCGGGCAGCCCGCCCACATTGTGGTGCGACTTGATGGTGACCGAGGGGCCGCCGGTGGCCGAGATGCTCTCGATCACATCCGGGTAGAGCGTGCCCTGGGCGAGGAAATCCGCGCCGCCGACCTTGTTCTGCTCCTCCTCGAACACCTCGATGAAGAGGCGGCCGATGGTCTTGCGCTTCACCTCCGGGTCCGTGACGCCGGAAAGCTGGCCCAGGAACAGGTCGGACGCGTCGCGGTGCACCAGCTTGATGTTGAAGCGGTCGCGGAAGGTCGCCACCACCTGCGCGCTTTCGTTGGCGCGCATGAGGCCATGGTCCACGTAGATGCAGGTGAGCTGGTCGCCGATCGCCTCATGGATCAGCACGGCGGCCACCGAGGAATCCACCCCGCCCGAGAGCCCGCAGATCACCCGGCCATTCCCCACCTGGGCGCGAATCCGGGCCACCGCCTCGGCGCGATAGGCGCCCATGGTCCAGTCGCCGCGGCAGCCGCAGACGCCCTGGGCGAAGTTCTGCAGGAGCTGGGCGCCATGCGGGGTGTGGACCACCTCCGGGTGGAACATGGTGCCGTAGAAGCGGCGGGCGTCGTCGGCGATCACGGCGAAGGGCGCCCCCTCGCTGCTAGCCACCACGCGGAAGCCCGGCGGCAGCTTCGTGATGCGGTCGCCATGGCTCATCCAGACCTGTTCGCGCGCGCCGGGCGCCCAGATGCCCTTGGTGATGGCGCATTCGCCGGTCACATCCACGAAGGCGCGGCCGAATTCCTTGTGGTCGGAGCCCTCGACCAGGCCGCCCAGATGGTGCGCCATGGCCTGCTGCCCGTAGCAGATGCCCATCAGCGGCAGGCCCATCTCGAAGACCTCGGCGGGGGGGCGGGGGCTTTCGCCCTCGTTCACGCTGGCTGGCCCGCCGGAGAGGATGATGCCCTTGGGCGCGAATTCCCGGATTCGCGCCTCTGGGGCGGCGTTGAAGGGCCAGATCTCGCAATAGACGCCGGATTCACGCAGGCGGCGCGCGATGAGCTGCGTCACCTGGCTGCCGAAATCGAGGATAAGGATGCGATCGTGCTGGCTCATGGCCGCTTGGACCATTTTTCCCCGCGCCGCTCAAGCCGCCGCGTCGCGGGTCAGCGCGGCAGCTTGGTCGTGGCCGTCGCCGTCAGCAGGGTGTGGATGGGGTCCCAGGCATAGGCGAGCTGCTGGACGGGCTGGCCCGCGAAGCTCAGCCCCTCCCGCGCCACCAGCCGCGCGCCCAGCCTTTCGTAGAACCAGCGGGACGGGTTGCCCTCCAGCACCCAGGCGAAGGCCGATTGCGCACCGAGCGAAGCCAGGTGCGAGGCGGTGGCGCGCATGAGCCGCCGGCCGATGCCACGCTCGCGGAAATCCTCCAGGAGGTAGAGCGTCTCGATCTCGCCCTCGGCCAGCCCCTCGCGGCGGGAGAGGCCGCCAGTGGCGAAGCCCACCACGCCCGAGCCCGCGGCCTCGTTGCCATCCGCCACCGCCACGAAGCCCGCATGGCCGCCGCGGCGCAGCATCATGGCGCGTTCGTATTGCGCGGCCTCCTGCGACACCGAGATCCCCGCCAGGTAGGCATCGGGCAGTATGCCGGCATAGGTCCCGCGCCAGCAGGCCAGGTGCACCAGGGCCATGCCCTGCGCGTCGCCCGGGCGGGCGCGCCGGATGGTGACCACCTCGCGCGCCGCCCGTCAGGCCGCGCGCGTGAGCACGGCGCAGAAGAAGCCGTCCGTGCCATGCGCGGCGGGGGAGAGCAGCAGATGCGGGCCAGGGCAGGGGGCATCTCCCGGCAGCCCGGCCTCGGCCCAGGCCTCGGCGAGGGGCACCGTGCCGAATTCGGGCCGGGCGTCGAGCAGATGCTGAACCTGCAATTCATCCTCCTCGGGCAGCAGCGAACATGTCGCGTAGATGAGCCTACCCCCAGGCTTCACCAGCTGCGCCGAGATTGCAAGAATTTCACGTTGCTTGGCGAGCAACTCCGCGAGGTCCTCCCCCGTGGTGCGGCTGCGCGCATCGGGGTTGCGGCGCCAGGTGCCCGTGCCCGTGCAGGGGGCATCCACCAGCACGCGGTCGAAGGTGCCGGCGCGGCGCTTGGCGAAGCGGTCGCCCGGGGTCAGCAGGTGGGTCTCGGCGTTGTGGACGCCCGCACGCCGCAACCGCTTCGTCGCCCCCTCGAGTCGCGGGGCGGAGACGTCGCAGGCGGTGATGCGGCCCTGGTTCTGCATGTCGGCCGCGATGGCGAGCGTCTTGCCCGCCGCCCCCGCGCAATAATCCAGCACCCGCATGCCCGGCCGCGCGGCGACCAGGGCGGCGATGAGCTGGCTGCCCTCGTCCTGCACCTCGATCAGCCCCTGGAGATAGGCGGGGCTGGCCGCGATGGGCGCGCGGTGGGGCAGGCGCAGCCCGTGGGGCGAGAAGCGCATGGGCTCGGGCTTCAGCCCCTCGGCGCGGAGCGCGGCCAGTGCCGCCTCGCGGTCGCCGCGCAGCCGGTTGGCGCGCAGGTCGAGGGGGGCATTGGCCTCCAGCGCCGCGGCCTCCTCGGCCAGGGTCGCGCCGAATCGGGCTTGCAGGCCGGGATAGGCCCATTCGGGCAGGTTCAGCCGTGGCGCCTCGGGCATGGCCTTGCCCGCCAGCGGCTTGCCCACCAGGGCCTGGGCCACGCCCAACTCGCCCACATCGAGGCTGCCCGCGCCATAGCGCCCGCCCTCAAAGCGGCGCCCGGCTTCGGTGGGCTTCAGCCCCTCCACCAGGATCAGATGCGCCAGCACCAGCAGGCGCGGCGTGATGCGCGCGCCGACCTCGGCCAACCACCATTCCAGGCGAAGCCGCTGCCGCAGCACCCCCCAGGCGAGGTCCGAGATGAAGCGGCGGTCGCTGCCGCCGATGTAGCGCCGCGCGCGGAAGAAATCCGCGGCGATGGCATCGGCCGGGCGGCGGGGCTGGTCCAGCACCGCGTGCAGCAGGTCAATGGCGGCGGCGTGCCGGCCTTCGGGGGTCACGGCCGGGGGTCAGCCATCGGCGCGGTAGTTGGGGGCCTCGCGCGTCACCGCCACGTCGTGCACATGGCTTTCGCGCAGGCCGGCATTGGTGATGCGGCGGAAGCGGGCGTTCTTCTGCAGGTCGGTGATGGTGGCCGAGCCCGTGTAGCCCATGGCCGCCTTCAGCCCGCCCACCAGCTGGTGGATGACCGGCCCGACGGGGCCCTTGTAGCCCACCTGGCCCTCGACGCCCTCGGGGACGAGCTTCAACTGGTCCTGCACCTCGGCCTGGAAGTAGCGGTCGGCGGAGCCGCGCGCCATGGCGCCCAGGCTGCCCATGCCGCGATAGGATTTGTAGCTGCGGCCCTGGTAGAGAAAGACCTCGCCGGGCGCCTCATCCGTGCCGGCGAAGAGGCTGCCCATCATCACGCATTCGGCGCCGGCGGCGATGGCCTTGGCGATGTCGCCCGAGTTGCGGATGCCGCCATCGGCGATGGCGGGCACGCCCTGTTCCTTGGCCGCCGCCGCGCATTCCAGCACGGCCGTCAGCTGCGGCACGCCGACGCCGGCCACGATGCGCGTCGTGCAGATGGAGCCCGGCCCGATGCCGATCTTCACCGCATCCGCGCCCGCCTCGATCAGCGCCAGCGCGCCCTCGGGCGTGGCCACATTGCCCGCCACCACCTGCACGGTGTTCGAGAGGCGCTTGATGCGCTCGATGGCCTTCAGCACCCCGCCCGAATGGCCGTGGGCGGTGTCCACGATGACGACATCGGCCTCGGCGGCCACCAGGAGTTCGGCACGCTTGAAGCCGTCCTCGCCCACGCCGGTGGCGGCGGCGGCGCGCAGCCGGCCCAGCGCGTCCTTCACCGCGGCGGGGTGGGCCTCGGCCTTGTCCATGTCCTTCACGGTGATGAGGCCCACACAGCGCCCCTGCTCATCCACCACCAGCAGCTTTTCCAGGCGGCGGCTGTGCAGCAGGGTGCGCGCCTGCTCGGCCGTGACGCCGGGGTGGGCGGTGACCAGGCGTTCGCGCGTCATCAGCTCATAGACGCGCTGCTTGGGGTCGGTGGCGAAGCGCATGTCGCGGTTGGTGATGATGCCGACCAGGCGGTTGGTGCCGGGCTCCACCACCGGGAAGCCGCTGATGCGGTGGGCGGCCTTGAGCGCCAGCAATTCGGCCAGCGTCTGGTCCGGGTGGACCATGACGGGGTTCACCACCATACCGCTCTCGAAGCGCTTCACGCGGCGCACCTGCTCGGCCTGCTCCTCGGGCGTCAGGTTCTTGTGGATGACGCCGATGCCGCCCCGCTGGGCCATCGCAATCGCCATGGGCGCCTCGGTCACCGTGTCCATCGCCGCCGAAATCAGGGGGATGTTCAGCGCAATCTCGCGCGTCATCCGCGTGCGGGTGTCCGTCTGGCTGGGCAGGACCGTGGAATAGGCCGGCAACAGCAGAACATCGTCAAAGGCATAGGCCTCGGCGATGCGGATGGGCTGGGGGGAGGTGATGTCTGCCATGGGCGGGGGCCTTTCGGGCGGTCACGCGCGACCTTGGCGCGCTCCCTTAACCCCCGCGTCCCATGCGGGCAAGGGAGGTTTGGAGTGCGATCCGCGAAGGCGGTATCGCCGGAGCGGTGAATCGCCCTCCCAGCCAAGGCTGGACCGTGATCCGCGGCGGCGGATCAGGGTCTAGGGACGGAACCCTGTGGCCACGACATAGGTCTCGCTCGATTCCTTGCGGCTGGCGGGCGGCTTGGCGTGCCGGACCTCGGCGAAATGGGTTTTCAGGCGTGTCAGCATGTCGCGCTCGGCGCCACCCTGGAACAGCTTGGTCACGAAGGCGCCGCCCGGGTTCAATACGCGCAGGGCGAAGTCCAGCGCCAGTTCTGCGAGCGCCGTGATCCGCAGATGGTCCGTCGCGCCATGGCCCGTGGTGTTGGGCGCCATGTCCGACAGCACCACATCGGCCGGGCCGTCCAGGGCTGCCAGCACGGCGCGCTCTGTCGCCTCGTCCTGGAAGTCGCCCTCCAAGATGGTGGCGCCCGCCACGCCGTCCATGGGCAGCAGGTCCAGCGCCACCACGCGGCCATGCGAACCGACGCGGCTCATCGCCACCTGGGTCCAGCCGCCCGGGGCCGCCCCCAGATCCACCACGCGCTGGCCGGGCTTGAGCAGCTTGAAGCGGTCATCCAGCTCGGTCAGCTTGAAGGCGGCGCGGGACCGCCAGCCGGCCTGCTGGGCCGCCTTCACATAGGGATCGTTCAACTGACGCTGGAGCCAGCGCTGGCTGGCCGTGGTGCGGCCGCGCGCGGTCTTGAGGCTGGTGTGCGTCTGGCGCTTTCCAGGAGAAGGCGGGCGGGGAGGGGACATGGGCCGGGCTTACGCCGCCCCGCGCCCGCCGTCACCACCTCTTCCCTCCGCTCGGCCGCCATCGCCGCGCATCAGGCGCATCAGCATGCCCTCGCGCAGGCCACGGTCGGCGACCGTCACCTCCGGCATGGGCCAGAGGCGGCGGATGGCGGCATAGACGGCGCAGCCGGGCAGCACGAAATCCGCCCGTTCCGGCCCCACGCAGGGGTGGGCCACCAGCCCGGCCCGGCCCATGGCGAAGAGGGTTTCCAGCGCGTCATCGGCGGCGTCGGCGTTGATCCGTTGCCCGTCCACCAGTTGCCGGTTGTAGCGGGGCAGGGCGAGCACCACCCCCGCAAGCGTGGTGACGGTGCCCGAGGTCCCGATCAGCCGCACGCCCCCCGCGCGGATTTCCTGGCCGATGCAGTGCAGCCGGTCGAAGGCGGCCAACCGGTCCGCGATGTCGTCCACCACGGCGCCGAAGCCGCGGGTGGTGAAGCAATCCTCGCCTTCCGACAGCGTCACCACGCCGCAGGGGATGGAGAGGTAGCCGATGAGCTCCGGCCGCGGCCCTGTGCGAATCCAGGCGATCTCGGTCGAGCCGCCGCCGATGTCGAAGAGGATGGCGCGGCGGTCCCCCCGCTCCAGCAGGGGGGCGCAGCTTTCCATCGCAAGCTCGGCCTCCTCGCGGGGCGAGATGATGCGCGGGCGCAGACCCGTCTCCAACGCGGCGCGGGTCAGGAATTCCTGACCGTTGCGGGCGCGGCGGCAGGCTTCCGTGGCAACGGCGGCCAAGCGCCGCACGGGGCGGCGTTCCAGCCGGTCGGCGCAGGCGGACAGCGCCGCCAGGGTGCGCTCCATCGCCGGCTCGGAGAGGGTGCCGGAGCGTGCCAGGCCCTCGCCCAGCCGCACCACGCGGGAAAAGCTCTCCACCACCCGGAACCCGCCGCGCACGGGCGCACCGATCAGCAGCCGGCAATTGTTCGTGCCCAGGTCCAGCGCCGCGAAGAGCTGTGGCGGGGGGGCGCGGAGGGGGGAGGCGCCGGACAGGGGCTGAAGGGAGGGGGGCATGAAGGGACACTATATGGTGTTCTTTGTCATGATCCCGAAGTGTTTCATCCGCTGCAAGGGGAAAGCGGGTTGGCAAGGCCGCGGGGCTTTGGTATCCACCCGGCCGAGCCAACGGCACCCCGGATGTGGGTGCCCGTTGGGGGATAGTTTAACGGTAGAACTCCCGACTCTGACTCGGGCAGTCTTGGTTCGAATCCAGGTCCCCCAGCCACTTACCTCCAGCTTTCAGCTTTCCCGCGGCCCTCTCGGCTGTTCCAGGAAGAAGCGCAGCATCTCGCGCGAGGCATCCGGTCCCCTGGGGTCGGTGTAGGATCCCGCGCTGCTGCCGCCAGACCAGGCATGGCCACCCCCATGCACCACCCATTGTTCCAGCATCGGCCGGCCCGCCGCATCGGCATGGATGGTGCGGGTATAGGTGTGCCCGCCCGACACCTGGCCGCGCTCCGTCGTCACGCGAAGCCGGCTGCCGCCCGCCTGCGCGATCACCTGCTCACCATTGCGCGGGTGCACCGTGGTGTCCTGGTCCGCGTGGAAGACGATGGTCGGCACCAGGCGCCCGCCTGGGTCCGGGCGCACGCCCCCTTTGCGCATGGCGGCGAAGGCCGAGGGCATGTCGCGCGCCGCACCGCAGGCCAGCCCCGAATGCACGCCCGCCGCCGCATAGAGCTCCGGGTAGGCCTGCGCCATGATCGCCGCCGCCGCCCCGCCGGCGGAAAGGCCGGCCACGAAGACCCGCGCCGGGTCCGCGCCATGCTCCCGCACCACCTGCCGGGTGATCCCGGCGATGAGCGCGGGTTCCCCCTGGTCGCGCCGCTGGTCGGTCGGATTGAACCAGTTCCAGCACTTCTGGGGGTTCGCCGAGGAGGTCTGCCCAGGATAGACCACCAGGCAGCCATGCGCCTCCGCCAGCGCGTTCATCCGCGTGCCGGCCGCGAAATCCTCGGGCGACTGCGTGCAGCCATGCAGCATGACCAGGAGCGGCCTGGGCCCCGCGGCCGGAGTGCCGGGGATGTAGAGCCTGTAGCTCCGGCCGCCCGCCGCACCGGCGAAGCTGCCGGCGAGGAAGCGCGCGCCTTCGGGCAGCACAGGCGCGGGGGCGGGGCCACCAGGCCCGAAGGGTGAGCGCGGGCCGCGCAACGCCTCGCCCATCGCCCCGCCGCCGCGCCAGACTTGGGACGCGTGGGCCTCGCCGCTGCGGGGGTCCACGTCGAACAGGCGCCCCTGGCGGGCGGCCGGTGGGGCTGGCGGGGCCGGGGCGCCGGAAAAGCCGCCCTGCAACAGCGCGGTCGCTTCGGCGAGCTTGCCCTCACGGGTGAGGCGTGTCGCCTCACGCATGAGGTCGGCGGAAAACGCGTTCATGTGACTGTGCTTTCAAGCGGCGCGGAGGTTCCACGCCTGGGTTCGTGCGGGAGGCGCTCAGCGCATCCGGTCGGCGAGCGCGGCCTTCACCTCGGCGCTGGCCTGCAGCGCCCCCAGCACCGAGAGGGAGGCGATGGCCGCGCGCGCCAGCTCAGGCGTCACATCGGCCGCGATGCTGGCGAGGCCCAGCACCCGGATGTCGAGGGGCCGGCCCGAATCCCGCGCCGCCTCCAGGTCCGCCCGGGTGAAATGCCGCAGCCCCAGGTCCAGGCTGCGCCGTGCCACGGATTGCCGGGCGGCGTCGGCATGGCGCTCGACCTGGTTGCGGATGGCGGTGCGGATGAAGTCGGTGCGGTTGGCGTAGAAGCCGTCCTGCACCAGCAGGTCTATGTGGCCGAGGTCCACATAGCCGAGGTTGATCGTGATCTTCTCGGAATCGCCGCCGGCCTTGGGCCGGAGTTCCTGCACATTGCCGGCCATCTGAACGCCATCCTCTTACCATCCGTGTGGATGGTAGGTGGCGAGTGGCGGTGGTGCATTCAAGGCGTCACGCCGCGTGGGCGCCCTCACCGAACTGCAGCCGCGCGAGCCGCGCATACAGACCGCCCTCGGCCACCAGCGCCGCATGGGTGCCCATCGCCACCACGCGCCCCGCCTCCATCACCACGATCCGGTCCGCCCGCCGCACGGTGGCGAGGCGATGCGCCACCACCAGCGTGGTCCGCCCCTCCGCGAGCCGCGTGATGGCCTGCTGCACCGCCTGTTCGCTCTCCGCGTCGAGCGCGCTGGTGGCCTCGTCCAGCAGCAGCAAAGGCGGGTCGCGCAGGATGGCGCGGGCGATGGCGATGCGCTGGCGCTGGCCGCCGGAGAGCAGCACGCCGCGCGGCCCCAGCTGGCTCGCATAGCCCTCGGGCAGCGCCATGATGAAGTCATGGGCCGCGGCGGCATGGGCGGCGGCCTCCACCTCGGCATCGCTCGCCTCGGGGCGGCCGTAGCGGATGTTTTCGGCGGCGGTGGCGGAAAAAATCACCGGGTCCTGCGCCACCAGCGCCATGCGCCCGCGCAGGTCGGCGGGGTCGAGGTCGCGCAGGTCCACCCCCTCCAGCGTGATGCGCCCCTGGGCCGGGTCATAGAAGCGCAGCAGCAATTGCAGCACCGTGGTCTTGCCCGCGCCCGAGGGCCCCACCAACGCCACCGTCTCGCCTGGCGCCACATGCAGGGTGAAGCGGTCCAGCGCGGGCGTGGCGGGGCGCGAGGGGTAGTGGAAGGTCACGCCTTCGAAGCCGACTTCGCCACGCGGGGCGGGCAAAGCGGCGGGAAGGGCAGGGGCGGCGATGAGGGGCGTGATGTCCAGCACCTCCACCAGCCGGTCGGCCGCCGCGGCCGCGCGCTGCACCTCGCCCCAGAGCTCCGACAGCGTGCTGCCCGAGGAAGCGAGCAGCACCGCATAGAAGACGAAGGCCGTCAGCTCGCCCCCGGTCATCCGCCCCGCGATCACATCCTGCCCACCCACCCAGAGGCTGAAGGTGATGGCCCCGAAGCCCATCAGGATCACGATCAGGATCAGCATGGCGCGCGAGCCGATGCGCCGGAGTGCGGCCTGCACCGAACGCTCCACCGCCGCGCCGAAGCGCGCGCGCTCGTTGCCCTCCTGGGTATAGGCCTGGACGGTGCGCAGGCTGTTCAGCGCCTCCTCCGCCTGGGCCGAGAGGTCGGCCACCCGCTCCTGCGCGGTGCGGGAGAGACGCCGCTCCCGCCGGCCGAACAGGACCAGCGGCACCACGACCACCGGCACCACCACCAGCACGATGCCGGCCAGCTTGGGGCTGGACGCCACCAGCAACACCAGCGCCCCGGTCGAGGTCAGCGCCGTCCGCAGACCCATCGAGATGGCCGAGCCGATCAGCGCCTGCAGCAGCGCGATGTCGGCCGTCATGCGGGAGAGGATGTCGCCCGTGCGCGCCGTCTCCACGCTGGCGGGCGAGAGGCGCAGCACATGGCCGAAGACGGCGGCCCGCAGGTCCGCCGCCACCCGCTCGCCCAGCCAGGAGACCAGGTAGAATCGCAGCGCGGTGGCGAAGCCCAGCGCCGCCACCACCAGGAACATGAAGAGCGCGGCGGCGTTGAGGCTGGCGGCGTCCTGGCTGGCGAACCCGTCGTCAATCAGTTGCCGGAGCCCCTGGCCGATCATCAGGACAAGCCCCGCGGCCAGCAGCAGCGCGCCTGCGGCGGCCAGCGCGCGTTTCCAGTGGGGGCGGAGGAAGGGGAACAGGACGCGCAGCGCGCCGAGATTCTTGGGGGCAGGGGCCATGGGCGCGATCATGCCAGCATTCGGTGCGCGCGGCATGGCCCAAGGGATAAACTGTCAGTCATCCTGGACGGCGGCGCTGTCAGCCGACTAGCCTCGTGCCCATGGACCACGCCCATCCCGGCCCGATGACGCCCCCCTTGCGCCCCGCGCCGCACCGCAACCTCTGCACCGATTGCGGCGTCTCGCGCATGGAGGACCCGAAGGCCTGCGGCCGGGCCTGCCAGTTCGTGGCGCCCGACTATCCGGCGCTGGAGGCGCAGGTGCATGGCCGCGCGCGCGACCCCGCGCGGCCGGACGAGCTGCATTTCGGGCCACACCTGCGCATGCTGCGCGCCCGGCTGCGCGCGCCGCTGCCCGGCGCGCAATGGACCGGCATCACCACGCGGCTCGCCGCCCGGCTGCTGGAGGTGGGGGCGGTGGACGCCGTGCTGACCATGGCGCCCGACCCCCAGGACCGCTGGAAGCCCACCCCCGTCCTGGTGACGCGGGCCGAGGACATGGCGGGCGTGCGGGGCATGCGGATGGGCTACGCGCCGCTGCTGGCCCTGTTGGAACCCGCGCGGGCGGCGGGGCACCGGCGCCTCGCGGTGATCGGCATTCCCTGCCAGGTCTATGCGCTGCGGGCGCTGGAGAAGGAGCTGGGGTTCGACAGGCTTTACGTCATCGGCACGCCCTGTTCCGACAACACGACCACGGAAAATTTTCATCAGTTCCTGGCGCTGCTGGATGAAGACCCCGGAACCATCACCTATCTGGAATTCCGCGCCGATTTCCACGTGGAGCTGCGCTACGCGGACGGACGGCGACGAGAGATTCCTTTCCTGCAACTCCCCATCTCAAAACTGCCCAAGGACTTCTTTCCGCTGACCTGCCGCAGCTGCGTGGACTACACCAACGTCCTGGCCGACATCACCGTGGGCTACATGGGCGGTGAGGGGCAGCAATGGCTCATCCTCCGCAACGCGCGCGGCGAGGAACTGCTCTCCCTGCTGGGCGATGAGGTCGAAACCGCGGCCCCCGGCAGCGCCGGCAAGCGTGCGGGGCCGGTGAAGGGTTTCCTCGCCAACACCCAGCGCGCGGCGGGCGGGCTGCCGCTGCGGCGCATGCCGAACTGGCTGCGGCCGATCGTGGGTTGGCTCATGCCCCGCATGGGCCCGCGCGGCCTGGAATTCGCCCGCGCGCGGGTGGAGATGAAGGCGGTGGAGAGCGTCATCCACCTCCAGCGCGAACAGCCCCGCCGCGCCCCGCGCATGATCCCGGCCCATGTGTGGGAGCTGGTGCGGCCCTACGGGTTGGGGCCGCGCAAGGACTAACCGAAGGCCCCCACCTCATGGCTGACGGCGGCCGAGCAGTTCCGCAGCAGGTCGAACATCTGCCGCATGGGGCCGAAGATCTCGGCATGCTCGCGCCCATAGCTCGGCCCCTCGTCAGGTGCCGCTGGCTCATGGAAGTCGAGGCCCGTCACCGGGTCGGGTGCCGAGGGGAAGATCTGTTCCAGCAAGGTCACGGCCGGCTCCACGTCCAGCGCCAGGATGCGCGCCAGCACCCCCTCGCGCGTCGCGCCGTGCCTGGGACTGAATTCCGGCACCCGCACCGCCAGCAACCAGAGCCGATGGATCAGCGCGAGGCGCAGCGCGTGCAGCAGCACCAGGCGTTCGGGCATCTGGGGCAATTCGGGCCAGGCGGCGCGCAGTGCCAGGTGATCGGCCTTGAGGCGCCGGTAGAGGCGGCGCAGCGGCGCTTCCAGCTCCATCGCGTCCAGCGGGTCCGCCACGGCCAGCAGCGCCTCGCGCCGGCCAGGCCGCAGGGTGGCGGAAGCGCGGTCCAGCCAAGTGCCCGGGTCCAGCGTGCCGATCACCGCCCGCACCACCCCGATGTCGGAACACTCCGCCGCCCGCAGCGCCATCCCCAGCGCGCGCCGGAAGCGGGGGGAACGCGCGCGCAGGTCATGGAAGGCCTCGGGGTTCGCCGTCACCGCCGCGCCCAGCCCGTGCAGCGTGTTCGCCAGCCACCCCACCTGGTGCAGGATGGCGTTGTTCGGGATGGCGCGCAGCTGCGAGGGGTGGGTCAGCCGCGCGGGCCCGCCCACGCCATCCGTCTGCCGCGCGGAGGGGCGGGAGCCGGTGCGCTCCAGCAGCCCCGGCCCGAACCCGCCCAGCAGGGCCGCGTAGCCCGGGTCGGCCACCAGCGCCTGCACCTCGCGCCGCAGGGTCGCGAAGAAGTCCGCGCCATAGTCGCTCTCGGTGTAGATGGGGTCCACGCCGGCGGGCAGGGCGGCGAAGGCGTGTTCGGCGATGCGGGCCACGGTGGCGCGGGCCAGTTCGGGCGTGGCCCAGAGCAGGTAGCCATCACCGCCCTGGAAGCTCGATTCCTCGCGCGCCGGCAGCCCGGCCTCGGCCAGGGCAGCCCGCGCCTGGGGCGGAAAGAGGTAGTCCAGCCGGTCCATCAAGCTGTCCGGGTGACCGCCGCGGCCGATGCTCTCGCCATGGGTGTCGAACAGCACGACCTCGATCCCCGAGAGCCCGTGTTTCCGCAGCAGTTCCGCCAGCCGCAGCTTCAGCCGCTCCACCAGGTAGGAGGCGGCGAGCTGCCCGACATAGCGCCCGGAATCCGAATAGCCGAACTGCAGGCAGAGCCGCCCATGCAGGCGGAGATAGTCGCGGAAGGAGGGGCTGCGCAGCGCCTCGTCCAGCACGCGCTCGCCACGTTCCAGCGCATCGGCGGTCTCGAAGAGCGGCGAGATCTCCACATGCCGCTCGCAGCCGAAATGCCGCGCGAGCCACAGCGCCGCCAGCAGGGTGAAACCCGTCTCCGTCTCCGCGATCAGGAAGCGGATGGGCGCGGTGCGGTCCACATGCTTCGCGATCTGCGCGACATTCATCATCAGCTTGGCGGCCGAGGCCTGTTCGGCCAGCAGGGCGCCGTAATCCACCGGCCGGGCCTGCACGTTCGCGAGCGCCGCGTTCACCTGGGCCAGCAGGGTGCGGCGCTGGGCCATGTCCTCGGGCGCGGTGGTGATGTCCAGGCGCTGGCGCACGGCATTATGGACCTGGGTCGCATTCAGCCGGACATGGGTGTGGGCGAGCGAAAGCCCATGGGCCACCAGCCCCGCCCGCGCCACGGCCAGCTTGCGGCGGGCGGCGTCGTCCGCGGCCTCCTCCAGCGCGGCGTCGAAGAGGGTGAGCAGGGGCGTCAGATCCGTCATCGCCGCCTCCCGCCGGGCCAGCATCTCGGCCGCCATGGCCTGCACCGCGGCGGGCGTGGGCCGGTCCGGCACGGAGGCGATCTGCATGATGACGGCGTCCACCGCCTGTTCGGCGCGCTCGGCGATGGCGGTGCCGGGAAGCTGGGCGGCCAGCCGTTCCAGTTGCAGCCGCTTCATGATGAGGCGCAGCCGCAGCGTGTCCCACCAGCCGATATCGGTGCGCCCATCCGTGTCATAGCCCACCCAGGAGGCGAGCTTCACGGGCGAGGGCCGCAACTGCGCCCAGCGGTCGGGCCAGATGGCGCGGGCGGCGTCGAGCAGGCTGCCCGCGAATTCATCCAGCGCGTCGCGGCCGCGCAGGATCGCGGCGCAGGCCTGGTCGAATTCCTCGGTCAAGGTCACCGGCGCGGGGCGGTGGGGCAGGCCACGCGCCGGGGCCTCGCCCGTGCTGGCGGCTTCGGCCAGCGCGCCATGGGTCGCGGGCGGCAGCGAGAAGGTGGGGTGCGCGGTGAAGACGGCCGCGAAGCGTGCGCGCTCGACCAGGGCGCGATAGGCGGCGAAGGGGATGGGGCTGTCCAGCGGGTCGGGCCGCGCCAGGCGTTGCGCGAGGCCGGGGAAGGGGTCCGCCCCGGTTGTATGGCCCAGATAGCGCGCCAGCCGCCGCGCCCGCCCCGCCATGGCGTCATCGGCCAGTTGCTGGATGATGTCGCCAAGCCGCCCGAGGTCGAGCGAGCCGTCATCCAGCCCGCGGCTGACCGAAAGCGCCGTCAGCAGCACAGGGTCGCCGAAGGGGTCCTGGGCGGAGGCCGCGCGTGCGTCGCGCATCCGGCCGAGCAGGCGCGGGAGGAGATCGGGGTTGGTTCCATCCATGGCCAGGATGCTGCACCTGCGAATGGGTGCGAGGCCAGTGAAATCCAAGCTGAGAGAGCAATTCACCGCGACGGCGATTCCGCCTTCGCGGATCGCGCTCTACCCGGTCACCACCGCCCGGATGGCGAAGCTGGACTGGATCCGCGCCACGCCGGGCATGCGGCTGAGCTGTTCCTTGTGGATGCGTTCGTAGTCGGCCGCGTCGCGGCATTCCACGCGCAACAGGTAATCGGCCATCCCGGTCATCAGGTAGCATTCGCGCACCTCCGGGCAGCGACGGATGGCGGCCTCGAAGCGGGTGAGGTGCTGTTCCGTCTGCCGGTCCAGCGTGATCTGCACGATGACCGTGACCTGGCCCGCCCGCTGCGGCTCGGCCAGCAGTACGGTATAGCCGCGGATGACGCCGCGATGTTCCAGCAGCCGCAGACGCCGCAGGCAGGCCGAGGGCGACAGCCCCACCGCCTGGGCCAGCTTGGCGTTGGTGATCCGCGCATCCAGGCGCAGTTCGCGCAGGATGGCGAGGTCGGTCTCGTCCAGGGCGTGCATGGTGGTTTGTGCCACTTCCTCGCAGAATCTTGCAAGAATTCGCGCAAACGCCCGGTTCTGCGCAAGATGCGCCGGAACCACGCATGATCCTCCCGATACTGTCAGCCCTGTTCCGGTTCTTCTGGAGGCGGCGATGCGGGTTCTCGTTCTCGGCAGTGGTGTGGTCGGTGTCACCAGCGCCTGGTATCTCGCCCAGGCGGGCCATGAGGTCACGGTGCTGGACCGCCAGCCCGGCGCCGGCATGGAGACCAGCTTCGCCAATGCGGGCCAGGTCTCGCCCGGCTATTCGGCGCCCTGGGCCGGTCCCGGCATCCCCATCAAGGCGATGAAGTGGCTGATGATGCGCCATCGCCCGCTGGTGTTCTGGCCCCAGGCGAAGGGCGGGCTCTACCCCTGGCTGGCGCGCATGCTGGCGAACTGCACCGAGGGCGCCTACGCCACCAACAAGGCCCGCATGGTCCGCATCGCGGAATATTCGCGCGACGCCCTGCTGGCCCTGCGCGCCGAGACGGGCATCCAGTACGATCAGCGCACCCAGGGCACGCTGCAGCTTTTCCGCACGCAGAAGCAGCTCGACGCCGTGCAGGCCGATGTCGCCGTGCTGCGCGAAAGCGGCGTGCCGCATGAACTGCTGGACATGGCCGGCTGCATCGCGGCCGAGCCGGCCCTGGCGCGCGTGGCGGAAAAGTTCGTGGGCGGGCTGCGCCTGCCGGGCGACGAGACGGGCGATGCCTTCCTCTTCACCCAGCGCCTCGCCGAGATGGCCGCCGCGCGCGGCGTGGTGTTCCGCCAGGGCGTCTCCATCCAGGCCATCGAGCATGCGGGCGGCGAGGTGACGGGCGTCGTCACGGACCAGGGCCGCTTCACCGCCGACCGCTACGTCGTGGCACTCGGCAGCCATTCGACGGCGCTGTTGCGGCCGCTCGCAGTCTCCATCCCCGTCTATCCGGTGAAGGGCTATTCGCTGACGCTGCCGGTGCGCGACGCGGACGCCGCCCCCGTCTCCACCGTGATGGACGAGACCTACAAGATCGCGGTGACGCGCCTGGGCGACCGCATCCGCGTGGGCGGCACGGCGGAGCTGGCGGGCTTCTCGCTCAAGCTGCGCCGGCCCCGGCGCGAGACGCTGGAACACACGCTGACCGACCTCTTCCCCGATGCCGGCAACCCCGCCGAGGCCCAGTTCTGGACCGGCCTGCGGCCGATGACGCCGGACGGCACGCCCATCGTGGGCCCCACGCGCTACCGCAACCTGTTCCTGAACACGGGCCATGGCACGCTGGGCTGGACCATGGCCTGCGGCTCGGGGCGCCTGCTGGCGGACCTGGTCAGCGCCCGCGCGCCCGAGATCGCGCATGACGACCTCGCGCTGGCGCGCTACGCGCCGGCGTGAAGTGAGCGGCTGATCCGCCGCTCGGACGACCAGACGCTAGCCCAGCAACGCGGCCTTGAGCCGCGCGATCAGTGCCGCCCGCGCGGCAGGGTCTGCCGCGTGCTCAATGGCCTCCTCCACGCCCAGCAGCAGCGCGGCGCGTTCATTGTGCCAGTCGGGCCGGGCCAGGGCCTCCGGGTCCATTCGGCGGACATTCTCGGGCGCGGGCAGCGCCACGGGCGGCGCGCCGGCCGGCTGGCGCCAGCGCGAATCCAGCACGGGTTGCACCACCTGGTTGCCCAGCCGGGCGGCGAGACCCTCGATGGCCTCGGGCTCGCCATGGGTCAGGAAGATGCCGCCCGAAATGGGCCGCCGCGCCTCCACCCAGCGGGCCAGCTCCGGCCCGTCGGCATGGCCGGAATAGCCCTCGATGCGCGTGATGCGGGCCGCCACCTCGATGGTCTCGCCCTGGATGCGGACGCGCGGCGCGCCTTCCTGCAGCAGCCGGCCCAACGTGCCGCTGGCCTGGAAGCCCACCAGCACCACCATGGCCGCCGGGTCCCACAGCCGGGACTTCAGGTGTTCCCGGATACGCCCCGCATCGCACATGCCCGAGCCCGCGATGACGATGTGAAAGCCCTTGTGCTGCGCCAGCTTCCGGCTGGCCGCCCCCTCCACCACATGCACGAGGCGATGTGATTGCAGGGCGGCGCGCAGCGCCTCGCCCTCCTCCATCCCATGCGCGTGCCGGGCGAAGACCTTGCTCGCGCGGGTGGCGAGCGGGCTGTCCATGTGGATGGTCGTGGCCGGGATATCGCCGCGCTGCATCAGCAGCACCAGGTCCAGCACCACCTCCTGCGCGCGTTCCACCGCGAAGCTCGGGATCAGCAGGGCGCCGTCACGCTCCGCGGCCTCGCGCACCAGCGCGGCCAGGGCGGCGCGGCGGGCCTCAGGCGTGATGAGGGGCCGGTCCTCATCGCCATAGGTGCTTTCGCAGATGAGGTGATCGAGGCCCTGCGGCCCTTCCGGCTCCGGGTGCAGGGTGCCGTCATCGGGGCCGATGTCGCCCGAGGCCAGCACGCGCACATCGCCGAACTCCATCTCGATGGAGGAGGAGCCCAGCATGTGCCCCGCATTCCACCAGCGCGCCCGCAGGCCCTTGGCGGGGCTGATCCACTCGCCATAGGCCACGGGCCGAAAAGCCTCCAGCGCCGCATCGGCATCGGCGGGACCGTAGATAGGGCGAACCTCCTCGCGCCCGCGCCAGCGGCGGCGGTTGCGGCGGTTCAACATCCGCACCTCGCTCTCCTGGATGTGGCCGCTGTCGGGCAGGAGGCAGGCGCAGAGCTCGATGGTGGCGGGGGTGGCGTGGATGGCGCCGCGGAAACCCTCCTTCACCAGGCGCGGCAGCAGCCCGCTGTGGTCCATGTGCGCGTGGGTCAGCAGCACGGCGTCGAGGCTCGCGGGGTCGAAGGGGAAGGGCTCGTGGTTCAGCGCCTTCAGCGTCTTGGGGCCCTGGAACATGCCGCAATCCACCAGCACATGCGCGCCCGGCGCCTCGAAGCGCAGGCAGGAACCGGTGACGGTGCGTGCCGCGCCATGGACATGCAGGGTGACGGACATCGCTTGGCATCCCTTCGCCGCGCCGCTGGTTGGAGGGGGGCGCTTGCGGGCGCATCATGCGCGCCACGGCGCGGGGGGAGAAGATGACGGAACACGACGACAACCCGGCCTATCGCCTGGCCCTGCTGGACGAGGATTTCCTGCGCGGCCCCGCCATGCGCGGCGTGCGGCTGCAAGTTGAGGCGGTGAAGGCCGACGAGGCGCTGCGCGCGGCGCGCGTGGGCTCCACCATCGTGGTCTTCGGCGGCGCGCGCATCGCGGAGGACGGGCCGGGCCACCACCCCCGCTGGTATGCCGAGGCGCGGCGCTTCGGGCAGATCGCCTCCATGCGCGGCGGCGCGCTGGAACCCATAGACGGCTGGCGCGAGAACGTGATCGCGACCGGCGGCGGGCCCGGCATCATGGAGGCCGCCAACCGCGGCGCGCATGACGTGGGCGCCCCCAGCATCGGCTTCAACATCCAGCTGCCGCATGAACAGCGCCCGAACCGCTACTCCACGCCCAACCTGACCTTCCAGTTCCACTACTTCGCCATCCGCAAGCTGCATTTGGCCATGCGGGCGCGGGCGCTGGTGGTGTTCCCGGGCGGCTTCGGGACGCTGGACGAGCTGTTCGAGATCCTGACGCTGCGCCAGACCGGCCGCACGCCGGCCGTGCCGGTGGTGCTGGTGGACAGCGCCCATTGGCGCGGGCTGATCAACTGGCAGGCCTTCCAGGATGCCGGCCTGATCGGCGCGGCGGACATGGGCCTGCTGCATTTCGTGGACGATGCGGAGGCCGCCTGGGCCGTCATCGCCGCCCATGAACCGCCGGTTTTGCCGCGGGGCCCCGGTGTGGGTATGTGAGACCCCGGCGAGGAGGGGCGCATGGAACTGGCGGAACACATGGCGGGCCAACTCGCGCGATCGGCGCGGGTGCTGGAGGCGATGGCGGGCGATGCGGCCCTTTGCGCCACCGCCGCCCGCGTGGCCGAGGTGACGGTGGCGGCGCTTCAGGGCGGCCGCAAGCTGCTGCTCTGCGGCAATGGCGGCAGCGCGGCCGACGCCCAGCACTGGGCGGCGGAGCTGGTGGGCCGCTTCCTGCATGACCGTCCGCCGCTTCCGGCCATCGCGCTGACGACCGACAGCTCGGCGCTGACCTGCATCGGCAATGACTACGGCTTCGACCAGGTCTTCGCCCGCCAGGTGGCGGCGCTGGGGCAGGGGGGGGATGTGCTGTTCGCGCTCTCCACCTCCGGCAATTCGGCGAATGTGCTGGCGGCACTGGAAGCGGCACGGGCGCGGGGGATGGTGTGCGTGGGCTTCACGGGCGCGCGCGGGGGCCGCATGGGCGCGCTGTGCGACCACCTGCTGCGCGTGCCCAGCACCGAGACGGCCCGCGTCCAGGAGGGGCATGAGGCGCTGGGCCATGCGCTGTGCGGCGCCATCGAGGCCGCGTTGTTCCCACCGCCTGGGCCATGACGGGTCGGCGCGCGCTTTTCCTCGACCGCGACGGGGTGGTGAACGAGGATCTGGGCTACGTCCACCGCATCGAGGATTTCCATTTCCGGCCGGGCATCTTCGAGCTGTGCCGGGCCGCGCGTGGGCTCGGCATGGCGCTGGTGGTGGTGACGAACCAGTCGGGCATCGGTCGCGGCATGTATTCCGAAGAGGATTTCGCGGCGCTCACGGCCTGGATGTGCGCGCGCTTCGCACAGGAAGGCGCGGCCCTGGACCGCGTGGAGCATTGCCCGGATGTGGCCCCGAGCCGCCGGCGCAAGCCCGCCCCGGGGATGATCCTGGATGCCGCGGCGGCGCTGGAACTCGACGTGGCGGCCTCGGTGATGGTGGGGGACCGCCGGACGGACATGGCGGCGGCGAAGGCGGCGGGGGTGGGCCTCAGGCTGTTGTTCCCAAATGACATCGTGGAAGTTTCTGATAATTGTCCTAGGACAATCATTTTTCCTGTTGGGTCCTCGCTGGCATTGGCGATTTCCTTCCTGTCGGCGGGTTCTGGTAAATCTTCCTAGGGTCATACCCCTGTCCCGCCGCCTCATCCCGCGCGAGAAATGCTCCAAACCAGCCCCAAGGACATGCCGATGGACACGCCGCCGCAACTCGACACCATCGCCCTCGAAACCCCCGCCCCCCATGTGCTCGTGGCAAGGCTGAACCGGCCCGAGGTCTCCAACGCGCTGAACACCCAGATGGGGCGTGACCTGCTGACCCTCTGGACCCACCTCACGGCCGAACCCGGCGAGACGCGCTGCGTCATCTTCACCGGCACCGGCGGCCGCGCCTTCTGCGGCGGCGGCGACCTGAAGGAGCGCAACGGCATGACCGACGCGCAATGGATCGCCCAGCACGAGATCTTCGAACGCGCCTTCTGGGCGCAGATGGATTGCCCCATCCCCATCATCGCGGCCGTGAACGGCCATGCCTATGCGGGGGGGCTGGAAATGGTCCTGGCGTCGGATTTCGCCTATGGCCAGCCCGGCACCCGCTTCGCGCTGACCGAGGTCACCATCGGCATCATGCCGGGTGCGGGCGGCACCATGACGCTGCCCCGCACGGTGGGCGAGCGCCGGGCCAAGGAAATCATCCTGACCGGCAAGCCCGTCACCGCCGAACAGGCGCTGGAATGGGGCATCCTGAACGCGCTGCACCCGGCCGAGGCGCTGTTCGACGCCGCGCTGGAGACGGCGCGCACCATCGCGGGCAATGCGCCGCTTTCGGTGCGGCAAGCGAAGAAAAGCATCCATTTCGGCATGCAGATGGACCTCCGCACCGGGCTGCGCTTCGAGGTGGAGGCCTACAACCGCCTGGTGCCCACCGAGGACCGGCGCGAGGGCATCGCGAGCTTCAACGAGAAGCGCCGGCCGGTGTTCAAGGGGCGCTGACGCCACCCCTGGTTGCAGGCGCGCGCCGATGCCGGCAGGATCGCGCCACAACCCAGGGAGGAAACCTGCATGACCTCGACCCCGCTCCGCCTCATGGCCGGCGCCGCCCTGGTGGCGCTCTCGGTGGCGGCCGCGCCCGCCCGGGCCGATGACATCCGCGACGCCATCGCCGAGGCGGCGCGCACCTACGCCGCGGGGGACCTGGCGGGCGCCCGCGCGGCGCTGGGCGAGGCGCAGCAGCTGCTTCAGCAGCGCGCCGCCGATGGCGTGGCGGCCGCCCTGCCGGACGCGCTGCCCGGCTGGACCGCTGAGGACGCCGAAACCCAGGCGGCGGGCGTGTCCCTGTTCGGCGGCATGACCCAGGCCTCGCGCCGCTATCGCAACGCGGCGGGCGAGACGGTGGAAATCCAGATCATGGCGGACAACCCGATGCTGGCGCAGTTCGCCATGATCCTGGCCAACCCCGCCATGGCGGGGGCGATGGGCCGGTTGATCCGGGTAGGGCCGCACCGCGCCGTGCAGGGCAATGACGGGCAGATCACCATGCTGCTGAAGAACCGCTACCTGGTGCAGGTGGGCGGCAGCGCGCCGGCGCCCGCGCGCCTCGCCTATGCCCAGGCGGTGGACCAGGCGCGTTTGCCGGATTGAAGGCGGTCAGCCCGCGCGGTTCCAGAGATTCTCCGAAAGCCACGCCACATAGCGTTGCACCCCCTCCTCCAGGGAGGTGGGGGGCTGCGCGAAACCCGCCTGGCGCAGCCGCGCCATGGGGGCCTCGGTGAAATACTGGTATTTCCCGGCCAGATCCGCCGGCATGGGAACGTATTCGATGTCCGGCGCCCGCCCGAGTGCGGCGAACAGCGCCCCCGCCAGGTCGGCGAAGCTGCGCGCCCGCCCGCTGCCCAGGTTGAACAGGCCCGAGACGCGGGGGGTGTCCAGCAGCCAGATCATGGCCGCCACCGCATCGCCCACCCAGACGAAGTCGCGCATCTGCCCGCCATCCGGGATGCCCGGTCGGTCGGAGGCGAAGAGGCGCGCGGGCTGTCCCGCCATCACCTCGCGCCACTTGTGCAGCACCACGCTGGCCATGCGGCCCTTATGGGCCTCGCGGGGCCCATACACGTTGAAGAATTTCAGCCCGGCCCATTGCGGCGGGGCAGGGCGGCCAATGGCCAGCATCTGCGCCACCCGCCGGTCGAAGGCGTGCTTGGACCACCCATAGAGGTTCAGTGGCCGGAAGCGGGCCAGACCCGCCGCGTCCTGCACGTCGTCGAAGCCTTCCGCCCCATCGCCATAGGTGGCGGCGGAGGAGGCATAGATCAGCGGCACCTGCCGGGCCGCGCACCACTCCCAAAGTCGCAGCGACAGCATCAGGTTGTCGGCCGCCACCGCATCGCCGTCGGTCGCCGTGGTGGCGCTGATGGCGCCCAGATGCACCACGGCGCGCGGCACCATGGCGAGTGCCGCGTCCAGCGCCTCGGGCGGCCACAGCCCGGCCAGCACGCAGCCTTCGAGGTTGCGCCACTTCTCCCCCTCGCCAAGCCGGTCGAGGACCACCACCTCCTCCCCACGCGCGCTCAGCGCCTGGACGAGGTTGGAGCCAATGAAGCCGGCGCCGCCGGTGACGAGGATCATGGGCGCGGGTTATAGCCAGCTTGGGGCGGCGGCAAGCGCGGCCGCCAAGGAAGGACAGGACATGCGGAACGAGGCAAGGCAGCGGCTGGACGACATCGCGGGAGTGGCGGGCGGCGCCTTCTCGCTGCTGTCGGGCATGCGCGCGGAGATGGAGGCCATGGCCCGCGCCCAGGCCGAGGGCATGGTGCGGCGCCTGGAACTGGCCCGCGCGGCCGACCTCGACGCCGTGATGGAGGTGGCCCGCCGCGCCCGCGAACAGGCCGAGGCGCTGGAAGCGCGCGTGGCGGCGCTGGAGGCCGAGCTTGCCGCGCTGCGCGCCGCCGACCCGGAGCCGGAGCCGGTGGCCGGCGCGACTGGCTGACCGACCGATTCACGGCTTCGGCGGCCACCGAAGCCGATCGGGCGTTTTCCTGACCGTCCGATTCACGGCTTCGGTGACCACCGAAACCGATCGGGCGCTACCGACTAAGCCGCAGATCCAGCCCCTTGCGGCGCCACCCCTCGTCAATGTCGTCGAGGTCGGTGAGGCCCGAGGGGTTGGCCCGGCTCGGGCTGTCACGCAGGCCAGGTTCGCGCAGGGTGCGCCACAGCTTCATCAGGCGCTGAAGCTCATCCAGCGGCGCGCGGTGGTCGTCCACGCGCAGGTCTATGTCCGGGAAATCCTCGACCGTGGTCAGGAGCAGGGCCGCGGATTGCCGGCCGCGGCGGTCGCCACCCGCGGCCTCGCCCGCCTGCATGGCGGCCAGCATGCGCTCGGGCATGGGCAGTTCCTCGCGCGTGAGGAAGGCGGCGGCGGTGTCGGAGATCACCTCCTCGCCCGAGAGCATGTTGCCCGCCACCGACCAGCCCTGGCCGCTGCGGGAACCCGCATGCGCCACGCAGTTCCGCCCGGTCCAGACCGCGGCGCGGCCGTGCCGGTCCAGCGCATGGACCTGGCGCAGATGCTTGCCGTCATCGCCCACCAGCGCGCCCTCGATGGCGGCCTGGGGCGAGAGGCCACGCGCCAGCCCCGCCAGCACCGCCGGCCCCAGGTAGCGGTTGGTCAGCGACTGGGTGGAGACCGCGCCCACCCCGCTGCGCACGAAGGGGCAGGAGGCCCCGACCGCGAGGTTGCAGGTGGTGATCGCCACGGCGAAGGCCTGGCTCTCGGGGTCATGAACAAGCAGGGACCAAGTCACAGGCGACCTTCCTTTTCCCATTTTCTAGCACGGAGACGCCGGAAATTGGCAAGCCGGACCTTCTGATTGAGTGGTGGAGCCACCCAAACCATATACCCATGAATTACATGCACGTTTCGCGTGTACTGTGCGGCCATAGCAATCCCTCACGCGGGTATCCCGCCGCGCCCTGCAAGCCCCGCATCTTCCCGTTGTGGCGCCGCCCGCCCAGGCTAAAGTCGCGGCCAAGGGAGGAACGAATCCAATGATCAAGATCACCCGCCGCGCGGCCGGCGCCGCGCTGCTGCCGTTGCTGGCGGCCCCCGCGCTCCAGGCCCAGCCCGCCTGGCCGGACCGCAACATCCGCCTCATCGTGCCCTTCGGCGCGGGCGGCGCGGTGGACACGCTCTCGCGCATCGTGGCGGCCCGCTTCCCGGAGGTGGCGAATGGCCACACCCTGGTGGTGGAGAACCGACCCGGCGCGGGCGGCACCATCGCCGGCGCCTTCACCGCCCAACAGCGCCCCGACGGGCAGACGCTGATGATGGCGGACATCGGCGCCAACGCCATCGGCAAGGAGCTGAACCCCTCGCTGTCCTACGACCCGATGACGGGCTTCACCCCCATCATCCACCTGGTGAACCTGCCCTCCGTGCTGCTGGCCCACCCGACCATCGAGGCCCGCACCACGCAGGAGGTGATCGACCTCGCCCGCGCGCGGCCCGATGGCTACACCTATTCCTCGGCCGGGAATGGCAATGGCTCGCACCTCTTCATGGAGCTGTTCCTGCGCCGTGCCGGCATCCGCATGGTCCATGTGCCCTACCGCTCGGGGGCCGAGCTGGTCACGGCGCTGGTCCGCGGCGATGTGCAGTTCGCCTTCCCCTCCGTCTCCTCGGCGCTGTCCATGATCCGCGAGGGCAGGGTGCGCGCGGTGGGGGTGGGCTCGCCCGCCGGCACGCCGCTGCTGCCGGACATCCGCCCCGTGGCCGATGTGCTACCCGGCTTCAACACCGCCATCTGGCACGGCATCCTGGGTCCGGCCGGCATGGACCGGGACCTCGCCCTGCGCATCAACGCCGTCTTCGCCCGCATCGCCGCCATGCCGGAGGTGGTCGAGCAGGTGGCGCGCCAGCAGGCGGGGCAGATGGTGCCCGGCACGCCCGAGGCCTTCGCCACCCATATCCGCACCGAGTTCGACACCTGGGCGCCCATCATCCGGGAGGGGAATATCCGCGCCTCCTGATGGTCTGGCCAAGCGGCGCCGCCCGCGCTTGAGTGGCGCCCATGGACACGCCAGCCCCCGCCAAGCCCCGCCCCGCCGCCACCATCCTCCTGCTGCGCGACGGCGCGGCGGGGCTGGAGGTGCTGATGGTGGCCCGCGCGCGGGAGGTGGATTTCGCCTCCGGCGCGCTGGTCTTTCCGGGCGGGCGGGTGGAGGCGGCGGATTCGGCCCTGGCCCCCGAGGGCGACCCGCTGGGCCACTACCGCATCGCCGCCATCCGCGAGGCCTGGGAGGAATGCGGCCTGCTGCTGGCCCGCCCCCCGGCACCCCCGCCGGCCGAAGGCCCCTTCGCCGCGCACCTGGCGGGCCTCGGCCTGCGCCCGCACCACGAGGCGCTGACGCCCTTCGCCCATTGGGTGACGCCGGTCCACAGCCCCAAACGCTTCGACACCCATTTCTTCGTGGCACCGGCCCCCGAGGACCAGGTGGCCGTGCATGACGGGCACGAGATGGTGGAGGCCGTCTGGATGCGCCCTGGCCAGGTGCTGGAGGAGGCCGAGGCCGGCCGCCGCACCCTGGTCTTCCCGACGCGGCTGAACCTCGGCCGCCTCGCGCGTCACCGCAGCATGGAAGAGGCCATCAAGACCGCCCGTGCCACCCCCATCGTGACCGTGATGCCCGAGCCCGTGCCGGACGGGGAGGGGAATGTGATGCTCCGCATCCCCGAGGCGGCGGGCTATGGCGGCAGCCTGTTCCCGGCGAAGGACCGCCCGGCCTCGGGCGGGCGCTGGCCGGGGCAGAAGGGGTAGGAGCAGCCAACTCGGGCATCGGTTGGCGCTTACCTGGGCAACTCGTCACCCGCACCAAAAAGCTGCCCGGTTTTACGCCAGAAAGGCTTGCCCTTCAGTATGATGGCGCGTCATGCTGTTCGCCATCACCGCGGAGGCGCCGATGCCCAAGCACCTCGACGACGCCGCCATCGCGCAATATCGCCGCGACGGCTATGTCACGCCCCTGACCGCCTGCAGCCCCGAACAGGCGGAGGCCTGGCACCAGCATGTGCTGCGTTGCTGCGCCGAGGCGACGCGGGCCAGTTCGGAGGCCGGAATCCGCCAGCCCTCGACGCGGGTGAAGCCTTATCTGCTCTTCCCCTGGGCGGCCGAGATCGTCCGCCACCCGGCGATCCTGGACGCGGTGGAGGACCTGATAGGCCCCGACATCCTGGTCTTCCACACCACGCTCTGGTGGAAGCCCGCGCATTCCGAGGGCTTCGTGCCCTGGCACCAGGATTCGACCTATTTCGGCCTGGCGCCGCATGAGCATGTGACCGCCTGGCTGGCGCTGACCCCGAGCACGGAGGAGGCCGGCTGCGTCACGATCCTGCCCGGCTCCCACCGCCACGGGCAGTTGCCCCATGCCGACCGGAAGGATCCGCGGGTGATGCTCTCACGCGGGCAGAGCGTGGCGGTGGAGGTCGAACCGCGCGCGGCCGTACCCATTCCGCTGCAACCCGGTCAGTTCTCCTTGCACGACACGCTGGCGCTGCACGCCTCCCAGCCCAACCGCGCGGCGCATGACCGGATCGGGCTTGGCATCAGCTACATCCCGGCGCGGGTGCGGCATGTGGGGCCGACGCGGCTCTCGGCCACGCTGGTCCGTGGCCAAGACACCCATGGGCATTTCGACCTGGAGCCGACGCCGCGCGCGGAGGCCGATGCGGCGGCCCGCGCCGTGCATGCGGACAGCATCGGCCGCTTCTGGACCGCCAGCGAATCCATCCCGGAGATGAGCCTGGCGCATTGAAGCCCTGGCTGAGCGGCTGATTCACGGCTTCGGCGATGCCGCCGAAGCCGATCAGACGCTACAGCCCCCGCGCCTTGGCCGCCCGCCACTCCGCCTCCATCGCCTCCAGCCCGGCATCGGCCGGCGCCTGGCCGCGTTCAGCCAGCGCCGCCTCCACCGCGGCGAAGCGGCGTTCGAACTTGGCATTGGCCTGGGCGAGGCAGGACTCGGGGTCCAGGCCCAGCTTGCGGGCCAGGTTGGCCATCACGAACAGCATGTCGCCCAGCTCATCGGCCAGCCGGGCGGGATCGGCGGCCGGCAGTTCGGCGCGCAACTCCGCGGTTTCCTCGGCCAGCTTGTCCAGCACGCCCGCGGCATCGGGCCAGTCGAAGCCCACACGGGCCGCGCGCTTGGTCAGCTTCTCGGCGCGGGTGAGGGCGGGCAGGGCGGTGGCCACCCCGGCGAGCGCACCCGTCTCGGCCCGGGCCGCGCGTTCGGCGGCCTTGGCGTCCTCCCAGGCGGCGGTCTGGGCGGCGGCGTCGGCGATCTCGGCCGCGCCGAAGACGTGCGGGTGGCGGCGGATCATCTTGGCGGTGATGCCGGCGGCCACATCGGCGAAGGCGAACCAGCCGCGCTCCTCCGCCATGCGGGCGTGGTAGGCGACCTGGAGCAGCAGGTCGCCCAGCTCGTCCCGCAACATGGCCGGGTCCGGGCCGCGCCGGATGGCATCCGCCACCTCATAGGCTTCCTCGATCGTGTAGGGCGCGATGGAGGCGAAATCCTGCGCCACGTCCCAGGGACAACCGGAATCCGGATCGCGGAGCCGGGCCATGACGGCCAGCAGGGCGAGGGTGGCTTCGGCGGGGTCGGGAGGGGTCATGGGGGCGGGTTCTCGCGCGGTCATACACAACTGTCCACAGGCCATGGATACCGCATAAGATTTATTATGGAATTTTTTGAGGTGGGGAAAAGCCTGTGGATCAAGCCTGGGATCACGGGTGCAGCTCCATCCCGTCGAAGCCGGGCTCGACCCCCTCGGGCAATTCGGCGCGCAGCGTGGCGTAGTCCAACGCGCCGCTCATGTGGGTCAGCACCGTGCGCGGCCGCCCCAGCGCCGCACGCCATTCCAGCACCTGGTCGAGGTTGGCATGCACGGGGTGCGGCACGCGCTGGAAGCAGCCCACCACCCAGAGCGACAGCCCGTGCAGCCGCGCGAAGCTTTCAGGCGGGAAATCCACCACATCGGTCGTGTAGGCGAAGCGGCCGATGCGAAGGCCCAGGCTGCGCATCACCCGGTGGTCCTGGTCGAGCAGCTCCACCTCCAACCCGCCCAGGCGCAGGGTCTGGCCGGCTTCCACCTCGCGCGCGTCCAGCGCCGGGCGGTAGAAGCCGCGCGTGGGCGGCAGGAAGCAGTAGTCGAAGCGCGCCCGGAGTGCGGCCAGCGTGGTGGCCGTGGCATAGAGCGGCAGCGCCTGCCCCATGCGGCGGTTGATGGCCCGCATCTCATCCAGCCCCGCGATGTGGTCCGCATGGGCATGGGTGATGAGCAGCGCGTCCAGCCGGTCCACCCCGGCCGCCAGCAATTGCGCGCGAATGTCGGGCCCCGCGTCCACCAGCAGCCGCGTGCCGTCCGAGGCCTCGATCAGGGCCGCGCTGCGGGTGCGCTGGTTGCGCGGTTCGGTGGGGTCGCATTCGCCCCAGAGCCCGCCCAGCTCCGGCACGCCCTGGGATGGCCCGGTGCCCAGCAGCCGGACGCGCACCCTGTTCACGCGGCTTTCGTGAAAAGCCGGTGGAAATTGGCCGTGGTGGTGGCCGCGATCTCCTCGGGCGCCACACCGCGCGCCTCGGCCAGCACCTTGGCGGTCAGCGCCGTGTAGCCAGGTTCACAACGCTTGCCGCGGAAGGGCACGGGCGCGAGGTAGGGCGAATCCGTTTCCACCAGCAGCCGGTCCGCCGGCAGCCGCGCCGCCAGCTCCCGCAGCTCGGCCGAGCGCGGGAAGGTCAGGATTCCGGAGAAGGAAATAAATCCTCCCATCGCGATCGCGGCATCGGCCAGGGCGGGCGTGGAGCTGAAGCAGTGCAGCAGGAAGGCGAAGGACCCCCCTGCCCGCTCTTCCTCCAGGATGGAGGCGATGTCGTCATCGGCGTCGCGCGCATGGACCACCAGCGGCAGGCCGGCCGCGCGCGCCGCGCGGATGTGGCGGCGGAAGCCCTCGCGCTGGGTGTCGCGCGGCGCCTTGTCGTAGAAGTAGTCGAGGCCGCTTTCGCCGATGCCGATCACGCGCGGGTGCTGGGCCAGCGCGACCAACTCCTCCACCGTCGGCATGGTGCCCTCGCCCGCCCGGTGCGGATGCACGCCGATGGTGCCCCAGACCTGCGGGAAGCGTTCGGCCAGCGCCGTCACCGCCGCCGCTTGGGGGATGGAGGTGCCGATGGTGACCATCCGCTCCACCCCCGCCTCATGGGCGCGGGCGAGGATGCCCTCGATCTCGGCCTCGGTGAAATAGTCCAGATGGCAGTGGGAATCTATCAACATCAGAGGATTACGCCGGATTCTGGATTTTCTGGAAGAGCGGCGCGGGGGTGGGCAGCGCCAGCCCCTCGGGCAGCGGCGTGGCCAGCGACGACAGGCTGCGGGCCTCTTCCGGCACACCCAGCTGGTCCAGCAAGCGGGCCATGGTGTCGGGCATGAAGGGCTGCAGCAGGGTGGCGAAGACGCGCAGAGCGTCGTGCAGGTTCCGCAGCACGGCCAGCATCCGGACGGGGTCGGTCTTCTTCAGGGCCCAGGGGGCCTCGCGGGTGATGTAGCCATTGGCCTCGCGCACCGCCTCGAAGATGGCTTCCAGCGCCAGATGGAATTCCATCTTCTCAAGCCGTTGGGCCATACGGCTCTCAAGCGGGTCGAGGAATGCGCCGAACAATCCGGCGCTGTCGGCGTCCGAGCGCGCCACGCCCGGCAGCTTCCCCTCGCAATTGCGCTGGATCAGGCTCAGCACCCGGTTGGCGAGGTTCCCCAGCGCATCCGCCAGTTCCCCATTCAGCCGGTTGGTCAGCGCGGCGCGCGAGAAATCGCCATCCTGGCCGAAGGGCACCTCCCGCAGCAGGAAGTAGCGCACGGGGTCCAGGCCGAATTCCTGCACCAGCGCCAGCGGGTCAATGACATTGCCCACGGATTTGCTGATCTTCTGCCCCTCATTCGTCCACCAGCCATGGGCGAAGACGCGCCGCGGCGGGGGCAGGTCGGCCGCCATCAGGAAGGCCGGCCAGTAGATGGCGTGGAAGCGGACGATGTCCTTGCCCACCATATGCACATCCGCCGGCCAGAAACGCCAAAGCTCCGCCTTTTCATCGGGATAGCCGAGGGCGGTGATGTAGTTTGTCAGCGCATCCATCCAGACATACATCACATGCGCGTCATCGCCCGGCACCGGCACGCCCCAGCGGAAGGAGGTGCGCGAGATGGACAAATCCGTCAGGCCCGACTTCACGAAGGCCATCACCTCGTTGCGGCGCGTGGCGGGCTGGATGAAGTCCGGGTTGTCTTCGTAGAATTTCAGCAGCTTGTCGCCCCAGGCGGAGAGGCGGAAGAAGTAGGAAGGCTCCCTCACCCACTCCACCGGAGCCCCTGACGGCGCGTATTTCACCCCGTCCCGCTCGGTCAGCTCGTCAGGGCCATAGAAGGCCTCGTCGCGCACCGCATACCAGCCCTCATAGGCGCCGAGGTAGATCTCGCCCTTCTCCGCCAGCCGCTGCCACAGCGCCTGGCAGGCGGCGCGGTGGCGCGGCTCGGTGGTGCGGATGAACCCGTCATTGGAGAGGTTCATGGCCCCGGTCAGGTCGCGGAAGGCCTGGCTCACGCGGTCGGTGAAGGCCTGGGGGTCCTGCCCCGCATCCTGGGCGGCCTTCTCCACCTTCTGGCCGTGCTCATCCGTGCCGGTGAGGAAATAGACCTCCTCCCCGGCCAGGCGGTGCCAGCGGGCCAGCACATCGGTCGCCAGGCTCGTGTAGGCGTGGCCGATATGGGGCTTGTCGTTCACGTAGTAGATGGGCGTGGTGAGATAGACGGGCATGGGCGCCTTCATGGCGCCCGGACGCGCGCGCGGCAAGGTGGCTTCACCGCCCGCGCAACGTCTCCATGGCCACCAGCACCGCCTGGCGGCGGTCGAGCGAGAGGCGCTCGGCCTCCTGCGCCTGTCGGGTCAAGGCGCTCGCCGCCTCGGCCCAGGCCGCCAAGGGGCGGGTGGCCAGCCAGCCGGGCATGGCCCCGCCCCGCGCCGCCTCCCGCACGGATTGCGTCAATTGCCGCACCAGCAGGGCGAAGAAGGCCGGGAAAGCGAGCGCCGCGTCGCGTCCCGCGATGCGGTCGGCCAGGGCATGGGCGCCGGCGGCATCGGGCAAGGATTCGAGCACGGCGCGGGCCAGCTTCGCCAGTTCCACCCCCTGCCCTTCCGCCAGTTCCAGCGCGCGGCCGGGCGCGCCCTCGGCCAGTTCCATCAGCGCGGCGCGGTCGGCCTCCGACGTCTCGGGCAACAAGCTGGCGAGGCACGCCGCCATGTCGCCCTCCTCCAGCGGGAACAGATCGAGCCGCCGGCAGCGGCTGCGGATGGTGGGCAGCAGCCGCCCCGGCGCATCCGTCACCAGGATCAGCACGGTGCGCGGCGGCGGTTCCTCCAGCGTCTTCAGGATGGTGTTGGCCGATGCCGCCTCCATCGCCTCGGCGCCATCCACCAGCACCACGCGCCAGCCGCCCTCGGCCGCGGTGAGCGCCAGGAAGTGGCGGGCGGCGCGCACCTCCTCCACCTTGATGATGCGCCGCTTGCCCGGCTCGGCCTGGGGGGCGAGTTCCAGCACATCGGCATGTGCACCCGCCGCCACGCGGCGGAACACGACGTCCTCCGGTGGCACGTGCAGGGGCGGCTTGGCATGCGGCCCGCCCGCCAGCACCCAGCGGGCGAAACGCCAGGCCAGCGTCGCCTTGCCGATCCCGGGCGGCCCGCAGAACAGCCAGGCATGGGCGAGGCGCCCGGAATGGAAGGCCCGGGCGAGGCTTGCCTCCGCCTCCGCATGGCCGAACAGAGTCGCGGTGGCGCGCGGGCTCATGGCGCGCCCAGCCGCTGGCGGCAGGCCTCCAGCATGGCGGCCAGCACCTCGGGCGCGGGGCGCGTGGCGTCCAGCACGGCGAAGCGCGCGGGTTCCTCCGCGGCCTGGGCCAGGAAGCTGGCGCGCACCCGCTCATGGAAACCCTGGCCCAGCGCGTCATAGCGGTTGACCTCGCCGCGCGCCTGGGCGCGGGCCAGCCCGGCCGCCACCGGCAGATCCAGCAGCAGGGTAAGATCAGGCGCGGCCTCGCCCAGGGTCGCGGCGCGCAGCGCGGCCCAGGTCTCGCGGGGCGCCCCCTGCCCGCCCACCTGGTAGGCCAGCGTGCTGTCGAAGAAGCGGTCGCACACCACCCAGATGCCGGCCTGAAGCGCGGGCGCGATGGTGCTGGCCCAATGCTCGCGGCGGGCGGCGAAGTGCAGCGTCATCTCCGCCACCGGGTCCCACCCGCCGCGGCCCAGCAGCAGGGCGCGGATGGCCTCCGCCCCCGCGCTGCCGCCCGGTTCGCGCGTGCGAAGCACCGGCAGGCCCGCCCGCGCCAGGGCGGCGGCAAGCGCGCGCCCCTGGGTGGACTTGCCCGCCCCCTCGCCGCCTTCCAGCGAGATGAAGCGGCCGCGCATGGCGGCCGTCAGCGCCCCAGCAGGCCGCGCGCCAGCACGGGAATGCGGGCCAAGAGGCCGAGCTGGTCCACATCCGCCCCGGCATAGAGCGGCAGGCTGAGCGGCGTGACGCCCGCGCCCGCCACCTCCATCCGCGCCAGCTCCTGCCCGCGCAGCACGGGCGCGGGCACGGGCGTGTCATAGCGCAGCCGCACCTGCAGCTGGTCGCGCCAGCCGCGCGGCAGGGTGACCACCACATCGCGCCCGCCCACCAGCGGCACGCTGGCGCGCTCGCCCATATGGACGGGCACGTCCTCGATGGTGTCGGCGGCGCGGAACAGCACGACATTGTCGAAGGCCTGGAAGCCCCATTCCATCAGCCGCTCGCTCTCCTCCGCGCGGGCGCGTTCGCTGGCGAGGCCCGCCACCACCAGGATCAGCCGGCGGTTCTCGCGCAGCACGCTGGCGGTGAGGCAATACCCCGCCTCATCCGTGCGGCCGGTCTTGAGGCCATCGGCGCCGCGCATCCGCTCCAGCAGCGGGTTGCGGTTGGGCTGGTTGATGTTGTTCCAGCGGAAGGACCGCTCGGAATAGAAGCGGTAATGGTCCGGGAAGTCCGTGATCAGGCGCCGCGCCAGGGTCGCGAGGTCGCGCGGCGTCATCCGGTGCTCGGGGTCGGGCCAGCCGGTGGCGTTGCGGAACACGCTGTCCCGCAGGCCGATGGTGGGGGCCACGGTGTTCATCAGGTCCGCAAAGGCGCGTTCGCTGCCGGAGATGGCCTCGGCCAGCACCACGCAGGCATCATTGCCCGACTGGATGATGACGCCCCGCGCCAGATCCTCGACCGTGACGCGGCTGTTGAGTTCCAGGAACATGCGGCTGCCGCCCATGCGCCAGGCGGCCTCGCTGACCGGCAGCGTCTGGTCCAGCCGCAGTCGGCCCTGCCGGATCTGGTCGAAGACCACATACATGGTCATCAGCTTGGACATGGAGGCGGGCGGGATGGACTGGTCCGCCCCCTTGTCGAGCAGCACGGAACCCGTGTCGAAATCCATCA
Source organism: Roseococcus suduntuyensis (assembly GCF_014196305.1). GTDB lineage: Bacteria > Pseudomonadota > Alphaproteobacteria > Acetobacterales > Acetobacteraceae > Roseococcus > Roseococcus suduntuyensis. Next base: position 112,035 of record NZ_JACIDJ010000003.1, read on the forward strand.
GCAGGGCGTTGCGGGCGATGGTCTCGACGGGCCCGAGCGGCGACTGGCCCGGGGTGGCGGGCGGGGCCGCGGGCCTGGCGGCGCGGGCGGCCGGGCGCGGGGCCTGCGCCAGGGCGGGCATGGGTGCCAGGGCGGCGGCGCCGGCCAGCAGGGCCGTGCGGCGGGTGGAATGGGTCGGGCGGTTCACCATGTCCGGGACTTCGCGCATCTCTCAATCCACCACAAGGCGCAGTTCGGTGAGCCCCACCGCGATGGCGCGGGCGAAGGCCGCATCGGCCTCCGCGAGGCCGCGATAGGGGCCGGTGCGGACGCGGAACTGCTGCTGCCGCCCGCGCGGGCCGCCGGCAACGCCCAAGGGCTCCACCCGGCCGCCGCTCAGGCGCGCGGCCTCGCGCGCGGCCAGTTGCCTGTTGAAATAGGTCCCGGCCTCGATCCAGAGCAGGCCCGGGCGGGGCGCGCCCTGAGTCACCTGTTCGGGCAGGCGTTCGGGCGGGCGGGCGGTCGCGGAGGTGGCCACGGTCTGCACGGCCGGGCGCGCGGCGCGCGGCGCGGCGGTGGCGAGGCCGCGCGCGCCAGGCGGCGGGGCCAGGGCCTCGCGCCCCACCTCGCCCACCGGGGCGGCGGCGACGGGCAGCGCCTCGGCCTGCCCCGCGAGGCCCGCGATGGCGGCGCGGGAGGCCTCGGCGTCAATCACCACCCGCGCCTGGAAGGGGCCGGCCGCGCCCAGCAAGGCGGCGGCGCGCGGCGCCACGGCGATGACGCGCCCAGGCTCGGCCGGGCCCCGATCATTCACCCGCAGCCGCAGCGAGCGGCCGTTTTCCAGGTTGGTCACGGTGACGATGGCGGGCAGTTGCAGCGTGGGGTGGGCGGCGAACATGCCATCCTCCCGTCGCTCGCCATTGGCGGTGAGCGTGGCGGCGGCGCGGCGCGGCAGCAGGGAAGCGATGCCCGTCTGGTTCAGCGCGAAATCCTCGCGCGGATAGGCCCAGAGCGGGCCCTGCCGCCAGGGTTCGCCCAGATGGTAGCGCGCCTCGGTGGGCGGCGGCGCGCGGCCGCACCCCGCCAGCATGGCCAGCGCCAGCAGCCCCGCCAGGGCGCGCCCCATGGTCAGGCCACGCGGTCCGACAGCAGCCCCACCGCCGTCGCGTAGAAATTGGAGGGGTTGTAGCGGCGGATGGCCATGAAGTTGGCGCCCACCAGGAAGGCTTGGCTGTCGCCGCGCGAAAGGCCCGGCATGACGATGGCCCATTCCCCGCCCATGTCCGGCAGCCCGCCTGCCCCGGCGCGCGTCACGCGCATCCGCGCCCATTCGGCCACGGGGCGCATGCGCCGGTGGTCGGCCAGGGCGGTGTCGAAGCCCGGCGGCAGCGTCACCTCGAAGCCCCAGGGTGCGGGCTCGCGCCAGCCATGGTTCGCGAGGTAGTTGGCGATGGAGGCGAGCGCATCGGCCCGGTTGTCCCAGATGTCGCGGCGGCCATCGCCGTCGAAATCCACCGCCAGTCGCTCGAAGCTGGTCGGCATGAATTGCGGGTTGCCCATGGCCCCCGCATGGCTGCCGCGCATGCGGCTGACATCCACATGGCCGGCATCGAGGATGCGCAGCGCGGCCATCAGCTCGGCACGGAAGAAGGCGGCGCGGCGGCCTTCCCACGCCAGGGTCGCCAATGCCTCGATCACGTTGAAATTGCCGGTGAAGCCGCCGTAATTGGTCTCCAGCCCCCAGATCGCGACCACCACGCGGCCACTGACCCCATGCCGGGCCTGGATGGATTCCAGCAGGGTGCGGTTCTGGGCATAGGCGCGGCGGCCGGCCTCGATTCGCTGGGGCGAAAGCCGCGCGTCGCGGTATTGCGGCCAGGTCTGGGTGAATTCGGCCTGACGGCGGTCGAGCTCGATCACCCGCTCATTGGGCTGCAGGCCGGAAAGCGCGCGGTCCAGCGTGGCCTGGCGGATGCCCGCCCGGCGGGCTTCGGCGCGGACGCCCTGGAGAAAGGCGGCAAAGCTTTCCTGCGCGAAAGCGGGCCGGGCCGCGAACGCGCCGGCGGCGGTTCCGGCGAATAGGCTGCGTCGGGTGAACATAAGGGGATAGGTGCCACTTCTGACCGGCCAGCGCAATTCGAACCGGCCGCTTGCGCCGCACTCGAACCGGCCGCTTGCGCAGCACTCGAGCCGCCCGGTTCCAGCCCGGCGGAAGACGGCGTAGCATCGGCGCAATTGCGAAAGGAAACACGTCCATGGTCGCGGTCACCGAAACCTTCGCCCGTTACGCCGCCTCGATCCGCCACGCGGACCTGCCGGCCGAGGTCGAGGCGCGCACGCGCTTCCTCATCCTGGATCTGGTGGGCAACATGGTCCGCGGCGGGGTCGAGGCCGAGAGCAGCCCGCCGCTGCGCGCCGCCGCCCGCGCCATGGGCCTGGGCCACGGCCAAGCCGCCGTGTTCGGCGAGGCCGCCCGCTGGTCGCCCGCCGGGGCCGCGTTGCTGAATGGCGCCTATGCCCACAGCCTCGACTTCGACGACACCCATGCCGCCGGCAGCCTGCACCCGGGCGCCCCCGTGATCCCGGCGGCGCTGGCCGCCGCCGAGATGTGCGGCGCCAAGGGCGCCGACGTGATCGCCGCCATCGTGGCGGGCTACGAGGTGACGAACCGCCTGGCGGTCGCCCTGCCCGCCGGCGACCATTACGACCGCGGCTACCACCCGACGGCCACCTGCGGCGCCTTCGGCGGTGCCGCCGCCGCCGCGCGGGTCATGGGCCTGTCCGAGGCTCAGATCACGGACGCCTTCGGCATCGTGCTCAGCCAGGCCGCCGGCAGCCTGCAATTCCTGGCCAATGGCGCCTGGACCAAGCGCTGGCAGGTGGGCTGGGCGGCCATGGCCGGCCTCTCCGCCGCGCTGCTGGCGCGCGAGGGCTTCCGCGGCGCCGCCCAGGCCATGGAGGGCAAGGCGGGCTTCCTCAGCGCCTATGCCCCCAACCCCATCCCCGAGCGCGCCATCCGCAACCTGGGCGGCGAGTTCGAGCTGATGGAAACGGCGGTGAAGCCCTACCCCTCCTGCCGCTACGGCCATGCCAGCGTGGACGCGGCGCTGATGCTGCGCGCCGAGCACGGGCTGCGACCGGAGGAGATCGAGAGCGTCACCATGGGCCTGCCCAACAAGGGCATGCTGCTGGTGGGCGCGCCGCTGGAATACAAGCAGCACCCGAAGAACACGGTGGATGGCCAGTTCAGCGGCCCCTTCGTCGTGTCCTGCGCGCTGGGCCACGGCCATTTCGGCTGGGACAGCTATGCCCGCATGGACGACCCCGTTCTGCGTGCGCTGATGCCGAAGGTGACCTGCGTCGAGGACCCGGAGGTGCAGGCCGAATTCCCGCGCAACATGTCGGGCAAGCTGACCATCCGCGCGCGCGGGCAGGAATTCACCAAGTTCGTCGTGGTGCCCAAGGGCGAGCCCGGCAACTTCCTGACCGAGGCCGAGCTGCGCGCCAAGTTCCATGGTCTCTCCGACCAGGTGCTGGGCGCGGACCGCGCGGCCGCTCTGGCCGATGCGGTGCTGGGGCTGGCAGGAGCCGCGGATGTGAACGCGATGATGCGCCTGGGCAGCACCCTGGGCGCTGAGCCGGCCGCGCGCCTCGCGGGGGAGTGATCCCCTCGCGCGGCGCGCGCGGCGGCTGTATAGGCGGGCGCCGGGGACAGGTGGCCGAGTGGTTTAAGGCAGCGGTCTTGAAAACCGCCGTGGGGGCAACTCTACCGTGGGTTCGAATCCCACCCTGTCCGCCACCCACCTCTCTCAACGGATTGATGCGGCGAAAATCCCCCACGGGCCGCGTGCAGGCCCGCTTCAGAACGCGTAGCCGCCCCAGTCCAGCTCCTCGCGGAACCGCGCCTCGACCAGTTCCCGCAACTCGGCATCGTAGTAGGTCCGGTAGGGCGCATGGTCGCCGCGGTTGCGGTGCGGCAGCGCCCGTGGCGGCAGGCCGATGGCCTGGAGCAAGGCAGCGACCTCCCGCTCGAGGCGCTCGAAACGCAGGAGCATGTCCAGCTCCGCGTCCAATGCGCCGCCGGGACCGGTGCGGATAAAGTCGCGCAGGGTCGCCTGGCTGATGATCAGCTGCCGGAAGGCGTCCCGGTCAAACCCCTGGATGCGCCCGTCCGCCACACGGTGTGGTGAGAAATAGGCGCTCACCAACCGCTCATACGGATTGCGAATGACGGAGAACTTATAGAGCCGGTCGAACAGCTCGGCCGGCAGAGCCCGCTTGTAATCCGCGAGGCGGGAGTGCTTGCGGGTGCCGAAGCCGTCGTTCCGCACGTCGAAACGCTCGGTCCCGTCCTGGGAACCGGTGACGCTCTTGCTGTCCTCGGAATAGGGCAGCAGTATCTCTGATATCGAATTCCCGCCCGACTTGCCACGATGGATAAACAGGAAGTCGTGGCGAATCGAGATCATAGGTTTGAAAGAATAGCAGTCCGGGTTACGCCTCGTCCAGGAACGCCCCCGCCGGACCAGGGCGCTGGCCTGCCGGGAGAGGCATCACCGCGCACACCCACCGGGGCCTCCATGCTGGCTGCACGCAAGATCTTCCACCTGCACATCTCGAAATGCGGCGGCACGGCGCTGAACGCCGCGCTCGACTCCGAAACCCATGCCGAGCGCGCGCGTCCGCCCGCCGAGTTCGGGCAGCGCCTGCGCGACCGCGGCATCGCCCATGCCGACATCGCCGCCCTGCAGGACCCCGCCTTGCGCCCCACCCTCGCCGAGGCCGCGCGCGAGAGCATCGCCTGGTTCGACGTGCTGCACGGCCATGTGGACATCGCCCCCTGGCTGGACGCGGACGACCATGTCTTCACGGTGCTGCGCCGGGCCGACCGGCGCGCCCTGTCGCAGTTCCAGGACTATCGCCGGCTGGCGCCGCACGACTACGCCCACAAGCCCGACGACTGGCGCCGGATGCACGAGGCCTGCCGCGAACTTCCCGACTTCGCCCGGCTGCGCGCCGCCTGCGGCGACGCCCTGCCCTTCCGCAGCATGTTCGAGGACCACCAGTGCCGCGCCCTGACGCAGCACAGCGTCAGCGCGGAGGCCTTCGACGCCATGCCGCCGGAGGAGCGCGCCGCGCAGGCCTGGCGCACGCTGCAACACTACGGCGCCCGCATCGGCGTGCTGGAGGAGGTGGACCGGCTGCGCGGCGAGCTGGCGCGCGACATGGGCTGGTGCCCCCCCGCCCCGCTGGAGGTTCGCAACCGGACCGCGCCGGAGGAACATGGCGAGGCCGCGCGGGCCGCCGCCGCCGCGGTCACCACGGGCGACCGCCTCCTGCACGACCGCGCCGTGGCGGCGCTGCGCGCGGCCCCTGCCCGCGACTACACGCTCGCGGAGTTCGAGGCCGAGTTCGTCGCCGCGCGCCTGTCCGCGCTGGCGCCGATGCGGATCGGCGCGGAGCATGTCTTCGACATGAACATGCCGCTGGTCGGCCGGGGCCTGCACGGCCGCGACGCCGCCGGCAGTCGCGAGTGCTGCCGCTGGCTGGGTGCCGACCGCGACGCCCTGATCTACCTGCCGGTGCCGGGGCCGGGCGCGCGGCTGACGCTGCGCCTCTACAACAAGGGCTGGGTGGACCCTGGCCTGCGCGACCGGCTGACGGTGACGGTGGACGGCATGCCGGTGCGGAGCTGGTCCGAGCCGCGGCGCGAGGTGGCCGAGGCGATCTGCTTCCGCGCGGTCGCGCGGCGCGGCTGGGTGCGCATCGGGCTGCATGGCGAGCATGCGCTGACGGACACCGAGGCCGGCCGGCCCAGCGACGACGGCCGCCCCAAGATCTTCAACCTCTGGCGCTACAGCTACCAGGCCGACTGACGCCGAGGCCGCCCAACGGCCCGCTTCGCCAATATCCCTGGCGAAAAGCTTCTGGCATCCTTCAACTCTAAATAGTTTTTTGCCATGCTTCTTCCTATGGAAACGACGGCGGGCGAAAACGGGGAGGCGGGGCAGCGGCCGCGATGCGGCTGCGTGGCCGCGATACCGCAGGATGAGCGCGCTCGCCTCCTGGCCAGGGCGCGGCAGGCACATGACGGCGGTGATCATGCGGCGGCGCTGCCCCTGTGGGACGAGGCCCTGCACCGCTGGCCGGAACATGCCGGCCGCGACGAGACCCTCGCCTTCGCCCGCCTGCTGCTTGCCTTCAACACGCCGCGCCGGCCGGAGGATGCGCTGGTCCCGCCGCACGCCGCCGGGGCCCTGGCCCGGCTGCACGCGCGCTGGCCGGAGGAGCCGCTGGGCTGGATCGGGCTCGCGAAGCTCGCCGAATGGCGCCTGGTCTGGCCCGAAGCCATGGGTCACTGGCAGGCGGTGTTCGAGCGGTTCGACGCCGTGGCCGAGCCGGGCTGGTACGAGCAGGCCATGACGGTGGCCTGGCTTGCCCATGCCGGTCCCGTCTTCAAGGCGCTCCGCGCCAGCCTGCGCCAGCGCTGGCCGGATCACGAAACCTGGTGGGACCAGCGCGCCTATGGCCGCCGCGGCAGCGCCGGCGGCAGCCCCACGCCCGCCGGGCCGCCAAGCCTGCGGGACGTGGAGAATCTTCTCCGCTTCAGCACGCCCTCCGAGGCGAAGCGGGTGCTGGAGACGCTCCCCGCGCTCGATCGGGAGAGCGCCACCGGCCGCGCCTGCGCCCACATCATCCGCACCCTGGAGCACAGCGGCCTGCTGGAGGACCTCGAGGCCGGGGGCGCGGAACCCGCGCGGCCCGGCACCACCCTGGTCTGGCGCAACCCCGCCGGCGGCGACCGGGCGCTGATCGTCTTCTCCGGCGGCGCGCGGGGCTATTGGCTGCTGCTCGACGAATTGCACCGCGTGCTGCGCGGCTGCGGCGTGCACCTGATCTATCTGAGGGGCCTTGGCGCCAGCTTCTACATGGCTGGCGATCCGGATCTCGGCATCGCGGACTATGCCGGCCTGCTCGACCTGCTGCGCGCGCAGGCCGCCGGGCTGGGTGCCACGCACCTTGCCTGCCTCGGCAATTCGGCCGGCGGCTACGCGGCGCTGCGCTATGCCCTCGACCTGGGGGCGGAAGGGGCGCTCGCCTTCAGCATGCTGACCAATCCGCAGACGCGGCATGACCCACAGTTCGCGCCGGCCATCAATGCCATCGCGCAGCGCAACCCCGGCCTCGTCTTCGACCTGGCGCAGGCCTATGCCGCGGCCGCGCGGCCCCCGCGCACCATCCTGTGCTTCGGTGAAGGCCATGAGACGGACCGCCGGGAGGCCGCGCGGATGCGGGGCATCCCCGGCGTGCGGCTGGTGGCGGCCGAGGGCCTGGCCGACCACGGCGCCATCCGCTGGTTCCTGCGGCGGGGCGAGGTGCCCGGCCTGGTCGCCTCCCTGTTCGAGGCGCCGCCGGCGTGAGGATCACGCTGCAGGGCATCGGGCTGGACTATCCCGGGCCGCGGGGCCCGCTGCGCGCCGTGGACGGGCTGGACCTGGAGGTGGCGCCCGGGGAGTTCCTGGGCCTGATCGGCCCCAGCGGCTGCGGCAAGTCCTCCCTGCTGGCGATGCTGGCCGGGCTGCGAGCGCCCAGCGCCGGCCGCATCGGCTTTCCCGGCTGGACCGGCCCCCGCCCGCCCCGCCGCCTGATGGCCTTCCAGGAACATGGGCTGCTGCCCTGGCTGAGCGTGCTGGACAATGTCGCCTTCGGCCTGGAGGCCCAGGGCATGCCGCGCGCCGCGCGCGAGGCCCGCGCCCATGCCATGCTGCGCCGCCTGGGGCTGGAGGGCTTCGCCACGTCGCGCCCGGACCAGCTCTCGGGCGGCATGCGCCAGCGCGCGGCCCTCGCCCGCCTCTTCGTCGCCGAGGCCGAGGCGATGCTGCTGGACGAGCCCTTCTCCGCCCTCGACGCGCAGACCCGCGTGGTGCTGCAACAGGAGCTGCTGGACCTCTGGTCCGGCACCGGGCGCAGCGTGGTCTATGTCACCCATGACATCGAGGAGGCGCTGCTGCTCTGCGACCGCGTGGTGGTGCTCTCGGCGCGGCCGGGGCGGGTGATCGCGGACATCACGGTGCCCTTCCCCCGCCCGCGCCGCATCATGGGCCCACCCCCGCCGGAGGTCGCCGCCCTGCGCTGGCGGATCTGGGACATGCTGGCGCCCACCATCACGCCGCCGGCCGCCTGATGGCGCACCTGCTCGCCCTCCTCCTCGCCGCCGCGGCCTGGGAAGCCGCCGCGCGGGCCGGCTGGGTGGCCATGCTGCTCTTTCCCCCGCCTACGATCATCCTCGCCTGGCTGGTGGAGAGCCTGCGCAACGGCGAGATGGCCGAGAGCCTGATGGCGAGCGGGCAGCGCCTCGTGCTCGGCTTCGGCCTGGGGGCCGGGCTGGGCACGCTGGCCGGGCTCGCGATGGGCCTCGCCCCGCGCCTGCACCGTGCGCTCGACCCCGTGATCGCCGCCCTGCACCCGATGCCCAAGGTGGCGCTGCTGCCGCTGTTCCTGGTGCTGTTCGGCTTCAGCGAGAAGGCGCGGATGGTGCCGGTGGCGCTGGTCGCCTTCTTCCCCGCGGCCATCGCGGGCGCCGTCGCCGTCCGCGCCATTGATCCGCTGCTGTGGAATGTCGCACGCAACTATGGCGCGCCGCCCCTGATGGTACTGCGCCGCCTGGTGCTGCCGGGCGCCTGGCCGGTGCTGCGGGCGGGGCTCAGGCTGTCGCTCAACGCCGCGATCGTGGTGCTGATCTCGGTCGAGATGCTGAGCGGCAATGACGGGCTGGGCGCCGCGGTCTGGCAGTCCTGGCAGACCATGCGGGTAGAGCAGCTCTACGGCACGCTGCTGGTCCTGGCCATGCTCGGCCTTGTCTTCAACCGCTGTCTCGGCCGCTGAGCGGGTGTGGCGGGCCGCCTTTTGGAAGGATCAGGTGAGATGCTGAAGAGGCGAGGATGGACGCGGATCGCCCGCGTCGCGGCACGGGCCGGCCGGGTGCTCGGCCTGGCGCTGTGCCTCGCGGCGCTGCTGCCGGCCGCGCCGCGGGCGGAGCGGGTGAAGCTCGTGGTGCTGCCCTTCCTGTCGCAGGCGCCGATCTTCATCGCGCTGGAGGAGGGCCTCTTTGCCCGCGAGGGCATCACGATCGAGCCGGTCGCCCTCTCCTCCTCCCATCTCGCCCTGCCGGGGCTGATGAGCGGGGACCTGGACGCCGGCATCCCCCAGGCCTCACCCGCGCTGTTCAACGCGGTGGCGCGCGGCGGCCGCGCCCGGCTGGTGGCCTCCGGCGTGATGCTGGCGCCGGCCCCCTGTTCCTACGCCGCCTTCTACGGCACCGGGCTCACGCTCGCGGCGCTGACCTCGGGCGAGGCGCGTTCGCTGCGCGTCAGCGCCGACCCCAACGCCTTCGAGGGCTTCCTGGTGGACCTGCTGCGGCAGCGGCGCGGCGCCGAGCGGCTGCAGGTGCAGTTCCGCGAGATGCCTGTGCCGGCGCAGCAGGCGGCGCTGGCCGCCGGCGCGCTGGACCTCGCCTTCCTCTCCGAGCCCTGGGTGGCGCGGCTCGATCAGGCCGGGGTGGGCCGCGTCGCCGTGGGGGCGGAGGAATTGCTCCCGGGCGGCCAATTCACCGCGCTGATGTTCTCCGAGCGGATGCTGGCCGATGGCCAGGCGCTGGGCCGCCGCTTCCTGCGCGCCTACCGCGCCGCACTGGTCCGCTACAATGAGGGCAAGACGCCGCGCAACCTCGAAATCCTGGCGCGCGCCACCCGGCTTTCGCCCGAGCTGCTGGAGCGCGCCTGCTGGCCCAGCATGCCGGCCGATGGCGCGCTGAACCTGGACAGCCTGCTCGCCTATCAGGACTGGCTGCGGCAGCGGCGGCTGATTGACCGCGTGCTGGCGCCGTCCGACCTGGTGGCGGAGATCACGCCGTGATCCCCTTCGAACGCGCCGAATTCGACGGCAAGATGCCCTTCGAACGCGCCGAGTTCGACGGCACGATCCCAGCCCGGCTGCGCCGGATCGTCGAGGCCCTGCCGGAGGCCGAGGCGCTGGTCGAGGACGGGCGCGCCCTGACCTATGCCGCGCTGGACGCCGAGACCGACCGCGCGGCCGCCTCCCTCGCCGACCTGCCGGCGGGCGGCGCGGTGGCCCTGGTCTTCGGCATCGGCACCGAGGCCGTCATCGCCCTGCTCGGCGCGCTGAAGGCCGGCGTGCCGGCCATGCCGATAGACCCGGCCGCCCCGCCCGAGGATGTCATGGGCCTCTTCGCACAGGTGGCGCGCATCGTCACCGCGCCGGCGCAGGAGGCCTGGTGCCGGGACCGCGCGGGCCAGGTGCCGGTGCAGGTCGGCACGGCCCATCCGGCCCCCGCCCAGGCTGCACGGACGCCGCGGCCGGAGGACCCGGCCATCATCTACCTCACCTCGGCCAGCACCGGGCCGGCCAAGGGCGTGGTCCGCACCCAGCGCTCGCTGTGCTGGCATGCCGGGCTGCAGACCCGCCACCACGGCTATGCGCCGGGCGAGCGCATCGCGCACCTCTCCTCCTTCGCCTTCGCGGGCTCGATCCCGGCCATCCTCGGCGGGCTGCTGGCCGGCGCCACGGTGGAGGTCTTCGACAGCCGCCGCCACGGCCTGCTCGGCCTCGGGCGCTGGGCGGCGGAGCGGCGGATCACCGTGCTGCCGGTGACGCCCCCCGTGCTGCGTGACCTCGTCGAGGCGCGCATGCCCGAACGCCAGGCCTGGCAGCCGCGCCGCATCATCGTGGGCGGCGAGGTGCTGCGGCCGGAGGATGTCACGGCGCTGCGCGACCGCCTGGGCTGGGACTGCGCCGTGGTGAACCGCCTGGCCAGCAGCGAGGCGGGGATGATCGCCGAATGGGTGGTGGACCCCGCGGCCGTGCAGGGGCGAGAGGCGGTGCCGGTCGGCTGGCCGGTCGAGGACCGCCACGTCACCCTGGTGGACGAGCAGGGCGAGCCGGTGCCCCTGGGCGAGATCGGGGAGATCGTCGTCTCCGGCGACTACACGGCCATCGGCTACTGGGGGCGCCCGGAGCTGACGGCCGAGCGTTTCCGCCCCGACCCCGATCGCCCGGGGTGTTTCCGCGTCTTCAGCGGCGATCTCGGCCGGCTGCACCCGGACGGGATGCTGGAGCATCTCGGCCGGGCCGACCACATGGTGAAGATCCGCGGCTACCGCGTGGAACTGGCCGCCGTGGAGGCGGTGCTGTGCCGGCAGGAGGGCGTGGCGGAAGGCGTCGTGCAGGCCGTGCGGACGTCGGGCGGCGACATGCGCCTGGCCGCCTGGGTGCAGCCCGCGCCAGGCGTGGAGATCAATGGCCTTGCCCTGCGGCGGCGCCTCGCCTCGCAGCTGCCGGACTACATGCTGCCCTGGCGGGTCGGCGTCTTCGAGGCCCTGCCGCGCTCGGCCGGCAACAAGATCGCCCGGGGCCGGCTGCCGACGCTCAGCGGCACGCGCCCCGACGGCATGGCCCCGCCGGTGCCGACGCGCGGCGAGACCGAGTGGCTGCTGGCCGAGATCTGGTGCGAGATCTTCGAGGTGGACGAGGTCGGCCGCGAGGATGACTTCTTCGAATTCGGCGGGGATTCGCTCGACATGCTGCAGGTGGCCGCCGGGCTCTACGAGCGCCGCGCGGTGTTCATCACCGATTCCGACCTGCTGGAGCACCCCCGCCTGGCCGATATGGCCGCGGCGGTGGACCGCCTCACGGAAGACGCGGCCTGAGGAGCCCGGCGATGTATCCCCTCGAACCCCGCGCGGGCGAGATCGGCCGGCTGGCCGCGCAAGGCGCCTGGCTCACGGAGGAGGCCGAGGCGCTGCTCTCCTCCATCGGGGTCGGGCCGGGCTGGCGCTGCCTCGACCTCGCCTGCGGCCTGGGCGACGTGACGCGGCTGATGGCGGCGCGGGCCGGCGCGCCAGGGCTGGTGGTCGGCCTGGACCTGGAGCGGCGCTTCCTCGACCACGCGCGCGCCGAGGCGGCGGGCGCGGTCGAGTACCTGGAGGCGGATGCCTGCCGCACGGGCCTGCCCGATGGCGGCTTCGACCTGGTGCATGGCCGCTTCCTCTTCGCCGGCGCGGCGCAGTTCGACCCGCTGCTCACGGAGGCCATCCGGCTGGCCCGCCCAGGGGGAACAATCGCGCTGCAGGAGCAGGACCTCTCCAGCATGGCCTGCTTCCCGCCGCACCCCGCCTTCGCGCGGCTGAAGGGGATGCTCGGCGCGGGGCTGGAGCAGAGCGGCACCGGCCGCGGCGTCGCCCGGCGGCTGTTCGGCCTGCTGCGGCAGGCGGGGCTGCGCGAGCTGCGCTACCGCCCCTTCCTGGTGTCCTGCCAGGCGGGCGACCCGCAGGCCGCCTGGCTTCCGGACATCGTGGACTCGCTGCGCGGCCCGTTGCTGCGCGCCGGATTGACCGACGGCCCCGCCCTGGACGAGGCCATCGCCGCCTGCCGGTCGCACCTCAACGATCCGGGCACGACGGCGATCCTCTACACCGTGGTGCAGGTCTGGGGGCGCAAGCCCGCCGGGGCGGCGGTGGAGGCAGGGTAGCGCGCGCCCACGCGGCGTGACGAAGGGAAGGTCCAGGTTCGGGGCGAGCCGTCGCGAAAGGAAGTCCCGCCGGTCCGCAACCGCATGATGGCGGCGTCCCCCTCGAGCCACCCCCAGGGCCTGCAGCGGCGGCAGGCGGCTTCCGGCGAAACCCTCCGCGAGCCGGGTCATCTCCGCAAGCTCCTCCTCTTCCGGAGCGAGCGGCTTGCCCTCGCGCGGCAGGCCCTGGCCCCGGCACGGGAGGGACATTGGTGGCCGCCGCAGGTAGGATTGGTTAAGCGATCCATCCCAAGGGGATACGCGACACTCTTTCCCACGGAGCCCCGCCATGGCTGACGACAAGGCTTCCCTCTCCGCCCGCATCGGCGTGGATCTCGGCGCGCGCCTGCGGCTGGAGGACGGGCTGGAATGGGCGTCGTCGGCGGGTTTCGCGCATCTGGACATCCGCCTGGGCGATGCGGGCAATGAGTTCGACGGCTTCGACGGCGCACGGCTGCGCGCGGCGCGCGGGCTGAAGGAACGGCTCGGGCTCGAGCTTGGCCTGCACACGCTGTCGGCCGTGAACATGGCCGAGACCGCGCCCTACCTCGCCGCCGCCACCGACAACTACCTGCGCGCCTATGTGGACCTGGCCGGGCCGCTGGGCGCGGGCTGGATCGTGGTCCATGCCGGCTACCACTTCACCGACGACTACGACCGCCGCACCCAGGCCGCGCTGACCCGGCTGCGACGCCTGGGCGACTACGCGCGCACCCAGGGCGTGCGCCTGCTGCTGGAGAACATGAACCCCGAGCCCGCGGATGCCGAGGTGCGCTACCTGGCCTGCGACATCCCCGAATGCGAGCGCTTCTTCGCGGCCCTGGACCCGGAGGTCTTCGGCTGGTCCTTCACCGCCAACCACGCGCACATGCTGCCCGTGGGCGTCGAGGGCTTCTACCGCCATTTCGGCCCGGCCCGGATGGCGGAGGTGCGCCTCGCCGACAACCGAGGGGCCAAGGAGGAGCACCTGTTTCCCGGCGAGGGCAACATGGACTTCAACGCCCTGTTTCGCCTGATCGAGGGCGAGGGCTATCGCGGCCACTACATGCTGGCCTTCGGCGGCCCGGACGACATGCGCGCGGGCCGCGACAAGCTGGTGGCGGAGTGGGAGATGGCGGCCCGCGCCTGATCGCCTTCGGTGAACTCACCGAAGGCGTGCATCAGCCGCCCAACCAATCCGCCCGCGATCAACCGGCGTTGATCACGCGTGCGGCGCCGGATGCAGCGCCGTGAACCAGTCGCCGATCTCGGACGAGGTGGCGAAAGCCACCTGCGGGTGCGCCGCCAGCTCCTCCATCGCGGCCCAGAAGCTCTCCATCCGGTGCGCCACGCCGATCACGTGCGGGTGGAGTGCGATGGTCATCACCCGCGTCCGCTCGAAGCCGCCACGCGCGTAGAAGGCCATGTTGGCGCGGATGCGATCGGCCATGGCGGTCGAGCCCTGCGAGGCCAGCATGTAGATGGGCACGTCGTTCAGCTCGACCGTGTAGGGCAAGGAGAGCAGCGGCCCCGCCTCGGTCCGCATCCAGACGGGCACGTCATCCACCAGCCAGTCGTGCAGGAAATCCACGCCGTTGCGGCGCAGCACCTCGGGCGTGTCGGCCTTCTCGCTGAGGCCGGCCCCCAGCCAGGCGCGCACCTTCTGGCCCGAGAAGCGGCGCATGGTGGACAGCGCCTCCTCCACCGCCGCCTTGTCATCCTCGATGGTGGCGAGTGCGCGCTGATACACGCCATGGCCCACGAATTCCCAGTCGGCCTGGAGCATGGCCTCCGCGAGGCGCGGGTAATGCGTGCAGATCTGGGCGTTGGAGAGGTTGGAGGCGCGGATACCGAGTGCGCGGCACATCTCAAGCAGCCGCGACATGCCCACGCGCAGCCCGTATTCCACCCAGGTGAAGTTGGGCACGTCCGGGATGGCCTTGATGCCGTGCGGCGGCGTGAGGATGGCGCGCGGCATGGGCTGGTCGAAGGGCCAGTGCTCGACGTTCACCGCCAGGTTCACGATGACGCGCTTGCCGCGGAAGGCCGGCAGCGGCGGCACGTCGGATTCGAGGCGGAAGGGAATGCGCGGATTGGGGTCAGGCATGGCGGGCTCCGTCAGGGGCGGGCATCATGGCCCTGCCCCGCCGGACGGACCACCCCGCTCAGGCGAACTGGACGGTGATGCGGCCCACGGGCGCCACGGCGGCCGACCATTTCTCGCCCGGGTTGGGCACGCGGCCCAGCGCCAGCCCCGCCACCACCAGCACGGCCCCGGCCGGCAGTGGCCCCCAGCGGCGCGCATCTTCCACGAGCTGATCCATCAGGGGAGCGAGCTTCACCTCGAAGGGGCGCGGGCGGGTGCCGGTGGGGCCGATCCGCACCGAGACCACCTCCGGCAATGGTCCCACGAAGCGCTTGCCCACCAGCACATGGCCGAGCCCGCCGAGATCGGCCACGCGCTGCGCGGCATCGGGCGCGCCCTGCTGGTAACGTTCCGCCGCCACGTCCACCACGGGGTGCAGGGCGGAAAAGACGGGCGGGGCGTCGGTGAGGTCTTCCGCCAGCACGCCCAGAATGCCGGCCGTGATGCGGATATGCCGCAGCGCGGCCAGCGCCACCGGCGTGCCGGCCCGCATCAGCCGCGGCTCCAGCAGCGGCGCCGAAACCCAGGTGTCGCCGGGCGCGGGGGCGAGGCGCATGCCCGTGACGGGAATTTCCAGCGTCTCGACCAGGGCGGCGGCGATGGCCTCGCCGGCGGCGAGGTCGGGGGGCGCCATCTCCTCCGGAAAGGGGGCGAGCGGGTTGCCCGTCTCCCAGGCCTCGTGCAGCCAGTTCGCGGCCTGGGTGGTGATGTCGGTCATGCGGTCCATGCTGCTCAGTTGAAGGCCGGCAGGGCGGGCTCCTCATCCACAGTGAAGCCGCCCTCCGGCACGGACAGTTCCTGGCCCGGCCCGCCGACATTGTCATACAGGTAGGAGGGCAGCCAGGTCGCGATCTCGGGGAAGATGTAGAGCATGGCCATCGCGAAGATCACGATGCCCACGAAAGGCAGGCAGCCCAGGAAGATCTCCGACAGCTTCACATGCGGCGGCGCCACCCCCTTCAGGTAGTAGGCGGCCATGGCGACGGGGGGTGTGAGGAAGGAGGTCTGCAGGTTCAGCGCCACGATCACGCCGAACAGGATCGGGTCGATCTCGAAGGTGCCCAGCAGCGGCAGGAAGATGGGCACGAAGATCAGCACGATCTCGGTCCATTCCAGCGGCCAGCCCAGCAGGAAGATGATGACCTGCGCCAGCAGCAGGAACATCATGGGCGAGAGGTCGAGCGCCTTCACCGCCTCCTCCACCACATGGTGCCCGCCCAGCCAGCCGAAGACCGAGGTGAAGATATAGGCGCCGATGAACAGCCAGCACACCATGGCGGTGGTGCGGGCGGTCAGGAACACGCTCTCCTTCAGCTTGGTGAAGGTGAGGCTGCGGTAGAGCAGCGCCAGCAGCACGGAGCCCGCGGCCCCCATGGCCGCCGCCTCGGAGGGCGTGGCCAGCCCGAACAGGATCGCGCCCAGCACCATGCCGATGAGCACCGCGAGCGGTATGAAGGAGGTGGCGAGCGCCAGCAGGATCTGCCCGACCGGCGTCGTGCGCTCCTCGGGCGGCAGGCGGGGCGCCATGCCGGGCTTCAGCGTGGCCAGGATCAGCACGTAGAGCATGTAGAGGAACGCGAGGCCCACGCCCGGCAGGAAGGCCGCGGCGTAGAGGCGCACCACGCTCTCGCCCGCCGTCGCGCCATAGAGGATCAGCATGATGGAGGGCGGGATCAGGATGCCCAGGCACCCGCCCGCGCAGGTGACGCCCGCCGCGAGCTTGGGGTCGTAGCCCGCGCGCAGCATGGCGGGGAAGGCCAGCAGCCCCATCAGCGTCACCACCGCGCCCACGATGCCGGTGGCGGTCGCGAACAGCGCGCAGGTGGCCAGCGTTGCGATGGCGAGCGAACCGGGCAGCCCGCCCGAGGCCATCTGCAACGCGCGGAACAGCCGGTCCAGGATGTTCGCGCGCTCGATCACATAGCCCATGAAGATGAAGAGCGGCACCGAGATCAGCACGTCATTGGCCATGACGGCGTAGGTGCGCTGCACCAGCAGGTCGAAGACCCGCGTGCCGAGGCCGAGATAGCCGAAGCCGAGGCCCATGGCGGTGAGGGTGAAGGCGACGGGGAAGCCGAGCAGGATCACGAAGATGAAGCTGCCCAGCATGATCATGCCGAGAACGGGGTCGGTCACAGGGGCATCTCCGCGCGGCGCGCGGCCGCCATCTCGGCTTCGCGGGCGGCTTGCGCCTGCTTCAGCGTCAGCACTTCCAGCTCCTCCACGTCATGCAGGCGGTCGGGCCAGGCGCCGCTGCGCCAGGCGATGGCGGCCCGCGCCGTCTCGGCGATGCCCTGCAGGATCATGAGCGCGCCGGCGAAGGGGATGATGAACTTGAAGGGCCAGATATAGGGCCCGTTGGGGCTGATCGAGGAGCGTTCGTTCTGCCAGTAGGACTGGGTGAAGAAGTCCCAGCCGAAATAGACCAGCGCCAGCATGCCCGGGAAGAAGAACAGGATGTAGAGCACGAAGTCGAGCCCGCCCTGCACCCGCACCGGGAACAGCCGGTAGATGAAATCCGCCCGCACATGCCCCTGGCGCGACAGGGTATAGGCCCCCGCCATCATGAACAGCGTGCCGTAGAGCATGTAGGAGACGTCGAAGGCCCAGGCGGTCGGTGCGCGAAAGAGGTAGCGCGCGAAGACCTCGTACACGATGGCACCGGTCAGCAGCACGATGCACCAGGCAAAGACCTTGCCGATGAAGGCGCTGATCCGGTCCACATTCACCAGCAGTGCTTGCACCTGGGCGGGCTCCGTGACGGAAGGGCATGAAAAACGCCCGCCCCGGGGTGTCGGGACGGGCGTGGTGGGGTCAGTGGCTCAGCGCCGCGCGAAGAAGTGGTTGAAGGCGGCGGCGGAGGATGCGTTGTTGCGCAGGTAGAAGGCGCTGACGCGGCGGCACCAGTCGCGCTGGCTGTCGGTCACCTTCTTGAAGAAGGCGTCGCTCTCCAGGTTCGCGATCACGCCGTCCCAGGCGCGCAGCTGCGCGTCAAGGATGGGGCGGGGCGTGATGTGGACGTTCACGCCGGCGCTGGTCACCATCGCCTGCAGGTCGTTCGGATAGCGCAGCTGCTGCTTCCAGGACATGTCGGCCGAGGCCGCTTCGGCCGCCACGCGCAGCACGGCCTTCAGCTCGGCCGGCAGGCCGTCGAAGCGGCCCTTGTTCCAGAGCACTTCGAAGGTCTCGGTGTTCTGATGGTAGGACTGGAGCATGTAGTTCTTGGCCACGTCCGGGAAGCCGAGGACGCGGTCGGAGGAGGGGTTGTTGAACTCCGCGCCATCAATCACGCCGCGCTCCAGCGCGGGCACGATCTCCCCGCCCGGCAGGGCGGTCACGGCCGCGCCCATGGCGTTGAACAGGTCGGTGGCGAGGCCCACGGTGCGGTAGCGCATGCCGCGCATCTGCTCGGCGTTCTCGACGCGGTTGCGGAACCAGCCCAGCGGCTGCGTCGGCATCGGGCCGGTCTGGAAGCCCACCACGTTCACGCGCAGGATGTCGGTGATCAGCTCGTTGTACAGCGCCTCGCCGCCGCCATAGTAGAACCAGGCGAGGTAGGAGTTCGCGTCGTAGAACCAGGCGGGCGGCGTGCCGAACAGGCTGAACGCCTTGTTCTTGCCGAACCAGTAGGCCGAGACGCCATGGCCGCCATCGAGCGTGCCGGCCGAGACGGCGTCAATCAGCTGGAAGGCGCCGACGACGGCACCCGCGGGCAGCAGCTCCACCCGCAGCCGGCCACCGGCCAGCGTGTTCACGCGCGTCACGTAGTCATTGGCGAATTCGTGGAAGATGTCGCGCTGCGGCCAGGTGGACTGGAAGCGCAGGGTGGTGGTCTGCGCGCGGCTGACGCCGGGCGTGGCCAGCACGGCGGCGCCGGCGGCGGCAACGGCGCCGGCCTTGAGCAGGCCGCGGCGGGCGGTGCCAGGGGTGGATGAGCTCATTTGTTTTCTCTCCCAGTATATTGTGCCGTTCGCGCGGCCGACCCTCCCCGTTTAGTGAAACGGAAGAAGCCATGCAACGGCTTCCATACGGCACCGCGCTTGACAGTGCGGCGACCGTTCCGCCAACTGATCGGAACAGGGTGGAAAATGATGCGCGACGAGCAGGAGCCCGCGGCCGCTTCGCCCGAGACAGGTGTCTCCGCCCCCGGCTACAGCCTGGATGCCTCGGCCGGGCACATGCTGCGGCGCGCCCACCAGCGCTATCAGTCCATGTTCCAGGAATGCGCGGCGGGGCTCGGCCTCACGGGGCCGCAATTCGCCGCGCTGCTGCGCCTGTCCGAGATGGGGCGCGTCACGCAAAATCACCTTGGCCGGCTGGCCGCCATGGATTCCGCGACCGTGCAGGGGGTGGTGCGCCGCCTGGTGGACCGCGGGCTCGTGCAGGCCACGGCGGACCCGCAGGACCGGCGCATCCGCATCCTCACCATCACCGAGGCGGGGGCCGAGCTGCTGCGCGCCGCGCAGAAGGCGGGACGGCGGGCCAATGATTCGGTGCTGGCGCCCCTTTCGGCTGTGGAGCGCCGGCAGCTCCTGGCCATGCTGCGGCGGGTGGCGGAGGGTTAGAGCGGGATGCGTTGAGGTGGAAGCACCGAAGACGCTGAATCCCGCTCTCGACGAAGGCTGGAGCAGGCTGCGTGAACGCATGTGAACGCAGCATGCTCCAGCGCCAGGCGAACTCGCCGGCGCGGCGGATCAGCCGCCGCACGTGGCCAGCACCGCCGCCGCCAGGTCCTCGCCCGCCCAGCCCACCGACTTGAACAGCGTGATCTGCCCCGGATCGGTGCGGCCCGGATGCGCGCCACGGCACAATTCCGCGAGTTCCGCCGCCACATGGCCGGCCGTGATATGCCCCTCCGCGATGGCCTGCACGATGTCCCCCGCCTCGGCCATGGCGCCAGCGCGCGTGTCCACCACGCAGAGGGCGCGGGCCAGCGCCGCTCCATCGGCCTCGCGCATGTCGGGGCGATAGGCACCCACGAGGTCGAGGTGCATCCCCGGCGCCAGCGCCGCGCCGATGACCAGCGGCGTGGTGGCCAGCGTGGCGGCGCTGATGATGTCATGGCCCGCCGGGTCCGGGCTTTCCACCGCCGTGGCCGGCACCCCATGCGCCACGAGCCGCGCGGCCAGCGCGCGCGCCTGCTCGGGCCGGCGCGCCCAGATGGAGGTGCGTTCCATGCCATAGGCGGCGTGGAAGGCCTCGGCCAGCGCCGCCGCCACCTTGCCCGCGCCCAGCACCAGATGCCGCCGCGAATCGGGCCGCGCCAAATATCGCGCCGCCAGCACCGAGGCGGCCGCGGTGCGGCGGTCCGTCAGCTCCCCGCCATCGAGCAGCGCCACCGGAACGCCCGTCGCGGCATCGGACAGCAGGTATTCCGCGTGCACGGCGGGCAGGCCCAGCGCGGCATTGCCGGGTGCCACATGCACGACCTTCACGCCCGAATGCCCCTGCCCCACCGCCGGCATCAGCAGCAGGCTGCCCCCGCCCGGCAGGGGGTGGCGGTGGCGCAGCGGCGCGTCGCAGCCCTCGCGGAACATGGCGGCCAGCGCCTCGACCAGGGCGGGCCATGGCAGGCGGGCGGCGATCTCCTGGCGGTCGAGCTGCAGCATGAACCTTCCCTCTTCGGCACGGCCAGAGGTTGCGCGGCAAGGGCCCAGGCAACAAGGCCCGCCTGTCACATTCCGCAAAAGCCACGCGATTGATCCCCGGCCAGCGATGGCGCAGTGTCCGGCCCGACCTGCGGTGCCCCCGGGGCGGCCGCGCCAAGGTTCCAGGAGATGCATATGCCGAACCGGCGACCCCTCGCCCATGCCCTGGGTGGGGCCCTGCTGATGTCCCTCGCGATCGGCCCCGCGGCCGGGCAGGCGCCCGCGCCGCAGGCAAGCCCGGCGCCGCAGGCGGCCCCTGCGCCGCAGGCAAGCCCGGCGCCGCAGGCAACCCCGGCGCCGCAGGCAAGCCCCGCGCCGCAGGCGGCCCCGACACAGGCGGCCCCGGCAGCCCCGGCCCCGGCTCCCGCTGCGACACCCCCTGCCCCCGCGGCACAGCCCCCCGCCCCCGCCAGCATGATCGACACCATCCGCAACCGCGGCGCCCTGCTCTGCGGGGTGAATGCCGGCCTCGCGGGCTTCGCCGCGGCCGATGCCCAGGGCCAGTGGCGCGGTTTCGACGCGGATTATTGCCGCGCCATCGCCATCGCCATCTTCGGCACGGCCGAGGAGCGGGTGCGCTTCATCCCCACCGGCGCCCAGAACCGCTTCACCGCCCTGCAGTCCGGCGATATCGACGTGCTGCTGCGCAACACCAGCTGGACCTTCGCCCGCGACGCCGGCATGGGCTTCGACTTCGGGCCCATCACCTTCTTCGACGGCCAGGGCTTCATGCTGAAGGCCTCGCTCGGCGTGCAGAACGCCCGGCAGATGGCGGGTGCGACGGTCTGCGTGCAGTCCGGCACCACGGCCGAGCAGGTGCTGGCCGAATGGGCGCGCAGCAACCGCATCAACCTCCGCCCCGTCGTGATCGAGCGGCTGGAGGAGATCGTCACCGCCTATGCCGGCGGGCGCTGCGACGCCTTCACCTCCGACATCTCGGCGCTGGCCGCGATCCGCGCCGTGCAGCCCAACCCGGCCGACCACATCATCCTGCCCGACGTGCTGAGCAAGGAGCCGCTCGCCCCCGTGATCCGCCAGGGCGACCCCCGCTTCGCCGACCTGGTGCGCTGGGTGCACTTCGGCCTCGTCACGGCGGAGGAGCTGGGCGTCACCGCCGCCCAGGCCCGCCAGATGGCCGAGGGCGACCCCCGCCCCGAGGTGCAGCGCCTGCTCGGCCGCACGGGCGAGCCGGGGCGGCCCTTCGGCCTCGACAATGCCTGGATGCTGAACGTCATCGCGGCACTCGGCCATTACGGCGAGATCTATGAGCGCAACCTGGGCCCCATCGGCCTGCAGCGCGGACGCAACGCGCTCTGGACCCAGCCGGGCGGGCTGCAATACGCGCCCCCCTTCCGCTGACCGTTCCGCTGCCCCTTTGGGGTTGAGAGAGCGCCCCGCCATTCTCATTGTCGCGGGCCTGACCATCCTGTAATGAATGCGAGTCCCGCCGCGAGGCGGGGCCGCCTGGCGGCGCGCGGCCGCCCAGGGCCGGCGACAGACCGGGCCACGCCATCGCAGGGTTTCGCTTCCTCATCCTCGTTCGGGAGTCCGCTGCCGCATGTCCGCCTCCATCGCCACCGCCCCGGCGGCGGCCCCCACCATCGCCTCCTCCGTGCGCGCCGATGCGCCGCCGGCCATCATGCTCTCGGGCGTCAACAAGTGGTTCGGGTCGCTGCACGTGCTGCGCGACATCCACCTGGAGGTGGCCACTGGCGAGCGCGTGGTGGTCTGCGGCCCCTCGGGCTCGGGCAAGTCCACCCTGATCCGCTGCATCAACCGGCTTGAGGAGCACCAGAAGGGACGCATCGTCGTGGACGGCATCGAGCTGTCGGGCGATTTGCGCAGCCTGGACGCCATCCGCCGCGAGGTCGGCATGGTGTTCCAGAGCTTCAACCTCTTCCCGCACCTCACCATCCTGGAGAACTGCACCCTCGCGCCCATCTGGGTGCGGAAGATGCCCCGCAAGGAAGCGGAGGCGCTGGCGATGGAGTTCCTCACCCGCGTCCGCATCCCCGAACAGGCGCACAAATACCCGGGCCAGCTCTCGGGCGGGCAGCAGCAGCGCGTCGCCATCGCCCGCGCGCTGTGCATGCGCCCCAAGATCATGCTGTTCGACGAACCGACCTCCGCCCTCGACCCCGAGATGATCAAGGAGGTGCTCGACACCATGGTGATGCTGGCCGAGACGGGCATGACCATGATCTGCGTGACGCACGAGATGGGCTTCGCCCGCCAGGTGGCCGACCGCGTGGTGTTCATGGACCGTGGCGAGGTGGTGGAACAGGGCGCGCCCGCCGAGATCTTCAGCAACCCCCGCACCGAGCGGCTGCAGACCTTCCTCGGCCAGATCCTGCGCGGGCATTGACGCATAAGGGCCTTGCGGGGCTGCCATGCGGCGTTCAGGTTTGATCCGGGCCGGCGGCGGGTTCACACCGCGCGCCGCACCGTGACGGAGCACGTCCTTGGCCGATCCCCTCAAGCCTGAAAGCCGCACCCCTGAGCGCGCCGCGAGCGGCGCTGCCTTGCTGGGCGTGCTGGGCGTCGTCTATGGCGACATCGGCACCAGCCCGCTCTATGCCATGCGGGCGGCGGCGCATCATTTCAGCCATGACGGGCTGGAACGGTGGGAGATCCTGGGGCTGCTCAGCCTGATCTTCTGGTCGCTGAACATCGTCGTCACCCTCAAATACGTGGCCTTCGTGCTGCGGGCCGACAACCGGGGCGAGGGCGGCATCCTGGCGCTGACGGCGCTGGCCCAGCGCGGCCTCACCTCCCCCCGCGCCAAGGCGGTCGCCATCGTCATCGGCATGGTGGGTGCCAGCCTGTTCTTCGGGGATGGCATCATCACGCCCGCCATCTCGGTGCTTTCCGCGGTGGAAGGCCTGAAGGTCGTCTCGCCCGCCTTCGAGGAGGCGGTGGTCCCGCTGGCGGTGGTGGTCCTGCTGCTGCTCTTCCTGGTGCAGTCGCGCGGCACCGGGGCCGTGGGCATGGTGTTCGGGCCCATCTGCGCCGTGTGGTTCCTGGTCATCGGCGCGCTCGGCCTCGTCGAGATCATCCGCCACCCCAGCATCCTGGTGGCGCTGTCGCCGCACTACGCCATCCAGTTCACGATGGCCTATGGGGTGATCGCCTTCATCGCCTTCGGCTCGGTCGTGCTGGCGGTGACGGGGGCGGAGGCGCTCTATGCCGACATGGGGCATTTCGGCCGCAAGCCCATGCGCTACGCTTGGCTGTTCTTCGTGCTGCCGGCGCTGTGCCTGAACTATTTCGGCCAGGGCGCGCTGCTGCTGTTCGAGCCCGAGGCGCTGGTGAACCCCTTCTACATGCTGGCGCCTGAATGGTTCCGCCTGCCGCTGGTGGTGCTGGCGACCATGGCCACCATCATCGCGAGCCAGGCGATGATCTCGGGCGCCTTCTCCATCGCACGGCAATGCGTGCAGATGGGCTTCCTGCCGCGGCTCGAAGTGCGCCACACCTCCGCGACCGAGGAGGGGCAGATCTACCTGCCCCAGGTGAATTTCCTCCTGCTGGTGGGCGTGCTGACGCTGGTCATCATCTTCGGCGAGTCCGAGCGGCTGGCCGCGGCCTATGGCTTCGCCGTGACGGGCACCTTCGTCTGCACCACCCTGCTGGCGGCGGCCGTCTACCGCGCGCAGTTCCGCTGGCCGGTCGCGCTGGTCATCCCGGTCTTCGGCGCCTTCCTGGTGCTGGACGTGGTGTTCTTCGCCTCCAACGTGCTGAAGATTCCCGATGGGGGCTATGTGCCGCTGATCGTCGGCACCGGGATCTTCCTGCTGATGACCACCTGGCAGCGCGGGCGGGACCTGCTCTTCGCCCGCTTCCGGCAGGATGGGCTTCCCTTGCGCTCCTTCATCGCGCGGCTGCCGCAGAGCCGCACCCTGCGCGTGCCCGGCATCGCGGTCTTCATGACCAGCCAGGCCGACTACCTGCCCGGCGCGCTGCTGCACAACCTCAAGCACAACAAGGTGCTGCACGAGAACGTGCTGTTCGTGACCGTGACCAACGAAAGCATCCCCCATGTCGCGGCCGACCGCCGGCGCGAGGTGGAGGAGCTGGCCCCCGGCATCCACCGCATCAGCCTGCACTATGGTTTCCAGGAGAGCCCCAACATCCCGCGCGAACTCGAATCCCTGCGTGAGCTGGGCATCCCCTTCGAACACATGCAGACCAGCTATTTCCTCGGCCGCGAGACCATCGTGGCGGCGGCCGTGCCGCGCATGTCGCGCTGGCGGCAATGGCTGTTCACGCTGATGAGCCGCAACGCCGTGCCGGCCACGGAATTCTTCCGCATCCCCTCCGACCGGGTGGTGGAGCTGGGCGTCAGGGTCGCGATCTGAACATGGTGCTGCTGCGTTCGCTGCTGTTCAACATCGGCTTCTATGGCTTCACGACGCTGATCTCGCTCGCGGCGCTGCCGCTGCTGGCGGCGCCGCCCGGCGGGATGCGCTGGGCCATGCGCGTCTGGGCGCGGGGCTCGGTGGCCATGCTGCGCTTCATCTGCGGCGTGAGGATCGTGGTGGAGGGGCGCGAGCATCTGCCCACGGGCGGGCCCGCCCTCATCGCCCCGCGCCATGAATCGGCCTTCGACACCCTCATCTGGATCACCCTGGTGCCGGACAACGTCTATGTCCTGAAGCGGGAACTGGTGCGCATCCCCGTCTTCGGCTGGAACGCCCGCCATGCGGGAATGATCAGCGTGGACCGCAAGGCGGGTGCGAAGGCCATGCGCGGCCTGCTGCGCGACGCCAAGGAAGCGACCGCCGCCGGCCGGCAGATCGTGATCTTCCCCGAGGGCACCCGCGTGCCTCCCGGTGAGACGGTGCCGCTGCAACCCGGCATCCTGGCGCTCGCCAGGGCGACCGGCCTGCCGGTGATCCCGGTCGCGACCAACAGCGGGCGCGTCTGGGGCAAGCGCGCCTTCCTCAAGCGGCCGGGCACCATCATCCTGCGCCTCCTGCCACCCCTGCCCGCGCAGGACCTGCTGCCGCGCCTCGCCGCCTGCCTCCAGGCGGAGCAGGCGCGGCTTTAGGGCGGGATGCGTTGAGGTGGAATCACCGAAAACGTTGAATCCCGCTCCCAACGAAGTCTGGAGCAGGCTGCGTGAACGCATGTGAGCGCAGCATGCTCTAGGCGTTCAGTCCCTGGGTGGGCCCCTCCGGCGGGCGCACCGAAAGCCGGTCCAGCCGCAGTCCGCGCCGTTCCAGGATGCGGATTCCATAGCCATCCAGCACCAGCTCCTGCCCCACGGGCGGGATGCCGCGGTGCCGCCCCACGACGAAGCCGGCCAAGGTCGCGGCCTCGTTCTCGGGCAGGTTCCAGCCCAGCTCGCGATTGAGGTCGCGCAGGCGCACATCGCCCCGGATTTCCAGGGTGCCGCTGGCCGCGAGGTCGGAGAGAATGGGCTCGCCACGCTCCGCGATCTGGCCCACCACCACTTCCAGGATGTCCTCGAGCGTCACGATCCCCTTCAAGGTTCCGTACTCGTCCACCACGATGGCGATGCGGTGCGGCGTGCGCCGGAAATCCTGGAGCTGGGCGCGCAGCGGCCGCCCCTCGCTCACCACCATGGGGGGTGTCGCGATGGCGGCGAGGTCCAGCCGCGCGGCATCGCCCCCCGCGGCCGTCAGCGCCCGCAGCACGTCGCGCGGGCTGATGATGCCGAGCAGGTCCTCGCCATTGCGCCGCCACAGCGGCAGGCGCTGGTGGGGCTGGTCCAGCAGCAGCGCCACGAGCTCGGCCGCCGGGCGGTCCGCGTCCAGCGCCACCACGCGCGAGCGGTGGGTCATCACGTCGCGCACCACCATGTCGTCCAGCGCCAGCACGCCGCGCAGCATGCGGCGTTCCTCCATGGCGGCGAGGTCCGCCTCGCCCTTGTGGCCCATGCCGTGCAGCTCGATCGCGCCCAGCAGCTCGTCTTCCGTGATGCCGGGGTTGTCGGCGGCCGGGGGCTTGGTGCCGAACAGGCCCAGCGTGAAGCGCACGATGCCGTTCACCCCCCGCGCCACCGGCCCCAGCAGCGCCATGACGACCGCCAGCAGGGGCGTGAGGCGCAGCGCCGCCTGGTCCGGGCCCCGAAGTGCCAGGGTCTTGGGCAGCACTTCGGAGAAAATGACGAGCAGCGCCGTCATCACCAGCGAGGCATAGACCACCCCGCCCTCTCCGAACCAGGTGATGAGGAGCGCGGAAGCGAGCGCGGTGGCCGTGGTGTTCACCAGGTTGTTGCCGACCAGGATGGCGGCCACCACCTGCTCCTTCCGCTCGGTAAGGCCGGAGAGGCGGTTGGCGCGGCGGTCGCCCTCGCGCGCGCGGCGCAGCACGAAGGCGCGGCTCGCGGCGGTGAAGGCCGTCTCGGTCCCGGAGAACAGCGCGGAGGCCATCAGCAGCAGGACGATCAGTCCCAGGGTGATCAGGCTTCCGAAATCCATTGCATCCTCTCGTAGCGCATGGCGGGCGCTGTGTGGTCCGACTGTAGCGGCTGGTGGTCCCACCCGCGAGGGCGGCTGGTGTTCTAGCCGGCGAGGCTGGCTTCGACCCGCAACGCCGCATCCAGCGCCGCGCGCCCCGCCGCGCCATCGGCCTCATAGGCGCCGCCGCCCTGGATGGCGGCCAGGAAGGCCGCGTGCTGGGCCTCCAGGCTGTCATGGTCGGTCCAGGAATGCCGGTCCAGGCCCCAGCCGGGCATGTGCTCCACCGGGGCCGCCCCGCCCGGGGCCAGGGCTTCCAGGCTGCGGGCCAGGAAATCCACCCGCAGCTCGCCCTCCGGGCCCATGGCCCGCAGGCGGCGTTCGAGGCCGACGGCGACGCGGCTCGCCGTCACCTGGGCCTGGGTGCCGTCGGCGAAGCGCAGCTGGGCCACCGCCCAGTCCGGATGGTCGCTGGCCACGCGGCCGCCCACGGCGCGGACCTCCGCCAGCGGAGCCGGCACCAGGGAGAGAATTAAATCCAGGTCATGGATCATCAGGTCGAGCACGACCGAGACATCCAGGCTGCGCGGCCGGAAGGGGGCGACGCGCACCGCCTCGATGGCCCGAAGCCGCCGCCCCCCCCCTGAAGGAATGGCCAGCGAGGTCCGCAGCGTGCGGATGGCGGCCGAATGGCGCTCGATATGCCCCACCATCAGCACACGGCCCCGCGCCGCGGCCAGCGCCACCAGCGCATCGGCCTCTTCGGTCGTGGCGGCGATGGGCTTTTCCACAAAGACATGCCGCCCGGCCTCCAGCGCCCGGGTCGCCAGCGGGGCATGGAAGCGGGTGGGGGTCGCGATCACCACGGCGTCGCACGCCGCGATCAGTTCCTCGGCGCCCAGGGTGGGGCAGCCCGCCTCGCCCGCCACAAGCGCGGCCCGGCCAGGGTCCGCGTCGTGCAGCCCCACCAGGGTGGCGCCGTGGGCGCGCGCCAGCTTGAGGGCATGGAAGCGGCCGAAATAGCCCGCGCCGAGGACGCCGATGCGTAAGGACATGTTGCGTCATGCCTAGCCTGAGCGGGGCGCACTTGCATCCCCCCCTCCCCCTCGTCATGTTCCCGCCGCGCAGACGGGGCTCTTCGGTCACATGATGTATTTTTCGCGTTGGAAGACGTTTTCCATCCTGGGCGTTTGCCTGGCGGCGCTGCTGCTGAGCCTGCCCAACCTCTTCCCGCGCGCCTCCGCGCCCGAGTGGTTCCCCATGCGCCAGGTGAACCTGGGCCTCGATCTGCGCGGCGGTTCCTACCTGCTGCTGGAGGTGGACACCTCCGTCCTGCTGCGCGAGCGGCTGGAGGCGGTGGTCGAGGGCACGCGCCGGGGCCTGGGCCAGGCCACGCCGCGAATCTCCTACACCGGCCTGACCGCCCAGCCCGACCAGCGCCGGGTGCAGCTGCGAATCACCGACCCCGCGCAGCGCGACACGGCCCTTCGCATCATCCGGGAGCTGGCCAACCCCATCACCGTCAGCGCCGGCACCCAGCAACCCGACATGGAGGTGGCGGCCGGGCCTGATGGCACCATCACCGCCACCATCACCGAGGCGGGGCTGCGCGCCAAGGCGACCAACGCGGTCGAGCAATCCATCGAGATCGTCCGCCGCCGCATTGACGAGACGGGCGTGGCCGAGGCGCTGATCGCCCGCCAGGGCCAGAACCGCATCCTGGTCCAACTGCCCGGCGTGGAAGACCCCCAGCGCATCAAGGACCTGCTGGGCCGCACCGCGCGCATGACCTTCCACCTGCTGGACGAGACGGCCAACCTCCAGGCCATCACCGCGCCCCCCGGCGTCATGTTCCTCACAGGCGAGCAGACGGGCGAACGCTTCGCCGTGCGCCGCCGCGTGGAGGTGGATGGCGCGAACCTGAACGACGCCCGCGCCGCCCAGGACAGCCGCACCGGCGAATGGGTGGTGAATTTCAGTTTCGATTCGCTGGGCACCCGCCGCTTCGCCGACATCACCCGCGCCAATGTGGGCCGGCCCTTCGCCATCGTCCTCGACGACAAGGTCATCACCGCCCCCGTGATCCGCGAGCCCATCACGGGCGGCCGCGGGCAGATCAGCGGCAGCTTCACCGTCCGCACCGCCAATGACCTGGCCGTGCTGCTGCGCGCCGGCGCCCTGCCCGCCCCGCTGACCGTGGTGGAGGAACGCACCGTGGGGCCGGAGCTGGGCGAGGACGCGATCCGCGCGGGCCTCATCAGCCTCGCCGCCGGCTTCCTCTTCGTCTTCCTCTACATGGGCTTCGCCTATGGGCTGTTCGGCTGGATCGCGAACATCGCGCTCGGCATCAACATCCTGCTGCTGATCGCGGCCATGTCGCTGCTGGAGGCCACGCTCACCCTGCCCGGCATCGCGGGCATCGTGCTGACGCTGGGCACGGCGCTGGACGCCAACATCCTGATCAACGAGCGAATCCGGGAGGAGGTGAAGAATGGCCGCTCTCCGCTCTCGGCGCTGGAGACGGGCTACACCAAGGCCTCGGGCACCATTCTCGACGCCAACCTGACCAACCTCATCGCCATGGGCTTCCTCTATGGCTTCGGCTCGGGCCCGGTGCGGGGCTTCGCGGTGACGGTGGCCATCGGCACGCTGGCGCAGATGTGGACGGCCACCGTGCTGGTGCGCCTCTTCACCGTCTGGTGGTATCGCTGGCGCCGGCCGAAGGACCTGCCGGTGGTCGAGAAGCCCGGTGCGGGGCTGGTCGAGCGCCTGCGCCGCCCGCTGTTCCGGATCGTGCCGGATGTGACGCGCATTCCCTTCATGAAGGGGGCCGTCGCGGGCCTTCTCGTCTCGGGCCTGCTCTCCACCGCCTCGGTCATCGGCGCCTTCTACCCGGGGCTGCAGCGCGGCATCGACTTCCAGGGCGGCATCATCATGGAGGTCCGCACGCCCGAACCCGCCAACCTGCCCGCCCTGCGCGCCGCGGTGGCCGGGCTGGAGACCGGCGATGTGGGCCTGCAACGCTTCGGCGACGAGTTCACCGTGCTGGCCCGCGTGCCGGCCCCCTCCGAGGAGGCGCAGACCCAGGCGGTCGTGAACCGCGTCCGCGCCGCGCTGGAAGGTGCCCAGGAGGGGTTGCGCGTGCTGCGCGTGGAGGCCGTGGGCAACCGCATCTCGGCCGAGCTGTTCCAGGGCGGGCTCATCGCGCTCGGCCTCTCGCTGCTGGCGATGATGGTCTATATCTGGGTGCGCTTCGAATGGGAGTTCGGCTTCGCCGCCCTCATCACCCTGATCCTGGACACCACCAAGGCCGTGGGCTTCATGGTTCTGTTCCAGATCGAGTTCAACCTGACGACCATCGCGGCCATCCTGACCATCATCGGCTTCTCGGTGAACGACAAGGTCGTGGTCTATGACCGGATGCGCGAGAACCTGCGCCGCTACAAGGTGATGCCGCTGCGCGACGTGGTGGATCTCTCGATCAACGAGACGCTGAACCGCACCCTCGGCACCTCCATGACGCTGGCGCTGGCCGTGCTGCCGCTCGCGCTGTTCGGCGGCGCGACGCTGGCCGGATTCGCCTGGGTGATGCTGTTCGGCGTGCTGCTCTGCACCTCCTCCTCCATCTTCATCGCCGCCCCCATCGTGCTCTACACGGGGGCGAAGCGCCTGCGGCCCGGCCTGGCCGCGGAGGGTGCCGGCGAAAAGAAGGAGGTTGCCACGCCGTAAGGCTCCGCCCGCCGCGTCCAGGCATTGAGACGGGGCGGCGCGGCGTATAGGCTACCGCATTGTTCGCATTGCCAGGTGCCTTTGCCCCAGAACGAGACATCCCGGCCCAAGGCGGAACCCGCCGACGCCGCCCCGGCCGCCCGCATCGCCGTGGTGGCGCGCGACCCCCGGCTGGCCGAGGCCGTCCGGGCCGCCGCGGCCCTGGCCGGGGTGGAGCCGCCCACCGTGCTCGACGGGCATGCCGCGCTGATGGCCGCGGTGCTGGAAGGCATGGGCGGCTTCGCGCACCTCTTTCTCCAGGAGCGGATGACGGGGGTGGAATCCACCCTGCTCGACGCCCTGGCCGAGGCCTCGCCCGGCGCCAACATCCTGCCCCTGCCCGCCCATGCCCCGCCCGCCGAGCTGGAGGCGCGCATCCGCGCGGCGCTGAGGGGCGGCCCGCGCGTCCCACCCACGCCGCATGGCGGCGGCCTGGCGGGCATGGCGCAGGGGCTCGATGGGGATGACGGGCTGCTGCTGCGCTACCAGCCCATCGTCCGCGTGCGCGACCGCCGGCTGGTGATGGTCGAGGCCCTGGCCCGCTGGCGGGGCGACCCGGTGGCGCTCGGCCCCGGCAGCTTCGTCCCGGCCCTGGAACGCGCGGGGCTGGCGCGGCGCCTGGCCGCCGCCGTCGCGCGCATCGCGGCGAGCGACCTGATGCGCGCCGGCGCGCCGGCCGGCCTCGCCGTCTCGGTGAACCTGCCGGTGGATGAGCTGGAAAAGCGCGACACCCTCTCCTGGATCGCGGACCAGCTGCGCGCGGCCCGGATGCCGCGCCACCGCCTGGCCATCGAGCTGACCGAGACCTCGCCCGTGCGCGACTTCTCCCGCCTGGGCCGTTCGGTGCGGCGGTTGCGCGCGCGCGGCCACCAGGTGCTGATCGATGATTTCGAGATGGATGACCGGCGGCGGCGCCTGCTGCGCCTGCCCTTCTCCGGCGTGAAGCTCGACAAGGACTTCGTGCAGAGCCTCGCCACCTCCGCCCGCGCGCGGCAGCAGGTGCGGCGGCTGGCGCGGCAGGGGCTGAGCATGACGGCCGAGGGTGTCTCCACCGCCGCCATCTGGCGTTCGCTGCGGCATCTGGGCGTGGAGCGGGCCCAGGGCTTCTGGCTGGCCCGCCCGCTGCCGCTGGCCGCCCTGTCCGCCTGGGTGGACCGCTGGCGGGCGTCCCAAGCGGGGTGAAGCCGGCGGGCGTCAGGCCCCCCGATAGGACTCCGCATAGAGCGCCATGATCTGCTCGGCCTGCGGCACGCGCGGGTTGTTGCCCGGGCTGCCGGAGGCGATGGCCTGCGCCGCCATGGTGGGCAGCAGCCCGTTCCAGCGCGCCTCCTCGATGCCCCAGGCGGCGGGGGTGGGCACCTCCAGCTCCGTGTTCAGGGCGCGGAGCTCCTCCAGCAGCTTGGCGCCCGCCACCTGGTCGGCGTCGCCCGCCGCCGCGCAGCCCATGCAGCGCGCGGCCTCGGCATAGCGCGGCAGTGCCGCGTCCAGGCTGAAGCGCGTGACCGCCGGCAGCAGCATGGCGTTGGAGAGGCCATGCGGCACGTGGAAATGCGCGCCGATGGGCCGCGACATGCCATGCACCAGCGCCACCGAGGCGTTGGAAAAGGCGAGGCCCGCCAGCGTCGCGCCCAGCATCATCGCCTCGCGCGCGGCGGCGTTGCCGCCATCGGCATAGACGGGGCGGAGGTTGGGGCCGATCAGGCGCATGGCCTCGCGCGCATACATGTCCGAGACGGGGTTGGCGCGCTGGCTGACGAAGGCCTCCAGCGCATGGGTCAGGCTGTCGATGCCCGTATCGGCCGTGATGCGGCGCGGCAGGGTGAAGGTGAGGTCGTGGTCCACCACGGCGGCCAGCGGCAGCGCGCCCAGGCCCGCGATGAGCATCTTCTCGTCGGTCTCGGTGTCGGTGATGACGGTGAAGCGCGTGGCCTCGCTGCCCGTGCCGGCCGTGGTGGGCACGCAGATGACGGGCAGCGCGCCGCGGTCGGCCGCCACCGGCACCTTGAAGTCGCGCATTTTCGCACCGGACGGCGCGGCGGCGAGGATGGCCATGGCCTTGGCCGTGTCCATCGGGCTGCCGCCGCCGAAGCCCAGCAGCACATCGTAGTCACCCGCGCGGAGCACGGCCACGCCCGCCTCGATCACCGTGTCGGTCGGGTCGGGCACGGTCTCGTGGAACACGACAGGGGCCATGCCGGCCTCGCGCAGCGGGGCGAGGCAGCGTTCGACCAGCCCCGAGGAGACCATGAAGCGGTCCGTCACCACCAGCGGGCGGGAGAAGCCGAACTGGCCGAGCAGCGCCCCCAGCCGCGCGATGCTTCCCGCCCCCACCAGCATCTGACGGGGGGCCACGATCGCCTGGACCATGCTTTTCCTCTTGCGCGAGTTATGTCCGCGCGGCCGCCTCCGCGTAGAGGGCGAGCCGCTTGGCCGCATTGGGGGCCAGGCCGCCCGCGAAGTCCACCCCCGCCGGGGGCAGTTCATCGGCCAGGTGGCAGGCCACGCCGTTCTTCAACACGGGGTCCTGCTGGCGGCAGATGTCCTGGGCAAAGGGGCAGCGCGTGTGGAAGCGGCAGCCGGGCGGGATGTTCATGGGGCTCGGCACGTCGCCGCCGAGCGGTGTCACGCGGCCCTTGCGCGAGGGGTCCGGGTGCGGGATCGCGGCCAGCAGCGCCCGCGTGTAAGGGTGGCGCGGGTTGGAGAACAACGCGCGCTTCTCGCCGATTTCCACGATGCGGCCGAGATACATCACCGCGATGCGGTCGGCCACGTGCTTCACCACCGCGAGGTCATGCGCGATGAACAGATAGGCCAGCCCCAGACGCCTTTGCAGGTCGCGCAGCAGGTTCACCACCTGCGCCTGGATGGAGACGTCGAGCGCGGAGACCGGCTCGTCGCACACCACGAGGTCCGGCTCCACGGCCAGCGCGCGGGCGATGCCGATGCGCTGCCGCTGGCCGCCGCTGAACTCATGCCCGTAGCGCTGCGCGTGGTAGGGCGCGAGGCCCACCAGCTTCAGCAATTCCTCGACCCGTGCCTTGCGCGAGGCGGCATCGCCGATGTTATGGACCTCCATCGGCTCGGAGATGGTCTGCCCCACCGTGTAGCGCGGGTTGAGCGAGGCGTAGGGGTCCTGGAACACGATCTGCGCGTTGCGGCGGAAGCCCTTGAGCGTGGCGCCGTCCAGCGTCGTGATGTCGGTGCCCTTGAACTTCACGGCACCCGTGGTGGGCTCGATGAGGCGCAGCACCAGGCGCGCGGTGGTGGACTTGCCGCAGCCGCTCTCGCCCACCAGGGCCAGCGTCTCGCCACGGTTCAGCGTGAAGGAGACGCCGTCCACCGCGCGCACCAGCCCGACCTGCCTGGCCAGGATGGCGCCGTTGCGGACGGGGTAGTGCTTGGCGAGGTTCTCGACCTCAAGAAGGACACTCATGCCGCCTCCGATCGCTGAAGGGTGGCGCGCAGCGGCGCCCGAAGGCGTGAATCGGCGGCGCAAATCATGCCGCCACACTCGCTTCGACGGGCGCGCAGATGCACGCGACCTCATGGCCGGGGATGATGGACCGCAGCGGCGGGATTTCCGCGCGGCATGCCTCGATGGCGAAGGGGCAGCGCGGGTTGAAGCGGCAGCCGGGCGGCAGGTTGAAGGGCGGGGGCACGGTGCCGCGGATGGCCAGCAGGTTCTCGCGGTCCTCATCCAGGCGCGGGATGCTGCCGAGCAGGCCCAGCGTGTAGGGGTGCTGCGGGTCCTCGAAGAGGGCGCGGGCGTTGGTGCGCTCGACGACCTTGCCCGAATACATCACCGCCACCTCATCGGCCATTTCCGCGATCACGCCGAGGTCGTGCGTGATGAGGATGATGGCCATGCCGGTCTCGGCCTGGAGTTCGCGCAGCAGGTCCAGGATCTGCGCCTGCACCGTCACGTCCAGCGCCGTGGTGGGCTCGTCGGCGATGAGCAGCTTGGGCGAGCAGGCCAGCGCCATCGCGATCATCACGCGCTGGCGCATGCCGCCCGAAAGCTGGTGCGGGTATTCGTCGAAGCGCCGCTCCGGCGAGGGGATGCGGACGCGCTTCAGCGCCTCGATGCCGCGGTTGCGGAGTTCGGCGTTGCTCGCGCGCGGGTCATGCGCGCGGATGGCCTCGGTGATCTGGAAGCCCACGCTGTGCACGGGGTTCAGCGAGGTCATCGGCTCCTGGAAGATCATCGCGATGTCACGGCCGCGCACCTGGCGCATCTCGGCCATGGAGAGCGAGGCGAGGTCACGCTCGCCCAGCATCACCCGCCCCGCCGCGATGCGCCCGGGATGCGCCACCAGCCGCATGACCGAGAGCGAGAGCACGGACTTCCCGCAGCCGCTCTCGCCCACGATGCCGAGCGTCCTGCCGCGATGGACTTCGAGCGAAACGCCATCCACCGCCGGCACGTCGCCGCCCGAGGTGCGGAAGACCGTGCGAAGGCCCTCGATGCGGAGCAGGGGTTCCGACATCACAGCCACTTGAAGGTGGGAGGGGCGATCTTGTCCACCGGCCGGTGCGCCCAATCCTGCTGGGTGGCCTTGGCAGTGATGCGCTTCTGCGCCTCCGCGAGGTGGGCGGCGGCCTGGCGGAAATCCATGGTCAGGACCTCGCCATTCTCCACCACCTTCTCGCCATCCACGAAGACATCCTTCACCGCGCGGTCGCCGGCGGCGTAGATCAGGCTGCGCACGGGGTCGTGGCGCGGCTGCATGCGCGGATGGGTCGCGTCCACCAGCACGATATCGGCGCGGGCACCCACGGCGAGGCGGCCGATATCGTCGCGGCCCAGCGCACGGGCGCCGCCGATGGTCGCGGCATTGAAGATGTCGTTGGTGGTGGTGGTGCGCGGGTCGGTGGCCTGGGTGCGGGCGAGATAGGCCACGAGGCGCAGCTCATCCAGCATGTTGTGCGGGTAGGTGTCGGTGCCCACGCCGAGGTTCACGCCGCGCCGGTGATAGCGCCCGAAATCCTTCATGGTGATGCCGCGCCGGGCGAAGACGGTGGGGCAATGCGCGACCGTGGTGCCCGTCTCGGCGAGGATCGAGAGGTCGCGGTCCGTGTGCCAGGGCGTGCTCGGGTGGTCGTCTAGGAAGATGCCATGGCCGATGATGGATTGCTGGTCGAGCAGCCCCATCTCGTGCAGCCACTGGATGGGCGTGAAGCCGTGGCGGCGCGTGATCTCGTGGAACTCCACCACCGACTGCGCGGCGTGGATCTGCCAGGAGATGCCGCGCGCGCGGGCCTCGGCGCGGCTGTCGCGCAGGAGTTCGGGCGTGCAGGTATCAATCTGCGCGGGGCATGCCATGCCGAAAAGCCGGCCGGAAGAGTGCTGCTCCGCGCGCTGAATCAGGGAAAAGGCCTCTTCCATTGCCTTCTCGCCGGCCTTCTCGTCCCACTCGTATTCGACGACATGGCCGTTCTTGGTGAACCACCGCGCCGACTTGAACATGGGCGCGATGCAGACGCGCATGCCGGCTTCCGCCAGCAGGTCGAGCCAGCCGGGATGCGCCATGGACAGGTCGCACAGCGTGGTGACGCCGGAGAGAAGCAGCTCGCTCAGCGCCACGCGCACGCAATCGGGCACGGCCTCCGCGTCCGAGCGGAAGATGGGCATGAACTCATAGAGCGAGGAGTTGTAGAGGCCGGGGCTGCCGATCTCGTCGAGCAGCCCCTTGTTCATCGGCTCGCTGGTCGGGTGCGAGTGGATGTTCACGAGGCCCGGCATGACCAGCATGCCCGCCCCGTCCACCACCATGTCCGCCACGCCGTCATAGCCCCGGCCGACGAAGCGGATCACCCCTCCTTCGAAGGCGAGGTCCGCATCCGGCATGTAGACATGCCGCTTTTCCGAGGCATCCCAGGCGACGATGAGTTCGGCGCCCTTGATCAGCGTGGTGGCCATGGTGGTGCTTCCTTGCCGTTTACTGCTTCAGCGGACCCGCAGGTCCAGGCCCTTGTAGATCGCGATGCCGTAGAGGCCGTGCGCGCGGGCGCCCTCCACCCGGCGGGTGCTGAACAGGTTCAGGTTGTTGTGCGCGATGTTCATCCAGGCCGAGCTCTCGTTCAGCTGGCGCTGGAGGTCCGCCATGGCACGCGCCCGCACCGCGGGGTCCGTCGCCGACCGGCCTTCTTCCAGCCAGGCGTCGGTCTGCGGGTCGTTCCAGTTCATCCGGTTCGGCGTGGGGCGCGAACGGCTGTGCCAGTAGAGGTTCAGCGCGTCATTGGCCGAGATGTAGGGGTAGCTCAGGAACAGCACGTCGAAGTCCTGGCTGGCCAGACGCCCCCAGGCCACCGTCGCGTCGAAGAGCTGCACGCGCAGCTCGATCCCCACCTGGCGCACGGCCTGCTGGATGATCTCGCCCAGGCGCTGGTTCACCAGGTTGTTGATGGCGAACAGCGTGAGCGTGGCGCGCTGGCCATCCTTCACGCGCACGCCATCGGAGCCCATGCGCCAGCCGGCCTCGTCCAGCATGCGGCGCGCGGCCGCCTGGTCGAAGGCGGGCACGCCCTGGTCACCGGCCTCGTAGTAGTCGAGCGCGGTGGGGTTGATGATGCCGCGCGCGGGCCGCGCATTGCCGGACCACACGGCGCGCACCATGGCCGGCCGGTCCACCGCCATGTGGAAGGCGCGGCGGATGGCGATGTCATTGGCCACCGGGCGGTCCACCTTGAAGCCCAGATAGGTGTCCCACAGGTAGTTGGGCTGCGTGTTGATGGTGATGGTGGGCACCCGGCGCAGCGACTCGATGAAGGCGTCGGGGATGTACTGCGTCAGGTCCGCCTGGTTGGACTGCAGCGCGGCGACGCGCGAGGCGGCCTCCGGGATCACGCGCCAGACGATGCG
Source organism: Roseococcus suduntuyensis (assembly GCF_014196305.1). Lineage (GTDB taxonomy): Bacteria > Pseudomonadota > Alphaproteobacteria > Acetobacterales > Acetobacteraceae > Roseococcus > Roseococcus suduntuyensis. Next base: position 149,428 of record NZ_JACIDJ010000003.1, read on the forward strand.
CTCCACATGGGCCGGGCCCTGGTTCTGCATCACGGGCGGGCCCCAGCGGTAGTTGGGGTGGCGCGTCAGCACCAGCTGGTTGCGGGGCGTCCAGCTCTCCCAGCAGAAGGGGCCGGTGCCGTTGAAGCCCTGCACGCCGAAATTGTCGCCCAGCCGCTCCACCGCGGCGGGGTCCAGCGCCGAGGCGAAGAACTGCGCGAGGTTGGGCAGCAGCTCCGAATGCGGGCGGTTCAGCTCATAGACCAGCGTGTGCGGGCCGCTCGCGCGGATTTCCTTCACATCGCCCGCGCGCCAGGCGACGGGCGAGGTCACGCGCGGGGTGGTGCGGCCGATCCAGCGGTTGAGGCTGAAGGCCATGGCTTCCGCGGTGAAGGGCGTGCCATCGCAGAAGGTTACGCCCTGGCGCAGATGGAAGGTGTAGCTGAGGCCGTCCTCCGACACGTCCCAGCGCTCGGCGAGGCCGGGGCGGATTGTGCGCATGTCGTAGTCCATGCTGACCAGCGTGTCGGACAGCATGGTGATGACCTCGCCCGCGGCGAGTGCGGTGGAGCGCGCGGGGTCATAACGGTCGGCGTCGATCTCGCGCATGATCGTGATCTGGTTGCGCGGCTGCGCCTGCGCCTGCCCGGCCACGAGGGCGAGGCCCATCGCGGCCAGCCCCCCCAGCGTCGCGCGTTGCCAGAAGCTTTTCATCTCTTTGCTCTCCCTGATTGAACTAGATCCGATCGCACATGGCCGCTTGCGGCCATTGCGTGAACCGGCTCGGAAAATGACGGCAAAGGCGGTTTCCGCGCATGTGGAAACCGCCCTAAATGCGAAGCCGGGGATCGAGCGCATCGCGCAGCGCATCGCCCAGCAGGTTGAAGGCCAGCACGATCACGAAGATGCCCAAGGAGGGGATCACGCTGATGTGCGGCGCGATGAAGAGGAAGTTGCGGCCCTGCGCGGCCATGGCCCCCAGCTCCGCCGTCGGCGGCTGCGCGCCGAGGCCGAGGAACGACAACGCGGACCCCAGCAGGATCACCTGCCCCAGCCGCAGCGTGGAGAACACGAAGACGGAGGAGAGGCAGTTGGGCGCCAGGTGCCGGAAGATCAGCCGGAAGTCGTTCATGCCGATGGCGCGCGCGGCCTCGATGTAGTCGAGGCCCATCACCACCAGCGCGGAACTGCGGACGATGCGCGCCATCAGCGGGATGGTGGCGATGGACAGCGCGATGATGACGGCCGTCAGGCCGGGGCCGAAGATGGCGGCCAGCGCCAGGCCGAAGAGGATGGCCGGGAAGCTCAGCAGCATGTCCATCAGCCGCATCAGCAGCCCGTCGATGCGCCGGTAATAGGCGGCGCAGAAGCCCACCACGGCCCCGATCACGCCACCCACGACCAGCGAGAGGAGACCCATGCCCAGCGTCACCCGCAGCCCGAACAGCATGCGCGAGAAGATGTCGCGCCCCTGCCCGTCCGTGCCGAACCAGTAGCGCGAGGAGGGCGGCTCCATCACCGCCATCAGGTCGGTGGCGAAGGGGTCATGCGGGGCGAGCCAGGGTGCCAGGATGGCCAGCACCACGATGAGGATGACGAGGACGAGGCTGACCGTCCCGCCGAAATCCCGCAGCAGCATGCGCAGCGCCGAGGGGCGGCGGGGGGCCGCTGGCGCGGTCGTGGCGTCGAGGGTGGTGTCGCTCATGGCCATGCCCTCACGATTGCCGCACGCGCGGGTCGAGCACCGCGTAGAGAAGGTCCACGATCAGATTCACCAGGATGAAGCCGGCCGAGAGCACGATGATGGTGCCCTGCGCCATGGGGAAATCGGCGGACAGGATGGCGCCGACCGCAAGCCGCCCCACGCCGGGCCAGGAGAAGATGGTCTCGGTGACGACAGCCCCGCCCAGCAGGAAGCCGATCTGCAGCCCGATCAGCGTCACCACCGGGATCAGCGCGTTGCGCAGCGCGTGGCGCAGCACCACCAGCCGCTCGTTCAGCCCCTTGGCGCGGGCGGTGCGGACATGGTCGGCGGAGAGCGTGTCCACCACCGCCGTGCGCGTCATGCGCGCGACTGGTCCCACCAGCACGCCGCCCAGCGTGATGGCGGGCAGGATGATGGCACGTATGCCCTCCCAGCTCCACAGCGGCCCCTCGCGGCCGGTGAAGGGCAGCAACTGCCACTGGAAGCCCGCGAACCAGATCAAAACGAGGCCCAGGAAGAAGACCGGCACCGAGACGCCGGCCACGCTCACCGCCATGATGGTGCGGTCCAGGATGGACCCGCGCCAATAGGCCGCGATGGTGCCGAGGAAGATGCCCGTGGGAATGGACCACACCAGCGAGGCCAGCATCAGCTCCACCGTCGGGCCGATGGTCGCACCCAGCTCCTGCGTCACCGGCACGTTGTTGATGATGGACACACCCAGGTCCCCATGCGCCAGCCGCCAGAGATAGAGGCCGAACTGCACCCAGATGGGCTGATCGAGCCCCAGCTCCGCGCGGATCGCCGCCACCACTTCCTGCGTGGCGGTGGGGCCCGCGCGGACGGTGGCCGGGTCCGTGGGGACGATCTGCATCAGCAGGAAGCCGATCACAAGCACCCCGAAGAGCACCGGCACGGCCAGCGCGATGCGGTGAAGCGCGTGGCGCAGCATCAGCCCAGCTCCCCGTTGCGGTCGAAGATGGGAACACCGCCGCGCAGGGTCAGGTGGGCCTGCACATCCGGGTATTCCTCGGGCGCGATCTGCGTGAGGTCACGCGACATCACGGCGATGTCGGCGTCCATGCCCACCTCCAGCGTGCCGCGCTGGTTCTCCGCGAAGGTGCTGTAGGCGCCGCACCAGGTGTAGCAGTGCAGCGCCTCCTGGATGGACAGGCGCTCCTCCGGCCCGAAGACGGTGCCCTGGTTGGTCTGGCGCGTCACCATGGTCAGCAGGTTCAGGAAGGGGTCGGGCGTGGAGACCGGCGCATCCGAGCTGGCGCTAGGGTGGTGGCCCTCGGAAAGCCAGGTCTTCATCGGATAGGCACCGGCCGTACGCGGCAGGCCGAGGTTGCGGAGATACAGATCGCCGAACTCGTAGAGGAAGATGGGCTGCGGCACGGGCAGGATGCCGCTCGCCAGCATCCGCCGGCGCTGGTCGCGCGTCAGGAAGCCGCAATGCTCGATGCGGTGGCGGCGGTCGGGCGTCGCACCCGCCTGCTCCATGCCCACCAGCACCTGTTCGATCGCGGCATCGCCGATGGCGTGGATGTCGAGCTGCCAGCCCTGCTGGTGATACTTGGCCAGCAGCGCGTGGATGGTCTCGGTCGGGAAGGTGAAGACGCCGGTGGTGTTGCCGATGAGGTAGGGGTCGAAGAAGGCCGCCGTCAGCCCGCCCGCCGAGCCATCGGCGAAGACCTTCACCGCCCCCCAGCGCAGCATGGCGTCCGGGTCGTCGCCAGGCTTCCAGGGGCGCATGCCCGCTTCCCAGGCGTCATCGGCGATGCCCTCGGGGTTGCCGGCCAGAACCTGCCACATGCGTTGCAGGCAGCGGCCTTCCTCGACGGCGCGGGCGAAGGCCGCCACTTCCGCGAGGTTGGCGGTCATGCCCACATTCATGTCGGTGGCCGAGGCGAAGCCCATGGCGGCCAGATGCCGCCCCGACGCCTCGATCGCGTCCACCATGCGCCCCGTGTCAGGCGAGGGCACTGCCGCCTTGATGAGCGAAAGTGCCCGTTCCTGGATCAGCCCCGTCAGCGCACCGTCGCGGCGTTCGATGACGCCGCCCTCGGGGTCATGCGTGTTGTGGTTGATGCCCGCCGCGCGCAGGGCGGCGGTGTTCGCCACGCCCATGTGGCCGCAGGTGCGCGTGATGAAGACCGGATGGTCCGGCACCGCCGCATCCAGCTCCGCGACCGTCGGGTGGCGGTTGATGTCGAGTGCGGCATGGTCATAGCCACGCCCCAGCACCCACTCGCCCTTGGGCGTCTTGTCGGCGGCCGCGCGCAGCCGGGTGCGGACCTCGTCCAGCGTGCGGACCTCCTCCGCGCGGAGGTTCACCATGGACAGCCCGAGGCCAAACGGCAGCAGGTGCATATGCGCTTCGTTGAAGGCGGGAATCGCCAGCCGCCCGTCCAGCGCCACGCGCTTCGTGTCCGCCCCGGCCAGCGCCTCGATCTCGGCATTGGTGCCGACCGCGGCCACCTTGCCGCCGCTTACCGCCACGGCCTCCGCCATGCCACCCGCCAGGCCGCGAAACACGCTGCCGCCCGTGAGGATCAGATCCACCGCCAAAACCCATGCCCCCAAACTTTGCCTTGCAGCAATCGTCACTGGCCGTAGGACGCCCGTCAACTGGCGCGGACCCTTCCATGCCGACCGTTACGCGTGTCACGCTGCGCCATGCGGCACGGCGCGTGCCGGCTGGCGCAACCTTGGGCATGATGATGAACCGGCATCCCTTCGCGGCGGATTTCAAGGCACGTCCCTGGTGGTGGGAGGCGGCCGAGCCCCCGGCACGCGACAACACCCTGCCGGAGCGAACCCGCGTTGCCATCGTGGGTGGAGGTTACACGGGGCTCTCCGCCGCGCTCACCCTGCGGCGCCTGGGCCATGAGGTGGTGGTGCTGGATGCCGAGCGAATCGGCTGGGGGGCCTCCTCGCGCAATGGCGGCATGGTCTCGGGCGGGCTGAAGGTGGCGCGCGGGCCGCTTGAGAAGAATTTCGGCCCCGAGCGCGCGGCCGAGATCGCCCGCGCCTGCGGCGCCAGCTTCCCCTTCATCGAGGAGACGATCGCGCGCGAGGGCATCGAGTGCGACTATGTGCGCTGCGGCCGTTTCGTGGGCGCCTGGACGCCGAAGCATTTCGACACCCTGGCCAAGACCCTGCCGCGCATCCAGGAGATCTCGGGCCACCCCGCCCGCATGATCCCGCGCGGCGAGGAGGGCGGCTTCATCGCCACCACCCACTACCATGGTGGCATGTTCGCCGAGGGGTCGGGCAGCCTGCACCCGGGCAAGTATGCGCGCGGCCTGGCCGCCGCAGCGGAACGCGCCGGCGCGCATCTGGTGGACCAGGTGCGGGTCGCCGCCGCGCAGCCGGAAGGTGCCGGCTTCCGCCTGCACACCAGCGCGGGCGAGATGCGCGCCGACACCGTGCTGATGGCGACCAACGGCTATTCGCGCGGCGGGCCCATGCCCTGGCTGACGCGGCGGCTGCTGCCCGTCGCCTCCTACATCATCGCGACCGAGGAACTGGGCGAGGAGCGCATCGAACGCCTGTTCCCCAGGCGGCGCATGATCAGCGACACCAAGCGCGTGCTGAACTACTACCGGCCCTCGCCGGACGGGAAGCGCATCCTCTGGGGCGGGCGCGCGAGCTTCGCTCCGCAATCGCCCGAGGCCGCGGCGCCGCGCCTGCACGCCATGATGTGCGCCGTGCTGCCCGAGCTGCGCGACGTGCGCGTGACCCATGCCTGGACGGGCAATGTGGCCTTCACCTTCGACTACCTGCCGCATCTGGGCGAGGAGGCGGGCGTGCACTACGCCGCCGGCTGCCAGGGCAGCGGCGTCGCGATGGCGACCTGGATGGGCCACAACGCCGCGCTGAAGATGGCGGGCGCCTCCAATGCCGGCTTCGCGCTGGACGGGCTGCCCTTCCCGGACCGCGCCCTCTACAACGGCAACCCGGACTGGTTCCTGCCGATGGTGGGGGCGTGGTACCGGCTGCGGGACCGGATCGACCGCATCGCGGCTTGATTCATGCCCTTAGACGCCGGGCGGCGGCTGCGCCGCCTTGGCTTCGCGGCACAGGCCGCGGCGGCCATTCGGCCGCTCGTCCCAGGCTGCGCCTGGGCCGCGACTTGGTGTTGCGGCCGGTTCACGCCTCCGGGCTGCGCCCTGCGGCGATCGGACGCGTGGCTGCGCGGCCGATTCACGCCTCCGGGCTGCGCCCTGCGGCGATCGGACGCGTGGCTACGCGGCCGATTCACGCCTTCGGGCTCCGCCCGGCGGCGATCGGACGCGTCAGGAACCCCGCTTGCGCAACGTCACCCGCCGCGTGGGTTCGCCCGTTGCCACCTTCGCGAAGCCGTCCAGCACGTATTGCGGCCACTTGCCCACGCGCCGCGCCGTCATGTCCATGCAGAGATAGAGAAGCTCGTTCTCCGACGACACCCAGCCCTCGGTGAAGTGGAACATGCGGTGCTTCATCAAGAGGCGCTTCTCGTCGAAGGAGACCACCATGCTGTCGCAGCCGATGGGCATGCCCTCCGTCATCTCGCGCTGGTAGTCGAGCCAGGCCTCGGCCGCGAAGGTGCCCATGTCCACGCGCCGCAGCGCGTTGCCGAGGCCGAGCGGCGTCCACACCCGGTCCGTCTGCAGGTCGAAGGCCACCATGTAGTAGCCCATGTTGAGATGGGCGTTGCCGTCCACCCATTCGCGCTTCACGCTGGCCAGAGGCTGGTCCCAGCGGAACCAGCCCCCCTCCATGCGCGGCTTGGGCGCATCGTCGTCGAACGGCATTCAGTGGATCTCGTCGGACTTCGCCAGCGCGTCGCGCAGCATGCCGATGTCGAAATCGGGGCGCTTGGCCATCTCCAGGATCACGGCCTCCTTGCGCGTCAGCAGGTCGATGGCGGCGGGGATGGCCTTCACAGCCTCGGCCGGGATCACCACCGCGCCATGGCGGTCGGCGTGCACCACCTCGTCATGGTTCACGGCCATGCCGGCGACACTCACGGGGCGGCCCCAATCCACGATGTGGACATGGGCATGCGAGGGGTTCACCACGCCCAGCAGCTGGAAGCCCGGGGCCACCATGTCGAGGTCGCGGATCGAGCCGTTCGTCACGCAGCCCAGCGCCTTCAGCCCCTTGTGGACGTTCGTGTTGACCTCGCCCCAGAAGGCGCCGGTGCCGGGCACGTCGTCGAGGTCCTGCAGCACCACCACCGTCGGCATGTCGGTGTTCGCCACATACTCATACCAGCCGATGCGCGCCGCGCGGTCCGCTTCCTTGCTGCGGCCCGAGGGATGGGCGGCGCGGATGGTGCCCACGCGCGCCGGCCCGCAGATGGGGGGCATCGAAGGGTGGGCCGCCGTCAGCGGTCGCACGGTGAAGCCATGGCCGCGGCGGGCGGGCACCACCAGCTCCAGCGCGTTGCAGATGGTGGGCGTGTCCCAGGCGCAGAGCGCGTCGAGGTCGGCCTGGGTGTAGGGGCGTTGCATGGCGAATTCCTCCGTAGGGGGCGCAGCTTGTTGCGCGGCGCCGCTTGCGTCAAACCTGCAGCGTGGATTTCCTTCGCACCGCCCTCTTCGCCGCCGAGCCGCGTTTCGCCGCGATCGAGGAACGCGCGGGGCCCCTGCCCTGGCGCACGCGCCCGCGCGGCTTCGCGGGGCTGCTGCGCACCATCTGCGGGCAGCAGATCAGCAACCAGGCGGCGGGCGCGATCTGGCTGCGGCTGTCCGCGCTGCCGGGCGCGCTGGAACCGGCGGGGTTCCTGGCGCTGGACGATGCCGCGCTGTGCGGCGTGGCGGGGCTGTCGCGCCCCAAGGCGGCGCATGGGCGCGCTCTGGCGCTCGCCTGCACCGATGGCACGTTGGATTTCGACCGGCTGGCGGAGCTGGACGATGACTCCGCCATCGCCATGCTCTGCACGGTGCGCGGGCTGGGGCCATGGACGGCGCAGGTCCACCTGCTGTTTGCCGAGAACCGGCCGGACATCTTTCCCGCGGGCGACATCGCGCTGGCCAATTCCGTGCGGCACCTCTTCGCGCTGGAGGCGCGGCGCGCGCCGCGCGCGCTGGCGGCGATGGCGGCCGCCTGGTCGCCCGCGCGGGGCTTGGCAGCCCGCCTGCTCTGGCACCATTGGCGGCACGAGACGGGCCGCCCGCTGATCGAGGACCCCTGACCTTGCCCCGCTTCTCCCCCGCCATCCTCGCCACCGCCGAACCGCCCATTCCCGCCGCGCGCGAATGGGCCTCGCGCTATGCGGGCCGGCACGGGCCGGCGCTGGACCTGACCCAGGCCGTGCCCGGCTATCCGCCGCACCCCGAATTGCTGGCGCGGCTGGGCGAGGCGGCCAGCCAGCGCGACGCCGCCGGCTATGGCCCCATCGCCGGCGATGACGCGCTGCGCGAGGCCTTGGCGGAGGACGCCTCGCGCTTCTATGGCAGCACCATCAGCGCCGCCGAGGTCGCCATCACCGCCGGCTGCAACCTGGCCTTCGCCATGGCCATGACCGTGATCGCGGAGCCGGGTGCGGAGGTGCTGGTCCCCACCCCCTGGTACTTCAACCACGAGATGACGCTGCGCATGCAGGGTGTGACCGCGCGCCCCCTGCCCTGCCGTGCCGAGGACGGCTTCGTGCCCGACCCGGCGCTGGCGGAAACACTGGTCAACGACCGCACGCGCGCCATCCTGCTGGTCAGCCCCAACAACCCGACGGGCGCCATCTACCCCGCCGCCACGCTGTCCGCCTTCGCGGAGCTGGCGGCACGGCGCGGCCTGTGGCTCGTGCTGGACGAGACCTATCGCGACTTCCTGGCCGCCGCCCCGCACGACCTGTTCGAGACGGCGCGCGAGAACCTGGTCCACCTCTACAGCTTCTCCAAGGCGCATTGCATCCCGGGCCATCGCCTCGGCGCCGTCATCGCGCCGCGGGCCTTCCAGGCGCAGCTCGCCAAGGCGCTGGACAGTTTCCAGATCTGCCCCGCCCGCCCCGCGCAGCGCGTCATCGCCTGGGCCATCCCCGCCCTGCGCGACTGGCGCGAGGCGAACCGCCGGCTGATGGAGGAGCGCGCGCAGGCCTGCCGCGCCGCGCTGAATCACGCGCGCATCGACGCGCTGGGCGCCTACTTCGCCTATGTCCGCCTGCCCAAGGACGCGCCGGACGCCATGGACGCCGCCGCCGGGCTCGCCGAACATCGCGGCGTGATGACCCTGCCCGGCCCCTTCTTCGGCCCCGGTCAGGCGCGCCACCTGCGCCTCGCCTTCGCCAATGCCGAAGCGAAGCGCCTGGCGGAACTCGGCGCCCGCTTCAGCTTCACGGAGAGCCCCCGATGAGCGAGACCTACACCATCACCACCGGCACGAACCACCAGCGCGCGGCGGTGAGCGACTGGCTCTGGGGGCTGGACCGCGTCTCGCCCAAGGTGCGGGACGATATCGTGACGGCCTGGGTCACCACCTGGGCGTCCTCGACTTACGAGAGGCTGGAGGACATGGTGTTCCAGCCCGCCACCCCCAGCTATCCGCTCGGCCACCACGTGAACGAGGTGACGCGCGCGGGCGTGGACCTGGCGCAGCGGGCCATGGCCGACTGGGGCATCCCGCTGGACTGGGACGTGATGATGTCCATCCTGATCCTGCATGATGTGGACAAGCCGCTGCTCTACACGCCCACGGAATACACGCGCCTTTACCGCGAGTTGCCGCACGGCGTGGTGGGGGGCATGCTGCTGAAGGAGCTGGGCTTCCCCCACCGCGTGGTCAGCACCGTCACCACCCACGCCACCAACGCGCCCTTCCACACCGAGAACCCGGAGGCGCATGTGCTGCACTATGCCGACCTCTTCGCCGCGGACCACGCGCTGCGGTCCACGGGGAAGGTGCCGTTTTACCTCAGGAAGTAGGCCGCGCGGGATGACCCGAGGCGAAAGCCGAGGGTCTGAATCCCGCGCGCGGAGAATCAATCCAGGCGGATGTTCCCCTCGCGGATCACCCGCTCCCACTTGGAGAGTTCGGCCTCCAGGAAGGCGCGGAACTCGTCCGGCGTGTTGCGGCGGGTGCCCACGTTCAGCCCGGCCAGGCGCTCGGCCACGGCCGGGTGGGCGATGGCCTCGTTCATGGCGGCGTTGAGTCGCTGCACCACCTCGGCGGGCGTGCCGCGGGGCACGAAGGCACCGTTCCACTCATAGGCCTCGAAGCCGGGCAGCGTCTCGGCCACCGCCGGCACGTCGGGCAGGCTGGCCAGCCGCCCCGCGCCGCTATGCCCCACCGCCCGCAGCGCGCCGGACTGCACATGGCCCGTGGAGGCGCTGGCATTGCTGAAGAAGAAATTGATCTGCCCGCCGATCACATCCGTGAGGGCCGGCCCGCCGCCGCGATAGGGCACATGGGTCAGCGGCAGCTGCGTCATCTGCCGGAACAGCTCCAACGCCATGTGCTGCGCCGAGCCATTGCCCGAGAACGCCCAGTTCAGCCCGCCCGGCGTGTTCCGTGCCAGGGCGATCACATCCTGCACCGTGCGGACCTGCACGCTGGGCGTCACCACCAGCAGGTTCGGCACCACGGCGGAGAGGAAGACCGGCACCAGGTCCCGCCGCACGTCGAAGGGGATGTGCGGCATCAGGAACGGGTTGATGGAGAGCCCCGTCGCATCATAGAGCAGCGTGTAGCCATCGGCCGCGCTGCGCACGGCGGCATTGGCGCCGATGGTGCCCGTGGCGCCCGGCCGGTTCTCGATGATGAAGTTCTGGCCCAGGATTTCGGCCACGCGCGCGAAGAGGATGCGCCCCACCGTGTCCGCGCCGCCGCCCGGCGGCCAGGGGATGATGACGCGCACCGGCCGTTGCGGCCAGGCGCCTTGGGCGTGAACGACCGCCGGTGCGGCGAGCGCGCCGAGCAGCAAGGCCCGGCGCGCGGTGGTGATGATGGACATGGCAACTGCCTCCCTTGCGTTGAAGGCAGTATGCCCGCCCCTCACTCCGGCTGGAAGTTGGCGATCCGGAGCAGTTCCTGCGTGCGGTTGAAATCGGCCTGAATGAAATTCACCAGCTCCTGCCCGCCCTGGAACAGCGGCTCGATGCCCAGCGTCACCGTGCGCTGCGCCACGTCGGGCTCCAGCATGGCGGTGGAAAGTTCGCGCTGGATGCGCTCCGTGATCTCGGCCGGCACGCCACGCGGGCCCCAGATCGCCCACCAGGATTGCAGGTCCACGCTGGGCATGCCGCCCTCGGCCGTGGTCGGGACATCCGGCGCGGCCGGGCTGCGCCGCGCCGAGGTGATGGCGACGGGCTTCGCGCGGTTGGCGCGCACCGGCGGCAGCGTGGCCAGCATCGGGTCGAAGATGAGCTGCACGCGGTCGGCGAACAGGTCCGGCAGGGCGGGGCCGGTGCCGCGATAGGTCGCGATCGGCACCTCCACGCCCAGTTGCCGGATGAACTCCACCGTGGCGAGATGCCCCGCCGCCCCCAGCGAGGAGGTGGCGAAGGTCCAGTCGCGCGGATTGGCGCGGATGGCGGCCACCACCTCCTGCAGGGTGGTTTGCGGGCGGCCCGGCGCCATGATCAGCAGCAGCGGCCCCTGCCCCACGCGGGCCACCGGCGCCAGGTCCACCATGGGGTCATAGCCCGGGTCGCGCAGCACCAGCCGCGCCAGCGTCTGCACGCTGGCCGAGAAGCAGAAGGTGTAGCCATCCGGGGTGGACTGCGCGACATAGCGCCCGCCCACCGTGCCGCTGGCGCCGGAACGGTTCTCGACCACCACGTTCTGGCCAAGCCGTTCCTGGAGTTTCTGCGCGGTGATGCGCGCCATGGCATCCACCGAGCCGCCCGGCGCGTAGGGTGCAACCAGGCGGATGGTGCGGTTGGGCCAGGCGCCCTGCGCGTGCACCGCCGGCGCCGCCAGCAGACCGACGCCCGCCGCGGCCAAAATCCCACGCCGATTCATTATAGTGGCCTCCTTGCCGATTGATTGCAGCGACGCTAACCAACCGGCCCCGCCGCCGCAATCACAAGGTTACGGCGGGATGACGCCACCAGGCGGCTTATGCCCCCTCCTTAATCAGCGAAACCATTGGGCGTGATGCCGCGCGGGGCGATCATGTCGTAGGGCGCGCGGGGCAGGAATTGGCCGGTGCCGGGCTGGGCCGTCACCTGGTCGTTCTCCATCACGCTCTCGCCGCGGCGCAGCACCCGCACCGGCCAGCCCGTGACCTCCATGCCCTCATAGGGCGTGTAGTCGGCCACATGCTGCATCATGGCGTTGGTCAGCGTGCGCTTGCGCTGGGGGTCCCACAGCGCGATGTCGGCATCGGCGCCCACATGGATGCCGCCCTTGCGCGGCCAGAGGCCCAGCATCTTGGCCGGGTTGGTGGCGACGAGGCGGACGAAGTGCTCGGGCGTGATGCGGCCCTTGGAGACACCCTCGCTGAACATCAGCGGCAGGCGGGCGGTGATGCCGGGGATGCCGTTCGGGATGCGGTCGAAGCGGTCGGTGCCGTTCTGCCGCTTCCCGTTCGGGCCCTCGAAGCTGTAGGCGCAATGGTCGCTGGACACCACGTCCAGCACGCCGCGGCGGATCATGTCCCAGACGCGCTCATGCTCGTCCGCGCCGCGCGGGGCGGGGCTGCAGATGAACTTCGCCCCCTCGAACGCGCCATCCTTCGCGCTGGTGCGGGCCATGTCGTCGGCCGTCAGCGTGACGTATTGCGGGCAGGTCTCGCCCCAGACCTTCACGCCGCGCGCCTGGGCGGCGGCGATCTCCTCGGCCACCTCGGCGCAACTCACATGGAAGACCTGGATGGGCTGGTCCACGAGTTCCGCCAGCGCGATGGCGCGGTGCGTGGCCTCGCGCTCCACCACGGGCGGCCGCGCCCAGGCGTGGTATTTGGGCGCGGTGAGGCCCGCGGCCAGCAGCGCCTCGATGCGCCACTTGATGGCGTCGTAGTTCTCGCAATGGACATGAACGAGGCACTGGTGCTTCCGCGCCGCGCGCAGCACGCGCAGGTATTCGGCGTCGCTCAGGTGCACCGCGTCATAGGTCAGGAACACCTTCAGGCTGCGGATGCCGCGCGCCACCACCTGCGGCAATTCGCGTTCCAGCACCTCGTCGGTCGGGTCGGTGATGATCTGGTGGAAGCTGTGGTCCAGCATGCCGGTGGCGGCGCGGCGGGCGTAGTCGTCCGCGCGCTCCAGGATGCCATGGCCCTTCCATTGCGGAATGAAGGACACGGTGCTGGTGGTGCCGCCCGCGAAGGCGGCGCGCGAAGCGGTGATGAAGCTCTCCTCGCTGAGCCCGCCCGCGGCATTGGGTTCCTCGATGTGGCAATGCGTGTCCACGCCGCCCGGCATCACCCACAGCCCATCGGCCTCGATGACCTGCGCGGCCCCCTCGATCCGTTCCGCCAGCGCCACCACGCGCCCGCCCGCGATGCCGACATCGGCCCGCCGCATGCCATCGGCGGTCACGATCATGCCGCCACGGATCGCCAGTTCCACTTCGCTCATTCCCGCACTCCTGGTTCCAACATATCAAAGTCCTTGGATTGATCGGGCGCAAGGCGATACGACGGGGTGACAAGGCAGCATCCTGACCCATGAAGCTCCTCGACCGCTCCGGCTACGCCCAGGCCAACCTGCCGCGCTACACCAGCTATCCCACCGCGCCGCATTTCGGCCCGCTGGAGGAGGCGACCTATCGCGGCTGGCTGTCGCGCATGCCGCCGGCCGAGGCGCTCTCCCTCTACGTCCACATCCCCTTCTGCCATGAGCTGTGCTGGTATTGCGGCTGCCACACCTCGGTGACGCGCAACGAGGAGCGCATCGCCCGCTATGCCGAGGCGTTGCACCGCGAGGCGCGGCTGCTCGCACTCGCCCTGCCCGCCGATGGCATCGTGCAGAACCTGCACCTGGGCGGCGGCACGCCGAGCGCGCTGGGGGCCGCGCGGCTCTCGGCGCTGATGGGCAAGCTGCGCGCGCTGTATCCCTTCGCGCGGCATGCGGAACTCTCCATCGAGCTGGACCCGCGCACGCTGACCGAAGAGGTGGTGGCGACGCTCGCGCGGGAGGGCTTCACCCGCGCCTCGCTCGGTTTGCAGGATGCGAACCCGGAGGTGCAGGAATTGATGGGCCGCATCCAGCCGGCCGAGATGGTGCGCACCGCCGTCGAGCGGCTGCGGGCGGCGGGGGTTTCGGCCATCAACCTCGACATGATGTATGGGCTGCCCGGCCAGAGCCGCGCCCATGTGGCGGCGACGGCGGCGCTGGCGGCGGAACTCGGCGCCGACCGCGTCTCGGTCTTCGGCTATGCCCATGTGCCCTGGATGAAGCCCGCCCAGAAGGCGATCCTCGAGAGCGACCTGCCCGATGCCGCCGCCCGCATGGAACAGGCGCAGGAAGCCTCCGACGTGCTGCGCGCGGCGGGCTTCATGCCCATCGGCCTCGACCACTTCGCCCGGCCCGCCGACCCCATGGCGCGCGCCGCCGCCGCCGGCCGGCTGCGCCGCAACTTCCAGGGCTACACCACCGATGACGCGCCGATGCTGCTGGGGCTGGGCGCCTCCTCTATCGGCGCGGTGCCGCAGGGCTATGCCCAGAACATCCCCGATGAGCGCGGCTATGTGGCGGCCATCGAGGCGGGGAAGCTGCCCGTGGTCCGTGGCCTCGCCTTCACGGGCGAGGACATCATCCGCCGCGCGGCCATCGAACGGGTGATGTGCGACCTGGCGCTGGACCTCGACACGCTGCCGGCGGCCATATTGCAATCGGCGCTGCCCGGGCTGCAGGGCCTGGAGCGGGATGGGCTGGTGCGGCTGGCCGGCGCCTGGCTGACGGTGCCGGACGAGGCGCGGCCCTTCCTGCGGCATGTCGCTTCCTGCTTCGATGCCAGGCTGAACAGCGGCAAGGGCAGGCACAGCGCGGCGGTGTGATTATTGTTCCCCACGACATCGCCTTCGGCGCTGCCGCGGGGGCCCCGACTTTAATCCCCACGAAACCGCCTGCGGCGTCTTCGCGGGGGCCCCGAGGTATTCCCCACAAAACCGCCTTCGGCGCTTTCGCGGGGGCCCCGTCGGGTCAGCCGCCTTACTATCTTACGATCTTACTATCTTACCCGTTCCCCACATGCGGTAGGCATGGGAAGGGCGTTAGCGGCCCGGACAATGCCCTGAAATACTGAAAAAAGTCAAGAAATTCAGCGCGGCAAGAAGGGGTTGGTCCGCCGCTCCGTGCCGAAATCCGAACCCGGCCCGTGCCCGCAGAGGAACTGGATGTCGTCGCCCAGCGGCATCAGCTTGGTCATGATGGCGCCGATCAGCGCGTCATGGTCGCCATAGGGGAAGTCCGTGCGGCCGATCGAGCCCTGGAACAGCACATCGCCCACGAAGGCGATCCGCAGCGCCTCCGAGACGAAGACCACGCTGCCCGGCGAATGCCCCGGGCAATGCTGCACGGCGAATTCCTGGCCCGCGATGGTGACCGTCTCGCCCTCCGTGAGCCAGCGGTCGGGCACCAGGTTGCGCACCTCCAGACCATAGGCGGCGCCCTGCTTTTCCAGATTGTCCAGCAGCATCTTGTCCGCCAGGTGCGGCCCCACCACGGGCACGCCGGGCGAGGCCTCGCGCAGCTCATCCGCGCCGCCGGCGTGGTCTATGTGGCCGTGGGTGAGCAGGATCTGCTCCAGCTCCAGCCCCTGCTCCGCCAGCACCTGCCGAATGCGCGCCACGTCGCCGCCGGGGTCGATCACGGTGGCGCGCAGGGTCGTGTCGTCCCAGACCAGGGCGCAGTTCTGCTGGAAGGCGGTGACGGGGAGGATGGCGGCCTTGAGGGCCATGGGCGGGTCTCCGTTCCGGGGTCCGCCCCTGGCTATCACCCCGGCAGCAGCATCACCACCCTCAGCCCGCCCTGGTCCTCGCCCGAGGGCGCGCGGTTATGAAGCGTCACCTCGCCCCCATGCGCCCGGAAAATGCTGCGCGCGATGGTCAGGCCGAGCCCCGTGCCGCCCGTCTCGCGGTTGCGGCTGCCCTCGATGCGCTGGAAGGGCTGGAACACCTTTTCGTGGAAGTGGTCGGGGATGCCCGGCCCGTCATCCTCCAGCACCAGGCGCGCGCCGCCCCCGCGGGGTTCCAGCGTCAGCCTTGCGGCATCGCCGTATTTCAGGGCATTGGCCACCAGGTTGACGAGGGCGCGCTTCATCGCCAGCGGCCGCAGCGGCATCACGAAATGCTCCGGCCCCTCGTAATGGATGCGCTCGGCCAGCTCCGGGTTCGCATCGGTCGCCTCGTCCAGCACGGTGCGGGCGAGGCTGGCCAGGTCGAGCGGAGTCGCGGGCTCGGCCGCCGCGTCGTCGCGGGCGAAGGCCAGGGTGGAGGCGATCATCGCCTCCATCTCGGTCAGGTCCGCCAGCATGCGGCGCTGCTGGTCCTCGTCGTCCATGAATTCGGCGCGCAGCCGCAGGCGGGTGATGGGCGTGCGCAGGTCATGGCTGATGGCGGCCAGCATCTGCGTGCGATCGGCCACGAAGCGGCGGATGTTGCTGGCCATGCCGTTGAAGGCGGCGGCGGCCTGTGCCACCTCGCGCGGGCCGTTCTCGGGCAGGGCGGGCGCGTTCACGTCGCGGCCCAGGCGCTCGGCCGCGGCCGCGAGGTCCGCCACGGGGCGCGTCAGCCGCCGCACCGCCCACAGGATGAGCAGCAGCGCCGTGACCGACATGGCCGCGAAGGCGAAGAGGAAACGGTCGGAATGCCAGGGCCGGGGGGCGGGCACGCGCATGGAGAGGTTCAGCCAGGCGGGCGGCGCCCAGGGCGGGTCGGCGAAGCGCAGCGAGATCACGATATGCGAGGGGCCGGCCATGCCCGAGACGATGTCGGCCGGGCGCATGCGGCGAGCCACGATGGGCGGCGGGCCCTCCAGCCGGAACAGCCGCGCATGGCCCGGGGCCACGGGGGGCATGTCGGGCTTGGCGCGGGGGGTGGCCTCCAGCGTGGCGGTCACCTCGGGGGGGAATTCGGCCTCGGCCAGCAGGGCGATCCGGCGCTCGGGCGGCGCGGTGGCCAGCACCCGCCACAGGCCGATGATGCGGTTGGAGATGTAACGCGCCTCGGCCGCGCGTTGCAGTTCGATGCGGTCGAAGGCGTGGATGGTCAGGCCCAGCCCCTGCACCGACATCAGCCCCACCACCAGCACCAGCGCGGTGCGGCCGGCGAGCGTGCGCGGGCGCAGCCAGCCGAACCAGCGCCATTCGCGCTGGGGTGAGGCGGTGCTCAACCCCGTTCGACCGTGGCCGAGAGCACATAGCCGCCGCCGCGCACGGTCTTGATGACCGAGGGGTTGCGCCCGTCATCCTCCAGCTTGCGCCGCAGCCGCGAGATGGCGACGTCAATGGCGCGGTCGAAGGGGCCGGGCTGGCGGTTGTGGATGATGTCCATGAGCATGTCGCGCGTCATCACCCGGTTCGGGCGGTCGAGCAATGTGGTCAGCAGCTCGTATTCGCCGCCCGTGAGCGGCACCTCCGCGCCATCGGGGTTGAGCAGGCGGCGGCGCGTGGGCTCCAGCACCCAGCCGGCGAAGCGCAGGATCTGGTCGGGCACGGCCTCCTGCGCCTCCGCACCCTGGGCGCGGCGCAGCACGGCGCGGATGCGGGCCAGCAACTCGCGTGGGTTGAAGGGCTTGGCCATGTAGTCGTCGGCGCCGAGCTCGAGGCCCACGATGCGGTCCGTCTCCTCGCCCATGGCGGTCAGCATCACGATGGGGATGCTGGATTGCTGGCGCAGCCAGCGCGCGAGGTCGAGGCCGGATTCCCCCGGCATCATCAGGTCCAGCACGACGAGGTTGTAGCGCGCCAGCGGCCAGAGCTTGCGCGCATCGCGCGCGTCCCGCGCCAGGGTCACGCGCAGCCCCTGCTTTTCCAGGAATTTTCCCAGAAGCTCCCGGATGTCGCGGTCGTCGTCGATCACGAGGATGTGCGGCTTGGTCTCCATGCCGGGAATGTTACAGCGGGGCCGTGTTGCGCGGTGTGGCCTATTGTAACAGAGCTTGCGGCTCTCGACCCCCGCGCGCGGCGCGTGATATGCAGCGCCCACGGGGGCGTGCCGGAACGGTAGACGGACTCGGCTCAAAATCGAGCGGCCGCAAGGCCATGGGGGTTCGAGTCCCCCCGCCCCTACCAGACCCCCCTTCCGGAAGACCGCCGTTCCAGGCGCCTCAGCCACGGCCACCCCTCACGTGGAGGATGTGCGCGAAAGGAAGGAACGCCTGGAGAAACAGGCAAGCTTGAGGGAGGATCCGGCAACCAGGAAAGGTCGCCTTGGAGGATAGGTGCCGCCGCAACACCCCTCCAACAGGAGTTCCCGATGAGCACCATCTCCATCGTCACCGGCGGCAACCGCGGCCTTGGCCGCAACGCCGCCATCAGCATCGCCCGCCACGGCGGCGACGTCATTCTCACCTATCGCCATGGCGCCGACGGCGCGCGGGCCGTGGTCGCGGAGATCGCGGCGCTTGGCCGGAAGGCCGTGGCGCTCCAGCTCGAGGTCGGCCACGTCGCCGCCCTTCCCGCCTTCGTCGATTCCGTGCGCGCGGCGCTTGCGGCGACCTGGGGCCGCGACACCTTCGATCATCTCGTGAACAACGCGGGCCACGGCGAGATGGCCGGCTTCGGCGAAACCACCGTCGAGCAGTTCGACGCGCTGTTCAATGTCCACGTCAAGGGCGTCTTCTTCCTGACGCAGGCGCTGCTGCCGCTCATGGTGGATGGCGGCCGCATCGTGAACTTCTCGAGCGGCCTGACGCGGGTGTCCTACCCCGGCTTCTCGGCCTATTCGGCGGCCAAGGGCGCGGTCGAGGTCCTCACCCGCTACATGGCCAAGGAACTCGGCGGCCGCGGCATCACCGCCAACACGGTGGCACCCGGCGCCATCGAGACCGACTTCCTGGGCGGCGCAGTCCGCGACACGCCGGCCTACAACGAGGCCTTCGCGAACGTGACCGCGCTGGGCCGCGTTGGTGTTCCCGATGACATCGGCCCGGCCATCGCGAGCCTCCTCGGGCCCGACAACCGCTGGATCACCGCGCAGCGCATCGAGATCTCGGGCGGCCAGAACATCTGATCCCGGGCATGCCCCACGCGGTCGCCCGCCCGCGCGCTCAAGCAGCCAGGTTGGTCCCGCTCCTGGCCTGCTTCATGTCGCGGGCGGGCGTCACCCCGAACACGCGGCCATATTCGCGGGTGAATTGCGGGATGCTCTCATAGCCCACGGCATAGGCCGCGTGGCTGGAGGCAATGCCCTCGGACAGCATCATGCGCCGCGCCTCGATGAGGCGCAGCTGCTTCTGGAACTGGAGGGGCGACAGCGAGGTGACGGCGCGAAAGTGATGGTGGAAGGAGGAGGGGCTCATCCCGGCAGCCTCTGCCAGCCGCTCGACACGGAGCGGCTGGGCATAGCCCTCCCGGATCATCGCCACCGCGCGGCCGATGCGCTGCGCATGGCTGCCCGCGACGCCGAGCGCGCGGATCGACGCGCCATGGCGGCCTGCCAAAAGCCAGAAATGCAGTTCGCGGACCAGCTGGTCCTTCAACACGGCAAGGGCCGCCGGGCGATCCAGCACGCGCAGGAGGCGCAGGGCCGCATCCGCGACCTCCGCATCGGTCGGGTCCACGCTGATGCGGGCCCCTGGCCCCTGCTGGACCATGCGCATCTCCCTCGCGAGCGGCTCGATCACCGCCGGGTCGAGCTCGAGCACGAAGGAGTAGTAGGGAATGGCCAGGTCGGCGCGCGTGATCTGGCTGACGGTCGGCACGTCGGCCGCGATCAGCAGGGAGTCGCCGGCGCCGAAGTCGAAGCTCTCGCGGCCCATGGTCACGCGCTTGCGGCCCTGCAGGACGAGCGCCACCAGGGGGCGGTTGACGGCGTATTGCAGCTCGCTCGGGCGAGTGGCGCGCACGGTGGACAGTCCGGCCACCGGGGTTTGCGCGATGCCCAGCGCATCGGCATGCGCGTCCGAATGGCGGCGGACGGCGTCGAGAAGCGTCTGCGTCATGGGCTTGAGACTATGGGATTGCGGCCGCCCGGCAAGCGACTTGGCGGATCGGGCAAGAACCCGGGCGCATCACGCCCGGGCGCGATACCGGATTCCGGCCCGGAAGGCCGCGCAGAGGGTTCGCGGGCGGCCGCCTCTGGCTCAATACTTAAAAAAATGGTTGACCATTCGCGCGCGGCGCGGATAGTGAACCATATGGATAAGCATTCCGCCCCGCTGGACCAGGTCTTCGCCGCACTGGCCGACCCCACGCGCCGTGCCCTGCTGGAACGCCTGGCGGCGGAGGACGGGCAGACCGTCTCCGCGCTGGCCGCGCCCATCGCCATGTCGCTGCCCGCCGTGATGAAGCACCTGGATGTGCTGGAGGGCGCGCACCTCATCACCCGCCGCAAGACCGGCCGCACAGTGCATTGCCGGCTGGCGGCTTCCCCCATGGAGGACGCGATGGCCTGGCTCGCCCGCTACCAGCGCTTCTGGGCCGAGAGCCTGGATCGGCTGGCCGCCATCGTCGAAGCGAGGGACCCGACATGAACGCCATCACCCCCAGCCTCACCCTCGTGCGCCGCTTCAAGGCCGCGCCCGAGCGCGTGTGGGAGGCCTGGACCAGCCCCGAGGTCATCGCCCTCTGGTTCGGCCCGCACCACACGCGGGTGGAATCGGCGCGCGTGGACCTGCGGCCGGGCGGCGAGCTGAACGTGGTGCTGCGCGAGGACAATGGCGAGCGGCACGAGACAAAGGCCGTGTTCGAGGTGATCGAGCCGCCGCGCCGGCTGGTGCTGGCCTGGTGCTGGGCCTCGACGCCCGAGCGCGTCTCGCGCCTCACGGTCGTGCTGCGCGCGGTGGAGGAGGGCACGGAACTCACCCTCACCCATGACCGCTTCGCCGACGAGACCACCGCGACCAACCACCGCCGCGGCTGGACCGAGGCGCTGGAGCGCCTGCTGGCCCAGCTGGGCTGAACACGAACCACCAGGAAGGAAGGAAGCACCATGGACACCCACCACCAAGCCCGCGCGGCCGACACCGAATTGCGCATGACCCGCCGCCTGCCCGCCCCGCCCGAACAGGTCTTCCGCGCCTGGACCAGCGCCGGGGAGCTGCGCGAATGGTTCGGCCCCAAGGGCATGACCCTCACGGCCTGCGAGGTCGAACCGCGCGTGGGCGGCCGCTTCCTGACGCGGCTGGGCGACCCTTCGGGCGAGGAATGCGGCGGCCTCGGCTTCATCGAGGCGATCGAGGCGCCGCGCCGCCTGGTGATGCGGCTGGACGAGGCGGCGGGCAGCCCCCTGCCCGGCGCGCGCCTCGCCCTCACCTTCACGCCCGAGGCGGGCGGCACCCGCCTCGACATCCACTGGTCCCACCCCACGGCGGAGATGCGCGCGGCGCATGAGGCCATAGGCTTCGAACGCGGCTGGGGCGAGATGATGGACCGCCTCACCGCCTTCGTGACATGCCCGACCCAGATGTGCCCCATGGGCACGCCGCCCGCCCATGGCCACGGCTGGCTGCACCGCTTCCTGGGCGAATGGGACTACACGGGCGAGTTCATGGGGCCCGATGGCCAGAGCTTCACCGGCAAGGGCACGGAGCGGGTCCGCTCCCTCGGCGGCTATTGGATCATGGGCGAATCGCTGGGGGAGATGCCCGGCGGCGGCGGCGAGGCGCATTGCGTCATCACCCTCGGCTACGACCCGGTGCGGCAGCGCTTCATCGGCAGCTGGGTGGGGTCCATGATGTGGCACCTGTCCATCTATGACGGCACGCTCTCCGAGGATGGGCGCGAGCTGGTGCTGGAAAGCGAAGGCCCCGCCTTCACCGGCGAGGGCACCGCCCTCTACCGCGACGTCATGGTCTGGGAGGATGAGGACCATCGCCGCATGGAAACCTCCGTGCGCGGCGCCGACGGCGGATGGACGCGGCTGATGGTGCTGCGACACGGCCGCCGGGCCTGAGAAAGGGGCGGGCGGCGCCATCCCCCTGGTGCCACCCGCCCCCGCGGCCAGCCCCGATGCCCCCTTGCACCCCCCGGTGCCCGGGGCTGGCCGCCACACCTGTGGTAACGCTTGGTCACATGAGCCCCGCGCGGGGCGCGCTGGACAGCGGGGCCACAAAGCGCCAAAGACAGCGCCTCATTCCCAATACGGAGCCCGTCGCCATGTCCTCGGCGCCGCCTGCCAATGCCTTCGACACCATCGCGGAGATCATCGCCGAGACGGCGAATGTGGACCGCGCGAAGATCACGCCCGAGGCGCATGTCATCAATGACCTGGGCATCGACAGCCTCGACTTCCTCGACATCGTCTTCGAGATCGACAAGCGCTTCGGCGTGAAGGTGCCGGTCGAGGCCTGGACCGAGCAGGTCAATTCCGGCAAGGCCCCGGCCGAGCAGTTCTTCGTGATGGGCAGCCTGGCCACGCGCATCGAGGAACTCGTGGCCGCCAAGCAGGGCTGAGCCTTGCGCCTCGAATATTTCGAGATGGTGGACCGCGTGCTGGAGCGCGAGGCGGACCGCCTCGTGGCGCTGGCGCGCGTGCCCGAGGAAAGCCCCGTCTTCGAGGGTCATTTCCCCGGCTTCCCCCTGCTGCCCGGCGTGCTGATGGTGGAGGCCATGGCCCAGACCGCCGGCTGGCTGGTCGTGGCGCGGCATGGCTTCACCCGCATGGCCGTGCTGGCCAAGGTGAGCGAGGCCAAGCTGCGCGGCATGGTCAGGCCCGGCGCGGAACTGACCGTGACGGCCGAGCTGATCCATGACGGTTCGGGCTATGCCGTGCTGCGGGGCGCGGTGAACGAGGGCACTCCCCGCGTGGCCGAGGCGGAACTCACCCTCAAGACCCTGGCCTTCCCCGCCCCCGGGCTGGAACCCGCGCTGCGGGCGCGCGCCACCGCCATTGGCCTGCTGCCATGACGCCCGTCATGGTGACGGGGGTGGGCCTCATCTCCAGCCATGGCGAGGGGCGCGGCGTGCATACCCCCCTCCTGGCCGGCGGCGCGGCCCCCGTGCTGGCGCGCGCCAAGGATGCGCCCTGCGACATCCATCCCACCCCCGAATTGCCGCTGGACCGCTTCATCCCGCGCCGCGAGATGCGGCAGATGGAGCCCTGGCAGCGCATCGGCGTGCACGCGGCCGGCATCGCCATCGAGGAGGCCGGGCTCAAGCCCCAGGTCGCCCGCATGGATGTGACGGTGGCCGCCGGCGGGGGCGAGCGCGACGCCGCGCTGGACGCCGCCATCCTGGCCGCGAAGCCTGGCCCGGCCGGGGTCCACAAGATGCTGCTGGAGGGGCTGCGGCCCACCCTGTTCCTGGCGCAATTGCCCAATTTGCTGGCGGGCTCCATCTCCATCACCCATGGCGTGGCGGGCTCCTCCCGCACCCTGATGGGCGAGGAGGTGGCCGGCGCCGAGGCCGCGCGCGTGGCGGCACGGCGCGTGGCGGCCGGCACCTCGCCCCTGGCCCTGACGGGCGCGGCCATGACCAGCGACCGGCCGGAGCTGCTGCTGCTCTATGGCTTCGGCGGCGCGCTGCACCAGGGCCCCTGGGCGCCGCTGCCCGAACGCCAGGGCATGGTGCTGGGCTCGGTCGCCGCCTTCCTGACGCTGGAGCCGGAAGGCGCCAACCCCGCCCCGCTGGCGCGGCTCACCGCCATCGAGACCAGCCAGGGCCGGCCCGAGGGGCGCGTGGCGCGGCTGCGCGCGCTGCTGGGCCGCATGGGGGCGGCGCCGGACATGATCATCTCCACCGCCTCCGGCGCGCCCGCCGCCACGGCGGATGAACTGGCCGCCCTGCCCCGCGCGCCCGACCTCTTCACGGCCGACCTCTTCGGCCATTCGGCCGAGGCCGCCTTCCCGGCGGGCCTGGCGCTGGCCACATACGCGATCGCCGAGGGGCGCGCGCGGCGCGTCCTGGTCACGGGGTGCGGACAATGGCGCGGCGAGGCCGCGGCGGTGCTGGAGGCGATCTGATGCGTGTGGCGGTCACGGGAATCGGGATGGTCACGGCGGTGGGCCGGGACGCGGCGTCGAGCTGGGCCGCCATCCGTGCCGGGCGCTCCGGCGTGCGCGACATCACGCGCTTCGACACCACAGGAATGAAGGCGCGGGTCGCCGCCTGCGTGGACTATCCGGAAGACGCTTCCGGCACGCCGCTGGTCGCGCCCGAACGCCTGCGTCGCATGGGTGAGGCCGCCATCGCCGAGGCGCTGGCCCAGGCGGGGCTGTCGGGCCCCTTCCCCGGCCCGCTCTGCTTCGGCCTGCCGCCCGTCGAGATCGAATGGCCGCAGCGCCTGGCCTTGGGCGCGCCGGACCATGCGGGAATGATCGCAGCCGGCGCCGGGATCGCCAGTCATTACCAGGACTTCCTGCTGGGCGGCGTGGCCACCTGGCTTGCCGAGCGCTTCGAGACCCAGGGCGTGCCCCAGGCCGT
This sequence comes from Roseococcus suduntuyensis, assembly GCF_014196305.1. Lineage (GTDB taxonomy): Bacteria > Pseudomonadota > Alphaproteobacteria > Acetobacterales > Acetobacteraceae > Roseococcus > Roseococcus suduntuyensis. Next base: position 173,564 of record NZ_JACIDJ010000003.1, read on the forward strand.
GACCACCGCCTGCGCCTCCGGCGCCTCCGCCATCCAGCTCGCCATCGAGGCCATCCGGCGCGGCGAGGCGGATTGCGCCATCGCGGGCGGGGCCGAGGCCTCGCTGCAGCCCGAGGCCTTCATCCGCTTCGGCCTGTTGCAGGCGCTGTCCGGCCGCAACGAGCCGCCCGAGGCGGTCTCGCGCCCCTTCACCAAGTCGCGCGACGGCTTCGTGATGGGCGATGGCGCGGGGGCGCTGGTGCTGGAGAGCGAGGCCCATGCCCGCGCGCGGGGTGCGACCATCCTGGGCTATATCCTGGGCGTGGGCGAGGCGGCGGACACCTTCCACCGCACCCGCTCCTCGCCGGACGGGCATGCCATCGTGGCGGCCATGGAGCGCGCGCTGGCCGATGCGGGGCTGACGCCAAGGGATGTTGGCTACATCAACGCCCATGGCACCTCCACGCCCGAGAACGACAAGATGGAGACGCTGGCGGCAAAGCTGGTGTTTGGCGCCGAGGCTGCGCCGCCCATTTCCTCGACCAAGTCCATGATCGGCCACACGCTCTCGGCCGCGGGCGCGATCGAGGCGGGCGTGTGCCTGCTCGCCCTGCGGGACCAGTTCCTGCCGCCCACCATCAACCAGGACGACCCGGACCCCGAGATCGGCATGGACACGGTGCCGGTGGGAAGGCCGCATGGGTTCCGGGCGGCGCTGTCGAACAGCTTCGGGTTCGGTGGGCAGAATGTGTGCGTGGTGGTGGGCGCGGCCTGAGCTGAACAGCTGATTCAGCGCTTCGGCTCCGCCTTCACGCATCAGGCAATGTCATTGAGCGACTGATTCAGCGCTCCGGCTCCGCCTGCGCGCATCAGGCAATGTCATTGAGCGACTGATTCAGCGCTCCGGCTCCGCCTGCGCGCATCAGGCGCTATAGACACCCCAACACCGCATCCCCCATCGCCGCCGTCCCCAGCACCGCCTCGCCGGGCGCCGCGATGTCCGCCGTGCGGGCGCCCTGCGCCAGGGCGCGCTCCACCGCGGCTTCCAGATGCGCCGCATCCTCGGGCCGCCCGGCACTCCAGCGCAGCAGCAGCGCCACCGAGAGGATGGACCCCAGCGGGTTCGCCACCCCCTGCCCCGCGATGTCGGGCGCCGAGCCATGCACCGGCTCATAGAGCGCGCGCCGGCGCCCCGACGCGTCCGGCGCGGACAGTGACGCCGAGGGCAGCATGCCCAGGCTGCCGATGATGGCGCCCGCCGCGTCGCTCAGCAGGTCACCGAACAGGTTGTCGGTCACGATCACGTCGAAGCGGCGCGGGCTGCGCGCCAGCTGCATCGCGCAATTGTCGGCCAGCATGTGTTCCAGCGTCACATCCGGGAATTCGCGCGCGTGCAGCGCGCCCACCACCTGGCGCCACAGCGCGCCGGCCTCCATCACATTGGCCTTGTCCACGCTGGTGACGTGGTTGCGCCGCGTGCGCGCCAGCTCGAAGGCGAAGCGGGCGGCGCGGGTGATCTGCGCCTCGGTGTAGCTGTGGGTGTTGATGCCGCGCCTGGTTCCATCCGGCAGCGTCTCCACCCCGCGCGGCTCACCGAAATAGATGCCGGCGGTCAGTTCGCGCACGAAGATCAGGTCCACATGCTCGGTGATGCGGGGCTTGTAGGGGCTGGCCTCGGTCAGCGCCGCCGGCATCTTCACGGGCCGGAGATTGGCGAAGAGGTCCAGCGCGCCCCGCATCCGCAGCAGCGATCCCTTGCGGCGTTCCTCGGGCGGCACGGCGGCGGCCTGGTCCAGGCTGCCCGTGGCGCCGAAGAGGATGGCGTCGGCACCCAGGATTTGCGCCCAGGTCTCGTCGGGCATCATGGTGCCGTGGCGGCGCCAGTTCTCCATGCCGAAAGTGCGGTGGGTGATGTCGAGCGCGAGGCCACGGTGGCGCGCGAACCAATCCAGCACGCGCAGGCCCTGTTCCGTGACCTCGGTGCCCACGCCATCCCCGGGCAGGACGAGCAGCTTCACGCCACGCTCTCCCAGGCCCAGCCGCGCGCGGCCTTGTCGCGCGCCTTCCAGGCGGCGATGGCGTCGGCCTGCTTCAGCGTCATGGCGATGTCGTCGAGGCCCTGCAGCATCGCCTCCTTCTTGCGGCCATCCACCTGGAAGGGGATTTCGCGGCCGGTGGGGCTCACCACCACCTGCCGCGCGAGGTCCACGGTGGTGCGGGCATTGCCGGGGCTGGCCTCGGTGTCCTCCGCGATGCGGCGGATCTCCTCGATGGGCAGGCGCACGGGCAGCAGCCCGTTCTGGAAGCAGTTGGCGAAGAAGATGTCACCGAAGCTGGGCGCGATGACGCAGCGCACGCCCATGCCCATCAGCGCCCAGACCGCGCCCTCGCGCGAGGACCCGCAGCCGAAATTCTCGGCGGCGAGCATGATGGGGCTGCCGCGATAGGGTTCGCGGTTCGGCACGAAGTCCATGTTGTCGGTGCCGTCGGCATTGTAGCGCAGGCGTTCGAAGGCGTAGGGGCCGAGGCCGTCGCGTCCCGTGCCCACCAGGCGCTGGATGGGGATGATGACATCCGTGTCCACATTGGCCGCCATCAGCGGGATGGCGGGACCGGTGACGGTGGTGAAGCTCTGCATGCCCATCAGAAATTCCTCACATCCACGATGCTGCCGGCCAGCGCCGCCGCCGCCGCCATGGCGGGCGAGGCCAGATGTGTGCGCGCCCCCGTGCCCTGGCGCCCCACGAAGTTGCGGTTGGAGGTGGAGACGCAGCGCGCCCCGGGCGGCACCGCCTCGCCATTGGCCGAAACACACAGGGCACAGCCCGGTTCCCGCCATTCGAAGCCGGCTTCGAGGAAGCGGTGGTGCAGGCCCTCCGCCTCGGCTTCCGCCTTCACCTTCTCGCTGCCCGGCACCACCCAGGCGGTGACGTGCGGGGCGCGCTTGCGGCCGCGCAGCACCTCGGCCGCCGCGCGCAGATCGCTCACGCGGGAATTGGTGCAGGAGCCGATGAAGACCCAGTCCACCTTGGTGCCGATGAGGGGCTGGCCGGGCTCAAGCCCCATGTAGCGCAGCGCCGCTTCCCAGGATTTCGCGCGGGCGGCGTCGGGGGCTTCCTCGGGACGGGGCACATGGCCGGTGACGTCGGCCACCTGCTCGGGGCTGGTGCCCCAGGTGATCTGCGGCGCGATGCTGGCCATCTCGATCACCTCGTCGCGGGTGAAGCGGGCGTCCGCATCGGAGGGCAGCTTGCGCCAATCGGCCAGCGCCGCTTCCCAGGCGCGGCCCTTGGGCGCGAAGTCGCGGCCGGCCAGGTATTCGAAGGTGGTGTCGTCGGGCGCCACCATGCCGACCTTGGCCCCCATCTCGATGGAGAGGTTGCACAGCGTCAGCCGCTCCTCCAGCGACATGGCGCGCACCGCGCTGCCCCCATACTCCATCGCCATGCCCGTGCCCGCCGCCGCGCCGAAGCGGCCGATGGCGGCGAGGATCATGTCCTTGGCCGTGACCCCCGGCGGCCGCGCGCCCTCGAAGCGGATGCGGAAACTCCCCGGGCGGCGCTGCGGCAAGGTCTGCGTGGCCAGCGCGTGGCTGAGCTCGCTGGCGCCGATGCCAAAGGCCATCGCCCCCACGCCGCCATTGGTGCAGGTGTGGCTGTCGCCGCAGGCGAGCGTCAGGCCGGGCAGCACGATGGCCATCTCGGGTGCGATGACATGCACGATGCCATTGCCGCGCTGCCCCAGGTCGAACATCCGCACGCCTTCCGCCGCGCAGCGGGCGCGCAGGCTGCGGAGCAGCTTCGCACCGACGGGGAAGGTCTCGGCGGTGCGGCCGGGCGCGGAGCTGACGGCGTGGTCCGGCGTGGCGAAGACGTGGCGCGGCTCGGCCACCTTGTAGCCGGCCTCCGCGACCTCCTCCATGGCGCGGCCGCCCGAGAGGTCATGCACCAGGATGCGGTCGAGATAGAGCAGCGACCAGCCCTCGCCGAGATCGGCGACGACGTGCTGGTCCCAGATGCGGTCGAACATGGTGGTGGGCATTCCGGCTTCCTCCCCCGGTCGTGTCGGGTGTTTCAGGCGAGCGCGCGGCGCACGATCGCGTCATCCACGCAATGCGCGTAGCCGGGCGCACGGCGGATGGCGCCGGCGGTGAGCATGTGCCGCTCCAGCCGTTCGAAGGGCTCGGGCGGGAAATGCGGCGTGGTGGTCCAGATGCCGAGGTCGAGATAGCGCGCGATGGCGCGTTCCATCACGGCCTGATCCAGCTCCGGGAAATAGGGGCGGATGGTGGCGGCGATGGCGGCGGGCCCGGCGGCGTGGAACCAGCTTTGCGTCGTGGCCAGCGCGCGGATCATCGCCATGAACTCCGGCGCGAACTCCGCGATGTTGGCCGCGGTCGAATAGAAGGTGGTGTAGCTGGTGGGTCCACGCGACGCGCAGGCGTGCCAGACATGGCCCGTGCCCGCCATTTCCATTTGCGAGACCAGCGGCTCGAACACCTGCGCGACGTCGAGGCGGCCTTCCGCCACGGCGGCCGCGTTCTCGGCCATGGAACGGTCGGTGACGCGGGAGAGCGTGGTGGGGTCGAGCCCCGCCTGGCGCACATCCTCCTGCAAGGCCCACCAGGGCGTGGGCACCTCGGCCACCGTGCCGAGCGTCATCCCCGCGAGGTCCCGCAGCGTGAAGCCGGGGCGCGGCTCGCGGCCCACCAGCAGGAAGGGGTCGCCCAATATGGCCGCGCCGAAATTGCGCAGCGGGCAGGCAGGGTCGGCGTCATGCGCGAGCAGGATGCGCATGGGCCCGCCCCAGGCGAGATGCGCGGCCCCGCCCAGCACGCTGTCCTTCGCGAGCGAGGGCACCTCGCCCGGCAGCACGCGCACCGTGACGCCTTCCGCCGCATAGGCGTCGCGCGCGAGCGCGGCGTAGTAGGGCGCATAAAACAATGCGCGGAATGGTTCTTGCAGATTGATGTGGCGCGGCGTGCTCATGGCGTTAGTGTCGCCCAGGCACGCCGAAACGCAAGATGAGGAACTGATTTCATGCCGCTTCCGTCTTCTTCCCGTCGCATGCTGCTGGGTGCCTCCGCCGCGCTGGCGCTTCCCTCCCTCGCCCGCGCGCAGGCCGCCTATCCCAACCGCCCCGTGCGCATGCTGATCCCGGTGGGCGTGGGCGGCGTGACCGATGTGGTGGGGCGCATCATGGCGGAAGCCATGCAGGCGGCGCTCGGCCAGCCCGTCGTGCCGGAGAACCTGGTGGGCGCGGGCAGCCGCGTGGGCGCCGCGGGTTTCCACCGCCTGCCCAATGACGGCTACACGGTCTTCATCGGCACCAACAACCACCCGGTGATGCAGGCGATCGACCCGAACTTCGCCCACCACCCGGTGACTGATTTCGAGCCGATCTCGCTCGTCGCGCAGCAGCCCTTCGTGCTGGCGGTGCATCCCGACGTGCCGGCCCATGACTTGCCCAGCCTGCTCACCTGGCTGCGCGCCCAGGGCGAGCGCGCGAATTTCGGCACGGCCGCGCCGGGTGCGACCAACTACATGGCGGGCGCGCTGTTCCAGCAATTGTCGGAGACGAGCTTCACCCTCGTGCCCTACCGCACCGCGGCCCAGGCGGTGGCGGACCTGCTGGCCGGGCGCATGCAGCTGTCCATCGACAGCCCCACGCTGATGATGCCGCTGATCCGCGACGGGCGCCTGCGCGCCATCGCGGTGACGAGCGAGGGGCCGTCGGCGCTGGTGCCCAACCTGCCGCCCATCGCCACCGCCCTGCCCGGCTATGCGCTGGTGGCCTGGCAGGTGCTGTTCCTGCGCCCCGGCGCGCCGGAGGACGCCAAGCGCATCCTGACCGAAACCGCTGCCCGCGTGCTGCGCGACCCCGCCGTGCTGGAGAAGCTGCGCGGCGCGAATGTCGAGCCCTGGCCCGACGCCACCCCCGCGGCCGCCGCCCGCCATGTGGCGCGCGAGGTGGAGGTCTGGGCGCCCATCGCCGCGCGCATCCCGCGCTGAGGGCCGCTTGACCTCTCGCGCCGCGCGGCCAAACCTCCCTGGAGTGATGGGGAGGGGCGGCCATGTTTTCGCTGCAAGGAAAGCGCGCGCTGGTGACGGGGGCGAGCGGCCTGTTGGGCGCGCATTTCGCCCGCGTGCTGCGCGGCGCGGGGGCCGAGGTGGTGCTGGCCGCGCGGCGCCCCGATTCCTGCGCCGCACTCGCCGCTGAACTGGGCGCCACGGTGGTGGCGCTGGACGTGCAGGCAACCGACAGCGTGGCGCCCGCCTTCGACGCCGCGGGCCGCGTGGACATATTGGTGAACAATGCCGGTATCGCGGCCACGCGCGGCTTCCTCGAACACAGCCTGGACGATTTCGACCGCGTGCTGGAGGTGAACCTGCGTGGCGCCTTCCTGGTGGGCCAGGAGGCGGCGCGGCGCATGGCCGCCGCCAAGACGGGTGGGTCCATCATCAACATCGCGTCCGTGCTGGGCGCGCGGATCATTCCCGGTGTGGCGGGCTATACGGCGGCCAAGGCGGGCCTGATCCACCTGACGCGGCAGATGGCCGTGGAACTGGCGCGCCACAACATCCGCGTGAACGCCATCGCGCCGGGCTACATCGCCTCCGACATCAACGCCGAATTCTTCGCGACCGAGGCCGGGCAGGCCATGGTCAAGCGCATCCCGCAGCGGCGCCTGGGCAACCCCGATGATCTCAGCGGGCCCCTGCTGCTGCTCGCCTCCGACGCCGGCCGCCACATGACGGGCAGCGTGGTCACGGTGGATGGCGGGCATTCCGTGAACCCCCTTTAGGGCATATCGCGCCGGGCCGATGGCGGCCCGGCGCGTGAAGATGCCCGCAAGACATAGGACGTTCCAGATGGACTTCACCCTCGACCCCCGCAGCGAAGCCAAGCGCCAGGCCGTGCGCCAATTCGTGCAGGACCGGCTGATCCCGCTGGAGGCCAACCGCGCGAACTATGACGAGCACGAGAACATCGCCCCCGCCCTGCTCAAGACCCTGCGTGCGGAGGTGAAGGCGGCGGGGCTGTGGTGCCTGCAACTGCCCGAGGAGATCGGCGGCCAGGGCCTGCCCTTCACCGGCATGGCCGCCTGCTACGAGGAGATGAACCGCTCCATCTTCGGCCCCGTCTGCTTCAATTCGGCCGCGCCCGATGACGGCAACATGATGGTGATGAACAAGGTCGGCACCCCCGCCCAGAAGGAATGGTGGATGATGCCGGTGGTGCGGGGCGAGGTGCAGTCCAGCTTCGCCATGACCGAGCCCGAGGGCGCGGGCAGCGATCCGGGCATGACGCTGACGCGCGCCGAGCGCGTGGGCAATGACCGCTGGCGCATCTTCGGCCGCAAGTGGTTCATCACGGGTGCCGGCGAGAGCAAGCACTTCATCGTGATGGCGCGCACCAGCGACGACGCGCGCAAGGGGCTGACGGCCTTCCTCTTCCACGCCGACCAGCCCGGCTGGAAGATCGAGCGGCGCATCCCGATCATGGGCCCCGAGGAACATGGCGGGCATTGCGAGATCACCTTCGACGGGCTCGAAATCCCCGACGAGAACGTGGTGATGGGCGTGGGCGACGGGCTGAAGCTGACGCAGATCCGGCTTGGCCCGGCACGTCTCACGCACTGCATGCGCTGGACGGGCCTGGGGCGCCGCGCGCTGGAGATCGCCATGGCGCGCATCGAGCAGCGCCACGCCTTCGGGCAGAAGCTCGCCGACAAGGAGAGCATCCAGATGATGGTGGGTGAGGCGGCGATGCAGCTCGACATCTCGCGGATGCTGACCATGCGCGCGGCCTGGAAGCTCGACCAGGGGGATTTCGCGCGCAAGGAGATCAGCACGGCGAAGATCGTCGCCGCCGACGCGCTGCACCGGGCGGCCGACACGGCGCTGCAATTGCTGGGTGCCCGCGGCTATTCCAAGGACACCATCGTGGAGTGGATCTATCGCTACGCCCGCCAGGCGCGGCTGGTGGATGGCGCGTCGGAGGTGCACCGCATGGTGATCGCCAACTTCCTCCGCCGGGAGGGCGGCGAGTATTTCGGCTGGCGCACCCATGGATGAGGCGCGGCTGGCGGCGTGGCTGAGCGAGGCGGCGGGTGCGCCTGTTGCGATCCGCGCGGCGTCGCTGCTGACGGGCGGCGCCATCCAGCAGAACTGGGCGCTGTCCGTGACGCGCGGCAGCGCGCAAGAGGAGTGGGTGCTGCGGACGGACAATGCCGCCACGCTGGCCGTCTCCCTGCCGCGGCTGGAGGAATTCGCGCTGTTCCAGGCGGCGCATGCGGCGGGTGTGACGGTGCCCGAGCCGCTGTTTGCCTGTGCCGACACCTCCGTGCTGGGTGCGCCCTTCTTCGTGATGCGCCGTGTGGCGGGCAGCGCCACCGCGCACAGGCTGGCCAAGGCCGCCGCCGCGCAGGGGGGCGATGACGCGCTGGTGGCATCGCTGGGCCGCGAACTCGCGCGCATCCATCGCATCACCCCGCCGCGCGCGGAGCTGGGCTTCCTGGGCGACCCGCCCGCCGACCCGGCGCTGGCCTTCGTGGCCAGCATGCGCGCGCGGCTGGACGCCGCCGGCACGCCGCGCCCGGTGATGGAATGGGGGCTGGAGGCCATGGCCCGCCACGCGCCGCCGCCCCTGCCGCCCGTGCTGAACCACAATGACTTCCGCACCGGCAACATCATGGTCGAAGGCGGGCGGCTCACGGCCGTGCTGGATTGGGAATTCGCCGCCTGGGGCGACCCGCATGCCGATCTCGGCTGGTTCTGCGCGCCCTGCTGGCGCTTCGGCAACCGGGCGCTGGAGGCCGGCGGCCTCGGGTCGCGCGCCGCCTTCCTGGCGGGCTATGCGGAAGAGGCGGGCGCGGCGCCCGACCCCGACCGCCTGCCCTTCTGGGAACTGGCGGCGACGATCCGCTGGGCGGTCATCGCGGCGGACCAGGGGGCGCGGCATCTCTCGGGGCGGGAGCGCGGGCTGGAACTGGCGCTGACGGCGCAGATCGTGCCGGAACTCGAACTCGACATCCTGGCGCAGGTGGACGGGCTGGACGGCGTTGCGGTGCAGCCCACTGCACCGGAAGCGGTGCCGCGCCACGCGCCCTCACCCCTGCTGGAGGCGCCGGACGCGGCCGATCTTCTCGCCACCGCGCGCGAGGCGCTGCTGGGCAAGCTGCTGCCCGCCCTGCCGCCCGCGCTGCACTACGAGGCGCGGATGGCGGCCAATGCCATCGCCATCGCCTCACGCGCCATCGGCGTGGCGCCGGACGACGCCCCGGACCTCGCGGCGCTGGCCGCCGGCATCCGCGCGGGCACGGAACGCGGGCCGCAGGTGCGCGCCCTGCTGCGCCGCCTCACTGATCTGCGCTGCGCCATCAGCAACCCACGCGCCCTCGGCGTGGCACAGTAATCCGCGCGCCATGGGCGCGATATATTCCGCGCGCCACAGGCGCGACACAACAGGAGAGAAACGACATGGGTCCATTGCGCGGCGTGAAGGTGCTGGAGATGGCGGGCATCGGCCCCGGCCCCTTCTGCGCGATGCTGCTGGCCGACCTGGGCGCCACGGTGATCCGCGTCGAGCGCCCCGACGGTCCGCCCGGCGACCGGCGCGACGTGGTGATGCGCGGCCGCCGCTCGCTCGCTTTGGACCTGAAGAACCCCAAGGCGGTGGAGGCCGTGCTGCGCCTCGCCGAACAATCCGACGTGCTGATCGAGGGCTTCCGCCCCGGCGTGATGGAGCGCCTGGGCCTCGGCCCCGAGGCGGTGCGCGGCCGCAATCCGCGCCTGATCTATGGCCGCATGACGGGCTGGGGGCAGGATGGCCCCATGGCCAAGCTAGCGGGCCATGACATCAACTACATCGCGCTGACCGGCGCGCTGCACGCCATGGGCCGGGCCGGCGAGCCCCCTGCGCCCCCGCTCAACCTGGTGGGCGATTACGGCGGCGGCGGCATGCTGCTGGCCATGGGCATCATGGCGGCCCTGGTCGAGCGTGGAACGAGCGGCGAGGGCCAGGTGGTGGACGCCGCCATGGTGGATGGCGCGGCCCTGCTGATGGCGCCCATCTTCGGCATGAAGGCGCGCGGGCGCTGGGGTTCGGCGCGCGGCGCCAATTTCCTGGACGGCGCCGCCAGCTTCTATGACAGCTATGCATGCGCCTGTGGCGGCTATGTCGCCGTCGGCCCCATCGAGCCGCAATTCTTCGCGGAGATGCTGGCGCGCATGGGTCTCGATGCCGCGGCCTTCGAGGACCGGATGAGCCCCAGCCGCTGGCCGGCCCACAAATCCATCCTGGCCGAGGCCTTCCGCGCCCGCACGCGCGACGAATGGGCGGCGGTGTTCGCCGACAGCGATGGCTGCGTGGCGCCCATCCTCTCCATGGAGGAGGCGCCTTCCCACCCGCACAACGCCGCGCGCGGCACCTTCGTGGAGCGGGACGGCGCCGTGCAGCCCGCCCCGGCCCCGCGCTTCTCGCGCACGCCCGGCGCAATCGGCGCGCCGCCGGCCCTGAAGGGGGAGCACAGCCGTCAGGTCCTGGCGGAATTCGGATTCGCCCCGGAAGAGATCGAAGCCCTCGCGCCCGCCGCAAGCCCGCGCTAGCCTCGCGCCCAAGAACCGGAGGAACTTCGATGGACACCAATGCCGCCGCCGCGCGCCCCTTCCGGGCCCGCGACATCTTCTCGACCGATCACGAGATGTTCCGCGACCAGGTGCGCCGCTTCGTGGAGCGCGAGGTCGCCCCCCACCACCGCGATTGGGAACATGCCGGCGTGGTGCCGCGCGAGCTTTGGCGGAAGGCCGGCGAACAGGGCCTGCTCTGCACCATGCTGCCGGAGGAGCTGGGCGGCGCGGGCGGGGATTTCGGCCATGCCTGCATCGTGCTGGAGGAACTGGCGCGGGTGAATGCCTCGGGTGTCGCCTTCCAGCTCCATTCGGACATCGTGGTGCCCTACATCCAGCACTACGCCACACCTGAGAAGCGGGCGGAATGGCTGCCGAAGATGGTCTCGGGCGAGATGATCGGCGCCATCGCCATGACCGAACCCGGAATGGGCAGCGACCTCAAGGCCGTCCGCACCTCGGCGGTGCGCGATGGCGATGAGTGGGTGATCAACGGCTCCAAGACCTTCATCTCCAGCGGGCAGAATGCGGGGCTCGTCATCGTGGTCTGCCGCACGGATCCGGAAGCCGGGCGGCGCGGCATGTCGCTGATCTGCGTGGAGGAAGGGACACCCGGCTTCACCCGCGGCCGCAACCTCGAAAAGATCGGCATGCACGCCCAGGACACGAGCGAGCTGTTCTTCGAGGATGTGCGCGTGCCCGCCGCCAATCTGCTGGGCGAGCTGAACATGGGCTTCCGCCAGCTCATGCACCAGCTGCCGCAGGAGCGCCTGATCATCGCGGTGCGCTGCGGCATCAGCATGGAGACCATGCTGCAGAAGACCGTCGAATACACCAAGCAGCGCCAGATCTTCGGCCAGACGGTGTTCGACTTCCAGGTGCACCGCTTCAAGCTGGCCCAGGCCAAGGCCGAGATCGGCATGTTCCGCGTCTATCTGGACGACTGCATCGCCCGCCACATGAAGGGCGAGCTTTCGGCCGAGGAGGCGGCGGCGGTGAAGCTGCTGGGCACCGAGATGCAGAACCGCCTGCTGGATGATTTCCTGCAGATGCATGGCGGCTATGGCTACATGGCCGAATACGAGATCGGCCGCGCCTGGGCCGATGCGCGGGTGGGCCGGATCTATGGCGGCTCCTCCGAGGTGATGCGCGAGATCATCGCGCGCACGCTGTAAGAACGAAAAAAACATACAGGGAGAACGTCACATGAACCGTCGCAAGCTGCTGCTGGCAGGGCTGGCCGCGCCCGCGCTCGCCCCCGGCCTCGCCGCCGCGCAGGCCTTCCCGAGCCGCCCCATCACGCTGCTGGTGCCCTTCCCACCGGGTGGGGCCACCGACATCCAGATGCGCAGCTTCGCCGAGGCCGCCACGCGCGCCTTCGGCGTGAACGTCATCACGGAAAATCGTCCCGGCGCGGGCGCCACGCTCTCGGCCGCCACGGTCGCGCGCGCGCGGCCCGATGGCTACACCATCGCGCAATTCCCGCTGCCGGCCATGCGCCTGCCCTTCATGCAGCGCATGGCCTTCAACCCGCGCACCGACTTCACGCCCATCATGCACCTGACGGGCTATCTCTTCATCATGTGCGTGCGCGGCGACAGCCCCTATCGCACATGGGCCGACCTGGTGGCCGATGCGCGGCGCCGCCCGGGCGAGGTCCGCATCGGCAACACCGGCGCCAATGGCACGCCGCATCTGGCCAACATCGACATCGCCATGCGCGCCAACCTCGACATCATCCACGTGCCCTTCCGGGGCGAGGGCGATGCCATCCCGGCCCTTCTGGGCGGCCACATCGAGGCGACCGCCAGCGGCTCCGGCCCGCTGCCGCTCATCGCCGAGGGGCGGCTGCGCGCGCTGAACGTCTGGACGCGCGAACGCTCGCGCCGCCTGCCCGAGGTGCCCACGCTGCTGGAACTGGGCTTCCAGGACATGGTCATCACCTCGCCCTACGGGCTGGTGGGCCCCGCGGGCATGGACCCCGAGGTGGTGGAGAAGCTGCACCAGGGCTTCCGCACCGCGCTGAACGACCCCGCGCACCTCGCCACGCTGGAGCGCCTCGACATGCCGGTGGAATACCTGAACCCCACCGACTACGGCGCCTTCATCCAGCGCACCGTGAACGAGGAAGAGGCCCGCGTGACGCGCCTCGGCCTGCGCGGCTGAGGGCGTGGGCATGAACCGCCGCAAGCTGCTGCTGGCCGGCCTCGCCGCGCCGGCCTTCGCCCCCGGCCTCGCCGCCGCGCAGAGCTTCCCGAGCCGGCCCATCACCCTGCTGGTGCCCTTCCCGCCCGGCGGGTCCACCGACATCCAGATGCGCGCCTTCGCCGAGGCCGCGACGCGCGCCTTCGGCGTGAACGTCATCACGGAAAACCGGCCGGGCGCGGGGGCCACGCTCTCGGCCGCCGCCATGCTGCGGACGCCGCCCGATGGCTACACCATCGCGCAGCTTCCCCTGCCCGCGCTGCGCCTGCCCTTCATGCAGCGCATGGCCTTCAACCCGCGCACGGACTTCACGCCCATCATCCACCTGACGGGCTACCTGTTCATGATGTGCTTGCGCCAGGACAGCCCCTACCAGAGCTGGGCGGACCTGGTGGCCGATTGCCGCCGCCGCCCGGGCGAGGTGCGCTGGGGCAACACCGGCGCCAATGGCACGCCGCACCTGACGCTCGTGGACATCGCGCAGCGCGAGAACCTGGACGTCATCCACGTCCCCTTCCGCGGCGAGGCGGACAGCACGCCCAACATCCTGGGCGGCCATATCGAGGCGGCGGCGACGGGTTCCGGCCCGCTCACCCTCATCGCGCAGGGGCGGATGCGGGCGCTGAACGTCTGGTCGCGCAACCGCTCGGCCAAGGTCCCCGAGGTGCCGACGCTGACGGAGCTGGGCTACGAGAACATGGTCGTCACCTCGCCCTATGGGCTGGTGGGGCCACGCGGCATGAACCCCGAGATCGTCCACCGCCTGCACGAGGGCTTCCGCGCGGCCCTGCACGACCCCGCGCACCTGGCCACGCTGGAGCGGATCGACATGCCCCTCGAATACCTCAACACCGACGACTACGCGGCCTTCATGGCCCGCACGACGGATGAGGAAGAGGCGCGCGTGAACCGCCTCGGGCTGCGCATGTGATGTTCGCACCCGATTTCATGGCGGGGCAGCGCGTCCTCGTCACCGGGGGCGGATCGGGGCTCGGCCGGATGATGGCCGAGTTCCTGCTGGCCCATGGCGCCGAGGTGGAAATCTGGGGCCGGCGCGCGCCGGTGCTGGAGGAGGCCTGCGGCGAGCTCAACGCCACCCACCCCGGCCGCGCGCGCTTCCAGGCGGTGGACATCAAGGACGCCGACGCGGTGGAGGCGGCCATCGCGGCCAGCTTCGCGGCCGGGCATGGCCCCACGCGCCTCATCAACAACGCGGCGGGCAACTTCATCTCCCGCACCGAGGATCTGTCGCATCGCGGCTTCCGCGCGGTGTCGGACATCGTCTTCAACGGGACCTTCCATGTCACCCATGCGCTGGGCAAGCGCTGGATCAGCGAGGGCACGGGCGGCGCCATCGTCACCATCCTCGTCACCTGGATCTGGACGGGTTCGCCCTTCGTGGTGCCGTCGGCCATGTCCAAGGCGGGGCTGGACGCCATGACGAAGTCGCTCGCCATCGAGTGGGGGCGGCATGGCATCCGGCTCAACGGCATCGCACCCGGCCTGATCCCGACCGAGGGCATGCTCGCGCGCATCCGCCCCGGCGAGAACGACCCCGCCGCCAAGTGGAATGCGCGCAACCCGCTGGGCCGCACCGGCACGCCCGAGGATATCGGCCGCCTCGCCGCCTTCCTGCTGAGCGATGGCGCGGGCTGGATCACGGGGCAGACCGTGGCACTCGATGGCGGGCAGTGGCTGGCCAACGGCGCGGGTTCCTACACGGAATACCTGGCCTGGGGCGACGCGGAATGGGCCGAGGCGCGCGAACGCATCAAGGCCCGCAACGCGGCGGACAAGGCGCAGCGCGCGTAGGCGCCTCGGCCAGGGAGACGGCCCCTCCGCGACGGCAACAAGCGCCACGCGGGAGGGTTCTCCCCCCTCTGGAGCCATGGCAGTCTTCGCGCCCAACGCGAGGATTGCAAGCAACGTGGCCGATGCCGATCTGAACACTTCCGCCTGGCGCGTTCCGCCCACGCGCTACCTCGCCGGGCGGCCGGCGGAGCACGCACTGCCGGCGCGGCCGCTCTCCCTCTACGTGACGATGCGCGATGGCTGCCGCCTCGCGCTGGACGCCTGGGTGCCCGAGGGCGTCTCCGGCCCCGTGCCGGCCGTGCTGGTCCACACGCCCTATTACCGCCGCTTCGCCATGAAGCCGGGCGGCCAGGGCGAGGCCTGCCCGAACGCCGCGAAGTTCCGCGACGCGCTGGTGCCGCGCGGCTATGCGCTGGTGGTGGTGGACATCCGCGGCACGGGGGCAAGCTTCGGCACGCGCGACAGCTTCCGCTCCCCGCGCGAGATGGAGGATGCGCGCGAGATCGCGGACTGGATCGTGGCGCAGCCCTGGTCGGATGGGCGGATCGGCGCCACCGGCATCTCCTACCCCGGCGCGGCGTCGGACTTCCTGGCCGGCACCGGCCACCCCGCGGTGCGCGCCATCATGCCGCTGCACGCCGTCTGGGACACCTGGGCCGACCACTACTACCCGGGCGGCATCCTGCTGAACCGCCTGGCGCAGGTCTATGACGAGCTGATGGTCGCGATGGACCATGACCGCCGCGACCTGCTCTCCAAGGTGAGCTATTTCGCCAACCCCGACCTGGCCGGTCCCGCACCGGTGGACGAGGACACGGATGGCAGCCTGCTGCGCGCGGCCATCGCGCAGCACCAGGGCAATTTCCGCATGCCCGACTTCATCACCGACCTGCCCTTCCGCGAGGAGGCGCTGCCGCATGACGCGGGCTTCTCCTCCGCCAATATCAGCCCCTATTCCGTCTCGGGCCGCATCCCGAAGGATGTGGCGGTCTATGCCGTCTCGGGCTGGCTCGATGGCGCGGGCTACGCCAATTCCTCCATCGCGCGCTACCTCACCATGCAGGGCAACCCGACGCACCTGCTGCTCGGCCCCTGGGACCATGGCGCGCGCTGCAACGTCTCGCCCTGGCGCGCGCGGGTGGAGCCGGAATTCGCCCTGCTGGGCGAGATGCTGCGCTTCTTCGACGAATACCTGATGGGCCGTGACACCGGCCTGCGCGAGGAGGCGCCCATCCACTTCTTCGCCATGCATGGCGAAGCCTGGCAGTCCGCCACGCAATGGCCGCCGGTGCCGGAAACCACGCGGATGCACTTCGCGCCCGGCTCGCTGCAGGCGACGCCAGGTGCCGACGCCACGGCCGGGCACGCGACCGACTTCGGCTGGGGCTCGGGCCACGGCACGCGCTATGAGCGCATCGCCGCCATCAACTCGCTCGACTACCACACCGACTGGCAGGAACGTCAGGCGGCGCTGCCCGCCTATGACAGCGCGCCCTTCACACAGGACATGGAACTGACCGGCCATGCCGTCGCGGACCTGATGCTGGCCTCGAGCGAGGTGGACGCCGCCATCCTCTGCTACCTCTCCGAGGTCGAGGCGGATGGCACGGTGCGCTATGTCACCGAGGGCCTGCTGCGCGCGCTGCACCGCAAGGAGGCGCCCTGCCCGCCCAATTACCGCTGCACCTGGCCGTTCCGCAGCTTCGCGCGCGCCGACGCGGCACCGCTGGTGCCCGGGGTGGCCGAGCGCATCCGCATCCCGCTGCTACCCACCGCATGGGTGTTCCGCGCGGGCTCGCGGCTGCGCTTCTCGCTGGCCGGTGCGGACGCCCATCACCTCAAGCAGATCCCGCACGGCCGCCCGCCGGTGCTGACCCTTCACCTCGGCCAATGCGCGCTCGACCTGCCGCTCGGCCCCTTCCAGGAGTGACCCCGATGAGCCCGACCCGCCGCGCCCTGCTGGCCTCCCCCTTGGCCCTGCCGCTGGCGAGCCCCGCGCTGCTGCCCGCAGCCCAGGCGCAGGGCACCTTCCCCGCCCGCCCGCTGCGCATGGTGCTGCCGCAGCCGCCGGGCTCGGCCAATGACGCGGTGGCGCGCGTGATCGCGGAGCCCATGTCGCGCGTGCTGGGCCAGCCCGTGGTCGTCGAGAACCGGCCCGGCGCGAACGGCATCGTCGCCATCAACTTCCTGAAGCAGCAGGCGCCGGACGGGACGGCCATGCTGCTCTCGGGCGTGTCGCAGCTTTCCTTCAACCCGCACCTCTACCCGAACCTGCCCTATGATCCGGTGCGCGACTTCACCTATGTGGCGCCCGTCACGGACGCGCCCTTCATCCTGCTCGCCAGCAAGCGCTCCGGCATCACCAGCGTGGCGCAACTGCTGGAGCGCGCGCGGGCGGCGCCGGAGCGGATCACCTATGCGAGTGCGGGCATCGGCAACTCCACGCATCTCTCGGTGGAGATGATCGCCGACCGCGCCGGCGTGCGCTTCACCCATGTGCCCTATTCCGGCACCGCCCAGGCGCTGACCAGCGTGATCTCGGGCGAGACGGACATCATGATCATCGTGCTGGCCGTCGCGCTGGGCCAGGTCCGCGCGGGGGCCATCACCCCGCTGGCCCTCGTGGCACCCCGGCGCCTGCCCTTCCTGCCGGATCTGCCCACCCAGGCCGAGGCCGGCATCGACGCGCCCATCATGCCAGGATGGTTCGGATTGCTGGGCCCGGCCGGCGTGCCGGAACCGGTGGTCAACACGGTCAACGCCGCCGTCCAGTCCGCCTTGAATGACGCCAATGTGCAGCGGCGCCTGGCCGAGGTGGTGCTGGTGCTCATCCCGGGCTCTCCCGCCGACCTGCTGGCCCGCATGCGCCAGGACAGCGAGGTCTGGGGCCAGTTCATCCGCGCCCGCGGGCTGCGCCCCGAGTAGTGGCGGGCGGCGCGGCCCCCCGCGCTACAGGTACCGCTCCTTCAGCACGCGGCGGAGCAGCTTGCCGGCTTCGCTGCGGGGGAGTTCGTCCAGGAACTCCACCGCGCGGGGTTGCTTGGGGCCGGCGAGGTTCTGCTTGCACAGGGCCAGCAGTTCCTGCGCCAGGGCATCGGTGCCGGGCGGGTGGCGTGGGACGATCAGGGCGCGCGGGCGTTCGCCGAATTCGAGGTCCTTCACGCCGATGACGGCGGCTTCGCCGACCTCCGGGTGGGTGAGGAGGACGGCCTCGATCTCGGCGGGATAGACGTTGACGCCGCCGGACAGGATCAGGTCCGCGCGCCGGTCGGAGAGGAAGAGGAAGCCCTCCTCGTCCAGCCAGCCCAGGTCATGCAGGCTGGCCCAGCCACGATCATTGTAGGCTTGCGCGGTCTTGTCGGGGTCGTTGTGGTAGGCGAAGCGCGCGCCGCCCTCGAACCAGATGCGCCCGGTCTCGCCGGGGGGAAGTTCGCGGCCGTCATCATCCAGGATGTGGACCTTGCCATAGGCCGGGCGGCCCACGGAGCCGGGCTTCTTCAGCCAGGTCTCGCTGTCGATGAAGCAGGTGCCGATGCCCTCGCTGCCCGCATAGTATTCGCGGATGATGGGGCCCCACCATTCGATCATGGCGCGCTTGACGGGCACGGGGCATGGCGCGGCCGCATGGATGGCGCAGCGGTGGCTGCTGAGGTCATGGGCGGCGCGGGTGGCGTCCGGCAGGGCCAGCAGCCGCACGAACATGGTGGGCACCCATTGGCTGTGGGTGACGCGGTGTTCCGCGATCATGGCCAGGCAGCGCTCGGCGTCGAACTTCTTCAGGATGACGGCGGTGCCGCCATGGTCCATCGCGCGCTGGACGTAGCGGTTGGGGGCCGCGTGATAGAGCGGCGCGGGCGAGAGATACACCATGCTCTCGTCGAAGCCGTAGAAGGCCTTCCAGCTCATGTCGAATTCGGGCTTGTGCCGGTCCTCGAAGGGAATGAGGGGGCGGCGGATGCCCTTGGGCAGGCCGGTGGTGCCCGAGGAATAGAGGAATTCGCGGCCGATGGGGCGCAGGGCGGGCCAGGTGGTGGGGTGGCCTTCCATCAGCGCGGCCAGCGGCGCGTAGCCTGGCAATGCGCCGCCCGAGGCGTAGCGGTGCGCGATGGCGCCCAAGTCCAGCGCGCCGGCCAGCGTGGCGAGGGAGGCGCTGGCCACCAGCAGTGCCGCGCCCGAATCGCGCAGCACATGCGCGACCTCGTTGGGACGGAGATGAATGGAGAGGGGTGTGACCCTCAGCCCCGCACGCTTGGCGCCATAGGTCAGGATGAGGAAATCCGGCCCGTTCTCCAGCAGCAGCGCGATGCCCTGTCCGGGCTCCAGGCCGAGTGCCACGAAGCCATGCGCCGCCTGGTTCGCGTGGGCATCAAGCTCGCGGAAGGTCAGCGCCTCGCCGCTGTCGGGAAAGATGGCGGCCAGCTTGTCCGGCGTGCGCGCGGCGCGTTCGGCGAGCAGCGGCATGGGCGTTCCTCATCATGTTTCCCGGCATGGTCGTGAGGGTGGCGGCTTGCGTCAAGCAAGGGGAAGTGGTGCGCTGCGCCCGCAAGTTAGGGAGAAGACGCATGGATGTTCAGGGTGCCGTCGCGATCGTGACGGGGGGCGCCTCCGGGCTCGGGCTGGCCAGCGCGAAGCGCCTGGCGGCCAAGGGCGCCAAGGTGATGATCGTGGACCTCGAGACCAGCAATGGCGCGGCCGTCGCGAAGGAACTGGGCGGCCAGTTCGCGGTGGCCGACGTGACCGACGAGGCCACGATGCAGGCCGCCGTGGCGCAGGCCGAGACGATGGGCCCGGTGCGCGTTCTGGTGCATTGCGCGGGCCGCGGCGGCGCGCTGCGCATCCTGGAGCGCGACGGCACGCCGGGCAGCCTCGCGCATTTCGAGAACATCATCCGCGTGAACCTGACGGGCACCTTCAACGCGGTGCGCCTCGCGGCCGCCGCCATGGCGAAGACCGAGGCGATGGAGGATGGCGAGCGCGGCGTGTGCATCCTGACCGCATCGGTGGCCGGCTATGAGGGGCAGATCGGGCAGATCCCCTATGCGTCCTCCAAGGCGGGCGTGATCGGCTTCACCATCTGCGCGGCGCGCGACCTCGCCAGCAAGTCCATCCGCGTCTGCACCATCGCGCCGGGCATCTTCGACACGCCCATGCTGCAAAGGCTGGCGGACCCCATCAAGCAGTCGCTGGCGCAGACGGTGCCGAACCCGCACCGCCTGGGCAACCCGGACGAGTATGGCAAGCTCGCCATGCAGATCGTGGAAAATGGCTACCTGAACGGCGAGACCATCCGCCTCGACGGCGCCATCCGCATGGCGCCCCGCTGATGCGCAAGCGGCCCGAGGACCTTCGCAGCCATCGCTGGTTCGGCGTCGAGACCATGCGCTCGGCCAACCACCGTTCGCGACTTCTGCAACTGGGCTTCGGGCCGCAGGAATTCCGCGGGCGGCCGGTGATCGGGGTGATCAACACCTGGTCCGACCTGATGCATTGCCACGGCCATTTCCGCGAGCGCGCGCAGGATGTGAAGCGCGGCGTCTGGGCGGCCGGGGGCTTCCCCGTGGAAATCCCGGCGATGGCGCTGCCGGAGGTGTTCCAGAAGCCTTCCACCATGCTCTACCGCAACTTCCTGGCGATGGAGACGGAGGAGATCGCGCGCAGCCTGCCGCTGGATGGCCTCGTGCTGATGGGGGGCTGCGACAAGACGGGCCCCGCGCTGATCATGGGCGCCATCAGCATGGGGCTGCCCGCCATCTATGTGCCGGCCGGCCCGATGCTGAGCGGCAATTGGCGCGGGCGGAAGCTCGGCTCCGGCAGCGATGTCTGGAAGTATTATTCGGAACTGCGCGCCGGCACGATCACGCAGGGCGACTGGAACGAGATGGAGGCCGGCCTCTCGCGCTCGGCCGGCACCTGCATGACGGCGGGCACGGCCAGCACCATGGCCCTGGCGGCCGAGGCGCTGGGGCTGACGCTGCCGGGTGCCGCCAGCATCCCCGCCGTGGACAGCGCGCATCCGCGCATGGCGGCGGCGGCGGGCGCGCGCATCGTGGAGATGGTGTGGGAGGACCTGACCATCACGCGCCTGCTGGACCAGCGCAGCCTGGACAATGCGGTGGCGGCGACCATGGCCTTCGGGGGTTCCACCAATGCCATCCCGCACCTCATCGCCATCGCGCGGCGGGCGGGGATCGCGATGGACCTGGAGCGCTTCGACGCCATCAGCGCGCGCGTGCCGCTGATCGCGAACCTCCGCCCCAATGGCGACCGCTACCTCATGGAGGACTTCTTCTACGCCGGCGGCAGCCGCGCCTTCCTGAACGTGCTGGCGCCGCATCTGGCGCTGGATGCCACCACGGTGAACGGCACGCTGGGCGCGCAGCTTCAGGGTGCGGAGGTGTTCGACGCCGATGTGATCCGCGCCCTCGACAACCCGCTGCACCCCAATGGCGGCGTGGTGGTGCTGCGCGGTTCGTTGGCCCCTGATGGCGCGGTCATCAAGCAGAGCGCGGCCAGCGCCGAGAAGCTCTCCCACACCGGGCCGGCCGTGGTGTTCGAGGACTACAACGACCTCGACGCGCGGCTGGATGACCCCGCGCTGGACGTCACACCGGACAGTGTGCTGGTGCTGAAGAATGCCGGCCCCGTGGGCGGGCCGGGCTTCCCCGAATGGGGCATGCTGCCCATCCCGAAGAAGCTGCTGGCGCAGGGCGTGCGGGACATGGTGCGCGTGTCGGACGCGCGCATGTCCGGCACCAGCTATGGCACCTGCGTGCTGCATGTGGCACCCGAGGCGGCGCTGGGCGGGCCGCTCGCCCTGGTGCGGGATGGCGACATGATCCGCCTCGACGTGAGCGCGCGAAAGCTGGACCTTCTGGTGGAGGAGGCCGAACTCGCCGCCCGCCGCGCCGCCTGGACGCCGCGCAAGCCCGTGCAGGCGCGCGGCTGGACCGGGCTCTACCAGGCGCATGTGAACCAGGCGGACAACGGCTGCGACATGGATTTCCTGGAGCGCGGCACGGAAGCGGTGGAGGAACCCGAAATCCATTAGGGGCGGGAGGCGTTGAGGTGGCATCGCCGAGAACGCTGAATCCCGCTCTCGACAACGGCTGGAGCAGGCTGCGCGAACGCATGTGAACGCCGCCTGCTCCAGGCGGAATTTTTCTGCGTCAAGCGTTTCCACCGCATCCTCTTCTGCCATACTGGCCGCGGGGGCGCGCTTCGCCCCTTGAGATCGAGGGAGAAGCCATGATGAAGCCTCGCACTTGGATGCTGGGCCTTGCGCTCGCCGCAGGCATCGGCACGGCCCAGGCCGCGACCGTGACCACCGCCTGGGAAGCCGTCAATGACGGGCAGGATGCCTGCCTCAGCACCGGCGTGGAGGCCACGCGCCAGGCGGGTTTCCGTGGCAGCATCTCGAACGACCGGCAGACGGTGTTCGGCTGGCGTGGCGATGACAGCATCGCCATCCGCTGCATCGGCGACCGGCGGCTCGCGGTGATCTTCATCTATGTGGTGAGCCGCGAGGACAACAACGCGCTGCTGCAGACGGTGCGGAACACCTATCGGCGTCCGACGAAAGGCTAGAGCAGCGTCCGATCGGCTGAACCGCTTCGCGGTTCAACCCGATCGGACGCTGCCCCAGGTGCTGCGGGCTCCTGGGAGCCGCGGAGTTGGTCTGATGTGCTGCCAGGCTGCCTGGCCGAGAGAAGGCCGCAGCCTGGGCAACGCCGCCGGACCTCGCCCGCCTCAGAAGGCGTAGCGGATGCGCGCGGTGCCGTTGACGGCGTGGCTGCGGCCCGACAATTCCGCATCCACCCGCGCCGTCACGGTGGTGGAGGGGCTCAGCCGCCAAT
This sequence comes from Roseococcus suduntuyensis, assembly GCF_014196305.1. Taxonomy (GTDB): domain Bacteria; phylum Pseudomonadota; class Alphaproteobacteria; order Acetobacterales; family Acetobacteraceae; genus Roseococcus; species Roseococcus suduntuyensis. Next base: position 196,044 of record NZ_JACIDJ010000003.1, read on the forward strand.
CCAACCCGCCCGAGACAAGTGCCGCATGCGCGTCCGGCCGCGGCCCGCTGACCGTGAAGCCGGCCTGCGGCAGTCCGATGAACTGCGCGCTCATGCGCGCATCCCGCTGCAGATACGCCGCCCAGCCCGCCCGCGCGAAGCCGCTCAGCGCCGTGCCCAGGCTCATATCCGCCCGCACCGCAACCTCCAGCCGCGACTGCCCGTGCGTCTGCCCGGCCACCGCCAGCGCCGCCGGCCCCTGCCCGCCCGTCGCGCGTTCCGAGTAGCTCGGCACCGTGTACCAACTGCCCTGAAAGGCCAGCTGCGGCGTCAGCGCCACGCCCGGCAGCACATCCGCCACACGCCACCCGGCCTCCAGCCGCGTGGACACGCCCTGGCTCGTCACATCCCCACGCAGTTGGCCGGCGCCGAAGAACGGCACCTGCCGCTCCGTGGACAGTTCCGTCGCGCCATAGGCCAGCGCCGCCGCCAGTCGCAGCGGCCCGAACTGGCCCGTGCCATACACCGCCCCCTGCAACTGGGTGCCTTCCGCCCGGCCCAGGCCCTCCGACAGCCGTGCCGTCGCCCCCGTCGCCGCGAGCGCGAGGCCCGCCACCACCTGCGCCGAAAGCCGCACATCGGCCCCCGCCGCCACGCCGCCGCTGGTCGAGGAGACGAAGTTCGGGGCGTTGCCGCCCGCCCCCATCCGCTGGTTGCCGGCCAGCGCCGTGGCCCAGACCGCGTAGCGCGGCGTGGAACCGGCCGCGCCATCACCCAGGGCCTCCGCATTCCGCGCCGGGTCCAGGACCGCCCCCAGGAACTGCCCGGCGCCCTGCGCGTGCAGCCCCGCCGCCACCGCGTGCACCTGGCCCGAGACCTGGTCCAGCCCGCGCGGCAGTTGCGCCGCCGGCAGGTTGTACAGCGGGAAGAAGGCCGAGACATCGGCCCCGCGTGTCACCGCCCGGTCAAAGCCCCGCGCCACCGCGATCTGGTTCGGCGTGCCCTGGCCCAGGATCGGCACCGGCACGCCGGGGGTCGGCGGCGGCGGCGGCGGGTCGGTGATGATCGGCTCCAGCATCGCCGGCGTCAGCACCAGCTGCGCCTCTGTCGCCGTGGTGGTCACCGTGCTGGTCACGCCGGCGCCGAAGCTGCCCTGCGTGTCCACCGTGGCGAAGCTGCCCGCCACCGCGCTGGCCTGGATCAGCGTGTAGGGCGCGTTGAAGTTGTAGCTGCCGCCCAGCGCCACCAGTTGCAGCGTGCCGCCCAGTGTCGCCGTGCCGGAGACGTTGATGCGGTCCGCCAGCGGGCCATCCACCTCGATCTGCGTGATCGAGCCCGGCGCCAGCGTGAGGTTGCCGCTGACGGTCAGCGTGCCGATCGAATTGCCCGGCGCGATCGCCCCGCCGGCCAGCACCGCAACGCCCGGCAGAGTGCCCGTGCCGCCCAGCGTGCCGCCCGCCTCCACCGTGACGCCGGCGGATGCGGCGATGGAGCCATTCACCGAAAGCCGCCCGGACCGCACCAGCGTGGCGCCGGTATAGGTCTGGGCTGTGGTCAGGATCAGATGGCCCGATCCCGCCTGCGTGACGGTACCGCTGCCCGAGATCAGGTTGTCCACCGTCACCGCGTCGCTGCGGTTGAACACCAGCGCCGCGTTGTTCACCACCGCACCGCTGCCCAGCGTGCCAGCGGTGCCGCCAGCGCCCACCTGCAAGGTGCCCGCGGTGATGGTCGTGCCGCCGGAATAGGTGTTGGCGCCGGTCAGGATCAGCGTGCCCGAGCTGACCTTCTCCAGCCGCATCGTGCCCGCGATCTCGCCGGCGAAATCGCCCCGCAAGATGACCGTCAAGCCATTGTTGGTGAGCGTGCCGCTGCCCAGAAGGTTGGTGATCACCAACTCCGTCCCCAGCGTGGTGTCGTAGTCGAGCGTGGCGCCCGCGTTGATGGTCGTCGTGCCGAAGGTGGAGAGGAACACGGCGCCAGTTAAATTCCCGGTCCGCAGCGTACCGCCGGCAACCAGCAGGGCCGCGGTATCTAGCCCGCTGGCGCCGCTCAGGCCCAGGGTCACAGTGCCGGTCTCGGTGGCCGAGCCGAAGGCCAAGGTGACCGGTCCATTCACGATCAGGTCGCCGCCCAAGGTCAGGTCTTGCCCGCTGGCGGCGGCGATGGTCTGCGTCCCGCTGGTGCCGGTCCCGATGTTGTTGGCCAGCGTGCCCGTCACGTCGGAGCGCAGCGTGCCCCCATTGATCGTGACGAGCCCGGCGCCGAGCGCGCCCAAATCGCCCAGCGCCAAGGTGCCCGCATTGATGATCGTGCCGCCGGAATAGGTATTGGCGCCGGTCAGTGTCAGCACGCCGGTGCCGGACTGGGTCAGCGTGCCGCTGCCGGAGATCAGGTTGCCGACCGTCACCGCATCACTGCGGTTGAACACCAGCGCCGCGTTGTTCACCACAGCCCCGCTGCCCAGCGTGCCCGTGGTGCCGCCATCGCCTATTTGAAGGGTGCCCGCGGTGATGGTCGTGGTGCCGGAATAGGTATTGGCGCCGGTGAGTGTCAGTACGCCGGTGCCCTCCTGCGTCAGCGTGCCGCCGCCGGAGATCAGGTTGCCGACCGTCACCGCATCACTGCGGTTGAACACCAGTGCCGCGTTGTTCACCACAGCCCCGCTGCCCAGCGTGCCAGTGGTGCCGCCAGCGCCTATTTGAAGGGTGCCCGCGGTGATGGTCGTGGTGCCGGAATAGGTGTTGGCGCCCGTCAGGATCAGCGTGCCCGACCCCTCCTGCGTCAGTGTGCCGCTGCCGGAGATCAGGTTGCCGACGGTCACTGCGTCGCTGCGGTTGAACACCAGCGCCGCGTTGTTCACCACAGCCCCGCTGCCCAGCGTGCCAGTGGTGCCGCCATCGCCCACCTGCAGCGTGCCCGTGGTGATGGTCGTGGTGCCGGAATAGGTGTTGGCGCCCGTCAGGATCAGCGTGCCCGACCCCTCCTGCGTCAGCGTGCCGCTGCCGGAAATGGCATTGCCGAACGTCACCGCGTCGCTGCGGTTGAACACCAGCGCCGCGTTGTTCACCACCGCGCCGCTGCCCAGCGTGCCCGTGGTGCCACCATTGCCGACCTGCAGCGTGCCGGCGTCTATGGTCGTGCCGCCGGAATAGCTGTTGGTGCCGGTCAGGATCAGCGTGCCCGCGCTGATCTTCTCCAGCCGCATCGTGCCCGCGATCTCGCCGGCGAAATCGCCCGCGCGGATAAAGGTCACATCCGTATTCGTCAGCCGCCCGGCGCCGCGCAGGTCGTTGATGGCGAAGCTGGATGTCGGCGCATTGCCGTTCAGGTCGAGGGTGGCGCCGGCATCGATGGTGGTGGTGGTGGCCAGCTGGATGAGCTGGGGAATGTTGCCATTGCCGCTGATCAACGTACCGCCGGCAATCCGCAGGGAGGGCGGCGCCAAGGTGTCGAGGGTAATCGAACTGAATTGCGCGGTGATGGTGCCGGTATCGGTCAGGCTGCCGAAGACGAGTTCGGATTGTTGGCCCAGCAGAAGCTGGCCCGTCAGCGTCAGCGCCTGGCCCGTCGCGGCGCCGATCGTGCCCGTGCCGAGATCGGCGAGGCGGATATTGTTGCCAAGCGTGCCCGTGACATTGCTGCGCAGCGCACCGCCATCCAGGGTCACAAGGCCGGTGCCGAGGCCGCCGAGGTCATCGAGCGCAATGGTGCCCGCATTGATGATCGTGCCGCCGGAATAGGTGTTGGCGCCGGTCAGTGTCAGCACGCCGGTGCCCTCCTGAGTCAGCGTGCCGCCGCCGGAGATCAGGTTGCCGACCGTCACCGCGTCGCTGCGGTTGAACACCAGCGCCGCGTTGTTCACCACCGCGCCGCTGCCCAGCGTGCCAATGGTGCCGCCATCGCCTATTTGCAGGGTGCCCGCGGTGATGGTCGTGGTGCCGGAATAGGTGTTGGCGCCGGTCAGGACCAGCGTGCCCGTGCCCTCCTGCGCCAGCGTACCGCCGCCGGAGATCAGGTTGCCGACCAGATGCACATCCGACCGGTTGAACACCAGCGCCGCATTGTTCACCACCGCGCCGTTGCCCAGCGTGCCCGTGGTGCCACCATTGCCCACCTGCAGCGTGCCGGCGGTGATGGTCGTGCCGCCGGTGTGGAGGTTGAGGCCCGCCAGGGTCAGCGTGCCGGTGCCGACCTTCTCCAGAAGGATCGCGCCGGCCTGACCCTGGAGGATCTGCCCGGAAAAGGTGTCATTGGTATTGAGCCCGCCGATGCGAGCGGTGATGTCGTTGTCGGTCAGGCTCTGCAAATTGCCGGTGCCGCTGAGCGCACCCAGCGTGGTGCTGCGCGCAGCGCCCCTGAAGACAAGCCGGTTCGTGATGACGTACCGCGACTCCCCGCCCGGGGAGATGTTATCAAGCGACATCTGACCGACGAGCTGGTAGGTGACGTTGGTGCCCGTGGCGGACGAACCCTGCATGAACAGCGTCTGTCCGGTGGGGACAACGATGATCTGTTCGACGCCGGAGTTGTTGACGACATCGGCGCTGAACTGCGCGAAATCGCCAAGGGTCAGCGTGTAGGTCGGTGCACCGGCCGCGAAGGTGATGCCACCGAAAGTCGTGTTGACACTGGTGAACACGCTGGTCGGCCCGGTGTTCTGGAAGATGGCCCCCCCGCCATCCGGCACGATGCCGGTGCTCCAGTTCGACCCGGTGTTGAAATCCGTGCCCGGCCCGATCCAGACCGGTTGCGCGGCGGCCGGCACCGCCAGGCCGCACAGCACCGCGAAGGCAGCCGAGGCCAGCAGCGAGACAGGACGGGAAGGACGCGAGACGCCAGTCAGCGCCGTGCTGCTGCGCAAAGCCACACCATAGCCAAATGATCCGAACCGCACCGACCGCTCCACCCATGCTTGGTTATTTTAAAGTCATACACATGGAATGGGGATTGGAAAGCCCGGTGCTCAAGCCAAATGAGGGGCGGGCGGGGAGAAGGTCACCCCGCCATCGTCGCACTCTCGGTGGGCCGAAGCCGTGAATCAGCCGCTGTGCGGTGCTGCGGTGCCGAGGGGGCTCAGCCGCCCCACCCATAGAGACGCTTCGCCTCGGCCGCGCTCACCAGCCCATCGGCCACGTCGCGCGCGACCAGTTTGGGGTCGCGCTGGCGCGGGTCGCCCATGCCGCCTCCACCGGGCAGCTTCAGCAGCAGGTGCCGGCCCTTGGGCACCACCTGGAAGCCCTTGGTGCGGAGCACGGTGCCGTTGGCGTCATCCAGGCCGACCCAGCCATTGGCGCCCTCGCCGCCGCCGAGGCGGCCCTTGGGCGCATTGGCCACGCGGTCGAAGATGGCGTTGACCGCGAATTCGGCGTCGCCCTTGGCGCCGATCTCCATGATCTGGCCGAAGCCGCCGCGCGTCTGGCCCGCACCCGCGCTGTCGGGCCGCAGCTCCTTCCGCCAGAAGATGACGGGGGCGACGTTCTCGGTGGCTTCCACCGGCATGGTCCGCACGCCGGAGGGGAAGGCGATGCCGTCCAGCCCGTCCTTCGTGGGGCGCGCGCCGGTGCCGCCGGAGTTGAAGGTGATGATCTCGAAATCCTCGGTCTCGGCCGCCTGGCCGCTGACCTGGCTGCCGCCGCGGAGCGGCGGGTTCCACAGCGCCGACGAGCCCTCGGCGTTCACGCGGTCGGGCACGGCGTGGCTGAGGCAGCCCATCATCAGGTCAGGAATGAGCTGGCCGATGACGTGCCGCACGCTGACCGGATAGGGGCGCGGCGCGTTGAGGATGCAGCCCTCCGGGATCATCATCTCGAAGGGCTTGAGGCTGGCCCAGTTGTTGGGGATGTCGGGTGCGACCACGCACTTGATCCCGAAGCAGGAATAGGCGCGGCAATAGGAGGGCGGCACGTTGATGCCGCGCGTGGACAGCCCCGAGGTGCCGGCATAGTCCACCACGATGCGGTCTTCGTGCAGCGTCATGGCGGCGCGGAGGGTGACGGGCGCCTCATAGCCGTCGCTGCGGATTTCGGCCTGGTAGGTGCCGCGCGGCAGGGCGGCGATCGCTTCCTGCGTGGCGGCCAGGCTGCTGTCGAAGATGAAGGTGGCGAGCCCGTCCAGGCTGTCCATCTTGTACTCGTCCATCATCTCGACGAGGCGCTTGGCCCCCGCATCGTTGCAGGCGCAGAGGCTGTAGATGTCGCCTTCCAGCTCCACCGGCGTGCGGGAACCCACGCGGATGAAGTCGAAGAAGGTCTCGTTGGGCGCGCCCTGGTCGAAACACTTCACGATGGGGATGTAGAGGCCTTCCTCAAAAACGGAGCGCCCCTCCGGCCCCATCCCGAGCCCGCCGATGTCAATGATGTGCGCGGTGTTGGCGAAGAGCCCCACGATGGCGCCGTTGCGGAAGGCGGGCGTGACCACCGTCAGGTCATGCAGGTGCCCGGTGCCGAGCCAGGGGTCGTTGGTGATGTAGTGGTCGCCCGGCTTCATGCTAGCGGCGGGGAATTTCGCGAGGAAATGCCCCACGGATTCCATCATGGAATTCACATGGCCGGGCGTGCCGGTGACGGCCTGCGCCAGCATGCGCCCTTCCAGGTCGAAGATGCCGGCCGAAAGATCTCCCGCCTCGCGCACCGTGGTGCTGAAGGCAGTGCGGATCATGGTCTGCGCCTGTTCCTCGACCACCGCGATGAGGCGGTTCCATTGGATCTGGCGCTGGATTTTTTCGAGGGCGTTCATGCCAGTCTCTCCGATCGCAGGAGGGCGCAGCGAAGCGAGCACCGGAGGCGTGAATCGGTGAGCATCAAGCGTCTCCCTTCGTCAGTTCCAGATACCCCAGCCCATCCATCCGGCACGACCACCCCGGCCCCACCAGCGTCGAGGTCTCATCCTCCACCACGATGCAGGGCCCGGGCACGGTCGCTCCCGGCGCCATGTCGTCGCGCGCGTAGACGGCCCATTCGGCCACCTGGCCCGTCGCGGTGTCGCGCACCTGCTGGGTGCGGATGGGCGCGGGCGCGGGGGCGTCCATCACCTCGGCCACGGGGTCCGCGTGGTCCACCACGGTGGCGACGGTGACGGCGAAGCTCAGCACCTCCACATCCGAACCGGGCACGGGGCGGTCGTAGAAGCGGGTGTACTCGGCGTCATAGGCCGCGCGGATGGCGGCGATGTCGCCCTGCACCAGCGCCCGCACCGGCATGGGCACCGCGATCTCATGCCCCTGCCCCACATAGCGCATATAGGCGATGCGGTTCTCCACCGTGGGCGCGCCGAAGCTGCCCTCGGCCACCACCTGCGAGGCCTCGGCGCTCATCGCCGCCAGCAGCGCGTTTACGCCGTCCAGGTCGAAGCGGGCGAAGCGCGTGTAGAGGCTCTTCACCACCTCATAGGCCACGGGCGCGCGCAGGAAGCCGATGGCGGAACCCACGCCCGCGCCCGAGGGCACCAGCAGCCGGTTCACGCCGATCTTCTCCGCCACGCGATAGCCATGCACGGGCCCGCCGCCGCCGAAGGCGATGATGGCGCGGCCCTCATAGGATTTGGCGCTCTCGATGGCATGGACGCGGGCCGCGTTGGCCATGTTCTCGTCCACCATCTCGACCACGCCCAGCGCCGCCATGCCGGGCTCAAGACCGAGCTTGCCGCCCACATGCGCGTCCAGCGCGGTGGCGGCGGCGGCCTCATTCAGCGCGAGCGAACCGCCCGCGAAGCTCGCCGCGTCGTAGCGGCCCAGCGTCAGGTTCGCGTCCGTCACCGCGGGCTTGGTGCCGCCGCGGCCATAGCAGGCGGGGCCGGGCATGGCGCCCGCGCTTTCCGGCCCCACCTGGATGCGGCCCATGGCGTCGAGCGAGGCCAGCGAACCGCCGCCCGCGCCGATCTCCACCATCTCGATCACGGGGATGCGCAGCGGCAGGCCCGAGCCGCGCTTGAAGCGGCCCACGCGCGCCACCTCGAAGGTGCGGCTCGCTTGCGGCGCGTAGTCGTCAATCAGGCAGACCTTGGCGGTGGTGCCGCCCATGTCGAAGCTGAGCACCTTCGACCAGCCGCGCTGCCGCGCCACGAAGGCCGAAAAGATGGCGCCGCCCGCCGGCCCGCTTTCCACCAGGCGGATGGGGAAGCGCGACGCGGTCTCGACCGTGGTGAGGCCGCCGCCCGAGAGCATCAGGAACAGCGGCGCGGCGACGCCCATCTCGCGCAGCCCCGCCTCCAGCCGGCCGAGATAGCTCGCCATCAGCGGCTGCACATAGGCGTTGGCGACGGTGGTGCTGAAACGCTCCCACTCGCGCATCTCGGGGCTGACCTCGGAGGCCAGCGAGACGGGCACGTCAGGCAATTCGGCGCGCAGGATTTCGGCGGCGCGCTGTTCGTGCGCGGGGTTCACGAAGCCGTGCAGGAAGCCGACCGCGACGGCCTCGATGCCCTCGGACTTCAGGAAGGGGATGTGCGCGCGCAGGCTCGCCTCATCCAGCGGGCGCAGCACCTTGCCGGTGTTGTCCAGGCGTTCCACCACCGGCAGGCGCCAGCGGCGCGGCACCAGCGGCTGCGGCAGCTCGATGTTGAGGTCGTACTGGTCGTATCGGCTCTCATTGCCGAGCGCCAGAACGTCGCGGAAGCCCTCGGTGGTGATGAGCGCGGTCTTCGCCCCTTTGCGCTCGATCAGCGCATTGGTGGCGAGCGTGGTGCCATGGATCACGAGCGTGACATCGGCGGGGGTGAGTGCCGCGCGCGACAGCGCCACGCGCACGCCCTCCAGCACGCCGAGTTCCGGCGCGTGCGGCGTGGTGAGGACCTTGGCGGTCCAGCGCGTGGCCTCGCCGTCCGCGTCCTGCGCTTCGAGGGCGACGTCGGTGAAGGTGCCGCCGATGTCGGCGGCGAGACGGACAGACGTGTTCACCACCCGCGCACCATCCCGCCATCCACGCGCAGCACGCAGCCCGTCATGTAGGCGGCCTGGTTGCTGCACAGGAAAGCGACCAGCGGGCCGTACTCATCGGGCAGGCCGTAGCGCCCGGCGGGGATGGTCTTGGACCGCTCCGCGATCACATCATCCACGCTCTTGCCCTGGCGCGCGGCCAGGCTGCCCGCCGTCTCCAGGCTGCGGTCGGTGCGGATGGCGCCAGGCGCCACGATGTTGCAGGTGATGCCCTCATGCGCCACCTCGGCCGAGAGCGTCTTCATCCAGCCCATGATCGAGGCGCGCAGCGTGTTGCTCAGCACCATGTTGGGCAGGGGCTGCAGCATGCCCGTGCTGCCCACATTGATGATGCGGCCCCACTTCCGCTCGCGCATGCCGGGCAGCAGCGCGTTGGTGAGGCGAACCGGCGAAAGCACGATGCGCTGGAACCAGGTGGAGAGAAGCTCCTCGCTGACTTCCAAGGCGGGGCCGGGCGGCGGGCCGCCATGGTTCTGCACCAGGATGTCCACGCCGCCCATCGCGGCCTGGGCCCCCTGGGCCAGCGCGTCCATCTGCGCCGGGTCCGCCACATCGGCCACGATGCCCTGGGCGAAGCCCGCGCCCTTGGCGCGGAGTTCGGCGCAGGCGGCATCCAGGCTCGCCTGGTCGCGGCCCGTGATGACGAGTGCCGCGCCCTCGGCCGCCAGCGCCTCCGCGATGCTCCGCCCCAGCCCCTTCGAGGCCCCCATCACCAGCGCGCGACGCCCTGCCAGCCCGAAATCCATGCCAAAAACCCCTGTGGTGAACCTGTGCCGGACCCTGCCGAAACGCGCCCCCTCTGGCAAGGCGGGGGCCAGCGGCTATGGTGCGGCCCGACACCGGAACTGACCAGGAATTCACCATGCCCAAGCCCGTCCTGCTGCTGACCCGCAAGCTGCCCGCGGCCATCGAGGCCCGCGCGGCCGCCGAGTTCGACGCGCGCCTGAACCCGCAGGACGATCCCTGGTTCCGCGACGGCGCCGAGATCGCCCGCCGCGCGGCCGAAGCGGGGGCGGCCGGCATCCTCTGCGCGGCGGGCGACCCGATGAGTGCCGAGACCATCGCGGCGCTCCCCGCCAGTGTGAAGGCCATCGCCACCTTCAGCGTGGGCTATGACCACATCAACGTGCCCGCCGCGAAGGCGCGCGGCATCACGGTGACGAACACGCCCGAGGTGCTCTCCTTCGCCACGGCCGAAACCGCCCTCACCCTCATGCTCATGGCCGCCCGCCGCGCCGGCGAGGGCGAGCGCATGGTCCGCGCCCGCAAATGGGAGGGCTGGGCGCCCACGCAGCTGATGGGCGTCACGCTGGAGGGCAAGAAGCTCGGCATCCTCGGCATGGGGCGCATCGGGCGGGAACTCGCGTCCATGGCGCGCGGCCTCAAGATGGAAATCCATTACCGCGACGTGCAGCGCCTGCCGGCCGAGGCCGAGCAGGGCGCCATCTTCCACGACAATGACGCGGGCTTCCTCTCCACCATTGACGTGATCTCCATGCACGTCCCGGGCGGCGACGCCACGCGGAAGTGGCTGAACGCCGAGCGGCTGGCGCAGATGAAGCCCGGCAGCCTGGTGGTGAATTCCGGCCGCGGCGGCAGCGTGGACGACGTGGCGCTGGTGGCCGCACTCAAGTCCGGCCACATCCGCGCCGCCGGCCTCGATGTCTATGATGGCGAGCCGGTGGTGTTCGAAGGCTATTTCGGCCTGGAGAACGTGGTGCTGCTGCCCCACCTGGGCAGCGCCACCATCGAGGTGCGCGACGCCATGGGCCACCGCGCGCTGGACAATCTGACCGCCGTGCTGGCGGGCAAGCCGGCGCTTCACCCCGTCGGCTGAAAGGCCCTGTTCATCCGCGCGAGGCCTTCCCCGGCCTCGCGCGCCATGCGTTCCACGATGGCGCCGGCGGGTTCCACCTCCCCGATCAGCCCCACGCATTGCCCGGCCCAGAGATAGCTCTGATCCAGCTCGCCATCGTCCACGCCGCGCGCGTTGAGCGGGCCCGCGATCATGGGCACGATGTCCTCGCCCGCCGCCTCGGCGGCGAGGATCGCCTCGGTGTGGGCCGAGCGCAGGGCGCGGCCCGGCATGCCGAGCGACCGCTTGATGACGGTGGTGCCCATGGGCTCCGCCGCCACCAGCGCCTGCTTGTAGTTGGCATGCGCGTGGGCCTCGGCGCTGGCCACGAAGCGGGTGCCCATCTCGACACCCTCCGCCCCGAGCGCGAGGGCCGCCAGCAGCCCCGCCCCATCCGCGATGCCGCCCGAGGCCAGCACGGGGATGGACACGGCGCGCACCACGCGCGGCACCATCACCATGGTCGTCTCGTCGCCCCGGCCCAGGTGGCCGCCGCCCTCATAGCCCACCGTGGCCACGAGGTCGGCGCCCGCGCCCTCGGCCTTCTTCGCCAGCTCCGGCCCCGCGATCAGCACCAGCACCTTCGCGCGGCCATCAATGCGCTTGATCCAGGGCGCGGGGTTGCCGGCGGTAAGGGCGATGACGGCGACCTCCTCCTCCAGCACCACCTCCATCATGGCGGTGAAGTCCATCCGGCCGAGGGGGAAGTTCACGCCGAAGGGCTTGTCGGTGAGCGCCCGGGCACGGCGGATTTCGGCGCGCAGCGCCTCGGCATCCGCGAGCCCCACGGTGGAGATCTGCCCCAGCCCCCCCGCCGCGCTGACAGCCGCGCAGAGTTCCGCCTTGGCGACGCGCGCGAGCCCCCCCTGCACGATGGGATAGCGCACGCCCAGCAGGCGAGAAGCGCGGGTTTGAATGGAATGGATCATCCGTCGGCCCTGATGTTGGCGGCGCGCACGGCCTCGCCCCAGGTCGCGACCTCGCGCGCCAGGAAGTCGTGGAATTCGGCGGGTGGCATGCCGGAGGGCAAGGCGCCGGCCGCGCGCAGCCGCGCCGCGTGTTCCTCCTGGCGCAGCGCGGCGGCGACGATCTCGGCCACGCGCGCGATGATGGGGGCGGGGGTCGCGGCCGGCGCCATCAGCGACTGCCAGGCGACGGGCGCGAAGGCCTCCCAGCCCAACGCGGCGCCAATGGGGCGGATGTCGGCGAAGTCCGGATGCGGCTCGGTCGAGGAAATGCCCAGGCCCCGGATGCTGCCCGCGCGCAGCTGCCCCGATTGCGGCGGCAGGTTCTCGAACACCGCCTGCAGCCGGCCCGCCACCAATTCCGTCACCGCCGGCGCGGAACCCCGGAAGGGCACATGGGTCGCGCTGATGCCCGCGCGGCGGCAGAACATCTCCATGGCCAGATGCGGCACGGTGCCGATGCCGGCCGAGCCATAGGTGATGCCGGAGGCCTGCCCGCGCGCCCACTCCACGAAGCCCCGCGCATCCCGCGCGGGCGAGGAGGGATGCACCGACAGCACATTGGGCACCATCATCACGACCGTCACGGGGGCCAAGTCCCGCAGCAGGTCGAAGGGCATGTTCCGGTAGTAGGTCTGGTTGATGGCCGCGGCGGCGGCGGCCACCACGAAGACCGAGCCATCGGCCGGCCCCCTCGCCACATGGTCCATGCCGAGATTGCCGCCCGCGCCCGTGCGGTTCTCCACCAGGAAGGTGCCACCCGTGGCCTGGGTCAGCGCCTGGGCGACGAAGCGCGCGGAAAGGTCGGAGGCGCCCCCCGGCGTGAAGGGCGAGACGATCCGCACCGGCCCCTGCGGCCAGGATTGGGCAAGCGCCGGCGCGGCCAGAAGGGCGGGCGCGGCGAGCAGATGGCGGCGTCGCATCATCGGGCGCTCCTCTCCTTGATCATGTCGCGGGCGATCAGCAGGCGCTGGATGTCGGACGCGCCTTCGAAGATGCGGAACAGCCGCACGTCGCGGAACAGTTGCTCGACGGCCGTGCCGCGCATGTAGCCCGCACCGCCATGGATCTGCACGGCGTGGTCGGCGACGCGCCCCACCATCTCGCTCGCGAACAATTTGCAGCAGGCGATGTCGGCGATGATCGGGCCCTGCGCCTCGCCCGCCGCGTCGAAGGCGCGGGCCGTCTCCAGGATCATGCTGCGCGCGGCCAGCGCCTCGCTGCGCATGTCCGCGAGCCGCCCCTGCACCATCTGGAACTCCGCCAGCGCCTGGCCGAACTGGCGGCGGTGGCGGGCATGGAACAGCGTCTCCTGGATCAGCCGCTCGGCCTGGCCCGCGCAGGTGACGGCGACATGCAGCCTGGCGTGGTTGATGCCGCGCATGGCGGTCTTGAAGCCGCCCCCCTCGCGCCCGCCGATGAGGTTTTCCGCCGGCACGCGCACGCCGTCGAAGAACACCTCGGAGGTGGCGGAACCATCCTGGCCCATCTTGCGGTCGGCGGGGCCGCAGCTCAGGCCGGGCGTGCCGGCCGGCACGATGAAGGCCGAGATGCCGGAGGCGTCCTTCGTGCCCAGTTCCGTGCGCGCCATCACGATGAAGACATCGGCCTGGCGGGCATTGGTGATGTAGCGCTTCACCCCGTCCAGCACATAGTCGGCGCCCTCCCGCCGCGCCGTGGTGCGCACGCCGCCCGCATCGCTGCCGGCCTCGGGCTCGGTCAGGCAGAAGGCGGCGGTGACCTCGCCGCTCGCCATGCGCGGCAACCATTCGGCGCGCTGCGCCTCGCTGCCATTGTAGAGGATGGGCTGGGAGCCGAGGCCGATCGTGGTCGAGAAGCGCGCGCGGAACACCGAACTCGCCCGCGTCACCTCCAGCATCACGCGCACCTGCTGCTCCATGGTGAGGCCGAGCCCGCCATGGCGCGTGGGGATGGAGATGCCGAAGAGGCCCATCTCGCGCAGGCGCTGCGTCAAATCCTCGGGGAGGGTTTCCTGGCCCTCCAGGCGGGGCTCGGCGGGGATCAGCACCTCGTCCACCAGGCGGCGGACATTCTCCAGGTATTCGGCGAATTCCGCCGCGCCGGCGCGTGCCGGCATGCCGTCATTCATGGCGCGCCCCCCGTTGTGATTATGGGCAAGCGTCGGCGCGCGCGCGCCGCGCTGTCAAGCCGCCTCGCGCGCCAGCAGGGCGAGGCGCCGCACCCACCACACCGCGCGCTCGAAATGGCCGGTCAGGCGGAACATGGCCTCCGGCGCGTCCTGGGCGGCCGCGCGGCGCAGGCGCTGCATCATCTCGCCGCGGTCGGCGGCGAGTTCCACCAGCCAGGCGGGGTCCTCGCCGGGGGCGAGGGCGGAGAGTTCCTCCAGCAGCAGATGCAGCGCCTCGGCGAGCGGGGCGACGCGCGGGTGGGCCAGTTCCGCGCCCGCCTCGGCGAAGCCTTCCACCGCCTCGCGCAGCGCCACCAGCCCATCGAGGCGCGCGCGGGCGGTGACGGCGGCGGTGAGGTCCTCGGGGGCGAGTTCCCGCGCCAGCAGCCCGTCCAGGAAATGGCCGATGGCCGCCTCCAGCGACGGGCTGCCGGCGGCGTCGGGCTCGGGCGCCTCGCCGCGCAGGGAGCCCAGCGTGCCCGGCAGCCGCGCCAGCAGCCGCGCCTGCTCGGCCGTCACCAGCGGCAGGGCGGAGGGCGGGTCGGCCAGGGCCTGGACGTGGAGGAAGCGCGGCTGGCCCGCCACCTCCTGGGCGTCGGCGGGGGCGAGGCGCGCCATCAGACCCGCCCAGGCCTCGGGCCGCACCAGCGCCAGCAGCGCCATGGCCAGTTGCAGCAGCAGGAACAGAAGGGCGAGCCGGGTGCCGGCCCCCTCGGCCAGCCAGCCGGTCGCGGCCAGGACCAGGGGCGCGCCGGTGCTCATTTCCAGCGCCAGGGCGGCCAGGAAGAGCGCGGCGCCCAGCGCGCGCAGCACAAGCTGGAACAGCACCACCTGCCGCGCCGAGCCCCGCAGCCCCCGCCCCAGGATCCAGGCCGCCAGGCCGGAGCCGAAGGAGGCCCCGCAGATGCCCAGCGCCGCCTGTTCCAGCGAGACCAGCCCCGCGACATGCAGCGTGATCAACAGGATGGACACGGTGGAGGAGGATTGCGTCACCAGCACCAGCCCCGCCCCCAGCGGCACCAGCAGCCAGGCGATGCCGGCGGTGGCGGCGAGCAGCGCCTGCACCCCCGGCGCATCGCGCAGCGGCGCGGCCCCCGCCTGCAACAGGCCAAGGCCCAGCAGCATCAGCCCCAGCCCCGTCAGCGCGGCCAGCGCCGGGCGCAGCCGCCCCTGCGCGTCAGCGGCCCGGCGCCCGCCCGCCGCCGGCCCGCGGTCCAGGAAGGTCAGCACGCCGGCCAGGAACAGCACCCACAGCGCGGCCAGCCGCAAATCCATGGTGGCCACCAGCACCAGCCCCGCCGTGCCCACATTGGCCCAGGCCAGCAGCGGCAGGGCGCGCTGCGGGGGCAGCAGCCCCGCGGCGCGCATGGAGGCCGTGATGAAGGTGACGGCGTTGCTGCTCTGGGTCAGCCCGCCCAGCATCAGCCCCAGCAGCGCGGCCGAGCCCGTGCCCCCCGCCAGCCCCGCCCGCAGCCGCGGCCCCGCCAGCGCGGCGAGCGGCCCCGAGAGGCCGCGCACGCCCAGGAAGAACAGGCCAAGCCCGCCCAGCAGGGTGGCTGTGAGGTCCATGCTACGCGGTCGCCTTCGGCGTCATGTCACAAAAACGCAAAGAAACTTCAAGGGCTTGCTCTCCTGGTTCGGAGGTGCCGCCGAAGCCCGCGCCGCGTCAAGCCAAGGATTTCCCAGCGCGCGGCGGCGGGGCTAGTCTCATCGCCCAACCACACGAGGCCCGCCCGCATGGACCAGCCCCGCATGACGCTGCGCCTGCCCCCCGGCACGGAGGATGTGGCGCGTCTGCTGGACGAGGTGGAGGCCTTCGCCGAGCAGGCCGAAATCCCCACCGCGCTGGCCATGCGGCTCGCTTTGGTGGCGGAGGAGCTGGCGGCCAATGTCGTCATGCACGGCACGGGCGCGGGCTTCTTCGCCTTCACCGCCACCGTCACCGAGGCGGGGGTCGCCATCGCCTTCGAGGATGACGGGCCGGAATTCGACCCGCTGGCCGCCCCCGCGGCCCACACCGAGGAGGGCGTGGATTCGCGCGAGGTGGGCGGGCTCGGCCTGCACCTGCTGCGGAAGATGACGCGCGACGCCAGCTGGGAGCGAAGGGCCGGCGTGAACCGGCTGACCTGCCTGCTGCCCCGCGAATTCTGAACATTCCCTCCGCGGGCCGGATTTCGCGGCGCGCGTATCTTGGATTAACCTGTGCCTGACAATGGGTATCCGCCCTCGCGGACTGCCCCCACAACGGAGCGACCACGAATGGAGATCACCGAGACCAGCGAAGGCGGAAAGGCGGTGGCCGTGCTCGACGGCCGCCTCGACACCGCGACGGCGGCGGCGGCCGAGGCGAAGCTGCTGGCGATGCTGGGCCAGGGTGCCGTGATCGCGGACCTCTCGGCGGTGCGCTACGTCTCCTCGGCCGGGCTGCGCGTGCTGCTCAAGGCGGCCAAGCAGGCCAAGGCGGCGGGGCATGGCTTCGCGGTGGCCGGGCTGCAGCCCGCGGTGCGCGAGGTCTTCGAGATCAGCGGCTTCGACAAGATCATCCCCGCCTTCGACACGCGGGCCGACGCCGCTTCGGGCTGACCGCCCATGTCCGCGCCCGCCCGCCTGGCCGATGGCGACCTGGCGGAGGGCGTGATGGGGGCGCTCGGACGCATCGCGGGGCTGGCGCCCTCACCCGTGCTGGCGGGGCGGCTCGCGGCCGCCTCGGCGCTGCTGCCCGCCTGTGCCAATTCCCCCGAGGACCATGACCACCCGGCCTGGGCCGCGCTGCTCGATGCGGTGACGGTGCAGGAGACGCGGCTGTTCCGCATCCCCACGCAATGCGCGGCCCTCGGCGCCCTGCTGCCCGGCCTCGCCGCGCGGGCCCGCGCCGAGGGGCGGGCGCTGCGCCTGCTCTCGGCCGGCTGCGCCTCGGGCGAGGAGGCCTTCACCCTCGCCGCCCTGGCCCGCGCCGCCGCGCCCGACTGGCCCGTGGAGGTGCTGGGCCTCGACCTCTGCCGCCCCGCTTTGGCCCGCGCGCAATCCGGCCGGCTGGAACCCGGCCTGGGCGACCCGCTGGCCCTGGTGCCGCCTGACCTGCTGCCGGATTTCGCGGGGGGCCACCCCTCGCCCGCCCTGCGCGCACGCACGCGCTTCCGCCGCGCCAACCTGCATGCGGGCCTCGGCGTCCCCGGCGGGTTCGACGTGATCTTCTGCCGCAACGTGCTGATCTACCTGACGGAGGAGGCACGCGCGGGGCTGCTGGCGCGGCTCGCGGCCGCGCTGGCGCCCGGCGGCGTGCTGGGCCTCGGCCCCACCGACCGCCACCCGCCGGGCATGGCGCATCTGGACGAGAACCTCCTCCATGGTTGAGCCCGCCCCCCTGCTGCCTTTGCCGGGCGGCGGCTGGTGCGCGCTGGGCGGCGGCACGGCCGAGCCCGTCTCGGCCCCGCCCCGCCCCCTGCCCGCAGAGGCCGCGCCCCGGCCCGAAGCCGCGCCGCCCGCCGCCGCGCGCCGCCGTGGCACGGGGCTGGAGGCGCTGCATCTCAGCCTCTCCGGCGTGGCGCTGGCCCTGCCCTCCGCGCTCGCCGAGCACATCCACCCCATGCCCGAGCTGCTGCCCCTGCCCGGCGCGCCCCCTTGGGTGCGCGGGCTGGCGCTGGCCGGCGGCGCGCCCATCCTGGTGCTGGACAGCCTTGCTCTCGCGGGCGGCGGCGGCGCGGAGGAGGCGCCCGCCTGGTTGCTGGCGCTGCGCTGGCAGGGGCGGCGGCTCGGCTTGCCCGCCGCGCGCATCGCGGCCGGGCCCGCCGTGCCCGCGCTGCGGCAGTTCGAGGCATGGCTGGACGGCCCCGAGGCGCGGGCGGCGCTGGCGCTGGCACCCCCCGCGTTGGAAGAGGCCACCAGCCGCACCATCCCCGAACGCCATCTGGTGCTGTTCCGCGCGGGCGGGCTGCGCGCCGCCCTGCCGGCCGAGGCCGTGCGGGCCGTGCTTGCCCCCGTCCGCGCGCAATCCCTGCCCGGTGGCGGCGGCCCGGGTGGCAGCGGTTTCGTGGCGCCGCACCGGGGGGAGTTGCTGCCGGTGCGCGATGCCGGGCTGCGCCTGGGCGCCGCCCCCGCCGCCCATGGCACCGCCACGCCCATGATCCGCCTGGCGCTGGCCCGCGAATGCCTGGTGGCGGTTTCGGCCATCGAGGGGGTGCGGCGCGTCCCGGCCGCCGACATCACCCCGCTGGGGACCGGCGAAGGCCTCGTCACGGGCCTTGCCCGGGTGCAGGGGGAGAACCTGATGCTGCTCTCCCCCACGGCGCTGGCGGCATGAACGCCGCCCCCCTCCGTGTGGTCGTGGTGGACGACAGCGCCTTCATGCGCATGGCGCTGCGCCGCATCATCGAGGCCGATGGCGACCTCAGCGTGGTGGGCGAGGCCGCGGATGGCGAGGCCGGCGTCGAGGCCGTGCGCCGCCTCCGCCCCGAACTCGTGGCGATGGATGTGGAAATGCCCGTGCTGTCGGGCATCGAGGCCACGCGGCGCATCATGGCGCTCGACGCCCCGCCCGCCGTGGTCATGGTCAGCCAGCACACCCAGGACGCCAGCCCGGCCGCGCTGGAAGCCCTGGCCGCGGGCGCGGCGGACTACATCAGCAAGGAGACGGGGCTGGGCGGGCTCGACCTCGGCCATCTCGACCGCGCCCTGCGCGACCGGCTGCGGCATTGGGCACGGGCGCGGGCGCAGGTGGGGCGGCCGGGTGCCACGCCCGCGCGGGCAGCGCTGGGGGCGCCGCCGCCGCTGGTGCTGGTCGCGGCCTCGACCGGCGGGCCGGAGGCGCTGGCCGCGCTGCTGGCGGCCTCGGGCCCGCTGCCCGTGCCCATGGTGATCGCCCAGCACATGCCGCGCGGCCTGGCGCCGGAACTCGCCGCCCAGCTCGCCCAACGCGCGGGCTGGCCTGTGCGCGCGGCAGGGCCGGAGGAGGCCTTGCGCGGCGGCGAGGCGCTGCTGCTGCCGGAGGATGGCGTGGTGCTGCGCGCGGGCGACGGGCTGCGGCTGCGCCTGGCCCCCGGCGGTGGCGTGGTGCATCCCTCGGCCGATCTGCTGTTCCGTTCCGCCGCCACCTCGGGCCTGCCAGCGGCCGCGGTGGTGCTGACCGGCATGGGCGAGGATGGCGCGGCGGGGGCCGAGGCGCTGGCCGCGATCGGCGGACGCGTGCTGGTGCAGTCGGCCGAAAGCGCCGTGGTGCCGGGCATGCCGCGCGCCGCCGCCGCCCGTGTGGCGGGCGCGGAGGCGCTGCCGCCCCAGGCCCTTGGCGCGCTGCTGCGCGGCTGGTGGCCGGCATGACCGACCCCGAGCTTCTCGCCGCCTTCCAGGAGGAATTCGCCGCCGGCTGCGCCGCGCTGGCCGCCGCCCCCGACCTCACGGCCGCGCGGCGGCATGTGGCGCAGCTTCTCGCCATGGCCGAGGCACTGGAGATGGCGCCGCTCAGTGCGGCCCTCTCCGCGCTGGAGGGCGAGGAGGCGCTGGAGGCGTTGCGCGCCGCCGCCCCCGTGCTGGCCGCGCTGGCCTCTGGCGACGCGCCCGGGGACTCACCTGACACCACAGCGCGCGTGCTGATCGTGGATGACAGCGCCACCATCCGCCGCCTGCTGCGCGAGATCCTGGCCACCGACCCCCTCTTCACCGTGGTGGGCGAGGCCATGGACGGGCGCGCGGGTCTCGCCGAACTGGCGCGGCTGCGGCCGGACCTGACGCTGCTCGACCTCGAGATGCCCGTGCTGGACGGCATGGGCTTCCTGGCCGAATGGGCGCTGGCGGGGCCGGGCGAGGTGGTGGTGGTGTCCTCCGCCGCCCATCCGGGCAGCCCGGCGGCGCTGGAGGCACTGCGGCGCGGGGCGCGGGCGGCGGTGGCCAAGCCCTCGGGCGCGCTCTCGCCCGACCTCGCCGCGCGGTCGGGCGAGGCCATCCTGCGCGCCGCCCGCGCCGCACTGGAGCGCTGATGGAAGCCGACGACCCGCTCTGGCAGGAATTCGCCGCCGAGACGGCGGAGCACCTGGACACGCTCGAACTGGGGCTGGACGGCAGCGCGCCGGTGGATGTGCTGTTCCGCGCCATGCACAGCCTGAAGGGCATGTCCGCGGCCCTTGGCGCGCAGGGCATGGGCGCGCTGGCCCATCGTGCCGAGGATGTGCTGGGGCTGGTTCGGGCCGGGCGCATGGCGCTGGACGCGCCGGCGCGCGACGCGCTGCTGGCGGCGGTGGACGCGCTGCGGGTCCAGCGCGCGGCACTGCTGGAGCGCCAGGCCGATGCGCCGCCGCCGCCGGAGCTTCTGGCGCGGCTGGCGGCACTGGCCGAGGGCCGGCCGGAGGCCGCGCACCCCGCCATCTCCGCCGCGCCCGTGGCGGGCGCCTCGCCACTGCGCCTCAGCCTCGCCGCGCGGCTCGCGCAGGAGGTGCCGACCCTGGCGCGGGGCGAGGCCCTGCCCGGCCTGGCCGAGGCCGCCGAGGGCGCGGGGCTGCCGCGCCTGGCCATGCTGCTGCGCGCCGCCCCCGGCTCCGCCGCCGCCTTCGGCCGGTTGCGCGCGGCGTTGCTTCTGCTGGAGGCGAATACCGGCCTGCCCGCGGGCGCCGCCATCGCCTGGCCCGACCCGCCCGACCCGGACCCGCTGCGCGCGGCCACGGAGGCGGAACTGGCCGAGGCCGCGCGCGACTATGCCGATGCCGCCCTCGCCTATGGGATGGAGGGGGCCGAGACGCTCGGCCGGCAGGTGCAGGACCTCGCGCTGCGCGGCCTGCCCCGGCCCGCGGGGCTGGAGGCGGCGCTCACCGCCGGGCGGCCGCTGGAGGGCGCGCTGGCGCCCCCGCCGCCGCCGCTGACGCCGGGGCTGGCCGCCGTGCTGCCGCCCTCGGCCCATGCGCGCGCCGCCGCCGCCATGGCCGGGGGGCAGCGCATCTGGCGGCTGCGCCTGGGGCCGCTCGCCGCCGCGGAATCCCTGGCCGCCCCCTTCCTCGCCCGGACCGGCGAGGTGCTGGCCAGCGCCGGCCCGCCCGAGGCCATGGACATCTTCCTGGCCAGCGCCCTGCCGGCCGGCGAGATCGCGGCCCTGCGCGCCGAGACCGACCCCGAAGGCGTGGCGCTGGCGCATCTCGCCCCCGCCGACGCCCCGCCCCCCGCCCCCACCATGCGCGTGCGGCAGGACCGGATCGATGCCGTCATCGCGCTGGAGACGGAGCTGCGCTCAGCCTCGCTGGCGCTGACCGAGGCGCTGGCCGCACCCGAGGCGCGCGCGGCCCTGGCGGAGCTGGGCGCCTTGCAGGGCCGCCTTCCGCCGGCCTTCGCCGCGCGCATCGCGGGGCCGCTGGAGCGGCTGCGCGCCGCGACGGGGGCCGCCGAACGCGCGGCCAGCCGCGTCTCCCTGACGCTCGGCCAACTGGATGAGGCGGTGCTGGCACTGCGCGTCGTGCCCTTCGCCACGCTGGCCACCCGCCTGCCCCGCGCCTTGCGCGCCGCCGCCGAGGCCGGGGGCAAGCAGGCCGCCCTGGTGGTGGAGGGCGAGGATGTGCAGCTGGACCGCGCGCTGGCCGATGCGTTGGCCGACCCCCTGCTGCATCTGATCCGCAACGCCGCCGATCATGGCGTGGAACCCCCCGCCGAGCGCATGTCGGCCGGCAAGCCCGCCACCGCGCAGCTTGTTTTGAGCGCGGAACGCCTGCCCGGAAGGCTGCGCGTCAGCCTGGCCGATGACGGGCGCGGCATTGACGAGGCGCTGGTCCTGGCGCGCGCGGTGGACCGTGGCCTGCTCTCGCCGGACGCCGCCGCACGGCTGGCGCCGGCCGATATCCATGCGCTGCTCTTCCTGCCCGGCTTCTCCACGCGCGAGGCGGTGAGCGAGACCTCGGGCCGCGGCGTGGGCCTCGACGTGGTGCAGGAAGCGGCGCGGCGCGCGGGGGGCGTGGTGCGGGTGGAGAGCACCCAAGGCCAGGGCACCCGCTTCACGCTGGACGTGCCGCTCAACGCCGCCATCCAGCCCGTGCTGCTGGTGGAAGCGGGAGGCCATTCCTACGCATTGCCGGCGGGGCGCGTCGAGGCGGTGCTGCGCCCGGAGGAATGCGCGGCCGATGCCGCGCCCCTGGCGCTGGAGACCGTCTTGCGCCTGCCGCCCGCGCGGCCTGGCGCGGTGGTGGTGCTGCGCCGGCCGGGGGGGCGGCTGTCCCTGGCCGTGGCGCGGCTGGGGCGGCGGACGGACCTGTTGCTGAAGCCGCTGCACCCGGAGCTTGCGGCCACGCCGGGCGTGGGCGGCGTGGGCGTGCTCGGCAATGGCGAGGCGGTGCTGCTGCTGGAGCCGGACGGGCTGTAGGCTTTCTGGGCGGCCGATTCACGCCGCCGGCTGCGCCGGCGACGATCGGACGCTGTCTGTCCGGCCGATTCACGCCGCCGGCTGCGCCGGCGACGATCGGACGCTGGACCGCCCGGCCGATTCACGCCGCCGGCTGCGCCGGCGACGATCGGGCGGGGCTACCTCAGATCATTATCCCGGATGGATTCCGCGCCCTTCTTCTCGTTCAGCTTGCCCAGTTGCGTGTCCAGCAGCGCGCGCAGCTTCTTGATGGCTCCCGCCCAGGCTTCGGGCAGCGTCGCCGCCATATGCGTCACGGCCACGGGCTTCTGGCCGGAGGGCCGGGCTTCCATCAGGCAGCGCTTGTCGCTGTCGCCGGGCTTGGCGGCGTTCTCGTCGCTCAGATGCACCTCGATGCGCGTCACCTGCTGGGCGAAACGGGCCAGGCCCTGCTCCACATCTTCCTGCACCCGGGCCACCAGCGTCTCGCGGCCGGAGATATTGTCGTCCGTGTTCACCTGGATCTGCACGCGTTTCCCTCTTCAAACTGTCTGGGGGAACAGCGCGCCGGGGGGCGTCAGGTTGCGGCGCGGCGCAGCGCCAGGACCGTCACGTCATCGGCAGCCGGCGCCCCGTCCACGAACCCCGCCACGGCCGCCAGCAGCGTGGCGATGGCGGGGGCGGGCTCGGCCTGTCCCGCCAGCGCCGCCACCACGCGTTCCTTGCCGAACAGCGCGCCCGCGTGGTCCTGCGCCTCGGTCACGCCATCGCTCAGCAGCAGCAGCCCCTGGCCGGGGGCCAGCGCGAAGGGCGCGCTGGCATAGGCCAAGCCCTCGATGATGCCGAGTGCCGGCTGGATGCGCCAACCGCCCAGGGTCTCGACGCCGGCCGGGCCCAGCAGCAGCGGCGCCTCATGCCCCGCCACCGCGATGCGCCCCGAACCATCGCGCGTGTCCACAATGCCGAGTGCGGCGGTGATGAAGGTCATGTCCTCGTTGTCGGCGGCGAGGTCCTCATTGGCGGTGGCCAGCAGCGCGCCCGGGTCCGGCAGCGTGCCCGCGGCATCCGCCAGCCGGGCCGCCGCGCGCAGCAGGCCGAACGCCCTGGCCATGGTCATGCCGGCCGAGGCCCCCTTCCCCGCCACATCCGCCACCACGAACATCAAGTGGTGCTGGCCGAGCGGCAGGATGTCGTAGAGGTCGCCCCCCACCTCCCGCGCCGGCTCCATATGCGCCGCCACCGTGATGGCGCCGCGCGAAAGCCCCGCGAAGTCGCGCGGCACCAATGAAAGCTGCGCGCGGCGGGCGGATTCGAGTTCCGCCTCCAGCGCCGCCAGCCGCTCATCGGCCAGGTCGCGCAGGCGCTTCTTCTCCAGCACGGCGGCCAGGCGCGCGCGCAGCAGCGGCGGGTCGAAGGATTTGGGGAGGTAGTCCTCCGCGCCCAGCTCGATGCAGCGGATCACGCCCGACATCTCGGTCTGCGCCGAGATCACGATCACGGGGGGCGCATGGGGCTGGCCGTGCAGCGCCTCCAGCACGCCGATGCCGTCCAGCTCGGGCATCTCGAGGTCGAGCAGCATCACGTCGAAGCGCCGCGCCGCGATGGCCGCCAGCGCCTCGCGCCCGTCCACCGCCATCTCGGGCTCCGGATAGCCCAGTTCGGACAGGCGGCGCTTCAGCAGCAGCCGGTTGAAGCTGCTGTCGTCCACGACCAGGATGGAGGTGCTCATGCCCGTTGTTGTCATGCGGGGCGGGCCGCCATGCTCTCCACCGCCGCGCGGGATTCGCTGGCGAGGCGGGACAGGTCGATCATGGTCACGGTGATTTCCTCCGCGGCCGTCGCATTGGACTGGCCGATGCGCGTGAGCGTCGCCACGCGGGTGTCGAGCGAGGCCATGGTGGCCTGCTGCTCCTCCATGGCCACCGCGATGCCGGCGGCCAGCCTGGCACTCTCGCTGGAGAGCGTCTCCAGCCCGTCCATCGCCTCGCCCACGGCGGCGGCCGTGCCCGCGCCCTCGCGCGCGCGGCGGCCGGCGAGCAGCACCACATCCGCGATTTCCTGCGCCAGGGCCTCGGAATTGGCGGCCAGCGCCCGCACCTCCTCGGCCACCACCGCGAGGCCCCGCCCGTGCTCGCCCGCGCGGGCGGCCTCGATGGCGGCGTTGATGGCGAGGATGTTCGTCTGGGTCGCGATCTTGGCGATGACGCCCGCGATGCGCGTGACACGCTCCGTGTCCTCGCCCACCGCATCCACGGTCTCGATCAGCAGGCGCACCTTCTTCAGGTTCTCGGCGAGCAGGGCGCGGGCCTCGGCCGCCGTGTCGCGGGCCTGCTGGGTGCCGCGCCCCACCTCGGCGATGGCGTCGGCAGTCTGGGAGAGGGCGTCGGAGACCTGGCGCAATTCCGCGAGCTGCGTCATGGCGCCCTCGCTCACCTGGCCGATGGCCTGGCTGGCCTGGGTGGTAACCACGGCGGTGCGCCGCGCGCCTTCCAGCGCCTGGTCCATCAGCCGCTGGGTGTTGGCGAGGTTCTGCTTGAACACCTCCACGGCGCGCGCCATCTCGCCGACCTGGTCGGGGCGGCCGGCCTCGGGCACGCGCACGCCGGCATCGCCGCGTGCCAGGGCCTGCATGGCGCGGGCCAGGCGTTCCAGCGGCTGGGCCGTCAGCCGCACCAGCACCACCCAGACCAGCAGCACGCCCAGCATGCCCACGCCGGTCGCGATCAGGATGGCGCGGCGGCCGGATTCCTGGATGCCGCGCGCGGTGGCCAGCGAGGCATCGGCATCGGCCTTGCTGATCTCGCGCGCCCGGGCCGAGACGGCGTTGAAGGCCACCACGATGTCGAGCCATTCCTCCTGCAGCGGCCCGTACTGGTCACGCGCGCGGGCCATGAAGGCGTCGCGCACGCGGTCCGACAGGTCCGGCAGGCGGGCGGCCATGTCGCGCGCGGCCTCGATCACCACGCTGTCCAGCCGCGCCCCCACCAGCTCATCCAGCAGGGCGAAGGATTCCGAGATGCCCTCCGCGTTGCGGACCATGCGGCCCGCGGTGACGCCGGGCGGCAGGGCGCCGGCCATGACGGCGGCGAAGGCCTGGGCGTATTCGGCGACGTCGTTGGAGAAGTCGTCCACCGCCTCGGTCGCCACGCGGTCGCGCACGCCCATGAGTTCGATGATCTCGCCCTGGCGTGACAGCAGCAGCAGCGAACTGCCCGCGAGATAGAGCAGCACCGCGAAGATCAGCAGCACGATGCCGGCCGCGCGCGTGCCGATGCGCCCCATGAAGCGGCCGCGCGGCGCCGCCTCCCGCGACGGGGCGGCCTGCTGTGGGATGGGGGCCTGGGTGTCCGGTGCCATGGGGGGTAGCCTATCCCCATTCCGCCCCTCCGGGCCACAGCACAAGGAACCCCCCGTGGCGCGCATCCTGGTCATCAACAGCAACACCACCGAGGGGGTGACGCGGCGCATCGCCGAGGCCGCCGCCGCCGCGACGCCGCCGGGGGCGGAGGTCACCACCATCACCGCGCCTTTCGGGCTTCCCTTGATCGTGACGCGCGCGGATTGGCTCGTGGCCGGGCCGGCGACCCTTGCCGGGTTGGCGGCCCACCGGGGCGGTTTCGACGCCGCCGTGGTGGCCTGCTTCGGCGATCCGGGCGTCGAGGCGGCGCGGGAGATGTTCGACGTGCCCGTCATCGGCATCAGCGAGGCCGCCTTCCACGCCGCCTGCCTGCTGGGACGGCGCTTCGGCATCGTGAGCTTCACCGCCGCCCTGCGGCCCATGTTCGAGGATTGCCTGGAGCGTTCGGGCCTCGCCGCGCGCTGCGCCGGCTTCCGCATGGGCCCGGCCTTCGCGGGCGACCCGGGCCAGGTGGCCGAGGAACGCCGCGGCCTGCTGCTGGAGCTGGTGCGGGCCAGCGTGGAAGAGGATGGCGCGGAGGTGGTCATTCTGGCCGGCGGGCCGCTGGCCGGCGTCGCCGCCACGCTCCAGCCGGAGGTTTCAGTGCCGCTGGTGGATGGCACGGTGGCGGGTGTGCGGCTAGCGGCCGCGCTGGCGGGCATGGCGCCCGCCCGGCGCGCGGTCCGCGCCCGGCCCCTCTCGGGCTATCCGGAGGGGCTGGGCCGGCTTTACGGCGGGTAGAGTGCGATCCGCGATGGCGGCTTGGCCATCGCGGTGAATCGCCCTCTCGGCAAGGTGGTGCGATCCGCGATGGCGGCCTCGCCATCGGGGTGAATCGCCCTCTCGGCAAGGTGGTGCGATCCGCGATGGCGGCTTTGCCATCGCGGTGAAGCGCCATCCCGGCCAGGGCTACTCCTTGGCCGGCGCGGGTTCGCCCGGGAAGCTCACGCCCTTCACCCCCGGCACGCCCTCGGCCAGGACGCGCAGCGCCCGCTGCACCTCCGTGGGCTCGGCGAAGCCGTAGAAGGTGACATGGCCCGCGCGCACGGTGAAATGCACCGAATAGGCGTGCGACCACGCCGCCTGGTTCAGGGCGCGGATGATGGCGGCACGCAGGTCGCGGTCATCCACGCTGGCGGGGCCGGGCGAATCGGGCGTCAGCAGTGCGCGCAGCAGGTCGGCGCGGCTGAGCATGCCCACCAGCCGCCCGTCGCGCAGCACCGGCAGGCGGCGGATGTTCAGCGATTCGAGGGTCTGGGCCGCCTCCTCGATGCTGGTCTCCTCCGAGACGGATTTCAGCGGCGCGGTCATGATGTCGCGCGCCGTGCGGCCGCGCGTCTTGGCATAGTCCAGCGCCTCGGCCGGGGCCGCCGAGAACAGGCTTTGCAGCCAGCTGGGCGCGGGGGCCGCCTTGGCGGCCAGGCGGTGCGCCAGGTCGCTTTCCGTGACCACGCCCAGCACGGAGCCATCGGCCGCCACCACCGGGGCGCCCGAGACATGCGCCTCCGACAACTGGGCGGCGACCTCCTGGATGGGCGTCTCGGGGGCTACGGTCAGCACCCCGCGCGACATGACGTCCTTGACCTGCATTGTCCTCAACCTTTCGGGATCACGGCATGCCCAGCATGAAGGGCGGCGGCGGCGCGAGGTCAAGGCTGACCTCGCGCACGCCCGGCACCCCTTCGGCCAGCGCGCGCAGCCCCTGCACCACGGCGGGGCTGCGGGCGAAGCCCGAGAAGGTGACGTGGCCGTGCCGCACGCTGGCATGCAGGAAGTGGCGGTCCACCCAGGGCTGCTGACGCAGCCGGCGGGCGAGCTCGGCGCGGATGGCGGCGTCGTCCGCGGCCTCGGGCGGCGCTTCGGGCGCGGGCGCGTCCAGCACGGCCTTCAACAGGTCCGCGCGGCTGACGACGCCCAGCAGCCGCCCGGCCGCCACGATGGGCACGCGGCGGATGTCCTTCTCCTCCAGCAGCTTGGCCACGCGGGCGATGGGAACATCGGGGCCCAGCGTCATGGGCTCGGGCGTCATCACGTCCTGGGCGGTGCGGCCATGGCTGCGGGCGTAGCGGCGGGCGAGGTCGGCCGGGTCATGGAACAACCCGCCCAGCCAGCCGGGCTTCGCATCGGTGGGGGCGGCGATGCGGCGCATCAGGTCCGTCTCGGTGACGACGCCGAGCAGGGTGCCCTCGGCGTCCACCACCGGCGCGCCGGAAATGCCGCGGTCGGAGAAGAGGCGGGCCAGTTCGCCCACGGGGGTCTCGGGGCGGACGGTCACCACCTCCCGCGTCATGATGTCCTCGGCGCGCATGGCGATCTCCTCGATTCTGCTTGCCGCCATTCAAGCCCGGCGGGGTGCCGGCATCATTGCGTGGGATCAATCCGCGCGACAGGTGGGGCGGCGCGGCACGACGCTTGCTGAACTCGCGGCAAGCCACGGCGCAGGTGGGGTTTTCCGCCCGCGCCTTGGGCATGTGCCGATCACGGAGCCCAATCCCCATGCAATCTTTCCCCCTGTCGCGCCGCGGGCTTCTCGCCCTGCCCGCCCTGCTGCCCGCCGCCGCCGCCGCGCAACCGGCCTGGCCCAACCGCCAGCCCATCCGATTCATCGCGGGTTTTCCGGCGGGCGGGCTGGCCGATGCCATCGGCCGCCTCTTCGCCGGGCCGCTGGGCGAGGCGCTGGGCACCTCGCTGGTGGTCGAGAACCGCACCGGTGCCTCCGGCACGCTGGGCGCCGATGCGGTGGCCAAGGCGGCGCCCGATGGCTTCACGCTCGCCGTCTCCCACGCCATCCCCTTCGGCTTCGCGCCGGGGGTGCTGCCGAGCATCCCCTATGATCCGGTGGCGGACTTCACCCATCTGGGCCTGCTGGCCGAGGCGCCGACGGTGACGGTGGTGCTGGGGCGCTCGCCCTATCGCGGCATGCGCGAGATGCTGGAGGCGGCGAAGACGCGGCCCGTGCGCTATGGCTCCTCGGGCGTGGGTTCGGCCGAGCACATCATGGGCGCCGTGGTGCAGCGCGCGAGCGGGGCCACGCAGCTCGACCACATCCCCTATCGCGGCACCACGCCCGCGCTGCAGGACCTGATGGCGGGGCAGATCGAGGCGCTGAACGCGCCCATCACCACGCTGGTGCCGCAGCTGCGCGACGGCTCGCTGCGGCTGCTGGCGGTCTCCAGCGAGGCGCGGGTGGCGGCCTTCCCCGATGCGCCCACGCTGGCCGAGCTTGGCATCGGGCAGGCGACGCACACGCAATGGATCGGCATCAGCGCGCCGCGCAACCTGCCAGGCGCCATCGCGGAGCGCATCATCGCGGCCATACCGGGGGCGGCGGCGCAGCCGCTGGTGCAACAGCGGCTCACGGAATTCGCCTCGACAC
Source organism: Roseococcus suduntuyensis (assembly GCF_014196305.1). Lineage (GTDB taxonomy): Bacteria > Pseudomonadota > Alphaproteobacteria > Acetobacterales > Acetobacteraceae > Roseococcus > Roseococcus suduntuyensis. The sequence goes on from NZ_JACIDJ010000003.1 coordinate 225,005, forward strand.
CGCGCAGCCCCGCGCCGCTGGGCGCGGAGTTCACGCGCTTCGTGGCGAGTTTCCGCGACCATTGGGTGGCGATGGCGCGGGCGGAGGGGATCGTGGTGGGGTAGGCCCTGCCGCGACGCGACGGCGCGCTCAGTATTCGGCGTAGAGCTCGATGATGTTGTCCTCCGGGTCACGGAAGAACAGCGTCCGGTGCCGCCACTGCGGCAGGTCCGTGGGCGCCCGGAGGATGGGAACGCCACGGGCTTCCAGCAGGCGGTGCCACGCATCCACGGCGGCCACCGTCACCTGGAATGCCAGCTGTATGGCGGCCGAGCCGGGCGGCTATGGCCCGTCGTCGCAGACGGACCAGACGCCCCGCGGGCGCAGGGTGAGCAGGGTCTCGCCCAGGCGGAAGCTGACCCAGTTCTCCCGGTCCTCCGCCAGGGGAAGGCCCAGGATGTCCTGATAGAAGGCCCGCGTCCCCGGCAGGTCGCGGCACAGGAGGATGGTGTGGCCGAGCCTTTCGATGGCGGGCGGCGTTATGGTGTCGGCCAGCTATTCCTCGCCCCAGAGCCGCGGGTTGGCCAGCACCTCGGCCGCGCGGGTGGCGATGGCATCGAGCAGCTTCGCGCCCTTCTCGGCGCTGGCGGTGCGGGCATCGCCCACCACGCCCGTCTCGCTGATCTCGCGGAAGGAGCGGCGCATCAGCAGGCCGGGAGGCTGGCCTTCCACGCGGCTGGACTTCGGGCCCACCGCTTCGGGCAGGCGGTCGGGGCGCACGCCCTCGGGCATGAGGTGCCACACCATGGAGGTCTCGGCCTCGCAGGCATGCATCAGCGTGGGTTGGGCTTCCAGCAGGGGCGCGATGGCCTCGGGCACCATGTGCCAGTAGGTGGCGCCGGCCACCCGGATGCCGAATTCCACCGCGAGTTCGGTGGCGGCGGTGCCGATGGCCTCGGCATTGCCGCCATGGCCGTTCATCAGCATCACGCGCTGGAAGCCGTGGCGGGCGACGCTGCCCACCACCCCGTGCAGCAATGCCTGGAAGACGCTGGAATCCAGCGTCACGGTGCCGCCGAAGGCCATGTGGTGTTCGGCCAGGCCGGTCCAGACCACGGGGGTGACGATGACGGGCATGCCGCCGGCCTCAAGGCGCTTGGCCGTCTCCAGCGCGACATTGCCGCCCAGGATGATGTCCGTGCCGGTGCAGAGATGCGGGCCGTGCTGCTCCAGCGATGCGACCGGCACGATGACCAGCGCGTTCTCGGCGGCCGCCTGCTGCACCTCGGCGGCGGTGAGCTTCATCCATTCGAGGGCGCGGGGCATCTGCTATTCTCCGGTTGTCCGCGCGAGGGTTCCGCGCGCGGGCCGCCGGGTCAAGGCAGGGGCGCGTGCTTGTCCAGGAAGCGCTTCGCCTCGGCCTGCATGGCCTGGAGCTTCGCCCCCTCCATCTTCCGCAGATTGGCCAGCGGCATGGACATGCGCGGGTTGGACGCGAAGCGGCGCTCGTGCCGCGCGATGAAGTCCCAGTAGAGATAGTTGAAGGGGCAGGCCCCCTCGCCCGTGCTGCCCTTCACGTCGAAGCGGCATTTGCCGCAATGGTCGCTCATGCGGTTGATGTAGGCGCCGGAGGCCGCATAGGGCTTGGAGGCCATCACCCCCCCATCGGCATGGATGGCCATGCCGTGCGTGTTGGGCAGCTCCACCCATTCATAGGCATCGGCATAGACGGCGAGATACCATTCATTGATGGCGTCCGGCGCCACGCCGGCCAGCAGGGCGAAGTTCCCGGTCACCATCAGGCGCTGGATATGATGGGCATAGGCCATGTCGCGCGTCTGGGTCAGCGCCGCGTCCATGCAGCGCATGCCGCTCTGCCCGGTCCAGTAGAATTCGGGCAAGGCGCGCCGGGCCTCCAGCGCGTTCAGCTTCGCGTAGCCCGGCATCCGCAGCCAGTAGAGGCCGCGCACATATTCCCGCCAGCCCAGGATCTGCCGGACAAAGCCCTCCACGGCGTTGAGCGGGGCGTCACCGCGCCGATACGAGGCCTCCGCCGCGTCGCAGGCGTCGCGGGGGTCGAGGAGGCCGAGGTTCAGGCTGGTGCTGATCAGCGCGTGGAAGAGCGTCGCCTCGCCCTCGGCCATGGCGTCCTGGTAGTCGCCGAAGCGGGGCAGGCGCTGGGTGATGAAGGCGTCCAGCGCCTGCCCCGCCTGCTCGGCCGTCACGGGCCAGGCGAAACCGTCCAGGCTGCCGAAATGGCGGGGAAATTCGCGGCCCACCAGCGCCATGACCTCGCGCGTGAGGGCGTCGGGCGGGAAACGCTTCGGCGGCGGGGGAATGACGTCGCGCGGCAGGCGCTTGCGGTTCTCGGCGTCGAAGTTCCATTCGCCGCCGGCGGGGGCGTCGCCCTCCATCAGCAGGCCGGAGGCCCGGCGCATCTCGCGGTAGAAGAACTCCATGCGCAGCGCCTTCTTCCCGTGCGCCCAGCGGCGGAAGAATTCCAGGCTGGCCAGGAAGCGGGTGTCGTCGCGGATCTCCACGGGGACGCCCAGCGCATCTTCCCAGCCGCGCATCGCCTCCAGCACGCGCCATTCGCCGGGGTGGGTGGCGATGACCCCCTCGGGCTTGTGGCGGGCGACGGCGCGCGCGACCTCGCTCGTGAAGGAATGGGTGTTGGCCGGGTCGTCCAGCGCCACGTAATCCACGGTGACGCCGCGCGCCCGGAGCGCCTCAGCGAAATGGCGCATGGCGGAAAGGATCAGGACGATCTTCTGCGGGTGGTGCGGGACGTAGGTGCATTCGTCGCGCACCTCGAGCATCAGCACCACGTCGCGCGCCGCGTCCAGCCCCTCCAGCGCGGAGAGCCCCTCGCTCAGCTGGTCGCCGAGCACCAGGCGCAGCGCGCCCTTCGTCATGCGGGGGCGTAGCTCACGGTCACGCCGTCATCGCCGCGCACGGAATAGCCCACCCAACGGCCCTCGGCCGTGTAGTCCAGCACGGCCTCGATCTCGCCGGCGGTGCGCCAGCGTGTGCCGCCGCCGGCCAGGGCCTCGCGCGCCCAGCGCAACTCGAAGGGCCTGCCGGTGCTGGTGCCGAAGAGCGGCACCTGGCCGCCGAAGCGCTGCGGCTCCCACCAGGAGAGGGGGACGTAACCGCTGGGCAGGCGCAGCGCGCCCTCCGGCCCCTGCACCTCCACGCCGTTCGCGCCGGCGCGCGCCTCGACCTCGATGATGGTGCCATTGCGGTTGAGGCGCGAGGCGACGGAGACGAAGCGCCCGCCCCGCGTCACCTCGCTGTAGCGGTGCTCATACCGATAGACGACCACGCCCAGGAAGGAGGGCGTGATGGTGACGTCCGACAGCGCCACCACCTCCTCGCCCCGCTGGGTGAAGGTGACGTTGTGGGTGCCGATGGCGCTGCCCTGGCGCATCACCCGCCAGCGATAGGCCTCGCGCGGCGGGAGGCCGCGGCCCTGGGAGAGGGCCGTGCCAGGGGAGGCGGCAAGCAGCAAGGGAAGCGCGCGTCGGAGGATCATGCAAAGGCCTCAGCCGGTCTTGGTCCGCAGGGTGCCGCGCCCCCCATCCACGCCGATGACCTGGCCCGTGATCCAGCCGGCATCAGGCGAGAGCAGCAGGTCGGCGAGCGCGGCCACGTCCTCGGGCTCGCCGAGGCGCGGGATGGGGTGCAGCTTGCCGATGGCTTCGGCCATGGCGGGGTTGCGCGTCAAGGGCTCGGCGATGCGGGTCCGGGTCAGGCTGGGCGCGATGCAGTTCACCCGCACGGCGGGGGCGAGTTCGGCGGCCAGCGACACGGTCATCCCCTCCACCGCCGCCTTGGCCGCGCCGATGGCCAGGTGGTTGGCGAAGCCCGCCCGCGCGGCCACGCTGCTGAACAGCACGACGCTGCCATTCCCCGCCTGCAAGGCCGGGATGGCGGCCTGCACCGCCATGGCCGCCCCGATGACGTTGAGGCGGTAGGTGTCGGCGAGGTCGGCCTCGGTCACCCGCGTCGCGGGCTTGAGCAGGATGGAGCCCACGCAATAGGCGAGGCCCGCCAGAGGCCCGCCCAGGCCGGTGATCGCGGATTTCAGCGCGGCGGTGTCGGTCACATCCACCACATGCGCCTCGGCGCCCGGGATTTCGGCGGCCAGCGCCTCCAGCCGCGCCGCGTCGCGCGCCATCAGCACGGGCGTCGCCCCGCGCGCCGCCACCCGCCGGGCCAGCGCCGCCCCGATACCCCCCGTCGCCCCCAGGATGACGATGCGTCCGGCCATATGCCTGCCCTTTCCTTGCAAGGCCGCACAGATGGGGCGGCTTGCCGGTTGCGAAACCCCGGCCACGAGGGGGGATGGGACAGGGCGCCCACGCCGTGGCATGATGCCGGGCGATGCGTCAGCTCCTGCTGTTCCGCCACGCCAAATCCTCCTGGGATGACGCGCGGCTCACCGACCACGCCCGGCCGCTGAACACGCGGGGGCGCAAGGCCGCCGACGCCATGGCGGCCGAGATGCGCGAACTCGGCCTGGCGCCGGATGTGGTGCTGGTCTCCTCCGCGCGCCGCACGCTGCAGACGCTGGAGGCGCTGCAGCCGCTGGAAGGCCCGCCCATCATCGAGGTGATGGACGACCTCTACCTCGCCCCCTGGCCCGCCATGCTGGATGTGCTGCGCCGGCTGCCGCAGACCGCGCGCTCGGCCATGGTGATCGGCCACAATCCGGGCCTGCACGACCTGGCGCTGGCCCTGCTGGGCCCCGCCGGCGCGGCGATGGGCAGTGCGGCCGCGCAGCGCCTGGCGGCGGGCTTCCCGACCGGCGCGCTGGCGGAGTTCACACTCGCCGCGCCCTGGGGGCAGGTCGGCGAGGGCAGCGGGCGGCTGGTGCGCTTCCTCGCCCCGCGCGACCTGCCGGAGGTGGCCGCCTGAGCCTGCGCCTTGAGGCGGAGTGCGGCGAGAGCCTCCCCCGCCACCCCCTGCTGCTCTCCGGGACGCCGCCCCGCTGGCGGCGCGAGAGCTGGACCTGGCTGCGCCCGGCCGGTGATGACGACGCGCCCCTGCTGCTGCGCCGCCAACGCCGGCTGCACGCGGTGGAGCCCCTGCCGCCCGAGGACGCCACCCTCTTGCCCGGCGCCCTGCCCGCCCCCCTGCCGCTGGAGGCCCAGCCCGAGGGCGAACTGGCCGAGATCGCGCGCTTCACCGGCCGCGCCACCTCCCCCCTGCCCGGCGTGACCTGGATCGAGGGGCGGATCATCGCGGGCGAGGCCTCGCGCCGCGTGGGCCGGCTCGTGCTGGGGGGACCGGCCGCCGAGGTGCTGTCGCAGGCCGCCACCCTGGCCGAGACCCTGCCCCTGCTGCCCGCGCGCGCGAGCCTCGACGAGCTGGCCCTCGCCTTGGCCGAGGGCCGCGCGCCCCGCCCCCGCCGCGCCGGCCCCGCCGCCCTGGGCCAGGCCCGCACCGTCGAGGAGGCGTTGCGCGCCGCGCTGGGCCATCTGCTGGAGGTGCTGCTGGCCGAAAGCGCCCATTGCCGGCTGGAGGCGGGGCCGCGCGGCGTCCATCAATCGCGCGTGGCGCTGCGCCGCCTGCGTTCCCTGCTGCGGATCTTCCGCCCCGTGGTGGACGGACCCGAATGGCGCGACTGGGATGCGCGGCTGAAGGAGGCCGCCGCCATCCTGGGCGGGGCGCGCGACTGGGATGTCTTCCTGGGCGGGTTGGGCGAGGCCGCCTTCCAGGCGCTGGACCGCGACCCGCGGATGAAGCGCATGCTGGCCGCGGCGGGGCGGGAACGCGCCCTGGCCTATGAACGGGTCGCCGCCCTGCTGGAGGGCCCGCTCTTTCGCGGCGCCCTCTGGTCCGGGGTGGGGCTGCTGGCGCTGCGGCCGGCCTCGCCGCCCGACGCACCGCTGCGGCCCTTCGCGGCGGAGGTGCTGCGCAAGCGCTGGAAGCGGCTGCGCCGGGCGGGCGCGCGGATGGAGGAGCTGGACGCCGAGGCGCTGCACGAGATGCGCCTCGACGCCAAGCGGCTGCGCTATGCGGCCGAACCCTTCGCCGCAATCTGGCCGGGCAAGGCACCGCGCCGTTTCAACCGGCGCCTGGCCGCGTTGCAGGAGGCGCTGGGGCTGGCCAATGACGCCGTGGTGGCGCGCGACCTGGCCGCAAGGCTGGAGGGCAAGGGCGCGGGTGGCTTCGCGCTGGGCGCGGTCTCGGGCTTCGCGGCGGGCCGGGCCGAGGGCAGCCGCCTGGCCGCGCTGGAGGCCTGGGCGCGCCTGCGAAAGGCCGGCCAGTTCTGGTCCCGTGTAGAGAATGAGAATGAATGAGTTTCGTATCTCCCGGGTTGCCAGCGTCCCTGCCCACGGGGTAACGACCGACTATGCGTCGCCGCCGCCTGTTCCGTCCCGCGCGCCCCCCATTCCGATGGGGAAAGGCCCTGCTCCTCGGGGGGGCCGCTGGGCTTGGCGTGCTGATCCTGGGCTTTGGCCTCCCGGCGGAGTTGATGGGCTCCGCCCCGCGCAACCCTGAGTGGCGGGCCGATGCCCCGGATGTCCGCGTGCTGGATGGCGACACGCTGCGCCTGGGCGAGCGCACCTTGCGCCTCTATGGCCTCGATGCGCCCGAGCGCGGGCAGCAATGCGTGACCCCGGCCGGACAGACCTATGATTGCGGCGGTGCCGCCGCGGCCGCCCTGGCGCAGTTGGTGGCCGAGCGCGCCGTCACCTGCCGCTTGCATGGGCGGGACCGCTTCGGCCGCGCGCTGGGCGTCTGCCAGGCCGAGGGGGTGGAGCTGAACGCCTCTCTCGTTTCGGCCGGCTGGGCGCTGGCCGATGGCTCCCGCCAGCCGGCCCTGGTGCCGCTGGAGGCCGCGGCGCGCGCCCGGCAAAACGGGCTCTGGGCCGGGGGCTTCACCCCGCCCGCGCATTGGCGCTCCGGCCGATAGCGGCGTTTGGGCGACTGATTCACCGCTCCGGCGATTCCGCCTGCGCGGATCAGGCGCTGGTCTTGAGCGGCTGATTCACCGCTCCGGCGCTTCCGCCTGCGCGGATCAGGCGCTGGTCTTGAGCGACTGATTCACCGCTCCGGCGATTCCGCCTGCGCGGATCAGGCGCTGGTCTTGAGCGACTGATTCACCGCTCCGGCGATTTCGCCTCCGCGGATCAGGCGCTGGTTTCCGCCTTCACGAGTCCCGCGCGGTTTTCTGGGGATTCGGTGAATCCCGGGGGTATCTTCTGGCACCCCCTTCCCCCCGGTCCGCGCCCCTGCCATGCCACAAGCGACGGTTGCAGCCGCCCGGCGAGACACCAATTCTGGCGCCCGCAAGGCGCGGAAAACCGCCGCTTGTGGCGCGGGGGTCACACATGATCTGGTATCCGGCGCGACCTTGGCCGCTAGATGTGGTTGAATGCCGAAGCGAGTTGGGGCATGTTCGCCGGCCGTAGCAGAGGGGGTGCCTACCGTGTTCGACGCCGTACAATTGCAGGGGCACCACCAGGTGCAGGTGGACCGGTCGCGCGATGCGCTGCTGACCGATTTCGGCCGTGCCACGCTCGATGACCGCTACCTCCTGCCGGGCGAGAGCTACCAGGACCTCTTCGCCCGCGTGGCCTCGGCCTATGGCGACGACGCGGCGCACGCGCAGCGCCTCTACGACTACATCTCGCGGCTGTGGTTCATGCCCGCGACGCCCGTGCTGTCCAATGGGGGGACGACGCGCGGGCTGCCCATCTCCTGCTTCCTGAACGAAGCCAGCGACAGTCTCGAATCCATTGTGGGGCTCTGGAACGAGAATGTCTGGCTGGCGTCCAAGGGTGGCGGCATCGGCTCCTACTGGGGCAACCTGCGTTCGCTCGGCGAGAAGGTGGGGCAGAACGGCAAGACCTCGGGCATCGTCCCCTTCATCCGGGTCATGGACAGCCTGACGCTGGCCATCAGCCAGGGTTCGCTGCGGCGCGGTTCGGCGGCGGTCTATCTGCCGGTGCACCACCCCGAGATCGAGGAATTCGTCGAGATCCGCCGGCCCACCGGCGGCGATCCGAACCGCAAGGCGCTGAACCTGCACCACGGCATCCTGATCAGCGACGCCTTCATGCGTGCGGTCGAGGCCGATGAGGCCTGGGCGCTGACCTCGCCCAAGGATGGCGCGATCGTCCGCACCGTTTCGGCGCGGGGGCTGTGGATCCGCATCCTGACGGCGCGCATCGAGACGGGCGAGCCCTACATCATCTATGCCGACCACGTGAATTCGGCGCGGCCCGAGCACCACAAGCTGGCGGGGCTGGAGGTGAAGACCTCCAACCTGTGTTCCGAGATCACCTTGCCCACCGGCCTCGACCAGCATGGCGAGCAGCGGACGGCGGTGTGCTGCCTCTCCTCGCTCAACCTCGAGACCTGGGACGCGTGGAACAAGGACCCGCTGTTCATCACCGACGTGATGCGCTTCCTGGACAACGTGCTGCAGAACTTCATTGACACCGCGCCGGACAGCATGGCCAAGGCCCGCTATTCCGCGATGCGCGAGCGTTCGGTGGGCCTCGGTGTCATGGGCTTCCACTCCTTCCTGCAGCTGAAGGAAGTGCCCTTCGAGAGCGCGGTGGCGAAGGCCTGGAACAAGAAGATGTTCAAGCACATCCGCACCCAGGCGGATGCGGCCTCTCGCCTGCTGGCCGAGGAGCGCGGCGCCTGCCCGGATGCGGCCGAGTATGGCTTCCAGGAGCGGTTCTCGAACAAGATGGCGATCGCGCCCACGGCGTCCATCTCCATCATCTGCGGGGGTGCCTCGCCCGGGATCGAGCCGATCGCGGCCAATGTGTACAACCACAAGACGCTGTCCGGCAGCTACATCGTCCGCAACCCATATCTGAAGAAGGTGCTGGCGCGGCATGGGCGGGATGATGCGGACACCTGGACGACCATCACGGTCAACAAGGGCTCGGTGCAGCACCTCGACTTCCTGAGCGAAGATGAGAAGGGCGTGTTCAAGACGGCCTTCGAGCTGGACCAGCGCTGGGTGATCGAACATGCGGCGGACCGCACGCCCTATATCTGCCAGGCGCAGTCGCTGAACCTGTTCCTGCCGGCGAACATCCACAAGCGTGACCTGCACGGGCTGCATTGGATGGCGTGGAAGCGGGGGGTGAAGTCGCTTTACTACTGCCGTTCGCTGTCCATCCAGCGGGCCGATGCCGTCAGCGAGAAGGCGGTGGCGATCGCGGTGGACCAGCCGATCGCGGCCAAGGGGACGAGCACGACGGATTATGAGGAGTGTCTGGCGTGCCAGTGAGGGGCGCTGCCCCTCACGCTCCCCGGCAGGAAACTTAGTTTCCTGCACCTTCGGGTTTCTTGTAGCGCGCCAGTTTGACCATAGATCAGCCAAAGTAACGAAGGTCCAGGAAACGCGTTTCCTGGCGGGGTTTCAGGGGCAGAGCCCCTGAGTTCAACCAAAGGACAATTGTCATGCCCGACGGCACCCAGGATCAGCTTCCCATCCGCTTCGACTTGTTGACCTCCAACCCGGTCTACAAGCCCTTCCGCTACCCCTGGGCCTATGAGGCCTGGTTGCAGCAGCAGCGCATCCATTGGCTGCCGGAGGAAGTGCCGCTCGCCGATGATGTGAAGGACTGGCAGAAGAGCCTCACGCCGTCCGAGAAGAACCTGCTTACCCAGATTTTCCGCTTCTTCACCCAGGCGGATGTCGAGGTGAACAACTGCTACATGAAGCAGTATTCCCAGGTCTTCAAGCCGACCGAAGTTCTGATGATGATGTCGGCGTTCAGCAATACCGAGACCATCCACATCGCCGCCTATTCCCACCTTCTCGACACCATCGGGATGCCGGAGACGGAGTACACTGCCTTCCTCAAGTACAAGGAGATGAAGGACAAGTACGACTACATGCAGGCCTTCTCGGTCGAGAACAAGACCGAGATCGCGAAGACGCTGGCCGCCTTCGGCGCCTTCACCGAGGGGCTGCAGCTCTTCGCCTCCTTCGCCATCCTCATGAACTTCCCCCGCTTCAACAAGATGAAGGGGATGGGCCAGGTCGTGTCCTGGTCGGTGCGGGACGAGACGCTGCATTGCCTCAGCGTGATCCGCCTCTTCCGCACCTTCGTGCAGGAAAACCCGGAGATCTGGAACGAGGAGCTGCGGCGCGACCTCTACCTCATCTGCGCCACCATCGTGGACCATGAGGACGCCTTCATCGACCTGGCCTTCGAGCTGGGCGGCGTGGAAGGCCTGACCGCGGCGGACGTGAAGCAGTATATCCGCTTCATCGCCGACCGGCGCCTGACGCAGCTGGGCCTCGAACCGCTCTATCACGTCGAGAAGAACCCCCTGCCCTGGCTGGACGAGATGCTGGGTGCCATCGAGCACACCAACTTCTTCGAGAACCGCGCGACCGAATATTCCCGCGCTTCGACCGAAGGCACCTGGGAGGAGGCCTTCGCCGGCCACACCTTCAGCAGCGCCCAGCCCGAGGGCGAGATCAAGCTGCCCACCCACTGAGGGCAGGCGCGCGCCGCGGCCCCATGCACGCCGCGGCGCGTTGCGCTATATAACCGGGATGCTTCGAATCCTTCGTCTCTCCAGCCTGCTCCTGATCCTGATGGTGGGTGGCGTCTGGGCCTTCGCCTGGGCCACCAAATCCCCGCAGGAAACCTTGGGCGAGGCCTTCGCCAACCGCCTGGCCTCGGTCTTCGGGCAGGACATGCCCAGCCCCTCGGCCGGGGGCGGCGGCATGCAGCTCCCGCCCGGCGTGACGCTGGGCGGCGCCTTCAGCCTGACCGACCACACCGGCCGCGACGTGACCCAGCAGGATTTCGCCGGGCGCTGGATGCTGGTCTATTTCGGCTTCACCTATTGCCCGGATGTGTGCCCGACCGAACTCGGCACCATCGCGGCCGCGCTGGACATCATGGGCCCGGAGGGCGAGGCGGTGACGCCGCTGCTCATCACCATCGACCCCGAGCGCGACACGCCCGCGCAGCTGGCCGACTACGTGGCGGCCTTCCACCCGCGCATGATCGGCCTGACCGGCACGGCGCAGCAGGTGGCCGATGCCGCGCGGCGCTACCGCGTCTTCTACGCCCGCGCCCAGCGGCCGGAGATGACCGAATACACCATGGACCATTCCAGCTTCGTCTATCTGGTGGGGCCGGATGGGCTGGTGCGGACGCTGTTCCGCGCCGAGACCACGCCCGAAACCATGGCAGCGGCGGTGCGCGGCCAGCTGCGCGCGGCGGGACGTATCGGGACGTGAGGCGGCGCGGGACTGGCCAAAGGGATGCGCATGCGTCGGCCCCTGGCGGCACGGGCCGTTCCATGTTCATAAGATTTCCAATTGAGGACTACAGGCACGGCGCCGCCGTGCGAGGAGTGCGACATGGCGGATGAAGACGAGCACGGCCAGGCCGGAGAAGAGGGCACGCGCGCCGGCGCGCCGCCGCGCCAGGGCCGCCGCCTGTCGGACAAGATCCTGGTGGCCTTCCACCAGGCCTGCGACCAGTCGGATTTCGAGGTGGCGGAGCAGTTGCTGCGCGTGCTGGAGATGATGCTGACGCGCCGCGCCGTCTCGCCCGACGCCAACCGCCGGCGCAACATCGAGACGCTGGTGGCCGCGCATGAGCGGCTGTGGCACCTGCGCCACCCGGACGCCGACAACGAGCTGTGAAGGAAGGGGGCGCGCCCCCTTCCCCACTCAGGGCGCCCCCGTTTCAGAGCGCCTTCGCGGCTTCCATCACCTGGGCGGCATGCGCCTCGGGCTTCACCTTGCGCCAGATGGCCTTGATGGTGCCGTCGGCGCCGACGAGGAAGCTCGTCCGCTCCATGCCCATGTATTTCTTGCCATACATGGATTTCTCGACCCAGGTGCCGTAGGCCGTGGCCACCTTCTGGTCGGCGTCGGAGGCCAGCGGGAATTCCAGCCCGTATTTCTTCGCGAACTTCTCGATGGGCGGCATGGCGTCGGGGCTGATGCCGATGACGGTGAGGCCGAGCTTGCCCAGCGCCGGCAGCGCCTCCTGGATGCCGCAGGCCTGCTTGGTGCAGCCCGGCGTGTCGGCCTTGGGGTAGAAATACAGCAGGTAGGGCTGGCCCTTCAGCCCCTCGCGGCTGACCGTCTGGCCGCCCGAGGCCGGCATGGTGAAATCCGGCGGCGCATCGCCCACCGACAACTCGCTCATTTGACGCGCATCCTTCTCTGGTCGCGCACCGCAGATGCGCCCGCGGCCGTGGGTTTCAACCGCCCAGCACGCGGCGCAGCTTGCGCACCGCGCTGTCGGGGGTGGTGAAGACGGGCAGGCCCGTGGCCTCGGCCACCGCGGGCGCCACATGGGCCAGGCTGAACTGGCCAAGGGCGATGGCGTCCACCCCCTGGAAACGCTGCGCCGCCTCGATGGCCAGCGCGTCGTGGCGCGCCACCCCGCCGGCGTCGAGCGCGGCCAGCGCGCCCTCGGCCAGCATGGGCACCACCTCGATGCCGGGCGGGAACTCCGGCGGCATGGAGGTCAGCGTGCCGGGGAAGGTGGCCAGCAGGCCGATGCGGCGGTGCCCGGCCTCGATGATCTCCTCGATCATCGCCTCATTGGGCTTGAGCACGGGGATGGCGGCGTTCTCGGCCGCCACCGCCTCGATGCAGGGGCCGAAGGCCGAGCAGGTGAAGAGGATGGCGGCACTCCCGGTCCCGGCGGCGTAGCGCCCCAGCGTCAGGAAGCGTTCGGTCATGGCGGGGGTGAGCTTCCCCTCGCGCGCGAGGTCGGCGGAGAGGCTGTCATCCAGCAGGTTCATCAGCACCTGGCCGGGCCAGAGGCGGGCGAAGGCGGCCTCGATGGGCGGCGGCGAATGGCGCAGCGCGTGGATGAGGGTGATGCGGTGGGGCATGGTGTCAGACATGGCGCGTCAGGTCCGGCAGCGGCGCAGCACCGAGGGGAATTCGATGCAGTTGGGGAAGGCGATCTCGTCATCGCCGCGGCGGACCACGCGCAGCAGGTCCGGGTTGTTCTCGCAGCCGAAACCGGATTCGGGCATCATCCGCCCGCCCTGCGAGACGAGGCGGATTTCCACGCCGTCATTCGTGACGGCCACCGTCTCGATCAGGCGCTGGCGGTAGGCGACGTCCAGATTGGCCATCCGCATGATCACGTCGCGCGTGAAGATCACGACGGCATTGCCGAAGCAGCCCGGCCCCTGGGTGTCCACGGCGGGGAAGATGCCGCCGGTCCAGGTGCCGAAGAGCCATTCATGGGGCGGCCCGGACTGGGCCCGCGCCAGGGCGGGGGCCGCGAGGGCGGGGGCGGCGAGCAGCAGGGAACGGCGGCGCAAGCTGGGCAAGGTGAATTCTCCGGGCCGGGGTCAGGGCTTTGTAGCCGCTTGGGCGGGGAGTGCCAAAGCCGGGCCGTCGCGCACGGGCAGGTGCACCAGGGCGGCGAAGGCGGCGGCGGCGATGGAAAGGCTCCACATCAGGTCATAGCTGCCGGTCAGGTCAAAGATCAGCCCGCCCAGATAGGCGCCCGTGAAGCCGCCGATCTGGTGGCCCAGGAAGACCAGGCCGAAGATGGTGGCCAGCCAGCGCGTGCCGAAGTTGCGGGCGACCAGGGCCACGGTGGGCGGCACGGTGGAGAGCCACAGCACGCCCATCAGCGCGGAGAAGATCAGGACGTTCGTTGTCGTCTTGTCGGCGAGCAGGAAGGCCGTCATCAGCACGCCGCGGCCGGCATAGATCAGCACCAGCAATTCGCGCCTTCGCCAGCGTTGGGAGAGTTCGCCCGCGGCCAGCGAACCCGCGATATTGAACAGCCCGATCAGCGCGATGGAGGCCGCGCCCACGCTGGCCGGCAGCATGCAGGAGGCCACGAAGCCCGGCATATGGACGGCCAGGAAGCTGACATGCAGGCCGCAGACGAAGAAGCCGAAGAAGAGGCACCAGAAGGTGGGCGAACGCAAAGCCAGCCGCAGCGCCTCGCCCGCCGTCTGCTCCACCTCTCCCGCCACCGGGGGGGCGGGCTTGTCGTTCAGCGGCAAAGCGAGCGGCACCATCAGCAGCGCCGCGCCCGCCAGCAGGAACAGCGCCCCCTGCCAGCCAGCCACCGAGATGCCCAATTGGCTCAGCGGCACCACCAGGAACTGCCCGAAGCTCGAACCCGCCGTGCCGAGGCCGACCGCGCGGCCGCGCATCTCGGGCGGCAGCAGCCGCGTCAGGCTCGCGATGATGACGGGCATGCCGGCGGCCGAGACCGCGACCCCCATGACGACGCCCGCGAAGAAGGTGAACCAGAACAGCGAGGTGGAGAGCGCCATGCCCATGATGCCAAGCGCGTAGAACACGGCACCCGCCATGATGACGCGCCGCCCGCCGATGCGGTCAGCCACCTGGCCGCAGATGGGCTGGGCCACGCCATTGACCAGCACCTGCAGCGCGATGGCCAGCGCGAAGCCCGAGGCCGACCAGCCCAGCGTGGTCGTCATGGGCGCGAGAAACAGGCCGAAGCTCTGGCGCAGCCCCATGGCGAGGGCGGCGCCCAGCACGGCGCAGGCGATGAGCAGCCCCGCGGCGCGGGGGGTGGCGGACATGGGCGCGAGTCTCTCCGGTTCGCGCCATCCTGTCATGTTTGGAGGCTTGCGGTCATCCGGCATGCGGTTGCGCCGGTTGCACGCGCGCATGGGGCGCGCTACCGCCCGGCCTCCCATGCCGCTTTCCCCCGCCGATTTCGACTTCGCCCTGCCCGAGGCGCTGATCGCCCAATCCCCCATCCGCCCGCGCGACGCGGCGCGGATGCTGGTGGTGCAAGGCGACGCGCCCGAGGATTGCGGCGTGCGCGACCTGCCGCGCTTCCTGCAGCCCGGCGACGTCATGGTGGTGAACGACACCCAGGTGATCCCCGCGCGCCTGCGCGGGCGGCGGGGCGAGGCGCGGGTCGAGATCATGCTGAACCGCGCCGAGGGCGATGGCTCCTGGCACGCCCTGGTCCGCAACGCGCGGCGGCTGCGCGTGGGCGACGAGGTGGCGATCGAGGGCGCGGACCTCACCGCCCGCGTGCTGGAGAAGTTCGAGGGCGGGGCCGCGCGGCTCGATTTCGACGCGGACCCGGCGCTCCTCGCGGCCGCGCTGGAGGTGGCGGGCGAGATCCCCCTGCCCCCCTACATCAGCCGCGCGGGCGGCACGCGCCCCGAGGACCGGGACGACTACCAGACGCTCTTCGCCGCACGCCCCGGTGCGGTGGCGGCGCCCACGGCCAGCCTGCACTTCACGCCCGAATTGCTGACGGCCATCGAGGCCCGCGGCGTGAAGCGCGCCACCGTCACGCTGCATGTGGGCGCGGGCACCTTCCTGCCGGTGCGCGACGAGCAGATCGCCAGCCACAAGCTGCACGCCGAATGGTGCGAACTGCCCCCCGAGGCCGCCGCCACCATCAACCAGGCCCGCGCCGAGGGCCGCCGCGTGTTGTGCTGCGGCACGACGGCCTTGCGGCTGCTGGAGACGGCGGCGCGCGGCATCACCGACCCCCGCGCCCCCATCCCGCCCTACCGCGGCCTGACCGACATCTTCATCCTGCCGGGCTTTCCCTTCCGCGCGGCCGACATGCTGCTGACCAATTTCCACCTGCCGCGCTCCACCCTGCTGATGCTGGTCTCGGCCTTCGCGGGGATGCGGCGGATGCGCGCGGCCTATGAACATGCGGTGGCGCGGGGGTATCGCTTCTTCTCCTATGGCGACGCCTCGCTGCTGTTCCGCCAGGACCAGGACATTCCCGCATGACGCTGCATTGGACGCACCAGGCCAGCGATGGCCGCGCGCGCGCGGGCGTGCTGCACGCCGCCCATGGCGAGGTGGAAACGCCCGTCTTCATGCCCGTCGGCACCGCCGGCACGGTGAAGGGCATGACGGCCGATGGCGTGCGCAGCACGGGTGCCCGCATCGTGCTGGGCAACACCTATCATCTGATGCTGCGGCCGGGGGCGGAGCGCGTGGCGCGCCTGGGTGGCCTGCACAAGATGATGGATTGGCACGGGCCGATCCTCACGGATTCCGGTGGCTTCCAGGTGATGAGCCTCTCGGGCCTGCGCAAGATGGACGAGGATGGGGTGACCTTCGCCTCCCATGTGGACGGCTCGAAGCACCGCGTGACACCGGAGCGCAGCATCGAGATCCAGCATCTGCTGGGCAGCGACATCACCATGTGCTTCGACGAATGCACCCCCTTCCCCGCAACGCATGAGGAAGCGGCGCGCTCCATGCGGCTTTCCATGCGCTGGGCCGCGCGCAGCCGCACGGCCTTCACCCCGCGCGAGGGCTATGGGCTGTTCGGCATCGTGCAGGGCAGCACCTATCCCGACCTGCGCGCGGAAAGTGTCGCGGCCCTGACGGCTATCGGCTTCGAGGGCTATGCCATCGGCGGCCTCGCGGTCGGCGAGGGGCAGGAGGCGATGTTCGCCACGCTGGACGTCACCACGCCCTTGCTGCCCCAGACCCATGCCCGCTACCTCATGGGCGTCGGCAAGCCCGACGACCTGCTGGGCGCCGTGCGCCGCGGCGTGGACATGTTCGACTGCGTGATCCCGACACGCTCGGGCCGGATGGGGCGGGCCTATACCTCGCGCGGGCCGCTCAACCTGCGCAACGCGAAGCACGCCGAGGATCTGCGCCCGCTCGACCCCGATTGCGATTGCCCGGCCTGCCGAAACCACAGCCGCGCCTATATCCACCATCTGTTGAAATGCGACGAGATGCTGGGGCCCATCCTGCTGAGCTGGCACAACATCCACTATTACCAGGCGCTGATGCGCCGGATGCGCCACGCCATCCAGCAGGGCCGCTTCGAGGACGAGGCCGCCCGCATCGAGGCCGATTGGAGCCGCCCCGAATGACCGCCACCACCGACACCACCGGCCTGACCCTGCTGGGTGCGGCCGCCCGCCTGCCCGCGACGCCGGAAGAGGCCGTGCTGGAGCGCGTGCCCAACCCGCACCCGGACCTCGCTTACTGCGTGCGCTTCGCGGCCCCCGAATTCACCTCGCTCTGCCCGCTGACCGGCCAGCCGGATTTCGCGCATCTGGTCATTGACTACATCCCCCGCGCGCACCTGGTGGAGAGCAAGAGCCTGAAGCTCTTCCTCGGCAGCTTCCGCAACCACGGCGCCTTCCACGAGGCGTGCACGGTCGAGATCGCGAAGCGCCTGGTGGCGTTGCTTGACCCCGTGTGGCTGCGGATCGGCGGCTATTGGTATCCGCGCGGCGGCATCCCGATTGACGTGTTCTACGCGACCGGGGCGCCGCCGGAGGGGGTGTGGATCCCCGACCAGGGGGTGGCGCCGTATCGCGGGCGGGGGTGAGCCCGCCCGCGCCTGATCGTCGCCGCGGAGCGGCGCGTGGGAACGGCCGCGGAGCGGCGCGGTAGAACGGCCGCGGAGCGGCGGCGTGAGTCAGTCGCGCAGCAAGGCCGGCCGCTTGGCGCGGTGGCCGTTCTCGCTCTCCACCGCATGCCCCGCCGCCAGCACCAGCCCATCTTGCCAGGGCTTGCCCACGATCTGCACCGCCACCGGCAGCCCACCCGCGCCGAAACCGCTGCACACCGACAGCGCCGGCCAGCCCAGGATGTTGAAGGGGATGGTGAAGCCCGGCTTCTC
This sequence comes from Roseococcus suduntuyensis, assembly GCF_014196305.1. Lineage (GTDB taxonomy): Bacteria > Pseudomonadota > Alphaproteobacteria > Acetobacterales > Acetobacteraceae > Roseococcus > Roseococcus suduntuyensis. Next base: position 242,587 of record NZ_JACIDJ010000003.1, read on the forward strand.
GATGCTGGCGAATTTCCCCACATCCGTGATGCGTGGCGCCTCGCCCACCACGGCGGCGGTGACCAGCAGATCCACGCCCTCGGTCGCGGCCAGGGTGCGGGCGATGATTTCCCGCCGCTTGCGCTGGGCCTGGAGGTAGTCGCCCGCCGTCAGCAGCGCGCCCATGCCCAGCCGCGCGCGCAGGGCCTCGCCATACTTCATGGGCTTCTCGCGCATCCGGGGCTCATGGACGGCCCAGGCCTCGGCGGCGAGCGTCACCCAGCCGGCGGCGTGGAAATCCTGGAGCGGCGGCAGGGTGACCTCCACCACCTCCATGCCGCGCGCGCGGAAGATGGCGAGGCTCTCCTCGATGCCGCGCAGCGTGGCGTCGGAGACACGGTGGTCGCTCTCGTGGAAATGGCGGATCACGCCCACGCGGCGCGCGCGCAAATCCTGGCCGAGGTCGAAGGATGGCAGGGGGTGGCTGGCGCTGCTGGGGTCGGCGGGGTCGTGTCCGGCCATGGCTTCCAGCAGCAGGGCGCAATCCTCGCTGGTCCAGGCCATGGGGCCCGTGGTGTCCAGCGTGTGCGCCAGCGGCAGCACGCCCGTGCGCGAGCACAGCCCGTAGCTCGGCTTGATGCCGGCGATGCCGCACAGCGCCGCGGGCCCGCGGATGGAGCCGCCCGTATCGGACCCCGTGCCGCCCAGCACCATGCCGGACGCCACCGCGGCACCCGTGCCGCTGCTGCTGCCGGCGGTGAAGCGTTCCGTGTCCCAGGGGTTGCGGGCGGGGGGCCAGGGCAGGTCGAAGCTCGGCCCGCCAAAGGCGAATTCATGGGTGGCGAGCTTGCCCAGCAGCGCCACGCCCGCCTCGCGCCAGCGCGCCACGGTGAAGGCGTCATGCTCGGGCACATGGTCCTGCATCTGCGCCGAATGGCCGGTGGTGGGGATGCCGGCCGTTTCGTAGATGTCCTTGTGGCCGATGGGGATGCCGTCCAGCGGGCCGCGCAGGGTGCCCGCCATCTGTCGCGCCTCGGCGGCGCGGGCGTCGTCCAGGGCGCGTTCGGCGGTGAGGTGGATGAAGGCGTGCAGCGCGGGCTGATGCGCCTCCACGCGGGCGAGGCAGGCCTGCGCCAGTTCCACGGGCGAAAGGCGCTTGGCCGCGATCTCGCGGGCGGCCTCGGCGATGGTCGGGATCATGCGCGCGCCACCGGCAGGGCGAAGGTATAGGCGGGCTCGGCGGCCATGGGGTTGGAGGGCGCACGCAGCCGATCCAGCAGCACGCGCAGATGGGGGTGGGCCAGGCGCAGCGCCTCCGCCTCGGCGGGCGGAAGGTCGAGGCCGACCTGGCGCATGACCAGCGCGAATTCCTCGGGGCTCAAGGGCGGGTGCAGCTCGGCCATGCGCGTCTCCTGTGCGGGCCACCAGCTTGCGGTGCCTTGAAGCCGGGGTCTAGCGTGGCCCCCAACCAGCAAGGGAAGGAAGCGCCATGAAGGTCGGCGACGCCATCGCGGAGATCATGAAGCGGGAGGGGATCGAGATCCTCACCGGCTACCCCGTCAACCACCTTATCGAGCACGCGGCGGCGGTGGACATCCGCCCCGTCATGGTCCGGCAGGAGCGTATCGGGCTGCACATGGCCGATGCCATCAGCCGCGTCACCTCGGGCAAGAAGCTCGGCGCCTTCTGCATGCAGCATGGGCCAGGGGCGGAGAACGCCTATGGCGGCGTCGCGCAGTGCTTCGGCGAGAGCATCCCGGTACTGGTCATGCCCATGGGCTATCCGCGCCGCATCGCGCATGTGCCGCCCAACTACAATTCCACCATCCAGATGCGCGGCGTGACCAAGTCGGCCGAGGCCATCATGTCGGCGGCGGAAGTCCCCAACATCATGCGCCGCGCCTTCGCGCGGCTGCGCAACGGGCGCGGCGGCCCCGTGCTGGTCGAAATCCCGACCGACATGTTCAACGAGGAATTGCCGGGCGAACTCGACTACACGCCCGTGGTGGCCACGCGCAGCGGCGCGGACCCGGTGGACATCCGCCGCGCGGCCGAGATGCTGGCCAATGCCCGCCGCCCCGTGATCTATGCCGGCACCGGCGTGCATTGGGCGCAGGCCTGGCCGCAGCTGCGCGAACTGGCGGAGCTGCTGGCCATCCCGGTGACGAGCAGCCTGGGCGGCAAGTCCTCCTTCCCCGAGGACCATGCGCTGTCGCTGGGCTCCGGCGGCCTCGCCATGCCCAAGCCGGTGCGGCATTTCCTGGACAATGCCGACGTCATCTTCGGCATCGGCTGCTCCTTCACCGAGACGAATTTCGGCGTGAAGATGCCCGCGCGGAAGCCGGGCGGGGTGAAGTTCATCCACGCGACGCTGGACCCCGACCACATCGACAAGGACCTCCGCTGCGACATCGGCCTAGTGGGCGATGCGGGGCTGATCCTGGACGCGCTGCTGGAGGAGCTGCGCGGGCGTGTGCGCGAAAAGCGCGACCACGCGCCGGTGCAGCAGGAGATCGAGGCCATCCGCGCCCCCTGGCTCGCGCAATGGGCGCACAAGCGGGACAGCAACGACGCGCCACTCAACCCCTACCGCGTGCTGCGCGACCTCTGGCGCACGGTGGATGTGGACAACACCATCATCACCCATGACGCGGGTTCGCCGCGCGACCAGCTCTCCCCCTTCTGGATCAGCCGCACGCCGCTCTCCTACCTGGGCTGGGGCAAGACGACGCAGCTGGGCTATGGGCTGGGGTTGGCGATGGGCGCCAAGCTCGCGGCCCCGGACAAGCTCTGCATCAATGTCTGGGGCGATGCCGCGATCGGCTTCACGGGGATGGATTTCGAGACGGCGGTGCGCGAGCGCATCCCCATCCTCTCCATCCTCCTGAACAATTTCTCGATGGCGATCGAGCTGAAGATCATGGCGCTCAGCACCGAGAAATACCGCACCACCGACATCAGCGGCGACTATGCCGCCATGGCGCGGGCCTTCGGCGGCTATGGCGAGCGGGTGACGGAGGTGGAGCAGATCATCCCCGCCATCCAGCGCGGGATCGAGCAGACGAAGAACGGCGTGCCCGCGCTGCTGGAATTCATCACCAGCAAGGAGACCGAGGTCTCCCGCCAGTAGGGCGCAGCCGCCGTGGGTCAGAAACCCGCGGCGGCGCTCGCGACGCCGCGGCGGCCCGCCTGGGCCTCCGCGGTCTGCAGGTGGGCCTCCGCGTCATTGCGAAGGCGCTGGGCCGTGGCCTCGGGGCAGCGCGTGCTCTGGAACAGGTCGCTGCCGGGGTTCGTCACCTCGAGCTTGGCGCGCACGCGGCAGACCAGGCTGCGCGTGTTGCCCGGGCTCGCGCCATGCCAGCGGCGCAGCGCCTCGGTCCAGGAGCCGTTGTTCTCCCGCGCCCAGCGCGCCAGCACGCCGCCCGCCCAATCGGCGGCGGTGAAGGGGTCGAGCGGCCAGTCCTCGCCGCGCGCATGGACGCGCGCATTCACCTGCATGCAGCCCGCCATGACGCTGCCCCGCGCCTGGCGGAGCAGCCGCCGCGCCTCGTCCACATCGGCCGGGTAGTGGGGCGTGCCGCGGATGGAAAGTGCATGGGCGTGCAGCCCGCTCTCGGACAGCGCGATGGCGGTCAGCAGGCCGCGGGGCAAGCCGTGGATGTCCTCCGCCCGGCGGGTGGCCAGCAGGCAGGCCGCCCGCGGGCCGCGGGTGGCACCCCGCAAATTGGGATCATAGGCCGGCAACAGCTCCTGCGGGGCGTCGCGCATGCGCGGCTGGTCCGCTCGCGCACTACTTGGCGCGACAGAAAAGCCGACCGCGAGGACGCAGCCGGCAAGTATTGCAAAAGCAAAGCGCTTGTACGCCATGCGGGGGCCCCAGGGTGCACGCCGATCCGGCGCTGCCGTGGGAAGGTGATGCCCGTCCAACATGAAACAGCGCGTAGCATGCTGTGACGCGAAAGGGCAACCCGAGTGGTTTTCCTGAGGCCAGGACTGCCCCATCTGATGCAGGAGGAAGGTGATTTCATGCCCAATTCCCGCCGCATTTTGCTGACCGCTGCCGCTGCTTCGCTTGGTTGCGCCACTGTCTTGTCGTCTCCGCGCGCCCAGACGGCAACACCCGGTTCGGTGCGCCTCGTCACGCCCTTCTCGGAAGGGGGTGCCGCCGACATCGCGGCCCGCCGCTTCGCCCGCCACGCCGTGCGCCATCGTGGCGCCGGCGCCTTGCCGCTGCGGGTCGAGAACATGCCCGGCGCCTCGGGCGCGCTGGGCACGGCCGCCGTGGCGCGCGCGGCACCGGATGGCGAGACGCTGCTGCTGGCGCGCGTCGCCTCCTCCGCCATCCTGCCCGCGACCGACCCGCGCACGGCCTATGGGGTGGATGACTTCACCTGGCTCGGCCTGCTCGATGCCAACCCCTTCGTCATTGCCGTGCCGGTGGGCGCCCCCTTCGCGGACCTGCCGGCGCTGCTGGCCCGACTGCATGACGCCGTCCAGCCGCCGCTGCGCTTCGCCACCAGCGGGCCCGCCACCATCCTCGACCTCGGCATCCGCAAGATGTTCGTGCTCGCCGGCCTTCCCATCGACGCGGCGGAGGCGGTGGCGACGAGCGGCGGGGGCGAGGCGCTGGCGGCGATGCTGGCAGGCGAGGCGGATTTCCTCGGCAGCAACCTCGGCGACATGATGGAGGCCATCCGCGCGCGGCGCGTGCGGCCGCTCGCCATCGGCGGCAATGCGCGGCTGCCGCTGCTGCCCCAGGTGCCCAGCACCGCCGAGGCGGGGCTGCCCGACATGGCGCATCTGTCGGGCTGGAGCGCCATCGCCGCCCCCGCCGGCCTGCCCGACGCGCTGGCCCGCCAGTGGGAGGGCGTGATCCAGCGCATCGGCGCCGATCCGCGCTGGGTCCGCGAGACGGAGGCCGAGGGCAGCCGCCCCATCATCACCGATGGCGCGGGCGCGCGGGCGCATGTTCTGGCGCAGATCACCCTCTATCGCGACATCGCGCGGCGGCTCGGGCTGGGCTGAGGCCGCCCCCGAAAACCTGCCCCAATTCACGGGCATGCGGTTGACGGATCGCGGCGCGGGGGCAACCCTCTGCCCGCGATGATCGCTCGCGGCATGAATGCTGACGCCGATCCCGGGGGGAGTAGAATTCCGCGATGACGCCACACGCCAGAAAGGGGGCCAAACGCCCATGAAGAATCCCGCCTACATCGTCGGTGCCTTCGAGCACCCGACGCGCAAGGCCGAGACCAAGTCCACCGCGCAGCTCCATGCGGAAGTCGCCTATGGCGCGCTGCAGGATGCGGGGCTGCAGGCCTCCGACATCGACGGCTATTTCTGCGCCGGCGACGCCCCCGGCATGGGTGGCCTGTCCATGATCGACTACATGGGCCTCAACAAGCTGCGCCACTATGACACGACGGAGAGCGGTGGCTCCTCCTACGTGATCCATGTGGGGCATGCGGTCGAAGCCATCATCCAGGGCAAGTGCAACGTCGCGCTGATCACGCTCGCCGGCCGTCCGCGCGCCGAGGGCATGCAGACCGGCACCGCCGTGCGCAGCTTCGGCGCGGGCGTGCCCGATGAGAGCTTCGAGCTGCCCTATGGCCGCACCATCGCCACCATGCACGCCATGGTCGCGACCCGGCACATGTACGAGTTCGGCACGACCAGCGAGCAGCTCGCCTGGATCAAGGTCGCGGCCTCGACCCATGCGCAGTACAACCCGCACGCCATGCTGCCCAAGGTCGTGACGGTCGAGGATGTGGTGAACTCGCCCATGGTGGCGGACCCGCTGCATCGCCTTGACTGCTGCGTGATTTCCGATGGCGGCGGCGCGCTGATCGTCGCACGTCCCGAGATCGCCAAGACGCTGAACCGCCCCAAGGTGGGCGTGAAGGGCTGGGGCGAGGCCTACAAGCACCAGAACGCGGGCGGCATCGACCTCACCTACTCCGCCGCCGCCATGTCCGGGCCGATGGCCTTCAACAAGGCCGGCGTGAAGCCCGCCGACATCAAGTACGCCTCGATCTATGACAGCTTCACCATCTCGGTGCTGGTGCAGCTCGAAGACCTCGGCTTCTGCGAGAAGGGCAAGGGCGGCCAGTTCGTGCAGGATGGCGGCCTGATCTCGGGCGTGGGTAAGCTGCCCTTCAACACCGATGGCGGCGGTCTGTGCAACAACCACCCGTCCAACCGCGGCGGCATGACCAAGGTGATCGAGGCGGTGCGCCAGGCGCGTGGCGAGGCCCACCCGAAGGTGCAGGTCCCCAACGCCGACCTCGTGCTCGCCAACGGCAAGGGCGGCAACCTCGGCACGCGGCATGGCTGCGGCACCGTCATCCTGGAGAGGGAGTGATCACCATGGCAACGCAAGCCTTTGACCGCACGCCCCAGGCGCCCGCGGAAAGCCCCGACAACAAGCCCTATTTTGACGGCTGCCGCGAAGGCAAGCTGATCCTGGGCAAGTGCAAGGACACGGGGAAGGTCTTCCACTACCCGCGCCATGTCTCGCCCTTCACGCTCTCGAACAATGTCGAGTTCGTGGAGGCCAAGGGCACGGGCGAGATCTACTCCTGGTCCGTGGCCCGCGGGAAGGAGCCCTTCTGCGTGGCCTATGTGAAGCTCGACGAAGGGCCGATCATGCTGACCAACATCATCGAGTGCGACCTCGATGCGCTGGCCTGCGGCCAGAAGGTGAAGGTGAAGTTCCGCGCCACCGAGGGCGATGGCGCCCCGGTGCCGATGTTCGTGCTCGCCTGAATGTGAACACCACCGGGCGGGGGGCCTCCCTGCCCGGTGGACATCGCCGCCCAGGAGCCCCGGCATGACCCTCCCCGTCAACGAAGCCTATTTCGGCAACGGCCGGCTGCGGGCGGAGATGGAGGGCTTCCAGTTCAGCGATGACGGCAGCCCCGTCATCACCTCGGACCCCAACCCCGACCCTTCCCGCCGCAACTCGGCCGGCGTCTTTGCCCGCAATGGCGGCATGGTGGCGGTGCGCCGCGTCACCTACTACCAGGGCGACCTGATGATGCGCTTCGCGAGCCCCAGCCGGATGCCGGCGGGCCATGGCGCGGCGGACCTGCTGAACTCCCCCTGGTGGATCGAACAGGACCGCATGGTGCTGCTCATCACCCGCGCGCGCGAGGCGGCGGTGCCGCTGGTCGAGATGGCCCGGCGCCAGCTCGCCCTGCCCGAGACCTTCACCGATGCCGACCAGATCCTGGCCGTGCGCCCCCGCGCCGGCCTGCTGCTGGGCGCCTGGGCGGGCCGTGGGCTGACCGCGGAGGGGGCGGGCGAGCGGCGCATCGTCGCGGGCGGCGAGGCGCCGCACCTGCACATGGAGCAGCTCTACATCCCGGGCCTCGGCCCCATGGGCGGCGGCTATGCCGAGGGGCGGCGCAATGCCGAGGCGTGGTTCGACCTGGCCACCTTCAAGACCTACGACCCCAACGCCCCGGGCTTCCGCCCCTACGCGATGCGCTGACCCGCCCGCGCGGATGCCGCCGGCCCGGCGTCTGGCGCGCACAAGGGTGGAACCCGTGCGCGCGCCGCGTGGTCGCCTCAGCCCATGGACGAGTTGAACGCGCCGCCATCCATCACGAGGTTCTGCCCCACGATGAAGCCCGCCTGCGCGCTGCACAGGAAGGCGCAGGCGCGGCCGAATTCGTCGGGGTCGCCCAGGCGTCCGGCGGGGTTGCGCGCGGCATTGGCCGCCAACTCCTCCTCCGCCGTCTTGCCGCTCTTGGCCGCCGCGGCCACGGCGTTGCCGCGCAGCCGGTCGGTCAGGAAGGGGCCGGGCAGCAACCCGTTGATGGTGACGTTGTGCGCCGCCACCTGGCGCGCCAGGCCCGCGACGAACCCCGTCAGCCCCGCGCGCGCGCCATTGCTCATGCCCAGCGCCGGGATGGGCGCCTTCACCGAGGCCGAGGTGATGTTCACGATGCGCCCGAAACGCCGCGCGATCATGCCATCCACCACCGAGCGGATCAGGAAGATCGGCGTCAGCATGTTGGCGTCGAGCGCCTTGATCCAGGCGTCGCGCTCCCAGTCGCGGAAATCGCCCGGCGGCGGCCCGCCCGCGTTGTTGATGAGGATGTCGGGCTCCGGGCAGGCGGCGAGTGCGGCGGCGCGGCCTTCCTCGGTGGTGATGTCGCCGGCGACGGCCGTCACATCGGCGCCGGTGGCGGCGCGGATTTCGGCCGCCGTGGCCTCCAGCGCCTCACGCCCGCGGGCGGTGATGACGAGGCGCACGCCCTCGCCCGCCAATGCAAACGCGCAGGCGCGGCCGAGGCCCTTGCTGGCCGCGCAGACGATCGCGCTGCGGCCCTTGATGCCGAGGTCCATGGTTCACTCTCCCTTGTTGGTGAAGTTCAGCGGGCGGTGCCGAAGATGTGGTGCTCGACCACATCGCCGACGCGCAGCCCGAAGCGTTCGGCGGCGCCCGCCTGCAATTCCAGCGTCGCGCGCACGGGGCCGCGGCTGTCGATGGTGGCGAGGCTCAGCGGTGTGGCGCGCTCATGGATGCGATGGATGCGGCCATCGGCGCGGATGAACACCATGTCGAGCGAGATGAGCGTGTTGCGCATCCACATGGAGCTTTCGCGCGGGGCGCCCCAGTCGAAGAGCATGCCCTCATCGGGCTCCATGCTGCTGCGGAACATCATGCCCACCATCTGCTGGTCCGGGCTCAGCGCCATCTCGGTGCGGAAGGTGTGGCGGGTGCCGTCGCGGGTGACGATGACCAGCGGTTCCGTGGGCAGGCGTGGCTGGGGGCGGTCCACGCCGGGCTGCGCGACCGCCGCGAAAGGGGCCAGCAGGAGGGCGAGCAGGAAGGGGCGCTTCTTCATGGCGCGCATCATGCCATGGCGAAGAGGCTTTCGGGCAGCCCCCGGGCGAGCAGGGCGCGCACCTCCGCGCGCACCGGGCCCTCGCGGGGGGCGTCGAGCAGGGTGGTGAACCAGTGCGGCGCGGGGTTGCGGCCGGCGGCGCGGTGGAAGCTGAGGCCGCGCAGCACGGATTCGGCCGCCTCCGGCAGGCGCAGCGGCGGGGCGATGCCGTTCAGCTCCGCCCAGGCCAGTGCCCAGCAGCGCGCCACGGACCAGGGGTTGTAGCCCCCTCCCCCCAGGACCATCAGCCGCGGCGCGGCCCCGCGCAGGCAGGCCACGAGGTCGCGATGGGCGTTGTTGGAGAGGGCCAGGCGCGACAGCGGGTCCTCCAGCAGCGCGTCCGAGCCGCATTGCAGCATGATGGCCTCAGGGCGCAGGCGGGCGATGAGGGGTTCGATCAGGCCCTCGCGCAGGGCGCGCATCTCGGTGTCATGGAAGCCCGCGGGCACGGGCAGGTTCAACGCCTGGCCGCCCGCCACGTCCTCGGCCACGCCGGAAAAGGGCCAGCGCGCGCCCTCATGGATGGAGACGGTGATGACGCGCGGCTCATCCTGGAAGGCATCCTGCACGCCATCGCCGTGATGCGCGTCCACGTCGAGGTAGAGGAGGCGCGTCAGCCCCTGGTCCATCCAGGCGAGCAGCCCCAGCACCGCATCGTTCACATAGCAGAAGCCCGACGCGCGATCGCGGCGGCCATGATGCGTGCCGCCGCCCGGCACATGCACCACGCCGCCATGGCGCGTCAGCTCAGCGGCCAGCAGCACGCCACCCGCGCTGGTGGCGGGGCGGCGGAAGACCTCGCGATAGACGGGGTTGCCATCGGCGCCGATGCGGAAGCGCTCGCGGTCTTCGGGGCTAACAGCTTGCGCTTCCTCGGCGCGTTGAAGGGCCGCGATATAGCCGGGGTCGTGGAAGCGCGTGAGGGCCGCGACATCCGCCATGGGGCTGTCGCGGTATTGCGCCTCCTCCACCCAGCCCAGCGCCCGGATCAGGTCGAGCGTGGTGGAGACGCGCGGGATGGCCAGCGGGTGCTTGGGGCCGTAGGTGGAGCGGCGGTAGATCTCGCTGCCCACCAGCAGCGGCGGGCTCAATTGTTTTGCGGCATGCCCTCGGGGATGATGGTCCGCACCAGGCTCGCGTCCAGCTCCTCGTATTCATGGTAGCGGATGGTGGCGTAGAGCTCGGCACGCGTCTGCATGCGGTCGAGCGCCCCCTGGGTGCCGCCCTCGGCCGCGATCTGGGCGTAGAGCTTCTCCCAGGCCTTGGCCGCGATCCGCAGGTGGGAGACGGGCCAGATCACCATGGAATAGCCCATGGATTCGAACTCGGCCGCGGTGAAGAAGGGGGTGCGGCCGAACTCGGTCATGTTGGCGAGCAGCTTCACGCCCGGCATGCGGCGCGCGAACTCGATGAACATGTCGCGGGTGACCAGCGCCTCGGGGAAGATGGCGTCCGCGCCGGCTTCCAGATAACGCTTGGCGCGGTCCACGGCGGCCTCCATGCCCTCGCTCGCCACCGCGTCGGTGCGGGCGATGACGTAGAGGTGGCGCCGCGCCTTGCGGGCGGCGGCGACCTTGGCGGCCATCTCCTCCACGCTGGCGAGCTTCTTGTCGTTCAGGTGGCCGCACTTCTTGGGCAGGTGCTGGTCTTCGAGATGCACGGCGGCCGCCCCCGCATCCTCGAAGGTGCGGACCATGTGCATGACGTTCAGCGCCTCGCCATAGCCGGTGTCGCCATCCACCAGCAGGGGCATGCCGGTGGCGCGGGCCACCTGGCGGATGTGGAAGCACACATCCTCGACGGTGATCATGCCGAGGTCGGGCAGGCCCATGGTGGCGGACATGGCCGCACCCGAGAGATACAGCGCCTCGAAGCCCTGCTTCTGCGCCAGCAGCGCGGCCAGGCCCAGATGCGCGCCCGGCATCTGCAGGATGTTCGGGCGGTCCAGCAGGGCGCGGAAGCGCTCGCCGGCGGGGCGGTCGGGGAGGTCGGCGCCGATCACATAGGGCATGGGCGGGGCTCCGGTCTGGGCGTGATCACCGGATCACGCGGGGGAAATCGATCAGATGAAGAACAGGAAGGTGCACAGCACGAAGAGCGGCACCAGGAAGAGGCAGGCCCAGGCGAAATAGCCGAAGAAGGAGGGCATCCGCACCCCGTTCTCCTCGACGATGGCCTTCACCATGAAGTTGGGCGCGTTGCCGATATAGGTGTTGGCGCCCATGAACACCGCGCCGGCCGAGATGGCGGCGAGCGTGGCCGCCCCCTGCGTCATCAGGAATTGCGGATCACCGCCCGCCAGGTTGAAGAAGACCAGGTAGGTGGGTGCGTTGTCGAGGAAGCTCGACAGCGCGCCGGTCAGCCAGAAATACACCCAGGGGATGGGCGCGCCCGCGCCATCGGAGGTCAGCGCCACGAGCGGCGCCATGGCGCCCGCGGGGCCGGCCTTCAGGATGGCGATGACCGGGCCCATGCAGAGGAAGATGGCGGCGAACAGCTTCGCCACCTCGGCCATGGCGCCCCAGGTGAAGCCATTGGCCTCGCGCAGGGTCTTGGAGGTCAGCAGCATGGAGACGGCGGTGACGCCCAGGAAGATGGCGATGGCGACCAGTCGCTCGATCCCCACGGTCTGGCCCAGCACGGTGGTGGTGCCGGGGCTCCAGATGCCCTGGAGCAGCACGCCGAACACCACGACCAGGATCAGGCCCACATTCACCCAGCCCTCGATGGACAGGCGCACGCGCGCGCCCTCGAAGCCGGGCTTCACCGGCTCCTTCGCGTAGAGCCAGCTGTCGAGCAGGAAGTAGATGCCCAGCAGCACCACGGCGCAGACGGCGAAGGGCAGGAAGAGGTGGATGGTGGGCCAGAAGAAGGACACGCCCTTCAGGAAGCCCAGATAGAGCGGCGGGTCGCCGATGGGCGTCAGGCTGCCGCCGATGTTCGACACCAGGAAGATGAAGAACACGAAGCTGTGCACCTTGCGCGTGCGGTCCGCATTGGCGCGCAGCAACGGGCGGATCAGCAGCATGGACGCGCCCGTGGTGCCCATCATGCTGGCCAGGATGGTGCCCACGGCGAGGATGGCCGTGTTGGTCAGCGGCGTGCCCACCAGCGTGCCGCGCAGCAGCACCCCGCCGCCCGTGGTGTAGAGCGCCAGCAGCAGCACGATGAAGGGGATGTACTCGTCCACCAGCACGAAGGCGACCTCATTGCCCGCGGCGCCCACCCCGAAGATGGCGGCGAAGGGAATGAGGAAGGCCGCCCCCCAGGCGGCCGCCACCTTGCCATAGTGGTGGTGCCAGAAATGCGGCGCCAGCAGCGGCATCAGAGCGATGGAGAGCAGGATGCCCGCGAAGGGCAGGCCCCAGATCAATCCGATCTGGCTGCCATCTATGGACGCGGCATGGGCGGGGGTGACGACACAGGCGAGCAAGAGCGCGATCAGAACCGGACGCAAGGCCACCCCCTGGAAAAAGCGGCCAAGGCTTTCCCCAAAAAACCCCGCGCGTCAACAGAACGACCACGGTTTCCAGCCCTTGGGACACCCCCCGGCGCGCCGGGGGGTTTGCGTGGGGGCGCCCCCGCCCCTAATAACGCGACAAGCTTAGGAGATATCCCATGGAAATGTCCGGCGAGCGCCGGATCGAGGCGCCCCGCGCCGAGGTCTGGGCGGCCCTGAACGACCCCGAGGCGCTGAAGGCCGCCATCCCGGGCTGCGAGAGCATCGAGAAACTGTCCGAGACCGATCTTGCGGCCCGCCTGGCCATCAAGATCGGGCCGATGGCGGCCAAGTTCTCGGCGAAGGTGAAGCTCGAAAACCTCAACCCGCCGGCCAGCTACACCATCACCGGCGAGGGCAATGGCGGCGCCATGGGCTTCGCCAAGGGCGGCGCCGATGTCCATCTCGACGAGGTGGGCCCGACCGAAACCCTGCTGCGCTACAGTGTGAAGGCGCAGGTGGGCGGCAAGATGGCCCAGCTCGGCGCGCGGCTGATCGACAGCACCGCCAAGCAGATGGCCGACCAGTTCTTCGACCGCTTCAAGGCGAACCTGGAGCCCAAGGTGCAGGTCGCGGCCGTGCCTGGCGCGGCACCCGCCCCGGCCGTGACGCCCGCGCCCGCGCCCGCCGCGATCTCGGTCTTCTCCCTCATCCCTTCGGAGTTTCTTGGAATGCCTCTCGTCTTCTGGATCGGCAGCGCCGGCATGCTCTTCGTGCTGTTCCTGATCTTCCTGACGTGACCGCCACGCTGCCCGCCGATGTCGCGGCCACCACCGCGCTGCTCGCGTCGGGCGGCTATGTGGCGGATGCCGCGCTGGCCACCACCGTCCACCTGGCGCTGCGCATGGGCCGCCCCCTCTTCCTGGAGGGCGAGCCCGGCACCGGCAAGACCGAGATCGCGAAGGTCCTGGCCGCGCAACTGCCGCGCGGCCTGGTGCGGCTGCAATGCTATGACGGGCTGGACCTCTCGGCCGCGGCCTATGAGTGGAACCATGCGCGCCAGCTCATGGCCATCCGCATGGCCGAGGCGCGGGGCGAGACGGCGAACCTGGAAGCCTCCATCTACGAACGCCGCTACCTGGAGGCGCGGCCCCTGCTGCGCGCGCTGGAGGGCGAACCCTCGGTCCTGCTCATTGACGAGCTGGACCGCGCGGACGAACCCTTCGAGGCCTTCCTGCTGGAGGTGCTGAGCGACTTCCAGATCACGGTGCCCGAGCTCGGCACCATCCATGCGGCCACGCCGCCCGTGGTCATCATCACCTCCAACCGCACGCGGGAGGTGCATGACGCCATCCGCCGGCGTTGCCTCTACCATTGGGTGGACTACCCCGACGCGGCGCGGGAACGCGCCATCCTGGCGCTGCGCGCGCCGCATGTGGCCGAGACGCTCTCGGCCCAGGTGGTCGCTTTCGTGCAGCGCCTGCGCCAGGGCGATTACTACAAGCTGCCCGGCGTGGCCGAGACCATTGATTGGGCCAACGCCCTGGCGGCACTCGACGCGCGGGAACTGGAGGCGGGGGCCGTCAACGCCACGCTGGGCGTGCTGCTGAAATACCAGGACGACATCGCGAAGCTGCGCGGCGAGGAGGCGGCGCGACTGGTGGCGGAGGCGAAGGAAGGCGCGCGGGCGTGATCCCGCCGCGCGAATCCATGCAGGTTCCGCCGGCGCCGCTCAGGCCGGCGGCCGCGCTCGCGCCGAACATCCAGGCCTTTGTGCGCCTGCTGCGCCGGGCGGGGCTTTCGGTGGGCCCCGGCGATGCGCTGCTGGCCATGGAGGCGCTAACCATCGCGGGGCTGGACAGCCGGGCGGGATTCCGCGCCGCGCTCAAGGCCACGCTGCTGCGCAAGCACGAGCAGAACGACATCTTCGACGCCGCCTTCGAACTGTTCTGGCGCGACCCGGAACGCGCCCGCGCCGGGGCCGCGATGGCGCTGATGGAGGCCCAGAAGCCCGAGGAGCGCGCGAAGCCCGGCGGCCGGCGCCTCGCCGAGGCCATGGCGGGCGACCGCCCCAAGCCCCCGCCTCCGGAGGAGGAGGAAAAGCGCGAGCTGGACGCCTCCATGACGGTGTCCGAACGCGAACGCCTGCAGCAGATGGATTTCGAGGCGATGAGCGCCGCCGAGATCAGCGCCGCCAAGCAGGAAATCCGCAAGCTCGTTCTGCCGCTGGACGCCCGCCCCACCCGCCGCTTCCGTCCCGACCCGTTGGGCCCGCGCGTGGATGTGCGCGCCACCATCCGCGCGGCCACCCGCACGGGCGGCGAGATCGCGACCATCGCCCGCCGCCGCCAGGTGGAGCGCACGCCGCCGCTCGTCGCCATCTGCGACATCTCGGGCAGCATGGCGCGCTACGCGCAGATCCTGCTGCACTTCATGCACGCCGTGACGGCGGATCGCGACCGGGTCCACAGCTTTCTCTTCGGCACCAGGCTGTCCAACATCACGCGGCAATTGCGCCACAAGGACCCCGAGATCGCCTTCGAGATGATCAGCCACATCGTCCCCGACTGGTCAGGCGGGACGCGCATCGGCGAGGCGCTGGAACGCTTCAACCAGGATTGGGGCCGCCGCGTGCTGGGCCAGGGTGCCGTGGTGCTGCTGATCACCGACGGGCTGGACCGCGAGGGCGGGCGGGGGCTGGCGGAGGCCACGGACCGGCTCCAACGCTCCTGCCGGCGGCTGATCTGGTTGAATCCGCTGTTGCGTTATGCGGGCTTCCAACCCAAATCCCAGGGCATCCGGGCGATGCTGCCCCATGTCCATGACTTCCGCCCGGTGCACAACCTCGCCAGCCTCAAGGCGCTGGTGGATGCGCTGAGCGAAACCCCCAAGCGGGAGCACGGACGATGACCGAGGACATGCTGGAAACCGCCGCCGCCTGGGCCGAGGCGGGGGAGCAGGTGGCCATCGCGACGGTGGTGGAAACCTGGGGTTCCTCGCCGCGGCCGGCGGGGTCCATGCTGGTCGTCACCGCATCCGGTCGGATGGCGGGCAGCGTCTCGGGCGGCTGCATCGAGGGCGCGGTGGCCGAAGTGGCGCAGGAGACGATGCGCACCGGCCAGCCGCAGCTGCTCGACTTCGGCATCAGCGATGAGCGCGCCTGGGAGGTGGGGCTGGCCTGCGGCGGCAAGCTCAAGGTCTTCGTGGAGAAACTGGCGTGAAACTCGCTTTGCTGGCCAGCCTGCGCAAGGCGCGCGCGGCCGGCCGCCCCGTGGTGGTGCTGACGCGCCTTTCGGACGGCCACCAATGCCTCTGGCCCGATGAGGCGCTGCCCGGAACGCTGGCCGAGGCCGCGCAGGCGGCGCTGGATTCCGACCGCACCGCCAATATCGAGAGCGAGGGCGAGGCCTGGTTCGTCCAGCCGCACAACCCGCCCTTGCGCCTCGTCATCGTGGGCGCGGTGCATGTGGCGCAGGCGCTGGCGCCCATGGCCGCCGGCATGGGCTTTGCCGTCACCATCGTGGACCCGCGCCGGGCCTTCGCCACCGAGGAACGCTTCACGGGTGTGGCGCTCAACCATGACTGGCCGGACGAGGCGATGGTGGCGCTGGCGCCCGACACGCGCACGGCCATCGTGACGCTGACGCATGACCCCAAGCTGGACGACCCCGCGCTGGACGTGGCGCTGAAAAGCCCCGCCTTCTACGTGGGCGCACTCGGCAGCCGGCGCACCCATGCCAAGCGCGTGGACCGCCTGAAGGAACTGGGCCATGGCGATGCCGCCATCGCCCGCATCGCGGCCCCGGTGGGGCTGGACATCGGCGCCGTGACGGCGCCTGAAATCGCGCTGTCCATCATGGCGCAGGTGGTGGCGCGGAGGCGCGGCAAATGATTTTTGGACTCACGCCGCTGGACGAGGCCGAGGGCGCCATCCTCGCCCACACCATCCGCCTCAAGGACCGCGTGCTGAAGAAGGGCACGGTGCTGGACGCCGACGCCGTGGCCGCGCTGCGCGCCGCGGGGCAGCCCCAGGTGGTGGCCGCCCGCATGGCCCCGGGCGACGTGCCGGAGGACGAGGCGGCGGCGCGCATCGCCGATGCGGCGTTGCGCCCGTTGATCGCGCGCAGCAAATCCGCCACCGGGCGGGTGAACCTGCTGGCGGAGAGTGCGGGGCTGCTGGTTCTGGATGCCGCGCTGATCGAGCGGCTCAACACGCTCGATGAGAGCATCACCATCGCGACCCTGCCGAACCACAGCCAGGTCAGCCCCAAGGAGATGTTGGCCACCATCAAGATCATCCCCTTCGCCGTGCCGGGGCCGGCGCTGGCCGTGGCCGAGGCGCTGCTGCGCGGCGGCCAGGCCCTTTCGCTGCACCCCTACCGCGCCATGAAGGTGGGGCTGGTGATGACCGAGCTGCCGGGCGTCAAGGAAAGCGCCATGGAGGGCGCGGTGGAGGTCACCCGCGCCCGCGTGGAGGCCCTGATGGGCACGCTGCTGCCGGTGGAGCGCGCGCGGCACGAGGCCGGCCCCACCGCCGATGCGCTCTCGCGCCTCAAGCGCCAGGGGGCGGAGATGCTGCTCATCGCCGGCGCCTCGGCCACGGTGGACCGGCGCGACGTCGGCCCCGCCGCCATCGTGAAGGCGGGCGGGCGCATCGAGCATTTCGGCATGCCGGTGGACCCCGGAAACCTGATCTGCCTGGGCGAGGTGGATGGCATCCCCGCCATGGTCCTGCCCGGCTGCGCCCGCAGCCCCAAGCTGAACGGCTTCGACTGGGTGTTGCAGCGCCTCTTCGCCGGCATTCCCGTCCGCGCGCGCGACATCATGGCGATGGGCGTGGGCGGCCTGCTCAAGGAGATCGAGACGCGGCCCCTGCCGCGCGAGAAGGCGCCGACAACCCCTCCCCCCGCCCGCGCCCCGCGCCGGCCGCGCCAGGTGGCGGGCCTGGTTCTGGCCGCCGGACGTTCGCGCCGCATGGCGCCGCTGAACAAGCTGCTGGTGGCCGACACGCAAGGTGTGGCCATGATCGCCCGCGTGGTGGATTCCGTGCTGGAAAGCGGCGTGCGCCCGGTGCTGGTCGTCACCGGCCATGAGCGCGATCGGGTGCAGGAGGCGCTGACCGGCCGCCCCGTCATCTTCGCCCATGCCGAGGATTACGCGGAGGGGCTGTCGGCCAGCCTGCGCGCCGGCCTCGCCGCCCTGCCCGAGGGTGCCGAGGGCGTGCTGGTGGCACTCGGCGACATGCCGCTGGTGACGCCCTCCGTGATCCAGCGCCTCGTCTCCGCCTTCGACCCGGAGGAGGGCCGCGCGATCGTCCAGCCCACCTTCCGCGGCAAGCAGGGCAACCCGGTGCTGTGGGGGCGCGAATTCGTGCCGGCGATGATGGAGATCACGGGCGATGTGGGCGCGCGGCAACTGGTGGGCCGCCACGCCGACCGCCTCGTCGAGGTCGAGGTGGCCGATGACGGCGTGCTGCGCGACTTCGACACGACCGAGGCGCTGCGGGCCAGCCCGGGCTTCCAGGCCGGCCGGGTGAAGGAGAAGGGCTGATGGCCCGCATCCCCTATCGCGACCGCGCGGATCTGGCGCCCCAGGACCAGGAGCTGCTGGCACGGCCCATCACCCTGCACCGCGCGCTGGTGAACGCGCCGGGCATGGCGCGGGCCTTCTCGGGGATGGGCAAGCATATCCGCTACGGCATGGCGCTGGACGCGCGGCTGCGGGAGCTGGCCATCCTGCAGGTCGGCTGGCTGGCGCGCTCGCCCTATGAGTGGTCGCACCATGTGAAGATCGGCATGGAGTTCGGCGTGACCGATGCCGACATCCGCGCCCTGATGGCGGGTGGGGAGGGGCTGGAGCCCCTCGCGCGCCTCGTCCTGCAAGGTGCCGCGGAGGTCTTCGCGGGCGGGATGGAGGAGGAGACCTTCACCGCCCTCCAGGCCGAATTGGGCGATGCCCGGATGGTGGAGCTGACCCTCACCTGCGCCTTCTACTGCGCCGTGGTGCGGACGCTGGCCAGCCTCGCCATTGATGTGGAGCCGGAATACCGGCCCTATCTGGACCGGTATCCCCTGCCCGCTACTTGAGCGGGAAGCCCAGGGCGCGCACCGCCGCCTTCAGCCGGTCGCGCCCGTTCAGCGCGCGGATGCTGCCCATCCGTTGCAGCACGCGGCCCGACCAGTTGTCGTTGTCCATGCCCTGGCGCGCGGAGAAGGCAGCCATCTCGCCATCATAGGCGGCGCGCAGGCTGGCCTCGCCCTCGGTGGCATAGGTGTCGTGGTGCAGCACGCTGGCCTGGGGCAGGCGCGGCTTCACCTCATTCGCGACACCCTCGGCGGCATAGCCCACGCAGAGGCCAAAGACGCCCATGACGCCCGGCGGCAGGGCGACAAGCTGCGCCACCTGCTCGGGGTCGTTGCGGAGCGCGCCGATATAGACGGTGGACAGCCCCAGCGATTCCGCGGCCACCACGGCGTTCTGCGCGGCGAGCGCGGCATCAATCGCCGCCACCAAAAAACTTTCCAGATAGGGCAGGCCTTCCAGCACGCGGCCCTCCGCCTCCGCCATGCGGGCATTGCGCGAGAGGTCGGCGCACCACACCAGGAAGATGGGGCATTGCTCGATATGCTTCTGGTTGCCGGCCAGCTTCGCCATCGCCGCGCGCTTGGCCGGGTCCGTCACCGAGACGACCGACCAGGTCTGCAGGTTGGAACTGGTGGCGGCCGATTGCGCGGCGGCGACCAGCGTCTCCAGCGTGCCCGCGGGCGGCGCGTCGGGCCGGTAGCCGCGGATGGAGCGGTGCGAGAGCAGCAGCGCGATATGCTCGTTCCACGGCCCGGCGGCGGGGGTGGCGGCGCCATAGCGCGCGGTCAGGGCCTCCTGCTTCGTGGTGGCGATCGGGGTGGCGATGTCCATGCTCGTCTCTCTCTCGGGGTCGTTCAGGGCTTGGCGCAGGCGGCGCAGAGGCCTTCCAGCTCCACCGTCATGCGCTCCACGCGGAAGCCCGCGCGGGCGGCGGCCGCCTCCAGGGCGTGGGCGGCTTCATGGTCGGTGAGTTCGGTGGTGGTGCCGCAGCGGCGGCAGATCAGAAACTGGTGGGGGTGGCTGTGGGCGCCATGGTCGTGCCCGGCCTCGATGCAGGGGGTGAAGGCGTTCAGCCGCTCCAGCTTATGGATCAGCCCCTGTTCCAGCAGGAAATCCAGCGCGCGATAGACGGTGGGCGGGGCCGCGCCGGCGCGCTGGGCCTTCAGCTGGTCCAGCAGGGCATAGGCGCCCACGGGCTGCTCGGCCTCCAGCACCAGGCGCAGCACCTGGCGGCGCAGCGGGGTGAGCTGCGCGCCGCGCTTCGCGCATTGCGCCGCCGCCTGTTCGAGCATGGTGTCCAGCTCCATCCGCCCCTCATCGCGCTTCCGCTTCTGACATATAGTGTGTGGCGATGACGGACACCCCCTCCCCCCTCGTGACAGATCCGGCGGCGCGCGCCCGCATCCTGGCCGCCGTGCGCTTCGACATGCGCGGCCTCGTCCCCGCCATCGCCCAGCAGCACGACACGGGCGAGGTGCTGATGATGGCCTGGATGAACGAAGCGGCCCTGGACGAGACGCTCGCCACCGGGCGCGCCTGCTACTACAGCCGCAGCCGCGGCGGGCTGTGGCGCAAGGGCGAGACCTCGGGCCAGCACCAGGAGGTGCGGGACCTGCGCCTGGATTGCGACGGCGACACCATCCTGCTGCTGGTCCACCAGCATGGCGTGGCCTGCCACACCGGGCGCCGCAGCTGCTTCTACCTGGCCCCGCGCGAGGGGGAGCTTTCCGAAATCATGGCACCCCTCATCAGCCCCGAAAGGCTCTATGGCGCATGAGCACCCCCGTCACGCTGCTGACCGGCTTCCTGGGCGCGGGCAAGACCACGCTGCTGAACCGCCTGCTGCACGACCCCGCCATGGCCGGCACCGCCGTGCTGATCAACGAGTTCGGGGAGGTGGGGCTGGACCACCTCTTCATCGTGGCACCCGAGGAGGATTCGGTGCTGCTGGCCTCGGGCTGCCTGTGCTGCACCATCCGGGGCGATCTTTCCCGCGCGCTGCGTGACCTCGCGGCGCGCGGGCGCGAATTCCGCCGCGTGGTGATCGAGACGACGGGCCTGGCCGACCCCGCCCCCATCCTGCACACCCTGATGCGCGACCCGCTGCTGCTGCGCGACTACCGCCTGGATGGCGTGGTGACGCTGGTGGACGCGGTGGCCGGCATGGCCACGCTCGACACCCAGGAGGAGGCGCGGCGGCAGGTGGCCGTGGCGGATCGGCTGGTGATCAGCAAGGCGGATCTGGCGGACCCCGCGCCGCTGCGCGCGCGGCTGGCGGCGCTGAACCCCGTCGCGCCCATGCTGGACGCGCGCACGGCCACGGTCGAGGAACTGCTCGACGCCGGGCCCTTCGGCGCCGATGGCAAGCTGCCCGACATCACGGGCTGGATCGCGGCGGCGGGGCACCATCACCACCATCACCACCACGACGTGAACCGGCATGACGCGCGCATCCGCGCCCTTTGCCTGCGCTTCGACGCGCCGCTGCCCTGGGAAGGGTTGGCGAGCTACCTGGAAATGATGGCCATGACCCAGGGTGAGCACATGCTCCGCATGAAGGGCATCCTGAACCTGAAGGGCGAGCCGGGCCCGGTGGTGATGCACGGCGTGCAGCACAGCTTCCACCCGCCGCAGCGCCTGGCGGAATGGCCGGCGGGGGATGACCGGTCCTCGCGCCTCGTCTTCATCCTGCGCGACCTGGAGCCGCGCGTGGTGGAGGACGGGTTGCGCGCCTTCCTGGAGGCCGCGGCATGACGGTGCGCCTCGAAACCCTGGCGGGGACGGCGGCGCGGCCGCACCTCGCCTCGCTGGCCGCGCTGCGGACGGAGGTCTTCGCGGAGTTCCCCTATCTCTACGCCGGCGACCGCGAGGAGGAGGCGCGCTACCTCGCCACCTATGCCGAGGGGCGCGGCGCCGCCATCGTGGTCGCGCTGGACGGCGACACCGCCGTGGGCGCGGCCACCTGCCAGCCCATGGTGGAAACCCATGGCGAGGTGCGCGAGGCCTTCGCGCGCTCGGGCCACGATCCCGCCGCCACCTGCTATTTCGGGGAATCCGTGCTGCGCGCCTCCTATCGCGGCCAGGGCATCGGCGTCGGCTTCTTCATGGCGCGCGAGGCGCATGCGCGCGCGCTGGGCCTTCGCATCGCGACCTTCTGCGCCGTGGTCCGCAACCCGAACGACCCGCGCCGTCCGGCCGGCTACACGCCGCTCGACGCCTTCTGGCGCAAGCGCGGCTACACCCACCATCCGGAACTCTCCTGCGTGATGCGCTGGCGGGAACACGACGACGACCGGGAGACGCCGCACACCCTCGCCTTCTGGGTGAAGGCGTTGGCGTGAGGCTCGCGACCCTCGCCTGGCCCGTGGAACCACTGGCCGATGTCTCGGCCTATGCGGCCAAGCTCGACCATTGGTGCGGCCAGGCCCGCGCGGGCGGGGCGGAGCTGCTGCTGGCGGCGGAATATGCCTGCGTGGAACTGGGCGCCGCCCTGGCCGGCAACCGCGAGGCGGATGAGGCCACGGAACTCCGCGCCATGGTGGCGGCAAGCGAGGCCATCCTGGCGGCCATGCGCGGCGCGTCCATGCGGCACGGGCTATGGCTGGCGCCGGGCACCCTGCCGGTGGCGATGGGCGGGCGCATCATCAACCGCGCGCCGCTGATCACGCCCGAGGGGCGCATCGCCTTCCAGGACAAGTTCCGCATGACCCGCTTCGAGGCCGAGCGCTGGGGCGTCGCGGCCGGCGCCCCGCCCGGCGTCTTCGAGACGCCCTGGGGACGGGTGGGCCTTGCCATCTGCTACGACGCGGAATTCCCGTCGCTGGTGCGCGCGCAGGTGGAGGCCGGCGCCTGGCTGGTGCTGGTGCCCTCCTGCACCGACACGCTGCATGGCTGGCACCGCGTGCGAATCGCGGCGCAGGCGCGCGCCATGGAAAACCAGTGCTTCGTGGCCGTGGCGCCGACGGTGGGCGGCTTCGCGGCCTCGGCCGCGCTGGACGAGAACCACGGCGCGGCCTGCGTCTTCGGCCCCGTGGACCGTGGCTTCGCGCCGGATGGCGTGGTGGCGGCGGGCGTGCTGGACGCGGCCGGGCTGGTGTTCGCCGATCTCGACCCCGCGCGCCTTCAGGCGGTGCGCGCCGATGGCGCGGTGCGCAACCACAGCGACTGGCCGGGCGCCATCCCACACCCCGCTCCCCTGGGCTTCGCATGACGCTGCTCTACCTCTCGGCCGGCGAGGCCTCAGGCGATGTGCTGGGGGCGCGGCTGATAGCCGCACTCCGCGCCCGCGCGCCCGATCTGGAATTCGCCGGTCTGGGCGGGGAGCGCATGGCCGAGCAGGGCTTCGAAACCCTGTTCCCCATCCGCGAACTGGCCTTGATGGGCTTGCTGGAGGTGCTGCCCAGCCTGCGGCGTCTGGCCCGGCGGCTCGACGAGACGGCGGCCGACATCGCGCGTCGCCGACCGCGCCTCGTGGTGACCATAGACAGCCCGGGCTTCAACTTGCGCCTCGCGGCCCGCGTGCGGCCGCTTGGCATCCCGGTGGTGCATTACGTGGCGCCGCAGATCTGGGCCTGGCGGCCGGGACGCGTCAAGAAGATCGCGCAGCGGGTGGACCGCATCCTGGCGCTGCTGCCCTTCGAGGCGCCGCTGTTCGAAGCCGCGGGCATCCCGGTCAGCTTCGTGGGCCACCCCATCCTGGAGAGCGAGGCCGCGCAGGGCGATGCCGCCCGCTTCCCGCTGGAGGGGCCGGGGCTGATCGTCATGCCCGGCAGCCGGCGCGGCGAGGTGGGGCGGTTACTGCCCATCTTCGCCGAAACGCTGCGCGCCCTGCCGCCGGAGGTTGTTCCGGTGCTGGGCCTGGCCGGCACCGTGGCGGAGGAGGTGAAGGCCAAGGCCGCCGGCTTCGGCCGCCCCTGCCGCTTCGTCCGTGGCCCGTTGGAAAAGGCCGATGCCTTCGCGGCCGCGACGGCCGGGCTGATCAAGTCCGGCACCTCCTCGCTCGAGGCGGCGGTGGCCGGGCTGCCGCATGTGGTGGCCTATCGGGTGAACCCCATCACGGCCGCCATCGCGCGGCGCCTGGTGCGGGTGCGCTTCGCGAGCCTCGTGAACCTGCTCTGCGACCGTGAGGTGGTGCCGGAGTTCATCCAGCAGGACTGCACGCCCGAGAAGCTGGCAGTGGCATTGCGTCCCTTGCTCGCGGGCGGTGAGGCGGCGGCGGCGCAGCGGGCGGGCTTCGCCGAGGCGCTGGCCCGCCTCAGCCCCGCCCAGGGCCTGCCCAGCGAGGCGGCGGCGGAAGCCGTGCTGGGCATGATGTAAGGCCCGCTTGTCGATTGGACATTTTCTTGTGTCAGTTTCGCGTGACACATAGGGGCTGACAGTGTCATGCTCTCCCTTCGGAAGGGAGACGCCCCATGGACATCACCGCGCGGATCGAGCGGAGCCTGCACACGGCCCTCGCCCCCGGGGCGACGCCGCCCCTCTTGAACCTGGCCATGCAGCACGCCGTCTTTCCCGGCGGGGCACGGGTGCGGCCGCGGCTGTGCCTCGCCGCGGCCGAGGCCTGTGGCGGCGATGACCCGGCGCTGGCCGAGGCGGCGGCGGCGGCCATCGAGCTGATGCACTGCGCCTCGCTCGTGCATGACGACATGCCCTGCTTCGACGACGCGGCGACACGGCGCGGGCGACTCTCCGTCCACCGCGCCTTCGGCGAGCCGCTGGCCCTGCTGGCGGGCGATGCGCTGATCGTCCTCGCCTTCCAGACCGTGCTGCGCGCGCCCATCCGGCATCCGGAACGCCTCGCCGAAATCATGCGCATCGTCGCCGATTCGGTCGGCACACCCACGGGAATCGTGGCGGGCCAGGCCTGGGAATGCGAGACCCATGTGGATGTCTCGGCCTACCACCGCGCCAAGACGGCCGCCCTTTTCGCCGGCGCCAGCATGGCGGGCGCGGCCGCGGCGGGCGGGCCCATCGAGGAATGGCGCGCGGTCGGCGAACGGCTGGGCGAGGCCTACCAGGTGGCCGACGACATCGGCGACGCGATCTCGGCCGCCGAGGAAATGGGCAAGCCCGTGGGCCAGGACGCGGCCCTCGGCCGCCCCAGCGCCGTGCGCGAGCTGGGGCTGCGCGGTGCCGTGGCGCGACTCGAGGCGCTGGCCGACGCGGCTGCCGCCGCCGTGCCGCCCTGCCGTGGCCGCGCGGGGCTGGGCGCCCTGATTCGCGAGGGCGCGCGCCGCCTTTTGCCCAAGACCCTGCCCGCGGGGGCGATGTGACCTTCCCACCACCAACGGTATATGTCCATTTTGCTTGACACCTGTCATCGTCACCTTACAGTGACCCAACACCTTCCTGGGGGAAGTCCCGTCCAAATGGACACGATCGCCATCATCCTCACCGAACCCGAAAACCTGCGCCTGCAGCGTGTGGGCCTCGTCGCGCCTGGCGATGAGGATGTGGTCGTGGATGTCGAGTGGTCGGGCATTTCCACCGGCACGGAGAAGCTTCTCTACACCGGCCGCATGCCGAACTTCCCCGGCATGGGTTACCCCCTGGTGCCCGGCTATGAGAGCGTGGGCCGCGTGGTCCAGGCCGGCCCGGCCTCGGGCCAGGCGGTGGGGTCGCGGGTGTTCATTCCCGGCTCGCGCGGGTTCCGTGATGTGCGCGGGTTGTTCGGCGGCGCCGCCGGTCGCCTCGTCTCCTCCGGCAAGCGCGTGGTCCCGGTGGCCGAGGAGCTGGGCGAACGCGCGGTGCTGCTGGCGCTGGCCGCCACCGCCTACCACGCCATCGCCGAGCATCCGCCGGAACTCATCATCGGCCATGGCGTGCTGGGGCGCCTGCTCGCGCGCATCACGCTGGCCATCGGCGCCCCCGCCCCCGTCGTGTGGGAGACGAGCCCCGACCGTGCCGCGGATGCCCTGGGCTACCAGGTGCTGGACGCCGAGCGCGACAACCGCCGCGACTACGGCCGCATCTGCGACGCGAGTGGCGATGCGAACATCCTGGACATGTTGATCGGCCGGCTGCGTTCGGGCGGCGAGATCACGCTGGCGGGCTTCTATGACCGCCTCTCCTTTGCCTTCGCGCCGGCCTTCATGCGTGAGGCGCGCATCCGCATCGCCGCCGAGTGGCACCCGGCCGACATGGTCGCGCTGAACGCGCTGGTCGCGTCGGGGAAGCTCTCGCTGGACGGTCTCATCACCCATCGGGAACCCGCGGCGACGGCGCCCGATGCCTATCGCACCGCCTTCGGCGATGCGCGATGCCTGAAGATGATTCTTGATTGGAGGAAGTTCGAATGAACGCTGTGTCCGGGAACATGCAGCCTTCGTCTTCCGACGACGCCGCCTCGATCGAGGCGCCGCCGGCCGTGAAGCAAACCCAGATCATCGCGATCTATGGCAAGGGGGGCATCGGGAAGTCCTTCACCCTCGCGAATCTCAGCTACATGATGGCGCAGCAGGGCAAGCGCGTGCTGCTCATCGGCTGCGACCCGAAGAGCGACACCACCTCGCTGCTGTTCGGCGGGCGCTCCTGCCCCACCATCATCGAGACCTCCTCCAAGAAGAAGGCGGCCGGTGAGCAGGTGCAGATCGGCGACGTCTGCTTCAAGCGCGACGGCGTCTTCGCGATGGAGCTGGGCGGGCCGGAAGTGGGCCGCGGCTGCGGCGGGCGCGGCATCATCCATGGCTTCGAGCTGCTGGAGAAGCTGGGCTTCCACCAGTGGGATTTCGACTACGTGCTGCTCGACTTCCTGGGCGACGTGGTCTGTGGCGGCTTCGGCCTGCCGATCGCGCGCGACATGTGCCAGAAGGTGATCGTCGTCGGCTCGAACGACCTGCAGTCGCTCTATGTCGCGAACAATGTGTGCTCGGCGGTGGACTACTTCCGCAAGCTGGGCGGCAATGTCGGCGTGGCGGGCCTGGTCATCAACAAGGATGACGGCACGGGCGAGGCGCAGGCCTTCGCGGACGCGGTGGGCATTCCGGTGCTCGCCGCCATCCCGGCCGATGACGACATCCGCCGCAAGAGCGCCAACTACGAGATCGTGGGCACCCCGGGCGGCCAATGGGCCCCGCTGTTCGAGGCGCTGGGCGTGCAGGTGGCGGAAGCGCCGCCGCTGCGCCCCAACCCGCTGACGCACGAGAACCTGCTGAACCTGTTCAAGGGCGATGCGGTGGGCCGCGGCGTGGTGCTCGACCCGGCCACCATGGAGGACATGTGCGGCAGCGAAGTGCTGAACAAGCCCTCCCTCGAAGTGGTGTACGAGGGCGCCTGAGGATGGACACCCTCCCCCCTCGCGCAACGGAGGCCTCGGGCTGCCATGGCGGCCGCGAGACGCTGGATGCCGCGGCGCGCGCCGCCGGCAAGACGGCGGTGATGGACCAGCTCATGCGCGACTACCCGCGCGGTCCGCACGACCAGCCGCAGAGCATGTGCCCGGCCTTCGGCAGCCTCCGTGTGGGGCTCAGGATGCGGCGGGTGGCGACCATCCTCTCGGGCAGCGCCTGCTGCGTCTATGGGTTGACCTTCACCAGCCACTTCTACGGCGCGAAGCGCACCGTGGGCTATGTGCCCTTCAACTCCGAGACGCTGGTCACGGGCAAGCTGTTCGAGGACATCCGCGACGCGGTGCACCAGATGGCGAAGCCCGAGGATTACGACGCGGTCGTCATCACGAATTTGTGCGTGCCCACGGCCTCGGGCGTACCGCTGGAACTCCTGCCCAAGGAGATCAACGGCGTGCGGATCATCGGCATTGACGTGCCGGGCTTCGGCGTGCCGACCCATGCGGAAGCCAAGGACGTGCTGGCCGGTGCCATGCTGCGCTATGCCCGCAACGAGGCCGAGGCCGGCCCCGTGGCACGCCCCCGCAACATGACGGATGCGCGGCGCATCACCCTGATCGGAGAGCTGTTCCCCGCCGATCCGGTGGGCATCGGGCAGATCCTGGCGCCCATGGGCCTTGTGGCCGGCGCGCAGGCGCCCTGCCGCGAATGGCGCGACATGTATGCGGCGCTGGACTGCGCCGCCGTCGCCGCCCTGCATCCCTTCTATACGGCGAGCGTGCGCGAGTTCCGTGCGGCCGGGCGTCAGGTGGTGGGCTCGGGCCCCGTGGGTGTGGACGGCACGGCCGACTGGATCGAGGCCATCGGTCTCGCCGCCGATGTTCCCGCCGCCCAGCGCGAGGCCGCCCGCCAGGCCGTGCTGCCCGCCATCCGCAGCGTGCTGGCGAAGAACAGCGTGAACGCGCGCATCACCGTCTCGGGCTATGAGGGCAGCGAGCTGCTGGTGGCGCGCCTGCTGATCGAGGCCGGCGCCGAAGTTCCCTACGTCGGCACCGCCTGCCCGCGCACCGAATGGTCCGCGGCCGATGCGTATTGGCTGAAGGCCCATGGCTGCCACGTGCAGTATCGCGCGAGCCTGGAGCAGGATTTGGCCGCGATGAAGGAAGCCAAGCCCGACCTCGCGCTCGGCACCACGCCGCTGGTGCAGAAGGCGAAGGAGATGGGCACGCCCGCCCTCTACTTCACCAACATGGTCAGCGCCCGGCCGCTCTTCGGCATCGCGGGCGCGGCCTCCATGGCCGGGATCGTCGCCGCGCAGACCAAGGGCCGCGAGCGCTTCGGCCGCATGGTCAGCTTCTTCGAAGGTGTCGGCACGCCCGACGGCGCGGGCTACGGCTTCGCCGGCAAGCCCATTGACCCGCCCGGTTTCCGCGACCGCCAGCGCAAGCTGCGCGCCGCGCAGGCGAAGGCCCTCGAAGCGGTGGGGACCTAGGCCATGCTGGTTCTCGATCATGACCGCGCCGGTGGATATTGGGGCGCCATCTATGCCTTCTCGGCCGTGCGTGGGCTGCGCGTGGTGATCGATGGCCCGGTGGGCTGCGAGAACCTGCCGGTGACGGCGGTGCTACACTACACCGACGCGCTGCCGCCGCATGAGCTGCCCATCGTGGTGACGGGCCTCGATGAGGAAAGCCTCAGCCAGAACGGCACCGAGCCCAACATGCGCCGCGCCGCCGCGACGCAGGACCCCGAGCTGCCCGCCGTGGTGGTGACGGGCTCCATCGCCGAGATGATCGGCGGCGGTGTCACGCCGCAGGGCAGCAACCTGCAGCGCTTCATCTGCCGCACGATCGACGAGGACCAGTGGCAGGCCGCGGACCGCGCCATCATGTGGCTCTGGACCGAGTTCGGCGCGCGCGGGCGCAAGGTGCGCGCGCGCAACCCCAAGCTGGGCGAGAAGCCGCGCGTCAACATCATCGGCCCCATCTACGGCACCTTCAACATGCCCTCCGACCTGGCCGAAATCCGCCGCCTGGTCGAAGGCATGGGCTGCGAGATCAACCTGGTCTTCCCGCTGGGCAGCCACATCGAGGACATCGCGAAGCTGCCGGATGCGGATGTGAACATCTGCCTCTACCGCGAGTTCGGCCGGAAGCTCTGCGAGGAGCTGGAGCGCCCCTACCTCCAGGCGCCCATCGGCATGTTCGCGACCACCAACTTCCTGCGCAAGCTGGGCGAACTCACGGGCCTCGACCCCGAGCCCTTCATCGAGCGCGAGAAGCACACCACGCTGAAGCCGCTGTGGGATCTGTGGCGGTCGGTGACGCAGGATTTCTTCGCCTCGGCCCCCTACTCCGTGGTGGCGACGCACACCTACACGCACGGCCTGACCCAGTTCCTTACCGAGGAGATGGGAATCCCCTGCGCCTATTCCGCCAGCCGCCAGGCGGGCCAGAAGCCCGACAACGCGGCCACGCGCGAGGCGATGAAGTCCCCGGGCCTCGTCGTCTTCGGCAGCTTCAACGAGCGCATGTACATGGCCGAGGCCGGCCAGAAGGCCGCCTACATCCCGGCGAGCTTCCCAGGTGCCATCATCCGCCGCGCCACCGGCACGCCCTTCATGGGCTATGCGGGTGCCACCTACGTCATCCAGGAATACTGCAACGCGCTGTTCGACGCGCTGTTCCACATCCTCCCGCTCGGCACCGAGCTGGACAAGATCGCGGCGACGCCCGCCCGCGCCTCCGATGTCTGGGAGGAGGCGGCCCAGGCGCTGCTCGATGCGCGCGTGGAGCGCGAGCCCTTCCTCATCCGCATCTCGGCCGCCAAGCGCCTGCGCGAGCAGGTGGAGCAGGCGGCGCGCGATGCCGGCGAAGCGCGCGTCACGCTGGAGCGTGCGCGCACCATCCTTGTCCCCGAGGCGCAGCCGGCATGACCGCGCGCCCGGACCAACCCACTGCCCGCCCGGCCTGGCCGGGAAGACAGATGTGCGCGGCGGTCTTCGCCAAGCACGACCCTGCTGCGCGGGAATTGCGCGGTAACCGGCCGCAAGGCCGTATGGAGGTCAACACATGGCCGAAGTGATTGCTAGGGCAGGTCTGACCGAGCCCGAAGCCCGTGAAGTGCATCGCCTGGTGATGCAGGGCTGGATTTTCGCGGTGTTCGCCTCGATGGGCGCGCACATCCTGGTGTGGATGTGGCGGCCGCTCGTCTATGGCAGCCAGGTGGTTCCGCCCGACTGGCGCTTCTTCATCAATTGAAGCGTGCGGGCTGCCTGCCTGACGGCATGCGGCCCGCTTCCCTGCCCATCCTATAGGAGAAGAGCAAATGCATAAGATCTGGATGGTGGCGAACCCGCTGCGCATTGGAATGCTGGGCGCCGTCGGCGTCATCGGCATCGCGGCCGTGATCCACTTCGTGGTCCTCAGCTCGCCGCGTTACTGCGACCACCTCGGTTGGTGCTCGGAGAGCCTCGCCTACACGGCGGGTCAGCCCGTGGCCCGTACGCCCGCCGGCGTTCGGTAGGCACAGGCCGTGTCGCTCCACGGCAGTGGGCGAAGCAAGCGCAGCGGGCGTCGCCCGCTGTCGCGGATGACGACACACAGGGGCAGGTTCCGCGCCTGCCATGACAGGAGCATCAAGCCATGGCGATGCTGACTTTCGAAGCCAAATATCGTGTCCGGGGAGGCACCCTCGTCGGCGGGAACCTGTTCGACTTCTGGGTGGGTCCCTTCTACGTGGGCTTCTTCGGCCTCACGACCTTCTTTTTCTCGCTGGTGGGCACGGCCCTGATCCTCTACGGCGCGGCCATCGGCGGCACGTGGAATCCGTGGCTGATCAACATCGCGCCACCCGATCTTCGCTATGGCCTGGGCCTTGCTCCGCTGCGCGAAGGCGGATTGTGGCAGATGATCACCATCTGCGCGATCGGCGCCTTCGTGTCCTGGGCACTCCGCCAGGCCGAGATCTCGCGCAAGCTCGGCATGGGGATGCACATTCCCTGGGCCTACGGCATGGCGGTCTTCGCCTACATCACCCTGGTGGTCATCCGCCCGGTGCTGATGGGCGCCTGGGGGCATGCCTTCCCCTACGGGATCTTCAGCCACCTCGATTGGGTGAGCAACGTCGGCTACCAGTACCTGCACTTCCACTACAACCCGGCGCACATGATCGCGGTGACCTTCTTCTTCACCACGACGCTGGCGCTGTCGCTCCATGCCTCGCTGGTGCTCGCCGCCATCAACCCCAAGAAGGGCGAGACGGTGAAGACGGCCGAGCATGAGAACACCTTCTACCGCGACTTCATCGGCTACTCGATCGGCACGCTGGGCATCCATCGCCTGGGCCTGTTCATCGCGCTGTCGGCGGGGTTCTGGAGTGCGGTGTGCATCGTGATCAGCGGCCCCTTCTGGACCCGCGGCTGGCCCGAATGGTGGAACTGGTGGCTTCAGCTGCCGATCTGGAACTGAGGGAGGGACGCCACGATGGAATATCAATTCATCTTCACGCGGGTCCAGCCGCATCCGCCTTCCTACCCGGGCGTGCCGCTGCCGCGTGACAACCAGGCGCGCGTGGGCAAGCCCATGCACAGCCGCCTGCTCGGCCTCTTCGCCGACGCGCAGATCGGGCCCTTCTACCTGGGCTGGCTCGGCCTGCTCTCGGTGGCCTGCGGCTTCATCGCCTTCGAGATCATCGGCCTGAACATGCTGGCCTCGGTGAACTGGAACGTGGTGGAGTTCATCCGCCTGCTGCCCTGGCTGGCG
Source organism: Roseococcus suduntuyensis (assembly GCF_014196305.1). GTDB lineage: Bacteria > Pseudomonadota > Alphaproteobacteria > Acetobacterales > Acetobacteraceae > Roseococcus > Roseococcus suduntuyensis. The sequence continues at coordinate 274,031 of NZ_JACIDJ010000003.1, forward strand.
CTGGAACCCCCTGGGCCGCAATGGGGTCTTCGTATCCCGCCACTGAACCAGGGCGGCTGGTGGCTGATGGCCGGCTTCTTCCTGACGGCCTCCGTGCTGCTGTGGCTCGCGCGGACCTGGCGCCGGGCCGACCAGCTGGGCCTCGGCCAGCACACCTTCTGGGCCTTCGCGGCGGCCATCTGGCTCTTCCTGGTGCTGGGCTTCCTGCGCCCGCTGTGGATGGGCTCCTGGAGCGAGGCGGTGCCCTTCGGCATCTTCCCGCACCTGGATTGGACGGCCGCCTTCTCGATCCGCTACGGGAACCTCTTCTACAACCCGTTCCACGCGCTCTCGATCGTGTTCCTCTACGGCTCCGTGCTGCTCTTCGCGATGCACGGCGCCACGATCCTGGCCGTGGCCCGCTTCGGCGGCGAGCGCGAGGTGGACCAGGCCATGGACCGCGGCACCGCGGCCGAGCGCGCCGGCATCTTCTGGCGCTGGACCATGGGCTTCAACGCCACCTACGAGAGCATCCACCGCTGGGCCTGGTGGTTCGCGGTACTGACCCCACTGACCGGCGGCATCGGCATCCTGCTGACCGGCACGGTCGTGGACAACTGGTACCTCTGGGCGATCGAGAAGCGCTTCGCACCGGCCTATCCGGCCGTGTGGGGCCCGATCATCGACCCGACGCGCTGAGGGAGGAGAACACATGAAGCCCGAGTTCTTCAGGAAGTTCAACTTCCTCTTCGGGACCGCGGTGGTGGCTCTCGCCGCCGCGGCCTTCCTGGTCCTCACCTTCGAGCGGCCCACAATCGAGACGGTGCAGTCCGGGTTCCGCGGCACCTCGATGGGGCAGGTGTACAACACCCGCACCCTGACCGCGGTGCAGGCCCGCAACACGGTGCCCGAGATGGACGAGGCCATTCCCAATGATCCCGAAAGCCCCCGGGCTTCCGAGATCTACGAGAATGTCCAGATCCTGGGCCATCTGAGCGTGGAACAGTTCGGCCGGATCATGCTCGCGATGAGCGAGTGGATCTATCCGAACGCCGAGAACCCCGCCGAGAGCTGCAATGGCTGCCACGTCCCCGGCAACTTCGCCGCCGAGGACATGTACACCAAGCACGTGGCGCGCCGGATGCTGCAGATGGTGCACACCATCAACACCACCTTCAGCAACCACGTGAACGCGAATGGCGAAGTGGGCGTCACCTGCTACACCTGCCACCGCGGCCAGGCCGTGCCGGCCGCCGTGTGGTCGCAGGAACCCTCCAACGCCGCGCCCTCGCGCATGTGGGCGGTGGCGGGCGAGCAGAACCGTCCCGTGACGGCCACCGGCTACGCAACCCTGCCGACCGACCCCTTCACCCCCTACCTCTGGGGTGACGAGGAAATCCGCGTGATCTCGGGTGCGGCGCGCGAGCGCAACAACAACCAGAGCATCCTGCAGACCGAATGGACCTATGGGCTGATGATGCACATGTCCACGTCGCTCGGCGTGAACTGCACCTTCTGCCACAACAGCCGTTCCTTCGCCTCCTGGGACAGCAGCACGCCGCAGCGCGTGACCGCCTGGCACGGGATCCGGATGGTGCGCGCCATCAACAACGACTACATCGAGAGCCTGCGGGACCGTTTCCCGCCGAACCGCCTGGGCCCGCTGGGTGATACGCTCAAGGTGAACTGCTCCACCTGCCACGTGGGCGTCTACCAGCCGCTCTATGGTGCGCCGATGCTGCGGAACTACCCGGAGCTGATCCTGCCCACCCAGACCGCGGCACCCGCGGCGGACCCGTCCGCCCCCGTGCAGCCGGCCGCGGCCCCCGCAGCGGCGCCCGCGCTCAACTGAGCCGGACACCGTGCTAGACCGAAGGGGCGGAGGGCGCAGGCCTTCCGCCCCTTTCCCTTGTGGTGCCCATGACAACCCTGCTTGCCCTTCTCAGCCTGTTCTTCGTGGCGCTGGGCGCCGCCTCGCTGCTGCCCATGGCCTCCGAGCCCGTGCTGATCGCGATGCTGCTGACGGCCGAAATCGACCCCTGGCTGCTGGTCGCGGTGGCGAGCCTCGGCAACACGCTCGGCTCCGTCATCAACTACGTGCTGGGGCGCCTGGTGGAGCGCTTCCGCCACCGCCCCTGGTTCCCCGCGAGCGAAGCCTCGCTGGATCGCGCGCAGGGCTGGTATCGCCGCTGGGGCCGCTGGTCGCTGCTGCTGAGCTGGGCGCCCATCATCGGCGACCCGCTGACGGTGGTGGCGGGCATCATGCGCGAACCGCTCTGGAGCTTCGTGCTGCTCGTCGCGATCGCCAAGACCGGGCGCTATGTCGCGCTCGCGCTCATCACGCTGGGTTTCGTCTGAAACCCGCGCTTTCCCTTGGCCTGAGCGCGCGCGATGCGCGATGATGGCGCACTCGCAGGAACACGCCACGATGAACGTCATCTCCTCCCCGCCCCGCCCGCAGGCCGTCGTCATCGGCGCGGGGTTCGGCGGGCTCGCGGCCGCGGTGCGGCTGCTGGCGCGCGGCTTCCGCGTGACGCTGGTCGAGAAGCTCGATGCGCCGGGCGGCCGCGCCTACACCTTCCGCCAGGACGGGCATGTCTTCGACGCCGGCCCCACCATCATCACCGCACCCTACCTGCTGGAGGAGCTGTGGGCACTGCACGGCGAAAACATGTCGGATGTGGTGGACCTGCGCGCGATAGACCCCTTCTACGTGATCCGCTTCGACGACGGCACCGAGTTCCATGCCAGCGCCGACGTGGAGAAGATGCGCGCGGAGGTGGCGCGCCTCGCGCCTGAGGATGTGGACGGCTTCGACCGCCACATCGCCGCCAGCAAGGCCATCTACGACGTGGCCTTCGCGGAACTGGCCGACAAGCCCTTCCACCGCTTCACGACGATGCTGAAGGCCATTCCGGACATGGTGCGGCTGCAGGGCTATCGCTCGGTGTTCGGGCGCGTCTCGGCCAACTTCAAGAACCACAAGATGCGGGTGGCCTTCAGCTTCCATCCGCTGCTGATCGGCGGCAATCCGCTCAGCACAACGGCCTATTACTGCCTGATCGCGCATCTGGAGAAGCTGCACGGCGTCCACTACGCCATGGGCGGCACGGGGGCGATCGTGCAGGCGCTGGCGGACCTCATCACGCGCCATGGCGGCAGCTTGCGGATGAACAGCGAGGTGGCGGAGATCACGACCGAGAACGGCGCCGTCAGCGGCGTGCGCCTCGCTTCCGGCGAGATGCTGGCCGCCGATGTCGTCGTCTCCAACGCCGACCCGGCCTGGACCTACGGCAAGCTAATGGGCGCCACCAAGCGCCGGCGCTGGACCGATGCGAAGCTCTCCCGCGCCGCCTACTCCATGGGGCTCTTCGTCTGGTATTTCGGCACCGACCGCCGCTTCGACGACGTCTATCACCACACCATGGTGCTGGGCCCGCGTTATGAAGGGCTGCTGCGGGACATCTTCTCCCGCAAGAAACTGACCGAGGATTTCTCGCTCTACCTGCACCGGCCCACGGCGAATGACCCGTCGCTCGCGCCGGAAGGCTGCGACAGCTTCTACGTGCTCTCCCCCGTGCCCAATCTCGGCAGCGGCACGGACTGGGCGCGCGAGGCGCAGGCCTATCGCGACCGCGTGCTGAAGCGGCTGGAGGAGACGGTGATGCCAGGCCTGGGCCGGCACATCACCACCGAGCGCATCATGACGCCTCTCGACTTCCAGCACCGCCTCAACGCGCGCGATGGTGCCGCCTTCGCCATGGAGCCGCAGCTGTTCCAATCCGCCTGGTTCCGCCCGCACAATGTCAGCGAGGAGGCGCGCAACCTCTTCCTCGTGGGCGCCGGCACGCATCCGGGTGCCGGGGTTCCGGGCGTGGTGGCCTCGGCGCGCGTGCTCGACCAGGTGGTGCCGGACGCAGCCAGCTTTCAGCGCGCGCGCGTCTGAAGGCCGACACCCTGCACGGGCCGCGTTCGGCCGGCGCGGTCCTCGATCACTCGCGCGGCAGCGAGCCGGCCTGACATCGCGGCCATTGGAATGCCCGGGCCTGGATGCACCGAGCCGCCCGCGAGATACAGGCCGGGCAACGGGCCGCGGGCACCGGGCCGCGCGAAGCTGCCCATCATGCCGTGATTGGCGCGGCCATACAGCGCGCCGCCTGTGCCGGGGAAGAGCGCGTGAAAGCCCTCGGGCGTGGTGGCGACCATGCCGTCGCGTTGCACATGCAGGCCGCATCGCTCCAGCAGCGCGAAGGCGCGCGCTTCCTCGGCCGTCGCGTCGAAGCGCGCCACATCGCCATCGGGCGGCGCGTTGACCAGCACCAGCAGGCGTTCGGGCGCGCCGGGCGCGGGCGCCTCGCCCACCGCGCCGCGGTCTTGCGCGCAGATGTAGACGGTGGGCGCTTCGGCCACGCGGCGGCGGTTGAACACGGCGTCGAACTCGGCGGCGTAGTCCTCGGCGAAGAAGACGTTGTGGTGCGCGAGGTCGAAGCCCGAGGTCGGCGCGTTCACGCACCAGGTGATGGCGGACAGCGAACGCTTGGCGCGCGGCGTGGCCACCCCGCCTGCACCCAGCGCGGGCAGCGCCGAGGCATCGCCGTTGAACACCACGGCATCGGCGCGCAACTCCTCGCCGCCCGCCAGCCGCACGCCGGCCGCGCGCCCGGCCTCCACCAGCACGCGCTCCACCCGCGCGTTGAAACGGAACGTCGCCCCCTGCCCCTCGGCCAGCTTGTGCAGCGCCAGCGCCACGGCGCGCATGCCGCCCTTCACCTGCCAGACGCCATCCTGCTCCACATGCGCCACCAGCATCAGCGTGGCCGGCGCCAGGAAGGGTGAGGAGCCCACATAGGTCGCGTAGCGCGCGAAGAGCTGCCGCAGCCGCGCGTCGCGGAAATACACGCCCAGCGCCGAATGCAGCGTGCGCATCGGCATGGTCCGCCACAGCGCGCCGAGATCCCCCACGCGCCGCACCAGGTCCAGCATGGAGGGCCGCTCCGAGGCGATGAAGGGCCCGACCAGGGTGCGATGGATAGCGGCACTCCGCGCGCAGAAGTCGCGATAGCCCTGCGCGTCGGCGGGCGAGGCGAAGGCGGCGATGGCATCGGCCGAGCGCTCGATGTCCGCGAACAGGTCCAGACGCCCGCCCGCCCGCCAGGCGTGCCGCGCCAGCAGGTCCGAGGCCGCGATGGTGAGGTGGTCCTCCAGAAGCTGCCCGGCATCGGCGAACAGCCCCTCGAAGATCCAGCGCATGGTGAAGACGGTGGGCCCGGCATCCACGCCACGGCCGGCCACCTCCACATGGCGCATCTTGCCGCCCGCGGTGGCGGCGGCCTCCAGCACCGTCACATCGCAGCCCTGGCGCGCCAGGTCGGCGGCGGCGGCGAGCCCGCCCATCCCTGCCCCCATGACGATGACGCGCATGGTCAGGGGAGCATCCAGCGCATCGTCATGCGACCATCCCGCGCGTATTCACGCGACGGCCGCCGCCGCGCGCCGCGCCCTGAGGCCCAGGTCAATCTTGCGCCGGTGCCAGATGATCAGCCCCACGCCGATGGCCAAGGGCACCGCCCACATGGCCGGGTGAAGTGCCAGCCAGGGCAGCACCCGCACCGAACCGAAGGCGAAGAAGGCCGTGTAGACGCTGATCCCCGCGCCCACGAGACCCTTCAGGTGCTCTTTCAGCCAGTCCATCTGGCCCGGGCGCGGGTTCAGGATGAAGTACATGTTCGTGCCGAAGGTGGCGAAGCCCACCAGCGCGATGCCCACCATCAGCGGCTGGCCGATCAGCCAGCCATCCAGCGCGCAGGCAAAGGCGGCGGCCAGCAGCAGCCATTGCAGTGCCATGTTGAGCGGCGTGCGGTTGGCCGCGTGGTCGCGCCGGTTCCAGACGCAGAGCCAGCCATACCAGACGAGGTTCACGGTCAGGATGGCGTTGTGCAGCATCATCCAGCCGAAGATGCCGCGGATGAACTCGGCGTCGAACATGCCGACGAGGTGCGGGTGGGTGCCCATCGGGTCCAGCAGGGTCAGCACGCTCATCCCCACGGCGAAGAGGCCCGTGGCCAGCAGGCAGGCGTTGAACACCTTGCCCCAGGCCTTGTGCTTGGCGCCGCCCTTCTTGCCCGCGATCGGCACCCAGAAGGCGATGGCGCCGATGCTGCCGGTGACGATGTGCAGTGCCACCAGGGTGTGAAAGAGATCCATGCGCCTGGCCCCGTCCGTGTCGAAACTGACAATGCCACTTGACAGTTTTACCTGTAAAGCGCGGCAATGACCTCACCGATGAACAGCGTCTTCACCCCGCCCAAGCCCACCTCCTTCGCGGCGCTGGTGGCCCTGCTCCGCGTGGTGCTGCGCGGCGATGGCGACCTGCTCTGCCTGCTGCCGGCCTCGGCCTATCGCACCGAGATCGGGCATCTGGGCTGGTCCCGCCGGCAGACCGTGATCGTGAACCGCCCCGACCAGGTGCGCCGCGTGCTGTCCGACCCCGAGGGCATCTTTCCCAAGAGCGACCTGATGGTGGAGGCCCTGGACCCGCTGATCGGCGACAGCATCTTCGTCTCGTCAGGGCCCACCTGGAAGCGGCAGCGGCGGATGATTGACCCCTCGCTCAGCATGATGCGGGTGAACAACGCCTACCCCGCGATGGTCGCCGGCTGCGAGGCGGCGGAACATATGCTGGACCAGGCGGCCGCAGACGGCACGCGGCTGTCCCTGGACCTGACGATGAGCCACCTGACGGCCGACATCATCTGCCGCACCGTGTTCTCCACGAACCTGCAGCACCAGGCCGCGCATGACGTCTTCGAGGCCTTCACGCTCTTCGAGCGCAGCGTGGCGCAGGTGGAAATCAAGCGCCTCATCTTCGACCCGGCCTGGACGCGTGCGCCGCAAAAGCCCGAGGTGCTGGAGGCCTGCGCGACCATCCGCGCCCACCTGGCCGCCCTGATCGACACCCACACCGGCGAGGACGCCGCCCGCTTCGACGACATCGCGACGGCCGTGCTGGGTGCCCGCGACCCCGACACCGACGCGCCCTTCACGCGGGAGGAGCTGATAGACCAGCTCGGCGTGCTGTTCCTGGCCGGCCATGAGACCAGCGCCAGCGCGCTGACCTGGGTGTTCTACCTGTTGGCGACGCACCCGGCCCTGGTGGCGCGGCTGCGCGCCGAGGTGCGGGAGGTCTGCGGTGACGGCCCGGTGGAATTCGAACACACGAAGCGCCTGCCATTCGTGCGCAACGTGTTCCGCGAAACGCTCCGCCTCTATCCGCCCATCACCTTCCTGCCGCGAATCGCGCAGGAGGCGACGACCATCGGCGACCTCAAGGTGCGGCGCGGCGCGCTGGTCATGGTGGCGCCCTGGGTGCTGCACCGCCATGCGCGCTACTGGAAGCGCCCCCATGAATTCGACGCCGACCGCTTCAGCCCCGAGCGCGAGGGCGAGATCACGCCCGGCACCTACATCCCCTTCGGCCAGGGCCCGCGCGTCTGCGCGGGTGCGGCCTTCGCCACCACCGAGGCCGTGCTGCTCATCGCGCGCCTGTTCCGCCGCTTCGACGTCCACATCGAGGCGCCCGAGCGCGTGCGCCCCGCCGCGCGCCTCACCACCCGCCCCACCGAGCAGATCTTCTGCACCGTGAGCCGCGCCGGCGCATGAGCGCGCCCACGGTCCTGCTGACATTGGGGCGGCTGCCCAAGGGGCTGGACGTGGCGCGGTCCTTCGCGGCCGCGGGCTGCCGCGTGGTGGTGGCGGAACCGTTCTCGCGGCACCTGGTCGGCGCCTCGCGCGCAGTGGCGAAGTCGGTCGTGGTGCGTCCGCCCAGCGCGGGCAAGCGCGGCTATCTGGACGACCTGGCCCGCGTGGTGCGCGAGGAGGAGGTGGACTGGGTCATCCCCATCTCGGAGGAGACGATGCACGTCACCTTCCTGCGCGACCTGGTGCCTGGGAACGTCACCATCTTCACGCCGCCGCCCGAGGCGCTGCTGCCGCTCTATGACAAGCACGGCTTCACCCGGCTCTGCGCCGAATACGGCGTGCGCGCGCCGGAGACCTTCATGCTCGGCACGCCCGAGGCCACGGCGCTGGCGGCCGCGCACAAGGTGGTGGTGAAGCCCATCCATTCCTGCGCCGGACGCGGCGTGCGAATCCTGGAACCTGGCACCCCCCCGCCCGCCGACGACGTGCCCTGCGTGGTGCAGCGCTTCGTGGAGGGCCAGATCTTCTCCTCCTGCGCCATCGCGCGCGAGGGGCGGATCCTGGGCAACATCCTCTATCGCGGCGCGATGTTCGCGGGCTCCGTCGCCATCGTCTTCGAGCGCGTCGAAGACCCACGCCTCACCGACTGGATCACCCGCTTCGTCGCCGCCTCCGGCCACACCGGCTTCATCTCCTTCGACCTGATCCAGGATGCGGCGGGCGAGGTCTGGGGCATCGAGTGCAACCCGCGCACCACCTCGGGCATCCACTTCTTCGAGAATGCCAGCATCGCCCGCGCCGTGCTGGACGAGGCGCCCGCCACGCCGCGCGCGGAGCGGCGCTTGCAGCAATTCTACTCGGTGCTGACGGCGCTGTCGGGCGTGATGTTCCGGCGCGGCTATTTCGCGGTGCTGACGCAACTGCTCGGCACGCGCGATGTCACCTTCGACCGGCGTGACCCCGTGCCGGCGCTCACCATGATCTGGACCACCTGGCCCATCATCCGCCTCGCCATGGCGAAGAAGGTGCCCTTCGGCGAGGTGGCGACGCTGGATGTGGGCTGGTTCGAGGGGGAACGCGCCCCGTGAGGCCGGCCCAGCCCGCGGACGCACCCGCCCTGACCGCGCTCTTCCTGGCCGCGCGCCGCGCCGCCATGCCCTGACTGCCGGAACTCCACACCGAGGCGCAGACGCTGCACTGGATGCAGGCGCTGGTGCTGCCGCGAAGCCGGGTGTGGGTGGCCGATGACGAGGCGGGCCTGCCCGCCGGCTTCGCCGCGCTGACGCCAGGGCGGCTCGATCATCTCTACGTCGCCCCCGGATCGCAGGGGCGCGGCCTCGGCGACGCGCTGTTGCGGGAGGTGAAGCTGGCCAGCCCGGATGGGCTGACGCTGCACGTCTTCCAGCGCAACGCGCCCGCGCGCCGTTTTTATGAGCGGCGAGGCTTCCGCCTCATCGCCCTGCGCGACGGCCAGGAGAATGAGGAGCGGGAGCCGGACGCGATCTACACCTAGCGGCCCGGCTAACCCAGCGTCCGCGGCACCTTCCACGGCAGCATCGCATACATGGCCGGGTTCTTGAACCGATCCAGTTCCAGGCTCTCATGCACCGCCGTCGTCTCCTGCCCCAGCAGCGTCGTGCGGATTTCCGAGCGCGAGTAGAAGGGCGTGTCCTCCAGCGTCCGCACCACCCGCGCCTGGCCGCTCTCGGAGCGCGTGGGCCTTCGGATGCGCCACAACGTGCGCGGCATGGTGGCCGGCGGCGGCACGGCGATGTCCACCACCGCGCCATCATCCGTCGCCTTCAGCGCGAGCGACTGCTTCGAACCATCGCGCCGTTCGGCGTTGTAGAGAATGGCCGTCGCGTCCTGCATGGGCGCACGGCACCAGTCCCACTCACGAAAGTCCTCTTCCAGCGGGGCGGCGCCGTGGTTGGTGTCGAAATAGGCGGGGCCGGACCAGCGCAAGCCGGGGCTGCTCAGTTCCACCTCCACGCGGGAGCGCGGCGCGATAGGCTGCCAGCGGTGCCGCCCATGCGTGTCCAGCGTGAATTCGCGGCTTCCCAGCGCGCGCGGCCGCACGCGCACCGTGCCCGTCAGCCGTGAGGGGATGGGCGCCGTCATCTCGTTGATGTGGATGGTCAGCGTCTCGCCATCCCAGTCGAGCCGCGAGGGGCCGATCTGCAAATAATCCGGCCCGCGCGACAGGGCGCCACGCCGGCGGTCCGTCATCGCCCAGCGGCGCGGGCTGCCATAGAGCGCCACGTTCAGGCAGCAGTGATTTTGCGGGTCGGCCGGGCCGCGCCGATGCGCCGCCGCATACCAGGGCGAGAACACCGTGCCGATGAAGGCGATGAGGGTGATGCCATGCGCCCCGTCATCGGACAGCGCGTCCACATACCACCAGGCATAGCCGCGCTCGGGCACATGCCGGTCGAATTCCCAACCTCTCATCATCGCTCCTCAAGAATGGCCTCGGCGGCGAACCGCCCGGAAATTGCCGCCATGGCGAGCCCCGCGCCAGGGTGGGTGCCCCCGCCCGCCAGGAACAGCCCGGGCAGGCGCGTGGCCGCGCGCGGGCGTTCGAAGGCGGCGTTCCACCCCTGCATCGCGGCCCCGTAGAGGGCGCCGCCCGTGCCGGGAAACAGCGCCTCGTAGCCCGCGGGGGTGGTCGCGTGGGTCTGCGTGATCTCCAGCGCGAAACCGGCCGCGGCGAGCTGCGCGAGGCGTGATTTCGTCAGCGCCGCCAGGTCCGGCACCGCGGAGGCGCCGCGCGCGGGGGCGGTGAGGTTGAGCTGGAAGCCCTCCTCGCCGTCTGGCACCGCGCCGTCATCGCCACGGTCCAGCGCGGTCAGGTGCAGGGTGGAGGCGGCGGGCAAGCGGGCGCGGAAATCCAGCGCGGCATATTCGCCGCCCGGCGCGGGAAAGACCACATTGGTGGGCAGCGCCGGGCGGCCCGTGATGCGCCCGCGCAAAAGCCAGGTGACGGCCGAGAAGGAACGCTGTCGCGGCGGGATGGCGTCCACCGCGCCCGCGGCCGCCGCGCCGAAAAGGCTCGCGCCGAGGGCCGCCACATCGGCGTTGATCACCACCGCATCGGCCGCGACCTCCTCGCCATCCGCGAGGCGCAGGCCGGAGGCGCGGCCGCCGGCCACCAGCACCTCCGCCACGGGCGCGTCGCAGCGCAGCCGCACGCCCATGTCCTCCGCCACGCGCGCCAGCGCCGCCGCCATCCGATGCACGCCGCCGGCGACGCGCCAAACGCCCTCCTGCTCCACCGCCGCCACCATCATCAGCGTGGCCGGCGCGCGCAGCGGCGAGGCGCCGACATAGGTCGCGTAGCCGCCGAACAACTGCCGCAGCCGCGCGTCGCGGAAATGCTTGCCCAGCGCGTCGTCCAGCCGGGCGAAGGGCGAAAGGCCGAGCAGCCGCCCCATGCCGAGTTCCGCCGCCAGCCCCAGGGCGGTCGGGCGGGCGCGCTGCAGGAAGGCCGCGTCCAGCGCCGCGCGCGCATCGCGGGCGCGGGCCATGAAGTCGCGATAGCCGCGCGCCTCGGCGGCCCCCGCGAAGGCGCCGATGGCGTCGGCGTTGCGGGCCTCGTCGCGGTGCAGGTCGAGCGTGCTGCCATCGGGCCAGACATGGCGGCCGAGCGACTGTGCCTCGGCCAGGTCCAGATGCGCGTCGAGCGACGTGCCGCCCATGGCGAAGAGCGCCTCGAACACCGGGCGCAGCGTGAGCTGGGTGGGCCCGGCATCCATCGCGACACCGCCCAGTTCCACCGCGCGCAGCTTGCCGCCCGGCACCGCCGCTCGCTCAAAGACCGAAACGGCACAGCCACGCGCGGCGAGATGGATGGCCGCCGCCAGCCCCCCCACCCCGGCCCCCACGATGGCCACGCGCCTGTCCCGCCCCGTCATGCCCCGAGTGACCCCTTCCCGGCCCTGATTGTCAATCCATCCTGACAATGCTGGTGACAAGGCAATGCACTGAGCTATCCTCCCGGCATGAAGACCGCAGGAATTTTCGCATGAGCGACCAGGTGGCCGAAGCCCCGCTTGCCCTTTCGCTGCGGGACCGCTTCCTCGCCTTCCGGGACCGCATGGTGTCGAGCCCGCGCTTCCGGGCCTGGGCCGCGCGCTTCCCGCTGACGCGGCCATTGGCCCGCCGGCGCGCGCGGGCGCTGTTCGACCTGAATGCGGGCTTCGTCTATTCGCAGATCCTCACCGCCTGCGTGCGGCTGCGCGTGTTCGACGCGCTGCGTGAGGGGCCGCGTTCCATCGCATATCTCGCCGTGAAGCTCTCCCTCTCCACCGAGGCCACGCTCAGGCTGATGGAAGCCGCCGCCGCGTTGGACCTTGTCGAGGCGCGCGGCGGCGGTCGCTATGGCCTGGGCTCGCTGGGTGCCGCGCTGGTGGACAATGCCGGCGTGGTCGCGATGGTCGAGCACCACGCCATGCTCTACGCCGACCTGGCCGACCCCGTGGCGCTGCTGCGCAGCCCGCGCGGGGGCACGAAGCTCGCGGCCTATTGGGCCTATGCGGGCAATGACGGCGCGGCCTCGCTCGACCTCGGAGCGGTGGGCGAATACAGCGCCTTGATGGCGGCCTCCCAGCCCATGATCGCGGCCGAGATCCTGGGCGCCTATCCGCTGGCGCGCCACCGCTGCCTGATGGATGTCGGCGGCGGCGAGGGCGCCTTCCTCAGCGCCGCGGGCCACAGTGCGCCGAAGCTCAGCCTGATGCTGTTCGACCTGCCGGCCGTCGCCGAACGCGCGCGCGCGCGGCTGGCCGCCGAGGGCCTCGCCGACCGCGCCACCACCCATGGCGGCAGCTTCCACACCGACGCGCTGCCGGAGGGGGCCGACGTCATCTCGCTCGTGCGCGTCGTCCACGACCATGACGATGACGCGGCGGCCGGCATCCTCGCCCGCGCGCATGCCGCGCTGCCGCAAGGCGGCACCCTGCTGCTGGCCGAGCCCATGTCCGGCACGCCCGGCGCCGAGCCCATCGGCGAGGCCTATTTCGGCTTTTATCTCCTGGCCATGGGGCGGGGACGGCCGCGCCGGATGGAAGAACTCCAGCACATGCTGGCGACGGCCGGGTTCAGCACCAGCCGCCCCGTCCGCACCCGCACGCCCATGCTGACCAGCCTGCTGGTGGCGACGAAATAGCACCTGGCATTGTCGGCGCTGCGCGTCGCGCCTAGCCTTCCCGCCAGGAGGAACCGCCCATGTCCGACCGCCTCGAATTCGGCTGGTACCTGCCCACCTCGGGCGACACGGTCTGCTATGGCGACCGCGGCAGCGACATCCCGCCCTCGGCGGACATGTTCGACCGCGTGGTGATGGCGGCCGAGGCGGCGGGCTTCGAATACTTCCTGGTCCCCGTCGCCGCCCCCTGCTGGGAGGCCTTCACCGCCAGCGCCATGGCGGTGGCCAAGACCAGAACCATCAAGGCGCTGGTCGCCGCGCGCCCCGGCTACATCACGCCGCTGCAATTCGCGAAGATGATCGCGACCTTCGACCAGCTCTCGGGCGGGCGCATCGCCGTCAACCTCATCGCCGGGCAGAGCGAGGCGGAGAACCGCGCCGAAGGCGTGAACCTCACCAAGGAAGACCGCTACGCGATGATGGAGGAGGATGTCTCCATCATGAAGGCACTGTGGAGCAGCCCCGGCCCCGTCACCTTCAAGGGCCGCTTCCGCACCCTGGAAGGCGCGCGCATCGCGCCGCAGACGCTGCAACAACCCAGCCCGCGCTTCTATCTCGGCGGCGGGTCCATGGAGGCCTGGGAGGTCTCGGCCAAGCACGCCGATGTCCACCTCTTCTGGGGCGACACGCCCGCCACCATCGCGCAGAACATCGCCACCCTGCGCGACATGGCCGAACGCCACGGCCGCCGCGAGGCGCTCGGCTTCGGCATGCGCCTGCAGATCTGCTGCCGCGACACCGAAGAGGAAGCCTGGTCCGCCGCGCACGAACTCGTCCGCGGCGTGACCGAGGAACAGACCCGCAAGATCCAGGCGAACATCGCAGGCTCCGCCGCCAACCAGCGCGTGCAACAACTCGCCCGCGAACATGGCGACCTCATCGCCCCTCACCTCTGGTCCGGCCTCACCCGCGCGCGCCAAGGGGCCGGCATCATGGTCGTGGGCAACCCGCAGCAATGCGCGTCCACCCTGCAGGACTTCATCGAGGCCGGCTGCACCTCCTTCTGCCTCTCCGGCTACCTGCACGACGAGGAAGCGACCCGCTTCGCCCGCCTGGTCCGCCCCCTGCTCGCCCAGCGCAACCACGGCCGGATGCTGGCGGCGCAGGCGGGAGCGCGGGCACTGGGGCGCGCTGGCAGGGGCTGCCGCCCCCGCCATACCACCCCCGCCAGGGGCCATAGGCCCCTGACCCCATGTGTGATGGCCATTTGCAGGGAGGGGCGTCACGGGCGCGCCCGTGGTCACAGGCATGCCATGCCCCTCCCTGCAAATGGCCATGAGACGGGTTCCGAGGGCCACGGCCCTCGGCGGGAGGGGTCTGGGGAGGGCGGCGCCCTCCCCAACGGCACCCCGCGCCCCCTCCCCGTCTCCGCCCGCCGGCGTGCGGCCGTGGTCACATCTGGATGTTCAGGGCCTGGACCAGCGGGCGCACGGCGGCGATCTGGTTGTGGACGGAGGCGCCGAATTCGGCGGCGCTGTTGCCGCCCGGTTCGGCGCCCAGTTCCAGGATGCGGCTAGCCACGCTTTCGTGGCGCGCGGCGGCGGCGAGCTCGCGGTGCAGGCGTTCCAGCACGGGGGCCGGCGTGCGGGCGGGCGCGAAGAAGCCGTTCCAGCCGAGCAATTCGGCGTTTGGGAAGCCCTGTTCCCGGACGGTCCGCACCTCGGGCAGCACGCGCGGACGGCGGTCGGCCAGGGTGGCGATGGGGCGCAGCGCGCCGCCGCGGATGTGCTGCAGCGAGGAGGAGAGCTGGTCGCCGCCGAACACGACACGGCCGGCCAGCAGGTCCTGCACCAGGGGTGCCGCGCCGCGGAAGGGGATGTGTTCCATCTGGAACTGCCCGTCGCGCTTCAGCACCTCGCTGATCATGTGCATGGTGCTGCCGGGGCCGGTGGAGCCGTAGAAGGGCGGGGGGTTCTGGGTCTTCGCCCAGGCGACGAATTCCGTCAGGTCGCGCGCGGGCACCTGCGCGTTGGCGAGCAGGATCATGGGCACCGCGGCGCCAAGGGTGATGGGCGCGAAATCCGTCTCGATGCGGTGCGGCGCGCGGCCGGCGATCTCCAGCGCGGCGGTGGTGGTCGAGAAGGTCAGGTTGTGGAACAGCAGCACCTGGCCATCGGGCGGCGCCTTGGCGACATAGTCGGCGCCGATGGAGCCGCCGCCGCCGCCCCGGTTCTCGACCACGGCGGGGCCCAGCGTGTCACCCAGGCGCTGGGCGAAGATGCGCGCCAGGATGTCGGTGGTGCCGCCCGCCGGGAAGGGCACGACGATGCGGATGGGGCCGCTCGGCGTCCAGGACTGGGCGCGCAGGATGGCGGGGGCGGCGGGCAGCCCGGCGACTGCGAGGCCGAGCGTGCGGCGGTTGAGCATGGGTCCGTTCCTTCCAGCGGCGCCGGCTCGTTGCTGTCCGGCGCATGGAAGTAAGGGTGGGCGCGTCGCCGCGCGCCCGTCAATGCCCCGCGTTTTCGCCCGAGAAATCGGGCGCGGCGAGGCCCGAGGCCTCGATCTGCGCGGCGAGCTGCGCCTTGAGGCGTTCCAGCCCCTCGGCGCTGGAAGCCTCGGCGCGCGCCACCAGCACGGCCTGGGTGTTGGAGGCGCGCAGCAGCCACCAGCCATCGGGCGTGTTCACGCGCACGCCGTCCACGGCGGAGACATCGGCGCCCTCGGCATCGAGGCGGGCCGCGACCTCGCGCACAACCTCGAACTTGCGCGTGTCCTCGCAGTTGAAGCGCAGTTCGGGCGTGTTGAGCACCTGGGGCAGGCCCGCGCGCATCTGGGCGAGGCTCTGGTCGCTGCGGGCCAGGATGTCGAGCAGGCGCACGGCGGAATAGAGCGCGTCGTCGAAGCCATACCACTTGTCGGCGAAGAAGATGTGGCCCGACATCTCGCCGGCCAGCGGGCAGCCCGTCTCGGCCATCTTCTGCTTGATGAGGGAGTGGCCGGTGCGCCACATCAGCGGCGTGCCACCGGCGGCCGCGATCTCGTCGAAGAGCACCTGGGATGCCTTCACATCGGCGATGATGGTGGCACCCGGATGCGCCTTCAGCACGTCACGCGCGAGGACGACCAGAAGCTGGTCGCCGAAGAGCATGTTGCCCTCGCCATCCACCACGCCGATGCGGTCCGCATCGCCGT
The DNA here is from genome assembly GCF_014196305.1 of Roseococcus suduntuyensis. Classification (GTDB taxonomy): domain Bacteria; phylum Pseudomonadota; class Alphaproteobacteria; order Acetobacterales; family Acetobacteraceae; genus Roseococcus; species Roseococcus suduntuyensis. The sequence continues at coordinate 290,046 of NZ_JACIDJ010000003.1, forward strand.
CGAAGGCGATGCCGAGGTCCGCCTTGGTCTCCTTCACCTTCGCGATGATCTGCGCGAGGTTCTTCAGCACCGTGGGGTCGGGGTGGTGGTTGGGGAAGCGGCCGTCGATCTCGGCGTTGATCACGTGGTGCGTGCCGGGCAGTTCGCGCACCAGGCGCTCGGTGATGGCGCCGCCCGAGCCATTGCCCGGGTCCCACACCACGTTCAGCGTCTTGGCGCCCCCGCCGTAGTCCTGGACCATGCGCGCGATGTAGGTGGCCGAGACATCCACCTCGCGCGAGGAACCCGTGGCCTCCGGCACCACGTCACCCTCGGCGGCCATGCGGCCCAGTTCCTGGATGTCCTTCCCGAAGAACGGCTTCTTGCCGATCATCATCTTGAAGCCGTTGTAGTCGGGCGGGTTGTGGCTGCCCGTCAGCATCACCGCGCCATCGGCCTTCTGGTCGTAGCTCGCGAAGTAGAGCATGGGCGTGGGGCCGCAGCCCACGCGCACCACCTCCATGCCGGACGCCACGAGGCCCGCCACGAGGTGCGTCTCCAGTTCGGGCGAGGAGAGCCGCCCGTCACGCCCCACCGCCACGCGCCCGCCACCGGCGCGGGCCACGATGGTGCCGAAGACGCGGCCGATGGCGAAGGCGTCCGTGCCATGGAGCGTTTTGCCCACGATGCCGCGAATGTCGTATTCGCGCAGCGAGGTCGGGTCGAAGCGGTGGTTGAAGGCGTCCATCAGGGGCGTCCGATCGGGTGCGGGAGTGAGGGTCAGCGGTAGCGGTCGAGGAAGCCGCGCACCGCGGGTGCCAGCTCCGGCCGTTCCAGGGCGAAGGCGATCTGCGCCTCCAGGAAGCCCAACTTGTCGCCGCAGTCGAAGCGCCGCCCCTCGTAGCGCAGCCCGTGGAAGGGCTGGGTGCCGATGAGCTTGGCCATGCTGTCGGTCAGCTGCACCTCGCCCCCCGCGCCCTTCTCCAGCTTGGCCAGGTGCGTCATCACCTCGGGCATCAGCACGTAGCGGCCGATGATGGTGAGGTTGGACGGCGCCTGGTCCACCGGCGGCTTCTCGACCAGGCCCTTCACGGAGACGAGGCGGCCCATGTCCTTCTCGATGTCGAGCACGCCGTACTTGTTCACGCGCTCCATCGGGACTTCCTCGATGGCGACGACATTGCCGCCCGTCTCGCGATAGGCCTCGGCGAGCTGGGCGACGCAGGAGGTCTCGCACTGCATCAGGTCGTCGGGGAGGATGATGGCGAAGGGGTCGTCGCCCACGAAGGCGCGCGCGCACCAGATAGCGTGGCCGAGGCCCATCGGCACCTGCTGGCGGACGGTGACGATGGAGCCGGGGGTCACGGCGAGCGCGCGCAGCTCGGCCAGGATGTCGGCCTTGTTGCGTTCCTCGAGGCTCTTTTCCAGCTCGTAGGCGATGTCGAAATGCTCGACGATCGCGGTCTTGCCGCGGCCGGTGATGAAGCAGAACTGCTCGATGCCGGCGGCGCGCGCCTCGTCCACCGCATACTGGATCAGCGGGCGGTCCACGACCGGCAGCATTTCCTTCGCGACCGCCTTTGTCGCCGGCAGGAAGCGGGTGCCGAAGCCTGCCACGGGCAGGACGGCCTTCTTGAGGGGCTTCATCACGGGGGCTCCTTCACCGGTGCAAGCCGTTGTTGCCACGGCCAAGGCGCCACCCGCAAGCCAGCCCCCGGATGTGGTCAGCGCGTGCCGGCGACGCGCTGCGTGCCGGGCGGGGTGGCGCGGGTGCCGCGCGGCGCATTGGCCGGGGCGCGGCGGGCGGCCGGGCTGGGCTGGGCGCGCGCGGCCTGGGTGCGGGCCGGCTGGGCACGGGCGGGGGCGGTGCGGGCGGCCTGGGCACGGGCGGTGCGGGCCGCCTGTGCGCGGGCGGGCGCGTTGCGGGCCGGACGCGCGGCGGCCTGGGCACGCGCGGGCGGCGTGCGCGGGCGGGCCGTGGCCTGGGCGGTGGCCGGCGGACGGGCGGCACGCGCCGCCACGGCGGCGGGCACGGGCGGGGGCAGCCCGCCCCCCACGGCACGGGCGGCCAGCACCCGCCCGGCGGCGGCGGCCGCGGCCATCTCGGCGGCGGCGGGCGGGACGCCGCGCACGCCTTGGCGCGCGAAGCCCTCGTCGAAGAGGCTCGCCATCTGGGCGTTGCGCTCGCGCCAGTTGGCGCCGCCGAAGACGGCACCCACGAGGCGAACGCCCCCCCGCTCGGCCGAGGTCAGGATGTTGTAGCCCGAGGCGCGGATATAGCCGGTCTTGATGCCGTCCGTGCCCGGGTAGTCCACCAGCATGCCGTTGTGGCTGCGGATCAGGCCCTGGTTGTGCCGGAAATGCGTGGCGCTGAAATAATGGTAGTGCTGCGGGAAATCCTGCAGCAGCCGGCGGCCCAGCAGCGCCATGTCGCGCGCCGTGGTCACCTGGTCGGGGTCGGGCAGGCCCGAGGCGTTGCGGAAGACGGTCCGCGTCATGCCGAGCTGGCGGGCGCGCAGCGTCATCTGCCGGGCGAAAGCCTCCTCGCTGCCGGCCAGGTGTTCGCCCACCGCGGCCGCCACGTCATTGGCCGAGCGGGTGACGAGGGCCAGGATGGCCGTCTCGACCGAGAACAGCGTGCCCACGGGCAGGCCGAGCTTGGAGGGTGGGCGGGACTGCGCCTCGGCCGACATGCGAATCGGCGAGTTGAGCGCGAGCCGCCCGCCCTGCATGGCCTCGAACAGCATGTAGAGCGTCATGGCCTTGGTGAGCGAGGCCGGGTGACGCAGCGCATCGGCATGGTGCGAAACCAGGATGTTGCCGGTCTGGTGATCCAGGACGATGGCGGCGTAGCGCTCACTCCGCTCGATGGCCGCCACCTGGGCGCGGCCCGGCGCCATGGCCGCGAGCAGAAGCACCACGGCAAGGCCCAAGGCCTGGAAACGACACGACATGCAGCAATCCCCCCGGATCGGTCAGGGACGCGGCCTCCCCCAAGGCTGGGCATCCCCTATGGGCGCAATCAATCAGCGATGCGGCGGGATGTCCATTGGTTTCGGGCCGAGACCGGGCTTTTCCGGCTTCTCCGCGAATTTTGTGCGCTGCAACATTTTCCTTGAAATCCCCGGGGAAGGCCGCTAGATCACACTCATGCTGCATCGCAGCAAAGCCCGCATGCTGCTTCGCAGCAAAAAACGTCGTGGGCGCTTCGCCACGACAAAACGTGCCGCCTCGCCTCATCCAGGCCGAGAGGCGGTCTTGGACAAGGATGACGCAGATGGCCAACCAGGCTGACATGAAGAAGGCGATGACCACCGCCGCCCAGACCGGCGCCGACCAGGCGAAGAAGATGATGGAAGACGGCGCCACCCAGGCCCGCGCCACCGTCGAGAAGAGCATGGAAGCCGCCCACAAGGCGACCGCCGACATGATGAAGGTGGCCGAGGACGCGGTGGAATTCAGCCGCGGCAACCTCGAAGCCATCACCAAGGCCTCGCAGGCCTATGTGACCGGCGTGCAGGACCTCTCCCGCCAGACGATGGCGATGTTCCAGACGATGTCCGAGCAGGCCATCGAGGGCATGAAGACGCTGTCTTCCGTGAAGAGCCTGAAGGAAGCCGCCGATTTCCAGGCCTCCTTCGCCAAGACCTCCATGGAGCGCGCCATGAATGACGGCGTGAAGCTGCAGGAGACCGCGCTGAAGGTCGCCGAGACCTCCATCGAGCCCATCGCCGCCCGCATGACGGTCGCGATGGAGAAGATGGGCAAGCCGCTGGCCGCCTGACGCCTTCCCTCCTCGCGAGGGCCAGCGTGACGAGGCCCCGGGTTCCGCGCAGGAGCCCGGGGCCTTTTTCGTTCCACTTCGCGCGCCGCGCGTCATTTTCTTCGACCCGCGTGCGGTGCGGAGCAGGCAAGCCCTTTTCCTGGGCGGCCGGCACCCGATATCCTCCAGCGATCATGACGCATACGGACAAGCGGCCCACCATGCAGCCCGGAACGAATTTCCTGAAGGATCGCGCCCTGGCGTGGGACAAGCTGCGCATCACCCTCTCGGACGGCGACAAGCGCGAGGGCGATGGCGGCCCGGCGACCGGCGTCGTCGTCAAGCCGCGCCCCAAGACCAAGAAGCCGGCGATGTACAAGGTGCTGATGCTGAACGACGACTACACGCCGATGGAGTTCGTCGTCCACGTCCTGGAGCGCTTCTTCCAGAAGAACCGCGACGAGGCGACACGCATCATGATGCATGTGCATCGGCGCGGCGTGGGCGTCTGCGGCGTCTATACCTATGAGGTGGCCGAGACGAAGGTCACGCAGGTCATGGACCTCGCGCGACAGAACCAGCACCCGCTCCAGTGCACGATTGAGAAAGAGTGAAACCGGAGCGCGTGTGACGCGAAAAAAATCCCCCCTTTCGGCCACACAGGCTTTACCTTTCCAGCCGGACTCTCGGTCCGGGACGGCCGCCCCAGGGCGGCACGCCGGACCACGGCGGAACGAGACCCCGGTGCTTGAGTGTGGGGCGCCTGACTTTCAGGAGCCTTTCAGCCGGGGAGGTGACTTTGGGGGAAGTGCCATCACATCACCTGTCAACGGATGGGCCGCATTTCCGCGGCCCGCCACCCTCTGGGGAGCGTACTGAACATGCTGTCCCGCAATCTCGAGCAGACGCTCCATCGGGCCCTCGGCCTCGCCAATGACCGCCGGCACGAATACGCGACACTCGAACACCTGCTCCTGGCGCTGGCCGAGGATGCCGATGCCACCACCGTGCTGCGCGCCTGCGGCGTGGACGTGGACAAGCTGAAGCGCGACCTGGGCGAGTTCCTGGACAAGGACCTGGCCGGCCTGGTCTCCGACCGTGGCGGCGACCCGAAGCCCACCGCCGGTTTCCAGCGCGTGGTGCAGCGCGCCGCCATCCATGTGCAGAGCAGCGGCCGCGACGAAGTGACCGGCGCCAATGTGCTGGTGGCCCTCTTCAGCGAGCGCGAGAGCCATGCCGTCTATTTCCTGCAGCTGCAGGACATGACGCGGCTCGATGCCGTCAACTTCATCAGCCATGGCATCGCGAAGGCGCCCGGACGCAGCCAGCCGCGCCCCGTGCAAGGCAGCGCGCAGACGCCGCCCGAGGAAGGGGCCGGCAACAATGAGCGCGAGGAGAAGCCGCGCGGGGGCAACCGCAACCAGGATGCGCTGAGCACCTATTGCGTGAACCTCAACAAGAAGGCGGGCCAGGGCAAGATCGACCCGCTGATCGGGCGCGACTCCGAGATCGAGCGCACCATCCAGATCCTGTGCCGGCGCACCAAGAACAACCCGCTCTATGTGGGTGATCCGGGCGTGGGCAAGACCGCGATCGCGGAGGGCCTGGCCAAGCGCATCGTGGAAGGCGACGTGCCCGAGGTGCTGGCCAAGTCCACCATCTACAGCCTGGACATGGGCAGCCTGCTCGCCGGCACGCGCTATCGCGGCGATTTCGAGGAGCGCCTGAAGGCGGTGGTGAGCGAGCTGGAAGCCCAGCCCGGCGCCATCCTCTTCATTGACGAGATCCACACCGTGATCGGCGCCGGCGCCACCTCCGGCGGCGCGATGGATGCGTCCAACCTGCTCAAGCCCGCGCTGGCCCAGGGCACGCTGCGCTGCATCGGCAGCACCACCTACAAGGAATACCGCGTCCATTTCGAGAAGGACCGCGCGCTGGTCCGCCGCTTCCAGAAGATCGACGTGAACGAGCCCTCGGTCGAGGACACGGTCAAGATCCTGCAGGGGCTGAAGACCAACTACGAGAAGCACCACAAGGTGAAGTACACGCCCGAAGCCATCCGCGCGGCGGTGGAGCTTTCGGCCAAGTACATCCATGACCGCAAGCTGCCCGACAAGGCGATTGACGTCATCGACGAGGTCGGCGCCTCGCGCATGCTGGTGGCCGAGACCAAGCGCAAGAAGACCGTGACGCTGAAGGATGTGGAGGAGGTGGTGGCGAAGATCGCGCGCATTCCTCCCAAGTCCGTCAGCGCCGACGACAAGGAGACGCTGCGCACCCTGGAGCGTGACCTCAAGGCGATGGTGTTCGGCCAGGACCGCGCCATCGAGGCCCTGTCCTCGGCCATCAAGCTGAGCCGCGCGGGCCTGCGCGACCCGGAGAAGCCCATCGGCAACTACCTGTTCTCCGGCCCCACGGGCGTCGGCAAGACGGAGGTGGCCAAGCAGCTTTCCAAGACGCTGGGCATCGAGCTGATCCGCTTCGACATGTCCGAATACATGGAGCGGCACAGCGTCTCCCGCCTGATCGGCGCGCCGCCCGGCTATGTGGGCTTCGACCAGGGCGGCCTGCTGACCGACGGCATCGACCAGCACCCGCATTGCGTGCTGCTGCTCGACGAGATCGAGAAGGCGCACCAGGATCTCTACAACATCCTGCTGCAGGTGATGGACCACGGGAAGCTGACCGACCACAACGGCAAGACGGTGGATTTCCGCAACGTCATCCTCATCATGACGACCAATGCGGGCGCGGCCGACATGCAGAAGCCCGCCATCGGCTTCGGCAGCCCCGTCCGCACCGGCGAGGACGAGGAGGCCGTGAAGCGCATGTTCACGCCCGAGTTCCGCAATCGCCTCGACGCCGTGATTCCCTTCGCGGGCCTCACGCAGGAGATCGTGGCGCAGGTGGTGGAGAAGTTCGTCATGCAGCTGGAGGCCCAGCTGGCCGACCGCAACGTGACGATCGAGCTTTCCTCCGCCGCCAAGGAATGGCTGGCCGAGCGTGGCTACGACCCGCTCTATGGCGCGCGGCCGCTGGCCCGCGTGATCCAGGAGCACATCAAGAAGCCGCTGGCCGAGGAACTGCTCTTCGGCAAGCTGGCCAAGGGTGGCGCGGTCAAGGTCAACCTGGTGGATGGCGCGCTCAGCTTCGACATGGCCGAGGCCCCCGTCGCCGCCCTGCCCCGCCCCGAAGGCGATGGCGAGGCGGAGAAGGAACCCGAGACGGCTGAGTGACCTTCACCAAATCCATGGACGGCGAGGCCCCGATGGGAAACCATCGGGGCCTTTCCTTTATGGAGCCAACCGCATGACCACCGACACCCGCATCGAGGATTGGGACAACTACAGCGCCGGCCTGCGCGAGCGCGGCAAGGAGTTGTCCGCCCTGCATCCGGAGCTGATGAAGGGCTTCGGCGCCCTCAGCCGCGGCGCCAGCACCACGAAGCACCTGGACGCCAAGACGCGCGAGATGATCGCGCTCGCCGTCGCCGTCACCACGCGCTGCGAGGGCTGCATTGACGCCCATGCCCGCAAGGCCCGTGCCGCGGGCGCCACCAAGGAGGAGGTGGCGGAGGCGCTGGGGGTGGCCATCGCGCTCAACGCGGGGGCCGCGCTGACCTATTCCCTGCACGTGCTGGACGCGCTGGACGGCGCGGGCGGGTGAGGCTGCTCATCCTCGGCGCCGGCGGCCACGCGCTGGTGGTGCTGGAGGCGCTGGACGCGCTGGGATGGGATGTCGCCGGGGTGCTGGATGACCGGGCCACGGCGCCCATCCTCGGCCGCCCCGTGCTGGGGCCGCTTGCGTCGCTGGGCGCCCATGGCGCCACGCGCGCCGTCGTCGCGCTGGGCGACAACGCCACGCGGCTGGAATGGGGCGAGGCGGCGCGGCAGGCGGGGCTCGCCCTGCCCGCCTTGGTGCATCCGGCGGCGCTGGTCTCGCCCAGCGCGCGCATCGGGGATGGCGCGCAGGTGATGGCGCGGGCCTCGGTCGGGCCGCTGGCGGTGATCGGCGCACTCGCCCTGGTGAACACCGCGGCCGTGGTCGAGCATGAATGCGTGGTGGAAGGGGGCGCCCATGTCGCGCCGGGCGCCGTGCTCTGCGGCGCGGTGCGCGTGGGGGTGGGCGCGCTGGTGGGCGCCGGGGCGGTGGTGGCGCCGGGGCGCCGCCTGGGGGCTGGTGCCGTGGCCGGCGCGGGGGCGGCGGTGGTGCGCGACGTGGCGGCGGGCGCGGTGGTGGCCGGGGTGCCGGCCAGGCCGCTCGGCGTCTGATCGTCTTCGGTCACGTCACCGAAGGCGTGAAGCCGTCGCCCTACAGGATCTGGCTGAGGAACATCCGCGTCCGGTCATAGCGCGGGTTGGCGAAGAATTCCTCGGGCGGCGCCTGCTCCACCACCTCGCCCTGGTCCATGAAGACCACACGGTCGGCCACCTGGCGGGCGAAGCCCATCTCATGCGTCACCACCACCATGGTCATGCCCGTGTTGGCGAGTTCCACCATCACGTCCAGCACCTCCTTGATCATCTCGGGGTCGAGGGCGGAGGTGGGTTCGTCGAACAGCATGATGCGGGGCTGCATGCACAGCGCGCGCGCGATGGCGACGCGCTGCTGCTGCCCGCCCGAGAGCTGCAGCGGGTATTTCAGCGCCTGCTCCGGGATGCGCACGCGCTCCAGGTGCGACATGGCGATGCGCTTGGCCTCCGCCTCGGGCATCTGCTTCACCCAGGTCAGCGCGAAGGTGCAGTTCTCCAGCACGGTCATGTGCGGGAAGAGGTTGAAGGACTGGAACACCATCCCCGTCTCGCGGCGGATGGCCTCGTCGTCGCGCGCCCCCCCGCCGAAGGCCCGGCCATGGATGCGGATGTCGCCGCGCTGGTGGCGCTCCAGCTGGTTCACGCAGCGGATCATGGTGGACTTGCCGGAGCCCGAGGGGCCGCAGACCACCACGCGCTCCCGCTCGGCGATGGAGAGATTGATCTCCTTCAGCGCCTGGAAGCCGCCATACCATTTGCTGACGCCGACGAGTTCGATGGCGGGCGTGGTCATCGGCGCTGCCCCCCGCCCAGCCGGCGTTCCAGGTTCATGCTGTATTGCGACATGGCGAAGCAGAACACGAAGTAGATCATCGTGATGAAGAAGAAGGGCTCGATGAACAGGCCCAGCCAGCGCGTGTCCTCGCCCACCGCGCGCGCCATGCTCAGCATGTCGAAGAGGCCGATGATGGACACCAGCGTGGTGTCCTTGAACAGCCCGATGAAGTTCCCGACGATGGCCGGGATCATGATGCGCAGCGCCTGCGGCAGGATGATGAGCGTGGTGGACTGCCAGTAGCCCAGCCCCATGGCGGCCGCGGCCTCGTATTGGCCCTTGGGGATGGCCTGCAGCCCGCCGCGCACGATCTCGGCCATGTAGGCGGCGGCGAAGAGGCAGACGGCCACGATGGCGCGCAGCAACCGGTCCACCTCCACCCCCACCGGCAGGAAGAGCGGCAGCATGGTGTTGAACATGAACAGGATGGTGATGAGCGGCACCGAGCGGAACAGCTCGATGAAGGCGACGCAGAAGCCACGGATCAGCGGCATGGAGGAACGCCGCCCCAGCGCCAGCAGCACCCCCGCCGGCAGCGAGAAGGTGATGCCGATGCCCGAGATCACCATGGTGAGGAACAGGCCGCCCCAGAGCCGCGTCGGCACCGCCACCAGTTGCCAGCGCGAGACGATGAGCAGGGCCGTGACGAACAGCGCCGCCCAGGCCAGCTGCCGCACCAGGCGCGCACGCTCGGGGACGGGATCGGGGCCGGCCAGGGTGTGGACCAGCAGGGGAATGAAGCCCTGGCCCGTCCGCATCTCGCTGATCGCGGTCAGCCAGACCCAGAAGAAGGTGGCGAGGCTGCCCGCCACCAGCACCATCCAGATCCAGCCCTTCTCCCCGCCCAGAAACAGGTAGGAGACGAGGAAGGGATAGACCAGCACCGCCGTCAGCCCGATGGCCACCTTGGACTTCACCCGCGGCAGGAACAGCGGCAGCGCCCACAGCACCAGGATCAAGGCACCGAGGTCAATGCGCCACACCTGGTCCTTGGGGTAGAGGCCGTAGATCAGGTTGGGCAGCCAGGCGATGACGCCCGGCCAGCAGGCGCCCGAGCGCCCCACCGCGTCCAGACAGGCGCGGCGGTTGGGCGCGTCCCACACCGCATTGATCAGCGCCCAGGAGATGATGGCCTCCAGGAAGACGTAGAGGATGTAGGCGCCCAGCAGCGTCAGGATGGCGTTCGGCACCGAGGAGAAAAGGTTGGCGCGCAGCCAGCCCATCACCCCCACCGTGCTGGGCGGCGGCGGCGCCGAGGGGCGCGGCGTGAAGACGAGCGGCGGCGCGGGCGTGTGGTCAGGGGCCATGGCTCAACGCTCCGTCAGCTGCATGCGGCGGTTGTAGAGGTTGAGCAGGCCCGACACGGCAAGGCTCACCACGCAGTAGAAGGCCATGGTCATCGCCACGATCGGGATGGCTCGGCCCGACTGGTTGAGCGAGGTGTTCATCCACACGCTCACCAGGTCGGGGAAGCCGATGGCGATGGCCAGTGACGAGTTCTTCGTCAGGTTCAGGTACTGGCTGATGAGCGGCGGGATGATCACGCGCATGGCCTGCGGCAGGATGATGAAGCGCATGGTGCGCGACGGCTTCACGCCCAGCGCGCGCGCCGCTTCCGTCTGGCCGTGGGCCACCGACTGGATGCCCGCGCGCACGATCTCCGCGATGAAGCAGGAGGTGTAGATGGAGAGCGCGACCACCAGCGCGCAGAAGGCCGGCGGCACGCTGAGGCCGCCCACGAAGTTGAAGCCGCGCAGCGCGGGCCAGTCCCAGGCGAGCGGCGCGCCGGACGCGTAGAACACCGCGAGGGGGAGCAGGATGATGAGCGCGGTGGCCGCCGTGCCGCCCGGGAAGATGCGCCCCGTGGCGCGGCGGCGGCGGTTGGACCACATGACGATCCCGACCGCGCCCAGCACCGCGACCAGCAGCGCGGCCAGCGTCCAGCCGAAGCCCTCCTGCGGCACCGGGCCCGGCATGTAGAAGCCGCGGTTGTTCAGGAAGAAGAGGCCGCCCCAGTCGATGCTCTCGCGCGGGCGGGGCAGCAGGTTGAAGACGCCGAAATACCACGCGATGATCTGCAGCAGCAGCGGCGTGTTGCGCAGCACCTCGATGTACCAGCGCGCCAGCGTCCCGATCAGCCAGTTGGTGGACAACCGCGCCAGCCCCACGATGAGGCCGATGATGGTGGCGAAGACGATGCCGATGACGGCCACCAGCAGCGTGTTCGCGATGCCCACCTGGAAGACGCGCAGATAGCTGTCGCCCTCGCGATACGGGATCAGCGTGAAGGCGATGTTGAACCCGGCGGACACATCCAGGAAGTCGAACCCCGCGGACATGTTCCGCTGGGACATGTTCGTGATGGTGTTCGAGACGAGGTAGTAGAGCAGCCCCGTGACCGCCACGAACACCGCGGCCTGGTAGAAGAAGGCCCGCACGCCGGCATCATTGAGGAAGGAAGGGCGCGGCGGCGCCGTGCTGGTGCTGCTGGACATGCGGGACCTGTTCCGGAAATGGGGGGGCCGCGCCCGGCGCGCGGCCCCGTTTCAGCGCTGCGGCGTCGGGATCACCGGAACGGCATGGCGTACATCAGCCCGCCATTGGTCCAGAGCGCGTTGAGCGAGTTCGCGCGGGGAATGCCCACGGGCGTGTTGGCGCCCACATGGCGCTCATACGCCTCGCCGTAATTGCCGATGTGGCGGATGACGCGGACCATGAAGTCGGCCGGCAGGCCCATGCCCTGCCCCACATTGCCCTCGGTGCCGAGCAGGCGACGGATGCCGGGGTTGGTGGAGCGCTGCATCTCGGCCAGGTTGCCCTGGTTCACGCCCATCTCCTCCGCCTCGATCATCCCGTAGAGGACCCAGCGGACGATATCGCCCCAGTTCTGGTCACCATGGCGCACCACGGGGCCGAGCGGCTCCTTCGAGATGGTCTCGGGCAGGATGATGTGGTCGTTCGGGCTCGGGAAGGCGGCGCGGCGCGAGGCCAGGCCAGACTTGTCATTGGTGTAGGCATCGCAGCCGCCACCCAGATAGGTCTCGACCAGCACGTTGACGTTCTCGTTCGTCACCGCGCGGAAGGTCATGTTGTTGGCGCGGAAATAGTCGGCGAGGTTCAGCTCGGTCGTCGTGCCGGTCAGCACGCAGACCGTGGCGCCGTCGAGTTGGCGGGCCGAGGTGATGTTGGACGCGCGCGGCACCAGGAAGCCCTGGCCGTCATAGAAGTTCACGCCGGCGAATTCGAGGCCGAGCTGCGTGTCGCGCACCGCCGTCCAGGTGGTGGTGCGGGAGAGCATGTCGCTCTCGCCATTGGCCAGCGAGGTGAAGCGCACGGCCGAGGTCACCGACTGGTACTGCACGCGGTTGGGGTCGTCGAAGATGGCCGCGGCGACGGCGCGGCACATGTCCACATCGAGACCGGACCAGGTGCCGTTGGCGGCCAGCGCGTAGAAGCCCGGTGTGGGCAGGCCCACCTGGCAGTTCAGGCTGCCGCGGGTGCGGACCTGCTGCAGCGTCGCTTGGGCATAGGCGGCGGTGCTGACCGTCACCATCGCCGCGGCGGCGGCGAGGAGGGTGAGTCCCAGTTTCATTTTGGTGTACTCCCAGACGTTGAAGGCAGCCTCATGCGCCGAGGGCACATGCGGCCGTCTGCGCGGGGGAAGCATGACGGTTGTCACCATCCCGGTTCAACCGGATCGTGACGCTGCCGTGCATTTCCCAACCTCGCATGCCGGAACGGTACGTGACGGCAAGGGGGCGTGCCACGCGCGTCTTGCCTGGCGCGCAGGCGAATCTGGGGCGCTGGACAAGGGCATGCCGATGATCTGGTCAAAGGTCCGCATCCGCGCCGGAAAAGCGTGCAGATGCGCGATGTCACATGGCGTCAGCAGGCAAGGTGAACCGGTGGGGCTTGCGCCGGAATCGGCGCGCCCTGCCCGCCCCCGGCCAGTCAGGCGGGCACGAATCCAGCACCAGCCTGGAAGCCGCAGCGGTCATGTCTTGCGGTTGTCTTGTCGCGAGGGTCAATTCCCTGGCGATGGCGCGGCCATGACCGCGCCATCGCTTTGGTTACTCGCGTGGATGCTGGTGGGCTGGCCCCGGCAGGCCGGCACCTGGCTTCAGCCGCGCAGGTGGCAGGACACCCAGTGGCCGGGCGTGGACTCGCGCAGTTCCGGCACCGTGTCGGCGCAGGGCGAGGGCTTCTTGGCAATCGGGCAGCGCGTGTGGAAATGGCAGCCCGAAGGGGGGCGCAGCGGGTTCGGCACGTCCCCCTGCAACATGATGCGCTTGCGCTTCACGGTCGGGTCCGGGATGGGCACGGCCGAAAGCAGCGCCTCGGTGTAGGGATGCAGCGGGTTGGTGTAGAGGTCCCGCGCCGAGGCGATCTCGACGATGCGGCCCAGATACATCACCGCCACGCGGTCGGAGGTGTGCTCCACCACGCTCAGGTCATGGGCGATGAAGAGGTAGGTGAGGCCCAGCTTCTCCTGCAGATCCTCCAGCAGGTTCACCACCTGCGCCTGGATGGACACGTCCAGCGCCGAGACGGGCTCATCGCAGACCACGAGCTTGGGCGAGACCGCCAGCGCGCGCGCGATGCCGATGCGCTGGCGCTGCCCGCCCGAGAATTCATGCGGGAAGCGGCGCATCTGGTCGGCCTTGAGGCCCACCGTCTCCATCAGCTCCACCACCCGGTCCTCGCGCTCGCGCGCGGACTTGGCGAGGCCATGGATGACCAGTGCCTCGCCGATGATGGAGCCCACCGTCATGCGCGGGTTCAGGCTGGCGAAGGGGTCCTGGAAGATGATCTGCATGTCCCGGCGCAGGCTGCCGAGCTGCTCATTGTCGAGCGCGGTCACGTCCTGGCCCTGGAACCAGACCTGGCCGGAGGTGGGCTCGATCAGGCGCAGGATCAGGCGGCCGGTGGTGGACTTGCCGCAACCGCTCTCGCCCACCAGACCCAGTGTCTCGCCGGGGTTGAGGGTGAAGCTGACATCGCTGACCGCGTGCACATGGTCCACAGTGCGGCGCAGCAGACCGCCCTTCACCGGGAACTTCTTCACCAGGTTCTGGACGCGCAGGAGGGGTTCGGTCATGGGCGCGGAGGAATCCATCAGAGAATGCACGCCGCCTTGTGCCCCGGCGCCTTCTCGACCAGCGGCGGTTCGGCGGCGAGGCAGGCCTCGGTCACGTAGCGGCAGCGCGCGGCGAAGCGGCAGCCCTTGGGCGGGTTCAGCAGGGAGGGCACGGTGCCGGGAATGGCTTCCAGCCGCGTGTGGGTCGTGGCGGCGAGGTCAATGCGCGGGATCGAGCGGATCAGCCCCTGGGTGTAGGGGTGGCGGGGGTTGGCGAAGAGGTCCTCGACCGTCGCCTCCTCCACCACCTTGCCCGCATACATCACGACCACGCGCTGCGCCGTCTCGGCCACCACCCCCATGGCGTGGGTGATGAGCATGACGGCCATGCCCAGGCGTTCCTTCATCTCGGTCAGCAGTTCGAGAATCTGGGCCTGGATGGTGACGTCGAGCGCGGTGGTCGGCTCGTCCGCGATCAGCAGCTTCGGATTGCAGGAGAGCGCCATGGCGATCATGACGCGCTGGCGCATGCCGCCCGAGAACTGGTGCGGGTAGTCGTGCACGCGCCGCTGCGGGCTCGGGATGTTGACCAGCCGCAGCATGTCCGCCGCGCGCTCATAGGCCGCCTTCTTCGACAGGCCCTCATGGTGGCGCACCGTCTCGGCGATCTGCTGCCCCACGGTGTAGACGGGGTTGAGCGAGGTCATCGGCTCCTGGAAGACGATGCCGATCTGCTTGGAGCGGATGGCGCGCATCTGCGCCGGCGACATGGGGACGATGTCGCGCCCCTCGAACATGATGCTGCCGGCCACGATCTTGCCGGGCGGCATCGCGATGAGCTTCAGCACCGTCATGGCGGTCACGGTCTTGCCGCAGCCGCTCTCGCCCACCACGCAGACCGTCTCGCCACGGTCCACGCCGATGTCCACGCCGTCCACGGCGCGCACCATGCCGTCATCGGTGCGGAAATGCACCTTGAGGCCGCTGATCTCCAGCAGGCGCTGGCCCACCGCCGCGGGGACGGGGCGCGCTTGGGTCGTGCTCGCGCTCATTTCACGCGCCTCGGGTCGAGGGCGTCGCGCAATCCATCGCCCACGAAGTTGATGCTGAGCACCGTGAGGAAGATGGCGAGGCCGGGAAACAGCGCCCAATGCGGCGCGAAGTCGAGATTGTCCTTGGCATCGAACAAGAGGCGCCCCCAGGTCGGGATGTCGGGCGGGAAACCCAGGCCCAGGAAGGAGAGCGTGCTCTCCGCGATGATGGCGGCCGCCACGTCGATGGTGGCGGCGACGATGACGGGGCCGAGCGCGTTGGGCAGGATGTGCTTCCACACCAGCCGGAAGCGCGAGGCGCCGAGCGCGCGGGCGGCCTCCACGAACTCCTTCTCGCGGAGTGAGAAGAACTGCGCGCGGACGAGGCGCGCCACCTGCATCCAGTTGAACAGGCCGATGATGGTGACGATGAGGATGAAGACGCCCATCTCCGGCCCCACCACGCCCGTCAGCGCGTCGCGGAACAGATAGATGATGAGCAGCAGCAGCGGCAGCTGCGGCAGGGAGAGGAACAGGTCCGTCACCCACATCAGCGCGGCGTCGGTCTTGCCGCCCGCCATGCCGGCGAGCGAGCCCACCAGCACGCCCACGAAGACCGCCACGAACATCGCGGCGAAGCCCACCGCGAGCGAGATGCGCCCGCCATAGAGGATGCGCGCCAGCAGGTCCTGCCCGAGGTCATCGGTGCCGAGCGGATGGTCCCAGGAGGGGCCTTGCAGCCGCACCGAGAAATCAATGCCGTCGATCGGCACCCGGTAGAACAGGGGGCCGACGAGCACCGCCACGATCATCGTGATCAGGATGCCCGAGCACACCACCGCCAGCCGGTGCTTGCGGAAGCGCCGCCATGCATCCTGCCAGGGTGAGATGGGAGGCCGCCGGGCCTCGGGCGTCACGAGGACACCCGGGGCGCCCCCGGCGCTAACGGTAGCTGATACGGGGGTCGAGCCAGCCATAAATGATGTCCGCAAGCAGGTTGAAGAAGATGACGAGGCAGGCGAAGACGAAGGTGACCGCCATGATCACCGGCGTGTCATTCGCCAGGATCGCGGTGATCAGCAGCGAACCGATGCCCGGCACGCGGAAGATCTGCTCCGTCACGATGGCGCCGCCGAAGACGATGGGCATTTGCAGCGCCACCAGCGTCACCACGGGAATGAGCGCGTTGCGGACGACGTGGCGGATGGTCACGCGGCTCTCGGGCAGGCCCTTGGCGCGCGCCGTGGTCACGTGGTCCAGACGGATCACGTCCAGCACGGCCGAGCGGACGAAGCGCGTCCAGGCCGCGCCCTGGAACAGCCCCAGCACCAGCACCGGCATGATGGACTGCCGGATGTGCTCCCACCACCACTGCCAGCCCGTGGCGGTGATGTTGGTGTTGTAGACGAAGGGCAGCCAGCCGAGCCAGATCGAGAAGAACATGATGAACAACAGGCCGGTGAAGAAGGTGGGCAGCGAGAAGCCCACGAAGGCCAAGGTGTTCACCACCTGGTCGAAGATGGAATAGGGCCGGGTCGCGGCCAGCACGCCCACCGGCAGCGCGATGGCGAGTGCCAGGATCTGCGAGCTGCCGATCACGATCAGCGTTGTGGGCAGGCGCTGCAGGATCAGCTGGTCCACATTGATGCGGCTGACGAAGGAGAAGCCCCACTCGCCCTGCAGCATGGCGAACAGCCAGCGGAAGTAGCGGATGTAGATGGGGTCATCCATGCCGAGCGAGGCGCGCAGTTGCAGGCGCACCTCGGGCGGGATGGCGGGATTCGTCGCCAGCTCCTCGAAGGGATCTCCGGGAGCGAGCGCGAGCACGGTGAAGAGGATGACGCTGATCCCGAGCAAGCTCGGGATCGCGATCATCAAACGACGGATCAGGTATTGGGTCACTTGGGGAAATCAGCCCTCGCGGAACCAGTCGGAGAGCAGCCAGTGGGTGTTGTCCCACGCGCTCAGCACCGGGCGCAGGTTCCGCAGGCTGGCCGAGACCAGCGGGCGCTTCACCAGCGGGATGATGTGGTTGCTGCCCACGATCAGGTCGTTCAGGCGGATGAACATCTCGGCCCGCTTCACCGGGTCCAGCTCGTTCTCGGCCTGGCGGAAGATGTTGTCGTATTCCTCGTTCCGCCAGCGGACGATGTTGCGGCCCTGCCAATTGTTGGCACGCTGCGACACTTCCCACGACACGTACTGGTTCATGAACCGCTGCGGGTCCGCCTGCGGCATGGTGGTCGTGTACATCTGCATGTCGGCGTAGAACTTCGGGAAGGTGTCCGGGTTCGCCACATCGGCCGAGAAGAACACCGAGGCCGTGACCGACTTCAGATCGAGGTTGATGCCCGCACGCTGCGCCGCCTGGCGGTAGATCGCCTGGGTGCGCTGGCGCGGCGCGTTGACCGAGGTCTGGTACACGAAGGACAGGCGCACGCCGTCCTTGGCGCGCACGCCGTCGCGGCCGCGCACCCAGCCCGCCGCGTCTAGGATCTCGTTCGCGCGCTGCACGTTGAACTCGTGGCGCAGGTTGGTCGAGTTGAAGCGCGGCGGGTTGTTCAGGAAGTTGGCCGTGGCCGGGCCGCCGCGGCCATAGATGAACTGCTGCAGCGCGTTGCGGTCGATCAGTAGGGCCATCGCCTGGCGCACCGCGGGGTCGCGGAAGGCCGGGTGCTGGGTGCTGATGTGCGAACGCTCGCCATCCACCTCGCGGTTCGGGTCGGTGACGTTGAGCTGCACGAACTCGATGTTGCCGCCATCCACGATGTTCACGCGGCCGCGGTTGGCCGCCTCCAGGCGAACCAGCAGCTCATCCTCGACCTGCAGGTTCCAGGCGTAGTCGAAGTCGCCGGTCTGCAGCACGGCGCGCGCGGCGGAGACCGCATCACCCCCGCCCTTCACCTCGATCGTGTCGAAGTAGGGGCGGTTCTCGCCGTGATAGGTCGGGTTCAGCGCACCGATCAGGTTGTCGCCGGGCGCGAAGCTCACGAAGCGATAGGGACCGGTGCCCACGGGGCGCAGGTTGGTGGGGGCGTCACGCGCGGTGGCGCCCACGAACCCGCTGAAGAGGTGCTGCGGGATGATGCAGCCGGCCGAGGCCACGAAGGCATCCGCCCAGAACGGCGTCGGCCGCTCGAACTCAACGCGCACCGTGTGGCTGTCCACCTTCACCACGTTCACGTCGCGGTAGCTGCCGCTGGTGGTGGTGGCATTGGCCGGGTTGCGGGCATATTCCCAGGTGAAGACGACGTCGTCGGCCGTGAAGTCCTGGCCATCATGCCACTTTACGCCGCGCTTCAGCTTCCAGGTGACGGCCCGGCCGTCCTCGCGCAGCCCGCCATTCTCGATGGAGGGGATCTCGGCGGCCAGGATGGGCACCAGCGTGCCGTCCGTGGCCCAGCCGGCCAGCGGCTCGTAGAAGACGCGGCTCGACTCCTGGTTGGTGGTGCCCACCGCGAAATGCGGGTTCAGCAGGGTGGAGGCCTGCCAGTAGAGGATGCGAAGCGCCCCGCCGCCGCCGCGCCGCGTGGGGGTATAGGCCGGGATGGAGCCCGCCTGCGCCTGGGCCGAGCCGGCACCCGCGATGGCCAGCAGCTGCGTCGCCATCGGCGCCGTCATGCCGAGCGCCACCATGCGCGTGACGAAACCACGGCGCGACAGCGAACCACGCTTCACGCGCCCGATCATCTGGCGCAGATCATCTTCTCTCATTTAACTCTCCCAGATCACAGCCTTGCCCACGCCGCCGGTTTCTCGCCGGTCGGTAGGGTCGCCTCTTCCTGCGCCAAGGCTATAGCACCGCCCACGGCGCGCACCACCCTTTTGTGAAGACCGTGTGATGGCGCGCGACGCCCCGCCTGCACAGAGGCTGGGCGCCACATGCCGCACGCCGAGGCAGGCGCGCGTCAGGCCACGCGGTGCCAGTCGCGCAGCAACCAGAGGGTATTTTCCCACCCGCTCAGCACCGGCCGCAGGTTCTTCAGATGGCCATTCACCAGGCGTTGATTCATCAGTGGGATGATGTGGTTGCTGCCCACCACCAGGTCATTCATGCGGATGAACATCGCCGCGCGCCGCACCGGGTCGAGTTCGCCTTCGGCCGCGCGGAACAGCGCGTCGTATTCGTCGCTGTGCCAGCGCGTGATGTTGCGGCCCTGCCACCGATTCTCCCGCGTGGACAGCTCCCACGACGTGAACTGATTCATGAAGAGCTGCGGGTCCGCCTGCGGCATGGTGGTGTTGTACATCTGGATGTCGGCGAAGAACTTCGTGTAGGTGTCCGGATTGCCGACATCGGCCGAGAAGAACACCGACCCCACGACCGACTTCAGCTCGATATCAATGCCCGCGCGCAGCGCCGCCTGCTTCACGATGGCCTGGGTGCGCTGGCGCGGCGCGCTGACCGAGGTCTGGAACACGAAGCGCAGCCGCACGCCATCCTTGGCGCGGATGCCGTCGCGCCCGCGCACCCAGCCCGCCGCGTCCAGCACCTCGTTCGCCTTCTCGATGCTGAACTCCGGACGCGTGTTGGGCGAGGCGAAGCGCGGCGGCTGGTTCAGGAAATTCCCGGTGGCGACCCCGCCGCGGCCATAGATGAAGCGCTGCACGGAATCGCGGTCCACCAGCAATGCGATGGCCTGGCGCACGGCCGGGTCGCGGAAGGCGGGGTGCTGGGTGGAGGCATGGGCGCGTTCGCCATTCACCTCGACATTGGGGTCGGTGCGGTTGAGCTGGATGTGCTCGATGCCGCCGGTGGGCAGGTAGCTGACCACGCCGCGGCCCGCGGATTCCAGCCGGCGCAGCAGGTCATCCTCCACGCGCAGGCTCCAGGCGAAGTCGAAATCGCCGGTCTGCAGCACGGCCCGCGCGGCCGACGCCGCATCGCCCCCGCCCTTGATCTCCAGCGTGTCGAAGAAGGGGCGGTTCTCGGCGTGGTAGGTCGGGTTCAGCTCGCCCCGCAACGTGTCGCCGGGGGTGAAGCTCACGAAGCGGTAGGCGCCCGTGCCCACGGGGCGGAGGTTGGTCGGCGCGTCGCGCGAATTGGCGCCCACGAAATCCTGGAACTTGTGCTTCGGGATCAGCATCCCGCGCGAGGCCACGAAGGTGTCGGCCCAGAAGGGCGTGGGGCGCTCGAACTCCACGCGCACCGTGTGGTCATCCACCTTCACCACGTTCACGCCGCGATAGCTGCCCGAGGTGACGCCGGCGGTCGCGGGGTGGCGGCCATATTCCCAGTTGAACACCACGTCATCGGCCGAGAAATCCTGGCCGTCATGCCACTTCACGCCGCGCTTCAGCTTCCAGGTGACGGAGCGCCCATCCTCCGCCAGCCCGCCATTGTCCACGGAGGGGATCTCGGCCGCCAGGATGGGGTGCAGCGTGCCATCCGCGGCCCAGCCGGCCAGCGGCTCGTAGAAGACGCGCGCCGCGTCCTGGTTGGTGGTGCCGACGGCGAAATGCGGGTTCAGCAGCGTCTGCGCCTGCCAGTAGAGCACACGCAGCGGCCCGCCCCCGCCGCGGCGCGTGCCGGGATAGGGCGGCACGGCCTCGGGCGCGGTCTGGGCCGAGACGCCCGAGATGGCGAGAAGCTGCGTCGCCATCGGCGCGGTGAAGCCCACCGCCGCCATGCGCCGGACAAAGCCCCGGCGCGAGAGGGTGCCGCGCTTCACCCGGCCGATCAGTTCGCGCAGACCGTTTTCGTCCATGCCCGCCTCTCCCGAGATGTGTCTCCCGGGAAAGGCTAACGCATCGCGTCAGGCAGGAACCACTTCTTTCAGGCGCCGCGCAGTTCGTGATCCACGACGCTGACCCAGTAGGCGACGCCCAGCGGGATGATGTCGTCGTTGAAGTCGAAGTGCGGCGTGTGCAGGTTGGCGGAGGTGCCGTCCGGCCCATTGCCGCCGCCGATGAACATGAAGGCGCCGGGCCGCTGCTCCAGCATCAGGGCGAAGTCCTCGGCCCCCGTCACCAGCGCGTTGTTGGTGTTCACCGCCGCATCGCCCACCAGCGCGCGGGCGGCGGCGGCGGCGACATCGGTCTGCTCGTCATGGTTCACGGTGGCCGGCGTGCCGCGGCGATAGGTGACCTCGGCCGTCACGCCATAGGAGGCGGCGAGGCCGTGCGCGAGTTCGCCGATGCGCCGCTCCAGCAGATCCCGGATGGCCGGCGTGTAGCTGCGCGCCGTGCCGGTGACGGTCATCTCCGCCGGCATGACGTTGGCCGAGATGGGGGAACCACCCTGGATGGACCCCACGCTCAGCACCGCCGTCTCCACCGCCGGCACGTTGCGGCCGATGATGGTCTGAAGCGCGAGCACAAAATGCGCCTGCACGATGGTGACGTCGGTGGCCAAATGCGGCGTCGAGCCACCATGCCCGCCCGTGCCCTTGAAGGTGACGATGAAGCGATCGGACGCCGCCAGCGCCGGCCCCTTGCGGATGGCGAAGCTGCCGGCCGGAATGGTGGGCTTGTTGTGCAGCCCATAGACGGCATCCACCGGGAAGCGCTCGAACAGCCCGTCGGCGATCATCGCCTTGGCGCCGCCCCGGCCTTCCTCGGCCGGCTGGAAGATCAGGTGGACGGTGCCGGCGAAATCCTTGTGCTGCGCCAGGTAGCGCGCCGCGCCCAGCAGCATGGTGGTGTGGCCGTCATGGCCGCAGGCGTGCATCAGCCCCTCATGCTTCGAGGCATAGGGCTTGCCCGTGGCCTCGGGGATCTGCAGCGCGTCCATGTCGGCGCGCAGACCGATGACGCGCTGCCCAGGCCGCGTGCCCTTGATGGTGCCGACGACGCCGAGCTTGCCCACGCCCTCCGTCACCTCGATGCCCAGCGCGCGCAGTTCCTTCGCGACCAGCGCGGCGGTGCGGACCTCCTCCATGCCCAGTTCCGGGTGGGCGTGGATGTCCTGGCGGATGGCGGCCAGCTCGGGCTGCCATTGGCGCACGGTCTCGATGACGGAGGAATTCATGGGGCGGCCTCTCTTCGGCGGGAATGTCCCGCCCAGGATGAACCCTTCAGCGCCGCGCCACCAGCCGCGTGCCATCACTGCCCACCAGTTCCAGCCGGTCGCCGGTGAGGCGCGCGATGCGCCCGGTCTCGATCAGGCGCAGCACCACAGCCTCCTGCCCCATGGCGGGCTCGGGGCAGGCCATGCGGGTGGCGATGAGCGGGCCGGTGCGAAGCCGCCCCTCCTCCATGCGCCAGGACCCGCCGTAATTGTTGCAGGGGCCGCGCCCCGCGAGCCGTCCCTCCTCGAAACGCAGCGTGGAGGGGCGCGCGGGGGCGGCGCCGGCGATGCTCTCCAGCCGCCATTCGGGGCCCGTCAGCGTGGCGGGGGCGGGCGGCGTGGCGCAGGCGCCAAGTGTCACGGCAAGGGCGATGATGGCGTGGCGCATGGGTTCCTCCGGCAATGGCGCCACCCTACCACGTCTTGACCGCGCCCGGCGGCGCCCGCCACACCAACGGCATGACGACCCCCCTCGCCTTCCATTTCGACGTCCATAGCCCCTGGTGCTTCCTGGCCTCGCTCCGGGTCGAGGCCATCGCGGCGAAGCATGGCCGCGCGGTGGACTGGGTGCCGCTGCACCTGGCGCGGCTGATGGACCGCGTGGGCGGCCGCCGCCCGCTGGAGGCGAACCCGGCCTTCGTCGCCTGGTACCGGCAGGACTTGCAGGATTGGGCGACGCGGGCCGGCGTGACCCTGCGCCAGCACCCCGACTACCCGCTCCGCCCCGCCCGCGCGCTGCGCGCCTGCTGCTTCGCCCGGAGTGAGGGAAAAGGCGGCGCCTTCGCCCGCGCCGTGCTGGCCGCCTACTGGACCGAGGCCGCGCAGATTGATGACGCGGGCCTGCTGGGCGACCTGGGCGCCAGGGTGGGGCTGGACCGCGCCGCCGTCATCGCCGCCACCGGCGAGGAACGCTGGAAGGCGGAGGTGGAGGCGAACACCGAGGCCGCGGCCCAGTCCGGCATCTTCGGCCTGCCGGCCACCATCGCCGACGGCAAGCTCTTCTTCGGCAATGACCGGCTGGAGCTGCTGGACCTGTTCCTCACCCATGGGCGCATCCCCGGCCCCGAGCTTTCGGCGGCTGATTCACGGCCCCGGTGACACACCGGGGCCGATCAGACGCGGTCCTAGTCCGTCCCGAAGCACCGATCCCCGGCATCGCCGAGGCCGGGGACGATATAGCCATGCTCGTTCAGCCGCTCATCCAGCGCGGCGGAGAGGATGGGCACGTCCGGATGCGCCGCCTGCAAGGCCCGCACGCCCTCGGGCGCCGCCACCACACAGGCGAAGCGCACGCTGGTGGCGCCGGCCTGCTTCACCCGCGCGATGGCCTGGATGGCCGAACCGCCGGTGGCCAGCATCGGGTCCAGCACCAGCGCGCCACGCTGTGCCAGGTCACGCGGCAGCCGCACCACATATTCGCTGGCCTGGAGCGTCGCTTCGTCGCGCACCAGGCCCAGATGGCCCACGGGCGCATCGGGCAGCACCATCCGCGCGCCTTCCAGCAGCCCCAGCCCCGCGCGCAGCACGGCAACCAGGCAAGGCTCGGGCGCGGCCAGCACGGGCGCGTCCATCGGCCCTACGGGCGTCTCGATGCCGGCCATGGCCTCGGGCAGGTCGCGCAGGATTTCCGCGGTGAGGATGGCGCCCATCTCCGCCAGCACGCGGCGGAAGGTGGCGCTGTCCGTCTCGCGGCGGCGGATCAGGGTCAGCTTCGCGCGCAGGAGGGCGTGGCGCGGCACGCGGAAGGTCGAGTCCATGCGTGGCGGTTAACCTACAATCACCTCCGCCGGAAGTCTGGTGTCAGCGGTCGGTCAGCCGCAGCTCGATGCGCCGGTTGCGGGCGAAGGCCTCGGGCGTGGTGCCCTCGTCCAGCGGCTGGTGCTCGCCGAAGGCGGCGGCCGCCACGCGGCTGGCCGGCAGCCCGGCCTCGATCAAGAGGTTCACCACCGCGATGGCCCGCGCCGCCGAAAGCTCCCAGTTCGTGGCGAAGCGGGTGGAGCGGATGGGGTTGCGGTCCGCATGCCCGTCCACCCGCAACAGCCAGTTCACGCCGGGCGGGATGCTGGAGGCGATCTCGTTCAGCAGGCGCGACAGGGTGCGAAGCTGCGCCTGCCCCGTCGGCGTCAGGTCGGCCGATCCGGTGGGAAACAGCACCTCCGACTGGAAGACGAACCGGTCCCCCACCACCCGGATTTCCGGCCGCTCGCCCAGCAGGGCGGAGAGACGGCCGAAGAACTCGCTGCGATAGCCCTGCAAATCCTCCACGCGGGCCAGCAGCGCGGCGTCCAGCCGGGCCTGGAGGTTCTCCATCCGTGCGGCCGCATCGGCCTCGCGCGTGTCGGCCACGTCGAGCGCCGCGGCGAGCCGCGAAAGCTGGGCGCGGAGGTCGGTGATCTGCCGCACCAGCAGCCCCACCTCCTCGCGCGAGGCGGCGGCGACGGCCGCCTCGTCGCGCGCGCGCCCCTCAGCGGTGGCGGCGCGGGCGGTGGCGGCGGAGAGTTCGCCCCGCAGGGCACGCGCCCTGCCCTCCTCCAGCGCCAGCATCTCGGCCAGTTCCGCCACCTGGCGGTTCAGCGCGTCGAGCGCCCGGTCGCGGCTGGACAGTGCCGCCGAGAGAAAGCCCTGCCCCAGCGCGAAGACCAGCAGCGCGAAGATGATGACCATCAGCAGCGTGGACAGCGCGTCCACATAGCCGGGCCAGGCGTCGAAGCCCGGCGCCCCCCGCCGCGCGCGGCGCGCCATCAGCGCGGGCCTTCCGCCAGTGCCGCAAGGATGCGCGTGACTTCCTGGATCTCGGCGCGGATTTCGGCGGTGGATTGCTGGCGGCCCTGCGCCAGCTCCTGCACCAGCCCACCAAGCTGCGCCTCGATGGCGCGCAGATGGCCGCGATTCGCCTCCTCGCCGGTGGAAAGCCGCTGGTCCACGAGGCGCGCCAGCAGCATCTGGGTGGCGCGCATCTGCTCGGTCAGGATGGACATGCGCTCGGCCAGCTGGTGCAGGCCGGCCTCGTGCTGGGCGCGGCCTTCCTCGGCGCGGGCCAGCATGCCGGCCACGACTTCCAGGCTATGGGCATTGGCCTCCAGCAGGGCGGGGAGTTCCACCTCCCCCTCCAGCTCACCCCCCGATCCGGCCGAGAGGCGGGTCTGGCCGGCCAGCCAATCCTCCAGCTCGGTCGCGAAGCGGTTCTGCGCCTGCCCGGCCGTGAGGTCGAGGAAGCCCAGCACCAAGGCCCCCGCCAGCCCCAGCAGCGAGGAGGAGAAGGCCACGCCCATGCCCCGCAGCGGCTGCGCCAACCCGCCGCGCAACTGGTCGAACAGCGCGTTCACATCGCCCACGCCCAGCGTCATGGCGCCGATCACGTCGGCCACCGCGCCGATGGTCAGCAGCAGCCCCCAGAAGGTGCCGAGCAGCCCCAGGAAAATCAGCAGCCCGGTCATGTAGCGGGAGAGTTCCCGCGTCTCGTCCAGCCGCGAGAGGATGCCGTCCAGCACCGAGCGCAGCGAACCCGCCGAGAGGCTCAGCCGGTCCGAACGCCGCGCGGCCAGCATGCTGGCCAGCGGCGCCAGCAGCCGCGGCGTCTCGCGCGCGGGCGCCCCCTGGCGGGCGTTGCGGAAGGCGGAAAGCCAGGCCACCTCGTCGCGCAGCAGCAGCACCTGGCGGATGTTCCAGGCGATGCCGATGGCCAGCACGCCCAGGATCACGCCATTCAGCGCGGGGTTGGCCAGGAAGGCGGTCCAGAGCGTGCCGGCCAGCGGCAGGGCCGCCAGCAGGACCAGCGCCAGGAAGCCCAGCATGCGCCAGAGATATTGCAAAGGCTGCGTCATGGGGCGGGAGAGTAGAGGCTGGGCCCCGTCGCACCAAGCGAAGCCTCGCCGCGCGACCTGGGGGCGCCGCCGCGTGCCGGCGCCGCTCCTGGAGGTTGCCGGGCGAGCCCGCGACTCCGCCGGGCTTCAGCCGCGCGTGGCGCCCATGGGCAGGATGTCCACCAGGTCCTGCCCCGCCTCGACACGGCCGAGGGCGCGGATGTCCACCCGCGTCTCCGGCAGTCCGCCGGCCACGAGGCCCGCCCGCACGGCCAGACCCCGCCGCAGGGAGAGGCGGCGCGTGGTGGAGACGTCCTCATTCCCCGCCGCCTCGGCCCAGAGGGTGATGCGGCCGGTGGTCTCCCGCGCCAGATGGCCGCCCAGCCGCAGCAGCCCCAGGCGCTGGGCGGCGGTGGGGGACTCGGTGCCGGGTTCGAAGGCAAGGCGCCAGCCGCCGCCATTCATGCTGAGCAGGCCGCCAATCGCCACGGGCCGCGCCAGGGGCAAGGGGGCGGCCGGCGGCGGCGAGGTGGGCAGGCGCACGGGGGGCGGGGGCGCCAAAGCGGGGTCGGGCAAGGAAGGGTTTGGCTGGGCGCCGGCGGGCCGCGCCAGCAGCCCCGCCATCGCGGCCAGCAGCGCCCGGCGCGCGCGCATCCTCAGCCAGCCCCCATCAGCCGACCTCTGCGCGGCCCCGGCCGGCGGCGGCGGCGGCGATGCTGTCGGCCACGATCTCGCGCAGCTTGCCCTGAAGGTTCGGGTTGCCCGCGACCACATGGCCCTCCGCATAGGGGTCGCCGCCATCGGGCGCGGTGACATAGCCGCCCGCCTCGCGCACCATGACCAGGCCGGCCGCGATGTCCCACTTGTTGAGGCCGAGTTCCCAATACCCGTCATACCGGCCGGCCGCCGTCCAGGCGAGGTCGAGCGCCGCCGAGCCGAAGCGCCGCACGCCCGAGACCTGCGGCATGATCCGCACCAGCGCGTGGGTGAACTCCGCCTTGCGCGGCACCGAGGCGAAGGGGATGCCGGTGGCGAAGAGCGCCTCGTTCATCACGCGCCGGCCCGAGACGCGCAGCCGCTTGTCGTTGAGGAAGGCGCCCATGCCCTTCTCGGCCCAGAACAGCTCGTCCGAGGCGGGGTTGTAGATGACGCCGGCCATGATCTCGCCCGACGTCTCGCTCACGCGCTTCTCGATGCCGACCGAGATGGCCCAGTGCGGGATGCCGTGCAGGAAGTTGGTGGTGCCGTCCAGCGGGTCCACCACCCAGCGCCATTCCCAGTCCTTGTCGCCGCTGGCGCCGCTTTCCTCCATGAGGAAGCCGAAGCCCGGGCGGGCCTTGGAGAGTTCCTCGCGCAGCGTCTGCTCGGCGCGGAGGTCGGCCTGGGAGACGAAGTCGCCCGCCGACTTGGCCGAGACCTGCAGCGTCTCCACCTCGGTGAAGTCGCGCAGCAGGCGGCGCGACGCCTTGCGGCAGGCGGCGACCACCACGTTCAGCGCGGGCGACAGACGGGGGGAGTTGGCACCGGACATGGGAGAGCCTTGCGGAAGTGGGGGGCCGGGGGCGGTGCCCCCGGCGGGTGGGCCTCAGCCCTTGGCGCGCTCGACGTAGGAGGCGTCCTCGGTGCGGACCACGATCTTCTCGCCGGCCGTGATGAAGGGCGGCACCATGGTCTTCACGCCGTTTACCAGCAAAGCGGGCTTGTAGGAGGAGGAGGCGGTCTGCCCCTTCACCACCGGGTCCGCCTCGGCGATTTCCAGCGTGACCAGCTCGGGCAGGTCCATGGAGACCGGGTCGCCCTCGATGAGGCGGACGTTCACCACCATGTTCTCCTGCAGGAAGGGCAGGCGGTCGCCCAGGATGGCGCCGGGGACCTGCGTCTGCTCGAAGGTCTCGGGGTCCATGAGCACGAGGTTGTCGCCATCGGCGTAGGAGTAGGTGAACTCCTTGTCCTCGGTCGTCAGGCGCTCGACCACGTCGGCGGTGCGCCAGCGCTGGTCCTTCTTGGCGCCCGTCTTGATGTTGCGCATGTCCACCTGGATGATCGCGTTGCCTTTGCCCGGGATCATGATGTTCTGCTTGAGGATGGTGTAGCGCTGGCCTTCGAACTCGATGACCATGCCGGCACGCATCTGGTTGGCCTGCATCTTCGCCATGGGCGGGGGAACTCCTCAGAAGACCTGCGAACAAGGGGTGGCAAGCCCGGGCGGGCTTTCCGTGACGCGCTGTCTAGGCCACACTCCCCCTCCCGTGAAGGCCCTGGCGCCCGGCGGGCGTGGCCACGGCTTGCCTTCCGGCTGGCCGGCACGAGATGGAAGGGCCTGGTTCCGCCCCCGATGCAGCCCGACCCCCACGCCGACGACCCCCTGCTGCAACCCGACCCGCAGGCCCCGCTGCGCTGGCTCTTCCTCGATCTCAACAGCTATTTCGCCAGCGTGGAGCAGCAGGAGGACCCGGCCCTGCGCGGCCGGCCCGTCGGGGTCGTGCCATCGGAGGGCGAGAACACCTCCCTCATCGCCGTGAGCCTGGAGGGCAAGCGGCTGGGGCTGCGGACCGGCACGCCGGTGCATGAGGCCCGCCGCCTCTGCCCCGGCATCGCCCTGCGGCCCGCCCGCCACGCGCTCTATGTCGCCTATCACCAGCGGGTGCTGGCCGCGATCGAGCATCACGCGCCCGTCTCCCGCGCCTGGTCGGTGGATGAGTTCTCGGTGCGGCTCGCGGGCGCGCAGCGCCTGCCGGCGGGGGCGATGGCGCTGGCGCGCGCCATCCGGGCGGGAATCGCGGAAGATGTGGGGGCGTGCCTGCGCTGCTCCATCGGCCTCGCCCCCAGCTGGCGGCTGGCCAAGCTCGCGACCGAGCTGGAAAAACCCGATGGGCTGGTGGCCCTGCTGCCCCAGGACCTGCCTGCCCGCCTGCTCTCCATCGGCCTGCGCGAATTCCCCGGCATCGGTGAGCGGTTGGCCGCCCGGCTGGCGCGCAGCGGTGTGACCGATGTCCGGGGCCTGTGGGAGATGGGCCCCAAGCGCGCCCGCGCCGTGTGGAACAGCGTGGAGGGGGAGCGCTTCTGGTATGGGCTGCGCGGCGCGGACATCCCCGAGCCCCCCCTGCCCGCCCAGCCCGGCTCACTCGGCCATGCCCGCGTGCTGCCGCCCGAACTGCGCGACCCCGAGGGGGCCAGGCATGTGGCGCGGCTGCTGGCGCAGAAGGCCACCGCCCGGCTGCGGGCGGCGGGGTGTCTGGCCGGGCTCGTGGTGCTGGAGGCGCGGCCCGGGCGTTCCGAACCCGTGGCCGAGACGCTGCACGCCGCCCTGAAGCTGCGCCCGACCGATGACGAGCGCGCGGTGCTGGAGGCGGTGGAGGCGATGTGGCGCGCCTGGCTCACGCGGCCCGCCGCGCCGCGCCGGCTGCGGCATGTGAGCGTGACGCTGGCCGAGATCGTCTCGGCGCGGGAGCATGCGGCCGCGCCCGACCTCTTCGCCGCCGGCCCGCCCGCCGGGGGTGAGGAGGCGCCTGATTCCGCCACCGGCTCGGCCCCTGGGTCAGCATTGGGCGCCGCACTCGACCGGGTGCACCAGCGCTTCGGCCGCGGCAGCCTGACCATCGGCGCGGCCCCGCGCGACTGGGAATCCTATGCGGGGGAGAAGATCGCCTTTTCGCGGGTGCCGATGCGGAAGGGCTGAAGCTTATCCGTGAAGGGCGGGCTTGCGGGAATGTCGCCTCGCCGCTAGAGACCCACCGCGCGCTGCCGTAGCTCAGTGGTAGAGCACTCCCTTGGTAAGGGAGAGGTCAAGAGTTCAATCCTCTTCGGCAGCACCAGCGCCCCCTCACATCCCGAACATCCAGCCGAAGCCCGCCATCAGCATCCAGCCCACGCTGCCGATGATGGACAGCGCCAGCGCGATGCCCGCGATGCCGAACATCGCCCCGCCCAGGATGGTGAAGGTGTCCTCCTCCATCATCCCCATCGCCATGATGAGGCAGGCCAGCGAGGGCGGCCCGTTGGTGAAGGGCAGCGGGATCACCACGATGCAGGCCAGCAGCACGCCATAGGCGCCGATCACCCGGTCGCCCAGGCGGGAGGTGACGATGGAGGGGCGCGGCCGCACCCAGCGCTCCACGCGCTTCAGCCAGGGCAGCGCCCGGCTCGTGATCATCCGCAGGTCCGACCGCTTCATGGAACGGCGCGTCAGGAAGGCGGGCAGGCGCGGCGTGGGCAGCCCATAGGCCAGCTGCGCGCAGATGATCATCAGCGGAAAGCCGAAGATGGGGCTGAGGCCCGGGATGTAGATCGGCAGCAGGTTCGGAAGCGCGAACAGCACGATCAGGATGCCATAGCCGCGCGGCCCCAGCGATTCGATCAGCTCGCCCAGCGTCACCCGCTCGGTCGGCCAGTCGCGCGCGATGATGCCGATCAGCTCGGAAATCGGGACCGGGTGTTCCGCCTGCAGCGCCGCCTCGGCGCTCTCGGGCCCGGCATGGGTCACTTCCGCCGGCCCCGCATGCGGGCCGGATTCCCTGGGCGCGCCCTGCGCGCCCGGCTCGGATGACGTGGTGATGACGCTCGCACTCCCCGGGACCGCCGCGCGCTCATACTGCAACGCAGCCATGTCCTGCCAGAAAAACCTTGCATTGACCGATGGGCGATACAAGCCCCGTCTTTGCCTTCATCTGGCGATCCCGCGCGATCCGTGCCACCCCCCCCTAGCCCCCGCTGGGGCCGGGCGGCCCCGCGCCGCCCCGGAGAGGAGGAACACCCATGACCACCGCCGCGCCATCCCATTGGCCGGGCGAGATCCTCGCGGCCTTCAAGGCCCAGGATGTGCGCCTGGTGCCCTATGTGCCCGACAACGTCCTGCGCCCGCTGATCGCGGCCATCGAGGCCGACCCGCACTTCACCGCCTTCCCCTGCGCGCGCGAGGAGGAGGCGATCGGCATCGCCGCCGGCGCCGTCATGTCGGGGATGCGCGCCGCCTGCCTGATGCAGACCTCGGGCTTCGCCACCCTGCCCAACGCGCTCGCCTCGCTGGTCTGCGCCTTCCAGCTTCCGGTGGTGATGGTGGTGAGCGAGCGCGGCACGCTGGGCGAGTTCAACCCCGGCCAGGCCATCGTCTGCCGCACCATGCGCCCCATCCTGGACAGCATGGGCATCGAGCACCACACGCTCTCGCGCCTCGACGAGTGCGGCTTCCAGGCCGACCGCGCGCTGCGCCAGGCCTTCGCCACGCGCTGGCCCGCCTGCCTCATCCTCTCGCCGCTCCTGACCGCGAGGCCGCAATGACCCGCCCCGAAACCCTCCGCTCCAATACCCAGGTGATGAACCGCGCGGCGCTGACGAAGCGCATCGTGGGCAAGCTGCACAGGCGTGAGGCCGTGGTGGGCGGCATCGGCAATTCCAACTGGGACCTCTGGGCGGCCGACCCGGCGCGGCCCGAGAATTTCTACATGCTGGGCAGCATGGGCCTGGCCGCGCCCATCGCGCTGGGCGTGGCGCTGGCCCAGCCCGACCGGCGCGTGCTGGCGCTGGAGGGCGATGGCTCCCTGCTTATGCAGCTGGGCTGCCTCTCCACCATCGCGGCACGGGCGCCGCGCAACCTCGTCATCGTGGTGTGGGACAACGCCATCTACCAGATCACGGGCGGGCAACCCACGCCGGCCGCGCAGTCGGGCACGGACTGGGTGGCCATCGCGCGCGCCAGCGGCATCGCGCAAAGCCACTGGGCGGCGGACGAGGCGGAGTTCGACGCGTTGATCGAGACGGCGCTGACCACCGATGGTCCGCATCTGATTGCGGCGCGAATCGACGACGAGCCCGGTCGCAGCCAGACCGACCGCGATCCGGTGCGCTTCGCCCAGGCCTTCGCCCGCGCCATGGCGCTGCCCGTGGGCTGATAACTTCGGATGAAAAAAATGGCCGGAACCCGTGGGGGTTCCGGCCAAAGGAGAGAGGATGCCGGAGGGGGGGAACCGGCACCCTGCGCCAAGCCCGCCCGCGAGGGGCGAAATGGCACAATCCGGCGGCACCGGGCCCGCGGGAAAGCCGCGAGGACCTGACGGGGCGGGCTCCACCCTCCCCTGCCCGGCGAGCCGGACGAGGGAGTGGGGGGGGATCTGGCGGAGACATCCACCGCACCACCGGAATGATACTGCATCAACGACGCGCCGGCTGCCGCGTTGCATCAGCCGACGCGACTTTCTCTCCCCCCACAACAGCCGCCCGCGACCCCGGCCAAGGACCACCCATGCCCGACGTGCAGATCAGCCATCGAACGGAATACGCCTATCAACGTCCGGTGGGCCTGATGCCGCACCGGCTCATGCTGCGTCCCCAGGACAGCCACGACCTGCGGCTGCACGAGGCCACGCTGACGGTGGACCCGCCCGCCGCCCGCATGCGCTGGGCGCACGACGTCTTCGGCAATTCCATCTGCCACCTGGAATGGGACGAGAACCTCCGCACGCCTTATCTGCGCATCGTCTCGGAGCTGGCGCTGACCCATTACCCCGCCGGAACCTCGCTGCGGCGGGAGGCGCTGGATCCCCTGGCCGAGCTCTACCCCTTCTCCTACGCGGCCGATGAAATCCCGGACCTGGCCCGCCTGACCGAACGCCAGCTGCCCGACCCCGAGCGCCAGGTGGATGCCTGGGCGCGTCGCTTCGCCGCGCGCGAGGGCGGGGTGCACACGCTGGGGCTGCTGGAGGAGATGACGCGCGCCATCAAGGCGGAGTTCACCTATGTGGGGCGCGAGGCCGAGGGCACCCAGGCCCCGGCCGAGACGCTGTCCATGGGCAGCGGCACCTGCCGGGACTTCGCCGTGCTGATGATGGAGGCCGCGCGCAGCCTGGGCTTCGCCGCGCGCTTCATCACAGGTTACCTCTACGAGGAGCCGGACGCCCCCAACCAGGGCGCCGGCGCCACCCATGCCTGGTGCGGGGTCTATCTGCCGGGGGCCGGTTGGGTGGAATATGATCCGACGAACGGCATCATCGCCGGGCAAAACCTCATCCGGGTAGGGGTGACACGCACCCCCGCGCAGGCCATGCCGGTCGCCGGCGGCTTCGTGGGGGACCCCTCGGACCCGCTGCCTCTCACGGTGGAGGTCCAGGCCAGGGCGGTGCCGGCACCGCACGGCACGCCGGGAGGCCAGAGCAACTGACGGCGGAATACCGCCGCACGAAAGGCGGCGCCGGCATCCCTCGGCGCCCGCATTCGGGAGATGACCACCAGTGCCCCTCGCGCTCATTGCGTTTCTTGGACTGCTCTTCGCGCTGATTCCCGCCGGCATCGTCCAGGTGCAGCTGGAACGCGAGGCGCGGGACACGCGCACGCGGGACCTCGAGGCCCAGGCCATGCAGCTGGCGAGCCTGGTGGGCCGCCAGGTGGCCAGCACCCTGGAGAGCGCGCGCCACACGCTGCGGACCATGGCCGCGCATGAGGATGTGCGCCGCCTGGAGGCCAGCGCCGCCTGCGACCTGTTCCTCCAGCGCGTGGTGGCCGTGGCGCCGCGCTATGCCACGGCCAATGTCTTCGACCGCGAAGGGAACGCGCTCTGCGCCTCCAACCCGGCCGTGCTGTCCACCAATGTGGCCGACCGCCCCTATTTCCAGCGCACCCTTCGCTCGGGCCGCATGGAGCTCGGTGAGTTCGCCACGGGGCGGGCCAGCGGCCAGGCCTCGCTGCACATGAGCCAGCCGCTGATGGGCGCGGATGGCGAGGTGGCCGGCGTGCTCGTCATCGCCATCTCGGTCGGGTGGCTGAACGATGAATTGCAGGCCCTGCTGCTGCCCGAGGGCGGCGTCGCCGTCATCGCCGACCGCGCGGGCAACGTCGTCGCGCGCTCCGCCGCGCGGGAGCGCTTCGTGGGCCGCCCGCTCGGCGCCCAGGGGATGACCATGCTCCGTGCCCGCGCCCCGGGCGTGATGGAGGCCACCTCGCTCGACGGCGTGGTCCGCACCGTGGCCTACCTGCCCGTGGAGATCGAGCCCGAGGGTCTCTTCGTCGCGGTCGGGCTCGACACCGCCAGCGCCATCGCCGCGCAGGAGGACGCCAATGTCGAGGCGGCGGTGATGGTGGTGGGATCGCTGCTGCTGACCTTCGTGGTGGGCCTCGTCTTCTTCAACGCGGCGGTGGACAGGCCGGTGCAGCGCATGCTGCGCGCGGCCAACCACTGGGCGCGGCAGGACTGGGGCGCGCGCGTGGGCCATATCCGCGGCGGGCGGGAATTCCAGCGCCTGGCCGCGGCCCTCGACAGCATGGCGGATGCGGTGCTGACGCGCGAGGCGGCGCGGCGCCGCGCGCTGACCCGCATGGAGGCGGTGGTGGGCGTGGCCCCGCAGATCGTGATGACCGCCGACCGCGCCGGCCATGTGGACTGGACCAACCCCTACTGGCAGGAGCTGACGGGCTTCGACAACGCCCGCAGCCTGGGGCTGGGCTGGATGGACGCCACCCACCCCGAGGACCAGCCCGGGCTGCGCGCGGCCTGGGACGCCATGGTGGCGAGCGGCCTGGGCGATGGCGCGCAGGGGTTCAGCCATGAGGTGCGGCTCTGCCGCGCGGAGGACAAGCAATGGCGCTGGCACCTGATGAAGGGCGCGGCCATCCGGCATGATCCGTCGGAGATCGCGGCCTGGGCCATGGTCGGCATCGATTTCCACGAGCTGCGCGTCA
Source organism: Roseococcus suduntuyensis (assembly GCF_014196305.1). Taxonomy (GTDB): domain Bacteria; phylum Pseudomonadota; class Alphaproteobacteria; order Acetobacterales; family Acetobacteraceae; genus Roseococcus; species Roseococcus suduntuyensis. Next base: position 324,463 of record NZ_JACIDJ010000003.1, read on the forward strand.
TCCAGGCCCAGGCCGAGGACACGGCGGCGCAGCTGCGCGCCACCTATGAGAACGCGCCGGTGGGCCTTTGCCTGGTGGACCGCGACCTGCGCTTCATCGCCATCAACGACATGCTGGCCGCCATCCATGGCGTGCCAGTGGCCGACCATATCGGGCGGACGCTGTCCGAGGTGGCGCCCGACATGCCGCCCGTCATCGAGGAGGCCATGCGCCGCGTGGTCGCCACGGGGGAGCCTGTGGAGGAGCTGGAGGTCACCTGCGAGGTGGACGGCCAGCCCCGCTTCTGGCTGGCCAGCTACCGGCCCATCCGCGGCAGTGACGGCTCCATCACCTGCGTCACCGGCTCGAAGGTGGACATCACGGCGCGCAAGCGCGTGGAGGAGAGCGAGCGCCTGCTCTCGCGCGAGGTGGACCACCGCGCGCAGAACGCCCTGGCCGTGGTGCGCGGCCTGATCCGCCTCTCCGCGGCCGACGCGCCCGATGACGTGCCGGCGCTGGTGGAGGTGCTGGAGGGGCGGATCGCGGCGATGAGCCGCGCGCACACCCTGCTCTCGCGCGAGAAATGGGTGGGGGCCGAACTGAGCGAGATCGTGCGCGAGGAATTCGCCCCGCAATCGGGCCGCATCCATGCCGAGGGCCCGCCCGTGCGCCTGACGGCCGAGGCCGCGCAGCCGCTGACCCTCGTGCTGCACGAACTCGTGACGAATGCGCTGAAATACGGCGCGCTCTCCGTGCCCGAGGGGCAGGTCACGCTGCGCTGGACGCGCCAGCAGGACAAGCTGCACATGCAGTGGTGCGAGGAGGGCGGGCCGCCCATGGTGCAGGCGCCGCTGCGCCGCGGCTTCGGCACCCGGCTGATCGACGCCAACATCCGCGGCCTGCTGGCCGGCGACATCGAGCGCGACTGGGCCGAGACCGGCCTGCGCTGCACCCTGGTGCTGGGCGCGGAGGCGCTGGCCGGCAGCCGTTTCGTGACGGGGCTGCGCGAGACCTCGCCGCTCGCCGGCCGGCGCGTGATCGTGGCGGTGGAGAACGCGGGCGAGGCGCGGAGCCTCGCGGGGCTGCTGCGCGCCTCGGGCTGCGCCGTGCTCGGCCCCGCCACCAGCATCGAGGAGGCGGTGGAACTCATCGAGGCCGAGAAGCGCGTGGACGCGGCCGTGCTGTCGGGCACGCTGCAAGGCCGCTCGGCGCAGCCTCTGGCGCAATTGCTGCGGCGCCGCGCCTCGGCGCTGCTGTTCCTCAACACGCTTGGCCTCGACAACGAGAGCGACGAGGCGCCGCCGCGCATGCTGCGCCCGCCGCACACCGCCGAGGGCATCCGCCGCGCGCTGGTGGAGGCGTTGGAGGCTTCGCGAAACGATAGCTGAGCCGGTCGCGCTGCAACCGGACAGGGGCGCGCACGTTGCTTCTCCAGACAGACGCAGAAGGAGAAGCCGACATGCGCAAGCTTTCCAACATTGGCCCGAAGCTGGCCCTGGGCCTCATTCTCGCCGGCGGCCTCGCCGCCTGCGGTCAGACGCAGGGCGACCGCCTGCTCTCCGGCGCGGGCCTGGGCGCGGCCGGCGGCGCGGCGATCGGCGCCGCCACGGGTGGCAGCCCGCTGGCCGGTGCCGCGATCGGCGGCGTGGCCGGCGGTGCGACGGGTGTGCTGACCAGCCCCCGTGACGTGAACGTCGGCCGTCCGGCCTGGCGCTGAGCTTCGACATGAGCACGACGAAGAAGAGCCCCGCCGCCAATGACGCGGCGGGGGGCATCGCCTCCGCCCTGACCGGCTATGTCGCCGACACCTATGTGCTGATGGCCAAGACCCAGGCCTGCCACTGGAACGCGACCGGTCCGGGCTTCATCGGCATGCACCAGCTGACCGAGGCGCAGTACAAGGAGCTGTTCATCGCCGTGGACGAGCTGGCCGAGCGCCTGCGCGCCCTGGGCGAGCCGGCCCCGCGCGGCCTGACCGCGATGCTGGACCTCGCCACGCTCGATGAGCTGGAGGGCAAGGTGGACGTGGCCGGTGCCTACCGCACCCTGGCCGACGACAACACCAAGATCGCCGCCCGCGCGCGCGAACTGGCCGAAGCCGCCGAGGAGGCGGAGGACATCGCGACCCACGACATGCTCGTCCACCGCATCGAGGTGCACGAGAAGGCTGCCTGGCTGCTGCGCAGCCACGTCGCCTGACCACACACGACAACGCCCAAGACGACATGGGCCAAGGAGAATTTCCATGAGCGATTTCCGCAATGATCCGCCCCGCGTGGGCACCGCCGGCACCACCACCGGCTCCACCAGCTTCGACCCGCATGCCGAGATCACGGCGCTGCGCGAGAAGGTCGAGGCGCTGATGAGCGAGCGCGTCTCGCCCGCCATCGGCAGTGCCGTGGGCTCCGCCGAAGCGGCGGCCCATCGCGCCACCGACGCGGTGCGCCACCAGGCCGAGAACCTCAGCGACTTCGTGCATGAGAAGCCGCTGATGGCGATGGCCTCGGCCGCGCTGGCCGGCTTCGTCTTCGCGCTGCTCGTGCGGCGCTGAGAATGCGAAGCCTGCGGCTTCTCGAGGTCGCGGCGCAGGCGGAAGCACTCCGCCTGCGCTGCCAGGCGGCCGGCATGGCGCGGTCCGCCGCTCTTGCGGCGGTCGCGGGGCTGTTCGGCCTGTTCATGCTCGCGCTGCTTCATCTCGCGGCGCTGCTGTGGCTCGCCGAGGATCACGGGGAGTTGCGGGCGGCGCTCTATGTCGCCGCCGCCGATGCGGTGATCGCGGGGCTCTTCCTCCTCGTGGCGCGGCGCAACAAGTACCGGCGCGCGGCCGATGAGGCGCTGGCGATCCGGCGCGACAGCCTGCGGATGGTGCGCCAGTCCTCTCCCGTGGGCGAGGTGGCGAACATCATTCCCTGGCGTGGCCTGGCGGTCGGTCTGGCTGGCCGCGTGGGCGTGGGGATCGGGCGGAAACTTCTCTTCGCCGTCTTCGCGCTGATCTTCGGGCGTCGGCGCAGGCGCCGCTGATTCAGTCGGCGCAGTCGCCGCCAGGAGCGGCGGCGCCCCCTCCCCACCCGTGCCGCGGCCGGTGCCCCCGGTCGCGGCCACATGCGCTTCAGTCGCATTCAAAACATTGAAAAACCTTGGAAACCAAGCTCAAGCCCGAGCGTTTCCTGTGTGTGGGTCCCTTCGAGGCCTGCCAGACAAGGAGAACACCATCATGCGACGCAACATCCTGACGCCGGCCGCCCTGGCTTCCGCCCTGCTCGTGGCGCCGATGCTGGCTCATGGCCAGACCGCGTCCTCCCCGGCCGGCGGTGGGCCGACCATGACGCAGACCTCCCCGCAGGGCGTGACGCCCGGCCAGCCCGCCCCGCCGACCGCCGGCACCGCGCCGGGCATGACGCCGGGTGGCGCCATCGGCCAGACGCCGGGTGGCAACATTCCCGGCACCACGCGGGGCACGAACGCTCCGGCCGCCGGCATGACGGCCCCCGGCACGACCGCCGGTGTCGGCGCCGCCTTCCCGGCCGGTTCCGCCGTGATGGCGCGCCCGCGGATGAGCCAGATCATCGGCGCGAACGTCTACAACGACGAGAACGACAGCATCGGTTCGGTGGATGACATCATCCTGGTGCCGCCCGCGGGTGCCGCGGCCGCCGGTGCCGCCGCGGGTGCGGGCCGTGGTCCGCTGGCCGTGATCCAGGTGGGTGGCTTCCTGGGCCTGGGCGGCCGCCTGGTGGCGGTGCCGCTGACGGACCTTCAGTGGAACGCCGAGCGTGAGCGCGTGGTGCTGCCGGGTGCGACCCGCGACGGCCTGCGCGAGCGTCCGGAGTTCAACTACGACAGCGTGCGCACCAGCAGCCGCTGATCGAACGGGGGCCGCTTCCTTCGGGGGGCGGCCCCTTTTTCATGCCCGGCTTTTTATGCCTCGCCGGACCGGTTTCCCATCTACGCTGCCCTCGCTCGCAGGACATGAAAAAGGCCCCGCGTCGCCGCGGGGCCTTTACGTTCACAACACTCCGAAGAGCAGAAGCAGAATGAGGATGGGAATGGGAATTCCCAGGAACCAGAGCAGAATGGTGCGCATGTTCATCTCCCTGTTGGCGATGCCTAAGCAACGCAATGTGACGCCCGCGGTTGCGGCGTTTCGCGCGGTGGAGTTCCGGCCATGACCGCCCCGCCCCCCGAGGCGCCACCCGGTCCCGTCACCTCCTGGCCCGCCTGTCTCATCGTGAACCCGCGCGCCGGCAACCTCTCGGCCATGGATGATCCGGGCCCGCAGCTCGCGGCCACGCTGCGCGCGGCGGGCTTCGCGGTGGAGGATCCGGAGGCCGGCGCCGACCTCGACACGCAATGGGCGCGGGCGGAGAGCGCGCGCATCGTCTTCGTGGCGGGTGGCGACGGCACGCTGCGCGATGCGGCCGCACGGCTGCGCGGCACGGGGCGCTACCTCGCCCCCCTGCCCGGCGGCACGCTGAACCGGCTCTGCACGCGGCTCGACCTGCCCAATGACCCGATCGAGGCGGCCGCGCTCTACGCCGCGGCCTCACCCGGGCTGATCGACACGGCCACCGCCAATGGCGAGGTGTTTCTCTACCAGCTCATCATCGGCCGCGCGACGCGGCTGATGCGCTTCCGCGAAATGCAGCGCGGCGGCGGCGCGGGCGGCTGGTGGCCGCTGGTGCAGGCGCTGCTGCGCGCGCTGACGCGCCCCTTCCCGCGCGAGCTCTGGGTGCGGATCGGCCCCGCCGCGCGGCAGACGGGCCAGGCCGTGGTCGTCACCCTGCCCGAGCCCAACCGTCCCTCCGGGCTGCTGCTGCATGTGGCGCGCCCCGCCGGGGCCGTGGCACGGCTGCGCCAGGCCTGGCTCTGGTTCCGTGGCAAGCTCGGCGAGGATGCCGAGGTGTCCGAACGCGAAGTCGCCCGCGTGGCCGTTCATGGCCGCCAGGACGGCGTGCGGATGAGCCTGGATGGCGAGATGCGCCTCGCGCGCACGCCCGTGCGCGTCAATCTTCACAAGCGGGCGCTGTCCGTCCTGGTCGTGCCGCCGCAGCGGCCGCAGGATGGCGAGCGGGCGGCGCCGCCACCGGGAGTTCCGGCATGACCCATCGTCTCGCCCATCTCTCCGACCTGCATTTCGGCGAGGCCGATCCCGCGCGCGTGGCCGAGATGGCGGCCGATGTGCGGGCCGCCTGCCCCGATGCGGTGGTCATCAGCGGCGACCTCACGCGCCGCGCCCAGCCGCAGGAGTTCGAGGCGGCCTTCACCTTCCTGGCCGGCCTCGACGCGCCGCTGCTGGTGGTGCCCGGCAATCACGACATTCCGCATTCGGCCCTGTGGGAGCGCTTCATGGCGCCCAAGCGGCGCTGGCGCGCGGCGCGGCTGACGGCGCCGGCCGAGCGGCTCGATCTCGACCATGCGCGCCTCATCGGCCTCGACACGGTCAGCCGCGCGCAATGGCATGTGGACTGGTCGGCCGGCGCGGTGCCGCAGCACAGGCTCGAAAGGTTGGAAGCGGCGCTGACGGTGGGCCGCGGCAAGCCGACCCTCGTGGTCTGCCATCACCCGCTGGTGCATGGCGCCTGGGCGCAGCGGCGGCGCACGCCCCGCGGAGCCGAGGCCACCATCCGGGTGCTGCGGCGAGAGAATGTCGCGGGGCTGCTCTGCGGCCATCTGCACCGCGCCGAGGTCACGCCCCTGGGGCCCGAGCCGGGCGCGCCTTGCCAGGTGATGGCGCCGAGTGCCTTCTCCCCGCGCGGCGTCTCCGCGGTGAATGGGTGGAATCTGATCGAGTGGGAGGAAGGCAGGCTGCGCGTCACCACGCGCGAGGTGACGAACCGGGGTTGGCGGGAACGGGTGGTGGAGGCCGCGTGAGCGGCACCCCGACCCTGCCAATGGTGAGATCGACGACGGGCCGGGGCGTCAGAGCGTGACGCCGCGGCCGGTCAAGAGGGACACCGCGAACAACACCAGGAACACGAAGAACAGGATGCGCGCGATGCCGGCCGCCGTGGATGCGATGCCGCCGAAGCCGAGGACCCCGGCGATGAGGGCCACGACGAGAAAAGTGATGCTCCAACCCAGCATGGTTCTGCACTCCGGGAAACGGCAGGACCGGCCGATGCCCGTCCCGCCGCGTCAGGCGGTGGCTCCGGCCGGTTCCTGGAGGGGGGTTGCGGGCGCCGGGACCATTCGCCCGCGATACGGCGCGCGCGTTTGGCCCCGACAGGTCGCGCGCCGCGGTGCATCGTGCGCGTGCACGTCCTGGGATGCGTGCACGCGCACGTCCTGGGATGCGTGCTTGCGCACGTCCCGGGATGGGTGCCCGCGCACGTCCCGGGATGGCATCAAGCCCGGATCAGAACTTGCTTTCCCAGCTCTTCACCTGGGACTCGGCCTCGTCACGGGCCACGCCATAGCGCTCCTGGATGCGCCCGATGAGCTGCTCGCGCTTGCCCTCGATGACCGTCAGGTCGTCATCGGTCAGCTTGCCCCACTGCTCCTTGGCCTTGCCGGTCAGCTGCTTCCAGTTGCCCTTGATGGTATCGCTGTTCATGGTCTGTCTCCTTGCTGGCGGCGTCGGCGCCGCCTCGGCCAGGAGAACGGGCAAGGGGCCCTGAAGTTGCAGCATGCCCCATCACGGAACGCGTCACGGAATGGGCACGCGCCCGGCATGGACCGCCTGGTAGGTGGCGATCGCGAGGCTCAGCGGGTCGAAGGGCTTGCGGACGATGAAGGCGGGCTCAATGCCCTCCGCCGTCAGCAGCAACTCGGGATAGGCGGTCACGAAGATCACGGGCGTGATCGTGCTCTCCATGATGGTCCGCACGGCCGAGATGCCACTGCCGCCCCGGCCCAGGTTCACATCGGCCAGGATCAACCCCACGGGGCGTTCATGGGCCAGGCGCACAGCCTCGCGCTCGGTCATGGCGACGCCGGCCACGCGGTGGCCGCAGCCCTGCACCAGCATCTGCAGGTCCATCGCGATCACCGGCTCGTCCTCGATGATCAGGATGTCGGTGGCGGCCACCTGGCGCAGGTCGTGCCGGGCCTGGCGCACCTCCTCGGCGGCCTGATCGGGCGTCATGTCCAGCACCCGGGCGGCATCGGCCAGCGTGACCTCTTCCAGCGCCGTCAGCAGCAAAAGCTGGCGCTGCACCAGCGTCAGCCCCGGCGCGTCGCGCTGCGGATGGTCGCGCATCAGTTGGGTGATGGCGGCATAGAAACCGAGGCGCGGCGGCAGGTCCTGGGGCATGCGCGGGATGGCGCGGCCCACCAGCCCGTCGCCCTCCCCCTGGCTGCCGGTGAGCGCGCGGGCGAAACGGCGGGCATAAGGCAGGGCTGCGATCAGCTCCTGCTGGGTGGCGCTCATGGAACAGTCTCCTCGACGAAGGGGATGAGGGCGCGCGGGACAGGATGCCCAAACTCCGGCCGCGCGGGAATGACGTAATGCAGGAGGATGCCGCGAAGGCCAATGCCGAGGCCGCGTTCCGCACGGCGCTGGTGGCGCTGATGCCGTCGCTGCGCGGCTATGGACGGGCGCTGAGCGGCTCCGTCGCCGCCGCGGATGAGCTGGTGCAGGAGACGCTGCTGCGCGCCCTGTCCAGCGAACGCCGCATGACGGAGGTGGGGGAGCTGCGCGCCTGGGTCTTCACTATCTTGCGCCACGCCTGGTTGTCCGGCCTGCGGGCGGGACGGCGGCTGACGCCATTGGAGGAGGGAATGGAGGGCGTGGCCGGGCCGGCGGACAGCCTGGCCCTCGATGACCTGGCGCGCGCCATGCGCACCCTGCCCGCCCCGCAGCGCGAGGCGGTGGTGCTGATGGGGGCCCAGGGCATGTCCGCCACCGAGGCCGCGCGGATCTGCGGCGTGCCGGAGGGCACCATGCGCGCACGCCTCAGCCGGGCGCGGAGCGCCTTGCGGCGCGCGCTCGAGCCTAGGTTGCGGACCCCTCCAGGTGTTTGACGGCATCTTATGCGAATGAACGTGGCCGGGCTTTCGTGGTTGCCCGGGCACCTCTCGCTTCACATTACAATTTTTTAATGCAATGAAGTCCGAGCCTCAGCGTTGGGGGGGCATGCGAGCACCGGACACAAACACGATGCCCCTCCCCCAGGACGACCAGGCCGAGGCCACCATGGTCGACTCCGCACCCGAGGTCAGCTTCCATGACCTCCTTGTCGCTGCCCTGCCCGCCTTGCGGCAGCAGGCCCTGGCGCTGACGCGCAACCGCGCCGATGCCGACGACCTGGTGCAGACCAGCGTCAGCAGCGCGCTGGCCGCGCAGACCTCCTTCCAGCCCGGCACGAATTTCGGCGCCTGGATGGCGCGCATCCTGCGCAACCGCTTCCTTTCCAACATGCGCCGCCGGCGCGAGATCGTGGACATCGAGGATGCCCCCGCCTCCCTGCTCGCCCGCAGCGGCGGCCAGGAAGAGGGGCTGGCCATCCAGCAGCTCCGCCACCTGATCGGCAAGCTGCCGGCGGATCATCGCCTCGTGCTGATCATGATCTCCGTGCAGGGCCTTTCCTATGAGGAAGCCTCGGAGCAGCTCAACGTGCCGGTCGGCACGCTGAAGTGCCGCGTCTCCCGTGCGCGCGCCATGCTGCGCCGCTGGCTGCTGGGCGATGACGAGGCCCCCAAGCCCCGCGTCACCGCGCCCAAGACCCGCGCGCGCGCTTCCGTGCCTGCTCATGCGCTCTCCGCTTTGCCCGCGGCCCCTGTCATGGCTAAGCTTGGCCGTGACAATGGCGAGGCACAGCTGGAGCGGCGGTGAGCGGCGATACGGAAGAACCGGACAGGCCTGGACCACGGATGAGCAAGCCTGGCTCCCCTCCGAAGCGCGCCCGCAAGGCACCCTCGGACAAGGCGTTCGACCTCTGGCTCGACCAGGGTTTGCACGCCATGTTCGACGAGGTGGCGAAGGAGCCGATTCCGGAAGAGCTGCTGCGTCTGATCGAGCAGGACCGGAACAACAAATAGGTTCCGGCACGGCCACCGTGTCCAGGCGGCCCACACCTTGAACCCGCAACCTGCCCCTGACGGGGTGGGCGGCGGGTTTTTTCGTGTCCGCATCCTGACTTCAGGGCCCCTGGCATCGGGCCCCTGGCATCGGGCCCCTGACATCGGACAAGAAAAACCCCGCGTGGCACAGGGCCACGCGGGGCGTGCCGGCCTTGCGGCCGGGCGGATTAGCGCTCCGGCGTGAAGCGCGTGATCTTGGTGCCGTTCAGCGCCAGCGCCGCCATCAGGCCCTGCTGGCCGAAGGTGATGGCATAGACGGGCTCGGCCAGCGTCGTGGAGGTCACGTTCGCCTGAAGGCCACGGTCCAGCGCCACCACCGACGGGCCGGTGCCGATTTCCCAGCCATCGGCGTTGTCCAGCGCGCGCAGCGCGGCTTCCGTCATGAAGAACATGGCCAGGCCCGAGGTCTGCGCGCCGGCCTGCAGGCCGAAGGAGGCGCCGACGATGCGGTAGTAGCCCTGGTGCGTGGCGCCGCGGCGCAGCGCGCCCTCGCCATACTGGCCGCCCACGATGAAGCCGCCCTGGATGATGCGCGGGAAGATCAGCACGGCCTGCGCCTGCGAGAAGAGCGGCGCGGCGTTTTCCATGACGCGCAGGCGGCGCTCGGCCTCGGCCACGTCGCGGCTGATCTCGGGTCCGGTGGCGGCGGCGGCGTCACGGGCCAGCGGCGCGCTGGCCAGCAGCCCGGCACCCGCGGCGAGGAGGGGGAATTGGCGTCGGGAAAGGTTCATGGATCGGTGTTCCTTCGAGCGGCGCCGAGATGGCGCGCGTCTGCTGGCCCAACGCATGAACCTGAAGGCGGATGCAGCGGCCGGGGTTAAACCTGTTCCACCGCGAAGACCCGGCTGGGCGAGACGAACTCCTCCTGCGCCGCCACGGTCAGGATTTCGCGCGAGCCCGCCTCGGCCGTCCGCCGCAACAGGCCGAAGATGCTGGAGGCAGCGGCGGAGAGCGCCACCTCCGCTGAACCGCTCCGCAGCCGGTGGAACAGGAAGAGCGCCGCGATGGCATCCCCTGCCCCGTTCACGTTCAGCGGCAGCAGCGGCGTGGTGACGCGCCAGAACCGCCCGCCCTCGGCGGCCAGCATGGCGATACCCTCCGCGTCCTCGGCGTCGAAGCTGGTCAGCAGCACGCAGCGCGGGCCCATGTCCTGCAAGGCCGCGATGGCGGCCTTGGCGGAGGCGAGGTCCGTCACCGCGCGCCCCGTCAGCCATTCCAGCTCGAAGCGGTTGGGGGTCGCGATGTCGGCGCGGGGCATGGCGTGGTCGCGCAGCAGTTCCGGGATGCCGGGGCGCACGAAGACACCGCGCCCCACATCGCCGATCACGGGGTCGCAGCAATAGAGCGCCTGGGGGTTCGCGGCCTTGGCGCGCGAAACCGCGTCCAGGATGGCCTCGCCGATCTCGGGCCCGCCCATGTAGCCCGACAGCACCGCGTCGCAGCGCGCCATCGCGCCCCGCTCCTCGATCCCCTGCACGCAATCGCGCACCAGCCCCGCCTCGAACACCTGGCCGCGCCAGGCGCCATAGCCCGTGTGGTTGCTGAACTGGACGGTGTGGATGCCCCAGACCTCGGCGCCGAGCCGCTGGAGGGGAAACATGGCGGAGGCATTGCCCACATGGCCATAGGCCACCCAGGACTGGATGGAGAGGATGTTCATCGCGAAGCGAGGGTTACTCCCGCCGCGCGGGCTTGCCCACCCGGGTTTCCCACATGGGCCGGCCTTGCGGGCAGCGGCGCCGGGATGCGAGGCTCGACGCCATGCGATGGCTCCTGCTGGTGATGCTGCTGCTGCCCTGTCCCGGGGTTGCGGCCGCGCGCGCGGAGCCGGCCGAGGCCTGGCCCACCCGCGACATCCGCATCATCGTCCCCTTCCCCCCCGGCGACGCGGCGGACAGCGAGGCGCGGCGCCTGGCCGGCCACTACACCGAGGTGTTCGGCGTCAACTTCGTGGTGGACAACCGGCCGGGCGTCTCGGGCCGCATGGGCACCGAGATCAGCGCGCGGCTGGCATCCGATGGCTACACCCTCATCATGACCGCCAGCGGGCCGCTGACGCTGGTGCCGCAGATCCTGGGCGCGGGCTATGACCCGCTGGTGAGCTTCGAGCCGGTGCTGCTGCCCGCCGCCATGCCCCTGCTGCTGCTGGCGCCCGACGGCCCCGCCTATGCCCGCGTGCAGGACCTGGTGCTGCGCGCGCGGGGCCAGCGGCGCGGGCTCGCGGCGTGCTCCACCGGCATCGCGACCCCTTCGCACATCGCCGCCGTGCTCTTCGCCCGCAGCCTGGACCTCGATTTCGTGCATGTGCCCTATCGCGGTTCCTACGCCGCCATGACGGATGTGATGGCCGCGCGCTGCGACATGCTGTTCGACAACGCGGCCTCGGCCGGGCGGCATGCGCGGGCGGGGCGGGTGCGGGCGGTGGCCATCACCACCGATGCGCCGCAGACCGCCTGGCCGGGCGTGCCGGCGCTGGAGGGCGTGCGGCTTTCCACCTTCTCCGTGCTGGTGGCGCCCGGGGGGACGCATCGCCTCATCGTGTCGCAGCTGAACGACATCGGGCGCCGCTTCCTCGCGCGGCCGGAGGAACGCGCGCGCATCCTGGCCGAAGGCGGTGCGCCGCTGGACCTCGCGCCCTCGCAAATCCGCAGCTATCTCCGGCAAGAGATCGCGGGGTGGAACGCCATCCTGCGCGGAATTGACCTCGCCCGGGACTGAACATGGATTCGATGACCGCCTGGAACTGGAGCTTCCTGCTGCTCCGGGCCGCCACAACCATCGCCTGCGTCGTGGCGGCCGTGGCCGTGGCGCGGCACGGGCGCGGGCGGCGCGGCACGGGCTGGGGGTATCGCGCCGGCGCCATCCTTTATCTGCTTTTGCTGGCCGGGCTGACCATGGCCGAGGCCTATGGGCAGATCACGACCTGGGCGGGGTTAAGCACGCCATTGCTGGGCTGGTTCTGGCTGGGGACGGACCTCGTCATCCCGCTCGCCGTGCTGCTGCTGCTGCGCATCCTGCGCGAGCGCAACGCGCTGGCGGGGCAGCTCGCCGCGGCCGCCCGGCATGACCCGCTGACCGGCCTGCCCAACCGCGCGGGCTTCGCCGAGGAGGTGGCGCATGCCCTGGCGCGGGCGGCGCGCGAGAGGGTTCCCGTATCGGCCGCGATGCTCGACCTCGACCGCTTCAAGCGCGTCAATGACGGCTGGGGCCATGCGGCGGGCGATGCGGTGCTGCGCGGCGCCGCCGATGCCATGCGCCAGGCCATGCGCCCGGGCGACATCCTGGCGCGCATGGGCGGCGAGGAATTCGCGCTGCTGCTGCCGGGCCTGGACGCGCAATCCGCCCTGCCCGTGCTCGACCGGGTGCGGGCCGCGGTGGAGCAGGCCGTGCCCCACCCGGGCGGGGCTGATGAGCGGGTGACGCTCTCGGCCGGCGTCGCCACCCTCGCCACCCCCAGCAATGAGGCCCTGGAGGCGGCGCTGCGGGCGGCGGATGGCGCGCTCTATGCGGCCAAGGCGGCGGGGCGCAACCGCGCCCTGCCGGCGGCCTGAGGCAGGCTCAGGCGGCGAATTCCGCGCGCACCTTGTCCGTGTGCGCGCCGAGTGCGGGCACCGGTCCCAGCGCCCGCGGCCCGTCGCTGAAGCGCGCGGCGGGGGCAGCGATGGCGATGGGGCCCTTCTCTGTCTCGACGGTGACGCGGCGCAGGGCGGGGTGCTTCGCCAACCCGTCCACGCCGTTCACGAAGCCATAGGCGGTGTTGGCGGCCTCCAGCTTGGCCACGCATTCCTCGCGCGTGCGCGCGGCGAAGACGGCGGCGATGTGCGCGTCCACCATCGGGCGGTGCGCCACGCGCTCCACATTGCTGCGGAAGCCCTCGCGCTGGGGCAGCGTGGCGTCGTCCAGGAAGTTCGCGGCGAATTGCGCCCATTCGCGCTCGTTCTGGATGGAGATCAGGATCAGCGCGCCATCCCGCGTCTCGAAGGCGCCATAGGGGCAGAGCGAGGGGTGGGCGAGGCCGATGCGCTGGGGCGCCTTGCCCGTGCCCTCGAAATACAGCAGCGGCACGTTCATCCAGTCCGCCATGCCGTCGAAGAGGCTGACGGCCACACCCTTGCCGCGGCCCGTGATGCCACGCTCGATCAGCGCCTCCAGCACGGCGGCGTGGGCGTTCATGCCGCAGGCGATGTCGCAGGCGGAGACACCCACGCGCCCCGGCCCCTCGGCGCGGCCGGTCACGCTGCAAAGCCCGCTTTCCGCCTGCACCAGCAGGTCATAGGCCTTCATGGAGGCGTATTCGCCTTCCTCGCCATAGCCCGAGATGTCCACGGTGATCAGGCGCGGGTGGCGTTCGCGCAGCGCCGCGCTGCCGAACCCCGCGCGGGCCATCGCACCCGGCGCGAGATTCTGGATGAAGACGTCGGCCTTCTCCAGCAGACGGGCCAGCAGCGCCTTGTCGTCCGCCTGCTTGATGTCGAGGCAGATGCTCTCCTTGCCGCGGTTCAGCCAGACGAAATAGGTGGAAAGCCCGTTGCAGGCGGCGTCATAGCCGCGCGCGAAATCCCCCTCGGCGCGCTCGATCTTGATGACGCGCGCCCCCGCGTCGCACAGCTTGGCCGAGCAGGTGGGGGCCGCCACCGCCTGTTCCATCGAGACTACGAGCAGGCCTTCAAGTGGCTTTCCGGGCGTCATGCGCTTCCCCCAAACTACACAGGCCAGGAACATGCCACCGCGGCGCGGGCGCGTTAAGCCGCGCGGCCCCTGACTGGCGCCAGGGCCTCAATCCTGATCGAACTCCAGCACCGCCTCCTGCCGCCCCTCGGCCCCCGGGCGAAGGCGCATCGCATCCGTCTTGTGGCGCAGCAGCAGCAGGGCGATGCGCCGCAGGTCCGGCTCGTCGGGCGGGGTGGCGGGGTCCAGGGGCGCGATGGGCGCACCCTGCCAGGCCAGCGTCAGGCGCAGCACCGGGTCGGTGTTCTCCATGCGGAGATGCACGGCACCGCCGGAGCCGATCTCCTCCTGGGCCAGCAGGGCGAATTCCTCCAGCGCGCCACCCACCCGGTCGGCCACGGCGCGGCGCACGCCCCATTGCTGCAAGGGCGCGCGCGCCGCATCCAGCAGGGCCGGCACGCCCTCGGCCGGGTGCCATTCCAGCGCCACCTCCCGCGCAAGGCCGATCCGCAGCAGCGGCCCCAGCACCAGCGCGACCGCCAGCGCCAGCGCCAGCGAGGAGAAGGTCAGCGCCTGCACCGCGAAGGGCAGGTCCGCGTAGAGGCCGGGGATCAGCGCGCCCGAGAGCCCCACCACCAGCGAGACGCCCAGCAGCACCGTCCGCCGCGGGTCCAGCAGGCGCTGCGTGATGGTGATGAAGCCCGAGGCGATGATGAAGGCCGAGACGTAGAGCAGTGCCGCGCCCAGCACCCCCTGCGGGATCAGCAGCATCCAGACCCCGGCGGAGGGGATGAAGGCCAGCCCCACCCAGATGGCCCCCGCCGCCAGCCCCACCACGCGCGACCGCACGCCGGACGCGACCGCGAGGCCCACGCTGCCCGTGTAGCTGTTCATCCCCGGCAGGCCCATGCACCCGGCCAGCGCCGTGCCCATGCCATCGGCCAGCACGCCGCCGCGAATGCTGCGCTGGTCGGGGCGGGTCCAGTCGGGGTCCTCGGCGCGCTGGGCGGCGATGATGTCGCCCATGCAGCGCACCAGGCTCGCCAGGGCGCCCAGCAGGAAGCCGGGCAGCAGGGCCCAGTTGAAGCTGGGCATCACGGGCGGGCCGTCCAGCAGGCTGACCCCCTGCACGGCGGGGGCCTCGGGTGCGCTGCCCAGCAGCAGCGCCAGCGCCGTGCCGCCCAGCATCCCCGCCAGCACCGCGAGGGGCCGCAGGCGCGGCGGGCCCCAGATGGCGAGCGCCACGATCAGCGCGAAGGTGGCGATGCCGACGACGCGCTGCACCCCCCCGGCCGGATCGGCGGGGGAGCCGAGCGCGATCAGCCGGACGGACAGAATGCCGAGCGCAAGGCCCACCAACAGCACGATGAGGCCGATGATCTCGTTCGGCACCTGGTTGCGCAGCCGCCGCACGAAGGGCGAGAGCACCATCTGCGTCAGGCCGGCCACGAGGGTCATGCCGGCCACGTCCGCGAGGCCGCTGCGCTGCGCGACGACGACCGAGAGCGGCAGGTAGATGGCGGTGAAGATGCCACAGATGAGATAGCCGGAGCCGATGCCCCAGCGCCCCCAGCATTGCAGCAGGGTGGCGATGCCCATGGCCAGCATGGACCATTGCAGCACCGCGGCCTTCAGCGCGACATCCGCGCCGGCCGCCTCGGCCACCAGCAGCGGGAAGCCGAGTGTCACGGCCGCCAGCCCCGCCTGCTGCAAGGCCGCGGCCAGCAGCAGGGGAATGGGCGGAGTCTCTTGCAGGCGCCAGATGGCGGGTGCGCCTGCGGGGGGCATCAGTAGCTGCGCGGCATGCCCAGCACATGCTCCCCGATGTAGGAGAGGACGAGGTTGGTGCTGATGGGCGCCACCTGATAGAGCCGCGCCTCGCGGAACTTGCGCTCCACATCGTATTCCTCGGCGAAGCCGAAGCCGCCATGGGTCTGCACGCAGGCCTCTGCCGCCGCCCAGGCGGCGTCGGCGGCGAGCATCTTGCCCATGTTGGCCTCTTCGCCGCAGGGGATGCCGGCCTCGAACTTCTCCAGCCCCTGCTTCACGATAGCCTCGGCCGCGCGCATCTGGGCATAGGCCTTGGCGATGGGGAACTGCACGCCCTGGTTCTGGCCGATGGGGCGGCCGAACAGCACGCGCTCCTTGCTGTAGGCCACCGACTTCTGGGTGAACCACTTGGCGTCACCGATGGATTCCGAGGCGATCAGCAGGCGCTCGGCATTCATCCCGTCCAGGATGTAGCGGAAGCCGCGGCCCTCGACGCCCACCAGGTTCTCGGCCGGAACCTCCATGTTGTCGAAGAAGACCTCGCAGGAATTGTGGTTCATCATGGTGCGGATGGGGCGGATGGTCAGGCCCTTCGCGGTCCGCATGTCCACGATGAAGGTGGACAGGCCCTCGGTCTTCTTCGTCACCTGGTCCTTGGGCGTGGTGCGGGCCAGCAGCAGCATCAGGTCGCTGTGTTCCGCGCGGCTGGTCCAGATCTTCTGGCCGTTGACGATGTACTTGTCGCCTTCCTTCCGGGCAAAGGTGCGCAGGTTGGTCGTGTCCGTGCCGGAGGTGGGCTCGGTGACGCCGAAGGCCTGCAGGCGGAGTTCGCCGCTGGCGATGCCGGGCAGGTAGCGCTGCTTCTGGTCCGCGCTGCCGTGCTTCAGGATGGTGCCCATGATGTACATCTGGGCATGGCAGGCGGCGCCATTGCAGCCTTCCTGGTGGATGGTCTCCAGGATGGCGGCGGCGGCCGAGAGCGGCAGGCCCGCGCCGCCGAACTCCTCGGGAATCAGCGCGCCGAGATAGCCCGCCTCGGTCAGGGCCTTGACGAATTCGGTCGGGTAGCCGCGGCGCGTGTCCAGTTCGCGCCAGTATTCGCCGGGGAACCGCGCGCAGAGCTTGCGGACCTCCTCGCGGATTTCGGCGTGGGGGTCGGCGGCGATCAGCGGCTGGTCCATGGCGGGTCTCCCTCTTCGTTTCCGATTAGGGCGCGACCCGCCTGACGGCAAGGGCGCAGCGGGACCCGCCGCGCGGTTGAGGCCCGCTACTCCTCCTCGCGCCGCACCCGCTGCTGCACCACCGGCCGCGACGGCCCCGCCCCCTGCCGCCCGATCGGAATGGACCGCACCTTCACCTCCGGCATCGGCCGCTGGAGGTCTATGTGCAGCAGCCCGTTGTCGAGGAAGGCGCCCTCGATCTCGATGCCCTCGGCCAGCACGAAGGCGCGCTGGAACTGCCGCGCCGCGATGCCGCGGTGAATGAAGACCCGCCCTTCCGTGTCGTCGCGCTGCCGCCCGCGGATCACCAACTGGTTGTCCTCCTGCGTGATCGCGAGGTCCTCCATGGCGAAGCCCGCCACCGCCAGCGTGATGCGAAGCCTGGCCGGCCCCGTCTGCTCGATATTGTAGGGCGGGTAGCCATCCGCGCTTTTCTGCACGCGGTCGAGCATCTGCTCGAGGTGGTCGAAGCCCAGGAACAAGGGCGAGCCGAACACCGAGGAACGGGACATGGGGCCTCCTGACCGCAGCGAGCCGTGGCGCGCCCCGGAAGAGGCAGCGCGCCTCGTTGCAGAATTGGCCCGGCACGGGCCTTGTTGCAAGGCGGCGCGTGGGGGGCTACCTCCGCGCCGGCCATGACGGACGAAACCCTCCCCATCCTCTACGTGCCCGACCCGCGGCTGCGGAAGAAGGCGCGCCCCGTGGCGCAAGGCGATGGGGATGCCGTGCGCGCCCTCGCCGCGCGCATGCTCGCCACCATGTACGCCGCCCCCGGCATCGGGCTGGCGGCCCCCCAGGTGGGGTCGGACCTGCGCCTCATCGTCGTGGATGTGGGCGGCAAGGAGACGCCGGCGCCCATGGTGCTGGTGAACCCCGAGATCATCGCCGCCAGCCGCGAGATGGAGGTGCGCGAGGAAGGCTGCCTCTCGCTGCCCGGCCAATACGCGGATGTGGAGCGGCCGGCGCGCATCCAGCTGCGCTGGCTGGAGCTGGACGGCACGAAGCGGGAGGCCGAGGCGGACGGGCTGCTGGGCGTCTGCCTCCAGCACGAGATCGACCACCTGAACGGCGTGCTCTTCGTGGACCATCTCTCCGCGCTGAAGCGCAACATGCTGCTGCGCAAGCTCGCCAAGGAGCTCAAGGCGCGGGAGAGCCGGGATTAGCCCGAAGCTGCGCCTGGCCTTCATGGGCAGCCCGGACTTCGCGGTGCCGGCGCTGCGGGCGCTGCACGCGGCGGGGCACGAGGTGGCGGCGGTCTATTGCCAGCCCCCCAAGCCCGCCGGGCGCGGCCAGCGCGAGACCCCCTGCCCGGTGCATCGCGCGGCACTGGAACTGGGCCTGCCCGTCCGCACGCCCGCGCGGGTGAAGCGCGATGCGGCGGAACACGCGGCGTTCGCGGCGCTCGACCTCGATGTTGCGGTGGTGGCGGCCTATGGGCTGATCCTGCCGCCCGCCATGCTCGACGCGCCCCGGCGCGGCTGCCTCAACATCCATGCTTCGCTGCTGCCGCGCTGGCGCGGGGCGGCGCCCATCCATGCCGCCATCCTGCATGGCGATGCCGAGACGGGCATCACCATCATGCGCATGGAGGAGGGGCTGGACACCGGCCCCATGCTGCTGCGCGAGGCGATCCCGCTGACCCCGCGCTCCACCACGCCGGAGGTGCATGACGCCCTGGCGGAGATGGGCGCGCGCCTGATCCTGCGCGCGCTGGACGAGAACCCGCCGGCCACGCCGCAGCCCGAGGCGGGTGTCACCTACGCCCCCAAGCTCACCAAACCCGATGGCGCGCTGGATTTCACGCAGCCCGCCACGGTGCTGGACGCGCGCATCCGCGCCATGAACCCCTGGCCCGGCGCCTTCTTCACCCATGGCGGCGAGGCGCTGCGTGTGCTCGCCGCCGAACCGGCCGAGGGCCAGGGCCCGCCCGGCACCCTCCTGCACGGCTTCACCGTGGCCTGCGGCACCGGCGCGCTGCGCCTGACGCGCCTGCAACGCCCCGGCCGCGGGCCACTCGACGCCGAGGCCTTCCTGCGCGGCTACAACCTGCCCCCCGGCACGGTCCTGGGCGGATGACCGCCTACGCCCTGCTGGTGGAGTATGACGGCGCGGGCTTGGTGGGCTGGCAGCGCCAGTCCAACGGCCTATCCGTGCAGGAGGCCATCGAGACCGCCGCCACCTCCCTGAACGGCGGCGCCACGCCGCTCGCCACCGCTGCCGGCCGCACCGATGCGGGCGTCCATGCCGAGGGGCAGGTGGTGCATCTGGACCTCGCCGCCGACCTGCCGCCCGCCCGGCTGCGCGCGGCGCTGGACTTCCACCTGCGGCCCCAGCGCATCGCCATCCGCGCCGCCTGCCTGGCGCCCGAGGGCTGGTCGCCGCGCTTCTCGGCCGCGCGGCGGCACTACCGCTTCCGCATCCTGAACCGCCCCGCCAAGCCCGCGCTGGAGGAGGGCCGGGTCTGGCACGTGCCCCTGCCGCTCGATGCGGCCGCCATGCACGACGCGGCCCAGGCGCTGCTCGGCAAGCATGATTTCTCGGCCTTCCGCGCCGCCTCCTGCCAAGCCGAGCACGCCATCCGCACGCTGGACCGGTTGGACGTGACGCGGGTGGGCGAGGAGGTGGTCATCCACGCCTCCGCCCGCAGCTTCCTGCACCACCAGATCCGCAACCTGGCGGGCACGCTGCACATGGTGGGGCTGGGGCGGCGCCCCGTCTCCTGGCCGCGCGAATTGCTGGAGGGGCGCGACCGCCGCCGCGCCGGTCAGACCGCCCCGCCGGAGGGCCTCGTCTTCCTGGGCGTGGACTACGACCCGCCTTTGCCCTGGGTCACTTCGGACCGGGCTTGACCGGTTCTGCGCCGCCAGGTTCGCCAGGAAGCGCGAAGCCCGCCAGCGCCTGCCAGACGCGCAGCACGAAGGCATCGTCCCGCCCGCCATGGCCCAGCGCCCGCTGCGCCACGAACAATTGCAGCGCCTGGGCGGCCAGCGGCACGGGCAGCGCGGCCTCGCGCGCCATGCCCTCCACGAGGCCCAAATCCTTCACGAAGATGTCGCCGGCGGAGAGCGGCGTGTCGTCGCCCACCAGCACATGCGCCATGCGGTTCTCGAACATCCAGGAATTGCCCGCGGCACTCGTCACCACGCCATAGACGGTGTGCGGATCGAGGCCGGAACGCAGCGCCAGCGCCATGGCCTCGGCGGCGGCCGCGATGTGCACGCCGGCCAGCAGCTGGTGCACCACCTTCATGGCGGCACCCTGGCCGGGCTCGCTGCCCAAGGACCAGATCTTGCCCGCGATGGCGTCCAGCACCGGTTTCGCGGCGGCGAAGGCGGCGTCGCTGCCGCTGGCCATCACCGTCATGCGGCCCTCGCGCGCGGCCGCGGCGCCGCCGGAGACGGGCGCGTCGAGATAGAGCAGGCCCCGCGAGGCGGCCTCGGCAGCCAGGCGCCGCGCATCGGCTGGTGCCATGGTGGCCGAGCAGACCACGACCCCACCCGGGGCAACGCGCTGCGCCGCGCCTTCCGGGCCGAACAGCGCGGCCTCGGCCTGGGCGGCGTTCACCGTCAGCACCACCACCGCGTCCTGCCCGGGGTCCAGATCGGACCCGCGCGCCACGGCGCGGTTGCCGAAGGCGGCGCGTGCGCGTTCGGAGGGGTCCACGCCCGTCACGTCGAGGCCGGCGCGCAGCGCGCTGAGTGCGGCACCCCCGCCCATGCTGCCCAGGCCGATGAAGGCTGTTTTCATGCCATTGATCCTGTCACGGGCTCCAGCTTTCGCGGGCGTTCAGCAATGCGGGGTCGAAGCCCGCCAGCTTCTTGTAGCGCGCGGCGGTGCCGGCCAGTTCCTCGTGCGAGATGACGTCGTGCAGCGCCTGGAAACCGTCCGGCGCGCGGCGATGCACCTCCTCCAGCACCAAATCGGGGCCGAGGTCGCGGTTGGCCAGCGTCAGCTTCGCGGTGGGCGGGCGGCGGGCCTCCTCATAGGCGGCCAGCCCCTCCTCGATCCGCGCCGCGCGCGCGAGATGCAGCGCCAATTGCCGCGCATCCAGCACCGCCTGCGAGGCACCGTTGGAGCCGATGGGGTACATCGGGTGCGCCGCATCCCCCAGCTGCGTCACGCGCCCCTCGGTCCAGCGCGGCAGCGGGTCGCGATCCACCATGGGGAATTCATAGACGCGCTCGGCCCCGCGGATCAGGCCGGGCACGTCCAGCCAGCCCCAGTTCCAGCCCTCGAAATGCGGGAGAAACAGGTTGCGGTCTATCTCGCGGTTCCAGTCCTCGCGGCCCGGCGCCGCCTGGGTCCGCATCTCCGCGATCCAGTTGATCACCGCCATGCCGTCCGGCAGTTGCCGGATAGGGTAGCAGACGAACTTTTGGGCATGATGCCCGGCCTGCACCATCGTGGCGCCGGTCAGATAGGCGGGGGCGATGGTGGTGGCGCGCCACAGCATGGCGCCCGACCAGCGCGGCAGGCCCTCATCGGGCGCGAAATACCCGCGAATGGCGGAATGGATGCCATCGGCCCCGATCAGCGCCGCCGCCCGTGCCGTGCCGCCGCCGGCCAGTTGCGCCGTCACACCCTCGGCATCCTGTGCGAAGCCGGTCACGCGCTGTCCGGTCTCGACCTCGATGCCGCGCGCGCGGGCCTCGGCCAGCAGCAGCATCTGCAACTCGCCGCGATGGATGGAGTATTGCGGCCAGCGATAGCCGGCGGCGAGGCCCCGATCCTCCCGCCAGATCTCCTGCCCATGGGCGGAGACATAGCGCAGCTCCTTGGTGGCCACGCCCGTCGCGGCCAGCTTTTCGCCGAGGCCCAGCTCCGTCAGCTCCCGCACCGCATGGGGCAGCAGGTTGATGCCGACGCCGAGCGGCCGCACTTCGCGCGTGGCTTCCAGCACGCGCGGCGCGAAGCCCGCGGCCTTGAGGGACAGCGCCGCCGTCAGCCCGCCAATGCCGCCGCCCGCGATGAGGATGGGGGTCGCCATGGCGGTCAGCCCAGCGCCCGGCGCAGCCACTCGGCCCACATCAGCGCCGCCGCGTCCTGCCCGCGCGGGGTGACGATCTGCGCGCCCAGCGGCAGGCCGCGCGGCCCCGTTCCGGCCGGGATGGTGACGCAGGGCGTGTGCAGCAGCGTCCAGAGCGTGTTGAAGACGGGCGTGCCGGTGAATTCGATGCCCTCCGGCGCCTCGCCGGGGGCGGAGGGGGTCAACACCGCGTCATAGCCCGCGATGGCGTCCGCGAAACAGGCCTGCGCGGCGGCAAAGGCGGCGCGGGCCTCGACCAGCTTGGCGGGCGGCTCGGCCATGGCCCAATCCATGTTGGTCCGCATGGCGGGGCTGAGCTGGGCGCGGGCGTGATCAATTTCCCAGGCCAGCGCCTGGGCGCTTTCCATGTGCATGACATGGGCGTGGGCGGCGAAGGCGGCGTCGCAGGCGGCGGGCAGCGTGATGGGCGTGACCGTGGCACCCGCGCGGCGGGCGGCCTCGGCCACGCGCTCCATGTGCGGGGCGGTCTCGGGCCCGGCCTCCGCCATGGCGCCCATGACCAGGGCGAGTTTCGGCGCGCGCGGCGCCTCGGCCGGGCCATGATCCAGCCCGGTCAGCGCGGACATGGCCCGGGCCGCATCGGCCACGCTGCGCGCCATGACGCCGATGGTGTCCAGGCTTTCGCTCATCACCTTCATGCCGGCGCGGTGCAGCGTGCCGTAGCTCGGCTTGAAGCCCACCGCGCCGCAGAAGGCCGCCGGCCGGATGATGGAGCCTGCGGTCTGCGTGCCGAAAGCGAGGTGCAGCATCCCCGCCCCCACCCCCGCCGCCGAGCCCTGGGAGGAACCGCCCGGCGTGTGCCTGGCATTGTGCGGGTTGGTGGTGGCGCCGGGGAAGCGCGTGGCGAATTCCGTCGTCACCGTCTTGCCGGCGATGACCGCGCCCGCCCGCCGCGCCAGCGCCACGCAGGACGCATCGGTGCGCGGCCGGTGCCCCGCCCAGATGGGCGAGCCGTATTGCGAGGGCTGGTCGGCGGTGTCGAGCACGTCCTTCACGCCGAAGAACAGCCCGGCCAGCTTCCCCTTGGCGGGCGCCGCATCCACCGCCGCCGCCTGGCGCCGCACCAGGGCGGGGTCCAGATGGGCGAAGGCGCGCACCCCCGGCTCGCGCCGCGCGATGACGTCGAGCATGGCCTCGGCCAGCTCCTGGGCCTTGAGGGTGCCGGCGGCGATGCGGGAAGCGGCGTCGGTGGCGGAGAGTTCGGCGGGGTGGGTCATGAACCCAGCGTAATCGCGTGTGGCCCCGGCTGTGAACCATCCCCCGAGCAGCCTTTGGAGCGACTGATTCACCGCTCCGGCGATTCCGCCTCCGCGGATCAGGCGCTATATGAGGAGATGGTCCGCACCACCGCCCTCCCCTCCGGCGCCCTTCGGCATGAGCTCGGCGTGGCGGCCGGCGCCCTGCCCGCCGTGCCGCCCGCCGCGCTGGAAATCGCCTGGGAGGTGGCGCGCGAGGGGGCGTCCGCCGGGCATTGGGGGCCGCCGCGCCTGCTCGCCTTCGCCGATGGGCGCGAGATGGCGCTGACCGACCCCGACGCCGCCGCCTGGGCCGAGGCGATGGACCGCCATGCCGGCCTCGATTCGCTGGCCGGCGTGGCGCTCTGCCTGCGCCTGCTGGCGCTGGTGGAGGCCATGGGGCGGGCCGAATGGCTGCGCGGCTTCTTCGCCATCGGCCGGCGGGGCGTGGAGTTCCACCCGCTTCTGCTGGCCGCCGCCGCCCGCGCACCGATTGACGCCACGGGCCGTTTCGAGGATGGCGCGATGCGTGCCATCCTGTCGCGGACCCTTCCACCCGACGCATCCCGCGTGCCCGCCTGACGAAAGCCCCGCATATGCCCCGCGCCGCCGCCCTGCTTCTGCCCGTGTTGTTGCTCGCGGGCTGCGCCCAGGGCTTCGCGCCGCCGCCGCCCCCGCCCGGGGCGCGCAGCAGCAACCCCGAGGTGGTGGCCGCCTGCCGCGCCCAGGCCGCCTCGGTCATCACCCGCCAGGACCGCGGGCAGCTCATCCGCGAGGATGAGCGCAACAGCCGCCTGGGCTCCGAGACCACGGGCTCGCTGGCCTTCCGCGCGCCGATTGACCGCCTCAGCCGCGAATACCGCTTCGAGCAGATGGTGGATGAATGCGTGCGGGCCAACACGCGCGACACCGCGCCCGCCGCGCCATCGCCCGCACCGGCACCGACCCCTGGGGGCCGCTGACCCTGCCTGCCTTCGGCGCGCTCGGGCGCGCCCTGTCCCATCGTGACGCGCGCATCTTCTTCTCGGCCAGTCTTACTGCCTGGACCGGGCTCTGGATGCACCGCATCGCCGTCATGTGGCTGGCCTGGGAGCTGACGGGCTCGGCCTTCTGGGTCGGCATGGTGGCCTTCTGCGACCTGGCGCCGGCGGTCGTCTTCAGCCCCATCGCGGGGGCCGTCGCGGACCGCATGGATCGCGTGCGCCTGACCATGATCGCGCAGGGCGTGATCGGCGCGCAGGCCGGCTGCATCGCGCTGCTGGTGGCCACGGGCAATATCGGCATCGAGATCCTGCTGGTCTTCGAGGTGATCGGCGGGATCGCGGCGAGCTTCGCCCAGCCCGCCCGCCAGGCGCTGATGCCGGGCCTCGTGCCGCGCGCCGACCTGCCGGCCGCGGTCGCCGCCAATTCGCTGGCCTTCAACGTGGCGCGCTTCCTGGGGCCGGCCATGGCGGGGCCGATGATCGCCTTCGGTGGCGTGGTGCCGGCCCTGCTGTGCAACATGGTGGCCTATGCCATCGCGTCCGCCAGCCTGCTGACCATGCGCGTGGACCCCGCCCATCGCCAGGGCCACAAGCCCGAGGCCTCGTTATTGGCCGAGACGGTGGAGGGCATGCGCTACGCCGCGAGCCACCCGGGCATCGGCCCCATCCTCATCTTCGCCGGCATCACCGCCATCCTGTTGCGTGGGGTGCAGGAGGTGCTGCCCCCCTATGTGGACCGGCTGTTCGGCCAGGGGGCGCCGGGGCTCGCGCTGCTGACGGCCTCCATCGGCGTGGGCGCGCTGGTGGGCGGGCTGTGGGTCGCCTCGCGCGGGCGGCTGGAGGGCACGACGCGGCTCGCCGTGGTGGGCGTCACCTTGCAGGCCGGCGTGGCGGCGGCCTTCGTGGCCACGGGCAACTTCGCCTTCGCGGTGCTGTGCGGGGCGCTCTATGGCGCCTGCGCCACCATGCACGGGATTTCCGTGCAGACGCTGTGCCAATCGGCCGCGCTCACCCGGATGCGGGGGCGGACGCTGGCGCTGTGGGGCCTCATCACCCGCGCCTGCCCGGCGCTGGGCGCACTGATCCTGGGCACGGCGGGCGAGCTGTTCGGCATGCGCGTGCCCACGGTGGTCGCGGCCGCGCTGGCCTTCCTTGTGTGCATCTGGGCGGTGACACGGATGCGCGCCTGGGCGAAAGAACTCGAGAATCCGCAATGAGGAGTGACATGCCATGCTGAACGCCGCGATCGTGGGAATGGGCCGCTGGGGCCAGACGCTGGTGGACAGCGTGCAGGGGCGCAACGACGCCGGCATCCGCTTCGTGGCCGGCAGCACGGGCACGCGCAGCAAGGCGGAGGCCTATGCCGCGCAGAAGGGCATCGCGCTGCTGGACAGCTACGACCAGGTGCTGTCCCACCCCGGGGTCCAGGCCGTGGTGCTGGCCACCCCCCACGCGCAGCACGCCGAACAGGTGATCGCGGCCGCGCGCGCGGGCAAGCATGTCTTCGTGGAGAAGCCCTTCACCCTGACCAAGGCCAGTGCCGAGGCCGCCGTGGAAGCCTGCGCCCAGGCCGGCGTGGTGCTGGCGCTGGGCCACAACCGCCGCTTCCTGCCCGCCGTGGCCGAGATGAAGGCGATGCTGGAGGGCGGCAAGCTCGGCACGCTGCTGCATGTGGAGGGCCAGTTCAGCGGCCCGGGCGGCTTCGCCTACAAGCCCGGCGCCTGGCGCGCCGACCGCGCCGAAAGCCCCTTGGGCGGCATGGGCGGCATGGGCATCCATATGGTGGACATGATCATCAACCTGGCCGGCCGCTTCCGCGACGTGCGGGTGCTGAGCCATGCCCGCGTGCTGCCCACCATTGACGACACCACCGCCATGCTGGCCACGCTGGAGGGCGGCGCCACCCTCACCTTCGCCACGCTCGCGGCCAGCCCGCGCTTCTGGCGCGTGGCCCTGTTCGGCACCGAGGGGCTGGTGGAGCTGCGGGGGCATGAGCAGCTGTTCTTCCGCGCCCGCGAGGGCAATGAGGAATGGGTGCGCGACTTCCCCGTGACCGACATCGAGGCCGCGGAGCTCGAAGCCTTCGCCGCCGCGGTGGCGGGCGGGCCGGCCTATCCGCTGCCGGTGGCCGACGCCATCCATGGCGTGGCCGTCTTCGAGGCGATGATGGGGGCAGCCGCCTCGGGCAGCGCCTACGCCGTGGCGTGACGGCGTGGGGCCGGGCGCGCCCCGGCCCCGCTATCCCAGGGTGAAGATGGCCTCGCGCGTGCCGCCGTGCAGGTAGTAGCCCTCCATTCCGCCTGATTTCAGCCGCCAGCTGTGGGTGTAGAAGAACCACCAGCCATCCCGGTTGATGCCGAAATTGGTGGCGAGGAACTTGCCGGGGTCGGCCTCGTTCGTGAGATAGGTGGACGGCTCCACGACGTGGAATTCCTGCCCGTCGAACTTCCGTTGCAATTGCCCGCGCTGGGCGGTGGCCTGCGCGTCACGGTCCGGCATGTCCCTCGACTTGTTCGCGTGCATGACGAGGCACCCCCCATCGCCCGCCTGGGAGCCGACGCCCAGCGAGCAGCCATCCATGTTCGCCGTGAACATCACCCGCGACTGGTTGCTGAGCGTGCCCTGCGTGACCTTGTTCTGCCGGTAGCCCAGCCAGAATATCGGCAGCATCTCGTTGCGCGCGCATCCCGACACGTCGTTGGAAAGATGGAATACCTTGGCACCCCGGCGGTTCAGCACCATCGGCGGCCCCGGCATCTCCTTGATGGTGATCACATGGGGACGGCTTTCGCTGATCCGGACCGTGCTTTCCAGGTCGATGAACTGGCAGCGAACGATATGCCGCTCCATGAACTCCAAGGGGTCGCGCACGAAGTCCGAACGATCCGTCATGGGTTTCTCCCGCCCAGGTTGCATGACGCTAGACGAACTCGCCCAGGCAATGGAAGCGCCACCTGCCTTCCGCCGCCCGGCCGGGCGGGTTACACGCGGGGGGTCACCACAGGCAGGAGGAACCCCGCCCGATGAGCAAGATCAACCGCACCGGCAGCAACGACATTCTTTCGAGCGCCGTCGAGTATCACAACTTCGTCTTCTGCGCGGGCATGACCGCCGATGACCTGACGCAGGACATCACGGGCCAGACCCGCCAGGTGGTCGCCAAGATCGACGCCATGCTGGAGGCGAACGGCACCGACAACACCCGGCTTCTGCAGGCGCAGATCTGGCTGAAGGACATCCGCGACCGCGACGCCATGAACAAGGTGTGGGTGGAGTGGCTGGGCAGTGCCGGCCGCCCCGCGCGCGCCTGCGTGGAAGCGAACATGGCGAGCCCGCGCCATCTGGTCGAGATCATGGTCACGGCCTGCAAGTAACGAAGCCTTCATCCGCCCCGGCTGGCCACTACAGCCGGGGTGGGTGGGCCCGCCTGGAGCGGGTTTGATTTTGCCTCAACGAATTTAGGCAAAAATAAGGCGCGATTGGGGCAGGGATTCCCCAGGACGGCGCGGCTATTCTACACTTTTTATACTGTGACTTTTTGGCCGCAACACTGTTGCATGATTCTCTGGCGCCGCTTCCCTTAGGACATGCGTCCTTATTTCGCGGCCGATCCACCCCCCTATCCGACGAATCACGGCACATTGCGCCATGTATCGGCCAATCGGGTTGCCCCGCGTGCAACCACCGCATACCCGGTTTGCACGCACCGACGATATCCGTCGGCCGCGGTCCAGGAGGGATCGGAATGCGCCACGTGGCCGCCATATTCGCGATGAGCCTGGCTCTGAGCTGGGCACCTGATGCCTATGCCGCCCGCGGCGACGCCCGCACCGAAACCCGCAACCCGACCGCCACCAGCCGCCCCGCGGCCACCCGCCCCGCCCCCGCTCGCACCACCTCGGGCCAGCGTGCCGCAACCTCCCGTGGCATTTCCTGCGTGCCCTATGCGCGCCAGGTCACCGGCATGGAGATCAGCGGCAATGGCCGCGACTGGTGGCACAATGCCGCCGGGCGCTATGCCCGCGGCCAGCGGCCGGAGCGTGGCTCGATCCTCTCATTCCCCGCCTCGGGCGGCATGCGGATGGGCCATGTGGCCGTCGTCTCGCGCGTGGTGGACACCCGGGTCATCGAGATCGACCACGCGAACTGGGGCGGCCCCGGCATCCGCCGCGGCAGCGTCATGCGCGGCGTGCGCGTGCAGGATGTCTCGCCGGGCAATGATTGGACCCAGGTGCGCGTCCAGGTCGGCCACAGCGCGGAGGCCTTCGGCCGCGTCTATCCGACGCATGGCTTCATCCACAACCGCCCGGCCGGCAGCATGGTCGCGCAGGCCTCCGCGCCCGCCGCCCCGGCCCAGCGTGCGCATGCGCCCCTGACGGCGCAGCAGCTCGCCGACGCGCGGCGGTAACACCGCCCTTCCCGCCTGAAGTGCATTCCAAAGCGTATTAGGTTCTTCCCAAGCCTGGCTTTGGCTGCCTAACCTTCCTCCCATCAAAGGGAGGAAAACAAACATGAATCGTCGCAGCGTACTCACGCTTGCGGGGGCTTCGGCCCTTGGTGCCGGGACCCTCGCGGCACCCGCCCTCGCCCAGGGCGCTTGGCAGCCCGACCGCCCCATCCGCGTCATCGTCCCCTTCCCGCCCGGCGGCGCCACCGATGTGTGGGCGCGCCTCGTCACCGAGACGATGGGCGAGATCATGCGCGCCACCTTCGTGGTGGAAAGCCGATCGGGTGCGGCGGGCATGATCGGCGCCGAGGCCGTGGCCCGCGCCCCGGCCGATGGGCACACGCTGCTCTTCACCATCACCTCGCTCGTGCAGTCGCCGGTCGTGCTGCGGCAGAACCCCTATGACGCGGTGCGCGACTTCACGCCCATCGGCCAGATGGGCACCACCACGCTGATCTTCATGAGCCGCGCGGCGCTGGGGCCGCGCAACCTCGCCGAATTCATCACCTTCGCGCAGGAGCGGTCACGGCGCGGCCAGGGGGTGAATCTCGGCTCCTGGGCCGCGGGGTCCAGCGCGCATGTCTTCGCGCTGGCGCTGAACAACCAGCTCAACCTCGGCATGACGCATGTGGCCTATCGCGGCGAGGCGCCGATGCTCTCGGCCTATCTGGGGCAGGAGGTGGATTGCGGCATCAACTCGCTGACCACCATGCGCCCGCATATCGAGAGCGGCACCATGGTCCCGCTGGCCGCACTGGGCGATGCGCGGGCGGGCGGGCTGCCCAATGTGCCCACCTTCGTGGAGCAGGGGCATGACATCGGCCGCGGCTGGAGCGGCTTCGTGGGCATGCTGGCCCCCGCCCGCCTGCCGGAGCGCGTCCACACCCGCCTGGCCGAGGCCTTCCGCGAGACCATGGCGCGGCCGGCCCTGCAGGCGCGGCTGCGGCAGATGGACACGGACCCGATCTGGCTCGGGCCCCAGGAGTTCGGCGCGACGATCGAACGCGTTCGCTCACGCTGGATCGAGATCACGTCGGGGATGGATCTACAGATGGGCTGACGCCCATCCCCACGAAACCGCTTCGCGCTTTCGCGGGGGCCCCGGTTTGGTGTTGATCCTGACGGGGATTCTCCGTTGGCGCGGCGAAGCCGCGCCGCCGATCGGGGCTTTCCGGGGATCGGGGACACGGCCCTCGGCCCCAGCTCTGGGTCAGAGCGGGCGGGGGCGTTCCAGTTCGGGCAGCACCAGCTTGCGCACGGCCACCTCGCCCGCCTCGGCCACGCGGTCTGGGCCGATGGCGGCCAGCTTGTCCTCGGCGTTGCGCCAGGTCTTGTAGTCGTCGGCGTAGTCCCAGCCCATGCCCTCGGCCAGCAGATGGACCCAGTTCAGCACGCGCACACCGTGGTCGCGCTCCAGCCCCACCATCTCGCGGTGGCAGGAGTGGAAGATGGTCACCAGCGTGTCCGCCCCCGAGTCCCGCACCGCATCCAGCGTGGCACGCAGATGGTCCGGCAGGGCGCCGGGCACGTTCGCCAGCCCGAAGCACATGTAGGAGGCGCCGCGCAGGGGGTGATCCACATGCTCCGCCCCCGGGATCATCGAAAGCAGCCCGGGAATGATGTCGTTCACCGGCACCTGGTTGTGGAAGCCCACATGCCGGTCCACCAGAAAGCGCGTCTTCACGGGGTGCGTCAGCAGGGGTGCCAGGGCCTCGCGCCGCTCCCACAGCGCCTCGCAGAGGTGGCGGCTGTCGAAGTCCTGCGCCTTGGACTGCCCCATGAAGTCGTCCAGATTCATGTGGCAGGACGGGCACCAGGTGATGACGCGGTTGGCGCCACTCGCCGAGAACTTGTCCATGGTGCGGTCGGCCATGCCCTCCGCGATGCGCGGCGTGCTCTCCTTGGGGCTGCCGCAGCAGGCGCCCGGCCCGCCGACCGGCGCGGCGCCCACGCCCACCGCTTCGAGCAGGCGCTGGCTCAGGCGAATGATCTCGCCATGGCGCGTCATGTTGCAGCCATACCAGAAGAGGTTTTCGGTCACAGCCATTGCTTCTGCTCCTCCTCGGTGAAGCCCAGGCGCGCGAAGACCTTCACGCGCGACATGGTCTCGCTGGCATCGCGCTTGGCCAGCGCGCCGGTCTCGTTCGCCCGCCATTTGGCGAGGCGCAGCATCAGCATGGGGTTCACCCCGTGCGGGCAGGCGGCGTTGCAACTGCCCGTGCGCGTGCAGGCGGCGATCCAGGCCAGCGCGGCCGGGTCGCTCGGGCCGCCCGTCAGCGCGTCCAGCACGCCGCGCACCAGATCGGGTGCCGCGGCGCCCGCGGCGGCCGGCGCATAGGGCAGCATGGGGCAGGCTTCGGCGCAGGCGCCGCAGCGCGTGCAGGCGTCCAGCATCCGCGCCGTCTCGCTGGCGCGCAGCGCCGACCAGTCCTCGTGGCGGGCTACCATCCGTTGACGCGGTCCCATGTGGCGATCACCTCGCGTGATCCGTCCACGACATGATAGCGCTCATAGGCCGCCGCCGTCAGGCAGGAATGGTTGGGGGCCACGCGCAGCTTCGTGCCCACGGGCAGGTCCGGCATGGGCGTCGCCTCGCCATGCTCCTGGTGGACGCGGGCGATGATGGCCTCGCCATGCGCGCGGTGGCCATCCACATCGAGCACCAGGCCGAAGCCATAGTCGCGCGGGGCCTTTTCCGTGCTGCGGTCCTTCGACAGCGCCAGCGCGCCCGCGTCCAGCAGCAGCGCGCCGCGCGCCGGCTTGCGGCCGATGACGCTGGTCAGCACCGTCACCGCGATGTCCTGCTCGGGATGGGTGCCGAGCTGCGCCTGGAACAGGTCGCCGAACATATAGACCCCGGCGCGCACCTCGGTGATGCCGGCCAGCGACTTCGCGTGCAGCGCGGTGGGCGACGAACCCAGGCTCACGATGTCCACCGTGAGGCCCGCCTCGCGCAGGGCCTGCGCGGCCCCGGCCGCACCCGCACGTTCCTGTTCGGCGATGGCCTCCATCTCGGCGGGGCTGCGCCCGCCATAGGAATGGCCCGCATGGGTGAAGATGCCGGCCAGGCGCGAACCCAGCGCGCGCGCCACGGGCAGCGCCTCGGCGGGTGCCACGCCGCCCCTGCCCTCGCCCACATCCACCTCGACCAGGGCGCGGATCGGGCCCGGATGCGCGGCGATGGCGGCGGCGGCCTCGGCATCATCGGTGATGACCTTCACATCGGCGCCGGCCGCGTTGAGGGCCGCCACCGCATCCAGCTTCTGCGGCGTGATGCCGACGGCATAGATCTGGTCGCGCCAGCCGGCCTCCGCGAAATACCGTGCCTCGGCCAGCGTGCTGACGGTGATGGGGCCGTGGCTGGGCGCGGCCAGCGCCGCCACCTCGCGCGACTTCGCGGTCTTGAGGTGCGGGCGCAGCACCACGCCGGGGTGGCGGGCCATGGCACGCTCCATCAGCGCCAGGTTGCGCTTCAGCACGCCCAGGTCGAGCACCAGGCAGGGGGTGGGCAGGTCATCGAGGGTCATGTCAGCGCAACCTCAGCACGGCGATTTCGAGGGCGTAGTTTCCTGCCCCGGGCGGGCGGTCCAGCAGCATTTCCACCTCCGCCCCCGGCAAGGTCCAGATGATGCCGTGCTGCGCGGGCACGCGGGTTTCGCGCAACAGGATGGCCTCGGGCAGGCAATCGGGAATGGCGCGGCGCAGCTGGCGGTAGAGGCGCGGCGCCTGGGCGCGGGTTTCCTCATGCTCGGCGAGCGTCGCGTGGAAGCTCGCAGCATGTTCCCGCCCGGGCGCGTAGTCGGTCTGGCGCAGGCTGCGCAGGGCGCCGGGAAAGACCACATCGCCCTCGGGGATGTCCCGGAAATCGCCGGGCGCCGCGGCCACGACCCGGCGCAGGGCCTCGCAGAAGGCATCCTCCGCCCAGGCCGGGGCGGCGGCCAGCAGCAAGGCTGTGAAAAGGACCCTCAGCGCCACGCGCTCTCCTCGTCGAGCGGCAGGACGGGGCGGGGCAGCCTGGTCCACTCAAAACGCGAGAGGATGGGCGAGGTGAGGCCCGGCGCATCCACCTCCACGATCCGCGCATGGTCGAAGAACTCGTCGAAGCCGCCGCGGAAATGCCCGCGCGACTTCACCACGACGGCACGCGCGGCCGCGAGGTCAATGCCCAGGTGCTCCAGGAAGGCCGGGTCCGCGCATTGGGTGCGGCCCTCGATCACCACCACCTCGATGCCGCCCAGGCGCAGCCGCGCCGTGGCGCCGAGGCGCATGGCGGTGCCCTTGAAGATGCCGCGCCGCCCCGTGACCTTGCCATCGGAAAGCGCCACCACCTCGGCCTCCGCCGCGAAGGGGCGGGAGAAGGGGTCCTGGCCGGAATCGCGGTTGAAGCGGGCCTCGAAGCGGGCGCCGACACCCTTGGCATGGGCCTCGCGCGCCAATTCGGGGTCATGGATCACGCCGAAGACCGCGCCCTCGACACCCGCGCGATGGAAGGCCTCCAGCAGCCACATGGTGTTGCCGCGCCCGCCGCCGCCGGGGTTGTCGGCCACATCGGCGAAGGCGAGCGGCACGTCGGTGGTGAGTGCCCGTTGCGTCGCCTCCTCGATGGGCGTCAGCGCGGCCACGAAACGCGCGCGGCGCGCCCAAAGCGCCTCGGCCAGTTCATCGGCCAGCGCATCGGCGGCGCCCTGGTGGGTGGCGGTGACGATGGCGCACATGCCGTTGAAGGGCGTGTCGCTATAGGCGAAGCCCGCCATGACCGAGACGTTCACGATGCGCGGATCGGCCGCCCGACGCTCCTGGCCGAGGTTGATCACCTCCGCATAGGGCCCGGCCGCCGTCAGCAGCGAGACGGTGGGCGGCACGATGGGCAGGCGGCGATGGGCGCGCACGAAACGCTCCCCCGCCATCAGCCGGCGCAGCAGTTGCGCGGATTCGGCGCCGCGCTCGCGCATGTCCAGGTGAGGGTTGGTGAGATACCCCACGAAGGCATCGTTCAGCGCCACATTGGCGTCGCTGACATTCACGTGCAGGTCGTAGCTGCACACGAGCGGCACTTCGCCCAGCTCGGCGCGGATCAGCGCCTGGATGGCGCCTTCGGGGTCGTCCAGCACCGTGGTGAGGCCGGCGCCATGCATCACGCAATAGACGCCATCCACCCGGCCACGCAGCAGGCGCAGGCCCTCGCGCCACTCATCCATCAGGCGCTGGAAGAAGGCGTGGTCCACAGGCCCGTTGGGCTCGGTCATGGCCAGCAGCAAGGGGTGGGGCTGCCAGGGGCCGGCGGCGTCCATGTCGGCGATGAAGCCCGGCATCTCGCCCAGCGCGCGGGGGGCGGGGCTGCGGGAATCCTCCAGGATGGCCGGGCCGCGCAGCAGGCAGCGCGCGGCGAAGTCGGCCTCCATCGCCACGGGGGCGAAGCGGTTGCACTCGATGGAAAAGCCCAGGAGGGCCACGCGTTTCATCAGATCTCGACCCCCAGCATCTCGGCGTAGCGCGGCGTGGCCTTCAGCCCGGTGCCGGTCAGGACCACCACCGTGCTTTCGCCCGGCGCGATCTGGCCTGACGCCAGCAGCCGCGCGAATCCCGCGGCGGCCTGCGCGCAGGTGGGTTCCACATAGATGCCGCGGCGGGCCAGCATCAAGGAGGCGTCGGCGATCTCGCCCTCCTCCAGCAATACCGCACCCCCGCCCGACTGGTGCAATGCCGCCACGCATTCGGGCAGGCGCAGCGGCTGGGCGATGGCGGTGCCCTCCGCGATGGTGGGGCGCGCCGCCTCGGCGGGCAGGCCGAGGGCCGCGCGCGCGATGGGCCCGCAATGCGCCGGCTGGGCGGCGAAGAGACGCGGCAGGCGTTCGATCTGCCCCGCCCGCAGCAATTCCGAGAAGCCGATATACAGCCCCAGCACGTTCGACCCCGCCCCGCAGGGGATGATCACGTTGTCCGGCGCCACGAAGCCCAGATCCTCCCACAGCTCATAGGCCAGCGTCTTGGTGCCTTGCAGGAAGAAGGGGTGCCAGTTGTGGCTGGCGTAGAAGATGCGCTCGGCCTCGCGCTCGGCCGCTTCCGCGCAATCCTGCCGGCTGCCGGGCACGAGGGTGATGGCGGCGCCGGCCGCCCGGCTCTGCACCGTCTTGGCGGGCGAGGTGCTGGCGGGGACGAAGATGGTGGCCGCCATGCCGCCCGCCGCCGCATAGGCGCTGACGGCCGCCCCGCCATTGCCCGAGCTGTCCTCCAGCACGGCGGTGATGCCCTGTTCGCGCAGCAGGGAGAGCATCACCGAGGCCCCGCGGTCCTTGAAGCTGCCCGTCGGCATGAACCATTCGCATTTCAGCAGGGCCGTGCCGGCGGGAAGCGCCATCTCGATCAGCGGCGTGCAGCCTTCGCCCAGGGTGATGGGGGCGCGCGGCAGGAAGGGGAAGGCGGCGGCGTAGCGCCAGATGCTCCGCACCCCCGTCGCGATGTCGTCGCGCCCGATGCCGGGCAGGTCGGTGAGCAGCAGGGGCGCCCTGCCCTCGCCGCACCAGCGGGGGGTTTCGAGGGGATAGGCCGTGCCGGTGCGGGGGTCGAGATACTGGGTCATGCGGGGCGGGAGGGTTGCGCGGCGAGGCACTTCGGGCAAGCCTCGCGCCCATGGAAAACGACCTCGCGCGGCTGGCCGCCGAACTTGTGCGGATGGACAGCCGCAGCTTCGTGTCCAACCTGGCCGTGGCCGAGCGCCTGGTCGCGGAGCTGGAGGGGTTCGAGGTGGAGCGGCTGGACTTCACCGACCCCGCCGGCGTGCCGAAATGCGTGATCGTGGCGCACAAGGGCGGGCCGGGCGGCATCGCGCTGTCCGGCCACATGGACACGGTGCCCGACACGGGCTGGACCACCAACCCATGGTCCGGCGACATCCGCGACGGGGTGCTGCACGGGTTGGGCAGCGTGGACATGAAGGGACCGGTCGCGGCCTGCGTCATGGCCGCCCGCGCCGCCCCCCGCGCCACCCTGCTGCTGACCACCGATGAGGAAACCACCAAGCAGGGCGCCCGCCTCATCGCCGAGCAATCCGCGCTGGCCCGCCGCGCCGAGCTGCGCGGCATCGTGGTGGCCGAGCCCACGGCGCTGATCCCGGTGCGCGGCCACCGCGCCCATGTGCTCTTCACCGCGACGGCCGAGGGCGTGCAGAAACACTCCTCCACCGGCCAGGGGGTGAACGCCAATTGGGCGCTGATCCCCTT
The DNA here is from genome assembly GCF_014196305.1 of Roseococcus suduntuyensis. Classification (GTDB taxonomy): domain Bacteria; phylum Pseudomonadota; class Alphaproteobacteria; order Acetobacterales; family Acetobacteraceae; genus Roseococcus; species Roseococcus suduntuyensis. The sequence goes on from NZ_JACIDJ010000003.1 coordinate 360,053, forward strand.
CCTGGTCGAGGCGCGGGCCATGTTCGAGCGGCTGCGCCAGGATGAGACGCTGCAGGACCCCGCCTATGACCCGCCCTTCAGCGACTTCAACCTGGTGCTGGACAATCACGGCACGGCGGTGAACGTGACGGTGCCGCGCGCCACGGCCCGCATCAAGTTCCGCTATTCCGCGCGCGTGGACCCTGCGCCCGTGGTGGACGCCATGCGCCGCGCCGCCCGCGCCAACGGCATCACGCTGGAAGAGGCCTATGAGGGCCGCCCGCCCGAACTGCCCGAGGACCACCCGCTGGTCCGCGCGGCCATGCGCGCCACCAATGCCGCCCCCCGCACTGCGCCCTATGGCACCGATGCCTCGGAGTTGCAGGCGCTGGCGCCCTGCGTGGTGCTGGGGCCCTCGGTGATGGCCACCGCCCACACGCCGCATGAGCATGTGCCGCTGGACGACCTCAATCGGGCGGTGCCGGTGCTGCGCCGCCTGCTCGACGCCTGACGAACAAGAACACACGGAAACTGTCACATGGATTTCTCCACCCTCGACCCGATGATCCGGCCGCGCTCCATCGCCATCATCGGCGCCTCGGATGATGCGACGCGCATCGGCGGCCGGCCCATCGCCTACATGAAGGCGCGCGGCTTCCAGGGCACCATCTTCCCGGTGAACCCGAAGCGGCCTTCCGTGCAGGACATCAAGGCCTTCGCCGATGTGGCGAGCCTGCCCGAGACGCCGGATGTCGGCCTGATCGCGGTGCCGGGCGAGGCCGCCATCGAGGCCATCGAGGCGCTGGGCCAGAAGGGCACCAAGGCCGCCATCGTCTTCACCGCGGGCTTCGCGGAAGTGGATGAGAAGGGCGCCGCCGCCCAGGCACGCATGGTGGCGGCGGCCAAGCGCCATGGCATCCGCATGCTGGGGCCGAACTGCCTGGGGCTCTTCAATGACGCGATCGGCTTCTACCCGATCTTCTCGTCGAGCTTCGAGCAGGGCTGGCCCATCGCGGGGCGCATCGGCATTGCGTCCCAGTCGGGCGCCTATGGCACCCATGTCTATTCGCTGGCGCGCAAGCGCGGCATCGGCACGGGCGTCGTCGTCACCACGGGCAACGAGGCCGAGGTGGCGCTGGGCGACGTGCTGGGCTGGATGGCGCATTCGCCGGATGTGGACGTGATCTGCGCCTATGCTGAGGGCATCCGCGACAGCGAGAAGTTCCTGGCCGCGCTGGACCTCGCGCGCCGGAACCGCAAGCCCATCGTGATGATGAAGGTGGGCAAGAGCGAACTGGGCGGCGCCGCCGCGCAGTCCCACACCGCCTCCATCGCGGGCGATGACGCGGTGACGGATGCGGTGCTCAACGAATACGGCGTGGTTCGCGCGCGCAACACGGAGGAACTGCTGGATATCGCCTATACGGCGACCAAGCGCATCTTCCCCGTGCAGAACACGCTGGGCGTGATGACCGTCTCCGGCGGCGCGGGCGTGCTGATCTCGGACGTGGCGGAAAGCCTGGATTTCCCCATGCCCGCCATGCCGGAGGCGGCGCAGGCCAAGCTGCGCGGCTTCGTGCCCTTCTGCGCCCCGCGCAACCCGGTGGACTGCACCGCCCAGGCCTTCAACCAGATCGAGCTCATCGGCGAATTCACGCGCTCCATGGTGGAGGAAGGCGGCTACACCTCCTGCCTCGGCTTCTTCACCCAGGTGGGCGGGTCCAAGACCAATGCGCCCAAGGTGCGGGCGCAGATGAAGGCCGTGATGAAGGACCATCCGGACCGGCTCTGGGCGCTGTGCATCATCGCCTCGGACGAGATGGTGCGCGAATACGAGGCCGACGGCTTCCTGATCTATGAGGACCCGACGCGGGCCGTCGCCGCCCTGCACGCCATGGGCCGCTTCGGCGAGGCCTTCGCGCGCGTGGCCAGCGCGCCGCCCGCCGCGCCGGCCGTGACGCTGCCCGCCAAGACGCCGACCGAGGCCGAGGGCAAGCGCATCCTCACCGCCGCCGGCATTCCCGCCGTGCCCGAGCGCGCCTGCGCCGATGTGGACCAGGCCATCGCCGCCGCGCGCGAATTCGGCTTCCCGGTGGTGATGAAGATCCTCTCGCCCGACATCCTCCACAAGAGCGAGATCGGCGGCGTGCTGCTGGACGTGAACAGCCTGGACGCCGTGCGCGAGGGCTTTTCGACGTTGCTGCGCCGCGCGGGGGAAAAGGCGCCCACCGCGCATATCGAGGGCGTTCTCGTCGCCAAGCAGATCAAGGGTGCCACCGAGATGGCGCTCGGCATCCTGCGCGACCCGGTCTTCGGGCCCGTCGCCATGGTGGGCCTGGGCGGCATCTTCATCGAGGTGCTGAAGGATGTCGCCTTCCGCCGCTGCCCCTTCGGCGAGGCGGAGGCCGAGCAGATGATCCGCTCGCTGAAGGGCTTCCCGCTGCTCGATGGCGCGCGGGGTCGGCCCAAGGCGGATGTGGCCGCGCTGGCCAAGGCGCTGGCCAACCTCTCCGCCTTCGCCGCCGCCGCCGGGCCGCGCCTCGCGGGCGTGGACATCAACCCGCTGCTGGTGCTGCCCGAGGGTGAAGGCGCCTATGCCGCCGACGCCGTGCTGGAGATCACGCCGTGATCAACGAACAGCACCTGCTGAACTACCCCATCCCCGAAATCCGCCAGGTGCTGCGCTGGCAGGATGTGGCGCTGTACAACCTCAGCGTGGGCCTGGGCCAGGACCCGATGGACAAGGCCCAGCTTCCCTACACCTACGAACCACAGATGACCGCCCTGCCCTCCATGCCCGTGGTGCTGGGCTATCCGGGCTTCTGGCTGAAGGCGCCGGACACGGGGGTGGATTGGGTGAAGGTGGTGCATGGCGAGCAGTCGCTCATCCTGCACCGGCCCGTTCCCGTCTCGGGCGAGATCATCGGGCGGTCCAGCGTCACCGGCATCGTGGATCGCGGGCCCGGCAAGGGCGCCCTGATTTATTCCGACCGCGTGGTGGTGGACGCCGCCACGGGCGAGAAAATCGCGACCCTGGAGAGCACCACCTTCGCGCGCGGCGATGGCGGCTTCGGCGGCAAGTCGGGCCCCGTGAAGCCCCCGCACCCCGAGCCCGCGGGCGCGCCCGAGATCACCTGCGACCTGGCCACCCGCCCCGAGCAGGCGGCCTATTACCGGCTGAACGGCGACTTCAACCCGCTGCACATAGACCCCGACGTGGCGACGAAGGCGGGCTTCCCCCGCCCCATCCTGCACGGGCTCTGCACCTTCGGCGTGGTCTGCCACGCCCTGCTGCGCGAACTCTGCGCCTATGACGTGACGCGCTTCGGGCGGATGGATCTGCGCTTCTCCTCGCCCGTCTTCCCGGGCGAGACCATCCGCACCGAGATCTGGCGCGAGGAAGGCGGGGCCGCCTTCCGCGCCCGCGTCGTCGAGCGCGACATCGTCGTGGTCAGCAATGGCCGTTTCCGCTTCGCCTGAAAGGACATCCCATGAACCTCACCTATGACCACATCCACCTCCGCACGGCCGACCATGAGGCCGCCGCGCAATGGTTCGTGGACATGCTGGGCGGCGCCATCACCGGCCGCATCACCACGGGCAAGCCGCGGGTGGATGTGAAGCTGGGCGGCGCCACCATCCTGATCACCCAGGCGGACGCGTCGGACCTTGCGGCGCCCGATGGGCTGAACCACGGCATTGACCATTTCGGCTTCGCGGTGAAGGGGTTGGATGGCGTGGTGGCGGAGCTGAAGTCCAAGGGCGTGGTCTTCACCATGGAGCCCAATGAGGCGCGCCCCGGCATCCACATCTGCTTCATCAAGGGGCCGGAGAACATCTCGATCGAGCTGCTGGAACGCAGCGCGGCCTAGCGTCCGATCGGCTTCGGCGGCACGCCGGGGCCGTGAATCGGCCGCTCAGCTCACACCCCCCGCAGCCACTCCAGCAGCGGCTCCACCACGGGCGATTGCCCGGCGGCATCGCCGAAGAGGCACATCTCGGCGGTGCCCAAGGGGGGCAGGTGGTCCAGTTCCACCAGCCCCTCGGGCAGGCCGGTGCGGCCCATGACGCTGGCGGCGAAACCCGCCTCGGCCGCGGCCGCGACACCCATGAGGCTGGGCGAGGTATAGACCACCTCCGACGCCACGCCCGCCCGCGCCAACGCCGTCAGCGCGCGGTCGCGGAACATGCACCCCTGCGGCAGCATGGCCAGCGGCAAGGGCCGTCCGGGGGGTGCCGTGAAGTCGGGCGCGGCCACCCAGACCACCGCCTCGGTGAAGATCACGCGGCCTTCCGTCTCGCCATCGCGCCGCTTGCCCAGAACGAGGTCCAGCTCCTCCCGCGCCAGGCGCGCGCGGAGTTCGTGGCTGCGGCCCACCTCCACCTCGATCCGCAATTCGGGCCAGGTGCGGGAGAGGCGGGCGAGCGCGGGCGCCAGGTGGCGCGGCACGAAATGGTCGGCCACCCCCAGGCGCAGCCGTCCCTCCACGGGGGGGCTGACGAAGCGGCGCACCGCCTCCTCGTTCAGCGCCAGCATGCGGCGGGCATAGGCCAGCAGGGTCTCGCCCTCGGGGGTGAGGGCCACGCGCTTGGCGCCGCGCAGGAAGACGGGGCCGCCCAGCAGGTCCTCCAGCCGCTTCACCTTCAGGCTGATGGCCGATTGGGTGAGGCCCAGCGCCTGCCCGGCCGCGGTGAAGCCGCCACGCTCCGCCACGGTGACGAAGCCGCGCAGCAGGTCGAGGTCGAGGTCGGGAATCCGCATGGTGGGGAGGGTTATCCCCTCCCCACGCGCAAAGACAAAGGGCCGGTCAGGGCTCAGAGGTCGTCGTCGAAGCCGCCGCCATCGTCGAAGCCGCCATCATCATAGGCGCCGTGCGCGTCCTGGCCGCCCACATCGTCATAGCCGCCGCCGGCATCCTGCTGGGGCGTGCCCCAGCCCTGCTGCTCGGCCGCGGCCCCCGGGTCGGTCCAGGGCGAGGAAGAAGGGACGGCCTCCTGCCCGAAATCGCCGCCGGACGCGCCGGCCGCCTGCGCGCCGCCGCCGCCCATCATGCCCATGAGCATGTTGCCCAGCACCATGCCGCCGGCGACACCGGCCGCGGTCATCATGGCCGTGCCGAGGAAGCCCGGACCCTGGCGGCCCTGCAGGGCCTGGGGGTTGTGGCCGGGCGGAAATTGCGGCTCCGGGCGCGGCGGCATGGCAACGGGCTTCTGCCCGCCAAAGCCGAAGAAGCCGCGGTTCTGCGCGGCCTGACCCTCGCGCTGCGCCTTCTCCACCTCCCACTCCAGTTCCTGGATGCGGTTCTGGGCGGCCACCAGCGCGTGCTCCTGCACGAAGGCGGTCTGGGTGATGCGGAAGCGCGCCTCGGGGTGCTTGGCGAAAAGCTCCGCGATCAGCGCATCGGCCTGGGGCTCCACCGGCGGCAGGGGCTGGGCCGCGGCGGCACCCGTGTTGGGCATGCGCCCCGGGGCGGCCTGGCCAGGGGAAGTGGGCTGCGCGCCGGCCACGCGCAGAACGTAGTCGGTGATGATCCGGCGCTCTTCGTCGGTCATGGGTGTCCTCTCTCTGGGCGGGGGGCGCATCGCCCGTTCGCCACGCCGCAGCAAGTGGAACAAGGGAGGGTAGATTTCAAGAAGTTCATGCAGGGATCACACGGGGTGGCAACGCGTGGGCGCCCCACTCGATCACGGGGCATCGGTCCATCACCACGGCCAGCCCCTTGGCGCGGGCACGGGCGGCGGCGTCCTCGTCCACCACGCCAAGCTGCAGCCAGAGGGTGCGGGCGCCGAGCGCCATGGCCTCGTCCATCACCGCCCCCGCCTCCTCGCTGCGGCGGAAGATGTCCACCATGTCCAGCGGACCGGCCTCGGCCAGGCTCGCCACCACGCGCCGGCCATGGATCTCCCGGCCCGCGAGGACGGGATTGACGGGCATCACGTCGTAGCCACGGGCCAGCAGGAAACCCATCACCGCATGTGAAGAACGGTGCGGTTTGTCGGAAGCGCCGACCAGGGCGATGCGCCGCGTGGCCAGCAGGATGTCGCGCGTGTTTTCCATACCGCCCATATGGGCACAGCTTGCGCCAGCGCACCGGGGGGGCATCTTGGCCCCATGTGGATTCCCTTTCGCGCCCGCCCCCCCGTCATCCCCCTGGTCCGGCTGGAGGGGATGATCGCCGCCCGCGGCGGGCTGATCAGCGGCATGAACCTGGCGGGCGTGGCGCCCCTGTTGGAGCGCGCCTTCGCCATGAAGCGCGCGCCGGCGGTGTTCCTCGCCATCAACTCGCCGGGCGGCTCGCCCGTGCAGTCGGCGCTGATCGCGAACCGCATCCGGCAATTGGCGGAGGAGAAGAAGAAGCCCGTCATCGCGGTGTGCGAGGATGCGGCGGCCTCGGGCGGCTACTGGATCGCCTGCGCGGCCGATGAGATCGTGGCGGACCCGGCCTCCATCCTGGGCTCGATCGGCGTGGTGTCCTCGGGCTTCGGCTTCCAGGAGGCCATCGCGCGGCTGGGCGTCGAACGCCGCCTGCGCACCGCCGGCACCGAGAAGACGCTGAACGACGCCTTCCAGCCCCAGCGCCCGGAGGACACCGCGCGCCTCGACGCCCTGCTGGAGGAGCTGCACACCGAGTTCAAGGACTGGGTGCGCGCCCGGCGCGGTGCGAAGCTGCGCGCGCCGGAGGAGGAGTTGTTCACCGGCCGCTTCTGGGCCGGGCGGCGGGCGCTGGCGCTGGGACTGTGCGACGGGCTGGGCGACGCGCTCGGCGAGGCCAGGCGCCGCTATGGCGAGACGGCGCGGCTGGTGCCCATCGGCCCCCGGCGGCGGCGCTTTCCCTTCTCGCTGCTGGGGGGCGGTGCCGCGCTGCTGGAGGGGGCGGCGCAGGTGGCGCAGGAGCGGGCCGCCTGGGCGCGATTGGGGTTATAGATTCACCGAAAAAGTAACGTGATTTGATCTGGCGGAATTTTGCTTTCAAGGCGTGACATTCCACATCGGGCGGGTAAAATGCCGCCCATGAATGCACGATCATAGGATGTGAAAATGCCCGACGGTTCCATCAAGCAGTCCGGCGCCTATTGGCGCCACCACGGCATCCGCCGCGTCCTCTCCGCCGAGCGCAGCGCCGACACACCCGAGACGCAGGGCATGGGACGCATGGCCGCCATCAGCGGCAGCAAGACCGGGTCCACGCATCTGTGGGCCGGCACGAACCTGATCCGGCCCGGCGCCAAGACGGGCGCGCACCATCACGGGCCGCTGGAGAGCATCATCTACATCGTGCGCGGCCATGCGCTGATGCGCTGGGGCGACCGGCTGGAATTCATCACCAAGGCCGGCCCCGGCGACTTCTTCCAGGTGCCGCCCTATGTGCCCCACCAGGAACTGAACGCCTCCGATACCGAGGAACTGCACTGCGTCCTGGTCCGCAGCGGCACGGAGGAGGTGGTGGTGAACATCGAGCTGGACCCGGTGAAGGAGCCGGAGTGGGTGTGAGCGTCTGATCGCCTTCGGTGGAATCACCGGAGGCGTGAATCAGCCGCCCGGCAATCCACTACCCGACCTGCGCGATCCACTCCTTCAGATTGTAGAAATTCGTGACGCGGGCGATCTTCCCGTCCGCGATCTCGAAGAAGGCGCCCACCGGCAGCGCGTAGGCTTGCCCCCGCGCCTCCGGCAGGCCGGAATCCGTCACAAGATAGCGGCCATGGATGGTGAATTCGGCGGCCGCGCGGGCGCCATCCGCGCTGTCCATGACCACCAGATCCTCCACCCGCTCCGCATAGTGGTGGGCCATGCGGTCGAGGAAGGCGCGGAAGGCGGCGCGGCCCGTCTCGCGCCCGCCCTGGTTTACGTCATGGGCCACATCCTCGGTCAGCAGCGCGGCCATCCCGTCCCAGTCGCCCGCATTGAAGGCGGCGTAGTAGCGCCGCAGCACCTCCGCGCCGCTCACGCCGTCAATGCCGGCTGGCGGGCGCCGATGACGGCAAGCTGCGCGGCCGCCGCCGCCGCCTGGCAAGGTTCGATGACCGGCAGGCCCGACGCCTCGGCCGCCACGGCCACATGCCGCGCCATGCCGGCGCAGCCCAGGATGATGACTTCGGCGCCGTCCGCAGCGAGTCGCCGGCAGGCTTCGGCGATGCGCGCCTGGGGGGCCACGGGGTCGGTCAGCACCTCCATGGGCAAATCGAGCGGCACCCAGCCCGCCATGCGGCCCTCCACCCCCATGGATTGCAGGGCGCGCCGCTGCCGCTGCTCCGAGCGCCAGGTGAAGCCCACCACGCCGAAGCGCTCGGCGCGCGTCAGGGCAGCCGCCACGGCGCAGCGGAACATGCCCAGCACCGGCCTGTCGGTCACGGTGCGCGCGGCCTCCAGCCCCGGGTCGCTCACGCAGCCGATGATGTAGGCCGCGGCCGCCTCGCGCTCGATGGTGCGGCAGAGCGGTTCGGCCACGGCGAACCAGTCGCGCCAGGTGACGATGGCGGGCGGGCCTTCGTCATCGGCGAGTTGCATCACCTCCAACCGCGGCATTCCGGGCGCGTTGAAGGAGGAGACGGCCTCCGCAATCCCGGCGGTGCAGGCATGCGAAGTGTTCGGATTGATGACAAGGATGCGCTCACTCATGTGGTCAAGCATGGCATCGCGCGGTTTTCCTTGCCATGATCTTTTCGAAGGCCCATTCCTGTCCGCCCTTTTGTGCATCGCAACATGACCCCCACACCGCCGACCCCAGCCGAGACGATCCACGAGACGATCCATTGGTCCCCGCCCCGCGCGGCGGTGCCGCCCGGCTATCCGCGGCCGCCCTTCGCCACGGCCCTGTGGCGCGGCGCCAACAACCGCTGCCCGGTCTGCGGCGAGGGCAAGGTCTTCGCGGGCTTCCTGCGCGTGGCCGAGGAATGCGGCCATTGCCACGCGCCGCTGGGCCAGCTGCGCGCCGATGACGCGCCGCCCTATTTCACCATCTTCATCGTGGGCCATCTGCTGCTGCCGCCGATCCTGTTCGTGGAGCGGCATTGGGGCTGGCCCATCTGGCTGCACATGGTGGTGTGGCTGCCGCTGATCACCATCGCCACCACGCTGATGCTGCGCCCGGTGAAGGGGGCCACGGTGGGGCTGATGCTGCGGCTGGGCATCACGGGCAATGACCAGCGCCCGCCGCCCGAGGCCAATCCGCGCCTGGCCGAAGACCCCAGGACCTGAAGGTGCCCGACCGTCATCTGGTGCGGATCGAACTGCCCGACGCCCCGCCGCCCCCCTCCGCCTATGCCGAGGCCGATCGCCGCCAGGCCATCGAGGACCTTCTCCGCGGCAACCGCTTCGACCCCGCCGGCATGGGCGAGGGTCCCTTCGCCCTTCACCTGATGGTGCGCGAGGGGCGGCTGGTGCTGGATGTGCGGCGGGCGGATGACGTGGCGCTGCGGGCCATCGTGCTGTCGCTCGGCCCCTTCCGCCGCCTCATCAAGGACTACCTGATGCTGGTGGAAAACCACGAGGAGGCCGTGACCCATGGCGCCATGGAGGCGCGGGTGCAGGCCATCGACATGGGCCGGCGGGGCCTCCACAACGAGGCGGCCGAATTGCTGATGTCGCGGCTGGAAGGCCGGATCGCGGTGGATTTCGAGACGGCGCGGCGCCTCTTCACCCTGATCGCGGCGCTGCACCAGCGGGTGTGACCCATCGCCACACCCGCCGGCCTCAGGGTCAGCGGCTGCGCGGCGCGCCGGTGCGCGGGTCGAGGCGCACGGTGCGCTTGCCGCCGTCGCGCGTCACGTATTCGATCTCCCAGTAGCCGTCATCATCCCACTCCATGTCGTGCAGCGAGGCGAAGTCCGGCCGCTGCTCCACCTGGCGCAGCACCTCGGAGGCCGCGAGGCTGCCAGCGGGCGGGCGGTCCTGATCGGCCAGCACGGGGCCGGAGAGAAGAAGGCCCGCACCCAGCGCGGCGGCGGCGAGAAAACGACGGTTCATGGAAATTCCTTCTGGCGGCTTGGCCCCGGACACGAAGACGCGCATCTAGGGGCCGGTTTCCCTGCCAACCCATGTGGTACCGGAAGGTTGCACGATGAAGATCAACGGCGTCGCCTATCGCTCCGTCTGGCTCGATGCGGATGGCTGGGGCGTGCGCATCTTCGACCAGACGAAGCTGCCCTGGATGGTGGAGGAACTGCGCCTGACCACCTGGCAGGAGGCGGCGCACGCCATCCGCTCCATGCAGGTGCGCGGCGCGCCCTTGATCGGCGCCGTCGCGGCCTATGGCGTGGCGCTGGCCATGCGCGAGGACGCCGGCCAGCTCGATGCCGTGCTGGAGGCGCTGGCGGAGACGCGGCCCACCGCCATCAACCTGCGCTGGGCGCTCGACCGGCAGCGGGCCAAGCTGCACAACCTGCCCGCCGAGGCCCGCGCCGCCGCCGCCTATGCCGAGGCCGCCGCCATCGCCGATGACGATGCCGAGACCTGCCGCCGCATCGGCGAGAACGGTCTGCCCCTGCTGCAGGAGATCGCGGCGAAGAAAGGCCGCGTGAACGTGCTGACGCATTGCAATGCCGGCTGGCTCGCCACCGTGGACTGGGGCACCGCACTCGCCCCCATCTACATGGCGCATGATGCGGGGCTCGATGTGCATGTCTGGGTGGACGAGACGCGGCCGCGCAACCAGGGGGCCGCGCTGACGGCCTTCGAACTCGGCGCGCATGGCGTGAAGCACACCGTCATCGCCGACAATGCGGGCGGCCACTACATGCAGCATGGCGAGGTGGACATCGTCATCGTCGGCACCGACCGCGTGACCCGCACGGGCGACGTGGCCAACAAGATCGGAACCTACCTCAAGGCGTTGGCCGCGCGCGACAATGGCGTGCCCTTCTGGGTGGCCCTGCCCCATTCCACGCTGGACATGCGCGTGCGCGACGGGGTGGCGGAAATCCCCATCGAGGAACGCAGCGGCACCGAGGTGACGGAACTGACCGGCCGCACCGCCGATGGGCGCATCGAGACGGTGCGGGTGGTGGCCGCGGGCAGCGAGGCCGCCAACCCCGCCTTCGACGTGACGCCGGCGCGGCTGGTCACGGGCCTGATCACCGAGCGCGGGCGTTGCGCGGCGGATGAGGCGTCGCTGCTGGCGCTCTACCCCGAAAAGGCCTGAGCGGGCGTCAACCCAACTCCGGCCCCTGGTCCCGCCCGCGTTCGAGCGAGAAGAGGCCCACCACCAGCAGCACGCCCCCCAGCGCCGCGCCGATGGCGGCGAAGCCGGGGGCGAAGCGGCCGGGGGTAATGCCGTCGGTCAGCATCAGGCCCACCACCCCAAGGATGAGGACCAGGCCGGACAGGACAAGGATAAGGCCAAGGCGCTGAATCATGCTGTTCTCCAAGGGCGAGACTGCCCTTGGGAAGGGGCGGCATGACGGACATGATGGGGCGATTTCATGGCCGCGCATGTCCCGATGGGCATGTTACCATGCGTGAGGCGCGGGGCTTGGGGCGCGGACCTGACACCCCTGACGCGAGGAGACACCCTTTGCTGCCCAAGACCATGCGCGCCTGGTGCGCCCGCGCCTATGGCGGGCCCGAGGTGCTGGACCTGCGCGAACTGCCGCTCCGCCCGCCCGGCCCCGGCGAGGTGCTGATGCGCGTCGAGGCCACCACCGTCTCCAGCGCGGACCGGCGCATCCGCGCGCTGGACGTGCCGCGCGGCATGGGGCCCATCCTGCGCGCGGTCTTCGGGATCACACGTCCGCGAAACCCGGTGCTGGGGGCGGAATTCACCGGAATCGTCGCCGCGGTGGGCGCGGGGGTGGCCCGCTTCCGCGAGGGCGATGCCGTGATCGGCTTTCCGGGCGCGCGCATGGGCGGCCATGCCGAGTTCGCGCGCATGCCGGCCAAGGGCCGCCTGGTCCCGCGCCCGGCTTCCATGCCCCTGGAGGCGGCGGCGGCGCTGGCCTTCGGCGGCAGCACGGCGCGGCACTTCCTGCGCCGCGCGGGGCTGCGCGCGGGTGAGCGCGTGCTGGTCATCGGCGCCTCGGGCACGGTGGGCAGCGCGCTGGTGCAGCTCGCGCGGCTCGCGGGCGCACGGGTGACGGGGATGACCAGCGCCCCCAACCTCGCCCTCGTCGCGGCGCTGGGCGCCGAGCCGCGCGACTACCATGCCGCGCCCCTGCCGCCCTCGGGCGAGGCCTGGGACGTGATCGCCGACCCCGCCGGGGCGCTGGACTGGGCGCGGGCCCAGGCGCTGCTGGCCGAGGGCGGGCGCTATCTGGCCATCAATGCCGGGCTCGGGGCCATGCTGGCGCGCAACCGCGGCGGCCGGCGGATCCTGGCCGGCCCTGCCGAAGAGCGCCTCGACGACCTGGAGGCGCTGGCCGGGCTGGCCGACACGGGCGCGTTCCGCCCGCTGATTGACCGCATCCTGCCCTTCGACGCCCTGCCCGAGGCGCATGCGCGCGCCGATAGCGGGCGCAAGCGCGGCAGTGTGGTGGTGCTGGGGGCGCCCTACCTCACCGCATAGACGTCATAGCGCGGCCCGGAGGGCGGCCGCTGGCCCACGCCCACGCCCAGCGTGCGGTTCAGCCAGGCCAGATCGGGTGCCGCGGTCTGGAAGCGCATCAGCGTGCGGAAGTAGTAGTCGCTGGCGGGCACGGCCTCGCCGGCGCCCAGGCGCGCCAGCACCTCGGGCGCCCCCGTGCGGATGCCGGCATATTGCACATAGACCAGGCCGCCCGAGGCCGCCTTGATGGTCAGCCGCACGTCGATATGGGCGGTGCCATCGGCCTCCACGCGCAGCCAGTCGGCCGCCGTGCCGCCCAGCACCTCGCCCTGCAGGGCGGGGCCGGAGACCACGCCGCCAGTCACGGGGACGATGCGAAGGTCCATCCCGTCGGCGCCCTTCCCCGCCATCTGCGGGGCGCCCACGGTGATGTCCATGGTGAAGATGTGCTCGACAATGAGCGGAAGCGGTTGGGTCATTTCGTGTTTCCTCCTGCGCGATCCTGCCCGCTGCGACGAATAGGGGGAAGGTGGGGCTTGCGCCGGAGGGCGACTGAGGCCCATGTTGGATGACGAATTTCGTCACTCTTCTCTTGCGCCGGTGGTAGCCCCATGAACATGCCCGACAGCCAGGCCATCACGCGCGCCCGTATCGCGGACGCGGCGGAAGGCCTGTTTCGCCGCCTGGGCTACCAGAAGACGGCGGTGGCCGACATCGCGCGCGAATGCGGCATGTCGCCGGCCAATGTGTATCGCTTCTTCCCGTCCAAGAGCGCCATCAACGAGGCCATCGCACAGCGGCTGCTGACGGGCATTGAGACCGAGGTGCGTGACCTGGCCGCCGGCCCCGGCACGGCGGAGGCGCGCATCCGCGCCATCCTGCGCCTGCTGCATGTGCGCGACCGGGACCTCTTCATCAGCGAGCAACGCCTGCATGACATGGTGGCCGCCGCCATGGCCGAACATTGGGGCGTGATCGAGCGCTTCGTGGAAACGGTGCGGACCATCCTGGCGGGGCTGCTGGCGGAGGGCATGGAGGCCGGGCATTTCCGCCGGCGTGACCCCGGTCGCACGGCGGTCGCCCTGAACCACTGCACCATGATCTGGATGCATCCGCTGCTGATCGCGGATTGCCTGAGCCATGGGGAATCGCCCGAGGCCATGGAGCAGGAGCTGGAGGAGGCGATGGACCTTCTCATGGACGCGCTGCGCGTACCCGGCTGATGTACGAGCCTTGTCATAGATTATTTGTTGACTGATGAATGTTGAAAATCGTCAGAGGATAGCATAATCACGCTCCAGCGACGGAGCCTCCTCCCATGACACGCCTTGCCCTCATCCCCGCGGTCCTGCTGCTCTCGGCCTGCATGCCCCAGGCGGAATCCAGCGCCCCGCCGCCCGAGGAAGCGCCCCGCGCCGTTCAGGCCGCCCGCATCGCCCATCTCCCCGCCGAGGCCGGCCCTGCCTTCACCGGCACGCTGCGCGCCCGGCGTGAGGCGGATGTCGCCTTCCGCGCCTCCGGCCGCATCGCCGAACGGCTGGTGGATCTGGGCGCCGAGGTGACGGCCGGCCAGCCCCTGTTCCGGCTTGAGGCGCGCGACCTGGAACTCTCCCTTGCCGCCGCCGAGGCCGAGGTGCTCTCCGCCGAGGCCAGCTCCATCCAGGCCGCGGCCGAGGCCGCCCGCTCCCGCCAGCTGCTCGCCGCCGGCCATGTGGCCCGCGCCTTCCACGAGGCGCGCGACGCCACCGCCCGCAGTGCCGCGCAACGCCTCGCCGCCGCCCGCGCCCAGCGCGACCTCGCGGTGAACCGCCTCGACTACGCCACGCTGCGCGCGCCGGGCGCCGGCCTCGTCACCGCCATCCTGGGCGAGGCGGGGCAGGTGGTGGCCGAAGGCACGCCCGTGCTGCGCCTCGCGGACCCCAGCGAGGTCGAGGTGCTGGTGCAGCTGCCCGAGGACCGCACCGGCACCGCCGAGGCCACCCTGCGCTTCTGGGCGCGGCCCGATACCGCCCTGCCCGCCCGCCTGCGCGAGGTGGCGGCCAGCGCCGACCCCACGCTGCGCACCTATGCCGCCCGCTTCACGCTCAGCGAGCCACCCGAATGGGCGCGCCTGGGCATGACGGCCACCATCACCCTCGGTACCCAGGCGGCCGCCACCCCGCTGGCCCGCGTGCCGCTGGGCGCGCTGCATGACCGTGGCCAGGGCCCCATGGTCTGGCGCATCACCCCCGAGGGGCGCGTGGTGTCCGAACCCGTGACGGTGGTGGGGCTCACCGCCCAGGCCGCCACCATCCGCGCCGCCCTGCCGGAAGGCACGCCCATCGTCGCCATGGGCGCCCAGCTTCTCATGCCCGAGGCGCGGGTGCGCGCCGTGGACAGCCGCCTGGCCGGGAGCCTGCGCTGATGTTCGGCCGCTTCAACCCGAGCGAGGCGGCGATCCGGCAGGGCCAGCTCACCCTCTTCGCCATGGTGCTGCTGCTGGTCGCCGGCGCCTGGGCATGGACCAAGCTCGGCCGCGCCGAGGACCCGGCCTTCACGCTGAAGGTCATGGTCGTCTCCACCGCCTGGCCCGGCGCCACGGCCGAGGAGATGCAGAACCAGGTGGCCGAGCGCATCGAGGCGCGCCTCGTGGGCCTGCCCTGGCTCGACGTGCTGCAGACCTACAGCCGGCCCGGTGTGGCCACCACCACCGTGCTGCTGCGCGACGACACGCCGCCGCGCCTGGTGCCCGAACTCTGGTACCAGGTCCGCAAGCGGGTGGGCGACATCCGCCACACCCTGCCCACGGGCGTGCGCGGCCCCTTCTTCGACGACGAGTATTCGGACGTCTATTCCGGCGTGCTGGCGCTGCGCGGCGCCGACAATGCCGAACTGGTCCGCCAGGGCGAGCGCCTGCGCGACCGGCTGCGCCGCGTGGAGGGTGTGGAGAAGGTCACGCTCTTCGGCGAGGAGACGCAGCGCATCCATGTCGAGATCAGCCATGCGCGCCTCGCCACCCTGGGCATCCAGCCCCAGGCCATCAGCGACGCCCTGGCGCGCCACAACCCCGTCACACCCGCGGGCGAGGTCGAGACCGGCACCACCCGCGTGAACCTGCGCCTGCCCGAGGGGCTGGACGGCATGGCCAGCATCTCGGAGATCCCCATCGCCGCCGGCGGCACCAGCATCCGCCTGGGCGACATCGCCACCATCACCCGCGGCCTGGCGGACCCGCCCTCCCAGTCCATCCGCCACATGGGCGAACCCGCCGTGCTGCTGGGCCTGACCAAGCGCCCCGGGCATGACGTGCTGCGGCTGGGCACGGCGCTGAACGCGGAACTCGCTGCCATCCGCGCCGAGCTGCCATTGGGGCTGACGCTCTCCGCCGTGGCCGACCAGCCGCATATCGTGGCCGAAAGCGTGAACGAGTTCCTGCTGAAGCTGGCGGCGGCACTGGGCGTGGTGCTGCTGGTCTCCTTCCTCTCGCTGGGCTTCCGGGCGGGCATCATCGTGGCATTGGCCGTGCCGCTCACCCTCTCCTTCGTCTTCCTCTTCATGGCCTGGCGGGGCACGGAGCTGGAGCGCATCTCGCTCGGCGCGCTGATCCTGGCGCTCGGCCTGCTGGTGGATGACGCCATCATCGCCATCGAGGCCATGGCGGTGAAACTCGAACAGGGGTGGGAGAAGGTGCGGGCCGCGGGCTTCGCCTGGACCAGCACGGCGGGGCCGATGCTGACGGGCACGCTCGTCACCGTGGCCGGCTTCATCCCGGTGGGCTTCGCAGCGTCCACTTCGGGCGAATATGCGGGCGGCATCTTCTGGGTGGTGGGGGCCGCGCTGGTCGCGAGCTGGGTGGTCGCCATCATCTTCACCCCCTGGCTGGGCGCCAAGCTGCTGCGCGTGACGCCGAACCACCATGGCCATGACGTGCATGACGGCCGCTGGTACCGGCTGCTGCGGCGCGGCGTGACCTGGACGGTGAACAACCGGCTGCTGACGCTGTCGGCACTGCTGGTGCTGATGGCGGCGGGCTTCGCCGGCATGGCCGCCACCAAGAAGCAGTTCTTCCCGGCCTCGCAGCGCCTCGAACTGCTGGTGGACATCAACCTGCGCCAGGGCGCCTCCTTCGCCGCCACCGAGGCGGTGGCGCGGCGCATGGAGCAGGCCGTCGAGGGCGATGCCGACGCCGTCCACTTCACCACCTATCTGGGCGCCGGCGCGCCGCGCTTCTTCCTGGCACTCAACCCCGACCTGCCCAATGAGAACTTCGCCAAGCTCATCATCGTCACGCGCGACGTGCCCGCGCGCGAACGCCTGCGCGAAAGGCTGATCCGGCTCACGGATGACGGCGCCTTCCCCGAGGCGCGGGTGCGCGTCTCGCGCCTCGACTTCGGCCCGCCCGTGGCCTTCCCCGTGGCCTTCCGCATCACCGGCCCCGACCCCGACATGCTGCGCGAACAGGCCGACCGGATGATCGCGCTGCTGCGCACCGTCCCCGGCACGGTGTCCCTCCAGACCGATTGGAGCGAACGCGCGCCCGCGCTGCGCCTCGAACTGGACCGCGAGCGCGTGGCGCAGCTCGGCCTCTCGCCCCAGGCGGTGGCCACCTCGCTCGCCACGCTGCTGTCGGGCGTGGACGCGACCTCGGTGCGCGAGGGCACGCGCGAGGTGGCGGTGCGGCTGCGCGCCACGCCCGAGGAACGCGCGGGCCTGGACCGGCTGGGCGACCTGACGCTGGCCACGCCCGCGGGGGCCGTGCCGCTCTCGCAGGTGGCGCGCCTGGTGCCGGTGATGGAGGAGCCCATCCTGTGGCGCCGCAACCGCGAGCCCTTCATCACCGTGCAGTCGCAAATCCGTCCCGGCCTGCAGGCGCCCGACGTGACGGCGGCCGCCCTGCCCGTGCTGGCCCCCTTCGTGGCAGCGCTGCCCCCCGGCTATCGCATGGAGGTGAGCGGTGCGGCGGGCGAGAGTGCGAAGGCCAATGCATCGCTGCTCGCGATGTTCCCCGTGATGGTGGCGGTGATGGTCACGCTGCTGATGATCCAGCTGCGAAGCCTGGGCAGCATGGCCCTGGTGATGGCCACCGCACCGCTGGGCATTCCGGGGGCGGCGGCCGCGCTGCTGCTGATGGACGCGCCCTTCGGCTTCGTGGCGCTGCTGGGCGTGATCGCGCTGGCGGGCATGGTGATGCGCAACACGCTCATCCTGGTGGACCAGGTGCAGCAGGACCAGGCGGCGGGCCTGCCGCTGCGCGAGGCCATCATCGAGAGCACCGTCCGCCGCGCGCGGCCGGTGATCCTGACGGCGTTGGCCGCCATCCTCGCCTTCATCCCGCTGACCACCTCGGTCTTCTGGGGGCCCATGGCCATCGCGATGATCGGCGGGCTGCTGGTGGGCACGGTGGCGACGCTGGTGGTGGTGCCGGCCATCCATGCCCTGGCGCTGGGTCGCAACCGCCCGGCCAGCCCGGCGGCGCCCGCCCCGCGGCCGGCGGTGCTGGAGCCCGCGGAGTGAGGGTGGCCCCGCCCGCCCCTACCTTTGCACCCAGGGCAGGCCGTCCGCCTTCCAGCCGGCCACGCCGCCGCGATGGCCATCCGGCCCCACCGGCCCCTCGAAGCCATCGGCCACGTTGAAGGCCTGCGGGAAGCCCGCCGCCTGCGCCGCCTGGCCCGCCGCCAGGCTGCGCGCGCCGGAGCGGCAGAGGTAGTAGACGCGGCTTTCGGGCGTGACACCCGCCTTGCGCAGGTGCTCGGTGAACTGGTTGTTCACCTGCATGGTGGGGAACATCTGCCAGGGGATCAGCACGACCTTCTTCCCCAGCTCCGACAGGTCGGGCAGGCCCACGAAGTTCCACTCGGCATCGGTGCGGACATCCACCAGCACGGCATTCGGGTCGGTCTTGAGCGCCTCCCAGGCGGCCTGGGGGGAGACGTCGGGGACATGGGTCATGGGGCTCTCCTGCCTTGCTTTGCCAAGAGGATGGGGCGCGCGGCGGCCCAGGACAATGCACGACGCTTGATCGGCGGCCCCCTGCTGCGCCACTTTGCGCGCCTTCCGATGCACGCAAGGACGCCCCGCATGACCCGCCTTCCCCGCCGCGCCGCCCTGATCGGCGCGGGCGCGCTGCCGCTCGCCGCCCCCGGCCTCGCCCGCGCCCAGGCCTCGCGGCTGCGCCTGACGCTGGACTGGGCCTTCCAGTCGCCCAACGCCTTCGCCCTGGTGGCGCGCGAGAAGGGCTATTTCCGCGAGGCCAATATCGACGTGCAGATCGACCGCGGCCAGGGTTCGGGCGGCGTGCCCCCGGCGCTGATCAGCGGCAGCCACGATATGGGCTATGCCGACATCAACCCCGCTATCCGATTCGTGGCGCAGAACCCCGATGCGGGCCTGCTCTGCGTGGCGGTGCTGCATGACCGCGCGCCGCTCTGCGCCATCGTCCGCGCCGACGGGCCCATCCGCGAACCCAAGGACCTGGAGGGCAAGCGACTCGCGGCACCCGATTTCGACGCCGGCCGGCAGCTCTTCCCCGCCTTTGCCAGGGCTGCGGGGGTGGACGCTTCCAAGGTGACCTTCCTCTCGGTCTCGCCCGCGCTGCGCGAGCCGATGCTGGTGCGGCGCGAGGCCGACGGCATCACGGGCTTCGTCACCACCTCGGCGCTGGCCCTGCGCGGCATCGGCATGGACCTGCCGGCGCAGCGGACCATGA
Organism: Roseococcus suduntuyensis; assembly: GCF_014196305.1. Lineage (GTDB taxonomy): Bacteria > Pseudomonadota > Alphaproteobacteria > Acetobacterales > Acetobacteraceae > Roseococcus > Roseococcus suduntuyensis. The sequence goes on from NZ_JACIDJ010000003.1 coordinate 379,196, forward strand.
TGTATTACGACCACGGGCTGAACCTCTATGGCGGCGCCATCCTGACCACCCGCGCCTATGCCCAGCGCAACCCCGCCGTGGTGCGCGGCGCCGTCTCGGCGCTGATCCGCGGCTTCCGCGACACCATCAGCGACCCCCAGGGCATGATCCGCACGCTGCGCCAGGTGGAGCCGCTGACCGACGCCACGCTGGAACTGGCCCGGCACGAGCTGAACATGGAGCGCGTGGTCATCACCCCGCATGTCCGCGCCCAGGGGATCTCAGCCGTGGACATGGGCCGGATGCAGACCGGCATCCAGGCCGTCGAGGGCGCCTTCAACCTGCCCCAGCGCGTGCAGGCCAGCGCCTTCTACACGGAGGAGTTCCTGCCGCCCGCCGACCAGCGGCGGATTTGATCCTGCCGCACGGGGTGGCGCTGAACCCGGGAAACGCCCGTTTCCTGGGCAGGCGCCGCCCCGCCCGCGCCCGCCCCCCTCAACCATGCATGGGCAGGCGCGTCCGGCTTTGCTAGCGATGGGCTGGACCCACCCTGCAAGGCCGCCCGCATGACCCACCGCCCCATCCCCGCAGGTTCCGCATGAGCCGGGCCTTCGTCGAGATCGACAACGTCGCCATGCGCTATGGCGGGGTGGAGGGCACGCTCGCCCTCGAAGGCTGTTCCATGAACGTGGCCGAGGGCGAGTTCGTGGCGGTCGTCGGCCCCTCGGGCTGCGGCAAGTCCACGCTGATGCGGCTGGTCTCCGGCCTCTGGCCCGCGACCGACGGCAATGTGGTGGTGGCCGGACGCGAGGTGGACGAGCCGCTCAGCCTGGTCGGCATGGCCTTCCAGAACCCGACCCTGCTGCCCTGGCGGCGCATCCTGGACAACGTGATGCTGCCGCTGGAGGTGGTGCCCGCCCACCGCGCCCGCCTGCGGCGCGAACGCGTGGCCTATGAGCAAAAGGCGCTGGACCTCTTGAAGCTGGTCGGGCTGGAGGGCTTCGGCGCCAAGTATCCCTACCAGCTCTCGGGCGGCATGCAGCAGCGCACCAGCCTCTGCCGCGCGCTCATCCACGAACCGCCGCTGCTGATGCTGGACGAACCCTTCAGCGCGCTCGACGTCTTCACGCGCGAGGATTTGTGGGACGTGCTCCAGCAGGTCTGGATGGCGCGCAAGCCCACCGTGATCCTGGTCACGCACGACCTGCGCGAGGCCGCCTACCTGGCCGACCGCGTGCTGGTGATGAGCAGCCGGCCGGGCCGCATCATCGCGGAACGCAAGGTCCCCTTCCCCCGCCCGCGCACCATGGAGACGACCTTCCTGCCCGAGTTCACAGCCCTGGTCGCGGACCTCCGCGCCTATATCGCCGCCGCCCGCCGCGGCGAGGAGGTGGTCTGATGTCCGCCAAGGCCAATGCCCGCCTCATCGCCATGGCAGCCGCGGCACGCCGCCACCGCCGCCTCCAGGCCTGGCTGCCCTGGATCGTGATCTTCGGCACCTTCGGCTTGTGGGAGCTGGTGGTGCATGTCTTCGGTATCGTCCCCTTCATCCTCCCCGCGCCATCCGACATCATGGAAGCGGCGGTGAAATGGTGGAAGCCGCTGCTGGATGACAGCCTGCAGACGCTGTTCACCACGCTGGTGGGCTTCGGCCTGGCCGTGGTGGCGGGGCTGGTGCTGGGGGTGGCCATCGGCAGTTCGACGCTGATCTACAAGGGGCTCTACCCGCTGCTGATCGCCTTCAACTCCATCCCCAAGGTGGCGGTGGTGCCGGTGCTGATCGTGTGGTTCGGCATCGGCGTCTGGCCGGCCATCATCACGGCCTTCCTCATCAGCTTCTTCCCCATATTGGTGAATGTGGCCACCGGCATCGCGACCGTGGAGCCCGAACTGCGCGACGTGCTGCGCGCGCTGGGGGCGCGGCCCATCGACATCATCCGCAAGGTCGGCCTGCCGCGCGCCATGCCCTATTTCTTCGCCTCGCTGAAGATCGCGATCACGGTGGCCTTTGTGGGCTCCATCATCGCGGAATCCGTGGCGCCGAATGCGGGCATCGGGCGGCTGATGATGGTGGCCTCCTCGCGCTTCGACGTGCCGCTGGTCTTCGCCGGCCTCATCACCACGGGGCTGATGGGCATCATGCTCTACTGGGTCGCGGAGTGGATCGAGCGCCGCACCACGGGCTGGGCCACGCGCAGCACCGAGGGGTCGAACTTCACGCCGGGCGGGTGATGCGGCTTGGGGCGGGGGCGCTGGCGGGGTAGTGCTGGAGCACGCCCTCTGGAGACCCCGCCCCGCATGTCCACCCGCCTCGGCTTCCTCACCCCCTCCTCCAACACCGTGCTGGAGCCGCTGATCGCGGGGCTGCTGCACGACACGCCCGAGGTCACGGCGCATTTCGCGCGCTTCCGCGTGGTGGCGATCAACCTGGGCGAGGCCTCGCGCACCCAGTTCGACACAGGCCCCGTGCTGGCCGCGGCCGAGATGCTGGCGGACGCGCATGTGCATTCCATCTGCTGGGCGGGCACCTCCGGCGCCTGGCTCGGCTTCGCGCAGGATGAGGCGCTGTGCGCGGCCATCACGGCACGCACCGGCATCCCGGCCACCACCGCCACCCTGGCCCTGCGCGACGCGCTGCGGGCGGCCGGCGCCCGGCGCGTGGCACTGGTCACGCCCTATCTCGGTGATGTGCAGGCCGCCATCATCGCGAACCTGGAGCGCGAGGGCTTCACCGTCACCGCCGAGCGCCACCTGGAAGACCCCGGCAACTACAGCTTCGCCGCCCACACCCCCGCCCGCGTGGACGCGCTGGTGCAGGAAGCGGTGGCCGAGACGCCCCCCGAGGCCGTCATTATCCACTGCACCAATTTCCGCGGCCTGCCCGGCGCACCGGGGCTGGAGGCGCGGCTGGGGCCGCTGATGCTGGACAGTGTCGCGGTCTCGCTCTGGGGCGGGCTGGTGGCGGCGGGGCGGCCCATGGCGCTGCCGGCCGGGCGGCTGTTCGACATGAAGGCAAAATGAATTGTCTAATTTTTGATTGACAGGTAAAGAAAAGGTGAACATTCCTCGCGGATGCTCGCTTTCTCCCCAGCGACCTCCTGCCCCCGCCCGGCACTCATGGCTGGACCGGCGGGTTTCCGCGGCCCGCGGTGTTGGGTTTCTCCTTCGCCTCCACCGGCGGCACGCTGGACGGGGCGGTGCAGGACCTGCTGCGCCAGGCCCTCTTCGCCTGGCAGGTCGTGGCCGGCGTCACCTTCATCGAGACGCCCTGGCACCGCGCGGACCTCGTCTTCGGCTTCGGCGCGCCGGGCGACAGCGTCCTCCTCCCCGCCCAACCCACGCTGCGCGACGCGCTGAAGGCGACGGGCGCCGCCCTCGGCCTCACGGCCGACGTGGCGGGCGCGCCGCTCTCCGCCACCGTCATGGCGGCGGAAGCGGGTGCCGCCACCGGCCTCGGCTGGGCGGATGCCGAGGCCATCGCCGCCCTCTTCGGCCCCCGCGCCGAGGCCGATGCCCAGGGCGTGCGCTGGCGCTACGACCCCGCGCTGGACATGGTGCGCGGCGACCTCTTCGCCTTCGAAAGCCGCACCGTCTTCGGCGGCAACAAGGGCACCGCGCTGTTTGGCGACATCGGCGACGACCTGCTGATCGGCGGGGCGGGCGATGACCTCTTCATGGGTGGGCCGGGGCAGAACGCCTATCTCGGCGGCGCGGGGCGCGACGTGGTGGTGTCGGGCTTCCTGCGCGCCGAGACGACGCTCGACTTCCGCTTCCAGCGCCTCAGCACCGAATGGGGCACCGACCAGTGGGATGAGGTGGAATATCTGCGCTTCCGCGACGGTGGCTTCGCCCTGCACCAGCAGGAAAGCGCGGCCCTGGTGGAGCGCCTCTACCAGGCGCTGCTGCTGCGCGCGGCGGACGCCACGGGCCTCACCACCTGGACGCGCTTCCTGGACACGGGCGGCACGGGCGAGGAACTGATCGGGCGCATCACCGGCAGCCCCGAATACCGCGAGCGTTTCGGCACGCCCGATGCGGCGGCGCTGGCGCGCGCCATGGCCGCGCTGGAACCCGCGCCCGACGCGCCGCTGGACGTGCCCATCTGGGTGCCCAACAAGGCCGCGGTGCTGGCCGTTCGCTTCCACCTGATGGTGGCGGGCGCGGCGCCGGACCGCGCGCGCTTCGACACCTGGTTCGCGGCGCTGGAGGCCGCGCCCGACTACGCCGAGGCCGCGCAGGCCTTCCTGGACGCACATCCGGGCCATGGTTTCGCGAACGGCCAGGCGCTGCTCGACGCCGCCTGGTCCCTGCCCGTCATCCGCGCCACCGCGCCCTGGGTGGACCAGGGGGTGGTGCTGGCGAACGACTGGATTCTCTGACCACCCTTGCCCCCGCCCCCGGCCCGCGCGACGCTCCCGCCATGACCGATTGGCGCGCCCGCGCGGGCACCGTCTTCACCCCCACCAAGCAGCCCGCCCAGGGGGCGCGCGGCATGGTCGTCACCAACCATCCGGCCGCCAGTGCCGCCGGGGCGCAGATGCTGGCCGAGGGCGGCACGGCGGTGGATGCGGCGGTGGCCAGTCTGCTGGCGCTGACCGTGGTGGAGCCCATGATGGTGGGCGTCTTCGGCGGCGGCCTCATGCACATCGCCGCGCCCGATGGCCGGCACGAGGTGCTGGACGGCATGGCCACCGCCCCCTTCGCCGCCCGCCCCGAGATGTTCGAGAACGCGCCCCCCGGCGCCCAGACCGTGGGCGGGCGCAGCGTCTGCGTGCCGGCCAACCTGCTGGCCTGGGAGGCGGCGCTGGCCCGCCATGGCCGCTTCACGCTCGCCGACGTGGCGGAACCCGCCATCCGCCTCGCGCGGCGGGGCTTCGCGGCCAGCGCCTATCTCAGCGAATGCACGGCGGAGGTGGCGGCGGACCTCGCGCGCGATGCCGGCATGGCCCATCTCTTCCTGCCGGACGGCAAGCCCATCGCCCCCGGCCAGCGCCTGGTGAACGAAGCGCTGGCCGAGACGCTGGAGGCCATCGCCAAGGAGGGCGCCGCCGCGCTGCACGAGGGCGATGTGGGCAGTTCCTGCGTCATGGATCTGGCGCGCAAGGGCGGCATGATCTCGACCGATGACCTGGCCGCGGCCCGCGTCATCCCCCGCGCGCCCGTCCATGGCACCTATCGCGGCGTGGAGGTCTGGGGCCCGCCGCCGCCCTCGGCCGGCGGCGTGCATGTGCTGCAGATGCTGAACATGGTGGAGGGCTTTGACCTCGTTTCCATGGGCTTCGGCACGGCCGAGAGCCTGCACCTGATGGCCGAGGCCATGCGGATGGGTTTCGCCGACCGCGCCGTGGCCACCGCCGACCCGGATTTCGTGCCCGTGCCCGTCGCGCGCCTCATCGCCAAGGAATATGCCGCCGAACGCCGCGCCCTGTTCGACCCCGCCCGCAGCCGCGCCTGGGCGGCCGGCCTCGCCCCCGACCGCGAAAGCGCCAACACCACCCATGTGACCGTGGCCGACCACGAGGGGCGCATTGCCTGCTGCACCCACACCATCAACTCCCTCTTCGGCGCGCGCATCCTGCTGCGCGAGACGGGGCTGATCCCGAACAACTACATGGCCCTCTTCGACCCCGTGCCGGGCCGCGCGCAATCCATCGCGGCGGGCAAGCGCGTCACCACCTCCATGTCGCCGCTGATCTTGCGGCGCGGGGGCAAGCCCATCTTCGCGCTGGGCCTGCCGGGCGGCTTGCGGATCTTCCCCTCCACCTTCCAGGCGGTGGTGAACCTGCTGGACCATGGCATGTCGCTCCAGGAGGCCATGGAGGCGCCGCGCATCTGGACCAATGGCGGCGCGCTGGAAATGGAACCTGCCTTCAGCGACGCCACCATCGCGGCCCTGCAAGCCCGCGGCCATGAGGTGCTGCGCCTGCCCCATGTGGCGGGCGGCATGTGCGGCATCGCCTTCCAGCCAGACGGCATGATGGAGGGCGCGGCCTGCTGGCGGGCCGATGGGGCGCCCGTGGCGCTCTCCGGCGGCTGGGCCCGCGCGGGGGTTCGATTCTGGCCGGATGCGCGCCAAGCCTGATCCGTGTAACACAGCGCCATGCCGAATCTGCACGCCCGCCTGAACCAATTCGTGGAGCGGCTTCCGCGCGCCCATCCCGGGCCGGGCGGGGCCATCGCCGTGCTGCGCGCGGGCGAGGTGCTGGTGCGCCATGCCTGGGGCTTCGCCAACGCGGAACGCCGCATCCCGTTCACGCCGCGCACGCTGTTCCGCATGTGCTCCATCACCAAGCAGTTCACCTGCGGCACGGTGCTGGAGGCCGTGGAGGACCTGGCCGCGCTCGACGCGCCGCTGCGCGCGCGCCTTCCGCTTCTGGAAGGGCCGGCGCCGTCCATCCTGGACCTCTGCCACAACCAGTCCGGCCTGCGGGACTACTGGGCGGTGGCGATGCTGCACGGCTCGCCCGCCGAGGCGCCCTTCGGCGACACCGAGGCCGCGCGCGTCATCGGGGCCACGCGCAGCCTGCATTTCGCGCCCGGCACCCGCTATTCCTATGTGAACCAGAATTTCCGCCTTCTGTCGGACCTGGTGGAGAACCACACGGGCCGCGGCTTCCCGGAGCTGCTGCGCCGCTTCATCTTCGACCGCGCCGGCATGGAGGGCGCCTTCCTCGCCGCCGACACCCGCGCCATGCCCGACGGCACCGAGGGCTATGAGGGCAACCCCGTCTCGGGCTTCCGCGCGGCCGAGAACCGCATCCTCTGGACCGGCGACGCGGCGCTGGGCGCCACCCTGGACGACATGATCGCCTGGGAACGCTACATTGACGCCACGCGCGAGGCGCCGCGCGGCCTCTACAACCGCCTCTCCGCGCCCGTGCATTTCGCAGGCGGGGAGGAGGCGCCCTATGGCTTCGGCCTCGGCCGCGGCGAGGAATTCGGCATGGCCACCACCGGCCATGGCGGCGCGCTGCGCGGTTGGCGCAGCCACCGGCTGCATGTGGCCGAGGCGCGCATCTCCGTCGTCGTCATGTTCAACCACTTCGCCGACGCGCACTCCGCAGCCCTCGACGCGCTGGCCGCCGTGCTGGGCGAGGAACGCCCCCGCCCCGCCCCCCTGGAAGGCCCCGGCCCCGACTGGCTCGGCGCCTATCTCGAACCCGAGAGCGGCCTGGCCGTGCGGCTGGACGCGACGGGCGGCGCCATCCGCCTGCGCTTCGGCCATGGGCCGGAGCGGCTGGAGCCGCTGCCCGAGGGCGGCGCCACCAATGGCCGCACGCGCCTGCGCCCCACCGCCGACGGGCTGTGGATGGACCGCCCGCAGGAGAACATGTCCACCCGCCTCGAACCCCTGCGCGGCGAATCCCGCACGGATATCGAGGGCCGCTTCCGCTGCGAGGAGCTCGATGCCGAACTCTGGGTGACCCAGGCGGGCGGCGTGGCCTATGGCGGCTTCTCGGGCTTCCTGGGCCAGGGGCGGATGGAATTGCTGGAACCCATCGGCCCCGATGTCTGGGCCCTGCCCTGCCCGCGCGCCCTGGACCACACGCCGCCGGGCGACTGGACCCTGCATTTCCGCCGCGACGGCGGCGGCGCGGTGACGGAGGTGGTGGTGGGCTGCTGGCTGGCGCGCGGCCTGCGCTACCGAAGGGTGGGATAGAGTGCGATCCGCGGAGGCGGGAACGCCGGAGCGGTGAATCGCCCTCTCAACAGAGTGCGATCCGCGAAGGCGGAATCGCCGAAGCGGTGAATCGCTCTCTCAACAGAGTGCGATCCGCGAGGGCGGAATCGCCGGAGCGGTGAAACGCCCTCTCAACAGAGTGCGATCCGCGAAGGCGGAATCGCCGGAGCGGTGAAACGCCCTCGCCGAGGAGGCTGGCGCGTGATCCGCGTGAACGGGTCATGCTCCAGGTTCCGTCCCGGCCCGCCAGGGTCTAGAAGCGCGGCATGACCCCGAGCTTCCAGGACATCATCCTGCGCCTGCACGCCTTCTGGTCGGCGCAAGGCTGCCTCATCCTCCAGCCCTATGACATGGAGATGGGCGCCGGCACCTTCCACCCGGCCACCACCCTGCGGGCGCTGGGCCCCACCCCTTGGTCGGCCGCCTATGTGCAGCCCTCCCGCCGCCCCTCGGACGGGCGTTATGGCGAGAACCCCAACCGGCTGCAGCACTACTACCAGTACCAGGTGATCCTGAAGCCCAGCCCGCGCGACCCGCAGGCGCTGCTGATGGAGAGCTACCGGGCGCTGGGCCTCGACCCCGCGCTGCACGACATCCGCTTCGTCGAGGATGACTGGGAAAGCCCCACCCTGGGCGCCTGGGGCCTGGGCTGGGAGGTCTGGTGCGACGGCATGGAGGTGACGCAGTTCACCTATTTCCAGCAGGTGGGCGGCATCGCCTGCGAGGTGCCGTCCTGCGAGCTGACCTATGGCCTGGAGCGCCTGGCCATGTACATCCAGGGCGTCGAGAACGTGTATGACCTGCGCTTCAACGATGCCGGCGTGACCTATGGCGACGTGTTCCTCCGCGCCGAACGCGAATACTCCGCCCACAATTTCGAGCATGCCGACGTGGCCCTGCTGAAGAAGCAGTTCGAGGAGGCCGAGCAGGAGTGCAACGCGCTGGTGGCGCAAAAGCTCGCCTTGCCCGCCTATGACCACTGCATCAAGGCCAGCCACCGCTTCAACCTGCTGGACGCGCGCGGCGCCATCAGCGTGACCGAGCGCGCTTCCTATATCGGCCGCGTGCGGAACCTGGCCCGCGCCTGTTGCGAGACCTGGCTGGAGGGCGCCGCCTGATGGCCGAGCTTCTGATCGAACTCCTCACCGAGGAAATCCCGGCGCGGATGCAGGCGCGCGCCGCGGAGGATTTATGCCGGCTGACGGCCGCCGCGCTCGCGCCGCTGATGACGGTGGCGCCGCAAGGCTTCCACGGGCCACGCCGCATCGGGCTGGTGGGCGAGATGGCGCTCTCGGCCGAGACGCCGGCGAAGGAGGAACGCGGCCCACGCCTCGGCGCGCCCGAGCAGGCGCTGGCCGGCTTCCTCAAGAAGCACAACGCGACGCGCGAGCAGCTGGTCGAGCAGAACGGCTTCCTGGTGCTGGTGAAGCCCGGCGAGACCATCACCGCCGAGGCGCTGCTGGCCCGCGCCCTGCCGGACCTGCTGTGGTCCTTCCCCTGGCCCAAATCCATGCGCTGGGGCATGAGCCAATTGACCTGGGTGCGGCCCCTGCAACGGGTGCTGTGCCTGCTGGACGGGCGTTCGGTGCCCGTGACGCTGGCGCGCGGCGAGGACAGCGCGCATGGGCTGGTGGGGGCCGCCATCAGCGAGGGCCACCGCGTCCATGCCCCCGGCCCCTTCCCCGTGACCTCCGCCGCCGGGCATGAGGCGGAATTGCGCGAACGCTTCGTGCTGCGCGACGCGGCCGCTCGCATGGCGGTGATCCGCGAGGGTATCACGGCGCTCGCCGCCGCCGAGGGGCTGGAGGTGGTGCCCGATGAAGGCCTGCTGGCCGAGGTGGCGGGCCTGGTGGAATGGCCCGTGCCGCTGCTGGGCCGCATTGACGACGCCTTCATGGACCTGCCGCCCGAGGTGATGCGGACCTCGATGCGCGTGAACCAACGCTACTTCGCCCTGCGCCACCCGGACGGCCGCGCGGCGCCGCGCTTCGCGCTGGTGGCGAACATCGCGGCCAGCGATGGCGGGGCCGCGCTGGTAGCGGGCAATGAGCGCGTGCTGCGCGCGCGGCTTTCGGACGCGCGCTTCTTCTGGGACCAGGACCGCAAGCAGCGCCTGGAGGATTTCCTGCCGAAGCTGGAGGGCGTGACCTTCCACGCCAAGCTCGGCACCCAGCGGCAGCGGGTGGACCGGCTGGTGCGGCTGGCGGGGCACATCGCGCCGCTGGTGGGCGCCGATACGGAACTGGCCCAGCGCGCGGCGCTGCTGTGCAAGGCGGATTTGGCCTCGGGCATGGTGGGCGAGTTCCCGGAGCTTCAGGGCGTCATGGGCGGCTACTACGCCCGCGCCCAGGGGGAGGATGCGCGGGTGGCCGACGCCATCGCGCAGCATTACCGCCCGCTGGGGCCGACCGATGCGGTGCCGACGGAGCCCGTGGCGGTCGCCGTCGCGCTGGCGGACAAGCTGGACCAGTTGGCCGGCTTCTTCGCGGTGGATGAGCGGCCGACGGGCTCGGGCGACCCTTATGCGCTGCGGCGGGCGGCGCTGGGGGTGATCCGAATTGTCCGCGAAAATAACCTGAGGGTCGGAACCCAATCGCTGCTCCAGCTCCATGCCGACACATTGCTGGGAACTTTGGCCAGCATCGGCGCGACCCACGTGCGGGAGGCACAAGCCCAGTTTGAAGCGCAACTAGGGATGGCACTGCGAGAACGCTGGACCAAGGCAGCAGGACTGAAATGGGAGGATTTACTGGCGGTTCACGACTTCCTCCTCGACCGCCTCCGCGTCCAACTCCGCGCCGAGGGCGCCCGCCATGACCTCGTCGCCGCCTCCATCGGAAGCGACGACGACATCACGCGCATCCTTTCCCGCGCGGCCGCGTTGCAATCCCTGATGGACACCGAAGCCGGGAAAAACCTGCTCGCGGCCTACAAGCGCGCGCAGAACATCCTCCGCATCGAGGACAAGAAGGACGGGCCCCACCAGGGCCCGGTGGACGAGGCCGCGCTCGAAGCTTCTGAGGAACGCGCATTGAACGCGGCGCTGATCCAGGCTGAGGGGGCCGTAAAGGCCGCCCTCGCGGCAGAGAACTTCCCCGCCGCCATGGCGGCACTTGCCGCCCTTCGCGCCCCCACCGATGATTTCTTCGAGAAGACGCTGGTCAATGACCCCGCCTTCCGGAAAAACCGTTTACGGCTACTCTCAAGGCTACGCTCGGCCATGGACCGCGTGGCCGACCTGTCGAAAATCGAAGCTCAAGGGAACATGTCCGCATGACGCAGTGGGTCTACAGCTTCGGCGCCGGCCGCAATGAGGGCCGCGCGGACATGCGCAACCTCCTGGGCGGCAAGGGCGCCAACCTGGCCGAGATGGCCAGCATCGGCCTGCCCGTGCCTCCCGGCTTCACCATCACGACCGAGGTCTGCACCCACTACTACGCCAATGGCGAGCAATACCCGGGCGAGCTCCAGGCCCAGGTCCGCGCGGCCCTGGCCCGCGTGGAGGATGCTGTCGGCCTGAAGTTCGGCGACACGGACAAGCCGCTGCTGGTCTCCGTGCGCTCCGGTGCGCGCGTCTCCATGCCGGGCATGATGGACACGGTGCTGAACCTCGGCCTGAACGACGCCACGGTGGAGGGCCTGGCCCGCGCCAGCGGCGATGAGCGTTTCGCCTGGGACAGCTACCGCCGCTTCATCCAGATGTTCGGCGGCGTGGTGCTGGGCGTGGACCACCACCGCTTCGAGGAGATCATCGAGGGCGTGAAGCTCGACCGCGGCGTGGTCGAGGACACCGCGCTCACCGCCGCCGACTGGAAGACCGTCATCACCGGCTACAAGGAGGCGGTGCAGGAAGCGACCGGCAAGCCCTTCCCGCAGGAGCCCGAGGCGCAGCTCTGGGCCGCCATCGGCGCCGTGTTCGGCTCCTGGATGAACCAGCGCGCCATCACCTACCGCCGCCTGCACGACATCCCGGCCGAATGGGGCACGGCGGTGAACGTCCAGGCGATGGTGTTCGGCAACATGGGCGAGGATTGCGCGACGGGCGTCTGCTTCACCCGCGACCCGTCCACGGGCGAGGACATCTTCTACGGCGAATACCTGGTGAACGCGCAGGGCGAGGACGTGGTGGCCGGCATCCGCACGCCCCAGCCCATGTCCAAGCTGCGCGCCAAGCCCGGTGAGCGTCCCATGGAAGACGTGATGCCCGCCGCTTACGCCGAGCTGGTCCGCGTCCGCGAGACGCTGGAAAAGCACTACAAGGACATGCAGGACATCGAGTTCACGGTCCAGCAGAACAAGCTCTACATGCTGCAGACGCGCAACGGGAAGCGCACCGCGGCGGCGAGCCTGAAGATCGCGGTGGACATGTGCCGCGAGGGGCTGATCGACCAGAGCGAGGCCATCAAGCGCGTCGCCCCCGGTTCGCTCGACCAGCTTCTTCACCCGACGCTGGACCCCAAGGCGCCGCGCAAGGTGCTTTCCAAGGGCCTGCCCGCCTCGCCAGGTGCCGCCTGCGGCGTGGTGGTGTTCAGCGCCGATGAGGCGGAACTCCGCGCGCGCGAGGGCGAGAGCGTCATCCTCGTCCGCGTCGAGACCAGCCCCGAGGACATCCACGGGATGCACGCCGCCCGCGGCATCCTGACCACGCGCGGCGGCATGACCAGCCACGCGGCGGTCGTGGCCCGCGGCATGGGCCGGCCCTGCGTGGCCGGTGCCGGCGGCATCACGGTGGACTACACGGCCCAGGCACTTTCCGCCGGCGGGCACATCATCCGCGCGGGCGAGACCATCACCCTGGACGGCGCCACCGGCGAGATCTTCATCGGCTCCGTCGCGATGATCGAGCCGCAGCTCTCCGGCGATTTCGCCGCGCTGATGGAATGGGCGGACAAGGTGCGCCGCATGAAGGTGCGCGCGAATGCGGAAACGCCGCTGGACGCCGAGACCGCGCGGAAGTTCGGCGCGGAGGGCATCGGCCTCTGCCGCACCGAGCACATGTTCTTCGACCCCGAGCGCATCGGCGCCGTGCGGCAGATGATCATGGCCGAGCACGAGACCGGCCGCCGCACGGCGCTGGCCAAGCTGCTGCCCTTCCAACGCCAGGACTTCCACGACCTGTTCCGCATCATGGCGGGGCTGCCGGTCACCATCCGCCTGCTCGACCCGCCGCTGCACGAATTCCTGCCGCACAGCGACGCCGAGATCGCGGAGGTGGCGAACAGCCTGGGCGTGGACGTGGCGCTGATGCAGCGCCGCGCGGCCGACCTGTCCGAGGCCAATCCGATGCTGGGCCATCGCGGCTGCCGCCTCGGCATCTCCTACCCCGAGATCTATGAGATGCAGGCCCGCGCCATCTTCGAGGCGGCGGTGCAGGTGGCCAAGGAGACCGGCGCCGCGCCCGTCCCCGAGATCATGATCCCGCTGGTGATGACCAAGCGCGAGCTGGACATCACCCGCGCCCAGGTGGACCGCATGGCCGCCGAGGTCTTCGCGGAATCCGGCACCACCATCGAATACCTGGTGGGCACCATGATCGAGCTTCCCCGCGCGGCCCTCACCGCCAACCAGATCGCCGAAAGCGCCGACTTCTTCAGCTTCGGCACGAACGATCTGACGCAGACCGTCTTCGGCCTCTCGCGCGACGATGCGGGCAAGTTCCTGCCCTCCTATGTCGAGAAGAACATCCTGCCCAAGGACCCGTTCGTGTCGCTCGACGTGGAGGGTGTCGGCGCGCTGGTCGAGATCGCCGCGCAGAAGGGCCGCGGCGTGAAGCCCGGCCTCAAGCTCGGCATCTGCGGCGAGCATGGCGGCGACCCAGCCTCCATCCAGTTCTGCGAAACCGTGGGGCTGGAATACGTGTCCTGCTCGCCCTACCGCGTGCCCGTCGCACGCCTCGCCGCCGCACAGGCCGCCCTGCACGCGGGCGGGGTGGACCGGACGGCCTGAGGGGGCGCTGCCCGGCGGGGGCTGCCGCCCCCGCGCCCCCGCCAGGGGCCATGGGCCCCTGACCCCATCAGCTTCGGGTGGGGATGTTGAGGGAGGGGCATGGGGCGCCCTTCCTCAAGGTCATTCCCGCGACGCCCCTCCCTCAACATCCCCATTCAAAAAACTGACGGGTTCCGAGGGCCTGGGCCCTCGGCGGGAGGGGTCAGGGGAGGGCAGCGCCCTCCCCGCCGGCGCGCCCCTCAGACGCCCGACGCCGGCGCGTCGCAGAGGTAGCGGTTCAGGTGGTAGGGCTGCGCGGCCAGGCCTGGGCAGAAGCTCGACACCACGGGTTCCAGCTTTTCGTAGAGGTGCCGCATGGCCGCACTCGCTTCCTCCAGGCGGGCGCGCGCGGCCTCGGCCTGGGCGGCGAGCTTGGGGATGTCGAGCTTCGTGTGCCTGCGGTCGAAATAGACGAAGTCCCCGCCGATCATCACATGGCGCACGCCCGTCGCGTCCTCGGCATGGACGATCTGGTTCACCGTCCAGTTGTGCGGAATCCAGGAGAGGCTGTTCAGGTCCAGGAAGACGATGTCCGCCTTCATCCCCGGCGCGATGGCGCCGACATCGGTGAAGCCCAGCGCGCGGGCCGAGCCCTGGGTGCCGGCCTTGTAGACCTCCTCCACGCTGGCCCAGGTGCGGGGGTCGGGCGACTGCACCTTACTGACCATGGAGGCGTAGCGCAGCGCCTCATACATGTTCCCGTTGTCCGAGCAGTTCACGCCATCCGTGCCGATGCCGACATTCACGCCGAGATCGAGCGCGCGGCGCAGCCGGAACATGCCATTGCCCAGGCGCATGTTGGAACCCGGATTGTGCGCCAGCGCGCCGCCGCGGTCGCGCATCAGCTTCAGGTCGTCATCGTCCAGCCAGATGGCGTGGGCCGCGGTGAAGTTCTCGTCCACCAGGCCCAGATGGTCCATGTGCTGCAGCAGCGTGCGGCCATAGCGCTTGATGCCGGTGATGGCCTGCACCTTGCTTTCGCCCACATGGCTGTGCAGCCCGACGCCATGGTCCTTGGCGAGCTTCATGCAGCCGCAGAGGAAGGCGTCGGAGCAATGATGCGGAATGGTGGGCGCGACGGCCGCGCGGATATCGGCGGCACCCCAGCGCCAATGCTTCAGGATGTCGGACATGGCGGAAAGCGTCTCCTCCGCCGGGCGCAGGCGCAGCGCCTCCACATCCTTCTGCAGGCCGGGCGGCAGGGCCTCCATCAGGCCGGGAATGGCCTCATAGACGGTGCGGTCGGCCACCATGGGGGCGACGACGGCGCGCATGCCCACCTCCGCATAGGCTTCGGCCACCGCGTCCATGCCCTCGCGCGAGGGCAGCGGGAATTCGTAGGTGAGGTCGTAGGCGGCGGTGCAGCCCTTCGCCACCATCTCGGCCGCGCAGATCAGGGTGGAGGTCTTCTTGTCCTCCAGCGTGCGCCCGCCCGAGATCCAGGGGCCGGCGGCCAGGAGCAGTTCCAGCGTCCACTTGTCCCCCTGCCCGCGCGCCAGTCCGCCATGGCCATGGGTGTGCGCGTTGATGAGGCCGGGGTGGATCACCATGCCGGCGGCGTCCACGACGGTGGCGCCCTCGGGCGCGGCGAGGCCCACGCCCACCTCGCGGATGATGCCGTCCTGGATCAGCACGTCGGTGGCTTCGGCGCGGCGCAGGGCAGGGTCGGCCAGGCGCGCGCCGCGAATGACGGTGAAGCCGGGTTTCATGGTGGCCATGGATGGTTTCCTCAGGCGGCGGGGATGTTGGTCTGGCTGGACGTGGACCAGGGGAAGAGCACGCGCTCCATCAGCCCCACAAGGGCGAAGAGCGTCATGCCCATGAGCGCCAGGATGACGACGGCGGCAAACGCCAGCGGCGTGCGGAAGAAGGCCATGGAGGTCTGGATCAGGTAGCCCAGCCCCGCATCGGCCCCCACGAATTCCGCTACCACCGCGCCCACCACGGACAGCGCCGCCGCCACCTTCAGCCCGCCGAAGACGAAGGGCACGGCATAGGGCAGGCGGATGCGCAGCATCTGCTGCACCCGCCCCGCCCGGCAGGCGCGGCCGAGTTCGATGAGTTCGGGCGGCGCCGCCAGCAGCCCCGCGACACTCGCCACCACCAGCGGAAAGAAGGCGACGAGGAAGGTCACGATCACGCGCGGCACCTCGTTGGCGCCCAGCGCCACGATCAGGATCGGTGCGAGTGCGACCTTCGGGATGGACTGCGTGATGACCAGCAGCGGATAGATCGCAGCCGAGATCACGGGCGAGGACGCGATGGCCATGGCCAGCGGCAGCGAGATTAGCACCGCCGCCGCGAATCCCAGCAGCACCGTCTGCAGCGTGGCCAGCGTGTGGTTCAGGATGGCGCCGCGGATGGTCCAGGCCTCGGAGAGAATGACGCTTGGCGCCGGCAGCAGGAATTCGCGGATGCCGAAGCCCTGCACGCTGCCCTCCCAGATGACGAACAGCAGGATGACCGCGATGGGTCCGGTCAGGTTAGGCCGCGCCATGGGCCGCCTCCTTCTTCGCGTAGATCAGCGCGCGGATGCGCTGCGCGGCGTCGTGGAAGGCGGGCGTTCCCTCCTGTGCGAAGTCGCGCGGACGGGGCAGCCCCACCTGGATGACATCGGCGATGCGGCCCGGGCGCGGGCTCATCACCACCACGCGATCGGCCAGCAGCACGGCCTCGCTGATGGAATGCGTCACGAACAGCACCGCGGCCCCCGTCTCGGCCCAGATGCGGAGCAGTTCGATGGACATCTCCTCGCGCGTCAGCGCGTCCAGCGCGCCGAAGGGCTCGTCCATCAGCAGCACGCGCGGCTGCTGCAGCAGGGCGCGGCAGATGGCCACCCGCTGCTGCATGCCGCCCGAAAGCTCGCGCGGGAGCTTGGTCTCGAAGCCGGTCAGGCCCGCCTTCGCCAGAAGGACGCGGGCCTCGTCCTCAGTGGTGCGGGTGGCCTTGCCCATCAGCCGCAGCGGGAAGGTCACGTTTCGCAGCACATCGGCCCACGGCAGCAGGGTGGGCGCCTGGAAGACCATGGCCGTGTCGGCGCGAGGCTCGCTCACCAGCGTGCCGCTGACCTCCACCCGGCCGAGGCTCACCGGCACCAAGCCGGCCACCAGCCGCAGCAGCGTGGACTTGCCGCAGCCCGACGCACCCACGATGGCCACGAACTCGCCGGGCGCCACGCGCAGCGTGATGTCGGAGAGCGCCTCCACGCGGCCGCCATCGCGGCCACGGAAGGTCTTGCCCACGCCCGAGAGCAGGATCACGGCAGGAAGTTCGTCGTGATGAAGCGCGCGGGGTCGAGGGTCGCGGGGTCTATCTGCTGGCTCTCGGCCACGTTGCGCCAGGTGAAGGCCAGGCGCTCGCTCTCCCAGCGGCCGAAGCCCGTGGCGCGCTGGTGGTCGTTGAAGACGTAGGTCATGGTGGCGCGCAGGCTGCCCTCGCAGTCATCCTGCGCGACCTCCGGGTTGCGCGTCACATGCAGGCGGCAGGCCTCGGCCTGGTTGTCGCGCGCCCATTCGAAGCTACGCTGCGCGCCCTGCACGAAGCGGCGCACCAGGTCGGGGTTCTGCTGGATCAGCGCGTCGGTCGCGACCAGGCCGGTGGAGTAGATGGCGAAGCCCGTCTCCACGAAGGGCAGGGCCACGATCTCCTGCCCCGCCCGCTGCGCCGCCTTGTTCTGGTAGTAGTGGTGGATGGCGAAGAAGGGCGCCGCGTCCACGCGCCGCGAGATCAGCATGGCCGCCATGGCCGAGGCGTCCATGTTCACCCAGGTGATGCTGTCCGCATTGCCGCCCGCGCGGCGCATCACCTCGGGGAAGTAGAGGCGGTGCGAATTGCCGGGCGTGATGGAGATGCGCCGGCCCTCCAGCTGGCGGAAATTGGTGATGTTGCTGGCGCGCAGCACGAACATGGAATGCGGCGAGTGCGTGTAGACCTGCATCACGGACGTCACGGGCACGTTCTGCCGGGCGCGGGCCACCATCAGCGCGCCGATGTCGGCCACGCCGAACTGTGCCGCTCCATTGGCCAGCTTGTTGATGGTGTCGCCCGAGCCGAAGCCGCGCGTCAGCGAGAGGTCTATGCCCAGCTCCCGCCAGGTGCCGCGCTGCACGCCCGCGAAATAGGCGGCGTGCTCGCCGGTGGGGATCCAGTCGAGCTGGAGAAGGGCGCGATCCTGCGCCTGGGCGGGAAGGGCCAGCAGGCTCGCCAGCATCGCGAGAACATAACGCATCGCATCTCTCCTCTGCGGCCGGCGGCGCCGGTCACCGATGGGTGTGCTTGCGTTCTCCCTGGACACTGAGCCTTGCCGCCCCAGAGCCGCGCGTCAACCCGTCGGTTCCAGCACCTTCACGGCCAGCATGATGTCATGGTCCTCGGGGCTGCGGCGCAGCCGGTAGCCCAGCTTCTCGCAGAAATGCAGCATGGGCCGGTTGTCGGCCAGCACATGGCCGACCAGTTCCGTGACACCCTCGCGCCGCGCCCAATCCTCCACCCGCGCCATGAGGTGCCGCGCGAGGCCCGTGCCCTTCGCCGCCGGCACCAGGCCCACCGCGAATTCCGCGGCCGTGCCGAAGGGCTCGCGGATCACGCGCGCCGTGCCGAAATTGCGCTTCCCGTGCATGGCGATGAAGGCCATCTCCCGCCCGTAGTCGATCTGGGTGAGGCGGGCGAGCAAGGGCGGCGGCAGCTCCTTCATCACCGAGAAGAAGCGATAGCGCACATCCTCGGGCGGCATCTCGCGGAACATGGCCCCCTGCGCCTCCGCATCCTCGGGGCGGATGGGGCGCACCTCGAAGACACGGCCATCGGGCGCGGTGTAGAGCCCGCCCAGATGCGCGGGATAGGGCGGGATGGCGAGCATGGCGCGCTCCCCCGCCGGGCGCAGCACCACATGGCCGTCCACCGCCACCACGCCCCGCGCATCGACGCGCAGCGGGTTCACGTCCAGCGAGGCGATCTCGGGGAAATCCACCAGCAACTGGCTGAAGCGCACCAGCGTGTCGGCGATGGCGGCCTCGTCCACCGGGGCGCGGTCGCGGAAACCGGGCAGCAGGGCGGAAAGCCGCGTGCGCGCGATCAGCGCATGGGCCAGCGGCAGGTTCAAGGGCGGCAGGTCGAAGGCCTCGTCGCGCGCCAGTTCCGCCGTGGTGCCGCCCTGGCCGAAGCCGATCCAGGGGCCGAACATGGCCTCCTCCCCCGCGCGCAGCCGCAGTTCCAATTGCCCGCGCGGCGCCTGGCGCTGCAGCAGGAAGCCCGCGAAGCCGGCCTCGGGCATGAGGCGCGCCATCTCGCCCGCCATGGACGTGGCGGCCTCGCCCACCGAAGCGGGCTCGCGCAGGTTCAGCATCACGGCGCCGAACTCGCTCTTGTCGGCCAGCAGGGTGCGCGCCTTCAGCACCAAGGGCGGGCCGAGGGATGCGGCATGGGCGGCGGCTTCCTCGGGCGTGGCGGCCAGGCGGTGCTCCACCACCGGCACGCCATAGGCGGCCAGCACCGCCAGCGCCTCGTCCTCATAGAGCACGAGGCGCCCCGCGGCGCGGGCGGCGTCGAAGATGGCGCGCACCTTGTCCGCCTCGGGATGGACCTCCAGCACCTGGGCCGGCGGGAGTTCGGCGGCGGCCGCGCGGTTGCGGCGCTCCTCCGCCAGGTGGGCGGCGCCGCGCAGCGCGGCCTCCGGCGTGGCGAAGCTGGGCAGGCCGGCGGCGACGAAGGGGGCGCGCGCGGCACCCGGCATGCAGAACAGGATGGGCGCGCCACGCCCCGCGCGCGGCACGGCCAGCGGGGCCAAGGGCGCCTCCTCCGGCGCGCGCAGCGCCACCACGACATCCACGCCCGGGTCGGTCGAGAGCAGCCGCGCGGCCTCCAGCAACTGCCCCCCCGCCCGGCCACCGAGCGAAAGCGGGTGGCGCAGCGGCCAGCCCGCCGGCAGCAGGGGCGTGAGCAGGGCATCGGTCTCCGCGCCGGGGGTGGCGAGGCGCAGCCCCTCGCGCAGCGCCGCATCGGCCGCCAGCCGCGCCATGCCGAGGCCATTGGCGACGATGGCCACCGCATCGCCCCTGCCTTGCCCCGTGCGCGGCTTGGCGCGGGCGAGCGTCGCGGCGGCGGCCAGCCAGTCCTCGAGGCCGCGCGCGCTGAGCACGCCCGCGCGGCGCAGCGTGGCCTCCATCACCGCCTCCGTGACACCCGAGGGGTCCGCCGCCCGCGCGCCGGGGCGCAGCGCCAGCACGGGCCGCGTGCGCGCCGCCGCCCGCGCGGCCGAGACGAACAGGCGCCGCTGCTTCACCCGCCGCAGCTCCAGCAGCACGCAGGCCGTGCCCGTGTCGCGCGCCAGCCAGTCGAGCCCCGCCGCGAAGCCGATATCGTCATTGGCGCCGACGCCGATGATGTGGCTGAAGCCCAGCCCCTCCGCCACCGCCCAATCCAGCACCGCGCGCGCCACCGCCGAGGATTGCGCCATCAGCGCCAGCCCGCCGCGCGGAATGGGCGCCTGCGCCAGCGTGGCGTTGAGGCCGAGGGCGGGGATGGCGAGGCCGAAGCTGCGCTCGCCCAGCGCCCGCACGCCCGCCGCCGCCGCGAGCCGCGCGAGGCCAGGAGAGGCCACCGGCACCACCACCGCCCGGCAGCCCGTGGCGGCCAGCGTCAGCAGCGCCTTCTCCTGGTCGGCTGGGGCGAGGCTGAGCACGGCCAGCTCCGCCGGCGCGTCATGGGCGGCAAAGCCGGGATGCGCCATGCCCTCGATCATCAGCCTGCCCTGGAAGCCGCCGCTGGCCATGTTGCGCGCCAGGATCGCCGATTCGGGCAGCGCGGCGTCCGCCAGCAGCACCACCGATGTCGGGCGGAACAGCGCGGTCTCGCGGAAACCCGCCCCGGGACGGGCGTTCAGGATCATGGACATGGGGTCGGCACCTTGCGGAAATTGTCGGGGCGCGCTGGGCTGAGGCTAGAGCATGATCCGCGGAGGCGGAATCGCCGAAGCGGTGAATCATTCTCTCAGCACGGGATGGAGCATGATCCGTGTTGCGGATCATGCTCCAGATCATAGGCCGCCCGCATGACAGCAGAACCCAGCCCGACCGATCCGCGCCTCGACCCCGAGATGGCCGCCTTCAACGCCATGATGGCGGCGCGCCTGGCGGGCCAACCGCCCATCATCTTCCCCTCCCCGCCGCGCAGCGGCTCCTTCGACGAGCAGCGCCGCCTGAACGACGGCCCGCAGGAGCCGCTCTCCGAAGGCGGGCCGGTGATGGCCGAAAGCCGCGACCTCTGGCTGCCCATCCGCGGGCGGCGCATGCAGGTGCGGCTGCACCGGCCGAGCCATGACCCCGACCTGCCCGTGGTGATCTACCTGCATGGCGGCGGCTGGGTCTGGGGCAGCATCGACACCCATGACCGGCTGATGCGCAGCTACGCCGCCGCGGCCAACTGCGTGGTGCTCGGCCCCGACTACGCGCTGAGCCCGGAGGCCGTCTTCCCCCAGGCGCTGGAGGAATGCGCCGCCGTGCTGCGCCATGTGGCCACGCGCGGCGCGGAGCTGGGGGTGGACCCCACGCGCATCGTGCTGGGGGGCGACAGCGCCGGCGCCAACCTGGCCGCCGGCCTCGCGCTGCTGGACGCGGAAGGCCCCGCCCCCGTGCCCCTGCGCGGCCTGTTGCTGAACTACGGCGTCTTCGACCATGCGCTGGACACGCCGAGCTACCGCGAATTCGCCCAAGGCTATGGGCTGACCTTCGAGAAGATGCGCTTCTACTGGGACGCCTATTGCCCCGACCCGGTGGCACGGCTCTCGCCCTTCGCCTCGCCCATGCGGGGGGACCTCTCGGCCCTGCCCTCCACCCTGCTGCACATCGCGGAGCTGGATGTGCTGGCGAGCGAGAACTACGCCTTCGCCGACCGGTTGCGCGAGGCCGGCGTCAGCCTGGAGATGCAGGCCTTCCCCGGCACGGTGCACGGCTTCCTGCGCGCACTGGGCCAGGTGGGGGCGGCCGACCGCGCGGTGGAGGCGGCCGGGGCGTGGCTCAGGGCACGATTTGGCTGACGCGTCCGATCGCGGCCGGCACAGCCGGGCGCGTCAATCGGCCGCCCATGCCAGCGTCCGATCGTGCCCGGCACGGCCGGGCGCGTGAATCGGCCGCCCAAAAGCTTCACGAGGCGGTGAGAATGGTCCGCCCGGTAATCTTGCCCTCGCGCAGTCGGTTCAGCACCGCATCCGCCTCGTCCAACCTGGCGGTGCTGACCGGGATAGGCGGGATCTTGCCCTTCTGGGCCATCCCCACCAGCTCCCGCAGCTCCGTGAGGCTGCCCACATAACTGCCGCGCATGGTGATGGCGCGGATGGGCATCAGCGGCAGCGGCACACGCAGCTCGCCGCCGAACAGCCCCACCTGGATCAGCTTGCCGCCCTTGCCCAGCGCGTCGAAGGCCGCCAGCGCGGACTGGCTGCCGTTCACCAGGTCAATGATGCCCTGCACCGGGCCGCCACAGGCCTGGATGATGCGCTTGGCCGTGTCGTCGCCGCTGGCCAGCACCGTCTCGGTGGCGCCTTGCGCGCGCGCGGCGTCGAGCTTGCCCTGGTCCACATCCACCGCGCAGATGCGCTTGTGGCCCATGCCCGCCAGCACCGCGATGGCCTGCAGCCCGAGCCCGCCCGCGCCCACCACCACGATAGGCTCCTTCTTGCCCATGGGCATCAGCTTGCGGATGGCCGAATAGACCGTCACACCCGAACACGCATAGGTCGCAGCCAGCGCGGGATCGAGTCCATCAATCGGGATCAGGTGGCGCCAATGCGTCGCCAGCACATGGGTCGCGTAGCCGCCATTCTGATAGACGCCGAGCGCGCGCGACTGCACGGCGCACATGTTCTCCTCGCCGCGCTTGCAGCGGGCGCAATTGCCGCAGCCCACCCAGGGGAAGACCAGGCGCACCTGCCCCTTCTTCAGCCCCTGCCCCTTGGCGCCCGGGCCCCATTTCAGCACCTTGCCCACGATCTCATGGCCCATGGCGAGCGGCAGCTTGAGACCACGATCCGTCATGCGCAGCTTGCCGCGGGCGCCCATGTCGTACTCGCCCTCCCAGATGTGCAGGTCGCTGTGGCAGACGCCGGCATGGGTCACTTCCAGCAGCACCTCGTCGCCCTGCGGCTCGGGGGTGGGCAGCTCGATTTCCTGGAGTGGCTTTCCGTTCTCGACGACGGCCCAGGCGCGCATGGGAACCTCCCTGTGATGTGGTTTGGATGAAGGGGAAACCGCTCTGGTCGCTTCGTCAACAGAACCTTGCGCGCGCCTTACGAAATCACCGGTCTCGCCACAAATTCGCCATGAGCGCTGCGCATCCGGTCAACCCAGAATTATAATTTCCGGGGCAGGCATATGACACGGCTGATGGTGGCCTTCTTCCTCTCGGGGTTCGGCGCCCTGCTGTGTCAGATCATCTGGCAACGCATGCTGGGGGTCTTCGCGGGCTCCGACACCGTCTCGGCCGCGCTGGTGGTCAGCGCCTTCCTCTCGGGGCTCGGGCTCGGCTCCATCATCGGCGCCAAGGTCGCGGACCGGCTTTCGCCGCGGGGTGCGATGCTGGCCTTCGCGATGGCGGAGCTGGCGGTGGCCGCCTGCGCGCTCGCTTCCAAGCCCTTCCTCTACGACTTCCTGGCCATCGGCATGGTGGACCAGGTGGAGAGCCCCGCCGCCATCTTCGCGCTGTGCTTCGCGGGCCTCGTCATTCCCACCACGCTGATGGGCGCCTCGCTGCCCCTGCTGGCCCGCGCCATCGCGACGGACCTCGGCTCCATCGCCGAACGACTGGGCACGCTCTATGGCCTCAACACCCTGGGCGCGGGCATGGGGGCGCTGGTCGGCGGCTGGTTCATCGTGGGCCATCTGGGCTTCGTGGGCGCGCTGGGCCTGGCCGCGGCCCTGGACGTGATCGCCGCCATCCTGGCGCTGACGCTGCTGGCCTCGCTCTCCCGCGAGGTGCCGCCGCGCCGCGCGGCGCGCGCCGTCACCACCGGCCCCGCGCCCTTCGGCGGATTGCCGCTGTGGTGCCTGCTGGTCTTCCTCTCGGGCTATGTGATCGTGGCGCTCGAGATCGTCTGGGTGCGGATGCTGGGCCAGGTGGGGCAGTTCCATGCCTACCTGTTTCCGACCATCCTCGGCGTCTTCCTGCTGGCCGATGGGCTGGGCATGGCGCTGGCCGCGCGCATGGTGCGCAACATGCGCGACCCCCGGCCGGCCTTCTTCCTGACCCAGGGTGCGGGCTTCGCGCTGGGCGCGTTGCTGCTGGGCGCGCTGTGGTGGGCCATGGGCCATTCGCCGCTGGCCGACTTCATGGCGCCCGACTTCGACCGCTTCGGGCCGACGCACCTCGCCATTTCCACGGCCATCATCGTCGCGGTGGTGGCCCCGCCCTCCTTCATCATCGGCATGACCTTCCCCTTCGTGCAGCGCGCCGTGCAACAGGACCTGGCGAGCGTGGGCGCGCGGGTGGGCTGGGTGCAGCTGGCCAACATCCTGGGCAATGCGGCGGGGTCCATCGGCACGGGCCTCGTCACCTTCCACTTCTTCGGCACGATGGGGACGATGCTGCTGCTGGCCATCGTCTCGCTCGGCCTGCTGGGCGCCTGGCTGTGGCAGGCGCGCGGCCCCTCGCGCACCTGGACGGCGGCGCTGGCCGCGGCCACGGCCGCCATCGCGCTGCTGATGCCCAGCAATGAACGTTTCTGGGCGCGGCTGCACGGGCTGCCCGACCAGGCCCGCTTCGCCTGGGGCGAGGACCGCTCGGGGATCGCCTTCTGGCGCGAGCATGGCGAGGGCCAGGGCCGCCAGCCGGGCCGCTTCTTCATCATGGGCTTCGGCCAGGGCTTCGTGCCCTTCCTCGACGCCCATATCCTGCTGGGCATGCTGGGGCCGCTGATCCACCCCGACCCGCAGCGGGTGCTGGCCATCGGCGTGGGCTCGGGCGGCACGCCCTATGGCGCGACCGTGAACGCCGCCACGCGCGAGATCCGTGGCGTGGAACTCATCGCCCCCGTGCTGGACGCGCTGGGCCACATCGCCCGCGCGCGGCCGGAATCGGGCGTGGCCGCGCTGCTGAACGACCCGCGCGTGCGGCTGGAGGCGGGCGACGGGCGCCGCGCGCTGACCCAGGGCGACACGCTCTATGACGTGATCGAGGCCGATGCCATCCGCCCGCAGACCTCGCATTCCGGCCTGCTCTACAGCGCCGAATTCCTGCAGCAGGTGCGCGAGCGCCTGGCGCCGGGCGGCATCTACGTGCAATGGGCGCCGACCTGGCGCGTGGTGGACACCTTCGCCGCCGTCTTCCCCCATGTGGTGCTGCTGCGGCCCATCAACGCGCTGATCGGCAGCGACCAGCCCATCGCGCTGGACCAGGCGGCGCTGATCGCCCGGCTGCGCGCGCCGGAGACGCTGGCCTTCATCCAGCGCGGCAATCCCTCCATCACCGATCTCGGCCACCTCGTGGCGGGCGAGGTCCAGGTCTGGACACCGCAGATGGCCCGCGTGGAGCCCCCGCTGACGGACATGTTCCCGCGCGACGAGTTCTTCATGAACCACGACTACCTGGACGCCTATCGCCCGCGCCCGGCCTGGACCACGACCAGCGCCGTCAGCCGGCCCGCAACGCGTCCGTGATGCGCCGCGCCGCCCCATCGGCGGCGACGAGGATGACGTCGAAGCGCATCCCCGCCGCGCCATGGCCCGGATGCGCGGCCAGCCAGATGGCGGCCGCCGCCTGAAGCCGGGATTGCTGGCGGGGCGTCAGCGCGAAGGCCGCTTCGCGAAAGCTGAGGCGCGCCTTCACTTCGACGAAGACGAGCAGGCCTTCGCGTTCGGCGATGAGATCCAGCTCGCCCGCCGGGGTGCGGGCGCGTTCGGCGAGGATGGTCCAGCCCTCGGCGCGCAGCAGGTCGCGCGCGATGGCCTCGGCATCGCGGCCGGAGCGGTCGGCGCGCGCGCCACGGCGGGCGCGCGCCCAGGTGTCAGGCGTGCAGCGCATCCCGGATGGCGGTGACGGCCTCGGGAATCATCGCCGCCGTCACGTCCAGATGGGTGCAGGCGCGCACACGGCCGCCCAGGCCACTGACCATGATCCCCTGTAGGGCGAGGCGCCGCTGGAGTTCCTCCACCGCCACCCCCGTGCCCTTGATGTCGAAGAAGACGAGGTTGGTGTCGGGCTCCTCCACCATCACGCCCTCGATCTGCGCGAGTCCGCGCGCCAGCGCCTTGGCATTCGCGTGGTCCTCCGCCAGCCGGTCCACATGGTGGTCCAGCGAATAGAGGCAGGCGGCGGCGCAGATGCCGGCCTGGCGCATGGAGCCGCCCAGCCGCTGCTTCCAGCGCCAGGCCTCGCCGATGAACTCGGAGCTGCCGCAGAGCACGGCCCCCAGCGGCGCGCCCAACCCCTTGGTGAAGTCGAGCCAGACGCTGTCGAAGCCGGCCACCATGTCCTTCGGCGCCACGCCGGCGGCGACGCAGGCGTTCATCAGCCGCGCGCCGTCCATATGGGTGGCCCAGCCCTGCTCCCGCGCCACATCGGTGACGGCGGTGAGCTGCGCCAGCGGCCAGACCACGCCGCCGCCGATATTGGCGGTCTGCTCCACCTCCAGCATGCGCTGAGGGGGGGCGTAGCGGGTCTTGGGGCGGATGCCGGCGCGCACGTCATCGGCAGTGAAGAGGCCACGCGCACCCTTCAGCGGCATGATCTGCACGCCGGTCAGCGCGGCATGGGTGCCGCCCTCGCTGTGCAGGATGTGGCTGGTCTCGTGCGCCAGCACCTCATCGCCCTTCTTGCAATGGGTGAGGATGGCGATGACGTTGCACATGGTGCCGGACGGCAAATACATCGCCGCCTCCTTGCCCATGAGCTCCGCCATGCGGTCGCACAGGGCATGGACGGTGGGGTCATCGCCATGCTGCTCGTCGCCCACCTCGGCCTCCATCATCGCGGCCTTCATGGCCGGCGTGGGGCGCGTCTGGGTGTCGGAATAGAGGTTGATGCGCACGGGTGGCGCACCGGCGGGCGGGCGGTTGGGAGCATGGACCATGGCGCGAAGGCTAGAACGCTTTGCTCGCGCCGGGAACGGGGGGTTTCTGCCCGCGGCGGCCGATTCACGCCTCGGTGATTGCACCGAGGCGATCGGACGCACCGCAAGCGGCCGATTCACGCCTTGGTGATTCCACCGAGGCGATCGGACGCACCGCAAGCGGCCGATTCACGCCTCGGTGGTTCCACCGAGGCGATCGGACGCTAGCCGGGCGTAGAAGGCACTTCCGATGGCCGCGGCGCGGCGGCCGAGTTGCGGCCATAGACCTGCATGGTCCGGCGTTCGAAGGCACGCACCATCAGCCGCGTGGCCTCGTTGAAGACGGTGCCGATCACGGCCTGCAGCAGGCGGGACTTGAATTCGAAATCCACGAAGAAATCCACCTCCGTGCCCTGCGGCACGGGGTTGAGCTTCCAGGTGTTGTTCAGATAGCGGAAGGGGCCGTCCAGGTATTGCACCTGGATCATGCCGGGGCGTTGCAGGGTGACGTCGCTGCGGAAGGTCTCGCGGAACATCTTGAAGCCGATGGTGAGGTCCGCCACCAGCTTCTGCTCGTCGCGGCTGAGCACGCGCGCGCCCACGCACCAGGGCAGGAATTCCGGGTAGCGGTGCACGTCGGCGACGATCTGGAAGACCTCCTCCGGGCGGTGGCGCAGGATGCGCTTTTCGGCATGGGTGGGCATCAGGCGCCCAATGCCTTGAGGCGCGCTTCCTTCAGCGCCGCGAAGTCCCTGTCCGCGTGGTAGGAGCTGCGCGTCAGCGGCGTGGCCGAAACGAGAAGAAAGCCCTTGGCGCGGGCCATGCTGGCATAGTCCTCGAACTCCGTGGGTTCCACGAAGCGGGCGACGGCCGCATGCTTCACCGTGGGCTGGAGGTATTGCCCCACCGTCAGGAAATCCACTTCCGCGCTGCGGAGGTCGTCCATCACCTGCTGCACCTCGATGCGCTCCTCGCCCAGCCCCACCATGATGCCGGACTTGGTGAAGATCGTCTTGTCGAGCTGCTTCGCGCGGTCCAGCAAGCGCAGGGAATGGTAGTAGCGCGCGCCGGGGCGGATGGTTGGGTAGAGACGCGGCACCGTTTCCAGGTTGTGGTTGAACACGTCCGGCCGGGCCTCGACCACCACCTCCAGCGCGCCGGGCTTGCGCAGGAAATCGGGGGTGAGGATTTCGACCGTGGTCTCGGGTGCGCTGGCGCGGATGGCGGCGATGGTCTGCGCGAAATGCAGCGCCCCGCCATCGGCCAGGTCGTCGCGGTCCACGCTGGTGATGACGACATGGCGCAGGCCGAGCTTGGCCACCGCCTCGCCCACCCGGCGGGGTTCGTCGGCATCGAGGGCGTTCGGCATGCCGGTGGCGACATTGCAGAAGGCGCAGGCGCGGGTGCAGATCTCGCCCATGATCATCATGGTGGCGTGGCGCTGGGACCAGCACTCGCCGATGTTGGGGCAGGCCGCTTCCTCGCAGACGGTAACCAGCTTGTTGTCGCGCATCAGCGCGCGCGTCTCATGGTAGATCGGGTGGGTGGGCGCCTTCACCCGGATCCAGGCGGGTTTCCGCTGGATGGGGTTGTCGGGGCGGTTCGCCTTTTCCGGGTGCCGCGCGGCGCCGGTGCGGGCGGTCTCCGCCTTGCTGCGGTGGTCGATCTCGATGCGGGCCATGGTGGCTCCATATAGCGCGGGGCGAGGTTTTCCCCAGCCCCCATCCGTCAGTGCAACCCTGCCGCCCGCCGACAGCGGAACAGGCGGCGGCGGAAGCACCCGCCCCACGCTCCGGCCGCAAAGCGGCCGGCGCCGCCCAACCGCCCTACCCGCCCACGCATCTGAAGCGCGGCGAAAGCCAAGCCGCCGGAGGCGTCGTGCCGAAGGCACGCCTGCGGCGTGGCGCCCGGCGTTTGAGGGCAATTAGATATGTATCACGCGCCCATAGGCATCCAGCACGCTCTCGTGCATCGCCTCGCTCACCGTCGGATGCGGGAAGACGGTGTGCATGAGTTCGGCTTCGGTGGATTCCAGGGTGCGGGCGATGCCATAGCCCTGGATCATCTCCGTCACCTCCGGCCCGACCATGTGGGCGCCCAGAAGCTCGCCCGTCTTGGCGTCGAAGACGGTCTTCACGAAGCCCTCGGGCTCGCCCATCGCGATGGCCTTGCCATTGCCGATGAAGGGGAAGCGGCCCACGCGCACCTCGTGCCCGGCTTCCTTGGCGCGGGCCTCGGTCAGCCCCACGCTCGCCACCTGCGGGCGGCAATAGGTGCAGCCGGGGATGTTCAGCACGTCCATCGGGTGCGGGTGCAGGCCCGCGATGGCTTCCACGCAGATGATGCCCTCGTGGCTCGCCTTGTGCGCCAGCCAGGGCGCGCCCGTCAGGTCGCCGATGGCATAGACGCCAGGCTCGCCGGTGCGGCCCATGGGGTCGGTCTTCACATGGGTGCGGTCCACCTCGACCTTGGTGCCCTCCAGGCCGAGATTTTCCACATTGCCCACGATGCCGACCGCGGAAATCAGCTTGTCGGCCGTAATGTCCTGCACCTTGCCGTTCGCTTCCACGATAGCCGTGATGCTGTCCGCGCCCTTCCGCACCCCCTGCACCCGGGCATTGGTGATGACCTTCATGCCCTGACCCACGAAGGCCTTGTGGACGAAGGCGCTGATCTCGGCGTCCTCGACCGGCAGGATGCGGTCCATCACCTCGATCAGCGTCACCTCCGCACCCATGTTGAGGTAGAAGGACGCGAACTCGCTGCCGATGGCGCCCGAGCCCATGACGATGATCTTCTTCGGAAGCGCGGCCGGCGTCATCGCCTCGCGGTAGGACCAGATGAGCTTGCCGTCCGGCTCCATGCCCGGCAGCACGCGGGCGCGGGCGCCGGTGGCCAGGATGATGTGCTTAGCGGCCAGCTCCGCCACCGGCTTCCCGTCCTTGGTGACCTTGAGCTTGCCCGGGCCCGCCAGCGCGCCCTGCCCGTCGAAGACCGTGACCTTGTTCTTCTTCAGCAGGTGCTTCACGCCGCCCGAGAGCTGCCCCGCCACGGCGCGCGAGCGCTTCACCACCTTCGCGAAGTCGAAGCGGACATTGTCGGCCGCGAAGCCATAGGCATCGAGGCTGTGCAGCAGGTGGTTGATCTCGGAGGCGCGCAGCAGCGCCTTGGTCGGGATGCAGCCCCAGTTGAGGCAGATGCCGCCCAAATTCTCGCGCTCCACCAGCGCGACCTTCATCTTGAGCTGCGAGGCGCGGATGGCGGCCACATAGCCGCCAGGCCCGCCGCCCACCACCACCAGGTCGAATGTCTCGGCCATCTTGCCTCTCCTCAGGCGGCGAGCGCGGAGAGTGCCGCGCCGGCGAGCCGCCGGTCCGTCCATTGCGTGCGCGCCGTGGCCCCGATGCGGTCATAGAGGGCGATGGCCGGCGCGTTCCAGTCGAGCACATTCCACTCCAGCGCGACGAAGCCTTCGTCCAGCGTCAGCCGCGCCAGCGCCCGCAGCAGTGCCATGCCATGCCCCGCGCCGCGATGGGCCGGGACCACGAACAGGTCTTCCAGCCAAAGCCCCCGCCCGCCCAGGAAAGTGAGCGCGGTGGGGTAGAAGAGGGCGATGCCCACGGCCTCGCCCTCCACCTCCGCCAGCAGCGCCCGGCAGGCGCCCTGTTCCAGGAGGCGGTGGAAATCCGCCTCGGTGGCGCGGAAGTCGCCCAGCAATTCCTCGTATTCGGCCAGCGCGCGGACCAGCGTGAAGACGGCGGACGCATCCGCCGGGCTGGCCGCGCGGATGGTCACAGCATCAGGCTCAGCGGGTTCTCGATCAGGCCCTTCAGCGTGGCCATGAATTCGGCCGCCAGCGCGCCATCCACCACGCGGTGGTCCACGGAGAGCTGGCAGGTCATCACCGTCGCGATGGCCAGCGCGCCATTCTTCACCACCGGCCGCTGCTCGCCCGCGCCCACGGCCAGGATGCCGGCCTGGGGCGGGTTGATGATGGCCGAGAAGAAGGACACGCCATACATCCCCATGTTGGAGATGCTGAAGCCGCCGCCCTGGAATTCCTCGGGCTTCAGCTTGCCGGCCTTGGCCCGCGCGCCGAGGTCCTTCATCTCGTTGGAGATGGTGGCGAGGCCCTTGCGGTCCGCGCCCTTCACGATGGGCGTGATCAGCCCGTCCGGGATGGCCACCGCCACGCTGATGTCCACATCCTGGAATTGCAGGATGGCCTCATCCGTCCAGGCGGCGTTCACGCCCGGGTGGCGGCGCAGCGCCACGGCGCAGGCCTTGATGATGAGGTCGTTCACCGAAAGCTTGAACGCGCCGGCACCTTCCTTGGGCGACTGCGCATTCAGGTCCGCGCGCAGCTTCAGCAGCGCGTCCAGTTCGAAATCCATCGCCACGTAGAAATGCGGCACGGTGGTCTTCGATTCCGTGAGCCGCCGCGCGATGACCTTGCGCATGGAGGAATTCGGCACCGCCGTGTGCGGCGCCGTGATGGCCGGCGCGGCGGGTGCCGGCTTCGGGCCAGGGGCGGAAGAAGGCGCGGGTGCGGGCTTCCCCGCCTCCGCGGTCACGGGTGCAGCGTCGCGCTTCGGGGCCGCCGGGCGGTTCATTGCCGCCTCGACATCGGCCTTCACGATTCGCCCCTGCGGTCCGCTGCCCGTGACCGCGGCCAATTCAATCCCTGCCTGCTGCGCCATGCGCCGCGCGAGCGGCGAGGCGAAGACGCGATCGCCCGAGGCAGCGGGCGCCGGCGCGGGCTTCGCGGGTTCCGCCTTCGGCGCTTCGGGTTTGGGTGCCTCGGGTTTGGGTGCCTCTGGCTTCGGCGCCTCCGCCTTCGCCTCAGGCTTGGGCGAAGCGGCGTCCGGCGCCTTCTCGCCCTGCTCGACCAGCACGGCGATGACGTCGTTCACCTTCACGCCCTCGGTGCCGTCCGCCACCAGGATCTTGCCGAGGATGCCTTCATCCACGGCCTCGACTTCCATGGTGGCCTTGTCGGTCTCGATCTCGGCGATGATGTCGCCGGCCTTGATGCTGTCGCCCTCCTTCTTCAGCCAGCGGGCGAGCGTGCCCTCCGTCATGGTGGGCGAGAGGGCGGGCATCAGGATGTTGGTGGCCATGTGCGGGCGCCCCTTGCTTAGCGGTAGGTCACGGCGCGCGCCGCTTCCACCACCTGTTCGAGGCGCGGCAGGGCGAGCTTCTCGAGATTGGCGGCGTAGGGCATCGGCAGGTCAAGCCCCGTCACGCGGGTGGGCGGCGCGTCCAGGTGGTCGAAGGCGTGTTCCATGATCTGCATGGCCACCTCGGCGCCGATGCCGGCATAGGGCCAGCCCTCCTCCAGCGTCACCAGGCGGTTGGTCTTCTTCACGGAGTTCACGATGGTCTCGGTGTCCAACGGCCGCAGCGTGCGCAGGTTGATCACCTCCGCGCTGATGCCCTGCTCGGCCAGCTTTTCCGCCGCCTGCAGCGCCATGCCGACCATGATGGAGAAGGCCACGAGCGTGACGTCCGTGCCTTCGCGCTCGATCTTCGCCTTGCCGATGGGCAGGATGAAGTCGTCATCCGTCGGGCATTCGAAGCTCTGCCCGTAGAGGATCTCGTTCTCCAGGAAGATGACCGGGTTCGGGTCGCGGATGGCCGCGCGCAGCAGCCCCTTCGCATCCGCGGCACTCCACGGCGCGACCACCTTCAACCCCGGGCAATGCGCGTACCAGGAGGCGTAGCACTGGCTGTGCTGCGCGGCCACGCGGGACGCGGCCCCGTTCGGTCCACGGAACACGATGGGGCAACCCAGCTGCCCGCCCGACATGTAGAGCGTCTTGGCGGCCGAGTTGATGATCTGGTCGATGGCCTGCATCGAGAAGTTGAAGGTCATGAACTCGACGATGGGCTTGAGGCCGTTGAAGGCCGCGCCCACCGCCATGCCGGTGAAGCCATGCTCCGTGATGGGCATGTCCATGACGCGCTTCGGGCCGAACTCGTCCAGCAGGCCCTGGCTGATCTTGTAGGCGCCCTGGTACTGGCCGACCTCCTCGCCGATCAGGAAGACGTCGCCATCCAGGCGCATCTCGGCGGCCATGGCATCGCGCAGCGCCTCGCGCACGGTCATGGAGCGGGTGGGGCCCCAATCGCGCTCGGGCTGGGCGGAGGGGGTGGCGGCCACATCCTCGGGCACGGCGCTGGCCTTGGGCGCGGGCGCCTCGGCCTTGGGTGCTTCGGCCTTGGGTGCTTCGGCGGCGGGTTTCGGCGCTTCGGCCTTCGCCCCGCCCGAACCACCATCCAGCTCCGCGATGGGGCTGTTCACCGACACGTTCTCCGTGCCCTCGGGCACCAGGATGCGGGTGATGGTGCCCTCATCCACCGCCTCGACCTCCATGGTGGCCTTGTCGGTCTCGATCTCGGCGATCACGTCGCCGGACTTCACCGCATCGCCTTCCTTCTTCAGCCACCGCGCGAGCTTGCCCTCCGTCATGGTGGGCGAAAGCGCCGGCATCAGGATCTCGACGCCCATCTCACTTGGTCTCCAGAAGGATGTCGGTCCAGAGCTCGCTCTCCGGCGGCTCCGGCGATTCCTGCGCGAATTCCGCGCTGTCCTGCACGATGGCCTTCACCTCGTCGTCAATCGTCTTGAGGTCGGCCTCGGTCACGCCCTGCGCCATCAATTCGGCCCGCGCGGTCTCCAGGCAGTCATGCTGCTCGCGCATCTTCTGCACCTCCTCGCGGGTGCGATACTTCGCGGGGTCCGACATGGAGTGGCCGCGGTAGCGGTAGGTCTTCATCTCCAACAGATAGGGGCCGTTGCCGGCGCGGCAGTGGGCCACGGCGCGGCTTCCGGCCTCGAACACGGTGCGGACGTTCATGCCGTCCACCTGCTCGCCCGGGATGCCCCAGGGGCTGCCATTCTTCGACAGGTCGCGGCTGGCGCTGGCGCGCTCCACGCTCGTGCCCATGCCGTACTTGTTGTTCTCAATGATGAAGATGCAGGGCAGCTTGAAGAGTGCCGCCAGGTTCAGGCTCTCGAAGACCTGGCCCTGGTTGGAGGCGCCCTCGCCGAAATAGGTCAGCGCCACATTGTCATTGCCGCGGTACATGTTCGAGAAGGCGAGGCCCGCGCCCAGCGAGACCTGCGCGCCCACGATGCCATGGCCGCCGAAGAAGCCCTTCTCGCGCGAGAACATGTGCATGCTCCCGCCCTTGCCCTTGGAATAGCCGCCGATGCGGCCCGTCAGCTCCGCCATCACGCCGCGGGCCTCCATGCCGGTGGCCAGCATGTGGCCATGGTCGCGGTAGGAGGTGATGACCTGGTCGCCTGGGACGAGGCACATCTGCATGCCCACCACCACGGCCTCCTGGCCGATGTAGAGGTGGCAGAAGCCGCCGATCAGCCCCATGCCGTAGAGCTGGCCCGCCTTCTCCTCGAAACGGCGGATCAGCAGCATGTCCCGATAGGCCTGCAGCAGAACGTCACGACCCATCGCGGGCTCCTTGCCACGGCTGCGGCGCTTGGCGCCCGAGGTTTCGGGGGGCATGGCGTTCTCCCTGTCGAACTGCCCCATCATTAAGGGCGCCCACACGCCGTTGCAAGGAGGACCATCAACGCCAAACCGGCAGAAAATCAACGATTTATGAATTTTAACTTGATATTGGTTAACATGCTGCGGCGCATCAACGCACCATCCGGATGGCGATGATCCCGGCCGCCCCGCCACAACCGCCGCATGACACCCGAACGCCGCCTCGCCCTCTCCACCTTCGCCCTGCACGGCGCCGACCAGGCGGCGCTGGCGGCACTGCCCCTGCTGGCCACGCTCCATCTCGGCGGCGGCCCCGGCATGACGGGCGCGCTGGTGGCGGCGCAGGGGGCGGCCTGGCTGCTGGTCTCCCTGCCGGCCGGCGCCTGGCTGGACCGCGCGGGGCGGGTGCGGGCGCTGCGGGTGGCGCTCTGGGCCGCGGCACTCGGCTTCCTGCTGGCCTGGGCGCTGCGCCACCACCCGGCCACCCTCGCCCTGGCCGCCTTCCTGGGCAGTGGCGCGGTGGTGGTGGGCATCCTGGCCGTGGCCGCCCTGCTGCCGGGCTATGTGGCCGCCGCGCGCCGCCCCCGCGCCAACGCGGCCATCGAACTCGCCCGCGGGGTGGCGACGCTGGTGGCGGCACCCCTCGCCGGCCTCTGCGCGCAGCTGGGCTCGCCGGGCCTCGCCTTACCGCTCGCCGCCGCCTTCGCCGTGACGGGCGCCCTGGCCCTGGGCCGGCTGCCGGCCGAACCGCCGCCCGCCCCGCGCGTGCCGCTGCGCCTCGCCATCCTGGAGGGCGCGCGCTTCACCTGGCGCGAGGCGCATCTGCGCGGCCTCGCCTTCTGCGCCATCGCCTGGAACTTCGCCTTCTTCGCCCTGCTGGCCGTGCTGGTGCCGCTGGCGCTGGGCCCGCTTGGCCTCACCCCGGCCGAGACGGGGCTGGCGCTGGGCTTCTACGGCGCGGGGCTGATGATGGGGGCGGTCGCGGCCCCCCTGGTGCTGCGCGTGCTGGCGCCCGGCCATGTGCTGGCGCTGGGGCCGGGGCTGACGCTGCTGGCCGTGCTGCTGCTCTGGGCCGGGCTGCTGCCGGCCTTCCCGCGCCTCGCGCTGTCGCAATGGCTGGTGGGGTTCGGCCCGATGCTCTGGCAGGTCACGCAGACCACACTGCGCCAGGCGGTGACGCCCTCGGCGCTGCTGGGCCGGGTGGGGGCGGTGATGCAGGTGGCGGTCTTCGGCGTGCGGCCGCTGGGGGCGCTGGCCGGCGGCGCGCTGGCGGCCCGGGACGGCGCGGAGGCGGGCCTGCTGCTGGCCCTGCTGGGCTTCGCTCTCTCGGTGCTGCTGGTGCTGCGCGCGCCCCTGCGCGGCCTCAGCGCCTTCCCCACGGATTGCGCGGCCGGGGCGCCTGCCGCACATTCCACCCTGGGCAGATGAGGGACCCACATGGCCTGGCATCATTGGCCGCTGCTTCCGCTCCATGCCATGGCGCTCGCCACCGGCGCCAAATCCTTCGAGAAGAACCCGCTGATCGGCAGCCCACGGCTGAACCGCGCCGGGCTGCACATCGCGCGCCGCAACCTGGCGCAGCGCCTGGGCGAACGCCGCCGCGCCGCCCTGGCGCAGGGGGTGGAGGCGGAAGACCAGCGCGCCCTCATGGAACATGGCTTCCTAACCAAGCCCGACTTCCTCCCCGCCGCCGATTTCGCCGCCATGCGCGCGGAGCTTTTCGCCGCGCGCCTGCCCGCGCGCGAATACCTGGACGGCTACACGCTGACGCGCCTCATCCCGCTGGATGCCGCCTCGCTGGCGCACCTGCCCGCCACCCGCGCGGCACTCGGCTTCGCGCCCTACCGTGCCCTGCACGACTTCGTGGGCTCCTTCCGGCAATCGCCCTTCCTCTTCGTGCAGACGGTGTTCAGCCATGTGCGCGAGGCCCCGCCCGACATCCAGTCGGACTTCCACACCGACACCTTCCACCCCACCGTGAAGTCCTGGCTGTTTCTCGACGAGGTGGCGGAGGGCGAGGCGGGCTTCACCTATGTCCCCGGTTCGCACCGCCCCAACCGGCGGCATCTGGCGTGGGAGAGGCAGGTCTCCATCGGCGCGGCGCGGGCCGCGGACCGCAGCACGCGCGAAGGCTCGCTCCGCATCGAGGAGGCGGCGCTGCCGCGCCTGGGCTATCCCGCCCCGCGCAAGATGGCGGTGGCGCCCAACACGCTCGTCATCGCGGACACCAGCGGCTTCCACCGCCGCGGCATCGCGGACAGGCCCACGCGGCGCGTCAGCATCTGGGCCTATGCGCGCGGCAACCCGTTCAAGCCCTGGCCGGGCGGGGACGTGCTGTCCGCCACCGGCCTCGACAAGCGCGTGATCCGCGGTTTCTGGGCGGCACAGGACATGGTGAAGCGGATGAGTGGCGCCACGGGCGGCTGGCGCTGGGTGGGCGAGCGCGGGCCGCTGGACCCGCCGGCGATCTGACTCAAGGCGACTGACTCACCGCTCCGGCGATTCCGCCTGCGCGGATCAGGCTGACTCAAGGCGACTGATTCACCGCTCCGGCGATTCCGCCTGCGCGGATCAGGCGCTAGTAGAGGCGTTCGCCCGGGGCGTAGGGCAGGATGATCTCGCCCGGGCGGCTCAGGTTCAACAGCGCGCGGGCGCGTTCCTCCACCTGGTCGCGGTCCATCTCGCTGCCGCGCACGGCGTTCACGCGGCGTTCCATGGCTTCACGCTCGGCGGTGGCGATGTTCAGGCCGATACGCGCCTGGGCCAGGTCCTGCAGCCGCTCGACGTGCCGCTGCTCACCCTGCTGGGCGTGCCAGATGAAGAAGGCCGAGGCCCCGAAGAAGAGCACGGGCGCGATCAACCCCCGCGCCAGACGGCCCAGCCACGCCAGCATGTGATAGTCCCCCACGACCGGCGGTCCCCCCGGACCGCCCGCCGCAACTCATCACCAAAGCGGTGGTTTCGCAAGGGAAAAGGCGCCCGGCTTCAGCCCGGGCGCCCCGCCGGCTAGCGCCGCAAGATGGTGCGGCCGGCATAGCGCGCGGCCGGCCCCAGATCCTGCTCGATCCGGATCAGCTGGTTGTACTTGGCCAGCCGGTCCGAACGCGAGAGCGAACCCGTCTTGATCTGCCCGCAATTGGTGGCCACCGCGAGGTCGGCGATGGTCGCATCCTCGGTCTCGCCGGAGCGGTGGCTCATCACCGCCGTGTAGCCGGCGCGATGCGCGGTCTCCACCGCCTCCAGCGTCTCGGTCAGCGTGCCGATCTGGTTCACCTTGATGAGGATGGAATTGGCTGTGCCCGTCTCGATGCCCTGGCGCAGGCGCTCGGGGTTGGTCACGAACAGGTCGTCGCCCACCAGCTGCACCTTCGCACCCAGGCGGTCGGTCAGCAGCTTCCAGCCGTCCCAGTCGTCCTCGTGGCAGCCATCCTCGATGGAGACGATGGGCCACTTGGCGCAGAGCGCCGCCAGGTAGTCCACCATGCCGCCGGCATCGAGCGTCTTGCCCTCGCCCTCCAGCACATACTTGCCGCCGTGGTAGAATTCGCTGGCCGCGCAGTCGAGCGCGAAGAGGATGTCCTCGCCCACCCGGTGGCCGGCCGCCTCGCAGGCCTTGGCGATGAAGGAGAGCGCCTCGTCCGCGCTGCCGATGTTCGGCGCGAAGCCACCCTCGTCGCCCACATTGGTGTTGTGGCCGGCGTCGTGCAGCGCCTTCTTGAGTGCCGCGAAGACCTCCGCCCCCACACGCACCGCATCGGCGGCCGTGCCGGCGGCCACCGGCATGATCATGAATTCCTGGATGTCGATCGGGTTGTCGGCATGCTTGCCGCCATTGATGATGTTCATCATCGGGACCGGCAGGGTGCGGGCGAAGGTGCCGCCGACATAGCGATAGAGCGGCAGTTCATGCGCGTTGGCCGCCGCCTTCGCCACGGCCAGGCTGACCGCCAGGATGGCATTGGCCCCCAGGCGCGACTTGTTGGGCGTGCCGTCCAGCTCGATCATCAGGTTGTCGATCTTCACCTGCTCGGAGGCATCCATGCCGCCGATGGCGTCGAAGATCTCGCCCTCCACATTCGCGCAGGCCTGGCGCACGCCCTTGCCGCCGAAGCGGGACTTGTCGCCATCGCGCAGCTCCGCCGCCTCATGCGCGCCGGTGGAGGCGCCGGAGGGGACGATGGCGCGGCCCTGGCTGCCATCATCCAGGACCACCTCGGCCTCGACGGTGGGGTTGCCGCGGCTGTCGAGCACTTCGCGGGCGACGATATCGGCAATGGCGGGCATGGGTTTTCCTTCCGGCAGCGATGCGCGGCGGATAGGACGGCCCCCGGCAAAGGGCAAGCCGGGGCTTGCGCAGGTTGAGTTATGTTATACTATCACATTCATGCCCTTCCTCTGCGAAGCCTTCGCCCCGCCCGCCACCCCGGTGGCCGAACCCCCACCCCGCGCCGTGATCTCCACGGTGGAGACCGTGCTGCTCACGGCCCTGCACCAGGATGTGGGCCTGGCGCTGTGGTTGCGGGACATGCCGGACGGCTGGAACCGCGAGGTGGCGCCGCTCGCCTCTGCCGGCCCCTTCCGCGCCATGGGCGAGGGCACGCCGGACGAGGCGCTGGACGCGGCGGTGGCCAGCCTGCCCGGCCCCGCGCCGCTCAACCTGCTGTCCGATGCGCTGCGCCTCGCGCACATGTTCGCCGCACTCACCCGCGCCACGCATATCCGCCTGCGCTTCGACGGCATCACGGGCGATGCCTGCCGGAAGTTCCATGTGGACGCGGTGGGGTTGCGCCTGCTCGTCACCTATGCCGGGCCGGGCACGCAATGGACCATGGCGGATCAGGACGCCGTGCCGCATGAGGTGCCGTTCGGCGCCGTCGCCCTCTTCCGTGGCCGGGCGCGGCCTGGCGGGCATGTGCTGCACCGCTCGCCTCCGCTCTCGCACCTCCCCGAGGCCCGCCGCCGGCGCCTGGTGCTCTGCATTGACGAAGCGGGGTGCTGCTGATGGCACGGCCCCTTCCCGTCACCGTGCTCTCGGGCTTCCTGGGCGCGGGCAAGACCACGCTGCTGAACCACATCCTCGCCAACCGCGAGGGGCAGCGCGTCGCCGTCATCGTGAACGACATGAGCGAGGTGAACATAGACGGCGCGCTGGTGGGCAACGATACCTCCGCGCCCCTCCGGGGCGACGACACATCCGCGCCCCTCCGGGGCGACGGAAGCCTCTCCCGCACCGAGGAGAAGCTGGTCGAGATGTCCAATGGCTGCATCTGCTGCACGCTCCGCGAGGACCTCATGCAGGAGGTGGCGAAACTCGCCGCCGAGGACCGCTTCGACGCGCTGGTGATCGAGAGCACCGGCGTCAGCGAACCCATGCCCGTCGCCGCCACCTTCGACTTCACGACCGAGAGCGGCTTCCGCCTGGGCGATGTCGCCCGCCTCGACACCATGGTGACGGTGGTGGATGCCGGCACCTTCCTGGAGGATTATTCCAGCGCCGACACCCTGGCCCGGCGCGGCGAGACGGCGGGCGAGGGCGACACCCGCCAGCTCGTGGACCTGCTGGTGGAGCAGGTGGAGTTCGCCGACGTGATCCTGGTGAACAAGGCCGATCTGGTGACGCCGGAGGAACTCGGCCGCCTCGCCGGCCTGCTCGCCACCTTCAACCCGCGCGCCGAAATCCTCTCCACCGCCCATGGCCGCGTGCCGCTGGCCAAGGTGCT
This sequence comes from Roseococcus suduntuyensis, assembly GCF_014196305.1. Lineage (GTDB taxonomy): Bacteria > Pseudomonadota > Alphaproteobacteria > Acetobacterales > Acetobacteraceae > Roseococcus > Roseococcus suduntuyensis. Next base: position 419,111 of record NZ_JACIDJ010000003.1, read on the forward strand.
GGGCACGGGCCGCTTCGACTTCGAGCGCGCGCAGGAGGCGGCGGGCTGGCAGCAGGCGCTGCTCGGCGGCCACCTGCCCGAGAGCGAGGAATTCGGCATCACGAACTTCGTCTGGCGCGCCCGCCGCCCCGTGCATCCCGGCCGCTTCAAGGCGCTGATCGAGGGCGACCTGCCCGGCGTGGTCCGCGCCAAGGGCTTCTTCTGGCTGGCCACGCGCCATGCCTGGGTGGGCGAATGGCAGCTCGCCGGCCGCGTGGGCCGCCACCAGGGCGCGGGCCATTGGTGGGCCGCCGTGCCCCCCGGTCGCTGGCCGGAGGATGCCGGCTGGCGCACCATGATCGAGCGCCTTTGGGAGGAGCCCTTCGGCGACCGGCGGCAGGAGATCGTCCTCATCGGCATCGGCATGGACGAGGCTGCCTTGCGCCGCCAATTCGACGCCACCCTCTGCACACCGGCCGAGATGAAGCGCGCGCGCGACCTGCCCGACCCCTTCCCCGCCTGGACCGCCTGACGAACGGCCCTTGCGCCAGCCTCCCAAGCTGGCATTGATGACGTGATGTTGCCCATCGCCATCATCGGAGCGGGCCTCGCGGGGCTGACCGCCGCCCGCCTCCTCGCCGCCGCGGGGCGTCCCGTGCGCGTCTTCGACAAGGGGCGCGGCGTGGGCGGGCGGCTGGCCACGCGCCGCATCACCCATGACGGCGTCACCCACAGCTTCGACCATGGCGCGCAATATGTCCGTGCCGAGGGCAAGGGCTTCGCCGCCCTGCTGGACGAAATCCAGGCGCGGCCCTGGCCCGATTCCCTGCGCCGCGTGCCGGCCCCCGGCATGTCCGCCCTGGGCCGCGCGATGGCGGGCGGGCTCGACGTCACCACCGCCTGCGAAATCCGCGCCCTGCGGCAGGAGGAAAAGGGCTGGTTCCTCGACCACGCCGCCGGCGCGCAGGGCCCCTTCGCCGCGGTGCTGGTCACCACCCCCGCCCCCCAGGCCATCCCGCTGCTGGCCCCGCACGCGCCCCGCCTGGCGCGGAGCCTGGTGGGCATCCGCTACGCCCCCTGCTGGACGGTGCTGGCCGGCTTCGCCACGCGCCTGCCCCTGCCCGACACGCTGCGCCACCGCGGCATCATCGGCTGGGCGGCACGGGACAGCAGCAAGCCCGGCCGCGACGCCAGCCAGGAGAATTGGGTGATCCAGGCCAGCCCCGGCTTCTCCGCCGCGCATCTGGAGGAGACGCCGGAGCACGTCATCGCGCCTTTGCTGGCCGCCTTCACGGCCGAGACGCCGCTCTTCGCCCAGGCCCATCGCTGGCGCTACGCCCTGCTGCAATCGCCGCTGGGGGCGCCCTGCCTCTGGGATGGCGCGCTGGGCTATGCCTCGGATGGCTGCCTCGCGGGCCGGGCCGAGGCCGCCTTCGACAGCGGCACGGCGCTGGCCCAGAAGGTCCTGGCCGCGTGAGCCGCCCGCGCCCCGCCTTCGCCGATGACCTCGCCGCCACCCGCGCGGAAGCCTTCGCCCTGATCTCCCGCGGCGTAGCCGACCGGCGCAGCCCCTTCCACACGCCCACCCTGGCCACCATCGGCCTGGACGGCGCGCCGCGCGCCCGCACCCTGGTGCTGCGCGGCTTCGACGCCGCCACCCGCAGCCTGCGCCTGCACAGCGACGCCCGCAGCGGCAAGCAGGCCGAACTGCTGCGCGACCCGCGCGCCTGCCTGCACCTCTACGACCCCGGCCATCAGGTGCAAATCCGCCTGGAAGGCCAGGCCAGCCTGCACCGGGATGACACGGTGGCGGATGCGGCCTGGGAGGCAAGCCGCCCCTTCAGCCGGTTGTGCTACGGCATCGAGCCCGCGCCCGGCACGCCCGTGGCGGAGCCGCCGCCCGCCCCTGCCGAGATGGGCGAGGGCCGCGCGCATTTCATGGCGCTGCGCCTCGTCTTCGCGCGGATGGAATGGCTCTGGCTCGCCGCCACCGGGCATCGCCGCGCCCGTTTCACCTGGACCGCGGCGGGCCAGGAGGAGGCCACATGGCTGGTGCCCTGACCCCCGATGCCATCCGCGCCGAAATCCTGCGCCAGACCGCCGAGCGCGGCCCGGAGAAATCCATCTGCCCCTCCGAGGTGGCGCGCGCCCTCGACCCCGAGGACTGGCGCCGCCACATGACGGCCGTGCGCGGCGTGGCCGCCGTGCTGTCGGCCGAGGGCGCGGTGGACATCCTGCGCAAGGGCAAGCCCGTGCCGCCCGAGGCCATGCACGGCGTCATCCGCCTCAGGGCGCGGCCGCCCGAATGAACGCGCTGCGCGCCTGGCTCGGCCGTGGCGAGGCAGGGCTGCCCCCGGCCCAACCGCTGGATTTCGACACCCTGGTGCCGCCCCGCTCGCCCAATGCCTGCCTCGCCGCGCCGGCGGGCCACCCCTGGGCGCAACTCACCACGCCGCCCTACACCACCCCGCCCGAGGCCCTGTTCGACGCCCTGCTGGAGGTGGCGGCGGCCGAACCGCGCACCACCCGCCGCGCCATGCCCGACGCCGGGCTCCGGGCGCAATGGGTGCAGCGCTCGGCCATGGCGAACTTCCCGGACCTGATCCATGCGGAGGTCCGGCCCGCCAGCGCCGGTTCCGTGCTGCGCCTCTATTCCCACAGCCTGCTGGGCTGGTCGGACATGGGGGTGAACCGGGCGCGGATGTCGCGCTGGCTGGCGGCGCTGGCCGCCCGGCCGCTGCCGCCCCTGCCAGCCCCGGCAGCCGCCGCGCCTCCCCCTGCCCTGCCTTCCCCTGGCCCGCCTCTCATGCCCTCGCCCCTCGCCATGGCGCTGGCCGCCAGCGCGGCCGGGCGGCATGTGCTGGTGGTGGGCGATGCGCCCTCGGCCGTGGCGGCCCTGGTGCTGCACGCCCTCAGCCATGGTGCCGCCAGCGCACGGGCCTATTCCGCCCGACGCCCCGACGATGCGGATGGCCAGTTGCGCGCGGCCGGCACCGCGCTGGGGCTGGAGGCGGTGGCCGAAGCGCTCCTCGCCCGCGCGCGCGTCGGCACCACCGCCCAGATCGAGGGCGCCATCGACCCGCCCTGGCTGTGGTGGCTGCGCGGGAAGTGGGACGCGCCGGACCTTGCCGCCCGCCTCGGCCCGCTGGACCTGGTGGTGGACCCCGGCAACCTCGCCGCCGCCGAGGACCCCGGCCACCGGCTCGCGCAACTGCGCGGCAGCGGGGCGCGGGGCCTGCTGCTGGGCTGCCTGGTGCCTGCCCCGGGCGCCGCACCCGGCTTCGAGGCGGAGAGCCTCTGGCATGCCGGGCGGCTGGACGAAGCCGCCTCCGCCGCGCTGCACGCGCACCTCTCCGCCCAGGGGCTCGACCTGCCGCAGCTTCGCCTCCTGCCCGCCGGCATGACGCCAGAGGCCGCCCGCGCCGCCGGAATCGAGCAGCCCTACTGGTGGTTCCTGGGCGAGGCCGCGCTGCGCCGCCTGCTGGCCGAAGCCGGCTGGACCCCGCGCGAGGCCACCCGCCACGGCCCCCATCTGCTGCTGAGCGCCACCGCCGCATGAGGCGCCAGCGCATCTGCCTGCTGACCTTCGACTTCGTGGGGCCCGTGCGGAACGGCGGCATGGGCACGGCCTTCCTGGCCTGCGCCGAGGCCTTCCGCGACGCGGGGCACGAGGTCACGGTGCTCTACCCCGCCGCCTATACCGAGACGCTGCCGCTGACCCATTGGCGCGCGCACTACGCCGCGCGCGGCATCGACTTCGTGGCCCTGCACCTGTCGGGCCAGGAGAAGGAACAGGCCTACGGCGCCTGGCAATGGATCAAGTCACGCCACTTCGACGCCATCCATTTCCATGAGATGCGCGGCATCGGCCATTGGCTGGTGGTGGCCAAGCGCTGCGGCCTCGGCCTCGCCGACACCGCCCTGGTCTGCCAGGTCCATAGTCCCACCCTTTGGCACCTGGCCCATTCCGGCACCTTCCTGCGCCATCTGGAGGAGCTGGAACTCGACTGGATGGAGCGCAGCAGCGTGCAGGGCGCCGATGTGGTCATCGCCCCCTCGCGCTACATGCTGGCCGAGGTGGCGCGCATGGGCTGGCGCCTGCCGCCCCGCAACGGCGTGCTGCCCAACATGCTGCCACAGGGCTTTCCCGCCCGCCCGCACGGGGATGCCACGCCGCATCCGGTGGAAGAGCTGGTCTTCTTCGGGCGGCTGGAGGCGCGAAAGGGCCTAGACCTGTTCTGCGAGGCGGTGTCGCGACTTCAGGAGGCGGGCACGCCCCCCGCGCGCGTCACCTTCCTGGGCAAGATCGCGCAGATGGAGGGCTGCCACGCGCTGGCCTGGCTCGCGGTGGCCACCTCCGGCTGGACCTTTCCCTGGCAGGTGGTGAATGACCGCGACGTGGCGGGCGCGCGGGAATACCTGTCGGCGCCCGGGCGCCTCGCCGTCATCGCCTCCGCCATGGAGAACGCGCCCTATGCCGTGATCGAATGCCTCGCGGCCGGCATCCCGCTGCTGGCGCCGGAGGTGGGCGGCATTCCGGAGCTGCTGGCCGCCGAGGACCATGCGCGGCTGCTCTACCCGCGCAACCCCCGCGCGCTGGCCGCCGCCATGGGCCGCGCCCTGGCGCAGGGCATGGCGCCTGGCCGCGCCGCCGTGACGGCCGAGGGCGCGCGCGAGGCCTGGCTCGAATTCCAGGGCGGGCTTGCGGTGCCGCCGGCCGCGCCCGCGCTGCGGCGCGACGCGCCCCCGCTGGTTTCGGTCTGCATGGGCGCCTTCAACCGGCATGAGACGCTGGCGGACGCGATCGCCTCCATCGAGGCGCAGACCCACCCGGCCATCGAACTCATCCTGGTGGATGACGCCAGCACCTCCCCCGCCACCCTCGCCTTCCTCGACGCGCTGCGCCCGCGCTTCGCCGCGCGGGGCTGGAAGCTGCTGCGCAATGCGGAGAATTCCTGGCAGGGCGTCACGCGCCACCACGCGGTGGACGCCTCGCAGGGCGAGTTCCTGCTGTTCATGGATGACGACAACTTCGCCTGGCCCGAGGAGGTCGCGACCTTCGTCTCGGCCGCGCTGCATTCGGGCGCGGATGTCTTGACCTGCCAGAACCAGCCCTTCCACGGCGGCGGCCGCCCACCCGACACCCGCGCCCGCCAGCCCAGCCTGTGGATGCCCATCGGGCCCGCGCCCGCGGTCGGCGCCTTCGCGAACATGATGGGCGATGCCAACATGTTCATGCGCCGCGACGCCTGGGACCGCATGGGCGGCTTCACCCGCGACCGCGCCTATTTCGAGGATTGGGAGTTCCTGCAGGCCGCGTCCCTCGCCGGGCTGCATGTCGAATGCCTGCCCGAACTCCTCTACTGCTACCGCATCTGGGACGGCGCGCAGACCGCCGCCCATGCCGCGGATTTCCTCTACCGCAGCCATGCCCGCGCGCTGCGCCCCACGCTGGAGGCGACCCCCGAGGCGCTGCGCCCCGCGCTGCGCTTCGCCGTCGAACGGCACCTCGCGGGCATGCAGGTGCGGCGCGAGGGGTTCTGGGGGCGCGGCCTGCCCCTTTCGGGCGAGCAGGCGCTGATCAGCCAATTCGCGCCCAATGGCGCCGAGGCCATGCTGGCCTTGGCCGAGGCGGTGGCGGTGGCGGGGCGGGCCGAGACGGCGGCGCTGCTGGCCGAACAGGCCTGCCGGCTCTCGCCCGGCCACCCGGAGGTGACGGGCCGCGCCGCGGCCCTTCAATCGGCGCGCGCCAGCACCTCCAGCACCGCGTCGCCATAGCGTTCCAGCTTGCTTTCGCCCACGCCGGGCACGCCGCGCAGCTCCGCGAGGCTGCCGGGGCGGCGGGCCGCGATCTCGCCCAGCGTGGCGTCGTGGAAGATGACATAGGCCGGCACGCCCTGGGCGCGGGCCTCGGATTTGCGCCAGTCCCGCAGGGCGGCGAAGAGCGGATCGCCCTCGTCGGCCGGGGCGCGGTCGGCGCGGGGGCGGGAATGGCGGGGGCCGAGGTTGGGCGTCTCGCGCAGCATCAGCCGCTGCTCACCGCGCAGGATGGGGCGGGCGGCCTCGGTGGCGACCAGTTCGCCATGGTTCTCCACCCGCACATCGAGCGCGCCCGAGGCCACGAGCTGCCGCGCGACGCCCCGCCAGGTGCCCTCCGGCAAATCGCTGCCCACGCCGAAGGTGGGCAACTGGTCATGGCCGTGCTGGGCCACCTTGTCGGTCAGCCGGCCGCGCAGCACGTCCACGAGGTGCCCGAGGCCGAAGCGCCCCCCGGTGCGGACGGCGGCACTCAGCAGCTTCTGGGCGGCCACCGTGGCGTCCGACAGCTTGGGGGGTGCCGCGCAGACGTCGCAATTGCCGCAATCCTCGGTGAGGTCCTCGCCGAAGCAGCGCAGCAGCACCCGCCTGCGGCAGGTGGCGGCCTCGGCGATGCCCACCATGGCGTCCAGCCGCGCGCGCTCGATGCGCTTCTGGTCGTCGCTGGCGGGGCTTTCCTGGATGCGGTGGCGGGCGAGCGCGATGTCGCCGGGCCCGTAGAGCAGCAGGGCGCGGGCGGGCATGCCGTCGCGCCCGGCGCGGCCGATCTCCTGGTACCAGCCCTCCGGCCCCTGCGGCAAAGCGAGATGCGCCACGAAGCGCACATCCGGCCGGTCTATGCCCATGCCGAAGGCGATGGTGGCGCACATGATGACGGCATCGCCGCGCGCGAAGCGGTGATGCGCGTCGCGCCGGGCCGCGCTGTCCATGCCGGCATGGTAGGCGGCGGCGTCATGCCCGTCGGCGCGCAGCCAATCGGCCGTGGCCTCGGCGCGCGCGCGGGTGCCGCAATAGACGATGCCCGCACCCGTGCCGTGGATGGCGGTGCGGAGGAAGGCGCGCAGCTGCGCCCTCTCCTGCTCGCGCGGCTCGGCGGCGAGGTGGATGTTCGGGCGGTCGAAGCTGGCGCGGAACACCGGGTCGTCCCGCAGGCCCAGTTGGCCGCGGATGTCCTCCACCGTGCGCGCATCGGCGGTGGCGGTGAGAGCGAGGCGCGGCACGCCCGGGAAGGTGTCGCGCAGGAAGGAGAGCGCGCGGTATTCCGGCCGGAAATGATGCCCCCACTGGCTGATGCAATGCGCCTCGTCCACCGCGAACAGCGCGATGGGCAGTTCGGCCAGGCGCTCGATCATGCCGTCCATCGCCAGCCGCTCGGGCGAGACGTAGAGCAGCTTCAGCGTGCCGTCGAAGACGCCGCGCCAGATCGCGCGGCGGTCATGTTCGTCCAGGTCCGAGTGCAGCGCGGCGGCGGCCACCCCCTGCTGGCGCAGGGCGGAGACCTGGTCCTCCATCAAGGCGATCAGCGGCGAGACGACCACGGCCAGCCCGTCCCGGCACAACGCCGGCACCTGGAAGCAGAGCGACTTGCCGCCCCCCGTGGGCATGAGGACGAGGCCGGAGCCCCCTTCCATCACATGCGCCACGATCTCGGCCTGGCGGCCGCGGAAGCCGGGGTGGCCGAAGACCTCGTGGAGAACCTGCGCCGGCTCGCGCGGCATTACCCGCGGGCCCTCACTGGCGGGCGAGGCGGATCTCGACGCGGCGGCTCTCGATCGGCGCGGCCTCGAAGGGCACCGGGCCGCGCGGCACGACGAAGATGCGGTCCCCCGCCACGCCGGCTTCGCGCAGCAGGTCCGCCACATGGCGGGCGCGGCGGTCGGACAGTTCGCGGTTGAAGGCCACGCCGCCGGCCGGGCCGGCATAGCCGAACACGTTCACCCGCGCGTAGGGATGGCGGGCGGCCCCGCGGGCGGCGCCCTGCACCACGGCGCGGCCGGCATCGTCCAGCGTGTCGCCGTCAATGGTGAAGAAGACGACGTCCACCGGCTCGTCTTCCAGGCGCCGGCCGGTGAGGTTGTTGAAGCTCTCGCAGCCCGCGAGGATCAGCGGGGCGGCGGCGGTCAGGAGCATGCGGCGGCGCATGGCGATTCTCTCCGGGGGTGGGGTGGGAGGCTATCCGTCCAGCAACCCCGCTCTCGCGTCAACCGGCGGCTGGTAACAGCCGGCCGCCCGCCAGGCGCAGGACACGGTCCAGCGGCTCCACCCCGGTCAGTTCATGGGTCAGCAGCAGCAGGGAACGCCCCTCGCAGGCGGTGCCGAGCGTCACCAGGAAGGAGCGCGCGGCCTCGGCGTCCAGGCCCGCGGTGGGTTCGTCCAGGATGAGGATGTCGGCGGGCGGCAGCAGGGCGCGGGCGAGCGCGATGCGCCGCGCCTCCCCGCCCGAGAAGCGGGCGCCGCCCTCGCCGCAGAAGGTGTCGAGGCCCTCGGGCAGGCCGCGCACGAATTCGCCCACGCCCGCCTTGGCCAAGGCGCGCCACAGCGCCGCATCCGGCGCGCCGGGGGCAGCGATGCGCAGGTTGTTGGCGATGCTGTCGTCGAACAGCCGCGCGTCCTGCGCCAGATAGGCGATGCGGGCGCGCAGTTCGGGTGCCGCCAGGGTGGCGATGTCGGCGCCGCCCAGGGTGATGCGGCCGCCCTGGGGGGCCGCGAACTTCATCAGAAGTGCCGCGATGCTGGACTTGCCGGCGCCGGAGGGGCCCAGGATGGCCAGCCGCTCGGCGGGGCGCAGCGTGAGGTCCAGCCCGTCCAGCACCGGCGGCATGCCCGCGCGCCAGCCGAAGCGCACGCCCTCGAAGCGCAGATCGCGCCCCTCGGGCATGGCGGCGGGGGCCGTGGGTTCGGCCACGGGGGGCGGGGTGTCGGTGGTCTCGAAGAGGCGTCTCGCACCCGCGCCGGCGGTGGCCAGCGCGGCCCCCGCGCGGGGCATCAGCCCCAGCATCTCCAGTGCGGCGATGCCCAGGAACAGGGCCAGCACGGCCAACGCCGCCCCCGCCTCGCCGGCCCAGAGCCCCCAGGCAAGGCCGCCCAGCAGGGCCAGCTGGGTCAGCGTCTGGCCCAGCGCGCCCGCCATGGCCCCGCGCCCCACCAGGCGCCGCTGCGCGCGCATCATGGCGGCATCGGCCTGCGCGAGGCGGCGGGCGGCGGCGGGCTCGGCATTGGCGGCCAGCGTGTCCTCCAGCCCGGCCAGCGGGTCCACGGCGGCGGCGCGCATCTCGCCGCGGCGGGCGGCGGCCTCGGTGGCGGCGCGGGCGGCGGCGGGCGCCAAGGCGAGCGGCAGCACCAGCGCCAGCAGCAGCGGCAGGGCCATCAGCACCAGCAGCCAGGGCTCGGCGCCCAGCAGGATCGCGATGGCCAGCACGGCGGCGAGCGCCCCCGCCGCCGGCACCACGGCGCCCAGGTAGAAACGGTCCAGCGCGTCCACATCGGCGATCAGGCGTCCCAGCAGGTCGCCCGAGCCGCCCATGCCGATGCCGCCGGGGCGGCGCTCGGCCAGGCGGCGAAAGAACCAGACGCGGGTGTCGGCGAGCGCCCGGAAGGCCGCGTCATGGCTCGCCATGCGTTCCCACCAGCGGGTGGCGGGACGGATCAGCACGAAGGGGCGCAGCCAGAGCAGGGCCGCGATGCCGATCAGCCCGCCCCCCGTGACGCCGGCCGCCACCCCCTTGCCCGCCAGCGTCATGAGCGCGATGCCCGACAGCGCCGACACCATGGCGATGGCGAGCCCCGCGACCAGCGCCGGCCAGCGCGACCGCCACAGCCGCGCCACGCGGAACAGATCACTCCACATGCGACACCGCCATCCGCCCCGCGCCCAGTTCCAGCACCCGCGCCGACAGCCCGCGCAGCTGCGGCGAATGGGTGGCAATGATGGCCGTGCGCCCGGCGCAGAGGCGGGCGATGGCCTCCATCACCTCGGCCTCGGTGCCGGGGTCGAGCGCGGTGGTGGGCTCGTCCAGCAGGATGAGGGGGGCGTCGCGCAGGAACGCCCTGGCGAGGGCCACGCGCTGGCGCTGCCCGCCGGAGAGGCCATAGCCCCCCTCGCCCACCTCGGTGTCGAGGCCCTGGGGCAGGCGGCGGGCGAAGGACATGACGCGGGCGGCCTCGGCGGCGCGGGTGATCTCGGCGGCGCTGGCGTCGGGGCGCGCGAGGGCGATGTTCTCGCGCAGCGTGCCCTGGAACAGATGCGCCCGCTGGCCGACATAGGCCGAGAGGCGGCGCAGCTCGGCGGGCTTGAGGCGCGTCGCGTCCTGCCCGTTCAGCGCGATGCGGCCCGAGCTGGGGCGCGCGAAGCCCATCAGCAGCTTCAGCACCGAGGATTTGCCGCTGCCCGAGGGGCCGACCAGCAGCAGCGTCTCGCCGGGGCTGACGGCGAAGGTCAGGCGGTCCAGGGCGGGCCTGGGATTGCCCTCGTAGCGCAGCGCCACCTCGGTGAAGGCCACCGTCACGCGCGGCGGCATGGATTCCAGCAGCAGGCCCTCGGCCGGCGGCGCCTCCAGCAGGGGGGCGAGGTCGGCGGCGGCACCCCGCGCCGACATCGCCTCGTGATAGGCCTGGGAGAAGGTCCGCAGCGGCTGGAAGAAGGCCGGCACCAGCAGGATGCAGAAGATGGCCGCCACGGGGTCGGGGTGGTTCGCGCCCAGATGCGCCCCATGCCGCCAGGCGAGGTAGGCGATGCTGCCGGCGGCCAGCAATTCCAGCACGGTGGTCGAGAGGAAGGCCACGCGCAGCACGCGCATGGTGCGGGTGCGGAATTCCTCGGCGACCTGGCCCAGGTGCCGGGCCTCGTCCTCGGCGCGGTTGAACTGCACCAGGGTGGAGAGGCCGCGCAGCCGGTCCACGAAGCGGCCGGAGAGGCGGCCCAGCACGTCCATCTGGCGCCGGCTCTCCCGCGCCGCGCCGATGCCGGTGACGGCCATGCCGACCGGCACCAGCAGCCCCATCACCAGCAGGACCAGCGCCGTGACCCAGTCGGCCCAGGCGGCGACCAGGATGATGGTGGCGGGTGCGAGGATGGCCAGCGCCACCGCGGGCAGCCAGCGGGCGAAGAAGCCGTCCAGCGCCTCCACGCGGTCCACCAGCAGGGCGGCCTTCTCGCCCACGCCGCGCTTGTCGTCGGGGCCGAGTTCCATCAGGCGCGCGAAAAGGGCGGTGCGGAGCTTCGCACGCGCGGCCTCACCCGCCCGGTTCTGCGCGGCCTCCTGCGCCATGCCGAGGCCCGCCATGGCCAGCACCAGCAGGGCGGCGATGCCGAGATCCTCCCAGCCGCCGCCCGCGAAGCCCAGCAGCGTGGCCAGCACGCGCGCGATCAGGAAGGCGAGGCCCACGGCGCAGAGCGTGGTGGCGAGGCCGAGCGCGACCGGCAGCGCCACGCGCCCCCGCTGGGCGCGCGCCTGCCGCATGAGCCAGGCCGACGCCGCGCGGCCATTCGAAGGCGATTCCATCCCTTCGGTTCTTAAGGGAATCGCGTCGGTTGCGCCATGTCTTGCGGGACAAGCTTCCCCTTGCGACATGAACGCCAGATGAAGGATCGGACCATGTTGCCCAGCCACGGCCGCTACGACTATCTGCCCTGGGCCCAGCGCCCGCGCCAATCCTGGCCCGGTGGGCGCAAGCTCGCGGTCTATCTCGGCGTCAACCTGGAGCATTTCGCCTTCGGCGAGGGGCTGGGCGCGGAACTCGCCCCCGGCGGCCCACAGCCCGACATCCTGAACTACGCCTGGCGCGACTATGGCAACCGGGTCGGCGCCTGGCGGCTGTTGCAGATGCTGGACGAACTCTCCCTGCCCGCCACGGTGCTGCTGAACAGCGCCATGTACGGCTACGCGCCGGACCTCGTCGCCGCCCACCGCGCGCGCGGCGACGAGATCGCGGGCCATGGCCGCACCAATAGCGAACGCCAGTCCATCCTGCCCGAGGCCGAGGAAGCCGCGATGATCGCGGAATCCACCGCCGCCATCACGGCCCATGAGGGGGCGGCGCCGCGCGGCTGGCTCTCGCCCTGGATCGCGGAAAGCCGCGTCACGCCGGACCTGCTGGCCGAGGCCGGTTACCGCTACACGCTGAACTGGTGCATGGACGACCAGCCCGTCTGGATGCGCACCCGCGCCGGCCGGCTGCTCGCCATCCCCTACCCGCAGGAGGCGAACGACATCCCCTCCATCGTCGGCCGCAAGGATGGGGCGGAGCAGTTCGCGGACCTGCTCATCGCGGATTTCGCCGAACGGATGCGCCAGGTGGCCGATGGGCTGCCGCAGGTGATGGGCATCGCGCTGCACCCCTATATCGTGGGCCAGCCCTACCGGCTGCGCGCGCTGCGAAGGGCACTGACCGTGATCGCGGGGCAGCGCGAGGCGGTGTGGATCACGACGGCGGGCGGCGTCTTCGACCATTGCATGACCTGGCCGGAAGGAGCCCTGCGATGACGCGCACCCTGTTTCTCATGGCCCTGCTGGCGCTTTCCGCCTGCGGCGCCACCCGCCCCGGCCCCGAGACGCCCGCCACGGTGGAGCGGGTGGACCTGCAACGCTATCTCGGCCTCTGGCACGAGGTGGCCCGCCTGCCGCAGAGCTTCCAGGACAGCCGCACGCTCCGTTGCGAGGAGACGACGGCGGAATACACCGCCGCCGGGCCGGGGCGCATCACCGTGGTCAATTCCTGCGTGAACGGCCTCGACCCCGCCCGCCCGCGGCGCGACGCGCGCGGCCAGGCCTATGTGGTGGAGGGCAGCGAGGGCGCGCGGCTGCGCGTCAGCTTCTTCTGGCCCTTCTTCGGCGACTACTGGGTGCTGGGGCTGCACCCGGACTATCGCTGGGCGCTGGTGGGTTCGCCCTCGCGCAGCTCGCTCTGGCTGCTGTCGCGCACGCCCGAGCTGGAGGAGGCGGAGGTGGAGCGCGCGCTGGCCATCGCGCGGCGCGAGGGGTTTGACCTCACGCCACTGATTCGGGCGTCGCGCTAACCCAGCGGCCGATTCACGGCTTCGGTGACTCCACCGAAGCCGATCGGACGCTAGAGCATGCTGCGTTCACATGCGTTCACGCCGCCTGCTCCAACCTTTGTTGAGAGCGGGATTCAGCGTTTTCGGTGATTCCACCTCAACGCATCCCGCTCTAGGCTCCGGACTCATTCAGCACCAGCAGATGATCACGGCGGCGATGGCGACGGCGGAGGCGAAGTTCCGAGCGAGCTTGTCGTAGCGGGTGTG
>NZ_JACIDJ010000004.1:0-20457 GCF_014196305.1 Roseococcus suduntuyensis
GCCGCGCGCCAGGTTGGTTGCTGGGAAGCAAGGGCGCGATCGCTTCCCATTGCCGGTCCGTCAGCCAGAACTCGCCCGCCATGATCATGCTCCGCTCAACACAAAGCTTGAATCACACAACGCCGCGTCGGAGCTAGAACTGATTGGGTTTGGAGCCTAACCCAGCTCGAAGCTGGTCAGCCCGAAGATCCAGTCCCGCCGCATGGGGGGTGGAGCGCGCGTATACATGCGCGCCGTCTCGAAGCCCTTCTCCATGCCCATGGACCGCGCCAGGGCCACCGCCTCGGCATGGGGCTCTGGCAGGTCCAGGATCAGCGGGCCGGGGGCGCGGTGCGGCGCGGCGTCGGCGATGAGGGCGCGGGCCACCTCCGCATCGCGCGCGAAGAGGGGCGCGAGCTTCGATCCCTCCCGGCAAGGCCGCAGGACGGCGAAGCCTTCGACCTCCCTTGCCGCATCCAGCAGCACGCGGGCGCGGTGGCCGGGTACGGCGATCCAGGCGCGGAGAAAATCGGGGCGCGGCAGGCCGAAGGCCTGGGCGTCGAAGGCCAGCAATTGCGCGAAGGGAATGGCGCTGGCGTCGCGAATATCGGCCGGCGCCACCTCCGGGATGCGCGGCGCGTGCGACTGGTAGCGCGCATTGTTCCAGGCCAGTTCGAAGCCCGAGCGGCGGTAGTTCGCCTGCTGCGCCACCACCCCGTCCAGCCCGATGCACCGACCCTCCAGTCGCGCCATGGCCGCGCGCCACAGCGCGATGCCCACCCCCTGCCCGCGGATTTCGGGGCGCGCGATGTAGAAGCCGATGAAGCCGAAATCCTCGCCGGTGCGGACGGCCGTGATGCAGGCGAGCAGTTCGCCGTCCCGTTCCGCCCCCCAGAAGCCCTCCGGGTCGGCGGCGGCGAAGGCCTGGGCGTCGGCCAGGCCGGGGTTCCAGCCCTCGGCCGCCGCCCAGTCCACGGCGGTCGCGATCTCGTCCGGGCGCAGAGGTCGGCAGATCAGGTTCAATGCATGATGTCCCCGCCATTGGGCGAGAGGCAGGCGCCGCAATAATAGGACCCGCCCGGCCCGGCCAGCAGCACCGCCGTCGCCGCGATCTCCTCCACGCGGCCCATGCGGCGCAGCGGCAGGCGGCTTTCGATCTCGGCCTTCCATTCCGCCCCGCGCGAGCGCGTGAGGTCCGTCTCGATGGGACCTGGCGCGATGGCGTTCACCAGCACCCCCAGCGGTCCGGCCTCATGCGCCAGCGCGCGGGTGAAGCCGATGATGCCCGCCTTGGCCGCGCAATAGGTCACGATGCCCGCCGAGCCCTTCAGGCCCAGCTGCGAGGCGATGTTGATGATCCGCCCCCCGCCGCGCGCCACCATGCCGGGATAGACGGCCTGGGCGGTGAAGAACGTCCCCTTCAGGTGGATGTTCAGCATGCGGTCGAACTCCGCCTCGCTGATCTGCCCGAAGGGGGTGCGGAGGTTGATGCCGGCATTGTTCAGCAGGATGTCGCAGGGGCCGAGTGCGGCCTCGGCCGCCGCGATGAAGGCGTTGATCTGGGAAACATCGCCCGCATCGGCCGCCATCTGGAAGGCGCGGCGGCCGCGGGCCGTGACGGCCTGGACCAAGGTGCGCGCCTCCGCCTCGTCATCGAGGTGGGAGATGGCGACATCCGCGCCCGCCTCGGCGAAGGCGATGGCGCAGGCGCGCCCGATACCGCGGCTGCCGCCGGTGACATAGGCGATCTTGCCGGCCAGCGGGCCATGGGCGGGCGCGTTCATACCATCGGTCCTGTGCTGCACATGGGGCGATGTTGCGAGGCACCGCGCCGCGCGTCCAGGCCCGGCCCGCCGCACCCTTGGGGCGAGGCGCGCGGCGCTGCATGCTGAACGCGCAGAACCGCCGCCAAAGGAACAACGCGTGGACATCCAGGCCCTCGAAGCCCTCATGCATGCCGAACTGCCCATGACCGCCGCCTGGGGCGTGCGCGTGCTGGAGGCGGGCGACGGCGAGGCGCGGCTGCGTCTCGACCCCCTGCCCGTGCTGCTGCGGCCCGGCCCCACCCTCTCCGGCCCCGCCATGATGGGACTGGCGGACATGGCGATGTGGGCCGCGCTGCTGGCCATCAGCGGGGGCGAGGACCGCAGCCTGACCGCCAGCCTTTCCATGCAGTTCCTGCGCCCGGCGGGGAATGCGGCGGTGGTGGCCCATGCGCGGCTGATCAAGCCGAAAGGCCGCAGCCTCTATGGCGAGGTGTTGATCACCCGCGCGGCGGACGGGGTGCTGGTGGCCCATGCGACCAGCGGCTGGGTCGCGGTCAGCCCAGCCGGCGGCCGGTGAAGAGCACCGCCACCAGCATCGCCCCCGCCGCCAGCCCCGCACCGATCGCCTTGAACCAGCCGATGGGCTCGGCCAGGAAGAAGGCGGCCATCAGCAGGCCCATCACCGGCACCAGCACCGAGATGGTGCCGGCGCGCGTGGCCCCCAGCGTCTCCACGCAGCGGGCGAAGAGGAACATGGAGACCACCCCCAGCAGCAGCCCCTGCGCCACGATCATCCAGGCGATGAGCGTGATGGGCTGGGCGAAGAATTCCTCGGCGCGGAAGACCAGGAACAGCGGCAGCACCATGGGCGCCGACACCACCGAGACCGCGGCCGTGGCCGGAATGGCCGGCACCTGCCAACGCCGCAGCAGCACGGTGAACAGGCCCCAGGTGGCGCCCGCCATCACCAGCAGGATGTCGCCGCGCCAGGCGCCGGGGTGCAGGCCCAAGCCATCCCAGCCGATCAGCAGCACGCCCAGCAGCATGACACCGAGGGCCGCGGCGCGGCCGGCCGTCGGCCGCTCGCGCAGCAGCCACCACGCGGCGAGTGCCGCCACCACCGGCCCCGTCATCGGCGCGATGGTGGCGCCGTGGCTCGCCGGCGCGAAATGGAGCGCGGTGACGAAGAAGCTGAGGTTCACCGCGCCGCCGGTGACGCTCAACGCCAGCAGCTTCCAGACGCCGAGTGCGGCCAGCACCCGCCGCTCGCGCCAGGCCAGCGGCGCCAGCAGAAGGGCGCCGGGGATGTAGCGGCAGAAGAGCAGGTCCAGCACGTGCAGGCCCTGCCCGGCCAGCGCGTTGCGGGCCACCACGGCATGGCCGCTCCAGATGAAGGCCGCGGCCGCGCCGAAGAGCAGGCCGAGCAGGAGCTTGGGCGGAGCGGTCACGGGCGGCGGCGGGGCGTCACCCTGGCAGGAGACGCGTCGGGGGGCAGCGGGTCAACCGCGGCTTTGGAGGGGCATGGCCGCGCGCGGCGCGGGGCTTGGCCGCCTTACCATCTTACGATCTTACCCGTGCGGGGCTTGGGCGGCGCACCGCTCCGCCTGGCAGGCAAGACCATGCGCCCGCGCGGGCGGAAAAGTCCAGCATTCAGCCCAGGATGAGGTTCACCTTGTCGCCGAAATCCTCGAAGGGCACGCCATAGACATGGATGGAGACCGCCACCTCAGCCGAGCAATTCGCCAGGCGGTGGATGAGGTCCGGGTCGGCGGGGCCATGGCTCACATCGCCCGCCCGGCGCAGATGCACGGCGTCCAGGCGCGGCGGGGCCCCGGGGACATAGTAGTGCTCGCTCAGCACACCCTGGTGGACGCCCAGCGCGCACCAGGTGCGGTGGGCATGGACGGGCGACATCTGCCCGGGCCGCCAGACCAGCGCCACCACGGCGTATTCCCCGGCCGGGTCGGCGTGCAGCAAATGACGCACATAGCGCTCCGGGTTGCAGGGGCAGTCGCGGCCCGAGAGCAGACGCGGGTCCTGCATGTGCGGCGCCAGAGCCTCGGCCACCGCGAGGTGCCGGCGGGCCAGCGGCGCGCGGGCGGCGGCGGCCACATCGGCCAGCATGCGGTCCAGAGCGGTGTCGAGGGGCGAGATTTCGAGGGGAAAGATCACGTTCATGGGGCTATACCGCCGTCATCGCATCGGGGGCCGTCAGCGCCGCCAGCACCATCTCGCGGCTGGCGGCGACCTGTTCGTGCATGAGGGCGGCCGCGGCCTCGCCCTGGCCGAGTGCCAGGCGCTCCACCAGCTCATGGTGCTCATGCGCCATTTCCATGGTGCGGTCGCGCCGGCGCAGGCCCAGCACCAGCATGCGCGTGCTCTCGTCCAGCATCCGGTCGAGCTGCCGGGCGAGGCGGCCATTGCCCGAGAGTTCCGCGATGGCGACGTGGAAGCGCTTGTTGGCGTCGAGGTAGCACATGGCGCTCTCGGCATCGCCGCAATCATAGCCCTCGGCGCAGACGGCATCGAGGCGGGCCAGCATGGTGGTGTCCACGCGGCCGGCGGCGCGGCGGGCGGCCTCGGGCTCCAGCAGCAGGCGCAGGTCGAAGACCTCATGGATGTCACGGATGGTGACGAGGCTGACCATCCAGCCCCGGCGCGGCACGGCCTGGACCAGGCCATCCTCGGCCAGGCGCGCGAGGGCGGCGCGGATGGGCGCCTTGCCCATCTCCAGCCGCTGGGCGGCGCCGGCCTCGGAGATGGTCTCGCCCGGGGCGAGGCGGGTGGAGAGGATATCGCGCCGGAGGGCGGCGACGGCCTGTTCGGTCAGCGAGGGGGGCGCCTCGATGGGCGTGAGCAGCGACATGACGAGCGAAGTATCACTGACATGTCAGGCGCCGTCCAGTGGAATTTCGCGTCTCAGGCCAGCAGCGGCGCGGCGGCCACGGCCATCCGCGCGTTCACATGCGCGACCCCGGGCACGGTGATGAGGCGCCAGCCAAAGGCCACGCCCTCGGATGCGGCCAGCGCCTGGGCGGCGGCGAAGAAGTTCCGGCCGCGCTCCAGCCGGTTCACCCCCTGGCGGTCCGTGACAGGGTCACGGCGCAGGCTGGGGTGGTGCGGGTCGGTGTCGGCCTCGCCCAGCAGGATCACCACGTCGCGGGCCAGGGCGGCGCGCAGGGCGGCGGGGGCAAGGTCCAGGCCCCCCAACCCATGCGGGAAGGGCGTGCCGGTGTCGGGGAAGGAATACCAGCCGGCATTGGCGATCACCACGCGCCGCGCCCGCGTCGCCCCGGTCAGCAGCAGGTGGCGATGGACGAATTGGGCCCCGGCGGAATGGCCATACAGGGAAAAGTCCCGGCCGGGCGCGTCGCCCTGGGCCGCCAGGGCCGCGTCCACCGCGGCCTCCAGCGCGCCGAAGCGCCATTGGGCGCGCGGCGCGCGGGCATTGCCCTGGCTGAATTGCCGGGCGCCGGGGAACTGTCCTTGGGAGAATTCAGGGCAGAGCAGCAGGAACCCATGCGCCTCGGCATGGGGCGCCCAGGCGTCGCGGTATCCGTCGGCGTTGCGGCCCACGCCATGCACCACCACGACCACCCTGCCCCCCGGCCGCCAGGCGGCGGGGCGGTGCAGATGGACGGGTGGCACGGGCGCGGCACCGGGCAGCGAAAGCGCCGCCCCACCCAGCAGAAGGGCGCGGCGGCGCATGGCGGTCAGTCCACCCGCGCGCCGGAGACGCGCACCACCTCCGCCCAGCGCGCGATGTCCTGGCGCTGGATGGCGGCGAATTCGGCGGGGGTGAAGACGGTGGGGGGCGTGATGCCCTGCGTCTCCATCAGCCAGGTGCGGAACTCCGGCGCCTGGACGATGCGCGTCACCTCGGCCGACATGCGCTCCAGGATGGGCGCGGGCAGGTTGGCGGGGCCGAACAGCCCATACCAGGTGGTGCTGACGAAGCCGGGCAGGTTGCAGGCCTCGGCGACCGTGGGCACGTCGGGCAGGCTGGGCAGGCGCTCGGCGGTGGTGACGGCCAGCGCGCGGGCCTGGCCCTGGCGCACCATGCCGATGCCGGGGCCCGACTGGTTGAAGAACAGGTCCACATCGCCGCTCAGCAGCGCCAGCGCCGCACCCGGCTGGCCGCGGAAGGGCACATGGGTGATGTCCACGCCCGCCGCCGCGTTGAACTGCGCGCCGGCCAGGTGGGTGGAGGCGCCATTGCCCGTGCTGGAGAAGTTCAGCCGGCTGGGATTGGCGCGGGCCGCGGCCAGCACCGTGCCGCAATCGGTGAATTGCGGCCGGCGCTCGGCGCTGACCAGCATGAGGTTCGGCACATCGCCCAGATGCGCGATGGGCGTGAAGTCCCGCACCACGTCGAAGGGCAGGGTCCGGTAGAGGCTGGCATTGATGGCGTGCGTGCCGGCCGTGCCGAAGTAGAAGGTGTAGCCATCGGGCCGCGCCTTGGCCACGTGGTCGGAGCCGATATTGCCGCCCGCCCCCGTGCGGTTGTCCACCACGATGGGTTGGCCCAGCGCGCGGCTGAGCGGCTCGGCCAGGCGGCGCTGGTAGATGTCCACGCCCGAACCGTTCGGGAAGCCGCCGATCAGGGTGATGGGGCGGCTGGGCCAGTTGGCCTGGGCGTTGGCGATGGCGGGGGTGGCGAGGACGGGCAGCGCGAGAAGCGAGCGACGGCGCATGGTGAGATCTCCGGTCTGGTCGGGCGCAATCTAGGCCATACTTGCCGCTTCCCGAAACATGGCCGCGCGGCGGCGCTTCACGCCCGTGTCGTGGCAAGCGCCGCTTCGGCAGGCACATGCCTCATTCATTGGGCATGTGCTTCCGCGCCAGCCAGACCGTGGCCCCGCCGCAGGAGGGGTCCTCGCGGACATGGCGCAGCACCTCGAAGCCATTGCCGCGTAGCAGCGCCGTGTATTCCGCGGGGTCCAGGCTGGCATGGTAGAGGGGCCGGCCCTCGAAGCTGCCCAGCGCCTCGCCATGGCCAGGGCCGCTGGTGAACATCAGCGCCGCGCCGGGATGGGCCAGACGGGCGAAGACGGGAAACATGCTGCGCTGCGCCCCATGCGCCAGATGGAAGAAGCTGTGCCAGGCCAGCAGCCCGTGGAAGGGGCCGAGCGCGGGCGGGTCGCGCATATCGGCCAGGAGCCAGCGATGCGCCGGCAGGTTTCGCCGCGCCTCGGCGATCATCGCCGCGGCGCCGTCCAGCCCGGTGACGCGGCAGCCCCGCGCGGCGAGGTGCGCAGCCAGCGGCAGGCCGGTACCGCAGCCCATGTCCAGCACCTCACGTCCATCCGGCGGCATGGCGCCGAGGAAGGCGTCCAGCCAGTCCCGCTCGACCAATGACTGGCCGCGAAGCCTGGCGAAGGCGGCGGCATGCGCGTCGTAGAGCGGGAGGATGTCATCGGCCGGCGAGGGCATGCGCTTTCCTCCGTCCCACATGAAAAAGGCCCCGCGGCGGATGCCACGGGGCCCGGGAACGGCGTGGGTGCGCCGTTACTTGATGCCGACGGCCTGGCGGCCGCGCTGGCCGTCCCGCACGTCGAGCGAGACCTTCTCACCCTGCTGCAGGTCGGTGCGGCCGGCGCGCGTCAGCACGGAGGAGTGGAGGAACACGTCCTGGCCACCATCTTCCGGCGTCACGAAGCCGAAGCCGCGCACCTGGTCGAACCACTTCACGGTGCCGTTCAGCGGATAGACGGGGCCGCTGCCCTCGTCGAAGTTGCGCCGGGGGCCACGGTCGCCGCCGCCACCGAAGCCACCACCGCCGCCGCCGCCGCCAAAGCCGCCGCCGCCGCGCGGGCCGCCGAAGCCGCCACCGCCGCCGCCGAAACCACCACCGCCGCCGCCGCCGAAGTCACGCCGGGGGGGACGATCGCCGAAGCCGCCGGGGGCGCCGAAGTCGCGCCGGGGGGGACGGTCACCGAAGCCACCGCCGCCGCCGCCGCCAAAGCCGCCACCGGGGCCGCCGAAGTCACGCCGGGGGGGACGGTCGCCGAAGTCGCGCCGGGGGGGGCGGTCGCCGAAGCCGCCGCGAGGGGCGCCGCCGCCAGCGCCGCCGCCGGGTCCGCGCTTCAGCTCGGTGATGCGGGTCACCAGCCGCCGGCCCTGCCGGTCGGAGCCGATCTCGCACACCAGGATATCGTCGGTGTCGGGTTGGTCCACATTGGCATCGGTCAGGGCCGAGGCGTGGAAGAACACGTCCTGCCCATCAGGGCCGAGCACGAAGCCGAAGCCCTTCCGCCCGTTATACCACTTCACCTTGGCCTCGATCAGGCCGCCCTCGCCGCCATCAGGCGAATAATCGTCAGACACGTTGCTCTTCAACCCATAAACACGTCACGGCCGAACGGGATGCCAGGCCGCCGTCGTCACAATGGCATTGTCCGCGACGCAATGCACGGGAAAAGCGTCACTGAAAACGCGCGGGCGCGTAAGGGGCGGCGTCGGGCTGCGGCGGGCGTCCGGCCAGCATCGCGGCCAGGATTTCCGCCGAACGCGGGGCCGCCACCAGCCCCACATGGCCATGGCCGAAGCCATACAGGATGTCCGGGCAGGCGCGGGCGGGGCCGATCACGGGCAGGCCGTCGGGCATGGAGGGGCGGTGCCCCATCCAGAAGCGCACGCGTTCGGCCGGCAGGTCGCGCGGGAGGCCAGGAAAGCTGCGCAACAGGTGGTCGCGCAGGATTTCGGCGCGCTTCCAGTTGGGCGCGGCCTCGATTCCCGCAATCTCGACCTGGCCCGCGCAGCGCAGGCCGCGATCGGTCATCGTCACGCTCATCTTGCCATCCGAGGGCATCATGGGGGTGCGGGGGCCGGCCTCGGGCGCCTCGACCATGGCGTGGTAGCCGCGCTCGCTCTCCAGCGGCAGGCTGTCGCCGGCGGCGCGGGCCAATGCCTTGGAATGGGCGCCGGCGCAGATGATGGCGCGGTCGGCCGGCACCTCGCCCTGGTCGGTGAGGACGGCGCGAAGGCGCCCGCCCTCGATGCGGAAGCCCGTGGCGCGGGCCTGGACGCGACGGGCACCCTGGCGTTCGGCGAGCGCCACCAGGGCGGCCACATAGGCGCCGGGGTCCCGGCAATGCCCGCCCTCCTCCACCAGCACGCCGAAGCGGTAGCGGCGGTCGAGCTCGGGTTCGCGCTGGCGGAGTTCGTCCTCGTTCAATTCGAGCCACTTCACGCCCGTCTCGGCGCGGACGCGCCAGGCGAGCGCCTCCGCCTCGAAGGCGGCGCGGGAGGGGTAGATGTAGAGCAGGCCGCGCCGTTCGATGAGGTGGCCCACCCCGGCCTCCTCGGCCAGCGCCGCGTGCAGTTCGGGCGCGCCGCGCACCAGGGCCCGCAGGGCATGGCCCGTGCGCATCACCCGCCCCTCGGTCCAGCCCGAGGCCAAATAGCGCACCAGCCAGGGCGCCACGCGGGGGAAGTAGGACCAGCGGATGGCGAGCGGCCCCAGCGGGTCCAGCAGGAATTTCGGCACCTTGCGCCACAGCCCCGGCAAGGCGGGCGGCACCACGCTGGCGGGGCTGAGCCAGCAGCCATTGCCGTAGCTGGCCGCCTGCTCGCCACCGGGCGTGCCGGGCTCGATGAGGGTGACCTGCATGCCCTCGCGCTGGGCGGCCAGCGCCGCGCAGGCGCCCATGATGCCGCCGCCGATGATGGCGAGTTGGGTGGCCATCACGCCAGCCCCCGATCGCCGGAAGGCCGCACGGCCTGGAGGCGTGAATCGGTGGCCATCGTCCGCCCCCGATCGCCGGAGGGCCGCATGGTCCGGAGGCGTGAATCGGCGGCCATCACGCCCTCCCCGGGTCCTGCCCCGCCAGCAGCGAGACATGCGCCGACACCACCCGCCAGCCGGTCTCGGGCAGGCGCACCATGATCTTGGTCTCGCGGCCGATCAGCCCGGTGCCGACACGCTCATATTCGAGGTGGGTGCAGGCGAAATCCTGGCCGAAGCTGGTGATGTGAACCTTCCGCTGCACGCGCTGGGCGTAGGCCTTCACCGAGGCGCGGAAGCCCCGGATGGCCTCGATCCCGTAGAGGATTTCCGTGATGCCGAAGCGCACCGTGCGCGGATCGGCCCAGAAGATCTCGTTCAGGATCTCGGTGCGGTTGTTCATCAGCGCGTCTTCGTAGCGGTCGAAGACGGCGCGGGCTTCGGCGATGACGGTGGGGTTGTCCAGTTCCATGCGCCGCACCTTGCCCCCGGCGCGCGAAAAGCAAAAGGGGCACGCCTCTTTCGAGGCGCGGCCCTTCTCGGCGCTTGGCCTGGCATGTCTGGCGACCCGATTCAGACCTCCGGGCCTGCCGGCCCTCCGGTCATCGGGGGGCGCCTCAGCCGGCGGCGGCGACCGCCCGCTTCGCCATCACGGTGACCAGGTGCGCGCGGTATTCGGCGCTGCCATGGATGTCGCTGTTCAGGTCATCGGCGGCCTGCTTCACGCCCGCCACCGCATCGGCCGACCAGTTGGACGAAAGGGCGGCTTCCATCTCCGGCTGGCGGAACACGCAGGCGGCCGCGCCATTGATGGCGACCCGCACGCCCATCGGCCCCTTGGAGACGAAGGCGCCGGCCATGACGTAGCGGCTGGCCGGGTTGCGCATCTTGGCGTAGCCCGCCTTCTCCGGGATGGGGAATTCCACCGCCACCAGGATCTCGTCATGTTCGAGGGCCGTGGTGAACATGCCCAGGAAGAAGTCATCCGCCGCGATCTTGCGCTTGCTGGTATGCACCGTCGCACCCAGCCCCAGCACCGCCGAGGGGTAGTCCGCCGCCGGGTCGTTGTTGGAGACGGAGCCGCCCAGCGTGCCGCGGTTGCGGACCTGCTGGTCGCCGATGTGCTGCGCCATGTAGGCGAGTGCCGGGATGGCCGACTTCACCGCCTCGCTGTTCGCCACCTCGTGGTGGCGGGTCAGCGCGCCGATGATGATGGCGTTCCCCTCGCGCCGGACGCCGCGCATCTCCGCGATGCCCGAGAGGTCCACCAGCGAGGTGGGCTTGTTCAGCCGGTGCTTCAGCGCGGGCAGCAGGGTGTGCCCGCCGGAGACAGCCTTGGCATCCGGGTCCGAAGCCAGGAGCTTCACGGCATCGGCCACGGAAGAGGGCTTGTGATAGGCGAAATCGTACATCGGGGGCTCCTGAGACGTCAGCGCTTGCCGTGGATGATGGACCAGATCTTCTCTTGTGTCGCGGGCATCTCGACATGGGAAATGTCGTGGTCGCGCAGCGCGTCCACCACCGCGTTGATGACCGCGGGCGGCGAGCCGATGGCCCCCACCTCGCCGCAGCCCTTCACCCCCAGCGGGTTGTGGGTGCACAGCGTGGTGTGGGTGGCGACGCTGACCGGGGCCAGGTCATCCGCGCGGGGCATGGTGTAGTCCATCATCGAGGCGGAGATGAGCTGGCCATGGCTGTCATAGACGCAACCCTCCAGCAGCGCCTGGCCGATGCCCTGGGCGACACCGCCCTGCACCTGGCCCTCCACGATCATGGGGTTGATCACGCGGCCCACATCATCCACCGCGGTGAAGTTCACCATGGAGACGATGCCGGTCTCAATCTCGATCTCCACCTCCGCGATGTGGCAGCCGCCGGGATAGGTGAAGTTCTTCGGGTCGTAGAAGGCGGTCTCCTCAAGCCCCGGCTCGATCTCGTCAATCGGGTAGTTGTGCGGGACATAGGCCGCGAGGCTGATGTCGGTCAGGCTCTTGGTCTTGTCGGTGCCGGCGACGCGGAAGGTGCCGCGCTCGAACTCCACATCCTCGACGGAGGCTTCCATCAGGTGGGCCGCGATGCGCTTGCCCTTGGCGATGATCTTGTCCATCGCCTTGTCCATGGCCGAACCGCCCACGGCGAGGCTGCGGCTGCCATAGGTGCCCATGCCGAAGGGGATCTTGGCCGTGTCGCCATGGACGATGTCCACATTGGCGATGGCCACACCCAGCTTGTCGGCGATGAGCTGGGCGAAGGTGGTCTCGTGCCCCTGGCCATGGCTGTGCGTGCCCGTCAGGACGGTCACGCTGCCGGTGGGGTGGACGCGGATGGTGCCCACCTCATAGAGGCCCGCCCGCGCACCCAGCGAACCCACCACGGCCGAGGGCGCGATGCCGCAGGCCTCCAGATAGGTGGAGATGCCGATGCCGCGCAGCCGCCCGCGAGCCTTCGCTTCCGCGCGGCGCTGTTCGAAGGTGGCCCAGCCCGCCGTCTCCAGCGCCTGCTCCAGCGTCGAGAAATAGTCGCCGCTGTCGTATTGGAGCGCCACGGGCGTCTGGTACGGAAAGGCGTCGGTCGGGATGAAGTTGCGGCGCCGCAGTTCCAGCTTGTCGAAGCCGGTCTGCTTCGCGCCGACATCCACCAGGCGTTCCAGCAGATAGGTGGCCTCGGGGCGGCCCGCGCCGCGATAGGCGTCCACCGGCACGGTGTTGGTGAAGACGGCCTTCACCTCGGCATAGATGGCCGGCGTCGAATACACCCCGGCCAGCAGCGTGGCGTAGAGATAGGTCGGCACACAGGGCGCGAAGGTGGAGAGATAGGCGCCCATGTTGGCCTGGGTGTGGACGCGCAGGCCCAGGAATTTTCCTTCGGCGTCCAGCGCGAGTTCGGCACGGCTGATGTGGTCGCGCCCATGCGCGTCCGACATGAAGCTCTCGGACCGGTCCGCCGTCCACTTCACCGGCCGGCCCAGCTTCGCCGCCGCCCAGGTGACGATGGCCTCCTCGGCATAATGGTAGATCTTGGACCCGAAGCCGCCGCCCACATCGGGCGCCACCACGCGCAGCTTGCTCTCGGGGATTTGCAGCACGAAGGCGCCCATCAGCAGGCGGATGACGTGCGGGTTCTGGCTGGTGGTGAAGAGGGTGTGTTCGCCCGTGGTGGTGTCGTAGTCGCCGATGGCCGCGCGCGGCTCCATGGCGTTGGGGACGAGGCGGTTGTTGGTGGTCTCGAAGACCACGGTGTGCGCGGCGGATGCGAAGGCCGCGTCCGTCATCGCCTTGTCGCCGATATGCCAGTCGTAGCAGAGGTTGGACGGGTTGTCGTCATGCACGGCCGGCGCGCCGGGCGCCTGGGCCTGCGTCATGGTGACGGAGGCGGGCAGCACCTCGTAGTCCACATGGATGTGTTCGGCCGCGTCGCGGGCCTGCTCGCGGGTCTCGGCCACCACCACCGCCACCGGGTCGCCCACATGGCGCACCTTGCCCTCGGCCAGGACGGGGTGCTTCGGCTCCGCCATCGGCGTGCCGTCCTTGTTGTGGATCTGCCAGCCGCAGGGAATGCCGCCGATGGCTGCGAGGTCCGCGCTGGTGTAGATGGCGGCCACACCCGGCATGGCGCTGGCCGCCGCCGTGTCCACGCCCTTGATGCGCGCATGGGCGTGCGGGCTGCGGAGAATGTAGGCATGCGCCTGGCCGGGGCGGTTGATGTCGTCCGTGTATTGCCCGCGGCCGGAGAGGAAGCGCAGGTCTTCCTTGCGCCTCACGCTCGCGCCGATGCCCTCGAAGGGGGTGACGACGTTCATCTTCGTTCTCTCCCTCAAGGCCGGCGTTGCCGGGGCGGGATAGCCCCGGCCGCCTTGGCCCCATAGCGCCCGTATTCCCGCCGCGGCTTATGGTGCCGCGTGCTGGGATGCGGTTACTCGGCGGCGGCGGCCACCGTCTCGCGCCGTCCGTGCATCACCTCCTGCGCGGCGGCGATGGCCTTCACGATGTTGTGGTAGCCGGTGCAGCGGCAGAGATTGCCCTCCAGCCCCTCGCGGATTTCCTTCTCGGAAAGGCCCTGCGGGTTCTTGGCCACCAGGTCCACGGCCGACATCACCATGCCGGGCGTGCAGAAGCCGCATTGCAGGGCGTGGTATTCGCGGAAGGCCTCCTGCATCGGGTGCAGGGTGCCGTCGGCCTTGGCCAGCCCCTCGATGGTGGTGACGGCGGCGCCGTCGCACATCACGGCCAGCGTGGTGCAGGACTTCACGCTCTCGCCATCCACATGCACCACGCAGGCGCCGCACTGGCTGGTGTCGCAGCCCACATGCGTGCCCGTCAGGCGCAGCTTCTCGCGCAGCAGCTCCACCAGCAGGGTGCGGCCCTCGACCTCGACCGTGTGCTGCTTGCCGTTCACCGTCAGCGAAACCTGAGGCATGGACTGCCCTCCCCTGCGTTCGAATTCTCTGCCCGAAGGTTGCCGCTGGCATGGGCGCCGTCAAGCGCCCGCCGCGGGTCCGCCTTCAGTAGAAGAAGCGTTCCTCGATGATGGCCCCGTCAGCCACCGTGTAAAGCCCGATCTCGGCCATGGTCATGCGCGCCCCGTCCTCCTTGCGCGTGAAGTCGAGGCCGAAGCGCAGGCCGAACTGGTTCCCGTGGACGAAGGGGCCCTCCACCGTGAAGCTGTGGACCTCGTGGTTGGCCATCCACCATGCGCTCTTGGCCTCAACGGCCGCGCGGCCCTCGATGCGGGCCATGGGGCCTTCCATGGCCTCCAGGCTGACCACATCATCGGACCAGAAGCGCGTTTCCTCGCCATGCCCCTCGCGCAGGGCGGCGGTGAAGGCCTCGGCGACTTCGCGTGTGGTCATGGCGGGCGCCCCCCTCGGGATGGCGAAGGCTAGCGCCCCGCCACCCCCGCCGGCAACGGGAATTGCATGCCGCTTCAACGGGGCAGGAAGCCCAGCAATTCCTCGGCCGACATCACCTCGCAATAGATGCGGTTCAGGATTCGCAGCTCCTGTTCGTGCAGGTCCTGGCTGCCGGCGGCGCAGGCATCCTCGACCAGGATCACGTCGAAGCTCTCATCGGCCAGCGAGCGCACGGTGGAGCTGACGCATTGGTCGGTGAAGATGCCGGTCGCCACCACATGCGTGATGCCCATGTTCTGCAACACCAGGCGCAGGTTCGTGCCCGTCAGCGCCGAATCCGTGGTCTTGGTCACCTGGATCTCGTCCGCGCGTGGCGCCAGCGCCGGCACCACCTGCGATTCCCACTCGTCCTTGGGCAGCAGCAGGTCGTTCCAGCCGGGCTTGCGCTGGCTGAGCGAACGGTCCCGCCCATCGGGCAGAAGTGCGGCGATTCGCGCGAAGACCACGGGGTTCCCGCCCGTCCGGAAGGCATCCATCAGCCGCGCGATGGTGGGGATGACGGTGCCGTGCATCCGCGCATGGAAGGGCGTCCAGCGGTGGTAGCGCGCCAGCTCCTCGCCCGTGAGCGTCGCGGGGTCGGGCCGGGCCAGGTAGGTGTTCTGCACGTCGATCACCAGCAACGCCACTCGGCCCCGTTCGAGCACCGGGTCCGGCGCATCGGGGGCGCCTTCGTAGTAGAAGGAGCGCCAGGCGGTCTTCCAGCTTTCCATTCGCGCCTCCGTCAGGCGCAGGACACCAGCGCGCGCACGCGATGGCAACCTAGGGCCCGCTTGCGCGCTTACCATGGCCCGCAAGGAACCTCCGATGTCCCTCTCCGCATGACCTTCCCGCAGATTGCCATCCTGGGCATCCTCGCCGCGGCCATCCTGCTCTTCCTCTGGGGGCGCTGGCGGCATGACCTGGTGGCCATGGGCGCGCTGCTGGCGGCGGTGGCGGCGGGGCTGGTGGCGCCGGGCGACGCCTTCGCGGGCTTCGGGCATCCGGCCGTCATCACCGTCGCCTGCGTGCTGGTGCTGAGCGCGGCACTCCAGGCCAGCGGCGCGGTGGACATGCTGACGCGCAACGCCATTCCGCGCAGCACGGGGCCGACGCTCACGCTGGCGGCGCTGTGCGGGCTGGCGGCCCTGCTCTCGGCCTTCATGAACAATGTGGGTGCCTTGGCGCTGCTGATGCCGGTGGCGATCCAGGTCTCGGCGCGGCTCGGCCTGCCGCCGGGGCGGGTGCTGATGCCGCTGGCCTTCGCCTCCATCCTGGGCGGCATGACCACGCTGATCGGCACGCCGCCCAACCTCATCGTCTCGGGGTTCCGGGCCGAGGCCACGGGCGGCAACGGCTTTGCCATGTTCGACTTCGCGGGGGTGGGGGTGGCGGTGACGCTGGCCGGCCTCGCGCTGATCCTGCTGGGCGGCTGGCGGCTGATCCCGGCGCGGCCGGTCAGCGGCGCCGAGGGCTTCGCCACCGGCCCCTACCTGACGGAAGCCCGCGTGCCTGAGGGCGCCAAGGCCGCCGGCATGACGCTGAACGCCATCGAGGCCGCGCTGCGCGAGAGCGAGGCGCAGGTGCTGGGCCTGGTGCGCGACGAGCGCCGCATCGCCGCCCCCAATCCTTTCCGAGAGGTCCACCCCGGCGACATCCTGCTCATCCGCGCCGAGCCCGAGGCGCTGGCCAGCGCACTGTCCGACCTGGGCCTGCGGCTGGAGGAGGACCTCCCCGACGCCGCCGCGCAATCGGAACGCGTGAAGGGTGCCGCCCTGCAATCCGAGGAGGTGGGGCTGGCCGAATTCGTGGTGCGGCCGCGCGCCGAAATTGCCGGCCGTTCGGCGACGGACCTGCATCTGCGGCGGCGCTATGGCGTGAACCTGCTGGCCATCTCGCGCCGGGGCGCGCGCGTGGGGGCGCGCATGCGCGGGATGAGCCTGCGCGAGGGCGATGTGCTGCTGATGCAGGGCTCGGAGGAGGCGCTGGGCGAGGTCGCGCAGACCTTTGGCCTGGTGCCGCTGGCCGAGCGCGAGCTGCGCCTGCCCGATGGCCGCCGCGCCACGCTGGCCGCCGGCGTCATGGCGCTGGCCGTGGGGGGTGCGGCCTTCGGGCTGCTGCCGGCGGCCATCTCCTTCGCCGCCGGTGTGCTGGCGGTGCTGGCGCTCGGCCTGCTGCCGCTGCGCCGCCTCTATGATTCGGTGGACTGGCCCGTGGTGGTGCTGCTGGGCGCGCTGCTGCCGGTGGCTGACGCCATGGCGACCACGGGGGCCGCGGACATGCTGGCAGGGCTGCTGCTGGCGCCGGTCGCGGCGCTGGGCCCCGCGGCCGCGCTGGCGCTGATCATGGCGGTGACCATGACGCTGTCGGACTTCATGAACAATGCCGGCACGGCGGCGGTGATGTGCCCGGTGGCGCTGGGCACCGCGTCGCAGCTCGGCGCCTCGCCCGATGCTTTCCTGATGGCGGTGGCCATCGGCGCCTCCTGCGCCTTCCTCACGCCCATCGGGCACCAGAACAACACGCTGATCCTGGGGCCCGGGGGGCTGCGCTTCGGCGACTACTGGCGGCTGGGTTTGCCGCTGGAGGTGGTGGTGCTGGCCGTCGCCGTGCCCTCGCTGCTGTTCTTCTGGCCGCCTTGATGTTTGCGGGCGGGATTCAGCGTCTTCGGCGATTCCGCCTCGACGCATCCCGCCCTGGTGATGTTTGCGGGCGGGATTCAACGTCTTCGGCGATTCCGCCTCGACGCATCCCGCCCTGGTGATGTTT
This sequence comes from Roseococcus suduntuyensis, assembly GCF_014196305.1. GTDB lineage: Bacteria > Pseudomonadota > Alphaproteobacteria > Acetobacterales > Acetobacteraceae > Roseococcus > Roseococcus suduntuyensis. The sequence goes on from NZ_JACIDJ010000004.1 coordinate 17,126, forward strand.
GCGGGCGGGATTCAACGTCTTCGGCGATTCCGCCTCGACGCATCCCGCCCTGATCAGGCCAGCGCCAGCAGCAAGGCGCCGGCCAGCGCGGCATAGAGAAGTGCCGCCGGCAGGGTGGCGCGCAGCACCTCGCTGGCCTGGCGCCCCACCAGCCCGACGGTGGCCGCCCCCGCCACGATGTTGTGCGGGCAGATGATGTTGCCGATGGCCGCCCCCACCCCCTGTCCCGCCAGCATCAGCGGCACCGACAGCCCCAGCGTCTCGGCCGTGGCGCGCTGGAATTCCGTCAGCAGGATGTTCGACGCGGTGGCGGAACCGGTGACGAAGGTGCCGAGCGCGCCGGCAGCGGGCGCCAGGGCCGGCCAGGCGCCGCCGAGTGCCAGGGACGCGCCCTCGGCCAGGGCTTCGATCAGCCCGGCATGGACCATGAGGCGCGCCAGCGCCAGCATCGCCACCAGCGCCAGCAGCACCGAGGGCAGCCGCGCCGCCGCCCGCCCGGCCGCACCCGCCAACACGGCAGGCGGCGTGCGGCGCAGCGCGGCCGCCAGCAGCAGCCCCAACAGCAACATCGTGCCCGGGTGGTAGAGCGGTTGCACGCTGCCCGCGAAGCCGCCCGGCAGGGACCATGCCAGGGTCACGCCACGCAGCGCCTCGCCCAGCGGCGCGATGAGCCGCGTGGCGAGGATCAGCGCCAGCAGCAGCAGATAGGGGAGTGCGGCGCCCAGCACCTCGCGCGCGCCGGGGCCGCCCGCCGCGCCGCGTCCGCGCACCCAGAGCGCGAAGCCCACGCCGCCCAGCAGCGCGCCACCCAGCGTGGGCAGCTCGGGCCCCACGAAGACGGCGATGAGGGTCGCGGGCAGCAGGAAGGCGAAGCCCGCGGCCAGCGCCCAGGCCGGACCCGCCACACCGCCCTGCGCCGACGCCAGCCGGTGCACCGCCAGCGCCATGGTCCAGCCGATGGCCGCGTGCAGCCCCGCCGTCGCGGCCGAGAGCGCCAGCGGGTCGAGCCCCGTCAGCGCCACCTGCGCCGCGACAGGCGTGCCGACCGCGCCGAAGCTCACCCCCACCGCGTGCCCCACCAGCGCCAGCGCCACGGCACGCGCGGGCGGAAAGCCCAGCGCCACCAGGATGGGTGCCGCCAGCGCCACCGGCGTGCCGAAGCCCGCCGCCCCTTCCGCGAAGAGGGCGAAGAACCAGGCCACCAGCAGCGCCATGATGCGCGGATCATCGGACAGGCGCGCGATGGCGGCACGGATGGTGGCCGTGCCGCCGCCCGCCATCTGCGCCTCGTGCAGCATCAGCGCCGGAAAGACGATCCAGAGGATGGTGAGCGCGGTGAACCCCGCCTCGGCCGCCACGCCGGGCAGCCCGGCCGCGTCCCAGCCGAAGCCGAGAAGGGCCACCGGCAGCGCGACCGCGAGCCCCGCGAGCCCCGCCGGCCCCGCCGCCCAGCGCGCCCCCAGCATCAGCGCGAGGATGACCAGGATGGGCAGCAGCGCGGCCAGCGCCATGCTCAGGCCAGCTTCTCGACCGAGACCTCGTGCCGGGGCGCGCCCGTGCTCGCGAAGCAGGTGATGTTGTCGAGCGTGGTGCGCGCGATGGCCATCAGCGCGTCCTCGGTGAAGAAGGCCTGGTGCGCGGTGATGAGCACGTTGGGGAAGGTGAGCAGGCGGGCGAAGATGTCGTCCTGCAGCACCTGGCCCGAGAGGTCCTCGAAGAAGAGGTCCGCCTCCTCCTCATAGACATCCAGGCCGAGATGGCCGATGGCGCCGCTCTTCAGCCCCTTGATGGCCGCGCGCGTGTCCACGATGGCGCCGCGGCTGGTGTTGATGAGCATGACGCCGCGCTTCATCCGCGCGATGGCCGCCTCGTCAATGAGGTGGTGCGTGGCGGGGTTCAGCGGGCAATGCAGGCTGACGATGTCCGCCTCGGCCAGCAGGCGGTCGAGCGGCACGTAGTCGAGGCCGAGTTCCGCGTCCGGCATGGGGTCGAAGGCCAGCACCCGGCAGCCGAAGCCCCGCATGATGCGCGCGAAGGCGGCCCCGATGCGCCCGGTGCCGACGACGCCGACCGTGCGCCCCTTCATGTCGAAGCCCAGCAGCCCGTCGAGCGCGAAATTGCCCTCGCGCACGCGGGCATGCGCGCGGTGGATGTTGCGGTTGAGCGACATGATCATCGCCACCGTGTGCTCGGCCACCGCCTCGGGCGAATAGGCGGGCACGCGGCCCACGGGCAAACCGAGGCGCCTGGCCGCCGCCAGGTCCACATTGTTGAAGCCCGCGCAGCGCAGGGCCAGCATCCGCACGCCTTGGGCGTGCAGCGCCTCCAGCACCGCCGCATCCGCCGCGTCGTTCACGAAGACGCAGACGGCCTGGGCGCCCTTGGCCAGCACGGCCGTCTCGCGCGAGAGGCGTGGTTCCAGGTAGGTGAGTTGATGCGGTGCGCCCGCCTCCTGGTTGGCGGCGTCCAGGAAGTGGCGATCATAGGGTTTCGTGCTGAAGACCGCGATGTGCATGGCGTTCCCTTTGCTGTTGGCGGGCCCGGCCGCGCGGGGCTAAGTATCACGTAAGCCGCGCCATTTCACCCTTGGAGAGACACCACATGCGTGACGAAACGGCGGGCGCGTGAGCAACCCGGACGCGCGGCAGGGCCTGCGCTCGGCGGGGCGCTACCTGCTGGTGGGCGTGCTGACGGCCGCACCGCTCGCCATCACCTGGCTGATCGTGGATTTCCTGTTCCGGCAGCTTTCGGCGCTCGGCCGGCCGCTGGTGCGGGCCGCCGCACTCGCGCTGAACCCCGACAACCCGGCGGCCGCGCGGGCGATGGCGAACGAGACGGTGGTCTCCATCGTCGCCACCATCGCCGTGCTGGCGCTGCTGTGGCTGCTGGGCTGGATGGCCAGCCGCATGGTGGGCCAACGCCTCATCGCGGTGATGGAATGGCTGATCGGCCGCATCCCCTTCGTCGAGAAGATCTATGGCGCCACCAAGCGCTTCCTGAACGTGGCCGGCACCCAGCAGGAGGGCGGGCAGCGCGTGGTGCTGATCGACTTCCCCTCGCCCGAGATGAAGGCGGTGGGGCTGGTGACGCGCGTGCTGAAGGACAGCAGCACGGGCGACGAACTGGCGGTGGTCTATGTGCCGACCTCGCCCAACCCCACCTCGGGCTACATCGAGATCGTGCCGATCACGGCGCTGACCTGGACGGACTGGACCTTCGACGAGGCCATGGCCTTCATCGTGACCGGCGGTTCCAACGCGCCGGACACGGTGAACTACAGCCAGCGCGGGCGGCCGCTGCGGCCGCCTGGATGAATTTGCGCGGCTGATTCA
>NZ_JACIDJ010000004.1:20555-324633 GCF_014196305.1 Roseococcus suduntuyensis
CACGGCTGCGGCGTGACGCCTCCGCCGATCAGACGCTTGCTTGCGCGGCTGATTCACGGCTGCGGCGTGACGCCTCCGCCGATCAGACGCTTGCTTGCGCGGCTGATTCACGGCTGCGGCGTGACGCCTCCGCCGATCAGACGCTTGCTTGCGCGGCTGATTCACGGCTGCGGCGTGACGCCTCCGCCGATCAGACGCTTGCTTACGCGGCTGATTCACGGCTGCGGCGTGACGCCTCCGCCGATCAGACGCGGGCTACGCCGCCCGGAAGGCCGTGGGCGGCGCCTTGTTCAGCAGCGGGTTTTCCGCCGCCGGGCCGTCATGCAGGTGGCAGGCGGCCAGGTGCCCCGTGCCGTCATCCTTCAGCGCCGGCACCTCCTTGCGGCAGCGGTCGAAGGCATAGGGGCAGCGCGTGTGGAAGCGGCAGCCCGGCGGCGGCTTGATGGGGCTCGGCACGTCGCCCTGCAGCACGATGCGCTCGCGCAGGGCGCCGGGCACGGGCACCGGCACGGCCGAGAGAAGCGCCTCGGTGTAGGGGTGGCGCGGCGTGCCGAAGAGCGACTTGCGGTCCGCCACCTCCACGATCTGGCCGAGATACATGACGGCGACCCGGTGCGTCATGTGCTCCACGATGGCGAGGTCGTGGCTGATGAACAGCATGGCGAGGCCGAGTTCCGCCTGCAGATCCTGCAGCAGGTTCACGATCTGCGCCTTCACCGACACGTCGAGGGCGGACACCGCCTCGTCGCAAACGATGATGTCGGGCTCGGCGGCGAGTGCCCGCGCGATGCAGATGCGCTGCCGCTGCCCGCCGGAGAATTCATGCGGCCAGCGGTTCACCGCGTCGCGCGGCAGCCGCACCTTGTCCATGAGCTGGCCGACCTTCTCGTCAATTTCGGCCTCACTGTTGGCCAGGCCGAAATTGCGGATGGGCTCGGCCAGGATTTCCCGCACCCGCAGGCGCGGGTTCAGCGAGGAGAAGGGGTCCTGGAACACCACCTGGATCTGCCGGCGCAGCGGCCGCAGCGAGCCGCTCGGCATGTCGTCAATCCGCTTGCCGTTCAGCACCACCTGGCCGGAGGTGAGCGGAAACAGCCGCAGCACCGACTTGCCGACGGTGGACTTGCCGCAGCCGCTCTCACCCACCAGGGACAGCGTCTCGCCCTGGTTGATGTGGAAGGAGACACCGTCCACCGCATAGACATACCCCACCGTGCCGCCCAGCAGGCCGCCGCGGATGGGGAAATGCTTCTTGAGGTCCGAGACTTCGAGAATCCGCTTGGTCATGCCGCGGCAACCCCTTCCACTTCGGCGTAATGGCAGGCGGCGATGTGGCCCGGCGCCTTTTCCTGGAGCGCGGGCGGCACCGCCCGGCAGAGTTCCGTCACCTTCGGGCAGCGCGTGGCAAACACGCAGCCCGGGATGCGCTGCTTGAGGCTGGGCACCAGGCCCGGGATTTCCGCGAGCCGCGTGGTCTCGCCCGTGAGCGAGGAACCGAGCTTGGGCACGGAACCCAGCAGCCCCTGCGTGTAGGGGTGGCGCGGCGTGCGGAAGAGGTCGCCCACGCGGGCTTCCTCCACCTTGCGGCCGGCATACATGACCACCACCCGCTCGGCCACCTCGGCCACCACGCCGAGGTCATGCGTGATGAGCACGATGGCCGCCCCCACCGTGGTCTTGAGGTCCTTCATCAGGTCCAGGATCTGCGCCTGGATGGTGACGTCGAGTGCCGTGGTCGGCTCGTCCGCGATCAGCAGCTTCGGGTTGCAGGCGAGCGCGATCGCGATCATCACGCGCTGGCGCATGCCGCCCGAGAGCTGGTGCGGGTATTCGCGCACGCGCCGCTCGGGCTCGGGGATGCCCACCAGCTTGAGCATCTCGACCGCACGCGCCTCGGCCTGCTGGGCGTTGAGGCCCTGGTGCAGCCGCAGCGTCTCGCCGATCTGCTGGCCATTGGTCAGCACCGGGTTGAGGCTGGTCATCGGCTCCTGGAAGATCATGCTGATGTCGTTGCCGCGGATGGCGCGCATCTCGCGGTCGGACAGCTTCAGCAGGTCCTTCCCCTGGAACTTGATGCTGCCCGCGATCTTGCCGGGCGGCTCCGGGATCAGCCGCAGGATGGACATGGCGGTGACGGATTTGCCGCAGCCGCTCTCGCCCACGATGGCCAGCGTCTCGCCGGAGCGCACATGGAAGGAGACGCCATCCACCGCGCGGTTGACGCCGTCCATGGTGCGGAAATGCGTCTGGAGGTTGTCCACCTCCAGCAGCATGGGCCGGTTGTCCATTTCGCTCATCGGCTCAGATCCTCTTGGCGAGGCGCGGGTCGATCGCGTCGCGCAGCCCGTCGCCGAGCAGGTTGACGGCGAGCACCGTGATGGAGAGGAACACCGCCGGGAAGAAGACGATGTAGGGCTTCACCTGCCACAGCGCGCGACCTTCCGCCATGATGTTCCCCCAGGAGGGAATGATGGGCGGCGTGCCTGCGCCGATGAAGGAGAGGATGGCCTCCGTGATCATGGCCGCGGCACAGATGTAGGTGGCCTGCACCGTCAGTGGCGCCAGCGTGTTGGGCAGGATGTGCTTGAAGATGATCTTCCAGGTGCGTGTGCCCGAGGCGACCGCCGCCTCCACATAGGGCTGCTCACGCAGGCTCAGCACCACGCCGCGCACCAGGCGCGACACGCGCGGGATTTCCGCCACCGTGATGGCCAGGATCACGTTCTGCACCGAGCCCCGCGTCAGCGCCATCAGCGCGATGGCGAGCAGGATGGGCGGGATGCTCATCATGCCGTCCATCACGCGCATGATGATGCTGTCCGCAATGCGGTTGAACCCCGAGAGCAGGCCGATGATCAGCCCGATCAGCGAGGCGAAGAAGGCGACCGAGAAGCCCACGATGAGCGAGACACGCGCCCCATACAGCACGCGCGAATAGACATCGCGCCCCAGCATGTCCGAGCCGAACCAGAACTGGGCCGAGGGCTCGCGCGTGCGCAGCGCGGGTGCCAGCGCCGTCGGGTCCTTGGTGAAGAGGAAGGGCGCGAAGACCGCCACGAAGACCATGATGAACAGCAGCGAACCGCCGATCGCGATGGCCGGGTAGCGCCCGAGGAAGCCCCATATGCCGCGGCGCGGCTTCACGTCCGAGAGGATGTCGGGCGGGAGCTTGGCGATGGCCAGGCCCGGCGGAATGCTCACGCCGGGGGGGAGGCCCCCAGGGGAGCCAGGAGGGAGTGCGGTGGCGCTCAATACCGGATCCTCGGGTCAAACAGGGTGTAGAGGAGGTCAATCACGAGGTTGACCAGCACGTAGACGAAGCTGAACAGCAGCACGACGCCCTGGATCACCGGGTAGTCGCGCCGCAGGATGGCATCCACCGTCAGCCGCCCGAGGCCCGGGATGGCGAAGACGCTCTCGGTCACCACCGCGCCGCCGATCAGCAGCGCGATGCCGATGCCGATGACGGTGACGATGGGCACGGCCGCGTTCTTCAGCGCATGCAGGAACAGGATGGCGCGCTGGCCGACACCTTTCGCCCGCGCGGTGCGGATGTAGTCCTGGCTCAGCACCTCCAGCATGGTGGCCCGCGTGATGCGCGCGATCAGCGCAATATAGACGGTGCCGAGCGCGATCGAGGGCAGAATCAAATTCTCGAACCACGGCCAAAGCCCCTGGCTCAGCGGTGTGTAGCCCTGCACCGGCAGCCAATCGAGTTCCAGCGCGAACACATAGGCCAGCACATAGCCCACCACGAAGACGGGCACCGAGAAGCCCAGCACGGCGAAGGCCATCACGGCGCGGTCCGCATGCGTGCCCTGCTTCCAGGCGGCCACCACGCCCATGGGCACGGCGATGGTGACCGAGAGCACCAGCGTCACCACCATCAGCGACAGCGTGGGTTCCACGCGCTGCATGATCATGTGGCTGACGGGCAGGTTGGTGAAGATGGAGGTGCCGAGGTCACCGCGCAGGATGTTGAACACCCACTCGCCGAAGCGCACCAGGTAGGGCCGGTCGAGCCCGAGCGAGGCGCGGATGCGCTCCACATCATCGGGCGAGGCCTGGTCGCCCGCGATCACCGCCGCCGGATCACCCGGGGCGAGATACAGCAGCGAAAACACGAACAGCGCGACGATGGCCATGACCGGGATGGTCGCGAGCACGCGCCGGAAGATATAGGCCCACATACTAGGTCGCCTCCGGCGACGCCGGCCGATTCACGCCGAGGCGCCGATTGGCGCCTCGACGATCGGACGGCGGCACCCTTAGGGGTTAATGACCGCCGGTCAGGACTTGGACACGCCCCAGAACCAGGGCAGCGGGCCGGCGGTGACGCCGGAGACATTGCTCCGCCAGGACTGGTAGGCACGGTAGAAGCCCGTCGGCACGAAGGGGAAGCTCTGGCAGGCGGCGCGGTTGATTTCCTCGCAGGCGGCCTTTTCCTCGGCGGCGTTGGCGGCGGCGAACCACTTGTCGCGGCCGGCCTCGATCGCGGGGTCGGAGGGCCAGCCGAACCAGGCGCCATCGCCATGGGCGCGCAGGCCGAGGTAGCTCGCGGGGTTGGTGCAGTCCGCACCCGCGAACCAGGTGAAGAAGATGTTCCACCCACCACGCGCCACCGGCTCACGGCTCGCGCGGCGCGCACCCACCGTGCCCCAGTCGGTCGCCACGAAGTCCACATTCATGCCGATGGAGCGCAGCGCCGCATTGGCCACCTGGCCCATGGCGGACAGGGCCGCGATATCCTGCGCCACCAGCATGGTCACGGGCTGGCCGTTGTAGCCGCCTTCCTGCAGCAGGCGGCGCGCGTCCGCCACGCTGCGGGGGCGCGAGAGGATTTCGCCGCCGGCCTCGGTGTAGTTGGGCGTCTCGGGCGTGAAGAAGCCGTTCATCTGCTTCCACAGCGCGGCGTCGCCGCCCACCACGGCACCCATGAAGTCGGGCTGGTTCACCACCCAGGCCACCGCCTGGCGCACGCGCGGGTCATTGAAGGGCGCGTGCAGGTGGTTGAAGCGCAGGCAGCCCACATTGCCCAGCGGGTCCGCGACATCAATGCGGATGTTGCGGTTGCGGCGCAGCACCGGGATCAGGTCGTTGAGCGGGGTTTCCCACCAATCCACCTCACCCTGCTGCAACGCGGCCGAGGCCGTGGCGGGGTCGGGCTGGATGATCCACTCGACACGGTCCACCATCATGCGCTTGCCGCCCGAGAGCCAGTTGGGCGCCTCGTCGCGCGGCACATACTGGTCGAACTTCGTCCAGGTCGCGCGCGCGCCGGGCACCCACTCGTTGCGGTTGAACCGCATGGGGCCGGAGCCGACATATTCCGTGATCTGCTGGAAGGGGTCGGTGCGGGCGATGCGCTCGGGCATCATGAAGGCGATGGGCGTGTTGTTCTTGCCCAGCGCCAGCAGCATCTTCGGGTAGGGCGCGGACAGGCGCAGGCGGAAGGTGCGGTCGTCGGTCGCGACCAGCTCCTGCTTCAGGGCGCGGATCATCTGGCCCATGCCGTCGCGGACCATCCAGCGCTCGAGGCTGACCACGCAGTCCTGCGCGCGCACCGGCTCGCCATCATGCCAGCGCAGGCCGGAGCGGAGGCGGAAGGTCCAGGTCAGGCCGTCGCTGCTGACTTCCTCGCTCTCCACCATCTGGCGGCGAGGGGTGAAGGTGTTGTCGATGCCATACAGCGTGTCCCACACCAGCATCGAGGCGTTGCGGACGACGAACTGCGTGCCCCAGATCGGGTCGTAATTGGCCAGGTTCGCCTGCGGCACGAAGCGCAGCGTGCGCGCGGCGGCACCCTGGCTCAGCGCGGGGGCGGCCAGCGCCCCGCTGGCGGCGACCACGGCGCCCGTCTGAAGAAAACTCCTGCGATCCATCTACTCTCTCCCTGTTCCAGGCCGGTTGCTTCCGGCTTGGGCGAAGCGTGCAACACACATGGGCAAAGCGCCACCAAAGAAGGGCCCATCGCTCCGCGCATTCGGGTGGAATGCACGGAACGTGCCAGAGCGGCGCATCAGGCCCGGCGAATGCCCCAAAACTGCGCGAAGCCGGGCACGCGGCCCGTCAGGTTGCGCCGGTGCGCGGTGATGGAGGCCACCGCCCCCACCGGCACGAAGGGCAGCTCCTGCATGGCGATGCCCTGCATCCGCCGCGCGATGGCCTGCTGGGCGGGCACGTCGGGCGCGTCGAACCAGCTGTCGCGGAGCGTCTCCAGCTCCGGCACATTGGGCCAGCCGAACCAGGCGCCATTGCCATTGCCGCGCAGGGGGAAGTGGCTGACGGGGTCCATCACCTCGAAGCCCGCGAAGGTGGTGCAGGTGATGGACCAGCCGCCGCGATCGAGCGGCTCGCGGCTCGCGCGGCGCTGCACCACGGTGCCCCAGTCGGTCAGCACCACGTCGAGGTTCACCTGCAGGCGGCGGAACAGATCGGCCGCCACCTGGGTGAGGGCCGCGGGGTTCAGGATGTCGGTGGGGCCCAGGATGCGGATGGGCTCGTTGTTGTAGCCGGCCTCGCGCAGGAGCTGGCGGGCGCGCTCGATGCTGCGCGGACCCTTCAGCGGGTCCAGCCCCTCGTCATTGGCGAAGGGCGAGCCGGGGGTGAAGCAGCCCACGCCGTCGCGCCAGTTCTCGGGCTCCGGCCCCTGCGCCGCGATCATGAAGTCCGATTGCTGCACCGCGGGCAGGATGGCGCGGCGGATGGCCGGGTTGTCGAAGGGCGGATGCAAATGGTTGAACCGCATGATGCCCACGGACATGAAGGGCGTCAGCATCTCCACCACCACGTTGCGGTTGCGGCGCAGCAGAAGCTGGTTCTCGGGCGTGGGCTGCTCGAACCAGTCCATCTCGCCGCGGATCAGCGCGGAGGTGGAGGTCGAGGTGTCGGTGATGATGTGCCACTCGACCCGGTCGAAATGCACTTCCTTGGGGCCCGCCGTCAGCGAGACGGGGCCGGCATTGGGGTTGGGCACATAGCGCGGGTTGCGCTCATAGACCGCGAGGCTGCCCGAGTTGAACTCGTTCTGCACGAAGCGGAAGGGGCCGCTGCCGATGGTCTCGCGGATCTGGGTGAAGGCGTCGGTCTGGGCCAGGCGCTCGGGCATGATGAAGGGGGTGGGGGTGGCCACCGAGCCCAGCGCGTTCAGCAGCAGCGGGAAGGGCCGCTTGAGGCGGAAGCGCAGGCGGCGGTCATCCAGCGCCACCAGCTCATCCGTGTATTCGTTCAGCTTCTGGCCGATGGGGCTGCGGCGCATCCAGCGCTTGAGGCTCGCCACCGCGTCCGCCGCGCGCACCGCCTCGCCATCATGGAAAAACAGGCCCGGGCGCAGCGTGATGGTGGCGGTGCGGTTGTCGTTTTCGAAGGACGTGCCCTCGGCCATCTGCGGGAAGGGGCGGAACTGGTCGTCGAGGCCGTAGAGGCAGTCAAAGACCATGTAGCCGTGGTTGCGGGTGACGGTGGCCGTGGTCCAGACCGGGTCCACGCTGGTCAGATTCGCCTGGGGGACGAATTTCAGCACGCGGTTCTGCGCCGGCTGCGCGAAGGCGGGCGCGGCCAAGGGGGCAGAGACCAGGGCCGCGCCGCCCCCCAGCACGAGGTCACGACGTTTCATATGTTGTCTCCCGTCACGTTGACGCGACCGACCCGCCTCCCCTGGCGTTGCGCGGATAGAAGCCAGAGCGTGCTCCGGTTGTCCAGCGGATCAGGGCAGGTGCCCGAAGCCCGCCGGTGCTGCCTGCCGCGTTTCCACCCAGACGGCCTTGGCCTGTGTGTATTCCGCCAGCACCTCCGCCCCCGAGGACCGCCCGTGCCCCGAGGCGCCGAAGCCCCCGAAGGGCACGCTGACATGGATGGTGCGGTAGCCGTTCACCCAGACGGTGCCGGCGCGGAGCCCCGCAGCGACCCGGTGCGCGCGGCCGACATCGCGCGTCCAGACGGCGCCGGCCAGGCCGAAGCGCGTGCCGTTCGCGAGCGTGATGGCCTCCGCCTCATCCGCGAAGCGCTGCACGGCGACCACGGGGCCGAAGATTTCCTCCTGCACGGCGCGCGCCTGGGGCGGGAGGCCATCCAGCACGGTCGGCGGCACGAAACAGGCGCCCTCATTCAAGGTCAAGGGATTTGGCGCGGCGGTGAGCACCTGCCCCCCCTCGGCCGTGGCGGCGTCCAGCAGGGATTGCACATGGGCGTGCTGGCGGGGGTGGGCGACGGGGCCCATCTCGGTCGCCTCGTCCAGCGGGTCGCCCAGCCTGATCTTCGCCATGCCCGCGCGCAGACGGGCTAGGAAGGCGTCGGCGATGGAGGCCTCCAGCAACAGCCGCGACCCGGCCACGCAGGATTGCCCGGCACCGGCGAAGATGGCCTGCTGCGCGCCCAGCAGCGCCGCGTCCAGGTCCGAATCGGCGAAGACGATGTTGGCGCTCTTGCCGCCCAGCTCCAGCACATGCGGCAGGGTGCGCGCGGCGCACAGCGCCGCGATCCGTGCCCCCACGGCCGGGCTGCCCACGAAGCAGAGCTTGCCCACCTCGGGGGCCGCCACCAGCGCCTCCACCGCCGCCGGCCAGCCCGCCACCACCATCAGCGGCACATCGAGGCCCTGCGCCAGTTGCCCGAGCCGCAGCGAGGTCAGCGGCGTCATCTCGCTGGGCTTCAGCACCACCGCATTGCCGGCGGCGAGTGCCGGGAAGGCGTTCCAGCCCGCGGTGAACAGCGGCGCATTCCAGGGGGTGATGGCGAGGATCACGCCATAGGGCTCCGGCCGCACCGTCACGAAATGGCCGGAGGGGACCGCCACGACGCGCCCCTCGATCTTGTCGCACCAGCCGGCGAAGTATTCGGCCATCTCGGCCACGCGGGCCATTTCGGCGCGGGCGTCGCGCAGGGGCTTGCCGGTGTTGGCGCATTCGGCGCGGGCGAGAGGTTCGGCCTCCGCACGGATGGCCGCCCCCAGCGCCCAGAGGCGGCGGCCGCGCTCGGCGCCCGGAAGGGCGGCCCAGGCGGGGGCCGCGCGGGCGGCGGCGGCGGCGGCCTCGGCGGCCAGGGCGGCATCGGCGATGGGGTAGGAGAACAGCGGCTTGCCGGTCACGGGGTCGGTGAGCGGCAGGGCCTCGCCGGCGCCGGGGTGGGTCGTGCCGTCCAGCACGGCCCCCGGCACGGCGCCGCCGAACCAGGCCTTGATATGGGTGGCGGCCTCGGCGGCGGCGCGGGAGGGGTCAGCCATGGGAACGGTCCTGGAAGAGGGCGGCGGGCACGCGGTTGAATTCCTCGGCATCGGGCACGGGGCTCGCTTCCCACAGGCTCGCGGCGGCGGCGCAGACGGGCAGCGGCGTGCCCGCGGCCTCGGCCAGTTCCAGCGCCAGCCGCACATCCTTGCGCATCAGCCCCGCCGCGAAGCCGCTGTCGAAGCCGCCGGGCAGGATCCAGCGCGGCCAGTTCACCTCGGTGGCGGCCGAACGGCCGGAGGCGGCGTTCAGCACCGGCAGCAGGGCGGCCGGGTCCACGCCGGCCGCATCGGCCATCCGCAGCGCCTCGGCCGCCGCCATCAAATGCGTGGCCACCAGCAAATTGTTGGCGAGCTTGGCCACCTGCCCCGCCCCCGGCCCGCCCACATGGGTGATGCGGGTGGCGACCAGTTCCAGCACCGGCCGCGCGGCCGCGATGGCCTCGGGCGCACCGCCCAGCATCATGGCCAGCGTCCCCGCCGCCGCCCCGGCCGGCCCGCCCGAGACTGGCGCATCGAGGTAGCCCACGCCCGCCATCGCGGTCTGTTCCGCGAATCGCCGCGCGGCGCCCGGCGCGATGGTGGAGGTGTCCACGACCACGCCGGCCTTCGGCATGGCCGGCAACAGCGCGGCCAGGACGGCCTCCACCGCCGCCTCATGCGGGAGGGACAGGATCACCACCGGCGCCGCGCAGTCGGCCACGGACGCCACTCCACCCGCGCGCGTCCGCAGCCCCGCATCCTGGTCGAAAGCCGCCACATCCTGGCCCTGGTCGCGCAGCCGCCCCAGCATCGCGCCGCCCATGCGGCCCAACCCCACCAACCCGATCACGAATCGCCCTCCTGCGCTGCGGGGAAAGCATAGGTGGGCGCCGCAATTGCGCCATCCGGGACGCCTAAGCGCCGCCGATGCCCCCGATCCTCCTGCAATTCTTCCGTTTCGGCGTGGTGGGGACGCTGGGCTTCCTGCTGGACTACGCGGTGCTGAGCGCCGCCGTGGCCCTGGGCACGGGGCCCTATTGGGGGCGTGTCATCTCCTATGTGGTCGCCGCCACCGGCGTCTATGCGCTGAACCGCGCCTGGACCTTCCGCGACCGGCAGGGCGGCGGCGGCATCGGGCGGCAATGGGGGTTGTATCTCGCGCTGAACCTGGTCGGTTTCGCGGTGAACTACGGCACCTATGCCGCCATCACCGCCTGGACCGAACTGGGCGCGCGGCACCTGGTGCTGGGGGTGGCGGCGGGGTCCATCGCGGGCATGTTCGTGAACTTCGCGCTCAACCGGCAGGTCGTGTTCCGGGCTCGGTAGAGCGGGATGCGTTGAGGTGGAATCACCGAAAACGCTGAATTCCGCCCTCAACACAGGTTGGAGCAGGCGGCGCGAGCGCATGTGAACGCCGCATGCGCTAAGCCCGCCGAACCAACTTCACGTTTCGTTAAGCGCCTGCCCGCACAGTCATGTGGCCGGGGCGGCGCGCCAAGAATTGGCGGTCGTCCCGGCGATGCGGCGCTCCTGCGGGCGTCGTCCCAAAATGGGACAGGGACTGACATGATGGCGGCAAGGACGGAGACCACCCCCTTGGGCGAGGCGCTGGCGGCCAGCCGCTGGCAATTCGCCAGCGTGGGCGCCTTCTCGGGCGTCGCCAACCTGCTGCAGCTCACCGTGCCGCTCTACATGATGATGGTGTTCGACCGCGTGCTGGCCGCGCGGAGCGGCGACACGCTGTTCTTCCTCACCGCCATCGCCCTCTTCGCCCTGCTGGTGCTGGCGCTGCTGGAGGGGGTCCGCAGCCTGGTCATGCAGCGCGTGGCGGCCTGGATGGAGATGCGCGCGGCCCCCGAGACCTTCCATCGCGGCCTGGAAGCCCAGCTGCGCGGCCTGCCCTACCGGATGGAGGCGCTGCGCGACCTCGCCGCCTGCCGCTCCTACCTCGGTTCGGGGGGCGCGCTCGCCCTCTATGACCTGCCCTGGGTGCCCGTCTACCTCGCGGTCATCTTCCTGCTGCACCCTCTGCTGGGGCTGGTGGCCTTGGCCGGCGCCCTGCTGCTCTTCGGCCTGACCGTGCTGAGCGAACTCGTCACCTCCCGCCTGCTGCGCGAGGCCGCCACCGCCGCCCAGCGCACCCAGTCGCGCACCGAGGCGATGGCGCGCAACGCCGAAGTCATTGACAGCATGGGCATGGCGCCCGCCGTGCTGGCCCGCTGGCGCGCCGGCATCAACGAGGTGCTGCCCGCCCAGACCCGGGCGGGCGACCGCGCGGCCGTCATCCTGGCCGCCACCAAGTTCTGCCGCCTGGCCGTGCAGCTGGCGGTGCTGGGGGTGGGCGCCTGGCTCACCCTGCGCCAGCAGGTGACGCCGGGGGCCTCCATCGCGGCCTCCATCGTCATGGGCCGCGCGCTGGCCCCGGTCGAGCAGGTGATCGGCGGCTGGCGGCAGCTCGTCCAGGCACGGCAGAGCTTCCAGCGGTTGCAGGCCTTCCTCCGCATGCCGCCCGGACGGCCCGCCGGCACCGCCCCGCCCCCGCCCCGGGGCCGCCTGGAGCTAGAGCGCGTGACCTACGGCTTCCCCGGCACCGCCGCCCCCCTGATCAAGGGCATCAGCCTGCAACTGGAGCCAGGCGAGGCGCTGGCCGTGATCGGCCCCTCGGCCGCGGGCAAGACGACGCTGATCCGCCTCATCATGGGCACGCTGCCGCCCAATGCCGGCACGGCACGGCTGGATGGCGCCGATGTCTTCCTCTGGCCGCGCGAGGATTTCGGCCGCCATGTGGGCTACCTGCCCCAGGCCGTCGAACTCTTCGACGGCAGTGTGTTCCAGAACATCGCCCGCATGGGCGCGGCCGCGCCCGAACAGGTCTTCGAGGCCGCGCGCCTCGCCGGCTGCCACGAGATGATCCTGCGCCTGCCCCGCGGCTACGACACCGAGATCGGCGAGGGCGGGCAGCACCTCTCGGGCGGGCAACGGCAGATGATCGGCCTCGCGCGTGCCCTCTTCGGCAACCCGAAGCTGATCGTGCTGGATGAGCCGAATTCCAACCTGGATGGCGAGAGCGAGGCCATCCTTCTTCATTCGCTGGCGCGGGCGAAGCAGGCGGGGGCGACGCTGATCCTGGTCTCGCACCGGCCCGGCCTCGTGCAGGTGGCCGACAAGGTGCTGGTGCTGCGCGACGGCGCGGCCGAGCTCTACGGCCCCCGCGCCGAGGTGATGAAGCGGCTCATGGCCCCGCCCCGCCCCACCGAGATGCCACCCCCGGGCGCCAAGCCCGCCCTGACCGGGACGCTCTGACATGTCCATGCAGCCTGCCAGCCCCACCGCCATGTTGGAGGCGCCCCACCCGCCCACGCGCGGCGTGATCCTCTGCGGCATGTTCGTCATGCTGGGCTGCTTCGGCGGCTTCATGGCCTGGGCCACCCTCGCACCCCTGGCCGAGGCCACGGTGGCATCCGGCGTCATCACCGTGGAGGGCACGCGCCGCACCGTGCAGCACCTGGAGGGCGGCGTCGTCCGCGCCATCCTGGTCCGCGACGGCGACCGCGTGCGGGCCGGCCAGGTGGTGCTGCGGCTGGACGATGTGCAGGCCGGCACGGCGCGCGAGACGCTGCGGGCGCAGCAGGCCTCGCTGCTGGCCCATGCGGCGCGGCTCTCGGCCGAGGCCGCGGGCCATGGCGCGCTGTCCTTCCCCGCCGCGCTGCAGCACATGGGCAACCCCCGCGCGCGCGAGGCCATGGCGGGGCAGGTGGCTCTCTTCACCGCCCGGCGCGCGGCGCTGGACGGCCAGCTCGCCATCGTCGCGACGCGCGAGGCGCAGGGGCGCGCCAGCCTCGAATCCGCGCAGGGGCAGCTTCGTGCCACCGAACGGCAGCGCGACCTGATCGTGCAGGAGGAGGCGATGCGCCGGGGCCTGGTGAACCAGGGCCTCTCCCGCCTGCCCGAATTGCTGGCCGTGCAGCGCGGCCGCGCGGCGGTGGAGGGCAGCATGGACGAGTTGCAGGGCCAGGTCGCCCGCGCCCGCGCCACCATCGAGGAGGCGGAGCGCCAGGCGCAATCCCTGCTGAGCCAGCGCAGCCAGGAGGTGAACGCCGAGGCGCGGGAGGTGGCCACGCGCCTCGCCGAGGTCGAGGAACGGCTAATGGCCGCCGATGACGTGGCGCTGCGCCGGGACATCCTGGCCCCCGCCGACGGCACCGTGGTGAATTCCCGCGTCTTCACCCTGGGCGGCGTGGTCCGCCCGGGCGAGTCGCTGCTGGACATCGTGCCCAGCGCCGACCGGCTGGTGGCCGAGGTGAACATCAGCCCCACCGACATCGACGCCGTGCGGACGGGGTTGCCGGCGCAGCTGCGCCTGCCCGCCTTCCGCCAGAATATGGTGCCCTACCTCTCGGGCGAGGTGATCTTCGTGGCGGCCGACGTCACCACCGACCCGCAGACGCGCATGAGCCACTACCGCGCCCGCATCGCGCTGGACGAGGCGGCGCTGGCGCGCATGCCCGGCGTCTTCCTCTCGCCCGGCATGCCGGTGGAGGCGCATGTCATCACCGGCGCGCGCAGCTTCTGGCGCTACATGACCCAGCCCCTGCGCGAGAGCCTGCGCCGCGCCTTCACCGAACCCTGAGCCAAGGTCTCATTCGTCGTTCAATCTGGCGTTCAGACGCAAATATGTTACATCGGCGCCAAATCTGTTGGGGGGACAGGTCATGCCGCTGCAGTTCGTCAGTCGCCGGGACGCGGTCACGATTTATCGCGTCGAGGCCGCTACGGGGGCGGAGCGGTCGCCGCGGGTGCTCCTGGGCAGCGTCTCCCGCCATGACTTTCAGCTTCGCCCTTCCGCCAAGGTCACGATGACGCAGGCGGAGCGGGAGGAGGTGGAAAGCCGTCGTCTCTACCTGCAATTGCGTGATGGTATCCGCCAGAAGCTCGCCGCGCATGAGATCGAGGACACGGTCAGCGATGTGCTGGCTTATTTCACCAGCGTGACCGACGAGGCCGAGCGGGACATCCTGCGCCGGGCCATGACGGAGGCCGCGCGCCGGTTGCAGTGCGCCGCGCGGGCCGCCTGAGGCCGGCGCCGAACACAGGCCTTTCTTCCGCCGCGCCGCCATGGCATCCAGGGGGCATGACGTGTTTTCCGCATCGCGTGGCTTTGGCCGCCCTGCTTCTTGCCGTGCCCTCCTTGGCCCAGGCCCAGGGGCCGACGCGGCTTCCCGGCAGCCAGCCCGGCGCGCCCGTTCAGCAGCGCGAGGCCCCGCCCGCCCTGCCGGGGCTGCAAGGCCGCCAGGGCGCGGTGGCGCCGTCCGAGGTGCCGCCCTCGGCCATGAACCCCAATGACGCGCTGTTCGACGGCATCGCCCGCGGCGACCTGCCGGCGGTGCGCGACGCGGTGAACCGCGGCGCGGACCTGCGCGCGCGCAACGCGCTGGGCCTGACCCCGGTCGAAGCCGCGGTGGACCGCGCGCGGGCGGATGTCACCTTCTACCTGCTCTCGGTGCGGGGTGGGGCGGGCATGGCCTCCTCCGGCCCGCCGCGCGAGGCCGCGCCCGCGCCGCGCGCCCGTCCGCAGCCCGCGCCCCGCCCGGTGCGCGCGGCGCCGACGCCCGCCCTGCGGCCGGGTCCCACCCTGCGCGCCGATCCCGGCCAGCCCATCCCTTCGCTGGGCTTCCTGGGCTTCGCCCCGCGGGGCTGAGCCGCCGCCCGCGGATCAGGCGCGAGCGACACGACGCCCGCGCCAAGTCCGGTCAGGCCCTGCCACGAATCCCGGCCCATGCGACGGCGAGACGGTCCATCCCGCCACGATGGACCGCCTGCCCGCGCGCGAGCCGCCGCAAATCCCGCCGCGCCAGCACCAGCGGCAGCGCGGCCGCGACGGAATCGCGCGGCAGGCCCGACAGGTCGGGCACGGGCGGGGCCTCGGCGGCGAGGCGGCGGATGGCGGGGGCGGCCACGGCCGGGTCGTGTAGCACCGCGTGCGGGTCCACGAGATCGGCGGGCAGCAGGCAACGCCCCTGCGCGGCCAGCGCGGGCACCGCGCGCAGCACGCCGGTCAGCCCGTAGAGCGCGCCGGCCTGCTGCAAGGCCGGCATGACGGCGGGCGGCGCCCCCAAGAGCCTCCCCGCCGCCACCGCGAAGCCGCCCGCCGTGCCGCGCAGATAGGCGTGGAAGGCGCCGGTGGAGAGGATGGGGTCCTCCTCCATCTCGGGCTCGCGCGCCTCGGTCATGGCGATGAGGTCGGCAGGGGAGAGCGCACCTTCGCGGATGGCGGCGTGCAGCGGGGCCGCGACCTCATGCGCGCGCGGGGCGGCGCCGGCCGCCGCCTGCTCCACCGCCTCGCGCCACCAGGTCAGGCGCATCAGCGCCAGCATGGGGTTGGTGGCGGCCTCTCGCGCGCGGGCGAGTTCGTGGTTGAAGGCGATCAGGGTGAACAGCGCCTCGCGCCGCGCGGGCGGCGCGAAGAGGGCGCAGAGGAAACGGTCCGGGTCATGGCGGCGGGCCAGCGCGCCGCAGGGGCTGAGTTCGGGCATGGACCGCACCTCCATGGGGGTGAACCCTGTGCTTCGCAAGCGGTTGACGCCTTGCGGGCGCGGACCTTAGCTGCGCCCCAGTCCCCGCAGCCATTTCGGAGAAGCCCCCATGGCCTTCAGCCTCCCCCCCCTGCCCTACAGCACCAACGCCCTCGCCGGCCAGGGCATGTGCCAGGAAACCCTGGAACTGCACCACGGCAAGCACCACAACGCCTATGTCACGGCGCTGAACGGGCTGGTCGAGAGCAAGGGCCTCGCCGGCAAGTCGCTGGAAACCATCGTGGCCGAGGCGGGTGCCGCCGGCGCCGATGGCCTGCCCGTGCTGAACCAGGCCGGCCAGCACTGGAACCACATCCTGTTCTGGCAGGTGATGAGCCCCAATGGCGGCGGCGACAAGCTGCCGGGCAAGCTGGCGGCCAAGATCGACAGCGACCTGGGTGGCCTCGCGGCCTTCAAGGAGGCCTTCAAGCAGGCCGGCGTGACCCAGTTCGGCTCGGGCTGGGCCTGGCTGATCCTGAAGTCCGACGGCAAGCTGGCCGTGACCAAGACGCCCAATGGCGCCAACCCCGTCTCGACCGGCGAAGGCACGCCCATCCTGGGCGTGGACGTGTGGGAGCACGCCTACTACCTGGACTTCCGCAACGTCCGCCCGAACTACCTCGACAACTTCCTGAACAAGCTGGTGGATTGGTCGGTGGTGGAGAGCCTGATGGAGCAGGGCGGGCTGAAGAGCGGCCAGAGCGCGTAATTACGCGCGCACGAAGGCTTCGCCTTCGTGCCCCTCAGTTGCCGGGCGCCGCGCATCCGCGCGGCTTGGCTTCGCGGCATAAGCCGCGGGCCGCGTTCGCGGCCTCGGCCCTTCGGGCCGCTTTATGGGTGGCTCGCGTGAGGGAACCCCCCTCACGCATCCACCAACTCCGCATCCAGCCCCGCCGCATTGTCCTGGATGAACTTGAAGCGCAGCTCGGGCTTGCGGCCCATCAGCGCCTCCATCAGCTCCGCCGTCGCGGCGCGCTCCTCGGGCGGCAGCACCACCTGCAGCAGGGTGCGCTTGCCGGGCGCCATGGTGGTCTCGCGCAGCAAGGCGGGCGGCATCTCGCCCAATCCCTTGAAGCGGCTGACTTCCACCTTCTGGTTCGGCTTGAAGTGGCGCTTCATCTGGCGCTCACGGTCGGCGTCGTCCATCGCATAGACGCTCTTTCCCCCGTGCTGGAGGCGGTAGAGCGGCGGCTGGGCCAGGAAGACCCTCCCCGCCCGCACCATCTCCGGCAATTCCTTGTAGAAGAAGGTCATCAGCAGGGCGGCGATATGGGCGCCGTCCACATCGGCGTCCGTCATGATGACGACGCGGCCATAGCGCAGGCGGGCCAGGTCGAAGCGGTCGCCCACCCCGCAGCCCAGCGCCTCGATCAGGTCCTTCAGTTCCTGGTTGCCGCGCAGCTTCTCCGCGCTGGCGCTGGCCACGTTCAGGATCTTGCCGCGGAGCGGCAGCACGGCCTGGGTCTCGCGGTCCCGCGCCTGCTTGGCGCTGCCGCCGGCGCTGTCGCCCTCCACCAGGAAGATTTCGGTGCCCTGGGCGCTTTCACGCGAGCAGTCGGCCAGCTTGCCGGGCAGGCGCAGCTTGCGCGTGGCCGTCTTGCGGGGCGTGTCCTTGTCGGCGCGGCGACGCAGGCGTTCCTCCGCGCGCTCGATGGCGAAGGCCAGCAGGTTGTCGGCCATGGCCGGATGGCCGGCCAGCCAATGGTCGAAGCGGTCGCGCAGGGCGGTTTCCACCAGGCGCTGCGCGTCGGCGTTGGTCAGCTTCTCCTTGGTCTGGCCCTGGAATTGCGGCTCGCGGATGAAGACGCTGAGCATGCCGGCGAGGCCCGTGAACACGTCCTCGGCCGTGATGGTGGCGGCGCGCTTTTCCTTCTTGAGCTCGCCATAGCCGCGCAGGCCCTTCACCAGGGCCGCGCGCAGCCCAGCCTCATGGGTGCCGCCCTGCGGGGTCGGGATGGTGTTGGCGTAGGTGGAGAGGAAGCCGTCGCCCTGTTCCAGCCAGGTCAGCGCCACCTCGCAGCGGCCGGCACCGGCGGGGAAATCCAGCAGGGCGGCGAAGGGCTCGGGCACCACCGTCCCCCGCCCCTCGATGGCGGCGGAGAGGAAGTCCGCGAGGCCGCCCGGGAAGTGCAGCGTGGCCTCGGGCGGCGTGTCGGTGCCGGCGACGAGCTTGGGCTCGCAGCGCCAGCGGATTTCGACGCCGCGATAGAGATAGGCCTTGGACCGGCAAAGCTTGAACAGCCGCTCGGCGCGGAAGGCGAGCTGGCCGAAGATCTCGGGGTCGGGCTTGAAGCGGATGAGGGTGCCGCGGCGGTTGCGGACCTCGCCCTCGCGCTTGAGCTTGGTGACGGGCTTGCCGCGGGCGTAGCCCTGGCGGAACAGCTCGCCGCCGCGCGCGACCTCCACCTCCAGCGATTCGGAGAGGGCGTTCACCACCGAACTGCCCACGCCGTGCAGGCCGCCCGAGGTGTCATAGGCCTTGCCCGAGAACTTCCCGCCGGAATGGAGGGTGGTGAAGATCACCTCGAGTGCCGACAGCTTGGGGAATTTCGGGTGCGGGTCCACCGGGATGCCGCGGCCATTGTCCCGCACGGAGAGCAGGTTGCCGGCCTCCAGCACCACCTCGATGCGGTCGGCGTGGCCCGCCACCGCCTCGTCCATGGCGTTGTCCAGGATCTCGGCGGCGAGGTGGTGCAGGGCGTTGTCATCCGTGCCGCCGATATACATGCCGGGGCGGCGGCGGACGGGCTCCAGCCCCTCCAGCACCTCGATGTCGGCGGCGGTGTAGGCGGTGCCGGGCTTGGCCGGGCCGGGCTTTCCGAAAAGGTCGCTCATGGGGCGGGCATAGAGGAAAAGCGGGGGCGAGGGTATGGCGGCCGAGCAACCCTCACAGGATCAGGCGCGCGCACCTAGAATCCGGCCGCAAAGCGGCCGGCGCCGCCCACCCGCGCGCCGGGCCAGCGCACCCGCCGCGCGGCGTAGCCAAGCCGCCGGAGGCGGCGCCCGGCGCTTGAGGGCGCAAAAAAGCCCGCGCCCGGCGCCTGAGGCCGTTAACATCCCAGAATCCGGCCGCACAGCGGCCGGCGCCGCCCAACTGACCGCGCGGCCAGCGCCCCCGCCGCGCGGCGTAGCCAAGCGCGCGGAGCGCGCGCCCGGCGCCTGAGGGCTAAGAAATATGCGCCTCCAGCATCCACAGCGCCTTGTCCAACATGCGCGAGGTGCCGGTCAGCAGATCGGCCGTGTCGGCATCGCCCGCCTCGGCGGCGGCGTCCACGGCGGCGCGGGTGGTGCGGGCCAGGGCCGCGTAGCGCTCGGTCAGCGCGGCCACATGGTCCAGCCCGTCGCGCGTCGTCTCGGAATAGGGAGCGAGGCGCGTGCGGCTGGCGGCGAGCTGCGTCGTGCCATCGGGCGTGCCGCCGAGCTGCACCACGCGCTCGGCCACGTCGTCCACCGTCTCGCTCAGCTGTTCGTAGAAGGTGCCGAACTGCGCGTGCAGGGCGGCGAAATGCGGGCCGCGCACGGTCCAATGCGCCATGCGGACGGCGTTGGTCAGGTCCATCAGGTCCACCAGCGCGGCGTTGAGCAGGCCCACGCTGGTCAGCCGGGCATTCTCGCCCAGGTCGTTGCGGGTGGCGGCGAGCTTGGCCATGGTCTTGTCCTTCCTTCGGTTCTCCACGTCAGATAGGCAGGCTGGGCCGCCGCTTCACCGCATATTGGCGCATTGCTGCCCTCACACCGGAACATTCACATAACGCGCCGCCTCCGGCCCCTGCCCGCCGCCCTCGTGGAAGGTGGCGGCGTGGCGCAGCACGGCGTGGTCCTGCTCGGTCATGCGGGCGGCCTCGCGCAGGTGCTCGGCCCAGTTCTCGATGGTCCAGAGTTCGACCCAGCGCTCGGGGTGGGCCACGTCCTCGTAGAGGCGCCACAGCGCCGCCCCCCCGCGCAGGCGCGCGCGCCGCACCTCGCGCATGGCGGCCAGGAAGGCGGCGCGGCGGGCGGGCGGCACGCGGTAGCGCACCACCTCCAGCACGCGGTTGTCGCCGCCGGCCAGCAGGGCCTGGAGTTCGGCGGATTCGGGCTCGGGCATCACGAAGGGCGGGGTGGCGGCGGGGGCCTCGCGCAGCGCCTCGCCATCAATCCGCGCGCCGCGCACCAGCACCGCGGCCGCGGCACCGCCGAGCGCGAAGAGGCCGAGCGTGGTCGGCACGCCGATCAGCCCCGCGATCCAGCCCGCGCCGGCCGCACCCCCGGCCAGCGCGCCGAAGAAGCACATCTGGTAGATGCCGATGGCCCGCGCCCGCACCCAGGCCGGGGCCGCGATCTGCGCCGCCGCCTGCAGGGTGGAGGCCGCGGAAATCCAGGCCACGCCGTAGATCACCATGGCCAGCGCGGCAAAGACCCAGTGGTGCAGCGTGGCCATCATGGCCATGGCGAGCGCGCCGAGCAGCGAGCCCACGAAGACCATTCCCGACCGGTCCAGCCGCCGCCGCGCCATGGGGAGCAGGAAGCCCGCGGCCACGGCGCCCGCGCCCATGCAGCCCAGCAGCAGGCCGAAGGCCTCGGGGCCGAGGCCCAGCTCCTCGCGCACCAAGAGCGGCAGCAGCCCCCAGACGGCCGAGGTGAACAGGAAGAACACCACCGCGCGGAGGATGGCCGCGTGCATGGCGGGCGAGGCCGCGACATAGCGCGCCCCGGCCCGCACGGCGGAGAGGAATGGCTCCGGCGCCGGACGGTTCACCGCCACCGGCCGCTTCCAGCGCCACAACGCCCCCACCAGCACCAGCACGCAGAGCGCGTTCAGCAGGAAGGCCGCCCCCACCCCGGCCCAGGCGATGGCCAGCCCGCCAATGGCGGGGCCGATCGCGCGGGTGATGTTGAAGCCGATGCCGTTCAGCGCGATGGCGCCCATCAGGTCCTCGCGCGGGACCAGCTCCGGCGTGGTGGCGGCCCAGCCGGGGAAGCTCATGGCGAGGCCCGCCCCCAGCCCGAACGTCAGCGCCACCAGCCCCCAGGGGCCCAGCATGCCCGTCCAGGACAGGATGCAGAGCAGCAGGGCCACGAAGGTCATCCAGAGCTGCGCGCCGATGAGGAAGTGGCGGCGGTCAATGATGTCGGCCAGCGCGCCGGCCGGCAGGGCCAGCAGGAAGACGGGCACCATGGAGGCGGCCTGCACCAGGCTCACCATCATGGGCGAGGGGTCGAGGCCGGTCATCATCCAGCCGGCGGCCGTGTTCTGGATGAACAGCCCGATGTTGGAGACGAGGTTGGCGAGCCAGAGGGTGCGGAAATCGGCGTGGCGCAGCGGCGCCAGGGCAGCGGGTCTTTGCATCGCGGCGCACAATGCCCGGGAAAAGGCTACCCGGGTGTTACCCTTCGTTCACGGGAGGGGCAGCAAGGCCTCCGCCTCCGTCCACCAGCGCGCCACCAGTTCCGCGGCCGGCTCCGCCCGCGCCAGCGCCGCCCCCTGCCCCGCCCAGGCCTGCATGCGCGACACATCGCCCGCCGCCACGGCCTCGGCCCGCATCGGCGCGCTGAGGGTCCGCTGCACGGGATAGGGCGCGGCCGGCAGGTGCGCGAAGGCCTCGGTGGCGGAATTGCGGATGCCCCGCCCGGCGCGGCCCGAGAAGGCGCGGGTCAGCACCGTGTCCTCGGGGGCGGTGCGGGCCAGGGCATCGGCCCAGGCGGGCGCGATGGCCGCCTCGGGCGTGCGGAGGAAGGCCGTGCCCATCTGCACGGCGCTCGCGCCCAGGGTGAGCGCGGCGGCGATGCCGCGCCCGTCCATGATGCCGCCCGCCGCCACCACGGGCACCCGCAGCGCATCGGCCAGGCGGGGGATGAGGGCAAAGAGGGGGATGGCCTGGGCCTCGCCCCGCGCCGGGTCGAAGCTGCCGCGATGCCCGCCCGCCTCGGCGCCCTGGGCCACCACGGCGTCGGCGCCGGCGGCCTGGGCTGCCAATGCTTCGTCCAGCGTGGTGGCGTTGGCGATCCAGAGGATGCCGGCCGCCTTCAGCGCTGCCACGAAAGCTGCGTCCCACAACCCCATGATGGTCGAGACCACGCCAGCGCGCACCGCCAGCAGGGCTTCGCACTGCGCGGCGAAGTCCGGCAGGAAGGGGCCCTCGCCCGGCGCGGGCGGCAGGGGGCCGAGCGTGCCCAGCGCCTGGCGCGCGGCCTCCTCCCGCGCCGCGTCGCGCGGGGGCGGCGGGTCGGGCGTCCAGAGGTTCACCTGGAAGGCGCCGTTGCTGGAGGCGCGGAAGGACGCCGCCCAGGCCGCGATCTCGGCCGGCGAGGATTGCAGCGCGCCGAAGCCGCCCATGCCGCCGGCATTTGCGACGGCGGCGGCCAGCGCGGGTGGCGCGGCGCCGGCCATGGGCGCCTGCAGGATGGGGACCCGCAGGCCGAAGCGGGCGCAGAAGGCATCGGCACGGGCGCGGGCGGACATCATGCGGCCAGGGTGCGCCGCCCGGCTGGCCCGTCAAGATGGACGCGCGAACAAGCCGGCGGTAGCACTTACCCAGTTACAGCGGCCAGATAGGAATGCCATGAGTCCCGACAGCCTGCCGCCCGCACGCCCGCGCAAACTCTTCGGCACCGATGGAATCCGTGGCGTGGCCAACCGCCCGCCCATGGATGCCGGCACGGCGCTGCGCCTGGGCCAGGCGGCGGGGCGGTTCTTCAACCGAGGCACGCACCGGCATCGCGTGGTCATCGGCAAGGACACGCGGCTGTCGGGCTACATGCTGGAACCGGCGCTGACGGCGGGGTTCATCGGCGCGGGCATGGATGTGGTGCTGGTGGGGCCGCTGCCCACGCCCGCCATCGCGCTGCTGACGCGTTCGCTCCGCGCGGACCTGGGCGTCATGATCAGCGCCTCGCACAACCCGCACGAGGACAACGGCATCAAGCTCTTCGGCCCGGACGGCCTCAAGCTGTCCGATGAGCAGGAGGGCGAGATCGAGGCGCTGATGGGTGGCGACCTGAGCGCGGCACTCGTCTCGCCGGAGAAACTCGGCCGCGCCTCGCGCCTGGAGGATGCGCCTGGCCGCTACATCGAGGCCGCGAAGGCGAGCTTCCCGCGCGGCCTGACGCTGGAGGGGCTGCGCGTCATCGTGGATTGCGCGCATGGCGCCGCCTACAAGGTGGCCCCCACCGTGCTGTGGGAATTGGGCGCCGAGGTGGTCTCGGTCGGCGTGCAGCCCGATGGCTTCAACATCAACCGCGGCGTCGGCTCCACCTCGCCCAAGCAACTGGCCGAGATCGTGCGGGAACGCCGCGCCGATATCGGCATCGCGCTCGATGGCGACGCGGACCGGCTGGTGCTGGTGGACGAGGCCGGCGCGCCGGTGGATGGCGACCAGATCCTGGCGCTGATCGCGGAATCCTGGGCGCGCGAGGGAAGGCTCAAGGGGGGCGCGGTGGTGGCCACCGTCATGAGCAACATGGGGCTGGAACGCTTCCTGGGCCGCAAGGGCATCACCCTGCACCGCACCCCGGTGGGCGACCGCTATGTGGGCGAACGCATGCGCGAACTGGGCTGCAACCTCGGCGGGGAGCAATCCGGCCACATGATCATGAACGACTTCGGCACCACGGGCGACGGGCTGGTGGCCGCCCTCCAGGTCCTGGCCGTGCTGGTCGAGGAGAAGCGCCCCGCGAGCCAGGCCTGCAACCGCTTCACCCCCCTGCCCCAGCGCCTGGTGAACATCCGCTTCGCCGGCCCCTCGCCGCTGAAGGACGCCGGCGTGCAGGCGCTGATCGCGGAGGAGGAGGAGCGGCTGGGCACCCAGGGCCGCGTGCTGATCCGCGCCTCAGGCACCGAGCCCTTGATCCGCGTGATGGTGGAGGCCGAGGAGGAAAGCTTGCTGAACGAATCCCTGGACCGGCTCTGCGGCCCCATCCGCGTCAAGGCGGGTGCGGCATGAAGGGCCGCGTCCTCATCTGCGCGGGCTCCGATTCCGGGGGTGGCGCGGGCATCCAGGCCGACATCAAGGCGGTCACCGCGCTGGGCGGCTTCGCCATGACGGCCATCACGGCGCTGACGGCGCAGAACACGCTGGGCGTGCAGGGCGTGTTTCCCGTCCCCACGGATTTCATCGCGGCGCAGATCGCCTCCGTGATGGATGACCTGGGTGCCGACGCCATCAAGACCGGCATGCTGCACGACACGCCCACCATCAACCTGGTCTGCGACGAGCTGCTGGCGCGCGCCCCCGGCGTGCCCCTGGTGGCGGACCCCGTGATGGTGGCCAAGGGCGGCCACCGCCTGCTGGACCCCGAGGCGGTGGAGACGCTGATGCGCCGCCTGATGCCGATGGTGACGGTGCTGACGCCGAACATCCCCGAGGCCGAGGTGCTGGCGGGCATGGACATCCGGACCGAGGCCGACATGCTGCGCGCGGCCGAGGCGCTGCTGACGCTGGGCGTGCCCGCGGTGCTGCTCAAGGGCGGGCACATGGAGGGCGAGGTGCTGGTGGATTTGCTGGCCACGCCCGACGGCGTCACCCGCTTCGAAGAGCTGCGGATTGATACGCCGCACACCCATGGCACGGGCTGCACCCTCGCCTCCGCCATCGCCACCGGCCTCGCCCAGGGGATGCCGCTGCTGCCGGCGGTGGAGCGCGCGCGGCGCTATGTGCGCGCGGCCATCCAGTCGGCGCCGGGCTTCGGCGCGGGGCATGGGCCGCTGGACCATGGGGTGACGGTGGACCCGGCGCGGATCACCGCCGGCGGGGTCTGACCGGGGCGGTGCAACTGCGTCACCTGCCTTTGCCGCTGCTCGCCATGCCGATTGGGCTGGGCGGGCTTGGCCTCACCTGGCGCGACGCGGCGCGCAACCACGGCGCCTCGGCCCTGGTGGGCGAGGCGGTGATGGTGCTCGCCGTGCTGGCCTGGGGGCTGCTGATCGGCCTGCATCTGCTGCGCGCGCTGCGCCACCCCGATGCGGTGGCCGAGGATTGGCGCCACCCGGTGCGCGCCAGCTTCTTCGCCGCGGGCAGCATCGGCGCCATGGAGGTGGCGGCCGCCTTCATCCCCTGGGCGCCGGGCCTCGCGCGCTGGCTGCTGCTGCTGGCCATCGCCGCGCATGTGGGCGTGGCGCTGGCGTTGCTGGCGCGCTGCATCCGCGGCCATGGCCATGTGGACATGCTGGCCCCGCCCTTGCTGCTGCCGCTGGTGGGGCATGTGGTGGGGGCGATGTTCTGCGCGGCACTCGGCATGCAGGTGCTGGGCTGGATGCTGCTGGGGGTGGGGGGGCTGCTGTGGCTGCTGGTGATGCCGCTGCTGCTGTGGCGGCTGATCGCGCGGCCCGACCTGCCGCCGGCGCTGCGCCCCTCGCTGGCCATGTTCCTGGCGCCGCCCACGGTGGGCAGCCTGGCCGTGGCCTCGCTCGCGGGGGTGGGGCCATGGGTGCTGGCCCTGTTCGGGCTGTCCTGCTTCCTGCTGGCGCTGCTGGTGCTGGGGCTGCCCTACATGCTGGCGGCGGGCTTCACCCCGGCGCTGTGGTCCTTCACCTTCCCGCTGGCCAATTTCGCGGCGGTGATGGCGCTGGTGGCGCCGGGCGCCCCGGCCTGGGCGGCGCTGCTGGTGGTGACGGGCGTGATCGGGGTGATCCTGGCGCTGACCTTGCGCGCGGCCTGGGACGGGCGGCTGCTGGCGCCGCCTTGAGCGCACCTCAGCGCAGCTCCACCGCATAGCGCAGCGCGTCCGTCCGCAGCAGGGTGTGACGGTGCTCCACCCGCCGGTCCAGCACATCGAAGGCGACGCGCGAGATGGCGAGCAGCGGCGTGCCTTCCGGCACATCCAGACGCGCGGCGGCCTCGGCGGGGGCGGCGATGGCCGTCAGCCGTTCCTCCACGCGCAGCACCGTCACGCCGTGGTGACGCTGGTAGTGGACATAGAGCTCATCCTCCAGCACCTGGCCGAGCGGCAGGGCGAAGCCCGCGAAGAGCGTCGCCGGCAGGGCGATGGCCTCCAGCACCACGGGCCGGCCTTCCACCAGGCGCAGGCGTTCCATGGCCACCACGCGGGCGCGGGGCGCGAGGGAGAGCGCGGCCGCCTCCGCCCCGCGCGCGGGGCGGGTTTCCAGGAGATGCGCGATGGAGGTGGGCACGGGGCGCGCGCCGCCCGGCGTCTCCACGCGGAAGAAATGGAACAGGGCGCGGGCGGAGGTGGCCTCGGCCACATAGGTGCCCGCCCCCTGGCGGCGCTCGATGACGTGCTGCGCCTCAAGTGCCGCCAAGGCGCGGCGCAGCGTGCCCTGGCTGATGCCGTATTCGGCGGCGAGCACGGGCTCGGTCGGCAGCGCCGCCCCCGGCGCCCATTCGCCCGCGGCGATGCGCGCGCGCAGCGCGGCCTCGATACGGGCGTAGAGGGGCGCCGGCTGGGCCTTCAAGCAGGGCGACGCAGCCCGGGGGCGGGCTGCCCTTCGATCAGCACGTTCACCACCGCGGGCTTGCCGCTGGCGAAGGCGCGCTCCAGCGCGGGGTGGAGTTCCTCGAAGCGCGTCACGAACTCCCCATGGCCGCCGAGTGCCGCCGCCACCAGGTCGTAGCGCGTGGCCTTCCCCAGGTCGCAGCCATGGGCGCGGTCGGCGCCATAGTCGCGCTTCTGGATCTGGTATTCCGCGTTCCACACGCCGTCATTGCCGACGACGCAGACGAAGGGGAGGTTGTGGCGCACGGCGGTGTCGAACTCGGCCATGTGGAAGCCGAAGGTGCCATCGCCCATGCAGGCCACGACCTTGCCTTCCGGCCGCGCCGCGCGGGCGGCGATGGCGAAGCAGGTGACGGCACCGATGGCGCCCGCCACGCCATTCGTGATGCGCTCCCGCCCCTTCAGGATGGCCTGCATCCACTGCCCCACCTCGCCGCCATCGAGCATGAGGGAGGTGTCGTCGCCCAGGTGCTGTTGCAGCGCCATGGCCAGCGTGGCGGGGTGGATGGGGCCCTCCGCGCGGTCCTGATATTGCGCCCAGCCGGGTGGGCGATACGCCAGCACCTCGCGCGTGAAATCACCCCAGGCCGCGTTGGGGTGCGCGGTGGCGGCGGCGGCGAGTGCCGTGCAGGCCTCGATGGGCGAGGCCATGGCCACCAGGGCCAGCCTCTCACCCAGCCCCTTCTGCGCGCGGGTGACCAGCGCGGCATCGGGCTCGATGGCGATGAAGCGGGCCTTCGGCGCCGCGTTGCCGAACTTCAGCGTGAAGTCGAGCGGCTTGCCCAGCAGCACCAGCAGGTCCGCCTGTTCCAGCGCCTCGGCGATGGAGCCGAGCGAGGGGTCGTTCAGCCCGCGCGGGCTTTCCATCATGATGCTGGGCAGGCCGGTGGCCTTCTCCAGCGCGGCGCGGGCCTTGCTGCCCTCGGGGTTGTTCAGCGCGGAACCCACCACGATCAGCGGCTTTTGCGCGGCATTGATGACCCCCAGCACGGCGGCGCGGCTTTCGGGCGCGAGCGGCATGGCGGGTGCCGCATAGGCGGCCTCGTCGGGGAGGATGGGCTTGGCCTTGCCCTCCAGCACATCGGTGGGCAGCGAGATATGCACGGGACCGGGCCGCCCGCCGCGCGCGATGGAGAAGGCGCGCGCCACGTCCTGCGCCAGGCCCGCCGTGCTCTCGGCGAGCCAGGCGGCCTTGGTCAGCGGCGCGGCCATGGCCACCTGCGGCGTCTCCTGGAAGGCGCCCATGCCCAGCTGGTCCGTCGGCGCATGGCCGGACAGCAGCAGCACCGGCACCTCGCCCGCCATGGCCGTCGGCAGGGCCGCGCAGGCGTTGGAATGGCCCTGGCCGCCGGTGACCAGCGCCACGCCCACCTCGCCCGTCAGCCGCGCCCAGGCCTCGGCCATGTGGACGGCGGCGGCCTCGTGGCGGACATGGATGATGCTGATGTTGTCGCCGAAGGCCGCGTCATAGACCTCCATGATGTGGTTGCCGGAGAGGCTGAACACGCGGGTCACGCCGCCGCGCTTCAGTGCCCCCCAGAGGATGTCCGCGCCGCGGAGTTCGTGCTGCATCTTGGCTTTCCCCTTCGTCGAGGGGCGCAGCCTGCCCCGGTCTTGTATAAGACTCAAGCCCGGGGCAGAGTGCGGGGATGGAAACGGTCCCGAAGGGCGAAAATGCCCAAACTTCCCTGAAAGTCAGGGTCTGGCGCGGGGATGCGGCGGGCGGCGAGTTCCGCGAATACGCCGTCCCCGCGCGCGAGAACCAGACGGTGCTGGACGTGGTGACGCAGATCCAGCGCGAGATCGAGCCCGACCTCGCCTACCGCTTCGCCTGCCGCGTGGGCATGTGCGGAAGCTGCGCCATGGAGGTGAATGGCCGCGCCCGCTGGACCTGCCGGACCCATGTGAAGCGGGTCGCGGCACCCGGCGAGGCATTGGAAATCCGCCCGCTCGCGAACCTGCCCGTGATCCGTGACCTCGCCACCGACATGGCGCCCTTCTTCGACAAATGGGCAAGGGCGGGCGGCACCTTCCAGCCCAAGGACGCGCCCGATGGCGCGGTGCCGGCGGAGTTTTCCGTGGTGCCGCCGGAGAGCAAGCAACGGCGCGAGGCCGATGCCGGCATCGAGTGCATCGGCTGCGGCGTCTGCTACGCCTCCTGCGACATCGTGGCCTGGAACCCGGACTATCTCGGCCCCGCCGCCATGAACCGCGCCTGGACGCTGGTGAACGATGTGCGCGACGGCGCGCGGCGTGAGCGGCTGGAGGCCGTCAGCGGCGATGCGGGGTGCCATTCCTGCCACTCCACGCAATCCTGCACGGAGCGGTGCCCCAAGAACCTCGACCCCTCCTCGGCCATCGCGGGGCTGAAGCGCACGCTGTTCTGGGACAGCCTGTGGGGCCGGCTGCGATGAGCGCGCGGGCGGGGCGGCACCTGTGGGTGGCGCAGCGCGTCACGGCCATGTTCCTGGGCGTGGCGGTGCTGGTGCACCTGGTCACCATCATGGTGGCGGTGCGAGGCGGGCTGACCGCCACGGAAATCCTGGCCCGCACGCAAGGGGCCACGCTGTGGTTCGCCTTCTATGCCGCCTTCGCATTGGCCGCGGGGCTGCATGGCGCCATCGGGCTGCGCAACATCGCGATGGAGTGGCTGGGCTGGCGCGGGCGCGGCTTCGACTTCGCGTGGCTGGGCATCGGCGTCGTCACCGCGCTCTTCGGCGTGCGCGCCGCCTGGGGGCTTTATGTCTCCTGACATGCGCGGCCGCTCGCACCCCACCTACATCGCCTTCATCCTGCACCGGGTCTCGGGCCTGCTGCTGGCGCTGTTCCTGCCGCTGCATTTCTGGGCGCTGGGCCAGGCCATCCAGGGCGAGGCCGCGCTGGACGGCTTCCTGCGCTGGGCCGACAACCCGCTGGTCAAATTCGCCGAATGGGGGCTGGTGGTGCTGCTGGCGCTGCACCTGGCGGGCGGCCTGCGCGTGATGGCGCTGGAATTTCTCGGCTGGCGCGCGCGGCAGAAGGACATGGTGGCGATCAGCGCCGGCGTGGCCTTCGCGGCCGGCGTGCTCTTCCTGCTCAATGTGGGCTGAGATCCTCCTCGTCTCGGCGGGCGGGTTTCTCGCCGCCTTCTGCGCGAGCATCGCAGGCTTCGCCTTCGTGCTGGTGGGAGCGGCCGTGCTGCTGCAATTCATGGCGCCGGCGCTGGTGGCGCCCATCCTCGTCATCGGCAGCCTGATCGTGCAGGGCATCGGGACTATCGCCGTGTGGCGGGACATCCCGTGGCCGCGCATGTGGCTCTATGTGGGCACGGCGACGCTGGGCATCCCGATCGGGCTGGCGGTTCTGGCGCTGGGGCCGGCGCGCTGGATCGTGGCGGGTGTCGGTGTGCTGCTGGTGGTCTATGCGGGCTATACGCTGGCGCGCATCGCGCTGCGGATGGCGCCGCCCGCGCTGCGCGCCACGCGCGGGCATGATGTGGCGGTGGGCTTCGCGTCCGGCATATTGGGCGGCATCGGCGGCTATGTGGGCGCGCTGGTGGGCATGTGGGCCGACATGCAGGCCATGCCACCGCGCGACACGCGCGCGCTGATGCAGCCCTTCATCGCCATCATGCAGGCCATCACCATCCTGGGCCTCGCCTTCACCGGCTTCTTCACGCGCGAGGCCGCCATCCTGACCGCGACCGCCGTGCCCGCCTTGCTGCTGGGCACCTGGCTTGGCCTGCGCGCGGGCAAGCGCCTGCCCGCGCAGGGCTTTCGGCTGGTGCTGCTGAGCCTTCTGCTCGTCTCCGGCATCTTTCTGCTTTTGTGAGGGAAACGCCCATGTCCGTGATCACGACCCCCGACAAGCTGCGCGTCACCCCCGATGCCATCGAGGAGGCGGCCAAGCTTCTCTACATCCGCGCGCTGAAGATCTTGCCCGACGACATCAAGCAGGGCTTCTTCCGGCTGGACTCCACAGAAACCGATGGGCTGGCCAAGTCCGTGCTGGCCACCATGATCGAGAACATCGCGGTGGCCGAGCGTACGGAAAACCTGCTCTGCCAGGACACGGGCATTCCCATCTTCAACGTGCAGATCGGCCGCGACGTCGAGGTGGATGGCTGGGCGCTGAAGCAGGCCATCGCGCGCGGCACCGAGCGCGCGACGCGCGAACACCCGCTGCGCAGTTCCGTGGTGCACCCCATCACGCGGGTGAACGCGCACACCTCCTGCGGGGCGCATGTGCCGGTGATCCATGTTGATTTCGTGGAGACGCCGCGCACGCTGCGGCTGGAGATGATCCCGAAGGGCAGCGGGTCCGAAAACGGCTCCTTCCTGCAGATGCTGATCCCGGCCGATGGGCTGTCTGGCGTGAAGCGCTTCGTGGTGGATGCGGCGATCAAGGCCGGCGGGAAGGTATGTCCGCCCACCATCCTGGGCGTGGGCGTGGGCGGCACCAGCGACCTGTGCATGCACCTGGCGAAGGTAGCGGCGACGCGGCCGCTGGGCTCGGTCTGCGCCGATGCGGAAGGGGCGAAGCTGGAGGTGGAATTGTCGGAGGCGGTGAACTCGCTCGGCATCGGCCCGCAAGGCCTGGGCGGCGACAGCACCGCCTTCGCCGTGCATGTGGAGGTGGCGGCGACGCACATCACCATGAACCCTGTCGCCGTGAACGTGCAGTGCCATTCGGCGCGGCGGGCGTCGGCGACCTTCACGCCCGAGGGCGTGGTGGTGGGGTTCTGACGCCATGGCCCACCACATCCTCCACATGCCGGCAACCGAGGCCGACATCCGCAAGCTGCGCGTGGGTGACACCGTCACCTTGCAGGACACGCTCTTCGGCATCCGCGACGCCACGCAGATCCACATGTTCGACCGCGGCCGCCGCACGCGCTTCGACCTCAACGGTCATGCCGTGATCCACACCGCGCCCAACGTGCGAAAAGTGGACCCGAACCCTTCCGCTTCGCTGGCTCAAGAGCCAGCTACGCGCGGCACCAACCACTCCGGCTACGAAGCCGTCTGCATCGGCACCACCACCAGTGACCGCATGGAGCGCTTCACCCGCCCGCTGATGGAACGCGAGGGCGTGCGCATCATCATCGGCAAGGGCGGGCTGCGCGAGGACAGCGCGCGCGCCTTCCAGGAGCTGGGCGGCTGTTATCTCGCCGTCATCGGGGGTGCCGCGGCGCTCGAGACCACCTGGATCACGGCCATCGAGGACGTGGACATGGACGACCTCAACCCCGAAAGCCTCTGGCGCTTCGCCATCCGCGACTTCGGCCCGCTGATCGTGGGCATGGATAGCCATGGCGGCAGCCTCTACCGCGACGTGCAGGCGAGCGTGGAGGCGAAGCGCGCGGCCGTGCTGGCGAAGCTGGGGGCGGGGTGATGCTCCGCGCCACGCTGCTGTTGCTGGCCCTCGCCCTTCCCGCCGCCGCGCAACCCGCGCCCGCCCCGCCCGCCGCCGAGGATTGCGGCTGCGGCGTCCCCACCAATCCGCGAGGCCCGCGATGACCCACATCACCCGCCGCAGCACCGACATCCTCATCCTCGGCTCCGGCGGCGCCGGGCTGCTCGCGGCACTCCACGCGAAATCCGCGAACCCGGAGCTGCAGGTCACCGTCGCCGTGAAGGGGTTGCTCGGCAAATCCGGCTGCACGCGCATGGTGCAGGGCGGCTACAACGTGGCCCTCGCGGCCGGCGATTCCGCCGAGCGCCACTTCATGGACACGCTCGACGGCGGGAAATGGCTGAACGACCAGGACCTGGCCTGGACGCTGGTCACCGAGGCGCAGACCCGCATCCGCGAACTCGAAAACCGCTGGGGCTGCTTCTTCGACCGCAACCCGGACGGCACCATCCACCAGAAGGCCTTCGCCGGGCAGACCTTCGACCGCACCGTCCACAAGGGCGACCTGACCGGCATCGAGATCATCAACCGCCTGGCCGAACAGGTCTGGGCGCGGGGTATCGAGCGGCTGGAGGAACACCGGGCGCTCGCCCTCATCCGCAGCGCGGATGGCACGCGGATCAGCGGCGTGCTGCTGCTGGACATCCGGCGCGGTGGCTTCGTCTTCGTGCAGGCCAAGGCGGTGCTGCTCGGCACCGGCGGCGGGCCCACCATGTACAAGTACCACACCCCCTCGGGCGACAAGTCCTGCGACGGGATGGCGATGGCACTCCGCGCCGGCCTCGAACTGCGTGACATGGAGATGGTGCAGTTCCACCCCACGGGCGTGCTGGCCGGCCCTGGCACGCGCATGACGGGCACCATCATCGAGGAAGGCCTGCGCGGCGCCGGCGGCTATCTGCTGGACGGCAGCGGCCAGCGCTTCATGCACAACTACGACCCGCGCGGCGAGCGCGCGACGCGCGACATCGTCTCCCGTTCCATGGAGCGCGAGATCCAGGCCGGGCGCGTGAACGAGGCGGGCGGGCTGTGGCTGGAGATGAAGCATCTCGGCCCAGAGAAGGTCGCCAAGATGTTCAAGGGCATGGTGGAACGCTGCGCCGACATGGGCTTCGACCTGGCGGGTGACCGCGTGCCCGTCGTCCCCACCGCCCACTACATGATGGGCGGCGTGGTGTTCCGCGCCGATGGGTCCACCGCTCTGCCAGGCCTGTTCGCCGCGGGCGAGGACACGGGCGGGGTGCATGGCGCGAACCGCCTGGGCGGCAATGGCGTGGCCAATTCCACGGTCTTCGGCGGGCTGGCGGGCGATGCCATGGCGCGCTTCATCCCCCGCGACGGCGAACTCGCCCCCCCGGACGAGGCCGCGCTGGACGCCGCCATGGGCACCGCACTTGCCCCCTTCGGCCGCCGGCCCCAGCCGCTGGGCCCGCTGCGCGACGCGCTGGCAGCGCTGATGTGGGACAAGGCCGGCATCCTGCGTGACGCGGGCGGCCTGGCCGAAGCGCGCAGCGGCCTGGATGCGCTGGAGGCCGAACTCCAGGCGGCCGGCGTGGCGGACGGGATGCGCGGCTTCAACCTCTCCTGGGCCGACTGGCTGAACCTGGAAAGCCTCATCCTCATCAGCCGCGCCATCGTGGCGGCGGCCGAGGCGCGCGAGGAAAGCCGCGGCGCCCATTGGCGCGAGGATTTCCCGCAGACGAATGACGACGCGGCGGGCCTGAGCCACACCCTGGTCACGCTGGACGGCGGCGAGGTGCGGCTCGGCTGGCGCGACGTGGCCTTCACGCGCGTGCGCCCGGGGCAAAGCCTGCTCACCCCCCAAGCGGCGGAGTAGCCTTGCCCCGTGCGGGAAGGTCGGGCCAGATACCGCCATGCCCGACACCCACCTGCCCGCCGAGGCCCCGCCCCTTCCGACCTTCGGCGAGGCGCTGCGCGTCTGGGCGCGCATCGGCCTGCTCTCCTTCGGCGGGCCGGCCTCGCAGATCGCGCTCATGCAGCGCGAGGTGGTGGACCAGCGCCGCTGGGTCAGTGACGCTCGTTTCCTGCACGCGCTGAACTTCTGCATGCTGCTGCCGGGGCCCGAGGCCATGCAGCTCGCCACCTATCTCGGCTGGCTGATGCATGGGGTGAAGGGCGGCATCGCGGCGGGGCTGCTGTTCATCCTGCCCGGTGCGGCCGTGATCCTGGCACTCTCCTTCATCTATGCCTGGGCGGGCGAGGTGCCCATCGTGGCCGGCCTCTTCTTCGGGCTGAAATGCGCGGTGCTGGTGGTGGTGCTGGAGGCGCTGCTGAAGGTGGCCCGCCGCGCCCTGCATGGCGCCATCCCCTGGGCGGTGGCGGCGGCGGCCTTCACGGCGCTCTTCGTCTTCGGCGTGCCCTTCCCCGTGGTGGTGCTGCTGGCCGCCGGCATCGGCGCGGCCCTGCCCCAGGCCTTCGCGGGCGGCGGGCATGGGGGCGGGCGCGGCGGGGCCTCGGCGCTCGATGCCGCGCTGGCGGCCGACCCCGGGCGCATCGGGCTGATGGCGGCGGCCGCGCGGCGGGCCGGGCTGGTGTGCCTCGCCATGTGGATCTGGCCCGTGGCGCTGCTCTGGGTGCAGGGGGGCGTCTTCGCCGACATCGCGGGATTCTTCTCCGTGATGGCCGTGGTCACCTTCGGCGGCGCCTATGCGGTGCTGGCCTATGTCGCGCAGCAGGCGGTGGAGAACTACCAATGGCTCACCGCCAGCGACATGCTGGTGGGGCTGGGGCTCGCGGAGACCACCCCCGGCCCGCTCATCCTCGTGCTGCAATTCGTGGGCTTCCTGGCGGGGTTCCAGGCGGGCGGCGGCCTCTGGGCGGTGCTGGGCACGGTGCTGACGCTCTATATCACCTTCCTGCCCTGCTTCGCCTGGATCTTCCTGGGCGCCCCCTATGTGGAACGCCTGCACGACCAGCCGCGCCTCAAGGGCGCGCTGGCGGGTGTCACGGCCGCGGTGGTGGGCGTCATCGCGAACCTCGCCCTCTGGTTCGCGCTGCGCGTCCTCTTCGCGCGGATGGAGCCAGGCCCCTTCGCGCTCAGCCTGCCGGACCCGACCTCGCTGCAGCCCCTGGCGCTGGCGCTGGTGGTGGTGTCGGGTGTCGCGCTGTTTGTCCTGAAGCTGGGGCTGGTGCGGACGCTGGCGGTCTCGGCGGGGCTGGGCCTCGTGCTCAGCCTCCTCGTGGGGCTCTGAGCGCCCGCCAGACCTCGCGCAGCCCCTCGCCCTGCTGGCGCAGCCAGCCGCCGCTGACATAGGCGGCGGGTGCGCCGGGGTCGCCGGTGCGGGGGTAGTGGTCGCGCTTGAAATCCGCCGTGCCGAAGAGCCAGTCCCAGACGGGCAGCAGCACGCCGTAGTTCTTGCCGGAATTGCCCACGCTCAGCACGCCATGGTGCAGCCGGTGGAAGCGGGGCGAGACCAGCAGCCTCTCCCCCACCCGCCCGAAATCGAGCCGCACATTGGCGTGGCTCAGGCTTTCCGCGAGGCGCAGCACCAGCAGGATGACGGGGAACTGCGCCGGTGGCACGCCGATGGCGACCGCGATGATGCCGATCCAGGCGGCCGCGATGACGTCGTCCAGCACATGGTTGCGGTCATCGGTCCAGAAGGTCATCTGCGTCTGGGCGTGGTGAATGGAATGCAGCGCCCACCACCAGCGGAACTGGTGCTGGAAGCGGTGGCGCCAGTATTCGCCGAAATCCAGGATCACGATGTAGAGGGCCAGGGCCAGCAGCGGCCATTCGCGCAGGCCGGGGAGCAGCGTCTCCAGCGTGGGGGGCACGAAGCCGCTGTCCGCGATGGCGCCCTCGATGGCCACCGCCGCCCCCGAGAAGACCACGAATCCCAGCAACGGCAGCAGCCCGAGGCGCGCCAGCAGCGTGTAGGTGATGTCCGTCCAGACCACCCGGCGCGAGTCCCAGCGCTCCACCGGCCGCCAGCGTTCCAGCGGCAGGCAGACCAGGGCCACCACCAGCACCTGCACCACGCCGAACAGAAAAAAGCCCACCCAGTCGAAGGCATCATCCGCCCAGGCCATGAGGCCCAGTTCATACATCACCGGCTGGACCCAGGCGTGGAAGATCCAGGCCGTGACCTGGTCGTAGAGATCCTCGATGGCGGCGATCATGTGGGAATGCCCCCAATGGAAATGCCCCCAGGTGGGATGGGGGCGAAGCGGAAGCCGCGGGCGAGGAGGCCCTCGACCAGCGCGTCGAAGATGCCGGCGAAGGGTTCGCGGCGGGAGCGCACGCCCCAATGCATCACCAGCACCTCGCCATCGCGGATATTGGCGAGGTTGCGGCGCAGCAGGGCAGCGTTGGGGTGGGCGTCGGCGGGCAATTCGTCGCCCAGGAAGCCGCGCGGCGTCCAGCCCTGGTGGCGCAGCCCGCAGGCTTCGGCCATGCGGCGGGCGTTGGGGGTCAGGATGCCACCCGGCGCGCGCCACAGCGGCAGCACCTCGGCGCCGGGGGCCAGGGCGCGCAGGGCCGCGATCGGCCGCGCCAATTCGTCGCAGAGCGCCGCCTCGTTCAGCACCTCGCTGCCCTCGTTCTGGCGCGAGGTGTAGGTCACGCGCCCCGGCCCCGGGTCGCCCCGGAAATACCAGTGGCGCCAGGTGTGGCTGGCGAAGACGTGGCCCTCATTCACCCGGGCGCGCCAGAAGGGCGCCCAGCTTTCTTCCAGCTGCCGGTCGCCGCGATG
Source organism: Roseococcus suduntuyensis (assembly GCF_014196305.1). Taxonomy (GTDB): domain Bacteria; phylum Pseudomonadota; class Alphaproteobacteria; order Acetobacterales; family Acetobacteraceae; genus Roseococcus; species Roseococcus suduntuyensis. The sequence continues at coordinate 56,870 of NZ_JACIDJ010000004.1, forward strand.
GGTGCGTTCATTGGCGACGAAGAGCGTGGCGCGGATGGCGTGGCGGCGCAGCGTGGCGGCGATCTGCTCGGCCTCGCGCGACCAGCCGGTGTCGATGGTGAGGTAGAGCGTGCCACCCGAGGTCTGCGCCCGCGCGAGGGCCGGCGCGGCCAGCAGCGCCGCAAGCGCCCGGCGCCTCACCTGGGCGGGGCCGCGTTCACGCGGGTGGTGGGGGCGGGCTGCTCGGCCAGGGCCAGCTCCATCGGGCGTGGGCCGCTGGCCGCACCCGGCATGCGAAGGGCGAAATCCGCCCCCACGCCGGGCCGGCGCGGCATGACGAAGATCCCGTGCGGGCTGCGCCCCACCCGGATTTGCGCGTGGTCGCCGGTCGCGGGGTCCAGGATCAGCACGCGGCCGATCCAGCGCAGCGTGGCATAGATGCGCCCGTCGGGGTCGAAGGCGATGCAGTCCGGCCCGCCCGGCACCTCGAAGATGCGCCGGACCTCCAGCGTCTCGGCATCAATTTCCGCGATGCGGCTTTCCACGCGCGAGGTCGCGTAGAGGAAGCGCCCATCGGGCGAGGGAAAGACGTTGTGCGCGCCCCGCCCCACCCGGAAGGCGGTGGTGACGGCACGCGTCTCGGGGTCCAGCGCCACGAAGTCATCGCGGCCCATCAGCCCCACCAGCAGCCGCCCGCGGTGCCAGATGATGCCCGCGGGCTCCGGCCCCACATCCTGGATCCAGGCGGTGGTCATGCTGGCCATCTCGATCGCCGCCACCTGCCCGCGCCCCTGCAGCGTCACATAGGCCCAGCGGCTGTCGGGGCTGAAGGCGATGTGGCTCGGCATGCCCGGGTGGCGCAGCCGCTGCTGGAGCTCCAGCGTGGCGGCGTCATAGATGTCCACCTGGTTGCGGCGCAGGCTGGCCACGACGAAGTGCCTGCCATCGGGGCTGAATTCCAGGTGGTAGGGGTTGCTGATGCGCAGCCGCCGCAGCACCTCGCCGCCCACGGGGTCGAGGAAGAGCAGCTCGTTCCCCCCGGAATCGCCCACCACCACCTCACGCCCATCAGGGGTGACGACCAGGTGGTGCACCTCCCGCAGCACGGGGATACGGCGGATTTCCTCGCGCGCCACGGCGTCGATCACCGAGATGGAGGCATCGCCCGAATTCAGCACGAAGATGGTGTCCGCCCGGGCCGGCAGAAAGGCCGCGCCGAGGAACAGGAAGGCAAGGAACAGGTGCCGCATGGGCAAGGCTTTCAACGGGCGGGAGTGGCACCCATCCATAGCATGGCGCGCGCCATGTCACACCGGCTTGAATTCCAGCGCGGCGCCATTGATGCAGTAGCGCAGCCCCGTGGGTTCCGGGCCATCGGGGAAGACATGGCCCAGATGCCCGCCGCAGGCGGCGCAATGCACCTCGGTGCGGCGCATGAAGAAGCTGTTGTCCTCCGTCTCGCCCACATTGCCCTCGATGCGCGAATGGAAGGAGGGCCAGCCCGTGCCGCTCTCGAACTTGGTGTCGCTCTCGAACAGCGGCGTGCCGCAGCCGGCGCAGTGGAACACGCCCTCCCGCTTCTCGGCGTTGAGCGGCGAGGTGCCGGCGCGTTCGGTCGCGTGCTGGCGCAGCACGCGGAAGGCCATGGGGTCCAGCGCCGCGCGCCATTCCTCCTCGCTGCGCTGGATGGGGAAATCCGTGGTGGCGGGCTTGGATTTGAAGAACATGGCTCAGGCCCCCACCGGGTTGAGGCGCGCGGCGAAGCTCTTGCGGAACTTGGCCACCTTGGGCGCGATGACGGCGCGGCAATAGCCGGACCAGGGGTTCAGGCGGAAATAGTCCTGGTGCTCGGGCTCGGCCGGCCAGAAGGCGCCGGCGGGGACGAGTTCCGTGACCAGCGGCGCGCCCCAGATGCCGGCGGCCTCGATCTCGGCCATCACGGCGCGGGCGGTTTCCATCTGGGCCTCATCCTCGGCCAGGATGATGGAGCGGTATTGCGGGCCCACATCCGCCCCCTGGCGGTCCTTCGTCGTGGGGTCGTGCAGGGTGAAGAACATCCGCAGCAGGTCGGAATAGGAGACGACCTCGGGGTCGAATCCCACGCGCACCACCTCGGCATGGCCGGTCTTCTTGCCGCAGACCTGCTCATAGGTCGGGTTCTGGGCATGGCCCCCGGCATAGCCGGACACCACCTGCCGCACCCCGGAGACGTCGCGATAGGCGGCGTCCAGGCACCAGAAGCACCCCCCGCCCAGCGTCGCGTATTCCATGATGCCCTCCTTCCTGCTCAAGCCCTTTAGATGGGGAAGAGGGGCCATGCGCGTAAGGCCCCCCACAAGACCCTGGACGGATCGCGCGCGCTCTTCCACATGGCGATGCATGACGACCGACGACCTCTCTCCTTCCCAGGCTCACGACATCCTCGTCATCGGCGGCGGGGTGAATGGCGCGGGCATCGCGCGGGACCTGGCCGGGCGCGGCTATTCCGTGCTGCTGGCCGAGCGGGGGGATCTGGCGGGCGCCACCTCCTCCAACTCGTCCAAGCTGATCCATGGCGGGCTGCGCTACCTGGAGCATTACGAATTCCGCCTGGTGCGCGAGGCGCTGGCCGAACGCGAAGTGCTGCTGCGCGTGGCCCCCCACATCATCTGGCCGCTGCGCTTCGTCCTGCCCCACCGGCCCGAGATGCGCCCGCGCTGGATGATCCGCGCGGGGCTGTTCCTCTATGACCACCTGGCGCGGCGCGTCTCCCTGCCGGCCGCGGAGGGCTTCCGCACCGACGCGAACCCGCTGGGCGCCGCGCTGAAGCCCGCCATCACCCACGCCTTCGCCTATTCGGACGCCTGGGTGGAGGACAGCCGCCTCGTGCTTCTGCTGGCGCGCGACGCCGCGCTGCGCGGGGCCGACATCCGCACCCGCACCGAATTCGAGGGCGCCACCCGCCATGAAGGCCATTGGGAGGTGCGGCTGCGCGGCTCCGACGCCCAAGGGCAGCGCTTCCGCGTCCGCGCCATCGTCAACGCCGCCGGCCCCTGGGTGCAGGAGGCGCTGGATTCCACCGCCGTGCCCCGCCCCGGCGCGGTGCGCCTGATCCGCGGCAGCCACATCATCGTGCCGCGCCTCTACGAAGGGGAGCACGCCTTCATCCTGCAGAATGACGACCGGCGCGTGGTCTTCGTCATCCCCTATGAGGGGGAGTTCTCCCTCATCGGCACCACCGACGTGCCGCATGAGGGCGGCCCCGCCCTCTGCACGCCGGAGGAGACGGCCTATCTCTGCACCGCCGTCTCGCGCCAGCTCCGCCGCCCCGTCTCGCCGGTGGATGTGGTGCACAGCTATTCGGGCGTGCGCCCCCTCTATGATGACGGTGCCACGGACCCCTCGGCCGTCACGCGCGACTATGTGCTGAAGCTGGACACCAAGGCGGCGCCGCTGCTCAGCGTCTATGGCGGCAAGATCACGACCTTCCGGCGCCTGGCGGAGGAGGCGGCGGGCCAGGTGGGCGCCGCCCTCGGCCGGGCCGGCACGCCCTGGACCGCCACGGCCACCCTGCCCGGCGGCGACATCACCGACCGCGCGGCTTTCGCGGCCGAGATGGCGCGTGCCCTGCCCTTCCTCGATGCGCGCCATCTGCCCCGCCTGATCCGCACCCATGGCAGCCTGCTGCCCGAGGTCTTCGCGGGGGGCAGCGCGGGGGCCGATCTCGGCGCGGGGCTGACCGAGGCGGAACTGGACTGGATGCTGCGCCACGAATGGGCGCGCACGGCCGAGGACGTGCTGTGGCGCCGCACCAAGCTCGGCCTGCACATGACGCGGGCCGCGCAGGACCGGCTGGCCCAGCGCCTCACGCCCGTGACGGCCGCCTGAGCCTCAGTCCGGCCGCACCAGCGCGCCGATCTGGAACAGCAGCCCGCATTCGTCGATGCTGTTCCACTCCTCGGCCACCTTGCCGTTCTCGAAGCGGTAGATGTCGGTCGCGCTGAAGGTGACCGGCCGGTGCGTGGCCGCATAGGTGCGCGAGGGGTCCGTCAGGTCGGTGAAGGGGCCCTCATGGCTGCCCACCGCGCTCCAGCGGCAGACGACGCGGTCGCCGTCGCCCAGCAGGTGCTCGACCGTGTAGCGGGCGGGGAAGGCCGTGAGGAAGCCGCCGATGGCCGCCTTGCAGGCCGCGAAGCCGATGATGGGCGGCAGGCCCGGGAAGCGGCAGACGTAGTTCTCGGCAAAGACCTCGTCCATGATGTCGATGTCGCCGGCGGTGAAGCCGACCTCATAGACCTTGCGGATCAAGGCCATGTTCCGCTGGGTCTCTTGCATTCTGGTACACCTGAAGTGGGAAGTGTGACCTACACCCGAAGTGGTTATGTTTCCATGAGGGAATGAGTCCGCGCTTGAGGCCGGGCGGATGACCCGGCCGCCGATCCGCGCTATCGCTCATCCAGGCAACAAGGGCGGAGGATGCGCGATGGACGGCATGACGGATGAGGCGACCACGCCGATCCTGACGGTGGAGGGCGCCATCGCCACCATCCGCCTCAACCGCCCCCGCGTCCACAACCGCATCGAACCCGCGGACCTGCTGGCGCTGTCCGGGCACCTGGCCGCCATCGAGGCCGACGCTGGCATCCGCGTCGCCATCCTGACGGGCACGGGCAAGTCCTTTTCCTCGGGCTACCACCTGGGCGACCTGGCCGCCCGGCCGGGGGCGGAGGTGACGGCGCGGGCGGATGGCCCCTCCTTCGAGGGGGTGGCCACGCAGTTGGAAAACCTGCGCGTGCCCGTGATCTGCCGGCTGAATGGCGGGGTCTATGGCGGCTCGACCGACCTGGCCCTGTGCTGCGACTTCCGCATCGGCGTGGACACGGCCGAGATGATGATGCCGGCGGCCAAGCTGGGGGTGCATTACTACCCCTCGGGCATGCTGCGCTATGTCAGCCGCCTCGGGCTGAACGCCGCAAAGAAGCTGTTCCTGACGGCCGAGACCATCAAGGCGCCCGAGATGCTGGCCATCGGCTATCTCACCGAGATGCTGCCGGCCGAGGCGCTGGACGCGCGGGTGCGGGCGCTGGCCGAGCGGATCGCGGCCATGGCGCCGCTGGCCGTGCAGGGCATCAAGCGCAGCCTGAACGAGATCGCCCGGCAGGATTTCGACGAGGCGGGGGCGCTGGCGCGGGCCAATGCCAGCCAGGCGAGCGAGGATCTGAAGGAAGGGCTGGCGGCGTTTAGGGAGAAGCGGGCGCCGGTGTTCCACGGGCGGTAGGCCCATCGGGGCGACGGGTTCACCGCCCCGGCGGGCCAGACGCCGCTGTCAGAACCGCCCCTGCAACCTGAGCTGCACCACCGTCTCATCCCAATTCGCCGACTTGTCGTACTGGAACCCGGCGCCGAGGTTGATCCGCGGCGTGATCGCGTAATCAATATTCCCCCGCAGCCCCGCGATGAAGTTCTGCTGGCTCTGCCCCGGATAGCGGCTGATCAGCGTCGCCGTCGCATCCTGCGCCGCCGCCGCGATCAACTGGTTCTGCAGGAAGCGGTTGTTGGGGAACACGTCGCTCGGGTTCTCGCGCCACACCGCGAAGCCCGCCGTGCCGCCGAGGCGATAGGTGAAGTCCCCCGCCCGCCCGCGATAATCCACCGGGATATTGGCCGCGAAGAAGCTCTGCGGGCTGTAGTAGCCGCCATGGCCCAGCGTGAAGAAGCGCAGGTTCCGCTGGTAGCCGAAATAGACCAGGTCGCCGCCCACCGTCAGCTCGCCGCCCTCGCTGCGGAGGATGGGGTAGGAAATGCCCGCCCCCGCCTCGACGCGCGTGTTGCGCGCCACCTCCTGCCCCTCGAAGATCGAATAGCCGCCGCCGACATAGGCGAAGCCCGGTCCCACCGGGATTTCCACCTGCGCGCGGCCCCCGGTGCGGACCACCATGCCGAAGTCCCGCCCCGCCAGCCGGTCGCGCTGCCCGGCCCAGGAGAGCAGGCTGTCCTGCACCGACCGCCGCTCGCCCACCACGCGCACCCGCACGCCGCCGATCTGCGGCGCGAGTTCCACGCCGCCCAGGATGGTCGCGCGCGGAAAGCCGATGGGCGAGGAGGTCACATCCGCCCGCAGCCAGTCATCCCGCCGATAGGCCACGCCCACATTCACGCCCGCCGCATTGCTGCGCGGCGTGCCCGCCCCCGCCCCCAGCAGCGGGTTGCCGCCGAAGCGGATGCGCGTGGCCACATCGGTGCCCAGCGTGCCGGAATCCAGCGAAACCCCCGTCATCCGCGCCGTCAGCCGCCCGCCGATGCCCGGCGGCGTGATCTCCGCCTCGACGGGCGCGATGACGGATTGCATGCGGTCCAGCCCCGCGCTGCCCGAACGCTGGCGGAAGCTGGGCGTGGCGGTGACGATGAAGCCCGTCTCCCGCTCCAGGCTGGCCAGTTCGGTCGCGATCTCGCGTGAGACGCGGTCCTGCGGCACGCCCGGCGCGGGCGTGCTGGTGGCCACCGCGCCCGCGCGCGCGAAGGGGTTGGGCAGCATGGCCGGCGGCAGGCCGGGGGTGCCCGGCACCACCTGGAAGCCGAGCTCCGCGCGCCGCGCCTCGGCCGCCTGTTCCAGGGCGCGGCGGGCGCGGGCCTCGTTGTTGGTGGCGCGGGCATAGCGCGCCTCCAGCACGGACATGCGGCTGTCGCGCGGGTGAAGGCGCAGGCCTTCGGTCACCAGCGCCTCGGCGCGGTTGAAGTCGCGCAGGGCCACGGCGGCATCGAGTGCGGCTTGCCGCGCGTCGAGGCTGCGCGGGTTGCGGGCGAGGATGCCGTCGGCGATGCGCAGCGCCTCGGCCGGTTCGCGCGCCCCCTGGTGCAGGCGGGCCAGCGCCAGCCGGGCCTCGGTGTTGTCCGGGTCGCGTTGCAGCACGGGGCGGAGTTGCTCGAAGGCCTGGGCCTGGTTGCCCTCGTTGTTCAGCCGGTCGGAGGCACGGATGGCCGCGCCCGATCGCAGCGAGGCGATGTCGCGCCGCTGCTCGGCCGTCACGCGGCCCTGCTCGATCTGGTCGGCCAGCGCCAGCGCCTCGGCATCGAGCCCGGCGGTCAGCAGCGCGCCCGCGATGGCGAGCCGCGGCGTGGCGCCGGCGGCGCGGTTGGCCGCCTCGCCCACGCGCGCCGCCTCGGCCGCGCCGAAGCGGTCATTGGAATCGGCGAAGGCGCGGATGACGGCGGCGGCGGTCGCACCCGTCGGGTCCGGCCGGGCGGCCAGCGTCACAAGCTGCACCCGCGCTTCGGGCGCGCTGCGCGCAAGGCCCTGGGCCGCGCGCTGCACGTCGCGCTGGGCGCGGATGCCGGTGGCCAGACGCCCCATGTCGGCGCTGCGCTGCGCGGGCGGGATGCGGTTGAGGAAGCCCTCCGCCTCGGTCAACCGGCCCTCCTCATCGGCGAGCAAAGCGGCGGCGAAGAGGTCGTCGCGGCCACCGCGCCGCGCGGCCAGCTCCTCCATCAGCGCCCGGCCCTCGATGGCGCGGCCCTGGCGGCGCAGCACCCGCGCGAGATCCAGGCGCAGCCAAGTGTCGTCGGGGGCGAGTTGCACGGCCTGGCGCAGCAGGGCGGCGGCGACGCCCGCATCGGTGGCGCGGGCGGCCTCGGCGCGCAGGCGCCCGGCCTCGCCGGGGGTGGTGGCGGGGCCGGCGCCCTCGCCGCCGCCGGCGGTGCGCGGCAGCGCGATGCCCGGGCGCCCCTGGCCACGCAGGGCCGCGTTCAGCCCGACCTGGGCGGGGGCGAAGGCGGGGCGGCGGGCGAGTGCCGCGCGGTAGCGTTGCTCGGCCGCCTCGAAGTCGCGGCGGCGCAGCGCGATGTCGCCCAGCAGCACCTCGATGTCCGTGCGGTCCTCGACGGTGCGGCGGGCGGCGCTGCGGGCGATCTCATCGGCCTCGTCCAGATTGCCGCGGTTCAGCGCGGCGCGCCCGGCGGCCAGCTCCAGCCCATAGGCGGCGCCGTCCAGCGCGGGCTGCCATTGCGTGGCGCGCGAGGGGTCGGCGGCCACGGCCTGTTCCAGCAGGCGCCGCGCCTCGGCGGCGCGCCCCTCGCGCAGGCGCACGATGCCGAGCCCGCCCAGCGCATCCGCATCGTTGGGGTTGGTGGCGAGGATGCTCTCGAAGCGCCGCGCGGCATCCGTGGCGGCGCCGGCCTCCAGGCGCTGGAAGGCCTCCTGGCGTGCCTCGGCCGTGGGGTCGGGGCGCGGGATGGCGGCAAGGGACCGCCGCAGTTCCGCATCGGCGGGAAAGCGCTGGAGATAGGCCTGGGTGGCGTCCACGAAGGCGGCGTCGCCCGCGCTCCAGACCAGGGCCTGGCGCCAGGCGGCGCGCGCTTCGGCCGCCACCTCGGGGTTGTCGGCCAGGGGCACGAGGCGGCGGATGCCCTCGGCGCGGGTGCCGGGCTGGAAGGTCAGGGTCTGGGCGGCGGCGAGGCGCACGCGCGGCGAGGCATCGGGCCGGTCGGCCAGGGTCTCCAGGCCGCGCCGCCCCTCGGCGGCACCGGCCCGGGTGGCGGCCAGCGCCTGGAAATACTCCTGGGCGAAGGGGGGCGTGGGGCCCTGCGCGCCGAAGATGGCGCGGTAGCGGGCGACGGCCTCCTCCGCGCGGCCGGCGCGGGCCAGGGCGCGCGCCTCCTCGATGGCGTTGCGGTCAATGGCGGCGCCACGAACGGCCTGTTCGGCGGCCCGGGTCTGCTCGGGCGTGGCACCCGCGTCGCGCAGGCGCTGGGTGAAGGCGGCCGCACCGGCCTGGTTGCCGCGCGCGGCCTCGATGCGGGCGGAAAGCGCCAGCGCCTCGGCATTGCGGGGGTCGGCGGCGAGCGCCCGCTGCACCGCGGCCGCGGCCTGCTCGTTCTGTTCGAGGGAAAGCCAGCGTTCGGCCTGGCGCAGCAGGATGTCCACGGCGCGCGAGGCACCGGCCTCCGCCGCCACGCCATTGGTGACCGGCGGCACGGCCTGCGCCAGACCCGAGGCCGGCACCAGCACGGCGCCGCCCAGCAGCAAAGTGGCCCGCAGCCTACGCATCACATCCCCCCGGCGCCGAGCCACGGCCCGCGCGTTCGGCCTCGGCCATCCCCATGGCAAAGCCGGACCGCAGGATAACGGCCGTGCCCCCGCTTCGCCACCATCAACTGCGGCTTCTGAGGCGCGTCACCTCGCGCCGCCGCAGGATCCAGTAGACCGGCAGGCCCAGCAGCGCGCCCACGGCCAGCAACAGCAGCAAAGCCCGTTCGGGACGGTCGCCCAGCCAGATCTGCGGCAGCAGCCACCAGGGGGCCTCGCCCACATGATAGGGCGCCATGGTGCGGAAGGATTGCAGCGTGCCCCCCGTCAGCACCGCGGTGTCGCCCTGGATGGCCGGCGCCAGCACCGGGTCGCGCAGGGCTTGCACCATCTGCGCGACGGCCGCCGGCGTGGCGCCCGTGATGGCCACGACGGAACGCCCGGATTGCAGCGGGCTCTCCGCGCCCAGCACCGCGCCGAACCCCTCGCCCAGCGTGCCGAGGGCGGCCGAGGCGCGGCTGCGTTCGTCGCGCGAGGGCGCGCTGAGCACCAGCGCCCGCGCCTCCTGGAAGGCGTCCGGCAGGGCGATGGACAGGCGCTCGCCCTCCACGCGCACCGGCGCGTCGCGCAGCAAGGTGGTCAGCGCGGGCTGGCGCCCCAGCGCGCCGATCACCAGCAGGTCCCGCGCGGCGGCGGAGGCGAGCTGCGGCGGGGTGACCACCTGCAGCCCCGTGGCCGCGATGCCCGTGATGGCCGAAAGCTGGCCGATGGCGTCGAGGAAGGCCCCCTGCTCCACCGTGCTCGCGCGCTCGGGCAGCACGGCGGCGGTGCCCGAGAGGTCCGCCATGCGGGTGAAGGGGAAGCCCGCGCTCGCGAAGAAGCCGAGATTGGGCATCTGCGCGAAGCGATGGATGCGGCGCAGGTCTATGGTGCTGTCAGGCTCCAGCGCCGCGCGCACCTGGGCCGGGATGTCCACGCATTCGCCGCGGTTCATGGGGCGCATGTCGAAGCGCAATTGCAGCTCGTCCCGGCCCAGCAGCAGGTAGGGCGGGATGATGGCGCGGCCGCTGCGCCGCGCGGTGTCGAAGCCCAGCAATTCCCAGAACGGGTCGGTGGCCCAGCGCGTCGGAATCCAGGGCTCCGGGTCCGCCAGCCGGAAGGAGCGCAGGTAGGAGCCCGAGACCGACACATCGAGCCGCGAGGACGAGACATCAATGATGGGCCCCTCCGGCGCGCGGAAAGAGAGGTCCACCGGGAAGCCGCGCCCGCGGAAGGTCAGGATGTCGGGCGAAGTGCGCAGCGGCACGCGGATGGCGCCGGTGGAGAAACCGGTCGCCTGCAGGGCATCCCGCTCCACGAGCGAGCCCAGCATCAGCGGCTGGTCGGTGCGGACCCAGCGCGGGCTGTCATAGGGCTGGCGCGGCGGGATGGTGGGGGCGACGACGCGCGCCATCTCCCCCGCCAGCGTGCCGCGCGCGGCGACCAGGGCGAGGGCCGCCGGGACCAGTTCGGCCTCGCTGCGCCCGCCCAGCACCAGCAGGGTGCCGAAGGGGTCGTCCGGGTGGGGCAGCATGGCGAGCGTCGGCCCGTCCATGCGCGGCATGGTCAGCCCCGGCACGGCATCGGGCCCGGTGGCGAGGATGATGGCATCGCCCTCGCGCGGCAGCGCGCGGCCCACGGGGAAGGTGGCGCCGCGATAATCGGCCTGCACCGCGAACCAGGAGGCGGCGATGCCCGCGGCCCGCAGCGCGGAGGGGCCTGCACCCTCCGGGATGACCACGGGAATGGTCACCTGGCCTTGCAGCACGCGGCGGTCGAACAGCGGCTCGGGCAGGCGGGAGAGGTCGCGCTGGGGCGGCAGCCGCTCGATGCGCATCCGCATGGTCGAGAGGTCGGACACATTGGCCCAGAGCAGGCCCGAATTGGGGTCGTTGCACTCGTTGGTGTAGCGGCCGGAGAAGCGGAAGTTCAGCCGGTTGATCTCGGAGAAGAACAGCGGGTCCAGCGGGAATTCCAGCGGGCCGAAGGCCTGGCGCGCGGCATCTATCGGAATGGCGCCCACCGCCTGCTCGTTCAGCGTCACCGCCACCTGGCTCAGCGAGGGGATGAGCGAGGGCGAGGCGGCACCCGAGACGATCAGGCTCGCCTCCGTCACCACCTCGTCGGCGCGCAGGCCGAACAGCACGCCCTGCAGATCCTGGATGCCGCGCAGCTGCATGGGGCCGGTCAGACCCAGGTCGCGCAGGGTGCGCGTCACCACCCGCGCGCCGCTGGGCGGGGGCGGCAGGCCAAGGGTAGGGCCCAGCGGCGGCGCCAGGATGGGCGCGGGCTCCGGCAGCGGCGCCGGCGCCAGCAGGGGAGCGGGGGCCACCAGGGGCGGCGGCGGCTCGGGCGCGGGCTGGGCCTGGGCGGGCGCGGGGGCACGCTGCGCGGGGCGCGGCTGCTGCGCGAAGGCGCCACCCGCGCCCAGCAGCAGAAGCAGGCCGGTGAGGCCCGCCACCACCCGCGCACCCGCGGTCACCACCGTGGCGGTACCCGGGGCCTGCGGCCGGCGCGGGGCCAGCACGCCCGAGGCACGCGCCTCGACGGCGGGCTTGGCCACCTCGGGCGGGACCGGCTTGTGGCCCACCCGCACGCGGCCGAAGCGATACTTGTTGAACACCACATCGGCCGTGGCCGCGACCACGTTCGCCAGCGAGCGCAGCGGGCGGTCCTGCGGCCACTTGTCCCAGTAGAGCCAGGCATCGGCGCGGCCGAAGAAGGCGCGGACCACGTTGGATTCATCCTGCAGGTCCTCGACGAGGAATTGCAGGTAGGCGTCATTGCCCTCCCAGCGCACCACCGTGGCCTTCAAGGGAATTTCCTCGCCGCCCGAATGCAGCAGCAGCTCCACCCGGTCCCCATCGGCCAGGCCAAGGGGGCGGTCGAGGCGCAGCCGCGCGCCGGAGAGCGAGAGGTCCTGCGTCATGGAGGGCAGGCGCGTGCCGTCGGCCAGCACCAGCTCGCCCGGCACATGGGCGGCCACGCGCGCGCGCAGGCGCGACTGCTCGCGCTCCCGCCCCACCGCCACGCCGGCCGAAAGCGGCACCAGCGCCAGGCCCGCCCAGATGGTGTTCAGCAGGTAGGCGCGCGCCTCCAGGCTGCCGCTCTCGGCCAGGATGTAGCCCACCAGACCAATGACGAAGCCGATGCCCACCAGCACCAGCAGGATGAGGTTCGCCAGCACCGCCTGCACGTCGAGATAGCCTTCGTCGAGGGTGCCGCCCTTGTCGGTCACGTTGAACTTTCCCTTCCTGGGGTCGAGCAGGGTGAGGATGGTGACCGGGACGAGCTGCGCCGCGAGCGAGGCCTCGTAGATCTCCGACCAGAAGGAATGCCGGTGCGGCCCGTTCAGCCGCGCCGTGGTGGCGATGGCGTGGAAGATATGCCCCCCCGCATAGGCGATGATGGCGAGCGGCGAGGCCGCGATCACGCTCTCGCCCAAAAACAGGAAGACCAGCGGCGAGGTGAGGAAGACGATGCGCGGAATGGCGAACATGAAGCCGAACTGCGCGATGAAATAGCAGAGCCGCTGCATCATGGTCAGGCCGCGGGCGAAGAGCGTGTTCTCGATCCGCATGATCTGGAGCATGCCGCGCGCCCAGCGCATCCGCTGGCCGATGTGCAGCGCGAGGCGCTCCGTCGCCAGGCCCGAGGCCAGGGGGATGCGGATATAGGCCGTGTCCCAGCCCTTCTGCTGCATGCGGAAGGCGGTGTGGGCATCTTCCGTGACGGTCTCGTGGGCCACACCGCCCACCTCCTCCAGCGCGGAGCGGCGGATGACGGCGCAGGAGCCGCAGAAGAAGGCGGCGTTCCAGAGGTCGTTGCCCGGCTGGATCAGGCCGTAGAACAGCAGGCCCTCATTGGGCACGGCGCGCTTGCGGGCGAGGTTCCGCTCGAAGGGGTCGGGGCTGTAGAAGTGGTGCGGCGTCTGCACCATGGAAAGCTTCTTGTCCCGCACCAGCCAGCCGAGTGTCAGCTGGAGGAAGGCGCGCGTGGGCGCGTGGTCGCAGTCGAAGATCGCGATGAACTCGCCCGGCGTGTGCTTCATCGCGTGGTTGAGGTTGCCGGCCTTCGCCCCCTTGTTGTCGGGGCGGATGATGTAGCCGCAGCCAACTTCTTCCGCGAAGTCGCGAAAGGCGGGGCGGCGGCCGTCATCCAGGATCCAGACGTTCAGCTTGTCACGCGGGTAGTCCATGTTCATGGCGGCCAGCACGGTGGGCCGCACGAGGTCCAGGTCCTCGTTGTAGGTGGGGATATAGACATCCACCATCGGCCAGCTGTCCACGTCGCGCGGGAGCGGCACGGGCTTGCGGTCCAGCGGATAGGTGGTCTGGATGTAGGACAGCGCCATCAGCAGCCCCGCGAAGACCTCCGCGAGAAACAGCAGGGAGCCGAAGATGGTCTGCAGGAAGGTCTCGAACTCCAGCGTCTCGGTGGCCCGCCAGTAGAGGTAGCGGCTGGTGATGGTGACCGAGAGCATCACCAGGATGACGCTGACCAGGCGCGACTTGTTGCGGTTCAGCAGCAGGAAGACGCCGATGCCCGCCACCGTCAGCCAGGCCTGGGCGGCAGCACCCATGGGAAGGGTGATGAAGACGAGGGCCAGCAGCAGGCCCAGCGCGCCCGAGGCGCCGCGCAGCAGGCGCATCTTGCGGTCGGGGGGGGCGGGGAAGCTCATGCCCGGCCCCAGGGGGTGCCGTTCGGTGGGGCGGCGCCGTAGCCGGGCGCGCCATGACCCGGTGCCGCGGTGCGCAGCCGCTTGGCCAGCGCCTCGGTCAGCACCAGCAGGTCCTCGCCCGCGCCGGGCTCGCCCTCCAGCAGCATGCGCCGGTCGGCCAGGGCCTCGGCCACGCCGAGATCACGGCAGACCACGCCCAGGAAGCGCGGCCCGAGGGCATTCTGGGCCATGTCCAACACCGCCTCGCTCAATGGATTTCCGTTCTCCACCTGGTTCAGCACCATCACCGCGCGCTCACCCACGCGGGCGGCGAGCGTGCCGCGGCCCAGGATGCGGTTGCTCGCGATCTGCGGAATGACGGCCGCACTCCCGGCATCGGCCAGCAGCACCATGACCAGGATGTCCGTCAGCGCGGAGATGGCGGCCAGCGCCGGGTTGGGGCCGGGCGGGCTGTCCACGATGACGACGAGGCCCGGCACCGCCAGCATCTCGCGCAACGGTTCGGCCAGCAATTCGGGGCTGGTGGTCAGCGCCTGCGCGACCCCCATGGCCCGCACGGCATCGCCCGGGCCGAAGGGCAGGACGCGCACGCCGGATTCCGTCTGCACCAGGCATTCGCGCCAATTGGGCCGCTGGGCGATATGGGCGGTGAAGGCGGCGGGCTCCCAGAGCGGCAGGCCCAGATGCAGGCGCAGCGCGTTCTGCGGGTCGAGGTCCAGCGCCACGACGGGCAGGCCGGCGCGCGCCAGCAGCGCGGCCACATGCGCGGCCAGCGTGGTCTTGCCCACTCCCCCTTTTGGGGATGCGAAGGTGATCAGAGGCATCAGCCGGTCATGCCGGAGGGTCGCGCCGCCCAGGGGGCGCAAAAGGGGCGACGGGCGGGGTGCGGCCGGCCAGCTCCGCATGGACATCCTGCAGCAGGGCGTAGCTGCGGGTGCCGGCGGGGCGCGGCGGCGGCGGGGGTGGCGGGGCGAGGCCCTGCAACTCCGCCAGGCGGCGCAGCCGTGGCGCCTCGGGCAGGGCGGCGGGGGCGAAGGGGTCGGGCCAGGCGGCGGGCGGCGCTGCCACAGGCGCGGGAGTGGCCGCGGACGGCGGCGCCAGGGGCGCCGGAGCGGCGGCATGCGCCGCCAGGGGCGCGGGAGCGGCGGCGTGCGCCGCCTGGGGCGCCTGAGTGGCAGGCAGCGACAGCGCGGGGGATGGGCTGGGCGCGGTGTCGGCCCGCGCGGCCGGCACCACGAAGGCCGGGGCCGGGCTGGAAGGCGGCGGGGCGGTGAAGCTTGGCGCGGAGGGCTGCGGCGCGAAGAGTCCCCCGCCGGCAATGCTGTCCGAGGACGAGGCAGGCGCCCCGGCCGGCAGGGCCGTGACGCCGAAGCGGGGCAGGCCATCGGCGAAGCGGGCGGGCGCGGCAGGTGGGGAGGGTGCCGCGGCCGGCATGGTGGGCGTGGCCTGGACCACATCCGGCGGCCGCGCGGCTTCCGGCGCCGGAGGTGGAACAGGGGCCGCCACCGGTGTCAGGTCCGGAATGAGGGCCGGCGCTGGCGCCTCCTTGACCACCGGACGCGGGCGCGTCTCGAAGAGCACGGGCGGGAAGCTCAAATAGCGGAACGCTCTGAGGCCCACATCCGCCACGACATTGCCGATCTCACGCTCCACGCCCGCCTGTCGCCCCCTACCAACACCATGCCCGTGCCGCGGGCCATGCCGTCCGCGGCCTCTCAACCTCCGCCCGAACGATAGGCGCCATTACGTCTGGCGCAACTCACACCCGCTGCCTCTCTCGTGGCGACAATAACATGAAAATGCGTGATGGGCACCGAGTCGCGTGCGTAACCTTCAGAACAAGCCCTCTATGCGGCCCTCCGCGTCCAGGCGGATGCTCTCGGCCGCCGGCACGCGCGGCAGGCCCGGCATGGTCATCACATCGCCGCAGATCGCCACCACGAAGCCCGCCCCGGCCGAGAGCCGCACATCGCGCACCGGCAGCACATGGCCCTCGGGCGCACCCAGCGCGGTGGGGTCGGCGCTGAAGGAATATTGCGTCTTGGCGATGCAGACGGGCACCTGGCGGAAGCCCTGCGCCTCGAAGCGCGCCAGCTTCGCCCGCACCGCGTCCGGGATCGCCACCTCCCGCGCGCGGTAGATCTCGCGGGCGATGGTGCCGATCTTGTCGGCAAGCGGCATGTCGTCGGGATAGAGCGGCGTAAAGCGTGCCTCGCCGGCCGCGATGCGGCGCATCACCGCCTCGGCCAGCTTCACCGCGCCGGCCGCGCCATCCGCCCAATGGGTGCAGAGGATGGCCTCCACGCCGAGGGCCGACATCGCCTCCTGCACGGCCTGGATTTCGGCCGCCGTGTCGCCATTGAAGCGGTTCAGCGCCACCACGGGCGGCAGGCCGAACTTGCGCATGTTCTCGACATGGCGGGCGAGGTTCACCACGCCGCGCTTCACCGCCGGCACATCCTCATGCCCCAGCGCCGATTTCGCGACACCGCCATGCATCTTGAGCGCGCGCACGGTGGCCACCACCACGCAGGCATCGGGGGCGAGGCCCGCCAAGCGGCACTTGATGTCGAGGAATTTTTCCGCCCCCAGGTCGGCGCCGAAGCCCGCCTCCGTCACCACCACATCCGCGAGGTGCAAGCCAAGCTTCGTCGCCACCACGCTGTTGCAGCCATGGGCGATGTTGGCGAAGGGCCCGCCATGCACCAGCGCGGGGCTGCCCGCCAGCGTCTGCACCAGGTTGGGCGCGAAGGCGTCGCGCAGCAGCACCGCCATGGCGCCATCGGCCTTGAGGTCGGCCGCCGTCACGGATTTCCCCTCGCGCGTCTGCGCCACGATGATGCGGCCCAGGCGCTGCTGGAGGTCATCCAGGTCATGCGCGAGGCAGAAGGCCGCCATCACCTCCGAGGCGACGACGATGTCGAACCCGTCCTCGCGCGGAAAGCCGTTCGCCGTGCCGCCCAGCGAGCCCACCACCGAACGCAGCGCGCGGTCGTTCATGTCCAGCGCGCGCCGCCAGGTGATCCGCCGCGCGTCAATGCCCAGCGCGTTGCCCCAGTAGATGTGGTTGTCCAGCATCGCGGCCAGCAGGTTGTTGGCGGCGGTGATGGCGTGGAAATCCCCGGTGAAATGGAGGTTGATGTCCTCCATCGGCACCACCTGCGCGTGGCCGCCGCCCGTGGCCCCGCCCTTCACGCCGAAGCAGGGGCCGAGCGAAGGCTCGCGCAGGCAGATCATGGCGCGCTGGCCGATATGGTTCAGCGCATCGCCCAGACCGACCGTGGTGGTGGACTTGCCCTCGCCCGCGGGCGTCGGGTTGATGCCCGTGACCAGCACCAGCTTGCCCAGTGGCCGTTCGGCCCGCACGCGACCCACGAAATCCAGGCCCACCTTGGCCTTGAACTTCCCATAGGGTTCCAGCGCCTCCTCCGGGATGCCGGCGGCGGCCGCGATGCGCGTGATGGGCGCGAGGGTGGCCGCGCGGGCGATCTCGAGGTCTATGGACATTCCGGATGCTTCTCCCTGGGTTGGGGCGCTAATGGCGCCACGCGGCGCGAGGGGCAAGACCCGGGGCGCGGCGACGGCACCGGGAAGCGCGCGTAATTCCACCGTATTATTCTGTTATTTATCGTGGAATTTACCCGGCTCTGGCCTTAAATTTGCGTCCTGTGGCGCGTATATACTTACGAAGAATCTGCAACGCCGCGCGCACAAACCCCGCGCCCAGGGAGACCAGCCCATGAGCCTCCAATACGGAATGCCCCTCACCCTCGGCCAGGTCGCGCCCGATTTCGAGGCCGAGACCACCGAAGGCCGCATCCGCTTCAGCGACTGGGCGCGCGATGCCTGGGTGGTGATCTTCTCCCACCCCAAGGATTTCACCCCCGTCTGCACCACCGAACTCGGCGAGGCCGCGCGCCTCAAACCCGAATTCGACAAGCGCGGCGTGAAGGTCATCGGCCTCTCGGTGGACCCGCTGGACCGCCACGCCGCCTGGGCCGAGGACATCGCCGACACCCAGGGCCATGCGCTGAACTTCCCCATGATCGCGGACCCCTCGCGCCATGTCTCGCAGCTCTACGGCATGATCCACCCGGAGGCCGACCCCTCCGTCACGGTCCGCACCGTCTATGTGCTGGACCCCGCGCGGAAGGTGCGGCTCACGCTGACCTACCCGCCCAGCACCGGCCGCAACTTCCACGAGGTGCTGCGCGTCATCGACAGCCTGCAGCTGACCGACCGCGCGAAGGTCGCGACACCGGTGAACTGGCAGCCTGGCGGGGACGCCATCATCCTCCCCTCCATCCCCGACGAGGACGCGAAGGCCCGCTTCCCCCAGGGCTGGAAGGCCGAGCGGCCCTATCTGCGCTGGGTGAAGGTGGACTGACGCGCGCGAACCGCCAAACCCGTTGATTCACATCAAAGTCCAGCTCCCTTCCCGGGCGTAGTGCTCGGGCGCGGCGGGATGCCGCGATAGGGAGTTTGGACATGCGTGGTTTGGGATGGCTGGCCGGTGCGGCGCTGTTGGCGACGACGGGTCTGGCGGGGGCGCAGGAGGTGCGCGGCCTGCGCGCCGGCGACTTCATGGTGGGCTTCGGCGCCGTGGGCGTCCTGCCCACCAATGGCGGCAGCGTGGGCGTGATCGGCGGCCGCCCGGAGGCGACCAACAGCGCGAGCCCGCTGCTCGACTTCACCTATTTCGTGACGCCCAACTTCTCGGCGAACCTCATCGCGGCCACCACGCGGCATGACATCCGGGTGCGGAACTCCGCGCTGGGCGATGTCAGCCTCGGCCATGTCTGGGCGCTGCCGCCCACCCTGACGGTGCAATACCACCCGATGCCCACTTCGCGCTTCAGCCCCTATGTGGGCCTGGGCCTGAACGCCACCTGGTTCTACGGGCATGGCGGCAGCCGGGCGGGCGCGGTGAACCGCGTGCGGGTGCAGCCGAGCGTGGGCGTGGCCCCCAGCATCGGCTTCAACTACGAGATCTCGCCCAACTGGGTCGCGAACCTCGACCTGAAGTGGATCATGATACAGCCCGATGTCAGCGTGAACAGCGGCACCATCCGCGCGCGGGCGGACATCAACCCCTTCGTGCTGGGGGCGACGCTGCGCTACCGGTTCTAGTAGCGCGGACCAACTATGCGGCGGCGGGCAGCTTGCCCATCGCCGCCAGGGTCTCGGCGATGGCGGCCACCGCGCGGTCCATCTCCGCCAGCCCCACATCGCCGATGGCGCCGACGCGGAAGGTCGGCGCCTCGGTCGTGTAGTAGGCGCTGATGTTCACGCCGCGCGCCTTCAGCGCCCCCACGAAGCCATGGAAATCCATGCCGTCCGGCTGGTGGAAGGTGACGACCACCGGCCCCTGCTCGGCCTGGTTCAGGTAGGGCCGCAGGCCCAGCGCGCACAGCCCCGCATAAAGCCGCGCCGCATTGGCCCGGTAGCGCGTGAGCCGCTGCGCGGGCCCGCCCTCCGCATCCAGCCGGTCCAGCGCCACTTCCAGCGCCCGCAGCGTCTGCACCGGCCCGGTGAAGCGCAGGCTGCCCCAGCCGCTGCGCCTGGCCTGGGCCAGCACGTCCGAGAGATCGAGGCTCCAGGACCCCGCCTGCCCCGCGCATTCCTCGGTGCGGTCCATGCGCGCCACCGCGAAGGCGAAGCCCGGCACGCTCTCCAGGCACTTGTTCGAGGTGAACACCACCGCGTCCATCTCGGGCTGGGCCGCGAGGTCCATGGGCAGCGCGCCGAAGGCCGAGACCGCGTCCACGATCATCCGCCGGCCCGCCGCGCGCACCACGGCGCCGATCACGGCGGGGTCGTTCACGATGCCGCTGCCCGTCTCGCTCTGCACCATGGCGAGGTGCGTCGCCTCCGGGTGGGCGTCCAGCGCGGCCGCCACCGCCCCGGGGGTGATGGCGTGGGTGTCCTCAGCCGGCAGCTCGACCACCACGCGCCCCGCCTCGCGTGCCAGCCGCGCGATCCGCACCGCGTATTCCCCGTTCATCGGCACCAGGATGGTGGCACCCGGCGCCACATAGGTGCGGATGGCGGCCTCCAGGATCATGTGGCCGGAGCCCTGCAACGGCAGGGTGGCGTGCACCCCCTCCACGCCGCCCGCGATGTCCCGCAGCCGCTCGCGCAGGCTGGTGTAGAAGGGGCGGAACTCCGCATCCCAGGGGGCGATGTCCTCGTCCATGGCGGCGCGCACCGAGGGGTGGGTCTGGACGGGGCCGGGGGTGAGCAGGAGCATGTCGGGCATTTCCTGCCCTTGCCTGGAATCGGCGCCGGCGAAAAGGGGTTTTGCCCTGCTTCCGGCGCGGTGCTGGCCACCCTACCCTGCGCGCCATGGCAGGAACACGCACCACCGCGATCATCGTCGCCTCGGCGCTGTTCATGCAGAACCTCGACAGTTCGGCCGTCGTCACCGCACTCCCCGCCATGGCGCGGGATCTGAACGAGGACCCGGCGCGGCTGGGCGTGGCCATCACCTCCTACCTGGTGGCGCTGACGGTCTTCATCCCGGTCAGCGGCTATGTGGCGGACCGCTTCGGGGCGAAGCGCGTCTTCCTGATGGCCATCCTGCTGTTCGGCACGGCGTCCGCCGCCTGCGGCTTCGCGAACAACCTGGGCGAGCTGGTGGCCGCGCGCATCTTCCAGGGCATGGCGGGGGCCATGATGGTGCCCGTGGGGCGCCTGCTGCTGCTCAGCGGCATCCGCAAGGACGAGATGCTGACCGCCATGGCCTGGCTGACCATGCCCGCCATGCTGGGCCCCATCACCGGCCCGCCCCTGGGCGGCATCATGACGGACCTCTTCGGCTGGCGCAGCGTATTCTGGCTGAACGTGCCGGTGGCGCTGGTGGGCTTCGCGCTGGTGGCCTGGAAGATCACCCCCCTGCCCGCGCAGAATCCGGGCCCGCCCGACATCAAGGGCCTGGTGCTGGTGGGCGGCGCGCTGGCCACCCTCATGGCGGGGTTCGAGACGGTGGGCCGCGGCGTGCTGCCCGCCGGGATGCCGGCGGCCCTGCTGGTCCTGGGCGGCGTGGTCGCGCTTCTGGCGCTGCGCCATTGCCGCCGCGCGCAGAGGCCGGCCATTGACCTCACGCTGCTGCGCTTCCCCTCCTTCCACCACGCGACGCTGGCGGGCAGCCTGTTCCGCGCGGGCGCCGGCGGCGTGCCCTTCCTGGTGCCGCTGCTGCTGCAACTGGGCTTCGGCTGGAGCGCCACCCAGGCGGGGCTGGTGGCCTTCGCCACGGCCTTGGGCGCCTTCGCCATGAAGCCGCTGGCCCGGCCCGTGCTGCGGCGCTGGGGCTTCCGCAACGTGCTGGCGGTGAATGGGCTGCTGGCGGCGGCGGGGGTGGCGGTGGGCGCCGCCTTCTCGCCCGCCTGGCCGGTGGCGGCGCTGTTCGTGGCCCTCGCACTTGGCGGGCTGTTCCGCTCGCTGCAATTCACCTCGCTGAACACGCTGGCCTTCGCGGACATCCCGCGCGAGCGGCTGAGCGCGGGCACCAGCTTCTATGGCACCGCCCAGCAATTGCCGCCGGCCATCGGCGTGGTCATCGCCTCCACCGCGCTGGAGGTCAGCCAGCACCTGGCGGGCCGCGACGCGCTGGCGGTGGCGGACTTCACCACGGCCTTCCTGGTGGCGGGGCTGGTGGTGGCCAGCGCGGCACCGCTGGCGCTGCGCCTGCCGCGCGATGTGGGGGCGGAGGTCAGCGGCAAGCGATGAACCGGCGCATCGCCTTGAGCCCGGGGCGGCGGCTGATGGGCGACCTATCCGCCGCCTCGCGCGCCGTGCCGCGCTTTCTCATCCGCGGGAAGCTCAGCATTCCGCGCGCGCGGGCCGCCCGCGCGGCGCTGCCGGCGCCCCGCCCGCCCTGGACCACGCTCTTCGCCAAGGCCTTCGCCATGACGGCCCAGCAGCACGCGCCGCTGCGCCGGGTGCATGCCAGCCTGCCCTGGCCGCACCTGATCGAGGCGCCGCACGCCCAGGGCTGCGTCATGGTGGAGGCGCGGGAGGGAGAGGAGACCCTGCTCGCCCCCGCCCGCCTGTTCCGCGCGCATGACGCGCCCCTGCCGGACCTGGCCCAGCGACTCGCCGCGGTGAAATCCAGCCCGCGCGAAGCGAGCGCCGCGCTGCGCTGGATGCTCATGGCCGGGCGCCTCCCCTGGCCGCTGCGGCGCGCGGGCTATGCGCTGGCCATGGGCCTCGGCTGGCCCGTGCTGCGGCTGGGCGGCAACTACGCCATCTCCGTGCTGGGCGAGCATGGCGTGGACGTCATGGACAGCGTCAGCATCGTGCCCGTCTTCCTCAGCTTCGGCCCCATCGCGCCCGATGGCGGCGTGACCGTGCATTTCGCCATGGACCACCGGGTGCTGGACGGGTCGGACGCCATCCGCGCCATGGCCGCCATGCAGGAGGCGCTGGAAGGACCCATCGCCGACGAGCTGGCCGCCCTGGACGCGCCCCCGCCACGGGATTAGCCACTCCCCGCGCCGCCCTTTTGGCGGCCTGGAGTTCCGCCTGATGTCCGCCCCGGACCTGATCCCGCCGCGCCCCGCCTTGCCCGCCCGCTTCCCCGGCCCCTGGGCGATGATCCGCACCTCGGCGCAGGATTTGCTGCGCTTCTTTCCCGAGACGGGCTTCCGCCACCGCCTGATCCCCATCCGCACCCTGCGGCAGCGCACCCTGGTGGTGAACGAGCCGGATCTGGTGCGCCACGTCTTCATCCTCCGCGCGGCCGACTACGAGGCGAAAAGCCGGCATTTCCGCTCCGCCGTCTCGCCCGTGCTGGGCGACAGCATGTTCGGCAACCACGGAACCCTCTGGGCCGAGCGGCGCGCGGTGGTGATGAAGCTGCTGCACCCGGCGCGGACGGCGGGCTTCTTCCCCCTCTTCGTGCAGGGGGCGGAGGAGGTGGCGGCACGCTGGCGCGGGCAGGTGGATGTCTCGGCGGAGCTGGCGGGCACCACCGCGCTCGCCGTCATGCGCGCGCTGTTCCCGCGCACCGGCACCGAGGACGCCGCGCGGCGCATCGCCTCCAGCTTCGCCGAATACGAGCAATCCGTGCTGGCGGTGGATTTCGCGCACCTGATGGGCCTGCCGGACCGCCTCTCGGGCTTCCAGCTGCGCGGCGCGATGCGCCATGCGCGCGACATCCGCGCCACCATCGCCGCCTGCATCGCCGCCGCCGACCCGGAGGAGGGCGGGCTGTTTGCCGAGATGCGCGCGGCCCTCGCCCCGGATGGCGCCCCCCTGCTGGACGCCGAGGATCTGGTCAACGAACTGGGCATGATGCTGCTGGCGGGCAGCGAGACCTCGGCCAATGCGCTCTCCTGGTCGCTCTACCTCATCGCCCGCCACCCGCCCACGCTGGAACGCCTGCGTGCCGAACACGCCGCGGTGCTGGGCGGCCGCGCGCCGGACCACACGGACCTGCCCCGCCTGCCCTTCACCAAGGCCGTGACGCAGGAGGCGATGCGCCTCTACCCCCCCGTGCCCTATCTCTCGCGCGAGGCGGCGAAGGCCGACCGCATCGGCCAGGTGACGGTGCGCGCGGGGGACACCGTCATGGCCCTGCCCTGGCTGCTGCACCGCCATGAGCAGCTGTGGGACGCACCGCACGCCTTCCGCCCCGAGCGCTTCCTGCCCGACGCGCCGCGCAAGCCGCCGCGCTTCGGCTACATCCCCTTCTCGCTGGGGCCCCGGATTTGCGCCGGCGCCGCCTTCGCCCAGGCCGAGATGACGGCCTTCCTGGCCATCCTGCTGCAGCGCCTCGACTTCGCCGTGCCGGAGAGCACGCGCCCCATGCCGCGCGCGCGCCTCAGCGTGCGGCCGCGGGGCGGGATGACGCTTTCCGTCACCCCGCGCTGAGGCCCTCGCGCCGCGCCGCTTTCATGCCATGCTGGGGGGAACCGGGGGACGCCTCCCCGGGGGCGTCCGATCGGCTTCGGTGACATCGCCGAGGCCGTGAATCAGCCGCCCGGCAATGGTCGAGGAAGCCTGCCCATGTTCCGGCGCCTGTTCCTGCTGTTCCTGCTGGCCTTCACTTTGCCCGCCCTCCCGCTGGCCGCACAGGGCTTCGAAATCCCGGGCCTGTGGCAGGATTCCCAGCGCTACCGGGATGAGCTGGAACGCCGCCACCCCGCCGGCGGCACCGCCGCTCAGCGCCAGGCCGCCGAGTCCCGCGCCGCCACGGCCCAACGCCAGAACAACTGGGCCGCCGCCGCCGAGGCCTGGGAGGCCCGCGTGGCCCTCGGCCAGGCCACGCCCGAGCAATGGCTGGCCCTGGCCCGCGCGCAGCTGCGCCGCACCCCGCCCGATGGCGTCCGTGCCCTGCGGGCCGCCTGGCAGAACTTCATCGAGGTGCCGGGGGGCGCGCCGGAAATCCCCTCCCTGCTGGTGATGGCCGACGCGCTGGCCGCGCAGAACCGCCCCCTGCCGCGGCTGGCGGCCCTGGAGGCCGTGCTGCAGCGCGACCCCGGCAACCCCGCGCACCAGCAGGCGCTGGCCGCCGCGCGGCGGGAGGTGGGCGTCCTGGTCCGCCGCCTCAACACCGAGCCCGACGCCGAGCCGGCTCGCGCCTGCCTCGGCTTCACCACCCCGCCCGCCCGCCGCGACGACTGGCGCCCCGAGGACTGGCTGCGCGCCGAACCCGCCCTCCCCGGCCTCGGCTTCACGCGCGAGCGCGACTCGATCTGCATCCTGGGCCTGCCGCTCGGCCGCAGCACCCGCGTGATCCTGCGCGCCGGCATGCCCGGCGAGGACGGGCTGCGCGTGAACCAGGACCAGGTGCTGAACATCGCCATGCCCGACCGGGCGCCGCGCCTCGCCTTCGACCCCGGCCACTACCTGATGCCGCGCGACCGCGCCGAGGCGCGGGTGCCCATGGCGCTGATGAACATCTCGGCCATCGAGATGCGCGTGATCCGCCTGACGGAGCGCAGCCTCATCCCCTTCTCGCGCGAGGCGCGGCTGGGCGAGGCCATCTCGGGCTGGACCGCCGGCTACCTGCACGAGGAATGGGGCCAGGTGGTGTGGGAGGGCGCCATCGAACTCCCGCGCGGCGAGGCCAATCGCTTCCAGCGCCTCTCCGTGCCCCTGCCGGACGCGGTGCGGACGGCGGGCCCCGGCCTCTACATCATGGTGGCCCGCCCGGCCGATGGCGCGCGGGATTCGCGCGGGCTGACGGCGGCCCAGCCGCTGATCGTGACGGACCTCGGCCTCTCGGCCTGGCGCGGCGCGGGGGGGCTGGCCGCCCAGGTGCGGGGCCTGGCTTCCGCCGCCCCGCGCGAGGGCGTGCGCGTGGCGCTGATGGCCCGCAACAACGACATCCTGGCGGAAGTCACCACCGGCCCCGACGGGCTGGCGCGCTTCAACGCCCCCCTGCTGCGCGGCGAGGGGCCCATGGCGCCGGTGGCGCTGCATGCGATGACGGAGGATGACCTCGTCACGCTCAACCTGGAGGCGGCCTCCTTCGACCTGTCGGATCGCGGCGTGGCGGGCCGCGCCCATCCGGGGCCGCTCGATGCCTTCCTCTGGCTGGATCGCGGCATCTACCGGCCGGGCGAGACGGTGCAGGCCATGGCGTTGCTGCGCGATGTGGGCGGCGCGCCCTCGGACGCGCCGCTCCGCCTGCGGCTGCGCCGCCCCAACGGGCAGGTCCTGGCCGAGCAGGTGGTGCGCGATGGCGGCCACTGGCCCGTTGCCCTGCCCCTGGGCGCCCAGGCCGGCGCCTGGACGCTGGAGGCGGTGACGGACCCCAACGCGCCGCCGGTCGGCCAGCTCACCTTCCGGGTGGAGGCCTTCGTGGCCGAGCGCCTTGCCGTCGAGGCCGGCCCCGCCCCAGGCCCGCTGCGGCCGGGCCAGCCGCTGGACATCCCCGTCACGGCGCGCTTCCTCTATGGCGCACCGGGCAGCGGGCTGTCGGGCAGCGCCGAATTGCGCCTCACCACCCAGCGCAGCCCCTTCGCCCAATGGCCGGACTTCCGCTTCGGGCTGGAGGACGAAACCTTCGCCCCCGACCTGATCCCAGCCGAACTCCCCGAGACCGACGCCGATGGCCGCGCCACCCTGCGGCTTGAGTTGCCCAGCGCGCCCGACACCACGCGGCCCCTTCGCGGCGAGGTGACGGTGCTGGTGGAGGAACCGGGCGGCCGCGCCTCGCGCGCCACGCTCGACCTCGCGATGGCGGCCCAGCCGCGCTTCCTGGGCCTGAACGCCCCCGCCGCCGTGGATGCCGGCGCCGAGGCCGCCGTGCAGGTCATCATGACCGATGCCGAGGGCAACCCCCTCGCCGGCGAGGTGAACCTGCGCCTGGTGCGCGAACGCCCCGACTGGCGCATCGTGGTGCGCGGCGGCACGCCCCGCTACGAGACGGTCTGGACCGATGAGCCGGTGGACAGCACCCCCATCCGCCTCACCGGCACCGAGCCCGCCCGCTTCACCCGCACCCTCCCCTTCGGCCGCTACCGGCTGGAGGCGCAGGAGGCGGGGGGCATGGCGCTGGCCTCCATCCGCTTCCGCGCCGGCTGGGTGGCGAGCGAGAGCGCCGAGGTGCCCGACCGCGTGGACGTGGCCACCGACCGCGCCAGCTACGCGCCGGGCGAGACCATCACGCTGCGCGTCACACCCCCCTTCGCCGGCCGCGCCGCCGTGGCGGTGCTGACCGACCGCCTGCTCTCCCTGCGCGAGATGGAGGTGCCCGAGGCGGGGGCCGAGATCACCCTGCCCGCCGACGCCGCCTGGGGGGCCGGCGCCTATGTGGCTGTGACCGTCTTCCGCCCCGAGGCCGGGCCGCAGCTTCCGGGGCGCGCACTCGGCCTCGCCTGGGTGCAGATGGCGCCCGACAGCCGGGCGCTGGCGGTGACGCTGGACGCGCCCGACCGCGTGCGGCCCAACACGCGCCTCGACCTGCCCGTGACCGTGGCGGGCGCCTCCGGCCCCGTGCGGCTGACCTTGGCCGCCGTGGATGAGGGCATAT
Source organism: Roseococcus suduntuyensis (assembly GCF_014196305.1). GTDB lineage: Bacteria > Pseudomonadota > Alphaproteobacteria > Acetobacterales > Acetobacteraceae > Roseococcus > Roseococcus suduntuyensis. The sequence goes on from NZ_JACIDJ010000004.1 coordinate 83,552, forward strand.
TGCGCCTGACCCGCTTCGCCAGCCCCGACCCGCTGACGCACTACATGGGCCGCCGCACCCTGGGTGTGGACATCCGCGACGATTATGGCCGCCTGATCGCGCCCCCCGAGGGCGCGCCCGTCACGCTGCGCCAGGGCGGCGATGACATGGATGGGCTGGCCAACCTCACACCGCCCCAGCGCAATGTCGCGCTGTTCAGCGGCGTGGTGGAGACGGACGCCCAGGGCCGCGCCGTGATCCCCCTCGACCTGCCCGATTTCGCGGGCGAACTGCGCCTGATGGCCGTGGCCTGGGCCGAGGCGCGCGTGGGTGCCGCATCCCGCCCGCTGACCGTGCGCGACCCGCTGCTGGCCGAACCGCTGCTGCCCCGCTTCCTCGCCCCCGGCGACGAGGCCGATGCGGCGTTGCTGCTGCACAACCTGGAACTGCCCGCGGGCGAGGTGGTGGTGAACCTCACGGCCGAAGGCGCGCTGGCCCTGCGTGGCGAGGCGCGGATCACCACACGGATGGAGGCGGGCGCCCGCGCCCAGCCGCCCCTGCCGCTCAGCGCCGTGGCGCCGGGCGAGGGCGTGCTGCGCCTCTCCGTCACCGGCCCCGGCGGCTTCACCGCGACGCGCGAGGCGCGGATCACCGTGCGCTCCTCCCGCCCCATCGCGACCGCGCTCTCCACCCTGGACATCGCCCCCGGCGCCGAGGCGCGCCTCGCCCCCGATGCCCGCGCCTTCCTGCCCGGCTGGCGGGCCGTGGCGCGGCTGGGTTCACCCGTGCGCTATGACGCGGCGGGCATGCTGGCGGCGTTGCAGGCCTTCCCGCTGGCCTGCCTGGAGCAGGTCTCCTCCCAGGCCATCGGCATGGCGGCCGCGATGAACGAGGGCAGCCCCGTCCGCGACGCCGTGGCCCTGCAACGCGCCGTGGACGGCATCCTGGCCCGGCAGCGCTTCGACGGCAGCTTCGGCCTGTGGTCCGCCCAGGGCGAGCCGCAATACTGGACCTCCGCCTATGCCGTGGAGGCCCTGCTGCGCGCCCGCGCCGCCGGCGCCACCGTGCCCGAGGCGCCCCTGCAGGCGGCGCTCGCGGACCTTGAGGAGCGGCTGGAACAAAGCCCCTCCGAACCCACCCAGTTCGCGGCCCAGGCGGCGCGGCTGAACGCGCTCTCGCTCGCCGGGCGGCACCGGCTGGGGGCGGCGCGGCGGCTGCTGGAGGTGGCGCCGCGCCTGCCCACGCCGCTGGCCCGCGCGCAGCTCGCCGCCAGCTTCGCCCGCGCGGGCGATGCGGAGCGCGCGAACGCGGCCTTCGCCGAGGCCCTGGCCCTGACCGACCGCCGCGACTGGCTCTACGACTATGGCAGCGCGGCGCGCGACGCCCTGGCCCTGGTGGTGCTGGCGCGCGAGGCCGGGCTGCCCGCCGCCCAGATCAGCGCCGCCGCGGCCCGCCTGCCCGGCCCGGAACTGACCCCCGCCCGCGCCTCCACCCAGGAACAGGCCTGGGCCGTGCTGGCGGCCGTGACCCTCGGCCAGGACGCTCGGCCCGTCCGCGCCGCCTGGAACGGCAGCGCCACTGAGGCGCGCGTTCTGGACGTGACCGGCGGCGGCGTTCTCCGCAACGCGGGCGAGGCGCCCTTGCCGGTGCAGGTCGCCATCTCCGGCACGCCGGCCCAGGCCGCCCCCGCCGGCCGCCAGCAGATGACCATCCGCCGCCGCTTCCTGGCGCTGGATGGCCAGGCGCTGAACCTCGACACGATGCGCCCAGGGGTGGAATTCCTGCTGGTGCTGGATGCCCGCGCCGAGAGCGGGCAGGAGCACATGGCCATGCTGACCCAGGGCCTGCCCGCGGGGTGGGAGATCGTGACCCGCCTCGCACCCGGCCCCGTGCCCGGCCAGCCGGACCTCGGCCCGCTCACCGAGGTGGACGCCATGCCCGCCCTGGATGACCGCCTGGCCGCCGCCCTCACCTTCACCCGCGAGGCGCGGGAGGCGCGCATCGCCGCCCGCATCCGCGTGGTGACGCCGGGCCGTTTCGAGCTGCCGGGGGCGGAGGTGGTGGACATGTACCGCCCCGCCTTCTTCGCGCGGCAGAACGCCGCGCGCATCACGGTCAATCCGTGAGCTGATCCAGCACCGCCGCGCGCTGGGCCTCGCCCGCGCCGGCAGGGGGCGGCGCCAGCAGGCGGCAGCCGGCGATGATGGCGGCCTCGCGCCCCGCGGGTGCCGCGGTCAGCAGCGCATCCGCCGGGGTCAGCACGGCCGGCCCCTCGGGCGGTGGCAGGCCGGGCAGGGAGAGCTTCTCCCAGGCCCAGCCATGGGCGGTCACGAAGCCGCCCGCGGCAAGGCGGCAGGGCTCCGGACGGAAACGCCCCGCGCCCTCGCGCAGCAGCGCGGGCAAGCCCGGCTCGAAACCCGGGGCGGCGATGTCGAGCCACAGCCGGGGCCGGCGCGCCCCGGGCCAGGCGCGGGCCATGGCGACGCCGCCCGCCGCCGCGTCCTCGGCCGAGAGCGGCAGCTCCGCCGCCCAGCGGGCCACGTCATGGCCGCCCGCGCCGGGCCCGAAGAGATAGGCCTCCTCGATCTGCTGCCGGTGCCGCCTTCCCACATCCTCGGGCGCCAGGGCGGCCTGCGCCCAGGCGCGGCCCGCCTGCCCCAGCGCCTTCCGCGCCTCGCCCGAGGCCAGGAGCCGGCCGATGGCCTCCGCCAGCTCCGTCTCGGTGAAGCTGTTGGGAATGATCCGGCAGGCCCCCTCCGGCAGTTCCGCCATGGCGCCATGGGCGTTGACCACCACGGGCAGCCCCGCCATCAGCGCGTCCTTCACGGCGCCCGACGTCTCGCCGGTGCTGTCGGCGCGCAGCTGCACGGCGAGGTCGGCGGCCGCGAGCCAGTGGCGATATTCGGGCAGCGGCAGGCGCCCCGTGACCCTGACGCGCGAGGCGAGGCTCAGCCGCCGCGCCAGATCGCTGATGCGCCGGTCCAGCGCATCCTGGGCCCCGCCCACGAAGACCAGCCGCGCCTCGGGAAACTGCGCCGCGATGCGGGCGAAGGCCTTCACCAGCTCGATCGGCTCCTTGCGGATGGTGACAAGGCCGAAGGCCGCAACGACCAAGGCCCCCCGCCCCAGCCCCGCCGCGCGCCGCGCGCGCGCCCTTGCCGGCAGGCCGGACCCGGCGCGCAGATGCGGCAGCACCCGCACATGCTGGGTGGCCTCCATCCCGTACTCGTCCTGCAGGCGCCGCCGCGCATGGGCGGAATGGACCAGCACGCCGAGCGCCTGGGCCAGCACGCCCGCGCTGCCGGCGCCGGGCTTGCCGGCCAGGGCCGCGGGGTAGCCTTCCTCCTCCACCCGCCGCGCCAGCGCCGCCTCGCGCTCGGCGCGGTCGGTCATCATCCAGTTGCGCAGGTCGGTCAGCACGGGGTCGTGCAGCGTCACCATGCCCGGGTGGCGCGGCAGCAGGCGGCGCAGGGTCGAGGCGTGCAGCGCATTGTTGCCCAGCTGGTAGAGGATGCGGTCGAAGCGCGCGCCCTCGGCCAGGAACTCGGTTTCCGGCATCCAGGGGAAGCGGCCGCGCAGCGCGCCCTCGGGCGGAGTGTCGGAAACGAGCGTCACGGCATAGTGCGGCGCCAGCGCCGGGGCGAGCTCCGCCGTGTAGTCCGCGATGCCGGTGGGCGCGGGCGGAAGGGGGGCCACGAGAGCGAGGCGCGGGCGCGGCAGCGGGCGCCAGTAGCCGCGCTCCGCGCCCATGGCGTCCAGCGCCGGCCAGGCGCGGGCGGCGGCGGCGTCCCAGCTGAACTCCCGCGCGCGGCGCAGCCCATAGGCGCGCATCTCGGCCAGGCGGTCGGGATCGCGGAGCAGCGCCTCGATCATGCGGGCCAGGGCGGGCGCGTCGTTCGGGTCGAACAGCGCGTCGGCGCGGCCCATCACCTCGGGCATGGCCGAAAGGCTGCTCGAGATCACGGGCGCGCCGCAGGCCATGGCCTCCATCAGCGGCAGGCCCAGCCCCTCGGCCAGCGAGGGGAACACCAGCAGCGCGCATTGCGCGTAGAGGCCGGGCAGGTCCGCCTCGGCCACGAAGGGCAGCGTGATGACCTCGCGCGGGGTCAGGCCGCGCGCCTCGGCCATGGCGCGCAGATGCGGCGGGTTCACATGCCCGATGGCGAGCGGGTGGCGGGCGCGCAGCGCGGGCGGTAGCAGGGCCAGCGCGTCCAGCAGAACGCCCTCGTTCTTGCGCGGGTCGCCCGCGCCCAGGAAGAGCAGGTAGTCCGGCGGCAGGCCGTAGCGCGCGGGCAGGCCGGGGTCCGTCACCTCGGGCGGCACGAAATGCGGCTCGACGCCGCCACCCAGCACGGCCAGGCGCTCATGCGGCTTGCGCAGGTGCCGCAGCGCCTCCTCCCGCGTGGCTTCGGAGAGGCAGAGCAGCGTCTCCGCCTGCGCCACCTCGTCCAGCGCGCGATGATACCAGGGCAGCAGCCCCGCCTCGCGCCACAGCCCATCCAGGTACATCGGCCGCAGCGAGAGCGGGATCAGGTCATAGAGCACCGCCGCCGTGCGCGGCCGTTGCAGGCTGGCGGGCCAGGTGGTGACGGCCTCGTCGCGCCAGCCCTCGAAGACGGAGCCGACCAGCAGCAGGTCGGGCGTGGCGTCATGCACCGCCTCGGCGCGCAGCAGTTCCGCGAGGCGCCGGCGTGGGGATTGCGGGTCGCCGCCCGCCGCGCAGCCCTCGGGCGGCGTGAAGAGGTGCAGCGCCTCGCGCCCCAGGATGGGCGTGAACTCCTCCACCAGCCTGGCGGCGGATTCGCGCAGCCGCGCATTGACCAGCAGGTGCAGTTCCCGTCCGCCCCGGGCGCGGGCCATGCCATGCGCGAGCCCCCGCAGATAGCGCCCCACGCCCGAGGAGCGCGACGCCCCCTGCGCGCCCTGCATGTCGAGCAGCACGCGCATGGTCAGGTGCGGCGCGCGCCGGCGAGGCGCAGCGCGGCCCGCCCCGCCTCGCCGCCCGGCAGGGGTGCCACGCCAGCGTCGCGTTGCAGCCGTGCCTCGATCTGCGCGATGCGCTCGGCGCCCGACAGACCAAGCCCCTCGCCGCCGGCCATCAGCAGCCCCTCCAGCAGGGCGAGCCGGCCTTCCGTGTCGGTCTCCGTCGCCCATTGCAGGCCGACAAGGCGCAGCGGCGGCATGCCGCCCTCGGCCATGGACAGGCGCAGCCGCACGAGGCCGCCCTCGCCCGCCTCCACCCGCTGCGGCAGGATGAGAGGCCCGCCCGCCTGGGGCAGCGGCAGGTCGCCCCCCGCATGGCGCAGCACCCCGCCCGCGCCGGGCTGGACCGCCAGGTGCAGCAGCACGCGCAGCCCCTCGCCCGCCTCCACCCCTTCGGCGGCGAAGGCGATGACGGGGGCGACGGAGAGGGGCTGCACCCCCACCATGTCGGGCGAAAGATCCCAGCCATCGGCCAGCATGGCGGCCCAGGCGGGGTTCTCGGCCAGGGGGCCGAGCTGGATGCCGCGGCGCGGCGGCAGGCGCGCGGCACCCGGCGCCACCGCCGCCACCTCGCGCAGTGCCACGCGGATGGGTCGCGGGTCGGGGTGGCCGGGCGGCGGCTCCAGCGGGCCTTCCAGCAGGAGGCCGATCTGGTGGGTGCCGGCGGGCAGGTCCAGCACCGCCGCCGCCTCCTGCCCCGGCATCAGGCCGAACCAACGCGGCGCGGCGCCCTCGGCGAAGGCGCCCAGGCGGTTCATCTCCGCCCAGGGGCGCGCGGCCAAGCGCAGCAGCAAGGTGGCGGGCGCATCCAGCGTCACCTCCAGGCTGCCATGGGCGCCGAGCAGGGGCGCGCCGCCATCCTCCGGCGGCTCGAAGCCCGCGCCCAGCAGCATGCAGGCGGGCGCGCCCTGGGCCAGCACCCAGCGCTCGCCGGGGGCGAGGCGCGGTGGCATGGGCGTCTCGCGCTGCGGGGGTGGGGCGGCGGTGAGTTCGGCCATGCCCGCCAGGAAATCGGCCGAGACCTCGGCCCAGCTTCGCGCGCGGAACCCTTCGCGGATGCGCGCCTCGGCGGCGGCGAGTGCCGCGCGGTCGGTCACGAAATGGCGCACGCGCTCGGCGATGGCGCGGGGGCTGTAGGCGTCTATGGGTTCGGCGAAGCCCGCGCCGGCCTCGGGCGTGGCGCCCTCGGGGGCCGCGAGGCAGAGCTTGCCAAGTGCCAGCGATTCCCCCACCGGCAGCCCCCAGCCCTCGGTGAAGGAGGGGAAGATGGAGAACAGGCAGCCGCGATACAGCGCGTCCAGCTCCGGGTCCGAGATGCCATGGACGATGCGGATGCGCCCATCCAGGTAGCGGGTGGCTTCGAGCTGCGCCATCAGGTCATCCACCCGCCAGCCGGGCCTGCCGACAATCACCAGCGGCGGCGGCTCGAACCCCTCGGCCAGCAGCAGCCGCCAGGCCTGGAACAGCGCCAGGTGGTTCTTCCGCGCCTCGATGGTCGAGACGGAGAGGATGTAGTCCTGCCCGCGCAGCCCCGCCAGCGCGGAGGGCCAGGCCTCGCCCCCTTCCGGCAGCGTCGCGTTCATGCGGTGGGCGAGCGGCACGGGGCGGATCGGGATGGCGGGCGCGCCCAGTTCCGCCAGGGCGCGCCGCAGCTCGCGCGCCGTGTATTCGCTGATGGTCAGCGCGAAATCCCAGAGCTGGGCGCCCTCGGCCAGGCCCTGGCGGAAGGCCAGCACCGTGCCCTCGCTGGTGTATTCGGGGTGGGTCGCGGGGATCAGGTCATAGACCAGCACGCCGATGCGCAGCCCCGCCGCGCGCAGCCGCGCGAGTGCCGCCGGCGCCCCGGTCCAGAACCAGAAGGCGCCCAGGATGACGAAATGCCGCGCGGCCGCGAGGTCGGTGGGGCGGGCGCGGTCATAGGCGGCCTCCACCAGGGCACGGGCGCGGTTGGGGTCGTGCCGCTCGGCCAGGCAATAGGTGAGGATGGCGCGCAGATCGGCCACCTCCAGCGTCCAGAGCGGGCCCATGCGCTCGGCCAGCACCACGAAGCGCGCCTCGGCCGCCGCGGCGGGGTCGGCCAGGATGCCCTCGGCGAGGCCGAGCTGCACGCGCTGGATGCCGGTCGCGCGGCCGGTCTGGCGCACGAGGCTCAACAGGTCCGTCACGTCGTAGAGGGTGCCGCCGGACGCCGCCTGGCCGGAGGGTGGTGGCGGCGCGCCGGTGGTGCGGCGCGCGAGCTGCCAATGGCGCCGGTCGGGCTGGGCGGTCCAGCAGGCCAGCGCCGCCTCGCGCGCCAGCAGGTGTTCATGCGCGGCCAGCGCCGCCTCGGCCAGGGCGCGGCGGGCCTCGCGGTCCTCGGGCGCGGCCTCGGCGGCGCGCTGGGCGGCGGCGAGCGCCTCGCGCTCCACCACCCGCGCCATGGGGGCGGGGCGGAAGAGGCCGCGCGGCGTATCGGACTCCGGCTCGGGGCGGAGCGCGCGCAGTTCCTGGGCGGCGTGGTTGACGGGGGCGAGGCGGGCCGAGAGGTCATAGGCCTCCGTCGCCTCCACGAGGCGCCCTTGCAGCTTCAGCGCATGGCCGAGATGCAGCGGCGCGTCATGGTCCTCGGGGCGCAGCCGCATGGCCTCGCGATAGGCGGCCTCGGCGCGCGCATGCTCGCCGCCCTCCTTCTCGGCATGGCCAAGCTGGACCCAGACGGGCGCGTCCTGCGGCCTGTCCTGGAGATAGCGGCGGTAGCGTTGCGCGGCCTGTGTCCAGCGCCCCGCGTCACGCGCCGCGTCGGCCTCGCGCAGGGCCCGAAGGGCCGGGCGCAGGCGCCAGCGCCGCAAGGCGCGGGCGATCACGCCCGCATCACCCGCGATGAACCAATTGACTCCGGTTGCACGGCGTTTGGCTCATGCATGTTCCGCTTCACCTCCGGCTGCCCCCTGCATTCCAGCGCAGGGCGCGGCCGTCAAGGCTTTGCGCGTGATCCCGGCACGCGGAATCGAAGGAACAGCGAATTACGCCGGACGTAAAGTTACGCCCGGTTGTTCACTGTCGCCTCGTAGTCCTTCATCAGCGTCTCGGTGATGCGGCCCGGCGTGAAATCCTGGGTGCCGATGCGGCGGATGGGCGTGACCTCGGCCGCCGTGCCGGCCAGGAAGGCCTCGGTGGCGCGGGGCAGTTCCTCGGGCTTGATCACCCGCTCCACCACCTTCATCTGCCGCTTGTGCGCGAGACCCATGACGGTGCGCCGCGTGATGCCGTCCAGGAAGCAGGTGGGGGTGGGCGTGTGGATCTCGCCGTCGAAGACGAAGAATGCGTTGGCGCCGGTGGCCTCGGCCACATCGCCCTTCCAGTCGAGCATCATGGCATCGTCGGCGCCCTCATCCATGGCGGCGTGCTTGCTCATGGTGCCGATCATGTAGAGGCCGGTGGCCTTGGAGGCGGTGGGCGCCGTCTCGGGGTGCGGGCGGCGCCACTTGGCCATGGCGAGGTTCACGCCCTTCATGCGCTGCTCCACGCCGAAATAGGCGCCCCATTCCCAGACGGCGATGGCCATGTGGACCTTCGTGGCCTGCGCGGCCACGCCCATCTCCTCCGCGCCGCGCCAGGCGATCGGGCGGACATAGGCGTTGGTGAGGCCGTTCTTCGCCACCGTCTCCTGGCAGGCGGCGTCAATCTGCTCCACGCTCCAGGGAATCTCGAAGCCCAGGATGCGGCCGGAGTTGATCAGGCGTTCGCTGTGCTCGCGCAGCTTGAAGATCTGCCCGCCATAGGCGCGCTCGCCCTCGAAGACGGCGGAGGCATAGTGCAGCCCGTGCGTCAGGACGTGCAGCTTGGCGTCCCGCCAGGGGCGGAATTCGCCATTCCACCAGATGAAGCCGTCACGGTCGTCATAGGGAACCAGGGCCACGGGCGTCTCTCCACCGCTTGTCTGCACATTGCGCTTGCGCCGTGGAGGATGTTCGGAAAGGAATGCCCGGACACCTTGCGGCGCAGCATCATTGCGTGATGCCCCTTGCTTCTAGAATGTCCGGAAAAAATGTGTCAATGAACCTGACCGAAAAGAGGAGCATGGCAGCCATGCCGGACCGCCCCCCCAGCCTGCACCAGGACATGATGCGCCCGGACAGCGCGCCGGCGCGCAGCCTGCTCTTCCTGCGGGAAGAGGAGCTGCGCCTCGCCCAGGACCTGCTCTATTTCGGCTATCGCGACTTCACCGCGGGGGCGGACCGCATCCTGGCGCAGCTGGACATGGGGCGCGCGCATCATCGCGTGCTGCATTTCGTGGGCCGCGCGCCGGGGATGAAGGTGGGCGAGCTGCTGGCCATCCTCTCCATCACCAAGCAATCCCTGGGGCGCGTGCTGCAACCACTGATCGACCAGGGCTATGTCCACCAGGCGCCCGGCCTGAAGGACAAGCGCCAGCGCCTGCTGCGCCTGACGCCGCAGGGGGAGGCACTGGAACGCCGCCTCTTCGACGCCCAGCGCGAATGGGTGCTGCGCGCCTATCGCGAGGCCGGGCCCGAGGCGGTGGAGGGCTTCCGCCGCGTCATGCGCGGGCTGATGGGGCCCGAGGCCCGCACCCAGTTCGAGGAGCTGGAACGCGCCGCCGCCCCCGGCCGCACCACCCCGGCCTTCTCCCCCGCGCCCAACACGTCCCCCCTGGCCGCCCGCCGGAGCGCCTGACCCCATGGCCGAGCCCGCCGCCGACATCCTGGTCGTGGACGATGACGCGCGGCTGCGCGCCCTGCTGCAACGCTTCCTGGCCGAGCAGGGCCACCGCGTGGCCGGTGCCGCCGATGCCGCCGCCGCGCGCTCGGCGCTCGCCAGCATGGAATTCGACCTGCTGGTGGTGGATGTGATGATGCCGGGCGAGACGGGTCTCGAATTCGTCGAATCCCTGCGCCGCGAGGGCAGCGACACGCCCGTGCTGATGCTGACCGCCCGCGGCGACCCCGATGACCGCGTGGCGGGCTTCGAGCACGGCGCCGACGACTACCTGGCCAAGCCCTTCGACCCGCGCGAACTGGCGTTGCGCATCCGCACCATCCTGCGCCGCGCCCAGCCCGCGGCCCCGGCCGCCGCCCCCTTGGGCCTCGTGCAGCTCGGCGATCGCTGGTTCGACGCGGAGCGCGCGGAGCTGCGCACGCCCGACGGCGTGCAGCGCCTGACGGGCGGCGAGACGGCGCTGCTGACGGCGCTCGCCCGCCGCGCGGGCGAGGTGCTCTCGCGCGAGGACATCGCGGCCGCCCTGGGCACGCCCGATGCCGGGGAGCGCAGCGTGGACGTGCAGGTGACGCGCCTGCGCCGCAAGATCGAGGCCGACCCGCGCGAGCCGCGCTTCCTGCACACCATCCGCCACCGCGGCTACGTCCTCCGGCCCGGGCCGTGAGCGTGAGCCGGCCCGCGCGCGCCACCTGGCTTGCGGCGCTGCTGCGGCCGGACAAGTCGCTCGCGCGGCGGCTTTCGGCGGTGCTGCCGCGGGGCCTGCTCGCGCGCGTGCTGCTGATCCTGCTGCTGCCGCTGGTGGTGCTGCAGGGGGTGGCCTTGCAGCTCTTCTACGGCGGGCACCTGGACGTGATCTCGCGCCGCCTCACCTCGGGCCTCGCGGGCGATGTGGGCTTCGTCTCGGTGATGGTCGAGGCCGCCTCGCCCGAGACGCGGCCCTTCGTGATGCGCGAGGCGCAGTGGCGGCTGGGCCTCGCCCTGAGCTTCGAGCCGGACGCCGCCCTGGGCCCCATCCCCCACCGCCCCGCCTGGATGCGCCTGCTGCCCCTGGAGAGCGACCTGCGAAGCGCGCTGAGCGAGCGCCTGGCCCTGCCCTTCGACGTGGACTGGCACAGCGACCCCAACGTCATCATCATCCGCGCGCAGCTCGATGACGGGGTGCTGACCTTCGAGGCCTCGCGCCGGCGGCTGATCACCACCACCCTCTATGTCTTCGTGATCTGGCTGGTGGGCTCGGCCGTGCTGCTGGCGGTGGTGGCGGTGCTGTTCATGAAGAACCAGGTGCGCGCGATCCGCAGGCTCGCGGAGGCGTCGGAGACCTTCGGCCTCGGCCGCGACAACGGCCCCATCAAGCCCGAGGGTGCGCGCGAGGTGCGCCAGGCGGCGGTGGCCTTCAACGCCATGCGCGAACGCATCCTGCGCTTCGTGAACCAGCGCACCGAGATGCTGGCCGGCATCAGCCACGACCTGCGCACGCCACTCACGCGGATGCGCCTCGAACTCACCATGCTGCCCCGCACGCCCGAGACCGAGGCCGACATCGCGGCCCTGACGCAGGATGTCGAGGAGATGGAGCGGATGGTGGAGGCCTATCTCGCCTTCGCCCGCGGCGAGGGGACGGAGGCCGCGCGCTCGGCCGACCTCGTCGCCATCGTGAGCGAGGCCGTGGCCAAGGCGCGGCGCAGCGGGGCCACGGTGGAGCTGGAGATGCCCGAGGCGCTGCCGCTCAGGCTGCGGAGCGACGCCATGGCGCGCGCCCTGGGCAACCTGCTGGACAATGCGCGCCGCCACGCGCGGCGCATCGCGGTCACGGTGCGCCCGCCCGCCGGCGCCGAACGCGGCTGGGCGGAGGTGCTGGTGGATGATGACGGGCCGGGCATCCCGGCCGCGCAGCGCGCCGAGGCCTTCAAGCCCTTCACGAGCGGCTCGGCCACCGGCACGGGGCTCGGGCTCGCCATCGCACGCGACGTGGTGCGGGCGCATGGCGGGGAGATCGCGCTGGAGGAAAGCCCGATGGGGGGGTTGCGGGCGCGGATGCGGCTGCCGGTGTAGCGCCGGCCCGCCTCAGCCGATGCGGTCCGTCCCCATCCACGGCCGCAGCACCTCCGGCACGCGGATGGAGCCATCGGCCTGCTGGTGCGTCTCCATCACCGCGATCAGCGCGCGGCCCACGGCCACGCCGCTGCCGTTCAGCGTGTGCAGGAACAGGTTCTCCTTGCCGCGCTTGAAGCGCGCCTTCATGCGCCGCGCCTGGAAGTCCCGGCAGTTGGAGCAGGAGGAGATTTCGCGCCAGGCGCGCTGCCCGGGCAGCCACACCTCCAGGTCATGGGTGCGGGCGGCAGAGAAGCCCGTATCGCCCGCGCAGAGGATGATCCGCCGCCAGGTGAGGCCGAGTTCGGTCAGGATGGCCTCGGCGCAGCGCGTCATGCGCTCATGCTCGGCGGCGCTGTCCTCGGGGCGGGTGATGGAGACCATCTCCACCTTGGGGAACTGGTGCTGGCGCAGCATGCCGCGCGTGTCGCGCCCCGCGCTGCCGGCCTCGCTGCGGAAGCAGGGGGTGAGGGCGGTGTAGCGCAGCGGCTGTTCGGGCTCGGGGATGATCTGGTCGGCGACGAGGTTGGTCAGCGGGACCTCGGCCGTCGGGATCAGGTAGTGGTCGCCGGCGCGGAACAGGTCCTCCTCGAACTTGGGCAACTGGCCCGTGCCGTAGAGGGCGGGTGCCTGCACCAGCAGCGGCGGGTTCACCTCGGTGTAGCCGTGGCGGTCCACATGCACGCCCAGCATCCATTGGCCCAGCGCCCGCTCCAGCCGCGCCAGCGCGCCCTTGAGCACAACGAAGCGGCTGCCGGAGAGGCGGGCGGCGGTGGCGAAGTCCATGAGGCCCAGCGCCTCGCCCAGCTCGAAATGCTGCTTCGCGTCCGTGATTTCGGCGGGCTCGCCGTGCTGGTGCAGGACGACGTTGGCGCTCTCATCCGCGCCGTCGGGCACCTCGGGGTCGAGCGTGTTGGGCAGCACCGCCAGCGCCTCGGAAAGCGCGGCCTCACGCGCGGCGGGGTCGGCGGCGGCGGCCTCGGCCATCGCGGCCGCGACCTCGGCCTTGAGGCGCTCGGCCTCCGCCGTGTCACCGCGCTTCATGGCGGCGCCAATCTCGCGCGAGAGGGCATTGCGCCGGGCCTGGGCGCCCTCACCCAGGGCGATGGCCGCGCGCCGCGCCTCGTCCAGCGCGAGAAGCGCGACCGATTGCGGCGGAAGGCCCCGCCGCGCCAGGGCCGCGTCGAAGCCCGCCGGGTCCGTCCGGACCGTCTTGATGTCATGCATGGGTCAGGCGTTCCGGAAAATCAGTCGGGATCGAGCTTCGCGGGCTTGGGCGCCATCCAGGCCGCCAGCAGGATCGAGACCTCGTAGAGCAGGATCAGCGGCACCGCGAGGCCGACCTGGCTGATGATGTCGGGCGGCGTGATGACGGCCGCCACCACGAACATCCCCACGATGGCATAGCGCCGCCCCTTGCGCAGCGAGGCCACGCTCAGGATGCCCACCTTGCACAGCAGCACCAGCAGGATGGGCAGCTGGAAAGCGAGACCAAAGGCCAGGATCATGTGCATGACCAGCGAGAGGTATTCGCTGACCTTCGCCTCCAGCTGGATGGCGACGGTGCCGGCCCCGGCCGGCGTCTCGAAGCTGATGAAGAAGTGCCAGGCCAGCGGGAAGATGAAGTAGTAGACCAGCGCCGCCCCCGCCACGAACAGCACGGGCGAGGCCAGCAGGAAGGGCATGATCGTCCGCTTCTCGGAGCGGTAGAGGCCCGGCGCGATGAACAGCCACAGCTGCGTGGCCCACATCGGAAAGCTGAAGAAGACCGCGCCGAAGAAGGCCACCTTCAGGTAGGTGAAGAAGGCTTCATAGAGGGCGGTGAAGATCATCCGCCGGTCGCCGGCACCTTGCGACATCAGGATGTCGGCCAGCGGGCGGGCCAGGAAGCCGTAGATCTGCGCGCTGTAGTAATAGCACAGCATGAACATCACGATGAAGGTGCCCACCGACCAGAGCAGGCGCGAGCGCAGCTCCATCAGGTGTTCCATCAGCGACATGGGCTTGTCGTTGATGGGATCGTCCTTGGTGATGTCCGACACGGCGGGGCCTCAGGCGGTCTTGGCCGGCACGGGGGCCGGCGCGGGGGCTTCGGTGGCGGCGTTCTCGATGCGCGGTGCTTCCGCCGGCGGGATTTCGGCGGGCGCGTCCTGGGCCGCGGGCGCCACCACGGGCGCGGGGTCCGTCGCCACCATGGGCGCGGGCTCAGTCGCAACCACGGGCGCCACCACGGGGGCGGGCGGCGGCGGAGGCGGCGCCATGTTCAGCGGCGCGGGCGTGGACGGCGGCAGGAAGGCCGGCACCTCGGGCTTGGGGGGCTCCGGCGGCGGCTTGTAGGGCGCCATGGTCTGCGGCGGGATCATGGCCGGCGCATCGGGCGTGTCGCGCGCGGTGGGCGGCGGCGTCCAGGCGGGCGTGCTCGCGGTGGTGGTGGAGCCCGTCATCGGGTCCTCGTTGAAGGTCCGCGTCAGCGTCCCGTCCTCGTCCACCGCCTTCTGGATATGGCCCTTCAGGTCGAAGCTGCGCATCTCGTTGATGGCGCCCTTCACATCCGCGATCTGGTCGCGCACGCCTTCGAGCTTGGCTTCGCGCACCAGCTCATCGGCCTGCTGCTGGAAGGCCGCCAGTTGCCGCTTCGCCTTCTTGATGCCGTCCGCCATGCCGCGGATGGCGCCCGGAAGCTGCGTGGGCCCGATGACCACCACCGCGACGATGATGATCAGCAGGATCTCTGTCCAGGCGAGGTTGAACATCAAGTCCTCTGCTTAGCCCTCAAGGGGGCCATCGATACCAGCCGGGCCGCGCCGCGCCAATGCGGCAGCCCTACTACTTAGTCGCGCCAGCGCCCGCTTGCACCCCGCCCCCCCGGATTCGGATCATGAGGTTTCGGAAGGAAAGGCGAAGGCGCGCTCGGGGTCCAGCGCCACCCCCACCCGATCCCCGCGCGAAAGGCGTGCCCCGGGCGGCAGCCGGGCATGGAGATGCAGGACCCCCCCCTCCCCGTCCGCCACCGCCATATGGACCAGGGTGGTGGCGCCCAGCAGGCGGCAGGCCTGCACCTCGGCCAGCGCGCAGCCCGAGGTGCCGGCTTCCATCACGCGCAGCCCCTCGGGGCGCAACAGCAACTCGGCGGCGCTGCCCTCGGGCAGGCCGCGGGCGGGGGCGGCGCCGATCACGGTCTCTGCGGCACCCTGGCGGATGCGGGCGGGCAGGCGGTTCACCTCGCCCAGGAAGGTGGCGACGAAGGGGGTGGCGGGGTGGAGGTAGAGCTGTTCGGGCGTGCCGAGCTGCACCACCCGCCCCTCGCGCATCAGGGCGATGCGGTCGGCCATGAACATGGCCTCCTCCGCGTCATGGGTGACGATGAGGGCGGGGATGCCGGCCTGTTGCAGCACATGCAGGGTGTCGTCGCGCACCTGCTCGCGCAACCGGGCATCGAGGCTCGCGAAGGCCTCGTCCAGCAGCAGGGCCTCGGGGCGCGGGGCGAGCGCGCGGGCCAGCGCCACGCGCTGCTGCTGCCCGCCCGAGAGCTGGTGCGGCCAGGACTGGGCATAGGCTTCGAGGCCCACGCGCGCCAACGCCTCGGCCACCCGCCAGCCGCGATCCCCGCGCGGGATGCGGCGCAGGCCGAAGGCGACGTTGTCGGCCACCGTCAGATGGGGGAACAGCGCGTAGTCCTGGAAGACGAAGCCCACATGGCGGGATTCGGGCGGCACATCCTCGCCCGGGGCGGCCAGCACGCGGCCACCCAGCGAAATGCGCCCCTGTTGGAGCGGTTCCAACCCCGCCACCAGCCGCAGCAGCGTGGTCTTGCCATCGCCCGAGGGGCCCAGCAGGCAGACGATCTCGCCCGGCGCCACCTCCAGGCTCACGCCGCGCAGGACCTGCTTGGGGCCATAGGCGTGGTGGATGTCGTCCAGCCGGAGGCTCATGCGGGGGCGGGATGGGCGGGCATGGGGGCCTTGTGGCGGGGCGTGCGGCGCCTGTCCATGCCGGGCCGCGTCACGCCGCCCGCTGCGCGCCCCCATCCGGCACCAGCGGCGGCGCGCCGTCGCGCGGGCCCACCGCCAGGTCGCCCGAGACCAGCTCCTCCCGCCGTGGCAGGTCGTTGAGCGATTTCAGCCCGAACTGGTCCAGGAAATGCTTCGTGGTCCCCCAGAGCGTGGGCCGGCCGGGGCTTTCCCGCCGCCCGCGGGGTGTCACGAGATCGGCCTCCAGCAGCGCGTCCAGCGTGGTCTGGGAGAGGGTGGCGCCGCGGATTTCCTCGATCTCGGCGCGCGTCACGGGCTGATGGTAGGCAATGATGGACAGCGCCTCCATGGCCGCGCGCGGCAGGCGGCGCGGCACCTCCACCACGCGGGTGATGGCGGAGGCGAGGTCGAGCGCGGTGCGGAAGGCGAAGCCGCCGGCCACCTCCACCAGTTCCACCGCGCCGCCGGCGGTGCGGGCGGCGAGTGCCGTCATCACGGTGGCGGCCTCCACCCCCTCGGGCAGCGCGGACTGGATGCGCGGCAGGGGCACGGGCTTGTCCGAGGCGAAGACCAGCGCCTCCGCGACCCGCAGCGCGCGCGCGAAGCCCGGATGGGCGACATCCGGATGGGCGTCCTGTTCAGGCGACATGCGGCAACTCCCCCTCGCCTTTTCGCAGATGGATGGGTCCGAAGACGGTGTCCTGTCGAAGTTCGACGGCCCCGCCCCGCGCCGCCTCCAGCGCCGCCACCAGCGTGCTGGCCATGGCGGCGCGGCGATCGAGCGGCGAGAGCATGTCCGGCGGCAGGAACTGGCCCAGCGTGGACCAGCCCGTGCCGGCGTCGCCCAGCAGGGCGCGCAGCCGGCCCAGCGCTTCGGCCACCGACCACAGCTTGCGCGGGCGCGGCGTGAAGGGCCGGGCGGCCACGGCGCGGCGCCGGGCGGCGGCATAGGCGCGCAACAGGGTGGTGAGGTCCGTCACCAGCCCGGTGCGGTCCTCGACGCGCAAGGATTCGGGGGCGCCACGGGCGAAGGTCTCGCGGCCCAGCTGCGCGCGGCGGCCCAGCCATTCGGCGGCGGCGCGCATCCGGTCGAGTTCGGCCAGGCGCTCCGTCAGGCGGGCGGCGGCCAGCAGGGGGTCTTCCTCGTCCGGGCCGCGCTCCTCCTCGGGCAGCAGCAGGCGGGATTTCAACCAGGCGAGCCAGGCGGCCATCACCAGCCAGTCGGCCGCGAGTTCGATCCGCACGCCGCGCGCGCCCTCGATCACGGCGAGATACTGGTCCACCAGCGAGAGGATGGAGATGGACCGGATGTCCACCTTCTGCGCCCGCGCCAGTTCCAGCAGCACGTCGAGCGGGCCCTGGAAGCCCTCGATGTCCAGCAGCAGCGCGTCGGGGCCGGCCGCCTCGCTCATAGGCCGCCGTTGCCGGTCAGCCAGACCACGAAGTCGAAGACGGGGCGGACGATCTCGAAGATGAACCAGTCCATCGGGCGGAAGGACGGGATCAGCATGGGCAGCAGGAACAGCACGCCCAGCACCAGGAACAGCCCCGCATGCTCCAGCCGCGCATAGGCCATGGCGGCGCGGTAGGGCAGCAAGCCCACCGCGATGCGCCCGCCATCGAGCGGCGGCACGGGAATGAGGTTGAACAGGCCGAGCACGAGGTTCACCAGGATCGCGAAGCTGACGAAGCGATAGACCCAGGCGAGCGATTCGGCCGAGAGAAAGTCACCGCCGGCCACCGCCACATGGATCAGCAGCCCCGCCAGCACGGCCAGCGCGAAGTTCATGGCCGGCCCCGCGATGGCCACCCACATCATGCCCAGGCGCGGATTGGCGAAGTTGCGGACGTCCACCGGCACGGGCTTGGCCCAACCGAACATCATCTGCACGCCCCCGGTGGCCATGAGCTGCGAGACCAGCAGCACCCCCGGCACCAGGACCGTCCCCACCGGGTCCACATGGCGCAGCGGGTTGAAGGAAAGCCGGCCCAGCATGGCCGCCGTGGGGTCGCCCAGGGCGCGGGCGGCCCAGCCATGCGCCACCTCATGGAAGGTGATGGCGATGATGGTGGCCAGCACGATCGCCGTGACGTCGGGGAACCAGTCAGGCATCAGGCGTCGGCCGTCACCGGGCAGGCGTCCAGCACGGCGGCGCTCTCCGCCAGCACGCCCGAGCAATGCAGCACCGCGTCGCACCCCGCCGCCAGCGCCTGGGCGGCGAGCGCGCCGGGCGAGCCGTCCAGCGCCTTCATCGCGAGGTCATCGGAAATCAGGAAGCCCGTGAAGCCGATCTCGCCGCGGATCACCTCAGCGATCACGCGGGGGGAGAGGGTGGCGCAGCGTTCGGGGTCGAGTGCGGGGTAGAGGATATGCGCGGTCATCGCCCAGAGATCGGGTGCGGCCAGCGCGCGGAAAGGGGTGAAGTCGGCCGCCAGCGTGGCGCGGTCCGCCGTCACCACCGGCAAGGCGAGGTGGCTGTCCAAAGTGGCGCGGCCATGGCCGGGGATGTGCTTCAGCACCGGCATGACGCCCCCGGCCCGCAGCCCCGCGACCCAGGCGGCGCCAAGGCGCGCCACCTCCTCCGGTTCGGCCGAGAAGGCGCGGTCCCCGATCACGTCATGGGCGCCGGGCAGGCGCAGGTCGAGGCAAGGCGCGCAGACCACGTCGAGCCCCTCGGCCAGGCACATGCGGGCCAGGGCCTCGGCATTGGCGCGGGCGGGTTCGGCGGCGCCGTGCTCGAACACCGAAGGCGGCGGAAATTCCGGCCAGTGCGGCGCACGCAGCCGGGCCACGCGCCCGCCCTCCTGGTCCACCAGGATGGGCGTGGCCGCGCCGAGAATCTCGCGGATGGACGTGGTCAGTGCCCGCAACTGCGCAGGGTCCACGACATTGCGCCGGAACAGGATGACGCCGAGCGGGCGTTCGGCCCGCAGCAGCGCCACCTCCTCCGGTGCCAGGGTGGGGCCCGCCAGCCCGATGATGGCGGGCTTGCGGCCCCCTGCCCTCAACTGCCCAGCACCGCGCAATTGCCGCCGCTGGCGCGCACCCGTTCGCACAGGGCCTGGGCCGCGTCGCGGTCGGGCACGCCGCCCACGCGCAGGCGCCAGAAGGTGGGCCGCCCGTCGCGGTCGAAGCGGACGACGTTGGGGCTGAAGGGGCCGAGTTCCGGCACGCGGCCGCGCAGGCGGTTCCATTCGGCCATGGCGCCCTCCTCGCTCGGCAGGGCGCCGAGCTGGACCTGCACCCCTCCGGCCACCGGGCGCGGCGCGGCGGCGGGTGTGGGCGCGGGCGCCGCGATGGGCGGGGCCGCGGGCTGTGCCGTGATGGCCGGCTGCAGGCCCGACCCGCCGGGTGCGGCGGCCGGCGGCAGCGGCGTGGGCGGCGGCACGGCCGCCTGGCGCCAGCCATCGGGGAGCGGACGTTCGGGGCCGGGGGCGAGGCGCGCCTCGCCCACGCGCTCCGGCCGGGCGCCGGGACGTTCGAAGATGGTTTCGGAAGGCCTTGGGGCGGGTGCCGCCACGAAATTCTCCGGACGCACGCGGAAGGGCCGGTCATCGGCCTCGATCAGCGGCACCCCATTGGGCGAGAGCGCGTTGCTCCCCCACAGGAGCAGCACGCCCAGCGCGCCGACCCCGATCAGGCCGCCCCCCAGCAGCCAGACCAAGGGCGGGATCCCCCATCCCGCCCGCGCCCTCTCCGGCGGGCGAACCCGCCAGGAGGGCAATGTCGTGTCACTCATCGCATCTCCTCGACCGGCGCGACCCCCATCACGCCAAGCCCGGACCTGATCACCGCGGCCGTCGCGGCCACCAGGGCCAGGCGCGCCCGTGTCCCCTCGGGGTCGCCTTCCTGGATGAATCGCAGGGAAGAATCTTCCCTGCCCTTGTTCCACAATAGATGAAAATCACCCGCGAGGTCATTCAGAAAAAACGCAACCCGGTGCGGTTCCCGCGCGGCGGCGGCGGCCTCGACCACGCGCGGCCAGCCGGCCATGCGGCGGATGAGCGCCAGTTCGGCCGGGTCGGTCAGCGCGTCGAGCGGTGCAGCCGCCAGATCAGCGGGTTCGCCCGCCGCCCGCAGCACCGAGCGGCAGCGCGCATGGGCATACTGGACATAGAAGACCGGGTTGTCGCGCGATTGCTGGACGACGAGGTCCAGGTCGAACTCCATCTGCGCATCGGCCTTGCGCGTCAGCATGGTGAAGCGCACGGCGTCGCGGCCGACCTCGTCAATCAGGTCGCGCAGGGTGACGTAGGTGCCGGCGCGCTTGGACATGCGCACCGGGGCGCCGTCCTTCACCACATGGACGATCTGGGCCAGCACCACGTCCAGGCTGACGCGCCGGTCGGACAGCGCGGCCACCGCCGCCTGCATCCGCTTCACATAGCCGCCATGGTCGGCACCCCAGACATGGACCAGCGCGTCGAAGCCGCGCTCGATCTTGCCCAGATGGTTCGCGATGTCATTGGCGAAATAGGTGCCGGAACCGTCGGACTTCCGCAGCGCCCGGTCCACCTCGTCGCCGAACTGGGTGGCGCGGAAGAGGGTCTGTTCGCGCGGTTCCCAATCGTCCGGGGTCTTGCCCTTGGGGGGTTCCAGCACGCCGCGATAGATCAGGCCCTGGGCATTGAGCTGCGCCTCGGCGGCGTCGAGCTTGCCCTCGGCCACCATGGCGGCCTCGCTGATGAAGATGTCGTGCTGGACGCCCAAGGCCGCCAGGTCGTCGCGGATCATGTCCATCATCATGGCGACCGTGGTCTCGCGCACGGTGGCGAACCAGCGGTCGGGGCCGGCCAGGCCCGGGCCATGGGCGGTGCCGGTTTCGGCGAGCGCATCGCCATGGTGGCGGGCCAGCGCCTCGCCCACCGGCACCAGGTAGTCGCCGCGATATTGCAGCCCGCCCGGGATGAGCTGGGCATACTCATCCTCGGTCAGCGTGGTGCCGAGCGCCTGGAGGTAGCGCCAGTAGGCCGCATAGGCCAAGGCCTGCACCTGCGCGCCCGCGTCGTTGATGTAGTATTCGCGGCAGACCTCATGGCCCGCCTTGGCGAGCAGCGCCGCCAGCGCATCGCCCACCACCGCGCCCCGGCAATGGCCCACATGCATGGGGCCGGTCGGGTTGGCCGAGACGTACTCCACATTGATCCGGCCCGGACGCGGCGCGCCCTGGCCATAGGTCTCGCCGGCGGCCAGAATCACGCCGAGCTGGGCGCGGATGAAGCCCTCATCCAGCCGGATGTTCACGAAGCCGGGGCCGGCGGGGCTGGCCTCCGTGACCTCGGGCAGCGCCGTGAGCTTCTCGGCCAGGGCGGCCGCCAGCTTGGGGGGGGCCTGCTTCGCCGCCTTGCCCACCACCAGCGCCGCATTGGTCGCCATGTCGCCATGCGCGGCCTCGCGCGGGGGTTCGACGGTGACGCGGGCGAAGGCCTCTTCCGGCACCTCGGGCAGCAGGGCGCGGAGCGCCTCCACGATGCGGGCGCGCAGATGGGCGAAGATGTCGGCGGGGGCGGGGGGAAGGCTCATGGGCGGGTTGTGCGGCGCGGGGGGGCGTTTCGGCAAGGGGTGCCCCTACGTCGCGCATGGCCTAAGCTTTGGCCCAGACCATCACCCGGACGGGATTTCATGAGCAACGCACGGCAATTGCTGGAAGAGCGCTTCGCGCGCGGCGAGATTTCCGCCGCCGAATACCAGGAGCGGCTTTCGGTGCTGAACAACCTCTCGGGTGGCCAGGTGCCGCCGCAGCGGGTGGTGGGCTTCGGCCAGGCCATCGCGCTGGCGTTGCGGAACTATGTGAATTTCAGCGGGCGGTCGTCGCGCGCCGCGCATTGGTATTTCGTGCTGGCGACGGTGCTGCTCGGCATGGTGACCGGTACCATCGACGGCAACAATTACGGCTATTACTGGGGCGCGCCGCAGCCGGTCAGCAACGTGACTTCGCTGCTGCTGATCCTGCCCTCGCTCGGCCTCGCGGTGCGGCGGCTGCATGATGTGAACCGCTCCGGCTGGTGGCTGCTGCTGATCCCGACCGTGATCGGCATCCTCCCGCTGCTGTTCTGGCTGTGCCAGCAGGGCGACCGGTTCACGAACCGGTATGGGGATGACATGGAGGCGGGGCGGTAGAATTCTGCGCGGCCGGTTCACGCCCCCGGCTGCGCCTGGGACGATCGGACGCTTCGCACGCGGCCGATTCACGCCCCCGGCTGCGCCGGGGACGATCGGACGCTTCGCACGCGGCCGATTCACGCCCCCGGCTGCGCCGGGGACGATCGGACGCTAACCTCCGACATGCGGGTCGGTCAGCCGCCGGTATTCCTCCAGGGCATAGCGATCCGTCATGCCGGCGATATAGTCGCCCACCGTCTCCGCGGCCTGGGGGCTGCCGGCCTCGCCCGCGCGGGCGCGCCATTCATCGGGCAGCATCTGCGGGCCGCCATGCAGAAGCTGGAACAGGATCTGCACCACCCGCTTCGACTTCTGCGAGGCCCGGTTCACCCGGAAATGCCGATACATCCGCTCGAACAGGAATTCGCGCATCTCGGCATTGGCCCCGCGCATTGCCGCGCCGAAGGCCACCACGGGCTGGGGCGCGGCGCGGATGGCCTCCACATTGGCGGGTGAGAGGGCGGCCAGCCGCCGCTCCGTCTCCTCCGCCACGTCGCGAATCATGGCGGCGATCACGCGGCGCACCATCTCGGGCGCCGCGCGGTCGGCCGGAAGGTCAGGGTGGGCGGCGCGGGCCTCGGCCAGCGCCTGGCGCGGCAGGGCCATGGCCGCCACCTCCTCGACCGTGAAGAGGCCGGCGCGCAGCCCATCCTCCAGGTCGTGGTTGTTGTAGGCGATGTCATCCGCCAGGGCCGCCACCTGCGCCTCCGCACTCGCATGGGTGCCGAGTTCCAGGTCCTGGACGGCGTTGTAGCGCGCCAGGTAGGGCGCGGGGCGCCGCACCGGGCCATTGTGCTTGGCGAGCCCTTCCAGCGTCTCCCAGGACAGGTTCAGCCCGTCGAAGCCGGCATAGCGGCGCTCCAGCTGCGTGACGTGCTTCAGGCTCTGGGCATTGTGGTCGAAGCCGCCATGGCTGCGCATGAGGCCGTCCAGCGCCTCCTCCCCCGCATGGCCGAAGGGGGGGTGGCCCAGGTCATGCGCCAGCGCCAGGGCCTCGGCCAGGTCCTCGTCCAGGCGCAGGCGGCGGGCCAGGCTGCGGGCGATCTGCGCGACCTCGATGGAATGCGTCAGCCGGGTGCGGAAATGGTCGCCCTCATGGAAGACGAAGACCTGCGTCTTGTATTGCAGCCGGCGGAAGGCGCGGGAATGGATGATGCGGTCGCGGTCGCGCTGCCAGGGGGTGCGGCTCGTGTCCTCAGGCTCGGCGTGCAGGCGGCCGCGGGTGGTGCGCACGGCATAGGGGGCCTTGGGGGTCGAGGTGGGGGCATCCAGCATCGCACCTGCCTATCAGCCACATGGCACAGGTGGAAATCCTTTGTCGGCATGCCTAGATTGGGGTTTGAGGAGATCACCATGCCCGACGGCAGCTTCACCATGACCCCCCGCGCCGCCAAGGAAATCCGCGCCATCGCCGAGCGCGAAGGCCGCCCTGGTGCGGGGCTGCGGCTGACGGTCTCGGCCGGTGGCTGCTCGGGCCTGCAATATGGCTTCGCGCTGGAGGACATCCGCCAGGATGACGACGTGATGGTCGAGATGGATGGCGTGACGCTTTTTGTGGACGAGGTCTCGCTCGACTTCGTGCGCGGCGCTGAACTCGACTGGCACGAGGCGCTGATCGGCGCGCATTTCGTGGTGCGCAACCCGCAGGCGGTCAGCGGCTGCGGCTGCGGGACGAGCTTCGCCGTCGCCTGACGGGCTTGCGCCGGGCGCGCGGCCAGTGAAGATCACGCCCATGCGCCTCGCGACATTCAACGTGAACTCCATCCGCCGGCGCGTGCCGCATCTGCGGCGCTTCCTGGACCGGCATGGGCCGGACGTGGTCTTCCTCCAGGAAACCAAGTGCAAGACGGAGGAATTCCCCACGCTGGAATTCGAGGGCAGCGGCTACACCCTGCACGCGCTGGGCCAGCATGGCGGGCGCAATGGCGTGGCGGTGCTGTCCCGCCTGCCCTTCACGGTCCTGGCCGAATCGCTGCCGGGCGAGGACGCGGACGCCCAGGCGCGCTTCCTGGCGGTGGAGGTGGCCGGCGTGGTCGCGGCGGGCATCTACCTCCCCAACGGCAATTCCGGCGGCGCCGAGGGCATGGAATACAAGTGGCGCTGGATGGACCGGCTGCGGGTGTGGGCGGCGGCGCAACTCGACGCCTTCCGCCCGCTAGCCATCCTGGGCGACTACAATGTCTGCCCGACCGCGTCCGACCTGGCGCCGGGCGCCCTGCCGCCCACCGACGCCCTGGTGCACCCCGAAAGCCGCGCGCGCTGGCGGGCGCTGACCCATCTGGGGCTGGCGGATGCGGTGCTGGCGCTGCACCCGGCCGACGCGCCCTTCACCTATTGGGACTACGGCTCGGCCTTCGAGCAGAACCGCGGGCTGCGGATTGACCACGCGCTGCTGAGCGCGGAGCTGGCCGAAAGACTGGTTTCGTGCGGCGTGGATACGGAGGCGCGGGCGGAGGAAAGCCCGAGTGATCATGCGCCGGTGTGGGTGGAGGTGGCCGTCTAGTCCCCGGCAGGCCTGACCGCGAAAGGCGCGCGGCCCCCCTCCGCTTCCCGCTTCGGTGCCCTGCCGAGGCCTTGCCTCGGCAGGCGGCGCCCGTCACCACGACCCACGCCTCTTCGGGGCCCCCGCGAAAGCGCGAAGCGATTTCGTGGGGAGTGGAGGCGGGGCCCCCGCGAAGGTTTCGACGCCGCGGTGGCGCCGAAGGTGCCATCGCGGCGGCGAAAACTTCGTGGGGAGGATCAAAAATCCAAATCCGCATAATGCGCCGGCGGCTCCAGCCCACTCACCCTGTCGGCCAAAAGCCCCCTGAACGCCGGCCGTGACTTCACCCGGCTGTACCAGTCCCGCGCCGCCGCGTTGTATTCCCAATCCACGTCATTCGCGTAGTCCAGCGCCGACAGATGCGCGGCCGCCGCGAAATCGGCCAGCGAAAGATGGGGGCCGGCCAGCCAGGGCCGCTCCTCCGCCAGCCAGCCGATCACGTCCAGATGCGGCTTGAGGTTCGCATAGCCCGCGCGAATGGCCGCCGCGTCCGGGTTGCCCTTGCCCAGCGCCCGCTTCAGGTGCCGTTCCCAAATCAGGTTGCGCGTCACTTCGCCCGCGAAGCGCGTGTCGAACCAGGCCACCAGGCGCCGCACCTCGGCGCGTTCGCCGAGCGTGCGGCCGATCAGGGGCGTGTCGGGATAGGCCTCGTCCAGGTATTCGCAGATGGCGTAGCTGTCGGCGATGACGAAGCCATTCTCCTCCACCAGCACCGGCACGGTGCAGGCGGGGTTCAGGGCGAGGAACTCCTCGCGCCGCTCCCACACGCGTTCGGTCTTGAGCTCGAAGGGAATCCGCTTCTCCGCAAGGGCGAGGCGCACCTTGCGCGAATAGGGCGAGAGGGGGAGGTGATGGAGAATCCGCACGGCGGACTCTATGCCACCTCGCCCCTTTCGCGTGAAGGACGCTACTCGGCCGCTTCGGCCACCTCGCGCATCGGACGCGGCAGATAGCGGGCGTATTCCTTGGGCACGATGTGCCAGAAATGCCCCCGCTCGCTCGACCAGTCATTGAGCAGGCGGGCGGCGTGACGGCTGCCGGTCTCGGCGACATGGCGTTCGATCAACCGCTTGAGCTCACCCTCCCAATGGGCGCTCTCCATGCGTTGCCACAGGAGGGTGTCGGGGTTCACCCGCCGCTCGAAGGTGCCCGCGGGGTCGTGGATGAAAGCCTGTCCACCCGTGAAACCCGCGCCGAAATTGTCGCCGACCTCGCCCAGGATCACGACGGTGCCGCCGGTCATGTATTCGCAGGCATTGGCCCCCGCGCCCTCCACCACCGTCACCGCGCCGGAATTGCGGACGGCGAAGCGCTCGCCCGCCTGGCCGGCGGCAAACAGGGCGCCGGCCGTGGCTCCATAGAGGCAGGTGTTGCCGATGATGGTGTTCTCGTTCCAGACGAGGCCCGAGGAAGGTGCCGGCCGCACCACGATGGTGGCGCCGGACAGCCCCTTGCCCACATAGTCATTGGCGTCGCCAAACACCTCCAGCTTGAGGCCCCGCACCCCGAAGGCCCCCAGCGACTGGCCGGCCGAACCCCGCAGCCGCACCGACAGGTGGCCGTCCTGCAGCCCGGTCATGCCGTATTGCCGGACGATGCGCGACGACACCTTGGTGCCGATGGCGCGGTGGGTGTTCCGGATGTTGTAGGCGAGCTGCATCTTCTCGCCCCGCTCGAAGAGGGGGGCTGCGTCGCGCAGCATGTCGGCGTCCAGCGTCTCCGGCACCTCGTTGCGGCCTTCCAGCGTGCAGAAGGGCGCGTGGGGCCCGCTGTCGGCCTTGACCAGCAGCGGGTTGAGGTCGAGGTCGTCCAGGTCCTCCGCGCCGCGGCTCACCTGCTTCAGCAAATCCGTGCGGCCGATCACGTCCTCCAGCTTGCGGAAGCCGAGTTCGGCCAGGATTTCCCGCACCTCCTCCGCCACGAAGCTGAACAGGTTGATGACCTTCTCGGGGCTGCCCGCGAACTTGGCGCGCAGCGCCTCGTCCTGGGTGCAGACGCCCACGGGGCAGGTGTTGGAATGGCACTGCCGCACCATGATGCAGCCCATCGCCACCAGCGAGGCGGTGCCGATGCCGAATTCCTCCGCCCCCAGCATGGCCGCGATGACGACGTCACGCCCGGTCTTGAGGCCGCCATCGGTGCGCAGCTTCACCCGGTGCCGCAGCCGGTTCAGCAGCAACACCTGGTGGGTTTCGGACAGCCCCATCTCCCAGGGCAGGCCCGCATACTTGATGGAGGTGAGCGGCGAGGCGCCCGTCCCGCCCGAATGGCCGGAAATCAGGATGGCGTCCGCCTTGGCCTTGGCCACGCCCGCCGCGATGGTGCCGATGCCCGAACGCGACACCAGCTTCACGCAGACGGTCGCCTCGGGGTTGATCTGCTTCAGGTCATAGATGAGCTGCGCCAGATCCTCGATCGAGTAGATGTCATGGTGCGGCGGCGGCGAGATCAGCGTCACACCCGGCGTGGAGTGGCGCAGCTTCGCGATCAGCCCCGTCACCTTGAAGCCGGGCAACTGGCCGCCCTCGCCGGGCTTGGCACCCTGGGCGACCTTGATCTCGATCTCGCGACAGTTGTTGAGATACTCCGCCGTGACGCCGAAGCGGCCGGAGGCGATCTGCTTGATCGCGCTGTTCGCGTTGTCGCCGTTCGGGCGGGGCTTCGCGCGCTCCGGGTCCTCGCCGCCCTCGCCGCTGTCGCTGCGCGCGCCGATGCGGTTCATGGCGATGGAGAGCGTCTCATGCGCCTCGGGGCTGAGCGCGCCCAGCGAAATGCCTGGCGCCAGCAGGCGCTTGCGGATTTCCGTGATGCTCTCGACATCCTCGATGGCGATGGCGCGGCGACCCTCGGCGCGGAAATCCAGCAGGTCGCGCAGCGCCACGGGCGGCTGGCGGCGCACCGCCTCGCTGTAGCGCTTGAAGGTCTGGTAGCTGTCCGTGTCCACCGCCTTTTGCAGCATGTGGATCAGCGTGCCGCCGAAGGCATGCGCCTCGCCCCGCTGGCGCAGCTTGTAGAGCCCGCCCACCGGCAGCGTCACGACCTCGGAGCCGAAGGCGCGCTCATGCAGCGCCATGGCGCGCCGCGCGATGCCGGCCAGCCCGATGCCCGAGATGCGCGAGGGCACGCCCGGGAAGAACTCCGCCACCAGCGCGCGGGAGAGGCCGATGGCCTCGAAGTTCATCCCTCCGCGATAGGAGGACAGGACCGAGATGCCCATCTTGGACATCACCTTCAGCAGGCCCTTGTCCACCGCCTTCTTGTAGCGACCGATGGCCTGGTCGAGCGTGAGTTCCCCGAACAGCCCGCGCCGGTGGCGGTCCGCCACTGAGGCTTCCGCGAGATAGGCGTTGACGGTGGTCGCACCAGCGCCGATCAGCACCGCGAAGTAGTGCACATCGAGGCATTCCGCGCAGCGCAGGTTCAACGAGGTGAAGGTGCGCAGCGAGGTCTTCACCAGATGCGTGTGAACGGCACTCACGGCCAGGATCATCGGCACCGCCACGCGGTCCGCCCCCTGCGCCTCATCGGAGAGGATGACGTGCTGGCAGCCGGAGCGCACGCCGTCCTCGCTCTCGCGGCGGATGCGGTCGAGCGCGCGGCGCAGCCCGGCCTCGCCCTCGCTCACGGGGAAGGTGCAGTCCACCTCGCAGGCGGAGGCGCCCATGTGGGCCCGCATGGCGCCGAACTCCGCACTCGACAGCACGGGGCTGTCGAGCATGAGCATGTCGCACTGCGTGGGGTCTTCATCCAGGATGTTGCCCAGGTTGCCCAGCCGCGTGCGCAGCGTCATCACCCGCGTCTCGCGCAGGCTGTCGATGGGCGGGTTGGTCACCTGGCTGAAGCTCTGTCGGAAATAGTGGTGCAGGCCGCGGTATTGCGACGAGAGCACCGCCACCGGCGTGTCGTCGCCCATGGAGCCCACGGCCTCGGCCATGTCCTCCACCATGGGGTGCAGGATGGTCTCCAGCTCCTCCAGGGTGAAGCCGACGGCGAGCTGGGCGCGGCGCAGCGCCTCGCCCGCCAGCGGCGCGGGGGCGGCAGGCTGCGCCTTCACGATGCCGTCAATGCGCGTGGTGCGGTTCACCCATTGGCCGAAGGGCTTGCGGGCCGAGAGCATGTCCTTCAGCTCATGGTCGAGGTAGAGGCGCCCGGTGTCGAGGTCCACGCCCATGAACTGGCCGGGACCCACGCGGCCCTTCGCCTTCACCCGGTCCTCGGCCACCTTCACCATGCCCGTCTCGGAGCCGATGATGAGCAGGCCGCCATCGGTCACGGTGTAGCGCAGCGGGCGCAGCCCGTTGCGGTCCAGCCCCGCCACCACCCAGCGCCCATCCGTGCCGCACAGCGCCGCCGGCCCGTCCCAGGGCTCCATCACCGCGTTGCAGTAGAGGAAGAGGTCGTGATGCGCCGGCGGCATCGTCGCGTTGTTGCCGAGGCTTTCCGGGATCAGCATGGCCTTGGCCATGGGCGCGTCGCGCCCGCCGCGGACCAGCAGCTCGAAGACATTGTCGAGACTCGCCGTGTCGGACCCGCCCGCCTGAATCACGGGCTTGATGTCGTCCAGATAGGCGTCGAGCAACGGGTGGGAGAGGCGCGTCTCGTGCGCCTTCATCCAGTTGACGTTGCCGTGCAGCGTGTTGATCTCGCCATTGTGCGCGATCATCCGGAAGGGCTGCGCCAGGCGCCAGGTGGGGAAGGTGTTGGTGCTGTAGCGCTGGTGATAGATGGCGAAGCGCGACACGAAGCGCGTGTCCTGCAAATCCGGATAGAATTCGCTCAGCGCCTCGGCCAGGAACATCCCCTTGTAGATGATGGACCGGCTGGACAGCGAGCAGAGATACAGCTCCGGGATCTGCGCCGCGATGGCCTGCTTCTCGATGCGCCGGCGGATGACGTAGAGGTCGCGCTCCATCGTCTCCACGTCGCGCAGTTCCGGGTCGTGGATCAGGATCTGCTCGATCTCGGGGCGCGTCGCGTTCGCCTTCTCGCCGATGACGGCGGTGTGGATGGGCACCTGGCGCCAGCCATAGATGCCGTAGCCCATGGCGAGGATCTCGGTCTCGACGATCTGCCGGCAGCGCTCCTGCGCGCTGAAATCCGTCTTGGGCAGGAACACCTGGCCCACCGCGATGGCACCGGGCTTCAACTTGTCGCCGCCATTGCGGACGGCCTCGGCGAAGAACTCCTGCGGGATCTCCACATGGATGCCCGCGCCGTCGCCGGTCTTGCCATCGGCGTCCACCGCGCCGCGGTGCCAGACGGCCTTCAGCGCCTCGATGCCCGCCTGCACGACCGCGCGCGAGGGCTTGCCGTCCAGCGCGGCCACGAGGCCCACGCCGCAGGCGTCATGTTCGGTGGTGTCAATGCCCGCCGCGTTCAGCAGGGACTGGTTGCGGGCGTAGCCCTCGACGAACTGCGCGCCGGTCTCTTGCGTCATCTCGGTCACTCCGCCGCCTGCTGGAGGCTGGCCTTGGCCAGCACGTATTGCGCGATCTGCTCGGCCGCGTCGCGGCCATCCCGGATGCCCCACACCACCAGCGAGGCGCCGCGGACGATGTCGCCGCCGGCGAAGACACCCGGCAGGTCGGTCATCATGGTGCGGTGGTTCACCTTCAACGTGCCCCAGCGGGTCACGGCCAGGGCGGGCTCGTTGAACATCACGGGCAGCTCCTCGGGGTCGAAGCCCAGCGCCTTGATGACGAGGCTGCCGGGGACGACGAAATGGCTGCCCTCGATGGGCGCCACCTGCTGGCGGCCGGTGGCGTCGGGCAGGCCGAGATGCATCTTCGCGGCCCGCACGCCGGTGACGGACCCAGCGCCGAGAAACGCTTCCGGCGCGGAGAGCCAGAGGAAGCGCACCCCCTCCTCCTCCGCATTGTGCACCTCGCGCATGGAGCCGGGCATGTTCGCCTTGTCGCGGCGATAGAGGCAGGTGACGAGTTCGGCGCCCTGGCGGATGGCGGTGCGGACGCAATCCATGGCGGTGTCGCCGCCGCCGATCACCACCACCTCGCGCCCCGCCGCGTTCAGCGCGCCGTTCTCGTATTCGGGCACGGTGTCGCCCAGGTTCTGGCGGTTGGAGGCCGTCAGGTAGTCCAGCGCCGGCACCACGCCCGCAAGGTCCGCCCCCGGCAGCTCCACGTCGCGCGCCTTGTAGACGCCGGTCGCGATGAAGATGGCGTCGTGCCGCTCGCGCAGCTCGGCCAGCGTCACGTCCTGGCCGACAGCGGTGTTCATGTGGAAATGGATGCCGCCCGCCGCGTATTGCTCCCAGCGCCGCAGCACCACCTCCTTCTCCAGCTTGAAGTTGGGGATGCCATAGATCATCAGCCCGCCCACGCGGTCGTAGCGGTCATAGACATGCACCTGGAAGCCCTGCACGCGCAGGCGCTCGGCCGCCGCCAGCCCCGCTGGGCCCGCGCCGATGATGCCGACGGAATGGGGCAGCTCGCGCGAGGGCGTGGGCGGCTTCACCCAGCCATTCTCCCAGGCCGTGTCCACGATGTACTTCTCGACCGAGCCGATGGTGACGCTCTCGAAGCCCTTCTCGATGACGCAATTGCCCTCGCAGAGACGGTCCTGCGGGCAGACGCGGCCGCAGATCTCCGGGAAGGTGTTGGTGGCGGCGGCGACCTCATAGGCCTCCTCCATCCGGCCTTCGGCGGTGAGTTTCAGCCAGTCGGGGATGTTGTTCTGCAGCGGGCAATGCACCTGGCAGAAGGGCACGCCGCATTGGCTGCACCGGCTGGCCTGCTGCTTCGCGCGCTCCGGGTCGAAGCGGGCGTAGATCTCGTCGAAATCCTCGCGGCGGGCGCTGGCGGGGCGCTTGTCCGGCGTCTGCTGCTGCAGGCGGACGAATTGGAGCATGCGCTCGGCCATGGGCGATCCTTGCAACCTGGGGTCCGGCGGGGGCCGGCCTGGGATTTGGGCAAGACCGCGCAGCCGTGCGCGGCCTTCTCCCTTGCAGGATGCTTAACGAGTTGTTTTTGCCCGCGCCAGAGCAAAAACAACATTTGAGTCAGTCTCACTTACCTATTTTTCCACTCCGTTGCGCCGACGGTGCGAGGCTCAGGACCTTGGGCAAGTATATATGTCCGTTATGGACCTAAACCCCCGGCCGCTCCCTGCGGTTCCCGCCCGGCCGGAACCGCGCGAGGTAGGCCGGCACCAGACCCTCCACCGCGGCGGGGGTGATGCCGAGGTCCCGCAGGGTCAGCGCACCCGGCGACACCACATTGTCCTGTTGCAGCAGGATCAGCTGGTCACGCGTGAGCGGCGGGTTGGGTAGCAGCTCCGCCAGGCGCGCCTGCAACCGCGCGACCCCCAGCGGAATGTTCACCAGCCGGCGCTTGCGCTGCGTCTCCTTCAGGATGAAGGCCAGCAGTTCGCGGAAGGTCCAGGCGCGCGGCCCGCCCAGCTCATAGGTCCGCCCCGCCGCCTCGGGCCGGGCGAGCGCCGCCATCACCGCATCGGCCACATCGCCCACATGCACGGGCTGGAAACGCGTCTCGCCGCAGATGACGGGCATGATGGGCGAGACCATGGCCATCTGGCCGAAGCGGTTGAAGAAGGCGTCCTCCGTGCCGAACACGATCGAGGGCCGCAGGATGGTGGCGTTCGCGAAGGCGGCGCGCAGCCCTTCCTCGCCCGCCGCCTTGCTGCGGGCATAGCGGCTTTCGCTGGTCGCGTCGGCGCCGATGGCCGAGATGTGGACCAGCCTCTCCACCCCCGCCGCGGCCGCGAGGCGACCTATGCGGGCGGGGCCTTCCGCCTGCACCGCCTCGAAATTGCCGTGCAGGATGCCCACGCAGTTCACCACCACGCCGGCCCCTTCCACCGCGCGCGCCACGCCCGAATCGCGCGTCACATCGGCGGCGAGTGCCGCCACCTGCCCCACGCGCCCCATGGTGTGCATGCCATGCGCCCGCACCGGGTCGCGCATGGCCACCCGCACCGTCCAATCCTCGCGGACCAGGCGCTGCACGATCTGCCGCCCCAGGAAACCCGCCCCGCCGAACACCGTCGCCACCTTGCGCATCGCACCATCCTCCGGTCGCGCCGGACCATATGGGCCCGGCGCGCGCGGGGCCAGGGGGAGATGCGGCACACCGCCTGACGAATTCCTCGGGGGGTGGGATTGACGGCCCCCCGGGCCCCCTTTATCTCGCCGCTCACCCCATCGTGCCCAGGTGGTGGAATTGGTAGACGCGCTGGCTTCAGGTGCCAGTGACCGCAAGGTCGTGAAGGTTCGAGTCCTTTCCTGGGCACCACCCCTTTCCTGACAATATGGTTCAAATCAACGCGACGCGGCGCCCGCCCCGGCGCTCGTTAACGTTTGAACCTATGCCGTGCATTCCTTTCGAACGTTGTATGGTGGCGCCAGTCCACAAAGTGCGACATTCGACAAGGAACGCTGCCGATGTTTCTCTCCCGCGACACTTTCGCCGCGGAGGCGCCGGCCCTCAGCCCCGCGCCAACCCTCCGCAACCCCCGCGAAGTCATGGCCACACGGCTTCCCGCGGCGTTGCAGCCCTTCCTCACCTGGCTCACCGCCATGCCGGCCCCGGGCGAGACGCGCGCCGACCGCCCGGCCGCGCATTTCGTGGCGGGCGCCCTGGCCCTGGTGCTGGGCGGCATGGCGCTGGGCGCGGTGCCCCTGATGCTGGCGGCCCCGCCGCTGGCGGCCTGGCTGCTGCTGCCGCTGGGGCTGCTGCTCACCTCCTCCGGCCTGGGGCTGTTCCAGGTGGTGATCTTCCACCATTGCTCGCACGGCACCGTCTTCGCCAACCGCGGCCGCAACCGCCAGGTGGGGCGGATGGTCTCGGCCTTCCTGCTGTTCAAGCGCTTCGACGACTACCAGCGCGAGCACATGATGCACCACAGCGCGAAGAAGCTGCTGACCGAGGAGGATGAGTTCGCGGATTTTGTGCTGGGCCTATGCCGGCTGGAGCCCGGCCTGCCCAAGGCCGAGCTGTGGCGCCGCGTGGCCTGGATCACCGTCTCGCCCGCCTTCCACCTGCATTTTCTCCGCCGCCGCATCCAGGCCTCGCTCTTCACCGGAGACCGCGGGCATGACTGGATGGGCCGCGCCTTCTGGACCAGCCTCATCGCCCTGGCCGCCGCCACCGGCACGCTGGTGGAATTGCTGGTGCTGTGGGTGCTGCCCGTCACCGTGCTGCTCCAGGTCGCGACCATCTACCGCATCCTCTGCGAGCACCGCT
Source organism: Roseococcus suduntuyensis (assembly GCF_014196305.1). GTDB lineage: Bacteria > Pseudomonadota > Alphaproteobacteria > Acetobacterales > Acetobacteraceae > Roseococcus > Roseococcus suduntuyensis. The sequence goes on from NZ_JACIDJ010000004.1 coordinate 117,218, forward strand.
TCCCGGACGCCCATTTCATCGCGCTGCGCGACAAGCACTTCGTCTGCGAGGCGACCACGGGCGTCTTCGCCGGCCGCCCGGTGCCCGAGGCGCGGGCCGACACCGCGCGCGGCCTGGCGCAATGGGCCGGCTGGTGGCTGAACATGCTGACCGTGCAGCTCTTCGTGCGGCTCTTCGTGCTGGTGGGCGACGCCCCCTGCCACGATTTCCACCACCGCCGCCCCGCGACGCGCCGCTGGACCAACTACATCCATGCGCGCCAGCAGGATGCCGAGGCCGGCTCGCCCGGCTTCCCACAGGGCTACACGGAATGCTGGGGCCTGTTCGAGGCGGTGGACAGCAACCTCGCCACGCTCGCCGCGACGGCGCCGGCCAGCATCGGGCGCCAGACCGGCCACGCCTTGGCCTGAGGCAAGGCCTCAGCCGGGGGCGGGCCCGCCCTCCCCCGACCGTCGCACCGCCTCGGGCGGCAGCGAGACGGTGACGCGGGTGCCCTCGCCCGGCACGCTCTCGATGGCGAGCGTGCCGCCATGCGCCTCCACCAGCGTCTTCGCGATGGGCAGGCCGAGGCCGGTACCGGGAAACTTCCGGCTGTGCCCGTCCGAGACCTGCTGGAAGGGTTCGAGCGCGCGCTGGATGTCACCGGGCGCGATGCCGATGCCCGTATCCGTCACGCGCACCATGGCGCCCCCGTTGGGGGCCCCGCCCTCGGGCGTGGCCAGGATGGCCAGGCTGACGCGGCCGCGGGCGGGCGTGAACTTCACCGCATTGCCCAGCAGGTTGGACAGCACCTGGCGGAAGCGCAGCCGGTCCACATGCAGTTGCAGCCCCTCCTCAGGCGGATCGCAGGCCAGCTCCACCCCATGTCGCAGCGCGATGGAGCCCGCCTCGCCCATCGCCGCGTCCAGCAGCGACCGCCCCGCGATCCATTCGCGCCGCAGCTTGGGCGTCGCGTTCTCCAGGCTGGCGTAGTCCAGGATGTTGTCGATCAGCTCCAGCAGCATGCGGCCGGAATCATGGATCTGCGCGATATAGGCGCCCCGCTGCTGCGCCGTCGCGCGGATGGTGGAGTCGGGCGCCAGGATCTCCGAAAACCCGATGATGGAATTGAGCGGCGTGCGAAGCTCATGGCTCAGCGTGGCCAGGAAGCGCGCGCGGGCGGCGCCGCTCGCCTCCGCCGCCAGCTTGGCCGCGCGCAGCTCCGCCTCCGCCGCCTTGCGGGCGCGCACGTCGATGTAGACGGAGAGCGCGCCCTCCACCAATTCCTGATCCCGCGTCTCGAAGGGGCGGGAGACATTGCCCTCGCTGTGGTTGCCCAGGATGAGCGCGACGCCGCTGCCCGGGTCATGGGCCCAGAGGATGTAGGGCGTGCGCAGGATGGAGGTCAGCTCATAGGCGGGCGGCTCGATGGGCGTGCGCGAGGTGGTGAAGAAGAAGCCGGGGGCGGCCGGCAGCACCACCTCCCGCGGCCAGCTCTCGCCGCCCATGCCGATCATGTGGCTGACGCGGAAGCGCGGTGGTTCCTCCTGGCCGATACGCTCCAGGAAGGCCGCGCGGTCGCAGAGCGCGTTGTCCACCACCACTTCCAGCATCGGCTCGCCGATCTCGTCGGGCAGGTTGCAGACATCGGTCAGCCGGTGCGCCTCGCGGATCAGCTTGGCGACGGTGCGGCTGCGGCGGGCCTCGCGGAAAGCCTGGCTCTGCTCCTCCTGCAGGCGCAGCAGCCTGGCACCCAGGTCATTGCATTCGCGCCGGTAGTAGGCGAGTTCGCGCTCGATCGGGCTTTGGGGCGGCGGGTGGTGGGTCATCGGCGGCGCAACACGGCCAGCACGCCGGTCCAGTCGAGGGAACGCCCGATGCCGCCGCCCACCTGCGCCACCTCCACCCCCGAATAGAAGCCCAGCAGCGGCACCTCGGGGGCGAAGCCCTGCGTCACCAGCTCCGCCTCCTCGATGGCGGCGCCGCTGCGCGCACTCGCCCGGCCCGCGCAGTCAATGTAGAGGGCGAAGAGGGGGTCGGTGCCCACAAGCCCCGCATTCATCGCGGCAACACCCCGGCGCACGGAATCGAGCATGAGCGAGTTGTCGCGGCTCATGATCTGCACCTGGGCGCCAAGGGCGAAGTCCGGCTCGAACAGCGTGACCGAGCCCGCCTCGGGCGTGGCACGCAGGATCAGGCGGTTCACGTAGTCGCCCTCCTGGTAGGGGGCGTAGGGGTCGCCCAGCTTCTGGCCCAGCGTCACCGTCAGCGAGAGTTCCTGCCCGCGCACTCCGCCCGGCGGCAGGCCCAGCATGCGCTCGATGACGGTGAGTGCCGGTTCGCCATCCAGCTCGAACACCTCGGCGCCCTGGATGCGCGTGATCTCCATGAAGGAGCTGATGGGCCGGCAGCCATGCATGATGACCGTCTCGACCGCGACACCGGGCGGAAAGACCAGCGCCACGGCGGCATGCTTCAGCACGCGGTCGCCGGCGAAGACCCAGCCGCCGGTCAGGTTCATGTCCGTCAGCAGCCCGCCGCCGAAGAGCTGGAGCGGCGTGTTGCCGAAGCCGTCATGGAAGCCCTCCACGATGGAGCTGGCGAAGTGCAGCAGCGGCGGCGCGCGCGAGGCCACGCTGTCGAACAGCAGCATCACCGCCGCATCGGGGCTTGCGATGGCGCCCACCGCCGCACCCAGCTCCGCGCCGGCCGCCACCTCGTCCCGGCGCAGCGCCTCGGTCAGCACGGCCCGGGGGACGAGGCCCGGGTCCATGATGGCGAGCACGCCCAGCTCGAAGCCGCCATAGCCGCAGCCCTCGCGGCCGATGACGCCGGCCGCGGAACCGCCATGGATGGGCACCGGGCCGAATTCCGCGCGCAGGGCCGCGAGCATGGCCACGGGGTCATGCTTGCCGCCGCAGAAGACCAGCAGCATGGCGGGCGCTTCCGGCCCGACGCGCAGCCGGCACTGGCGCGCGGCGACATCCGGATGGGTGTGGCGGACGGAGGCGACGCGGATCGCTTTCATCACATCCGCACGTGGCGCCGCACGGCCCCGCTTGCAACCGGAGGCATCATTGGCCGGAACGCCATGTCCTTGTTTCCTTTCCTGCCGTGCTCGCCGCAACCGAATAATACCACGGCAGGTCGTTGATGCCAGCTTGGGAAGGTGCGTGTCGCGGCCGGCAATTCCCAGCCCATCGCCGCTGATCTAGCCTCGCGCGCGGAAAGCGGAGACCCCTGCATGAGCGAACAAGTCGCGCGACACCTGGCCAGCCAGCGCGAGGCCATCCTCGACCGGCTTCTGGCGCTGATCCGCCTGCCCTCGGTCAGCACCGACCCGGCCTTCGAGCACGGCATGCGCGGCGCGCGGGAATTCCTGCTGGAGCGGCTGCGCGCGCTCAGCCTGCAGGATGTGCGGCTGCTGGACGCACCCGAAATGCCCAGGGGCGGCCAGCCCGCCGTCTATGGCGCCTGGCTGGGTGCGGGGCCCGACAAGCCCACCATCATGATCTACGGCCATTACGACGTGCAGCCGGCGGACCCGATGGAGCTGTGGCACTCGCCGCCCTTCGAGCCCACGATCCGCGACGGGCGGATCTACGCGCGCGGCGCCTCGGACGTGAAGGGTTCCACCACCATCGCCATCGAGACGGTGGGCGCCTTCCTCGCCGTCGAGGGCGGCTGCCCCGTGAACGTGAAGCTCTTCCTGGAGGGCGAGGAGGAGGTGGGCAGCCCGAGCCTGCCCGCGCTGATCGAGGCGAACCGCGAGCTGCTGGCCGCCGACGCCATGCTCTCGGCCGATGGTGGCGGCGCCTCGGGGCCGCAGGCGATGCTGAACATCGGCTGCCGCGGCATCACCTCGCTGCGCTTCAGCCTGCGCACGGCCAAGAAGGACGCGCATTCGGGCAAGGTGGGCGGCGCGCTGCGCAACGCCCTGCACGAGATGGCGCGCCTGATCGCGACCCTGCACGACGAGCATGGCCGCGTGGTGGTGGAGGGCTTCGAGGCCGGCGCGCCGCCCATGACCAACGCGCTGCGCGCCGAGGCCGCCACCCTGCCCTTCGACGAGGCCGCCTGGTACGCGCTCTATGACGCGACCCCCTTCGGCGATCCCGCCTATACGGTGCGCGAGCGCACGACCCTGCGCCCCACCGTAGAGGTGAACGGGATGTGGGGCGGCTATACCGGCGAGGGCGGCAAGACCGTCACGCCGGCCGAGGCCCATGCGAAGCTGACCATGCGCCTCATTCCCGGCCAGGACCCGGAGGGCGCGCAGGCCGCGGTGAAGGCGCATCTGGAACGCCACGCGCCGGCCGGCGTGGCGCTGGAATTCGACTACACGCCGGGCGGCACCCGCGCCTACACGCTGGGCAGCGACCACCCGCTGCGCGCCGCCGCCACCGCCGTGCTGCGCCGCGAGAAGGGCGGCGAACCGGCACTCACGCGCCTCGGCGGCACCGTGCCCATCACGACCATCTTCCAGGAGATGCTCGGCATGGACAGCCTGATGTTCGGCCTGTCCAGCGCGGACGAGGACGCGCACGCGCCCAACGAGTTCTTCCGCCTCTCCTCCTTCGACGAGGGGCTGCGGCTGTGGCCGCTGCTGCTGACGGAACTCGGCCGGATGGACCGCGCCGCCTTCCGCCGCGAGGGCTGAGGCACGACGCGCCGGGCGGTGCGCCGCCTGGCATATTTCCCATTGACAGCAATCCCCTCGCCCGCTGCACTCACTCCCGGAACGTCCAACGGCCAGCAGAGCCGCACAATCAGAACGACAGGGAGGGACAGGATGCACCATCATCTGAGCCGGCGTGGATTGCTGGGTGGCGCGAGCGCGCTGTCCCTCGCCCCCGCCGCGGCCTTCGGGCAGCAGCGCGAGATCAAGCTCGGCGTCATCTACGACTACACCGGACCCTTCGCGGGCGGCGGCTCGCTCGCCTCCGCCATCGGCACCAAGCACGCGATCGACATGATCAATGAGCGTGGCGGCGTGGAGGGCCATCGACTCAACGCCATCTACGCCGACGCGCAATCCCGCACCGAGGTCGCCATCAACGAGATGACGCGCCTGCTGGAGCAGGAACGCGTGGACATCATCATGGGCGTCTTCTCCTCGGCGCATTGCGTGCCCATGGCGCAGCGCGTGAACCAGCAGCGCCGCTTCATGTGGGCGAATGTCTGCGTGGCGTCCTCGGTGTTCAAGGACCGCAACCTCGAATACGTCTTCCGCGCGCAGGTCCACAGCGACCAGTTCGGCGAGGCCTCCTGCCGCTTCGTGGCCGAGAACGCGCAGTCGCGCCTGGGCAAGCCGGTGCGCGACGTGCGCGTCGCGATCATCTACGAGGATGGCCCCTATGGCGCGGGTGTCGCCGCCGGCAACGAGGCCACCGCGCGCGAACTCGGCCTGCGGATGGTGCTGAAGGAGGGCTATGCGGCGACGGCCCCCGACCTCTCCTCTCTCGTCACGAAGCTGCGGCGCGAACGGCCGGACGTCATCCTGCACACCGGCTACAACCCGGACATCACGCTGTTCCTGCGGCAGTCGCGCGAACTGGGTCTGCGCTGGCGCGCGCTGATCGGGCATGGGGCGGGCTATGGGCAGATCGACCGCCTGCAGCAGACCTTCCGCCAGGATGCGAACTTCATCTACAACGTGGACCCGGTGGCGGCGCAGCTGCTGAACCCGGCCTCGCTGGCTTCGGGTCTGGGCGACGTGACGGCCGAGATGGTGCGCCGCTACCGCGCCGAGACCAACGTGACCGAGGTGCCGCCGCACACCTCCATGGGCTTCAACCAGACCTGGATCCTGCTGACGGACGTGCTGCCGCGCGCCATCCGCAACCATGGCGGCTTCACGCCCGATGCGCTGCGCCAGGCCGCACTCGCCACCGACATCCCGGTGGGCGGGACCATCCAGGGCTATGGCGTGCAGTTCAACCCGCCAGGCCACCCGATGGCGGGGCAGAATGCGCGCTCCACCCCCGTGGTGATGCAGTATGTGGACGGGCAGACGAAGATCGTGTGGCCGGAGGCGCTCAAGACCGCCGACCCCGTGCTCCCGCTGCCCGCGGGCCATGCCTACGCCGCCCGCTGAGGGCAGCGGGGCATGCTGCAGGTCGAGAACCTGACCAAGCGGTTCAGCGGCTTCGTGGCCGTGAACCGCATCTCCTTCGCGCTCGAACAGGGTGAGATCCTGGGGCTGATCGGCCCCAACGGGTCGGGCAAGAGCACGACCTTCAACATGATCGCGGGGCTGCTGAAGCCCAGCGAGGGTTCCATTCGGCTGGAGGGGCGCGAGATCGGCGGTCTCGCCCCCATCGAGATCTGCCACAGCGGCGTGGGGCGCACCTTCCAGATTCCCCGCCCGTTCAAGCAGCTCACCATCCTGGACAATGTCATCACCGCCGCCTTCTACGGCCAGCGCGGCAGCGTGACGCGCGCGAAGGCGCTGGACCAGGCGGAGGAGGCGCTGACCCTGGTGGGCCTGCCCACCGACCCGCAGGCGGAGGTGGCATCGCTGGGCGCAGCGGGCCTCAAGAAGCTGGAACTGGCGCGCGCCATCGCCACCCAGCCGCGCCTGCTGCTGGCCGATGAGAGCCTGGGCGGGCTGGACGAGACCGAGATGAACGCGGCCGCCGACATGCTGGGCCACATCCGGCGCGAGAAGAACATCACCATCATCTGGGTGGAACACATCATGGGCGTGCTGATGCGCGTCGTGGACCGCGCCATCGTGCTCGACCATGGCGAGAAGATCTTCGAGGGCCTGCCGCGCGAAGTGGCGCGCGACCCGCGCGTGATCGAGATCTACCTGGGCTCCGAGAAGATCACCTTCGACGAGGCCGCGTCTTGAGCGGCCCCCCGATGCTGGAAGTGCGCAACGTCTCGGCCGGCTATGGCAGCTTCCGCGCGCTGTTCGACGTGAGCCTGGAGGTGCGCGCCGGCGAGGCGGTGGGCGTCATCGGCCCCAATGGCGCGGGCAAGACGACGCTGCTGCGCGTCATCTCCAAGATCATCGCCCCTACCTCCGGCAGCGTGGTGATGGAGGGGCAGGACCTCTCGCGCGTGCCCGCGCACCGCGTGGTGGAAATGGGCATCGCCCATGTGCCCGAGCACCGGCGCCTGTTTCCCCGCCTGACGGTGGAGGAGAACCTGCGCATGGGCGCCTTCCACCCCGAGGCGAGGCGCCGCCATGCCGAGCGGCTGGACTTCGTCTATGAGCTGTTCCCCCGCATGAAGGAGCGCCGCCTGCAGATGGCCGGCACCATGTCGGGCGGCGAGCAGCAGATGTGCGCCATCGGCCGCGGGCTGATGAGCGGGCCGAAGCTGCTTCTGCTGGACGAGCCCTCGGCGGGCCTCGCCCCGGTCATCGTCCAGCAGGTGTTCAGCCTGGTGCGGCGCATCCGCGCGGAGGGCTACACCGTCCTCATCGTGGAGCAGAACATCCAGCAGGTGCTGCAGGTGGTGGACCGCGCCTATCTGCTGGAGGTCGGCACCATCAAGCAGTCCGGCCCCTCGGCCGAGCTGCTGGCCTCGCCCGAAATCCGCCGCGCCTACCTCGGTTTGTAGGGGATACCCATGTTCGACAGCTTCCTGCTCGAATCCATCATCAACGGGCTGCTGCTGGGGGGCGTGCTGGCGCTGCTGGCGCTCGGCCTGAACCTCGTCTTCGGCGTGATCGACGTGGTCTGGATCTGCTATGCCGAGCTGGTGATGGTAGGCATGTACGCCATCTTCTTCCTGTATGTGTACTACGAGGTGCCCTTGGCGGGCGCCATCGCGGCCGCCGTGCTGGGGGTGGCGCTGCTGGGCATGATCCTGCACCGCTTCGTGATCGAACCCGTGCTGGGCACGGCACCCATCAACCAGCTGCTGGTGACGGGTGGCGTGCTGTTCTTCCTGCAAGCGGCCGCGACGCTCGCCTTCGGGATCGAGTTCCGCAACATCGGCATCCGCATGCCGGTGGTCGAGTTCGGGGACATGTTCTTCAGCTTCGCGCGCATCCTGGCCTTCGCGACCGCCCTGGTGGGCGTGCTGCTGCTGTGGCTCTTTCTCACGCGCACCTATCTGGGCACCGCCATCCGCGCCATTTCCCAGGACCGCGAGATCATGCCGCTGATGGGCGTGGACCCGAGGCGCATCTACCTGATCACCTCCGCGATCGGCGGCGGCATGGCGGGCGTCGCGGCCAGCCTGCTGGTGCTGCAGTACGACGTGCACCCCGCGATCGGCCTCAGCTTCGGCCCCATCACCTTCATGGTCTGCGTGATGGGGGGGCTGGGCAACATGCTGGGCGGCTTCGTCGCCGCCTTCATCTTCGCGCAGTTCATCTCGGTGGGCGGCTACCTGTTCCAGATCGAGTGGGGCTATGTCATCGCCTTCTGCTTCTTCATCGCCATGATGTTCGTCAGGCCCAAGGGCCTGTTCAGCCGCTGAGGGGAGCAGGTTCATGAACACGCGCATCCTGGGCGGCATCGGCATCGCGGCCCTGGCGGTGGTGCCGCTGCTGGGGCTTGGCAACTACCACCTGCACATCCTCATCACGGTGCTGATCTGGGGCTTCGTCTACACCTCGTGGTCCATCATGGGCCGCTTCGGGATGGTGTCGCTGGGCCATGGCGCCTTCCTGGGCGTCGGCGCCTACGTCGCCACCATGCTGTGGAACACCATGGGCCTCTCGCCCTGGGTGGGAATTCCCGTGGCCATGCTGGTCTCGATGGCGATGGCGCTGCTGGTGGGCTATCCCTGCTTCCGCTTCCGCATCGTGGGCCACTATTTCGCACTGGTGACGCTGGCGCTGGGCGAGGTGGTGCGCCTCACCATCGTGGGCCTGCGCGACCAGACGGGCGGCTCGCTCGGGATGACGGTGACGGGCGTGCCCGAGGGCACCTCCCTCCTCGCCCTGCAATTCGGCGACCGATCCACCTTCTTCTACGTGGCCCTGCTGGTCTGGCTGGGCGGGCTGGTGATCTGGCGCCTGGTGGACCGCTCCATGCTGCGCTACGCGCTGGAGGCCTCGTCCGAGGATGAGGACGCGGCGGCATCCGTCGGCGTCAACGTCACCCGCGCCAAGCTCATGATCCTGATGATCAGCGCGGCGATGACCACGCTGGGCGGCGCGCTCTACGCGCAGTACCAGATGTACATCAACCCCGAGACCGTCTCGGGCATCGCCATCTCGCTCCAGATCGTCTTCGCCGTCATCGCGGGCGGGCTGTTCACGCAGCTCGGCCCCACGGTCGGCGCGGTCTTCACCCTGCTGCTGGCCGAGACGCTGCGCGTCACCTTCGGCCATGACATCCATGGGCTGGACGGCACCATCTACGGGCTGCTGCTGGTGCTGTTCATCATCTACATGCCGAAGGGGATCACGGGGTCCATCATGGCGGGGCTGACGAGGCGGCGGCGGCCCACGCCGGCGGCGGCCCCGGCCGAATAAGGTTCAGCGAAGACCCTCGGCGGAGGCGATCCTTCGCTGCAAGGCCACGCTGAAGCGGGCCAGGGCCGCGCCGTCCAGCACGGCGTGGTCCATCGCACCCCCCAGCAGCACGACATGGCGCGGCGGCCCGCCTTCGGGGCAGGGCCGCCGCGTGATGCCGCCCACCGCCACAGTGATGGTGAAGACATTGGGCGGGAAGGCGATGAAGGGAAAATCCAGACCCGGCCGTTGCAGGCTGGTCAACCCGATTGTCCCCTGCACGCGGCGCAGCAGATGCGGGTCCCGCGCGATGCGCCGCAGGATCAGCTTGCGGAGGAACTTCGGCAGGCGCCCCAGCATCCGCCGGCGCTTCACCTCCGCCGTGCTCGTCAGGTCGCCGCGGATGGCGGCGCGCAACTCGTCATGGATCTGCATCACGGTCTTGGTCTGGGCCGCGCGGATGGTCAGGCCCATGGGCAGGCGCGTGCCGTCCGGCTGCCTGCGGTCCACCACCGTCGCCACATCCGCGTCGCGGAAGGTGACCAGGCGGCTTCCATGCCGGAAGGTCAGCACCTCCGGGCACTCGGCCGCCGCATGGGCCAGCGCGTGCAGCAGGAAGGCGTGCAGCGAGACGGGCTGCCGGTCCTGGCGCCGGCGCGCGCGGATCAGCGCCAGCGCCTCGGTCAGGTCGGCCTCCATCGCGCCATGGCAAGTCAGCGGCCGCGCGAGCGAGAGCATGTCCAGCACCACGTCGCGCAGCTTCGGCCAGGGCTGGGTGGTGAAGTCGTCCGTCATGCGCCGCCCTCGCGGCGGGGCACGAACCAGCTGCGGCGGAAGTCGAAGCGCAGCAGGAAGCGCGTCTCCCCCTCCAGCTCCCGCCGCTCCACCACCTCGGCCCCGAAGCGGCGATAGATGGGAAGCGGGCGCGGCGCCGTGGTGCCATAGCCGATGACGAGACCCAGTGTTTGCAGATCCGCCGCGCAGCGCGCCCAGAAGCCCACCGTGCCCGCGAAGCTCCAGGCGCCGTCAATGAAGAACACCAGGATTTCCGCGCTGCCCGGCTCGTGCAGCGGCAGGGTGAAGCCGAAGCGCCCCGCCTGCTGGATACGGCCCGTGAGGTTCACCGCCATGCCGCGCCGCACCTGGCCCGCGGTATCCTCCTCCACATAGACGCGCTGCTCGGCATAGGGCACGGGCGAGGCAAGGCGCGCCCCCGCGTCATCCCACTGCCAGAGCCGCCGCAACAGCCCGTCGGGGCGGATGTCGCGGAAGGCGCGGTGGAAGGCGCGCTCGTATTCCGCCACGGCGGCCGCGTCTTCGGTGTCCAGGATGCGCCATTGGGCCGGCGCCTCTTCCGCACGCGCGCTCATGCCGGCGGCACCTCTCCGCGCGCCAGGGGCGCGCCCCCTCCGCGCGCCAGGGGCGCGACCTTCAGCCGGATGGGCCGGTCGGGCACCAGGGTGGTGCGGCCGAGCAGCCCCACCTCCCCCTCCTCCACCGGCAGCAGCCGTCGCGCGCCCACGATGCGCGCCAGCACCAGCGCCAGCTCCAGGTCCGCGAAGTGGTTCCCGATGCATTGGTGCCGCCCCCAGGCATAGGGCAGCAGCGCGCGCCGCGCCGCAGCGCCCTCGCCCAGGAAACGCTCGGGGCGGAACCGCGCGGCCTCCTCGAAGGCGGCCGGGTCGCGATGGATGGCGAGGATGGAGACCAGCACCGTCACCCCTTCGGGCACGGCGTGTCCGTCCAGCAGATCATCCTGCGCCGCCTCGCGCCCCATGTTGTAGACGGGCGGGTAGAGGCGCATGGCCTCCTCCACCGTGGCCGCGATGCGGGGCAGTTGCCGCAGGTCCGACAGGCCGGGCGGGCGGCCCAGCGCGCGTGCCTCCTCGCCCAGCGAAGCCGCCCATCCAGGGTGGCGCGCGAGCAGGTGGAACAGCCAGGTCAGCGCCGTCGCCGTCGTCTCGAAGCCCGCCACGAACAGCGTCTTGGTCTCGTTCACCAGCGCCGCGCGCGACAAATGGCCGCGCCCGGCCATGATGGCGGCCAGCATGTCATCCGGCGCGGCGCCGGGGTCAGCCAGGCGCGCGTCGATCACCGCGCCCACGAAATCATCCAGCGTGCGGCGCGTGCCCAGAAGGGCGCGGTGGAGCGGCGTCGGCACCCAGAGCGGCAGGCGCAGCAGCGACCAGTTGCGGCGCGAGAGATGCAGGAGGCTCTGCTGCACGGCTGCCGTGAACGCCGCCCCCCGCGCCTCGTCAATGTCGAGCGAGAGCAGCGCGCGGCCGATCACGCGGATGGCGATGCGCCGCGCCTCCGTCAGCGCGTCCAGCACCTCGCCCACCTGCCACCGCGCCAGCACCTCGTCCATCACGGCGTGGGTGGCCGCGGCCAGCGCGTGCAGCCGGTCGGGCCGGAAGGCGGGTTGCAGGGCGCGGCGCCGGGCGAGCCAGGGTTCGCCCTCGGTCGCCAGCAGGCCATCGCCGATGACGGTGCCGAGGTTGCGGTTCACCGCACCCCGCGGATAGCGGTCGGCCGCCGTCACCAGCACATGCCGCGCGAGGTCCGCCCGCCCCACCGCCACCACACGGCGCGGCCCCACCCGCCAGGCGGCGAGCCCACCATGCGCGGCCAGCGCGCGCACCGGAAAGAGGTGTGGCGCGGCGGCCATGGCGCTGAGATGCCCCAGCAGCGGCGTGCCGCCGGGCAGTTCGGGGATGGGCCGCGGGCTGTCGCGGCCCAGGTCAGGGTGCAATGCGAGCCCTCCTGGCGATCGCCTCAGAGTAGCATCGCCTTTCCTTACCAGCACCCTGAGATTGGCACGGCCGTCTTCACGTCGCGCCCGCGGCATGGGACGCTGCGCCAGGAAGAGGAACGTCATGCCCAGCATCACCGTGGACGATTACCCCATCGCCTATGCCGAGGCCGGCGAGGGCCCGCCCCTGCTGCTGGTGCACGGCACGCTGGGCGACCAGCGCAGCTTCTCGCCCCAGATGGAAGCCTTCGCCGCCGCCGGGTATCGCGTGATGGCGCTCAGCATGCGGCATTGCTGGCCGGGCCAGTGGGGGGAAGGCGGCGACTTCACCATTGACCGCCACGTGGCCGATGTGGCGGGCGTGATTGCGGCCCTCGGCGCGGGGCCGGTGGCGCTGCTGGGCCATTCGCGCGGCGGGCACATCGCCTTTCGCGTGGCCGAACGCCACCCGCACCTCGTCCGCAAGCTGCTCCTGGCCGAGCCGGGCGGCGAGCTGGACGAAAGCCTGGGTGGCGCGCCGCCCTCCGGCGCCCAGGGGGCCGCCTTCGCGCGGGCGGCCGCGATGATCGGCTCCGGCGATGTCGAGGGCGGCCTGACCCACGCCGCCGAAGCCACCGGCGGCCCCGGCGCCTGGGACCGCCGCCCGGAGGACCGCAAGCGCATCAGCCGCGACAATGCCCGCACCCTGCTGGGCCAGGTGGATGAGCGCCGCGCGCCCTATTCCCGCGCGGCGGCCGAGGCCATCCAGGCCCCCACCCTGCTGCTGGGCGGCGAGCAGAGCCAGCCGCAGTTCGGGCGCATCATGGACGCGCTGGAACGCGCCATTCCCCATGTGCGGCGCGTGACCATCGCCCGCGCCACCCATGGGCTGAACAACGACAACCCGGCCGATTTCAACGCGGCGGTGCTGTCCTTCCTCGCGGCATGACGCATTCCGCGACCGCGGATTGCGGTCCTCAGAGCTGCGTCCGACCGGATGATTTTATCCGGTCGGATATTGCTCTAGACAACCCCAGGCGCCGTCACGCGCCAGATGGTGTTGGTCAGGTCGTCCGCCATGATGAGTGCGCCGCGCGGGTCCACCGTGACGCCCACGGGCCTTCCGCGCGCATTGCCCTCGGCATCCAGGAAGCCCGAGATGAAGTCCATCGCATCGCCGGCCGGCCTTCCGTCGCGGAAGGGCACGAAAACCACCTTGTAGCCCGAGGGCGGCGTGCGGTTCCAACTGCCATGCATGCCGACGAAAACCCCCTCGGCGAAACTGGCGCCCATGGCGGGTGTCGAGAAATCCACGCCCAGCGCCGCCACATGCGCGCCCAGGCTGTAGTCGGGCGTCAGCGCGGCGGCCACGCGCTCCGGGTCCTGCGGGCGCACGCGCTCATCCACATGGTTGCCCCAGTAGCTGTAGGGCCAGCCGTAGAAGCCGCCCTCCCGCACCGAGGTCAGGTAGTCGGGCACCAGGTCGGGGCCGATCTCGTCGCGCTCATTCACCACCGCCCAGAGCTGGCCCGTATCGGGCTGGATGGTCAGCGCCGTGGGGTTCCGCAACCCGGTGGCATAGGGGCGATGCGCGCCGGTGGCGGCATCGATCTCCCAGACCATGGCGCGGTTCTCCTCGGCCGGCATCCCGCGCTCGGTGATGTTGCTGTTGGAGCCGATGCCGACATAGAGGGAGCGCCCATCGGCACTCGCGGTCAGCGCCTTGGTCCAGTGGTGGTTGATGGCCGATGGCAGCCGCGCCACCAGCCGCGGCGGGCCCGCGGCTTCCAGCGTGCCCTCGACATGGTTGAAGGCCACCAGCGCATCCTGGTTCGCCACGTAGATCGTGCCGTCCACGAGGGCCAGGCCATAGGGCGCGTTCAGCCCGTCCGCGTAGACGCGTCGCGTCTCATAGACGCCGTCGCCATCGGCGTCGCGCAGCAGCGTCAGCCGGTTGCCGCCCGAAACGCCGCTCCTGCCCCAGGACTTGATGATGCCCGCGATGAAGTCCTTCGGGCGCAGCACGGGGGCATTGCCGCCCGACCCCTCGGCCACCAGGATGTCGCCATTGGGCAGCAGCAGCGTCTGGCGCGGGATGCGCAGATCCGTCGCGATGGCGGTGATGGTGTAGCCTTCGGGCACCACCGGCATGTCATTGCCCCACCTGGCGGGGCGAGGAATGGTCATGTCCGGCAGCAGGCCGCGGCTGGGCTGGGGCAGACGGGGCGATTGGCCCATCTCCACCGCGCCCGGCTCCTCATTGCAGGCGGCGAGCGCCAGCGTGGCCACGCCGGTGGCGAAGGTGCGGCGCTTCATCGCACGTCTCCTCGTTCAAAGCGGGAATAGCCCATCCAGCTCGCCAGCAGGGCCAGCAGCACGGTCGCGATGGAAAGCCACAGCCCCTCCGGCATGGTGGCCCATGCGTCCTTGGCGTGGACCAGGGCGTTGACGAAGCCGAGCCCCCACATGACCAGCAGGGCCATGATGTAGAAGCCCTGCCAACGACGCTGCGGGCGCGGCAGCAGGAACAGCTCCACCACCGCCCAGGCCAGCGCGAAGCCGCCCATCACCAGCCCGCCGGCGATCAGCCAGGAGGCGAAGTTGGCCCATTGCTGGTGATAGTTGGCGCCAAAGGCCAGATCACTCAGCAGCGCGCCCAGGAAGAGCGGCAAGGGAAAGGCGAGCAGGATGGCGTGAAACGGATGCAGGGGTCTTGCGAACCCCGGCGTGGCAATGGCGACCATGGCGGTCTTCCTCATCCCGGGGCGGCCCAGGCCGGGCCACCTCAGGTAGAAGCGCGCCATGCGCCCCTTGGTTGCCGGTGCCTCAGACGTCGTAGCCGGGGTTCTTCCGGTCCAGCTGGCGCAGCAGCGCCGGCCACTCCATCACGCCATAGGGCCGGCGCGTCTGGGGCTGGAAGGCGAGCCAGGTCTTCTCCACCACCTCGGGCGAGACCCCCTGCATGGGCGAATTGCAGGCCATGGCGGCCAGCTGCGCCATGCAGCTCTTCTCCATGCGGTGCAGCCAGTTGAAGGCCTCGGCCACCGTGTTGCCGGTCACCAGCAGCCCGTGGTTGCGCAGCACCATGGTGTTGCCATCGCCCAGGTCGCGCACCAGCCGCTCCCGCTCGGAGAGGTCCAGCACCACGGAGTTGAAGTCGTGGTAGCGCACCTTGGCGAAGCGCATCGCCGTCTGGGTCAGCGGCAGCAGCCCGCATTCCAGCGAGGAAATCGCCATCCCCGGCCAGGTGTGGGTGTGGATGACGCAGGCCGCATCCTCGCGCGCCATATGGATGGCGGAATGGATGACGAAGCCCGCGCGGTTGATGCCGAAGTCGAAGTCGCCATAGTCCGGCTTGCCCAGCACATTGCCCTCGGCGTCGATCTTGATGAGCGAGCTGGCCGTGATCTCGTCATACATCATGCCGTAGGGGTTGATGAGGAAGTTGTGCCCCTCGCCCGGCACGCGGGTGGAGATGTGGTTCGCCCCCATGTCGTCCATGCCGTAGAGCGCCACCAGCCGATAGGCGGCGGCGGTGTCCACGCGGGCCTGCCATTCGGCCGGGGTCACCTTGTCGCGCATGGACGAGATGCGCAGTTCGCGGCGGGGATGGGTTTCGAGCATGTTCGTCTCCTCCTGGTTTGCGCCGAAATTGCGCCCCGCGCCCGCAAGGGTCAATCGCGCTGTCGGCGCGCCAGGCGCATGCGGCCGAAACGGCGGAACAGCCCGCGCTTGGCCAGGCTTTCGAAGGCCTCGCCCGGGCCCTCGGGGTCCAGCACCTCATTGTCCGCGAGCCAGGTCTCGACGGCGTTGAGGTCGGGCGTCTCATAGGGCACCAGGCTGCGCCCCGCGCCCCGCAGCGCCTCGATCGCGCCGATGAGCGAGCCGCCCTCCGCGATCCGCGCCGCCACCTCCTCCGGTGTCACGCCCAGATGTTCCGCCAGCAGCCCGTCGCGCACATCCGTGATGGCGGCGCGCGCGGCATCGTCGCGGCCTTCCAGCACCACGTCGCACTCCACATCGAGGCGCAGCGAGCGGTTGTTCATGTTGGAGGAACCCACGCGCAGCACCGCGTCATCCACCACCATCACCTTGGCGTGGACATAGATGTGCCGCCCGCCCGTGGTGACGGGGTGGTAGATGCGGAAACGCCCATGCGGGTCATGCCCGCGCAGCGCCTCGCGCAGCCGCGCGCGGGCGGTGTCCATCGCGATGGGCTCCAGCCAGCCCTGGGCGGTGTGCGGGTTCACCAGCACGATCTCGGGGCCGTCCGGCTCCGCGAGGCGCCGCGCCATGGCCTCGGCGATGCGGCGCGAGGCGAAATACTGGCTCTCGGCATAGATGTGCCGCCGCGCGCGCATGATGAGGTCCAGGTACAACGCCTCGATCTCATGGATGGCCGGCGCGTCGGGCATCTCGGGCCGCGTGCGCGCGATGCCGATCTCGACATCCTCGAATTGCGGCGCGAGCCATTCGGGCCAGAGATCGGCCTGGCCCTCCACCGGCGGCAATTCCTCCCCGCCCGCGATCTTCCAGCGTTCCCGCGCCAGCTCCGCCAGGGCGGCGGCGGCGGGGCCGGTCAGGGCCGTGGTCGCGTCATGCCAGGGCTTGTCGGGCGCGCCATTCGGGAGGATGCGACGCGGCTCGTCGTCGGCATGGTCGCGCGTGTCCCAGCGTTCGCCCGTCATGTCGATGCCGCCACAGAAGGCGATGGCGTCGTCCAGCACCAGGATCTTCTGGTGCTGCGAGCCGCCCACGGGGTGCGCGCCATCCAGCCGCGCGGTGATGCGCGGATGCGCCTTCCAGCGCAGCAGGGTGAAGAAGGTGGTGCCGCGGAACAGGGTGCGGATGGCGCCCAGGTCCCAGCGCAGGATGAAGACCTCAAGCTCCGGCCGCTGCCGCACCAGCCACAGGATGAAATCGGCGAGCCGGGGCGGCGCGCCCTCCGCCGCCTCGCCCGGCGTCAGCTCGATGCGCGCGTCGAAATCCCAGCCGATGAGCATGATGCGCCGCCGCGCCCGCAGCATCGCGTCGCGCGCCGCGCGGAAGTAATCGGCCGCGTCCACGACGACGGCCATGCGGTCGGCGCGGGCGGTGCGCCAGCAGGTCTGGCCTGGGCGAAGCAGGTCGTGGTTGCTCATTTCCCGCATTGGCGGGCGCGACGCCGCCAGGGTCAAGGCATGCGCGCGATTTGCCAACCTGCCGTGCGGGCGGCCGGCGCGCCCGCAGCCTGCGGTGGCTTGCCGCCCGGCCGGCGCCAGGGCTATGCCTCTCCACATTCCCCAGACAGAGATCGAGGTGCGCCCGATGGCGAAGACCATGTTCACGCCGGCCGGCCCCGTCCACCTGCATTTGCACGACCTGCCCGCGGGGCTCGACCTCGGGCCGGTGGTGGCGGTGGACACGGAGGCGATGGGCCTGGATGCGCGGCGCGACCGGCTGTGCCTGGTGCAGCTTTCCTCCGGCGATGGCGCGGCGCACCTGGTGCAGCTCATCCCCGAGAGCCTGGGCGGGCATGGCTACAAGGCGCCGAATCTGGCCGCGCTGATGAGTGACCCCGCGACGGTGAAGCTGTTCCACTTCGCCCGCTTCGACGTGGGGCTGCTGCACCACGCGCTGGGCGTGGAGATCCGCCCCGTGCGCTGCACCAAGATCGCCTCCAAGCTGATCCGCACCTACACCGACCGGCACGGGCTTAAGGACCTGCTGCGCGAATTGCTGGGCGTGGAGATCAGCAAGCAGCAGCAGACCAGCGACTGGGGCGCGCTCGAACTCACGCCCGAGCAATGCGCCTATGCGGCCAGCGACGTGCTGCACCTGCACGCGCTCTGGGCGAAGCTGGAGGCGTTGCTCAAGCGCGAAGGCAGGCTGGAACTGGCCCAGGCCTGCTATGATTTCCTGCCGACGCGCGGGAAGCTCGATTTGCTGGGGTATGAGGAGCCGGACCTGTTCCATCACTGACACGCGATCGCCGCAGGGCGCAGCCCGGAGGCGTGAATCGCGTGTTTCATCACTGACACGCGATCGCCGCAGGGCGCAGCCCGGAGGCGTGAATCGCGTGTCCCGTTCCAGCAGGCCCGGCGCCGGGGTCAGCCGGGGTCTATCCACCCCACATGCCCATCGGCACGGCGATAGACCACGTTGATCGTGCGGCTCACGCTGTTGCGGAACACCACCACCGGCGCGCCGGAGAGATCAAGCCGCATGGTCGCCTCGCCCACCGAGAGCACATGCAGCTCGCCCAGCGGCTCGGCCACCACGGCGGGGTGGTCGGCATTGGTGATGGCCTCACCCTCCTCGGCGTCCTCGTCATGCGTGACGACATACTCGCGCAGCACCTCGGACGTCTCGCGCTCGGCCGCCTGGCCGCGGGCGTGCTCATTGGCGCGGCGGCGGTAGCGGCGCAGGCGCTTGGCCACATGCTCGGCCGCCTCGTCGAAGGCGCGCTGCGCGTCAGGCCCCTGCCCCTCGCCGCGCAGGCTCAGCCCGCGCCCGGCATGGAGGTTGATGTCGCAGGCGAAATGCCCGCCATTGCTGCCCTTGGCCCCCTTGTGGAAGGTGACGCGCGCTTCCAGCGCGTGGTCGAAATACTTGCCCGTGATCGCTTCCAGTCCGTCGGCCACATGGACGCGCAGCGCGTCCGATGTCTCGACCTGCTTGCCAGCGACGGTGATGTGCATGGGCTACCTTTCCTCTGTCCAGCCGTCATCCGGCCAGCAGGGAGGTCGCCCTTCAGGCCGTGACGGCCTTTTCGCGCTTGCGCTGCACCGATGAGGGGATGCGCATCGCTTCCCGGTATTTGGCCACGGTTCGACGCGCGATGTCCACGCCTTCTTCACGTAGACGCAACACGATTGCATCATCCGAAAGAATGGCGCAGGGCGGCTCCGCGTTGATCATTCCGCGAATGCGATGACGCACCGCCTCTGCACTCACGCTTTCTCCGCCCGCGGTGCCCGCGATGGCGGTGGTAAAGAAATACTTAAGCTCCAACGTGCCACGCGGCGTGGCGAGATACTTGTTGGCGGTGACGCGGCTGACGGTGCTTTCGTGCATCTCCACCGCCTCCGCCACGTCGCGCAGGATCAAGGGGCGCAGGTGCTCCACGCCATGGCGGAAGAAGGCGTCCTGCCGGCGGATGATCTCGCTGGCCACCTTCAGGATGGTGTTGGCCCGCTGCTCCAGGCTCTTCACCAGCCAGTTCGCGGATTGCAGTTGCTCGGCCAGGAAGGTCTTCTGCTCGCGGTCGCGCAGGTTCACCACGGCGCGGGCCGCGAAGCCGCGGTTGACCAGCACGCGCGGCAGTGTCTCGGGGTTGAGGTCCAGCACCCAGCCGCCCTCGGGCGAGGGGCGCATCAGCACGTCGGGCTGGATGGTCTGCAAGGGCGCGTCATCGGCGCCGGCGCCGGGCTTGGGGTCGAGGCGCTTCAACTCGGCCACCATCTCGGCCAGGTCCTCGGCATCCACGCCGCAGGCCTCCATCAGGCCGCGCATGTCGCGCCGGGCCAGCAGGCGCAGGTGGTCCAGCAGGCGGGCCATGTAGGGGTCGTAGCGGCCCCGGTCCTCCAGCTGCACCTGCAGGCATTCGCGCAGGTCGCGGCAGAACATGCCCACGGGTTCGAAGCGCTGCATGGCGCGGCGCACGCGCTCGACCACCGCGACATCGCAGCCCAGCCGCGCGGCCATGGCGTCGGCGTCCAGCGTCAGGCGGCCGCTGGGCTCCACCATCGCGAGAAGGGCCGCGCCGATCAGCCGCTCCTGCCCCTCGGGCAGGTTGAGGCGCAGCTGCTCCGCGAGCCGTTCGCGCAGGTTGGGGCCGGCGCCGGCCATCTCCTCGATGCCCGAGAGATCATCGCTGAAATCGGCACGGCCGCCCGCACCCACCGGCCCGAAATCCGGCGTGTGCGCCTCGCCCGCATCCACCACGTTGGAGTAGTCGGCGTCGAGCGCCTGTTCGGGGAAGGTGTCGGCGCTGGCGGCCGCGGCGGCGTCGGGCGGCGGCGCCTCGGCGGCCACGGCCACGCTGCGGGCCTCGTCGCGTTCCAGCAGCGGGTTGCGCTCCAGCTCCTCCTCGACGAAGGCCATCACCTCCATGTTGGAGGATTGCAGCAGCTTGATCGCCTGCCGCAGCTGCGGCGTCATCACCAGCGATTGCGACTGCCGCAGGTCGAGGCGCGGGCCGAGCATGGACGCCATCAGCCGCGCTCAGTCGCGGGGGCGGCGGGCCCTGGCACCGCCGCCATCAAAGGCTGAATTTTTCGCCCAGATAGACGCGCCGCACGCCTTCATGGGCGACGATCTCCTGCGGGCGGCCCTCCATCAGCACCTGGCCGTCATGCATGATGTAGGCGCGGTCGATGATCTCCAGCGTCTCACGCACATTGTGGTCGGTGATGAGCACGCCGATGCCGCGGTTCTTCAGGTGCTTCACCAGGTCGCGGATTTCGCCGACGGCGATGGGGTCGATGCCCGCCAACGGTTCGTCCAGCAGGATATAGGCGGGGTGGGTGGCCAGCGCGCGCGCGATCTCGCAGCGCCGCCGCTCCCCGCCCGACAGCGCCAGCGAAGGCGCGCGGCGCAGATGCGCGATGCCGAATTCGTTGAGCAGGCTGTCCAGCATCTGCTCGCGCCGGTCGCGCTTGGGTTCCACCACTTCCAGCGCGGCGCGGATGTTGTCCTCGACGGAGAGGCCCCGGAAGATCGAGGCCTCCTGCGGCAGGTAGCCAAGGCCCAGCCGCGCGCGGCGATACATGGGCAGGTGGGTGACGTCGGCCCCGTCCATGGTGACGCTGCCCTCGTCGGGACGCACCAGGCCCGTGATCATGTAGAAGGTGGTGGTCTTGCCCGCGCCATTGGGGCCGAGCAGCCCCACTGCCTCGCCACGCTTCAGGTGCAGCGAGACCTGCCGCACCACGGGCCGCTTCTTGTAGCGCTTGCCCAGCCCAGTCGCGACCAGCCCGCCCGAGCCCTCGACGGCGGTCAGCGCCGGCGCGGCGGGGCGCGGCGCGGGGGTGCCGCGGATGACGGCGGGGGCGGCCGGCGGCGGGGTTTCGGCGGCGCGCATCCGCGCGGTGGGCGCGGCGGGCGGGGCCGGCGCGGGCTTGCTGGCCGGGACCACGGCGGCCGGCGGCACGGGCGCAGCCGGTCGGACCGGCGCGGCGGGCGGAACCGGCGCGGGCTTGGGTGGCGCAGCCTCGGCGACTGGGGGCGGGCTCACGGGCTGGGGCCCGGGTGGCGCAGGCCGCGCCGCGTCCGACGTGGCCGGCTTGGGCGGCGGAGGCGTGGACGCGACAGCGGCCGCGAGGGGTGGCGCCACGGAAGGCGCCGCCGGTGCGGAGGATGCGCCCGCGGGCAGCCCGGATTGTGTCCCGGCGGGCAGTGTGTTTGGCGTCACGGGCGCGGCCGCGGGCGCGGGGGGCGCGGCCGGCTGCCCCACGCTCACCTCCGGCGGCGTGGCGACGGCCACCAGCAGCCCCGCCAGGGTCGTGCTCCGGCCCGGCGTGGTGAAGGCGGGCGCGGGCGAAGGCACCGTGTTCGGCGCGGCGGCGGGCGCCCGACCTTCCGGTGGGTTCTCCTTCCCCCCGCTCACGGCCGCGTGCCCTGTCCGGGCAGGGTGGATTCCCGCGCGCCGGGCGCCACCACGCCCTGCACGCGCTGGCCGCCCTGGCCCACCAGGCGCGAGACGCCGGTGTTGAGGTTCACCAGCGCCTCCTGCCCGTTGATCTGGTTCTGCCCGCGCGTGATGCGGACATTGCCCAGCAGCCGCGCCTGGCCCGTCTCGGCCGAATAGACGCCGCGGTCACCCCGCACCACCTCCTCGGCGCTGCGGATCTCGACATTCCCGAACAGCTCCACCCGGTCGAGCCGCCCCTGGCCGGGCGGGGGCGCGGCGGCGCCCTGGGTGCCCGGGCGCGGCGCGGTGCGGGCGGCCGCGGCCTGCGGGTTGTTGGCGTCCTCCAGCAGATAGGCCACCAGCACGTCGGCGGTGATGCGCCGCCCGTCCTCGGTGACGACCAGCGCATTGCCCCGCGCCACGGCCATGCGGCGCTGCGTCCAGTATTCCAGGCTGTCGCGCGCGGTGATGGCCTGCTGCGGCGTGGTCAGGCTGATGTTGCGGCCGGAGAGCACGAGCACCGACTGGTCCATGTCATAGACCGCGCGGTCGCCGGTCGCGACGTCGGTCGCGGTGGAGATGCGGACATTGCCCTCCGCCTCCAGCCGCCAGATCTCGTTGCTGCCGCCCAGCGCCTCGCTGCGCGGGCCATTGGCGGGGGCCGGGGCCGCGCCGGGCTGGGGCCGGTAGCGCGCCAGCAGCCGGGCGGCGTCCACCGCGGTGCCCGCGCGCTCGGCCCGGGCGCCGCCGCGCGCCACCACCACCTGCTCGGCCTGGCGCCACTCGATGCCGTCATTGGCCGTGATGTCCACGGGCCCGCCCTGGCTGAGGTCTATGGTCTGCGCCAGCGCGGGACCGGTCAGCAGCAATGGCCCGAGGATGGCGAGGGTGCGGATCATTCCCGCGCCTCCAGCACCGCATGGGCGCGTCCGGTGAAGATGACGACGGCGCCGCGATCGGTCATTTCAAAGCCTTCCGAATGGATGGTGCCGAAGGGGCCCTGGGCCCGGGTGGGGCTCTGGCCGCTGGCCGCGCCCTCGGTCACGCGCACGGCGGCGCGCTGGGTGCGGAACATCATCCCGTTGTCGTGAAAGACGGTCACCTCGCCCTCCAGGTCCAGCAGGCTGCCGGCGCGATCGTAGCGGCCGTCCCGGCTTTCGAGATAGACCCAGCCGCCATCGGTCAGCAGGATGTCGGCCTTGGGCTGGTCCAGCACCACGATCTCCTGCCCCTCGGGACGCCCATCCTCGCCGCGCGCCACCCGGCCGCCGGCGGCGCTGACGGTGTAGGGGCGGCTCACCTCGTCCACGCCCTGGTAGCGGGGGGCGACCATCTGCAGGGCCTCGGGCTCCGGCCCCGGGGCGCGGCGGAAGGAGAGGCGGGCGTCGCGCCCGTCAATGTCCGGCCAGAACAGGATGAGGGAGAACAGCCCCGCCGCCAGCAGCGGCAGGCTCAGCTTGGCCAGCCGCACCGTCCAGCGCCGCCGCGCGAGCGCGCGCCTGGTGGGCGCCACGCGGGCGCGCGAGGGGATGAGGCCACGCTCGCGGTCGCTGGGCAGCACCGCGAAGTCCTGGCGCACCGGGCGGTTCGCGTTCACCGGGTCGGCCATGGCGCCCCCCCTTTCCCGACACGCGCGCGGCCCCACGCGAGCGCCACGGGGGCGCGGGCGGGCCAGGGCGCGGCGGGGCGTGGACGCAAGCTGGACACGGGCCTTGTATGGGGGCCGGCCCGCGCCGGGGTCAAGGCAAGGATCATGCCAGAGATGTGGCGGCCTGTTGCGAAAGGTGTCAGACCCGCTCGGACACCTTGATCGCCACCTTGCAGCCCAGCTTGATCGCGGCCGAGAGCACCCGGTAGCCGGGCGTCAGTTCCGCCTCGTTGGCGAGGCCGATGTCGCGGTGCTCCAGCTCCTCCGCGCGGAAGCGGGCGATGTCCTCGCGCAGCTTCGCCTCGTCGGGGCCGAGCTTGGCTTCCTGTTCCTGGTAGTGCTCGTCGATCGCCTCCTCGACGGCGACGGTGCAGGCCATGGCCGCCCGCGCGCCCATGGCGGCCGTGGCGGCGCCAAGCGCGAATCCGGCCACATGCCAGAAGGGCAGCAGGGCGGTGGGGCGCACCCGCCGCTCCGCGATCAGGCGGGAGAAGGTGTCGAGATGCTCCTGCTCCTGCTCCTGCATGTGGCGGATGGTGGGCTCGTGCTTCGTGCCGCGCAGCACCGCGAGCTGGCCCTGGTAGATCCGCTTCGCGCCATATTCCCCAGCATGGTCCACGCGGATGACCTGCTCCAGGTAGCGGCGGGGGGTGGTGCTCATCGGCGGCGGTTCCTCTCGGCGATGACGAGGGCGAGCCCCGCCAGGGAAAGACCATAGATCAGGTTCAAAGCGGCCATGGAAAGGGGGACGCCCGGAATGAGCCACACCGGCTCGTCGCAGGGCTTGGTGGGGGCGGCGGCAAGGCTCGCCATCATCTGGTCCAGCGTCATGGCGCCGCCGGCCGTGGGGGCCGCGCAGCCCGGCAGGGGCGAGGGCCACCAGCCGAACTCCACCCCCACATGGAAGCCCGCGATGCCGGCCGAGACCAGCGCGGCCGCGCCCGCGGCCCACAGCAGCTTGCGCCGCGCCACGAAATGCGCGGCCAGCGCCAGCGCCGCCGCCGCCCAGTAGGGCCAGCGCTGCCACAGGCACAGCTCGCAGGGGACGAGTTCGAACCAGGTCTCGCTGCCGCGCGCGAAAAGCGGCGCGGCGGCGGCCAGAAGGGCGACGAGAAGGGCACCGGACATGTGGCGGCATGTGCCCTGCGTCCGCCCCTTCCGCAATGCCCGGCGGCCACGTTACGCTTCCCGCACCAAAGGGAGGCCATTGTCCATGCTGCGTATCTGGGGCCGCACGAGCTCGTCCAACGTCATGAAGCTGCTCTGGCTCTGCGAGGAGCTGGGCATACCCTATGAGCGGGTGGATGCCGGCGGCGCCTTCGGCCGCACGCGGGACGCGGACTACCTGGCCATGAACCCCAATGCCCGCGTGCCCACCCTCGAGGAGCCGGACGGCTTCGCCCTGTGGGAGAGCAACACCATCTGCCGCTACCTGGTGGCCACCCGCGCGCCCGGCCATGCCCTGCACCCCACCGAGCCCCGGGCCCGGGCGCGGACGGAACGCTGGATGGACTGGCAGCTCGGCCATCTCAACGCGCCCATGACCGTGATCTTCTTCACCTATGTCCGCACGCCCGAGGAAAAGCGCGACATGGTGGCCACCGCCGCCGCCCGGAACGAGGCCGAGGCGCTGTGGGACATGGTGGAAAACGCGCTGGGCGACGACCCCTATCTGGGCGGGGCGGAGCCGAGCCTGGCCGACATCGCGCTCGGCCCCTACCTGCACCGATGGCTGAACCTGCCGATCACGCGCAAGGCGCAGCCCCGCATCGAGGCCTGGTATGCGCGGCTGAAGCAGCGCCCGGGCTTCGCCACACACATCGCCGTGCCGATGAGCTGAAAGGGAGCGCGCGCATGCGAACCACCGTCACCCATGCGGAGGGGCGGGACTTCACCCGCGGCCTGCGCGCCTTCTTCGAGTATGGCGACCTCGGCATCGCCGGCGCCACCGAGGGGCGCTTCGGCGCCCATGTCATCCGCGCCATCCCGGGCGAGCACCCGCAGCCGCAATGGCACCTGCACGAGCTGGAGTTCCAGATGGTCTGGGTGGTGCGCGGCTGGGTTCGCTTCGAATACGAGGATATCGGCGAGGTGACGCTGACGGCGGGCACGAGCGTGCTGCAGCCGCCCCGCGTGCGCCACCGCGAGATCGCGCATTCGGATGACCTGGAGCTGGTGGAGATCACCTCGCCTGCGCAATTTGAGACGCGGCTGGTGGACGGGCCGGGCTGAGGCTTCCTCGGCGCCCCCCCTCCAGCCCCCCCTCCAGCCCCCCCTCCAGCCCTCTGGGGCAGGCGTCCAAAAAAAATGGCGGTGCATTGCTGCACCGCCAAGTTAAGGGAGGAAACGTCCAAGAAAGCGGGCAGGAACCGAAATTCCTGCCGCCCTCTTCATATAGCCGGGTGATCGCTCGCATGCAAGCGAGTTATTGCATTGCAACATGGAAATTTTTGATAGGCGGCGCGGGGGGTGGCACGGCGGTTGCAAACCACCCTCTCCATGAGGAATTTCCCGGCTTTTTCCGCCCTCGCCTGGGCCGTCATCATCAGCCTGACCCTGGCCTCGGAGGGGGTCCGCGCCCAGCCCTTGTCGCCCACGCAACTCTGCCGTGCCGCCATCGCAACGGCGGAGCGCGAGGCCAGCCTGCCCCCCGGCCTGCTCCAGGCCATCGGGCGGGTGGAATCCGGCCGGGCGGACCCGATCACGGGCGAATTCGGCCCCTGGCCCTGGGCCATCAATGCCGAGGGGCGCGGCCATTTCTTCCCGGACAGGGCGGCAGCCATTGCCGGTGTGGAGGCGCTTCGTGCCCGGGGGGTGCGGGTGGTGGATGTGGGCTGCATGCAGGTGAACCTGCATTTCCACCCCCAGGCCTTCCCGGACCTGGCCACCGCCTTCGACCCGCTGGCCAATGCCCGCTATGCCGCGCGCTTCCTGACGGACCTCCAGTCCCGCACGCCGGACTGGCTGCAGGCCGCCGGCCACTACCATTCCCACACGCCCCATCTGGCCGAGGCCTATCGCGCCCGCATCGCCGCCGCCTGGCCCGAGGCGCAGGCGCGGCTCGCCCAGGACCGGGCGCTGGCCACGCGGGGCGTGCCGCGTGTGGCGGCGCTGTCCAATGGTGAAGAACGCGCGCAGATCCTGGCCGGGGCGCCGGGGGGCGGGCGGGGGCTCGATTCCTACCGGGCGCGGCCCGTGGTGATCGCGGGGCGTGGGCCGCCCGCGCTCGCCATGGCCAGCGCGCCGCCGCCCGTGCCGGTGACGGCCGCGTCGCGCCGGCTGCCGTGGTATCGGCCCCCGTCGGAGTAAGGAACGCTAATAGACCGCGCGGCCACCCGAAACGTCGAAGACCGCGCCGGTGGTGAAGCTCACGGCATCCGAGGCGCAGAAGGCCACCATCTCGGCCACCTCCCCGGGCAGGCCGAAGCGGCCCAGGGGAATCTTGGACTTCATCCAGGCGATCTGCGCCTCGGTCATCTGGGCAAAGAGTTCCGTCTCCACCGCGGCCGGGGTGACGCAGTTTACCCGCACGCCCGTCTCGGCCAGCTCCTTCCCCAGCGACTTGGTCAGGCCGATCACGCCCGCCTTGGCCGCCGAATAGGCGCTGGCCATCGGGTTGCCGTCCTTGCCCGCGATGGACGCGATGTTCACGATCCGCCCCGCATTCCGCGCCCGCATCCCCGGCAGCACGGCGCGGCAGCAGAGATAGACGCCGATGAGGTCCACCTCGATCACCTGGCGCCAGGCCTCCACCGGATAATCCTCCAGCCGGTGGTTCGGCCCGGTGATGCCGGCATTGGCGACCAGGATGGCGCAGTGGCCAAGGGCCGCCTCGGAGCGTGCCAGCGCTTCCCCCACCGCCGCCGCATCGGTCACGTCCACCGCCTCGGCATGGGCGCCCAACGCCTTCGCCGCCGTCGCCACCGCCGCCGCGTCCCGGTCCCAAAGTGCCACCCGCGCGCCGCCCGCGGCCAGCCGTTGCGCGATGGCAAGCCCCAGCCCCCGCGCGCCGCCCGTCACCACCGCCATCTTCCCATCCAGACCGCCCACGCACCGCCTCCCTGCCGCGCCGGGGGCGCTTGGCCCCCATCCCTTGTTTCAAGGGGGCCACGGTGCGATGGTGCGGCCCGCATCGCAACACTCCGGTTGAGGACCCCTGCGGGCGCGTGCGCTGGCGGGGTTAAGATAAAGGCAAGGACCGCATGGCCAAGATCAAGGTGAAAACCCCCGTCGTGGAGATGGACGGGGACGAGATGACGCGCATCATCTGGGGGTTCATCAAGGACCGCCTGATCCTGCCCTACCTCGACATCGACCTGAAGTACTACGACCTCGGCATCGAATATCGCGACCAGACCGACGACCAGGTGACGGTGGATGCCGCCAATGCCACCAAGCAGTATGGCGTGGGCGTGAAGTGCGCGACCATCACCCCCGATGAGGCGCGCGTCGCCGAATTCGGCCTGAAGAAGATGTGGCGCAGCCCGAACGGCACCATCCGCAACATCCTCGACGGCACGATCTTCCGCGAGCCCATCATCTGCAAGAACGTGCCGCGCCTGGTGCCGCACTGGTCCAAGCCCATCGTGGTCGGCCGCCATGCCTATGGCGACATCTACCGCGCCGCCGAGACCAAGGTCCCCGGTGCCGGCAAGGCCACGCTGACCTGGACGCCCGCCGATGGCGGCGCGCCGGTCGAGATGGAAGTCACGAACTTCCCCGCCGGCGGCGGCGTGCTGATGGGCATGCACAACACCCGCGCCAGCATCGAGGGCTTCGCCCGCGCCAGCCTGAACTACGGCCTCTCGCGCGGCTACAGCGTGTATTTCAGCCACAAGAACACGATCCTCAAGGCCTATGACGGCGAGTTCAAGGACATCTTCCGCAAGGTGTTCGACACGGAATTCGCCGACAAGTTCAAGGCCGCCGGCATCACCTACGAGGACCGGCTGATCGACGACATGGTGGCCTGCGCGCTGAAGTGGGAAGGCGGCTATGTCTGGGCCTGCAAGAACTACGATGGCGACGTGCAGTCGGACATCGTGGCGCAGGGCTTCGGCAGCCTCGGCCTCATGACCTCCGTGCTGCTCTCGCCCGATGGGCAGACGGTGGAATCCGAGGCCGCCCACGGCACGGTGACGCGCCACTACCGCGAGCACCAGAAGGGCCGTGAGACCTCCACGAACCCCATCGCCTCCATCTTCGCCTGGACGCGCGGCCTGGCCTATCGCGGCAAGTTCGACGGCACGCCCGACGTGACCGACTTCGCGAACGCGCTGGAGCAGGTCTGCATCGAGACGGTCGAGGGCGGGCAGATGACCAAGGACCTCGCCATCCTCATCGGCAAGGACCAGCCCTACCTCTCCACCCAGGCCTTCCTGGCCGCGCTGGACGAGAACCTGAAGAAGAAGATGGGCTGAACAGGCCCAGGACGCGCCGGGCACCTGCCCGGCGTGAACGGCCCCGGAGGACTTCACGATGCATGTGGATTACTACTACTCGCTGAATTCCCCCTGGGCCTATCTCGGCTCCACGCGCTTCGAGGCGATGTGCGCGAAGCACGGGGCCACCGTCGCCCCCTTCCCCGTGGATTTCGGGGTGATCTTCCCGGCCTCGGGCGGGCTGCCCCTGCCAAAGCGCGCCCCGCAGCGCCAGGCCTACCGGCTGATGGAGCTGGCCCGCTGGAGCCGGCACCTGAACCTGCCGCTGAACCCGCAGCCATCTTCCTTTCCCTTCAACGAACCGCCCATCGCCGCCGCCGTGGTGGCCCTGCGCGAGACGCAGGGCGTGGTGCCGGCCATCCGGCTCTCGCACCGCATCATGCGCGCGATCTGGGCCGATGACGTGAACCCGGCCGACCCCGCCACCTTCGCCACGCTCGCCGCCGATGTGGGCCTGGACGGCCCGGCCCTGCTGAAGCTGGCCGAGGACCCGCAATGGGCCGACCGCCGCCGCACGGACAGCGAGGCGGCCCTGGAGCGCGGCGTCTTCGGCGCGCCCAGCTTCGTCATCGAGGGCGAGATCTTCTGGGGCCAGGACCGGCTGGACTTCGTGGAACGGAAACTCGCCGGCCAGGGGTGAGCCCGGCATGACCGGCTGGCCGATCAGCCCGCTCGACCTCGCGGCCCTGCTGGTCTTCCTGGGCTGCTGGACGGGCTATTCGGCGGTGGTGGACCGCGTTCCCTCCATCCGCTCGCGCTCCGTCATCGCGGCGATGGACATGCACCGCCGCACCTGGATGCGCGCGCTGCTGACGCGCGACAACCGCATCAGCGACACGGCCATCATCGGCAACCTGATGGCCAGCACCTCCTTCCTGGCCAATACCTCCATCTTCATCCTAGCGGGCCTGGTGGCGCTGCTGGGCGCGCCCGATCTCGGCCAGCGGGCGCTCTCCGCCCTGCCCTTCGCCCAGCCGCCCGCCACGGACTTCGCCTGGGAGCTGCGGATCTTCCTGCTGGTCTTCATCTTCGTGCGCGCCTTCTTCGAGCTGACCTGGGCGTTGCGCCAGTTCAACTACTGCTCGATCGTGGTGGGCGGCATCGGCCTGGGCGAGGACGCCCTGCCCCAGGCCGACATGGCGGCCGAGGTCGCCAACCGCGCCGCGCGGCACTTCAACACGGGGCTG
The DNA here is from genome assembly GCF_014196305.1 of Roseococcus suduntuyensis. Taxonomy (GTDB): domain Bacteria; phylum Pseudomonadota; class Alphaproteobacteria; order Acetobacterales; family Acetobacteraceae; genus Roseococcus; species Roseococcus suduntuyensis. Next base: position 147,238 of record NZ_JACIDJ010000004.1, read on the forward strand.
CGCGCCTACTACTTCGGGCTGGCCGCGCTGACATGGATTCTTCACCCGGTGGCCCTGATCCTGGCGTCGCTGCTGGTGCTACGTGAGCTGCACCGGCGGGAATTCCGCTCGGTGGTGCGGGAGGCGCTGACGCGTGGATAGTGTGGTTCGTCATGTCCTGGAGCTGTCACGGCGCGGGGCGCTGCGCGGGGCCGCGGGCCTCGCGGCGCTGGCCGCGCTCACGCCGCGCCCGCTGCGCGCCCAGGCGCCGGGACCGCTCTTCACGCTGGGCGTGGCCTCGGGCGACCCGTGGCCGGATTCGGTGGTGCTCTGGACGCGCCTCGCCCCCGCCCCGCTGGAGGATGGCGGCGGCATGGGCAATGACCCCGTGCCCGTGGCCTGGGAGGTGGCGGAGGATGACGGCTTCCGCCGCGTGGTCGCGCGCGGCGAGGCGACGGCCCGGCCAGAAGCGGCCCACGCCGTGCATGTCGAGGTAGGCGGGCTGCGGCCGGGGCGCCCCTATTTCTACCGCTTCACCGCCCAGGGCCAGCAGAGCCGCACGGGCCGCACCCGCACCGCCCCCGCGCCCGGCGAGGCCGCTTCCCTGAACTTCCTCGCCGGCGGCTGCCAGAACTACGAGCACGGCCACTTCACCGCCTGGCACCACGCCGCGCGCGAGGAGGACGTGGCCTTCGTCTTCCACTATGGCGACTACATCTACGAGCACGCCGGCCGCCGCCCGGGCCAGGGCGGCTGGGGGCCGGTGGTGCGCTCCCACCACGGCCCGGCGACCTTCACGCTCGACCAATACCGCAGCCGCCACGCGCAATACCGCACCGACCCGGACCTCGCCGACGCCCAGGCCGCCCACCCCTTCATCACCACCTATGACGACCATGAGGTGGAGAACAACTGGGCCGCCATGCAAAGCCAGCGCGACGGCACCGGCCGCTTCCGCGACGTGATCGTGACGCCCGAGCAATTCGCGCTGCGCGCCGCCGCCGCCTTCCAGGCCTGGTATGAGCACACGCCGGTGCGGCCCTCCGCCCGCCCGCGCGCGGAGCACATCACCGCCTTCCGCCGCCTGCGCTTCGGCGCCCTGCTGGACTTCCACGCGCTCGACACCCGCCGCTTCCGCGACGACCAGCCCTGCGGCGACGGCACGCGAATCCCTTGCGAGGCGGTGGCGCGGCCGGACGCGCAGATGCTGGGCCCCGTGCAGGAGCAATGGCTGCGCGAGGGCCTGCGCGAGGGCCGCGGCACCTGGCAGGTGCTGGGGCAGCAGGTCTTCTTCACACCCCGGGTCTTCCCCGGCGGCCCCATCAGCATGGATGGCTGGGATGGCTACCCCGCCGCCCGTGCCCGCGTGCTGGACATGCTGGAAGGCCGCAATGCCGTGGTGCTGACGGGCGATGTCCATCGCGCTTGGGCGGGCGACATCCAGCGCACGCCCGAAGGCCCGGCGCTGGGGGTGGAGTTCGTCACCACCTCCATCAGCAGCGAGGGCGATGGCGGCGAGGCCCAGGCCACGGCCGAAGGCGTGCTGCGGAACAACCCCCATCTGCGCTTCCACAGCAACCGCCGCGGCTACACGCGGCACGAGGTGCGGGCGGACCGGCTTTCGGCCATCTACCGCGCCGTGCCCTATGTGGAACGCCCCGGCGCGCCGCGTGAGGACCGCGCGCATCTGGTCACGCTGGCCGGGCGGCCGGGCATCGTGCCGGGCTGACGCGCCGGCTCAGGCCGCCGCCCGCGCGGGCTGCGCCATGCGCCGACCCACCAGCACGGCGCGCAGCACCTGCTCGGCGCAGGCTTCGAGGTCGGCGGCCGCGCGCGCCATCGCCTGCTCCAGGCTGCCCGGCCCGCGCAGGCTGGCGAAACGGGCGTCGAGGCCCAGCGCCTCCGCCCCTTCCCCCAGCGTGCCGGCCAGCGCGATGACGGGCACGCCGAGCGACCGCGCGCGCCGCGCCACCTCGGCGGGAATCTTGCCGCGCAGGCTCTGGCCATCCAGCCCGCCCTCGGCGGTGAGGACGAGGTCGGCGCCCGCGATCCGCCGGTCGAGGTCGAGCCGCGCCAGCGTCACCTCCGCCCAGGGGCGCAGTTTCGCGCCGAGAAAGGCATGCAGCCCGGCGCCCAGCCCGCCCGAGGCGCCGCCACCCGGAAGGTCGAGCAGCCCCACGGCGCCCAGGTCCCGCGCCGCCACCGCCGCGAAGCGATGCAGCCCGGCCTCCAGCCGCTCGATATCGGCGAGCGAGGCGCCCTTCTGCGCGCCGAAGCCGCGGCTGACACCCTCCGGCCCGCAGAGCTTCACGCGGGTGTTGCAGGCGACTTCGACGGTCACGCCGGCCAGGCGCGGGTCGCGGCCGGCGGTCTCGATCCGGTCCAGCGCGACCAGCGCGCCCCCGCCCGGCGGCAGGTCTTGCCCCTCGGCGTCCAGCAGCCGGAAGCCCAGCGCCTGGGCGAGGCCCGCCCCGCCGTCACAGGTGCCGCTGTCGCCGCAGCCCAGCAGAATGCGGCGCGCGCCGCCCTCCAGCGCGGCGCGCAGCAGCTCACCCACCCCGCGCGTGGTGGTGGCCAGCGGGTCCCGGGCGTCGCGGGGCACCAGCCGCAGCCCGCCGGCCGAGGCCATCTCCAGGATGGCGGTGTCATCCACCCGGCCCAACACCGCCTCGACCGGCGCGCCGGTGGGGCCGGTGACGCGCACCGCCCGCAGCCGCCCCCCGCCCGCCGCGGTCATGGCGCGGGTGAAGCCCTCGCCGCCATCCACCAGCGGCAGGCAGGTGACCTCCGCCGCCGGGCAGGCGCGGGCCAGCCCTGCCGCGATGGCGGCGGCCACCTCCCCGGCCAGGAGGCATTCCTTGTAGCCCGAGGGCGCGACCAGAATCCGCATGCGTCCTTCTCTCCGTCTCGCGGAAGGGTGTTGCGGGAAGGTGGCCGCAGCATGAACGGGGCTGCCATTTTTCCGCCCGCATGGACAATCGCCCGTGCCGGGATAGGGTTTCGGCAAACGGAGGAAGAACATCATGGCGCGCATCGGCTTCGTGGGGCTCGGCAATATGGGCCTGCCCATGGCCCGCAACCTGGTTCGGGCGGGGCATGAGGTGGCGGGCTATGACCTCAGCGCCGCCGCCATGGACGCCGCCGCCGAGGCCGGCATCACCCGCGCGCAATCGGCCGCCGATGCGGCGCGCGGGGCGGGTTTCGTCATCACCATGCTGCCCGCCGGCACCCATGTGCGCGAGGCCTGGCTGGGCGCGGGCGGCATGGCCGAGGCTGCCGAACCCGAGGCCGTGCTGCTCGACTGCTCCACCATTGACGTCACCACGGCGCGGGAGGTGGCGGCAGGACGGCCGATGCTGGACGCCCCCGTCTCGGGCGGCACCATGGGGGCGGAGAATGGCACGCTCACCTTCATGGTGGGCGGCGATGCCGCGGCCTTCGCCCGCGCCAGGCCGATCCTGGAGGCCATGGGGCGCAGCATCGTCCATTGCGGAGAGGCCGGCGCGGGCCAGGCGGCCAAGCTGTGCAACAACATGCTGCTGGCCATCTCCATGATCGGCACCTGCGAGGCCTTCACGCTCGCCGAAAAGCTCGGCCTCAGCCATGAGGCGCTGTTCGAGGTGGCGAGCAAGTCCTCCGGGCAGTGCTGGTCGCTGACCACCTATTGCCCGGTGCCCGGCCCGGTGCCGGGCAGCCCGGCCAACCGCGGCTACGCGCCCGGCTTCGCCACGGCGCTGATGCTGAAGGACCTCGGCCTCTCGCAGCAGGCGGCGGGCGCGGTGGGGGCGGCCACGCCGCTGGGGGCGGCGGCACTCACCCTCTATGAGCGCTTCGCGGCCGATGGCGGGGCGCTGCGCGACTTTTCGGGCATCATCGAGATGCTGCGGGAGGCCTGATCCGGGGCTTCCGGTTCAGCTAGGCATCGAGCGCCAGCAGGGCCAGCGCCGTCAGGATCAGGTTCAGGGGTTCAGCGAGGATCAGCATGGGGGCAATATGCCCCTTGCCCGCGTCAGGCTCGGTCGCAACCTGTCAACGAAAAACCAGCACCGGAATCCGGCAGCCGCGCAGCAGGGCGGAGGTGGTGCTGCCCAGGATCATGGTGCGCAGCCGGCCGTGGCCATAGGCGCCCATCACCAGCAGGTCCACGCCCGCATCGGCCACATGGGCGGCGATGGCCTCATGCGTCTCGCCTTGCAGCAGCACGGGACGGGCGGGGCGGCCGGCGGCCTCCAGGATGGCGGCGGGGGCGGATTGCAGCGAGGCCCCGCCGGAGCCGACGGTGACGAGGTCCAGCGCCATCCCCTCCAGCAGCGGGCTGCGGGCGGCGAACTCCACCATCCGCAGGGCCGCGGCACTCCCGTCATAGGCGATGGCGCAGCGCGCGATGGGCTTGAAGGCGCGGGCCGAGACCAGCACGGGCCTGGGGCTGGAACGGAGTACGCGTTCCAGGTTGGCGCCCAGGTGGCCGGCCGCGAAATCCGCCGCCTCGCCCCGCTTGCCGATGACGAGCAGCTCCGTCTCGCGTTCCAGCTCCAGCACATTGTCCACCAGCGCGCCGTGGCGTTGGGTCAGGCGCACCTCCGCCACACCCGCCGCGCGCAGCCTTGCCTCGGCGGCGTCCAGGATGGCGCGGCCGCGCTTCAGCGCCAGCTTCCCCCGCGCCTCGTCCAGCGCGGCGAGTTCCTTCAGCAATTCCTCGGAACGGTCGAGGCCCAGCGCCCCGCTGCGGTCCACCGGCGCCTCGGCGGGCGTGCGGGGGAGGACGTGCAGCACTTGCACGCCGGCGCCCAGCGCGCGCGCCGCCCGGGCGGCGTGATCAATGATGCTCTCGGCGTAGATGGAGCCGTCGGTGCAGGCCAGGATGCGTGGCATGTTCTCGTCCCCCCTCAGTGCGTCGCCGGAGCATCGGTGGCCCCTGGCTTGTCGTGGCGACCCAGCCGCCCGAGCAGTTCGGAGCTGGCCTGGTTGAGGCCGAGGATGTCCACCTCCGTCCCCTCGCGGCGGAATTTCAGCACAACGCGGTCAATGGCCGCCACCGCCGTGAGGTCCCAGACATGCGCGCCCGAGACGTCGATGACGGCGCGCTCGATCGCCTCGCGCAGGTCGAAGCTGTCCACGAAGGCGTCGGCGGAGGCGAAGAAGATCTCGCCCGTGACGGTGTAGGTCCGGCTGCGGCCATCCTCGGAGAGGGTGGAGGTGATGCGGAAGATGCGCGCCGCCTTGCGCGCGAAGAAGATCCCCGAGAGCAGCACGCCTACCGCGACACCCTGCGCCAGATCATGCGTCAGCACCGTCACGATCACCGTGGCGACCATCACCACCGAGGATTCCCAAGGATGCACCGCGAGGTCGCGCAGCGAGGACCAGCGGAAGGTGCCGATGGAGACCATGACCATCACCGCCACCAGCGCCGCCATGGGGATCTGCCGCACCAGGTCACCCAGCAGCATCAGCAGGATCAGCAGGAAGACGCCGCCCCACAGCGTGGACAGCCGCCCCCGCCCGCCCGACTGCACGTTGATGACCGATTGCCCGATCATGGCGCAGCCCGCCATGCCGCCGAAGCAGCCGGCCACGATGTTCGACAGCCCCTGGCCCGCGCCCTCGCGGTTCTTGTTGGAGGGGGTGTCGGTCAGCTCGTCCACGATCTGCGCCGTCATGAAGGATTCGAGCAGCCCCACCACCGCGAGGGTGAGCGAGGTGGGCAGGATGATCCGCAGCGTCTCCAGGTTCCAGGGCACGTCGGGCAGCAGGAAGGCGGGCAGGTCGGTGGGCAGTTCGCCCATGTCGCCCACGGTGCGGACCTCGATGCCGAAGAGCAGCGCGGCGGCCGTGAGGAAGACGATGGCCACCAGCGGCGAGGGCACGGCCGTGGTGAAGCGCGGCAGGATGTAGATGATGGCCAGCCCCACGGCCACCATCGGGTAGGTGATCCAGTTGACGCCGATGAGTTCGGGCAGCTGCGCCATGAAGATCAGGATGGCCAGCGCGTTCACGAAGCCCGTCATCACCGAGCGCGAGACGAAGCGCATCAGCACGCTCAGCTTCAGGACGCCCGCGATGATCTGGAACACGCCGCACAGCAGCGTCGCCGCCAGCAGGTATTGCGGCCCATGGTCGCGCACCAGCGTCACCATCACCAGCGCCATCGCACCCGTGGCCGCCGAGATCATGGCCGGCCGCCCGCCCGCGAAGGCGATGACGATCATGATGCAGAAGGAGGCGTAGAGCCCCATCTTCGGGTCCACGCCCGCGATGATGGAGAAGGCGATGGCCTCCGGGATCAGCGCGAGGGCCACGACCGTGCCGGCCAGGATGTCGGCGCGGACATTGGGGAACCATTCGGCGCGAAGCCGTTCGAGATGCGTCAAGTGAGGAAACTCCGCGGGGGGCGCGCCAAGGGCGCGCGCACGTCAACAGGCCGCGCCCGGAAGGGTGGCGCGGAGGTCAGGCCAGTGACGTGGTGTCAGGGCGGAGCGAAACGCATCTGCGAGTCCTACCGCCCCATATTGCGCCGCACAACCCGCGAAGTGTCAGTCGCGGTCTCACAGCCAGGCGATGGCGCTCACCACCAGCACCAAGCATGCGCGGCGGATTCACGCCTTCGGTGATCCCACCGAAGGCGATCCGACGCGAGTCGCGGGATGAGGACGAAGGGCTCGCTCAGCAGGAGGGCGAGGCCGAGCACAGGCTCAATCCGGGAAGGGGTCGGGCACGCCCTCCGGCAGCGCCACGCGGTCCACGTTCAACGTGAAGGAGACGGCGGTGTAGTAGCCCGTGATGCCGAGCAGTTCGGCGCAGCCCTTCTCGCCGAAGAGGCGGCGGGCTTCCTCGAAGGCCTCGTCGCTGACATCGCCCGTGGCCTGCACCTCGGAGACGAAGCGGAACACCGCGGCCTCGTCCTCGGCCATGTTGGACGGCGTGCGGCCCAGCCGCACATCCTCCGCGATGGCGGGGCTGAGGCCGCCATCCATCGCCATCTTGTGGTGCGCGAACCACTCGAAGCGCGCGCGCCAGCGCCTGGCCGTGACGAGGATCGCAAGCTCCGACAGGCGCGGCGGCAGGCTGCTCTCCCAGCGCATGAAGCGGCCCACCTGCTGCAGGCGCTCGGCCATCTCGGGGCTGTGCAGCCAGGCGGGGAAAGGCCCCTTCACGCCCGAGCGCGCGCCCGAGCCGATGCTGGCGGCCACCTCGCGCTGGCGGGTGGTCATGGTGGCCTCGGTCAGTGGCGTGAAGCGGGTCATGGGCGTTTCCTCCTGTGCCGTTGCGGGTAGGATGGAACGAGACAGGGGGAACGCCAATGGCCGCGCGGAACGTGCTCTTCATCATGTGCGACCAGCTGCGCTGGGACCATCTGGGCTGCGCCGGCCACCCGCACCTCCGCACCCCCAACCTGGACCGGCTGGCCGCGCGCGGGGTGCGCTTCGACCACGCCTATGTGCAATCAGGGATCTGCGGCCCCTCGCGGATGAGCTTCTACACGGGCCGCTATGTCGCGAGCCACGGCGCCACCCACAACCGTGTTCCCCTCAGCGTGGGCGAGGTCACGCTGGGCTGGCACCTGCGTGAATCCGGCCGCACCCTTGCCTTGGCGGGCAAGACCCACATGCTGCCCGACAGCCACGGCATGAAGCGCCTGCTGCTGGACGGTCAGGACGAACTGGCCGTGCTGCTGCGCGAGGGCTGGTTCACCCTGCTCGACCGCCATGACGGCCACCATGCCGAGACGCAATCCGCCTACGCGCATTGGCTGCGCGCCCAGGGCTATGACAGCGCCGACCCCTGGACGGACTACGTCATCGCCGCCACCGACACCGACGGCAGCATCCGCAATGGCTGGAAGATGCGCCACGCCCGCCTGCCCGCCCGCGTGCGTGAGGAACACAGCGAGACCGCCTACACCACCGACCAGGCGCTGCGCTTCATCGAGGCGCAAGGCGACACACCCTGGGTGCTGCATCTGAGCTATGTGAAGCCGCACTGGCCCTACATCGCCCCCGCCCCCTACCACGCGATGTATGGGCCGGAACACGCCTTGCCCGTGCGCCGGCACGCGGTCGAGCGCGGCAGCAACGCCCACCCCGTGCTGCGCGAATTCCAGGAGGAGGAGGTGGCGCAGAGCTTCCAGAACGATGCCTGCATCGAGGCCGTCCGCCCCACCTATATGGGCCTGATCACGCAGGTGGACGACCATCTGGGCCGTGTGTGGGATTTGCTGGAGCGCATGGGGCGCTGGGAGGACACGCTGGTGGTGTTCACCTCCGACCATGGCGACTATCTGGGCGACCACTGGCTGGGGGAGAAGGAACTCTTCCACGACTGCGTCCAGCGCGTGCCGATGATCATGTATGACCCCTCGCCGGACGCCGACGCCACGCGCGGCACGGTGGAGCCACGCTTCGTGGAGGCCATTGATCTCGTCCCCACCTTCCTCGACGCACTGGGCCTGCCGGAGGCGCCGCATGTGCTGGAAGGGCGTTCGCTGCTCGGCCTCACGCGCGGCACCGCGACCGCGTGGCGCGAGGCGGCGATCAGCGAGCTGGACATCACCTTCCGCGCGGCGCGGCGGCGGCTCGGGCTGCCCACCGGCCAGCATCGCGGCTTCATGCTCCGCACCGCGGAGTGGAAGTACATCCACTGGACCAGCGGCCTGGCGCCCCAGCTTTATGACCTCCGCGCCGACCCGGACGAGTTTTTCGATCTTGGCACCGACCCCGCCCACGAAGCGACGCGCGTGGCGATGCGCGAACGCCTGCTGGACTGGGCCACCAACCTGAAATGCCGCACCACCCTCACCTGGGCCGAGGCCGAATTCCGCACCGACCGCCACAAGGCCGCCGGCGTCTTCTATGGCGAGTGGTGAAGCCAGCCCGGCGCGAAGACGGTGATGCCATCCACCTCGGCCAACAGGTCGCGCGCCGGGTCGCGGCGCGCCTCCACCAGGGCGCGGGTGGCGTCGTCGCGCAGGATGTAGAGGGTGCCGGCCTCCCACTGCCCCGCCTCCAGCGCAGCGCGCACGCGGGTGTTCAGCGCCACCACCAGCGCCGGGTCCACGCGGGAGAGATAGACGGCGTCGCTCGGGATGCCGCGCGGGGCGGTCCAGCGGCTCAGCTCCTCCCAATCCTCGCCGAAATTGCCGGCGGGCACGGCGCGGACGCGCTGGATGCGTCGGGCGGCCTCGTCCCAGAAGGGGTCGGGCAGGCGTTCGGCGGCGACGGGGGGTGCCGCGGCCACCAGGGTGCGGAACTGCCCCATGCCGGCCTGGATGTCGGCGGCCTGCAACAAGAAGGCCCCCAGCAGCGCGGCCCGCAGCCAGGGCCGCGCGAGGTGCCGCGCCAGCACCGCGATGGCGGCGAAGATCAGCGCATAGCCCAGCGGCCAGAAGAAGCGCTCGGAGGAGCGGAGCATGTCCGCCAGCCGCCGCGCGAAGCCCGGCAGTTCAAACAGTGGAAAGACCTGCCCCGCGATGGCGAGGTTGGGCGAGATGGCGAAAGCGAGCATCCCCGCCAGCACCAGCAGCAGCACCGCATGCGGCCGCAGCGCGGGCCAGGCCCCGCCATGGCGCAGCACGAACCACAGCGCCAGGGCCAGCAGCAGCAGAGTGCCGGCGCCGAGATAGCTGCCCCCATGCTCCCAATGCCGCAGCCCCGGCAGGCCGGGCAGCAGCCAGCCCCAGGCGGTGCCGTCGAAGGGGGCGGTGAGGTCGAGCTGCGCCAGGCCGTAATGCAGCCCCATGGGTGCCACCTCGCCCGTCACGGTGAAATACCCGGCGAGCCAGAGGGCGGAGAGGAAGCTTGCCGGCACCAGCACCGCCTGGATCAGGGTGGCGCCCCAGGCGCGCTCCCGCCACAGCCGCCCGAGCAGATCCGCGACCCACAGCCCCGCGCACATGGCCAGCACATAGGCGTTGAGCAGCGCGACCGTGCCGAGGCAGGCCATCCACCACGCCGTCTGCCCCCGTGCCGCGGGCCGCAGGCAGAGCCACAGCGCCCAGAGCAGCGCCCATTGGCTGACCAGGGCGAAATGCCCGCCCATGCGGTTCAGCAGCATGGGCTGCCAGGCGAAGAGGATGGCGCCGAAAGCCCGCGCCCAGGGGTCGCGCACGGCCACGCCCAGCAGCTTCCAGGCGAAGCCCGCCTGCAGCGCCGCGCTCAGCACCAGCCAGGGGCCCCAGTATTGCGGGATTTCGACGATCGGCCGCAGCGCCTTGGCCAGGAAGGCCATCAGCGGCACCACATCCACGTAGAAGATGGCACTCGACAGTTCGAGCCCGTAGTCCGGGTTGCGCCCGGGCGGCCAGGCCCAGGGGGCGGGCGCGAAATACATCCAGGCGACGAGGTAGGCCACGGGGTCCGGCCCCAGCGTGCCGTGCAGCAGCCAGCCCAGATCGTTCACGTCGAGGATGCGCGGGCCGAGTGTCAGCAGCGGCGCCAGCGCGCCGCACAGCAGAACAAGGGCCAGGGCGGCCCATCCGGACCACCGGCCGGCGCGTGCGCCTTGCTTCCTCACCCGGTCAGGGTGTCAGTCCGCCCCCCGGGGCTGTCAAGCTGGAGCTATGCCGAGACGTTCCAACGCGCGGCTTACGCCGCGACACTCCAAAGCGCGGCTTACGCCGGGAAGTTCCAACGCGCGGCTTACGCCGCGACCTGCCGGTAATTCCGCGCGAAATACAGCAGCGCCGGGTCCGCGCCGCCGATCCGCACCGCCTCCACCTCCGCGAAGATCACGACATGCGTGCCTTTCTCGATCATGTCGGTGATGCGCGCGTCAAAGGCCACAAGGCAGCCCTCCAGCGCCGGCGCCCCGGTGACGATGGGCGACCAGGTGCCGAATTCGAACCGCGCCTCGCCATCCACGCCCGTGGCACCCGCAAAGATCCCCGAAAGCTCCTCCTGGCTGCCGCACAGCGTGTTCACGCAGAGCGTGCCATTCGCCCGGAACAGTTCGGCCGAGGAGACGGTGCGGTTCATGCACACCAGCAGCGTGGCCGGGCTGTCGGTCACGCTGCACACCGCGCTGGCCGTGAAGCCACCGCGGCCGGCGGGGCCGCCCGTGGTGATGATGTTCACCGCCGCCGGCAGGCGGGCCATGGCATCACGGAATTCCTTGCGCTCGATGGGCATCGGGTTTCGGTTCCTAACCGCAGGGGGTGAGACGGATGTTCTCGACCATGGCCGAGACGCGCGCACCGGTGTCGTCCGTATCGGTGCCGAGGGCAATCTCTTGCAGGGGTGGCGGGGGGCCGCCGAAACTTTCGGTCCAGTCGGCGGCGAGGTCCACCCGCTCCTCGAACCAGCGCCCGGTCGGGGCGGCGGCGGGGCGCAGCACGCGCACCTTGCCGAGGCCGCCCATCCAGGGGCTGTAGAAGGCCGCGGGTTCCCGCCCCGTGCCGCCCCAGACATAGATGAGTGCCGAGCGCGGCAACGGGTGGTCGCCCGCCCGCGCCTGGGCCACCGCGTGCTGGGTGCGCTGCCAGAGCGAGGCGCGCGCCGGCCAGCCGGAAAAACCCACGGTGAGTGAGATGGCGCGGTCCTCGCCGCCACGGCGCGTCAAATCCGTCGGCGGCGGGCCATGGTCCACCCGCCAGCGCCAGGTGAGGCAGGCGGCCTGGCCGGGCGTGCGGCGCCAGATGAAGCTGCCGGCCGAGACGCCCTCGATGGCCACGCCGTTCGGGGTGGCGCGGAAGCGGGCCGGCGTCAGCCCGTCATAGGGCGCATGGGTCCAGCCGGCCTGAACCAGCGCCGCCTCCAACGAAAGGGCGGCGCGCGCCCTGCCTGGACAGACGATGCCTGGCAGGGCGATGGCGGGCGCGGCAAGGGCGGCTATCATGGCACGACGCTGCATCGGCCTTTAAATGGCCGTAACCACGCGACACGCCAAGGGAGTTCCCGACCATGTCCAGCCTTTCCATCCAGGCCACCGACGGAACCGGCCGCTTCGACACCCTGCTGGTTCGCCCGAAATCCGAGCCCGCGGGCTGCGTGGTGCTCATCCAGGAGATCTTCGGCGTGAACGCCGCCATGCGCGCGCTGTCCGAATGGGTGGCCGACATGGGCTTCATCGCGCTCTGCCCCGACCTGTTCTGGCGGCAGGAGCCGAATGTGGACCTGGACCCCGATGCCGGCCAGGCGCAGTGGGAACGCGCCTTCGCGCTGATGAACGGCTTCGACCAGGCGAAGGGCCTGGATGACCTGGCCGCCACCATCGCCGCGGCCCGCGCCCTGCCGGGCAGCAACGGCAAGGTGGGCACCATGGGCTTCTGCCTGGGCGGGCGCATGGCCTGGCGCACCGCGGTCGGCACGGATGCCGAATGCCATGTCAGCTACTACGGCGTGGGCATCGAGGGGATGCTGGAGGACGCGCCGCAGATCAAGCACCCGCTGCTGATGCACATCGCGGAAAAGGACAAGTTCGTGCCGCCCGAGGCCCAGGCCGCCATCCTGGCCGGCGTGAAGGGCCACCCGCAGGTCACGGCCCATGTCTATCCGGGCGTGGACCACGCCTTCGCCCGCATGGGCGGCCATGCCTGGGATGCGCGGGCGGCCACCATCGCCAATGGGCGCACGGCCGAATTCCTCGTGCGGCACCTGGGCTGACCGGCGATGGAACTGCGCTTTTCCGACATCACCGCACCCCGCCCGGACCGCGACGCCCTGGCCGCGCGCTACGCCGCCCTGAACGCGGCTCTCTCCCAGGCGCCCGAGGCCACCCTGCGCGAATGGGACGCGCTGCGGCGCGAGGTGGATGGCTGGATGGCGCTGGCCCATCTGCGCTTCGCCCAGGACACCACGGATGCCGCGGCCAAGGCCGAGCGCGAATATGCCGACGCCCTCGGCCCCGTGGTGCAGGGCCATGAGACGGCGATGAAGCGCCGCGTGCTGGAGGAGGTGGACCTCGCCTTGGTCGCCGAAATCTGCGGCGCGCACACGCCGGCGCTGTGGCGTTGCGACATCACCACCTTCGCCCCCGAGATCGCGGCCGATATGGAAGAGGAGGCGAAGCTCTCCGCCCGCTACACCGCGCTGCTGGCGGGGGCGAAGCTGCGCGTGGCGGGGGAGGAGGTGAACCTCTCCGGCCTCGCCCCCCATGCCGAGCACCCGGACCGCGCCCGCCGCCACGAGGCGGAGGCCGCGCGCTGGTCCTTCTTCGCGCAGAATGGCAAGGAATTGGACGCGATCTACGACGCGCTGGTGAAGCTGCGGCACGGCATGGCCCGCAAGCTGGGCGACGAGAGCTTCACCGCGCTGGCCTATCGCCGCATGCGCCGCCTCGACTACGGGCCGGAGGAGGTCGCGCGCTACCGCGAGGAAATCGTGGCGCGCGTGGTCCCCCTGGTGGCCGAGCTGCTGGAGGCCCGCCGCGCCGCCCATGGCTGGGACCGCCTGCGCTACTGGGACGAGGCGCTGATAGACCCCGACGGCAACCCCGCCCCGCTCGGCGACCACGACACCCTGCTGGCCGCGGCCCAGGCCATGTTCGACGGGATGGACCCGCGGCTGGGCACCTTCTTCCGCGGCATGGCGGCGGGCGGGTTCCTCGATCTGAAGAACCGGCCGGGCAAGGCGGGCGGCGGCTTCTGCATCAGCTTCCCGGTGCAGGGCGCGCCCTTCATCTTCGCCAACTTCAACGGCACCCACCACGACATCGGCGTCTTCACGCACGAGATGGGCCATGCCTTCCAGTGCTGGCAAAGCCGCGCCCTGCCCGGGCTGGACCAGCTCTGGCCTGGCATGGAATCGGCCGAGATCCATTCGATGGGCCTGGAATTCCTGACCCATCCCGGCATCCATCATTTGGTGGGCGAGGCGGCGGCCGAGCGGTTCCGGCGCATGCACCTGATCAGCTCGCTCGCCTTCCTCCCCTATGGCGCCTGCGTGGATCACTTCCAGCACGAGGTCTACACCAACCCTGACGCCACGCCCGCCGAACGCCACGCCATCTGGCAGCGGCTGGAGAAGCTCTACATGCCCTGGACCGATTACGGGGACCTGGAATACCCGGCCAAGGGCGGGCGCTGGCAGGCGAAGCAGCACATCTACAACTCGCCCTTCTACTACATTGATTATGCGCTGGCGCTGTGCTGCGCGATGCAGTTCTGGCAACGCTCGCGCCGCGACGCGCCGGCCGCGCTGGAGGCCTATGTGGCGCTGTGCGGCCGTGGCGGGTCGCTGCCCTTCTCGGGGCTGGTGGATTCGGCGGGGCTCGCCTCGCCCTTCGCGCCGGGGGCGCTGGCGGGCGTGGTCGAGGAGGCACGGGCGGTTCTGGCCTGAACCCGCGCCCCCCAGGGCTCACTCGAGGCGCCCGCCTCGGGAGAGGTGCGGCCGCTGCATGTGTGATTGCATTGCAGGCCCGGGCACCCACGTCTAATCCTGCGTCATGCAGCGCAAGCTTCTCATGATCGGCACCAGCAACACCATCAAGCATGACGGCTTCGCCGCCGTCCTGCGAGGGATGGACCCGCCCTTCGCGGTCCAGGCGGTGGGTCTGGGCGGCTCGCCCTCCGCCCTGCTGCCCTACATGCTCAGCAGCGCCGACCTGGCCGGCGTGACGCACCTCGCCATGGACCCCGCGGACAACGGGCAGATCTGGCAGCACGGCGACGGCGTGAGCAGCCTGGTGCTGTGGCACACGGTGGATTGGCTGCGGGCCCGCGGCATCGTGCCCGTGCTGCTCATCACGCCGCAAACGCCCATCCAGGACATCGCCCAGGCGGCCCGCGCGGCCCGGCTCGCGGAGGCGAAGGCCCGCGGCGTCCCGGTGGTGGATGGCTATCAGCTGGTCGAGGACGGCGCCTGCCCCTTCGACATGCTGGACACCATGCACCTCGGGCCGGCCCTGCGCGCGGCCATGATGGAGAGCTTGCTGTCGGTGGTGACGAACGTGGCACCCGGCCCCTTCGCCGAGCTCCCGCCATCCTTCGCCGCCCCACGGTTCGAGGCGGCCGGCGCCGAGGTGATCGAGCGCCAGTCCAGCCTGCGCCTCCAGCGATACACCTTGCTGCGCCCTGGCGAGGTTGCGCGGTTCAGCCTGCCGGCCCACGGCATGATGGTGGGCCTCTCCTTCAACATGCTGGGCGATCCCGTGCGGGTGCGGATCACCTCCGACGAGGCCGAGCGTGTCGAGAGGCTCCATCGCATCCCGCCGCAGCAGGACGGCAGGATCCTGGAGCTCATCCACAAGGTCGATCAGCTGGGGGTCGCTCTCCCCGGCCGCCACTTCGCCCTTCGCCTGGAGGATGAGGACCGCATCGAGCTGGAGGCGGCGGTCTGCATGTTCCCCCGCCCGGCACAGGAAGCGGCTTGAGCACCGCGACCGCGGGGGCTGAGGCATAATGTGCGGCTGATTCACGCCGCCGGCCTGCGCCGGCGACGATCAGACGCGTTATTCCACCCGCGCCCCCGCCGCGATCCAGGCGATGATCTGCGCGCGCTGTTCGGTCGTCATGTCGGTCAGGTTGCCGGGGGGCATGGCCTCGCTCTGCACCTGCTGGCGCATGGCGGCGGCCCAGCGGCGGATCTGCTGCGGCGTTTCCAGCATCACGCCCTTGGGGGCCACGGCGATGCCCTCGAAGGTGGGGCGGGCGGCGTGGCATTGCGCGCAGTGGCTCGCCACCAGCGCCTGGACGTCCTGGAAGGGTGGCGCCTCCACGCCCGCGAAGCGCGGGTCGGGTCGGGGTGCGGCGATCACGAAGATCAACGCCACCGCCAGCGCGCCGCCCGCCGGCAGCGCCCAGTTCCGCCGCCCCGAATGGCGCAGCACGAAGAATTGCCGCACCAGCGCGCCCGCCAGCGCCAGCAGGATCAGCAGCAGCCAGTTCAGGTGGTGCTGATAGATCAACGGGTAGTGCGGGCTGATCATCAGGAACAGCACGGGCAGCGTCAGGTAGGTGTTGTGGACGCTGCGCTGCTTGCCCCAGGCGCCATATTTGGGGTCGGGTGTTTCGCCCGCCCGCATGGCGGCCACCATCTTCCGCTGGCCGGGGATGATCACCATCGCGACATTGGCCACCATGATCGTGCCCGTCATGGCGCCGATCAGCAGGAAGGCGCCGCGGCCGGAGAACAGGTGCGTGGCGATGAGCGTGGCCACCACCAGCATGGCGGCCCCGGCGGCCAGCAGCTTGGTTTCGTTCTCGCCGAAGCGCGAGCGGCACAGCAGGTCATAGCCCACCCACCCCCCCACCAGCATCAGCGCGGAGAGCAGGATAGCCAGCCACACCGGCAAATCCAGCACGGCGGGGTCAATGAGATAGGTGCTGGCCTGGCCCCAATAGATCAGGACGAACAGCGCGAAGCCGCTCATCCAGGTCCAGTAGGCTTCCCATTTGAACCAGTGCAGCTTCTCGGGCAGGGCTTCGGGCGCGTTGATGTATTTGCGCTTGTAGTAGACGCCGCCGCCATGGATGGACCATTGCTCGCCGCGCACCAGCCGGTTGCCATCGGCGGGCGGGTCCAGGCTGTTGTCCAGCGCGATGAAATAGAAGCTCGCCCCGATCCAGGCGATGCCGGTGATGATGTGCAGCCAGCGCAGCAGCAGGTTGGCCCACTCGGCCAGATAGCCAGCGTCGAATTCCATCCCTCAGCTCCCCCGATAGGTGCTGTAGCCATAGGGCGAGACCAGCAGGGGCACATGGTAATGCCCTTCCGCCATGCCGAAGGTCAGCGTCACCACGTCGAGGAAGGCGGGCTCGGGCAGGCTCACCCCCTGGGCGCGAAAATAGGCGGCGACCTCGAAGCTGAGCTCGTAGCGGCCGGGGGCGAAGGCCTCGCCGGCCAGCAGGGGGGCGTCGGTGCGGCCATCGGCGTTGGTCACGCCCTGGGCCAGCAAATGCCGCGCCTCGCCGTCCCGCCGGTGCAGCGCATAGCCCATGCCGGCGGCGGGCCGGCCATGGGCGGTGTCCAGGACATGGGTGGAAAGCCGGCCCATGGGGGTGCCTCGATGTTGCAATGCAGGATAGCGCGGCGGCCACGGCCACTGGCAAGCGCCCGGTGATGGCAGGGATGCCGGGCTTGCGCTTGATTGCCCAGGCCTGCGGCCCTAATCGCCACATTCCGCCGCAGGACACCGCAGATGCCGCCCATCGCCCCGAACCTCGTCGCCGCCGTCAATGAAGCCCGCCACTGGCAGGACATGATGGCGATGGCCGAGCTGGGCGCCTTCACCGACCCGGACGGCCATATCGGCGTGAACCGCCCCTGCCTGTCCGACCTGGACCGCCAGGCGCGGCGCCTGCTGCTGGGCTGGGCGGAGAAGGCCGGGCTTTCCGCCAGCGTGGACCGGCTGGGCAACCTCTTCCTGCGGCATGAGGGCACGGACCCCACGCTGGCCCCCGTGCTGACCGGCAGCCACATGGACAGCCAGCCCAATGGCGGCCGGTTCGACGGCATCTGGGGCGTGATCGCGGGCTTCGAGGCCGTGCGGGCGCTCCGCGAGGCCGGCGTTCAGACGAAGCGCCCCATCGAGGTCGTGGCCTGGACCAATGAGGAAGGCGGCCGCTATGCCCCCGGCTGCATGGGCAGCATGGCCTATGCCGGCTTCGCCCCCCCCGAGACCTGGGACGCCATCACCGACCGCGAGGGCATCCCCTTCGGCCAAGCCCTGACCGCCCTGCTGGAGAGCGAATCCGACCTCCCCCGCCGCAAGCTCGGCGTCGTGGAAGGCCCGGCCCCCTTCGCCTATGTCGAAGCCCATATCGAGCAGGGGCCGATGCTGGAGGCGCGGGAGGCGGACATCGGCGTCGTCACCGGCATCCAGGGCAGCCGCTGGTTCATCGTGGACATCATGGGCAAGTCCGACCACGCCGGCACCACGCCGCTCGCGATGCGCAAGGACGCGGTGCAGGACATGCTGCGCGCCATCCAGGCCCTGAACACGCTGATGCACGACCCGGCCGATGTGCTGCGCTTCACGGTCGCCAGCATCGAGGTGCAGCCCAACACCTCCAACTCGGTGGCGGGCCTCGCGCGCTTCACCATCGATTTCCGCCACCCCGACAATGCCGTGCTCCAGGCGCGCGGCAATGCGATCGAGGGCGTGATCCAGGCCGCACTCCGCCACTGCACCGCCCGCGTGACCGAACGCTTCCACGCCGTCCCGGCCGATTTCGGCGCCGTGGTGCCGGATGCGGTGGAGGCCGCGGCGAAATCCCAAGGCCTGCGGCACATGCGCCTGCCCTCCGGCGCCTTCCATGACGCGCAGTTCCTGGTGCCCATCTGCCCCACGGGGATGATCTTCGTGCCCTGCCGCGCCGGCGTCTCCCACCACCCTTCCGAACACGCCACCCCCGAGGCCCTGGCCGCCGGCACCCGCGTGCTGGCCCAGGTCCTGGCGGACCTGGCCAACCGCTGAGATGCCCATGTCCGAACTCTCCTTCCCCAAGGCCCGCATCCGCACCCTGCTGCTGGAGAACATCTCCGACACCGCGGTGAACCTGCTGGCCGAGGACGGCTACACGAACGTCACGCGCGAGAAGAAGGCGCTGGAGGGCGAGGCGCTGCACGCCGCGCTGAAGGGTGTCCACATGCTGGGCATCCGCAGCCGCACCACGCTGACGGCCGAGGCGCTGGCCGCCGCCGACCGGCTGCTGACCATCGGCTGCTTCTGCATCGGCACCAACCAGGTGGACCTGGACGCGGCGCGGCGCCTGGGCATCCCGGTGTTCAACGCGCCCTTCAGCAACACGCGCAGCGTGGCCGAACTGACGCTGGGCGAGATCGTGATGCTGCTGCGCGGCGTCTTCCCCAAGTCCAACGCCGCCCATGCGGGCGAGTGGGACAAGAGCGCCGATGGCTACCGCGAGGTGCGGGGCCGCACGCTCGGCATCGTGGGCTATGGCAATATCGGCAAGCAGCTTTCCGTGCTGGCCGAGAGCTTCGGCATGCGCGTCATCTACTACGACACGGCCGGGCGCCTGCCGCTGGGGAACGCCTCGCGCTGCGCGAGCCTGGATGAGCTGCTGCACTGGTCCGACGTCGTCACCGTGCATGTGCCGGAAACCGCCGACACCATGGGCATGATCGGTGCGGCGCAGATCGCGAAGATGCGCCGCGGCGCCTTCCTCATCAACAATGCCCGCGGCACGCTGGTGGACCTGCCGGCCCTGGCCGAGGCCCTGCGCGCCGGCCACCTGGGCGGCGCCGCGCTGGACGTCTTCCCCGAGGAGCCCAAGCGCAACGGCGACCCCTTCCACGCCCCCGTGCAGGGCCTGCCCAATGTGATCCTGACGCCGCATATCGGCGGCAGCACGGAGGAGGCGCAGTCGCGCATCGGCGAGGAGGTGGCGCGCAAGCTGGCCGACTACTCCGACACCGGCAGCACCGAGGGCGCCGTGAACTTCCCCCAGGTGGCGCTCCCCGCGCGGCCCACCGGCACGCGCTTCATGCATGTCCACCGCAACGCGCCGGGCGTGCTGGGCAACGTCAACCAGGTCTTCGCCAAGCGCGGCGTGAACATCGCCGGCCAGTATCTGCAGACCGATGGCGAGATCGGCTATGTGGTCGTGGATGCCGGGGCCACGCGCGACAGCGAGGCCATCCTGACGGAGCTGCGGGCCTTGCCGGGGACGATCCGGGCGCGGTTGCTCTACGAAAAGGAGTAGGGTCGTCGCCATTTCGATCGCGACGCGACACGAAATCCATGCTGAACTGGGGTATCTTCCTGCCAGGAGCCCCCCCATGCCCACCCCCCGCACCGCCCTTGTCGGCCACGTGCTGGTCTATCTCGTCGTCCTGCTGCTGGCGCTGGACGGTTTGGCGCAGATCCTCCAGCCGGGCTTCATGGTGGCCATCATGGAGGGGTCGCAAATTCCGCTGGCCATGGCGCCGCTGCTGGGCACCATCACCCTGGCCTGCGCCGCCATCCTGGCCGTTCCGCGCTCGGCGCCGCTGGGCGCGGTGCTGGTCACGGGCTTCCTGGGCGGGGCCATCGCCATCCATTTCCGCCTGGGCGAGGTCGGCACCCCGCCGCAGATCATCTGCCTGGCGCTCGGGCTGGCCGCCTGGGTGGGTCTCTATCTGCGCGATGCGCGCATCCGCGCCGTGGTGCGGTCGCCGGCCTGAATCCTGGCGCCTGATCCGCGGAGGCGGAGGCGCCGGAGCGGGAGATCACTTGCTCCAAGAAGGCTTTAGCGCAGCCGCCGCCCCCGCCGGAACCGCCACCAATCCTGCACCGGCCCCAGCACCAGCAGCGGGCTCGCCGCCAGGGTCGCCAGCGCGAAGGCCGCCGCCACCTCCCGCGCGCCGGAGGCGAAGGCCGCCACCGTCAGCCCCGCCAAGCCTCCCACCACCACCAGCCCCAACGCGAAAAGCCCCAGCACCAGGCGGTGCCGGGGGGAAAGCCATTCGGGCGGGGGGGACACGCCCTCGCGCGGGGCGCCGTCGCGCCCGACCTCGAAGGTGCGGGTGGGGTCGAGGCCGAAGGGCCGGTCGTCAGCCAGGCAGGAACTCCGGCCTCAGCGGCGGACCACGAAGATGGTGGCCGGCTGGATGCCCGCCTGGCGCATGCGCCGGCGGCGCCACCAGATGGAGATGGCGGCGATCAGCCCCGCCCCGATGGCCACCGGGATCAGCAGGCTAATGAACAGGATGGCCACCGCCACCAGCACCAGCCCCAGCGTGGCCGCCAGCACCAGGATGGCGATGCCGCCGGTGCGCGCCAGCACGCGGTCCAGCCAGGAAGGCCGGGGGGCCTCGCGGAACTCGCCCTCGGGCGTCATGTCCAGGATGGGCGGGCGGCAATGGGGATCGTTCATGGCGCCCCCACATGTCGCCCCGCGCGGCGATCGGTTCAAGCCCCGTTGCGCCCGCCGACACACTCCGTAAAGGAGAGGTTCACGCGACGGAGTGCCCCCATGCCCCTGCTCGGCTGCATCGCCGATGATTTCACCGGCGCCACCGACCTCGCCAGCACGCTGGTGCGGCAGGGCATGCGCGCCGTCCAGGTGATCGGGGTGCCAGATGGCGACCTGCCCGAGGCGGACGCCGTCATCATCGCGCTGAAATCCCGCACGATTCCCGTGGCCGAGGCCATCGCCCAGTCGCTGGCCGCCTGCGAGGCGCTGCTGGCGGCAGGTGCGAAGCAGATCCTCTTCAAATACTGCTCCACCTTCGACAGCACGGATGAGGGCAATATCGGCCCGGTGGCGGAGGCGCTGATGAAGCGGCTCGGCACCGGCTTCGCCATCGCCTGCCCGGCCTTCCCGACCAATGGCCGCACCATCTACCAGGGGCACCTCTTCGTGGGCGCCCATCTGCTGAGCGAGGGCGGGATGGAGAACCACCCCCTCACCCCCATGACCGACCCCAACCTGGTGCGCGTGCTCTCGCGCCAGACGCGGGCGGGGGTGGGGCTGATCCCCTTCGCCAGCGTGGAGCGCGGGGTGGCCGCCATCCGCGCCGACATGGCCCGCCTGACCGAATCGGGCCGCGGCCTCGCCATCGCCGATGCCGTGACGGACGCGCACCTGATGGCGCTGGGCGAGGCCTGCGCGAACCATGCCCTCATCACCGGCGGCTCGGGCATCGCCATGGGCCTGCCCGAGAATTTCCGCCGCGCCGGGCTGCTGCCGGTGCGCGACGACGCCGATGCGCTGCCCCCCGCCACAGGCCTCTGCGCCGTCGTCGCCGGCTCCTGCTCGCGCGCCACGCTGGGGCAGATCGGCCTCGCGCGCGGTCATGTGCCGGTGCTGGAACTGGACGCGCTCGCCACGCCCGATGCCGCCGCCCTGGAAGCCCAGGCGCGGGAATGGATGGCGGACAAGCTCGACGCCGCGCGGCCCGTGGTCATCGCGGCCTCGGCGCCGCCGGACAAGGTGGAGGCCTTGCAGGCGAAGCTCGGCCGCGACGCCGCCGGCGCGCTGGTGGAGGACACGATGGCCGCCATCGCGGCCGCCCTGGTCGCGGCCGGCGTGCGCCGCCTGGTGGTGGCGGGCGGCGAGACCTCGGGCGCCGTGGTGCAGCGCCTGGGCGTGAAGTCGCTGCGCATCGGCCCCGAGATAGACCCCGGCGTGCCCTGGACCCACGCCACCTCCGAGGCCGCGCGGGAGGGCCTGCACCTGGCCCTGAAGTCAGGCAATTTCGGCGCGCGGGACTTCTTCCTGAAGGCCTTTGCATGAACGAACAGCAGGCCCGGGAGGAGCTGGTGGCGCTCGGCGCCTCCCTCTTCCAGCGCGGCTTTTCGGTGGGCAGCGCGGGCAACATCTCCGTGCGCCTGACCGATGGCTACCTGATGACGCCCACCAATTCCTCGCTGGGACGGCTCGATGCCGCGCGGATCAGCAGGCTGGACGCCAACTGGGCGCATGTGGGCGGCGACAAGCCGACCAAGGAGGTCTTCCTCCACCGCGCCTTCCTCACCGCCCGGCCCGATGCCGGGGCGGTGGTCCACCTGCACAGCACCTACGCCACCGCCATCTCCTGCCTCGATGGCGTGATCCCGCCGCTCACGCCCTATTTCGTGATGCGCGCGGGGCGGGAAATTCCCCTCATCCCCTATTACCGCCCCGGCGATGCCGCCATGGAGCCCGCCATCCATGCGGCCGCGCGCCGTGCCAAGGCCGTGCTGCTCGCCAATCACGGCCCCGTGATCTGCGGCCCCACCCTGACCGACGCGGTGAACGCCGCCGAGGAGCTGGAGGAAGCCGCGAAGCTGGCCCTGCTCTTGCAAGGCCGGAACCCCCGCCTGCTCACACCCGGGCAGGTGGATGACCTTCTGCAAACCTTTGGATGACCCTGATGGACCGCCTCGCCCCCGCCGAAACCCCGCTCAGCCCCGCCATCGCCGCCCGCTGGAGCCCGCGCAGCTTCCTGCCCGACGCGGTGCCCGAGGCCGCGCTGCGCCAGGTGCTGGAAGCCGCGCGCTGGGCCTCCTCCGCCTATAACGAGCAGCCCTGGCAATACCTCATCACCCGCAAGGAGAACGAGCCGGAGGCCTATGCGAAGCTGCTGGCCTGCCTCGTGCCCTTCAACCAGGGCTGGGCCAATGCGGCACCCGTGCTCATGCTGGCCTGCGCCCGCGTGAACTTCGCCGAGAAGGGCAACCCCAACCGCTGGGCCGAATACGACACGGGCCAGGCCACCAGCGCCATGGCGATCGAGGCGGCCGCCCTCGGCCTGCAGATCCACCAGATGGCGGGCTTCGACGCCGCCGCGGCGCGCACGGCCTTCGCCATTCCGGAGGATGTGACGCCCGTCGCCGCCCTCGTCCTGGGCAAGCCCGGCCCCGCCGATGCGCTGCCCGAGGCGCTGGCCCAGCGCGAGATGGCGCCGCGGTCCCGCAAGCCCGCTTCCGGGATGTTCTTCGCCGCCGCCTGGGGCCAGCCGGTCTGAGCCAGGGGATGTGAGCCAGAGGGTGTGATAAAGGCGGGAGCTCACCCGGAGGTGAAGCTTCCGTCATTCACCATGCCTTGGGGTCTTGCCGGCACAACGCAAAGGGCGTGACCCGCGTTGTTTTCCGTCCCCCCGCGACGACAGCTGCTGGGGGAGGAAGTGGAGAAGACTGTGCCGGCAAGAAATGAAGGTTGCGTCGCGTGCCGCGAGGCGCCGGAGATGTTCCCCTTCACCATGGCCTTCCAGCCCGTGGTGGACCTGGAGGAGCAGCGCATCGAGGCCCATGAGGCCCTGGTGCGCGGCCCCGAAGGCGAAGGCGCCGCCACCGTGCTGGCGCAACTGACCCCGCAGAACCTCTACGCCTTCGACCAGGCCTGCCGCGTGAAGGCCATCGAACTCGCCGCGCGGCTCGGCCTGCAGGGGCGGCTGAACATCAACTTCCTGCCCAACGCCGTCTATCAGCCCCGCGCCTGCATCCAGGTGAGCTTGCAGGCGGCACGCCGCCATGGCTTCCCGATTGACCGGCTGACCTTCGAATTCACCGAGAATGAGCGCGTGCAGGACCCCGCCCACACCCGCTCCATCATCGAGGAATACCGCCGCCAAGGCTTCCAGATCGCCCTCGATGATTTCGGCACGGGCTATTCGGGCCTGGCGCGGCTGGCGGAGCTGCGGCCGGACATCCTGAAGCTCGACCGCCGGGTGATCCAGGATTGCGACCGTGATCCGGTGCGGCTCGCCATCATCCGCAGCCTTGTGACGATGGCGCGCGACATCGGGGTGAAGCTGGTGGCCGAGGGCGTGGAACGCGAGGGCGAGATGGAGGTGCTGCGCGCCGCCGGGATGCGCTACATGCAGGGCTTCCATTTCGCCCGCCCGGTCTTCGAGGGGCTGTCGCGCTGGCCGCTGCGCGACTGAACCCTCAGCTTTCGGCGAGAGGCCGATCCGCCGCGACGCCACTGCCGCCTTCGCGGATAGCACCCTGGCCACCGGTCAACGCCCGCAGCAACCCATCCAGGAATTCCTCCCGGCCGATGCTGTCCGTCTGGCTCGCCGCCAGCGCCTCCTGCCGGCCCGGCGCGGCCGCGGCCAGCAGCGCGCGGGCGAGGTCGGGCGCATTGCCACGGCGGAAATGCAGCCCGTCCAGCCCCGGCCGCACCTTCTCCGCCATGCCGCCGATGTCGGAGACGATCAGCGGCACGCCCGCGCGCCGCGCCTCCTGGATGACGACGGGCGAATTCTCCCACCAGACGGAGGGCACGACCACCCAGCCCGACAGGCGCATCAGCCCCAGCACATCGCCCGAATCATAGCGGCCGGCGAAGAAGATGGCGGGGCCCGCGGCGTCCAGCGCCGCCTCCAGCGCGGGGAAGAGGCGCAGCACCTCCTCCCGCTCGCAGCCATGCAGCGAGAGGAACAGGCCGGGCTCCCGCGCCAGGGCCAGGGCGAAGCCGCGGATCAGCACGTCCAGCCCCTTGAAGGGGGTGGGCTGGCCGAAAAAGGCGAAGTGCTGGCCGAGGCCGGGTTCGGCCGACGCGCGGGGCGTGGCGGCCAGTTCCTCGCCCAGGACATTCTCCAGCACCGTCTCCTCGCGCGCGGCGAAGCCCCAGTCGCGGAAGCGCGTCCGGATGAACTCGGAGGGGTAGATGACGCCGTCGAAGCGGTTGAGCAGCGCGAGCCAGGTGGCGCGGCGCAGGGCGAAGTGGCGCGGCGTCCGCTCGGGGAAGCAATTGGCGCAGAGGGCGGGGGCGTAGCCATGGCACAGCTCCCGCCCCCGCGTGCGGATCATCTGCCCGTGATGGGCGCAGATCGCCAGCATCTCGTGCAGGGTCAGCACGAAGCGCGCATCGGGCCGCGCCTCCATCAGCGCCGCCACGAGGTCGAAGCCCACGCGCCACACATGGTGGAAGTGGAACACCTGCACCGGCTGCGCCACCAGCAGCGCCAGCAGCGCCTCGCGCGCCGCGAGGTCGGACCAGAACAGCCGGTCCTCGGTCATGCCATAGGGGTCGTAGAGGTGCTCGTCCGGGGCGTGGCGCAGCAGCCGCCCGCCCGGGGCGGCGGGGCCCATCTCCGCCGCCGCGACCAGGATGGCGCGGTGGCCCGCCGCGCGCAGCGTGGTGAATTCGCGAAAGGCCGCCATCTCGCCGCCGCCCTTGGTGAAGGCGGGGTGGGCATGGGCGACGATGCAGATGGCGGTGGGTGCCTCAGGCATCGGCCGCCTCCGCCTGGAAGAGGGGCGCGAGGCCCCGCCAGAAGCCGTGCAGATGCCCGGCCACCATGCGCGAAGCCGCGCTGTCCTGCGCGCCGAAGCCTGGCGGGGGCAGGCCCGCCCCGGTGGCGGCCGACAGCCGCGCCACCGCATCGGCCGCGTCGGGCAGCCCCGCCACGGTCGCGATCTGTTCCAGCAGCGGCAGGGCGGAGAGCGGCAGGCGGGGCTGGAAGGCGTCGTCGCGCTCCAGCGCCGCCGCCAGTTCCAGCATGTCGAGGATGACGAGGCCCCCCGCCGCGTCCAGCCCGCGCCGCAGCGGCCCGCGCAGCGCGGCGAGCCCCGCCCCGCCATGCGCCGCGATGCGCCCGCGCGACAGGAAGATCTCCAGCGCCGGCTCGGTGAATTCACGCGCGCCCAGCAGCAGCAGGGCATCGGCCCGCGCCTCGATGGCCGGCGCGGCCATGGCCAGCAGCCGCACCGCCTCGGCATCGTCCAGCCCGTGCAGCACCAGCAGCAGGGGCCGCGCGGCGGGCGGGGGTGGGGGCGCGCCGATGAGCATGGCGGCGAAGCTCTCCTCCCGCGCCTGCAGCAGGTCGCGCAGCCAGGCCAGCGTCTCGCCCAGCTCCGGCCCCGCGGGCAGGGCGGCGTGGCGGTGCAGCGCGGCCAGCAGCAGCGGCGCGGGCAGGGTGCGGGGGTTCACGCGGAACCATTGCGCCTCGCCCGCGTGGCGCATCTCCATCACCAGTTCGAAGGGGGGGGCGGGCAGTTCGGTCAACTGGGGCAGCAGGCCATGGGCCAGCAGCATCGTCTCGCTGGTCAGCGCGGGGGACTGGGCCATGGGCAAGGGCCGCACCCGCCCCTCCTCGAGCAGCAGGGCCAGCAGCGTGAGGCGCGTGTCGGGACCGATGGCGGGGTCCAGCGTGAAGGCCATGGCGCATTCGCCCGAGGGCGCGGCCCAGGCCTCCACGCGCGGGAAATCGGCGGGTTCCAGCCAGGGCACCCCGGCCAGCCAGCGGGTGAAGGCGCCGGCGGGGCCGAGCTGCGGCGACAGCAGCGCGGCCGCGGCGCCACCCCCCGCCGCCTCACGCAGCAGATGGAACACGCCGCCCCAGCCGGCCTGGTGCAGCGCCGCGTCAGGGGTGGGGCCGTGCGCGTCGCCAGGCAGGGCCTGTCGGCCGGACTGGCGCCCGGCCACCCATTCCAGCAAGGGCGGCTCCGTCCCGCCAGGGCGGGGCCCCACCAGCAGGAAGCCGCGGCAGGTCCGGCCGGGGGGCAGGGCGGCCAGCAGGTCGGGCTCGTCGAAGAGAACGAGGCTCTGCGCGGGGGCGGCCGGCAGCAGGCGCAGGGTGGGTTCGCTGCCATCCTCGGTCCACTCGACCCGGCCGGCCAGCAGCAGATGCCCAAGCCCCACCGCGCGGCAGACGTTCAGCACCAGAAGGGGCGGCGCGGCCGGAGGGCTCGTGGAGGCCGGCTCCCCAACCGGCGCGGTTTCGGCCAGCAGGCCGGTGATGCGGCTGTTGGACCGGCCACCGGCCTCGGCCCCGGTGCCCAGCGCGGCGGCGGCCAGGAAGGGCGGCAGGCCGGCGGCCAGCTGGCCTTCCAGCATCACCTCGCCCAGCTTCACCCCGGCCGCGTGGAGCGTCACGCGGCGCGGCCCCCGCCCGTTCGCCAGCGCCGTGCCGGCGAAGTGCAGGTGGAAGCCGAAGGCGGGCAGCGGGCTGCCATCGTCGAAGGGCAGGTCGGCGCGGTGGACGTCGCAGCGCACCGGCAGCCGGCCCATGCCCTCCATCTCGATCACGGCCTCGGTGCCGGGCGCATGGACCAGCCAGCCCCAGGCCTCCTTGCCATCGGCGCCGTCGAGATGGCCGCGCGGCCGGAAGGGGGCGGGGTTCAGCACGGGCGGATGGAGCGGGATCTCGCCCCCCGCATGGACCACGGACAGCGCGCCCTCGCTCCAGTCGGGCAGGCCGCGCACCAGCAGCTGGAAGCCGCGCCCGGCGGGAATCGGGCCTTCGGCCGGCAGGTCGCGCCGCGCCAGCAGCCGGGCCAGCGGCCAGTCCTGGCGCAGCCCCCCGGTCGTGGTCAGGCGCAGCCGGGCGCTGGGGATGCCGGCCTCGGGCAGCCGCACCCAGCCACCCAGCAGGGTGATGCCATCGCCGTGCTCGGCGGTGTCCACATAGCCATCGAGCGCATAGACGCTCACCGTCCGCCCCCCGGCGCGGCCCAACATGGCGGGACGCGAGCGCTGGGCCGGGGCGGAAGGAGGCGCGGCACATCATGCATGTTACAAGGATACCATCCGGGCCACCCCCTGGGGAGGGGCTTCGTCCCGGGCGGCCGCGGGCCCTCGCCCCGGAAGCGCATGTTGCGCCCGGCGATGGGAGGAGGCAGGAACGCGGCATGACCGAAGCCGCCAGCCCTGCCCAGGTTGCCCCCACCTCCGACGCCATTTCGGGGCACATCTCCGACTGGGCCCGGCTCGCGGCCGGCGCGTGCCTGTCGGGGGAGCTGGAGGCCGGGGGGCGGCACATCACGCTCTTTCTCGACCTGTCCATCGTGCCGCCCGCCCTGGCCGGGCGGCGGCTGCAGCTGCGCCTGGGCGAGACGGGGCTGATGGCGGTGCCGCTTCGTCCCTCCACAGCGCAATTGGGCCCTGCGCAATTCGGCCCTTTGCGCCTGACGCTCGCGGATGCGCTGCGCCATGCCGGCAGCCCCCCGCGCCTGCTGGCGGAGGGCCTGCCCCCCCTTCCCCCCGGCCGGCTGGCGGGTGCGGCGCTGCAGGCCATGGCGGTGGCCGACGAGGCGAGCTTCCTGGCCAGGGCGGCGCGCCGCGACGGCCGCGAGGCCGACCCGCTGCTGGCGGTGCTGGGCGCCCGGGCGGCCTATCGCGCCCTGCCAGGCTTCGCCGCGCGCGCGGCGGCGCTGACCCTGCTGGCCGAGCTCCTGCTGGCGCGGGACCTGGCGCGGCTGACCGCCGATGACCATGCCGAGGCGCGCTGGCTGCGCGCCGAGGGCCGCGTCCTGCTGGCCGAAGGCCGGGCGCTGCTGGACGACAACACGGCCCCGGAGCCCCTGGCGCTGCGCTGGATGATGGCCCTCGGCGCCGCCTGCGGAATGCTCTGCCTCTGCCAGGACGACATGACGGAGGCGCGCGCCTGCTTCGGCGCGGCGGCGGCACAGGCGTCCGGGCTCCACCTGGCGCCGGAGGCCGCGCTGGACCTCGTGCATGCCTGCCTGATGGAGGGGGTGCTGCTGGGCCTGGAGGGCGAGGCCGAGGCCGCGCGGCAGGTGCTGGAGCGCGGCGTGCGCGCCCTGCAGCCCAGCGTGACGGCACGCAACCTGATGACCGACATCGCGGCCCTGGACGAGCTGATCGCGGCGGGCCGCATGGCGCGGCAATGCTTCGTCGCGCTGGCGAAGTTCGGCCTGCTGACGGCGCGCGCCACGCCGCGCTACCACGAGGGCACGCCCTTCGAACTCCGGCACTTCGCCCCGTCCGTGCCGCGCCTCCTCGCGGCCGGGCTCTGCCCCCGCCTCGCCGACGGCCTGGCCTCGCTCGGGATCGCACGGCCATGATCCGTCTCCTCGCCCAGCTCGACGACAGCGCGCGGGAAGTGCGCTTCACCGCCACGCCGGACCAGGCGCTGCCCGCGCCCGTCGAGGTGACGCTGGACGGCGTGGTCCTGGCCCGCATCCCGGCGGGCGATCCCGGGGCGCAAACCCTTGTCCTGCCCTTCGAGGCGCTGCGCGACATCAGCCGGGGCGAGCTTGCGTTCCGGCCCGGGGGCGCGCCCCCGCCGCCCGGCGCGCTGCGGCCCGAGGGGGAGTTCTTCGAGGCGCTGGCCCTGCCCGACGCCGCGACCTTCTTCCAGAAGGTGCAGCTGAACCATTCGCGCTACGCCTCGCCCCTGCTGCTGGAATTGGGCGCACGCTGCGCGCATGAGCGCTTCACCCATGACCCGCTGACCCGCGCGGCGGCACTCGCCATCCTGGCCCATCGCCACATCGAGCGCCTCAGCACCCAGCGCGCCCCCGCCGAGGAGGCGCGCATCGCCTGGCTGCTGGAACGCGCGCGGCCGCTGATGGCCGAGGCCTGGCGCCGCCTGCCCGCGCATGTGCCCGATCCCCCCCGCCTGCCCTGGCAGGAGGTGCGCTGGAGCGTCTCCCTCGCGACCGTGGCCGGGCTGCTGCACATGGCGGGCGGAGACTACGCCGCCGCGCGCGAGATGTACGCCCTGCCCCGCCACTGCCTGCACCACGCGGCCCTGTCCAAGGTCAGCGCGCTGAACATGGTGTCGGGCTGTTTCCTGCACGGGGTGCTGTCCCACATGCTGGGCGATCCCGACGCCGCGCGCGCCAGCCTGGAGGCCGGCATCGAGGGGGTGAAGCCCGTGGTGCAGGCCCAGGACCTGATGGCCAATATCTGGGTCATCGGCGACCAGGTGAACGTGATGCGGATCGCGCGGCAATGCTTCATCGCGCGCTCCCGGCTGGGCCTCGTCCCGCCTGGCGCCGGCGTCGAGCCGCCTCTCGGCGCCGCCGCGGTCCTCACCCTGGACGAGCTCGCGGCGCCGATGCCCGCGATGGTGCGGAAGGGGCTGCTGCCGCGGCTGCAGGAGCACATCCTGCGGCATTCCCGGCCCTAGCGCGCGGCCCCGGTCGTGATGGCGCGCCGTGAAGGGCGCGTCGCGCCGCCGGCTGCTTCGTGGTGATGACGTCCTGGCCCTCCGCCGCGAGGCCGTGATGCGAGGGAAGATGCCGGCGCCGGCCCACCATGGCCTCAGCCGCGGATGGCCCTCTCC
This sequence comes from Roseococcus suduntuyensis, assembly GCF_014196305.1. Taxonomy (GTDB): domain Bacteria; phylum Pseudomonadota; class Alphaproteobacteria; order Acetobacterales; family Acetobacteraceae; genus Roseococcus; species Roseococcus suduntuyensis. Next base: position 177,555 of record NZ_JACIDJ010000004.1, read on the forward strand.
GCCTCCATCTCCATCTCCACCTGGGGCGGCATCGCTGTCACCTCGTGCAGGCGCAGGCCGGGCGCCAGTTCCTCGGCGCGGTCCGGTGTCGTGAGGCGACGCAGCGCGGCCGCCATCGCCGCCTCGCCCGCCCGCCATCGGTCGGCCAGGGTGGCGGTGGAGAAGTCGAAGGCCTTGCCCGGCCCCGCCTCGTCGAAGGCGGCGCGGTAGCCCATCAGCACCACCGTCGCGCGCGCGCCCACCCCGGCCGCGCGCAGAAGCTGCGCCACCTCCGGGTTGGACCGCCGTTCCTCGGGCAGGTGGCGGGCGAGGCAGGCCATGCGCGCCCGCACCTCCCATTCCCGCGCATGGGCGACCAAGGCCTGGCGCGTCTGGTTGCCGAAGGCGAGGTCCGCCGCGCGCGCCAGGGCCGCGGAGACGTGGCGCGGCCGCTGGCCCGCCCGATGGAAGAGTTCGACGACGAGGCAGGTCAGCGCCTCCTCCCCCACCTCACTCAGGATGAGGTCGAGCGGCGCATTGGCCGAAAGCCCGCCATCCACCAGCCGCCGCCCCTCCAGTTCGGCGGGCGGAAACAGGCCGGGCATGGCGCTGGAGGCGAGGATGTGCTCGGCCGTCAGCCAATCGCCGCGCGCGGTGTCGAAGACCACGCGCGCGCCGGTCTCGGCATCGGTGGTGACGATGGACAGGCGCGTGGGCCCGCGGTTCAGCCGGTCGAGGTCGAGTGTCGCCTCCAGCCGCGCGCGCAACGGCGCCAGGTCATAGAAGGCCGGCCCGCCACCCAGGCGCAGATCGGGGCGGAACAGGCCGGGCCGGCCCATCAACAGCGTCTGCCAGGCGGCGGCGCGGTTGTGCGCGGCGCGCCAGGCGCCCTTGGCCGGCGCCGGGCCGAGCAGGAAGGTGGTGAGCGGCGTGGGCTGCTGCGCCAGGGAATCCCAGAAGTCGCGCAGCGCCGCACCGCCCTCGCCCGGCGGGGCGGCGGCGAAGAGGGCCGCGTTCACGGCCCCCACCGAACTGCCGGCGATCCAGCCCGGCATGGGCTGGCCGGAGGCTTCGAGCGCGGCGCAGGCCCCGGCCTCGAACGCGCCCAGCGCGACGCCGCCCGAGAGGACGACGGCCACGGGGGGTGTGGGGCGGCTCATCGGGAATGGGGTCCGCTGCCCGTGCTCGCGGCGAGCAGCGGCGGCGCGAGCGAGGCACCGAGCGGCCGGAAGGGCCAGGCGGCCAGCATCAGCGGCAGGGCGGCGGCGTGGGGCAGCGCCCCGGCGCCGAGCGCGCGGCCTTCCTCCGCCGCCGCCTCCAGCGCGGCCTGGCGACGCGCGGAGAGCACGACAGGGAAGCCGGCCGCGGCGAAGGCATGGGCGGAGGCGCGGCCGATGCCGCTGGAGGCGCCGGTGATGACGCCGGTGATGACGATGGTGCGCGGCGGGGGGGACATGGGAACTCCGGGGAAGTGTCCCTCCTACAACCCGCCCCGCCCGCGCGGGTTCCGCCACATCATCCGGCAACCCATCGGTGCGGCCAGGGTTTTTTCCTGACGGTGCCGGCGCCACAGCCGCCACCGCAAGCCACGCCGAGCCCGATGCCCACCCTTCCCCGGAAGGACTTCGCGAACTTCATCGCCTGGCCGCATGTGCTCATCGCCATCGGGACGGGGTTGCTCACCCGCATCGCCCCCGCCACCCCCTAGGGTGGCAGCGGCGTGGGAAGACCTTGACGGCGCGACCCATGCGGGCCCCGCGCTGACCTCCTTCCCGTGGCGCCGGAGCTGCGCCACGCGCCAAGGCGGCAGGCGCCCCGTCCAAGAGGCGCCGCCGTCGCGCGAATGGGCGCTACCACCAGGGCGTGGTGAACGAGAAATACAGCGCCGTCCCCGCCAGCAGCACCGCCAGCGCCAGCAGCAGGGGCACGCGCGCCGGGTTTGGGCCGGTGCGCCCGCCCACCCCGCGCGAGGCGCTTTCCGTGCCACGCTCGGCCGCGCGGGCGGCCGCGACTTCTGCCGTGGTGGGGGAGGTGCCACCCGCCTCGTCATCCGTGCCGAGCGGCGAGGCGGCGGGGTCCAGCATGGGCAGCTTGTCGCCCGTGGCCCCGGCCTCGATGTCGCGGCGCAGGTGCGTCACATTGGGGGCCGCGGTGGCGGCCGCCGTGGGACGCGGACGGGGATTGATCTCCGTCGGGTCGTTGTGTCGCGGCAGATCATTCGTTCCGGTCATGGCTTTGCCCTCTACAGGAGAGGGAACGCGCCGGACCGGAGCCGGGTTTCAGACGGCCCCGTCGCGAGGCGGGTCTCAGGCGTCCCGCCGGAAGGCGGGTCTCAGGCCGAGAGCGCGGCCTTAATGGCCGCCAGCGCCGCGTCCAGCTTGTCGCCATCCGGGCCGCCGGCCTGGGCCATTTCCGGCCGCCCGCCGCCGCCCTTGCCGCCCACCGCGCCCGAGGCCGCGCGGACCAGCGCCACAGCATCGGCGCGGCCCTTGGCCACCTCGCCGACGCCGACCACGATGCTGGCCTTGCCGCCCTCGTTGGAGACCAGCGCCGCGACATCGGCGGTGCCGGATTTCAGGATGGCTTCCGCGAGGCCCTTCAGTTCGCGGCCGGGCACGTCGCCCATGTCGCGCAGCGCCACGCGCAGGCCGCCCACCACCTCGATCTCGGCGCTGCTGCCGGTGGCGAGCTTCTTCCGCGTTTCGGCGAGGTCGCGCTCCAGCTTGCGGCGCTCCTCGATCAGCATGGCGACGCGGGCGGGCAGGTCGGCGGGCGTGACCTTGAGCGCGAGTGCGGCCTCGCGCAGCAGCCGGGCCTCGGCCTCCACCACGGCCAGCGCGGCCGCACCCGTCACGGCCTCCACGCGGCGCACGCCGGCGCTGACGGCGCCCTCGGCCACCAGGCGCAGCAGGCCGATATCGCCGGTGCGGCGCACATGGGTGCCGCCGCAAAGCTCGATGGAGTAGTGGCCGCCACGCTCAGCCGCCGCCTCGTCGCGGCCCATGGCGACGACGCGGACCTCCTCGCCATACTTTTCGCCGAAGAGGGCCATGGCCCCTTCCGCCACCGCGGCCTCCGGCGTCATGAGGCGGGTGGTGACCTCGGCATTCTCGCGGATGCGGGCATTCACCTCGGCCTCGACCCAGGCGAGGTCCTCGGCCGCGATGGGGGTGGGCTGGGACACGTCGAAGCGCAGCCGGTCGGGTGCGACCAGCGAGCCCTTCTGGGCCACATGCGTGCCGAGGCGGCGGCGCAGCGCCTCGTGCAGCAAATGGGTCGCGGAATGGTGCGCGCGGATGGCGGAGCGGCGGGTGTGGTCCACCTCCGCCACCACGGCCTGGCCCACGCTGATGTCGCCCTGCTCGACCACGCCCAGGTGAATGAACAGGTCGCCCAGCTTCTTCTGCGTGTCGCGGATGCGGATGACGCCGTCGGCGGTGCGGATCACGCCCGCATCGCCCTGCTGGCCGCCGCTCTCGCCGTAGAAGGGGGTCTGGTTGAGGATGACCGCGACCTCGCGGCCCACCGCCACGGAGTTCACGGGGGCGCCGCCGGCCAGGATGGCGGTGATGGTGCCTTCCGCGCGCTCGGTGCTGTAGCCGAGGAACTCGGTGGCGCCGACGCGCTCCTTCACGTCGAACCAGACGGTCTCGGTGGCGGCCTCGCCGCTGCCGGCCCAGGCGGCGCGGGCGCGCTGCTTCTGCTCGGCCATCGCGGCCTCGAAGCCGGCCACGTCCACGGCGCGGCCCTCGGCGCGCAGCGCGTCCTGCGTCAGGTCCAGCGGGAAGCCATAGGTGTCGTAGAGGCGGAAGGCGACGTCGCCCGGCAAGGGCTGGCCTTCACCGAGCTTCTCCTTCTCGCCCTCCAGCAGATGCAGGCCGCGTTCCAGCAGCGAGCGGAAGCGCGTCTCCTCCAGCTGGAAGGTCTCGGTGATGAGGCCCGCCGCGCGCGAGAGTTCCGGGTAGGCGGCCGCCATCTGCCGCTCCAGCACCGGGAACAGGCGGTGCAGCAAGGGCTGCTCGGCGCCCATCATGTGGGCGTGGCGCATGGCGCGGCGCAGGATGCGGCGCAGCACATAGCCGCGGCCCTCGTTGGATGGCAGCACGCCATCGGCCATCAGGAAGGCGCCGGCGCGCAGGTGGTCGGCCACGACGCGGTGGCTGGCGCGGAAAGCGCCGTCCGGCTCCTGCCCCGTCAGCTGCGCGCTCTCCAGGATGATCGCCCGGAAGGTGTCGGTGTCGTAGTTGTCGTGCTTGCCCTGCAGGATGGCGGCGAAGCGCTCCAGCCCCATGCCCGTGTCGATGGAGGGGCGGGGCAGCGGGTTGCGCGTGCCCTTCGGCTCCTCCAGGAACTGCATGAAGACGAGGTTCCAGATCTCGATGAACCGGTCGCCATCCTCGTCGGGGCTGCCGGGCGGGCCGCCGGGAATCTTGTCGCCGTGGTCGTAGAAGATTTCGCTGCACGGGCCGCAGGGGCCGGTGTCGCCCATGCGCCAGAAATTGTCGTCGGTCGGGATGCGGATGATGCGGCTGTCGGGCAGCCCCGCGATCTTGCGCCAGAAGTCGGCCGCCTGCTCGTCCTCGGAATAGACGGTGACCAGCAGCTTGTCCTTCGGCAGCGCGAAGTCCTTGGTGATCAGCGTCCAGGCGTGCTGGATGGCCTGTTCCTTGAAGTAGTCGCCGAAGGAGAAATTCCCCAGCATCTCGAAGAAGGTGTGGTGGCGGGCGGTGTAGCCCACATTGTCCAGGTCATTGTGCTTGCCGCCGGCGCGCACGCATTTCTGCGCGGTGGTGGCGGTGCTGTAGGGGCGGCGCTCGGCCCCCGTGAACACGTTCTTGAACTGGACCATGCCGGAATTGGCGAACATCAGCGTGGGGTCGTTGCGCGGCACCAGGGGGCTGCTTTCGACCACGGCGTGGCCATGGCGGGCGAAATAGCCGAGGAAGGTGGCGCGGATGTCGTTGCTGCTGCTCATGCTGCGTGCTGTAGCGTGGCGCCGGTTTCCCCTCAAGTTGCCCCCCAAGGTTGGGGGAGGCGCGGCACGGCCCTTGCAGACATCCTGTGCCTGACCGCCCACAGGCCGGGTTCTGCCCACCCCCTGGGCAGATGTTTGCTGGAGAGTGCCTCATGTTTCGCCGTCAACTGATCCTGGGGGCCGCCGCCCTTCCCCTCGCCGCACCCGCTTTGGCGCAATCCGCCTGGCCGGCCCGCGGGCCCGTCCGCCTGATCTCGACCTTCCCGCCCGGCGGCTTCGCCGACACCATGGCGCGCCTGCTGGCCGCGGAACTGACGCCGCGCATCGGCCAGTCGGTGGTGGTGGAAAACCGCGCGGGGGCCGGCGGCACGCTGGGCGCCAACCTGGCCGCCCAGGCGGCACCCGATGGCTACACCCTGGTGATGAGCCATTCCTCGCCCTTCGGCGTGGCGTCGGGCACCTATCCGAACCTCGCTTACAATGTGGTGGACGGCTTCACCCACCTGGCCCTGCTGGCCGAAAGCGCCAACCTGCTGATGGTGAAGGGCGACAGCCCCATCCGGACGCTCGCCGACTACATCGAGGCCGCGCGGCGCGGGCCCATCCGCTATGGCTCCTCCGGCATCGGCTCGGGCACGCATCTGATGGGCGAGGTGATGTCGCGCCAGGCCAACCTGCCCAACATGGACCATGTGCCTTACCGTGGAAGTGCCGCCGGCCTCGCGGACCTGCTGGGCGGGCGCATCGAGAGCATGTTCGACCCCATCACCACCAACACGGGCATGATCCGCGACGGACAGGTGCGGGTGCTGGCGCTGTCCACCCCCACGCGCATCCCGGCCTTCCCCGACATCCCGACCTTCGCCGAACAGGGCATGCCGGTGCTGACCAACACGACCTGGGCGGGGCTCTCGGGCCCGCGCGGCCTGCCGGCCGACATCGCGACGAAGCTGACCGAGGCCTCGGTCGCCGCCATGGCCACGCCCAATGTGACGGCGCGGCTGGAACAGCTGGCCAACTACGCGCCCAACCCGCCCGTGACGGGCGAGGCCTACACCGCCTTCATCCGCGAATTCGCGGAGAAGTGGGGCGGCGCGGCGCGGCAGTTGGGGATCGTCGCGGGGGCCTGAGCTCCGGCGTTCAGGCGCCGGCCTTCGGCAAATAGGGGATCACCTCGATCCCCAGCGCCGCCTCGACCACGGGGTAGAGCCCGTGGTCGAGCAGCGCGGGCGCCAGCGGCACCTCGGCGCTCGGAATGTGCAGCACCACCAGAAGCTGCCCCTCCCGGATGCGCCCGGCCGAGACGGGCGCGCCCGTCTGCGCGTCCAGCGTGGTGATGACGTCGGGGAAGGTGGCCAGCCGCTCGCCGCCCGCTTCCACAGCGATCCATTCATTCATCAGGTGCAGCGTCGCGTCGCCCACCTGGAAGCGGCCCACATCATAGGCGGCCTCGGTATAGGCCAGCGCCTCGCGCCGCGCCGGGCCTTCCGCCAGGATCCGGCCGCGCGTGTGGGCGCAGATGGCCTCGATCACGGCCCGCCCGCCGGAAGGCCGCGCGGCGAGGATCGCCTCGCCCAGGGCCAGCGCGTAGGAAATGCCGCCCACCGCCGCGTTTGCCTTCACGAAGCCGTTGGTCACGGGGTTGCGGCAGGAGGCGATGAAGCCGCCCGACATGTGCCCCGCCGTGCGCAGGATGGGGCTGACCATGGCGGTGGCGCCGCGCGTCACCAGCTCGATGTAGCGGCCCTCGGCGCGGTTGCCGCCCGCCACGGTCTGGATGGTGGGGGTGGGGTCGCGGTGCATGCCCATGCTGCCCATGTCGCCGGTGGGGTGGGCGCGGATGTCGCCCACCGCGTCCAGCACCACGGCCTTCATCATCACCGCTGGCAGCCAGCCGTTCAGCGTGGAGGACATGCCGTTCTGCCCGACCATGAAGCCGTCGATCTTCCGGCCGAACTCACGCTCCAGCAGCTGGGCGGCGCGGACATAGTCCACCGCCAGCATCTCCCACGCCGTCTGGTCGCCGGGGGCGCCGATGGCGGCGGCGGTGGCGATGATGGCGCCGTCGGGCAGTTCGTCGGGGTGCATCAGCACGGGCCGGCCGCAATGGATGGCGGCGGTGCCCAGCACGCGGCCATGCTCGGCCCAGCCGCCGCCGCCCGCGGCCAGCACGGCCCCGCCAGCCAGCGCGGCCTCCATTTCGGCCGCGCCGAGTTCACGGGGCATGGCGTGGTCCTTCTCAGTAGGCCGGCGTGGATTCCGTCACCGAGACCTGGGCCAGCACGACCTTCCAGCCCACATCCGGAAAGCGCACCCAGGTCTGGCTCTGGCGGGCGGGCATGTCGCGGCCGCGCATGTCGAATTCCAGATGCACCGTGGCGAGGTCACGGCCGAAGGTGGTAATCACCACGCGGCGCCGCGCCAGCTTGATGCCGGGCCCGGGCGGGCGGCGCACGCGATGGGCATGGATCTCGTCGAAACCATAGCCATTCTCGTGGATGGCGGCGCGAATGGTGAGCGGGCTGTTCCAGAAGGTGGCGTCCAGCACCTCCACATCCTTGTCGATCAGCGCCTGTTCGTAGCGTTCGAAGAGGGTGCGGATTTCTTCCACCACCTCGGGGATATTCAGTTCCATTCAGCGTCCGATCGGGTTTGATGGCACAGCGAAGCCGTGAATCGGCCGCTCAGCAAGTCAGCGTCCGATCGGTTCGTTGGCAGCAGCGAAGCCGTGAATCGGCCGCTCGGCAAGGGCGAAAGCGTGATCAACGCAAGCTGATCACGGAGAGCCGCTCTCCAAGGCCAGGGCGGTGCGGACCAGCAGCGCATCGGCGCCGCGCGCGGCCAGCAGGGACAGCCCGACGGGGCGGCCATCGGCGAGGCTGCCGGGAATGCTGATCTGCGGATGGCCCGCCAGCCCGCCCTGGGCGCAGAGGCCCAATATGGCGTCGCGGATGGGCCCGAGCACCGGCAACGGCAGCCCGGCCTTCGGCGCCGGGAAGGGCGTGGTGGGCATGGCGAGGATGGTGCCCGGCGGCAGCAAATGCCGCAGCCGCCCGCGCGCCTCCTGCCGCACCATGGCGGCCCAGCCGCGCTCACCCTCCGGCGTGGCGGCCCCCAGCACCAGCCCGCGCGCGACCGAAAAGGCCATGCGCGGATTGTGCGTCTCGATCCAGGGGCGGAAGGTCTCCCAGGCCTCGACGGGCTGCAATGTGCGCTGGGCGCGGGCCCAGGCGGTGAGGCCGCCGGGGGCCAGCAGGTCCTCGCGCCAATCCGGCACCAGGGCCTTGAGCCGGTCCAGCAGGGGTTGCAGCGCCGCGGCCGTTTCGGGCTCCGCAAAACCGAAGGCGTCGGTGGCCACGATCAGCCGCATGGGCACCGCGTCCGGGATGGCCTCCTGGAGCAGCACTTCGCTGGCCCGCGCGAAGGTGGCCGCATCGCGCGCGAACCAGCCCGTGGTGTCGGAGCTTGGCGCCTGGGGCAGCATGCCCGTGAGGTCGAGCCGCCCATGGGTGGGGCGGATGCCATGGAGCCCGCAGAAACTGGCCGGCACGCGCACGCTGCCGCCCGTGTCGGTGCCGAGGGCGATGTCACACAGCCCCTGCGCCACCGCGCTGGCCGAGCCGGAGGAGGACCCGCCCGGCACATGCCCGGGTGCCGCGGGGTTCAGCGGCGTGCCGTCGAAGGCGTTCTCGCCCAGGATGCCGAGCGAGACCTCATCGGTCACGGTCTTGCCCACCAGCTCCGCGCCGGCGTCCAGCAGCGCCTGCACCGCCCAGGCATGGCGGCTGGGCGTGGGGTCATGCGCCGCCCAGTCCGGGTTGCCGCCGCCCGTGGGGTGGCCGGCCACGTCGAACAGGTCCTTGGCGGCGAAGCTCAGGCCGGAGAGCGGCCCCCCTGCCCGGCCCGCGATGCGGATCGCGGGGCCGGGCAGGAAGGGGTCATTCCTCATCGGCGTCCGCATCCCCCTCCGGCGCGGCCAGCATGCCGCTCGCCACCGTGTCGGCCTGGCCGCGGATGCGGCGCTCCACGCTGTCGGCCATCTCGGGGTGGTCGCGCAGGAACTGCTTCGCGTTCTCGCGCCCCTGGCCGATGCGCGTGCCGTCGCAGGAGAACCAGGCGCCCGACTTCTCGACCACGCCGGCCTTCACGCCGAGGTCCAGCAACTCGCCGACCTTGGAGATGCCCTCCCCATAGAGGATGTCGAACTCCACCTGGCGGAAGGGCGGCGCCATCTTGTTCTTCACGACCTTCACGCGGGTCTGGTTGCCGATGACGTCCTCGCGCTCCTTGATCGCGCCGATGCGGCGGATCTCCATGCGGATGGAGCTGTAGAACTTCAGCGCGTTGCCGCCCGTGGTGGTCTCGGGGTTGCCGAACATCACGCCGATCTTGAGGCGGATCTGGTTCAGGAAGATCAGCAGGCAGTTGGAGCGCGACACGGTGCCCGTGAGCTTCCGCAGCGCCTGCGACATGAGGCGGGCGTGCAGGCCGACATGGGTGTCGCCCATCTCGCCTTCCAGCTCGGCCTTGGGGACGAGGGCGGCCACGCTGTCCACCACCAGCACGTCGATGGCGCCGGAACGCACCAGCGTGTCGGCGATCTCCAGCGCCTGCTCGCCGCCATCGGGCTGGCTGATCAGCAGGTCATCCACGTTGACATGCAGCTTGCGCGCATAGCCGGGGTCGAGCGCGTGCTCGGCGTCGATGAAGGCGCAGGTGCCGCCCTTCTTCTGCGCTTCCGCGATGATGTGCAGCGCGAGCGTCGTCTTGCCCGAGGATTCCGGGCCGTAGATCTCGATGATGCGCCCCTTGGGCACGCCGCCGATGCCGAGCGCCAGGTCGAGGCCGAGCGAGCCCGTGGAGATGACCTCGATATCCTCCATCGACGTCTTGGCGCCCATCCGCATGATGGAGCCCTTGCCGAAGGCGCGCTCGATCTGGCTGAGGGCCGCCTCCAGCGCCTTACCTTTTTCCATCTGGCTTCATCCTTGGATCACGCCCGGCGGTTCTGGCCGGGCAAATTCGGGTCAGGCACTATGTGCCGGCCAGGGGTGAGTCGCAAGGAAGACCCGGTTGCGCGCGGGCGCGCCTCTCAACCAGGGGGTGCGGAGATGGCGGAAAGGAGCGACGCGGCGACCGCGTCGCGCAACGCCTCGGGGGTGAAGGGCTTGGCCAGGAAGGCGAAGCCCTCGCGCTCCGGCGCGCCGCCGACCGAGGCCGCCGAATAGCCCGACAGCAGCAGCACCGGCAGGTCCGGCTGCACGGCGCGCGCGGCGCGGGCCAGTTCCAGCCCGTCCAGCCCCGGCATGGCGACGTCGGTGACCAGCAGGACGGGCCGCAGCCCCTCGCGGATGGCGTCCAGCGCATCCTGCGAATCCTCCTGGGCCAGCACCTCATACCCGGCCTGGGTCAGCGTCAGCGCGGCCACCCGCAGCAGGGTGCGCTCGTCATCCACCAGCAGGATGGGGCCGGCAGGGGTTGCCACCACAGGTTCCGGGAAAGGGAGGGTGGGCGCGGCCTCCGAGGAGGCTTCGGGCGGCGGTTCGGCGCGGGGCAGCAGGATGCGGAAGAGGGTGCCGCCCTCGGGCGGGCATTCCACCTCGATCCGCCCGCCCGACTGGCCCACGATGCCCTGCACGGTGGCCAAGCCCAGCCCGGTGCCGCCGGATTCGAGCTTGGTGGAATAGAAGGGCTCGAAGATGCGGGGCAGCACCTCGGGCGGGATGCCGGGGCCGGTGTCGCGCAGCTCCAGCGTGACGTAGCGGCCGGGCGGCAGCAATTCGCCGGCCGCGATCTCGTCCGCCAGCACGAGGCGCCTTCCGGTGGTGAAGATGAGCCGCCCCCGCGCCCCCATCGCCTGCCGCGCGTTCACGGCCAGGTTCAGCAGCACGCGCGACCATTGGTCGGGGTCCACCAGGATGTGGCGCGAGGGCTGTTCGAGATGCATCTCGACCTGGATGCCCGGCCCCATCAGCCGCGGCAGCAGGCGCACGAACTGCATCACCGTGTCGTTCAGCGCCACGCTGCGCGGGGCCAGCACCTGCTGCCGCGCGAAGGCGAGCAATTGGCGCACCAGCGCGGCCCCCCGCTCGGCGGCCGCCTCGATGGCCGCGACCTCGACGGCGACCTCGTCCGGCAGTGGCGCCACGCGGGCGGCGGCGGCGGCCCCCAGGATCACGCCCAGCAGGTTGTTGAAGTCATGCGCGATGCCGCCCGCGAGCCGCCCCAGCAGCGCGAGCCGCTCATCCTGCCCATCGCCCGTGGGGGTCAGGGCCAGCAGCACGCCCCGCGCGCAGGGGGTGATGGCGAGCGAGACGGAAAGCCGCGCGATGCCGACCCGCCCCGGCGCGCCGCGCAGCCCCGCGGCCAGCGCCTCGGCCGCCTCGGGCAGGAGGTCCCAGGCCTTGTCGCCGGGGGCGAACCCCTCCAGCTGGGCACGGAAGGGCGGGTTGGCCGCCACCACCTCCCCCAGCGCGTCGAGCAGGGCGAGCGGCTGGGGCAGCGCATCCAGCAGCGCGCCCGGCGGCACCATTCCCTTCATGCCCCGCCCGCGCGCCGCATGACGAGGGCGATGATGCGCGCCACCGCGTCCCAATGCTGGGCGGGGATTTCGGCGTCGAGGTCGAGCCGGTGCAGGGCGCGCGCCAGCGGGGGGTCGGCCATGATGGGCACGCCCGCCTCCTTCGCCACCTCCCGGATGCGGGCCGCCATGGCATCCACCCCCTTCGCCACCACCTTGGGCGCGGCAGACTGGCCGGGCTCATAGGCCAGGGCAACGGCATAATGCGTGGGGTTGGTGATGATGACGGCGGCCTTGGGCACGGCGGCCATCATGCGCGCCCGGCCCTTGGACTGGCGAAGCTGGCGCATGCGGCCACGGATCGCGGGGTCGCCCTCGCTTTCCTTCGCCTCGTCCTTGACCTCCTGCTTGGTCATCTTCAGCTGTTCGAGGTGGCGGTGCCGCACCCACAGGATGTCGGCCAGCGCCAGCAGGGCGAAGGCGGCGAGTGTCGCCGCCAGCAGCCGCGCCACCCCCTGCCCCGCCGCGCCGAACAGGGCGCCCGGCGGCGCCTCGATCAGCGTGGAGAGCCCCGGCAAATCCCGCGCCACGAACCAGAGTGCCGCCATGACGATGAGCATCTTGAGCAGGGTGCGGAGGAACTCCATCAGCCCCTCCTTGCCGAACATCCGCCCGAAGCCCTTCATCGGCGAGATCTTCGACAGGCTCGGCGCCATGGACTTGAAGTTCAGCGCGGCGCGCGTCTGCAGCAGCGTGGCCAGCACCGCGCCCAGGATGGCCGCCACGGCCACCGGCCAGGCCAGGTGGAAGAACAGCCAACCCCATTCCCGAGCCGCCCAGCCGGTGTCGAGCTCATGCGCCCGCGCGAAGCCCCCCGCCATGGCCGCCGCCAGCTCCGCCACGCGCCCCGGCAGCATGATGGCCGCCCCCAGCGAGGCGACCAGCAGCGTGGTGAACCCCACCGCCTCGCGCGAAAGCGCGACCTGCCCGTCCTGCGCCGCCTTTTGCAATTTGCGGGCGGAGGCCTCTTCCGTGCGTTCGCCTCCGCCCTCCTCGTCCTCGGCCATGGCTCAGCCGAGGCCGGGCAGGCGGGACAGCGCCTCGTTCGTGGCGCGCCACCAGGCGTGGAAGAGGGCGGGCATCAGCAGGATCAGCAGCAGGAAGCCGCCCAGCAGCTGCGCGGGCGCGGCGACGACGAAGACCTGGAGCTGGGGTGCCACGCGCGCCAGCAAGCCCATGGCCGCGTTGAAGAAGATGGCCGCCAGCACGAAGGGCGCGGCCAACTGCATGGCCACCGCCAGCACGCCGGCCACGAAGCGCGTCAGCAATTCGGCGGCATCGCCCAGCGGCAGCGGCTGCCCGGGCGGCAGCGTGGCATAGCTGCCGGCCAGCGCCCGCAGCGGCACCTCGTAGAGGCCCGTGGCCAGGAACAGCGCCGCCGTCAGCAGGCCGAGCATCCGCGCCGGCGCCGTCACGCTGCTGCCCAGGAACTGGTCGCCCTGCAAGGGCGAGGCAAGGCCCATCATCAGCGCGATCACCTGCCCCGCCTGGGCCAAGGCCAGCGCCACGAAGCGCGCGCAAAGGCCGATCCAGGCGCCGACCAGCACCTCCACCGCAACCAGCAGGGCCAGGGCCGCGACCTGGTCCGGCAAAGGCGGCAGCTCGGGGCTCAGCACCGGGGTCAGGACGAAGACCAGCAGCACGCCCAGTGCCAGGCGCTGCGTCATGGGGATTTCGGATTCGCCCAGGCCCGGCAGCAGCATCACCGCGGCACCCATGCGGCAGAAGACCAACGCGGCGTGGAAGGCCAGCACCGGCAGGGCCTCCAGCAGCGCGAGGTCGGCGGGGGTGATCATCAGGGCGCGCCGCCCAGCGCCACCACCTGGTCGAAGAGGGTCGCGGCCCAGCCGCGCATCAGCCCCGACATATGGGGCCCGAGGAAGAGCAGCAGCACCACCATGGCCGCGAGCTTGGGCAGGAAGGCCAGGGTCGGCTCCTGGATTTGCGTCAGCGCCTGGATGAGCGAGACGACGAGGCCGATGCACAGCACCGCCAGCAGCGGCGGGCCGGCCAGTTGCAGCGCGACCCACACGGCCTCGCGCATGGCCATCACGGTGGCCTGTTCAAGCATGCGGTTGACCCCTCGCGTTTTGCGGGCGGGTGGTGCGGTGCCGTCAGATCGGCATGCGCATCACGTCCTGGTAGGCGGTGACGACGCGGTCGCGCACCGTGGTCGCGGTCTGCAGCGCGAGTTCGGCGCGGGAGATGGCCAGGACCACATCGGTCACGCTGCCCGTGCCGGTGAGTGCGGCGGTCGCGCTGGCATCGGCCTGGTGGCCGGTCTGGATGGCGCCCTGCACGGCACGGCTCAGCGCGTCGCCGAAACCGCCCGCGGCGCCGACGGCCTCGTTCAGCCCCGCGCCAAGCCCTTGCGCGGCGCGATAGGCGGCCGCGGCGCCCAGCGCCGCACCCATGATGGGGGCGGCCATCAGCGCAGCGCCTCGATGGCGCGCATCAACATGCCGCGCGTGGTCTCCAGCACGGCGAGGTTGGCGGTGTAGCTGCGATTGGCCTCGCGCATGTCCATGTTCTCCACGAGGCCGTCCACATTGGGCGTGCGGACATAGCCACGCTCATCGGCGGCGGGGTGCCCGGGCTCGAAGCGCTCCGGGAAGGGGCTCTGGTCGCGACCGACGCGGGCCACGCGCACCGTCTCCGCCCCCAGCGCGCGGTCGAGGCGGTTGGCGAAGGTGACGGTCTTGCGGCGATAGGGCTCGGCGCCCGGGGCGTTGCCCGTGCTGTCGCGGTTGGCGATGTTCTCGGCCACCACGCGCAGCCGCGAGGATTGCGCGGCCATGCCGGCGGCGGAGATGGAGAGGGCGCGGTCGAGGTCCATGGCGGTTCACTCCGTCAGGGGCGGCCCAGCGCGGTGCGGAACAGCGCCAGGTATTTGCGGTGCAGCCCCATGGTCATGGCGTGGGACTGGTCGTTCTCGGCGATGCGGAGGGCCTGTTCGTCAATGGAGACGGCGTTGCCATTGGGCGTGCGCTCGCTCACCGCGGCCACCAGGCCACGGTTGGCGCCGCCCGCGGGCAGCAGGTGTCGCGCATCGGTGGCGACCATGGCGGGCCGCGCCACGCGGCGGGCGAGGATGTCGGCGAAGGGCACGGCGTCCCGCGCGCGGTAGCCCGGCGTGTCGGCATTGGCGATGTTCGCGGCCAGCATGCGCTGCCGCCCATCCAGCCAATGCAGGCGCTGTTCGACAAGGGCCATGGGGCCGGAGCGCATGAGGTCCATGGGGCGGAGCTTGGCGCGGGAAGGTTAAGGAAGGCTAAAGCGGCCCGGTGTGGGTCGGTCAGGGTTCCTTAAGGGCCTGGCGGGCAGAAATGCCCGATGGCCCCTCCCCCCTGCCCCGCGGTGCCGCCCCCTGCCCAGGCCGCGCCCGAAATCCAGGCGGTGCTGGCGGCCATCCAGTCGCTGGAAGCCACCATGGCCGTGGCGCGCGCGCTGGTCACCTCCGGCCGCGCGGTGGAGCTGGAGGGGCTGGAGGCCGAGGCCGCGCGGCTCGCCGCCGCGCTGGCCTGCCTGGAGCCGGGTTCGGCCCCGCTGCTGCGCCCCGCCCTCGATGACTGCCTGCGGGAGCTGGAGCGCCTCGACCTCGCGCTCCGCCTGCCCTGAACCCCCATCCGCGTCGGCAGGAGGCCACGCCATGACATCACCTGCCTATCTCCAAGCGGGGGCCGCGCTGGCGGCCGTGCTGCTGCTGTTGTGGGGGGGCGCGCGGCTGTTGCAGCGCCGGGGCCTGGTGGCGCGGCCCGATGCGCGGCTGCGCCTGGCCGATACCTGCGCGCTCGATGCGCGGCGGCGCCTGGTGCTGTTCCGCTGCGACGGGCGGGAGGGCCTGCTGCTGACCGGCCCCATGGGCGACCAGTTCCTGGGCTGGCTGCCGGAGCGCGCGCCATGAGGGTTTTCGCATTCGCCCTCGTCCTCGCGCTGCTGGCGGGCGGCGCCTCGGCGCAGTCGGTCGCCATTGACCTCGGCGCCACGGGGCAGCCCGGCGCCACGGCGCGGCTGGTGCAGCTCACGGCGCTGGTCGGCCTGCTGTCGTTGGCACCCTCGCTGCTGGTGATGGCGACGGCCTTCACACGCATCGTCATCGTGCTGGCGCTGCTGCGCAGCGCCATCGGCGCGCAGGGCGTGCCGCCCAACCCGGTGCTGATCGGGCTGGCGCTGTTCCTCTCCTTCTTCGTGATGCAGCCGGTGCTGGAGGCCGCCTGGGTGCAGGGCATCCAGCCCATGACCGAGGGCCGCATGGACGAGATGGCGGGCCTGACGGCCGCGGCGCAGCCCTTCCACCGCTTCATGGCGGCCAATGTGCGCGAGACGGACCTGGCCATGTTCCTCGACCTCGCGCGCCTGCCGCCCGCGACGGCCGCCGAGGCGCCCTGGCGCGCGCTGATGCCGGCCTTCCTCGTCACCGAGTTGCGCCGCGCCTTCGAGATCGGCTTCCTGCTGTTCCTGCCCTTCCTCGTGATCGACATGGTGGTGGCGTCCATCCTGATGTCGCTCGGCATGATGATGCTGCCGCCCTCGGTGGTGTCGCTGCCCTTCAAGCTGATCTTCTTCGTTCTGGTGGATGGCTGGACGCTGCTGGCGGCGAGCCTCGTGCAGGGCTTCGCGATGTAGCTATTCCGTCATCGCCGGCGGCAGCACCTCCTCGCCGCGCGGGCGGGGTTCGGGCGGCACCCAGGGGCGGTCGCCGCGCCAGTCGCGGTCGGAGAGGACACGTCCCTCCATGCTCCAGGCCGCGTGCGCGCCGTTCCGCCACAGGCTGAAGCGGTCCACCACCAGCGTGCCCGGGCAGCGGCCGCGCAGCGGCTCGGGCGAAAGGATCAAGGGCACCGTGCCGCAGACCTCGCGCGGGGCGTATTGCGGCGGCAGGCGCTCGTTGCGGCGCGGGATGGGCGGGCGCAGCAGCACCAGGCGCGGGGTGCCGGCTTCGTCGCGCATCGTGCAGGCATCGGGCGCGCAGGTGATGCGCCCGCCGGCCACCTCGCCCTGCGCGGGCAGCGGCGTGGCGCCGGAAGCCCCCCAGACGCGCAGCCAGGACTCCTGCACGAAGCGCGAGGCGCCGGGGCGGCGTTCCACGAAGACCTCGCCCGTCGCGCGCAGGGCGAAGAGGCGGCCATCGCCCGCCACCAGCGCATCGGGCGGGGGGGCCACGGCGCCCGCCAGCATGCCGCCCAGGGCGGCCGGCAGCCCCCAGAGCCGCCAGCGCGTGCGCCACAGGCACAGCCAGCACATTCCCAGCGCCGTCACCAGCAGCCCCCAGGCGGGCGGCGGGGCCAGCGAGAGCGCGGCCCCCGGCCAGGACGCCACCGCATGCGCCACGGCCAGGATGCCCCGCACCCCCCAGCCCATGATCCAGAGCGGCCATTGCTCCAGCCCCAGCGGCATCAGCAGCAGGGCGAGCATGCCGGCCGGCATCACCAGCACGGAGGTCAGCGGCACCGCCAGCGCATTGGCCGCCACGCCGTAAAGCTGCACGCGGCCGAAATGGTGCAGGCCGGGCGGCGTGGTGGCCAGCCCCGCCAGCACCGAGGTCAGCGCCGTGCCGGCCAGGGCCGCCAGCGGCCACCACCACCAGCGGCGCGGCCCCGCATCGCGGCGCAGCCAGGGGCGCGCCACCTCCCAGCCCGCCACCAGCGCCATCACGGCGAAGAAGCTCATCTGGAAGGAGGGCCCCAGCACCACCGCCGGGTGCAGCGCCAGCACCACCACGGCCGCGAAGGCCAGCACCCGCGGCGAGAAGGCCCGCCGCCCCGCCAGCAGCGCCACCGTCACCAGCGCGGCCATGGCGAAGCTGCGCTGCATGGGCACCTGGCTGCCCGTCAGCACCATGTAGAAGCCGCCCGCCGCCAGCGCCGCCAGCGCCGCCGGCGCGCGCGTGCCGAAGCGCAGCGCGAAGCCGGGCCAGAGCGCGAGCCCCCCCCGCACCACGAAGAAGGCCATGCCCATGACCAGGCCGATATGCAGCCCCGAGACCGAGAGCAGATGCACCAGCCCGCTGTCACGCATGGCGGCGAGGTCGGTGGACGGCACGGCGCTCTGCCCGCCCGTCAGCAGGGCCGCCGCGATGCCGCCCGGCGCGCCGGGAAGGGCGGCCGTGACCCGCGCCTCGATCGTGGCGCGCCAGCCCGAGAGCGGGGGCGCGCGGCCGCCTTGCGCCAGGATTTCCACCGGCCCCAGCGCGAAGCCCGAACCGCCCTGCCCCGCGAAATACGCCGCGCGCTGGAAATCCCAGCCGCCCGGATGGGTGGGCGGGGGTGGCGGGCGCAGCAGCGCGCGGATGCGGACCATGTCGCCCGGCTGGGGGCGGGCCGCGTCATCGGCGCGCAGGCGCACGCGGATGGTGCGGCGGGCGGGGGGCATGTCCTCGGCCCAGCGGATGCCGGCGAGGGTAAGGCGCGCGCCCTCCGGCAGCAGGTCGGTCTCGGCCACGGTGCCGGTGACGATCAGCGCGGTGCGCGGCGGGTCCAGCATGGGCGGCACCAGCGCCGCGTGCAGCAGGGCCAGCGCGAAGCCCAACCCCGCCGCCGCCGCGAGCCCCATGGCCCAACCCGCCAGCACCGCCCGCCGCGCGAGCCAGACCGCCACCGGCAAGGGCAGCAAGCCCGCCAGCGCCCAGGCGGGGTGCGGCTCATTCCACAACGCGAAATAGAGCAGGATGCCGCAGGCCAGCGCCACGGGCAGCCAGAGGGCCAGGCGGCGGCGCTCCGCCTCCAGCATCCGGACGACCCAGGGTTGTGGCGGGGCCAGCATGGCGCAGCGATGAACCACCCCTCCGCGCGCGGCAAGGGCCATGTTAGGAACTGGATTATGACCGTCCGCACGCGCTTCGCGCCCTCCCCCACCGGCTTCCTGCACATTGGCGGCGCCCGCACCGCCCTGTTCAACGCGCTCTTCGCCCGGCGCCATGGCGGGCAATACCTGCTGCGCGTCGAGGACACGGACCGCGCGCGTTCCACGCCCGAGGCCGTCGCGCAAATCCTGGAAAGCCTGGAATGGCTTGGCCTGAGCCCGGATGAGCCGCCCGTGATGCAGTCCGCGCGCGAGGCGCGCCATGCCGAGGTCGCGCACGAACTGCTGGCCGCCGGCAAGGCCTACCGCGCCTACGAAACCTCCGAGGAACTGGCCGCGATGCGCGAGCGCGCGATGGCCGAGAAGCGCCCCCCCCGCTACGACGGCTTCTGGCGCGACCGCGCGCCCGGCCCGGAGCAGGCGGGCAAGCCCTTCGCCATCCGCCTCAAGGCGCCCACCGAGGGCGAGACGGTGGTGGACGACCTGGTGCAGGGCACCGTGCGCGTGGCGGCCACCGAGCTGGATGACATGATCATCCTGCGCAGCGACGGCACGCCCACCTACCTGCACGCGGTGGTGGTGGATGACCATGACATGGCCATCACCCACGTCATCCGCGGCGACGACCACCTGACCAACACCTTCCGGCAATGCATGGTCTATGACGCGATGGGCTGGCACCGGCCGCGCTTCGCGCATATCCCGCTGATCCATGGCGCGGATGGGGCCAAGCTGTCCAAGCGCCACGGCGCCGTTTCGGTGCTGGAATTCCGCGAGCAGGGGCTGCTGCCCGAGGCCGTGTGCAACTACCTGCTGCGCCTGGGCTGGGGCCATGGCGACGAGGAGATCATTCCCCGCGAGCGCGCGGAAAAGATCTTCGACCTGAAGGATGTGGGCCGCGCGGCCAGCCGCATGGACTACGCCAAGCTGTCGCACCTGAACGGCGTCTATCTGCGCCAGGCGGACCCGGAGGCGCTGCTGCCCGAGGTGATGCGGCGCCTGGCCGCCATGGGCCAGGATTTCGGCACGGAGAAGATCGCCCGCGTGCGCGCCCTGCTGCCGGCCTTGCAGGAGCGCGCGAAGTCGCTCGTCGAGTTGGCGCAGTCGGCCGCGTTCGCGGTGTCCGATTCCGCCCCCGTGCCCGACGCCAAGGCCGCCGCCCTGCTGACGGAAGAGGCGCGGGCGCGGCTGCTGAACCTGGCGGAATTCCTCTCGGCCATGCCCGAATGGACGCGGGCGGACCTGGAACATTGGCTGCGCGACTATGCCGATGTGAAGGGCATCAAGCTGAAGGACGTGGCCCAGCCGCTGCGCGTGGCGCTGACCGGCAGCACGATGAGCCCGCCGATTGACCTGACGCTGGAGGCGCTGGGGCGGGATGAGGCGCTGGCGCGGATCGTGCTGGCGGCGGAGGGGGGGTCGGGGGTGGTGTGAGGGGGGGGCTCTGCCCCCGCGCCCCCGCCGGGGTCCGTGGCGGACCCCGGACCCCACCGTCAGTTTGGGAAAAAATTCTTCCTTACTATCTTACGATCTTACTATCTTACCGGCCCCCAACCGGAGGCCGCCCCATGCTCGCCAAGCTCACCGCCAAGAACCAGCTGACCCTGCCCAAGCGCGTCGTGGACGCCCTCGGCAATCCCACCCATTTCGAAATCCAGGTCCACAAGGGCGCGCTCATCCTCTGGCCCGGCCGCGTGGTGTCGCTGGAGCGGCAGGCGGAGACGGCGGGCATTCCGCCCGAGGTGCTGCGCGAGGCACGGAGGCTGCTGGCGGAGCGGAGGGCGCGCAATGAACACAGCGAAGGATAATCGTATATTGACATCATGAAGCGCGGCATAAGCGGAATTTATCAGAAGTGCTGCGAGAAGTAGGTTTAGAGATACCTGAACGAATTCGTTCTGAGCTTCAACAACAGTGTAATCTAGCGTGAACGCTACTAAGTGGGCCGAAACCGGCCTGCGCCGCATCGAAGACAAGCGCCTCACCGTTCGGCGGGCTAACTGGCCTAAGAGGCCTCGCCAACTGGCGCGGGCGGCAGACTTTCAAGTGGCGTCAACCTTAACGGTTAGGCCTCGGCGTTGCCTTGGTAGGCTTGGGCGTCGCAAGCATACGACGTACAATTGCGTCCGGTCGCCCGCCAATGTCCGAGGTCGCCATGTCTGATCCTGTTACAGTGCACGTCAGCCGAGGCTCGCGGATGTACACCTACCTTTGGACTGTCCAAGTCGGGTGGGCGATGCATCACGAAGCCATGGAGCGCATCTTTGGATTCGCCCGCGAGAAGCCAACCGACGGAACGACTAAAACGGGCCTCTTCACAAGACAAAGCAAAAAAATGGTTTTCATACCGAAGACAGGGGTCTTTGAAGTAGCTGCCAGTGGGAATTGGCCAGAAGAAATATGGTATTATACGAGAGATGGTGTCGAACACCCCACGCCAAATAGCCCTATCCCAGGAGAAATTTCTCTTGGAACCGGAGAACCATTATGGGTAATTATGAACGCGACGTTTGCTCTTTACGTTGAAAGATGTAATGACTGGCTCAGAAAGAAAAATACTAATTATCAAAACTGGCCACCTGTAAGTAATTTCTGCCGTGTTATTAGAAATGCTATTGTCCACGGCGGGAAGATAAATATTGAAAACCCAAACGCCCCGAAAGTTTCTTGGCTTGGCCTATCCTATGATTATACAAATCTTGGAAGAAATATATTTGACGATTTAGCGGACGGCGATTTTATCATTTTGGCTAAAGCGTTAGACGATGAAATGACCGCACTTGGGGCTCCTGATCAGCTGCCTTAAACGTATTTAACGGATATTTAATAAAATAACGCCGCATACTGATAAATTGAATTTTTAACGTCTGGGTAGACTTTATTAAAGGGCAGTATGCTTCGCCTCTAGGATGTCGAGAGTTACATCGATCCGGCGGATGTATTGCGGGAGGCACGCCGGCTGCTGGCCGAGCGCGAGGCGCACAAGGGCCGCGACGAAAAATAGTCGCATATTCCTAACACCGAAGTCCAGCGCGAAGGGCTGCCGTCACGGCATACCCGCGCTACCCTCCCGCCCATGAACCTCTCACGCCTCCTCGCCGCGCGTGCCGCGGCGCAAAAGCCCATCACCGTCGGCGTCATCGGCGCCGGCAAGTTCGGCGCCATGTTCCTCGCCATGGCCGCGCGGTCGCCGGGCATCCATGTCGCCGTCATCGCGGACCTCTCGCCCGCCCGCGCGCGGGAGAACCTGGCCCGCATCGGCTGGAGCGCCGAGCAATCCGCCGCCCCCAGCCTCGATGACGCGCTGCGCACGCGCGCCACCCACCTCACTGAAAACGCCGCCCTGGTGAATGACCCGCGCATCGAGGTGGTGGTGGAGAGCACCGGCAACCCCGCGGCCGGCATCGCCCATGCGCTGGCCGCCATCGCGGCACGGCAGCACATCGTCATGGTGAATGTGGAGGCCGATGTGCTGGCCGGCCCCCTGCTGGCGAAGAAGGCCGCCGCCGCCGGCTGCGTCTATTCCATGGCCTATGGCGACCAGCCGGCCCTGGTGTGCGAGATGGTGGACACGCTGCGCGCCATGGGCATGCCCATCATCGCCGCCGGCAAGGGCACCAAATACCTCCCCGCCTTCCACGAATCCACGCCCGAGACCGTCTGGGGCCATTACGGCCTGACGCCCGAGGCCGCGGCGGCCGGCGGCATGAACCCGCAGATGTTCAACTCCTTCCTGGACGGCACCAAGAGCGGCATCGAGATGGCGGCCATCGCCAACGCCACCGGCCTGACGCCACCGGAGGATGGGCTCTCCTTCCCGCCCGTGGGCGTGCAGGACCTGCCGCATGTCTTCCGCCCGCGCGAGGTGGGCGGGCATCTGGCGCGCAAGGGCGTGGTGGAGGTGATCTCCTCCCTGGAGCGCGACGCGCGGCCGGTGGTGGGCGACCTGCGCTGGGGCGTCTATGCGGTGTTCGAGGGCGAGACGGACTACATCCGCCGCTGCTTCTCCGAATATGGCGTCCACACCGACGGCACGGGCCATTACGCGGCGCTGTGGCGGCCCTATCACCTGATCGGGCTTGAACTCGGCGTGAGTGTCGCGAGTGCGGCGCTGCGGCGTGAGCCCACCGGCTGCGGCGACGCCTGGCGCGGGGACGTGGCGGCCACCGCCAAGCGCGACCTGAAGGCCGGCGAAATCCTGGATGGCGAGGGCGGGTCCATGGCCTGGGGCAAATGCGTGCCCGCCGCGCGCAGCCGCGCGGAGGGGCTGCTGCCCATCGGCCTCGCGCATGGCGTGCGGCTGCTGCGCGACGTGCCGCGCGGGGCCATGCTGCGGCAATCCGACGTGGCGCTGGACGATGGCGCGCTGGCGGTGCGAATTCGGCGGGAAATGGAAACGACCTTCACGGATTCTTGAGGCACTTTGGGTTGAGTGGGGGCATGCGACGCATCACAGCCCCCCTCGCCCGCCTCAGCCTCGCCGCCCGTGTCACGGTCGTGGGGCTCCTTGCCATCACCGTCTCGGTCCTGGCCGTCGAAGGCTGGACGGCCTGGCGGGACCATCGCGCGGACCATGCCGCGCTGGAGGCGCAGCTCGAACGGGACCTTGTCCTGCTCGATGGCCTCACCGCCCGGGTCGCGGGCGGCGGCGCCTGGCGGCTGACCGAGGCCGGGCAGCTCGCCCGGGGCGATGTCGTGATGGAAGGTGCCAATGACCTGGTGGACCTGGTGCGCGCGGCCACCGGCGCGCGCACGGCCATCTTCCGTGGCGATGAGGTGGTGGCGGGCACGGGCCGTCCCGATGGCTCGCGCCTGCTGGGCCAGCGCACGGCCGCCGGCCCGCACCGCGACACGGCGCTGGGCGAGGGGCGCATCTACCGCGGCCTCACCCGGATCGAGGGTGCGCCGCATATCGCGATCTACAGCCCCATCCGCGATGCGGGCGGCCAGGTGATCGGCATGCTCTTCGTGGGCCAGTCCCGCGCCACGATGGACGCGGCGCTGATGGAGAAACTGTGGCACGCGCTGGTGGCCACGCTGCTGTTGGTGGGGTTGGCGGGCGGGCTGCTCTGGGTGGGTCTGCGCCGTTCGCTGCGCCCCCTGGAGGAGCTGCGGCAATGGGTCGCGGCCGGACTCGCGGAACAGCCCGTGCCGCACCTGGCACGCCGGGATGAGCTGGGCGCGCTGGCCCGTGCCCTGGAGGAGAACCGCAGCACCGCGCAGGAGAAGGCCCGTCTGGAGGCGGCCCTGCGCACGGCCGAGGACGGACGCAAGCGCCGCACCGCCGCCATGGAGCGCAGCGCGGAGGAGTTCGGCAGCAATGTCGGCTCGGTCATGGCGGGCTTCGAGGACTCCGCCAGCACCATGCTGACCGCCACGACGCGGCTGTCGGACGCCATGGGCCGCACCTCCGCCCAGGTGACCGAGACGGCCGCGCATTCGGCCGAGAGCAACGCGAACCTGCAGGCCGTGGCCTCGGCCGTGGAGGAGCTGGCCGCGAGCGTGAACGAGATCAGCAACCAGGTCAGCCGCGCCGCCGTCGTCGCGGCCGAGGCGGTGACCGAGGCGCAGCGCGGCGATACGCGCATCGAGGCCCTGACCCGGAGCGCGGACCGCATCGGCGACATCCTGAACGTGATTTCGGACGTGGCCTCGCGCACCAACCTACTGGCGCTGAACGCCACCATCGAGGCGGCGCGGGCGGGCGAGGCGGGCAAGGGCTTCGCGGTGGTGGCGTCCGAGGTGAAGAACCTCGCCACCCAGACCGCGGGTGCCACGCAGGACGTGGCGGCGCAGATCGCGGCCATCCGCCAGGCGACGGCCGAGGCCGCGCAGGGCATGCGCGCCATCTCCGCCGCCATCGGCCGGATGGACGAGGTGGCGGGCGGCATCGCGGCCGCCGTCGAGGAACAGGGCGCGGCCACGCGCGAGATCACGGGGCGGCTGCAACTGGTGGCGCGCGGCAATGCCCAGGTGGCCGACACCATGGCCGATGTGGCCCGCATGGCCGAGGCCGCGGCCGACGCGACGCTGGAAGTGGAGAGCAGCGCCGCCACCGTGCAGGGCGAGGCCGGGGTGCTGCGCGCCGAGGTGGATGGTTTCCTCGCCACCCTGCACGAGCAGATGGAGGAACGCCGCCGCTTCGACCGCCTCGCGGTGGAAGGCCGCGACGCCACGGTGGTGGTGGAGGGTGCCACGGAGCGGCTGCGCCTGCTCGACATCTCGCTGGGCGGGGCGGCGCTGCGCCGCGCCCAACCCCTGCCCCCCGGCGCGGCGCTGACCATCACCCTGCCAGGCGCTGGCGGCCCCGCCACGGGAAGCGTGGTGCGCTGGGAGGAGGGCGTGCTGGCCGTCAACTTCGACCAGCCCATCGGCACCGCGGTGATGGAGGCCGTGACGCGCGAACTGGGTATCGCCGCCTGAGGCGTTCCCAAACGCGCCATGTTCTGTAGGCTTCCTCCAAACCCTTGAGGAGGAAGCCGATGCCCACATTGTTCGACCTGACCGGCAAGGTCGCCATCGTCACTGGCGGCAGTCGCGGCATCGGGCGCGCCATCTGCGAGCGGCTGGCGGAACATGGCGCGAAGGTCGTCGTCAGCTCGCGCAAGCTCGATGCCTGCCAGGAGGTGGTGGACGCCATCACGGCCAAGGGCGGCACCGCCATGGCGGTGGCCTGCAACATCGGCCGCAAGGAGGAATTGCAGAAGCTGGTGGACGCCACGCGCGCGGCCTATGGCCCCGTGGACGTGCTGGTCTGCAACGCCGCGGTGAACCCCTATTTCGGCCCGTCCCAGGACATTCCGGACGAGGCCTATGACCGCATCATGAATTCCAATGTCCGCTCCAACCTCTGGCTGTGCCAGATGGCGATTCCGGAGATGGCGGCACGGGGTTCGGGCTCGGTCATCATCGTCTCGTCCATCGGTGGGTTCCGGGGCTCGCCGCGGCTGGGCATCTATGGCGTCAGCAAGGCGGCCGACATGCAGCTGGCCCGTGCGCTCGCCACCGAATGGGGGCCTTCGGGCGTGCGCGTGAATGCCATCGCGCCCGGCCTCGTTCGCACCGATTTCGCGCGCGCGTTGTGGGAGGACCCCGTGAACCTGAAGAAGCGCACGCGCGATACGCCGCTTCTTCGCATCGGCGAGCCGGACGAGATCGCGGGGGCCGCGGTGTTCCTGGCCTCCCCCGCCTCGGGCTTCATGACGGGGCAGAGCATGGTGATTGATGGCGGCGTGCTGGCCGGCCCGCCGCTGCTGAGCGAGGATTGATCCGCGCCCCGGCTTCGCGGCAGAGGGCCGCGAAGCCGGGTGCTTGGCTGCGCGGCCGATTCACGCCCCCGGCCATGCCGGGGGCGATCGGGCGCTCGGCTGCGCGGCCGATTCACGCCCCCGGCTGTGCCGGGGACGATCGGGCGCTCGGCTGCGCGGCCGATTCACGCCCCCGACTACGCCGGGGACGATCGGGCGCGGCTACCCCTTCTTCACATTCCAGAACAGCGGCATGCCGCTCAGCATGTCCGTCACGTTGCGGCGGTGCGCCGTGGCCAGGAAGTATTGGCCGAGCGGGATCATCGGCACGTCCTGCATGGCCTGCGCCTGGATGCGCCGGCCAATCGCCTGCTGGGCCGCGAGGTCGGGCGCGCTGAACCATT
The DNA here is from genome assembly GCF_014196305.1 of Roseococcus suduntuyensis. Lineage (GTDB taxonomy): Bacteria > Pseudomonadota > Alphaproteobacteria > Acetobacterales > Acetobacteraceae > Roseococcus > Roseococcus suduntuyensis. The sequence goes on from NZ_JACIDJ010000004.1 coordinate 203,541, forward strand.
CCTGGCGCAGCGCCTCCAGCGCCGGGCTGTCGGGCCAGCCGATCCAGCCATTGGTGCCATTGCCGCGCAGCCCGAGGTGGCCGGCGGGCGAGGCGAAGTCCAGGCCCCCGCCGAAGGTGAAGAAGGCGCTCCAGCCCCCCCGCTCCACGGGCTCGCGCGAGGTGCGGCGTTGCAGCACCGTGCCCCAGTCCAGCGCCTGGTAGTCCACATTCAGGCCAATGCGGCGGAAGGCATCGGCGCCCACCTCGCTCATGGCCCTCAGGAACGGCAAGTCCGTCGGTACGATCAGCGCCACACGCTCATTGTTGTAGCCGGCCGCGGCCAGCGCCCGGCGCACGGCGGCCGGGTCGCGCGGGCCGGTCAGCGGCGCCAGCCCCTCATTGGACGCCAGCGGCGTGCCCGGCGTGAACACGCCCACATCCCCCCGCCAAAGCTCGGGGTTGTTGCCCACGATGGCCTGCATGAAGTCCGACTGGTTGATGGCGCCCAGCACCGCCCGCCGCACGGCCGGGTTGTTGAAGGGCGGCTGGAGGTGGTTGAAGCGCAGGAAGCCGATGAAGCCCGTCGTCTCCAGCGTCTTCACCTCCACCTGGCGGTGGCGGCGCAGCACGGGCAGCAGGTCGGTGACCGCCTGTTCCCACCAATCCACCTCCCCCGCCTGGAGCGCGGCCGCGGCCGTGGCGCCATCGGGCATCACCACCCATTCCACGCGGTCCAGATGCGCCACCTTCGGGCCGGCGGTGAAGGAGGGCGTGCCCCCCTCGCGCGGCACATAGCCGTCGAACTTGGCATAGACGGTGCGCGCGCCGGCCACGCGCTCATTCGCCACGAAACGATAGGGGCCGGAGCCCACGATCTCGCTGACCTGCGTCGCCGCATCGGTGCGGGCCAGGCGCTCGGGCATGATGAAGGGGACGGTGACGGTGGTCTTGCCGAGGGCCGCCGGCAGCAACGGAAAGGGCGCCTTCAGGCGGAAGCGCAGGCGGCGGTCATCCAGCGCCGAGAGTTCATCGGTCGCGGCGAAGAGCGCCTGGCCGAAGGGGTCACGCGCGCCCCAGCGCCGCAGGCTCGCCACCGCATCGGCCGCCCGCACGGGTTCGCCATCATGGAAGCGCAGATTGGGGCGGAGCGTGATGGTCCAGGTGCGGCCGTCATCCTCGACCACATGGCCCTCGGCCATCTGCGGCTGGGCGCGGAACTCCGCATCCGTTCCATAGAGGGTGTCGTAGACCAGGTAGGCGTGGTTGCGGCTGACGAAGGCGGTGGACCAGAGCGGGTCCAGCACCGTCACATCCGCCTGCGGCACGAAGCGCATCACGCGCGCGGCCTGGGCGGTGGCGGGCGCGGCAAGCGCCCCGGCGAGGGGCGTGGCAAGAAGCGCGCGGCGCGGCAGGCGGGGCATCCGGATCATCCCGAGGTTGACGGGACGCATCCTGGGGGTGCGGCGCGGCGCCGCGCAACAGCTTTGACAGGGTGGGAAACCGGCCGCTGCCGGCCACGACGTGAGCGGACCCATGGACCCCCTTGCGGGGGGTCGGCCCAGGCGAGGAACCGTCCACACGCCCGCCGACCGGCGGGACGCCCTCCGCCACGGCCCGCGGGCCGGAACGGAGGTGGCGGGACCGGCGCCCCACCTATTCGAGGAAGGGCACCGGACAAGGCTCTCGCCGCGAAACACGCGCGCGGCACTGGCAGCGACCGGAAGGAGAACGGAGATAGGGTGCCCCTCCCCGCATTTGAAGTGCGATGCGCGCGGGCGGCCCCGCGCGCACCGCATGGCGTCAGCACGCCAGGTTTTCCGCGATGTAGGGCGGCAGGGCGAAGGCGCCGGCGTGGATCTCGGGCGTCCAGTAGCGCGTCTGGCCCAGGATGCCCGCGGCCTCGGCACGCGCGCGGATGGTGGCCACGTCCACGGCGCGCAGCGTCGCGTCCTTGGCGGCCCAGCCCAGCGTCATGAAGCCGCCCACATAGGTCGGCACCGCGGCCACATAGGCCCAGGTGTCAGGGAAGGACTTGGCGCGGCGGATGTTCGTCTCGCGCAGTTCGTCGGCCTGCATGAAGGGCACGCCGCACTGGTTGACGATCAGGCCGCGGTCGCTCAGCAGGCGGGCGGCGTTGGCGTAGAACTCATCGGTGAAGAGCACCTCGCCCACGCCGATGGGGTCCGTGCTGTCCACGATCACCACGTCGAAGCTGCCCGAGGCGGCCTGGCGGACGTAATCAATGCCGTCGCCCACGATCACCTCGGCGCGCGGGTCGTTCCACGCATCGCCCGCGATCCCGGGCATGAATTCCTTGGCCAGGCGGATCACCTCGCCATCAATCTCGACCATCACGGCCTTCTCAACATTGCGGTGCTGCAGCACGCGCCGCAGCACGCCGCCATCGCCCGCGCCGATGATCAGCACGCGCTTCGCTTCGCCATGCGCCAGCAGGGGCACATGGGTCAGCATTTCCTGGTAGACGAACTCGTCGCGCTCGGTGATCTGCACCACGCCATCCAGCAGCATGACGCGGCCGTGGCTGGTGCTCTCGAACACCATGATGTCCTGGAAATCGCTCTGCACGCGCGCGAGTTCGCGCTTCACCAGGAAGCGCTGGCCCCAGTCGGGGTAGAGGGTTTCGTTCACCCAGGAATCGGTCGCCATCTTCGTCTATCTCCGCAAGGCCCACACAGAAGAAGGGCCGGGCGTCGCCACCCGGCCCCGTTCAACAGCACATATTGCCGGCGTTCAGCCGATCAGGCCGCGCTTGTGCTCGGCGAGCTGCACGCGCTCCGCCAGGAAGCCGCGCTTCAGGAACGGGATCGCCTTGTAGGGGTCGCAATCGCCGCAGACGAAGATGTCCAGCGCCGCGTAGTCCCGCTCCGGCCAGGTGTGGATGGACACATGGCTCTCGGCCAGCACCAGCACGCCCGACACCCCGCCATTGGGCGAGAAGTGGTGGAAATGCCCGTGCAGGATGGTGGCACCCGTGGCGATCGCGGCCTCGCGCAGCACGGCGTCGATGTGGCCGGGGTCGTCGAGGTTGGTCGCACCCCACAGGTCTATGATCAGGTGCGTGCCGGCGTAGCGCACGCCGTTCCGTTCGACGAAGTAATCCTTCGCCTCACTGACCGAACCGTGACCGGCGTCACCGTGAGAGACAGTCTGGGCGTTGCTCGGGAGCGTGTCCGAGTTCATCCCCAGTCGGACGAGAGAGTCCATTTGGTTCCCTTTCCTACCAGCAGATGACCAGGTGTATCGGCTGTGCGGCCAACTCGGCCGTCGGTTCGATCATGGTCAGTGGGGGGGCCTTCTGAGGCATGGGGGCCCGGGGGTCAAATGAAATCGGGACCTTGCGCCGTGATCCCTGTGCAAGGCGGCACGCCCCCAGCGCAAGGCTCATCCGTCAGCCACGGTCTTGCGGCAGGCTGCGGAAGAGATCAAGTTCGCGCGCGAGGCGCGGCAGATCCGCGAGGCCGCGCACCGGGTCGCTCGTCAGCGCGTCAAAACCGGCCTTCAACGGCGCTTCCGTCATGCGCGCGGCGTAGCGGGCGCGCAGCGCGGGAAGCTGGTCCTCCTCGCCCGCCAGGATGCGCAGGGCGGCCAGGCGCAGCACCTCGCGCTGGGCTCCGGCGGGCAGCGCCTGCGTGTCATCGGTGCGGTCGAGGTGCCGGGCCAGGGCGATGGCTGCGCCCGCATGGTCACGCGCGGCGGCGAGGATGCCGGAGAGCGCCAGATCGCCCTCGGCGCCCAGCGCGGTGAGCGATTCGACGGCGCGCTCCGTCTGGCCGCGCAGGGCCTCGGCGCGGGCGGCGAGGATGGCGCGGCGGCGGGCCAGCGCGACGGGCAGGTTGCGCACGGAGGTGGCGGTGAGCGCCTCCAGCGCCGCATCGGCGTCACGCGCATCCAGCCGCAACTCCGCGAGGCGCGCGCCCAGCGCGGCGCGCCCCTCGCCCGCCGGCGTGCGTTCCAGCGCGCGGGTCAGCAGCGCCGCCGCGCGGTCGTTCAGGTCGAGCGCGGCGAGGCGCCCGGCCAGCCCCTCCAGCACCGCGGCCGCCGCATCGCCGGTTGGCATCAGGTCCGGCTGGGCGTCGTGCATCGCGACGGCGGCGAGCGGCGCGTCCGTCTCCAGCGCCTGGAGGAAGGCCTGTTGCAGGCGGGGGCGGATGGCCGCCGCCTGCTCGGGGAAGAGCGAGGCCGTCTCCCGCAGCAGCGCCATGGCGGCGCGGGCATCGCCCGCCTCGCGCCGAAGGTCGGCGATGCGAAGCCGCGTCACCACCTCCTGCGCGTCGCCGCGCCAGGCGAAGAGCGTCTGTTCCAGCCCCTGCGCCGCCTCGGCCGGCGTGACGCGGCCGAGTTCCAGGCGCCGTTCCAGCGCGTGGCGCAGGGCGCGCGCGCGCATCAGCCGGTCACGCGAACGGGCGGCGGCGTCGAAGAGGTCCAGCGCCTCCTCCGTGCGGCCCTGCGCGTTTTCAGTGAGCGCGCGGGCCAAGGCGAGGCTCGGGTCCGGGCCCGCCTGTTCCAGCACGCGGGCGGCGGCGGGACCCTCGCCGCCGGCGGCCAGCGTTTCGGCCAGCACGGGCAGCAGGCGGCGGCGCAACCCCTCGGGGTAGGACATGAACAGCGGCGCGGTGGCGGCGAGGGAAGCGGCGGCGGTGCGCGTCTCGCCACGGGAGGCGTCACGCAGGGCGCGCCAGAGCATCACCTCGTCACTGGACGGGATCTCGACCTCCAGCGCGCCGGCAGGCGGGGTGCGGCCGGCCAGCAGCGCGGCAGCGCCGGAGAGGAAGCGGTGGCGCGGGTCCCGCGCGGCGGCGGGCGTCTCCTCGGCCGCCATGCGGAGCATGGCCTGCGCCTCCTGCGGCAGGCCGAGCGAGAGCAGCGTCTCGGCCACTGCGAAGCGCAGGGGCGCGCGCTGCAAGGGGGCGGCGCTGGCCACCGCCGCCTGTTGCGCGCGCAGGCGTTCCATCAGCGCGGGCACGGGCGCCGCCGGGAAGTCGAAGCTGCGCGTCATGGCGCCCGCGCCCTCGGTGAGCGGGCTGACCTCGGGGGCCGGCGCGGCGCCGGTCAGCACGAAGCGTCCCGCGCCCGCGCGCAACGCGATGCGGTCGGAGCGCGCGAGGATGGCGGCGCCGTGGAAGGTCTCCGGCAATTCCATCTCGGGCAGGCGGCGGGTGACGGGCTGGCGCGCGAGGGGGTCGCGCAGCGTGCCCAGCAGCAGGGGCAGGCCCGTTTCGGCATCGGTCAGCGCAACCACCTGCGCGGCGCCGGGTGCCGTGAGGAGAAGGGATTCGGCCTCCGGCACGGCGCGCAGATGCGCCACATCGGGCCCGCCCGGCGCGCGGGGGCCGGGAATGAGCAGCCAGTCCGCACCGTCGCGCTCCACGACCAGGCGCTGGTCGGCGGCGAGCGGGAAGGTCAGCACGCTGGCGCCGGGCAGGCGCTGCACCTGGGCGGCGGCGAAGGCGCGGTCGGCCCGGACGGCGCCGAGCTCGAGCGGCCGTTCGGAGGCCAGAACCACCAGCGCGGAATCCCCCCGGCGCAGCGCGGCGAGGCCAAAGCCCGCGGCCTGGGGCAGGCGCAGGGCGCTGGGCTGGTTGGCACGCAGCACGGCGCGCGCGCGGATGGGGGGCGGCCCGGCCAGGCTGTTCAATGGCGGGTTGGCAGTGGACGCAGGCTCGGCCACCGGCGGAGCCAGGGGCGCGGGCCGCGCGGGCGGCGCGGCCGGCACGGCTGCGGCGGGGCTTGCGGGCGCGGTCGCGGTCGCGACAGGGGCCGCGGGCGCGGGGCGCGTCGGCGCGGGCGGCGGCGCGGCCGCCACCGGCGCGGGCGGCTCGACGGCGGGCGGCGGAGGCTGCACGAAGGCGCCGCTGGGAATGGTGGAAGCGGGCTCGGCCGGAGCGGCTGCGACAGGGGCGGCTGCGACAGGGGCGGCGGGCGCGGGCGCGGCAGTGGGCGCGGGCATGTCGGGGCTCGGTGCGGCGGCGTTCGGCGCAAGCCGGGGCGCTGGCGGCGCCGTGGCGACGGGCGCGGCCGGTCTCGGCGCAGCGGGACGCGGAGCGGCGGGACGCGGAGCGGCGGCTGGGGCCGCGACGGGCGGCGGCGCGGCCTCGGGCGCAGCCGCGTCCATTACATCCACCGCCACCTTGGGGCCGTTGCGGAAATGCCGCACACGGCTGCCCTCGGCGATCAGCAGCTCGATGCCGCCCTCCACCCGGTTCGCGGCGGTGATGTTGCGCGGCAGACGGCCGCGCCCGGGCAGGACGACGGCATCGGGGTTGGGGAAACGCAGCAGCACGCGACCCGGCGTGGTTTCGACCGTGTAGGCGGGCGCCGCCGTCCAGTCGAAGACGATGCGCCCGAAGCCGGGGTGGTTCCCGGTGCGGACGCCCACACGCTCCTGCGCCGCGGCCAGCGGGGCGAACCCCGCCAGCAGCAGCGCCAGAAGCGCGACAAGCCGGGCCATGCGCCGCATCAGTCGAAGCTCGCCAGCAGGCGGTCGATATCGGCCTGGCTGCTGGCGGCGGTGGGCAGCTGGGGGCCATTGGCCAGCGCACGGCCCTCGGTCTCGGGCGTGATGGCCACCTCGGGCTCCGGTGCCGGCGCATTCTCCGTCGTGGTGCCGAAGCGGCGGGTCACGTCGGAGACACGCTGCTCGATCACCTTCAGCGCGCTCACCACCTTCGTGATGCGCTGGCCGGTGATGTCCTGGAAGCTGCACGCCTCGTAGATGCGCGTGACGGCAACACCCAGCGCATCGGCGTGTTCCGCCGGCAGCTTGGTCTGCAGCTTCTCCAGCCCCTCGCACACATCCAGGATTTCGTTGGTCGCGGTGGCGGTGTGTTCCACCACCGCGTCCAGCTCATCCGTCGCGGTCGGGATGTGGCGGTCGTTGATGTCGTCCACCCTCAGGGCGGCGATCTCGGATTTGGCGCGCGCGACCTCGCGGCCCAGCGCCTCCAGCTCTCCCAGCAGGGAGATCTCGGTGGTCGTCAGGTCGCCGGAGAGGCTGCCGAGCACCTCGCGCACGGCACGCTCGATCTGCTCGGGATTTTGATCAGGCATGGACGAGCACCTTCTCGATCTTTTCCTTCAGCGTCTCGGCGTTGAAGGGCTTGACGATGTAGTTGGAGACGCCGGCCTGCTTGGCGGCGACCACGTTCTCGGTCTTGCTCTCGGCCGTGATCATGATGAAGGGCAGGCTCTTGAGCCGGCTGTCGGCGCGCACCTCCTTCAGCAGGTCGAGGCCCGTCATCGGCTCCATGTTCCAGTCGCTGATGACCAGGCCGAAATTGCCGGCGCGCAGCTTCGCCAGCGCCTCGGCGCCGTCCGTCGCCTCCTCCACATTGTCGAATTCGAGCTGCTTGAGCAGGTTGCGGATGATGCGCAGCATGGTCTTGTAATCATCCACGATCAGCACGTTCATGTTCTTGTCGATGGCCATCGGCGGCTTGTCTCCGGGGTCAGGGTGAAGGGGCGAGGCGGGCGCGCAACCGCGCCAGCTCGGTGGTGGCCTGCCGCGCCCGATCGGGCTGCATGGCGGCAAGGATGGGGGCCGCGCGGGCTTCGCGCATGCGGGCGAGGACGGGCAGCAGCACCTCCATGTCCAGGTCGTTGAAGATCACGGAGGCGTCGCGCGGGCGCATCGCCTCGTAGAGCCGCACGAGTTGGCGCAGACGCTGTTCGGCGCGTTCGTCCTGCGCGGCTGTCTCGCTCTCCAGGCGCTGCTGGAGCGTGCCGAGCTGTTCGATGCGCGCGGCCAGGCGCCGTTCGGCGGCGGCCAGCAGCATCTCGCGCTGCGCCGTCTCGGCCTCCCGCGCCTCGATCGCCAGGCGGCGTTCGCGCAGGGATTCGAGCAGGGCGCGCTCGGCGGCCTGGATTTCGTCGGGCGGGGCTTCCGGCTGGGCGGCGGGCGCCGGCGCCGCCGGGGCCTCCGGCGCGGCGGCAGGGGCCTGTGCCGCGGCGGGCGTGCCGAAACCGTCATGCAGCATCAGGCCGCGCGTCAGCAGCAGCCCCGCCATGGCGAGGATGGCGAGCGGCAGCAGGCGGGGGCGCCAGCGCCTCATGCCACGCGCCCCAGGGCCCGGAGCAGTTCCCGCTCCGCCTCGCTGCGGGGCGCGGGCGTGCCGGGGGCGGCCGGGGCCGCGGCCAGCGGGCGGCCCGCCTGCACCGCGGCCTCCAGCCGGTCGGCGATGGTCTCGGCGCGTTCCAGCAGATAGCGCAGGTCATCCTGCGCGAGGCCCGCCGCTTTCAGCCTTTCGCCGAATTGGCGGTCCGCCTGCTCGGTCGCGGCGCGCAGCCGGGTCAGCACGGCATCGGCCTCGCGCGTCGCGTCCGCCAGCCCGTCGGCACCGCTGGCCAATGCCTCGCGGTCCGCGCGGAGCGCGCGCAGCATGCGGTCCAGCCGCCAGGCCATGGGCAGGGTCAGACCCAGCAGCAGCACCACCGCGATGTCGAGCAGGAGGGCGAGCTGGCTCATGTTCCCACCACCTCCGAAGGCGCCCGCAGCACCTGCGAGATCCGCACCGCCCGCCGCGTCTCCCGCCTGCCGTATTCCGCCTCGAACAGCGCCACGGGCCCGCATTGCAGCTTCACCGGCGCCTGGGGCTGGGCGTTGAGGGTGATGCGGTCCCCGGGCTTGAGGGCGATGATGGCCGAGAGCGGCATCACCTGCTGGTCCAGCACCACGTCGAGCGAGACGGCGGTGTCGCGCAGCTCCCGCGCCAGGTGGGTTTCCCAGATGCTGTCGCGACCGAACTTCTCGCCCATGAACTGCTGCAGCAGCAGCTCGCGCACCGGCTCCAGCGTGGCATAGGGCAGCAGCAGGTCCAGCGCGCCGCCACGATCCTCCATGTCAATCCGCAGCTTGGTCAGCACGCAGGCATTGGACAGGCGCGAGATGGTGGCGAAGCGCGGGTTCACCTCCAGCCGCTCGAAGCGGAATTCCACCTCGGTCAGCGGGCCGAAGGCGTCGCAGAGGTCCTTCAGCACCACGCAGATCAGGCGCTCGACCAGGGTGCGCTCGATGGTGGTGTAGGGGCGGCCCTCGACCCGCATCGCCGCGGTGCCGCGGCGGCCGCCCAACAGCACGTCCACGACCGAGTATATCATGGCGCTGTCCACCACGATCAGCCCGTAATTGTCCCATTCCTCCACCTTGAACACCGCGATCATCGCCGGCAGCGGCACGCTGTTCAGGTAGTCGCCGAAGCGCTGGCTCGCGATGCTGTCGATGCTGACCTCCACGTTGTCGGAGGTGAAGTTGCGAAGGCTGGTGGAGAGGATGCGCACGAGACGGTCGAAGATGATCTCGAGCATGGGCAGGCGCTCATACGAGACCAGCCCGGAATGAATCATCCGCTCGATGCCGGACTTGCCGACCTCGCCCTCGCCCGCCTGCTCGAAGCCCAGCAGGCTGTCGATCTCGGCCTGGTTCAGGACGCGCGTGGCGTCGGGCGTGGGGGAAGGCGCGGGCGTGCCGCTCTCCTCCTCCCCTTCCAGCGCCGCGCCCCAGGCGGCGGCGAGATCGTCTTCCTCGGTGCTCATTGCACGAGAATCTCGGTGAAGAGCACGTCGGTGACGCGCACGGGGGTGGCGGCGATGTTCGCGCGCGCGATCAGCTCCTCGCGCAGGCGGTGGGTGCCGGCGCTGCCGCGCAGCTCCTCGGGGCGCACCTCTCGCAGGTAGGTCGTGAAGAGGTCCAGCAGGCGGGGCATGGCGGCCTGCAGGGCGGTGGCATCGGCCTGGCCCCGCACCTCGATCTGGCTGCGCAGCCGGATGAAGACGGGGCGGCGGTTGCCGGAATTGAGGTTGGCCACGATGTCCGGCATGGCGACGAAGACGGCGGGTTCGGGCGGGCGGGGGCCGGTGTCCACCTCCTCGGCGGCGGCTTCCTCCACCGGCGGGGCCGCGTTCATGCCGAGCAGCCCGGGCAGCACGCCCGAGAACCACAGCCCCGCGCCCGCGCCCAGCAGCAGGAGCGGCAGGGCGAGCAGGATCAGCTTCTTCTTCGAGCGGCGCGGGGCATCCCCCTCGCCCCCCGCCTCGCCAACCGTCTCGGCCTTCGCTGCCGCGGCCATCGGGCCCACCCTTGTTGCGTGAGGCGGCAGAATGGGGGGCAGGGCGTTAAGGAACCGTTGCGCGGCCCGCCACCCCCTTCATGCCGGCACCCGGCAGGGCTTGCCGCCGCCATGCGGCAAAGCCTGCCCCAACCCCCCGTCCCGGGCTGGCACGCGGCTTGCCCCCATGGCGGCACCTGGCCCCTCGGCCGGGGCCCGAGGACCGCGCCATGGACAGCCCGAGCTACATCATCCTCTCCCGCCTCACCTCGCAACTCCGCGCGAGCCAGGTGACGGCGCACAACCTCGCCAATGCCGACACGCCGGGCTTCCGCGCGGCGCGGCCCATCTTCGCCGAGCATGTGGCGCGGCAAGGCCGGGTGGACGGCCCGCGCGAGGGGCGGGAGGTGGCCTATGCCTGGGACCGCGCGACCTGGCGCGACAACCAGGCCGGCGCCATCACCCGCACCGGCAACCCGCTGGATGTCGCCATCCAGGGCGATGGCTTCTTCACCGTGGAAACCCCGCGTGGCGAGCGCTTCACCCGCGCCGGCCGCTTCGCGATGGGCGCCAATGGCCAGCTGGTGGACCACCACGGCCATGCGGTGCTGAACGCGAACGGCCAGCCGATCGCCATTGCTCCGAACGACACGCAGATCGAGATCTCGGGCGATGGCACCATCCGCAGCGAGAACGGCATATTAGGCCGCATCCGGCTGGTGCGCTTCGACAATGAGCAGGCCTTGCAGCCCGAGGGCGACCGCCTCTTCGCCGCCGCCGGGCAGGAGCCGCAGGAGGTGGCCCAGCCCCGCATGGTCCAGGGCGCGGTGGAGGGCAGCAATGTCGTCTCCGTGCTGGAGATGACGCGGATGATGGCCGAGCTGCGCGAATTCCAGATGGCCACGCAATTCCTCGAACGCGAATCCGAGCGCCAGCAGAGCGCGATCGACCGCCTGCTGCGCCGCCGCACCTAAGGAGACCCATCCATGCGCTCCCTGCACATCGCCGCGGACCTTCGCGTTCTGTCGCGGCTCACCGGAAAGGTTCGCTGACCATGCGCTCGCTCCACATCGCCGCGACGGGCATGCTGGCCCAGCAGACCAATGTCGAGGTCATCTCCAACAACCTCGCGAACATGAACACCACCGGCTACAAGCGCCGGCGGGCCGAGTTCCAGGACCTGATTTACCAGAACCTGCGCCGCGTGGGTTCGCAAAGCTCCGATGCCGGCACGGTGCTGCCCTCGGGCGCCCAAGTCGGGCTTGGTGTGCGCACGGCGGCCATCTACCGCATCAGCGAGCAGGGCAATCTGCAGCAGACCGAGAACCGCTTCGACCTCGCCATCCGCGGCAATGGCTATTTCCAGGTGCAGCTTCCCACCGGCGAGGTGGCCTACACGCGTGACGGCACCTTCAGTTTGAGCCCCGAGGGCGTGATCGTCACCGCCGAGGGCTTCGTGGTGAACCCGGGCATCAACGTGCCGGCCGCCGCGCGCGACGTGACGATCAACGCCTCGGGCGAGGTGCTGGTCTCGCTCGACGGGCAGGTCGCGCCGCAGAATGTGGGGCAGATCCAGACGGCCATCTTCGCCAATGAGGGCGGCCTTGTCGCCATGGGCGACAACCTGTTCCTCGCCACCCCCGCCTCGGGCGAGGCCCAGGCCGCCGCCCCCGGTCAGCCGGGCCATGGCTCCCTGATGCAGGGCTTCATCGAGACCTCCAACGTGAACACGGTGCAGGAGATCACGTCGCTCATCACCGCCCAGCGCGCCTATGAGATGAACAGCCGCATCATCACGGCCTCCGACGAGATGCTCTCGACGCTCACGAGGCTGCGTTGATGTCGCGCCGTCTCTTCCTGGCGGGGCTGCTGGCCGCGCCGCTGGCCGCCCGCGCCGAGACGCCGCCCGCCCTGCTGCGCCCGCATGTGCTGCTGGAGGGGGACACGCTGCGCGTCTCCGACCTCTTCGACCAGGCCGGGCCGCGCGGCGCCACGCCGCTCGCCGCCGCCCCCCTGCCCGGCCGGCGCATGGTGCTGGAGGCGCAGAACCTGTGGAACATCGCCCGCGCCCATGGCGTGCCCTGGCGGCCGCTGACGGGGCAGGAGCGCGCGGTGGTCGAACGCCCCGGCCGCCCCGTGCCCCGCGCCGAGATCGAGGCGCTGCTGCGCGCCGAACTCACGCGCCACGGCATGGACGAGGAGATGGAGATGGACCTGCCCGGCCTGATCCCGCCCATGATCCCGGGTGCCGCCTTCTACGAGATGGCGCTGGAGGGCGTGGTGCTGGAACAGCCTTCCCTGCGCTTCGCCGCCACGCTGCTGGTGCTGGCCGATGGCATGCCCGCCCAGCGCATGCGCCTGGTGGGCCGTGCGGCCCCCACCACGCCCGTGGTGGTGGCCACCCGGCGCCTGGCCCTGAACGAGATCATCGCCCCCGAGGATGCGCGCCTGATCCGCCTGCGGGCCGAGCGCGTGCGGCCGGGCCAGGCGCAGCAGCTGGAACAGGTGGTGGGGCAGGAACTGCGCCGCCCCATGGCCGTGGAACAGAGCTTCGCGCTGGTGGACCTTGGCCCGCCCTCCATCGTGCAGCGCAACGCTCTCGTCACCCTGTTGCTGGACACGCCCGGGCTGCAACTGGCCGTGCAGGGCCGCGCCATGCGCGCCGCCGCCCGTGGCGAGGCGGTGACGGTGATGAACCTCACGAGCCGCAGCGTGGTGGAGGGCATCGCCATCGCCCCCGGCCGCGTGCGCGTCGCCATGGGCAGCGTGCCCGTCTCCAGCACCCCCCTCTCCGCGACCCGATGAAGGCCCCTCGCATGAACCGCGCCGCCCCAGCCCTTCTCGCCCTGTTGCTGCTGGCCGGCTGCGGCCAGGCGGAGCGCCTGTCGCGCGTCGGCCGCGCGCCGGACTTCACGCCCGTCAGCGACCCCACGGCCGATCCACGCTGGCGCCCCGTCTCCATGCCCATGCCCGCGCCGCAGGAGGCGCCGGCCATGGCCAATTCCCTGTGGCGCCCCGGCAGCCGCACCTTCCTGCGCGACCAGCGCGCGGCGCAGGTGGGGGACCTGATCACCATCCTCGTCTCCATCCAGGACCAGGCGCAGTTGCAGAACCGCACCCAGGCCACGCGCGGCGGCACGCAGGAGATGGGCATGCCCGCGCTGCTCGGCCTGGAGAACGCCGTGCCGCGCGTGCTGCCCAACACGGTGGACCCCGCGCGCCTCATCGGCACCAACAGCACCGGCACGGCCGATGGCACGGGCAGCGTGCGCCGCACCGAGCAGATCACGCTGCGCCTCGCTGGCGTCATCACCCAATCCCTGCCCAACGGGAACATGGTGGTGATGGGGCGGCAGGAGGTGCGGGTGAACAACGAGATGCGCGAGCTGACGGTGCAGGGCATCGTCCGCCCGCAGGATATCGGCAGCGACAACACGGTGCGGCATGACCGGCTGGCGGAGGCGCGCATCGCCTATGGGGGGCGGGGTTCGCTCAGCGACATCCAGCAGCCCAGGCTGGGGCAGCAGCTGCTCGACATCCTGCTGCCCTTCTGAGTTCCCCACGAAGTTTTCGCCGGCGGCAATGGCGCGGGGCGCCGTGTGCGCCGGCGAAACCTTCGCGGGGGCCCCACCGGATGATACCCCACGAAATCGCTTCGCGCTTTCGCGGGGGCCCCACCGGACCCTCTTCCTGCCTGGCCAGCCCCGTTGCCGCGGCGAAGCCGCGGCGCCGATCGGGGGGCGGATGCGCCGCCCCTATTCGGGACGCACCACATGGCGCGCCAGGTCGAAGGCGATGGCGGCCGCATCCACCGCCTCCGGCACCGAGAAGACCGCGCAACGGCCCATGGTCGAGGCGGGCGCCAGGTGCCGCTCCACGACATGATAATCCTGCGCGCGGTCCATGTAGTCGTCGAAGATGATCAGCGTGCCGGGCTCAGCCTTCAGCAGGCAGGCCAGGAAACAGGCCACCCGGAAGCGGCCGTCAATCAGGATCAGGTCCGGCGCGTGCGCGCGCCTCTCGATCTCGTGCCAGACTTGCAGCGGGTAGCCCGGCCATTGGCGGCACGCCTGGGTGTCGGCCGGGCGCCCCCATTCGGCGGTCTCGCCGACATGGGCGAGCATCAGCCAGAAGCCTGTGCCCGGCCGGCGCGCCTGCGCGGCGGCGCGCTGGACGCGTTCCGCGAAGGGCCGGTCGGATTCGACGGAATAGACCCGTGGCACGCCAAGCCGCAGCGCCAGCAGCGTGCTGCCCCCCGTGCCATATTCGAGATAGCAGGTGGCGGCCTTCAGGCGCTCCTCCAGCAAGGCGCGCGCCTCGGGCGGCATCTGCGGTTCGTCCGGCACGTCGTACATGATGGCGGTCCCCCTGGGCCATGGCGTCGCGGCCAGGCGCGCGGCGCCCCGGTCCGGCCGCGACGGGCGCGGCCACCGGAATGAGCAAGCCCCGGGCCAGCCGGCCTCGCGCGGGGCCAAGCCGCCGCCGAATCCCACGCATCGCCGCCTTCCCCCGTCCGGCCCGGCGGGATTAGGCTCATGCCCGCGACGCAATCCCGGGGAAGCGCCATGGACGACGAATTCGACTATGTGATCGTGGGCTGTGGCGCCGCGGGGTCGCTCCTCGCCGCGCGGCTGAGCGAGGACAGCGCCGTGCGCGTCTGCGTGCTGGAAGCAGGCCCCAAGGACCGCAACCCCTTCATCCATATCCCCGCGGGCTTCATCAAGACGCTGAAGGACCCCTCGGTCACCTGGCAGTTCCGCACGGCACCGACCGAGCGCACGGGCGGGCGGCCCATCGCCACCGTGCAGGGGCGCACGCTGGGCGGCTCCTCCTCGGTCAATGGGATGATCTACAATCGCGGTCAGCCGGGGGATCTCGATTCCTGGGCGCAGCGCGGCAATCGCGGCTGGGGCTATGCCGACAGCCTGCCCTATTACCGCCGCACCGAACGCCGCCTGGGCTATGGCGAGGCGGACAAGCGCGGGCGCGAACAGGGCATCCCCGTCACCGACATGGACTGGATCAACCCGCTGAGCGAGGCCTTCATCGCGGCCTGCGAAGGGGCGGGCATCCCGCGCAACCCCGACTACAATTCCGGTGACCAGGCGGGCGTGGGCTATTTCCAGCGCGCCATCCTGAACGGCAAGCGCGTCTCGGCCTATCGGGCCTTCCTGCACGGGGCGCTGGCGCGGCCCAACCTCGAACTCCGCACCGAGGCGCGGGCGAACGCCATCCTGATGGAAGGCAAGCGCGCCATCGGCGTCACCTACCAGCGTAAGCAGGGCGGGCCTTCCACCACGGTGCGGGCGCGGCGCGAGGTGATCCTCTGTGGCGGCACGGTGAACACGGCGCGGCTGCTGCAGGTCAGCGGCATCGGCCCCGCGCCCCTGCTGCAATCCTTGGGCGTGGAGGTGAAGCACGAACTCCGCGGCGTGGGCGAGAATTTCCGCGACCACTACGCGTCCCGCGTGGTCTGGCGCGCCAAGCCGGGCGTGACCACGCTGAACGAGCTGGCGAAGGGGCTGCGCCTGGGTGGCCAGGTGGCGCGCTGGGGCATGGGGCAGCCCAGCATCCTCGCGACCGCGCCCAGCCACGTCTATGTCTTCTGGAAGAGCTTCGAGGGGCTGGACCAGCCCGATTTGCAATGCGTCTTCACCCCCGGCAGCTACAAGGAGGGGCAGGTCTATGTGCTGGACGACTACCCGGGTGTCACCGCCGGCGCCTGGCAGCACCGCCCCGAAAGCACCGGCTGGGTGCGCGCGAAAAGCCGCAATGTCTTCGAAGACCCCGAGATCCAGCCCAACTACCTGAAGGACGAGAATGACCGCCGCGTCCATCTCGGCGGCATCCGCCTCATCCGCCGCCTGCTGGCCCGACCGGAGATGGCGCCTTTCCTGGAGATGGAGACGCTGCCCGGCCTCGACGCGCAATCGGATGACGAGCTGCTGGACTTCGCCTACCGCAATGGCAGCACGACCTATCACCTGATCGGCACGGCGCGGATGGGCCCGGCCACGGACCCCACGGCGGTGGTGGATGACCGGCTGCGCGTGCACGGGATGGAGGGGCTGAGGGTGGTGGACGCCTCGATCATGCCCAGCATGACCAGCGCCAACACCTATGCCACCACGCTGATGATCGCGGAGAAGGCCAGCGACTTCATCCGCGGGCGGGCGCTGGAGAGCGAGGCGGCCTGAGGCCGCCCGGCGCCTCAGCCGACCCGCACGCGCAGCGAAGCGAGGCTCTCCTCGGCCGGGGCGATCCGCGCCAGCATGGCGCGGCACAGCGACTGGCCATGCACCGCGGTCGAGCACAGGCCCGCCGCTTCGCGCGCCGCATAGGCGGCCGCGGCTTCGGCGATGAGACCGGGCGGCATCTTGCCGGAACAGGCCATGGACCAGCCGGCAAATCCGCGCGTCACGGTCGGCACGAACTCGATCACGCGGATGTCGGTGTGGCGCCGGTCGCGGAGCAGGCGATCGAAGGTGGCGAGCAGGATTCCGGCCGGTCCCTCAAGAACCTGCGCGAACCACCCTCCCCCCACCGCGAGGGCGCCGGTGAGGCCATCCTGCCGGTTCCGCACGCTGGACGCGGCGGCGATCTCATGGGCTTGCCGCTCCAGCAGATCGGGATCGGCCTGGGTGGCGAGGCTGACATAGGTGAGGCTGTGCAGCATGGCATGGAGGCCCGCCCCACGCGCCGCGCCGTCGGGCCATCCGATCGCGCTGCGGCGTTGCCGGTTGTCCATGATGTGGGGATGCACGACGCCAACGGGCGCTGAGGCCATGCCGCGCGCATCGAATGCCATGGGGAAGGTGATCCTGATATGATGGGGTAAGGCGCCGCTTCCGCCGCCGAGACGGCAGGACCTATGTTCGGGGCGCGCCCCAAGCACGAAGTGGCGAAGATTTTTTGTTTTCGCCACTTCGTTTCGCTTTATGCGATTTTTTTACCCTAAAGTCAATCGGATCTTTGCGCCAGGACGTGCGTCGTTTGTGCCTGGCGATGGCGGCCAAGTGCTGCGAATGGCATGCGAGGCCCTGGCCTTCTGGCGGAGCCGGATGGCCTGACATGGCGCGCGGCGATGTGGGGTAGGGACCGGTGGCGGTGCCGCGCTCGGATCGAACGCCGCGCCACCTGTCCGGACCAGACCGCGACGTTCAGTCGTCGCGGTGGACCTTCTCCATCCGCTCATGCCGCTCCTGCGCTTCGATGGAGAGGGTGGCGATGGGGCGGGCTTCGAGGCGGCGCAGCCCGATGGGCTCGTCGGTTTCCTCGCAGTAGCCGTAGGTGCCGTTGGAAATCCGTTCCAACGCCTGGTCTATCTTGGAGATCAGCTTGCGGGCGCGGTCGCGGGTGCGAAGTTCCAGGGCGCGGTCGGTCTCGACACTGGCCCGGTCGGTCAAGTCCGCCTCGGTAATGCCGCCGGCGGAGAGCGAATTCAGCGTGACGCCCGCCTCACGCAGCAACTCGTGGCGCCATCTCAGCAATTTTTGGCGGAAATACTCCTGCTGGAGGGCGTTCATGAATTCTTCGTCCTCTGAAGGACGATAGTCGGGCGGCAGCGTCACGACCATTCTTCTTGCCTCCCCTACACGGTGCGGCAAGCCCGGCGCCCGCCGCCCTCCCAGGGCGGGCGGACCATAGGCGGGAGCATTCGTCACAACAAGGGGTCAATCGCGACAAGTGTATGACCCTGTTTGGCTTCGACCGGACAAATGGCGCGTCAGCGGCCCAGCCTGGCCAGGGTGATGCGGGCGCGCAGGGCAATTCCTCCCACCAATTCGCGCAGCGCGGGGTCATGGCCGGCCTCGCCCTCCGCCAGGGCCGCGAGGCGCCGCAGCGCCGACTCGGGCAGTTGCCCCGCCAGCAGCCCGGCCTGCAGCCCCGTCAGCTCCTGCAACAGGGCCTGGCCGCGGCGGGCGGCGGTCGCGTCCCGCTCCGCGGGCGTCAGGGCGGGCGGGGGCACGCCCATGCCGAGCCCGGCCATGGGGGCGATGGCGGCCGCATGGGCCGGCGCCTCGCTCTCGGCCAGGCGAAAGCCGGCGGGCCCGCGCGCGGCGCGCCGCGCCGTCACCCCATAGCCCCGGATCGGCTCGACCATGCTGGCCCTCTCCTTTCGTCCCGCTGCTGCCGCCCCCCGGCAGGTTTCACGCATCCCCGGCAGGCTTTGCCGGCCAGACAGGGCTCCAGGGCTGGCATGCCGGTTGCGAGGCACCTGGGGCCCCGCTCCGGGGCGACTGGAAGGTGGAGGTATTGTGTTGCCAGCGGATGAACGCGCCGCCCCCAAGGGGCTGTGGTCGGCCATGCGGCGGATGGGGGGCTTGCTCGCCCTGCTCCTGCTGCTGCCGGGCCTGGCCCTCGCGCAGCCCGTCCGCATCAAGGACATCGCCGACATCGAGGGCGTGCGCGACAACCAGCTGGTGGGCTACGGCCTGGTGGTGGGCCTGCCCGGCACCGGCGACAGGCTCCGCACCGCCATCTTCACCCGCCAATCCCTGGTGGGGATGCTGGAACGCCTGGGCGTGAACACCCGCGACAACGAGGCGCGGCTGGACACGCGCAATATCGCGGCCGTGATGGTCACGGCCAACCTGCCCGCCTTCGCCCAACCCGGCTCGCGCATTGACGTCGCCATCTCCTCGCTGGGCGACGCGCAGAACCTCACGGGCGGCATGCTGGTGGTCACCCCCCTGCTGGGCGCGGATGGCGAGGTCTATGCGGTGGCGCAGGGCGCCGTCGCCACGGGCGCCATCGGCGCGCGCGGCGCGGGGGCCAGCGTGCAGCGCGGCGTGCCGACCTCGGCGCGGATTTCGGCGGGTGCGATCGTGGAGCGCGCGGTGCCCTTCACCCTCGCCAACCGCCCGACCCTGCGGCTGGCGCTGCGCAACCCCGACTTCACCACGGCGCGGCGCATCGCCGCCGCCATCAACCGCGCCCAGGGCCAGGGGGTGGCGCGCGCGACCGACCCGCGCACCGTGCTGCTGAACCTGGGCAACCGTGATCCGGTCGCCTTCATCACCGACATCGAGCAGCTGCGCGTGACACCCGACCAGGTGGCGCGGGTGGTCATCGAGGAGGCGTCCGGCACCATCGTCATGGGCTCCAATGTGCGGGTGTCGACGGTGGCGATCGCGCAGGGCAACCTCACCATCCGCATCACCGAGACACCGCAGGTGGTGCAGCCCAACCCGCTGGCGGGCGGCGAGACGGTGGTGGTGCCGCGCACCCAGATCGAGGTGGACGACCAGCGCGAACGCCGCGTGGGCGTGCTGGATGGCGGGGTGACGCTGGAAGAGCTGGTGCGCGGGCTGAACAGCCTGGGCGTCGGCCCACGCGACCTGATCACCATCCTGCAGACCATCCGCGCGGCGGGTGCGCTTCAGGCGGAACTGGAGGTGCGCTGATGTCCACGCAAGCGCCCCGCCTGCAGCGCCGTTTCCTTGTCCGCTCCGCGGCGGGGCAGGCCGAACTGGAGGTCCGCTGATGATCATCCCCCTCCCCACCGCCGGCGCCACCACCACCCAGGTGCCGCCGCGCATGCGGCAGGCCGCCCAGGCCTTCGAGGCCCAGGTGCTGGCGCAGATGCTGCAGCCCGCCTTCGCCGCCGCCCACAATGACAAATCGCCCTTCGGCGGCGGGTCCGCCGAGGCGCAATGGCGGCCCATGCTGGTCGAGGCCTTCGCCACTTCCGCCGCGCGCGGCGGGCGGGGCATCGGGCTCTCCGACATGGTCCTCGCCCACATGATCCGCACCCAAGCCCAATCACAGGAGAACCATCCATGATGGACGCCGTCATCGCCGCCGGAGAGCGCCTCGCCGAGGCCCTTCGCGCCGAGAACGAGGCGCTGGCCGCGCTCGACCTCACCCGCGCCGCCGCCATGGCCACGCGCAAGGTGCAAGCCACCGACGCCTTCGCCGCCGCCACCGCCGCCGCAACCCGGGTGGGCGCCCGCGCCGAGGGTGGGCTGCGCCAGATGGCGGAGAAGTTGGCGACCGACCTCGGCTCGCTCGGCCAGCAGAACCGGAAATTGCTGGAGGAGGCGATCGCCTTGCAATCGCGTGTGATCGAGACCATCGCCACCGCCTCTCGCCCCGCGGCCCATGCGCCGGGCTATGGCCGCCAGGGCCGCCACCGGCCGGGCGCCCAGGCCGCGGCCCTTGCGGTGGTGACGCGGGCCTGACAGAACCGGGCCGCATGGATGGCCCGGGGTTCGAAGCGGAATGGCAGGCGCTGCTGGCGGGGGAACCCGGCCGCGCCGGCGCCATGGCGGGGCTGTTCGGCCCCCTCTTCCACCCCACCGCGCCCGATGGCTGCGTGGTGGTGGGGCGCCTCGCCCAGACGCTGGACGGGCGCATCGCGACGCGCAGCGGCCACAGCCAATGGATCGGCGGCGAGGGCGATCTGCGCCACACCCACCGGCTGCGCGCCCTGTGCCACGCGGTGCTGGTGGGGTCCGCCACGGTGCGCGAGGATGATCCGCGCCTGACCACGCGGCGCGTGGAAGGCCCCTCGCCCGTGCGGGTGGTGTTGGATGCCTCGCGCCGGCTTTCCACCGATTACGGCATCTTCCGCGAGGGCCCGCCCACCCTGCTGGTCGCGGCCGAGGATGGCCCGGCACGGCACGGCACGGCCGAGGTGCTGCGCGTGCCGCGCGACGAGGGTGGCGGCCTCGACCTGCCCGCCCTGCTGCGGGCGCTGGCGGCGCGGGGGCTGACGCGCATCTTCGTGGAGGGCGGCGGGCAGACCGTCTCGCGCTTCCTGGCGGCCGGGTGCCTCGACCGGCTGCATGTGACGGTGGCGCCCATGATATTGGGCTCGGGCCGCCCGGCCTTCGCGCTGCCGGAGGTGAACCGCATCGAACAGGGGATGCGCTTCGGCTGGACGGTGCATGACATCGCGCCCGACGTGCTGTTCGACATCGCGCTGGATCGGCGCGCGCCATGAGCCAGGCACTGTGGCATGTGGCGCCGGGCCGGGCCGAGCTGCGCCCCGCCCCGTGCGGCGAACCCGGGCCGGACGAGAACCTGGTGCGCGCCCTGGCCTCGGGCATTTCGCGCGGGACCGAGCGCCTGGTGCATTTCGGCCGCGTGCCCCCCGAAGCCGCCACCCAGATGCGCGGCCCCATGCAGGAGGGCGATTTCCCCTTCCCCGTGAAATACGGCTACTGCCTGGTGGGCGAGGTCGAGGCCGGGCCGCATGCGGGACAGCGCGTCTTCTGCCTGCACCCGCACCAGTCGCGCTTGGTCATCCCAGCCGGTCTCTGCGCGCCCCTGCCGGACGCGCTGCCCACGCGCCGCGCCGTGCTGGGGGCGAACATGGAAACCGCGCTGAACGCCATCTGGGATGCGGCCCCCCTGCCAGGGGAACGCGCCATGGTGATCGGCGCGGGCGTGGTCGGGCTGCTGATCGCCGCGCTGCTGGCGCGCATTCCCGGCGTGGCGGTGACGGTGGTGGACCGCGACCCCGCCCGCGCCGCGCTGGCGGAAACGCTGGGCGCGCGCTTCGCCCTGCCGGATTCGGCGCCCGGCGAACAGGAACTGATCTTCCACGCCAGCGCCAGCGAGGCGGGGCTGTGCCTCGCGCTGAACCGCGCCGGTTTCGAGGCCCGCATCATCGAGGCCTCCTGGTTCGGTGCCACCACCCCCGCCCTGCCGCTGGGGGCCGATTTCCACCACAAGCGGCTGCGCCTGCTCTCGACCCAGGTGGGCCATGTCAGCCCCGCCATGCGCGGGCGGCGCAGCCATGGGCAGCGCATGGCGTTGGCGCTGGACCTGCTGGCCGCCGATGCGCGGCTGGACGCGCTGCTCGGGCCCGAGACACCCTTCGCCGACCTGCCCGCCCGCATCACCACCTTGCTTGAACCCCCACCGGGCGCGGCCCAGCCGCTCTGCCCCCTCGTCATCTACTGAAAGGCCTGCCGATGTTCAGCCTGACCGTCGTGGACCACATCATGATCGCGCACAGCTTCCGCGGCGCGGAGTTCGGCCCCGCGCAACGCCTGCATGGCGCCACCTTCGTGGTGGAGGCGGAGTTCCGCGCGCCCAAGCTCGACCACCTGCATCTGCTGATCGACATCGGGCTGGCGAAGGACGAGCTGCGGAAGATCCTGTCCGCGCTGGACTACCGCAACCTCGACGAGGAGCAGGTCTTCGCCGGCAAGAACACCACCACCGAATATCTCTGCCTGCACATCCATGGCCTGCTGGCCGCCGCCTGCCGCGACGGGCGCATGGGGCCGGGCGGGGATGGGGTGACGGGCATCAAGGTGCTGCTGCGCGAGAGCCACATCGCCTGGGCCGCCTTCGAGGGGCCCGTGGAAGCCTGACGCCATGGAGATCGCGCTGATCGTCCCCGCCCCCTTCGACACCATCTCGGGCGGCTATCTCTATGACCGGCGCATGGTGGCGGGGCTGCGCGCGCTGGGCCACGGCGTGCGCGTCGTGGAGCTGGCCGGCACGCACCCCCTGGCCGACGCCGCGGCGCAAGACGCCGCCGGTGCCGCGCTTTCCGGGCTTCGCGCGGGCGAGGTCGCGCTGGTGGACGGCCTCGGCCTGCCCGCCTTCGCCCCGCACCGCGACGCATTGGCCGCAAGCGGCGCGGTGGGGCTGATCCATCACCCGGTCAGCCTCGAACAGGGGCTGGACCGGGAGGCGCTGGAGCCCATCGAGCGCGACCTCTTCGCCGCCTGCGCGCGGCTGGTGGTGACCTCGCCCATGACGGCCACCACGCTGGGCCAGTTCGGCGCCGAACCCAGGCGCGTTTCCGTGGTGGAGCCGGGCACGGACCCCGCGCCGCGCAGCCAGGGCTCGGGCGGGCCGGGCTGCCGGATTCTCGCGGTGGGTTCCATCATCCCGCGCAAGGGGCATGACGTGCTGCTGCGCGCGCTGGAGCGGCTGACAGACCTCGACTGGACGCTGCGCATCGTGGGCGCGCCACATGACCCGGTTCACCTGCACAGCCTGCAGGCGCTGGTGGAGGAGTTGGGCCTTGGCGCGCGGGTGGAATTCCTGGGCGGGCTCGACACCGCCAGCCTGGAGGCGGAATACGCCGCCGCCGACCTGTTTGCCCTCGCCACCCATTACGAGGGCTATGGCATGGTGGTGGCCGAGGCCCAGGCGCGCGGCCTGCCCATGGCGCTGTGCACCGGGGGCGCGGTGGCGGACCTGGTTGCCCCGGGCTCGGCCATCCTGGCCCCGCCCGGTGACTTTAACTCCCTCTCGCGCGGGATGCGCCGGCCCATGCTGGACACCACCCTGCGGGCGCAGATGGCGGACGCCGCCTGGCGCGCCGGCCAGGCCCTGCCGCGCTGGGAAGATCAGGCGGCCCGCCTCGCCACCATCCTGGAGAACGCCCATGGCTGAGAGCTTCGACGGCGACTGGCTCTCCCTGCGCGAGGGGTTTGACGCCGAATCGCGCGCCCCGAGCCTCGCCCAGGCGCTGCTGGACCATTTGGACGAGGTGGCCCGCCCGCGCTTCCTCGACCTCGGCGCCGGCACGGGCAGCCTGACGCGCTGGCTGGGCCATGTGCCGCAGCGGCCGCACGCCTGGGTGCTGGCCGATGCCGATGCGGATCTCATGTCCCGCGCCTTCGACACCATGATGGAGGCGGCCGAGGACTGGGGCTGGCGCGCCACCTGGCCGCAGAAGAAGGCGCTGCTGCTGCATTCGCCCCAGGGCGCCTGGCGGATCGAGGGGATTCTCACCGACCTCGCCCGCGCGCCGGAGGGGCTGCCGCTGGACCGCGTGGACGCCGTGACCTGTTCCGCCCTGTGCGACCTGGTGTCGGAACGCTGGGTGGAGGCGCTGGCCGAGGCCCTGGCCCGCCACCGCCTGCCCTTCTATGCGGCGCTGAACGTCTCGGGGCGGGAGCGTTTCATGCCCCCGCATCCGGATGACGCCTGGGTGGCCCGCGGCTTCGGCCGCGACCAGCGCCGGGTGAAGGGCTTCGGCGGGCCGGCGCTGGGGGTGGAGGCGCCGGCCGCCCTCGCCCGCGCCTTCGCGCGCCACGGCTATGAGGTGCTGACGGCGCCGAGCGACTGGCGCATCCCCCGCCAGGCCGGCGCCATGGCGCGCGAACTGGCGCTGGGCCATGCCGAGGCCGCCATGCGCCACGAAACCCGCGAGGCCGCGCGCATCGAGGCCTGGGCCGAGACGCGTGCCACCCAGGCCGAGGCGGGGCGGCTTGCCGTGCGGGTGCCGCACCGCGACGTGCTGTGCCTCCCGCCCGCATGAAGCCTTGCCCCGTCTGATACCTTGCCCCGTCTGATGCCTTGCATCGGCCCGTCCGACATGGGTTGATGGGTCCCGCCCCCACCGGACCGGAGACCCCCCATGTCGAGCGTCAAGGACCCCGCGGCCGAGGTCCATGTCGAGCAGCGCCGCCAGGCCCGCATCGACATGGCCGCCGCCCATCGCCTGGCCGTGCTGCATGACTTCCACGAGGCCATCGACAACCACTTTACCCTGATGGTGCCGGGCCGGCCGGGGCGGTTCTACCTCAACGCCTATGGGCTGCATTGGTCCGAGGTGACGGCCAGCAACCTGATCGAGGTGGCGTTCGACGGCACGGTGTTGGAAGGCACGGGGCCGGCCGACCGTAGCGCCATCTGCATCCACGCGCCCATCCATGAAGCCACGGGCGCGGCCTGCGTGCTGCACACCCACATGCCCTATTGCACCGCCATCTCGCAGTTGGAAGACATGACCATCGAGATGACAGGGCAGAGCGCCCTGCAGTTCCACGACCGCATCGCCTATGACTACGACTACAACGGCTTCGCCCATGAGCATGAGGAAGGGGCGCGCATGGCCGCCCTCATGGACGGCAAGCCCATCCTGATGCTGGCCAACCACGGCGTGGTGGTGACGGGAAATTCCGTCGCCCAGGCCTATCACCGCCTCTATTACCTGGAGCGCGCCTGCCGGACGCAGATGTTCTCCATGTGGACCGGCCACCGCCGCCGCTTCGTGAAGGAGGAGGTGCTGGAGAAGATGCGCGCCCAGGCCGCCTGGAAGGACCCGACGATGGCGATGAGCGGCCCCGAATACCACTTCGCGGCGCTGAAGCGGGTGCTGGACCGCAGCGACCCGACCTACGCGGATTGATGACGGGAGGCACACGAAAGGAGGAGTTGCGAGTTGCAAGCGCCTCCACCACTCCCAACTTCCTGTAGGCGATCGCACAGGGGCACATGAAGCCATGCCGCAGCCAAATTGGATCATTTCGTGTCACGGTTACTCGGACGTGAGGTCAGGCTCCCGGTTCGCCATCACGAAGCGGCAGAGCTACGAGAATTTCAGCATCCCGCGCGGCGTGGAACTGGTCACCTACACCGAGCAGGGGGTGAACCTGAGCATGGCCCAAGGCTGGGACCTGTGGGACAAGCTGACAGGCAACCAGGAGGCCGCGGCCTACGCCCAGCGGCACAAGGGCAAGACATGGCCCACATCCGTCATCGACTACGGGCTGAGCGGACCGCACGACGCCGCGGATTTCGCGGACTGGGTCAGC
Source organism: Roseococcus suduntuyensis (assembly GCF_014196305.1). Classification (GTDB taxonomy): domain Bacteria; phylum Pseudomonadota; class Alphaproteobacteria; order Acetobacterales; family Acetobacteraceae; genus Roseococcus; species Roseococcus suduntuyensis. Next base: position 229,098 of record NZ_JACIDJ010000004.1, read on the forward strand.
CCCGCGGGGCATAACGCGTGCGGGTTGTTCGAAGTGGGCAACCCTGTCTCCTTCCACCCCTTTCCCATCGCGACGCAGGTGACGACCCTGAAAGCCGTCGTGATGGAGGCGAAGAAGCAGAACGTTGCCCGTGTGTACTATCTGGCTTGCCAGGAACTCGGTTAGGCCCTTGCGCAACCCGCCCCCGGGGCAGGCGCAGTCCCGGGCAGAGCGGGCGCTCCACCCTGGATGGTGGGCCCGCGGCGTGCCGGCCGGCACCGCGGAACGCTCGCGTGAAGGGAGTCGCGATGACGCCGCCCATGCCAGATTGCCACATGCCGCGCCCGGCGGGATGGTCGGCGGGGAGGGATGCGTGTTCCCGGTGACCCACGCCACGCCCCGCGGCACCATCCCGCGGTGCCGCGACGCCGGCGCCCCATGAGCGACGAGAAGGAGGCCAGGCGGGCCGCCGCGCTCCGCGCCAACCTGCGCCGGCGCAAGGCCCAGGCCAGGGCGCGGGCGGAAAGTGACGCCCGGGCGCGCGCCGAGGCCGGTCATACCCCCTCTGCGCCCCCCTCGGATGGACGCGACCCGCCCGAAGCGGGTAATCCACCGCCTCCGGGAAGCGAGCCACCGCCCCGGGAGTAACCTTCTGGGATACCCTGTGCCATGCCCATCATGCCCGACCATTGGATCCGCCGCATGGCGACGGAGCACGGCATGATCGAGCCCTTCGTCGAGGCGCAGAAGCGCGAGGGCGTCATCAGCTACGGCCTCTCCTCCTACGGCTATGACGCGCGGGCGGCCGATGAGTTCAAGGTCTTCACCAATGTGGACAACGCGGTGGTGGACCCGAAATCCTTCAACGAGACGGGCTTCGTCACCCGCACGGGGCCGGTCTGCATCATCCCGCCCAATTCCTTCGTGCTGACGCACACGGTGGAATATTTCCGCATCCCGCGCGACGTGCTGGTGATCTGCCTCGGCAAGTCCACCTATGCGCGCTGCGGGCTGATCGTGAACGTGACGCCGCTGGAGCCGGAATGGGAGGGCCAGGTGACCATCGAGATCAGCAACACCACCCCGCTGCCGGCCAAGGTCTATGCCCATGAGGGCATTTGCCAGTTCCTCTTCCTCAAGGGCGAGAGCGCGCCAGAAGTGAGCTATGCCGACCGCAAGGGGAAATACATGGGGCAGCGCGGCGTCGCGCTGCCGCGGTTGTAGGGGGCGCTGAGCATGGACCGCATCCGCATCCGCGGGGGGCGCGCGCTGAATGGCAGCGTCCCCATCTCCGGCGCCAAGAACGCCACCCTGCCGCTGATGGCGGCCGCCCTGCTGGCCGATGGGCCGCTCACGCTGACCAACGCGCCGGACCTGGCCGACATCGCCACCATGCGCGCCCTGCTGGTGCAGCACGGCCTCAGCGTGGAACACGACAAGGCCGCACGCACCCTGACACTTTCGGGGTCCGCCACGCAGCTTGAAGCGCCCTATGACATCGTCCGCAAGATGCGCGCCTCGGTGCTGGTGCTGGGGCCGCTGGTGGCCCGGCATGGCCGCGCGCGCGTCTCGCTGCCCGGCGGCTGCGCCATCGGCACGCGGCCCGTGGACCTGCACATCAAGGGCCTGCAGGAGATGGGCGCCGAGATCGAGATCACGGCCGGCTACATCGAGGCCAAGGCGCCCGCGGGCGGCTTGCGCGGCGCGCGCATCCTCTTCCCGCAGGTGAGCGTGGGGGCCACCGAAAACCTGCTCATGGCCGCCTGCCTGGCGCAGGGCGAGACGGAGCTGGTGAACGCGGCGCGCGAGCCCGAGATCACCGACCTCGCCATGTGCCTCATGCGGATGGGCGCGCGGATCGAGGGCATCGGCACCGACCGGCTGCGGGTGGAGGGCGGGGCCACCCTGCTGCCCGCCACGCACCCCATCGTGCCCGACCGCATCGAGGCCGGCACCTATGCCTGTGCGGCGGCCATCACCGGCGGCACGCTGCATCTGGAGGGTGCCAGGCTGGAACACCTGGGCTCCGTGGCCCGCGTGCTGCGCGAGGCGGGCGTGGACGTGGCCGAGACGCATACGGGGCTCAACGTCAGCCGCATGAACGGCCTGCGCGGCGCCGATGTGATGACAGAGCCCTTCCCCGGCTTCGCCACCGACATGCAGGCGCAGTTCATGGCGCTGATGTGCGTGGCGGAGGGTGCGTCCATGATCACGGAGACCATCTTCGAGAACCGCTTCATGCACGTGCCGGAACTCACGCGCATGGGTGCCCGCATCAACTTCCACGGCAGCAGCGCCATCGTGCGCGGGGTGCCGAAGCTTTCCGGCGCGCCGGTGATGGCGACGGATTTGCGCGCCTCCGTCTCGCTGGTGCTCGCGGGGCTGGCGGCCGAGGGCGAGACCATCGTCAACCGCGTCTATCACCTCGACCGCGGCTATGAGCGGGTGGAAGCCAAGCTCGCCGCCGTGGGTGCCGAGATCGAAAGGCTGCCCAACTGATGGACATGCCCATGACCACGCATTTCGCCGACAGCAGCACGGGCCTGGTGCTGGCGCTGCCCAAGGGGCGCATCCTGAAGGAGCTGGCGCCCTTCCTGGCGCGCGCCGGGATCATCCCCGCCTCGGACTTCACCGACGAGGACAGCCGGCGCCTGCGCTTCCCCACGAACGACGCCGCACTCGACGTGGTGCGCGTGCGGCCCTTCGACGTCGCCACCTTCGTGGCGCATGGCGCGGCGCATGTCGGCGTCTGCGGGGCCGATGTGCTGATGGAATACGACACGGACCAGATCTACGCGCCGCTCGACCTCGGCATCGGCCGCTGCCGCGTCTCGGTGGCGGAGCAGGTGGCGACGGCGGGGCGCGAGGATTGGCGCGCCTGGTCGCGGATCGCGGTAGCCACGAAATACCCGAACATCGCGCGCCGCCACTTCGCCGCGCGCGGCATCCAGGCCGAGGTGGTGCATCTGAACGGGGCCATGGAGCTGGCGCCTTCGCTGGGCCTGTCGCGCGTGATCGTGGACCTGGTGCAGACCGGCTCCACGCTCAAGGCCAATGGACTGGTGGAGACGGAGGTGATCGCGCACGTCACGTCGCGCCTCATCGTCAACCGCACCGCGCTGAAGACGCGGCCGGAGGAGATCACGGCCTTCGTGGACCGTTTCCGCGCGGCGATGGAGCAAAGCGCATGATGGCCACCGATTCACGCCTCCGGGCCAAGGCCCTCCGGCGATCGGGGCACATGATGGCCACCGATTCACGCCTCCGGGCCGAGGCCCTCCAGCGATCGGAGGCGGCATGAAGCGCCTTTCCACCACCGAGCCGGGCTTCGAGGCGGGTTTCACCGCCATCCTGGAAGACGGCCGCGACACCACCACGCGCGTGGATGCGGCGGTCTCCGCCATCATCGCCGCCGTGCGCGAAGAGGGCGATGCGGCCCTGCTGCGCTACACCGCGCGCTGGGATGGCTGGGCGCCGGCCACCGCCCAGGACCTGCGCGTGACGGCGGCCGAAGTCGAGGCAGCGCTGGCCTCGATCCCCGCTGATCTGCTGGCCGCGCTGGACGTGGCCGCGGCGCGGATCGAGGCCTTCCACCGCGCGCAGCTTCCCACGGACCTCGACCTCAACGGCGCCGATGGCGTGGCCGTCGGCATGCGCTGGGGGCCGCTCGATGCGGTGGGGCTCTATGTGCCGGGCGGCAAGGCGGCCTACCCCTCCTCGGTGCTGATGAACGCGCTGCCGGCGCGGGTGGCGGGTGTGGGGCGCATCGCCATCGCCGTGCCGGCGACCGAGGGCGCCATCAACCCGCTGGTGCTGGCCGCCGCGCACCGGGCGGGTGTGTCAGAAATCTGGCGCGTGGGGGGCGCGCAGGCGGTGGCCGCGCTCGCCTGGGGCACGCAGAGCATCGCGCCCGTGGACCGCATCGTGGGGCCAGGCAACGCCTATGTGGCCGAGGCGAAGCGCCAGGTCTTCGGACGGGTCGGCATCGATTCCATCGCGGGCCCTTCCGAGGTCGTCATCCTCGCCGATGCCGACAACAACCCGGACCATGTGGCGCTCGACCTGCTGGCCCAGGCGGAGCATGACGAGGCGGCGCAGTCCATCCTCATCACCGACAGCGCCGCGCTGGCCGATGCGGTGGCCGCTTCCGTGGCGCGCGAACTCCGGACGCTGCCGCGCGCCGGCATCGCCGGCGAATCCTGGCGCGACCACGGCGCCGTGATCCTGGTGCGCGACATGGAGGAGGCGGCGGCGCTGACCAACCGCCTCGCCCCCGAGCACCTGCAGATCATGGTGGCCGACCCGCGTGCGCTTTTCGCGAAAATCCGCCACGCGGGCGCGGCCTTCCTGGGCCGCCACACGCCCGAGGCCATCGGCGATTATGTGGCCGGCCCCAACCATGTGCTGCCCACCGGGCGCACCAGCCGCTTCGCCTCGGGGCTTTCGGTGTTCGACTTCCTGAAGCGCACCACCTGGGTGGAGTGCAGCGAGGCGGGCCTCGCCGCCATCGGGCCGGCCGCGGTGGCCCTGGCCCAGGCCGAGGGGCTGGGGGCGCATGGCCTCAGTGTCTCCACCCGGCTGCACAGCAACGCGCCTTCCATCATGGCGAAAACTTGACCATCGCTCGTTCCGGGCGCATCTAGGCCCCGCCGGCGCCGGGGGCTGACCGCGGCGCGATCATCCGCGCCCACCCCGAGATGCCCAAGGAAGCGTATGTCGAAAGAGGATATGATTGAGTTCAGCGGCCAGGTCGTTGAACTTCTGCCCAACGCCATGTTCCGCGTGAAGCTGGACAATGAGCACATGGTCCTGGCCCACACCTCGGGGAAGATGCGCAAGAACCGCATCCGGGTGCTGGCGGGCGACCGTGTGAATGTCGAAATGACGCCCTATGACCTGACCAAGGGAAGAATCACGTTTCGGTTCAAGTGAGCCTGCGGCGCACTTGAACCAAAGGGTTTTTTTGATGCCCTCAAGCGCCGGGCGCGCGCTCCGCGCGCTTGGCTTTCGGCGCGTTTCGGTGGCGACTGCCGTCAGGTGCCACGGGCGCCGCCGACCGCTGTGCGGCCGGAGCGTGGGCAAGGGGCGCCACGGGCCTGCCGTTGCGCTGGTCGGCTACGGGCCCTGCCGCACACCTGACCGCCGGACCCCTTGATGCCTGACACCCCCCTCCTCCTCGCCTCCGCCAGCCCCCGCCGCCTGGAGCTGCTGGCCCGCATCGGCGTCGTGCCGGACCGCGTGACCCCGGCCGATGTGGACGAAACGCCGCTGAAGGCCGAGCTGCCGCGCCTGCTGGCCCGCCGCCTGGCCGAGACCAAGGCCCGCGCCGTGGAGGCCCCCGGCGCCATGGTGCTCGCCGCCGACACCGTCGTGGGCGTGGGCCGCCGTATCCTGGGCAAGCCCGCCGATGCGGAGGAAGCCCGGCGCTTCCTCACCCTCCTCTCCGGGCGGCGGCACCAGGTGCACACGGGGGTGGCGCTGCGCCTGCCCGATGGCGCGCTGCGCCAGCGCCTGGTCAGCACCACCCTCGCCTTCCAGCGCCTGACCGACCAGCAGATCAACGCCTATGTCGAAACCGGCGAATGGCAGGGCAAGGCCGGCGGCTATGCCATCCAGGGCCGGGCCGAGATGTTCGTCCGCTTCCTCTCCGGCAGCCATTCCAACGTGGTGGGGCTGCCGCTGTTCGAGACCGCCCAGCTTCTGCGCGGCTGCGGATGGCTGCGCCCCTGACCGAAATCCACGTCAGCCGCGCCCCGGGCGAACGCCGGGTGGCGCTGCTGCGGGACGGCCGGCTGGAGGGCTTCCGCCTGGAACGCCCGGCCCGCCCCGATGGCGTGGGCGACGTCGTCCGCGGGCGCGTGGTGGCGGTGATGCCCGCGCTGTCCGGCGCCTTCGTCGAACTGCCCGGCGGCGAGAGCGGCTTCCTGCCCGCCAATGAGACCGAGGCACGCCGCCTGCCGCCCGAGGGCACGCGCCTCGCCCTGCGCGTGCTGCGCGCCGCACAGGGCGGCAAGGGGGCGCGCGTCTCCGCCCGCGTGGCGGACCGCCCCGGCGAGGGCGTACTGGCGCGCGGCGCCGACCAGGCGCTGCGCTGGGCCGCGCAATTCCCCGATTCGCGGGTGCTGACCGACAGCCCCGCCGAGCTCGCCCGCCTGCGCGGCGCGCTGGGCCCGCGCGCTTCCCTCGGCCTGCCCTTAGACGACGTGCTGGAGGCGGAGATCGAGGCGCTGCACGGCCCGGAGGTGGCGCTGGATGGCGGCGGGCGGCTCATCCTCTCGCCCCTGCCCGCGCTGACGGCGGTGGACGTGGATTCGGGCGGCGCGGACCCGGTGGCGGTGAATGCCCGCGCCATTCCGGAATTCGCCCGTCAGATGCGGCTGCGAGACCTCGCGGGGCCCATCCTGCTCGATGTGGCGGGGCTCACGACCAGGCAGCGGGCGGCGCTGGAACCGGCGCTGCGCGCCGCGCTGGGCGGCGATTCGCTGGTGGAGTATCTGGGCCTCGGCCCGCTGGGGTTGTTCGAGATGCGGCGGCGGCGAATCCACCCGCCTTTGCACGAGGTGCTGGCCGACCAGGCGCTCGCCCAGGGCCTTGCCATGCTGCGCCAGGCGGCGCGTGAGGCGGCGGCCGCCCCCGCCCGGCGGATGGCGCTGCATGCCCCGACGCCCGTGCTGGAAGCGCTGCGCGCCCTGCCCGGCGCGCTGGCGGAATATGCCGAGGCCGCCCGCCATGAACTGGCCCTGCGCGAGGCCCCGATACCCGAGGTGACCGATGCCTGAACCCCGCCCCTGCCCCATCTGCCGCCGGCCCATTCCGGCCCCGCGCGAGGCCGGCCAGCGGCGCGCCAGCTTCTGCTCGGAGCGGTGCCGGCAGGTGGATCTGGGACGTTGGTTCACCGGCGGCTACGCCATTCCCGCCACCGAGGCCGATGAGGACGAAAACCCGCGCGGGTGAGGGTGGACAGCCCGGCTGGGCTTGGCTATCACCCGGCGACCAACGGCGCCCAGGTAGCTCAGTTGGTAGAGCATGCGACTGAAAATCGCAGTGTCGCTGGTTCGATTCCGGCCCTGGGCACCACTCCTTTTCCGCCACGCTTTCTTTTTGTCGCCTTACACGCGCTGTAATGCGCGCGGATGTGGTGATGGTCAGCCCGCCCATGCCGCATGCAGCACGTCCCGCCGCATCCCTATTCCGCGGGCTGCGGCGCGGCGGGTGGCGCGTCCTCCAGCCGCCGCAACTCGGCGGCCCGTGCGCCCGGCGCGCTGGTGAAGCGGGCCAGCAGAGCGTAGGCCACAGGCACCACGAAGAGCGTCAGCAGCGTTCCCAGCAACAACCCACCGCCGATGACCAGGCCGATGGTCGAGCGGGACTCAGCCCCGGCACCGGAGGCCACCGCCAGCGGCACGGCGCCGAGGATGCTCGCCGCGGTCGTCATCAGGATGGGGCGCAGCCGCAGCGCCGCGGCTTCCTCCGCCGCCTGGGCCGGTTCCATGCCCTCGTCGCGCAGCTGGTTGGCGAACTCCACCAGCAGGATGCCGTTCTTGGCGACCAGGCCGATCAGCAGGACCATCCCGATCTGGCTGTAGATGTTCACCGTCAGCCCGGCCAGGACCAGCGTCAGCAGCCCCCCGGCCAGGGCGAGCGGCGCGGCGGTCATCACGATCAGCGGGTGCAGGAAGCTTTCGAACTGGGCCGCCAGCACCAGGAAGGTGAGCACCATGACCAGGGCGAAGATGACCAGCACGGCCTGCCCTGTCTCCTGCAGGTCCAGGCTTTCGCCCAGCCAACGCAGCGTGGCCTCGCCAGGCAGGGATTCGGCGGCGATGGCCTCGGCGCGGTCGATCGCATCGCCCAGCGTCACGCCGGGGGCAAGGTTCGCGCCGATCTCCACGGCGGCCAGCCGGTCCACGCGGCGGAGTTCCTGCACCGTCCCCACCTCGCGCAGCTCGACCACGGCCGAAAGCGGCACCAGCTCGCCATTGCGCGCGCGCAGATGCACCGTGCCGATATCACCGGGCGCCGCACGGTCGGCCGGCTCGGCGCCCAGGATCACCTCATATTCCTCGCCTCGGTCGAGCCACCGCGTCACCTCCCGCTCGCCGAACAGGACGCCCATCGTGTCGCCGATCGTCGCGGCGTCCAGACCGAGGCCGGCGGCGCGATCGCGGTCGATGCGAATTTCGATCTGCGGCTTGGTGGCCTTGTCGGAGGTGTCGAGGGCCACGAGGCCGGGGATGGAAGCGGCCTCAGCCAGCATGGTCGCACCCCACTCGCGCACCCGCTCACGCTCCGTTCCGGCCACGGCGAAGCGGAACTGGCGGCCGCTCCGGCGCTGGCCGAGCTTGGGCGGGGCCACGGCGAAGGCCCGCACACCGGGAATGGCGGCCAGCCGCCCGCGCAGCTCCGCCACCAGGGCAGCCTGGGACATATCCCGCTCGCCCCAGGGCTTCAACCGCAGGATCACGATGGCACGATTGGCGATGGCGGCACCGCTGCGGCCGGGCGAGACGATGCTCAAGAACTCTTCCGCCGGGCCATCCTCGCCCATGAAGGGGGCCAGCGCCGCCTCGATCCTCTCGACCGAGGCGAGGGTGTCGGAATAGGCGGCGCCCTGCGGGCCCTCCGCGATGATGATGACGGATCCGCGATCCTCATCCGGGGCGAGTTCCTGCGGCAGCGCCATCCAGGCCGCGACGCCCGCGCCCGCGAACAGCAGCCCGGCCAGCAGCACCAGCGCCGGCGCCCCCAGGAGGAAGCGCAGCGCGCCCCGGTAGCGGTCGCGCAGCCAGTCCTGTGCACGCAGGCTGATGCGCGCGACGCGCCCATCCTCCTGCATCCCGGCAAAGAACCGGGCCGAGAGCAGCGGCGCCAGCGTCAGCGCCGCCATGGTGGAGAACACCACCGTCGCGGCCAGCATGATGGCGAATTCCGCGAAGAGCCGGCCGACATTCCCCTGCAGGAAGGCCAGCGGCAGGATCACCGACAGCAGCGCGGCCGAAGAGGCGAAGACCGCGAAGCCGACCTGGCGCGTCGCCCGCACCGCGGCCAGCAGGATGGGCTCGCCCTGCTGCTGGCGGCGGCGGATGTTCTCCAGGATCACCACCGCGTCGTCCACGCAGAAGCCGATGGCCAGGATCACCGCCAGGATGGTCAGCACGTTGATCGAGAACCCCAGCGCCGCGGCCACCGCCAGCGCCGGAATGATGGAGGCCGGGATGGTGACCGCCGGGATCAGCGTGGCGCGCAGCGAGCCCAGGAACAGGTAGATGACCAGCACGATGACGCCGATGGTGATGGCCAGCGTCCAGGCCACATTGGCCAGCGTCTCGCGAATGAACAGCGCCTCGTCATAGGAAAGCTGCAGCGACACGCCCGCGGGCAATGACCCGCCGAGGCGCTCGGCCGTCTGGGTAACGCCGGAGGAGACCTCCAGCGCATTGGCGTCCGACCGGCGGAGGATGCCGATGGCAATCGCCTCCTGCCCGCCGGCGCGGAAGGCCGAGCGGTAATTCTCCACGCCGATCTCGACCCGCGCGACATCGCCCAGGCGCACGCGGCCATCGCCCGTCGCCTCGCCCTCGCGCAGGACCAGCCCGGCGAAGTCCTCGACGGAGCCGAGGCGGGTCAATGCCCGGAGCGTCAGCTCCTGCCGTCCGGTTTCCAGGCGGCCGGCCGGAATTTCCAGGTTCTCCGCCCGCAGGCGGTTGGCGACATCCACCGGCGTCAGCCCCCGCGCCGCCAGCGCCGACTGGTCGAGCCAGATCCGCATGGCGTAGCGCCGCCCGCCAAAGATCTCCACGCCCGCCACCCCGGGCACGATGCCGAGCGGGTCGACCAGCCGGCGTTCCGCGAGATCCGTCAGTTCCGCCGTGCTGAGGCTGTCGGAGCGCAGCGTGAGGTACATCACCGCATCGTCGTCGGCCGAGGCCTTCTCCACCACCGGCTCCTCGATGGCGGCCGGCAGGTCGCGGCGCGCGCCGGCGACCTTGTCGCGCACCTCCGCCGCCGCGGCGTCGAGATTGGTGCCGGTCCTCAATTCGATGATGATGACGGAGGATTCGTCGCGCGTGATGGAACGAATGATGCGGATGCCGGCGATGCCCGAGAGGTTGTCCTCGATGATGCGCGTCACCTCGCGCTCCACCACCTCGGCCGGCGCGCCGTTGTAGAGCGTTCGGACGGAGACCACCGGCGGGTCCACGTCCGGGTATTCGCGCACGGACAGCGTGAAGGCGGCGCCGATGCCGATCGCGACCAGCAGCAGGTTGAAGGCGAGCGCCAGCACCGGGCGCAGCACCGGCAGGTCGAACAGGCTGCGCATCAGCGGCGCGCCACCGGCCCTGGGCCGGGCGCGGCCGACGGCGGCGAGGCCTCGACGCGCGCACCGTCCTGCAGGCCCTGCAGCCCCTCCAGCACCACATGCGCGCCGGCTTCCAACCCTTCGCGGATCTCCATGCTCTCGGGCAGGCGCTGCCCGATGCGGACCGGCGTGCGGTGGGCCACGCCGGCCTCGACGCGGAACACGAACTGCTCCGGCCCCTCCAGCACCACCGCCCGCGGCGGAACCGTGACCGCCTGCTCCACCACCTCGGCCGCCACGCGCACCTGCATCAGCATGCCGGGGCGCAGCGCGCGGTCCCCGTTGGGCAGGCGGGCCTGCACGAGCACCGTGCGCAGCACCGGGTCCACGCGCGGAACCACGATGCGCACCGTGCCCTCGAATACCCGGCCGGGAATGGCGGCGGAGGTTGCCGTGATGGCAGCGCCCTCCATGATGCGGGCGGCGTCCCGCTCGGGAACGGCCAGGCGCAGGTCGATCGGGTCCACCGCATCGAGGGCCACCAGTGGCGTGCCCGGCTGCACCAGGGTGCCGATGCTGACCTCCTTCAATCCGAGGCGGCCGGCGAAGGGGGCCGCGATCCGCGACTGCGACAGCCGCGCTTCCGCCGCCGCCGCGCGCGCCTGGGCGCCGGCGAGGCGTTGGCGCAGATCCGCCACGTCCCCCCTGGGCGCGAAGCCGCCGCTGGCCAGCCGGGAGGAACGCTCGACCTGCTGCTCGAACTCCGCCGCGTCGGCCTGGGCGGCGCGGGCCTCGGCCTCGGCAGGGCCGGGATCCAGGGTGACGAGGATTTCGCCCTCGGCAACCTCCGCCCCCTCCTCGAAGGTGAGTTCCGTCACGCGGCCGGTGATCTCGGCGGCCAGCATCACGCTGCTGGTGGCGCGGACCGTGCCGAGCGCCCTGACCTCCCGCACCAGCCGGCCGGCCTCGGCGGTGGCCAGCACGACCGGCGTGGGAGGCGGTGCCGCGGACGCGGCCTGGTCCTGTGGCGCGGGCCAGAACAGCCATGCCGCAAGCGCGACGGCGGCGAGCAGCGCCGCGCCAGCCGCGATGGCGCCGCGTCGCCCTGTGGCGCCGTCACGAGGTGTCACGCTTGTCATCCGGGGAGCAACGGTGCGGGCCGGGCGGGAGTTGCCGGGAACCGTGCGAAGGCAACAAAGCGTTACACGCCGGCCGTGGGCCACGCGGCTCCTGGACGCTCGGCAAGTCACCTCGGCAGAGCTGAACGCGGATGATGGCTGCCCCGGCCTCAACCAGAAGCGCGGACCGGCCGGATGAATCCGTGCCGGCGTGGTCCGCACATCAAGGAAGGGGAAACGTGAGGTTGGAAAGCCGAGTGGAACAGCGGTGGGAACCGGATTCCAACCTTCTCTGGTGTTCGTGAGGCGCGTCTCACCCTGATCAGTCGTACTCAATTTCCACCTTGAGAACCCGCAGCGTGCCGGGGTGGAAAGTACCCTCCTAGCGTTCGCCCCGGTCATTCGTCCCGTGCACTCGGTAGCAGCCATCCTTCGTCCTCATCCGGGTCACCAGCCACCCCTGGGCCTCGACCTGCTGCTGCAACGCGGCACGCGGCTGCCACTCTGCCAGCGGCACGTTGCAGCGCTGGTCGGCCATGGCCGAGCCGACGCCAAGGGCGCAGAATGCAGGGGCGATGGCTGGACGTCGTCGGGTCATGGCATCGCATCCCGTCAGTTGAACGATAGGATGACAAAGCCATGCCAACCTGACAGCAGACTGAATGCCGCGGCTTCCAGGTTCAGCTTGCTGTAAGGCGCCGGCACTACGACCAGGAGCGGCCGGCGACGCGAAGGACCAACGGATGCGAGTTTCTATGGATCGAGGACGACGCCATCCTGGGCGCTGCGGTGCGGGACCAGATCGCGGCTGACGGTCATGCGGTGGATTGGGCAACGCGGCTCGACACGGCGCGGGACAGCGTCGCTCCTTCTTGATGGGCGACGCAGGGCGCGCGGGGTGAAGCCGGATGGTACGCCCTGGGCAGTGGCGCATGAGCGCCCCGACCGGCACAGCCGCGAGGCGATGGGGGTGATCGAGCTGACCGACATGGCCGTTGCCACCTCCGTCAATTACCGACACTGGGCGCAGGTCGAAGGCAGGGTGGTCTCGCACACCACGGATCCCGCCGCCCGCCAGCCGCGCGACAACGGAATCGCCTCCGTCTCGGTCCTGGCAGCAACCTGCATGGCGGCCGATGCCTGGGCAACCGCGTTCATGGTGCTCGGCGTGGAGGCGGCCAGCAGGCTGGCGGCCGCAGCCGCTTTGGGAACCATCTTCGTGCCCAGTGACGGGACGGTCCGATCCACGATCTGAACCCATCCCGGCTGCGGCCGTGCTGGCGACAGGACCGTGCCGATCAGCGCGCCGGTGCAGGCCGTCAGGAATGCCCGGCGGCTGAACCAGTGCAGCACCCCGCGATTCATGGTCCGCGCCCATACCCTTCCCGCAGCCGATCGATGACGCCGAGCGGCCTGGGTCGTGGCAGCTTCGCCGCTTGTCGCCGCGCATGAAGCTCATGAAGCACGACCTCGCCATCCGTCGCACGTTCCAAGGTGAGCTGGCGGGTGAAGACTTCCCTCGATCCGGGATGCTGTCCGATCAGCACGATGGCGGCCTCCGGCAGATGTTCCACAATCAGGCGCAGCATGGCATCAGCCGAGGCGGGATCGAGTGTGTCGGTCGCATTGCCCAACAGGATCCAGCGGGGGCTGAACAGGACGATGCGCGCGAAGGAAAGGCGCTGCGCATCTGCCGGGCTGAGGATCTGCGTCCAGTCTGCCGCTTCGTCCAGCCTTTGGACGAGTTGCGTGAGACCCACCTCGGCAAGGGCCGTCTGGAGGGCGGAATCCTCGTGCCATGCCACAGCATTCGGGAAGGCGAGCGCCTGGCGCAAAGACCCCTGCGGCAGGAACGGCCACGGGCCGACTGCGATCATCGCGTCATCGGCCGGCAGGTCCACCTGGCCGCGCCCCCAGGGCCAGATGCCGGCCAATACGCGGAACAGGGCGCTTGCCGCCTCGGGGTTGCCATCGATCAGGACACGTTCACCCGGCGCCACCGTCAGCGTGAGGTCGGACAACATGGCGGTGCCATCGGCCGCCGTGATCCATAGGTCCCGCACGCCGATCCGCGGTGCCGGCGCGCGATTCAGGTTGATCGCGCTCTCCCCTGTGCGTGCCGCCTCCGCGGCGACGAGGCGGATCGCCTCATCGAGCATGAGGACGCGTTCGACCGAGGCCCGCCATCCGGCAATCACCGCCAGATTGTCGATGGGCCAGGACAAGGCCGCCGTGGTCTGCTGGAACGCCTGCCCCGACTGAACCAGGCGGCCGAGCGAGAGCGTGCCCTCGAGAAACCGCGGTACGCCGACCAGGACCGGAAGCACGCCGGCGAGGACAACGTAGCCTGAGGAGAAGGTCAGCAACCGCGCCAGTCCCACGGATTGGTCGCGCCAGGATTGCGCTATGGTCTCGAAGACCGTCTTCAGCCGATCGCGCTCCAGGGGTTCACCGCGGGCGACGGCAATGGGTTCCCCGCCTTCATGGGACCGCACCAGGCTGAAGCGGAACTCGGCCTCGCGGGTCTGCCGCATATCGGTGGCCCGGACGAGCGGCCGACCGAGCATGAAGGCGACGACCGCGCCGGCACCGGCATAGCCGAACGCCAGGAAGACGAGATGACCGGGCAGGGCCACGCCGCCCACCTGGACCCATCCCGACAGGGACCACAGGATGCCGATGAACGTCACCAGCAGCAGCAGGCAGTAGAACAAGGTGCTGGCAAGATCGACGGCGGCCTCGGTCGCGATGCGGATATCCTCGGCGATGCGCCCGTCCGGGTTGGCGTGATCGCCCGGAATACGTTCGGCCTGATAGTGCCGGGCATCGTTCATCCAATCCCCGATGACACGCGCCGTCAGCCAGCGCCGCCAGTCGAACTGCAGCCGCCGGCGGACCATAAGGTGCGCCGTGTTGGTCGCCATGGTGCCCAGCATGATGAGGACGAATATGCCGATCTGGTCCATGGCGCGGTCGGTCGAGCGCCGCTCCAGTGCGTCGAACAGATCGGCGGTCCAGATATTGAGCCAGACCACAAGCGCGACCTGGGCGACCACGAGCAGGGCGAGCGCCAACGCCAGCAGGCGCGGCCGCCAGCGCCCGCATTCTGTCCAGTAGGGACCGGCCAGCCTGATGAAGTCGCGAAAGAAGCGTTTCGTGTGGCTTGCTTCAGTGGTGCGGTTCATCGAACCTTCTTCCTGGCATCCCGGGCAGGTCGGACCCGGTTGGCCGATGCAGGCAGGGGCCGAACCCGCATGATTGCAGGGCGCGGCGCCTTACACCACCGTGCCGAACAGCGCGCCGATCCCGGCGGTCAGCGCCATTGCCAGCGCGCCCCAGAAGGTCACGCGCGCGGTGGCGCGCAGGACATTCGCGCCGCCTGCCTGGGCGCCGATGGCACCCAGCAATGCAAGGAAGGCGAGCGAGGCGGCAGAGACAATCCAGACGAGCAGATGGGTCGGTGCGACGACCACCATCAGCAGAGGCATGGCCGCGCCGACCGCGAAGGTCGCCGCCGAGGTCAGCGCCGCCTGGATAGGCCGCGCGGTGGTGATTTCGGAAATGCCGAGCTCATCCAGCGCATGCGCGCCAAGCGCGTCCTTGGCCATCAACTGCTCGGCCACCTGCCGGGCCAAGCCGCGCTCCACGCCACGGCGGACGTAGATGTCGGCCAGTTCCTCGTGCTCGAAGCCGGGGTTATCCCGCAATTCCTGGGTTTCCCGTGCCAGGTCAGCCTGCTCCGTGTCGGACTGGGAGCTGACCGAGACGTACTCGCCCGCCGCCATCGACATCGCTCCTGCGACCAAGCCGGCCACGCCGGCGATCAGGATGTCGCTCTGGGTGGCCGCAGCGGCCGCCACGCCTACGATCAGGCTGGCGGTGGAGACGATGCCGTCATTCGCCCCAAGCACCGCGGCCCGGAGCCACCCGATGCGCGAGACCAAATGGCGTTCCGGGTGCAGGTGCAGGCGCGGCATGTGATCTTCCTTGCGATGAGGGCGGCGCCGGCCGAGATCGGGCGGTGCTGCATCGCACCTCGCTTGCGGTCAGGGCGCACGACGCGGGATAGCTTCACGGGGCTTTGGCGTCGCAATGAAGAGCATGAAGCGCGCAAGGGGGCGCTTGAACAGAAACAGGTAGGCGACGTGCAGCCCGACGATGATCATGAGGAAGTTCGACAGTCCCTCATGCAGTTCGCCGACGATGCCGTGCTCCTGATCTTCGCCACGGGCTTCTGAGCCTCGCCAGCCTTCACGGCTGTCATCCCGCGCGTATGCCTGGCTCACGACGACGCTGGTTGCCATGCCGAGCGTCCTGCCGCGATCCATCGCAATTCCCGTGGCGGTGGCCAGGATCAGGCAGGCGGCGATGCCGGCCAACAGCGTCTTGCTGATGGCTGGGTGAGTAAAGGCATTGCCGAGCGTCAGTCCCTCGAACTGAGGATAGAAGCGTGACAGGCCCAGTTGCCGCAGGCCCGAGAGGGCCGCGACAAGGCGACCACCGATGATGATGGCGATGGCGTAGCCCAGTACGGCGTGGATCGAGCCCAGCTCGCCTGTCAGGAAGGCGGCAATGACCAGAAGGCCGAGTGTGGCGTGATAGGCCCGCAGGCCCTGCATGATGGACATGACAATCCTTGCGCAGCAGGCTGGGGATGCCGCATCTGGCCACGCTAAGCGTCATCGCCGCCGATGTCCTTGATGGGCGTCAATCTCTCAGACCGGAGGGGGCGCATTGAAATGGCGCTCACAGCCACGGGCGCACCTCCCATCATCCTGGACCAACTGTCGGCAAGAGAGGCGCTGCGTCGTCACCCCGCAGCTAGCATGACTGGCTCCAGATCTCATGGCCCGCGCCGCTGCGGATGCCGCCGCCGCGTTGAGGAGCCAACGGCGAGGGTGAGGGGCGGGCTGGCCATGATCAAGGCTGCGACGTCTGCTGCATCATCGGCAGGGCTGGTCATGGGTCGGTTTGGCGCAAGCGGATAGCTGCTGCCCAGCAGACCGCCGCCCAGGCGGCGCCAAGCGTCCAGCCGGCCAGCACGTCAGTCGGCCAATGCACGCCCAGATACACGCGGCTCACACCCACAATCGTTGTCAGCAGAACCGCGAGCGAAGCAATGAAGATCTTGATGCGTGGCTCCGGCTGGGTGCTGGCCAGCAGCGCGCCGATGGTCAGGAACACCGCTGCTGACATGGTGGCGTGGCCGCTCGGGAAGCTTGCGCTGAAGACACGGGCCGCGTGTGGTACCAAGTCCGGACGCGGGCGGTCGTACCAGGCTTTCAGGACAAGTTCGAGGCCCATCGCGCCGAGCGAAGCGACGACCAGGATCACTGCCTCCGCTCGCCGCCGTGCCAGTGCCAGAAAGCCGGTCACCGCCACCACCAGGAACACCATCACGCCGGAGCCGCCCAGCGCGGTGAAGTCTCGGAGGACTTCCTGTAGCCAAGGTGAACCAAGCGGATCCGAAGGTGCACCCGGAGCGCGAAGTGCCAGAAGCAAGCGCTCGTCCAGTGCCCTGGTGTCCCCTTCACGGACTTCACCGGCCAGGGCGAGGAAGGCCCAGACCGAGGCTGCGGCGCCCCCGAGGAGCGCGATCGGCAACAACTCCACCGGTTGCAGACGGGTCCGGGGCAGCCAGCGTCGCCACCCGGATGCCCCTGCCGGCCTTGATGGCATCTGCGTCAAGTTGGACCTGCCCGGGTGGCGAGTCGCTTCAGACTTCGGCCGCCATCGGACGGCCGACCGTGCGGGCGAGCAGCGCCGGATGCGGAGCGACCACCTTTCAGGCTGGCGGTGGCTGAGGATCCATCACCCATGCTTGTCGGGCACGCCGCCGCTCTGCACTGACCAGTCGGCAGGCTCGTCGTCCTGGTCCGCCTCGGCCACCGCCGATGTGGCCTGCACCTTGCCGGGCTTGTGATGGGCGGGCGCGTAGATCGCGTAGACCTGCATCGGTGTCGCCCCGATGTTGGTGATGTTGTGCCAGGTTCCAGCGGGAACGAGAACACACCAGCCGTTCGACACGTCCTGCTCGAAGGGCATGTCGTCCTTCGCTGGCCCCATCTGAACGCGGCCCTGGCCAGCATCGAGGCGCAGGAACTGATCCGTTTCCGGATGCGCTTCAAGGCCGATATCGCCGCCGACGGGGATCGACATGAGGGTCACCTGCAGATAGCGCCCGCTCCAGGCGACGGAACGATAATCCCGGTTTTCCTTCGTCGCAGTCTCGATGTCGAAGGATTGCGGCTTCGGACCATTGTCCTTGATCGTCATGGTGGCCTCTTTGCGAATGCTTCCGGGCGCGGCCCTTCGCTTCCGTGGCCGGTCGGTGACGTCCTTGCGTCAGTTCAACGCACGAGGCCGGCAAAGAGACAGTCATGGCTAAAAATGTAATTCGTCCGGCGGTTGGGTGTCTTGATGCAAGCTAGCCAGAATCGTCGCCGGCCTACGGTGCCGGCCACAGTTTCCAACCGGGCGACCCGGCTCTCCCTCGGCCTGCAGGAATCGGAACACGATGTCACCCCGTCGCCTGCCCCAGGGAAGCCGGCGCTTCGTAACGCCAACCGACAGCGTCGCCGTCGCCAGATCGAAGGTCGCCGCGGAGATGTTCCGCGCCATCACGCGCACGGTGTTGCTCGACCACACAGCCACCAGCGACGCCTGCGCCAAGTCGCCCGCCCGCGCTCCGTTCACCGTGACATCGAGCAGCGTCGTTGCCCCCGGCGCCAGGCTGGGCAGATCCCAGGACACCTCTGCGGCAAGCTCCCGTCGCCCTGAGCCGAACAGCGCCCCGGTCAACAGCGGCGTGCCGTTCAGCACCGCGGGCGCCCGGTGCCGGTTGATGGACATGGTCGCAGCCGCCTCGTCGCAGGTCTGCAGCACCTTCCGCCTAGCCCGAGCTATTCAGACTTTGTTGATGCCGACTTGGAATTATGGGGGACCCACGTGCCAGAGAGGCTAAGAATGCCCGTCTCCTACCCCCGTCACAGGCGCTTTGGACGCCGCCCAGCCATGCTGGTTCTATCCACGTTCAGCCTGGCGCTGCTTTGGACCCAGCCGAGTGACGGGGCGGGTTCCACGGCGGTGTTTTTCGACAGCATTGCGGAGGGACGGACGGATTTCGACAACCGCGTGACTGCGGCGGGTGGCACGGTCAGGATCGACCTGCTGAGCGGCCTGACCAGCGGCACGACAGCCTGGACACGCGGCGACTTCACAATCTCGGCGCCCAACGGCGTCAACCGCTCGACGCGCACCACCAGCTTCAACAACGTGCAGGGTCCAAGCGGCACCTTCAACAGCGGCGCCAGCATCCGCATGGTGGCGGACAACACCGATCCCGCCGGGAACGGCCTTGTCTTCGCCTTCGCATCCCCGATCAACGCCTTTGCGATCGAGCTGGAAGGCTGGGCGACCTGCTGCTTCCCCAGCGCGCTTTACATTGCCTTCGATGGCGGCACGCCCATCCTGATCGGTTCGGCCAATGCAACGACCGACAACCCGGGCGTGGCCCGCTACAATCAGACCATGAACCTCGTCGCCGCGATCCGCGACAGCGGCACCTTCTCCACCGTCGCCTTCTATGGCGACGCCACCGGCGACACGATGTGGGGCGGCGGCACGGTGCGCTATGCGCTGGTGCCGGTGGGCGGGCTGTCTGGCGGCGGCGGCACTGGCGACGGTGACGGTGGTGGTGACGGTGGCGGTGACGGCGGCGGCGGCGACGGCGACGGCACTGGCGAAGCTGGCGGCGGCGGTACTGGCGAAATTGGCGGTGGCAGCGTGATCGACGCAAGCCGCCTTTCGTTCAACGAACGCCAGGCGGCGGCGCAGGCCAGCATCATCGTCTTCCGCGGTGGCACCTTCCGGCCCGATGTCGCCGTATTGCTGTTGCAACCCGTCGTGGTGGAGGCGGCGAACGGAACCATCGACACCAGCCAGGGCGGGGTCATGCTGATGGGCTCCATCACAGGTGACGGCCAGTTGCAGGTGGTGGGTGGAGGGGTGCTGACGCTCCTGGGCACCGCCTCGAACACGGGCGGTGCGCTGGTTCAGCAGGGCACATTGTCGGTGCAAGGGCTGCTCGACGGGCCGCTGGTGGTCTTGGCCGGCGGCACGCTGACAGGCAGCGGCACGATCAATGGCCCGGCCACCATCGATGGTATGCTGTCCCCCGGCAATTCGCCCGGCATCATCATCTTCAACGGGCCGCTGCTGCTTGGGGCGGGGGCCACCACGCGGCTGGAGATCGACGGGCCGGGCACCGGCACGGGCAGCGGATCGCACGACCAGGTTATCGTGATGGGCGTGGGGACAACGCTGACGGCGGGCGGCACCATCGTCCCCGTGCTTCGGGACATCCCCGGCGCGGCCACCAACACCTTCACCCCCGTGATCGGGCAGTCCTTCCGCGTCATCCAGGCGCAGGGTGGGCTGCTGGGCAGTTTCGCAGGGCTCACGCAGCCCGCCGGCGGCCTGCCGGCCGGATCACGCTTCGACGCCATCTACCACGCCAATGCGCTGGACCTGGTGCTGACGCCATCGCGCTACGCGGACCTCGCGCCGCTCGGCCTGCGGCAGCGGGCGAACCAGGCGTCGGTCGGCGGCGCGATCGACGCCATCCGCCCCGCGGCGGGGCTGCGGATGGACAGCGCGGCCGCGAGTGTCTTCGGTCCGCTCTATTCGCTGCCGGCGCAGGCCATCCCGGCCGCCCTCGATCAGATATCCGGCGTGGTGCACCAGGATGCGCTGGCAGCATCGCTGACCCATCGGCGGATGTTCGGCGCAGCCACAAACCGGCGCCTTGCGGCGATCCGCAGCGGCGATGCGGGGTTGGTCGGAGCGCAGGGCGCCCTGGCGCCGCGCGTGACGCTGGACAGCGCGCGCACCGCGCGGATGTCCGTCTTGCCGGGCGCAGGCAATGGCGGCTGGGCGCCGCATGAGGCCACGGAGGATGGCTCGCGCGGCGGATTCGAGGGTTGGTCGGTCTGGGGCCGGGCGATCGGCGGCTGGGGCAGCAGGGGCGGCGACGGCAGGGCGCCGGGTTACGGGCTGCAGTCCGGCGGTGCGGTGGTGGGTATGGACCGCTCCTTCGCTCCGGGCCTGATCGGCGGCGTGGCTCTCGGCTTCCAGCGGGGCCAGGTGGATGGCGATGGCGCCACGGGCCGGGTGAACATCGAGAGCTACCAGGCCAGCCTCTACGGCCTTTATGCCCCGCCGACCGAGGCCGCGTGGAGGCCCTTCGCCGATGTCACACTCGGCGCCGGGCTCAGCCGCTACGACGCGCGGCGGACCATCGCCTTCGGCACGCTTGCGCGCCGTGCCATGGCGAACAGCCAGGGCACGGATGCGTCGGTGGAGGCCGGCATCGGCGTCTCCACCCGGATCGAGGGCATCGAGATCGAGCCGCGGCTGCATCTGCGCTGGGACCGCATCGCGCGGCGCGGCTTCACGGAAAGGGGGGCAGGGCTTCTGAACCTGTCGGTCGATGGGCGCACGGCGGATGCGCTGCGCGCCGGCGTCGGGGTTTCCGCGGCGCGAAACTTCGACCTCGGAAATGGTGTCAGGCTGCGGCCGGAGGCGCGGATCGGCTATGCGCGGGACATGCAGGATGGGACGGGCCGAGGCACGCACCGACTGGGCGGCGCGGCCTTCGGCGTGGAGTCCGCGCGCCCGGGCCGTGACCGCCTGATGGCAGGGATCGGCGTCACCGTCTTCCGCGGCGACAGCTTCGCCGCGGCGATGGATTTTGATACCGCGCGGACGGAACGCGGTTCGGAGCATGTCGCGACGATCGGCCTGCGCTGGGTGTGGTGACGAAAGCCCGGCGCTGCCGGGCATCGCGCCTTCACAACGTCGAGCAGGCGCTCGAGATGGCGCGGTTATGGAGTTGGTGGAAGGGCAGCGGACCGCCCGGGCTGGGGTGCTGCCCATCGTCCCGAACTGCCGGCGCGTGAGCTTCGGCAGCAGGTGCTGGAGCCCCTCATTCTGGCTCTCCAGTGCGTCCCACTCTGCCCATGGCTGCCTTGCGGCGCGTGGTTCTGATCGGCTGAGGTGCTTGGCTGCTGGGTGGCGCGAAAGTCCGTTGTCGCCCTAAAGCCTAGGTCGCGTGGACAAACTTGATCCATAGACGGATCGAGGAGAGCGCGGCGAAGCCGAGGAAGCTATCGGCGGTCTGGTCGTAGCGGGTGGCGACGCGGCGGCTGTTCTTCAGGCGGTTGATGAAGCACTCGATGCGGCTGCGCAGCGCGTAGAGCGGTCGACTGACGCTGTGCTGGACGTGGCGGTTCCGCTTGAAGGACCTCACCAACGCGGACGTGATGCAGTTCATGCGTGACATCGCGTCCGGCAAGACGACGGCCGACGTAAAAGCGACGCCATTCGGCCATCGGCTATCTCAGCCTGTAGCGTTCGAGCGCTTAGCCAGAACAGGCTGAATTTGGTGTCCATGGAACCGGCAGCAGACCGATCCGGAGCCACACGCGTTTGCCCTTTGCGGATCCTTGAAGCTCAGCCGGATAGAGAGCCGAATTCGTCCTCTGGTGGCCGTGGGTTCCAGCCCCACCCGGGATGCAACAGCCCTCAGCCGCGCGCCTCCTCCGGCGAAAACGTCGCGTGCCAGTGGCGCGCGATGTCCACCCCGCGGCAGAACCACACCCCTTCGCGCTGCCTCATATGCTCCAGAAGCCGCACCAGGCCCGGCGCGCGGCCGGGCCGACCGATCAGCCGGTCGTGCAGGCCGATGGAAAGCAGCTTGGGCGCGCCCCGCTCCCCCTCGAGGTAGAGCGTGTCGAATGCGTCGCGCATGTATTCGAAGAACTGCCCCGCCGTGGAGAAACCACTGTTCTCGTTGAAGCGATTGTCATTGGCTTCGTAGGAATAGGGAATCACCAGATGTGCCCCGCCCGGCATGTCCACCCAGTAGGGCAGCTCATCGGCCAGTGAATCCCGATCGTAGAGGAAGCCACCCGCCTCGCAGATCAGCCGCCGCGTGTTGGGGCCGGGCCGTCCGGTCATCCAGCCCAGCGGCGCTTCCCCGGTCAGGGCGCGCAGCAACTCGATGGCCCGGCGGATGTGCGCGCGTTCCTCCGCCTCGTCCACCGCGCCATAGTCGATCCAGCGATAGCCATGGCTGACGATCTCGTGCCCGCGGTCGAGGCAGGCGCGGACCAGCGCGGGATGCTGCTCCAGCGCGCGCACCACGCCCAGCACGCTGACCGGCACGTCGAAATCCCGGAAGATGTCCAGCACGCGCCACACCCCGCGCCGGCTGCCATATTCGAAGACGCTCTCCACCAGCGGCACGCGGCGACCGGCGAAGGTCGGCACGCCGATGTCGTTCAGCATGCCCTCCGAGACGGGGTCGCCATTGTCGAGCGTGGATTCGCCGCCGCCCTCCACGTTGAGGTTGAAGTTCACCGCGATGCGCGCCCCGCCCGGCCAGCGTGGGTCGGGCGGGAATTCGCCATAACCGACCAGGTCGCGCCGCCGCATGGGGTCGGGGCCGAGCGCCATCAGGCGGGCACCGCCAGCGGGGCGGCCATGGCGTCATGGCCGAAGAACCAGTCCAGCGCCTCCTCCGGCCCGCGCATCCAGGTGTTGGCGAGGGAAATGCGCTGCACCTCCGCCACCCGCGGAATACGCGTGGCGGCATAGTGATGGAAGGCCTCCGCCGCATCGTCGAATTCGTGCAGGCAGCGGGCCAGGGCCGCCGCGTCCTCGATGGCCGAAGCGCCGCCAGCCGCCATATAGGGGCGCACCGGGTGGCAGGCATCGCCCAACAGGACGGCGCGCCCCTGGTGCCAACGGTCATCGCGCGGACGGTCGCAGATCGGCCATACCGCGCATTCCGTCGCGCCCTCGACCAGGCGGCGCAACGCCGGCGTGGCCTGGTCGAAGCTGGCCAGGAAGGCGTCGCGCGGCAGGGGGCGCGAAAGGTCCGTGCCGTCCCAGTGCGCCCCCGGCACGCTCGCCATCACGTAGAGCTCGTCGCGCCGGCTTGTCAGGAAATAGCTCAGCGCGTGGCGGTCCGGCCCCCACCACTTCGTGCAGTCATCGACAGGCAGCCCGCCGAGCCGCGCCGTGGGGAAGATGGCGCGCTGCGCCATGCGCCCGGTGAAGCGCGGCGGCGCCTCGCCGAACAGCAGCGCGCGCAGCCGCGAATGGATGCCGTCGCCGCCGATCACGATGTCGGCCTCCAGCGCCTCGCCATTGGCGAAGCGCAGCGCGACGCCCTGCGGGGTCTCGCGCATGTCCTCCAGCCGGTGGCCGAGATGCAGGCTGCCGGGCGCCAGGGCAGCGCGCAGGATGTCATGCAGGTCCGCGCGATGGATGTTCAGGAATGCGGCCCCGAAGCGCGCCTCCGTCGCCGCGTCCAAGGGCAGGGCGAAGCTGGTTTCGCCGGTCACCCAGTCGCGGCTGAGGAAGGCGGCCGGACATATCCCGGTGTCCAGCAACGCCGCCTCGATGCCGAGATGCCGCAGCACCTTGACCGCGTTCGCGCTGAGAATGATGCCCGCCCCGATGCGCCCGAAGCCGGGCGCCTGCTCATGCACCGTGACCTGATGGCCGCGCCGCTGCAGCAGCCCCGCGACGGTCAGCCCACCAAGCCCCGCGCCGATGACGGCAATGCGTGTCCGAACGTGCAAGGCGGCCCCTTTTGACAGATCATTCGATATGGAATGATTTGCAGAGGCGTCTCTCCTGTCAAGGCGCTTCCTGCTGCTCCATGATCTGGGCGATGGCGTCGGCAAACCGCGCCAACTCCTCTTCCAGGCGGCGGCGGCCGTCCTCGCCCAGCGGCGCCAGGTGCCGCCATTGCACCTCGAAGACGCGGGGGATGGCCTCATTGATCACCGCCTCACCCGCGGCGGTGAGCTGAATTCGCAGGGTCCGACGGTCGCGCGGCTCAGGCAGCCGCGCGATCAGCCCCTGCGCCTCCAGCCGGTTCAGCCGGCTGGTGAGGCCCGCGCCGCTCAGCAGCAATCCGGTCGCGAGTTGCTTGGGGCTGAGCCGGTAGGGCTCGCCGGCGCGGCGCAGCGCGGTCAGCACGTCAAAGGTCCCGCGCACCAGGCCAAGCGGCGCCAGCACCTCGTCGATGAACCCGGTCGACTGCATCTGGATCTGCGCGATCAGCCCGTAGATCCGCACCGGCGCCGGATCGATGTCGGGGCGTTCGGCCTGCCATTGCCGGAAGATGGCGTCCACGCGCTGCTGCGCGTCGCGCCGCCCGGGGGCGCGGCGCGAAGGGACGGAAGAGGGAGAGGAAGGCCTGGACGCCAAGGACGACACCGATGTTGCGACGCCCCAACCCAAGCCCGGCCCCGCGATGCTGGCAAGCGTGGCACCCGCCGCCCGCGCGGCCGGTGCGCAGCACCTGGGCAGGCCTGCCCGGCAAGCGGGCAGTTCCGGCCCCACCGGCGGAGAAATCCCCGCGGGCCGCGTCCCGGACGGCCAGAAATACGCTTTCATTCGTAAGCGAATGATTGACGGAGCATCGCATGCCCACGACCCACCGCAGCGCCCGCCTCACCCGCCGCACCGGATGGCGCGCCCTTGGCGGCGCGCTGCTGGCCGCGCCCGCGCTGGCCCGGCACGGGCACGGGCAGTCGCGCCTGGAGGATGTGACGCTCATCACCGATTTCGGCTTCAACGGCCGCCACAGCTATTTCTACCTGGCGCTGGAGAAGGGCTTCTACCGGGAGGCCGGCTTCAACGTCAGCATCCTCCGCGGCCAGGGCTCGGCCGATGCGATCCGCCGCGTCGCAGCCGGCAACGCCACGTTGGGCTTCGCCGACGCCGGCGCGCTGCTGCTGGCCCGCGGCAACGACCAGGTGCCGGTGAAGCTCAGCGCCATCATCTATGCCTCGCCGCCCCAGGCGCTGTTCGCGCTGCAGGAACGCGGCCTTGCCGCGCCCGCTTCGCTGGCCGGGCGCACCCTGGCCGACACGGCATTCAGCTCGGTCCGGCTCCTGTTCGGCGCCTATGCCCGGGCGGCGGGCATCGATCCGGCCAGCGTCACCTGGGTCACGGCCGAAAGCGCCACCCTGCCCTCGCTGCTGGCGAACGGGCGCGTGGACGCGATCGGGCAATTCACCGTCGGTCAGCCGCTGCTGGAGGCGGTGACGGCCCCGCGCCCCCTCACCCGCTTCGCTTATCGCGACGTCGGGCTCGATTTCTACGGCAACGGGCTGATCGCGACCGAGAATACCCTCGCCACCCGTCCCGACCTGGTGCGCGCCCTGACGGCCGCGACGCTCAAGGGTCTGCGCGAGGCCATCGCCAACCCCGAGGAGGCGGGCGCCATCATGCACCGCGCCCATCGCCAGGTGCAGCCCGCGGTGGCGGCGGGCGAGACCCGCCTGGTGGGTGAACTGGCCAGCGTGCCGGGCCAGCCGCTCGGCGCCATCGACCCCGCGCGGGTCGCGAGCACGGTGCGCGTCATGTCCGACGCGTTCACGCTCCGCAGCCCGGTCGCCCCGGACGAATTGTTCGTCCCGGGCCTGGTGGGATGACACCCGCCGCGCTGGAACTCCTCGGCGTCACACGGCATTTCGGCAGCGGCGCCACGGCGGTGCATGCGCTGGGGCCGCTTGATCTCAGCATCGCGCCGGGCAGCTTCGTGTCGGTGCTGGGCCCCTCGGGCTGTGGCAAATCGACGCTGCTGCGGCTGGTGGCGGGGCTCGAAGCGCCCAGCGAGGGGCGGCTGCGCCGCGGCGGGGAGGCGCTGGACGGGCCATCCCGCCGCGTCGGCGTGGTGTTCCAGGAGCATGTGCTCTTCCCCTGGGCCAGCGTGCTGGACAACGTCCTGCTGCCGGCCGATGTCTACGGCCTGCCCCGCGCCGCCGCGCGCAGCCGGGCCCTGCACCTGCTGGAGCGCACCGGCCTCGCGGATTTCGCGGCGCAGCGGCCGCACAGCCTGTCGGGCGGCATGAAGCAGCGCGCCGCCTTCTGCCGCGCCCTCCTGCCCGACCCGGAAATCCTGCTGCTGGACGAACCTTTCGGCGCGCTGGATGCGCTGACGCGGGAAGAACTCTCGCTGGACCTGTCACGCCTGTGGGGCGAACTGGGGCGCACCGCCCTGCTCATCACCCATGACATCGAGGAGGCGATCCTGCTGGGCGACCGCGTCGTGGTGATGTCGGCCCGGCCGGGCCGCATCCGCGCCGACTTCGCCGTGGACCTGCCGCGGCCGAGGGGCGTGGACACCGCCTCCTCGCCGCGCTACCAGGAGATCAAGCGGGAGATCCGCGCCCTGCTGTTCCAACGCGCATGAGGCAGCTTTCGACACCGCTGATCTGGCTCACGCTCGTTCTGGCCTGGGAGGGGGCGGTTCGCGCCCTGGCCGTGCCGGCCTGGCTGCTTCCAGCGCCCAGCGCCATCGGCGCCATGGGCTGGGAATGGCGCGCCGAGCTTCTGGCCAACACGCTGGTCACGCTGCGCGAAACGGTGCTGGGGTTCGCGCTGGCGCTCGGCCTTTCGGTGCCGCTCGCGGTGCTGGTGGCGTTCAGCCGGCTGGCGCAGCGCGTGGTCTACCCGATCCTGCTCGGCCTGCAATCGGTGCCCAAGGTGGCGCTGGCGCCACTGGTCACGCTGTGGTTCGGCATCGGCGAATGGCCCAAGATCGTGATCGTGGCGCTGGTGTGCTTCTTCCCGATCCTGGTGAACATCATCGCGGGTTTCGACGCGGTGCCGCGTGCCATGCTCGACCTGATGCACGCCATGCGTGCCTCGCCCGCCGCCACCTTCCGCCGGCTGCGCCTGCCCATGGCGCTGCCGTATTTGTTCACCGGCTGCAAGGTCGCGATCACCTTCGCGGTGATCGGCGCGGTGATCGCGGAATTCGTCGCCGCCCAGGACGGGCTGGGCTACCTGATCCTGATGGCGTCAGCGCAGTCGCAGACACCGCTGGCCTTCGCGTCCATCCTCATGCTGACGCTGATGAGCATCCTGCTGTTCCGGCTGATCGAGATGGCCGAGCGGCGCCTCGTGGACTGGAAGCCATGAGCGCGTCGTCTCCTTGCCACCCCGCGCAACCTGGTCGCATGGTCCAGATTGCAACACAGTGAGGGATCACGACGGCCCAGCGCCACCGCGCCTGGCTGCAGGCGGAGGAGGCACGGGCACGGCTGAAGGCGGATTGGGCGGCCTTCTTCGAGGAGTTCGACGTGCTGATCGCCCCCTGCTCGACCGTGGCCGCCTTTCCGCTGGACGAGGCACGACCGAGGGAGGAGCGCGTGCTGCGCGTGAACGGCCGCGACCGCGACTACAATGACCAGCTCTTCTGGGCGGGTCTGGCCACGCTGCCCTCCTTGCCGGCCACTTCCGTGCCCATCGGGTTGAACGGCCAGGGGCTGCCGCTCGGCGTGCAGGTCATCGCCGGCGCGTGGGAGGATCGGACGGCCCTGGCGGCGGCGGCCATCGAGGCGCTTCGACCCGCCACATGGCCGCCGGGCTTCGCATAGGGGCGGCCGCGCCCACTCACTCCGCCGCGCGCGCCTGTTCGAAGAAGCGGTTTTGCGGCCGCTTCAGCCGCAGATGGTCCCGCAGGGTGGTGCCGGTGTATTCGGTGCGGAACAGGCCGCGCCGCTGCAGTTCCGGCACCACGCCCGTCACGAAATCCTCCAGGCCTTCGGGCACGTGCGGGAACATGATGTTGAAGCCGTCGCAGGCGCGGGTCTCCAGCCATTCCTCCATCTCGTCGGCGATGCTGGCCGGCGTGCCGACCATGGCCGCCCCGGCATAGCCGCCGATGCGCTGGGCCAGTTGCCGCACCGTCAGCCCCTCGCGCTCCGCGAGGCGGATGGCGCGCTCGCGCCCCGATTTGCTGGATTCCGTCTCGGGGATGTCGGGCAACGGGCCGTCAGGGTCGAAGCGGCTGGCATCCACGCCGAGCAGGGAGGAAAGCGAGCCAATCGCGCTTTCATAGTGCACCAGCGCATCGAGCCGCGCCCGCTTGGCCCGCGCCTCCTCGATGCTCTCGCCCACCACCACCAGGCAGCCGGGCAGGATCTTGAGCTGTTCCGGGTCCCGCCCTGCCGCGGCGGCGCGGGACTTCACATCGGCGTAGAAGGCGCGGGCATCCGCGATGGGGCCGCCGGCGGCGAAGATCA
Source organism: Roseococcus suduntuyensis (assembly GCF_014196305.1). GTDB lineage: Bacteria > Pseudomonadota > Alphaproteobacteria > Acetobacterales > Acetobacteraceae > Roseococcus > Roseococcus suduntuyensis. The sequence goes on from NZ_JACIDJ010000004.1 coordinate 257,609, forward strand.
TCTCGGCCGTCTCGGCCCCGATCTGCCGCCCGGCCTCGGAGGCGCCGGCCTGCACGATGACGGGCCAGCCCTGGACGGGCCGCGCCACGTTCAGCGGGCCGCGCACGCTCAGCTCCGGCCCCTTGTGGTCCAGCACATGCATGCGCGCGGAGTCCCAGAAGATGCCGCTCTCCTGGTCGCGGAGGAAGGCGTCGTCGGCGAAGCTGTCCCACAGCCCCGTCACCACGTCGTAGAATTCGCGGGCGCGCTTGTAGCGTTCGCCATGGGCCATGTGCGCGTCCTGGCCGAAGTTCAGCGCCGCATCGGGGTTGGCGGTGGTGACGAGGTTCCACCCCGCGCGGCCATTGCTGATGTGGTCCAGCGAGGCGAATTTCCGCGCGACATGATAGGGGTCATTGTAGGTGGTGGAGGCGGTGGCGATCAGCCCGATGCGCTCCGTCACGGCGGCGAGTGCCGGCAGCAGCGTCAGCGGGTCGAAGCTGGTGACGGTGTGGGAACGCCGCAGCGCCTCGATGGGCATGTTCAGCAGCGCCAGGTGGTCGGCCATGAAGAAGGCGTCGAACTTGGCCGCCTCCAGCCGCTGGATCAGGTGCTTGAGGCGCGGGAAGCTGAAATTCGCATCCGCCCAGGCGCCCGGCCAGCGCCAGCCCCCGGTGTGGATGGTGACGGGGCGCATGAAGGCGCCGAGGTGAAGCTGGCGTGTGGGCATGGGGTGGAACTCCTCGATCCATCAGCCTCGGCGGCGGCGCGCCGTCCTGGCGCGCCGGAGAGATGAGCATGTGCGCGCCGCCTCGCCAGGGTGCGCGAACCGGATGGGTGCCATGCGGCCTCGTGCGGGCGGCGGGTTCGCGGCGCTACGCGCCAGGAATGACGGCACCGCCAAATTGCCGCTCGACGAAGGCGCGGACCTCGGGGTGGGCATAGCCCTGCGCGAGGCGCCGCGCCCAGGGCTGCGTGTCATCCGCGCGCCGCACGACGACAAGGACAGTGTAAACGCTCTGCTCCGTCTCCCGCGCCAGGGCATCGCGCAGCGGGTTGAGGCCCGCGGGCACGGCGAAGTTCCCCGTAATGGCGGCGGCGTCCACATCCTCCAGCGCGCGCACGATGGAGGCGGCCTCCAGCTCCACGATGCGAAGCCGGCGCGGATTGGTGGTGATGTCCGCCACCGTGGCGCGGTGGTCGGCCCCCTCGCGGAGGCCGAAGGCCCCGTTCTGCGACAGCAGCAGCAACGCGCGGCCGCCATTGGTCGGGTCGTTCGGGATGGCGATGCGCGCCCCATTGGGCAGGGCGTCGAGGGCGCGATGGCGGCGCGAGAACACGCCCATCAGCGTGAGCACCGTGCGGCCGACCGGCACGAAGTCATAGCCGCGCTGGGCGCGCTGCGCCTCCAGGAAAGGCAGGTGCTGGTAGGCATTGGCGTCGAGGTCACCCGCGGCCAGCGCGGCGTTGGGCTGGATGAAGTCGTTGAACTCGACGGCGCGCGTCGCGAAGCCCTCGCGGGCCAGCACCTCGGACACCTTCTCGAAGACCTGGGCGTGGACGCCCTGGGTCACGCCCACGCGCAGCGGACGCGCAGCGGTGCCGAGGGCAGGTTGCGCCATGGCGGCGGCGGGCAGCAGCGCGGGCAGCGCCAGCAGGGAACGGCGGTGGAACGGCATGGCTGCTCTCCTCAGAAGGCCGGCACCACGGCGCCCTGGAAGGTCGCCTGCACAAAATCCTTCACCTGCTGGTTCTGGTAGGCCGCGACCAGGCGGCGCACCCAGGGCGCCTCTCCCGCCCTTCCATCCCCATCCCGAGATCAGAACATGACCCATCCCTTCCTGCGCCGTGCCCTCATGGCCGGACTTGGCGCCGCGGCGCTGCCCGTAGACGCCCAGCGCACCCAGCCGACCTTCGCCTATGACTGGGATTTGCGCCCGGTCCCGTCGCTGGCCACCGCCTGGGAGCAGTCGGGGAATGGCCTTACGCTTGGCTCATGCGGGCCTCGATGCTGACGATCCTGCGCCAAGACCATGTTCGGACGGCGCGCGCGAAGGGCCTTTCACAGTTCCGGGACGAGGTGGTGCACGCGGGACGATGCGCTGCTGCCAATCATCACCGCCATCGGGCTGCAGGCAGGCAGTGTCATGGGATGGGCGTGCTGGTGGAGACGGTCCTCTCCTGGCCAGGCCCAATTTGGCGGACCCAAATGGCTTCGAAACATCGACCTCTGCCTTCGGAGACGCGGCTCGACCCCTTATTGCGGGCATCACAACCTCGGTGTTGGGATCGAGCCAACCCCAGACCAGCACTCGCTCGTGATGACAGTAGGCTACGCTCCTTCTGCAATTCCGGCCCTGGCACCATTCCTTTTCCGCCACGCTTTCTTTTTGTCGCCGCCCCCGCGGGCGCGGACGAGGCGGGCTACGCGGGCCTTGAAGACAGCGTGGACCACCACTGGGGGCGGCTCTTCCTGGCCGCAGGCCTGGCGATGCTGCGGAATCTCGGCCTGGAACTCGGCCGCGATGCCGAGAGTGGCATCGCTCCGCCGCACAGAAATTCCTGCGCGCACAAGTCGAAAACATCCCCTACTTCTGATGAATGTTTCGACGCTGCTGCGCCGTCAAAGCTGCACGAGGTCGGCGAATTTGGCCCTGAAGCGTTCATGGACGTCAGAGGGCGCCGACGCCTCCAAATGATGGCAGAAGGCAAAGAGATCGTTGAAACATGACATTGTGGGCGGATCTTTATTTTCGATGATATGACCATAAGTGCGGATCATCAGATGCACCGTATTGGTATTATGAAAGAATTCATGAAACAATAAATCTTCCACATTATTATGCCCAGCCGATCCGACAAGAAGAACGGAACGTATAGCAAGATTTTTGATGTGTTGCGCTGCAACATAATCGCCTTCACGCAACAAAATAATGAATTTTACAGCAAGTCCTGCAATAATTCCATAGCCTGATTGATAGCGTATCGGATTGCTGGAAGCCAAATCCAGGCTGTACAGGCCCTCCACCAGTGTCAGATGATAGTCCAGGGTCTCTTCCAGAGCCACACGATCGCCAATGCCGATGGCCGCATGCCAGAGGGCGGAATTCATCGAGAGCCGAACCGAAAAGCGGTCGTATCGAATCGAATGATGAACACCGAGCGAATCAACCAGGCCGCGATGCGCAAGCAAAAACTCCATTGACCGGCGCAGCGCTGCCAGGTCATCCGTCTCCAGACACTTGTAGGTGTGAGCGATCGCGCAGTTGAGCCGATGGGCTGGGCTGACGGCGGGCGCCTCCATGATCGCCCCCAGGATGCGCTTCTGTTCCTCGAGCGATGGCGGCCTTGTGTCGCGGAAGCTGTAGAAGGTGAAGAGATCGATGGAGGAGCAATCCGGCGTGTCTTTCACAAGCTCGGCGAAGAGACCCTCGCTGGCGAGTGCGGTGCTTTCGGGGAAGATGGCAATTCCTTGCGCGCCGACCGCGGCCGCCAGCTGCGGGTCCGCGATGCGGAGGTGGCGCAGGACGGCGAGATAGATCCCTTCGAACACGTGGCGATGCCGGGACCACCGGATCGCCGGGGCGGACCAACGCTGGATCAGCGCAGCAGCCTCCGGCAGGCGGCCGAGCAACAGCAAAGCCATACAGCGCTGGGCGGCCGCCTTTGGCTGATCCTGCAACTGTGGGGTTTGCTCACCCAGCAACCGCAGGGCCTGCTCCGGCTGGCCGGCGCCATTGTAGAGCTGCGCCAGCTCGATGATCAGGCGAGGCCGCTCGGGGCCCGTGGCGCCGTCCAGCCCTTGGCTGATCGTTCGGATGGCATCTTCCCAGCTGCCCTGCCGCGCCAAGGCGCGGGCCTGCGCCCTGATGTCCTCCATGTCCTCCCGTCCAATCTCAGGCCACCGACACTGCCGGCAAGCCCAGGAGTTCGACTTGCCGCGCGCAGTGGCGCAGCACCTGCGGCCCCCGCAGGTTCGGTCCGATGACCGCAGGGCGACGGTAGAGCCAGGCCTCCGGATTCTCCACCGTGGTCGGCTCCCCAGCGGCGATGGCGGTGATCGCACGAACGAAGCCGGCCACTTCCGCGGCCGCGGAGCGGCCCTGCATCAGCCGTGCGCCTCCCGCCGAGAGGTCCGAGGCCAATTCCCGGTGGACCAGAAGCGCGGCGATCGCCTCGGCAATCGACTCGGGCGTCTGGTGCGCCAGGAGGCAGCCTTGCTCCGGCAGGTCGAGCAGGTTGTTGCTGCGATAGAGATCCACGACCGGCAGGCCGCAGGCCATCATCTCGAAGGGAATGCGTGACGGGTTCGAGGAGCTCATGCAGACGCCGACCGTGCTGTCGTTGTAAAGTCGTGCCAACTCCTCGGGTGGTATGATGCCGAGCTGCTCTGCCTTGAACCACAATGGAATCTTTTTCCCGCCATAGAGGCGGATCGGCACATCCGGAAAATTCGCGGCGACGATCCCGAGCGCCTCGATCAGCAGATGGGTGCAGCGGCGTGGCTTTTCCGGCTGCAAGATGGCGCAGATGCCGGGACTGCGCTCCGACATGGACCGTTGCAGGCTGTACACCGCCAGATCGACACCGAAATCCATCCGGTATGGGCGGTTGCCGAAATTCTGCGTCAGCGTCTGGTTGAGCCACCGGCCAAGCGTGATCGTCTCAAGTCCGAAAAGGTAGCCATTCTCGCCGGCGATGAAACTGTCGCCCATCGGGTGGAACATGGACTCGTAGTCTTGCACGAGATAGGCGCGCGAACGGGCGGGGGCGTCGCGCGCGATGCGGGCCGTGTCCCAGCGAGTGGCGACCACCATGTCGGGATTGCCCAGATCGGACGGCCAGTGGCGCACCGGCAAGCCCTCGATCCCGTAGAAGCTGGCGAGCTCGGCCTCGGCATCGCGCCCTTGCTGGGGCGCGTCGACGAGCACCATGTCCACGTCCATTCCGGCGTCGCGCAGCGCCACAGCGTAGTTGAAGATGGTACGCAGGCCGCCGGAGCCGTGGATCGGAGCTGGTGACAAGATGCAGATGCGCATGGGGTGTCCAATCAATGCAGCAGGCGGCGAAGGCACAGGATCAGGCTGGTCTCACAGGGCCCGGGATGAAGCGGCAGCAGAACCGAGACCGACCCGCCAGGCGCCACGATGACCGCGCCATCCGGCCCGGCCTCGCCGCCCAGGATCTCGGCCGGAAGCAGATGGACGCTGCGCGTCATCTCCCCGGTGAGGGCATCGCGCCGCGCCACGAGCACCCGCTCGACCCGCACACCTGGCTCGTCGCCGTAATTCACCCAGTGTAGCGCCAACGGTCCGGCGTGGTGGAAGGTGGCATGGGAAATCGCCACACCATCGGAAGCAAAGGAGTAGTCCACCCCGAGGTCTTCGACGATGACACCCGCCGCGATCAGATGGAGGCGTGCGGCCTGCCAGATATCGTCGCCTTGAACCGCGGCGCCGCGGGACTGTGCGATGACACTGTCAAAGGCATGCGGTCGAGCAAGTTGGAGCAACCCGAACACCCAATAGATCGGCAGGCGATGGATTTGCCGCGGCGTCGCATAGCGCACAAGCTCGATGAAGTAGGGGTCGCAAATGGTCTCGCTCGCGGTCGAGCCGTTGTTCTCGTCGTGCACCCAATCACCGATCAGCTTGAGCTCGTCCGCCGACGGCACCACGGTAAGGCGCCCCAGTAGCAGACGCAACGCGGGCACCATCAGAGAGAGCGACCAGGCGGCCGATCGGTCGGCATGTCGCTCCACCTGGTCCAGATAGACCTTGCAGAAGTCGCGTACTCGGCCGCGCAGTTCCGCGAGGAAACGGTGCTGCGGGCCCGCAGCCGCCGCAACCCCGAAGATGACCCCCCCTTCCGCGTCGTAGCCCTCGACGGAGCCGACATCGGCCGAGCAGACCTGTTCCAGAATCTCCTTGCAGCGCAGGGTGACCCGGCATTCCGCGCGCGGCGCGCCCATCTCGAACAGAAAGCCACGGGACAGCGTGCCCAATGCGGTCTCAGCGCCTGCAGCCTCGTCAGTGGCCAGGTAGAAGCCGATCGAGACCTCGGGCCCACCAATGTGGCGCAGCGCGTTGCGCAGCACGGTCTGCGAGCGCGTGGTCCAGCCCAGGTCCACAAAGGCGGCGCGGCTTTCCCGACCGAGTTTGGCCTCGGCGCCGATGCGGGCGAGGTAACGCGCCAGGTCGGTACGTGTCCGCTCCGCCCAAGCCGCTACGGCGGCCTGTACGCGCTTGCTGCCCGCGAGGAATCCGAGGATCTGCGCGCCCGCCGGATCGCCACGGCGAATGGGGAGATGGCGCAGGCCGTGGGGCACCTCGGTCACGGTCTCCGGCGCACCGATGCGGGTGAGGAAAGTGCTTGCACTCATCGGGGTGCGCCGGCCGAAGAAATACGCCTCGAACTCCGTGACGTCCAAGCTGCTAAACAGAGTGGGATAGGTGACGGCACGAGAGGTCAGGAAGGGCGTCGCCCGGACCGGGATGTCGAGACGTTCGGCGAAGAGATTCAGGAGTTCCGCGAGGAAAAGCCCCTCCCGGGTCAGGCAAAGCAGCGTGTCGATCCCGGCGGCCACCGCCTCGCGCAGGGTCCATTCGGCAAAGCCTGCCAGCAACGGCCCGACCGTGAGCAATCCGAGCTCATCGGCCAGTTCCGCCTTGCCCTGGAGGCCGATCGTCTCGTGCCACACTTGCCGCCGCAGAGCGTCGATGCCGCAACGCACGGGAGCCTCCTCCCAGGCGACGCCCAGCAGGCGGGCCACCTGAATCTCCCCGTTGAACGTTCCTGCCGCGATGTCCCGGCATTGCGGCACATGCACGGGGGTGGCGCCGATCCGCTTGGCGCCACGGACATCCGCGTCGTGGTTGTCACCGATATGAAGGACATCCGTAGGCAAGGCGCCGAAGCGTTGGGCCGCGACGGCGATCAGTCCGAGGCTCTTGCCCAGCCCCTCGTCGTGCGACGAGACGATCGCGTCGAGCGTGACCGTCGGGTCGGCCGCCCGCAGCAGCTGGGCCAGTTCTGCCGCGGTGAAGTACGTGTCGGAAACATAGGCGTAAGGCAGGCCGCGGCTGCGCAGGCCTTCCAGCACGCGCTGTGCGGTGATGTCCGGCTGCAACGCCTCCTGCTCGACCGCAACCTCGACCGAAACCAGCGAGGCGACGTCCTGCGCATGCAGCATGAACATGGGCAGCAGCCGCTCATAGATCGCGGCGAGGCCGATCTCGGTGGAGGCCATCCGTCGCCTCGCCTCCATACGCAGGACGTGCTCCGCCTGCCGTCGCGCCACGCCGAAGCTCGCCGCACCCAGTCCGAGCTTCAACACGCCGCGGCGTTCGAAATGGTCTCCGACCAGAGAGAACAAGTCGCTCGGTGTTCGGCAGGGTCGCCACAGCGTCGTGTCGAAGACATCAAGAGTGACAAGGGAAGGTCGCCGGCGATCAATCAATTCGAGGATTTGGGCAGCGGCGGATTGGACCGGGCGGCGGAAGGGAGCGTCGCGGTCGCGCAGGATAAGCGCAGGGGCGATCGGCTGAGCGTCTGGCAAGATCGGCAAGCCCCCCAAATGGTCACGATATGGTCGGGTGCCGGAACAAAGAGCCTGGCGGACAATCCGTCATGGCTGCCTCGGATGATGTCGGCGTCTTGCGGCTCCAGCCTGATCTCGCGGACCAGACCGCCCGAACGAAGTATGGCGAGGCGCGCGTTCGGTGGCACGAACGGATGCTTCAGTTCGATCGAATATCCGAACATGGCCTCCCCGAATCCGATCTCGTGAAGGTCCCGTCGGTAGCGGTCGGTCCGCACGACAAAGGCCGGCTCATCGTCGAACGTGACCTCGATCTCGACCCTGCGGCCCGCCCCGGGGTGCCAGGCCCAGCCCTCCAGCCGGCGGCCATCATAGACCTTCCCCTCGAGATGCGCCTTGTGGAAGAAGCCGAGGCTGACTTTGCGGTCGAGGAGGACGGGCCCACCTTCCACCCGCACCACGACATGTCGTGAGACGTCACCCTCCTGAGGCAGCATGGCATGAAACCCGCAAAACACATGAGTGGCGGCTACGGGCAGGGGACCGTTCCAGCGCTCCTTGGCGGGAATTCTGCAAAGACGTTCCCCATCCACCAGAATTTCGACGACAGCGGCTTCTTGCTGTTGCGTTCGAGGCATGAACCAGCCGGCGATTCGACGGCCACGCACGTCCGCAAAGCCCATGGTAGCCTGCAGTGGTAATGAGGACGCCATCAAGTCATCCGCCATCGAAATTATCCCTGCTATCTCCGGTAGCGTGTCCAAGGGATCAAGATTACTGTCTAGTAGATATTCTACGGCCCCATCGGATTTTCGCGTGATCCATGCAGGACGGGGCGCTTACCGGGTGCGGCGGCTGGACATTCCAACGGCCCGGCGCTCCGGACGAGAAGGTGGATGTTGCGCTTGCCCACCTCCGGCACTTCGCGGTTCATCCCGACTGGAAGCGCAGGCGCATGCGGGATTTGACCGGCTGCTCGGCTAGGGCCTCAGGTCACCGGACGCCTTTTCGTTCACGCATCTCGGTCCGATCGGGAAGGCACGACAACGGACACCACCTCAGGCTTGGAGCGGGATGCGTGGGGGTGGACTCACCGAAAACGTTGGATCCCGCTCTCAACAAAGGTTGGAGCAGGCGGCATGAACGCATGTGAACGCCGCATGCTCAAGGTTGGGTCCGTCTGTTGATGTGCATCGCGCGGCGGCGGATCAGGCCCGAACTCTCCATCTCGACGCCACTGGTTGAGGCCGCCATGTCAGGCGGCGCTTGGCTGCGAGGCGTGGCGTGCGCTCACGCTAGCCGCATGTTCAACGCACACGATACCATCAGACAATTGCTCCGCCCCGCGACGCTTCTTCACTCTCCCGCCCATGCGGAAGGGATCCTGGCCACGCGCCTGCATCCCCCTTCGCGAACAATGGCAACAAGGACAGTGTCATGGCATTTCGCAACGGCCTTGCGTCACTTCTTCGCCCGGAAGACTCGGTTCTGGTCATGATTGACCACCAGCCCTACCAGCTCGCGAACCTGGGCAGCCACGACAAGCACATGGTGGTGAACAATTCGGCGGGGCTGGTAAAGGCCGCGAAGGTCTTCGGCGTTCCCACCATCCTGACCAGCGTGGTCGAGGACCGCGGTGGGCACATCTTCCCGCACATCACGGAGGTCTTCCCGGGCCAGAAGGTGATCGACCGGACGCTGATCAACACCTGGCAGGACCCGAAGGTGGTGGATGCGGTCAAGGCCACCGGGCGCAAGCAGCTGGTCATCGCGGGGCTATGGACCGAGATCTGCGTGGCGATGCCCGCCATCCAGGCCGCCGGCGAGGGCTGGGACGTGACGGTCATCACCGACGCCTCCGGCGGCATCACCAAGGAGGGGCATGAGGTGGCCATCCAGCGGATGATCGCCGCCGGCATCAACATGATGACCTGGGTGGCGCTCGCCTCGGAATGGCAGCGCGACTGGGCGCGGGCCGAGACCGCCACGGCGCTGAACGAGGTCGTCCTCCAGCACCTGGCCGGCAGCGGCATCGCGTATCTGTGGGAGCAGCAGCTGCTCAACACGCCGGTGCCGAGCGCGGCCGGCTGACCCGGAGGGGATGGCAGGCTGCTCCACGAGGCGTCAGCCACGCGGGCTGGTGGCTTGGCGGGCCTCGTCATCCCCTTCCGGCGGCGCCCCGTCGAGTGCCCCGCCACGCGGCGCGGCACGCCCCTCCTGAACCCAGAAGGTGCCCGATGTCCCTGGATCAATTCCCTGTCGGGCTGGCCCTTCGCCCGGACCGAAACGGTCGAGATTCAAGTCATCCCGCTCGGCAACGGCATCTTCGCCGTCAGCTGGCGGGAGAAGGACGGTGCGACGGTCACGAATGTCCAGGACCATGATCGTGGCCTGGTCCATTCCTTCGCGACTCTGCCGGACGGCACATTCCTGCGGATGAGCGGAAGCTTCGTGGTCAGGCGGCCCGCGGATCGCGCCTCGGATGATCGTCCGCAGCGCAACAAGGCGCTGGTGCTGGACGCGATGACCTCGCTCTTCCAGCGGCATGACGCATCGGCCGTCGAACGCCTCTACGCCCCGGACTATATCCAGCACAACCCCGGCATTCCGCAGGGCCGCGACGCCTTGCGGAGGCTCGTCGCCGGCCTGCCTGAGGAGGTCTTCTACGAGCCCGGCCTGATGGTGGCCGAGGGCGATCTCGTCGCCATCCATGGCCGCATTCGCGGCTGGGCAGAGGTGCCGCAGATCGTGGTCGACATCTTTCGGATCCAGGACGGGCGGCTGGCCGAGCATTGGGATGTGCTGCAGAACGAGATACCGGCGGCGGAGGCCCTTGGCGGCATCACGATGTTCGATCCCGGGGAGCATCATCCGCGCAAGGCGGGCTCGTAGACCTCAGGCGAAAACCTGTTCGTCCTCTTGCCCGTCCTCGCTCCAACCTCTCATAGGCTGGAGCCTCCAACAAACCGGGGGCGGTTCCGTTCAGCTCGGCGATGCGGGGCGGACATGCAGCGTTTCCCGTCCTGACATTTCACCCCCCTGCGCTTGCGCGGCGAGGCGCGCCTGGTCCCGCCGCCGTATGTCATCGACGGCTTCCTCGACGTCGAGGTGGGCGAAACCCAGTGCGCGCAAGCTTTCCGCGCCCATCCGATAGGCGGATTCCACGGTTTCCCTTATCTGGTAATCGACGCCCGCCTGGATCAGAACCCGGGCGTTGCCCCGATCACGGCTGCGAACAAGCAGTTTCGCCTGAGGGAACTCATGCTGCGCCAGCTCCACGATCCGCAAGGCCGCCTTCGGATCGTCCACGCAGATCATGATCGCATCGGCCTCGCCCGCGCCTGAGTGGTGCAACGTGTCGAGCCGCGAGCCGTCGCCGAAGAAGACCTTGAACCCATACTGGTCCGCCTCGCGGATGCGATCGGGATTGGTGTCGATCACGGCGAGTTCGACGCCCCGCGACAGCGGCGCCTGCGACGCCATCTGGCCGAACCGCCCGAAGCCGATGAGCAGGATGCGCCCCTTCAGGTCGCGGGCGGGATCGATCCCGTCCATCGAGGTTTCGGTGCGCAGCAGCCGATCGGTCGCCAGCATCAGCAGCGGCGTCAGGCCCATGGACAGGATCACGACGGTGGCGAACAGGGCGTTCTCGCGCGCATCGATCACCCCGCCCGAAGCCGCCGTCGCATAGAGGACGAACGCGAACTCCCCGCCCTGCAGGAACATGGTCGTGCGGCGCAGCGCGGCCTGGTTGGCGCTGCGGAACAGCCGGGCGACCGCGTAGATGACGCCGCCCTTCGCCGCCATGAACACGACCAGCATGGACAGCAGGAGCGGCCACTCGGCCGCGACGATGGAGAGATCGAGCGACATGCCCACGGCGAGGAAGAACAGGCCCATCAGCAGGCCGCGGAACGGTTCGATGTCGCTTTCGATCTGATGGCGATAACTCGAACCGGACAGCATCACGCCGGCCAGGAAGGCGCCCATCGCCATGGACAGGCCCGCGGCTTCCATAAGAAGGGCCGAACCCAGGACCACGAGCAGCGCCCCGGCGGTGAGAACCTCGCGCGTGCGGGACCGCGCCAGCAGCGAGAAGAACGGGTTCAGCCCCCAGCGCCCCACGGCCAGCAGCGCCAGCAGCGCGGCGAGCGCCACGAGGATGCCGATCCATCCCGACTGTCCCTGAGCCAGCGGGGACATGAAGGCGACGACCGCCAGGAGCGGCACGATCATCAGATCCTCGAAGAGGAGGATCGCGACCGACTTTTGCCCCTCGGCGGTCGACATCTCCCCTCGGTCCTGCAGCACCGACATGATGACGGCCGTCGATGACAGGACGAAGCCGGCGCCGGCGATGAAGGCGACCATGGCGGGCAGGTTGAAGAGCATCAGGCCCGCCAGGGTGAGCACGGCGGTGGCGGTGAAGACCTGGACGAGGGCCAGTCCGAAGATCCGGCCTCGCATCGCCCACAGCTTGAGCGGGCGAAGTTCCAGTCCGATCACGAACAGGAACATCACCACGCCGAGCTCGGAGAAATGCAGGATGGACTGCGCGCCGGTGATCAGCCCCAGGACCGAGGGGCCGACCAGCAACCCGGCGGCGAAGTAGCCCAGCACCGAACCAAGGCCCAGGCGCTGGAACAGCGGAACGGCGATGACGGCCGCCCCCATGAGAACGACGGCGGGACCGATCATGTGTCCCAGGCTGGCATCAGCCATTGGGTTCTGCCTCCGAAAGGCTCCGCCGGAGCCATCGGGCCGCCTCCTCGACATCGGCGGCGGTCAGTTCATGGCCGGCCGCAAGCATCGCGGCCTCGACCGCCGCGCCACGCGCCGTCAGCTCGCCCGCGAGCCTTGGCGTGGCCGGGACGAAGCTGTCTTCGCGTCCATCCAGCATGAGCACCCGCGTCCGCGAGAGGTCCGCGGCCGGGGGCGCTTCCAGGGGCTGGGTTGCACGCATCAGGACCGCGCGGCGCAGGATGGCGGGATGAAGCTGCATCACGGCGGCGAGAAAATTCGCGCCGTTGGAGTAGCCCATGAAGACGAGCCTGTCCGGGTCGAGCCCGTAGCCGGTCACGGCGCCATCGACGAAGGCGGCGAAGGCGTCCGCCTCGCCACGGATGTCGGCCTGGTCGAAGCGCGTGGCATCGAACCGGCGGAACCAGCGATGGTTGCCCTCCTCGGTCGCGCGGCCGCGCACGCCCAGCAGCGTCGCATGGGGCGCCGCGCGACGCGCCATCGGCATCAGGTCCGTTTCGTTTCCGCCCGTGCCATGCAGGAGAACCAAGGTCGTGCCGTCCGGATGCGGCGGACGGTTGAAGCGGTGAATGAAGGGGAGATCGCGGACGGGGAGCCGCTCCTCGCCGGGCAGGGCGAACTGGGGCAGCATGGCCTTCAGATCCTCGGCGCGGGCCGCTTCGCCCGGCGGCAGGAACAGCGTCCGGCCGAGCGCATCAGGCGCTTCGTCCACGGTCATGCCGGGCCCATCGGTCGCATGCTCCATGAGGATGCCGGCCGGGTCGCGCACATAGAGCGACAGGAAATACTTCCGGTCATGAACCTCGGTCGGTCCATGCGCCTGGAGCGAGAGCCGCATGGACCGGAGTTCCCCGACATCGGCCGCGCGGAAGGCCACGTGGTCGGGCACGCCGGCCCCGGGAACGGAGGGCACGAACCCCGAAACCTCCCGGACATCCACGGCATCCGTGTCGGAGAGCATGCGCTGCGTCCGTCCATCGCGCGGCCCGGCGGCGTAGCCGAAGCGTGCGAGGAATCCCGCGGTGGCTTCCGCCTTGTCCGTGAGCAGGGTGACGCCGCGCAACCGGGTGGGGGCGGCCGGCAGCGGGGCGGGTGTCGGCATGTCGGCGCCGACGAGCTTCACGATCAGGCCGTCGGGATCCTTCAGCCGAAGAACGGGCTCGCCGAACTCGCGCGACGGCCCCTCCACCGGAATGCCGGCGGCGAGCGCCCGGGTCACCCAGTCCCCCACCGAGCCCGGCGGGATGGCGAGTGCCACTTCCGACACCTGTCCGATGCCGGTGCGCCCGCGGCCGGCGGCCTCCCACACCAGGAATGTCAGCAGCGATCCGGGGCTGCCCAAGGCGTCCCCGTAGACCAGGTGCAGCTGTTCGGCATCGGCGTAGCCGCCCGTCCGCTTCACGAGCCGGAGGCCCAGGAAGCCCGCATAGAAATCCACATTCGCCTGCACGCCGGCGGTGATGCCCGTGACGTGATGAATGCCGCTGGCCGTCACTTGCCCGCCTCGCGGGCAAGGACCGCCTGCACGGCGGGGTCGACCTCCAGCCGGTCATGCAGCGCCTGCACGTGGGGGTATGGCCCAAGCCCGCCGGGCAGCATCTTCCTGGCCCAGCGGCTCATCGGGAAGGCGTAGGCGTCGATCACCGAGCGGCCGCCATCGAGGACATGCTCGCGTCCGTCGAGGTGGCGGTTCAACAGGTCGAACTGCTTCGCGACCAGCTTGTGCCCCGCCTCGACGACGGCGCGCCGGGCCGCCTCGCCCTCATCCGTCGTGTAGCGGAAGGGCATGAAGACGGGCCAGAAGGCCGCGTGAACATCCGAGGTGAGAAAGGCCGACCAGCGATGCGCCTCGGCCCTCGCGCGCGGAGTGTCGCCCCCCGACAGCCTGGCCTCCGGGTGCTTCTCCGCCAGGTAATCGAGGATCGCGGCGCACTGCGTCAGCAGCCAGCCGTCATCCTCGCGCAGCGTCGGCACCGCGCCGGCCGGATTGACGGCGAGCAGTTCCTCAGACCCGTGCCGGACCCTGACGGCCTCATAGGGCGCGCCGATCCATTCGAGAACGATGTGCGGCGCCAGGGAGCAGGCGCCCGGGGCGTAATAGAGCGTGGGCATGGTGTCGTGTTCCTATCCGTATCCAGGGTAGAGACTGATCCGCGGAACCCGCCCTTCCGGCTTCGCGCGCCTTGCCAGCAGGCCGCCCCTGCGCGGCGCCTCAGAGCGGCTTCAGGCCGCGCTCGATCGCGGCGCGCCGCGGCTCCAGGAACGGCGGAAGCGACAGGCGCTCGCCGAGCGCCTCGAGCGGTTCGTCGGTGGCGAAGCCCGGGCCGTCGGTGGCGATCTCGTAGAGGATGCCATTCGGCTCGCGCGTGTAGAGGCTGCGGAAATAGAAGCGGTCCACCGGCCCGCTGGAGGGGATGCGCAGCCGTTGCAGGCGCTCGACCCACCCGTCGTATTCGTCGTCGCGCACCCGGAAGGCGACGTGATGGACGCCCCCTGCCCCGGGCTCCGCCTGCGGCAGGCCCGGCTCGACCCGCACATGGAGTTCCGCCGCAGGGCCGCCCTCGCCCATCTCATAGACGTGGACGGTGACTCCGGCCGCGTCCGCCGCCGCGTAGCGCCGCGCCGGGCGCATCGCCATGACCTGGGTGAGGAAGGCATCGGAGGGGGCGAGGTCCGGCACGCTGAGAGTGATCGGGCCAAGGCCGCGGATCTGGTGCGCCTCAGGCACGGTGCTGCGGGCCCAGGGGTGGAAGGGGCCGGCGCCACCATCGTCGAGCAGCGTCAGCCGCTGGCCTTCCGGATCCTCGAAATCGAGCTGGAGCCGCCCGTCCACCTCGCGCACCGGCTGCTGCGTGACGCCGTGCTCGGCGAGGCGCGCGGCCCAATATTCCAGCGTGGGTGCGCCGGCGACGCGCAGCGCCGTGCGCACGATGGCGTGGGTGCCGCGACGCTCCCGCCCCACCGGCCAGTCGAAGAAGGTGAGGTCGGTGCCGGGGCTGGCCGCGCCATCCGCGTAGAACAGGTGGTAGGCGCTGGTGTCGTCCTGGTTCACGGTCTTCTTCACCAGCCGCATGCCGAGCACGCGGGTGTAGAAGTCGTGGTTGCCGCGCGCATCGGCGGACACGGCGGTGAGATGGTGGATTCCGTGAAGCTGCATCGTGGTCTCCTTCGTCATGTTCGTCACCCTCCCGCACCTATAGCGCGACCAGGTGCGTGACGCGGGGCGGTTCCGTGCCCTCGTGCAGCGCCGTCACCGTCGCCTGCAGCGCCTGGTCGGCCACCGTGACCCGGTGATGCTGGCGCAGATGCTCGGCCCAGCTCGCGACGACGAACCATTCCACCACGCGCTCGGGCGCCTCGGTGTCGGCAAAGACCGCCCAGGCCAGCGCGCCATCCCGCCGACGCGTGGCGCCCAGCGGGGCGATCGCGGCACGGAAGGCGTCCTGGCGCTCCGGCGCCACCCGATAGACGATCTGCACGGCGACCGGGCCGCGCTCCGGCGCCATCGGCATCAGGGCTTCCGGCGCCGCCCAGTGGTGCGACGGATCGAGGCTCTCGCTCCCTGCGGGCAGCGGCAAGCGCCGCATGGCCAGCGCCGCCGCGGTGCCCAGGGCCGCGGCCAGCAGCAGGGCCGTGGGCACGCTGGTGAAGCTCGCCACCTGCCCCCAGGCGAGGCTGCCAAGCGTCATCCCGCCGGCGAAGACCGTGAGATACAGCGCAAGCCCACGCGCCCGCACCCAATTGGGCAGGACGGATTGGGCCGTGGTGTTGACGGTGGTCAGCACCGCGATCCAGGCGGCGCCGGCCAGCAGGCACAGCAGCACCGCGGCGGCTTCGGACGGGATCACCGCCAGGCCCGCCTGTGCCGCGGCGCTGCCCAACGCGCCGGCCAGCATGAGCCCCTCCGCCCCGCCCAGGCGCCGCCGCAACCAGGGCAGTGCCAGCGCGCCGCCCACGGCGCCGGCGCCGATCGCGGCCAGCATCACGCCATAGAGCGCGGGCCCGCCGCCCAGCACATGGCGCGCCAGCAGCGGCAGCAGCGCCCAATGCGCGGCGCCGAAGAGGACGAACACGGCGGAGCGCAGCAGCACGCGGCGCAGCGGGGCGGAGTTCGCCGCATAGCGCAGCCCCGCCCGCATCGCGCCTGGCAGCGTCTCGCGCGGGCCTTCGACCACCGGCGCCTGCCGACGCCACCAGAGCAGCGCCGCGATGACGATGACGTAGCTCAACGCATCCACCAGGTAGGTCGCCGCGACGCCGAGCGTCGCGAGGATGAGCCCGCCAAGCGCCGGACCGATGGCGCGGCTGACATTGATCCCCATGGAGTTCAGCGCCACCGCCGCGCCGAGGTCGGCGCGCGGCACCATCTCGGGCACCGAGGATTGCCAGGCCGGCGCCGCCAGCGCCGCGCCCACCCCGCCCATGAGCACGAGTATGATCAGCAGCCACGGCGTCATGAGGCCGAGCAGCGTGACAACGGCCAGGGTCAGGGACACGGCGCCCAGCAGCACCTGCACCCAGATCAGCAGCCGGCGCCGGTCCAGCAGGTCGGCCAGCGCGCCGGCCGGCAGGGCCAGCAGGAAGACCGGCAGCGTGGCGGCGGCCTGCACCAGCGCCACCATCAGCGGCGAGGGCGCGAGCGAGGTCATCAGCCAGCCCGAGGCGACATCGCGCATCCAGGTGCCGACATTGCCGATGACGGTCGCGGTCCAGAGCACGGCGAAGACGCGGTGGCGCAGGGGTGCGAGCGCGCTACCGGACGGATTGGCGGGGCTTGCGCTCATCTCACACCGCCCAGCAGCCGCAGCCGAGGGCACCCCAGAACCCCTGCTGGTCACGCACCGGCGCCTCCAGTCTTGCCCAGGCATGGGCATGGCCGTGCACGCCGCAGGCGCTGCCGCAGCCGCAGGCGGCATCGGCGTTGACGCGCTCGGCCACGAAGCCCCGGCGCATCCCCTCGGCGCGGCGCTGGTAGCCGCCGAAGGTCCGGACGGGCGACCAGTCGGGCAGCACCGGCGGCGGGGGCGGCGCCAGCGGCGCGAAGCCACCGGCGCCATAGACCACCTTGCCGCCGAGGATGGTCAGCACCGCCTTAAGATGCGCGATCTCGTCCTCGGGCACGCCGAAGTAATCGTCCGAGAGCACGGCGAGGTCGGCGAGCTGCCCGGGCGCGATGCGGCCCTTCTTGCCGGTCTCGGTCGAGAACCAGGTGTTGGCCTCGGTCCAGAGGCGCAGCGCCTCCTCCCGGTCCAGCCGGTTGGCGGGCGAATGCATCCGCAGCCCGCCCACCGTCCGGCCGGTCACGAGCCAGGCGAGACTCACCCAGGGGTTGTAGGTGGCGACGCGCGTGGCGTCCGTCCCGGCACCCACCGGCACGCCGGCCGCCAGCATGCGCCGGATCGGCGGCGCGCGCTCGGCCGCTTCGGTGCCATAGCGGGCGGCGAAGTCCTCGCCCTGAAAGGCCAGGCGGTGCTGCACGGCGATGCCGCCGCCGAGCGCCGCGACGCGGTCGATGTTGCGGTCGCTGATCGTCTCGGCGTGGTCGAACATCCAGTGCAGCCCGCCGATGGGCTGGTCGCGGTTGACCTTCTCGAACACGTCGAGCGCGCGGCTGATCGTCTCGTCATAGGTGGCGTGCAGGCGCCAGGGCCAACGGTTCTCCACCAGCTTGCGCACCACCGCTTCGAGCTGGCCTTCCATGTTCTCCGGCAAGTCTGGGCGGGGTTGGCGGAAATCCTCGAAATCCGCGGCGGAGAAGACCAGCATCTCGCCCGCGCCGTTGTGACGGAGGCTGTCGTCGCCCTGGCCCGGGCTCACCATCCGGCCCCAGCGGGAGAAATCCTCCAGCTCCTCGCCGGCCTTCTGGGTGAAGAGGTTGTAGGCGATGCGCAGCGTCAGCTCGCCATCGGCGTGCAGCGCGCGGATGATCGCGTAGTCGTCCGGGTAGTTCTGGAAGCCGCCGCCGGCATCGATGACACTGGTGAAGCCGAGGCGGTTCAGCTCCCGCATGAAGTGGCGCGTGGAGTTGCGCTGCGCGTCGGGATCGAGCTTCGGGCCGCGCGCCAGGGTCGCGTAGAGGATCGTCGCGTTGGGCTTGGCGAGCAGCAGGCCGGTCGGGTTGCCGGCCGCGTCGCGCTGGATCTCCCCGCCCGGCGGGTTCGGGGTGTCGCGCGTATAGCCCACCGCGCGCAGGGCGGCCCGGTTGAGCAGCGCCCGGTCATAGAGGTGCAGGATGAACACGGGCGTGTCGGGCGCCGCCGCGTTCAGCTCATCGAGCGTCGGCAGGCGCTTCTCGGCGAATTGATGCTCGGTGAAGCCGCCGACGACGCGCACCCAGTGCGGCGATGGCGTCGCCTGCGCCTGGCGGCGCAGCATCGCCATGCCGTCGGACAGCGAGGGCACGCCGTCCCAGCGCAGTTCCAGGTTGTAGTTGAGCCCGCCGCGGATCAGGTGCGTGTGGCTGTCGATCAGGCCCGGGATGACCCGCCGCCCGCCGAGATCCACCCGCCGCGTTCGCGGGCCGGCCAGCGCCACCGCCTCCGCCTCGGTGCCGGCGAGAAGGACCTTCCCGTCCTTGATCGCCACGGCCTGGGCCAGCGGGTTCGAGGGGTCGAGCGTCGTGATCCGGCCGTTGAGCAGGACGAGATCGGCTTCGGATGTCTCTGGCACGGTCTGGGCCTCCTGGCAGTCGTGGCTTCCGGTCAGGCAAGCGGCGGGGGTTGCGACGGGTCGTCCGGCCTCGTGTTTCGCCCTGGCAGTTGTCCCAGCACGTGCTGCGAGCAATCGGCCAGGCCGATCGAGGCGAGCAGGGATTCGCCGTTCATCAGGTGGCGCACGACCGGAACGAGCTGTTCACCGACCAGGATGCCCAGCAGGCCGAGCAGGGCCACGACCGGGGGCGCCGGCGAGCGGACGCCGAGCAGGCTGTAGACCACGCCGACGAGCAGGCCGGCGCCGAGCGAAGCGAGGTACATGGTCATGCGCGCGCTCCTCGAGCGTCAGGGGATCAGCACGACGCGGCCGAGGATCTTGTTGTCCTCGGCATGGCGATGGCCGGCGGCGATCTCGGGGAGTGCGAAACGCCGCCGCGCCGATGGTTTCGCACCCCGCGGGGTCAGGCCGCATCGCGTACGAAGGCGAGGAGGTCGCGGTTCAGCACATCGGCATTCACCGTCAGCATCCCGTGCGAGAAGCCCGGATAGCTCTTCAGCGTGCCATTCTTCAGCAGCTTGACCGCGATCCTGGCCGAACTGTCGATCGGCACGATCTGGTCGTCCTCGCCGTGCATCACCAGCGTGGGCACGCTGATCACCTTCAAATCCTCGGTCTGGTCGGTCTCGGAGAAGGCCTTGATGCCCTCGTAATGCGCCTTGGCGCTGCCGATCATGCCCTGCCGCCACCAGTTCTGGATCACGCCCTCGTGCACCGTGGCGCCGGGGCGGTTGAAACCGTAGAACGGGCCGGAGGGCAGGTCGCGGAAGAACTGCGCGCGATTGGCTGCGAGTGCCGCGCGCAGGCCGTCGAACACCTCCATCGGCAGCCCGCCCGGATAGGCCGCGGTCTTCAGCATGATGGGCGGGATGGCGGCGACCAGCACGGCCTTGGCGACGCGCCCGGCGGGCTCGCCATGCTTCGCCACATAGCGCGCGACCTCGCCGCCGCCGGTGGAGTGCCCGATATGCACAGCGTTGCGCAGGTCGAGGTGCTCGGCCACGGCGAAGGCATCCGCCGCGTAGTGGTCCATGTCATGGCCGTCCGAGACCTGGGCCGAGCGGCCATGGCCGCGCCGGTCATGCGCGACGACGCGGTAGCCGTTGTGCAGGAAGAACAGCAGCTGCGCGTCCCAGTCGTCGGAGGAGAGCGGCCAGCCGTGGTGGAACACGATGGGCTGGGCGTCCCGCGGACCCCAGTCCTTGTAAAAAATCTCGACGCCGTCGGAGGTGGTCACGATGGGCATGGTGGCTGGTCCTTCCGGGTTGGGATTGCTCTGTGCCTGGGCAGCCCGCGGCAACCCGGCGGGAGCGACCATCGCGGCCGCCCCGGTTCCATCGCCTGCCGCCGGCCCGGTGGCAGGCACAGGGCGACGAAGTGTCGTCCCGCTGACGCCGCAGCTCGGCTCAATGGCCTTCGGAGGCCCCGAACATCCTCTTGGCGTAGGTGATCCCGAGGCCGTAGGCGCCACCGAGCTGTCGCGCGATGCCGGTCGTCAGCTCGTAGGTCTCGCCACGTGCCCAGTCGCGCTGCAGCTCCAGCAGGTACTGCAGGGAGGTCATGGGCTGCGCGCCCGCCTGGACCATGCGGTCCATGGCGCGGTCATGCGCCTCGGCCGAGATGTCGCCGCATGCATCGGCGATGACATAGACCTCGAACCCCTGATCAATGGCCGAGAGCGCCGGGCCCACGATGCACACCGAGGTCCAGAGACCGGCGAGCACGAAGCGCGGCTTGCCCAGGCGGTTGACCTCGGCGATCACGGCCGCGTCTTCCCAGGTGTTCATGCTGGTGCGGTCGAGCATGGGCTTGCCGGGGAAGGCGTCCGCGATCTCGTCGAACATCGGACCGGAGAAGCTGCTTTCCGCGACCGTCGTCAGGATGGTCGAGACACCGAAGCCCTGCGCCGCACGCGCGACGAGGGCGGCGTTGTTGCGCAGCGCCACGGCGTCGATCGACTTCGTCGCGAAGGCCATCTGGGACTGGAAGTCGATCATGATCAAGGTGTGGTCGTTCGGCGTCAGCAGCTGCTTCCCTGGGGTTGTCGTGGCTTCGGGGATCGCCTGCATAGAATCGCTCCATCTTCGGAGAGGCGGGCAGCCGGAGCGCGGATGCGCTCGGCCGGGACGCCTCTGCATGGGCGGAGATTGGAAAAGCAGGCCGGGTGGGAGCAATTGTCCCATGGTATCGAGCGCATTGAATCTGTGGCTACCAGGGGCAGGCTCCCCGCGGCACGAGGCCAAGTGCGGTCAGGCCCGACGCGCAATCGCCGAACGGATGCACGCGAGCAGCACGTCAGGCCGCACCGGCTTGGGCAGGTAGCAGCGCACCCCCGCATCAAGCGCGCTGCTTCGGGACGCCTCGGTCGCGTGTGCGGTCATGATGATGGTTGGCACCGGCGTGCCGCTGCCGAGCAGATGCCGATACAGATCAAGCCCCCCCATGCCAGGCATCCGCATATCCACGATCAGGCAGGCGGTCACAGCAAGGTCGCTGGATTGCAGGAAAGCCGAAGCACTCCGGAACTCCGCCACCGCATAGCCCAGCGATCGGACCAGTGCGGCAACCGCCTCGCAGGCCGCCTCGTCGTCGTCCACGATCGCCACGAGAGGTGTACTGTCCATCCTGCCCTTTGCCGATGGCGCCGGTCTTCCGTCCCTTCGCAGATCCGCGTCTGGCCCGGCATGCGACGGCGCGCGGGCGTCGCTGCCACGCGGGACGATCCCGCCGACCCATCCTCGGTCCGTGGATCGGGTCGCAGCAACTATACCAAGGTATGCGGCCTAGACGTTCCGGCCGTCGGCGGACAATCGGTCAGCCATGCGCACCAGTTCCGGCAGTGACCTGGCCTGCATCTTCGCCATCACCTGGGCGCGGTGGACCTTCACCGTCACCTCCGCAAGCTCGAGCTCCGCGGCAATCTGCTTGTTCATCTGCCCGGCGGCGACAAGCGCCATGACCTCGCGCTCCCTGGCGGTCAGCGAGTCGAAGCGTCCCCGCAAGGCGGCCAGTGCGGTGGCGGCGGCACGGCGGTCACTGTCGAGTTCAAGGGCGCGATGCACCGCATCAAGGAGATCCTGATCTCGGAACGGCTTGGTGAGGAACTCGATCGCCCCGGCCTTCATCGCGGCCACCGACATGGGGACGTCGCCATGTCCCGTGATGAAGACGATCGGAAGCAGGATCCCGTCCGCCACAAGCTGTCGTTGCAGGTCAAGCCCGCTTTGGCCCGGCAACCGCACGTCGAGCACGAGGCATCCCACCGCATCCGCAAGGCGCTGACGGTGCTCGAGCAGGTCCCGTGTACACTCGAACGCCTCCACCACATGGCCCACGGAGCGCAGCAGGCTTTGCAGCGCCTCGCGGAGCGCCAGATCATCATCCACGATGAAGACGACGGATGTCATCGGACGGGCTCCTTGGCCAAGGCAGCCGGGCTTCCGTCGCAGGGCAATGCGAAGTGGAAAACCGCGCCGCGGGGGGCATTCTCGGAGGCCCATAGCCGGCCGCCATGCGCGTCAAGGATCAGGCGGGAGACGGTCAGTCCCACGCCCAGGCCGTTGGGCTTCGTCGTGAAGAATGGCTGGAAGAGGCGGTCTGCGTGCTCTGGAGGAAGGCCGATCCCGGAATCGGCAACCGAGACGATCACCTCACCGGCCGACATGGCCGTGGATCTGACCAGAAGGACCCGCTCGCCGCTGGTCACCGACCTCATGGCGTCGATGGCATTCGTGACGAGGTTCGCGATGACCTGCTCGATCTGCACCCGGTTCCCCGGCACCCACGGCAGATCCGCGTCCAGGTCGGTCTGCATGACGACATGCGCCGCCCGGCATTCGTCCCTGTAGCAGTCCAGCACGTCGCGAATGAGCTGATTGATGTTGAGTTGCGCGTGGTCCTCCCCGCGCCTGCTGAACGTGGTGCGGATGCCTTCGACCACCTTTCCGGCACGGTGGCCGTCCCGCGCGATGCGCGTGAGCGCGGCGCTCGCCTCATGCACATCGGGCTGCTCCCGCGCCAGCCAGCGCAGGCCGGCATCGGCGTTGGTGACCATGCTGGCCAGCGGCTGGTTGATCTCGTGCGCGACGGCGGCCGAGAAGGCCTGCAACGTCACGAGCCTGTCCTCGTTCGCACGGCGCTCGGCCGCGGCGGACCGGGCAAGCCTGGCGGAGAGGGACGCGGCCTCGGCCAGCAGCAGGATCAGGATCACGCTCGCGGCGGTGAGGCTGTAGAGCCGGCCCGCCCACCAGCCGACGCTGAATTGCAGGCCGGCGCTGACGAATGACAGCAGGAACAGGTCGATCGTGAGGGCGCAGATGACCACCAGCAGGCAGAGATCCAGGACCGATCGTCCCAACAGCCCGAGCAGCACGATCAGCACCGCATACAGGACAAGGGCGACGACAGGCACGTACATCCAGACATGGGTGATCCGCCGGCTGTCATCCACGAAACGCGGCAGCAGGTCATGGTTGCCGAGGATGATCCAGGTGACGCCGGCGACCACTGCCGCGACCGCCGCGATGGACCCGACGATCAACGCTGGAACCAGCCTGCCAGCAGGCACTTCCCTGGCGCCCCGCAGCATGGCGTATGCCAGCAGGAAAAGGGGGCAGCCGATGCGTCGCATCGCGGCGATCGAAGCCGTCGTCTGCTGCCCTGCCTCGGCAAGTCCCAGCGATGCGAGCACGGTGGGGAAGGAGAGCGCCCAGGGAACGGCCATGAAACCCGAGTAGAGATAGGCGATGGCCAGCACCAGGATCGCCGGGGACCGCTGGACGGCGAACAGCGACAGGAGCAGCGCCGCGGTGATCATCTCCGTGGTGAAGACCGCGGCGGTATAGGCCAGCACCATGGGCTCGCTGCCTTCGAGCCTGTTCCGCGCGAAGGGCGCGACCAGCAGCATCGCGCCCAGGAGAACGGCGATCACACCGAGTGCGAAGAATTTCTGGTCCCTGTTCGGTGGGGAATTGGAGACCAGCAACGCCTGATCGTTCCGCCCCCCTGGGCTGGCTGGTTCCACCTGTGTCCCCGGTCTTGTGATCTTGACCCCGCTGCTGCCAGCAAGGCGGCCGCAATACGCGCCATCTATACACCAAGGTCATGTTCGCCGAGCAACCGATGCATGGCACGTGCCGATCGGCCCGACCAGCCTGGCCGCGGCAGCACCACAATTTCGGAGGCTGTACCAGACGAGGAGGATCGTACGAGTGCGGCCCCCCCCTGCCGGACTGAACCGCCCGGGTTTGCCGGAAGCGTCAACCAACTCGGCCATTTCGCGCTGACCGCTCAGCTCATGCCGCTGCTGATGCGGGGAAGGGACCGGCCTGGCGGGAAGCCCCCTTCACGCCGACGGCAAGACAGGCGCGGCGCGGAGGCGCCGGCCCGTCACAGCGTGCGCGCGTGCGGCAAGGTTATGCGGCGTCCGGCACGCGCGCGATCACCTTGATCTCGAAGTCGAACCCGGCGAGCCAGGTGACGCCGACCGCCGTCCAGGTGGGATGGGGCGCCTCCGGGAAATTCCGGTTCTTGACCTTCATCACCGTCTCGATCTGCGTGGCGGCGTCGGTGTGGAAGGTGGTCACGTCGAGGATGTCCTCGAAGCCGCACCCCGCCGCCGCGAGCGTGGCCTTGAGGTTGTCGAAGGCACGCTCGACCTGGCGCTCGAAGTCGGGCTCGGCGCTGCCGTCCTCGCGGCTGCCGACCTGGCCGGAGACGAACAGCAGG
The DNA here is from genome assembly GCF_014196305.1 of Roseococcus suduntuyensis. Lineage (GTDB taxonomy): Bacteria > Pseudomonadota > Alphaproteobacteria > Acetobacterales > Acetobacteraceae > Roseococcus > Roseococcus suduntuyensis. Next base: position 282,327 of record NZ_JACIDJ010000004.1, read on the forward strand.
TCACCGGAGCGGATAGCGGCCGAATAGCGGTGCTTCTCGTAGAGGGCCTGGCGATCGGGCGAGGGGAAGAAGGCTTGGCGCCTGGTCATGTTTCGGTTCCTTCCGTGTGGCGGGGAAGCGGGGGCGTCATGCCTCGCGCTCCGTGTGGCCGGTCGCCGAGGCGACGGGCGCAGGCGTGCCCCGTCGCCGCGCCAGCGCGCGCGCGACGACGTAGAACACCGGCGTGAACAGCAGCCCGAAGAGGGTCACGCCCAGCATGCCGTAGAACACCGCGACACCCAGGCTCTGCCGCATCTCCGCCCCCGCGCCGGTGGCGATGGTCAGCGGCAGCACGCCCAGGATGAAGGCGAGGCTCGTCATCAGGATCGGGCGCAGCCGGGTGCGCGCGGCGGCCACAGCGGCATCCCAGCGGCTCGCGCCCTCGGCCTCCGCCTGGCGGGCGAATTCCACGATCAGGATGGCGTTCTTGGCGGCGAGACCCACCAGCACCACCAGCCCCACCTGCACCAGCACGTTGTTGTCCAGGCCTGCGTAGCGAACGCCCAGTAGTGCCGCCAGCACCGACATGGGCGCGATCAGCACGATGGCGAGCGGCAGCAGCCAGCTCTCATACATGGCGGCCAGCACGAGGAAGACGAAGACCACGGCGAGGCCGAAGGCGATGGGCGCGGTATTGCCCACCAGCTTCTCCTGCAGCGCCATCTCCGTCCATTCATAGGTGAAGCCCTCCGGCAGGGCTTCCGCCAGCACGCGCTCCATCAGCGCGATGGCCTGACCGGTGGAGACGCCCGGCATGGCCGCCCCCTGCAATTCCACCGCGGGGAACAGGTTGTAGCGCGGCATGCGATAGGGGCCGGAGGTCTCCTGGAAGGTGGCGAGGCTGCCCAGCGGCACCATCGCACCGCTCTCGCTGCGCGTCCGCAGCCGGGCGATGTCCTCGATGCCGGTGCGATACGGCGCGTCGGCCTGGGCGGTCACGCGCCAGGTGCGGCCGAGCAGGTTGAAGTCGTTCACGAAGGCGGAGCCGAGATAGACGCCCATCGCCTCGTGCACGCGGCTGACCGGCACACCCAGCATCTCCGCCCGCGCGCGATCAATATGCGTGCGCACCTGCGGCGTGGCGGTGTTGAACAGGCTGAAGGCGAAGGCGATGCCGGGCGTCTGGTTGGCGGCGCCCATCACCGCGTGCAGCGCGGCCTCCATCGCCTGCGGGCCGCGGCCGGCGCGGTCCTGGATCATCAGCTTGAAGCCGCCGCCGGTGCCGATGCCGGGCACCGAGGGCGGGGCGAGGACGAAGACCAGCGCGTCCGGGTCGCCCATCAGCCGGCCCTGCAGGTCGGCCAGGATGCCGCCGGCGGTGAGGCCCTGCGCGGAGCGTTGCTCGAAGGGCTCCAGGCTCGCGAAGATCACGCCCGAATTGGGGGCGTTGGTGAAGGTGGCGCCGTCGAAGCCCACGAAGGCCACGGCGCTCGCGACACCCGGCGTCGCCATGATGGCATCCGAGGCGCGCCGCACCACGGCATCGGTGCGCGAGAGGTTGGCGCCGGGCGGCAGCTGGAAGGCCGCGATGAAGTAGCCGCGGTCCAGCGGCGGAATGAGGCCGGTGGGCGTGGCCGTCACGGTCCAGCCCGTGGCCGCCAGCAGCCCGCCATAGATCAGCATGAGCAGCACGGGGATGCGCACCAGCCGCCGCGTGAGCCCGCCATAGCCGATGGACATGCGGTCGAAGAGCCAGTTGAAGCCGCGCGCGAAGGCGCCGAAGGGCCGCAGCAGAAGCGGACGCGGCCCCGCGTGATGCGCGTGCGGCTTGAGCATGATGGCCGCCAGTGCCGGCGACAGCGTGAGCGAGACGATGGCGGAGAAGATGGTGGCCACCGAGATGGTCACCGCGAACTGCTGATAGAAGGCGCCGGAGATGCCGGGGATGAAGGCCGTCGGCACGAAGACCGCGACCAGAACCAGCGCGATGGCGATGAGGGCGAAGCCCACCTCGTCCATCGTCCGGCGCGCGGCCTCGATCGGCGAGAGACCCTCACCCATGTGCCGCTCCACATTCTCCACCACCACGATGGCGTCATCCACCACGATGCCGATGGCGAGGATCAGCCCGAACATGGTCAGTGTGTTCAGCGTGAAGCCCAGCGCCAGCAGCACCGCGAAGGTGCCGATGATGGAGACCGGGATGGCCAGCAGGGGAATGATGGCCGCGCGCCAGTTCTGCAGGAACAGGACGACCACCAGCACGACCAGCAGCACCGCCTCGGCGAAGGTGACGAGCACCGCCTGCATGCTCTGCGCGATGAAGCGCGTCGGGTCATAGACGATGCTGTAGCCGATGCCGGCGGGGAAGCTGCGCGCCGCCTCCTCCATGCTCGCCCGGACGGCCGCGGCCGTGTCCAGCGCGTTGCTCCCCGGGCGCTGGAAGAGCACGATGGCGGTGGCGAGCTGGTTGTTCAGCAGCGCGTTCACCGTGTAGTCGTTCGCGCCGATCTCGACGCGCGCCACGTCGCGCAGGCGCAGCGGCGCGCCGCCTTCGCCGGTCGCGATGACCTGCTCGCCGAACGCCTCCGGCGTGGCGAGGCGGCCTTGCGTCAGCACCGCGAATTCGAAGGCGCCGGCCGTCTCGGCGCGGGGCGCCTGGCCCAGCGCGCCGGCGGCCACCTGCACATTGGTCGCGCGCAGCGCCTGCACCACCTCGCCCGCGGTCAGCCCGCGCGCGGCAATCCGGTCGGGGTCGAGCCAGACGCGCATGGCGTAGTCGCGCGCGCCGAACATCTGCGTGTCACCGATGCCCTCGATGCGCGCCAGGCGGTCGCGGATGTTCAGCGTGGCGTAGTTGGAGATGTATTCATGGTCCCGGCTGCCATCGGGCGAGGTGACATGGATCACCAGGAGGAAATCCGGGCTCGCCTTGCGCACGGTGATGCCGAGGCGGCGCACCTCCTCCGGCAGGCGCGGCTCGGCCACCGCCACGCGGTTCTGCACCAGCACCTGCGCCTGGTCCCCATCCACGCCCTGGCGGAAGACGACGGTGACGGTGAGCCGCCCATCGCCCGTCGCCTGGGAGGAGACGTAGAGCAGCCCGTCCACGCCGTTCACCTCCTGCTCGATGGGGCCGGCCACGGTCTCGGCGATCGTCTCGGCGGTGGCGCCGGGATACATCGCGGTGATGGTCACGCTGGGCGGCGCGATCTCGGGGTATTCGGACACCGGCAGCCGGAAGGCCGTAATGGCGCCGATCAGCGTGATCGCGATGGAGATCACCGCGGCGAAGACCGGGCGGTCAATGAAGAAGCGGGCGAAGCGCATCGGGGCGGCCTTTGACGGGGACGGTGAAGGGTCAGCGCTGGGCGGCGGCGGCGAAGGGGCCGGGGCCGATATTCCCGGGCTCCGCCGTCACCCGCATGCCGGGGCGCGCGCGGTGCAGGCCGCCGATGATGACGCGGTCCCCGGGTGCCAACCCGCTGCGGACCACGCGCAGCCCCTCGCTGAGCTGTCCGAGGCGCACCTGGCGCGGCGTCACCGTGCCGTCGGGGGCCACGGTCAGCACCATGCGCCCGGTCTGGTCGGCCATGACGGCGGCGTCGGGCACCAGCAGCGCCGGTTCCTCGCCGGTCGAGAGGCGGATGCGGGCGAAGCCGCCGGGCGTCAGGAACAGGTCCGGGTTGGGCATCACTGCGCGGATGCGGATGGTGCCGCTGCGCGGGTCGAAGGCGCTGTCCACGAAGTCCACGCGGCCCTCGCGGCTGAACTCGGCCTCATCCAGCAGGCGGAGCTGGATGGGCAGGCTCGCGCCGCGCAGCCCGGCGCGGGCGGAGCGCGCCTGGCGGAGATACTCGGCCTCGCTCGCGTCGAAGGTGACGTAGACGGGGTCCAACGCCAGCAGCGTCGTCATCGCGGTGGCACCCTGCTGCACCAGGTTGCCGGCATCCACCCGGCGGTCGCTGACGCGGCCGGGGCGCGGGGCGCGGATTTCGGAGAATTCGAGGTCCAGCGCCGCCTGGCGCTCGGCGGCCTGGGCGGCGGCCAGCCCGGCCTCGGCCTCACGCAGATTGGCGCGGCGGGTGTCGATCTCCGCCTGGGGGGCGATGCGGCTGGCGGCGAGGGGCTCGTAGCGCGCCACCTGCTGCCGCGCGAGGAGGACGCGTGCCTGGTTGCGGGCCACCTCGGCGCGCGCATTCTCCAGCGCGATGGTGAAAGGGCGCTGGTCCAGCGTGAACAGCAGGTCGCCGGCGCGGACGATGGCGCCGTCGGTGAAATGCACCTCCGCCACCTGGCCGGAGACGCGCGGGCGGATTTCGACGCGCGCGGAGGGCTCGATGCGGGCGGTGTGTTCCTGCCACTCGGTCACGGGGCGCGAGAGAGGTGCCGCCACGGTGACGGAGGGCGGCGCGGGCTGCGCCAGCGCCATGGGCGCGGCGACTATCATGGCGGCGCCCACCGCCGCGCCCTGGAAGCGGGACAGCCAGGACAGCCATAGGCTATCGTCTTGCGTGAAGGCCTTGCGCGTGGGGGGGGTCATGGCCTATCTCCTGATGATACCGACCGGTTCGTATCAGATAGAGTTACCGGTCAGTATCAGCAAGTGACCATTTTGCGTTGCCGCATGAACTTTAGGCAAGGAGGATCGAGATGCCCGGCGACACCGCCGCCCAGCCGCCCGCTGCCCATCCCCCCGCTGCGAAGCCCCCCGCTGCCAAGCCCAGCGCGGCCGACCGCATCCAGGACGCGGCGCGGTCCTTGTTCGAGCGTCAGGGCATCCGCGCCACCGGCGTCGAGGAGGTGTGCCGCGTGGCCGGCGCCACGAAGATGAGCCTCTATCGCAGCTTCCCGAGCAAGGACGCGCTGGTCGCCGCCATCCTGGCCGAGGATGCGGCGGAGCATGACGCCTGGGTGGCCGAGAGCGTGGCCAAGGCACCGGATGCCGAGGGCCGCCTGCACGCGCTGATCGAGGCCATGGCCGTCGAGGTCGAGACGCCCGGCGTCTGCGGCTGCCCCATGCTGCTGGCGCAGGCGGAGTTCCGCGACCCGGCGCACCCCACCTACCAGGTGGTGGCCGAGTTCAAGCGCGGCCACCATGCCCGCATCGAGGCCTTGGCCGCGCAGGCGGGGGCCGCGGCGCCCGCGCTGCTGGCGGACCATCTCTCCGTGCTGATCGAGGGCGCCATCGCCGCGCGCAGCTATCTGGGCGAACCGCGCGCGGCGGCGTCACTGCGCCAGTGTGGCGCGGCGCTCATCCGGGCGGCGCTGGGCAGGGGCTGACGGGCGCGCCCCCCCCACGCCACCATCCGGGTTTCCGCGCGCTCCCCCCGTGCCCATATGTTGCAGATGATCCCCATATCCGTCCTCGACCTCGCCCCGGTGCCCGAGGGCAGCGACACTGGCCAGGCCCTCCACAACGCCCTCGATCTCGCCCGGCATGCCGAGGCGGCCGGCTACCGCCGCTACTGGATGGCCGAGCACCACAACATGCCCGGCATCGCGAGCGCCGCCACCGCCGTCGCCCTGGCCCATGTCGCGGCGGGCACGCGGCGCATCCGCATCGGCGCGGGCGGCATCATGCTGCCCAACCACGCGCCGCTTCTCATCGCCGAGCAATTCGGCACCCTGGCCGCGCTGCACCCCGGCCGCGTGGATCTGGGCCTGGGCCGCGCGCCCGGCACCGACCAGGTCGCCGCGCGCGCCATGCGCCGCAACCTCACCGCCGATGTGGACCAGTTCCCGCAGGATGTGATGGAGCTGCTGGCCTATTTCCGCCCCGCCATCCCCGGCCAGGCGCTGCAGGCGGTGCCCGGCGCCGGCGAGGAGGTGGCCGTCTGGATCCTGGGGTCCAGCACCTTCGGCGCGCAGCTCGCGGCCCATCTGGGGCTGCCCTATGCCTTCGCCTCGCACTTCGCGCCGGGGCAGATGATGCAGGCCATCCAGATCTACCGCGAGCGCTTCCGCCCCTCCGAATACCTTGCCGCCCCGCGCGTGATGCTCGGCCTGAACGTCTTCGCGGCCGAGACCGACGCCGAGGCGCGGCGGCTGTTCTCCTCCCTCCAGCAGGCCTTCGTGAACCTGCGCAGCGGCCGGCCGGGCAAGCTGCCGCGGCCGGTGGAGGGGTTCGAGGCAAGCCTCGACCTGCGGGCGCGCGCCACGCTGGACCACGCCCTCGCCTGCTCGGTCGTGGGCGGGCCCGAGACGGTGCGCCACGGCATCGCGGAATTCGTGGCGCGCACCGGCGCGGATGAGCTGATGGTCACCGCGCAGATTCACGACCACGCCGCGCGCGTGCGGTCCTTCGAAATCCTGGCCGAGGTCCATGCCGCGCTGGACGCGGTGGCGTAGCGAAGTTCAGCGCAGCCCGGCCCAATCCCCGGGCCGGATCTGGCCCAGCAGGGTGAAGCCTTCCGCGCCGCCCGGGCGCACCACCCAGGCCACGCCCATCGGCTCGGGATAGATGCCCGTCGCGGCCTCGAAGGGGTCGTCATGGCCGACCAGCACAGTGTTGCGCCCGGCGGGCGGCGCGGCCGAGAGCAGCGGGCGCAACCGGTCGCGCATGGCGGCGCGCTGGGCCGCGCTGTAGTCCTCGGCCGGCTCGAAGTTCAGCGCGGCATCCTGGCGGTGGCGGCCGAAGGCCAGGTCGGCGGTCTGCCAGGCGCGGCAATACTGGCTGCTCACCACCTCCCCCACCGGGATGCCGAGGCGCTGGAAGGCGGCGCCCAGGGCGCGGGCCTGTTGCCAACCTTCCTCGCCCAGCACGCGCTGGGTGGTGCACTGGCCCATCACGGCGCTGACCTGGTCGGCGCCCTCGCGCTCGGTCGGCGCGTGGCGAAGGTAGATCACATGGCCGCCGCGGCGCAGCGCCTCCAGCAGGCGCGCGGGCGGCTCAGGCGCGGCAATGTCGGTGGGCGGGTCGGCGGCGAGGGCAAGGTGCGGCGGCAGGGCGGACAGGGTCAGCGCCAGGAGGGTGCGGCGTTGCATGGCAGGGTCTCCGGGTGGGGAAGGGCACCGGCGGCAGGTTAGTGTTATTGCGAATCAATCGCAATTAGGCCGTCGGCGCGCTTTCCCCTTCCCCCTCCGCCGCCACGCGGCGCAAGCTGCCCCGCCCGCGCCGGAGACCGCCATGACCCCCCGCCAGCCCCGCCCCGCCCTCGGCGCACCGCCATGACCGACGCCGTGCTGGACGATGTCCACGCCTGCGTCTTCGACGCCTATGGCACGTTGTTCGACTTCGCCTCGGCCGCCGCCGCCTGCGCCGATACCCTCGGCCCGCGCGGCCCGGCCCTGACCGCGCTGTGGCGCGACAAGCAGCTGCAATATTCCTGGCTGCGCGGCCTGCAGGGCCTCTACGCCCCCTTCTGGCAGGTGACGGGCGAGGCGCTGGACCACGCGCTGGACGCCATGGACCTCGCCGGGACGCCGGGGCTGAGGGACCGGCTGATGGGCCTCTACCTGAAGCTCGACCCCTTCCCCGAGGTGCCCGCCCTGCTGCCAGCGCTGCGCGGGCGGGGGCAGCGCATGGCCATCCTCTCCAATGGCTCGCCGGATATGCTGGGGCCGGTGGTGGAGAATGCGGGGCTGACGGCGATGTTCGACGCCGTGCTGTCGGTGGACGCGGTCCGGACCTACAAGACCGACCCGCGCGTCTATCGCCTGGTGGAAGATCGCCTGGGCCTGCCGGCCGCGCGAATCGCCTTTCTCTCCTCCAATGCCTGGGACGCGCACGCCGCGGCGGCCTTCGGCATGCAGGTGGTGTGGTGCAACCGCCAGGGCCAGCGGCCGGAGCGGCTGCCGGGCGTCATCGCGCGCGAAATCCGGAACCTGTCAGAACTGCCGGCGCTGTTGGGATAAGGGGCGGGTGCGGGAGGGAGGTGGAGTGGTCGGAGCGGCGGGATTCGAACCCACGACCCCCAGTCCCCCAGACTGATGCGCTACCAGGCTGCGCTACGCTCCGACGGCGCTTCCCTTATCACCCGTGGCGGGGATGTCAAAGAGGGGCAGGGTCACCCAGCGCATGGTCCTGGCGCATGCCCGCCTCGCGCGCCCGTGCGGCCAGCAGCTTGAGCGCGCCCGGCGGCATGGGCGGGCCGGTCAGGTAGCCCTGCACCAGGTCGCAGCCCAGGCGGCGCAATTCCGCCAACTGCGCCGGCGCCTCGACGCCCTCGGCCACCACCTCCAGGCCCAGGCCGTGGCCCAGGTTGATCACGCTGGACACCACCGCGGCCGCCTCGGCCTCCTGGCCCAGGTCGCGGATGAAGCTGCGGTCTATCTTGAGGCGGTCGAAGCGGAAGAGGCGCAGATAGGCCAGCGCCGAGAAGCCCGTGCCGAAATCATCCAGCGCCAGCGCGAATCCCGCGGCGCGCAAGCCGTCCAGCCGGTGCTTCACCGCCACCGTGTCGTCGACCAGCACGCCCTCGGTCACCTCGAACTCGATGCGCGCGGGCGGGACGCCGGCCTCGGCCAGCACGGAAAGCGCCTGGTCCAGGAAGCCGTCGCGGCGCAGCTGCATGACCGAGAGGTTCACCGACAGGCGCGGAATCGCGGGGTCGCGCAGCAGGGCCACCGCCTGGCGCAGCACCAGCAGCGCCACGTCGGAGATCACGCCCATCTCCTCCGCCAGCGGGATGAATTCGGCGGGCGAGATGGCGCCCAGCCGCGGGTCGTCCCAGCGCACCAGCGCCTCGGCCCCGCGCAGCGTGCCCGTGCGCGCGTCGAATTGCGGCTGGTAATGCACATGCAGCAGCCCCTCGCGCAGGGCGCGCAGCAGGGCGGCCTCCATCGCCAGCCGGTGCTCGTGCTGGCGGTCGAGGCGCGGCTCGAACATCAGGGCGCGGCCGCGGCCCTCGCGCTTCGCGGCGTGGGTGGCGGCGTCGGCGTGGCGCAGCAGCGCGTCCAGCGTGGTGCCATGCGCGGGCGACAGCACCATGCCGGCCGAGACGTCGAGCCGGATCTCGCCGCCCTCCAGCAGCACCGCCTGGCGGACGGCCCGGCGCAGCCGCGCGAAGAGACGCAGCGCCGGGCCGCGGGCCTGGGCCGGCATCTCGGCGGGGGCGGACACCAGCAGGACGAACTGGTCGCCCTCCAGACGGAACAGCCGCGCCTGCTCCTGCGTGTCGCGCAGCCATTCGCCCAGGCGCTGGGCGGTGGCGGCGAGAAGACGGTCCCCGGCGGCGTGGCCCAGGCCCATGTTCACACGCTTGAAGCGGTCGAAATCCAGCACCATCAGCAGCATGGGCTGCGCGGCGAGCAAGGCGGGCGCCTCGGCCAGCAGGGCGCGGCGGTTGGGCAGGCCGGTCAGCGCATCGGTGTGGGCGGCGATGGCGGCCTCGCGCTCACGCGCGGCCAGGGCCCGGACGGTGCGGCGCAGCCGCCAGGCGGACCAGAAGGCCGTGAACCCCACCAGCACCACGCCGACCCAGACGAAAGGCAGGACGTCCTGGCGCAGGGCGCCGCCGGGGCGCTGGGCGTCCCAGGCGAGGCGCAACACCGGCGCGCCGGTGGCGTCGGGCAAGGTGAGGGTGGCGAGCCCCTCCTCGGCCAGCACGGGGGCGACGCGCAGCCCCGCCAGCATCTGGGCGCTGGACAGGCCGCGCAGGAAGGCCGGGCTGTCCAGCCAGCGCAGCATGACCACGATGGGCGGCGGCGGCGGTGGCAGGTTCCCGATCTGGGTGGCGGGGATGATGGTGGCCAGCGCCACCTGGGCCGGCCGGCCGGAGAGCCGCGTCGTCAGCAGCAGGCGCAGCCCCTGCCCCTGCGTGGTGCCGAGCGTGGTGGCCTGGGGCCGGTGGGCATTGCGCTGCCCGCGCAGCGCCGCGATGGCCGGCGCCAACTGCGCCAGCATGGGCGCGGCCTGGGCGGGAGGCAGCACCTCGCGCCCCGCCAGCGCCAATTCCAGGAAACCGTCGGGCCGGACCAGCAGCGCCACATCCTGCTGTAGCAGGCCCATATGCCGGGCCAGTTCGCGCTGGGCCCAGCGCGGGTCGGGCTCGGCATGGAGGTTCGCCGCGGCCTCGTCCGAGACGGCGAAGGGTTCGAGCAGACGCAGCGTCTCCTGCCCCTGCAGCTGGATGGCCTGGGCGAGGCGCCGCCCCTCCTCCTCGCGCGCCAAGGCGTCCGCCTGCCAGCCAGCCATCGTCAATGCACCGAGGCCAAGCAGGCCGGCGGCGACCAGGGCGAGCAGAGGCCTGAGCAGCAAGTCGGCCCAGGATGCCGGCACGACGGGGACCGGAATGGGCAGTGGGGCCTCCTGGCCGCTTTTGCGGCCGATGCTGACGTGGCCAGCATACCGGGCACCGAGGATTGCGCGCAATCGCCGTTGAGCCACCAGATATTCCCCAACCGCAAAAACAACAGTGAATTCCACAACCTGCGCGAGCATGTGGTGGCGTAAAAAAAAAGCCCGCCACCCCGGGGGGCGGCGGGCAGTCAATACAGGGAGGCTTCACGTCTGGGAGACGAAGGATCGAAAACGACCCTATCGGCGTCAATCAACCGATACAGGCAATGTAATCGCTCCCGCGTCATGCGGATGTGTCAAATCTTCGGGCCAGTCATGCGCCGGACGAAGGGATTTGCCGCAGAAAAGTCACGCGAAGCACATAAATTCATGCAACCCTGACGGGTATTTTGCGGTGCCCTTGCGCGATGAGCCCGTCACCCTTGGGCCTGGGTCAATTCCGTCACCAGGAAATCCCGGAAGACCGAGACCCGCTTCGACGCCCGCATCTCCTCCGGGTAGACGAAATAGGCGTTGATCTTGGGCGCCTTCAGCTCCGGCAGCACGGCCACCAGCCCGTCCAGCTCCGGCCCCATGTAGTCGGGCATGGCGGCGATGCCGAGGCCCGATTGCACCGCGCGCAGCATGCCGTTCAGGCTGTTCACCTCCACCGAGCCGCGCCGCCCCTGCCCCATCTTGCGGCCGATCTCGGCCAGCCAGTTGATCTCCTCGACCGGCGGGCGGTAGTCGCCCCAGACGATGAGGCGGTGCGCGTCGAGGTCCTCGGGCCGCTGGGGCATGCCCATGCGCTTCAGGTAGTCGGGGCTGCCAACCACCTTCCAGCCGAAGGTGGCCAAATGCCGCTGGATCAGGTCCGGCTGGCGGGGGGCGTGCATGCGGATGGCGACATCCGCCTCGCGCATGGCCAGATCCAGGTCGGCATCATCCAGCACCACCGAGACGTTGATCTCGGGATAGGCCTCCAGGAAGCGGTGCAGGCGCGGGGCGAGCCAGGAACCGCCGAAGCCCGTGGTGGTCGTGATCTTGAGGCGCCCGGCCGGGCGTTCGCGCCCCTCGGTCAGCAGGGCCTCGGTCATGGCGAGCTTGGCGAAGACCTCGCGCACCGTGCGGTTCAGGGTCTCGCCCGCCTCGGTCAGGATCAGGCCGCGCGCGTGGCGGTGGAACAGAGGCACCGAGAGTGCCTCCTCCAGCGCCTGGATCTGCCGCGACACGGCGGATTGCGAGAGGGCAAGCGTCTCGCCCGCATGGGTGAAGGAGCCCGCTTCGGCGACCGCGTGGAAGACGCGCAGCTTGTCCCAGTCGAGCGGCATCACGCGGCCGCCTTCTGGGCGCCGGCCTCGATGCCAGCCAGGAACTTCTCCGCGTCCAGTGCCGCCATGCAGCCCGTGCCGGCGGCGGTCACGGCCTGGCGATAGACATTGTCCGCCACGTCGCCGGCCGCGAAGACGCCGGGGATGCTGGTGCGGGTGCCGCCCGGCGTCACCGCCAGATAGCCGCTCTCGTCCATGTCGAGCTGGCCGCGGAACAGGGCGGTGGCGGGGTCATGGCCGATGGCCACGAAGACGCCGTCCACCGGCAGCTCCCGCCGCTCCCCGGTTTTCGCATGGCGCAGCGCCAGCGCGCGGGCCACGGGGCGGGCGGCCTCCGTGCCCAGGACTTCCTCCGTCACCATGTCCCAGAGCACGGTCACGTTCTCCTTCGCGAAGAGGCGCTGCTGCAGGATGCGCTCGGCCCGCAGCGAATCGCGGCGGTGCACCAGCGTCACGTGCCGCGCCAGGTTCGACAGATAGAGGGCCTCCTCCACCGCGGAATTGCCGCCGCCCACCACGGCCACGTCCTTGCCGCGGAAGAAGAAGCCGTCGCAGGTGGCGCAGGCCGAGACGCCGAAGCCCGACAGGGCGGCCTCGCCCGGGATGCCGAGCCAGCGCGCCTGCGCACCCGTCGCGATGATGATCGAATCGGCCAGGACCACGTCGCCGCCATCCAGCTCGCAGTGGAAGGGCCGCTGGGCCAGGTCCACGCGGGTGACGAGGTCATACTGGATCTCGGTGCCCACATGCTCGGCCTGGGCGCGCATCTGCTCCATCAGCCAGGGGCCCTGGATGGCCTCGGCGAAGCCCGGGTAGTTCTCGACATCCGTCGTGATGGTGAGCTGCCCACCCGGCTGCAGCCCGGCCACGAGCATCGGCTTGAGGCCCGCGCGGGCGGCGTAGATGGCGGCGGTATAGCCGGCGGGCCCGGCGCCGATGATCAGGAGGCGGCGAGAATGAGTTGCGGGCACCTTGGGGCTCCGGCTGCTGGCGTGTCCAAAACGCATATCTGCCCATCTTGGCGCGCGCCACAAGCGGGACGCTTGCAACCGCGCACATCCGCAAGGATATTGCGCGGCATGTCGCCCCAAAGCAACGAAACTCCGACCTCCGCCGCGCTTGACGCGATGGATCTGCGCATCCTGGCCGAACTTCAGGCGGATGGGCGAATCACCAATGTGGAATTGGCGCAGCGGGTGGGGCTCTCCGCGCCCCCCTGCCTGCGCCGCGTGCGCCGGTTGGAGGAGGCGGGGGTGCTGCGCGGCTACCATGCCGAGCTGGACCCGCAGGCGCTGGGCTTCGAGGTGACCTTCTTCGCCATCGTGGGCCTCGAAAGCCAGAAGCTGGCCGTGCTGGACGCCTTCGAGGCCGAGGTCACGGCCTGGCCGGAGGTGCGCGAATGCCACATGATCCGCGGCGGGGGCGACTTCCTGCTGCGCCTGGTCGCGCGCGACACCGCCCATGAGAACGAGCTGACGGGCCGGCTGACCGGGGCGCAAACCGTGCTGCGGGTGCAGACCCTGCAGACCATCCGCATCGGCAAGAACGCGCCCGGCGTGCCGATCTGGCCACTCGCCGACAAGGCCTGACGCGAAAGGCGATTTTCGCGTTGGTTGCACGTTCCGCATAAAATTCATCGCCTGTGGCTCAGGAACGACATTGTGTGCTTGCGGCCACACATGGCGGGAAACCTACCGGAAGCGGGGCGGCAGGCTTGGAACGCCACGCGAATTCGACGCATAAAAACCTGGAGATTCGAAGAACGGAGAGCGGGTAGATGAAAAAGACGATCCTCGGTGCTGCGACGCTGGGCGCGATGGCCCTGGCCGCGACCGGCGCCTCCGCGCAGACGCAGCCGGCCACCGGCTTCTATGTCGGCCTGGGCGTGGGTGCGAACTTCCATTCGCATGAAAATGGCAATCTCGGCCCTGTGGGCGGCCGCATCGACTTCCGCACCGGCCATGTGGTGGTGCTGAACGCGGGCTACGCCTTCGGCAACGGCATCCGCGCCGAGATCGAGGCCGCCTACCGCGAGAACCAGGTGGACCACATCTCGGTCGGCGGCGTGCGCGCCAACCGCCAGCAGGGCTGGCTCCGCCAATATGGCGTGATGGGCAACGCCTATTACGACATTCCCGTTGGCGTGAACCTGGGTGGCTTCTCCATCAACCCCTATGTGGGTGCGGGCCTCGGCTTCATGTGGAGCGACTACGACGACGTGCGCGGTGACTTCACCGCCTCGACCGTCGCGGTCATCAAGGGTTCGGGCCGCCTGGCCTTCCAGGGCATCGCGGGCATCGCGGTCGGTCTCGACGCCGTCGCCCCCGGCCTGTCGCTGACCACCGAGTACCGCTACCTGAACACCCGCGAGCGTGACGCCCGTTCGGCGCGCTTCACGCCGACCGAGGTGCGCGGCAGCTTCCGCGGCGACAACCACAACCACGCCGTGCTGCTCGGCCTGCGCTATGCCTTCGGCACGCCGGCGCCCATGCCGGTCGTGGCCCCGGCACCCGCCCCGGCCCCGGCCCCGGCCCGCACCTTCCTGGTCTTCTTCGACTGGGATCGCGCCGACCTGACCGACCGCGCCCGCCAGATCATCGGGGAGGCCGCCACCAACGCCCGCACCGTGTCCTCGACCCGCATCGAGGTCTCGGGCCACGCGGACCGCACCGGTGCCGCCGCCTACAACCAGCGTCTGTCGGTGCGTCGCGCCGAGGCGGTGGCCGCCGAGCTGGTGCGCCGTGGCATCAACCGGAACGAGATCACGATCCAGGGCTTCGGCTTCGATCGTCCGCTCGTGCCCACCGCCCAGGGCGTGCGCGAGCCGCAGAACCGCCGCGTGGAAATCGTCCTGCGCTGAAGCGCGGGACTCTCTTTGCCGGAATTGGAAAGGGGTGCCGAAAGGCGCCCCTTTTTCGTTGGGCGCCGTCACTGCCGACATGAAAAAGGGCGGCCCCGAAGGACCGCCCTGGCAGGGCAAACGGCCATGGTGGCTCAGCCGCGCCGGACCACGTAGCCCCCCGCCTCGCTCGCCGCGATGATGGCGTCGCCCTGGGCGGCATCGCGCACTTCCACCATCAGGTGCAGCTCCGTGCTCTGCACCGTCGGCGCGCCGAAAAGCTGCTGGTGCTTCACCTCGATCACATTGCCGCCCACGTCGGAAATGCGCTTCGAGATGTCGGCCAGCACGCCCGGCCGGTCCGGGATGTCGAAATGCAGGCGCAGGATGCGCCCGTCGCGCAGCAATTGCCGCAGCAGCACGTTGGAGAGCGCGCGCGCGTCAATATTGCCGCCGCAGACGGTGGTGCCCACCACCCTTCCCTTGAAGCGGTCCGGGTGGGTCAGCACGGCGGCGAGGCCCACGGCGCCGGCGCCCTCGGCCACGACCTTGGCGCCCTCGGCGAGCAGGGCGACGGCCTGTTCCACCGCGCGTTCGGGCACCAGCAGCACCTCCACGCCGAGCGACTTCAGGATGGTCACGGCGCGCTCGCCCACATCACGCACCGCGATGCCCTCGGCGATGGTGGGGCCGCCCACCGCGACGGGCTGGCCCGCCAGGCGCTGGGCCATGGCGGGGTAGCCCTCCACCTCCACGCCGAAGACGGGCAGGCCCGGCCGCAGCTCCGCCAGCGCGGTGGCGACGCCCGAGCACAGCCCGCCGCCGCCGACCGGAATGGCCAGCACCTCGATCTCCGGCGCGTCCTCCAGCATTTCCAGCGCCATGGTCCCCTGCCCCGCGATCACGGCCGGGTCGTCATAGGGGTGGATGAAGGTCAGGCCCTCGCGCAGCGCCAGTTCATGGGCGTGGGAGGCGGCCTCGGCCAGGCTCTCGCCGAACAGCACCACGCGCGCCCCCCAGAACTCGGTGCGGACCACTTTGGTGGCGGGGGTGAAGCGCGGCATGACGATGGTGGCGGCGACACCGGCCAGCTGCGCGTGGCGCGCCACCGCCTGGGCGTGGTTGCCGGCCGACATGGCGATGACGCCCGCCGCCTTCTCCCGCGCCGTCAGCAGCGCGAGGCGGTTGGCCGCCCCACGCTCCTTGAAGGCGCCGGTGGCCTGGAGGTTGTCGAGCTTCAGCAGCACCCGCGTGCCGGCGGCGCGGCTGACGGCCGGGTTCTCCAGCGTGGGCGTGCGGATCACGGCGCCCTTGATGCGCTGGGCCGCGGCACGGATGTCGGCGAGGGTGACGGCGGGCTTGGTGCCCAGCGCCACCGCGGCGTCTGCGGACATGTGGGTCGCCTTCAGCTGTAGGCGACGGCCGTGATCTCCACGGCCCGCGCGCCCCCGGGGGCCGGGACCTCGACGCTATCGCCCACCGTCTTGCCCATCAGCGCCTTGGCGAGCGGGGAGGAGAGCGAGATGGAGCCCGTCTTCATGTCGGCCTCATACTGGCCGACGATGCGGTAGGTGGTCTCCTTCTCCGTCTCCTCGTCCACGATGGTGACTCGGGCGCCGAAGCGCACCTGGTTGCCCGTGATCTTGGAGACGTCGATGACCTCGACCGAGGGGATGATGGATTCGAGTTCGCCGATGCGCCCCTCGATGAAGGACTGGCGTTCCCGCGCGGCGTGGTATTCGGCGTTTTCCGAGAGGTCGCCATGGGCGCGCGCCTCCGCGATCGCGCGGATGATCGCCGGGCGCTCCTCGGATTTCAGATGCCGCAGTTCCTCTTCCAGCTTGGCCAGCCCCTCGGCGGTCATCGGGAACTTCTGCACGGGCAGTCTTCCTTCAAAGATGCCCTTCGCGCCGGTGAAACCCGTTGCACACCGCCGGCGACGAAGGGGGGAGGGGTGGGTGCCTGATCGCCCCCACCCGTGAGGTCAGAATGACGTGGTAGAGTAGGATTGGAGGGGCGCCACATCAAGGCTCTGCGTGCGCAGCGCCGTGATGGCGCCCACCGCCGCGCGGGCACCCGCCATGGTTGTATAGTGCGGCACCCCCTGCGTGAGCGCCGAGCGGCGGATGTCGAAGCTGTCCGACACACTGCGCCCGCCACCGGAGGTGTTGATGACAAGTTGGATCTCGCCCGACTTGATGGCGTCCACGCAATGCGGCCGGCCTTCCAGCACCTTGTTCACCAGCGCGACCTCCAGCCCCGCCTCGCGCAGGCGGGATGCCGTGCCGCGGGTGGCCATGATGCGGAAGCCGAGGTCCGACAGGCGGCGCGCCAGGCCCACCGCGGCCGCCTTGTCGCCCTCGCGCACGCTGATGAAGGCGGTGCCGGATTCCGGAAGCTTCACCCCCGCCCCCATCTGCGACTTGAGGAAGGCGCGTTCGAAGCTGGTGTCGAGGCCCATGACCTCGCCGGTGGACTTCATCTCGGGGCCGAGCAGCACGTCCACGCCCGGGAAACGGTTGAAGGGGAAGACGGCCTCCTTCACCGCGACATGTCCGGAGACGGCGTCATCGTCCAGCTTGAATTCGGACAGCTTGGCACCCGCCATGACCCGCGCGCCGATCTTGGCGACGGCGACGCCCGTGGCCTTGGCCACGAAGGGCACGGTGCGGCTGGCGCGGGGGTTCACCTCCAGCACGTAGATCTCGCCATCCTTCACCGCATACTGCACGTTCATCAGGCCGCGGACCTTGAGCGCGCGGGCCATCGCCTCCGTCTCGGCCTTCAGCTCGGTCACGATGGAGGGCGGCAGCGAATAGGGCGGGAGCGAGCAGGCGCTGTCACCCGAATGGATGCCGGCCTCCTCGATGTGTTCCATCACGCCGGCCACATAGACCTGGCCATCGGCGTCGGCGATGCAGTCCACATCCACCTCGATCGCGTCCTGGAGGTACTGGTCGATCAGGATGGGATTCTCGCCGGAGACGCGCACCGCCTCCACACCGAAGCGGCGAAGCTGTTCCGCGTTGTGGGCGATTTCCATGGCGCGGCCGCCCAGCACGTAGGAGGGGCGGACCACCACGGGGTAGCCGATGCGCGCGGCTTCCGCCTCGGCCTCGTCCAGGTTGCGCGCCGTGCCGTTCTGCGGCTGCTTGAGGCCCAGGCCGCGCAGCAGAAGCTGGAAGCGCTCGCGGTCTTCCGCGATGTCGATGGCCTCGGCACTGGTGCCCAGGATGGGGATGCCGGCCTTGTCCAGCGCCTGGGAGAGCTTCAGCGGCGTCTGCCCGCCATATTGCACGATGCAGCCCATCACCTCGCCGCTCTCCTGCTCGCGGCGGATGAGCGCGATCACGTCCTCGGGCGTCAGCGGTTCGAAATAGAGGCGGTCGGAGGTGTCGTAGTCGGTGCTGACCGTCTCGGGGTTGCAGTTGACCATGATGGTCTCGAAGCCCGCCCCGCCATGCTTGGCGCTGAGCGCGTAGCAGGCATGGACGCAGCAATAGTCGAACTCGATGCCCTGGCCGATGCGGTTCGGCCCGCCACCCAGGATGACCACCTTCTTCGCGTTCGTGGGGCGGGATTCGCAGACCGGGTCGCCGAAGCCGCCCTCATAGGTGGAATACATGTAGGGCGTGTCGGAGGCGAATTCCGCCGCGCAGGTGTCGATGCGCTTGTAGACGGGGCGCACGCCCAGCGCCTCGCGCGCGGCCATCACCGCCTCCTCCTTCTGGCCGGTGATGCGGGCGAGCTGCTTGTCGGAGAAGCCCAGCGCCTTCACCGCGCGCAAGGCTTGCGCGGTGCGGGGGAGGCCCTGCGCGCGGACCACCTTCTCGGCCTCCACGATGCGCGCGATCTCGCGGATGAACCACGGGTCGAACTTGCAGGCGGCGTGGATGGCGTCCACCGACATGCCGGCGCGCAGCGCCTGGGCCACGGTCAGGATGCGGTCCGGCCGGGGGATGGCGAGGCTGGCGTGGAAAGCCTCCGGGCTGCCATCGCCCGGGGGGGCTTCCTCGTCGAGGCCGGAGAGGCCCGTCTCCAGGCTGCGCAGCCCCTTCTGGAGCGCCTCCGCGAAGGAACGGCCGATGGCCATGGCCTCGCCCACGCTCTTCATGCTGGTGGTCAGCGTGGCCGGCGTGCCGGGAAACTTCTCGAAGGTGAAGCGCGGGATCTTTACGACCACATAGTCGATGGTCGGCTCGAAGCTGGCCGGCGTCACCATGGTGATGTCGTTCTTCAGTTCGTCCAGCGTGTAGCCGACGGCGAGCTTGGCCGCGATCTTCGCGATGGGGAAACCGGTCGCCTTGGACGCCAGCGCCGAGGAACGCGACACGCGCGGGTTCATCTCGATGATGACCATGCGGCCATCGGCCGGGTTGATGCCGAACTGCACGTTGGACCCGCCCGTGTCCACGCCGATCTCGCGCAGGCAGGCGATGCTCGCATCGCGCATGCGCTGGTATTCGCGGTCCGTCAGGGTCAGCGCCGGCGCGATGGTCACGCTGTCGCCGGTGTGCACACCCATCGGGTCCAGGTTCTCGATGGAGCAGATGATGATGCAGTTGTCCGCGCGGTCGCGGACCACCTCCATCTCGAACTCCTTCCAGCCGAGCACGCTTTCCTCGACCAGCACCTCGTTCGTCATGGAGGCGTCGAGGCCGGCGGCGATGATCTGCTCGAACTCCTCGCGGTTGTAGGCGATGCCGCCGCCCGTGCCGCCGAGGGTGAAGGAAGGCCGGATCACGCAGGGCAGGCCCACCTCCTCCAGCGCCGCGCGGGCCTCCTCCATCGAGTGCGCGATGGCGCTGCGCGGGCTCTCGATGCCGATCTTGCTCATGGCATCGCGGAACTTCTGGCGGTCCTCGGCCTTGTCGATGACCTCGGCCTTGGCGCCGATCAGCTCGCAGCCGTATTTCGTCAGCACGCCCGCCGCGTCCAGCTTCAGCGCGGTGTTCAGCGCCGTCTGCCCGCCCATGGTGGGCAGCAGCGCGTCGGGGCGTTCCTTCGCGATGATCTTCTCGACCACCTCGGGCGTGATGGGCTCGATGTAGGTCGCGTCCGCCAGCCCCGGGTCGGTCATGATGGTGGCGGGGTTGGAGTTCACCAGGATGACGCGATAGCCCTCGGCGCGCAGCGCCTTGCAGGCCTGGGCGCCCGAATAGTCGAACTCGCAGGCCTGCCCGATCACGATGGGGCCGGCGCCGATGATGAGGATGGATTTGATGTCGGTGCGCTTGGGCATGGTCAGCCGCCTGTGTTGCGCCGCGCGAGGAAGACCAGCAGCGCGGGGGTGAGGATGTGGCCCGGGATCACGAACACCCACCAGGTGACGTGCCAGGGCGCGGGGATGAGCAATGTCAGAAGCAGGTGGAAACCGAGCGAGGCCACGGCCGCCGCCAGGATGCCCGGCGTGCCCGGCCAGCGGCGCGAGGTGACGCGCGAGAGCATGGTCACGACCAGCCCCGTATAGAGCAGCCCCTGCAGGATGATGAGAATCTGGGTCACGCCCGGCCTTCCTTTTCCTGTTTCCAGGCCGACCACAGCAGGGCCGGCAGCAGCAGCAGATGCGGCACGGCCCAGAGTGCCAAGGCGGTGGACACGTGCTCGGGCTCCAGCATCAGCAGGGTCACGCTGTGCACGATGCAGGAGAGGGCGAAGGCGCCGATGGCCGCGCGCATGGGGCGCATCAGCTTCTTCAGCGAATGCGCCATCCAGAACAACACGAGGCCCGAATAGCCCAGCGCCATCAGCCCCAGGAGGAAACCGTTCATCGCGCCACCCTGCCCTTCCACCACAACACGAGCGCCGCGATGCCGTGCGACACGGTCACCAGGATCACCACCGGCCAGGGGTTGCCCGACGGCGCGAAGCCGATGGCGTGCAGCAGCAGCCCCAGCATGAGCATGGAGGTGCCGAAGGCCGCGCTGCGCCGCCGGATGAAGCCGCTCAGCGCCACCACGGTGACGATGGCCACCAGCGTCGTTCCCGCCAGCAGCGCGCCCAGCGCGAAGAGGGTGAGGAGGGTGTCGGCCATCAGCCGCTCCGCCCATCGGTCAGCGCCAGCTTCACCGCGATCAGCGCCAGCGCGCCGCCCAGCAGCCAGCGCTGCACCGCCATCCAGCCCGGATTGCTGCCCAGGAAGCGCGCGGTGGCCGCCGCACCCCGCACCAGCACCGCGTCGAAGGCGGTGCAAAGCCCGATCTGCACCGCGCCGAGGATGGCCGCCTGCACGAAGACATCGCCGCGCGCGGGGTCGAGGAAGGGCGGCAGCACCGCCACATAGAACAACGCCACCTTGGGGTTCAGCGCCGCGGTGGCGAAGCCCACGGCAAACAGGCGCCCATCGGGCTCGGCCGGCAGGGCGCGGGGCGCGAAGAGGGGCTCGCCCCCCGGCCGCACGCATTGCCAGGCCAGCCACATCAGGTAGGCCGCGCCGCCCAGCCGCAGCGCATCCCAGGCATAGGGCACGGCCAGGAGTGCGGCCGTGATGCCCGCCGCCGCGCAGAGCATGATGGCGAGCGAGCCCGCCTGGCAGCCGATCAGCGAGACCATCCCCGCCCGCGTCCCCTGCGCGAGCGAGCGCGACACCAGGTAGAGCATGTTCGGCCCCGGCGTGATGGCGAGCCCGAGCGAGAGGGCGGCGAAGACCAGCAACGTGTCGAGCGATGGCATGGCGTCAGCCCTCCAGCAGCCGGCGCAGCATCGGCTCCACGTCGCGCTTGCCCTGGCCCATGGCGCGTTCGATCTCCACCACGGCGCGCAGCGCGGGCGTCAGGCCACGCTCGCCCAGCTCGATCAACCCCGCGGTGCTGAGGCGTTCCAGCGCCGTCTCGAGCACGTTGCGGCCGAATTGCAGGTTCTGCTCGCGCCGCGGGTGGGGCGAGAGGCGGCTGCGCAGCTTGTCCAGCGCGGCACCGTCAATGGGCGAGACATCCTCGCGCCACAGCTTGTAGCTGGCCAGCAGCAGGAATTGCTCGGTGGACCGCAGGGACAGCACGCGCGGATGCGCGGCCGACAGATCCTCGAAGCGCATCCAGGCGGGCAGATCCATGCGGCTCAGCCCTGGATGGAGTAGCCGCCATCCACCGCGATGGATGTGCCGGTGATGTAGGCGGCGGCGTCGGAGGCGTAGAAGGCGGCGATCCCCTCGAAATCCTCGGGCGTGCCCCAGCGGCCGGCGGGGGCGCGGGCGCGCACGTTGTCGTCCAGGCCGGGAATGTCGCGGCGGGCGCCGCGCGTCAGGTCGGTATCAATCCAGCCCGGCAGCACGCAGTTCACCGTGATGCCGTCCTTGGCCCAGGCCGTGGCGAGGGACTTCGTCAGCTGCACCACCGCGCCCTTGGACGAGGCATAGGCCGCGTGCAGCGGCATGCCGAAGATGGAGAGCATGGAGCCGTTGTTGATCACCCGGCCCACCCCGCCCGCCTTCATGTGCGGGTAGGCGGCCTGGGCGGCGAACATGGCACTGGTCAGGTTGGTGTTCAGCACGGTGTGCCAGTCGGCGAGCGTCACCTGCTCGGGCGGACGGCGGATATTGGTGCCGGCATTGTTCACCAGGATGTCGAGGCGCCCCAGCACCTCCACGCAGCGCGCGACCATGGCCTGGAGCGAGGCCTGGTCGGTCACATCCACCTCCACGCTGGCGGCGGTGGCGCCGAGTTCCTCCAGCGCCGTGACGGCCGCCGCGTTCTTGGCCGCATCGCGCCCGGCCACCATCACGGCCGCGCCATTGCGCGCCAGCCCCCGCGCGAAGCCGAGCCCGATGCCGCCATTGCCCCCGGTGACGAGGGCGACGCGCCCTGACAGGTCGAACATCGCAAACCCCTCCCTTGTTGGTTCAGGCCGCCTTGGCCTCCGCCATCATCGCCACGAAGCGGTGGAAGAGGTAGTGGCTATCGCTCGGGCCGGGGCTGGCCTCGGGGTGGTATTGCACGCTGAAGGCCGGGCGGTCGGTGGCCGCGATGCCCTCGTTGCTGCCGTCGAAGAGGCTGATGTGGGTCACCTTGGCCGTGGCCGGCAGGGTGGAGGCATCCACCGCGAATCCGTGGTTCTGGCTGGTGATCTCGACCTTGCCGGTGGCCAGGTCCTGCACGGGCTGGTTGGCGCCCCGGTGCCCGCGGTCCAGCTTGTAGGTGCGCGCACCCAGGGCGAGCGCCAGCAGCTGGTGGCCCAGGCAGATGCCGAAGGTGGGGATGCGCGCCTCCAGCACCGCCTGGATGGCGGGGACGGCATAGGCGCCGGTCGCCGCCGGGTCGCCGGGGCCGTTGGAGAGGAAGACGCCATCGGGCTTCTCGCGGAGAATATCCTCGGCGGTGGCGGTGGCGGGCAGCACGGTCACGGCGCAGCCGGCATCGGCCAGGCAGCGCAGGATGTTGCGCTTCGCGCCATAATCCAGCGCCACGACGCGGAAGCGCGGGGCCTCCTGCTTGCCGAAGCCCGTGCCCCAGGACCAGCGCGTCTCGTCCCAGGTGTAGGATTGGCGGGCGGTGACGTCCTTCGCGAGGTCCATCCCCTCCAGCCCCGGCCAGGACTTGGCCTGCGCGACCAGGGCCGGGATGTCGAAGCGGCCATCGGCGGGGAAGGCCAGCACGCCATTGGGCGCGCCGCCATCGCGGATGCGGATGGTCAGCGCCCGGGTGTCCACGCCGGCGATGCCGGGGATGTTGTGACGCTTCAGCCAGTCCTGCAGGTGGGCGGTGGCGCGGTAATTGGCGGGCTCGGTCAGGTCCTGCTTCACCACGAGGCCACGGCAGGCGGGGTTGGCGGCCTCCATGTCCTCGGGGTTGGTGCCGACATTGCCGATATGCGGGAAGGTGAAGGCGATGATCTGCGCGGCGTAGGAGGGGTCGGTCAGGGTTTCCTGATAGCCCGTCATGCCGGTGTTGAAGCAGATCTCGGCCACCATGGTGCCATGCGCGCCGAAGCCACGGCCCCAGAAGACGCTGCCATCATCCAGCACCAGCGCGGCGGTGGCACCTTCGGGGGCGGTCTCGGTCATGGGCGTTTCCTTGGTTGGGCGCGGCGTGGAAGAGGGGGCCCCCGGCAGGGCGTCCAGCGGAAGGCCGGTGGCGTGCATCACGGCGGCCCAGTGGCGTGCAGGGATGGCACGGGCCTGGCGCCATTTCCGGATGGCCTCGGTGCCCACCTGACAGGTGGCGGCGGCCGCTTCGGCCCCGCCCATGAGGGCGAGGATGTCTTCCACACTGCGCATGGGCTAGACTATGTGGGAAATCACTTCCCACTTCAAGGCGAGATGCACGCCCTGGGAAAAACCCTCCACGCTTAGGAAGCCCACCATGAGCCTGCGCGACCGATTCACCGCCGAACTCAAGACCTCCATGCTCGCCAAGGACGCGCCGCGCACCGCGGCGCTGCGCATGATCACGGCCAAGCTCAAGGACACGGACATCGCCGCCCGTCCCGGCCCGCCGGTGGATGATGCCGCCATCATCGCCATGCTGCGCGGCATGGCCAAGTCGCGCCGCGAATCCGTGGAACTCTACCGCCAGGGCAACCGGCCCGAACTCGCCGACAAGGAAGAGGCCGAGATCGCCGTCATCGAGGCCTTCCTGCCCCAGCAGATGGACGAGGCCGCCATGCAAGCCGCCGTCCAGGCCGCCGTGGCCGAGACGGGCGCCACCTCCATCAAGGACATGGGCAAGGTCATGGCCGCCCTGAAGGCGAAGCACGCCGCCAGCCTGGACATGGCCAAGGCCGGCCCACTGGTGAAGGCGGCGCTGGGCGGGTAAGGGCGCGTCTGGGCCCGCTGGCAGGGGCTGCCGCCCCCGCCAGACCACCCCCGCCAGGGGCCGTGGGCCCCTGACCCCATGTATGATGGCCATTTGCAGGGAGGGGCGTCACAGGCGCGCCCGTGGTCACGGACGCACCATGCCCCTCCCTGCAAATGGCCATGAGACGGGTTCCGAGGGCCAAGGCCCTCGGCGGGAGGGGTCTGGGGAGGGCAGCGCCCTCCCCAGCGGCACCCAACGCCCCCTACCCCGCCCGGTCGCCTGCCTTGTGTTCCACGGCCCCCAGGGCATCGGCCAGGCGGGTGGTGGCGCTGCCGGGCCGGGCGGGCTTGGGCTGGCTGTCATGCGGCGCCCAGCCGGTCATCACCAGGAGGGGGGCCTCGTGGCGGAGTGGCAGTCCGGCGAAGGCCCGGGGAAACAGGGCGCGCGGTGGGGTGCGTGAATCCCGGGCACGGATGGCGTTGGTTTCGCCCGCCGCACGCAGGTCGGCCACCAGCGCCATCGGCGTGCGCCATTCCAGCGAAAGACGGTCCTGGTCGGCCACCGGCAGGGCGAAGCCCGCGCGTTGCAGCAGCGCGGCGAGGTCCCGCAGTTCCGGGAAGGGCGAGACGCGGGGCGAGATACCGCCGCGGGTTTCGCTCTCGGCGGCGGCCAACGCCTCGCGCAGCGGTTGCAGCGTGCCGAGGCCGGGCAGGCTGGCCAGGAACAGCCCATCCGGGGCGAGCGCCTGGCGCAGCTGGACCAGCGCGCCCGGCAGGTCGTTCACCATGTGCAGGCTGAGGCTGGCCACGATCAGGTCGAAGCTGTGCGGCGCGAAGGGGAGCCATTCCTCGTCGGCGGCCAGCGGCATGCCGCCAGCGCGCGCCGCCATGGGGGCCGCGAGGTCCATGGACACCACGAAGGGAATGCCGCGCGCGGCGAGCCGGGGTGCGACGGCGCCGCGCCCGCCCAGGTCCAGCGCGCGGGTGAAGCGGCGCGTGGTGTCGTCCAGCCGGTCGAGCAGGATCTCGGCGGCGGCGTCGAGGATGGGGGCCACCTCCTGCACGCGCGGGGCCGCGCGGGCGCGGCGGCGGGCCAGGAGGGTGCGGTCGAAGATCTCGGGGGCGGCTTCCACCGAGTTCATGTGCGGCCCGTGGCGCCCCGGCGCAAGCGGGGGTAGCATCAGGGCCGCATCGAGGAGGAACCGGGCAATGAACACCATGGACGTCAAGGCGGCCCGCACCGCCGCCGTCGCCGCCGCCGTCGGCCGCGTGCGCGAGATCGAGAGCCGCATGGGCGTGACCCGCGAGGCGCTGGAAGCCATCAAGGCCGAGCTGCTGCAGCTGGCCGCACAGGAACACCTGTTTCCCTCAAGCGAATTCCCGCCCCCGCCCAATGGCGAGAAGGGCAGCAACCGCTATTTGCTGCGCGAGGAGGACAACAACCGCTTCGCCCTCTACCTGAACGCGCTGAACCCCGGCAATTCCACCAAGCCGCATGACCACACCACCTGGGCCGTGGTCGTCGCCGTGGACGGGCAGGAGCTGAACAAGGTCTATGACCGGATGGATGACGGCACCGACCCCGCGCGCTGCGAGATGCGCGTGCGCGAGGAGATCATGGTGGAACCGGGCCGCGGCATCGCGCTGATGCCGGAGGACATCCACTCCATCCACACCACCGGCGAGCGCCCCACGCGCCACCTGCACATGTATGGCCTGGCGCTGGAGAAGCTGGATGGCCGCCGCGCCTTCGACGACAAGACCGGCGAGGTCAGCTTCTACAACAAGAGCTTCATGAAGCCGACGGCCGGCACCGACCGCTGATGCGCATGCTGGATGCGGCCACGCTGAAGGCGTGGATCGGCGCAGGGCGCGAACTGGCCATCCTCGACGCGCGCGAGGAGGGCGAGTTCGGCCACGGGCACCTGTTCTGGGCCGTCCCCTGCCCGCTCTCCAAGCGGGAATTGCGGGCGCGGGCGCTGCTGCCGCGGCTGGATGCGACGGTGGTCTGCGTGGATGGCGGCGAGGGTTACGCCGAGAAGCTGGCCGCCTTCCTGGAGGGCATCGGCGCCACCGATGTCCATGTGCTGCAAGGCGGCACCCCGGCCTGGGAGGCGGCGGGCTACGTCGTCTTCACCGGCGTGCATGTGCCCTCCAAGGCCTTCGGCGAATGGGTGGAGCACCACTACGGCACCGAGAGCCTGGACGCGGCCGAGTTGGACGCGCTGGTGAAGGCGGGGACGGACCTCGTCATCCTCGACAGCCGGCCGATGGACGAGTTCCACCGCATGTCCATCCCCGGCGGGGTGAACGTGCCGGGGGGCGAGCTGGCCTATCGCATCGCGGATTTGGTGCCGAACGCCGAGACCACCATCGTCGTGAACTGCGCGGGGCGCACCCGCAGCATCATGGGCGCGGAAAGCCTGCGGCAGGCGGGCGTGCCCAACAAGGTCGTGGCCCTGCGGAACGGCACCATGGGGTGGGAGCTGGCGGGGCTGCAGGTGGCGCGCGGACAGAGCGCGAGCTACCCGCCCGGCACGCCCGTCACCGCCGGGCTGGCGCTGGAACGGGCCATGGGTTTCGCCGCCCGCACGGGGGTGCGCGAATGCACCCGCGCCGAGGCCGAGGCGATGCGCGCCGCCCCCTCCCGCACCACCTATGCGCTGGATGTGCGGGCGCTCGACGAATACGCGGCCGGGCATATTCCGGGCTTCCGCCACGCCCCCGGCGGGCAGCTGGTGCAGGCCACCGACCAATGGATCGCGGTGCGCGGCGCGCGCGTCATCCTGGCGGACAATGACACGGTGCGCGCACGGATGAGCGCCGCCTGGCTGCGGCTGATGGGGGGGTGGGAGGTGTTTGTCGTCACCGACCCGCTCTCGGGCCCGCTGGAGACGGGGCCCTGGGTGCCGTCGCTGACGCACACGCCCTCGGCGCCGACCGTGACGCCGGAGGCCCTGGCCGCCGAAACGGGGGTGACGGTGGTGGACCTCGCGCGCTCCATCGATTTCCGGGCGGGGCATATCCCGGGCAGCGTCTGGGCGGTGCGCGGGCGGCTGCCGGAGATCACGGGCCCCGTGGTCATCACCGCGCCGGACCCGCTGCTGGCGCATCTGGCCGCGGCCGAGACGCTGGGGGCGCGGGTGCTGGAAGGCGGCGTGTCGGCCTGGCGCGCGGCCGGCCTGCCCCTCGCCACCGACCGGCAGAACCCGCCGGACGAGGCCTGCGTGGACTGGTACCTCCGCCCCTATGACCGCAACAGCGGCATCGAGGAGGCCATGCACGCCTATCTCTCCTGGGAGGTGGACCTGGTGCATGAGGTGGCGCGGGACGGTGACGCGCCCTTCGGGGCTTGGTAGCGGGGGTCTTCAAGCGTCTGGGCATCGGCGCGCTGGACGCGCTGCTGCCCCCCCATTGCCTGACCTGCGACGCCCCGGTGGGCGAGCAGGGCGGGCTCTGCGCCGACTGCTTCGGCAAGCTGGCCTTCGTCTCGGCGCCGATCTGCGCGCGCTGCGGGGTGCCCTTCCCGCATGAAGGGATGGGCACGCCCATGGGGGATGGCGTCTGGTGCGACGCCTGCGTGGAAGCCCCGCCCGCCTTCACCGCCGCCCGTGCGGCCCTGCGCTATGACGCCGGCGCCAAGGCGCTGATCCTGCCCTTCAAGCACCGCGACGCGGTGGAGATGGCCCGCCCCCTCGCCCGCCACATGGCCCGCGCGGGGCGCGAGCTGCTGGCCGAGGCCGACATGCTGCTGCCCGTGCCGCTGCACCGCTGGCGCCTCTTCGCGCGGCGGCACAACCAGGCGGCGCTGTTGGCGGCGCAATTGTCGCGCATCTCAGGCGTGCCGCACCGGCCCCTGCTGCTGCGAAGGCTGCGGCGCACCCGCCCCCTGGGCGAGATGGGCGCGCGCGACCGCGCCACGGAGCTGGAAGGTGCCTTCGGCCTGGCGCCCGGGGCCGCCCGGGTGCTGGCCGGACGGCGGGTGCTGCTGGTGGATGACGTGCTGACCAGCGGCGCCACCGCCGATGCCTGCGCCCGCGCCCTGCTGGCGGGCGGCGCGGCGCGGGTGGATGTGCTGGCGGCGGCCAGGGTGCCGGACCCGCGGATGGAGGGCGTCTGATCGGCGCCGGCGGCGTGAATCAGCCGCACGGCACTTCGCGTCTGATCGGCGTCGGCGACGTGAATCAGCCGCACGTCACTTCGCGTCTGATCGGCGTCGGCGGATGCCGGCGACGTGAATCAGCCGCGCGGCACTTCGCGTCTGATCGGCGTCGGCGGATGCCGACGACGTGAATCAGCCGCGCGGCAGAGGCCGCCTAGAGTTTTCCCTGTTCCTTCAGCACCGTCTCCGCCATCCGCAGCGCGTCAATGGCGGCGGGAAAGCCGCAATAGGCGACGGCGTGGGTGAAGACCTCGCTGATCTCCTCGGCCGTGCAGCCATTGTTCAGCGCCGCCACCAGATGGATGCGAAGCTCATGCGGGTGATTCAGCGCGCAGAGCATCCCCAGCGTGATCAGGCTGCGCTGCTTGCGGTCCAGATGCGGGCGGGTCCAGAGGGTGGCGTAGGCCATCTCCTCGGACAGCGCGCGGACGGCCTGGTTGAAGGGGGTAGTGCTGGCGTCGCGGGCGTCGGTGTAGGTCGCACCCAGGATTTCGCGCATCTCCTGGCGGCCCCGGGCACGCAGGGCGTCATGGGCTTCCTGTTCGTTCATCGTTGTTCCTCCCGGCTTCGGCCGCACCGGGCCATTTCGCCACGGCTGGACCCAGGGCGCAAATGCGGGGGGGGGGGAAGCGCGACGCGCTACAGCTTCCCCTCTTCCTTCAGCACCGCCTCGGCCATGCGCAGCGCATCAATGGCGGAGGGAAAGCCGCAATAGGCGACGGCGTGGGTGAAGACCTCGCGGATTTCGTCCGCCGTGCAGCCATTGTTCAGCGCGGCGACGAGATGGATGCGCAGCTCCTCCGGATGGTTCAGCGCGCACAGCATGGCCAGCGTGATGAGGCTGCGCTGCTTGCGGTCCAGATGCGGGCGCGTCCAGAGGCTGGCATAGGCCATCTCCTCCACCAGCGCGGCGACGGGCGCGGTGAAGGGCGTGGTCGCGGCGTCATGCGCCTCGGTGAAGGGGGCGCCCAGGATCTCGCGCATCTCCTGCCGGCCGCGGGCACGCAGCGTGGCGTGGGCCTCGTCTTCAGTCATCGTCGGGAGTCCTTGGGGCTTCGGGTTCGGGGCGGCCATGGCGCATGCGGCCGCGCGAGAGCTCGGCCACCACGCCGTGCAGCGTCCGCAGCTCCTGCTCGGTCACTTCGCCACGGGTGAACCAATGGCGCAAATTCCGCACCATGCCGGGGCGCTTCGCTTCGTTGCGGAGGAAGCCGCAGGCATCCAGCTCCGCGACCAGGTGGCCCATGAAGTTTTCCAGCGAGCCGCGGGTGGCGACCTCGGTCTTGTGGGTCTGCAGCCGCACGGGGGGCGTCCCGTCGGCCGCCACCCACCACTCATAGGCCAGCACCATCACGGCCTGGGCGAGGTTCAGCGAGGAGAATTCCGGGTTCAGCGGGTAGCGCACCAGCGTGTCGGCGCGGGCCAGGTCCTCGGCCTCCAGCCCCGCGCGTTCGGGGCCGAAGAGGAGGGCGGTGCGCAGGTTGCGTTCGCGCAGGCTTCGCAGCTCGGTGGCGGCGGCGCGGGCCGTCATCACGGGCATGATGACGTGGCGCGGGCGCGGACAGGTGGCCAGCACGCGGTGGCAATCGGCGATGGCGTCGTCCACCGATGCGTGGACGGTGGCGGCGTCCAGGATGCGGTCGGCGCCCGAGGCCGCGGCCCAGGCGCGTTCCTTGGGCCAGCCCTCGCGCGGCGCCACCAGCCGCAGGTGGAACAGCCCGCCATTGGCCATGGCGCGGGCGGTGGTGCCGATGTTCTCGGGCAGTTGCGGGCGGACGAGGACCACGATGGGCGTCTCGCCCTCGGGCGCGACGAGGGGGGCGGCGCCTTCCTCACGCATTCCGCTACGCCCTCCTCCAGGTCGTGCCGCCGGCGCCATCCTCCAGGATGATGCCCTGGGCCTTGAGGTCGTCGCGAATGCGGTCGGCCTCGGCCCAGTTCTTCGCGGCGCGGGCGGCGAGGCGGGCGGCGATGGCGGCCTCGACCTCGGCATCGCCGCCGCCCTGGCGCCAGGCGGCGGCATCGTGCAGCGGCAGGCCCAGCACCTGCGCGGCGTCCAGGATGGCGGCGCGCGCTTCGCCCGGCGCGGGGTCCCAGGGCGCGGGCGTGCGGGCATGGACGGCGGCGGGCGAACCGCCGACCGACGCCACGTTTTCCAGCGTGCGGAGGTCGCGCAGGCGGGCCAGGGCCAGTGGCGTGTTCAGGTCGTCATGCAGGGGTTCCAGCACCCACTCCACCATGGCGGCGGGTGCCTCGGCCTCGGGCGCGGGGCGGGCCAGCATGGCGTAGAAATCGTCGAGTTCGGCCTTGCACTCGTCCAGCGCGGCGAGGGTGAAATCCAGCGCCGAACGGTAATGGGTGCGCAGCAGCAGCAGACGAAAGGCCTCGCCCGCCCAGGGGCCGCGCGCCAGCACGTCCTGCACCGTCATGAAGTTGCCGAGGCTCTTCGACATCTTCTCGCCGTCCACCAGCAGCATGCCGTTGTGCAGCCAGGTGTGGGCCATGAAGGCGGTGCCGAAGGCGGCGCGGGATTGCGCCACCTCGTTCTCGTGGTGGGGAAACAGCAGGTCATGCCCGCCGCCATGGATGTCGAAGGTCTCGCCCAGGTGCTTCCACGACATGGCGGAGCATTCGATGTGCCAGCCAGGCCGGCCGCGGCCCCAGGGGCTGTCCCAGCCGGGCGTCTCGGCGTCCGACGGCTTCCACAGCACGAAATCGCCGGGGTCGCGCTTGTAGGGGGCGACGTCCACGCGGGCGCCGGCCAGCAGCTCGTCCTGGTTGCGGCCGGAGAGCTTTCCGTAGTCCGCGAAGCTGCCCACGCTGAACAGCACATGGCCTTCCGCCGCATAGGCGTGGCCGCGCGCCACCAGCTTTTCGGTGAGGGCGATCATCTCCGCGATGTGGCCGGTGGCGGTCGGCTCCACATCGGGGGCCAGGCAGTTCAGCGCCGCCATGTCGCGGTGGAAATCGGCGGTGGTGCGGCTGGTGATGGCGCCGATGGGCTGGCCGGTCTCGCGGGCGCGGGCGTTGATCTTGTCGTCCACGTCCGTGATGTTCCGGGCGTAGGTCACGCGCGGGTAGAGGCGCCGCAGCAGCCGCGCCAGCACGTCGAACACCACCACGGGACGCGCGTTCCCCAGATGCGCCAGGTCATAGACGGTGGGGCCGCAGACATAGAGGCGCACATGGCTGGCATCGAGCGGCGTGAAAGCCTCCTCGCGCCGGGTCAGGCTGTTGTGGAAGCGAAGCTGGGGCATCTGGGAACAATCCGTGGGGGCGTGGGGCCGCAGGCGCGCGCCGGGCGGCGCAGCGTTGTCAACAGCAGCGGCAGGTGATGCTCTGGCCCATGCGGGGGGTTATGCGCCCGCACGGGCCCTTGTTTCAAGGCTGAAGCGAGGCCGCCAGCCGCGCCTCGGTCCGCGCGCGGCCGATCAGCGGCAGAAGCTGCTTCATGTCGGGGCCCTGGTCCTCGCCGGTGAGCGCCCGGCGCAGGGGCAGGAACAGCCCCTTGCCCTTGCGGCCGCTGATGGCCTTGAGCGCCTCGGTCCAGGCGGTCCAGGTCGTGTCGTCCCAGGGCTCGGCGGGAAGGTTCTCGCGGGCATGGGCCAGGTATTCGGCCTCGTCCGGCTGCGGGATGGGGGCGATATGGCCCTGCACCACCTCCCACCAGTGCTTGGCCTCGGGCAGCGTGTCGAGATTGCCGCGCACGGCGTCCCAGAAGGCCTGGGTGGCGCCCTCGGGCAGGCGGGGGGCGGCCTCGGCGAAGGGCAGCGCGTGCAGCAGCTTGCGGTTCATCCCCATCATCTGCCGCGGGTCGAAGCGCGGCGAGGAGTGCGAGACGGCACCGAGGTCGAAGCCCGGCAGCAGGTCGCGCGGGGCGCCCGGCGCGGGATCGTTGGAGGTGCCAAGGCCCGCGAGATAGCCCGTGATGGACGCGGCCTCGATCCCGTCGCGGCGCAACTGCCGCAGCGAGAGGGAGCCGATGCGCTTGGACAGCGGCCCGCCATCGGCATCGGTCAGCAGCGGCAGGTGCGCGAAGGCCAGCTTGCGCGGATCACCGCCCAGGGCCGCGAAGAGGTCGAGCTGGATGCCCGTGTTGGTCACATGGTCCTCGCCGCGGATGACATGGGTGATGCCCATGTCCAGGTCGTCCACCACGGAGGTGAAGGTGTAGAGGGGCGAGCCATCGGCGCGCACCAGCACCGGGTCGCTGATGGCGGAGAGCTTCACCGCGCGGCGGCCCAGCACATGGTCCTGCCATTCGACCGTCGTGTTGGACAGCTTGAAGCGCCAATAGGGCACCTTGCCGTTCGCCATGGCGCGGGAGAGCTGGTCCGGCGTCATCTTGAGCGCCGCGCGATCATACAGCGGCGGACGGCCGGCGCGGCGCTGCTGCTCGCGCTTGAAGGCCAGTTCCTCCTCGCTCTCCAGGCAGGGGTAGAGGCGGCCGGAGGCCTTCAGCGCCTCGGCGGCGGCGGCGTAGCGGTCGAGCCGGTCGGACTGGCGCACCAGCTCGTCCCAGTCGAGGCCGAGCCAGCGGAGGTCCTCCTCGATCGCCTCGGCATAGTCCTGGCGGGAGCGCTGGGTGTCGGTGTCGTCCAGGCGCAGCAGCAGGTGGCCGCCGGACTTGCGGGCGAACAGCCAGTTGGCGAGTGCGATGCGC
This sequence comes from Roseococcus suduntuyensis, assembly GCF_014196305.1. Lineage (GTDB taxonomy): Bacteria > Pseudomonadota > Alphaproteobacteria > Acetobacterales > Acetobacteraceae > Roseococcus > Roseococcus suduntuyensis. The sequence continues at coordinate 315,253 of NZ_JACIDJ010000004.1, forward strand.
GCATTGCCCACATGGAGATGCCCCGTGGGAGAGGGGGCGAAGCGGAGTTTCATCTGGGATTCAGTCCTCGCCGTCCGCATCTTCGTCGTCGGCGTCGCCGCGCGGGTCGAGCATGCGCCAATTGCGCTCCTCCCGGTCGCGGCAGGGGGTGGCGGTGAAATGGGCGAGTTCGGTGGCACTCTTCCAGGCGCCGTCTTCCACGCCGCCCACCTCGGCATCCTCGCCGAAGGCGAACCAGGCGTCGCGCACCTGCTCGGGCGTCATGCCGCGGCCGCGGCAGATTTCCACGCTGTCGCGGACACGCCGGCGCGCGAAGGCATTGGCGTGGGCGAGCGAGGTGAAGCCGCGCACCACCTCCACCGGCTCCTGGCCATTGGCGCCGGAGAGATCGAGGATGCGGACCTCCAGCCCCTCCGGGGGTGCGAGCAGTTCCTCGCTCATGCGATCAGCCCCGTGAAGCCGTTGGTGATGGGGTAGCGGCGGTCGCGGCCGAAGGCGCGGCGGCCGATCTTCACGCCCGGCGGGGCCTGGCGGCGCTTGTATTCGGCGCGGTCCAGCATGCGCCAGACGCGCAGCACCAGCGCGCGGTCGAAGCCCTTGGCCACCATCTCGTCCACGCCGCGCTCTTCTTCCACCAGGCCCATCAGCAGGGCGTCCAGCACGTCATAGGGGGGCAGGGTGTCCTGGTCCTTCTGGTCGGGCTTGAGCTCGGCGGAGGGCGGCTTGGTGATGACGCGGTCGGGCATCACCGGGCCACGCGGGCCGCGCGCGTCATGCGGCATGTTGTCGTTGCGCCAGCGGCAGACGGCGAAGACGTCGGTCTTGTAGACATCCTTCAGCACGGAATAGCCGCCGCACATGTCGCCATAGATGGTGGCGTAGCCCGTGCTCATCTCGCTCTTGTTGCCGGTGGTCAGCAGCATGTCGCCGAACTTGTTGGACATGGCCATGAGCGTGACGCCGCGGATGCGGGACTGGATGTTTTCCTCGGTGATATCGGGTGGGCGGTTGCCGAAGGCCGGCGCCAGCATGGCGCCGAAGGCTTCCATGGCGGGGCCGATGTTCACGCTCTCATAGCGGATTCCCAGCAGGCGGGCGCATTCCGCCGCGTCCTCCAGGCTTTCGGCGCTGGTGTAGGGCGAGGGCAGCATCACCGCGCGCACCCGGTCGGGCCCCAGCGCATCGGCGGCGACGGCGGCGGAGAGCGCGCTGTCTATCCCGCCCGAAAGCCCCAGCACGATGCCGGGGAAGCCGTTCTTCTCGACATAGTCGCGCAGGCCCAGCGTCATGGCCGCGTAGATCTGCGCCTCATGGCCGAGCGGCCTAGCCAGTTCCTGGGGGGTGCAGCGCCACCCCTCCCCGTCCCGCACCCAGTCGGTGATGGCGAGCATCTCGGTGAAGGAGGGCAGGCGCACGGCCAGCTTGCGGTCGGCGTTCAGCACGAAGCTGGCACCGTCGAACACCAGTTCGTCCTGCCCGCAATTCTGGTTGAGGAAGACGAAGGGCAGCCCCGTCTCCACCACCCGCGACACGGCGAGGTCAATCCGCGCCTCGCTCTTGTCCACCTCGAAGGGCGAGCCGTTGATGGCCAGCAGGAGTTCCGCGCCGGATTCGACCAGGGTTTCGGAGACGGCGGGGAACCACCAATCCTCGCAGATCATCAGCCCGATGCGGGTGCCGCGGAACACCACGGGGCCAGGTGCCGGGCCGGCGTCGAAGACGCGCTTGTCGTCGAAGACGCCGTAGTTGGGCAATTCATGCTTGGCGCGGCGGGCCACGATCTTGCCGCCATCCAGCAGGAAGGCGGCGTTGTAGAGCTTTCCCGAGTCCTTCCAGGGGCCGCCCAGGATCACGCCCGGGCCCCCATCGGCGGTCTCCGCCGCCAGGGCCTCGATCTCCGCCACGCACATGTCGTAAAAGGCGGGCTTCAGCACCAGGTCCTCGGGCGGGTAGCCCGCGATGCTGAATTCGGGCGTCACCAGCAAATCGGCGCCCCCTGCGGCCGCCTCGGCGCGCAGCGCGCGGATCTTGGCGGCGTTGGACCGCAGCGCACCCTCATGGGGGTTCATCTGCGCGAGGGCGATGCGGAGGCGCTGTGTCATATCCTGGAAGTAGGCAGGGGGCGGGGCGCGGTCAATTCAGCCCCCCCGCTTTACTGGCCACGCCTTTGCCCGTTCTTCCGCAGCAGGAATTCGCGGCCCAGCTTCACCCGCGGCACGCCGTCATATTCCACGATATCGGCGGTGGCGTAGGTCTCGTTCCACAGGTTCGGGATGAAGCTGCCCGTGCCCACCACATCCACCGGCGCCCGCGCCTCGGCCATCACGCGGCACTTGCCCACGTTGAAGCCGGAGGAAGCCACGATACGGACACGCGGATAGCCCGCCTCGTCCAGCACCTCGCGCATGCGCCAGATGGCGGCGGCCGAGACGCCGGTGCCCACCAGATCCCGCCGCTCGCCCTCGTTGCGATAGCGGCGGATGGCGGCCGGCGCGTGGCGTTCCAGCACGGCATAGCTCTCGGCGGGGTCCATCCCCTCCATGAAGCGGCCGCCATGCGTGTCGAGCCGCACGGCGAGCCGCCCCTCGGCCGCGAGGTCGGGGAAGCGGGCGCAGACGGCCAGGCTGTCGGTCAGCTCCTGGCCGAAATAATCCACCAGGACGGTCAGGTCGTCGTTCGGGAAGGTTTCGCGGAACATCTCGGCGGCGCGGACGGTGCTGCCGGCATAGCCGATGAGGGCGTGCGGCATGGTGCCCCGGCCCGACTTCGCGCCGAACCAATGGGCCGTGCTGTCATTGGCGTTGCCGATGAAGCCCTTGGCCCCTTCCCGCTTCGCGGCCTCGCTGCCCACGCTGGCGGCATAGGCCATCATCTGCTGCATCTCGTCGCCGGCGCAGTGGCGCGCCTCCATGGCGAGGAAGCTGGTGCCGGGCATCTCCAGGCACATCTCATAGGCGTTGTGCGCGGCGACGCAGACGGGGCCGAGCTTCTGGAGGTAGAGCGTCTCCAGATCCGCCAGCGCCACGAAGGAGCCGGTGAGGTAGAACAGCGGGTCGCCCGCGCCCACCCAGGCCCCTTCCGGGTATTTCAGGTCAATGTCGAAGGGGCTGCCGCGCAGGCGCGAGGTGGCCTCGATGAAATCGAGCGCCAGGCGCGGGGCCGAGACGACGGGCCGCCGCATGAACACGGCGTAGGTGACGCGCGCATCGCCGAATTTCTCGACGATGCGGCGGGTGCGGTTGAAGTAGCTGTCCGTCCGCCCCGCGATCTCGGCCTCGTCCATGCCTATTGCGCGGCCCGGGCGGGGATGCGCTCGGGGCGGGCGCGGTGGGCCTTCAGCTCCTCGGCGATGAGGAAGGCCAGTTCCAGCGACTGCTCGGCGTTCAGGCGCGGGTCGCAGAAGGTGGCGTAGTTGGCCGAGAGGTCGGCCGCCGTCAGCTTCTGCGCGCCGCCCACGCATTCGGTCACGTCGCGGCCCGTCATCTCCACATGCACGCCGCCGGCATGGGCGCCTTCGGCCGCCATCACGTCGAAGAAGCGGCGCACCTCGTCCAGGATCGCGTCGAAGCTGCGGGTCTTGTAGCCGTTCTGGGTGGTGGTGTTGCCGTGCATGGGGTCGCACAGCCAGACCACCTGGCGCCCGGCCTCGCGCACCGCGCGCACCAGCGGCGCCAGCTTCGTCTCGACCTTGTCGGCCCCCATGCGGGAGATGAGGGTGAGGCGCCCCGCCTCGTTGCGCGGGTTCAGGATTTCGGTGAGGCGCACCAGCTCGGACGCCTCCATGGACGGGCCCACCTTCATGCCGATGGGGTTGGCCACGCCGCGCAGGAATTCCACATGCGCGCCGTCCGGCTGGCGCGTGCGGTCGCCGATCCAGAGGAAATGCGCGCTGCAGGCATAGGTGCGGTGGTGGGTGCTGCTCTGGCGGGTCAGCGCCTCCTCATAGGGCAGCAGCAGGCTTTCATGGCTGGTGTAGAAGGCCGTCTCGCGGATTTGCGGCGCGTTGTCGCTGTTCATGCCGCAGGCGGCCATGAAGCGCAGCGTCTCATCAATCCGGTTGGACAGGCCCTCATACTGGTCGGCCAGCGGGGAGCGCGCCACGAAATCAAGGTTCCAGCGATGGACCTGGTGCAGATCCGCGAAGCCGCCGGTCGCGAAGGCGCGCAGCAGGTTCAGCGTGCCGGCCGATTGCAGGTAGGCGAATTCCATCCGCGCCGGGTCGGGCACCCGGGCCTCGGGCGTGAAGGCGGCGCCGTTGATGATGTCGCCGCGGTAGGAGGGCAGCGTCACCCCCTCCAGCGTCTCGACATCGCTGCTGCGCGGCTTGGCGAACTGGCCCGCCATGCGGCCCAGCTTCACCACCGGCATGCCGGCGCCGAAGGTCAGCACCACGGCCATCTGCAGCAGCACCTTGAAGCTGTCGCGGATGGCATCGGCATGGAAATCCGCGAAGCTTTCGGCGCAATCCCCCCCCTGGAGGACGAAGGCCTGGCCTTGGGCAGCTTCGGCGAGCGCGGCCTTGAGTCGCTCGCACTCGCCTGCAAAAACCAGCGGCGGAAAGGTCTTGACCTTGGCTTCCATGGCGGCGAGGGCCGCCGTGTCGGGATAGTCCGGCACTTGCCGGATGGGCATCTGCCGCCAGGAATCGGGGCGCCATTCACGCGCCATGGCCGTCACTCCAGTAGAGAAAGGTCCGTGACACTAGGGCAGGCCCGGCCGCATGGCTACCTGTCGTGCCGAGAGGGCGATTCACCGCTCCGGCGATGCCGCCTCCGCGGATCGCACTCTATTCCGCCGCGTCGGCCGTGACCCCCGCGACACGCGTGCGGGTCCTGAGCGTCACGAATTCCTCGGCCGCCGTGGGGTGGATGCCGATGGTCCGGTCGAAATCCGCCTTGGTGGCGCCCATGCGGACGGCGATGCCGATGCCCTGCATGATTTCGGCCGCGTCCTCGCCCACCATGTGCGCGCCCAGGATGCGCTGGCTCTCCTGGCAGACGACGAGCTTCATCATCACCCGCATGCCCTCGCGCTTCGTGATGGTGTGGCGCATGGGGGTGAAGCGGGTGAGGTAGATGTCCACGGGGCCACGCCGGGCCGCCTCCTCCTCGCCCAGCCCCACCGTGCCCACGGGCGGCGAGGTGAAGATGGCCGTCGGCACGTTCTCGTAGCTGGCCCGGCGGGGGTTGCCGCCGTAGAGGGTGTCGGCCAGGGCATGGCCCACGGCGGTCGCCATGGGGGTGAGGTTCAGCCGGTCCGTCACATCGCCGATGGCGAAGATGTGCGGGATATTGGTCGCGTGGTCGTCATCCACCGGGATGGCGCCGCCTTCCGCCACCTTCACCCCGGCGCGCTCCAGCCCCAGCCCCTCGGTGTTGGGCACGCGCCCGGTGCAGAAGAAGACCGCGTCCACGTCGCGCATGCCGTTGTTGGAGAGGCTGAGCAGGATGCGGCCGTCATCGAGGCGCGACAGGCGGGTCGCGTTCACGCCGCCCTCCATGCGGATGCCCTGGGCCGTCATGGCCTCGGTCAGGCAGAGGCGCACGTCGTTGTCGAAGCCGCGCAGCACCTGGGGGGAGCGGTGGAAGACCTCCACCTCCGCGCCCAGGCCGTGCAGGAGGCCCGCGAATTCCAGCGCGATGTAGCCCGCGCCCAGGATGGCGACCTTCTTCGGCAGGGCGGGCAGCGTGAACAGGTCATCGCTGATGAGGCCCAGTTCCGCCCCCGGAATGTCGAGCCGCGTGGCGCGGCCGCCGGTCGCGACCACGATCCGTTCGGCGGTGATGCGCTGGTCGCCCACGCGGAGGGTGTGCGCGTCCTCGAAGGTGGCCCGCGCGTCGAAGCTGGTCACCCCCGCCCCTTGCAGCAGGCGGCCATAGATGGCCGAGAGGCGCGTCACCTCCGCATCCCGCGCGGCGGCGAGCTTGGCCCAGTCATGCGCGCCCTTCCGGATGTCCCAGCCGAAGGCAGCCGCGTCCTCGGCCCAATGCCCGTATTCGGCGGCCTGGACCATCAGCTTCTTGGGCACGCAGCCGACATTCACGCAGGTGCCGCCCCAGAAGCGTTCCTCGGCCACCGCCACCCGGGCGCCATGGCCCGCCGCGATGCGCGCCATCCGCACCCCGCCCGAGCCGCCGCCAATGACGAAGAGGTCGAAATCATAGGACATGGGCGGGGTTCCTGGGCCGTTGCGAGACCCCGCCCATGTAGGCGCTCCGTCCCGGCAATGAAACCGGGGCTACCAGCCGATGGCGCGCGGCAGCCAGGTGGCGAGCGCGGGAAAGGCGAAGACCGCCCCCACCGCCAGGAGCTGCAGGGCCACGAAGGGCAGCACGCCGCGGTAGATCTCGCCCGTGGTGATCTCGGGGGGCGCCGCGCCGCGCAGAAAGAACAGCGCCCAGCCGAAGGGCGGCGTGAGGAAGGAGGTCTGGAGCATCACGGCGATCAGCGCCGCCAGCCACACCGGGTCCACGCCCGAACTCGCGAAGATGGGCAGGAAGAGGGGGACCGCGATGTAGGAAATCTCGATCCATTCCAGGAAGAAGCCCAGCACGAAGATCAGCAGCAGCATGAACAGGATGTCGCTGTTCACGCCGCCGGGGAGGAAGGCGAAGAGGTCCTCCACCAGCTGCTCGCCGCGCAGGCCGCGGAAGGCCAGGGCAAAGACCTGCGCGCAGATGAGGACGAACATCATCATGGCCGTGATACGGGCGGCGGCGGCGGCACTTTCCCACAAAAGGGTGGCGTTGAAGCGGCGACCCAGGGCGGTGACCAGCACGGCGCCCAAGGCACCCATGGCCGCCGCCTCGGTGGGGGCGGCGACACCGCCGATGATGGAGCCCAGCACCGCCACGATGAGGCCCACCGGCGGCAGCACCACGCGCAGCAGGCGCAGCAACAGTTGCCGCGTGTCGATGAGCGCGCGTTCCTCGGCGGGCACGGGGGGGGCCATGTCGGGCCGCACCATGCCCAGGATGATGACATAGGCGGCGAACATGCCGGCCAGCAGCAGGCCCGGAAACACCGCGGCGGCGAACAGCGTGCCGACCGAGAGGTTCATGATGTCCGCCATCAGGATGAGAATGAGCGAGGGCGGGATGATCTGCCCCAGCGTCCCCGAGGCGCAGATGACGCCGCAGGCCAGCCCCCGGTCATAGCCGCGGGACATCATCGCCGGCAGGGCCAGCAAGGCGAGCGTCACCACCGTCGCACCCACGATGCCCGTGGTCGCCCCCATCAGCACGCCCACGAAGACGACGCCGAGTGCCAACCCGCCGCGCAGGTTGCCGGCGAGCCGCCCCACCACGGCCATCAGGTCTTCCGCCAGGCGGGACTTCTCCAGCATCACCCCCATGAAGACGAAGAGGGGAATGGCCAGCAGGGTGTAGTTCGTCACCACGCCGTAGATGCGGGCCGGCAGCAGGTTGAACAGCATGGGCCCGAAGCCCAGCCAGCCAAAGACGAAGCCCGAGATGGCGAGCGTCAGCGCCACCGGCACCCCCACGAGCAGCAGCGCGAAGAAGGCGAGCAGCATCGCGATGGCGTAGATTTCCTGGATCGGCATGGGGAGTTTCCGGTGTCAGCGCCGCAATTGCGGCGCGAGGCGGAGAAGAAGCGCGGTGAATTGCAGCGCCAGCAGCGCGAAACCCAAAGGGATAAAGCCCTTCAGGATGTAGCGCGCGTCAATCCCGCCCGGATTGGCCGAGCCCTCGCCCTGCATCCAGGACTGCATGACATAGCGCCAGGACAGCCAGATGACGGCAAGGCTCACCAGCAGCCCGGCGAGGCAGGAGAGGAACTCCACGCGGCGTTGCCACAGCTCGCTCATGCGCGCGTAGAAGACGTCCACCCGCACATGCTCGCCATGCTTCAACGCCCAGGCGGCCCCCAGCAGCGCGATGGGCGACATCAGGTGCCATTCCAGCTCCTGCGCCCAGACGCTGCCGGCGGAGAAGCCGTAGCGCAGCAGCACATTGCCCGCCATGACGAGAACCAGGCCGATGAGCGCCACGGCGGAGAGGCGGCCGAGCCCCTCCACCAAGGCCTCCAGCGTGTCGGCGGCGCGGCTCATGCCTCTCGGATCTTGTTGTGGTAGGGCACCTCGGAATAGCGCGACCAGGCGTCGAAGCGCGCCTTGTAGGCCATGTAGCTCTCGTGCACGCGGCGGGTGACAGGGTCGCGCGCCACGGCGGCATCGAGCACCTTGGTGTTCTCCTCGCGCAGGCGGGCGACCACGGCGTCCGGAAGTTCCTTGGCCTCCACACCGTGGTTGCGGATCAGGTCCTCCATCGCGTCGGCGTTGTTCTTCTGGCACCAGGCCTCGGAGATCACGTTGCAGGCGGCGACGGCGTTTTCCACGATGGCCTTCAGGTCATTGGGCAGGCGCGCCCAGGCGGCCTTGTTGATGGTGAGTTCGGAGGCCGTGGCCGTCTCGTGCCAGCCGGTGGTGTAGTAGTGCTTGGCGACGCGGTGCAGGCCGAGCTGGCGGTCGAGGTAGGGGCCCACGAATTCGGCGGCATCAATCACGCCGCGCTCCAGCGCGGGGAAGAGCTCACCCGGCGGCAGCAGGCGCACATCCACGCCCAGCGCCTGGTAGACGCGGCCCGCCAGGCCCGGGATGCGCATCTTGAGGCCGCGCAGGTCCTCCACGCTGTTGATCGGGCGGCGGAACCAGCCCGTCATCTGCACGCCGGTGTTGCCGCAAAGGAAGGGCACCAGGTTGAAGCGGTCATACACCTCGCGCCACAGGTCGAGGCCGCCGCCATCATACATCCAGCCGTTCAGCCCCTGGAAGTTCAGGCCGAAGGGCACGGCGGTGAAGTATTGCGCGGCGAAGGTCTTGCCCGTCCAGAAATAGGCGTTGGCGTAGTTCATCTCGACGATGCCGGCGCTGACGGCGTCGAAGCCCTCGGCGGCCGGGATCAGTTCGCCCGCGCCGAAGAACTGGATGCGGATGCGGTTGTTGGACATGCGCTGGATGCGGTCGATCAGGTCGCGCGCGCTGCCCGGGCCGGTCGAGTAGAAGGCCGCCTGGGGGCCGTAGAAGCTGGTCATGCGCCAGTTGAAGGTCGTCTGCGCGGTGACGACGGCGGGGGTGGCGAGGCTGCCCGCGATGCCGCCCGCGGCGGCGCCCAACATCATGCGACGGTTCATGTGCTCTCTCCGGCCGGGACAGGATGTCCGTTCCGGGAGACCAATTGTTGATACGCGCCCCGCCGCCAAGGGTGAATTGCGGGCAATCCAGCAGGTTTTGCGCAGCCCCCTGCCCTGTTCCGTGGCGTTCTGCCTATTCCACCGTCACGCTCTTGGCCAGGTTGCGCGGCTGGTCCACATCCGTGCCCTTCAGCACCGCCACGTGATAGGCCAGCAGCTGCACCGGGA
>NZ_JACIDJ010000005.1 GCF_014196305.1 Roseococcus suduntuyensis
CCAGAACTCGCCCGCCATGATCATGCTCCGCTCAACACAAAGCTTGAATCACACAACGCCGCGTCGGAGCTAGAACTGATTGGGTTTGGAGCCTAGAGCAACATCCGACCGGATGGAATCATCCGGTCGGATGAAGCTGCTCCGGGCCGGGATGCGTTGAGGAGGAACCGCCGGAGCCCGCTCTCGGCGATGGCGGGAGCGGGCTGCGTGAACGCGGCATGTTCCGAAGTCAGCTGGTTGGGGTGCTAGGATTCGAACCTAGGAATGGCGGTACCAAAAACCGCTGCCTTACCACTTGGCTACACCCCAACGGCGCCGGGAGCGTGTAGCGAGGCTTCGGCCCTGCCGTAAAGCCCCCCGCCGCTGCGCCACCACTGGGCGGGAAGAAGGCCCTCCGCCGCATGCGCCTCGGCGGGGGTGGCGAACAGGGCGAAGCAGGTGGCGCCGGACCCGCTCATGCGCGCGAGCAGGGCGCCGGGCAGGGCGGTCAGCGCCGCCAGCACCTCGCCCACTTCGGGGCAGAGGGCGCGGGCGGGCGCCTCCAGGTCATTGGTGAGATGCGCGAGGTCGGCGGCCATGGCGGCGGCGTCGGGCCAGGCGGCGGGAAGGCGGGCCTCGGCCGAGAAGCCTGGCGCGCGGGCACGGAAGACGGCGGGGGTGGCCAGTGGCACGCCCGGGTTCACCAGCAGCAGTCCACAGGGGGGCAGGCGCGGCCCGGGCGAGACAAGCTCGCCCACCCCCTGCATCCGCGCGGGGGAGGAGGCCACGCAGACCGGCACATCCGCCCCCAGTGGCGCGGCCAGCGCCCGCAGCGCGGCGTCATCCAGCCCCGCACCCCACATCCGGTTCAGCAGGCGCAACGCGGCCGCCGCATCGGCCGAACCACCGCCGATGCCCGAGGCCACGGGCAGATGCTTGCGCAAGGTCAGCGCGGCGCGTGGCGCCACGCCGGCGGCGGCGGCCAGGGCGCGGGCGGCGCGCAGCACGAGGTTGTCGGGCTCCGCCTGGAGCGCGGCGCCGAAGGGGCCTTCCAGGGCGAGGCTCAGCCCCTCGGCGGGCGTGGCCGTCAGCAGATCGGCCGCCGGGCCGAACACCGCCAGGCTGTCCAGCAGGTGGTAGCCATCCGCCCGCCGCCCGGTGACGTGCAGGAACAGGTTCACCTTGGCCGGCGCGGCCTCTTCCAGCGTCATGGGGCGGGTCAGCGGCTGGCGGCGCGGGGCAGGGAGGGCATGGCCAGCCCCTGGGCGAGCTTGGTGGTGAGGCGCGCGGCCTCCACCGGGCCTGGCTCCATGGCGAGCGCCCGGCTCCATTGGAAGCGGGCCTCGTTCTGGCGTCCGGCCATCCAGTAGGCATCGCCCAGATGGTCGTTGATGGTGGCGTTGCGCGGTTCCAGCTCCACCGCGCGCTCCAGCCAGAGGATGGCCGCCGGGTAGTCGCCCATGCGGAACATCGCCCAGCCCAGGCTGTCCACTATGTTGCCGTCCTCGGGGCGCAGGGCCAGGGCGCGTTCCAGCATCTCCCGCGCACGGTCGAGGTTGATGCCCTTGTCGGCCCAGCTGAAGCCCAGGTAGTTCAGCACATAGGGCTGGTCGGGCGAGAGGCTGAGCGCGCGCAGCAGGTCCTGCTCCGCGCCGGGCCAATCACCCGCGCGCTCCCGCGAGATGCCGCGGGCGTAGAAGATCTGCCAATCCTGTTCCCGCACTTCGGGCAGGCGGGCGAGTGCCGCGTCGTATGCCCGCACCGCCTCGGCGAAGCGGCCGCGCCGGCGCAGGATGTCGCCCAGATGCAGCAGCGGCTGGGGCTGGGCGGGATGGGCCGCCGCGAGGTCCGCCAGCAGGCGCTCCGCCTCGGGCAGGCGTTCCAGGCGGTCCAGCAGGAGGGCGCGGCGCAGCTGGGCCGGGCCATGCAGGGGGTCACTGGCGGCGACACGTTCCAGCACGGTCAGCGCGGCTTCGTGGCGTTCGGCCTCCGAGAGCGTGTCGGCCAGCAGCATCAGCGCCGGGCCGAAGCTCGGCCGCAGCCGCAACGCCAGGCGCGCCAGCGTGCCCGAGAGTTCCTCCAGCCCATGGCCGCGCAGGGCGGCGCCCAGCGCCACATAGGCTTCCGCCACGCCATCGGCCGGGCTCGCGATGGCGCGGCTGCCCAGCACCTGGGCGCGGGCGGCGCCCTGCGCGGCCAGGGCCATGTCCTCGTGCGAGGCGGCCAGCCCGTCGAGCAGGCGCTGGGCCTCCGTCGTCCGACCCGCGCGGTTGAGAATGCCCGCGGCCAGCAGGCTCATCCGCAGGGTGGGGTCGGGCTGGTCCGCCATGGCGATGCGCAGGAAGCGCTCGGCGTCGCGGGGGCGGTTCGCGATGTCGGCGATCAGCGCCGCATGCAGCGCGTTCAGCGCGCGCAGCCGCCCGCCATCGGCCAGCGGGCGCAGCAGCGCCAGCGCGGCATCGGTCTGGCCGCGCCCCGCCAGGGCCCAGGCGGTGAGGACGGGCTGCAGGCTCTGCACCGCGCCGGGGCGGGGCAGGGCGCGGACACGGGCCTCGGCCCGGTCCCAGCGCGCGCCCACGATCTCGGAACCAAAGAGCACGAGTTGCGCCGAGAGGTTGTCCGGCAGGCGCCGCGCCAGGCGCAGCGCATCGGGCCGCCCATCCATCAGCGCCGCCTGGAAGGCGAGTTGCAGAACGTCGCGCTGCTCGGGCTCGGCCTGGAGCGTCAGCAGCAGCGCGTCGGCCGCGATGCCGTCATCCTGCTCCTCGGCGGCCAAGCGCCCGACCAGGAAGCGGCCGAAGGCGCTGGCCCCGGGCGGTGGCGCCGTGCTGACGACGCCAATGCGCGCGCTGCGGTCCACCGTGCCGCCCGGAAGCGCGCCGCAGCCCGCCAGCAGCCCAGCCGCGAGCAGGCCCGTGGCGAGCCATGCGGCGGGCGGGAGGCGACGGTTCTGAGGGGGGCCAGGGCGGCGGTGAGCCATGCATGTAATGTAGCAGCGCAGCATGGACCCGCGCCATGGTGACGCGCCGAAATTCACACCGAATTGCCACAGTGTTGCCGGCTTGCATCAAGCGCCGACGGGCACTCAACCGGGGCGGGAGATTGCCTGCGGCGAGGGGGCCAAAGGGAGGCGCAGACGCTGGCCATAGCCCTCGAACTGGTCGCGCACCGCCTCCATTTCGGCGGGCGTGAGCAGCGCCGGTTCGAGGCGCGCGGCCAGCATGTCGAGGTATTGCCCGGCCAGGTTCTCCACCTCGCGCGCGAGGGTGGTGGCGGCGCGGATGTCCTGGCCGATGGCCACCACGCCATGATTGGCGAGCAGGCAGGCGCGGCGGCCCTCCAGCGCCTCGATCGCGGTCTCGGCCAGTTCCGGCGTGCCGAAGGTGGCGTAGCGCGCGCAGCGGATGTCGTCGCCCCCGGCCAGCGCGATCATGTAGTGGAAGGGCGGGATGTCGCGCCGCGCGCAGGACAATGCGGTAGCGCGCGGGCTGTGGGTGTGGACCACCGCCATGGCGTCGGGACGCGCGGTGTAGATGGCCTGGTGCAGCCGCCATTCGGAAGAGGGCCGGCGCTGGCCGCCGATCACCGCGCCGGTAACGTCGAGCTCCACCAGTTCGCCCTCGGTCAGCGCCTCGTAGGGCAGGCCCGAGGGCGTGATGATGAACCCCCGGGCCGTGCGGAGCGACAGGTTGCCGGACTTGCTGGGCATGAAGCCCAGCCGGTCCAGCGCCTGCGCGGCCTCGATGAGGTTCACTTGGCCTTCTCTCGCCGCTGGCGCTCCTCCGCGATGGCGCGGGCATGCGCCACCGTGCTGCGCTGGAAGCGCACGATCAGCGCCGCCCAGATCACGACCAGCAGCAGCGCCCAGAGGAAGCCGTGGTGGCGCAGCACGAGCGTCGCCGCCACGATCCAGCCCAGCGACAGCACCATGCCCTGGCGCAGCAGCGAGAGCAGCGGCATCAGCGGCGCCGCGCGTCCAGGCTCCACGGCCCAGGGCCCGCGAAAACCAGGTAGAGGAAGACGAAGCAGTAGAGGATGGCCGCGTCACCGCCGTTCAGCGTGGGGAAGATGCTGCGCGGCGCATGGGCGATGAAATAGGCGAAGGCCATCAGCCCCGACAGGACGAAGGCGGTAGGCCGCGTGAAGAGCCCGATGATGAGCAGCACGCCGCCCACGATCTCCAGCGCGCCCGCCACCCACAGCATCGAGAGGAAGTCCGGCATGCGTGTGGCCGCGGGAATGCCGAGCAGCTTCTGCGTGCCGTGCAGCAGGAAGATGAAGGCGGTGACGACGCGCAGCACGCTCAACACATGCGGCGCGTAGCGGGTGAGGGAGTTGGTCATGTGATGTCCTTCCGGCGGGCCCGGCGGCGAATCACCGGGCACATGCAGAAGCTTGTGCGTCGGGGATGCGGGGTTGCGAAGTGACGGATTGTCACAGCGCCCCCCGTGCCCGTCTCACATGCCGCCCGGATAGTTCGGCCCGCCGCCGCCCTCGGGCGTGCGCCAGTCGATGTTCTGGGTGGGGTCCTTGATGTCGCAGGTTTTGCAATGCACGCAGTTCTGCGCGTTGATCACCAGCGCGGGCTTGCCCTCCTCCACGCCCACCGCCTCATAGACGCCGGCGGGGCAGTAGCGGCTTTCGGGGCTCGCGAACTTCTCCCAGTTCTCGCCCAGCCACTTGCCGGGGTCCTTCAGCACCAGATGGGCGGGCTGGTTTTCCTCGTGGTTGGTGTTGGAGAGGAACACGGAGGAGAGGCGGTCGAAGGTCAGCACGCCATCGGGCTTGGGATAGGCGATGCGCGGGGCGTCGGCGGCCTTCTTGAGCGACTCATGGTCCTGGTGGTGCTTCATGGTCCAGGGCGCCTTGCCGCGGAACAGGTAGGTGTCCAGCGCCGCATTCGCCATGCCGCCCCAGAAGCCGAACTTGGCGAAGCCGTTGCGGATGTTCCGCACACCCTTCAGCTCCGTCCACACCCAGGACTGCGCCAGCTTCTCGGGATAGGCGTCCAGCACCGGCGGCCGCGCCTCCTGCGCCAGCGCCTCCGCCAGCGCCTCGGCCGCCACCATGCCGGACTTCATGGCGGTGTGCGTGCCCTTGATCTTGGGCACGTTCAGGAAGCCCGCGCCGTCGCCGATCAGGGCGCCGCCGGGGAAGACCAGCTTCGGGATGGCCTGGAACCCGCCCTCGTTCAGCGCGCGCGCGCCATAGGAGATGCGCTTGCCGCCCTCCAGCATCTTCCGCACCTCGGGGTGGGTCTTGAAGCGCTGGAACTCCTCGAAGGGCGAGAGCCAGGGGTTCGGGTAGTCCAGCCCCACCACGAAGCCGATCGAGACCAGGTTGTCCCCCAGCATGTAGAGCCAGGAACCGCCATAGGTGTCCGACTTCAGCGGCCAGCCCGTGCTGTGCCAGATGAGGCCGGGGGTGTGCTTCTCCTTCGGGATTTCCCAAAGCTCCTTCATGCCGAGCGCATAGGTCTGCGGCTGGCAGTCGGCGCGGAGGTTGAAGGTCTCGAAGAGGCGCTTGGTCAGGCTGCCGCGGCAGCCCTCGCCGAACAGCGTGTAGGTGGCGCGCAACTCCATGCCGGGCTGGTAGTCCGGGCCCTTCTCGCCATTCTTCTGGATGCCCATGACGCCGGCCACGACGCCGCGCACCTGACCGTCCTCGATGATGGTCTCGGACGCCGCGAAGCCCGGGTAGATCTCGACACCCAGCGCCTCGGCCTTGGCACCCAGCCAGCGCGCGACATTACCCAGGCTGACGATGTAGTTGCCGTGGTTGTTCATCTGCGGCGGCGTGGGCAGCTTGAAGGCGCGCTTCTCGGTCAGCAGCATGAAGCGGTCCTCGCCGGCGGGCGTCGCCAGCGCCGGCGGGTCGTCGCGCCAGTCGGGGATGAGTTCATCCAGCGCGCGGGGTTCCAGCACGGCGCCGCTCAGGATGTGCGCGCCGACCTCGCCGCCCTTCTCCACCACGCAGACGGCGGCATCGGGATTGAGCTGCTTCAGCCGGATCGCGGCGGCCAGGCCCGCGGGCCCCGCGCCCACGATCAGGACGTCGAACTCCATGCTTTCGCGCTGCTCATCCATGTCCGGCACCTTTCCCCACTGAGGCCGGCCCCAGGCGGGACCGGCGCAATTCTTCCCTCGCACAACGCCCGAACGGGGCCTTCCTCCGCCCGGCGCTGCAAAAAAGCCCGGGTCTGGTAGCGCGGGCGGCGGTTTCACGGAAGCCGATCAGACGCTAGAAGTGGCCGATGGAGGCGGAACGCCAAGCCCTGATCGCGGCACTGGCCTGGCAGGTCGCCATGGGGGCGGATGAGGCGATCATGCCCATGGCGCTGGACCGCGCCGCCGCGCGGCCGACCCCGCCACCAGCCCCGCCCGCGCGACCACCATCAGCGCCCCTTGCCGCGCCTCCGCCCGCCGCCCCGGTGCAGGAGGAGGCCGCTTCCCTCGCCGCCGGCGCCGACAGCCTGGACGCGCTGCGCGAGGCCATGGCCCGCTTCACCGGCAGCCCGCTGCGCGAGACAGCCACCAACATGGTCTTCGCCGACGGCGTGGTGGGCGCACCTGTGATGGTGGTGGGCGAGGCGCCTGGCGCCGAGGAGGACCGGCTGGGCCGCCCCTTCGTCGGTGCCTCGGGCCGGCTGCTGGACCGGATGTTCGCCTCCATCGGGCTGGGGCGTGAGGCAAGCCTCTACATCACCAACATCCTGCCCTACCGCCCGCCCGGAAATCGCACGCCGACGGATGCGGAGCTGAACCTCTTCCTGCCCTTCGTGCTGCGCCATGTGGCCCTGGCCCGGCCGCGTTTCCTGGTGCTGGCGGGGGGTGTGGCGGCCAAGGGACTGCTGCGCCAGCGCGAGGGCATCACCCGGCTGCGCGGTCGGTGGCACCAAGTATCGTTATTTGACGGGCAAGTCATTCCTGCGCTGCCGACACTACATCCTGCTTATATTTTGCGTAACCCGCTGGCCAAGCGAGATGCCTGGGCCGATCTGCTGTTGTTGCGACGCAGCATAGAAGATGGCGAGAATGTGGCGAATGGTCAGGGTCGGGATTAACTTCACCACAGCCGCTGGTTGAATCTTCCCGTCTTCGGCTTTTCTTCAGGAATATCGCTTGCCAAGCCGGAGAACGGGTTGCTAACCCTGCCGGGCCATGAGCGCGATGAGCCCTCTGGCCCGTTGCGCCATGGCCGCTTCCGCCGTCATGGCCATGGTCGTGACAATGCCCTGCGGGGCATTCGCGGAACGGGCCGCACCACAAGATACCCCCTCTCGCGTGCGGGTCGCGGCCTCTATGGAGGCGTCCTCGCTGCCGCAGCCGCTCTCCACGGCGGATGCTGCCCGGCTGCGCCGTGCCTTCGAGGCGCAGGCCCGCGGCGACAGCGCCGCCGCCCAGCGCGAGGCCGACCGCGTCGCCGATCGGCGCCTGCACGGGCACCTGCTGGCCAAGCGGCTGCTGCGCCCCGGGGGCGCGCCCTCGGCATCGGTTCTGCACGCCTGGTTGCTCGAACACGCCGATTTGCCCGATGCGCCGGCGATCCATGCCACCCTGATTGCGCGCCTGCCCAGGGGCGCCGCCGCGCCGCCGCCGCCCGCCGAGGCGGGCGAGGCCGCGCCCACCGAAATTCCGGAAGATCAGCGCCCGAGCGCGGCCCTGGTCCGCCGCGCCGCGCTGGACCGCGCCGTGCAGGGCCGCCTGGCCGAGGGCCGGCCGGACCTCGCGCTGCGCGCCGTCACCTCCGCCGCCGGCATTGGCCAGGCTTATGGCGCCCAGCTTCGCGCCGAGATCGCGCAGGTCGTCTTCCGCCAGGGCGACCATGCCGAGGCGCGGCGCCTGTCGGAGGAGGCGTTGGGCCTCGACGGCGCCAACCCCGCGGCCGCCCACCAGGCGGGGCTCTCGGCCTGGGCGGGTGGGGACTACGCCGCCGCCTTCGCCTATTTCGAGCGCGCCGCCCGCTCCGACCGCGCCGCGTCCGCCCTGCGCGCCTCATCCGCCTATTGGGCCGCCCGCGCCGCCGTCCGCGCCCGCCGCCCGGCCCAATACGCCCCCTGGATGCTGCTGGCCGCGCAGGAGACGCGCACCTTCCATGGCATGATCGCCCGCCGCGCGCTGGGCCTGCCGCCCGGCCTGGCCTGGGAGCGCGATGTGGAGGATGGCGGCACCGCGGCCCTGCTCGCCGCGGCCATCGCCGAGACGGCGGGCGGATGGCGGGCGCTGGCTTTGTTGCAGATCGGCCAGCATGAGCGCGCGGAGGCGGAATTGCGCCTGCTGCATCGCCGCGCCCGCAACAATCCCCGCATGCTGCAAGGCATCCTGGCCGTAAGCCAGCGCGCGGGCTTCACCGAACTGGCCTCGCTGGCCGCCGAGGATCTGCCGAGCGAGGGCAGCCTCGCGCGGGATTCCGCGCGCTACCCGCTGCCCACCCTGATGCCGCCCTCCGGCTTCCGCCTCGACCCCTCGCTGCTCTACGCGCTGGCCCTGCAGGAAAGCCGCTTCAACCCGAACGCGGTCTCGCGCGCCGGGGCGCGGGGGCTGCTGCAGATCATGCCCGCCACCGCCAGCTATGTGGCGAGCGACCCCTCGCTGCGCCGGGGAGCGGGGGCACGCCGGCTGCATGACCCGGCCTTCTCGCTGGAGATCGGGCAACGCTACCTGCACTATCTGGCGCGGCAGCAGGCGGTGGGCGGCGACCTGATCCGGCTGCTGGCGGCCTATAATGCGGGGCCGGGGAACCTGTCGCGGTGGCTGAACTCCATCGCCCATGCGGAGGACCCCATGCTCTTCATCGAGAGCATCCCCATGGCCGAGACCCGTGCCTTCGTCCGCCGTGTGCTGACCTTCTCCTGGATCTACGCGAGCCGGCTCGACCTGCCCACGCCCAGCCTGGACGCGCTGGCGGCCGGGGAGTTCCCCCGCTTCTCCGGCACCGACGAGGTCACGGCGATGTTGCGCGAGCGGCCGCGCCTCGCCAACTAGGGCCCATGCCCATTGATCCGAACGGCACCTTCGTGCCGGTGAACATCGCCATCCTGACGGTCTCCGACACGCGGGACCTCGCCTCCGACCGCTCGGGCGACACGCTAGCCATGCGGATCGAGGCATCGGGCCACAAGCTCGTGGACCGCGCCCTGCTGCGCGACGAGGCCGACCTCATCGCCGGGAAGCTGCGCGACTGGATCGCGGACCCGCAGGTGGATTGCGTCATCACCACGGGCGGCACCGGCATCACCGGCCGCGACGTGACGCCCGAGGCCTTCGCCCGTGTCCTGGAGAAGGAGATCACGGGCTTCGGCGAATTGTTCCGGATGCTGAGCTACCAGAAGATCGGCACCTCCACGATGCAGTCGCGCGCCATCGGCGGCGTGGCGGGGGGTACCTACCTGTTTGCCCTGCCGGGCAGCACCGGGGCGGTGAAGGATGCCTGGGATGATATCCTGGTCTGGCAGCTCGATGCGCGGCATCGCCCGTGCAACCTGGTGGAACTGATGCCGCGCCTGAAGGAGCATTTGGCTCCCGGCTGAACCGGGAGCTGCCGAGCGGCCGATTCATGCCTTTGGCGATTCGCCAAAGGCGATCAGACGCTGCTCTAGAAGCCAAGTTTTCTAGAGCAAGAAATCCGACCGGATGATTCCATCCGGTCGGATATCGCTCTAGCCCTCGAACACCGCCGCCAGTTCGCCCAGCAGCTTGCGCTCCACGGCCGAGACGCGGTTGCCCAGGCCCAGGAAGCCACCGGCCGCGTCGGCCACCGCCTCGGCCTGGCCCAGCACCACGTCGCGCAGGGCGTGGCGCTGCTCGAGCGGCATGTCCGCCACCAGGGCATGGGCATAGGCCTTCCAGGCGGCCAGCAGCTCGGCGCCCGGCGGCTGGGCCAGCCATTGTTCCAGCAGCTTGTGCCCGACATCGCCGGCCTTCAGCCCCGCCTTGTGCGCGCCGGAGAGGACCGCGCTGCGCTCCTCCGAGGAAAGGGTGCCATCGGCCCAGGCCACCATCACCAGCGGCGCCAGGGCGAAGGCGGCGAAGGTCTGGGCACCGATGCCCAGGCCCGTCAGCCGGTCCAGCACCGCGGCGTCATTGATGCCGGAGGCCGCGGCGAGCGCCGCATGGGTGCTCTGCGCCGGGTCGGCCTCGCGCAGCTGGCGCAGCAGGGCCTCGTTGTGGCGTGCGAAGAAGGCCTCTTCCAGGGCCGCGCGCCGATCCTCGAAAATCCGTTCCGACATGGTGTCCTCACCCTGCGTGGCGCCGCGCCCTGGATGGGCGCGGCCCGCTTCGGCGTGAACATGCCATGTTGCGGCGCGGGATTACACCACCCCCGACCAATCCGCCGGCGCGAAACGGTAGCCCTGCCCGTCGCGCACCATCATGCCATTGGAAGGGAAGGGGAAATGATAGCCGGTGACGCGCATCCGTTCGCTCGACACGCGGTCCATGATGCGGCGGCGGGCGGCGGCGGCGGCGTCGCCATCCATGTCGAAGACGATCTGCCAGTCCGGGCGGCGGGCGTTCACCTCGGGCCTGTTCGTGATGTCGGCCAGGTACATCATCTGCGCGTCGCCATCGGCCACGTGATAGAGCGTGTGTCCCGGCGTATGGCCATGCGCCGCGACGGCGCGGATGCCGGGCAGCACCTCCGCCCCGTCCTCCACCTGGCGGATGCGGGCGCGGTAGGGGGCGAAGCGGCGGGTGGTGTTGGCGAAGGTGCCGCGCTGGCCCTCCGGCGCGCGGGCGGCATTGCCCTCATCGGTCCAGAAGGCCCATTCGGCGGCGGGCACGATGATCTCGGCATTGGGGAAGACCACCTCGTTCTGCGCGGTGGTCAGGCCCGTGATGTGGTCGCCATGGAAATGGCTGACCACGACGGCATTGACGCGTGCCGCATCCAGCCCTGCCGCGCGCATGTTGGCGGCCAGCATGCCGGCCGTGGGGGCCATCTGCGCGCCCGTGCCGGCGTCGAAGACGATGAGGCCGCGCGGGGTTTCCACGAAGGTGATGGTGAAGGGGACGGTCAGCGTGTCCTGCGGCATCCCCTGTTCGGCCAGCAGGGCCTGGACATCGGCGGTGGGGGCGTTGCGGACGAAGCCCTCGACGGGGCGGCGGAAGAACCCGTCATGCACGGTGGTGACGGTGAAGCCGCCCAGCTTGAAGCGGTAGAAGCCCGGGGCCTGCTGGGCGGCGGCCGGGGCGGCGGCGGGCGCCTGGGCCGCGGCGGGCAGCGCCAGCGCCGTGGCGAAGGCCGCCGAGCCGGCGAAGAGGGTGCGACGTTCTGCACGCATGGAAGCGATCCCTGTCTTTCCTGGATGGAAAGGATATGGGCCGCAAGATGCCTTCGGACAGGGGGAGGGTTCCGCTTGGACGGGAAGGGCCATGATGGCAATATGGATCAGTATGACGCGCCTCAGACCGCTCGTGGACCTGTCCATCCGGCGTGCCTGCGCCTTCGCGACGCTGGCCATCGTGCTGGTGGTGGGCTCCCTGATGTTCGACCCGGTGCTGGCCCTGCGGGTCGGTGGGGCGGCCTCCACCCTGGTGGCGATGGCCCTCTTCGTCGCGGCCTGGCGGGCGCCGCGGCGCGATGTGCGCGACACCGAGATCTACGGGTTGCTTCGCAGCGCGAACCCGCCGCTGGCCTATCTCTCCGAACCCGGCACCAAGGCGCAGATCGCGGCCGTGCTGCGGGAGCGGCTGCTGTGGCATGCCGAGCGCGCGCTCTATGTGCCCCTGGTGTTCTGGGCCCTGGCGCTGGTCCTGGCCTTGGTGACCTGACGGCCCTCACGGCCAGACGGGCATGCCCTCCAGTCCCAAGGTCTCGGGCAGCCCGCAGATCAGGTTCGCGTTCTGCACCGCCTGGCCGGCCGCCCCCTTGCCCAGATTGTCCACCACGCCCATCGCCATGACCAGTTCGCGCGTCGGGTCGGCCGCGTAGCTGACGAAGG
Organism: Roseococcus suduntuyensis; assembly: GCF_014196305.1. Lineage (GTDB taxonomy): Bacteria > Pseudomonadota > Alphaproteobacteria > Acetobacterales > Acetobacteraceae > Roseococcus > Roseococcus suduntuyensis. The sequence goes on from NZ_JACIDJ010000005.1 coordinate 11,921, forward strand.
CGAGGTTGGAACCGGTGGCCCATTTGGTCTGTGGCGGCTTGTCGGTCACGCGGATGAAGGGGCGCCCGGCATAGAAGCGCCGCGCCGCCTCCAGGCAATCCTGCGTGGTGGCGCGGCCACGGCAATAGATGGTGGCGAGGATGCCCCGGGTCATCGGCACCAGATGTGGCGTGAACACCAGCCCGGCCGCGCTGCCGTCGCTCAGTTGCTCGATCGTCCGCGCCATTTCGGGCATGTGGACGTGCTGGAGCAGGCCGTAGGGCACCAGGTTCTCGTTGCTTTCGGCATAGCCGAAGCCGCCGCCGCCGCCGCCCCGGCCGGCGCCCGAGATGCCGGTCTTGGCGTCGATCACGATGTTGCCGGGCGCGACTAGGCTGTTGGCCAGCAGCGGCGCCAGCGCGGTCAGCGCCGCCGCCGGGAAGCAGCCGGGGTTCGCGACACGGGTCTGGCCCTTGATCCTGTCGGGCCAGACATCGGCCAGGCCATAGGCCCAGCCTTCGGCGTCGCGGTGATCGCCGCCGATGTCCACGATCTTCACCTCGCCTGGGATGCGCGCCAGCGCCGCGGCCGAACGGCCCGTGGGCAGCGAGGCGAAGAGCAGGTCGAGGCTGGGTAGGGCGTCGGGGTCCCATGTCTCGATCACCATCCCGGCCAGCCTGGCGGGTGCGCCCGGAAAGCGGTCGCCGAGGCGGCTGCCGGCGCTGCCTTCGCCCGCCGCGTAGGTGAGTTCGAAGGCCGGGTGGCCGGCGATGAGGCGCAGGGCCTCGCCGCCGCCGAAGCCGCTGATGCCGACAATGCCGACGCGAAGGGTCATGGTGCTGTCCTGCTGCTGGAAATGGGCAAAGAAAAACCCCCGAAGCCAGGGGCTGCGGGGGTTTCGAGATGCGGGCCGGTGCCGCCTCGGGGGTGGGCCGCTAGGGCGCGGCGCTCACCGGGGAGGGGCTTGTCTGCACGCAGCCACGAAAGCCGCCGCTGGGAAGCAGCAACGGCGTCGGTTCGCGGTGCGGAGGCGGAGCCCGTTCATGGGTGGAAGCCTATGGGCGGCACGCGACGACTGTCAACGCGCGGTCTATGCCGCGTCCAGCAGGCTCGGAAGAAGCGCCGCGTCCGGGTCCTCCGGCGAAAGCGGGTCGCGCGGCAGCACGCGGTGGCGCAGCACCATGGCGGCAAGTGCGGCGCGGTTGGCATCGCTGGTGCGCGCGGCCTCCCAATTCATCGCGGCCGCGCTGGTGAGGTGATAGAGCGCACCCGCCGCCGCCCGGGCCAGCGCCTCGTCCCCGCCCGCGCGTTCGGCCAGCGCCACCGCACGCGCCCAGGCCTGCGCCGCGCCGTCCAGCGGCGCCTCGGCCAGCAGCGCGGCCACATGGGCGGAGAGGGCCTCCAGCGACCCCTCGCGCTTGGCGGCCCGCAGCACATCGAGTGCGACGATGTTGCTCGTGCCCTCCCAGATGCTGCCGAGATGCGCATCGCGCAGCAGCTTGGCCTCGGGCCATTCCTCGATGTAGCCGCAGCCGCCGCGCACCTCCATCGCATCGCCGGTCACGGCGCGCGCGTCGCGGCAGGCGCGGTATTTCAGCAGGGGGGTCAGGATGCGGAGGAGGGGTCGCGCCGCCTCCTCGCCGGCATCGCTGCGGCGCAGGGCCTCGGCGGTCTGGAAGACCATGGTGCGGGCCTGCTCCGCGCGCATGAGCATCTTCGCCAGCTGCCTGCGCATCAGCGGCATCTCGACGAGGCGCCGGCCGAAGGCCTGGCGGTTGCGGGCGACATGCAGCGCCTCGGCCACCGCGCGGCGCATCATGCCCGCGGCCCGCACCCCGTTCGACAGGCGGGAGTTGTTCACCATGTCGGCCATCTGCTTGAAGCCGGCCTCGGGGTCGCCGATGAGCCAGGCGCGCGCGCCCTCCATCCGCACCTCGCCACTCGCCATGCTGCGCGTGCCGAGCTTGTCCTTCAGCCGCACGATGCGAAGGCTGTTGGGCGTGCCGTCGGGCAGGGTGCGCGGCAGGAGAAACAGGCCCACGCCCTTCAGGCCGGGCGGCCCGCCCTCGATTCGCGCCAGCACCAGGGCGAGCTCCGCATCGGGGTTGGAGCAGAACCACTTGTCGCCATGCAGCGCGTGGGTGCCGTCATTGCGCGGGGCGGCCGTGACGGCGGTGTTGGCGATGTCGCTGCCCGCGCCCTGCTCGGTCATGAACATGGCACCCTGGTGCAGCGCGTCCATGTCCTGGCTGGTCAGCAGCGGCAGATAGCGTTCCACCAGCTCCGGCTGGCCGTAGCGGCGCAGCGTGCGCGCCAGGCTGTCGGTCATGGAGAGCGGGCAGAGCAGCCCGAATTCCGCCTGGGCGAACAGGAAGGTGAGCGCGTATTTGGCGGCCGGCGGCAGGGGCGTGGCCCAGCCGAACACGCCCGCGCGGTGGCTCATCGCGGCCAGGCCGAATTCGCCGAAGGCCAGGCGCTCCATCTCGCGATAGGCGGGGTGGTATTCGATGTGCTGCGCGTCCTCGCCGCGCCGGCTGCGGTGGTGCAGCTCGGGCGGGTTGCGGTCGGCGGTGGCGGAGAGCCCGTCCAGCGCGCCGCCGGCCAGGGCGCCCAGCTGGTCCAGGCGCGGCTCCAGCACCGCGCGCAGATCGGCGGGCAGATAGAGCGGCAGCAGCCGCGCGAAGGCCGGGTCTGCCCGCCAGAGGTTGGTGCCGGCCGAATCCGGCACCGCCTCGGGGCCGATTGGCGCGCGGCCGATGGGAGTGATGTGCATGGCGCCCTCCGGATGTCTTGGCCCCGAGTGTGCGCCCGATGCCCACCTGCCGCCAAGCCGCGCTCAGCGCCCCGCCACCGTCGCGGATGGGGCGGCGGCGGGCCTGGCGCGGCGGTCCAGCCGCGCGGCGAAGCCCGCCAGCACCAGGGTGCCGCTGGCCAGCAGCAGGGGCTCCAGCCAGGGTTGCGCGCCAGGCATTTCGGCCAGGGCGAGGCTGGCCAGGTAGGACAGGAAGAGGCCCAGGCTGAACACCGGCAGGCTCTGCCGCCCGATGGCGCCGAGCACGCGGCCCAACCGCCCCCGCGCCCAGCCCACGCCGATCGGCACCAGGGCGGCCACCAGCCAGGCGAGGGCCACCGCATGCAGCAGCCGCAGCGGGGCCAGCTGTTCCTTGCCGGTGAGGACGAGCGGCAATCTGTCCGTCACCCGCATCCACAGCCCCAGCCCCAGGATGGCGAGCGCCGCGGCCAGCAGTGCCGGGTGGAAGCGGACGGCCCGCCCATGCCGCAGGGCCTGGCGCCCGAACCAGGCGCCCAGCAGGAACAGCGCGACCCAGGCGGGCGGGCTGAAGGCCAGCGTGGTGCCGCCCAGCCCCGGCCAGTCGGCCGGAAGGAACTGCGCCGCCACATACATCGCGGCCGGCAGCCAGAGCGCCCGCGCGCCATGCCGCGCCGCCAGCCAGGAGAAGACCGGCAGCACCGCCATCGCCATCAGGAAGACCGGCAGGATGCCCATGAAGGGCGGTTGGCAGAGCAGCACCGCGCCGCCCAGCAGCGCCTCCCACGGGCGTTTGATGGCGTGCGGCCAGACCTCGACATCGAAGCGGGTGGAGGCCAGCGCCACCATCAGCCCGAAGCTGATGAAGACCAGCATGTGCATGCGCCACAGCCGTGCCATGCGGGTGGCCAGGTCACGGCAGGCCTGGGCGAAGCCGTGCCGTGCCTGCTTCCAGAGAAAGACCGAGCCCAGGCCGAAGCCCGAGAGGAAGACGAACTGTTCGGAACTGTCCGACAGGCCCCAGGCAGGGTGGATCATCCAGGCGGCCGCCACGCTGCCGGAGATGTGCGAGATGAAGATCGTCACCTGCAGCCAGCCGCGCAGCGCGTCGAGCCGCGCATCGCGCGCCGGCGACGCCAGGGCGTTCATGCCGCGGCGCCACGCGGGACCAGGCGCGGCAGGTCGCTCCGGTGCGCCACCACCAGGAAGACGCCCATGGCGAGGGTGAACAGCGCCTCCTTGAACAGCATCGCGCCATCACCGTAGGGGTCTATGCCGATGGGCCCCAGCACGTGCAGGAAGATGGCCCCGCCCATCAGCCCCACCGTCATCAGCCCGCCCAGGAGGCGCGTGGGCTGGTTCAGCACCAGTGCCGCCGCCACGATCTCCAGCAGCACCACGCCCCAGCGCAGCTGCGGCTCCAGCGCCGGCGCGCCGATCCAGTTGGCAAGCGGCAGGAAGACGCCCTCGATGGAGCCCTCCGCGCCATTCAGCTTGAACTGGGAATAGTAGAAGAACTCCCAGGCGATCCATCCGGCGGCGAGCCAGGAGAGGGCCCAGAAGAGGCGGCTGCGCGACATGCGGGGCATCCTTCCCGGGTCCATGCGGCCCGGCTGGCTGGTTTTCGCCAGGGGTGCATGCGAGGTTACGGGGCTGATGCCCGCCTCTCTCCAACTGGCCGCATGAGCCATTCCCACTCCCGCCGGCCGGCTGGCCTTGGCGCGGCGCTGGCCGTCACGGGCCTCGCGCAGTCGCTCGCCACGCTGGCGGTCTTCGCGCTGCCCGTGCTGGTGGCCCAGGCCGCGCCGGATTTCGGGGTGGGGGTGGCGGTGATCGGCTACCAGGTGGGGCTGGTCTACGTCTTCGCGGCGCTGACCTCGGCGCGGGGCGGGGCGGTGCGGTGCTGCGGCGGGTGGGGCCGCTGCGCACCACGCAGCTCGCATTGGTCTGCGCGGGCTGTGGCGCGGCGCTGCTGGCCAGTGCCAGCCCCTGGATCGCCATCGTCGCCTCGGCCCTGCTGGGCGGTGCCTATGGGCTGACCAACCCCGCCGCCTCGCAATTGCTGGGGCGGCTGGCGCCGGCCTCGCGCCGGAACCTCGTCTTCGCGGTGAAGCAGATGGGCGTGCCGCTGGGCGTCGCGCTGGGGGGCCTCATCCTGCCGCGCGTGGCCGAGGCGGCGGGCTGGCGCGTGGGTCTTCTGGGGGCCGGGGCGGTGCTGGTGCTGCTGGCGTTGGCCATCCAGCCGCTGCGCGCGGGGTGGGATGCGGGGCATGGCGTGGCGTCTGCGGCGCTTGCGCGCTTCCGGCTGCGCGACGCGCCGGCGCTGCACGCGCTGGCGGTGACGGGCGGTGCCTATGCGCTGGTCCAGATCGCGCTGGGCGCGCACATGGTGGCCATGCTGGTGCTGGATTTCGGTTGGGACCCGGTCTCGGCCGGGCTGATGGTGGGGCTGTCCCAGGCGGTGGGGGCGTTTTCGCGCATCGGCTGGGCGGTGCTGGCGGATGCCTGGCAGGGCGGGCTGCGCGTGCTGGTGCTGATCGGCGTGTTCGCCACGCTGTTCTTCGCGCTGCTGCCGCTGGCGCCGGGTGCGGCCACCTGGAAGATCGTGCTGTTGTTCGTGCTGCTGGGCGCGACCTCGACCGGCTGGAACGGCGTGCTGGTGGCGGAATCGGTGCGGCTGGCGCCGGAGGGCGCGCAGGGGGCGGCCTCCGGCGCGGTGCTCTCGCTCACCTTCACCGGCGCGGTGATCGGGCCCACCGCGCTGGCGCTGCTGAGCACCGGCATGGGTGGCTACACCACGGCCTTCGCGCTGGCCGGCATGCTCTCATTGGCCGGGGCCGGCGTGGCATGGTGGTCACGGCGCTTCGCGCCAACTGGTCAGGCCGCGCGGCCTGGGGGATGATCCGCGCAAATCTGTTGAGGAACGCCCCGATGTCGCATGCCCGGCCAGGCCAGATGGCCCTTGTCGCCTTCTTGCAAGCGCAGAACTGCTCGAACTACCCGGGGTCCTGGCGGCATCCGGCCACGATGCAGGACTACCTCAGCCCCGAATACTACCAGCGCATCGCGCGCACGCTGGAGGCGGGGCGCTTCCACATGGCCTTCTTCGACGACCGCCTGGCCATGCCGGACATCCTCAACCATGACCATGGCGAGGCGGTGCGGCACGGCATCCGGGTGGTGAAGCTGGACCTCGTTTCCATTCTGACGGCGATGGGGCTGGCGACGACGCGTCTCGGTCTCGGCGCCACCTATTCCACCACCTATTACGAGCCCTTCCATGTGGCCCGCGTCTTCGCCACGCTCGACCACATGCTGGGCGGGCGCGTGGCGTGGAACGTCGTCACCTCGCTGAACGACAGCGAGGCGCACAACATGGGCGCCACCACGCACCTGGAGCACGACCTGCGCTATGACCGCGCGGATGAGTTCCTGGAGGTGGTGCTGTCGCACTGGGACAGCTGGGCGGATGACGCCATCGTGCAGGATCGCGAGAGCGGCATCTTCGCGGACCCGGCGAAGGTGAAGCGCCTGGACCATGTGGGGAAGTACTTCCGCTCGCGCGGGCCCTTCACCGTGCCGCGCACGCCACAGGGAAGGCCGGTGCTGATCCAGGCGGGGCAGTCGGGGCGTGGCCAGCAATTCGCGGCGCATTGGGGTGATCTGGTCTTCGTGATCTCGCCGGACATCGCGGCCGCCCAGCTTTCCTATGCGAGCTTCAAGGACCAGGTGGCCAAGTCGGGCCGTGATCCTGCCAGCGTGCGCCTCTGCCCCGCCGTCTATTGCGTGGTGGGCGAGACCGAGGAAGAGGCGGCCGAGAAGCGTGCGCTGATCGAGGGGCTGGCCAAGCCCATTGATGGCCTGGCCCTGCTGTCGGAGGTGCTGAACTACGACTTCGGCGCCAAGGGCATGGACGAGGCCTTCACCGATGACGAGCTGGCCGGCATCAAGGGCCTGCAGGCGCTGCGCGACCGCGTGGTGCGCATCAGCGGCAAGACCAACCCCACCTTGCGCGACTTCGTGGAGATCAGCCGCCGCGGCACCATCCACGAATTCACCTGCTTCAGCGGTACGCCCACCCAGGTGGCCGACCAGATGCAGGCATGGTTCGAGGGGGGCGCCTGCGACGGCTTCGTGCTGGCGGCGACCCACATGCCGGGCAGCTACGAGGATTTCGTGCGCCTCGTGGTGCCGGAATTGCAGAGGCGCGGCCTGTTCCGGCGCGAGTTCGACGGGGTCACGCTGCGCGACAACCTCGGCCTGCCGCGCGCGGAACCCTTCGACTGGCGGCGCTGATCAGGCCGCCCCTGGTCGTGCGTGGTGCGGCTGGCGCGTGGGCAGCGCCAGCGTGACCAGCCAGCAGATGGCCAGCATGGCGGCGGCCCCCAGGAGGCAGGCCACCAGCCCGCCCGCCATGTAGAGCAGGCCCGACAGCAGCGTGCCCATGAACCGCCCGGCGGCATTGGCGGCGTAGTAGAAGCCCACATCCTCGGCCGCCTTCTCGCTGCCCGCATAGGCCAGCACGAGGTAGGAATGCACCGAGGAATTCACCGCAAACAGCGCGCCGAAGACGCACAGGCCGATGGGCACGAAGAGGTCGGCGCGCGGCACGCCGCCCAGCATCATCGCGGCCAGGATCGCCGGCACCAGCGCCAGCGCCAGCGACCAGCTCCGCGCGGCGGGCACCTCGGTGGAGAGGCCGTCCGCGCTGCGCCGCACCACCGCGGGTGCCGCCGCCTGGATGATGCCGTAGCCGATGGTCCAGACCGCGAGGAACCCACCCACCATCGTGAAGGTCCAGCCGCTGGCGTAGAGGAACACCGGCAGCCCCACCACGAACCACACGTCGCGCGCGCCGAAGAGGAAGACGCGCGCGGCGGCCAGCAGGTTCACGCCCGCATTCTTCGCGAAGAGTTCCTTCGCGGATTTCGAGGCGCGCGCCTTGCCCATCATCGGTGGCAGGCTCAGCAGCACGAAGGCCAGCACCAGCAGCAGCGCCGCCGCCATGGCCCAGAGCGCGCCGCGGAAGCCCAAAGCTTCCAGCAGCAGCCCGCCCAGGAAGAAGCCCAGGCCCTTCATGGCGTTCTTGCTGCCGGTGAAGAAGGCGACCCATCGGAAAAGCTGGCTTTCGCCGCCAGCCGGCGTCCGATCGCTGGAAGGCGAAGCCTGGAGGCGTGAATCGGCCGCCGTACGAAGTGCTTCGTCATGCGTGATCTTGATGGCCGATTTGCTGGCCGTCTTGGTCAGGTCCTTCGCCACGCCGCAGACGCCCTGCGCCACCACCACCCACGCCACCGACAGCGCCGCCCCCCAGGAGGGCGATACCGCCGACAGCAGCAGGAAGCCCGACACCTGCGCCGACAACCCCACCGCCAGCATCCGCGCGATGCCGAAGCGCGTGGCGAGCCACCCGCCGATCAGGTTCGCGCCGATGCCCGCCGCCTCATAGAGCAGGAAGAGGAAGGCCAGTGTGAAGGGCGAGTAGCCCAGCTGGAAGAAATGCAGCAGCACCAGCATCCGCAAGGCGCCATCGGTCAGCGTGAAACCCCAATAGGCGGCGGTGACGGTGGCGTAGTTCCTCACAGCCCGACGGACTCCATATGGCAGGCCAGATCCACCATACGGCAGGCATAGCCCATCTCGTTGTCATACCAGGCGTAGATCTTCAGCAGCGTGCCGTCGGTGACCATGGTGGACAGCGCGTCCACGATGGCGCTGCGGGTGTCGCGGGCATAGTCGGCGCTGACCAGGGGGCGCGTCTCATAGCCCAGGATGCCGGCGAGCGGCCCGGCGGCGGCCTCGGCGAAGAGGGCGTTCACCTCCTCTACCGTGACCTCGCGGCGCATCTCGAACACGCAGTCGGTCAACGACGCATTCAGAACCGGCGCGCGCACGGCGTGCCCGTTCAGCTTGCCCTTCAGCTCCGGATAGATCAGCGCGATGGCCGTGGCGCTGCCCGTGGTGGTGGGCTGGAGCGACAGCATGGCCGAGCGCGCGCGCCGCAGATCCTTGTGCGGCGCGTCCACCACGACATTGGTGTTGGTGGGGTCATGGATGGTCGTGATCTGCCCGTGGCGGATGCCGATGGCCTCATGCACCACCTTCACCACGGGGGCGAGGCAGTTGGTGGTGCAGGAAGCGGCCGTCACGATGGGGTGGCGCGCGGGGTCATAGAGGGTCTCGTTCACCCCCACCACCACGTTCAGCACGCTGTCGAACTTCACAGGGGCGGCCACGATCACGCGCTTGGCGCCGCGGTCGAGATGGCCCTGGAGGGTCTCGGGGCTGAGGAATTTTCCGGTGCATTCCAGCACGACCTCCACGCCGAGATCCCCCCAGGGAATGTCGCCAGGCTTGCCGTGCTCGGAGAAGGTCATGCGCCGGTCGTTGACGCGCAGGGCACTGTCATCGGCCGCGAAATCCGCGCGCCAGCGGCCCTGCACGCTGTCGAATTCCAGCAGATGCGCGGTGGCGGCGATGCCGCCCTTCACCTCGTTCAGATGGACCACGTCCAGGCGGTTGCCGGCGCGCGGGTCGCTGTTCTGGCGCTCGGCCGCACCCAGCGCCGCGCGCAGCGCGAGCCGCCCGATGCGGCCCATCCCGTTGATGCCGACTTTCATGCGCACGTCTCCGACATGACTTTCATGCGCATGTCTCCCAACATGACCTTCATGCCCGGGCTCCCGCCGGATGCGCCAGCTCATTCAGCCGTGCCTTCAATGCGATGCGATCGAGCGCCGCGATGGGCAGGCTCGTGAAGATGCCGATGCGGCGGTGCAGCCCGGCATAGAGTTCGTTCAGCAGGCTGGCGCGCTCGGCGGCGTTGCCACTGAACTTGGCGGGGTCGGGCAGGGGCCAGGCGGCGGTGATCATGGTCTCGCCGAAATCGGGGCAGGACTGGCCGGCCAGGATGTCGCAGAGGGTGATGACGAAATCCATCCGCGGCGCGTCCGGCTCCATGAACAGGTTCCAGGATTTGCTCGACAGACCCGACACGTCATGGCCGAGCGCGCTGAGTTGCGCCACCACCTCGGGCATGGGGCCTTCCGGAGAAGGCTCGGAGCCCGCGGAGAAGGCGCGGAAGCGGCCCTCGCCCAGCTTGTTCAGGATGGCCTCCGCCATGATGGAGCGCGCGGAGTTGCGGCTGCACAGGAAGAGCACGTTGAAGGCGGGCATCATGGCCTCCTTGGCCCGATGGGGGGCCGTGGTGGGGAGAAGGGTCGCGAGGTCGCCGCAGCGCGCGGCCGTGCCGTCGCAGCAGGGTTCGGTGAGGTAGGCGAGCAGGTCGCGCAGCGCCGCGACCTGCGCCGCATAGACGAGGCTGCGCCCGATGCGGGTGGGGCGGATCAGCCCCGCCTGTTCCAGCGCGCGCAGATGGAAGGAGAGGGTGGAGGGCGTGGCGCCCAGCGCCGCCGCGATCTCGCCGGCCGCGAGCCCGGTGGGGCCGCGGCCGAGCAGCAGGCGCATCAGCTCCAGCCGGGTGGTCTGTCCCAGCGCGGTGAAGCCGAGGGCGGCGCGTTCACTCTCCATGGCGGGCAAGCTAGCCCGCCACGCAGCGCTTCAGTTTGATATTTCGATGACAGTCAAATGATGGCGTGCCGCACCCGCGCCGAGAGCCATTCGCTGACCGCGACCATCCCCAGGATCAGGATGAAGATCATCGTCACCTGCGGCCAGGCCAGCGTGTTGATGGAGGCTTCGAGCTGCATGCCGATGCCCCCCGCGCCCACCAGCCCCAGCACCGTCGCCTCGCGGATGTTGATGTCCCAGCGGAAGACGCTGATGCCCGCGAAGGCCGGCATCACCTGCGGCACCATGCCCCAGGCCAGCACCTGCGGGTTGCTGGCGCCCGAGGCGCGCAGGGCCTCGACCTGGCTGGGGTCGATCTCCTCGATCGCCTCATAGAGCAGCTTCGCGATGAAGCCGATGGAGCGCAGCGCGATGGCGAGGATGCCCGCCAGCACGCCCGGCCCCAGGATGATGACCAGGATCAGCGCCCAGATCAGCGCGTTGATGGACCGGCTGGCCACGATGATGAACAGCACCACCGGCCGCACGAACAGCACCGACGGCGTGGTGTTGTGCGCCGCCAGGAAGGCGAGCGGCACGCCGAACAGGATGGCAATGAGCGTGCCCAGGGTCGCGATATTGATCGTGTCCCACAGCGGCTTCCACAGCTGGTCCGCATACGACCAGCGCGGCGGGAACATGCGCGACACCAGGTCCGCGCCCTGTTGCGGCGCGTCCCAGACGAAGGCCCAGATGGTGCGGTCCGAGATGAACTGGAAACAGGCCACGGCCAGCGCCACGCCGGCCAGCCATCCCGTCCAGACCATCAGGTCCTGCGCCGTGGTCCGACGCTTCCATTCGGGCGTGCCGCCCGCGCGTTCGAGGATGGGCATGCTATTGCACCTTCCGTCGGATCCAGCCGCTCGTGTATTCGCAGACGAGGACAATCGCGATGATGATGAGCAGCACGGCGGCCGCCGTGTCGAACTCGTAGCGGTCGAAGGCGGTGTTCAGCGTGTCGCCGATGCCGCCGGCACCCACCAGGCCCAGCACCGCGCTCTCGCGGAAATTGATGTCGAGGCGATAGGCCGAAAGCCCGATGAGCCGCGGCTTCACCTGGGGCAGCACGGACCACGCGATCCAGGAGAACCACCCGGCGCCGGTGGCGCGCACGGCCTCGGCCTGGGCGGCCTCGATGTCCTCGATGTCCTCCGCCAGGAGCTTCGCCATGAAGCCCACGGTGGCGAAGGTCAGCGTCAGCATGCCGGCCAGCGGCCCGAAGCCCACCATCGCCACGAAGACGATGGCGATGATGATTTCCTGGAAGGTGCGGCTGACGGCGATGATGGCGCGGCAGAACAGGTAGATGGGCAGGGGTGCGAGGTTGCGCGAGGCGCCCAGTGCTACCGGGATGGACAGCGCGATGCCGAGTGCGGTCGAGACCACCGTCATCGTCAGGCTTTCCATCAGCCCTTCGAAGATGTCATCGCCCTTGGAAACGAAATCGGGCGGAAAGAAGCCCGAGAGGAAACCCGCCGCGCGGCCCATGCCCTCGGCCGCGCGCGTCCAGTTCACCTCGACGGTGACGACGCCCAGCACGACATAGAGCAGCGCGCCCAGATAGACGGCATAGCGCAGCAGCGGGCTCTCGATCAGCGGAGGCGGGCGCCAGGCGCGTGCGGCGGCGGCGGCGTCGAAACCCGCCGTGCCGGCATTCGTGGCGCTCACGCCACCGTCTCCGCCACGTTCTCCTCGGTCTCCAGGCGGCGGATCGTGCGGGACCAGTCCTCCTCGCCATAGATCGAGGTCAGCGCCGCCGCGTCCAGCGTGTCCGGCCCGCCGTCGAAGACGATGCGGCCCGCGCGCAGCCCCACGATGCGGCGCGCGAATTCCTGTGCCAGCGCCACGTCATGGATGTTGATGATGGCGGCGAGGCCACGTTCCTCGCACAGCTCCACGATCAGCCGCATGATCTGCCGGCTGGTCTTGGGGTCGAGGCTGGCGGTGGGCTCGTCCACCAGCAGCAGGGCCGGGTCCTGCATCAGCGCGCGCACGATGCCCACGCGCTGCCGCTGCCCGCCCGAGAGCGCATCGGCCCGCTTGTCGGCCATGTGGGCGAGGCCCACGCGGTCCAGAAGGCGGAAGGCCTCCTCCACGTCGCGGCGAGGAAAGCGGCGGAACCAGGAGGCCCAGAAGCCGGTGTAGCCGAGGCGCCCGGAGAGCACGTTCTCCATCACCGTCAGCCGCTCCACCAGCGCGTATTCCTGGAAGATCATGCCCATGCGCCGGCGCGCGCGCCGCAGGGCGCCGCGGCTGAGCGTCGTCAGCGCCTCCCCAGCCAGCACCACCGTCCCGGAGCTCGGCTCCACCAGCCGGTTCACGCAGCGGATGAGGGTGGATTTGCCCGCGCCCGAGGGGCCGATCAGCGCCATCACCTGGCCAGGCGGCACGCGCAGGCTGACATCGGTCAGCGCGAGGTCCCCCGTGGGGTAGCGCTTGGTCAGGCCGGCGATGTCGAGGAGGGGGGTGGCGTTCTCGGGCATGGCGGTGTGTCCGGTCAAAGGAAAGCCGCCGCCCGGCGCCTTTGGGGCGCGGGCGGCGGCGGCAGGTTCAGCCGGTCAGCGGCAGGTGTAGGAAACGTCCATCGCCGCGTCGATCTGGCGCACCACTTCCCAATGCTGGCGGTAGGTGATGGGGATGAACACCTCCTGCGGCGGCTGCGCCGAGGCGAATTCGCGCTGCAGGCCGGTGCCTTCCCAGTTGAAGTTGAAGAAGGCGCCGCGGATGCGCTCGGCCAGCTGCGGGTTCAGGTTGTGCGCGTGGCCATAGCCCGTGGTGGGGAAGGAGGCGCTGCGGTAGATGGTGCGGATGCGCGCGGGGTCCACGGCGTTGCGCGCCACCATGCGCGTCATCACCGAGTTGGCGATGGCGGCCGCGTCATAGTCGCGGTTGGCCACGCCCAGGATGCTGTTGTCGTGCCGGCCCGAGAAGGCGGTGCGGAAGTCGCGGTCGGCCACGAGGTTGAACTGGCTGGCCAGCAGCGCGGAAGGCGCCTTGAAGCCCGAATTGGAGGTCTGCGACGTGAACGCCACCAGGCGGCCGCGCAGGTCCTCGAGGCGCTGCAGCGGGCCATCGGCCTGGACGATGATCTCCATCTCGTAGCCGAAGCGGCCATCGCGCGCGGCCATCATGGCGAAGGGCACGAAGCCCGCGCAGTTCACGGCCAACGGGTTGGAGCCGGTGTTGAAGCCGGCCACATGCAGGCGGCCGGCGCGCATCGCCTCGATCTGCGCGGCGTTGGACTGCACGGCGAAGAACTGCACGCGCTTGCCCGTCTCGCGCGCCAGGTGGTCCAGGAATTCCTGCCACACGCGGCGATAGACGGCGGGGTCTTCCACCGGGGTATAGGCGAAGACCAGCGTGGCGGGGTCCACCAGCTCACGCGCATTGGTGGGCGCATCGGCGACCAGGTCGCCGTCGCGGTCGCAGAAGCGCGCGTCCAGCGTGCCGCGCGGGCAGTCCTGTGTCTGCGCGGCGGCGGGGAGGGAGAAGCCGGCCGCGACCAGCGCGGCGGCGGCGAACATGCGGCGGAGCAACATCAGACCTCCTGGGGAATTGTCCGGTCGGCGCTTAGCCGAACATCCCCAGGGGCGTCTGTTTCACTTCGGTGAAATCATGTCCGGGTGTTCACCCGACGTTGATCTCAGCCGAGAAAGCACTCGCCATGCTGGCGCGGCACGAAGCGGCCGGTGCCGGGCTTGGCGAGCACGGCCTTGCCGTCCCAGATGCGGCCGCCGCGCAGATAGGTGGAGGCCACGCGCGCCGTCATCTCCATCCCCTCATAGGGCGACCAGCGGGCATCCTCGCGGTCCTGGATGGTGGCGGGGTCGAAGGGGAAGCGGCCGCGCTCCATCACGACCATGTCCGCGTCGCAGCCGATGCGGATGGCGCCCTTCTTAGGGAACAGGCCATGGAAGCGCGCGGGGCGCTCGGCGCAGAGGCTCGCCATGTGGGTCAGTGGCAGGCCGCGCTTCTCCAGCAGGGTGAACATCAGCGGCGCGAAGGACTGCATGCCGGTCAGCCCGGCACCCACCGTGAAGATGTCGCCGCGGTAGACCTTGCGGTCGCGCGGCCAGGGGGCGTGGTCGGTGGAGACATAGGCGATCTTGCCGGCCGCCAACGCCGCCCACATGCGCTCGACTTCCTCGGCGCTGCGGAAGGGCGGGTTGCACTTGCCGAAGCCTTCGAGGCGCAGCAGGTCCTCCTCGGTCATGCAGAGATACTGGATGCAGGCCTCGCCCGAGGTGCGGGCGCCCTGCTTGCGGAAGATCTCGGCCAGGTCGAAGCCGCGCGCCAGCGAGGAATGCGCGATGTGGACGTGGCAGCCCGTCTCCAGCGCCATCTCGAAGATCTCGAGGTCCGCCATCGTCTCGCACAGCGGCGGGCGCGTGCGGCAATGCATGATGGGGTGGGTTTCACCGGCGGCGCGGGCCTGCTCGGTCAGGCGCACCACCAGCTCCTGGTCCTCGTTGTGGATCGCGACCATGAGGTTGGACTTCGCGATCTCGGCGAAGGCGCGCAGCATGGTGGGGTGGTCGATGCGGGGGAAGCGCACCGGGTCGTATTCATAGGTGGACAGCTTGAAGGAGCAGACGCCCCCCGCCACCAGCCCCGCGATGTCCTCGACATTCCCATCCTTCCGGATGGTGCCGTAAAGCGCCATGTCCACATGCGACAGCCGGTGCACATGCTCGATCTTGTCGCGCAGGATGGCGGCATCCGTCACCGGCGTCGGCACGTCATAGGGCATGTCCACGCAGGTGGTGACGCCGCCGGCGGCGGCCGTCCTGGACGCGCCCTCGATGCCCGGCCAGCCGGTGGAACTGCTAGTGTGCATGTGCCCGTCCACCAGGCCCGGGAAGACCAGCATGCCGGAATGATCGACCGTCTCGGCCGCGGCGGGCGGCGCCCCCTGGCCGATGGCGGCGATCACGCCCCCCCGCACCGCGACATAGCCGCCTTCCAGAATGCCGTCCGACAGCACCAGATCGCCGCGGACCACCAGATCGAACGCCATTTCGGCTTGCCCCCAGAGTTGCCATGCGCGGGGCGGCCGATACACTCCGCCCGCGCGATATTCAGCAGGCTAGGCGCGGGCGCACGCATCGCCAAGCGTTGACCTGCCTGCTTTTCGGAAGGAAATGCTTGTCCATGCAGACGCATACGGTAAAGGTCCACCCCTCCAAGGCGCTGCTGCCGCGCGAGGAGCAGCTCGCCTGGAAGATTGCGGGCGTGGCCACCGACAAGGTGGCGGTGGAGAAGGCCGTCTCCGCCATGATCATCAACCGCATCATCGACAACGCGGCGGTGGCGATCGCGGCCATCAACCGCCGCCCGGTCGTCTCGGCCCGCGGCATGGCGCTGGGCCACAAGAAGAAGGAGGGCGGGGCCACGGTGTTCGGCATGCCCGCCGGCACCACCGTCAGCCCCGAATGGGCGGCCTGGGCGAACGGGACCGCGGTGCGTGAACTGGACATGCACGACACCTTCCTGGCGGCCGACTACTCCCACCCCGGCGACAACATCCCGCCCGTGCTGGCCGTCGCCCAGGCGATGGGCCGTTCGGGCCGCGACCTGATCCGGGGCCTCGCCACCGGCTACGAGATCCACATCAACCTGGTGCGCGCCATCTGCCTGCACGAGCACAAGGTGGACCACATCGCGCACCTGTGCCCCGCGAGCGCGGCCGGTATCGGCACGCTGCTCGGCCTCAAGCAGGAGGTGATCTTCCAGTCCGTGCAGCAGGCGCTGCACACCAGCATCTCCTTCCGCCAGTCGCGCAAGGGCGAGATCAGCTCCTGGAAGGCCTATGCCCCCGCCCATGCCGGCAAGCTGGCCGTGGAGGCCGTGGACCGCTGCATGCGCGGCGAGGGTGCCCCCAGCCCCATCTATGAGGGCGAGGACAGCGTCATCGCCTGGGTCCTGGCCGGCCGCACGCAGGCCGACAGCAAGGGCCGCAAGACCGTCTACGACCCCGACTACTACCAGGTGCCGATGCCCGGCGCGGGCGAGCCCAAGCGCGCCATCCTGGACAGCTACACCAAGGAGCACAGCGCGGAGTACCAGTCCCAGGCGCTGATCGACCTGGCCTTCCGCATGCGCGAGGGCATCGAGGATTGGGACAGCATCGAGAAGATCATCATCCACACCAGCCACCACACCCATTACGTGATCGGTACCGGTGCCAACGACCCGCAGAAGATGGACCCCAAGGCCAGCCGCGAGACGCTGGACCATTCCATCATGTACATCTTCGCCGTCGCCCTGCAGGACGGCAGCTGGCACCATGTGGACAGCTACGCGCCCAAGCGCGCGGGCCGCGCCGACACCGTGCGGCTGTGGCACAAGATCGAGACGCGCGAGGCCCCGGAATGGACCGAGCGCTACCACTCGAAGGACCCCGACACGCTGGCCTTCGGCGGGCGCGTGGAAATCCTGTTCAAGGACGGCACGAAGAAGGTGGATGAGCTGGGCGTGGCCAATGCCCACCCGCGCGGCGCCAAGCCCTTCGGCCGGGCGGACTACATCCGCAAGTTCCTGACGCTGACGGATGGCATCATCACCACGCGCGAGGCCAACCGCTTCATCGAGGCCGCCGAGGGCGTGCTGAGCCTGAAGGCAGGCGAGCTTTCCGCGCTGAATGTGGCCCTGCCGAAAGGGACGCTGGCGGAGAGCAAGCCCGGCATCTTCTGAGGCACGCCATTGGCCCGTGACCTGCGCCTTTGCGTCACCGGCCTCTCGCGGGCGGGCAAGACCGCCTTCATCACGGGGCTGGTGCATGCGCTGTGCATCGCCCCGCGAGTGCCCCAGGCCTTCCCGGCCTGGGGGGCGGCGCGGACGGGCCGCCTGGTGCATGCGCGGCCCGTGCCACCGCAGGGCGCGGTGCAGGC
This sequence comes from Roseococcus suduntuyensis, assembly GCF_014196305.1. Taxonomy (GTDB): domain Bacteria; phylum Pseudomonadota; class Alphaproteobacteria; order Acetobacterales; family Acetobacteraceae; genus Roseococcus; species Roseococcus suduntuyensis. The sequence goes on from NZ_JACIDJ010000005.1 coordinate 29,129, forward strand.
CATCGAGGCCTTTCCCTATGAGGCCAACCTCGCCGCGCTGCGAGCCGAAAGCCCGCATTGGCCGGAAGCGACCAACAGCGTCCGCGCCATCACCCTCGAACTGACGCTGGAGAACCCGCCCGGATTGGCGCTGCGCGCGTTGGATCGGGTGCTGCGCCGCGCTGACGCGAAACAGCGCGAGACGCGCCGCGTCACCATCCTGGACTATCCGGGGGAATGGGCGCTGGACCTGCCCATGCTCGACCAGGATTTCGCGGCCTGGAGCCAGGCCACGCTGGCCGCCATGGCACGCCCGCCGCGTGCCGCGCTGGCCGGTTCCGCCCTGGCCGCGATCAACGCCATCAACCCCGCCCAACCCTATTCGGACGAGGCGGCGCGGGCCGCGCACCTGGCCTTCGTGGAATTCCTGGAGGCGGCCCGAACCCAGGGTCGCCTCGCCCTGCTGCAGCCCGGCCTGTTCCTGCGGCCGGAGAAGGTGGGCGGGCGCGCGGCCATCCTGGCGCAGGAGGAATTCCGCTTCTTCCCCCTGCCGGCCTCCGCGAAGCGCGTCCCCGCGGGCAGCTTCGCCGCGGTGCTGGGGCGCCGCTACCAGGCCTATCGGCGTGACCATGTGCGCGGCTTCTTCGACAGCCTGCGCGGCCCTGGCACCACGCGCCAGGTGGTCCTGTTCGACCTGCTGGGCGCTCTCTCCTCCGGGCCGGAAGGCTATGCCGACGCGAGCGCGGCGCTGACACAGGTGGCCCAGGCCATGCGGCCGCGCATGGGCGTCCTGGCGCGATTTTTTGGCGGCGCGGTGCGGGTGCTCTATGCCGCCACCAAGGCCGACTATTTGCCCCCGAAAGGCCGGCAGCGGCTGCGTGCCCATCTCGACATGCTGCTGGGTGGCCTCGCCGGCACCCAGGGCGAGCGTGAGCAGGCCCGCAGCCTGGCGCTCTCCGCCATCGCCGCCACGCGGGACGGCAAGGATGCGGAGGGCCGCCCCCTGGTGGCCGGCTGCGTGCGCGACCGCGCGACCGGCGCGCTGGACTGCGGCGTGACCTTCCGCTTCCCCGCCCCGCCCGCCGGCCCGCCCACCGCGCGCGACTGGGCGGCCTGGGAGGCGGCGGGGCTGGTGGGCTTCGACTGGCCCGAATTCCTGCCCGACCCCGAATCGCTCCGCGCGCGGCACGACCTGCCGCATCTGGGCCTCGACGAGGCGCTGGAATTCCTGCTGGACGGCCATGCCTGACCCTGAAGTCTTCCGCCCCGAGACCGGGCGCGCTGAACACGCCGTGCCGCCCGTTTCGCCCGCAGAACCTGTGTTTGCGCCCGAACTCGGCCACGCCGCCTTCACGCCCGCGCCGCCGGTGCCGGCCCTGTTGCCCGCCGAACCCGTCCGACCCGCACGCCGGGGCCTGGGGGGTGTCGGGCTGGTGCTGGCCGGTGCCGGCACGCTGGGCTTCGCCTGGCTGGCGGAGACGCTGTGGCGTTGGCTGGGCGAAGGCGGGCCGGGCGCATGGGTGGGCGTGGCCGGCGGCGCGCTGCTGGCGCTGGGCGTCGGGCGCATCGTGCAGCGCGAGTTGTCGGCGCTGCGCGCGCTCGACGAGGCCGAGGCGATCCGCGCCGAACAGGTGGCCCAGGCGCGCGACATGGCGGGCATGGCGCGCAGCCTGGAGCGGCTGGCGGCCTCCCTCCAGGCCCGTGGCGCCACCGACGCCGCGGCGCTGGCGCGGTGGCGCGAGGCGGCCGCGGGTGCCTCCGACGCCGCCCAGATCCAGGCGGCCTTCGTGTGCGAGGTGCTGGGCCCGGTGGATGAACCCGCGCTGCGCGCCATCGCCGAGGCGGCGCGCGGGGCCGCGGTCCTGGGCATGGTCAGCCCCACGCCCCTGGCCGACCTGCTGCTGTTCGTCGGCCGCGCGGTGCTTCTGCTGCGTCGGCTGGCCGCGCTCTACGGGCTGCGGCCCGGCCGGATCGCGGAGTGGCGCCTGATGCGGCGCGTGGTGGCCGATGCCGCGCTGGTGGCGGGCGTGGATGCGGCGGGGGATGCGATGGCCTCGGCCGGGGGCCATTGGTTGGGCTATGTGCTGGGCCGCGCCGCCGAGGCCGGCGTGACCGGCCAGCGCATGGCCCGCTTCGGCCTCCTGGCCATGACGGCCTGCCGCCCGGTGCCCTTCGACCCCGCCACATCGCCTGGGCTGCGCGATGTGCTGCGGGGCGGCTTCGCCAACTCGGCCGAAGGGGCTTCCGCCCCGGGCGGGCGGCACCTATAAGCAGGTCAGGGACCCGTAGCTCAGCTGGATAGAGCGCTGCCCTCCGAAGGCAGAGGTCGATGGTTCGAATCCATTCGGGTCCGCCAGCTCTATCCCCTGGTCATGCCTGCCGCCGGCGCGCCGAAGCTCCGGCCAGCGCCATCCCCAGCCGGTTCATCCGGTGTTCCACCAGCGAATCCTTGCCGTTCCACACCGGCAGCTTCTCACCGATGCGGGTGAAGCTGTCGCACAGGATGAATCGCGCCAGGTCATCCTCGGCACCCCGGGCGGACCAGATCATCTGTGCCGGAAAGGCCAGGCTGCCCAGGAAGGGCACCAGCCCCACCAGCAGGGCCACCCAGGGTGGGGACCGCCTTGCGGCGATCGCCCTCGCACTCCGCCACAGCGTATAGACCGAGCGGTAGATCGGCCCGTCGAGCACCAGGATCAGCCCCAGCATCAGCCAGGGCACGCCCAGCAGGCCCAGCCCGCCCAGCAGCAGCAGCTCCAGCAGGAGGAAGGTGCCCTTCAGCCCGAGATGCGCGCCGAAGTCCGAGATGTAGCTCCCGGCCTCGTCCATCCGCGCGAGGTCGCGCCGCAGCGCCGCCGCATCCCCCGCCGACAGCTGCCCGCGTTCCTGCCAGGCCCCGATGCGGCCCTCGACATAGCGGCGGCCGATCTCGTGCCTGTAATCCTGCGAGGTCACGAAGCCGCGCAGATTGGCCGCCCAGCCGCGCGCCCTTTCGCCCAGGCCAGGCCCTCGCCGCCGCCTGGGAGTCAGGGCCGTGCGAAGCCAGGCCGAGGCCTTGGCGAGCCCACGCCCGGCCTCGCGCCCGCGCCACTGCCAGGGGTGGGTGCGGAAATGTTCCGCCTGGGCGTTGGTCAGGCGGCATTTGGAGTGGTGATAGGCCACGGCACGCTCCGTGCGCGACAGGGCGCGCCAACGGATCTGGTGTTCCCCAAGGCGCGCGCTGCGCTCCCGCAACTCCCGCAGGCGGTCGGTCCCCAGGGCGGCGGCGAGGGGGCCGGCCTCGTGCTCCAGGTAGTGTCGCAGCCGGGGCAGGTCCACATCGTCGAACAGCACCCGTCGCATCCGCAGCGAATGCGGCAGGTAGAAGCTGAGCATGCGGAACGGGTCCAGCGGCGCCACGGCCGGAATGCCGGATTCCGCGTCGATGAAGACGAAGCGCCCGGGCTCCGTCATCAGGAAATTGTTGAGCGCGACGGGGTTGCCCTTGCCCGCCTGCCAGGTGGTGCCGATGAACCCAGCCTCGACCAGATGCGCATGGAGGGGTGCCATCACCTCGTGCGTCAGCACGCGCAGATTGGCGTCGTCCGGGCGCAGGGGGTGCAGCAGCGGCACCGTCCGCCCCTCGACGAAGCGCGTGCCCAGTTCCCAGACCATCCGCTCCGGGTTCCAGCCGACCGAGACCGCGTCGGACATCGTCAACCGATCGCCGAGCCAGAAGGGGATCAGGATGTGCAGCAGACGACGCCGCTCAAAGGCCGTCCGCACCGCGTCCTCGTTCCAGATGTAGGGGTTGGGCGCGCCGGTCAGGACGTAGTGGATCAAATTGCCCAAGGTGCCGCCCACAAAGACCTTGGTGGCGATGCGCCCCTCGGGCGTCTCGGCCAGCCAGACCTCGCCCGACTGCCCACGGCCAATGCGCCGGCTGCCACCGCGTGGCGTCCCCGCCGGCTGGGCCTCTTTGGAAGAGGGTCGGCCGAGGGCATCCGTACAATTGTCCATCTGGCGGAAACGCCGCGGTGCGGCGAAGGCTGCCGGCTGGCGTGGTGATGGCCACAGCGAGGCGACGAACCGCTATGCGGAATGTGGTGGCGCCCGTGTTTCCCCAGTTTGGCCCATGCCCTTGATGGCGCGAAGGGCATGGGCCGCCCGGGTGAAGCGTGCGCCGCGCTCAGGCGGTCTCGCGCGCCGCGGCGATCCAGCCCTCGACATTGACAAGACGGCTGATGGGACCGAGGGCGCGGCGCAGCGCCTCCGGATCGGCTTCGGCCATCTGGGCGGTGCTCTCGATGCCGAGGTGCCGCAGGCGCAGCACCATGCCGGGCCCCATGCCGGGGAGAGGGAGGGCAGGGGGCGCGGCGGGCTCCACGTCTTGCATGGCTTCCTCGGCCACCGCCATGGCGGGCGGCGCTTCCTCCGCGGGAGGGAGATCGGGCGGCGCATCCTGGGCCATCACGGCAGCGAGGATCGGTGCGGCAGGCTCCTCTTCTTCGTCCGGCGGGAGGTCGGCCGCAGCGGCTTCGACAAGCGGTTCGAGCTCAGGCTCCGGCGCCTCGGGCTCCGGCGCCTCGGGTTCCGGGGCTTCGGGTTCCGGGGGCGCGGGTTCCGGGGGCGCGGGTTCCGCCTCGGGCGGTGCCGCGTCGGTGATGAGCTGGCCGAAGACGGTGCATTCCACCTCGGCTGGCGGGTGGATCTCGGCGGGCGTGGGTTCGTTGGGCAGGGGTGCGGCTTGGGGCGGCGGCAGCGAGGTGGCTTCCACCTCGACCGGCTCCTCAGGTGACGTGGCGGGGGGCAGGCGGCGCAGCCGCGCCCGCTCCTCCCGCAGTTTCTCGCGCAGGCCCGCGCGCATCTGGCGCCGCGCGGCGCGGTTCGCCTGGATCGCCGCGACGCCGCCCAGGGTATGGGTTTCGCTTGTGCTGCCGGTCAGCCCGTCGGTCATCATGGTCCTCGCTGGCCGTGGAAACAGAGGGGCCCGGGGGGCGCCTGCCCCCCAGGCGGGCGCCGCATCAGGCCGCGGCGGGGTCGGTGGTCAGGCCCACGGCCTCGGCATACTTCAGGTAGGTCTCCACCGAGGCGACGACCGCGCGGATCTCGATCGCGATCAGCTCGATGCCGACCAGCGCCACGCGGATGAAGGCGTCCACGACGACGCCCTTGTCCAGGATGCGGTCGATCACTTCCGCCAGGCTGCTCGATGCCAGGCTCTTGTTGATGGTCACGTATGGGTCCTCCGTCTTGGAACGAGAAATCGGTTGCGGTCATTCATGACCCTGGAAGACCCCGCCGGCGGCGGCTGACCTCCCTGGTCACGCGGCAGCATCGCGGCTGTTGGTAAAAACTCCCTCAAGCGCGACATCTTCTTCGTCACGATTCCAGTCGCGCGGCTTGCCCATCGCACTGCGTGGCAGGGCGGGGCCATGGGCGATGCGGACGGGCCGTTCGGGCGCGGACCAGTGGCTGCGGCAATGGGCCTCCACCTCCGCCACCAGCGCCGCACCCTGTGCCGGCTGCGCGGGCACGACGAAGGCCTTGAGCCGCGGCTCCGGCAGCGAGGTGTCCAACCGCAGCGCGCAATCGGCCACGCCGGGCAGCGCGCGCAGCCGCGCCTCCAGCTCACGCGGAAATATGTTGACGCCGCCAACCTGCACCGCCTCGTCCTTGCGGCCGTTCAGGTGCAGGGCGCGCGCCGATGGCCAGGTGGCGCGGTCGGGCAGTGGGAATTCGCGCCCGGTGGCGCGTTCAACCACCGATGCGTCTTCCTCCGCGCCGCCGGCACGCCAGCGTGGCAGCAGGTGGAACGGGCCCTCCGCGGTGGTGCGCGTGGCGATGCCCGCGGTCTCGGAACTTCCGTAGATCTCCATGATCTCCGCGGCTCCCATCGCGCGCATGGCGGCGTGCAGCGTCGCGGGCAGCGGCGCGGTGGAACTGGTCACGAGGAGCCCGTTCGGCAGCCCGCCCAGGCTGCGCTGCAGCACCAGCAGCGAGGTCGGGTGCGCCACCAGAAGGTCATCGCCGCGCAGCGCGCGCCGCAGGGCACCGGCCGAAAGGCCGCGCGCATCGAGCAACGGCACGTCCAGCCGGCGCGGCAGCAGCACGGTGAAGAGGAAGCCATAAATGTGATGCGGCGGCACCAGCGCCACCACGCGCCCGCGCCCGGCGAAGCGCCCGGCGAAGAAGGCGACTTCCTCCTCCAGCGTCGCGATGTCGTGGGTGCAGGGCTTGGGCGTGCCCGTGCTGCCCGAGGTGGTGAAGGTAAGGCGCGCGAAGCCTTCCTGCTGCGCGCGGTGCACGAGGCCGGCCCAGCCGGCGATGGTCCGCTCCAGCAGCAGCATGTCCTCGATGCCGCTCTCGTGCAGGTGGAAGAAGGCGTTCACCGCGGCGCCGCAGGCCAGCAGCTCCAGGCTGTCCAGGGCCAGGCCCTCCGCGTCCAGCCGTTGCGCGCCATCCCAGCGCGCGACCTCCGCGCCGTTCAGCCGGCGCCCGCCGGCATTCAGCTCGGCGGCGATCAGCGCGGCGACCAGGCGTTCCAGCGCGGGCAGGGGAAGTGGCGCGGCCATGCTGTCCATGATGGAGTCCTCCTACACCTGACCTTGGCCGCCTGCCCGTTGACGCACGGTTAAGGCGGGGGCGCGCGCGGGCTTAACCGCATCTTCACGGCGGCCATGCGAAGAGGTGGGCGGCCCTGGCGCCCCGCGCGGTGCCAAAACACGGAGACCCTCCATCATGAGTGCCGCCCACGCCGTGCCGCATGACGCGCCCGATCCCGCCCCGGCGCGCGGGCTGAAGCGCAAGCCGCAATCGGTCACGCTGCAGGTCAGCGGCGGCCGTCCGCTTCGCCTGCGCGGGGAGTTGCTGGCCGAGGGCAACAGCTGGGCGCCAGGCACCGAGGCCTGGCACGAGATCGCCCTCTATCGCCACGATCAGGAGGAGGTGGCGGTCGCGCTGCGGACCTTCCGCAAGGCCGAGGGCAGCACCGACATCCACCGCGCCGAGCTCTTTCCCAACCTGGAGGAGGCCATGGCCTGGCTCATCGCCTTCGACCCGACGGCGGACCTCCAGGTGGACCTCGACTGCGCGGACCGCACGCTCAGCACCGCCATGATCACGCTGCGCGCGGCCACGCTGCGCCAGCGGGCGGATGACATCACCCGTCAGTACCAGTCGCTGCTGGGCGAGATGCTGCTGCACCTCGACCAGGGCGCCTGAACCCCATCCACGCAAGGAACCCAGGACCATGGAACTCATCAAGTTCGGCAATGACCATGTGGACAACCTCGTCTCGCAGGACCCCGCGCGCCTCGACCGCCTGCCCTTCGGCGCCATCCTCGTGGACCGCACGGGGCGGGTGCTGAAGTATAACAACATGCAGGCGGGCCTGACCGGCCGCACCTCGGGCGAGGTGGTGGGCAAGAACTTCTTCAACGACGTGGCGCCCTGCACCAAGGGCCACCTCTTCCAGGGCCGCTTCCAGCAGGGCGTGGCGCAGGGCTCGATCAACGCGATGTTCGAATACGCCTTCGACTACAAGATGCAGCCCTCCAAGGTGCGGGTGCACATGAAGTCCACCTCGATCGACGAGGGCATCTGGATCTTCATCAAGCGCCTCTGACCGCCATGCTCCAGGACCGCATCGCCGTCCGGTTGACGCCGGAACCGCCCCCACCACCGCCCGAGCCCAGCGGCTTCCTGCACATGCTGCTGCCCAGGCACGGCCAGCGGCCGCTGGGCTTCGCCGGACGCCTGCTGTTCAGCGCCGGCAATCGCGGCACGGCGCCGCGCTGCTGGCACGAGGTGGCGGTCTATGAGCGGGAGGATGGCGGGCTGGTCGCCGCCATCCGCCAGGGCGCCCGCCTCGATGGCCTGGCCGAGCGCAGCTGGGCCTTCCCCTGCGAAACCCCGGAGGAGGCGCGCGCCGCCTTCGCCGCGCACGACCCCCTGCCGCCCCTGCCGCTGGACGCGCTGACCGACGCGCCCAATGCGGGGCACAACGCGGCCGCGCTGCTGGAGGCCGCCGCCGCCCAGCGTCGCCTGTGGCACGCCCTGCTGGAGGCCGTGCTCGGCCCCGCGCCCCATCCGCACCACACCCCCGCCGGCACCGCGCCCGGCCCTGACCGAGGAGACCACCCGTGAACGTCATGAACGTCTATGAGCCCGTGGGCGACCGCCCCACCATGCCCATCGCCGCCGATCCGCGGCTCTCGGCCCGTGTCTCGGGCGGGAGCATGTTCACCCTGCGAAAGTCGGGGGCGCGGCCCATCTCCTTCTCCGGCCGGCAGCTCGGCTTCCAGAGCAACTACCGCATGGGCACGCCGCTCTGGCACGAGCTGAACCTCTACCAGACCGAGGATGGCCGCTTCGTCGCCGATATCCGCGTCTTCCAGAAGGGCGAGGGCGCGCGCGACCAGTTCCACGTGGCCGTGGTGGACAGCCTGGACGAGGCGCTGGCCTTCTTCGAGGGCTATGACCCGCGCATGGACCTGACGGCCGGTTTCTCGCTGGACGATCCCGACCTTTCGCCCGCCGAGCTGATCGTCCACGCCGCCAAGCTGAAATACGAGATCAACGAGACGGTGAACCAGTACAAGGCCGTGCTCTCGGCCTTCCTGCACGAGCTGAACGGCTGACGCGGTCCGCATCGGCGCGCGCCTGGGGGCACCGGTTCGCCGGTGCCCTTTTTTTTGGCCGGGCGTCAGCTTCACCGGCCGTTAAGGAGCCCGCTGCTAGGTCTTCTGCTAGCAGGACAGGACGTTCCGCCATGGAGCTTGGCACCCGCCGAATCAGATCCGCCGGACATGGCACCGGCAGCGTGGAGGTGACCCTCCCGACCCGGTTCCGGGAATTGGTGGGCGTGCCGCTGCGCGTGCGCCTGCGCGATGGGCTGCGGCCCGAGATCGTGCTGCAACCCGAGATGCAGGCCGCGCATGCGGCGCTGGAGCGTCTCTGGACGGCGCTCGCGCAGGCCACGGGGCTGGTGGCGCCCCCAGCCTTCCCCGCGGCGGATTTCGTCTTCGCCCTCTTCGCCCCCTGCGAGGATGCGTCGGAGGCCCCCTTGCGCCCCGGGATCGCCTGGTCTGACGCGCAGGCGCTCGCCGGCGCCGCGCCGCATTCGCCGGTGGTGCTGGCGCGGCTGCTGCGGGCCTTGGGCGCGCGGCTCGCGGCGCCGCTGGGTGTCGCGTCGGCCCAGGCCTACGGCTTCGGCGCCGCCCTGGCCTTCGCCGCCACGGGCCAGGTCACCCGCGCCACCGAGCAGCAGGAATGCGACATCGCCGGCGCGGTGCTGGGGGCCGCGCCCGGCCTCGCCTTCAACGAGGCGGGCGAGGATGCCTGGGCACCGGCCCTCTGGGCCGCGCTGGCGCCGGGCTTCGCCCGCATCACCGACATTCACCGGCAATGGACGGCGGAGCCCGCCCTGCTGGCCCGGTCGCGCGCCGCCTGGCGCCGCGGCGTCACCCTCGAACTCGGCGGAGCCTGAGCGCCATGTCCCTGCGTCCTTCCCCGCTTGCCCGGCCGCGTGCCGTCATGCCCCCGCCGCCGCCGCGTGATGCGCTCGAGAATGAGAGCGAGACGACGCTGCAACTGCGCGCGGGCGCGGAATTCGTCAGCACCGATGCCACCGAGGCCTTGGTGCAGCGCAGCCTGCGCTACCTCGAAGGTGGCTATCCCGTGCATTTCCGGGGGCCGGCGGGCAGCGGCAAGACCACGCTGTCGCTGCACCTCGCCGAACGGCTGGAACGTCCGGTCGTGCTGCTGGTGGGCGATGACAGCTTCGACACGCGCCGCCTGGTGGGCGGCGAGAGCGGCACGCGAAGCCGCCGCGTCGTGGACCGCTACATCACCAGCGTGACCAAGGTGGAGAGCGAGAGCGAGCCCATGTGGCTCGACCGCGCGCTGACCGTCGCCTGCACCGAGGGCTGCACGCTGGTCTATGACGAGTTCAACCGCGCGCCGCCCGCCGCCAACAACGTGCTGCTGACGGTGCTGGAAGAACGCATGCTGGTGCTGCCCAAGGCCGGCCGCGGCGAGACCTACACGCGCGTGCATCCCGAATTCCGCGCCATCTTCACCTCCAACCCCGTGGACCATGTGGGCGCGCACGAGGCGCAGAACGCCCTGCTGGACCGCATGGTGACGCTCGACCTCGACGGCTTCGACCGCGGCACGGAGGTGGCCGTCACCGCCGCGCGCTCGGGCCTGCCTTTGGCCGATGCGGCGGCCATCGTGGACATGGTGCGCGACTTCCGCCGCTCCCGCGAATACACGCAGCGCCCCACGCTGCGCGCCAGCCTGATGATCGCGCGGATGACGGCGGTGCAGGGCCTCGCCGTCAGCGCCGATGACCCGGACTTCGTGCAGCTCTGCCTCGACCTTCTGGGCAGCCGCCTCAAGCCCGGGGTGGGCGGCCAGCCCGATGCGCGCCATCGGCAGATGCTCATCAAGCTCATCGAGCACTTCTGCCCGCCCACGACGACACGGCGCGATGCCCGCTTCGGGGGTGTGGCATGAGGCCCCGCCCGCTGCGCGTGAACGCGCGGCGCGGCACGCGCCTCGCCCGCCACGACACGCATGAATTCCGGCTGGAGGCGGTGGCCGCCGAATTCGCGCTGAACGCGCAACGCCGCGCGCGGCTGACCCGCCAGATCGAATTGCTGGAACGCCAGCGCGCGGGGGCCATGAGCAGCCTCGCGCAGGTGGAGGCGCGCATGGTCGTCCTGCAGCGGCGCATGCGCGGCGCCGAGGACGCACCGGCCGTCCCCGCGCCCGCCCCCACGCACCGCCCCCGCATCATCCTCGAATACTGACCCGGAGCACGCCCATGGACCTCACCGAGATCATCGAGCGCACCAAGCGCGACATGGCGGCCATCACGGGGCTGCCGCCCGACACGGTCAGCCGCCTCGATCCGGGCGAGCATGGCTGGACCATCGGCATCGACATGATCGAGCACAAATCCATCCCGCGCACCCAGGACCTGATCGCGAGCTTCGAGGTGCTGCTCGACCATGAGGGCAAGATCCAGCGCTGGCGCCGCACGGGCCGCTTCCACCGCGCCCAGGGCGGGGAGGGCTGAGCCATGGCCATGCAGCATTCCGTGGCGGGCTCGGGCCTGGCTGACATCCTGGAGCGCATCCTGGACAAGGGCATCGTGGTGGCGGGCGACATCTCCGTCAGCCTGGTGGGCGTGGAGCTGCTGACGGTGCGGCTGCGCCTCGTCATCGCCTCGGTGGACCGCGCGCTGGAAATGGGCATCCGCTGGTGGGAGGCCGATGCGGCCTTGTCGCAGGATGCGGCGAAGCTGCGCGCGGAAAACGCGGCGCTGACCGAGCGGCTGGCGCGCCTCGAAGCGGCACTGCTGCCGGAGGGTGCGCGGCCATGAGGCGGCCCGTCTCGCTCTCGCGCCGGCTTAGCGAACGCGCCCGCGCCGTCGTGCCGCAAGAAGTCGCGCAGGACCTCCCGCGCGTGGATGGCGATGCCCAGGCCAGCCTGATCATCGGCTACTCGGTGCGGGTGGGCCTCGGGGACGGGACGGAGCACCGCCAGGACGCCACGCTGGAAATGCGGCTGCGGCGCGAGGAGGCCGGGGAATGAGCGCGGGCCTCTATATCTACGGCATCGCGCCGGGCGCGCTCTCGGCCGAGGGGCTGGGCCCCGGCCTTGCCGGCGGCCAGGTGACGGCGCTGCACGCCGCGGGCTTCACCGCGCTGCTGGGCGAGGCTCCGCCCGCGCCCATCGAGGCCACGCGCCGCTTCATGCTGGCCCACACCGCCGTGCTGGAACGCGCCATGCGCCTCTCCGACGTGCTGCCCATGCGCTTCGGCACCGTGGCGCCGGACGAGGCCGCGCTGCATCGCTGCCTCGTCGCCCACGCGCCCGCCTTCCGCGAGGCCCTGGAGGGCATCGCGGGCCGCGTCGAACTCGGCGTGAAGGCGCAATGGCATGAGGGGCTGATCTGGCGCGAGATCGTGGAGGGCGATGCCGAACTCCGCGCCCTGCGCGACCGGCTCAAGACCCGCCCCGCGCAGGAGACCTACTACGAGCGCATCGAACTCGGCCGCCGCGTGGAAGCCGCACTCGCCCGCCGGCGCGAGGCCGATGGCGCGGCCATCGCCGCCACCCTCGCCCCTTTGGCGGAGCGCGAGGTGGAACTCCGCAGCGTGGAAGAGGACATGATCCTCAGCCGCGCCTTCCTTGTGCGGCGCGAGGCGGAGTCCCAGTTCGACGCCGGCATGGAGGCGCTGGCCGAGCGCTTCGGCGAGCGTGTCACGTTCAAATATGTCGGCCCCGCTCCCCCGTACAATTTCGTGACGCTGCGCGCCGATTGGCTGCGGGAGGCGGCATGAGCATGCTCGGCACCCTGCTTGGCCTGCCCGTGATGGGCCCGCTGGGCGGCGTCTCCTGGATCGCGGGCAAGCTGCGCGAGGCGGTGATGGCCGAGGCGCTGGACCCCGCGCGCATCGAGGCGGGGCTGCGAAAGCTCGAAAAGCGGCTCGATGCCGGCGAAATCACCGAGGAGGAATATGACGTGGCCGAGGCCGAGCTGCTCGCGGAACTGCGCGCCATCCGCGCCGCCCTGGCGGAGGGCGCGCCATGACCCCGCAACTGACCCTGCTGGGCGTGGCCGAGGCGGCCATGGCCCCCGCGCTGGAAGCCGCCCTGGCCGCCCTGCCTGGCCCGGCCTTGCGGCTGTGCCGGGTGGGTGGGCTGCTGGGCGTGGCGCAGAGCGCGCCGCGCACCGCCTTCCCGGCTGGCCGCAGCGCGATGTTCAAGCGCCTGCACGCCGTGCAACGGCGGCTGGAAATCGCCTGCCAGGTGGGGCCCTTCCTGCCGGCGGATCCCGCTGCCGCCCTGTGTCCCGCCAGCGAGTTCGCGGCCTTGATCGAGGCCGCCGCACCGGCCCTCGGCGCCGCGCTGGCGCGCGAGGGCGGGCGCCACCAGTGGCAGGTCACGCTGCGCTGGGCGCCGGAGGCCATCCTGGCGGCGCGACGGGACGCGGTGCGCCGCCTCGCCGCCAGCGAGCGCCCGAAGGATGTGGCCGATGCCGTGGCCGCCATCCTGGCCGAGGCGCGGGCCGAGCGCGCCATGGCCCTGCGCGCCGCGCTGCTGCCCCTCGTGGTCGCCCTCTCGCCCGAGAATGTCTCGGGGGGCGAGGGCGAGACCTCGCTGACCATCCTCGTGCCCGCGGGGGGCGAGGCCGCCATCGAGGCCGGGCTCGGCGCCATGCCGCCCGCGCTGACCCAGGGCATGTCCTGTGACCTGACGGGCCCGCTGCCGCCGCTTTCCTTCAGCGCCTTCCGCGTGGTGGAGGACGAGGCCGGCCGGCTCAACGGCGCCTGGCGCCTGCTGGGCCTGCCCGCCCGCGCCGATGGCAGGTCGCTCGCGCGGCGCTGGCGGGAGGTGGCGGGCACGCTGCATCCCGACCGTGCCGGCGGCAGCGCCACCGGCTTCGCCGCCGCCAGCGAGGCCCATCGGCTGCTGCGCGGCGCCCTGCCGGCGGATGGGCAGGGCCTTGCGCAACAGGATCTCGCCACCCGCGCCGCACGGCGCATCATCCTGCCGGAGCTCGCCGCATGAGCCTCGCCCTCTACGCCTATGCCGCGCTTCCCGCCGGCGTGCCCGTGCCGGATATGCCGGGGCTGGAGGGGGCGGGGCCGCTTGCCCTGGTCACGGAGGGCGCGGTGGTCGCCCTGGTCAGCCCCGTGCCCGCCGCCTGGTTCGCCGAGGGTGGGCTGGCCAGCGACCCGGAATGGGTCTCCCGCCAGGCGCTGCGGCACCATGCGGTGTGCGGCGTGCTGGCGGGCACGGCCCTGCCGCTCGCCTTCGGCGCGGTGTTTTCCAGCGAGGCGCCGCTGCGGCTCTGGCTGGCCGAGCGCGCGGGCCCGCTCGCCACCGCCCTGACCCACGCCCAGGGCTGCGCGGAATGGACGCTGCTGCTGCGCGAGGATACGCCGCGGCTGGAGGCCTGGCTCGCCGCCCATGACACGGAGCTCGCGCGGCTGAGCGGCGCGGCCGCGGTGGCCGGGCCCGGCACGCGCTTCCTGCTGGAGCGCCGGCTGGAACGCGCGCGGGAGGAGGCGCGGGCCCGCCATCTCGACGCCGCCGCCACCCGTCTCCAGGTCGCGCTGGCCGATCATGCGCGCGCGCTGATCCCCGCCCGCACCCGCGCCGGGATGCTGGGCGTCAATGTGCTGCTGCCCGGCGCCCCGCCCCCGTCGCTGGAGAACATGGCGAGCGAGCTGGACGCGACGGGTGTCTCCCTCACCCTCAGCGGCCCCTGGCCGCCCTATGCCTTCGCGCGGGAGGCGCTGGCCCATGCCCATGGCTGAACCGCGCGGGCTGGCGCCCCAGCCGCAGGCGCCCCAGCCGCAGGCGCTGGTGCCCCAGCCGCAGGCGTTGGTAGACGTGCTGGACCGGCTGCTGGACACCGGCGTGGTGCTGGACGGCCAGCTCGTGATTTCCGTGGCGGGCGTGGACCTGGTCCATGTCGGGCTGCGGGCGCTGCTCGCCTCGGTCGAGACCGCCGCGCGCCTGGCGCAGGTTCGGCCGGAGACCCGGCCATGATCGCCATGGCCGATGACGCCCAGCACGCGCTGGCCGCGGCCGCGGCCCCGGTGGCCATGCGGCTCGCCCTCGCCCCCGAGAACATGGAGCAGGACCTCTCGCGCCTCGTGCTGACGCTGGTGGAATTCCTCCGGCGGCTGCTGGAGGCGCAGGCGGTGCGGCGCATGGAAGGCGGCGGCCTGGACGCCGAGGAAGCCGAGCGCCTGGGCCTCGGCCTGATGCGCGCGCGCGAGGCGGTGGTGAGCCTCTGCGGCAAGCTCGGCATCGCGCCGGAAACCCTCAACCTCGATCTCGGCCCGCTCGGCCGGCTCATGTGATCCGCGCCCGCGCGGAAAGGAGGACATGATGTCCCGGAACCAGTTCACGGCCCTCATGGCCCTGGCCGTCGCGGCGCTGCTGGCGGCGGGTGCCGCGCTCTGGCTCGGCACGCGCCCCGTGATGCCGCTGCCCGCGCCCGCGCCGCTGCAGCCCGAATGGGAGGCCGCGCTGGCGCAGCTCGACCGCGCGCAGTCCGGCGAGGCCGCGGCCTTGCCCGAACTCCGCCGTCGCCTGCTGGCCCTGGCGGAGTTGCAGGACCGCGCGGGCGAACCGCTGCGGGTGGAGGCCATGCTGCAGGGCCTCGCCGGCCGCATCGAGGGCACGCTGGCCACGCTGCCCGCCGGCACGCCAACCGCCCCGCTGGAGGCGGCCCTGCCGCTGGCGGCGCTTGCCATGGGCGCGCTGGGGCTGCTCGGCCTGCTGCTGGCCGCGCGCCGCCGCCCGCCCGCCGAGGCTGGCCCGCCCGCCTGGAGCGAGAGCCTGCGGGAGGAGGTGCAGGCGGCGTTGGGTTCCGCCCGCCAGGCGCAGGAGGAGGTGGCGCGCGCCACGGCCCGCGCCGGCGACCAGCAGGACCGCCTGGCGCATCGCGTGCGCCTTCTCTCCGAACGGCTGGAAACCCTGCCGACTGGCGAGGCCGATCCCCGCCTCGCCTCCCTGCTGGACCGCGTGGAGACGCTGGGCGCCACGCTCGGCCAGCTTGCCGGGCGCGCCGAGGCGACGCTGGAGCGCGAGGCGCGCGGACTGGAGCGGCTGGAGGTGGCGGTGGACAACCTGCATGCGGCGCCCGCTGCGCCGTCCGATCCCGCGCCCTTCGCCGCGCTGCTGCCCGCCTTCGAGAATGCCGCCGCCGAATGCCGCGCCACCGCCCCCCTGCTGGGTGAGCTGGCCTCGCTGGCGCAGCAGGCCATGACCCGCGTGACCGATGAGGCGGTGGTGCGGATCGGTGTGGCGGCGGAACGCGTCTCCACCGCCGGCCAGGAGGCCCTGGCCGAGGCCCAGTCCGCCCTGGCGGCCGCGGCGGAGCGGGTGTCGGCCCTGACCCCCACCGAGCCGCCCGCCCTGCCGCTGGAACGGCTGGAGGCCCTGGCCGCCCGGCTGGAGGAGGGTGCGGCCACCGCGCAGCCCCTCGCCGGCCTGCCGGCCGAGGTGGCGCGTGTCGCGGCCCTGGCGGCCGAGATGGACCGCGTGGCCCAGGGCCTGGGCTCGGTCATCCCGGTGGCCGACCTCGCCGCCCAGGTGGACCGCGTCACCGCCGCCGCGATCCATGTGCAGAGCGCGGCCGAGCGGCTGGAAAGCGGGCTGCCCGTGCTGGAACTGACCACCCAGATCGCGCGCATGGACGCCGCGGCCGGGGCGGTGGAGCAGGCCGCGGGCAAGATCCCCGTGACCGAGATGGCGGGCCAGCTGGACCGGCTGACCACCGTGCTGGCCGCGCAGCTCTCCCAGGTCACGGGCGGGGTGGCGGCGCTGGAGCAGGGGGCGCGGCAGATGGTCCATGCCCTGCCGCTCGCGGCGCTGGACGTCCAGGTGGCGCGGGTGGAGGCCGTCGCCGTCGCGCTGGAGGAGGGCGCCCAGCACCTGGGCGAGGCCCTGCCGCTGGAGAGCCTGGCGAACCACGTCACGCGGCTGGAGGCCCTGGTGGAGGGCGGCGCCAGGCTGGGCGAGACCGCGCAGGAACTGGCGGGTGCCGCGGCCGCGGTGCGCGAGGCCGGGGCGGCGCTGGAGACCTCCGCCCGCGCCATGCCCGATGCGCGCGCCGCGCTGGGCCCGATCATCGCCGAGCTTCAGGCCGCATTGCCGACGCGGGCCGAACCCCTGGCACCCCGTCGCGCCCCCAGCCTGCCCGAGCCGCGCGGTTCTATCGCGGCCTCGCTGGTGGCGGAGCTCACCCCACGGCACGCGCCGCTCTCGGGCGCGCTGCGCCGGGTGGGGCAGGTGGAGGCGGAGGTCGCCGAACTCCTCGGCGAGGCCGAGAGCCTGGCCGAGCAGGCCGTACAGCGCCCGGGCGAGGCCTGGCCCGCCCCCGTGTCGGGCCGGGTGGGCGAGGTGCTGGGGAGCATCCAATCCACCATAGACCGGCTGCAGACGGTGGCGACCGCGCTCGCCCTGGCCGCCGATGCGCCCGGGCAGGAGCCCATGGACGGCGAGGCGCGGGGCGCGGCCTGAGCGCGCCGCGCCTCAGGTGCCGCAGAAGGTCTGGTAGACGCGGTCGCTCGGCTCGGGCGGAAGGGTGTAGCGGGCGGGCGGCGCCTCGAAGGGGCGCAGCAGCACGGCCAGCAGCGCGTCGAAGGGGGCGAGGTCCAGGTCGCGCGTGGCGGCCTCCAGCGCCTCCTCCACCAGATGATTGCGCGGGATCACCTGCGGGTTGGCGGCGGCCAGGCGTTCGGCCACGCCGGGTTCGGTGGCGATGCGCGCGCGCCAATCCTTGGCCCAGGGCAGGATGGCGTCGGTGCCGGTGACTTGCGCGGCGAGCGGGGCATCATCGCCGGCGGCGGCCTCGGTCAGCGCGCGGAAGCTGTTCGTGAAATCGGCGCGGCCCGCCTTCATGGCGTCGAGCAGGCCCATGGCCAGCGCGTCATCGCCCTCGCGCGGCGCGCCGATGCCGAGCTTGGCCAGCAGCCCCGCCCGGTAATGGCCCTCGAAGCGCGGGCCGAAGGTGGCGATGGCGGATTTCGCCCAATCCAGCGCCGCGTCCTCGTTCGTGTCGAAGAGCGGCAGCATCGCCTCCGCCAGCCGCGCCAGGTTCCACTGCATCACGCGCGGCTGGTTGCCATAGGCGTAGCGGCCGCCATGGTCGATGGAGCTGAACACCGTCTCGGGGTCGTAGGCGTCCATGAAGGCGCAGGGGCCGTAGTCGATGGTCTCGCCCGAGATGGTGGTGTTGTCGGTGTTCATCACGCCATGGATGAAGCCCAGCAGCATCCAGCGCGCGACCAGCGCGGCCTGGCGCTCCAGCACGCCTTCATAGAGCGCGCGATAGGGGTGCTCGGCCCGCGCCGCCTCGGGGTCGTGGCGGGCGATGGCGTGGTCGGCCAGCAGGCGCAGCCCCTCCGCGTCGCCCCGCGCGGCGAAGAACTGGAAGCTGCCCACGCGGATATGGCTGGACGCCACGCGCGTCAGCACGGCGCCGGGCAGGGGGCCGGGTTCGCGCAGCACCATCTCGCCGGTCAGCGCGGCGGCGAGCGTCCGGGTGCTGGGCACGCCGAGCGCCGTCATCGCCTCGCTGATGAGGTATTCACGCAGCACCGGCCCCAGCGCCGCGCGCCCATCGGCGCGGCGCGAGAAGGGGGTGGGGCCCGAGCCCTTCAGCTGGATGTCGCGGCGGCGCCCTTCGCGGTCCAGCACCTCGCCCAGCAGGATGGCGCGGCCATCGCCTAGCTGCGGCGTGAAGCCGCCGAACTGGTGGCCGGCATAGGCCATGGCGATGGGCTCGGCATCGGCGGGCAGGGCGCTGCCGGCGAAGATGGCGGCACCGGCGGGCCCGGTCAGCGCCTGAGCGTCCAGCCCCAGCTCGGCCGCCAGCGGGGCGTTCAGCCGCAACAGCCGCGGCCCGGCCACCGGCGTGGGTTCCACGCGCGCGAAAAATCGCTCCGGCAGGCGGGCATAAGAATGGTCGAAGCCGAAGCGGATGTCGCTGAGCGTGTCTGGCATGCGGAAGAGATCGAACCGCGCGGGTTCCGCGACAAGGGGCGGCTGGGGCTAGAATGCCTGCCATGACCCAGGCCGAACGCATCCTCACCCTGACGCTCAACCCCTCGGTGGACTTGTCCGCCGAGGCGGAAACCGTGCGCGCCGTCCGCAAGACCCGCACCTTCCACGAACGCTATGATCCGGGCGGCGGCGGGGTGAATGTCTCGCGCGTGGTGCGGGAATTGGGCGGGGACACGCTGGCGCTGGTCACCTCGGGCGGGGTGGCGGGGCGCTTCCTGGAGGAATTGCTGGCCGAGGGCGAAACGCCCTACCGGGCGCTCCCCATCGCGGGCCGCACGCGCATCGCCCAGGTGATCCATGAGATTTCGAGCGGCCTCGAATATCGCTTCATCCCCGAGGGCCCGCTGCTGGCCGAGGCCGAATGGCAGGCCGCGCTGGACGCCCTGAACCGCGAGGAAGGCGGCTGGGTGGTGCTCAGCGGCAGCCTGGCCCGCGGCGTGCCGGCCGATTTCTTCGCCCGCGCGCTGCGCCAGGCCAAGGCGGCGGGGCGGCGCGTGGTGCTGGACACCTCCGGCGCCGCGCTGAAGGCCGCGCTGGATGTGGGCGGGCTCGCGCTGGTGAAGCCCAGCCTCGGCGAGTTCGAGGCGCTGGTGGGCCGCGAACTTCGCGAGACACCCGCCCTGATCGCGGCCGCGAAGGAGCTGGCGGCCTCGGGCGCGGCGCGGCTGGTGGCGGTGACGCTGGGCAGCCGCGGCGCCCTCCTGGTCAGCGCCGAGGGGCAATGCTGGCGCCTGCCCGCGCCCGATGTGGTGGTGCGCGGCGCCTCCGGCGCGGGGGACAGCTTCGTGGCCGCGATGACCCTGGCGCTGGCGCGGGGCGAGAGCGTGGAGGAGGCCTTCCTCTGGGGCAGCGCGGCCGGCGGCGCCACCGTGGCGGCGGAGGGCACCGCCCATGCGCGCCGCGCCGATGTGGAGGCCATCCATGACGCGCTGCGGCCGATGCTGAAGGGCGCCTGAGTGAGCGGCTGATGAGCAGCCGCCCCGGACCAGGCGCTACACCAGCATCGCCACCAGCAGCGTGGCCGCCAGCCCGGCCATCAGGGGCGCGAAGAGCCCGCCCCGCCAGGCCAGCACGCCCATGGCCGCGCAGAAGCCCGCGACCCGCCCCTGCCAGGGAATGAGGGTGAGCGAGCCGGTGGGCGCCACCACCGCCAGCGTCACGAAGGCCGCCAGCGTGGCCATCGCGACACTGGCGGCCCAGCGCACGAAGGGGTGGTCCGCCCCCAGGCGCCCCGCCACGAAAAGCCCCGCGCCCCGCATGGCGGCGCAGGCCGCCACCAGCAGCGCCAAGGCCAGGTCATCGGCCGACATGGCGGCTCCAGAGGAAGGCCAGCGTGCCGCCCACCAGCCCCGCCCCCAGCAGGGCCCAGGCGGCGGGCAGCACGAAGGCGAGGGGGGCCGCCGCCACACCCAGGATGGCCGCGCGGCGGACGAAGGGCTGGCCGAGGTCACTTGCCAGGATCAGCCCGAAATACAGGGGGTTCACGAAAAGCAAGGCCGCCAGGAACCAGATGTCCAGCAGCGGCGCCACCAGATGCCCCACCAGCGTGGACAGCCCCGCCACCGTCCAGGAGGTGAGGCCGAAGCCCAGGAACCAGGCCAGCCGCCGTTCCACCGGCACGGCGGGCAGCCGGCGCATGGCCATGGCCCAAGGGGTGACGGCGATGAAGGGCAGCGCGAGGAAGCGTCGTGGCCCCCCGCCCAGCCAGGGGGCCAGCGCCACCGCCATGGGCACGAAGCGCGCATTGGCCGCGACGGCGCCGGCCACGGCCGGCAGCGCGCCACCCGGCGTGCCGAGTGCCGCGAGCAGGACGAGCTGCCCCGGCATTCCATAGACGAACAGCGATGCGGCGATGGCCCAGCCCAGCCCGAACCCCGCCGCCTGCACCGCCGCGCCGAAGGCCAGGAAGGTGGCGGCCATGGCCAGGGCGGGCACGCCCAGGGCCTCGCGGCAGGCGGGGCGGAAACTCATGCCGGCATGTTGGCCCCGCCCGGGGGGCGCGTCCATGGCGGGTGCCCCCTCCATGGCGTTTGGCGGCCATGATGAGGCATGATGGGCCCAGCATGGCCCGCAGAGGCCGGCGGGGAGAAACGCAGGGCCCCTTCGGCGCACTCTGTTCCAGGCTTGAAACAGACACGGAGGAGGAGACAGAATGTTACAATTTTCGCGCCGCGATATTCTTCGCGCGCCCGTCCTGGCGGTGCCACTCCTGGCCGCGCCCGGAATTCTTCGCGCGCAGACGGCCGCGCTCAACCGTCCGGCGCGCATCCTGGTGGGCTTCCCCGCCGGTGGCACGGTGGACTTCACCGCGCGCCAGCTGGCCGAGCGGTTGCGGGGCGTCTGGGCGCCGCAGGTGGTCGTCGAGAACCGGGCGGGTGCCACGGGCCGGCTTGCCATCGAGGAGGTCATGCGCGCCGAGCCCGATGGCGCCACCATCCTGCTGACGCCGGCCAGCATGATCTCGATCTACCCGCACCTCTATGGCGAGCGGCTGCGCTACAGCCCCCTGCGGGACCTCAGCCCCATTTCGCCGGTGGTGGTCTATCCCTTCGCCATGGCCGTGGGGCCTGGCGCGCCGGGGGTCACGAACCTCGCGGAATTCCTGGCGCTGGCGCGGCAGCGCGGGGGCCTGGCCTATGCTTCGCCGGCCGCGGGCTCGGTGCCGCATTTCACGGGGGTGATGCTGGCCCGGGCGGCGGGGGTGGAGCTGAACCACGTGCCCTATCGCGGGGCGGCGCCGGCCATCACCGACCTGCTGGGCGGCCAGGTGCCGGCCTCCATCAACGTGATCGGCGACATCGTGCCCCAGATGGAAGGCGGGCGGCTGCGCGTGATCGCGACCACGGCCGCGCAGCGCATCCCGCGCTTCCCGGATTTCCAGACCTTCGCGGAGCAGGGCTTTCCGGCGCTGACCGCCGATGAATGGTTCGGTGTCTTTCTGCCGGCACGCGCCCCGCAGGCGGTGGCGACGGCCCTGAGCGAGGCGCTGCGCACGGCCAACGGCAATGCATCCTTCCGCGCGGCCCTGGAGCAGCGCGAGTTCACGCCGGCCCATGAGGACATCGCGCGCTTCACAGCACGGATCCGCGAGGAGACGGAGAAGTGGGGTCCGGTGGTGGAGGCCTCGGGCTTCAGGCCCGAAGCCTGACCCCAGGCATGGGATCGCGGCGTGATCCGTAGCGGAGGATCACGCCGCGGTTGAAGGCGGCGCCGCGGTCAGCGACGGGGCGTCGAGGCTGGCATGCTGCCGGACTCACCGGCGGGCAGGCGCGCCAGGCGGTCCGCCAGGTTCAGCACCATCTCGCGCAGTTCGCCGTGGTCGATCAGCGCGAAGCTCTGCATGAGGGCGCAGCTCTCGGCATGGCGCTGGGCACGCTCCAGCGCGGGCTCGGCCGTGCCGTCCTGCTCGCCCAGACCGTCGATCAGCACGGGCAGCGGGGTTTCGAGCAGCGCTGCCAGCCGGACCAACCGACCGATGGACAGGCGGTCCTGGCCCAGCTCATATTTCTGGACCTGCTGCGCGGTGACGCCGAGGCGTTCGGCGGCCTCGCGGCGGGTGACGCCGCGGTGCAGCCGGAGCTGCCACAGGCGCTGGCCCAGTTCGATATCGGTCTCATCGGCGCGGCGCGCCCCGCGGGTCGCTTCCGCGGCGGGGCGGCGGGCCCGCTGCACCCGGCCCGGCCCGGCGGCATTCCGCGTGGGGGGCACGGCGTTGCGCGAGCCAACCGCGGACGAAGCGCCAGGTGAGGTGGAATCGGCCATGGTCGTCTCACTCCTGTTCAGGGAACCTGACGGCGCATCCGACGAGATGGTGCGGATGAGGTGGAACACCCTGAACCACCGCCAAGCAACATGAGATCAACCTGCCAGATGCCCAGCGGTTGCACAACTAGAACGTGCATAATGACAAAAGAACGACCGCCATGATTTTGTTTTTAACGAAATTTCAGGTGACGCGGCGTAAAATTTACATGCACCGGTGAATCCTGACCGGGTGTTCCAGAAAGCGGCCACGCGGAAGGGTGGCGGCCGTGCAGAGGCACGGCCGACTTGCGCATGCAAAGACGAATGCCAATCCAGGGTTTTTCCGGCCGGCACAAAGGCCGGCACGGGGCCCTTGTTTCAGAGCGGCGGCATGGGCGCGCCGACCGCACGGTTGATCCGCATCGGGCCCATGCCGCCCCAACCGCGCTCATATTGCGGCGGCACGGACAGGGCCTCGGTGGCGCCCAGCGCCACGGCGGCGTTCAGCACCCAGTAGGGGTCGCGCAGGAAGGCGCGGGCCAGCAGGATCATGTCGGCCTTGCCCTCGGCCAGCACCGCCTCGGCCTGCGCCGCCTCGGTCAGCAGGCCCACCGCCATCACGGGGATGCCCGCGCCGCGCCGCACCGCATCGGCACCCGGCACCTGGTAGCCTGGGCCGAGCGGAATCTGCTGCCCGGCATCGAGCCCGCCGGAGCTGACATCCACCACATCCACGCCCAGCGCCTTGAGGTGGCGGGAGAGTTCCACGCTCTCCTCCGTGCTCCAGCCACCCTCCACCCAGTCGGTGTGGGAGATGCGGACGCCCAGCACCACCTCCTCGGGGATGGCGGCGCGCGTGGCGGCCGCGATGTCGCGCAGCAGCCGGGTGCGGCCCTCGAAATCCCCACCCCAGCCGTCATTGCGCCGGTTCGACAGCGGCGAGAGGAAGTTGTGCAGCAGGTAGCCATGCGCCGCATGGATCTCGATCAGCCGGTAGCCGGCCGACACGGCCCGGCGCGCGGCGGCCACGAAGGCGTCGCGCGTGGCCAGGATGTCCGCCTCGGTCATGGCGCGGGGTGTCGCGTAGTTGCCGAAAGGCACGGCCGAGGGGCCCAGCGCCTCCCAGCCCGGCACGGCCGCACCCGAATCCCAGGCCGGCAGGCGGCTGCCCTTGCGGCCCGAATGCGCCAGCTGGATGGCGGGCACCGAGCCCGCGGCGGCGATGGCGGCCGCGAGCTTCGTATGGCCCTCCAGATGGGCGTCGCTCCAGATGCCCAGGTCGCCGGGGCTGATCCTGCCCTCGGGGGTCACCGCCGCAGCCTCGGTCATCACCATGCCCGGCCCCGCCACGGCGCGCGAGACGAGGTGGGCCAGGTGCCATTGCGTGGGCAGCCCGTCCTCGGCGCAGCAATACTGGCACATGGGCGAGACGCCGATGCGGTTGCGGAAGGTGACGCCGCGAAGCGTCCAGGGGGAGAAGAGATGGGTCATGGACGGGATGATCCATGGAAAGCGCCGGCTTGGCAGCCCCCCGTAGGGGTTTCGCCGCCGTGCCGCCCACAAACCCCTGGTTTCACTCCATTTTGCGAATGTGGCCCTTGCCGGGCCGCCTTACGCGCGCGCAATATTCAGAAAGCTATGCCGCGTTACGCTTATTAAATGAGTCACCTGGGGCGCGCGCCCCTTGCGTCCAGGCTTGGCGCCTTCGTAGTGTCGCGCGCCTTGCGATAATGATGGGGAGTGCTTCCGGGTGAAAACCAAGAGGGATTATGTGGACATCATAGGAGGGGCCGTGATGATCGCGGTCGGCCTATGGTTCATGAATCATGCAATGGAATCGTATTCGATCGGCACGCTGCGCCGCATGGGCCCGGGTTTCTTCCCGGCGGTGCTGGGCGGGCTGATCGCGGTGTTCGGTGTGCTGATCGCGCTGCCGGCCTTTTTCCGCGAAGGTGACCCGCTGGGCTTCGAGGGACGGCCGTTCCTCATGGTCTGCCTCTCGATCGGCGTCTTCGCCTTCGTGCTTGAGCGGCTGGGCATGGTGCCCGCCATCTTCGCCCTGGTGTTCTGCGCGGCCTTCGCCAAGCCTGGCGCCAACCTGATCGAGAACCTCGCCCTCAGCGTGTTCCTCGCCATCTCGGCGGTCGCGGTGTTCATCTGGGGCCTTGGCATCCCCATCCAAGCCTTCCGGTGGAACATCTGATGGAAGTTTTCGGCGATCTCCTCTTCGGGTTCCAGACGGCGTTTTCGCTGCAGAACCTGATGTACTGCTTCATCGGCGTGTTCCTGGGCACCTTCGTGGGCGTGCTGCCGGGCATCGGCGCGCTGGCCACGATCTCGATGCTGCTGCCGTTGACCTTCTACGTGCCGCCGACCACCGCGCTCATCATGCTGGCCGGCATCTACTACGGCACGCAGTATGGCGGCTCGACGGCCTCGATCCTGATGAACCTGCCGGGCACCCCCTCCTCGGCGGTCACCTGCCTCGACGGCTACCCGATGTCGAACAACGGGCGCGCGGGTGTGGCACTCTTCGTCACCACGCTCGCCTCCTTCATCGGCGGCAGCATCGGCATCATCATCCTGACGCTGTTCTCGCCCGCGCTGGCCGAGGTGGCGCTGGCCTTCGGGCCGGCGGAATACTTCGCCATGATGCTGCTGGGCCTGGTCGCGGCCTCCACCCTCTCCCAGGGCTCGCCCGTGAAGGGCATCGCCATGGTGCTGGTGGGTCTGTGCCTGGGCATGGTCGGCACCGACGTGCAGACGGGCCAGCAGCGCTACACCTTCGGCATCCCGGAACTGTCGGACGGCTTCAACCTGGTCGCCATCGCGATGGGTCTGTTCGGCGTGGGCGAGGTGATCGCCAGCGTGAACAAGATCCGCGACCAGAAGGCCGACCAGCGCCAGAAGATCACCTTCCGCTCCATGGTCCCCACCAAGGATGACTGGAGCCGCTTCTGGTGGCCCATGCTCCGCGGCACGGGCGTCGGCTCCTTCTTCGGCGCGCTGCCGGGCACGGGCACGACCATCTCGGCCTTCATGGCCTATGCGGTCGAGAAGAAGATCTCCAAGACGCCCGAGCGCTTCGGCAAGGGCGCGGTGGAGGGCGTGGTCTCGCCCGAGGCCGCGAACAACGCCGCCTCGCAGACGGCCTTCATCCCCACGCTCACCCTGGGCATCCCGGGTGACGCGGTGATGGCGCTGATGCTGGGTGCCATGATCATCGCGGGCGTCCAGCCTGGGCCCCGCCTGATCACGGAGCATCCGGAAATCTTCTGGGGCCTCGTTGCCAGCTTCTGGATCGGCAACGTGCTGCTGGTCATCCTCAACCTGCCGCTCATCGGCATGTGGGTGAAGCTGCTGCAGATCCCCTACCGCTTCCTGTTCCCCTCGATCCTGATGTTCATCGCGATCGGCGTGTTCAGCGTGAACAACAACACCTTCGACATCTTCATGGTGCTGATCTTCGGGGTGTTCGGCTACTTCCTGATGCTGCTGCGCTTCGAACCCGCGCCGCTGCTGCTGGGCTACATCCTGGGCCCACTGATGGAGGAGCACCTGCGCCGGGCCATGCTGCTCTCGCGCGGGGACGCCACGGTGTTCGTGACGCGCCCGATCAGCGCGGCCTTCATCTTCGTGACGACGGCCCTGCTGCTCTGGGCGATCTATGCGGCGATCAAGGGCAAGATCAACCCGAAGATCGACGACTGACCCACCCCCCTTCGCGGGGAAGACCAGGCCGGCCACCCTCGGGTGGCCGGCTTTTTTCATGCCCGCCCGGTTGCCGGCCCACCGCCGCGCTGTAGCCTCGACCACCGGGAGGGACATGATGGCCAGCGCTGCCAGCGGACGACGAGACGCATGAGCGCGGCCGATACCCAAGGTCGCGGCGCCATCCGGCGCCTCTTCGCCACGCCGGATTTCCGGCGCATCTGGCTGCTGGGCGGCATCGCCAACACCATGCGCTGGCTGGAGCTGCTGGCCGCCACGCTCTGGACCTACGAGGCCACGGGCTCCGCCTTCATGGTGGCCGCCGTCGCCATGATGCGCGCTTTGCCCATGCTGCTGCTGGGCGCCGTGGCCGGCGCGCTGGCCGAGCGGTTGGACCGGCGGCGGCTGCTGATCGCGCTGCAGGCCAGTTCGGCCGTGGGCGCGGGGCTGGTGGCGCTGCTGGCGGCGCTGGGCTGGATCGCGCCCTGGCACCTGATGGCGCAGGGGTTGCTGGCCGGCCTCGCATGGGCGGGTGAGATGGCCACGCGCCGCCGCATGGCCGCCGATGCCGCCCCGCCCGAGGACCTGGTGCAGGCCGTGGCGCTGGACACCATGACGGGCAGCACCACGCGTGCCATCGGCCCGCTGCTGGGGGGCGCGTTGTTCCAGCTGACCGGCCTTGCCCCTGCCGCCGCCATCGCCTGCGGCTTCCACCTGCTGGCGTTGTTCCTCGCCTGGCGCGTGACGCCGCCGCGCATGGTGGTCCGCGCGCCGCAATCGGCGCTGTCGGGCATCGTGGAGGCGGCCCGATTCGCTCTGGCGGAACCCCGGCTTCGCATGGTGCTGGGGGTGACGCTCATCATGAACGTCTTCGCCTTCTGCTATGCGGGCATCCTGCCGGCCTTCGGGGCGGCGGCCTTCGGCGCGTCAGGCGCGGCCATCGGGTTGCTGGCCGCGGCCGAGCCCTTCGGCGCGCTGCTGGGCGGGCTCTGGATGGCGCTGCGCCGGCGCGCGCCGCCGGGGCTGTTTCCCTTCGTGGCGGGCAGCCTGCTCTTCTTCGCCTGCCTGTTGCTGGTGGTGTCCAGCCCCTACTACATCCTGGCCTGGGCGCTGCTGGTGCTGGGCGGGCTGGGCACGGCGCGTTTCGCGGCCATGCAGACCTCGCTGGTCATGACCCATGCGCCGCCCGAAATCCGCTCGCGCGTGCTGGGGCTGGTCACGACCTGCATCGGCGCGGGCCCCGCGGGCGTGCTGCTGGTGGGCGCGCTGGCGGAACGGCTGGGCCCCCACGCCGCGCTCTACAGCATGGCCACGCTGGGTCTCGTGCTGTTGCTGGCGCTGCTGCTTCGCGAATGGTGGGTCAGCCGGGGGTGAAGGCCTCGGCTTCCACTTCCACCAGGAAGCGCGGGTCGGCGAGGCCGGCCACGATCAGCAGGGTGGAGGTGGGCGCATGGCCTTCCAGCGCGGCGTCGCGCAGTTCGCGCCAGGGCTGGATCAGCGCGGGGTCGGTCAGGAACACCGTCACCTTCACGATGTCGCGCGGCCCCATGCCATGCGCGGCCAGGATGGTGGTGAGGTTGGCGAGGCTCTGCCGGATTTGCGCGGGGCCATCGGCCGGCACGCTGCCGTCCGGCGCCACGCCCACCTGGCCCGAGATGACGAGGCGCTGTCCCGGCCCCTGCACCAGGCAGGCCAGGGAATAGCGCGAGGCCGGGGCGCGCACGCCGTCGGAGTTGGAGAAGGTCAGGCTCATGTCCGGGGAAGCTCCTCGCGTGCGACGGGCGGCGGCGGGGCGGCGCGCTCGCCCTCCACCAGATAGGCGCGCAGGGCGCGGCGCAGCTGGAACTCGAACTCGGTGTTCAGGTCGAACATGGCCTGGCGGAGCATGGTCTCCGCCACGGCCATGCGGCCCATGGGGTCGCTGTCAAGCGTCTGCATGCGGGTGGCGCTGGCCTCCGCGAAGCCCAGGCGCAGCCCCGTGGGGTTGCGGATTTCCAGGCGGCAGGTGAGGCGCAGGTCCAGCCGGTCCTGCGGCTGGGCGAAGAGGCCCTGCCCGGGCGGACCCGGCTCGCGCAGGATCTGCGCGCGGGTCACGACGAAGCGCGCGCTGTTCTGGGTGCCGAAGGCGAAGAGGCGGTCCTGGCCCATGGTCCGCACCGCTTCGGCCGCGCTGGGGCGCAGTTCGCGGCCCAGGTCGTTGGGGCCGGCGAAGGCCAGTTCCTCCTCGATGGCGATGGTGGCGACATCCAGGCGCAGCGGCGTCAGGTGCCGGTAGCCGATGGGCGGGCCTTCCACCCGCGGGATGGCGGGGGCCGCGCAGGCGGCAAGGCCCGCGGGCAGGGCGAGCAGGGCGCGGCGGGCGATCATGCCTGCGCCCCCCGCAGGCTTTCCCGCGCGAAGCGGAAATCCACGTTGCAGAATTCGCAGGTCATGGTGATGGTCCCGTCCTCCGCCATGTGGTCGAGGTCCTCGACCGGAAAGCCCTCCAGCACGCCCGCGAGGCGCGAGCGCGAGCACCGGCAGCCATAGGCCAGCGCCCGGGGCTGGTCGAGCATCAGCCCCTCCTGGTGGAACAGCCGGTGCAGCAGGCGGTCGGCCGGCAGGGCGTCGTCCAGCATCTCGGCCTCGGTGAGGGTGTGGGCCAGGGCCAGCGCCGTGTCCCAGGCATCGTCATCGCCCGCGCTGTCGGCGATGCCGCCCTCCACCGCCACGCGCTCCATGATGAAGGCGGCCGCGCGCCACCCCTCCTCGGTGCGGGCGCAGGCGAGGCGCACGAAGCTGCGCAGCTGTTCGGAGGTGGCGAAGTAGTTGGCCGTCATCTCCGACAGGGTGGCGCCCTCGATGGCGACGATGCCCTGGTAGCGCTCCATGTCCGGACCCTGGTCGCAGGTGAAGGCCAGGTAGCCCTTGCCCAGCAGCGCGCGGGCCGAGGGGTTGCGGCCATAGCGGGCCAGCTTCTCCGCGTCCACGCGGGCATAGCCGCGCAAGCCGCCCATGTCGGTGCAGTCGGTCACGAGCATGGGGATGGGGCCGTCGCCCTTCGCCTGGATCGAGAAGGAGCCCTTGTATTTCAGCGCGGAAGCCAGGCCCGCGGTCAGCGCCATGGCCTCGCCCATCAGCCGTGCCACGGCCTCCGGGTGGTCGTGGCGGGAGAGCAGCGCCTCGGCGAGCGGGCCCAGGCGCAGCAGGCGGCCGCGCACGGGCTTCTGCGCCAGGTGGAAGGGCACGACGCCGCGCGGCACCACGAGGTCGGGCACGGGGGGGCGGTCATGGTCGAGGAAGTTGGGCTTGGGCTGGGTCACGCCCTTCAGATAGCGTGCCCGGCCGCCCAGCGCACCCTACCCGACCACCAGGAGCATGATCTGCACCACCGCGGCCAGGACCATCGCCGCGATGACATAGGGGGCGAGCTGGTGCGGATCGGGGATCTTCACCGGCGCCGCGTCACGCCGCGACGGCGCGGCGCCCCCGCCCGGGGCGCGTCATCATGGCGCGCAGCAGCTGCTTGAAGGCGGCCGGGTCCATGTCGGGGAAGCGGGCCAGCACCTGTGCCTCGTGCTGGCGGGCGGCCACCAGAAGGTCCTGCACCAGGGCCTGGCCGCGTTCCGTGGCCTCGATGCGGACCACGCGGCGGTCCCGCGCATCGGGCAGGCGCTGGACGAGGCCATCGCGCACCATCCGGTCGAGCAGCTTGGTCATGGTGGGCTGTTGCAGCAGGCAGGCCTCGGCCAGGCCCGTCACCGTCTCGGGGGTGCTGCCCGAGAGGGTGGCCAGCACCCGCCACACCGGCACCGAGACGCCGGCGCGGCGCAGCGTGGCATGGAACTCTGCCGAAAGAGTGTGCGAGGCACGGGCCAGCAGGTACAGCAGGTAGTCGTCAACGAATCGCGAGTTGGTGCGCCCGTCCATGGAGTGGTCCTGATTCCGTAAAATGTTCATGCCGCACACTGACAAGTATATTCACGGGCACGCAATTAGGGAGAACTACGCATACCTTGTGGGAAGGTTCGTTCAGGGCAGACGTTGGGCCGCCCGCCGCTGCTCATAGGCGCGGGCATGCAGCGCCGCCGCGGCGTGCCAATGGGCCTCGACCCCGGCGCGGTGCGCGGCCTCCAGCAGGAAGCCCAGGATGTGTTCGCCCTCGCTGCGGTGGCCCGCCTCGATGTCGCGCAGCAGGGAGGTGGCGTAGGCGCTGGCGGGGTCCGCGAAGAGCTGGCCGTATTCGGCCATGAAGCTCTCCGGCATGGGGTGGCCGTGATGCGCGGCGATGGCGGCGTTGCGCGCCAGCACTTCGGCCAGGAAGGGCGCGCCGCCCGCGCGCACCACCTCGCCCACATTGGCGCGCATCAGCACGGTGCCGATGGCGGCACTGCCCAGGTGCACCAGCTTCTCCCACATGCGCTGGCCGATATCGGGCACGGCCTGGGCCACCATGCCGCGGGCAGGGGCGAAGGCGGCGGCGATGGCCTCCACGCGCGGCGACATCGTGCCGTCCTGCTCGCCAAAGGTCAGCCAGCGCCAGTCGTTCAGGTGCCGCACCACCCCCTCGGGCGAGAGCGTCGCCTGGATCTTGCACAGGCCGCCCAGCACCCGCTCCGCGCCGAAGGCGTGACCAAGTGTCTCCACATGCGACAAACCATTGAGCACGGGCAGGATGGCGGTGCGCCCATCCACCGCCGGGCGGATGGCGGCCATGGCCTCGTCCAGGTCATAGGCCTTGCAGGCCAGCAGGATCACGTCCCAGCCCGGCCCCAGCGCCTCGGCCGTCACGGTCTTCACCTGTAGCCGGGCCTCGCCGAAGGGGCTTTCGATCCGCAGCCCGTCTTCGGCCAGTTGCGCCGCGCGGCGCGGGCGCACCAGGAAGGTGGCGTCGCCGCCGGCCTCGGCCAGCCGGCCCCCGAAGTAACCCCCCAGCGCGCCGGCCCCGAGCACGAGCAACCGCATGGTCTTTTCCCCCTGATCCGTCGCAACATCGGCGTTACACCCGCATGCCATGTTACAGGAGCCATGCGCAAAGCCCTCCCCCTGCTGATCCTTGCCGCTGCCCTCATCGGGGGTGGCTATCTCTATGGAGGCCAGGCGCTGGCCACCCTCGGCTGGGGCACGGGCGAATCCGCCGGGCCACGCGTGCGCGCCGCCCCGGTGGACCGCGGGCCCATCACCGCCATCGTCTCGGCCACCGGCACGGTGAACCCCGTGGTCTCGGTCATCGTGGGCAGCCAGCTCTCGGGCCAGGTCCGCCAGGTGGAGGGCGACTTCAACCAGCGCGTGACGGCGGGGCAGCTTCTCGCGCGGCTCGACACGCAGCAGCTGGAGGCCACGCGCGCGGCGGCGGCGGCGGAACTCAGCTCCGCCCAGGCGGCGGTGGCCGTCGCGGAAACCTCCGCCCAACGCGCCGATGCCGAGGCATTGCGCGCCGCCGCGCAGCTCGCCTCCGCCCGCGCCAACATCACCCGCGTGGCGGCCCAGGCGCAGGATGCCGAGTTCGAGGCCCAGCGCACCGAGCAACTGCGCCGCAGCGGCGTGGGCGCGGTGCGTGACGCCACGCGCGCGGGTTTCACCGTGGACGGCGCGCGCGCCCAGGTGGCCGCCGCCGAGGCCGACGCCGCCCAGGCCGAGGCGCAGCTCGCCGCCGCCGCGGCCGCGGCCCGCACCGCGCATGCCCAGATCACCGCCGCGCAGGCCACGCTGGCGCAGCGCACCGCGCAACTGCGGCAGGTGGATGTGAGCCTCTCCTTCGCCGTGATCCGCAGCCCCATTGACGGCATCATCGTCTCGCGCAGCGTGGATCTGGGGCAGACGGTGGCGGCCTCGCTGCAGGCGCCCACGCTCTTCACCATCGCGGCCAACCTCGATGAGATGGAGGTCTGGGCGACGGTGGACGAGGCCGATATCGGCCGCATCCAGCCCGGCCAGAACGTGACCTTCACCGTCGCCGCGCACCCGCAGGTGAATCTGCGCGGCCGGGTGAAGGACATCCGCCTCAGCCCCACCACGGTGAACAACGTGGTCACCTACACGGTGGTGGTGACGGCGGGGAACCCCGAGGGCCGCATGCTGCCCGGCATGACCGCCACGCTGCGCATCGTGACCGACGCAAGGCCCGAGGCGCTGCGCGTGCCCAATGCCGCCCTGCGCTGGCGCCCGCCGGGTGCCGCCGGCGCCACCGCCGCGCCCGCCAACCCCATGGAGGCCGCGCTGCGCGAGATGGAGGACCTGACGCCCGCCCAGCGCCAGGCCATCGAGGCCGCGCAGTCCGAGTTCCGCGCCGCCATGGACGCGCTGCCCGCCGATGCCGAGGCGCGGCGCCGCGGCGCCCAGGCGGCCCGCCAGCGCCTGCAGGCGGCCATGACGGCCAGCCTCACGCCCGACCAGCGCGCGCGCCTCGCTTCCGCGCGCGGCCAGCGCGGCGGCGCCGCCGGCACCGTGCATGTGCTGGAGGCGAACGGGACCACGCGCACCATCTCCCTCCGCACCGGCCTGACCGACGGCCAGATGACGGAGGTGGTGGGCGGCGCGCTGGAGGAAGGCATGCAGGTGGTGGTCGGCACCGAGCGCGCCGGCGCTGTGCGCGCGCCAACCGGGAGGGGGCTGTTTTGAACGCGCCCCTGATCGAGACGCATGACCTTACGCGCCACTACCCTTCGGGCGAGGG
Organism: Roseococcus suduntuyensis; assembly: GCF_014196305.1. Taxonomy (GTDB): domain Bacteria; phylum Pseudomonadota; class Alphaproteobacteria; order Acetobacterales; family Acetobacteraceae; genus Roseococcus; species Roseococcus suduntuyensis. The sequence continues at coordinate 61,800 of NZ_JACIDJ010000005.1, forward strand.
CGTGGTGGCGGCGCTGGACGGCGTGGACGTCACCATCCAGCCCGGCGAGTTCGTGGCGGCGATGGGCCCCTCGGGCTCGGGCAAGTCCACCTTCCTGAACCTGATCGGCTGCCTGGACACGCCCACGCGCGGAACCTATCGCCTGGCGGGCGAGGATGTGGCGCATCTCTCCACCGAGGCGTTGGCCGCCCTGCGCGGCGAGCGCATCGGCTTCGTGTTCCAGTCCTTCCATCTGCTGCCGCGCCTCGATGCCCTGGCGAACGTGGCGATGCCCATGCTGTATCGCGGTGTGTCGCGCGCGGTGCGCGAGGCGCGCGCGGCCGAGGCGCTGGCGCGGGTCGGCCTCGCGGGGCGGATGCGGCACCGGCCCAACCAGCTCTCGGGCGGGCAGCAACAGCGCGTGGCCATCGCGCGCGCCCTGGTGAACGGCCCGGAATTGCTGCTGGCGGACGAGCCCACGGGCGCGCTGGACAGCCGCACGGGCATCGAGATCATGGCGCTGTTCCAGGCGCTGAACGCGGCGGGGGTGGCGGTGCTCTGCGTCACGCATGATGCGAGCGTGGCGGCCTATGCGGCGCGCACCCTGCGCTTCAAGGATGGCAAGATGGTCGAGGACAGGCGCCACACGCCGGTGGATGCGGCCGCGCTGCTGAGGGAATTGGCATGAACGCGCCGCATCTGGCCCCCGTGGCGCCGCCCGCGGTCAGCGCGCTGGCACCCCTGCCGCGCGGGCGGGGCGGGCTGTCCTTCACCGAGGCGCTGTCGGCCGCGCTGGGCGCGCTGAACGCGAACAAGCTGCGCGCGGCGCTGACGGCACTCGGCATCTTCATCGGCGTGGCCGCCGTGATGGTGACGGTGGCCGTGGGGGCGGGCGCGCGCCAGCAGGTGCTGTCGCAGATCCAGTCGTTGGGTGCGAACCTGCTGCTGGTCTGGGGCGGCAATGTGCGGATGGGCGGCGTCTCGCTCGGCGCCGGGCAGCGGGCGAACATGAGCTGGGACGACGCCCAGGCCATTCCGCGCGAAATCTATGCCGTGCAGGTGGCCGCCGGCGCCATTCGCCAGCAGCAGCAGGTGGTGGCGGGCAACCAGAACTGGGCCACGACGGTCACGGCCACGGACCCGGACTGGTTCGTGGCGCATGACTGGACCCTGGCGGAAGGCCGCTTCTTCACGGTCGAGGAGAACATGGCCGGCCGCAAGGTCGTGCTGTTGGGCGCCACCGTGGCCGAGGCGCTGTTCGGCGAGGAAAATCCCGTGGGCCGCGAGGTCCGCATCGGCGCGACACCCTTCGAGGTGATCGGCGTGCTGGGCCGCAAGGGCCAGAACCCCATGGGCCAGGACCAGGACGACGCGGTGGTCATGCCCTACTGGACCGCGCGGCGCAGCGTGATGGGGTCCTCGCGTGCCTTCGCCCGCGCCGTCAGCACCATCAGCGTGAAGGTGCATGAGGGCGAGGACATGGCCCTGGTCGAGGATGAGCTTCGCGCCCTGTTCCGCCAGCGCCACCGCGTGGCGGCGAACGAGCCCGACACGGTGCAGATCAGGAACCTCAGCGAGATCGCGGCGACGCGCGACGCCTCGGCGCGCACGCTGTCCATGCTGCTGGCCTCGGTGGCGGCGGTGTCGCTGCTGGTGGGCGGTATCGGGGTGATGAACATCATGCTGGTGAGTGTCACCGAACGCACGAAGGAGATCGGGCTGCGCCTGGCCGTGGGCGCCCGCCCCGCCGACATCCTGAAGCAGTTCCTGCTGGAGGCGGTGCTGCTGGCACTCATCGGCGGCGCGGCGGGCGTGGCCGCGGGCTTCGCGCTGGCGCATCTGCTGGGCGGGCTCGCGGGGTGGCCCGTGCTGGTGCAATGGGATGCGGTGGCGCTGGCCGTGGCCGTCTCGGGGCTGACGGGGCTGTTCTTCGGCTATTGGCCGGCACGGCGGGCGGCGCGGCTCGACCCCATCGCGGCGCTGCGTTCCGAGTAGCGGGCTCGGAGTGACAGGCGGCCTCCGGCGCGGCACCATGCGTGCCACCTCGGAGGAACCGCCATGGCCAAGAAAGTCATCATCACCTGCGCCGTCACGGGGGCCATCCACACCCCCTCCATGTCGCCGCACCTGCCCATCACGCCCGCCGAGATCGCGGAGCAATCCATCGCGGCGGCGGAGGCCGGCGCCTCCATCATCCATCTGCACGCGCGCGACCCGAATGACGGCCGGCCCTCGCCCGATCCCAAGCTGTTCATGCAGTTCCTGCCGGTGATCAAGCAGTCCAGCGATGCCGTGATCAACATCACGACCGGTGGCGGTCTCGGCATGACCATTGACGAGCGTCTGGCGGCACCGCTGATCGCGAGCCCCGAGATGTGCAGCCTCAACATGGGCTCGATGAACTTCAACATCGCGCCCAGCGCCGCCCGGGTGAAGTCCTTCAAGCATGAGTGGGAGAAGCCCTATCTGGAGGGCACCACCAACTACATCTTCCGCAACACCTTCCAGGACATCGAGCAGATCGTGGAACGCCTGGGCAAGGGCCACGGCACGCGCTTCGAGTTCGAGTGCTACGATGTGGGCCACCTCTACAACCTGGCGCACATGCTGGACCGCGGCGTGGTGGAGGGGCCGCTCTTCGTGCAGACCATCTTCGGTATTCTGGGCGGCATCGGCGCCGAGCACCGGAACCTGATGTTCATGCGCGAGACGGCCGACCGCCTCTTCGGCGACCAGTATGTGTGGTCCGTGCTGGCGGCGGGGCGGCACCAGATGGGCTTCACCACCATGGCCGGGATTCTCGGCGGCAATGTGCGCGTGGGGCTGGAAGACAGCCTCTGGATCGGCCCCGGCAAGCAGGCCACCTCCAACGCGGAGCAGGTGGCGAAGATCCGCCGCATCCTGGAGGATGTGGGCATGGAGATCGCCTCGCCCAAGGAAGCGCGGGAGATGCTGAAGCTGAAGGGCGGCGACCGCGTCGCCTTCTGAAGCGGAAACCACCGCCCCCTTGCATCTGATCCGCGACGGCAGACCCGTCGGCGCGGCCAATCAGCCGCTCGGCAGCGCGGGGTGCGGTGGCGCTTTCCCCCGCACCGCCCGCCCCAGGGAGGCGGAGTGGACGAGCGGCGCAGGGGCGCGCTTGGGGGCCGGGGGCATCATCCGCACGCGCGGATCATGCCCCTTTCCCGAGAGAATGATTCACTGCTCCGGCGTGCCGCCTTCGCGGATCATGCTCAGGCTTTGCCCCGAGAATGATTCACCGCTCCGGCGTGCCGCCTTCGCGGATCATGCTCTCAGCGCATTGCGGCCACATCGATCAGCGTCGCGGCGCCGAGCCCCGCGATGGGCCCCAGCGTCGTGACGGCGCCGGTCGTCAGGTCCAGCTCGTGCAGCGCGCCCTCCGCGACCAGGATGCCGCGATTGCCGCCTTGGCCATCCGCCAGGATGTCGAAGCCCGCGCTGGGCGGCAGGCTGGTGGACAGTGCCGCGCGCGGGGCCTGCACGCCGTCATTGGGCGGGCTTTGCAGATTGAGCTGGCCCAGCAGCGTGTCCAGCGTCAGCAGTTCCGTGGCGGTCGCGCCGGCCACGCTGTTCGTGTAGGCGCCGGCCGTCACGCGCGGCATGGTGCCGGCCAGGTCGGGGCGCGCATATTTGAGCGACCCGTCCACGATGGTCTGCCCCGTCTCGACATTGATGCGCAGGCTGGTGCCGTTCACGCCCAGCACGCGCAGGCGGTCCGGCACCGGGTTGAAGTCCACCACCGCGCGCCCGCCGCTCTCGAAGGGGACCGACAGGCGCGCGACCTGGGTGGCCCGGCCCGTGGCGGGGTCCAGCGTCACGATCTGCCCCGTCGCGGTCAGCCCATAGAGCATGCCATTGGCGGGGCGCTGATCTATGCCGACCAGCGCACCGTCCGTGCCGGTGACGCGCAGGGGCGCGCTGGCGCGGCGGGTCTCGGCGTCGATGCGGACCAGCTGGTTCTCGGCGGTCAGCGCGACCAGGGTCTGGGCGCTGGCGGCACTGGCGAGGTTCGCGCCGAACAGCGCGACACCGGCCAGCAGGGACAGGCGGAAGCGGGAGGAGGTCATGCATAGGCTCCGTCTTGCAGGTGGGACGGGAAGCGCCCCACTGCCGGCGTTACGGAGCGGCCGCGCGGCCAGATGCAGCGCCGCGCGATTTTTTTCGGCTCAGCTTCCGGCCGCCGCCTGGAGCCGCCCGATGAACAGGATGGGCCCAGTGGGCCGCCCGATGGGCGAGCCCCCCGGCGGTTCCAGCGTGATCTCGATGAGCATGCCGGGCTCGGGGCGGATGCTGCGCGGTGTCACCACCATGCGCCCGCCCTCCGGCACCAGGCCCAGCGAGGTGGGCGCCGTCGCCCCCTGCGGCAGGGCCCAGAGTTCCATCACCCGGTCCGGCGCCACGGGGGGCAGGTTCAGCGCGGCCAGGCGCAGCTCGCCGCGCGCCGATTCCACCAGCCAGGCCGGTTGGTCCTGGCTGGTCAGCAGCACCGTCATCAGCGCGGGCTCGGGGGCGGGGCGCAGCAGCAGCACGGCGGCCAGCCCGGCCGCGACCGCGCTGGCGCCGATGCCGAAGGCCGGCCAGGGGAAGCGCCAGCGGCGCGCGGCGGGCGTCGGGTCCAGGCTTTCGGCGATGCGCGTCCAGAGGCCGGGCGGCGGCGCCTCGGGCGGAGCCAGGGCTTGCAGGGGAGCGAGCCGTGCTTCCCAGGCCGCGACGGCGGCGGCCAGGTCGCGGTCGGTCTCCATCAGCGCCCGCACCCGCGCGGCCTCGCGCGCGTCCAGCGTGCCCAGGACGTATTCGCCCGCCAGTTCGTCGTAATTCTGGGCCTCGCGCTCTTCCGGGGTCATGCCAGGCACTCCCTGAGGGCGAGCAGCCCGCGCCGGATCCAGGCCTTCACGGTGCCGAGCGGCGTGCCCAGCCGCGCCGAGATCTGCGGGTGGGAGAGGCCATGGACGAAGGCCAGCAGGATGCCGTCGCGGTTCTTGGGTTCCAGCCCGTCGAGGCAGGCGCGCAGCCGCGCCCCCTCGGCCGAGGCGGCGAGTGTCTCGAATTGTTCGGGCGGCACGGGGGCGTCGCCCAGCAGCGCGTCCTCGCTCGGCAATTCGCGGCCGCGGCGGCGGGCGATGTCGAGAGCCGCATGGCGCACCACGCCCCCCAGCCAATGCTCGGGCGCGCCGCGCGCCGGGTCGAACTGGTCCGCGCGCCGGGCGATATTGAGGAAGGCGTCATGCAGCGCATCGGCCGCCGCGTCGCGGTCGCGCAGGATGGCCATGGCGATGCCGAACAGCCGCACCGAATGGGCCTCGTAGAGGGCGCGCAGCGCGGCGCGGTCGCCGCGCGCCACGCGTGCCAGCAAAGACTCGCTCACGGAATGAGGCGCTGCAGGCGGCCCAGCCAGTCGCGCAGGTCGAAGCCGGGCGGTTCGGGCGGGGGGGCGGTGCCGGCGGGCTGGCGGCGGCGCAGCGCCTCGGTCGCCTCGCGCGTGCGGGAGAGCGGCAGTTCGGCGGGCTCGGTGCCCGCGCTGGTGTTGCTGCCCAGCCCCGACATCCGCACCAGGGCGCGGCGGGAGGTCAGCAACTCAGCCGCCGCGCGCTCGGCCTCGCCGCGGCGGGGGGTGCAGATGAGGTTCCGCCCCTCCAGCCCGCAGGGCAGTTCCAGCATGGTGTGGCTGTCGAAGCGCAGCTGCGCGGTGCCGGTGAAGGCCAGCACGCCGCGCATGGCGCTGTCGAAGGAGAGGTCCCGCGCGGTCACGGCCGGCACCAGCATGCCCTGCCGGTCCATGATTTCCAGCGTGAGGCCGGGGCCGACCGCCGAACGCTCCACCGGCTCGGCATGGCGCAGGATGCAGGTGGTGCGGTCCGTCATCCGGTCGGTGACGCAGGCGAGGCGCCATGGCCCCACCTCCTCGGCGGGCTGGCCCCAGGCGGCGGGACTGGCGAGGAGCAGGGGCAGCAGGGCAAGAAACCGGAAGCGCATCGTGGCATTGTATCACAGACAAGGAGGGCGATGGCATGACCCCATTGCGGCTGCGGGATGGAACCGCGTTCCCCCGCCTCGGCCAGGGCACCTGGCGCATGGGCGAGGACGGCACGCGCCGCAAGGAGGAGGTGGCGGCGCTGCGGGCGGGGCTCGACCTCGGCCTCACCCTGATCGACACGGCGGAGATGTATGGGGAGGGCGGGGCCGAGAAGGTCGTGGCGGAGGCCATCGCCGGCCGGCGGGAGGAGGTGTTCCTCGTCTCCAAGGTCTATCCGCACAATGCCTCGCGCCGAGGCCTGCCACAGGCGCTGGAACGCAGCCTGAAGCGCCTGAAGGTGGACCGGCTGGACCTCTATCTGCTGCATTGGCGTGGATCGGTGCCTCTGGCCGAAACGGTGGAGGCGATGGAGCGCGCGCGGGAGGCGGGGAAGATCGCCCGCTGGGGTGTGTCCAACCTCGACGTGGACGACCTTCTGGAGCTGGAGGCCGCGCTGCCCGATTGCGCGACCGACCAGGTGCTGCTGAACCTGGAGCATCGCGGCCCGGAATTCGACCTGCTGCCCTTCTGCGCCACGCAGGAAATGCCGGTGATGGCCTATTCGCCGGTGGGGCAGGGGGGTGCGCTGCTGCGCCACCCCGTGCTGGTGAAGCTGGCCGCCGCGCGGGGTGCCACGCCGGGGCAGATGGCGCTGGCCTGGACGCTGTCGCTTCCGGGCGTGGTCAGCATCCCCAAGGCCAGCGGCCTCGCGCATGTGCGGGAGAATGCTGCGGCGGGGGAGATGGTGCTCTCCCCCGAGGAACTGGCCGCGCTGGACGCGGCCTTCCCGCCGCCGCGCCGCAAGCAGGAACTGGCGATGCTGTAGCGCCTGATCGCCTTTGGTGGGATCACCAAAGGCGTGAATCAGACGCTCGGCAGCGCCTGATCGCCTTGGTGGGATCACCAAAGGCGTGAATCAGCCGCTCGGCAGCGTCTGATCGCCTTGGTGGGATCACCAAAGGCGTGAATCAGCCGCTCGGCAGCGCCTGATCGCCTTTGGTGGGATCACCAAAGGCGTGAGTCAGCCGCTTAGCAAGGCTCCGGCCCCGCCCCTACCGGAAGATCGGCATCGCGTCGTCATCGGAGGGCGGGGCGGGCGGCGGCACGTCGATCGTGACGCTCGCCGGGTCCACCCCCGTTCCGCCCTGGATCAGGAAGGTGACGGCCTCGGGCCAGATCATCACGATGGCCACCAGAAGCAATTGCAGGCAGATCCAGGGAATGGCGCCGCGGTAGATCGCCTGGGTCGACACGAATTTCGGCGCGATGGAGCGGATGTAGAACAGCGCGAAGCCGAAGGGCGGCGTCATGAAGCTGCTTTGCAGGTTGATGCACAGCAGCACCCCGAACCACACCAGGTCGATGTCGAGCTTGGTGGCCACCGGCGCCAGCAGCGGCACCACGATGAAGGCGATTTCGAAGAAGTCGAGGAAGAAGCCCAGCACGAAGATGAAGGCGTTGACGAAGAGCAGGAAGCCGATCTGCCCGCCCGGCAAATTGGCCAGCAGCCCCTCCACCCAATGCGAGCCGTCCACGCCCTGGAACACCAGGCTGAACACCGTGGCGCCGATCAGGATGTAGATGACCATGGCCGTGATGCGCATGGCGTTGCCCATGGCCTCGCGCAGCAGCTTCCAGCTGAAGCGGCCGTTCAGGATGGCGAGTGCCACCGCCCCTGCCGTGCCCATGGCGCCCGCTTCCGTGGGCGTGGCCAGCCCCATCAGGATGGTGCCCAGCACCAGGAACAGCAGCAGCAGCGGCGGCACCATGCCGCGCAGCACCCGCAGGTAGAGCGGCCAGCCACGCGCCATCAGCGCCTCGGGCGGCAGGGCCGGCACGCGGTGCGGGGCCACGATCGCCACGCCCGCCACGAAGGCCAGGAACAGCAGGATCTGCAAAAGGGCGGGCCCGATGGCGCCCGCATACATGTCGCCCACCGAGCGGCCCAGCTGGTCGCTCAGCACGATCAGCACGAGCGAGGGCGGGATGAGCTGCGTGATGGTCCCCGAGGCCGCGACCACGCCCGTCGCCAGCCGCTGGTCATAGCCGTAGCGCAGCATGATGGGCAGCGCGATGACGCCCATGGCCAGCACGCTGGCCGCCACCGTGCCCGTCACCGCGCCCAGCAGCGCGCCCACCAGCACCACGGCGAAGGCGAGCCCGCCCGGAATCTTGCCGAAGAGCTGCGCCGTGCTTTCCAGCAATTCCTCGGCGAGGCCGCAGCGTTCCAGGATGGCGCCCATCAGGGTGAAGAAGGGAATGGCCAGCAGCAGGTCGTTCGACAGGATGCCGAAGACGCGCGGCGGCAGGTTGCCCAGATAGGCGGGCGTGAAGAAGCCCAGCTCGATGAAGAACAGGCCGAAGCCCAGCCCCACCGCGCAGAGGCTGAACGCGACGGGGAAGCCCATCAGCAGGAAGACGACCAGCCCCGCGAACATCAGGGGCGGCATGATCTCGACGCTCATGACTGGCAGGGCCTCACTGCTCGGGGCGTTCGTAGCCGGTGGCGACCTCGACGGGCTGGATGTCTCCGCGCAGCAGGGCCACGCGCTTCACCAGCTCCGACAGGCCTTGCAGGGCCAGCAGGGCGAAGCCCAGCGGCATCAGCAGCTTGACCGGCCAGCGCACCAGCCCGCCCGGGGCGGGCGAGATCTCATGGCGCATCCAGCTGTCCAGGAAGAAGGGCCAGGTCATCCAGGCCAGCAGGAAGATGGCGGGCAGCATGAAGAACAGCAGACCGAAGACATCCACCCACAGCCGCCCCCGCTCGCCCAGCATGGCGTACAGGATGTCCACCCGCACATGCTGGTTGCGCTGCAGGGTGTAGCTGGCGCCCAGCATCACCACGCCGGCGAAGAGATACCATTGCACCTCCAGCCAGCCATTGTGGGAGAAGTTGAAGCCATAGCGCAGCACGGCGTTGGTGGCGCTGATGGCGCAGGCCAGCAGGATGCACCAGTCGGCCAGGCGGCCGCAGCGCTCATTCACCCAATCCACCCCCCGGCTGAAGCCGAGCAGCACCCACATGACCTGATCCCTCCGCGCGGACAGCAGCGCGTTAAACAAAAGAGGCGGCTTGTCCAGCCTCGCCTTGGGCGCCGTGGTGGATACAATGGAGGAATGATGGGGCGACTCGGGCAATCGGCGGGGGTTTCGGGGGCGTGCTGACGCTTCTCGGCCTCGGCTTGCTCGCGCTGGCGGTGCTGGCGGGGCTGGGGGCCGCGGGGCTGGGACGGCGGTTGGTGCCGCTGGGTGCCGCGGCGGTCGCGGCCGTGCTGGGCGCCGTGGCCGTGGCCACGCTGGCGCTGGGGCCGGTCGAGGAGGCCGTTCTCGCCCTCGGCCCGCCCTGGGGGCCGGCGCGCGTGGCGCTGGATGCGCTCTCGGCCTGGTTCCTGCTGGTGCTGGCGGTGGTGGCGCTGCCCGCTGCCCTCTTCGCTGCCGCAACGGGGCCGTCCAGCCGGGCGGAGGCCGCGGCCTTCCCGCTCTTTCTCGCCGCCATGGTGCTGGTGCTGCTGGCGGCCGACGCCTTCACCCTGCTGCTGGGCTTCGAGGTCATGTCTCTCGCCTCCTGGGCCCTGGTGGCGGCGCGGCACCCGGCCGGGCGCGGACGGCGCGCGGCGCGGCTCTATTTCGGCTTCGCGGCCTTCTCAGGCCTCTGCCTCATCGCGGGCTTCGCTTTGCTCTCGGCGCCCGGCATGGGCTTTTCCGAGATGCGCGCGGCCCCGCCCGAGGGCTGGCGCGGCACGCTGGCCCTGGTGCTGATCCTGCTGGGGGCGGGGTCCAAGGCGGGGCTGCTGCCCTTCCACCTCTGGCTGCCGCTGGCCCACCCGGCCGCCGCCACGCCCGTCTCGGCGCTGATGTCGGGCGCCATGGTGAAGATCGCGCTCTATGTGCTGGTGCGCGCCCTGTTCGACCTGGCGGGCGTGGCGCAGCCGGGCTGGTGGGGCGCGCCATTGGTGGTGCTGGGGGCCGCCACGGCGCTGTGGGGCGCCATCCGCGCCAATGTCGAGACCGACATCAAGGCCATCCTGGCCTGCTCCACGCTGGAGAATGTGGGGCTGATCACGCTGGCGCTGGGGCTTGCCCTGGTGTTCCGGGGGGCGGACCTGGCGCCGCTGGCCGCCCTGGCGCTGTCCGCCGCGCTGCTGCACACGCTGGTGCATGCGGGGTTCAAGGGGCTGCTGTTCCTCGTGGCGGGCGCGGTGGCCGAGCAGGCGGGCAGCCGCGACCCCGACCGGCTGGGCGGGCTGATCCACCGCATGCCCTGGGTGGCGGGGCTGGCCATGCTGGGCGCGGCCTCCGCCGCCGCGCTGCCGCCCTTCTCGGGCTTCGCCAGCGAATGGCTGGTGTTGCAGGCGCTGATCCAGAGCTGGCGGGTGGCGGAATTGCCGGTGCAACTGCTCTCGGCGGCGGCGCTGGTCACGGCGGGGATGGCGCTGGCCCTGGCGGCGGCGGCCATGCTGCGCTTCGTGGGGCTTGTTTTCCTGGGCCGGCCGCGCACCCCGCGCGCGGCGGGCGCGCTGGATGCCTCGGGGCTGATGCGCGCAGCGCTGGTGGTGGCGGGGGCGGTCTGTGCCGCGCTGGCGTTGCTGGCCGCGCCGGCGTTGGGCCTCGCGGGCGGCATCGTGACCGGGTTGCTGGGCGAGGGCGCGGCCCCGCCCATCTCCGGGCTGGACCTCATTCTGGGCGAGGCGGGCGCCCGCTACGCCCCCTGGGCCGTCACGGCGCTGCTGGCGGGGCTGACCCTGGCGCTGTGGTATGGGCTGCACCGCAAGGGCGCGCCCGAACCTCGGCGCGGCCCCGCCTGGGATTGCGGCTTCATGCCCCCGCCGGCCGACCTGCCCTTCGGCGACCCGCTGACTCAGCCCAGCGCCGCCGGTGCGGCCCAGCCCATCCGCCGCGCCTTGGGCAGGCTGGCGCTGGCGCAGCGCGAGACGCACCACCCCGCCACCCCCGGCAGCACCGTCCCAGCGCGGCTGCGCGTCGAGGCGCGGGATCATGGCTTTGTCGCCTTGCTCTGGCCGCTGGGCCGGCTGCGGCGCCTGGCCGGGCACCAGGCGGAGCGGCTGCGTGGGCTTCCGCTCTCGGCCTATCTGGCGCTGGCGCTGGGCACACTGGTGCTGCTGCTGGCGCTGCTGGCCTGGGGAGCGGTGGCATGATGGCCACCTTCCTCGCGCTGCTGACGCAGATCCTGCACGCCGCCCTCATCCTTGCCGCGGCGCCGCTGGTGGTGGGCGGGGTGCGCTGGGTGAAGGCGCGGCTGCTGGGCCGGCGCGGACCGCACCCCCTCCAGCCCCTGCGCGACCTGTTGAAGCTGCTGCGCAAGCGCCCGGTGCTGGCCGATGGATCGAGCGTCGTCACCCGCGCCACCCCCTATGTGGCCCTGGCGGCGACGCTGCTGGCCGCGCTGCTGGTGCCGGGCTTCGCGCAGGGCATGGCGCTGGCGCCGGTCGCGGACCTCATCCTCATCGCGGGGCTGCTGGCGCTGGCGCGGATGGCGCTGGCGCTGGCTGGGCATGACGCGGGAACCGCCTTCGGGGGCCTGGGTGCCGCGCGCGAGATGACCTTCGCCGCCTTCGCCGAACCCGCCCTGCTGGCCTCCGTGCTGGTGCTGGCGGTGCTGGCGGGCAGTTCCAACCTCGACGCCATCGCCGCCTTGTTCCGCGAGGGCAGCCTGGGCATCCGTGTCTCCCTGCTGTTCGTGTTGATGGCGCTGATGGCCGTGGCGCTGGCCGAGAATGCCCGTGTGCCGGTGGACAACCCGGCCACCCACCTGGAACTGACCATGGTCCATGAGGCCATGCTGCTGGAGGCCTCGGGCCGGCACCTCGCCCTGTGGGAGGCGCAGGCGGCGTTGAAGCTGACGGTCTGGCTCGCGCTGCTGGCGGCGATCTTCCTGCCCTTCGGCGCGGCGCCGGCCGGCGCGGGGCCGATTGGCTGGGTGGTGGGGCTGGTGCTGTGGGGCGCGAAGATGGCGCTGCTGGCCGTGGCGCTGGCGGTCTTCGAGACGGCCATCGCCAAGATGCGCGTCTTCCGCGTACCGGAATTCCTGGGGGCCGCGCTGCTGCTGGCGCTGCTGGCGGCGGCCCTTGTCTTTATCACGACAGGACTTGCGTGATGCTTATCACGACGGGCCTCGCATGACCGGCCCCGGGGACATCGCCTATGACGTGGCGCATCTGTTGGGCGGGGCCATGCTGCTGGTCGGCTTCGTCATGCTGGGCCAGCGGCGAATCGGCGCGCTGATTGCCGCACTCGCCGCGCAGGGTGTGTTGCTGGCGCTGGCGGCCTTTTGGCAGGGCCATGTCCAGGCGGCGCCGCAACTCTATCTGACGGGGCTGATCGCGCTGCTGGCCAAGGGCATCGCCATCCCTCTGGTGCTGCACCGCCTGGCGGGCGAACTGCCGCCGCCGCTCCGCACCGAGGCGCCGGGCCGGATGGGCGCGGGGCTGGTGCTGGGGGTGGGGCTGGTGGGGCTGGCCATGTTGGTCGTCGTGCCGGCCACCACGGGGGCAGGCGCCTTGGCGCGGGTGGACCTCTCCATGGCGCTGTCCATCCTGCTGCTGGGGGCGCTGATGATGGTGACGCGGCGCAGTGCCCTGGCCCATGTGGCGGGGCTTCTGACCATCGAGAACGGGCTGATCCTGGCCGCGGTGGGCGTGGCCGGCATGCCGCTGGTGGTGGAGCTTTCGGCGGGCGGCCTGGTGCTGGTGGTGGCGCTGATCGCGGGTGTTTTCGCGCGGCAGATGCGCGAACGCTTCGCCAGCCTCGATCCGGGCGTGCTGGACCGCCACCGGGGGGAAGGGCGATGAGCCTCGCCACCGCCCTGATTCTGTTGCCGCTGCTGGGGGCCGCGCTGCTGGCCGCGCTGCCGCGCGTGGCGCCGCTGCTGAATATCGCCATCTCAGCCGGTTCGCTGGTGCTGGCGCTGCTGCTGCTGGCCGGGCCCCTGCCGCAGGGCGAGGGCTGGCTGCGGGCCGATGCGCTCTCGGTCTCGCTGGTGGTGCTGGCGGGAATCGTGGGGCTCGGCACCGCCGTCTTCTCCTGGCAGGACATCCGGGACGAGGGCTTCGACACCGCGCGCACCCGCTTCTACCACGCGGCCTTCCAGGGCTTCATGGCCACGCATTTCCTGGCGCTGCTGTCCGACAATCTCGGCATCATGTGGGTGGCGATCGAGGCGGGCACGCTCGCCTGTGTGCTGATGGTGGGGCTGCACCGCACGCCCGCCGCCATCGAGGCCGCGTGGAAGTTCTTCATCCTCTGCGGTTTCGGCATCGCGCTCGCCTTGTTCGGCATCATCGTGCTGGCGCTGGCGGCCGCCCCGCATTTGCCCCATGGCGACCTGCGGCTTTCGGCCACGGCGCTGCGCGAAATCGCGCCGCTGGCCGAACCCGGTCTGCTCAACCTCGCCTTCGTCTTCCTGCTGGTGGGCTTCGGCACCAAGGCGGGGTTGGTGCCGCTGCATTCCTGGCTGCCCGACGCCCATGCCGAGGGCCCCACCCCCATCGCCGCCGTGCTGTCGGGGCTGCTGCTGAACAGCGCCATGCTGGGCATCCTGCGCGGCGAGGCCATCGTGGCGGCGCACCCGGGCTCCTGGGCGCCGGGCGGTTTCCTGATCGGCATGGGGCTGGCTTCGCTGCTGCTGGCGGGCGTCACGCTTTGGCGGCGGCGCGACGCCAAGCGCCTCTTCGGCTGGAGCAGCATCGAGCATATGGGCATCGCGGCCATCGCCTTCGGTGTGGGCGGGCCGGCCGGGAACATGGCGGGCATCCTGCACCTCTGGGGCCATTCCCTGCTGAAATCGGCGGCCTTCTTCGCCATCGGGCGTGCGGCAAGGCTCAAGGGCGGGCAGCGCATGGACCAGATCGGCGGGCTGGCGCGCAGCCACCCCGCACTGGGCTGGGGGCTGGTGCTGGTGATGGCGGGGCTGGCGGGGCTGCCGCCGGCCAGCCTCTTCGCGTCGGAATGGATGCTGGCGGCGGCCCTGGGCCGTGAGGCGCCCTGGCTGCTGCTGCCCTATGTGGCGGGGCTGCTGGTGGCCGCACTCGCCCTGCTGCACGCCATGCAGCGTCTTTGCCTGGGCCCAGCCACGCCGGATGTGGCGCCCGGCCCCGCGGGCTGGGCCACGCTGGGGCCCATCTGGTGCAACCTGGTGCTGGCCGTGATCCTCGCCATCGCCCTGCCGGCCCCCCTGCGCGCCCTGCTGCGCGACGCCGCACAGGTGCTGGGATGAGGGCGGCCAAGGTGCTGGAATCGGGCGTCATCGCCCCCTGCATGCCCTGGCCGCGCACGGTGCTGGACGCCGCCGCCTGGCTGCGCCTGCGCGAGGCATTGGCAAGCGACCCGAGCCTCGACCTGCTGGCGCTGTGGGGCGAGCCCGGCTTCGTCCATGCCGCCTTCCTCGACATCGCGGCCCCCCGCCTGTGGCTGGCCAGCACGGCGGTGGAGGGCGGCCGCGTGCCGGCGCTCTCGCCCGTGCGGCCCGGGGCCGCGCTGTTCGAACGCGCCCTGCATGATCTCTGGGGCATCACGGCCGAGGGCGCGGTGGACGCCCGCCCCTGGCTCGACCATGGCCGCTGGCCGGTGCGCGCGCCGCTCTCGCCCCGCCCGCTCAGCCACAGCCCCGCCGCCGACCCCATGGAATTCCTGCCCGCCGAGGGCGCGGGCGTGCACCAGATCCCGGTCGGCCCCATCCATGCCGGGATCATCGAGCCCGGGCATTTCCGCTTCCATGTCCAGGGCGAGACCATCGTGAGGCTGGAGGCGCGGCTGGGCTGGACGCACAAGGGCACGCTGTCGCTGCTGCAGGGCAAGTCGCCGCGCGTGGCGGCACGCTTCGCGGCGCGCCTTTCGGGCGACAGCACCGTGGCGCATTCGCTGGCTTTCGCCCGTGCCGCCGAGGCCGCTTCGGGCGCCGAGGCCCCGCCCCGCGCCACGGCTCTGCGCGCCGTGATGCTGGAGCTGGAGCGGCTGCACAACCACCTGAACGACATGGGCTTCATCGCCAATGACGCCGCCTTCGCGCCGCTGCACGCCGAGGCCGGGCTGCTGCGCGAGGCCCTGCTGCGCGCCCAGCACCAGGCCTTCGGCCACCGGCTGATGATGGACCGCGTGGTGCCGGGCGGTGTGGCCATGGACCTTTCGCCCGAGGGCCAGGCCGCCATCGAGGCCGCGCTGGCGGGTGCCGCCGCCGGCCTGCCGCGCCTGCTGCGGATGTATGAAGGCCATGCCAGCCTGCAGGACCGCGTGCTGGCGACCGGCCTCCTCCCGCCCGCGCTGGTCGCCGCTTTCGCGCCGGGGGGCGTGGTGGGCCGCGCCGCCGGCCGCGCCTTCGACGCGCGGATGCTGACGGGCGAGATGGCGGACTGCCCCACCCAGCCCGGCGCCGACGTGGATGCCCGCTGGCGCCAGCGCCATGCCGAGGCGCTGGCCGCCATCGCGCGCGTGCGGACCCTGCTGGCCGGCCTGCCGCCCGGCCCGCTGACCGTTTCGCTGGGCCATGGCGAGGCGCGCGAAGGGGTGGCGCTGGTCGAGGGCTTCCGCGGCGAATGCCTGGCCTGGCTCGCGCTGGATGAGGGCGGGCTGATCCGCGCGGCCTTCCTGCGCGACCCCTCCTGGCTGCACTGGCCGCTGCTGGAGGCGGCCGTCATCGGCAACATCGTGGCCGACTTCCCCCTCATCAACAAAAGCTTCAACGCGAGCTACAGCGGGGTGGATCTCTGATGCTCTGGCCCCGCCTTGCCCGGAACCTGCTGCGTCCGCCCGTGACCGACGCGCCCGTGGTGCCGCTGCCCGAGGTGGTGGCCGCGCTGCGCGAGCGCATGGAGGCGGCCTCCATGCGGCGGCTCGGCCGTTCGCTCGCCATCCGCCAGGTGGATGCGGGCAGCTGCAATGGCTGCGAGCTGGAGATCAACGCGCTCCAGAACGTGGCGCATGACCTGGAGCGCTTCGGGTTGCGTTTCGTGGCCTCGCCCCGCCATGCCGATGTGCTGCTGGTGACCGGCCCGCTCACGCGCAACATGGCCGAGGCCCTGCTGCGCGCCCGCGCCGCCACGCCGGAGCCGGTGTGGATCGTGGCGGCCGGCGATTGCGCGGTGGATGGCGGTGTCTTCAAGGGCAGCTATGCGGTGCTGGGCGGCGTCGAGGCGGTGCTGATGCCCGACCTCATCATCCCCGGCTGCCCTCCGAGCCCGACCGAGCTGCTGGAAGGCCTGGTCGCCCTGGTCGAAGCGAACGCCTGAACCTTCTTGCCTGCTCCGCCCCCCCTCGTTTCCGCATACCCCCTGCACGAAGCCTTGGAATGGGCCGGGACGGGGGGCGGGCGCATCTTCCTTCCATCAGCGGAGGCCATCGCCGCCGCACAGATCGGAAGGAACTTGAAGATGAACACCCCCCGCAACCTGATCGCCGCCGCCCTGCTGCTGGGCGCCCCCGTCCTGGCCCAGGCCGCCGACTATCCGCGCCAGGTGGGCAGCGGCGAGGACATGACGATCGAATACGGCCCCGGCGTGCAGGGCAACATCGTGGGCGGCGGTGGCACCGTCGTGACCTTCAGCGGCCCCTCGCCCAGCATCCGCTACACGGATGACGCCCAGGTGCAGCGGCGCACCGATGGCCTCGTGCCGGTGATGGTGGACCAGGGCGAGACGCGGACGATCACCTTCGTCGCCCCCGAGGCCGCTCCGTCCCCGCGTCTGGCGGGCCTGCAGAACCGGAATTGAGATTTCCGGCGGCCGGTGTGGCTACAGCGTGATCGACCCTCCTTGATCACGCTGTGGCTCAGCCCCGGCGGCTGCTTCACGACTTCGGCGATTTCGCCCAAGCCGAACAGGCGCGAAAGCATGCTGCGTTCACATGCGTTCACGCCGCCTGCTCCAGCCTTTGTCGAGGGCGGGATTCTACGTTTTAGGTGCTTCCACCTCCACGCATCCCGCTCTAAGCCCCCGCCAGCTGCGCCCCCACCGCCTGCAACCCCTCATGCAGCGCATCCGCCACCACGCGGATGCGCGGCGTGTGGCGGGTGTCCTCGTGCAGGCCGATCCAGATGCCCACCCGCGGCGCGGCGGAGGGTGTCTCCAGCCGCACCAGGGTTGGCCCCACCTGCGCCTCGCTCCGCGCCATGGCGCCATCGCCCATGCCGCGCGGCAGGGCCGCGACACCCATGCCCCCCAGCGCCGCCTGCAACAGCGCCTCGTGCGAGTTGGAGGTGAAACCCACCGCCGCGGCGTGCATCAGACCCGCGAGCCAATCCTGCCCGGGCCGCGACATGTCGGACCGGGCATCCTCAGGAGGGGCGAAGACCAGGCGGGCGTGCCCCGGCGCGCCGGTGGCGAAATCGGGCAGGCCGCGCGCCTCCAGGTAGGAGGTGGCGGCATAGGCGCACAGCTCGATCTCCCCGGCACGGCGCGCCACCACATCGGGCTCGGTGAAGGCGCCGATGCGCACCGCGATGTCGGTCTCCCGCCGCGCCAGGCTGACGGGCCGGCTCTGCGCGCTGAGCTCCACCAGGATCTCGGGGTAGCGGACATGGAGCTGCGCGAGGATGGGCGTGAGCACGCGGCTGCCCAGCGCCTCCACCGCCGTCACCCGCACCAGCCCTTCGAGGCGGTTGTCCTGTCCGGTGATGCGCCGCTCCACGCGCAGCGCCTCCTCCTCCATGCGCTCGACCGCGCCCATCACCTCCTCGCCGGCCTGGGTCAGGACGAAGCCCTGCGGCGTGCGTTGCAGCAGCCGCGCGCCCGACCGCTCATGCAGGCCTTCGAGGCGCCGGCCCATGGTTGTCTGCGTCACCTTCAGCGCCCGTGCGGCGGCGGAGAGGCTGCCGTGGCGGGCCACGGCAAGGAAGGTCCGCAGGTCATCCCATTCCAGCATGATGTTCCATCGGTTCGAGGCCAGGGCGAATGGTGCCGGCCTGTGTCACAGCCCTCCATGTAAGGTTTGGTGAACCCCACCGCGAGATGTGACAGGCGCGCGACGGCCGGGGGGCTGGGGTGCCCCCACGGCAACCCGGCCCGGGCCATAGAGCGGGATGCGTTGAGGTGGAATCACCGAGAACGCTGAATCCCGCTCTCAACAAAGGTTAGAGCAGGCTGCGTGAACGCATGTGAACGCAGCATGCTCTAGGCGGCGCGGGCCTCGCCCTCCAGCAGCGCCCAGAGGCTGGGTGTCTCGGCCCCCGGCGCGTCTCCGGCCGCGAAGGCCGCATGGGCGTCGCCCAGGAAGGCGCAGAAGGCATCCGCGTGCCAGCCATCGCCCCGGCGCGTCTGCACCAGGCCCCAGTTCGGGTCCGAGGAGGCCGGCCGCAGGCTGCCGGCATTGTAGGCGATGGCGACCAGCGGCGGGTCGTAGCCCGTGGGAAGCCGCCCGCGCGTGGCCTGGCGCTGGATATAGGCGGCACCCGCCAGGGCGGAGGTGGCGGGGTCCAGCAGGCGCGCGCGGTCCAGCGTGGGGTCGGCCAGGGCCTCGCGCGCCGTCGAGATCAGCGTCTGCATCAGGCCGGGCGAAACGCGGTGCGGCGTGGCGGCGTCCGAGACGAAGCCCGGCTCCTCCCGCACCGCCTCGGCCCTGCCGCCCGATTCGACCAGCGCGGTCGCCAGCAGCAGGTCCACCGGCGTGCCGATGCGCCGTGCCGCGGCCTCCAGCGCGGCCCGGTGCCGCGCCCAGGCGGTGGCGGCGGCGCGGGGGTTGGCGTTGCGGCGCGGGCTCGGCTCGCCCTCGACCTGCACACCGCCGCGGACCAGCCGCCAGCGCCGCTGCCCCGCGCCCACCGGTGGGCCGTGAAAGGTGGTGAGCGCCGGCAGGAAGGGCCGCAGCGCGTTCTGCCAGGCATGGTCGCGCCGCAGGGCGGGCGCCTGCATCAGCCGCGCCCAGGCGGGACCCGTCAGCACGCCATCCACCGGCAGGCCCTCGCGGCGCTGGAAGCGGCGCACCGCCTCGGCCGTCATGGGGCCATAGACGCCATCGGGCTCGCCCGGGTTCAGTCCGGTTCGCAGCAGGGCGAGCTGCGCCTCGCGCACCACCTCGCCGCGCATCATGGGCAGGGTGAAGACGAGCGGCTGGATCAGCATGACGTTCATGGCGCATCTCCGCAGCCGGGCAGGGTGGTGATCCGGGTGGCGAGGTCGCGTGCCTCCGGGCTTCCGGGCGGGGCCTCGGCGAGGCCTGCGCGGGCGACGGCGCAGTTCGCGGACAAAATTCCTATCGCCGGATGTGACAAGACCAGCGCGGCGCGGGCGCGCAGCAATCCGCGGGATTCGGGCGGGGCGGCGGTGGCGGCATCGCGCGCGCGGGCGGCCTCGGCGGCGGCTTGTGCGCGGGGCAGGAAGGCCACGTGGCAGAGGCGCGCCTGGGCCTCGCCCTGGGCCAGCGCCGGATGGGGCGCCAGCGCGCGCGCGGCGGCATAGCCCTGGGCCGCGCAGTCCAGATGCGCGACGGAACCCGGGCAGGCGGCGCCGGGCGCGCGGCTTTCCATGGCGAGGCGCATGCAGGCCTCGGCGCGGCGGGCGTGCAGCCGGGCGCAAGCGGCATGGCCGGGCGGGCAGGCGACGGGTTCGGCGGCGATGGCCGCGTCAGTCGCACCCTCCCAGCGGGCGAGCTGGCCCAGCGGCGGGTCCACCACCGCGGCGATCGGCGCGCAGCCGGCCAGCAGCGCGAGCAGGGGGAGAAGTCGGCTCATGGGGTGATCTCCGCGAGCAGGGGCAGGGGGTCGGTGTCCGTCTCGCGCAGTTGGGCGAGCAGAAGGGTGAGGCCTTCCAGCGCGGCGCGCGCCTCGGGCGGGGCCGCGACGGGCGTCAGCAGCGTGGCGTCGGGGGCGGCGCGCAGGGCGGGGGTGGCCGCGCTCAGCCCCGACGCGGCACGGGCGAGGGTCTCGGGCGTGACATCGCGCGCCAGCGCTTCCTCCAGCAGGGCGGCGCGGAATTCCGCCAGGCCCTGGGCGGCCTCCTCCGGGCTCGCGAAGCCCGGATGGCGGGCCCAGAGCAGGGCGGCCGCATCGGGGCGCAGGCAATGGTCGAGCAGGGTGGCGAGGAAGCCCGGTTCCTCCAGCCTGGGCGTAAAGAGGCGCGCGAAGATCGGCGCCTGGGCGAGGCGCAGCTCGGCCGAGGCGGGGGTGATGGTGCCGGCGTCGAACAGGGCGGGGTCGAGCGGCGCTTCCAGCAGCCTGGCGCGGAAGCGGCGCCAGGCGCCGGCGCCCAGGTTCCAGCCCACGCCCAGCACCAGTGCCGCGGCTCCGAGCGGCCCGCCGGCGGCGAGCGGCAGGGCGGGGGCGGCGGCGCGCAGCAGGGCGGCGAAGGGCCCGCCGGCGCCGGTCAGCGCGCCGAGCGCGGCCTGGAGCGGCGCCTCCGTGGCGCTGCCGCCCAGCGTCCGGGCGGCGCCCAGGGCGCGCTCGGCGGCCTCGACCAGCGTGGCGGCCTGGGGAGGGAGGATGCCGGGCGGGAGTGCGGGGCCAAGCTGCGTCAGGATGGTCCGCGCCACGCCCAGATGGCGTTCGAGCTGGGCGGCCATGCCTTCGACCCGCGCCGGGTCGGGCGCGTCGCGCAGGGCCTGGTTCTGGCGCTGCTCCGACGCCAATACTTCGGTGAGGCGGCGGGTCACCTGGGCTTCGGGCGTGGTGGAGCGGGCGCCGAAGTAATAGCCGAACACGCCGGCGATGATGCCGTTCACATAGCCCGCCACCGCGTCATTCAGCGCCAGCGCCTGGCTGAACAGCAGCAGCGGCAGGCCGATGATGCCGACGATGAGCGCCAGCAGCGCCCGCACCGTGCCCTCCGGCAGGCCCATCGGCAGGTCGCGCAGGGCGGCGATCTGCCCGGGCGTGGTCGCGGGGTCGCGCAGCAGGGCGAAGGAGCGGGAGGCGAGCCACCAGAGGAAGGCGGCGAAGCCGATGCCGACCGCGAAGACCAGCAGCGCGACGAGGTTGGCCGGCGCGGCCAGCGCGCCCTCCAGCCGCAGCCCGGCCGCACGGGCCAGCAGCAGCGGCAGCAGGAGGGCGAGGGCGCCAAGGAGAAGGGTGAGGGGGGTGGCGAGGAAGGGGGGCACGCGGGGACCTCCTGCTTGGGTCCCAGGTGTGCCAGTATTTCTTCCTCAGATCAAGGAAATTTATCCTATAACGCGGTCGTCAGCGGATGGCCTTCGCCAACAGGCCCAGCTCCGCCATCTCCTCCGCGATCTGCACGGCGTTCAGGCCGCTGCCCTTCCGCAGGTTGTCCCCCACCACCCAGAGCGACAGCCCATGCGCCACCGACCCATCCCGCCGCAGGCGCGAGACGCTGACCTCGTCCTCACCGGCCGCGTCCATGGGGGTGGGGTAGCCACCCTCCTCACGTGTGTCGAAGAAGGAGAGGCCGGGCGCCTGGCGCAGGGCCGCACGGGCTTCGGCGATGCCCACGGCTTCGGCGAATTCCAGTTGCAGCGCCAGCGCCTCGCCCACGAAGACCGGCACGCGCAGGCAGGTCGCCATCGCCTTCAGGTCCGGGTCCAGCAGCTTGCGCAGTTCCAGCGGCAGCAGCGCCTCGTCGCGCGTGGCGCCATCCTCGGCGAAGGCGCTGGTCTGGGGCACCAGGTTGAAGGCGATGGGCTTGGGGAAATGCTGCGGCGCCGGGATGTCGTTCACGAAGCTGGCCCGCGTCTGGGCGAACAGCTCGTCCATGCCATCCTTGCCTATGCCCGAGGCGGGCTGGAGGCTCACGACATTCACCCGCAGCAAGGGCGCCAGCGCCCGCAGCGGCGCGGCCACGAGGGCGGCGAACACCGCCGTGGGCGAAGGGCTGGCGATGATGCGCTTCTTCCGCTGGCGCGCCAGCGCCTCCCCGTTCACCTCCGGCACCACCAGTGCCACGCCGGGCTCCATGCGGAAGGCGGGGCTGAGGTCCACCACCCAGGCGCCGGCGGCCACCGCGCGGGGGATGTGCAGGCGCGCATCGGCCTCGCCCACCGCGAAGATCACAAGGTCCAGCCCCGCGAAGTCGAAAGCCTCCAGCGCGCGCATCTTGAGCACCTGGCGCTCGCCGAAGCTGATCTCCTGGCCCGCGCTGCGCCCGGTGCCCAGCGCCGTGATCTCGGCCACGGGGAAATCGCGCTCGGCCAAGGCCTTGAGCGCCTCGCGCCCCGCCAGCGTGTTCGTGCCGGCCACCGCCACCCGGAATGCCATGTCGCGCCTCCTCCTTGCTGCCGCGAGTTGCATACACGCCCGGGCCACGTTGAGCGATGGCGCATCCGGGGCTACAGCCTGAGCAACTGTCGTCGCTCAGGCTTTGTCTTTGCTGCGCGGCTGATTCACGGCTTCGGCGATTCCACCGAAGCCGATCAGACGCTAGGAACGGGCCAAATGGATGGTGTCACAAGGTTGAACGAAGGTCCCTTGCCCGCCTATCGCGCCCGCGTGGCCGAAGGCGTGCTCCGCCCTGATCCGGCGCAGGCCCGTGCGGCCGAGGTGCTGCAAGGGCTCTGGCAGCGCATGCGCGGCTATGACCCCGCGCCCAACGCCCCGCGCCCCGCGCCCCGCGGCCTGCTGGGCAAGCTGTTCGGCGCGCGAAAGGGCTCGGGCGACCTCGCCGCGCCATCGGGCACGCCGGAGGGGCTCTACCTGGTGGGCCAGGTGGGGCGCGGGAAGTCCATGCTGATGGACCTCTTCTTCGAGACGGCCGAGGTTCGCCGCAAGCAACGCATCCATTTCCACGACTTCATGCAGCAGGCGCACCAGCGCATCCATGCCTGGAAACGCGCCAACCCCGATGGCAACGACCCCATCCCGCCGCTGGCCGACAGCATCGCGGCCGAGGCGGCGCTGCTCTGCTTCGACGAATTCCAGGTGCATGACGTCACCGACGCCATGATCCTGGGCCGGCTCTTCGAGGCGCTGTTCGCGCGCGGCGTGGTGGTGGTCGCCACTTCCAACACCGCGCCGAAAGACCTGTTCAAGGGCAAGCCCGGCCGTGACGCCTTCCTGCCCTTCATCGCGCTGATCGAGCAGCGGGTGGAGGTGCTGGAGCTCGAATCCCTGCAGGATTACCGCCGGGAACGGATGCGGGGCCTGCCCTCCTGGCACCACCCGGCCGATGGGAGGGCCGAGCGCGCGCTGGACACGGCCTTCCGCGACCTGACGGGCCAGGCGCAGGGCGCGCCCCTGACGCTGACGGTGCTGGGCCACACGCTGGAGGTGCCGGAGGCCGCGGGAGGTGTCGCGCGTTCGAATTTCGATGCGCTGTGCGGCAAGCCGCTGGGGCCGGCGGACTACCTCTGCCTCGCGCGGCATTTCCACACCCTGGTGCTGGACGAGGTGCCGCGTCTCGGCCCCGACAATTTCGACCGGGCGCGGCGTTTCATCACGCTGATCGACGCGCTGTATGAACACCGCTGCAAGCTTTTGGCCTCGGCGGCGGCGGGGCCGGACCATCTGTATGAAAAAGGCGAAAATGCGGCAATGTTCGAGCGCACCGCGTCGCGCCTGATGGAGATGCAGAGCCCCGAGTATTTGGCCTTGCCACACCTGCCTTGAGTGGCCTACGCCTTCGCCAAGGGATAATTCCGGGGATCGGGGGATTTATGCGGCTTCTTATGGTGGGCCTTGTGGGCGCGTTCATGCTGACCTTCACGCCTGTGGTGCCGGAGGCACAGGGCCAGACCCGCACCGGGGCCCAAAACCAGCGCCCCGCCGCCACCGCCGCCAACCGTGCCGCCGCCCGCCCGGCCGCCACACGCCCCGCCGCCACGCGCCCGACCGGCGCCCGCCGAGCGGCCGCGACCCGCCCAGCCGCGACCCGCCCCGCCGCGAACCGCCCCGCCGCACGGACGGCCACCCGCACGGCGAGCCGCCCCGCCGCGACCCGCCCAGCCTCCGGCCAGCGCGCCGCGCCGCGCCCCGCCGCGGCCGTTCCCTACAGCGCGCCGCGCAACGCGGCCCGCTCCGGCGCCTCCGGCCGGCAGACGGCCGCCCAACGCTGCACCACCCGCAATGGCCGCCGCGTCTGCACCCGGACGGCCAATGCCTCCTTCCGCTGGGCCGGTGACCTTCCTCCGGCCGCGATGAACCAGCGCGCCTGCCCCGAGGGCACCATGGCCACCAACGCCATCGGCCATAGCGACATCACCCGCTGCGTCCCGCTCTGACACATATCGGGCGGCCCGCGGCGCGGGTTGCCGCAGGGCGGGCGGCGGAGTAACTCTGCATCCCTCTGGAAGGCAAGCCAAAGGGAAATCCATGGCCCGCAAGAAAATCGCCCTCATCGGCGCCGGCAACATCGGCGGCACGCTCGCCCATCTCATCGGGCTGAAGCAGCTTGGCGATGTGGTGATGTTCGACGTCTTCCCCGGCGTCGCCGCCGGCAAGGCGCTCGACATCATGCAGTCCGGCCCGGTGGACGGCTTCGACAGCCACATGGTCGGCACGGGCGACTACAGCGCCATCGAAGGCGCCGACGTGGTCATCGTGACGGCGGGCTTCCCCCGCATGCCGGGCATGACCCGCGATGACCTGCTGACGAAGAATGCGGGCGTGATCGGCCAGGTGGCCGAGGGCATCAAGCAATATGCCCCCAACGCCTTCGTCATCTGCATCACCAACCCGCTCGACGTGATGGTGTGGGTGCTGCAGCAGCGCTCCGGCCTGCCGCCCGAGAAGGTGGTCGGCATGGCGGGCGTGCTGGACAGCAGCCGCTTCCGCCTGTTCCTCGCGCAGGAGTTCAACGTCTCGGTCGAGGACGTGACGGCCTTCGTGCTGGGTGGTCATGGCGACACCATGGTGCCGCTGACGCGCTACTCCACCGTGGCCGGCATCCCGGTGCCGGACCTCGTGAAGATGGGCTGGACCACGCAGGAGAAGATCGACGCGATCGTCACCCGCACGGCCAATGGCGGCGGCGAGATCGTGAAGCTGCTGGAACGCGGCTCGGCCTTCTACGCCCCCGCCGCTTCCGCTATTGCCATGGCCGAGAGCTACCTGCTCGACAAGAAGCGCGTGCTGCCCTGCGCCGTGATGCTGAACGGCGAATACGGCCAGAACGACTTCTACGTGGGCGTGCCGGTCGTGATCGGCGGCAATGGCGTCGAGAAGATCGTGGAGGTGCAGTTCACCCCCGAGGAGAAGGCCGCCTTCGACAAGTCCTGCGATGCGGTGAAGAAGCTGATCGAGGACTTCAAGAAGCTCGGCGTCTGAGGAGGACGGATGCGGCTCGCCGTCATCGCGGATGTGCACGGAAACCGCCTCGCCTTGGCGGCCGTGCTGGAGGCGATCGCGGCGGCCGCGCCGGATCTGGTGATCGAACTGGGCGACGCCGTCAGCGGCCCGCTCTGGCCCGCCGAATGCTTTGACATGCTGGCGGGCCTGGATGCCGTGGCGCTGCGCGGCAACCATGACCGCTGGGTGGCGGCGGACAGCGCCCAAGGCATGGGCGCCACAGACGCCTTCGCCCATGCGCGACTTACAGCGGCCCAGCGTGCGGCGTTGCTGGCGCGACCGATGGTGTGGCGCGATGGCGGCATCCTTGCCATGCACGCCCTGCCCGAGGACGACCTGACCTATGTGCTGCACGAGGTCACGGAAGCCGGCGTGCGCGAGCGTGCCCCCTCGGGTGTCGCCGCCCTGCTGCCCCCGCCGGCCGGCGAGACGCTGGTGCTGACCGCCCACACCCACCGCGCCCGCATGCTGGCCCTGCCCGATGGGCGGCTGGTGGTGAACCCGGGCAGCGTGGGCCTGCCGGGCTATACGGACACCAAGCCCCATCCGCACCGCATGGAGGCCGGCAGCCCGCATGCCCGCTTCGCCCTGCTGGAGCAGGTGCGCGGCGAATGGCGGGTGGAATTCCACGCGATCCCCTATGATTGGCACGCGGCGGCGGCGGAAGCCGCGCGCCATGGCCGCGACGATTGGGCCCAGGCCCTCACCCATGGCAATCTGAGCTGAGGTTGGAACAAAGCAGATGAACATCCACGAATACCAGGCGAAGGAACTGCTCCGCCGCTACGGCGTCGCCGTGCTGGACGGCCATGTGGCCTGGACGCCGGAGGAGGCCGAGGCCGCCGCCGGCAAGCTGCCCGGCCCCATCTATGTGGTGAAGAGCCAGATCCATGCGGGCGGCCGCGGCGCCGGCCGCTTCACCAACGACCCCGACGGCAAGGGCGGCGTGCGCCTCGCCAAGTCGGTGGCCGAGGCGAAGGCGGCGGCGGCGGCCATGATCGGCTCCACGCTGGTGACGAAGCAGACCGGGCCCGAGGGCAAGCTGGTCAGCCGCGTCTATGTCGAGGCCGGCTGTGACATCGCGCGGGAGCTGTATCTCTCGCTGCTGGTGGACCGCGACTGCTCGCGCATCGTCATCATGGCGAGCACCGAGGGCGGCATCGAGATCGAGGAAGTGGCGGCCCACAACCCCGAGAAGATCCTGAAGGTGGATGTGGACCCCGCGACCGGCGTCTCCGGCTGGCATGGCCGCAAGCTGGCCTTCGGCCTGGGCCTCGAGGGCAAGCAGGTCGGCAGCTTCGTGAAGTTCGTGGAGGCCATGTACAAGGCCTTCGTCGAGCTCGATTGCGCCATCGTCGAGATCAACCCGCTGGTGGTGACCAAGGCCGGCGACGTGGTGGCGCTCGACGCGAAGGTGTCCTTCGACGACAGCGCGCTGTACCGCCACAAGGACCTGGAGGCGCTGCGCGACGACACGGAGATGGACCCGAAGGAACTCGACGCGGTCCAGAACGACCTGAACTACGTGGCGCTCGATGGCGAGATCGGCTGCATGGTGAACGGCGCGGGCCTCGCGATGGCCACGATGGACATCATCAAGCTCTATGGCTCCAGCCCCGCGAACTTCCTCGACGTGGGCGGCACGGCCGACAGCGCGCGCGTGACGCAGGCCTTCCGCATCATCACCTCCGACACGAATGTGAAGGCCATCCTGGTCAACATCTTCGGCGGCATCGCGAAGTGCGACATGATCGCGACGGGCATCGTGGAGGCGTCGAAGAACCTCAAGCTCTCGGTGCCGCTGGTGGTGCGGCTGGAGGGCACCAACGTCGAACTGGGCAAGAAGATCCTGGCGGAGAGCGGGCTCGCGATCATCGCCGCCGACAACCTCGCCGACGCCGCCCAGAAGGCCGTCGCTGCCGTGAAGGGCGCCTGAACCATGGCCATTCTCGTTGACAAGAACACGCGCGTGATGACGCAGGGCTTCACCGGCGCGCAGGGCACCTTCCACGCCAGCCAGGGCATCGCCTATGGCAGCACCTATGTGGGCGGCGTGACCCCCGGCAAGGGCGGCACCATGCACCCCACGCTGAACCTGCCGGTGTTCAACACGGTCGCCGAGTGCAAGGAAGCGACCGGCGCCACCGCCAGCGTGATCTATGTGCCCGCGCCCTTCGCGGCGGACAGCATCCTGGAGGCGCTGGACGCCGAGATTCCCCTCGTGATCTGCATCACCGAGGGCATCCCGGTGCTGGACATGGTGCGGGTGAAGCGCGCCCTGCAAAGCAGCAAGTCGCTGCTGGTGGGCCCGAACTGCCCCGGCGTCATCACGCCCGACGCCTGCAAGATCGGCATCATGCCGGGCCACATCCACCGGCGCGGCTCGGTGGGCATCGTCTCCCGCTCGGGCACGCTGACCTATGAGGCGGTGGCGCAGACCACGGCGGCCGGCCTTGGCCAGTCCTCCTGCGTGGGCATCGGCGGCGACCCGGTGAAGGGCATGGACTTCATTGACGTCCTGGAGCTGTTCCTGAAGGACGACGAGACCAAGTCCATCATCATGATCGGCGAGATCGGCGGGCAGTCCGAAATCCAGGCCGCCGAATTCCTGGCGCGCGAGAATTTCGGCCCCGGCAAGCCCAACAAGCCGGTGGTGGGCTTCATCGCCGGCGCCACGGCCCCTCCGGGCCGGCGCATGGGCCATGCGGGTGCGGTGATCTCGGGCGGCAAGGACACGGCCGCCGCGAAGATGGAGGCCATGGCGGCGGTGGGCATCCACATCGCCGACAGCCCGGCCTCGCTCGGCTCCACCATGGTCAAGGCGCTGGGGCGCTGAGGCCGCTCCGCCGCCCGCGCTGGTGGCCGCTGCTGGCGGCGCTGGTTCTGGCGGCGGGCCCATCGGCGTGGGCCGACAGCCCCGCCGAACTCATGGCGCGCGCGCCAGCCATCGCGCTGGACGGCGCGCTCACCCCGCTCACCGCCCCTGTGGCGGTGGGGGGCGCGGGCTGGGGGCCCTTCACCCGGCTGTGTGTGCGCCGAATGCTGGTGGCGCCCGATGGCCGCGAATTTCCCGCGAGCGACCCCACTTGCCTCCAGGTGACGGAGGCGCGCGAGCAGGGTGGGGTCTGGCACCTCACCCTCTCGACCGGCCCCTTGCAGAATGGCATCGGCGTCACCTTCACCCTGACGCGCGATGCCGCGGGCCAGGTCGGCCCCGCGGATTTCACCGTGCCCGAGGGCCTGCCCGCCCCGCCGCCCGAGATGGTGGGCCGCCTACGCGCCCTGTTCCGCGCCATGGTCCGCGCGCATGCGGTGGAAGCGCTGCGTGTCATGCCGGGCGAGGGCTTTGTGATGGACCTTCCACTCGGCGACGTGATGGAAGGGCTGCAGGTGGAGGGGGGCGGCTTCGCCTGCCGGCCCGAGGGCACCGGCACCATCGCCGGCCGCCCGGTGGTGCAGGCCGCCTGCACCCTGCGCGCCGCGGGCGAATTGCGGCCGGGCCGCCCCATGGAACTCGCGGCCGCGGGGCGCTTCGCGCTGGATGTCGCGACCGGCCTGGTGCTGCGGCACGGCTATTCCAGCCTCACCACCGCGATGCCGGAGCCCGGGGCACAGGCCTTGGTCATGCGCGGCCATTCCACGCAGTCGCTGGATTAGGCTCTCAGCGGATGATGGCGGCGTGCCACAGGCGCAGCACGCGCACGCCCTGGCCCTCCTCCACGCGATAGACCAGCACATAGGGCCGGTCTGTCAGCATCTCGCGGGTGCCGGGCACCCGGCCCGGCTTGCCGCGATGGGCGAGGGTGGCGAGGCTGTCGCTCGCGTCCAGGATTTCCTCCACCAGGCGCTCGGCGGCCAGCGGGTTTTGGGCGGTGAGGTATGCCAGAACCCCATCCAGGTCGCGCAGGGCGGCGGGGGACCAATGGACGGGCAACTCGCCGCTCATGGCGCCCCCGGCCGGCCAAGTTGCGCCTGCAGCCTGTCGCGGATGAGGATCAGGCGTTCGCGCACCAGGGCCTGCGGCGTGTCGGCGCTGGCGGGCGTGGCTTCCGCCTGTGCCACCGCCACGGCCAGCAGGCGGCGTTCCAGCGTGTCATCCGTCTCGTCCATCAACCGAGCATAGCGCGGGCGGGCAAAGGGCGTCACGCCTGCTGTGTTTTGCGGCGCAGCATGGCGGTTTTCCGCCATCTGCCCTGTCCAAGGGGGGTGCCGCAATGGCGCCATCATCGGTATGTTAACACCACGCGCCGCAGGATGAGTTTCCGGCGGCGCAGCCGCAGAAATTCAGGAAGGGCGGACCGCCGGAAGGTGCGTTCGTGAAACAAGAATGGCCGGTGTGGATATCCTCGCCAGCGCGATGAATGGGGCGAATGCCGCCTTCCTCGCTGATCTCTATGCCCGCTGGGTCGAGAACCCCGCCAGCGTGGACCCCTCCTTCGCCGAGCTTTTCGCCACGCTGAATGATGACGCGCGGGCGGTGCTGGGCGATGCGCAGGGCGCGTCCTGGGCGCCACGGCCGCGCGGCGGCTTCGCTCCGGCCGAGGAGGCTCCGCCCGCGAAGAAGGGCGCCGCCCCCGCCGCGCGCGCGACCGACCCCGAGGAGACGCGCCGCGCCGTGCTGGACAGCATCCGCGCGCTGATGCTGATCCGCTCCTACCGGGTGCGCGGGCATCTCGAAGCCAAGCTCGACCCGCTGGGCCTGCAAACGCCGCCGGCCCACCCCGAGCTGTCGCCCGCCTTCTGGGGCTTCACCGACGCCGACATGGACCGGCGCATCTTCATCGACCGCGTGCTGGGTCTTGAGACGGCCACCATCCGCGAGATCATGGAGCGCGTGCGGGCCACCTATTGCGGCCCCATCGGCGTCGAGTTCATGCACATCCAGGATCCGGACCAGAAGTCCTGGATCCAGCAGCGCGTCGAGGGCGCGCCCTGGGTGAAGAGCTTCGACGCGGCCGCGAAGCGCAAGATCCTGACCCAGCTGACCGAGGCCGAGGGCTTCGAGGCCTTCTGCGCCAAGAAGTACGTGGGCACCAAGCGCTTCGGCCTGGAGGGGGGCGAGAGCACCATCCCCGCCGTGCAGGCCGTGATCGAGACCGCGGCGGGCCAGGGCTGCAACGAGATCGCCATCGGCATGGCGCATCGCGGCCGGCTGAACATGCTCGTGAACGTGGTGAAGAAGCCCTACACGCAGGTCTTCGCCGAGTTCAAGGGCTCCAGCTTCAAGCCCGATGACGTGCAGGGCTCGGGCGATGTGAAGTATCACCTCGGCACTTCGACCGACATCGAGATCAATGGGCGGATGGTGCACCTCTCGCTCCAGCCCAACCCCTCGCATCTGGAAGCCGTGAACCCCGTCGTCGCCGGCAAGGTCCGCGCGCGGCAGGACATGTCGGGCGATGTGAAGACCCGCACCTCGGTCATGGGCATCCTGCTGCATGGCGACGCGGCCTTCGCGGGCCAGGGGCTGGTGTATGAGACGCTGGCGATGAGCCAGCTCATCGGCTACCGCACCGGTGGCACGGTCCATATCGTGACCAACAACCAGATCGGCTTCACCACCGTGCCGGCCCATGCCTATTCGGGCCTCTACTGCACCGACGTGGCCAAGGCGATCCAGGCGCCCATCCTCCACGTGAACGGCGACGACCCCGAGGCCGTGGTCTGGTGCGCCCAGATGTGCGCCGAGTTCCGCATGCGCTTCCAGGCGGACATCGTGCTGGACATCGTCTGCTACCGCCGCCACGGGCACAATGAGAGCGACGAGCCCGCCTTCACCCAGCCCACGATGTACAAGCGCATCCGCGAGATGAAGACGACGCGGACCCTCTATGCCGAGCGTCTGGCGACCGAGGGCAGCGTCCCGGCCGAGGAGGCGAAGTCCATCCAGGACGCCTTCAACGCCGAGCTGGAAAAGGCCTTCGAGGCCGCGTCCAGCTTCAAGCCCAACAAGGCGGACTGGCTGGAGGGGCATTGGGCCGGCCTCAAGCCCGTGGCTTCGGGTGCCGAGACGGAGCAGCTGCACGAGACGGCCGTCGGCCTTGACACGCTGCGCGAGGTGGGCGGCGCGCTGTGCCGCGCGCCCGGGGATTTCAATCTCAACCCCAAGATCGCCCGCCAGCTCGATGCCAAGAAGCAGTCCATCGAAAGCGGCGAGGGCATTGACTGGGCGACCGGCGAGGCGCTGGCCTTCGGCACCCTGCTGCTGGAAGGCCACCGGGTGCGCCTCTCGGGCGAGGATGTGCAGCGCGGCACCTTCAGCCACCGCCATTGCGTGCTGGTGGACCAGGCGAACCAGCAGGAATACGCGCCGCTGAACAACATCCGCGAGGGGCAGCCCAAGTTCGAGGCCTTCAACTCCCTGCTGTCGGAAGCGGGCGTGCTGGGTTTCGACTACGGCTATTCACTCGCGGACCCGCGCACCCTGGTGCTGTGGGAGGCGCAGTTCGGTGACTTCGCGAACGGCGCGCAGGTCATCATCGACCAGTTCATCGCCTCGGGCGAGACGAAGTGGCTGCGGATGTCGGGCCTCGTGATGCTGCTGCCGCATGGTTATGAGGGGCAGGGGCCGGAACACTCCTCCGCGCGCCTGGAACGCTACCTGCAGCTCTGCGCCGAGCGGAACATGCGGGTGTGCAACTTCACCACGCCCGCCAACTACTTCCATGCGCTGCGTCGCCAACTCAAGGCCAACTACCGCAAGCCGCTGGTGGTGATGACGCCGAAGTCGCTGCTGCGGCACAAGCTGGCCGTCAGCAGCCTGGCCGAGTTCGGGCCTGGCAGCGCCTTCCGCTACGTCATCCCCGAGACCGAGGCGATCGCGCCCGAGGAGAAGGTGAAGCGCGTCGTGCTCTGCACCGGCAAGGTCTATTACGATTTGCTGGAAGCCCGGCGCGAGCAGGGCCGCAACGATGTGGCCCTGGTGCGGCTGGAACAGGTCTACCCCTTCCCGGAGCGCAGCCTGGCCTCCGCCATCGGCGCCTATCGCAATGCCGAGGTGGTGTGGTGCCAGGAGGAGCCGGAGAACATGGGCGCCTGGTCCTTTGTGGACCGGCGGATCGAGGGCGTGCTGGCCGGGCTCGACATCGCCGCGAAGCGCCCCCGCTTCGTGGGCCGGACCGGAGCGGCGAGCCCCGCCACGGGCCTGGCCAAGGTGCATGCGGCCGAGCAGGAGACGCTCGTTCGCACGGCATTGGCGGTCTGACACCGCGGATTTCGACACAGTGAAGCAAGGGGCCGGATGACACCCGGCCCCCCGATGCCCTAGATCAGGGGCAAAGAAGGCAGAGACCAATGGCGACGGACATCGTTGTGCCCACCCTGGGCGAAAGCGTGAGCACGGCCACCGTGGCGCGCTGGATGAAGCAGGCCGGAGAGGCCGTGGCGGCGGATGAGCCGCTGGTGGAGCTGGAGACCGACAAGGTCACGGTGGAGGTCAACGCCCCCGCCGCCGGCGTTCTGGAGGCCATCACCGCCCAGGAGGGCGCCGAGGTGGAGCCGGGCGCCGTGCTGGGCTCCATCGCCGTCGGTGCCAGTGCCAGTGCCGGTGCCGCGGCCAAGCCCGCCGCAGCCCCTGCCGCCGCGCCGACCGCCGCCGCCAAGCCCGTCGGCACGGGCGGCGGTTCGGTGAAGCAGGCCGAGGCGCACGGGACCGCCCCGGGCGGCCACGCGCCCCTTCCCGCGGCCGCCAAGCTGATGGCCGAGAGCAACGTGACGCAGGCGCAGATCGGCCAGGGTTCCGCCAAGGATGGCCGCATCGCCAAGGGCGATGTGCTCGACTTCCTGAACCGCCCGGCCGGCGCCAGCGCGCCCGCCGCCGCCGCCGCGAAGCCGGCCCGCAAGCTGGAAGGCGGCGAGGAGCGGGTGAAGATGACGCGCCTGCGCGCCACCATCGCCCGCCGCCTCAAGGAGGCGCAGAACACCGCCGCCATGCTGACCACCTTCAACGAGGTGGACATGGGCGCGGTCATGGCGTTGCGCTCCGAATACAAGGACCATTTCGAGAAGCGCCACGGCGTGAAGCTCGGCTTCATGTCCTTCTTCGTGAAGGCCTGCGTGGCCGCGCTGAAGGAATACCCGGCCGTCAACGCCGAGATCGAGGGCGACGAGGTCATCTACAAGAACTTCGTCCATATGGGCATCGCGGTGGGCGGGCCCTCGGGCCTCGTGGTGCCCGTGCTGCGCAATGCCGATGAGATGGACTTCGCCAAGATCGAGAAGACCATCGCCGACTTCGGCAAGCGCGTGCGCGACGGCCAGCTCAAGCTGGAGGAGATGGCGGGCGGCAGCTTCACCATCACCAATGGCGGCATCTATGGCTCGCTCATGTCCACGCCCATCCTGAACCCGCCGCAGTCCGGCATCCTGGGCATGCACAAGATCCAGGACCGGCCGATGGCGGTTGGCGGGAAGGTGGAGGTGCGGCCCATGATGTACCTGGCCCTGTCCTATGACCACCGGATCGTGGACGGGAAGGAGGCGGTGAGCTTCCTGGTCCGCGTCAAGGAAGCCATCGAGGACCCGCGCCGCCTCATGCTGGGCGTCTGACCATGCGTTCGCGCGAAGGCCAGCTCAGCGACAACCGGCCCATCTCCCGCTCACGCCCCGAGAAGGAGAAGCAGCTCCGCGAGTTGCGCGAGGTGCTGGCCGGCATGAAGCCCCACGCCACCCCCGCCTTGCGGGACAGCGTGAAGGCCAAGATCAAGGAGCTGGAGGCGGACCTCGCCGCCCCCGCCCCGCCGCCGCGGGACCGCCGCCCACCCCGCCGGGAATTCTGACGGCGCGGGTCTGCCGCCGCGAATCCGGCCTTGTTGGGCCGGGTTTCGCGCGGTAACCCCTCAGGCTTCGAAAGGAGCCTGACCAATGCGTGTGGGTGTGATTGGCGCGACCGGCGCCGTCGGCAAGGAATTGGTGGATGTTCTGGCGCGTCGCCGCTTTCCGGTGACGCAGCTCAGCCTCTTCGCCTCGGCACGCAGCGCCGGCACCACGCAGAAAACGCCCTTCGGCGACGTCACTATCGAGGAATTCTCGATGGAGCGCGCCCGCAAGCTGGATCTCGCGCTGCTGGCCGTCTCCGGCGATTTCGCCAAGGCGCATGCGCGGGCGTTGGCGGCCGAGGGTGTGGCCGTGGTGGACAATTCCTCCGCCCTGCGCCTGGAGGCCGATGTGCCCCTGGTGGTGCCGGAGGTGAACGGCCACGCCATCGGCGCGCATCGCCTCATCGCGAACCCCAACTGCACCACGGCCATCCTGGTGGTGGCGCTTGAGCCGCTGCGCCAGGCCTTCGGGCTGAAGCGGGTCATCGTCTCCACCTACCAGGCGGCCTCCGGCGCCGGGGCCGAGGGCATGGTGGAGCTGGAGCGGGAGACCCGCCGCGTGCTGGTGGAGGGCCAGCCCGCCCAGGCGGAGGTCTTCGCCCACCCCCTCGCCTTCAACGTCATCCCGCACATCGACACCTTCCAGGCCAATGGCTACACGCGGGAGGAGATGAAGGTGGCCTGGGAAAGCCGGAAGATCATGGGCATGCCGGAACTGCTGATCTCCTGCACCGCCGTCCGCATCCCGACCATGCGCGTCCATGCCGAGGCCGTGACCATCGAGACCGAGCGCCCCGTGACGCCCGAGGCCGCGCGTGCGGTGCTGGCCAAGGCGCCTGGCGTGCGGCTGATGGATGATGTGGGCGCCAAGCTCTACCCCATGCCGCTGACGGCCACCGGCGCCGATGATGTGGAGGCCGGCCGCATCCGCGCCAATGACGTGTTCGGCAATTGCGGCCTGGACCTCTTCCTCTGCGGCGACCAGCTGCTGAAGGGTGCGGCGCTCAATGCCGTGCAGATCGCCGAGCAGATGAAGCTGCCCGTGCCAGCGTGATGGGAGGAGGGTGGGGGCCGGATGACGGCCCTCACCCCGCCATCTTCCGGGCGGCATGGCGTGTCAGCAGCGGGCCGAGCAGGCAGGTCAGGAAGATCACGATGATGATGGCGTCGGCGGTGACGGCCTCGATCAGGTCCATCTCCATGCCGATCACGACCACGGCGAGCGTGGCCGCCGCCTGCGGGAAGGAGAGGCTCGCCATGGCCAGTCCTTCGGTCCGCGAATAGCCGAAGAGACGCGCGGCGATCGCGGCCGCCAGGGATTTCGACACCACGATCACCGCGACCAGCGCCAGCGCGAAGAGCCAGGTCGTGGCCGACTCCAGCGCGTCCAGCCGCAGCCGCATGCCCGTCTCCACGAAGAAGAAGGGGACGAAGAGCATGCGGCCCACGAATTCGAGGTTTTCCTTCAGCTCCTCGCGCCGGTGCAGGGCGCGGTTCAGGCAGAGGCCGGCCAGGAAGGCGCCCAGGATGTCCTCCGTGCCGATCGCCTCCGCCGCCACGGCCAGCAGCAGCAGGACGGCCAGCAGGAACAGCGCCTTCTCGGCCGCGGTGTGCTTCTCCGCCGCCAGTATCAGCCGCGCCAGGCGCGGGATCAGCAGCAGGGCCGCAGCCGACAGCGCGGCGAGCGCCGCGACCGGTACCAGCCAGCTCCAGCCGCCCTCGCCCCCCGCGATGCGGATGACGGCGACCAGCACGAGCAGGGAGAACGTGTCGGTCAGCAGGGTGCCGCCGGTTGCGGCCACGATGGGGCGGCGGCCCGCCAGCCCCATCCGGCTGATCATCGGGTAGGCGACCAGGGTATGGGAGGCGAGGGCCGCGCCCAGCAGCAGCGCGCCCGGCAGCCCCAGGCCGAAGACCAGCCCCGCGCCGAAGGCGGGCGCGAAGGAGAGCACGAAGGCCAGCGTTCCGAAGCCCAGCGCCTCCCGCTTGCGTTCCCGCACCAGGTCGAGGTCGATCTCCACCCCGGCCAGGAACATGATGTAAAGCAGGCCGATGGAGCCAAACAGCTCCACCACCGGCCCTTCCGGCAGCACGCCCGCCCCGCCCGGCCCGATGGCCATGCCCAGGAGGATCAACCCGATCAGGCCCGGAACGCGCGTGCGTTCGAAGAGCAACTGCACCACCAGCGCCGCGGTGATCACCACGGCGAACTGGAGAATGACATCCTCGATCGGAAGCTCAGCCAGCATGGCGCTGACCTGACTGGAACCTGCGCATGCACCCCTCCTGGACTGGCGGGAAGGCAACGCGCCAGCGGCGCGCGGGGTTACAGCCGCGTCAGATCAGGCAGGCCTCGCGCAGGGCCGCCTTCAGGGCGGGCGGCAGGTCGTCGGAGATGGCAGCGGCCTCGGTGATGTCCGCGGGCGCGGCCTCGGCGTCGAGGTAGCGCCAGCCCTGGAAGGGCTTCATCGGCCTTGCGGCGACGGGGATCAGTTCCGGGTGCAGCACCAGCCCCGCGCAGGCGGTGCCGTCATCCCACCGGTCCTCGATGATGTCGAGAAGGCGCTGCCGCACCTGGATGTAGCCACCGATGACCCAGTAGATGCTGCCGCCGTCGAGCAGCTCGTCGCGGCGCTTGGGCGCCATGCGCGTCTGGTGGCGCAGCGGCGGGGCGGCGGTGGCGCGCAGGGCTTGGATGGCGCGCAGATGCGCCACGTCCCGCACGCCGACCGAAAGTTTCAGGAGGTGCACCATCCCTCCTGAATGTGGCGCCCGACCGGAGTCGGGCAAGCCCTTAGCTCAGCCCTGGCGCTCCACCATCAACTGCTTGATCTTGCCGATCGCCTCGGCCGGGTTCAGCCCCTTCGGGCAGGTCCGGGTGCAGTTCATGATGGTGTGGCAGCGGTAGAGGCGGAACGGGTCTTCCAGGTTGTCCAGGCGCTCGCCCGTCGCTTCGTCGCGGCTGTCGCTGATCCAGCGATAGGCGGCCAGCAGGATGGCCGGGCCCAGGAAGCGGTCGCCATTCCACCAGTAGGAGGGGCAGGCGGTGGAGCAGCAGAAGCACAGGATGCACTCCCACATCCCGTCCATCTTGGCGCGCTCCTCCTTGGACTGGCGGCGCTCCTCGTCGGGCGGGGGCGGGGTGGCCGACTTCAGCCAGGGCTCGACGCTGCGATACTGCGCGTAGAGCTGCGTCAGGTCCGGCACCAGGTCCTTGACCACCGGCAAATGGGGCAGGGGGTTGATGCGGACATCGCCCTTCACCTCGTCGATGGGCTTCAGGCAGGCCAGGGTGTTCAGCCCGTCGATGTTCATCGAGCAGGAGCCGCAGATGCCCTCCCGGCAGGAGCGCCGGAAGGTCAGCGTGCTGTCCACCTCGTTCTTGATCTTGATGAGCGCGTCCAGGACCATCGGGCCGCACTTGTCGAGATCGAGCTCAAAGGTGTCGGTGCGCGGGTTGGCCCCGTCATCCGGATCCCAGCGGTAGATCTTGAAGGCCTTGACGTTGGTCGCGCCCGGCTCGGCCTTGAAGGTCTTGCCCCCCTGGATGGTCGAGTTCTTGGGCAGGGTGAAGGTGGCCATGATCTGGGGTCCTTAGTAGACGCGGGCCTTGGGGGGGAACACCTGCACCTCGTTGGTGAGGGTGCGCATCTTCACGCCGCGATAGTCGAGGCTCACCTCGCCCTTCTCGTTCATCGAGGCGAGCGTGTGCTTCATCCAGTTGTCGTCGTCACGGTCCGGGAAATCCTCCTGGGCGTGCGCGCCGCGGCTTTCCTTGCGGGCCTCGGCGCTGACGATGGTGGTCATCGCGTTGCCGACCAGGTTGTCGAGTTCCAGCGCCTCCACCAGGTCGGTGTTCCACACCAGGCTGCGGTCGGACACCCGCAGGTCGCCGAAGCCGGAATGGACCTTCTTCATCTTGTCCACGCCCTCGCGCAGCAGCTCCGAGTTGCGGAAGACCGCGGCATGGGCCTGCATGGTGCGCTGCATCTCAAGGCGCAGCTCCGCCGTGCCGGTGTTGCCCTTGGCATGGCGGATGCGGTCGAAGCGGTCGAGGCTGCCCTCGCCCGCGCGGGGCGGCAGGGGCGGCTGGCTGGTGCCGGGCTTCACCGTCTCGGCGGCGCGGTGGGCGGCGGCGCGGCCGAACACCACGAGGTCGAGCAGGGAGTTGGTGCCCAGCCGGTTCGCGCCATGGACCGAGACGCAGGCCGCCTCGCCCACCGCCATCAGGCCGGGGACGGTGGCGTCCTCGTCGTCGCGGGTGGGGCGCAGCACCTCGGTGTGGATGTTCGTGGGGATGCCGCCCATGTTGTAGTGGACAGTCGGGAGCATCGGGATGGGCTCCTTCGTCACGTCCACGCCGGCGAAGATGCGCGCCGTCTCGGAAATGCCCGGCAGGCGCTCATGCAGGATGTCGGCGCCCAGATGCTCCAGGTGGAGCATGATGTGGTCCTTCATCGGGCCACAGCCGCGCCCCTCGCGGATTTCGAGCGACATGGCGCGCGAGACGACGTCGCGCGAGGCGAGGTCCTTCGCCGTGGGCGCATAACGCTCCATGAAGCGCTCGCCCTCGGAGTTGGTGAGGTAGCCGCCCTCGCCACGCGCGCCCTCGGTGACGAGGCAGCCCGCGCCGTAGATGCCGGTGGGGTGGAACTGCACGAATTCCTGGTCCTGCAGGGGCAGGCCGGCGCGCAGCACCATGCCGCCGCCATCGCCGGTGCAGGTGTGGGCGGAGGTGGCGGAGAACCAGGCGCGGCCATAACCGCCGGTGGCCAGCACCACCTTCTGCGCCCGGAAGCGGTGCATGGAGCCGTCTTCCAGGTTCCACGCGATCACGCCGCGGCACACGCCCTCGTCATCCATGATGAGGTCGAGCGCGAAGTACTCCACGAAGAACTCGCAGCCATGCTTGAGCGACTGCTGGTAGAGCGTGTGCAGGATGGCATGGCCCGTGCGGTCGGCCGCGGCGCAGGCGCGCATCGCCGGCTCCTTGCCATATTCCTTCATGTGACCGCCGAAGGGGCGCTGGTAGATGCGGCCATCCTCGGTGCGGCTGAAGGGCACGCCATAGTGCTCCAGCTCGATGATCGCGGGCACGGCCTCACGGCACATGTATTCGATGGCGTCCTGGTCACCCAGCCAGTCCGACCCCTTCACGGTGTCGTACATGTGCCAGCGCCAGTCATCCTCGCCCATGTTGCCGAGCGCGGCACCCACGCCGCCCTGCGCCGCCACGGTGTGGCTGCGCGTGGGAAAGACCTTGGTGATGCAGGCGGTTTTCAGGCCCGAGGCGCCCATGCCGAAGGTGGCGCGCAGCCCCGCGCCACCGGCGCCGACCACCACCACGTCATAGGTGTGGTCCACCACACGATAGGCCCCTGAAGACGGCTTGCTGATCGCGTTCATCGTTCCCGATCCATCCTTTGCGGGGCGCGAGACGCCGCGCCACCACCCCAACCTGTTTTGGGCGGCCCGGAAGGGGTCGCCAATCCCGTTACGCGATCGCTACGAACCGAGGGCGATCCGCAGCACTGCCAGCGCCGAGGCCAGCGCCATCAGCAGGCACACGCCCTTGATGACCAGGATCGTGGCCATCCGCGCGAATTCGCCGCGCGTGTAGTCCTCGACCACAACCTGCAGGCCGGCGGCCATGTGGTGAAAGGTCAGGCCGATCAATGCCAGCAGCAGCACCGCATTGAGCGGCGCGCCGATGAAGGCCCGCGTCTCGGCATAGCCCGCGCCGGCCAGCCCCACCGCGCTGAACACGAACCAGAGGGTCAGCGGCAGCAGGGCGATGGAGGTGACGCGCTGCATCCACCAGTGATGGGTGCCGCCACGCGCCGAGCCCAGGCCGCGCACGCGGCCGAGGGGGGTGCGAAGGGCGCTTTGGCTCACGCTATCCTTGACGGCCATCTTCAACCCCGAAACACGAAGACGAGAACCCAGGTCAGCACCGTCAGAACGGCGGTGCCGACCAGCACCATGCGGCCGCTGCGATAGGCTTGCGCCAGTTCGAAGCCATGCCCCGCATCCCAGGCCAGATGCCGGATGCCGGCCAGCGTGTGATACCAGGCCGCGGCCGTCAGGCCGAACAGCACCAGCATGCCGAGGATGGAGGAGAGAAACCATTCCACCCGGGAGAAGGCCTCGGGCCCGGCCGCGGCGGCCACCAGCCACCAGACCAGCAGCACGGTCCCCACCGACCATGCGGCGCCCGTGGCGCGGTGCATGATGGAGAGCGCGCTCGTCATCTGCATCATGTCATAGACTTGCAGATGCGGCGACAATGGACGGCGGATCAGCGTGCCGTCGGTGCGCCGGCCGACCATGCCGGCCTCGCGGGGGTCCTTCATGCCGCCAATTCCCGGTTGCGGACCGTCATCGCAGGGATGCGGCCTGTGTTATCGCGCGGCGTCATCGCCTTCGCTCCAGCTTTGCGTCCTCGGGCGGTCTTGTAGGCGTCCAGGCGTTGCGGCGTCAATCCAACCGAACCCCGTCAAAGCGAAAGATACGAAGAAGCAACGGTTGGCGCCGCCGCGCGAAGCCTGGATTTCCGCCGCCCAGGCGATTCCGTATAACGTCAGAATCGGACATGGTTGCATCGCCCCCGGGGCGGGCGCCTTCGCGTGGCCCTCCCCGTCGCGTGGCGCAACCGTCACCTGCGTGCAGCGGGTGGCACGCGTGCAGTTCCAGAATTGATCCGGACACCCATACGGGGGTATGTCCCCAGGGCTGTCACTTGTTTGCCATCGGCGTTCGACGACCTTCGGTTTGGCCGGTCCACCTGACTTGCGCTTGGCGCGTTGGTGGCCGGTGGGCCTTGAAGGCTCCGGGAGGAGAAACGGCGGAAAGAGGGCTCTGGCCCCGGCTTCCCCGCGACCCACCCGCCCCGCGGGCATGAAGTGGCGGCGACCTCCGCGGCGGCGCGTGCGCCTTCGGAGGTCGAGAGGCCGCGTGCTTCCGTCATCGCACCCTGGGTCCAGGGTCGTTCGGAGTTCCGGTCATCATCCGCGCGACGTTTTTTATTGGGGCCGGTGGCCTGGCCGCCGGGGTGACGTTGATTGACACTGCCCTAGAAGCTCCGATCCCTCGGAAGCTCGGATTCAAGCCCGGGATGGTCTGCGCCGTCATTGACCCGCCCGCAGGCTTCAAGCACGGCCTGCCGGCCACCAATGCGTCCGAGCCCGAACTGATCCTCGCTTTCGCGAGCGACCGCGCCACCCTGGCGCGGGTCGCGGCGCGGGCGCTGGACCTCTATGGGGTGGGCGGGCGTCTGTGGTTCGCCTATCCCAAGAAGACGGGGCCGGTGCGTTCCGACCTTGACCGCGACCATGGCTGGGAACCGCTGACCCAGGCCGGGCTGCTGCCGGTGACGCAGGTGGCCCTCGATCACATCTGGTCCGCGCTGCGCTTCCGCCTGCGCGAGGAAATTCCGACCCTCACCCGCAAGGCCTGAAGGTCCGGTCAAGGCGCCATGGGGTTTGAGCCCGTGGCGCCTCAGGAATGTTCAGCGGCGTTTCAGAAACGCAGCCCGGCGGTGAAGAACAGGCCGAGCATGACGGTGAGCCACACCGCGCCCTGCAGGATATAGCTGCGGAGCGACACGGGCGCCTCCTGGTTCTTGCGCACATAGGTGGTGGCGAGGTCGCTGTTCGGATTAGCCATTTTCGGTCTCCACGGATCGGTTCGATCTGCCCGTGAGGTCAGCAAGGCCTGTGCCAGGAGAAGCTTTCCAGCAGCCGGCCAGCCTGTGGAATAAGACATCCGAATGTTAACAGGGGCTTAAACGCAGCCTGCCGGGGCAGAGGCCGTGGCGGGAAGACGATCATGGCGCGGCGCCACGCCTGGCCTCTCCCGCTTGCGAAGCGCGAGGCCTCGCATTTTGCGAGGCGGCTTGCGCGTGGCCGGGTTCAGACGCCCCTTGCGGCCCGCATCAGCCCGCGCATGCGCGCGATGACCGATGGCAGCCCCTCGAACACCGCGGCGCCGATGAGGAAATGCCCGATCGAGACCTCGCTGATCTCGGGGATGGCGGCGATGGGCGTGATGGTCTCGAAGGAGAGCCCATGCCCCGCATGGCAATGCAGGCCGAGGCCGGCCGCCACCCGCGCGCCCTCCGCCAGACGGGCGGCCAGGGCCGGGCGGGCGTCGGGCGCCGCATCGGCATAGGTGCCGGTGTGCAGCTCGACGGCCTGGGCCCCAAGGGC
Source organism: Roseococcus suduntuyensis (assembly GCF_014196305.1). GTDB lineage: Bacteria > Pseudomonadota > Alphaproteobacteria > Acetobacterales > Acetobacteraceae > Roseococcus > Roseococcus suduntuyensis. The sequence goes on from NZ_JACIDJ010000005.1 coordinate 104,010, forward strand.
GCGCGCGGCCTCGATCTGCACGGGATCAGGTTCCACGAAAAGCGAAACCTCCACCCCCCGGGTGGCGAGGCGCGCAATGGCCTCGCCCAGGAAGGGGCCGGCGCGGGTGACGTCGAGCCCGCCCTCGGTGGTCAGCTCCTCGCGCTTCTCCGGCACGAAGCAGCAGGCGGCCAGGCCCTGGCCGGAGCCCGCCAGTTCCTCGGCCAGCGCCACCATCTCGGGCGTGGCGGCCATTTCGAAGTTCAGGCGCGTGGTGACCTCGGCATGCAGGCGGCGCACATCCTGGTCGCGGATGTGCCGCCGGTCCTCGCGCATATGGAAGGTGATGCCATCGGCGCCGGCCGCCACGCAGAGCTGCGCGGCCGCGACCGGGCAGGGGAGATGTCCGCCCCGCGCATTCCGCAGCGTGGCCACATGGTCAATGTTGACGGAAAGCCTCATGCGGCGTGGGTCCTGCGGTGGTGTGCGAGTTGCGCGGCGAGGCGCAGCGCGGCGATCAGGCTGTCCGGGCTGGCGATCCCGCGCCCCGCGATGTCGAGCGCGGTGCCATGGTCCGGGCTGGTGCGGATGATGGAAAGCCCGAGCGTCACGTTCACCCCTCCATCCATGTCCAGCGTCTTGATCGGGATCAGCGCCTGGTCGTGGTAGAGGCAGATCGCCGCGTCATAGCTGGGGCGGGACTTGGCGGTGAACAGGGTGTCGGGCGGGTGGGGGCCGGTGGCCTCGATGCCCTCGGCGCGGAGCAGGGCGACGGCCGGCGCCACGATGGCATGGTCCTCATGGCCGAGCGTGCCGGCCTCGCCCGCATGGGGGTTGAGCCCCGCCACGGCGAGGCGGGGGGACGCGATCCCGAAATCCCTCCGCAGCCCGGCATGGGCGATCCGCGCATGTTCCACGATGAGTTCGGGGGTGAGGCGCGCGATGGCCCGTGCCAGCGGCTCATGCACCGTTACCGGCACCACGCGCAGCTGTGGGCAGGCCAGCATCATGACGGGGGGCACGCCGGTGCCGGCCAATTCGCCCAGGAACTCGGTGTGGCCGGGATGTGGGAAGCCGGCCGCCGTCAGCACGGATTTCTGGATGGGGTTGGTCACCACGCCGCCGACCCGGCCCGCGCGGGCCAGCGCCACCGCCTCCTCGATCGCGGCCAGCACGGCCGGCGCGGTCGCGGCCTGGGGGTGGCCCGGCGTGGCGGGGACGGGCAGGGGGCGGTGCAGCACGGGCAGGGCCTGGGGAAAGGCCGCGCGCGCCGATTCGGGGCTGTCCACGCGCGCCACCGGTACACCCCGGATCAGGTCGGCATCGCCCAGGAAGAGGAATTCCGGCCCACCCTGCCGCAGCGCCGCCCAGGCGCGGGCGGTGATCTCGGGGCCGATCCCGGCCGGTTCGCCCATGGTAAGTGCCAGCATGGCGCCGGTTTACCGCAGATTGGAGGGCGCCGGTATCCGGGGCGCGAACAGGCGGTTGTTCTGCGCGGCCCGCGCCCCCATCCTGTGGGCATGAAGCGCCGTGACCTCTTCGCCGCCGGCTTTGGCCTCGTCGCCTTCTCCGGGCGGGCGATGGCCCAGCAGGGGCCCATCCGCACCCATGCCCTCTCGCTCCTGGGAGAGCCCGCCTTGCCGGCGGATTTCCCGCATTGGCCCTGGGTGAACCCGGACGCGCCCAAGGGCGGGCAGGTGACACTGACGGCGCTGGGCAGCTTCGACAGCCTGAACCCCTTCATCCTGCGCGGCACGCCGGCGGTGGGGCTGATCAACCTCTACGACCAGCTGCTTGCCACCTCCTCGGACGAGGCCAGCACGGAATACGCCCACCTGGCCGAGACCATCGAAATCCCGGCCGACCGCATGGGCGTCTCCTTCGAGCTGCGCGAGGGCGCGCGTTGGCATGACGGCCGCCCCATCACGGCCGAGGACGTGGTGTTCAGCTTCCAGACGCTGCGTGCCCAGGGCCGCCCCTTCTTCCGCTCCTATTGGGGCGATGTGGCGGAGGCGGTGGCCGAAAGCCCGCGCCGCGTCACCTTCCGCTTCCGCAGCAACGAGAACCGGGAACTGGCCCTCATCCTCGGCCAGATCTACGTGCTGCCGAAGCATTTCTGGGAAGGGCGGGATTTCGCGCGGCCCTTGCAGGAGGCGCCGCTCGGCTCCGGTAGCTATCGTGTGGAGAGCTTCGATTCAGGCCGCAGCATCACCTATGCGCGCGTGCCCGATGCGTGGTCCGCGAACCTCAACACCAAGCGCGGCACCGAGAATTTCGACGTGATGCGCTATGAATACTTCCGCGACGCCACGGTGGCCTTCGAGGCCTTCAAGGCGGGCCAGATCGACTTCCGCACCGAGAACATCGCGCGCAACTGGGCCACGGGCTACGACTTCCCGGCCATGCGGCGCGGCCTCGTGATCCGCGACGAGATCCGGCACGAGCTGCCCACCGGCATGCAGGCCTTCGTGATGAACCTCCGCCGCCCGCTCTTCCAGGACGCGCGGGTGCGCGAGGCGCTGATGACCGTGTTCGACTATGAATGGCTGAACGCGAACATCTTCAACGGGCTCTACGCGCGGACCACCAGCTTCTTCTCCAATTCCGAACTCGCCTCCTCCGGCCTGCCCGAGGGGCGGGAGCTGGAAATCCTGGAACGCTACCGCGGCCGCGTGCCGGAGAGCGTCTTCACCACAGAGTATCGCCTGCCCGTCACCGATGGCAGCGGCAACAACCGCGACGGGCTGCGCCGCGCGCTGACCCTGATGCGCGAGGCCGGGTGGGAGGTGCGCAACCGCCGCATGGTGAATCCCCAGGGCCAGGGCTTCAGCTTCGAGATCCTGCTGAACGGGGCTTCCTTCGAGCGCGTGGCCCTGCCCTATGTGCAATGGCTGCAGCGCCTGGGCATCGAGGCGCGGGTCCGCACCGTGGACCCCGCGCAATACCAGGTCCGCACCGACGCCTTCGACTTCGACATGACGGTGGACGTGATGGGCCAGAGCCTCAGCCCCGGCAACGAACAGCGCGACTACTGGACCTGCGAGAAGGCGCGCGAGAACGGCAGCCAGAACGTCGCCGGCATCTGCGACCCCGTGGTGGATGAGCTGGTGGAACTGCTCATCAACGCGCCCGACCGCGAGGAGCTGATCCATCGCACCCGGGCGCTCGACCGCGTGCTGCTGCACCACCACTTCGTCATCCCGCAATGGCACAACCGCCGCTTCTGGGTGGCCTTCTGGGACCGCTTCGGCCGGCCGGAGCGCAACCCGCGCTACGGGCTCGGCTTCGACAGCTGGTGGATTGACCCGGCGCGCGACGCCGCGCTGACCGCCGCACGGCGGGGCTGAGTTGGGCGCCTATCTCCTTCGCCGCCTGTTGCTGGTGGTGCCGACGCTGTTCGGCATCATCCTCATCAACTTCGCCGTGGTGCAGTTCGCCCCCGGCGGCCCCGTGGAGCAGATGCTGGCGGAGCTGCGCGGCGAGGGGCAGACGCTCGGCCGCCTGACGGGCGAGGGCGGCGGCGAGGTCCGCACCGCCCAGCCCAGCGCCTTCGGCACGGGCGGTGGTGGCGAGGGCGGGCCGGTCGGCACCTATCGCGGCGCGCGCGGGCTGGACCCCGCGGTGGTGGCCGAGATCGAGCGCGCCTTCGGCTTCGACAAGCCCGCGCATGAGCGCTTCCTCACCATGCTGGGGGGCTATCTGCGCTTCGACCTGGGGCGATCCCTGTTCCAGGACCGCTCGGTCTGGGACCTCGTGATCGAGAAGCTGCCAGTCTCCATCTCGCTCGGGCTATGGTCCACGCTGATCATCTACCTGGTGTCTATCCCGCTCGGCATCCGAAAGGCGGTGCGGGACGGGACGCGCTTCGACCTCTGGACCTCGGGCGTGGTGCTGGTGGGCTACGCCATCCCGGGCTTCCTGTTCGCGGTCATGCTGGTGGTGCTCTTCGCGGGCGGCAGCTTCTTCCAGTGGTTCCCGCTGCGTGGCCTGGCCTCGCCGGGTGCCGCCGACTGGCCCTTCTGGCAGCGGGGGCTGGACTATGCCTGGCACATCTTCCTGCCCACGCTGACGCTGGTGATCGGCGGCTTCGCGGGGCTGACCATGCTGACCAAGAACTCCTTCCTGGAGGAGATCAACAAGCAATATGTGCTGACCGCGCGCGCCAAGGGGGCGGAGGAAAGCCGCGTGCTCTACGGGCACGTGTTCCGCAACGCCATGCTCATCATCATCGCGGGCTTCCCGGCGGCCTTCATCGGCATCCTGTTCACGGGGGCGCTGCTGGTCGAGATCATCTTCTCGCTGGACGGGCTTGGCCTGCTGGGCTTCGAGGCGGCGTTGCGGCGCGACTACCCGGTGATGTTCGGCACCCTCTACATCTTCACCCTGCTGGGGCTGATCCTGCAGATCGTGAGCGATTTCACCTACACGCTGGTGGACCCGCGCATCGACTTCGAGGCGAGGAGATAGCGCGTGATCCTCTGGACCCAGCCCGATGGCAGCGTGATCGCCACGCCGCAGCCGGCCCATGCGCTGCTCTCCGGCCAATTGGCCCGCGCCCTGGCCGAGCCGCCCGAGCCTTTCGAGGCGGTGTGCCTCGCCGCCGCCCAGCATGACTGCCCCTGGATGCCCTGGGAGGCCGCGCCCGAATTCGACGAGGCGACCGGCCTGCCGCGCCAGTTCAACGCCCTCGCGGGCGACGAGCATGTGCCGATGTGGGAGGCGGGCGTGCGCGCCGCATTGGCCAACTGGGGCGGCTGGGTGGGCTTGCTGGTGCTGCTGCACGGGCGGCACATCTACGGCATGAACATCCTGCACAACCGCATGGCGCCGACGCCGGCCGGCCTCGCCGCCATGGAGGGCTATGTGGCGCGCACCCCCGCCTGGGCCGCGCAGATCATGGCGGAGCTGGGCGTCACCGAGGAACAGGTGCGGCCGCAGCAACAGAAGGTGGCCTTCGCCGATGCCGTGGCGCTGGGCCTCTGCTGGGGGCAGGACCGCTTCGATTGCGCGGGCGTGCAGATGACCCGCACCGGCCCCTTCACCGCCACACTCGACCCTTGGCCGCTCAAGCCCGCCGAGATCACGCTGACCACCGAGGCGCGCCGCCTGCCCGCCCGCTTCGCCAATGCGGCCGCCATGCAGGCGGGGCTGGCTTCGGCGCCGCGCGTGGCACTCTCCTTCCGTCTCACGCCCGCCGCATGACGCCCATCACCCGCCGCCGCCTGGCCAATTTCCGCGCGAACCGGCGCGGCATGATCTCGCTGTGGATCTTCGGCATCCTCTTCATCGTGACGCTCTTCGCCGAGGTCATCGCCAATGACCGGCCGCTCTTCGTGCGGATGGAAGGCAACAACTTCTTCCCCGTCCTGGTGGAATACGCGGAGAGCGACATCATCCCCGACGGCTTCCCCACCGCGGCCGACTGGCAGGACCCGGTGCTGACCGACGACATCCGCGAGCGGGGCGGCTGGGTGATCTGGCCGCCCATCCCCTACAGCCACGCGACGCTGGTGCGGAACCTGCCCACCCCTGCGCCCTCGCCGCCCAGCGCCTCCAACTGGCTCGGCACGGACGACCAGGCGCGGGATGTGGTGGCACGGGTGATCTACGGCTTTCGCATCTCGGTGCTGTTCGGCTTCACGCTGACCATCGCGGCCTCCATCATCGGCATCGCGGCGGGGGCGGTGCAGGGCTATTACGGCGGCTGGACGGATCTGCTGTTCCAACGCTTCATCGAGATCTGGTCGGGCATGCCGCAGCTTTTCCTGCTCATCATCCTGGCCAGCGTGATCGAACCTTCCTTCTGGTCGCTGCTGATCTTCCTGCTGGTGTTTTCCTGGATGGGGCTCGTGGGCGTGGTGCGCGCGGAATTCCTGCGCGGGCGCAACCTCGACTATGTGCGCGCGGCGCGGGCCTTGGGCGTTTCGGACGGGCGGCTCATGTTCCAGCACATCCTGCCCAACGCGATGGTGGCCACGCTGACCTTCCTGCCCTTCATCCTGTCCGGCAGCGTCACCGTGCTGGCGAGCCTCGACTTCCTGGGCTTCGGCCTTCCGCCCGGCTCGCCCTCGCTGGGCGAATTGCTGCAACAGGGGAAGAACAATTTGCAGGCGCCATGGCTCGCCTTCACGGGCTTCTTCGTGCTGGGCGGCGTGCTGACGCTGCTGATCTTCATCGGCGAGGCGGTGCGGGACGCCTTCGATCCGCGCAAGCTGCCGGGTGGCGGAAGATGATTTATGTTCGCCTTCAGACGGGCACCCATCGCGGCGTGCCGCGATGGGACCCGGCGCCGGGCGCGCGCTCCGCGCGCTTGGCTTTCGCCACGCGGCTGTTGCGCCAGCCGCATGGTCGGTCGGGCGGCGCCGGCCGTCTTGCGGCCGGATTCTTGGAAGGCGTGTCCGGTGGCTGAAGCCCCTCTCCTCTCCGTCGAGAACCTCTCCGTCGCCTTTCGCGGCAAGCGGGTGGTGGAGGGTGTCTCCTTCGCGTTGCATGCGGGCGAGACGCTCGCCATCGTCGGCGAATCCGGCAGCGGCAAGTCGGTGACGGCATTGTCCATCCTGCGGCTGCTGGCGGCCACCGGCTCCAACCCCGAGGGCCGCATCACGCTGGATGGCACCGACGTGACGGCCGCCACGGAAGCCCAGATGCAGCGGCTGCGCGGCGGGGTGGCCGGCATGGTGTTCCAGGAGCCGATGACCTCGCTCAATCCGCTGCACAGCATCGGCCGGCAGGTGAGCGAGGCCATCACGCTCCATCGCCCCCTGCGCGGCGACGCCCTGCGCGCGGAGGTCATCGCGAAGCTCCAGCGCGCGGGCCTCCCCCAGGCCGAGGAACGCATCGCGGCCTATCCGCACCAGCTCTCGGGCGGGCAGCGCCAGCGCGTGATGATCGCGGCGGCGCTGGCCAACGACCCGCGGCTGCTGATCGCGGACGAACCCACCACCGCGCTCGACGTCACGATCCAGGCGCAGATCCTGGAACTGCTGGCCAAGCTGAAGCGCGAGATGCGGATGGCCCTGCTGCTCATCACGCATGACCTCACCATCGTGAAGCGCCACGCCGACCGCGTGGTGGTGATGAAGGATGGCCGGGTGGTGGAGCAGGGTCTTGTGGCCGAGGTCTTCGCCAACCCGCAGCACCCCTACACGCAGATGCTGCTGGCAACCGAACCGCGCGGCCGGCCTGCTCCCGTGGCGGAGGGCGCCGCGGAAATCCTGCACGGCGAGGATGTGCGCGTCCACTTCCCCATCAGGCGCGGCTTCCTGCACCGCACCGTGGCCCATGTGAAGGCGGTGGACGGCGTGGACATGGCCGTGCGCGAGGGGGAGACGCTGGGCCTGGTGGGCGAGAGCGGCTCGGGCAAGACCACGCTCGGCCTCGCGCTGCTGCGGCTCGAAGCCAGCGAGGGCGTCATCCGCTTCCAGGGACGCGAGATCCAGAACCTCTCGCGCGGGGAGTTGCGGCCCTTGCGCGCGCGCATGCAGATCGTCTTCCAGGACCCCTATGGCTCGCTCTCGCCGCGCATGAGTGCCGCGGAGATCGTGGGCGAGGGGCTTTCCGTCCATGAACCCGGCATGACGGCCGCCGAACGTGCGTCCCGCGTGGCGGCCGCGCTGGAGGAGGTGGGCCTCGACCCCGCCAGCGCCGAACGCTACCCGCACGAGTTCAGCGGCGGCCAGCGCCAGCGCATCGCCATCGCGCGCGCGCTGGTGCTGAAGCCACGGCTGCTCGTGCTGGACGAGCCGACCTCCGCGCTGGATGTCAGCGTGCAGGCGCAGGTGGTGGAGCTGCTGCGCGGGCTGCAGGCGAAGCACCGCCTGGCCTACCTGTTCATCAGCCACGACCTGCGCGTGGTGCGTGCCATGGCGCATCGGATCATCGTCATGCGGAACGGCAAGATCGTGGAGACGGGCGAGGCCGAGGCGCTGACCCAGAACCCGCAACAGCCCTACACACGGGCCTTGATGGCCGCCGCCTTCGAACTTCGGGCCGAAGCCACCGCCGATGTCCGGGGCTGACCCGCATCCGTGGGAGGGGCGGGAACTCCAGGAACTCCGCCGCCTGCTGGATGAGAAGAAGGTCACGCTCGGCGTGCTCATCCGCAAGATGAACACGCCCGGCACCCCGGTCTATTCGCATTCGGAGAACATCCTGCCCGCCGCCGCCATCCTGCTCACCTCCTTCGCGGCGGCGGTGGTGATCCATCGCTGGCTGGGCGGCGCGCTGCTGCTGGCGGGCTGCGCCTGGTGGTGGTTCCGCGTGCGGCCCGCGATCCGCGACGCGGTGATGGACCGCACCACGGCACATGTCCTGGCGGACCCACGCAACTTCGACGCGCAATGGGCGCGCGGCACCATCACCTTGTTCGCGCGCATGCCCGATGGCACAGAGCGCCTTGCCCGCAAGCGTGACGACTGGCGGGGTTATGTGCGCTCTTTCCATGAGGGGTCCTGAATGGCCATCCTGCTCTCCACCAAAGCCGCGACCATGGAGGATTGGCGCGACGCGCTGCTGGCCGTGGACCCCAGCCTCGACATCCGCCTCTTTCCCGATGTGGGCGACCCGGCAGGAATCGAGGCCGCCGTCTGCTGGACGCAGCACGACATGGCGGAGCTGCGGCGCTATCCGAACCTGAAGCTCATCGTCTCGATGGGTGCGGGCGTGGACCACCTGCTGCGCCCGCCGGGGCCGCCGCCGGGCATTCCCGTGGCGCGGCTGAAAGATGCGCGGCTGACCCAGGGCATGGCCGAGTGGGTGCTGCTGAACGTGCTGCGCTTCCACCGGCAGGACCTGGAATACCGCGAACAGCAGGCCGCCCGCGTCTGGAACGAGCTGCCCGCGCCCGACACGCACAAGCGCCGCGTCGGCATCCTGGGACTGGGCGAGCTGGGCGGGGCCACGGCGCGGATCCTCCGCGCGCTGGAATTCCCGGTGATGGGCTGGACGCGCAGCCCGCGCAGCCTGGACGGCATCGAGACCTTCCATGGCGCCGACGGGCTGGACGCCATGCTGGCCAAGACGGACATCCTGGTCTGCCTGCTGCCGCTGACGCCCGACACACGTGGCGTGATCAATGCGCGCACCCTTGCCCTTCTGCCCAAGGGCGCCTTCCTCATCAACGCCGCGCGCGGCGGGCATGTGGTCGCGGAGGACCTTCTGGCGGCGCTGGATTCGGGCCATGTCGCCGGCGCCGCGCTCGATGTGTTCGAGCCCGAGCCCCTGCCGGCCGATCACCGCTTCTGGACCCACCCCAAGGTGCTGGTCTGGCCGCATGCCGCCAGCATCACCATCCCGTCGAGCGCCGCGCCGCAGGTGGTGGAGAATTTGCAGCGGGCGCGCGAGGGGCGCCCGCTGATCAACCTGGTGGACTTTACCGCGGGTTACTAAGCGCGTACGGGGCCGGGCGGCCGCTTACCGTCGCCCGTCGTCGATCCGCACCTCCACGCGCCGGCTTTCCAGGCTCTCGAAGCCCGGAATGGGCCCGCGCGAGAGGATGCGAATACGCGAGGCCGCGATTCCCTTCTCGATCAGCGCATCCGCCACCTGGCGGGCGCGCAGCCGGGCCAGCAGGGCATTGGCTTCCTCGCTGCCGCGCGGGCCGGTATAGCCCAGCACCAGCACGCCCACGCCCGGTTCGGCCAGCGCCATCTGGGCCACGCGGTTCAGCCCCGCCTGGGCGGGTTCCGAGAGCGCCGCGGACCATTCCTCGAAGAACACCACGAAGGCGCGCTCGCTGCCATGTGGCGCGTTGGGGGCGGGCGTGGCGGCGGGCGCCGGGGCCGGGCTAGCCGCGGTGGGGGCCGCCGCGGTGGGCGCGGCCTGGCCCGACAGGGTGGGTGCCGGGAAGCGCGTGTTGCTGGACGGCTCGGCGCAGGCGGCCAGCAGGCCTAGCAGGGCGGCGGTGCCGGCGAACCTCAGATGGGCCATCGAATCTCTCCTGGACAGGGTGGCGCGCAGTCTTGCCGGCATCGCGCCGCGCTGTCACGGCACCCATTCCGCTTGACCGCGCCCAGTCCGGCCGGAAATCCTTGTGGGCATGACGCAGATCCTCGACGACGGCACCGGCTCCCCGCGCGACTTCCTGGGCTATGGCCCCAACCCGCCCGACCCGAAATGGCCAGGAGGTGCCCGCCTCGCCCTCTCCTTCGTGCTGAATTACGAGGAGGGCGGCGAGAACACCGTGCTGAACGGCGATGCGGGCAGCGAGGCCTATCTGCATGAGGTGCCCGGCGGCGCCCCCACGCTGGGCGCCCGCAACCGCGGCGTGGAGAGCCAGTTCGACTATGGGGCGCGCGCCGGCGTCTGGCGCATCCTGCGGCTTTTCGCGGCGCGCGGCCTGAAGTTGACGGTCTATGGCGTGGGCCGCGCCCTGGAACTCAACCCGACGGCCGCCCGCGCCTTCGCCGAGCAGGGCCATGAGGTGGCAAGCCACGCCTATCGCTGGATCGACTATCACGGCATGCCGGAGGCCGAGGAGCGCGCCGACATCGCCCGCTGCGTCGAGACGATCGAGCGCCTGACCGGCCGCCGCCCCGTGGGCTGGTACACGGGCCGCATGTCCCCCAACACGCGCCGCCTCGTGGCCGAGCATGGCGGCTTCCTCTACGACAGCGACGCCTATGACGACGACCTGCCGCATTATGTGCAGGTGGCGGACAAGCCGCATCTCGTCATGCCCTACACGCTCGACAACAACGACATGAAGTTCGCCGTGCCGCCGGGCTTCGGCGACCCGGACGGGTTCGAGCGCCACCTGCGCGATGCCTGCGACATGCTGCGCGCCGAGGGCGGGCGGATGATGAGCGTGGGGCTGCATTGCCGCCTGGTGGGGCGGCCAGGCCGCGCGGCCGCGCTGGCCCGCTTCCTCGATCATGTCGTGGCCTGCGGCGATGTCTGGGTGGCGCGCCGCGAGGACATCGCGCGCCACTGGTGGGCCACGCACCCGCCGGGCTGAGGCGGGCGCCTCAGTCGGAGATGCGCTCGATCCGGTTCGCCTCGACCACCGTGCGCCAGCGGGCGACCTCACTCTGCACATGGGCGGCGAGGCGTTCGGGCGGGCCGCCCTCGGGGCGGGCGCCCAGGGTGCGCAGCCGCTCCTGCACGGCGGGGTCGGCATTGGCCTCGTTCAGCAAGGCGTTCAGCCGCGCCACGATATGCGCGGGCGTGCCGCGCGGGGCCATATAGCCGAATCAGGGCTCGGCCACCGCATCCGCCACGCCGACTTCCGCCAGCGTGGGCACGTCGGGCAGCTGCGGGTCGCGCTCGCGCCCGTTGATCACCAGGGGGCGCAGCTGTCCGCCGCGGATCGTGCCGATGAGGGTGGGGACATTCTCGAATTTCATCTGGGTGGCGCCCTGCATCACCGCCTGCATCCCTGGCGCGCCGCCGCGGAAGGGAACATGGGTCAGCTGCAGGCCGAGGCGGAAGTTCAGCAGCTCCGGCAACAGGTGGTTGGAGCTGCCGAAGCCGGAGGAGGAGAAGTTCACCGCCGTGCCCTGGTGCCGCGCCCAGGCCAGGAACTGGGGAAAATCCTGCGCCGGGTGGTCGGGCCGCACAACTAGCACGTTCATCACGCTGCCCGACCAGAAGACCGGCACAAGGTCGCACGAGATGTCATAGGGCATGCGGGCATAGATGCTGGCGTTGATGGCGCAATTGCCGATCGTGCAGGCGCCGAGGGTATAGCCATCGGGCGCCGCGCGCGCCGCCAAGTCCATGCCGATATTGGCATTGGCGCCCCCGGGCGGGAAAGGCATGATAATGCGCACCGGCCGTTCGGGGTTCCAGTCCTGCGCGGCCGCGGGCACGGCCAGCAGCAGCGCGGCAAGCGCGAGAAAAGTGCGACGCCTGTGTTTTATCCGGATTTTCCGGAAGGCTATCCTGCGCGTCGCGGGGGCGGAAGCAGGACGGCGCGGAGCGCTTGATTTCCTGCGCCCGCCCGGGCTAGCCTTTATACATGCGCGCTGCGACGCCCTTCGCGAACTCCACCAGTCGGCCTCAGGTCGGCCCTTCATTGCGCGCCCTTTCGCTCCTTCTCCTTCGACTTACGCGCCCCTGAGCGTGATGCCCGGCTGCGCGCCGGTGTCGCTCAGGGGGTAGCCCCGGCGGCGAAGATGCCGCATGTCGGAACGAAACGAAGCGAGACGTCACATGGCCATCAACCACCCCTCCTTCGGCACCCTGGCCGAAGACCGCATCATCATCTTCGACACGACCCTGCGCGATGGCGAGCAATCGCCCGGCTTTTCCATGAACCTGGATGAGAAGCTGCGTATGGCCGAGGCCCTGGCCGATCTCGGCGTGGATGTGATGGAGGCGGGCTTCCCCATCGCCTCCATGGGCGATTTCGAGAGCGTGGAGGCCATCGCCAAGCGCTTCGCCAAGGAGGGACCGGTGGTCTGCGGCCTGGCCCGCACCTCCTCGGCCGACATCCTGCGCGCGGCCGAGGCCATCAAGCCCGCCGCCCGCCGCCGCATCCACACCTTCGTCTCCACCTCGCCGCTGCATATGCGGGTGAAGCTGCGGATGGAGCCCGAGGCGGTGCTGGAACTGGTGACGGCCAGCGTGTCCCTGGCCCGCCAGCACACGGATGACGTGGAATGGTCCGCCGAGGACGGCACCCGCACCGAGCATGAATTCCTGTGCCGCTGCGTGGAGGCCGCCATCAAGGCGGGTGCGACCACCATCAACATCCCCGACACGGTGGGCTACGCCGTGCCGGAAGACATGGCCTTCATCTTCAACATGCTGCGCGAACGGGTGCCGGGCGCGGATGGGGTCATCTTCTCCACCCACAACCACAATGACCTGGGGCTGGCGGTCGCCAACACCCTGGCCGCCATCCGCGCGGGCGCGCGGCAGGTGGAATGCACCATCAACGGCATCGGCGAGCGGGCGGGCAATGCGTCCCTGGAGGAGGCCGTGATGGCGCTGCGGACGCGCCACGACGCCATTCCCACCACCAACAGCATCGTCACCACCAAGCTGCTGAAGGTGTCCAAGCTGCTGGCGGCCACCACGGGCTTCGACGTGCAGCCCAACAAGGCCATCGTGGGCCGCAACGCCTTCGCGCATGAGAGCGGCATCCACCAGGATGGCGTTCTGAAGGATGCCTCGACCTACGAGATCATGACGCCCGAATCCGTGGGCTGGACCACCAATTCCCTGGTGCTCGGCAAGCATTCCGGCCGCGCCGCCTTCCGCGACCGGCTGAAGAGCCTGGGCTATGAGATCGGCGACAACCAGCTGAACGACGCCTTCAAGCGCTTCAAGGACTTGGCGGACCGCAAGAAGGTCGTCTACGACGAGGACATCGCCGCCCTGGTGGATGACGAGGTGGGCCGCACCAACGAGACCATCCGCCTGACCGGGCTGAACGTCTCCACCGGCATGGGCACCAAGCCCATGGCCACCATCACTCTGGAGGTGGATGGCGAGCGGCGGGATGGCATGGCCATCGGCGATGGCGCGGTGGATGCCACCTTCAACGCGCTGCGCCAGGCCTACCCGCACGAGGTCAACCTGAAGCTCTACGCCGTGCAGTCGGTCACCGGCGGCACCGACGCCCAGGCGCGCGTCACCGTGCGCTTCGAGGAGAAGGGCAAGCTGGTGGACGGGCAGGGGGCGGACACCTGCACCATCGTGGCCTCCGCCCGCGCCTATGTGCATGCGCTGAACAAGCTGCTGGTGAAGCGCGAGCGGACGGAGCCGCCGGCAGTGTTGCGCGCATAGCGCGCGCCCCACGAAATCGCCCTTGGCGCTTTCGTGGGGGCCTCGACACTCCCCAGCACGCCGCTTCGCGTCGTGCCGGGGGCCCCGGCTTGGCGCCCGTCCTGCCAGCTTGGCTCCGCCTTGCGAGGCAAAGCCTCGCAAGGGCACCGGGGGGCGGATGAGATTGCGGGCGCGGCCTTGACGGTGCAGGCGCACCCTGCCCGTGGGGCCGTCTTGCCCTGCCGGGGCCAAGCCGCTAGGCATCGCGCCTCCCCCCGGTTTCCCCCAGGAAGGTCGCACCCCATGTTTGCACGCCTGTTCGGCTTCCTCTCCGCCGACATGGCCATCGACCTCGGCACGGCCAATACGCTGGTCTATGTGAAGGGGCGGGGCATCGTGCTGAATGAACCCTCGGTGGTGGCGATCTCCGACCATCGCGGCCGCAAGCAGGTGCTGGCGGTGGGCGAGGAAGCCAAGCAGATGCTGGGCCGCACCCCGGGCAACATCGCGGCCATCCGCCCCTTGCGCGACGGCGTCATCGCCGATTTCGAGGTGGCGGAGGAGATGATCAAGCACTTCATCCGCAAGGTGCACAACCGGCGCAGCTTCACCTCGCCCATGATCATCGTCTGCGTGCCTTCCGGCAGCACGGCGGTGGAGCGCCGGGCCATCCAGGAAAGCGCCGAGAGCGCCGGCGCCCGCAAGGTGCTGCTGATCGAGGAGCCCATGGCGGCCGCCATCGGCGCCGGCCTGCCGGTGACGGAGCCCTCGGGCTCCATGGTCGTGGACATCGGCGGCGGCACGACGGAGGTGGCGGTCATCTCGCTGGGCGGCATCGTCTATGCCCGCAGCGTTCGCGTGGGCGGCGACAAGATGGACGAGGCGGTCATCAGCTACATCCGCCGCACCTTCAACCTGCTGGTGGGCGAAAGCTCGGCCGAGCGGATCAAGATGGAGATCGGCGCCGCCGCCCCCCCGCTGGACGGTGAGGACGGCCCCATGACCGAGGTGAAGGGCCGCGACCTGATGAACGGCGTCCCGCGCGAGGTGGTCGTGACCCAGCGCGAAATCGCCTTGGCGCTGAACGAGCCGGTGACGCAGATCGTGGACGCGGTGAAGGTGGCGCTGGAGAACACGCCGCCCGAACTCGCCGCCGACATCGTGGACAAGGGCATCGTCCTGACCGGGGGCGGCGCGCTGCTCTACCGTCTGGACGAAGTGCTGCGCGATGCGACAGGCCTGCCTGTCGTGGTGGCAGAGGAGCCCCTCTCCTGCGTCGCGCTGGGCACGGGGCGCGCCCTGGAGGAGCTGAAGCGGCTTCGCCAGGTGCTGAGTTCGATGTATTGAAGTGGAGTGATGTGCGGAACCCGGGGGGGACTTGATCCGTCTGAGCATCCCTTTGCGGCAGGCGCTGGCCCGGCTCTCCTTGCCGGTTCTCATCGCCGTCGCCTTCGGCACCATGCTGCTGGGCCGCGCCGACGCGCTGCTTGTGGAGCGCGCCCGCATGGTGCTGGCCGATGCGCTGACCCCCATCTGGGCCGCCGTGCAGGAGCCCGTCACGGCGGTGCGCCAGGGCGTCGAGGAGGTCCAGTCGCTCTGGTATCTCCGCAGCGAGAACGCCCGCCTCACCGAGGAAAATGACCGGCTGCGCCGCTGGCAGGCCGCGGCCCTGGCGCTGGAGGCCGAGAACGCCCTGCTGCGCCGCCAGCTTTCCTGGATTCCGGACCCCACGCCGCAATTCCGCACCGCCCGCGTGGTGGCCGATGGCGGCGGCACCTATGCCCGCGCCGTGCTGCTGGCCACCGGCCCGCAGCACGATATCCGCAAGGGCCAGGTGGCGCTGGACGAGCGTGGCTTCGTGGGGCGCGTCACGGAGGTCGGCGCGCGATCGGCCCGGGTGCTGTTGGCCACCGACATCAACAGCCGCGTGCCGGTCATCATCGAGGGCTCCCGCGCACGCGCCATGATGGTGGGCGGCAACACCGCCCGTCCGCGCCTGCAGCATTGGCCCGAGGGCGTGCAGCCCCGCGATGGCGACCGGGTGGTGACCTCGGCCGAGGCCGGCGCCTTCCCGGCCGGCCTGCCGGTGGGCGTGGTCCGCCGCACGGCGGGCGGGGCCGCGGAGGTGGAACTCTTCGCCCAGCTCGAACGGCTGGACGTGCTGCGCCTCTTCGACTTCGGCCTGGCCGGCATCCTCCCCCCCGAGGCGGTGGCCCGGCCCGAGCCGCGCGGTCGGCGCTGAGGCCCATGGCCAGGAAGGGGCGCCCCGCGCCACCTATGGGGCTGATGCGTCAGCTCGATTCCGGCGCGCGGGCGGTGTTTCCCGCGGCCTTCACCGTGTTCCTGCTCGTCATGGCGGCGGTGCCGGTGGGCGTGCCGGGCCTGGTGGTGGCGGTGGCGGTGCCCAGCGTCTTCTTCTGGACGGTGTTCCGCCCCGGCGCCATGCCGCCGCCCATCGTCTTCGCGCTGGGCCTGTTGCAGGACCTGCTGGGCTTCACCCCGTTGGGCAGCGGCGGGCTGATCCTGCTGCTGGTGCATGGGGTGGCGTTGCGGGGGCGCACATGGCTGGCGCGGGCCTCCTTCCTCTGGGGCTGGCTCGCCTTCTGCGCCGTGGCGGCGGGCGCGATGCTGCTGGGCTGGCTGTTCCAGGCGTTGCTGGGCTGGCAGCGGCCGCCCTTCGTGCCGGGGCTCGCGCTGTTCGGCATCATGGCGGGTGGTTACCCGGCGCTGGCCTTCGTGCTGTCGCGCATGCACATGGCCATGCAGCGGGCGGAGGACGCGCTGCGATGAAATGGCCCCGCATCCTGCGCCGGCGCGAGAAGGGCGGCATCGCCAATTTCTCCATGCGCGGCGTGAAGCGCGAGGAGGAGCTGCGCCGCACCGTCTTCACCCGCCGCGCCCTGCTGCTGGGGGGCGTGCAGCTCGGCGCCTTCGGCTTCCTGGGCTGGCGGCTGCACACGCTGCAGGTGGACCAGGGCGAGCGCTTCGCCACGTTGGCCGAGGAGAACCGACGCTCCGCCCGGCTGCTCTCGCCGCCCCGCGGCCGCATCTTCGACCGCAATGGCGAGGTGGTGGCGGGCAACCGCCTGAACTGGCGTGCCCTTCTGGTGGCCGAGCACACCACCGATGTCGCCGCCACGCTGGAAACCTTCAGCCGCATCGTGCCGCTGAGCGAGGCCGACCGCGCGCGCATCACCCGCGACGTGCGCCGCCGCCGCCGCTTCGTGCCCGTCACCGTGCGCGAATTCCTGGAATGGGAGGAGATGGCGCGCATCGAGGTGAACGCGCCCGACCTGCCCGGCATCGTGATCGATGTCGGCACCAGCCGTATCTACCCCGAGGCCGAGCACCTGGCCCATGTGGTGGGCTATGTCGCCCCCCCCAGCGAGGCCGACCTGGATGGCGACCCGCTGCTGCAACTGCCCGGCATCCGCGTGGGCCGCGCGGGCGTCGAGCGTTTCCACGACACCACCCTGCGCGGCCGCGCGGGGGCCGTGCAGCTTGAGGTCAATGCCGTCGGCCGCATCATCCGCGAGATGGACCGGCGCGAGGGCGTGCCCGGCTCCGACGTGGAGCTGACCATTGATGTGGAACTCCAGAAGGCCGTGCGCGGCAAGATCGAGGAGGGCACCTCGGTCGTCGTGCTGGACGCCACCAATGGCGAGGTGCTGGCCATGGCGAGCCAGCCCTCCTTCGACCCCAACATCTTCAACTCCGGCGTCTCGGGCGCACAGTGGCGGCAATGGACCTCGGGCCGCTCCACGCCGCTCATCAACAAGACGACGAACGGGCTCTACGCGCCCGGCTCCACCTTCAAGATGATGGTGGCCCTGGCGGCGCTGGAGGCGCGGCTGGTGACGCCGGGCGAGCGCATCCATTGCCCGGGCCATCTCGACCTCGGCAACACGCGCTTCCATTGCTGGAACCGCAATGGCCACGGGGGCGTGGATTTGCGGACCTCGCTGAAGGTCTCCTGTGACGTCTATTACTACGAGATCGCGCGGCGCATCGGCATGGACCGCATCACGGCCATGGCCCGGCGCTTCGGCATGGGGGTGGACCTCGACATCGAGCTGCCGGGCGCGCGCCCGGGCCTCATGCCCAGCCGCGCCTGGCAGGAGGCGCGCGGCCGCGCCTGGTCGGTGGGCGACACGGTGGTGCACGGTATCGGCCAGGGCTTCTATCAGCTCACGCCGCTGTCGCTGGCCGTGATGACCGCGCGGCTGGCCTCCGGGCGCGCCATCCAGCCGCACCTGACGCGCGCCGTGGGTGGCCGGCCCATCCCTGGACGGCGGCCGGAGGATTGGCCCAGCCTCGGCATCCAGGACCGCAACCTGCGCCTGATGCGCGATGCCATGTGGTCTGTGATGAACGAGCAGGGCGGCACCGCCTATGCCTCCCGCAACATGCAGGGCTTTGGCCAGATGTCGGGCAAGACCGGCACCACCCAGGTCCGCCGCGTGACGCGCGAGCAGCGGGAGCGCGGCTTCAACGTCCAGAACGTGCCGCGCGAATGGCGCCCGCACGCGCTCTTCGTCGGCTACGCGCCGCATGACAACCCGCGCTATGCGGTCAGCGTGGTGGTGGAGCATGGCACCTCCGGCTCCGGCACCGCGGCCCCCTTGGCGCGCGATGTCCTGGTCGAGACCTTCAACCGCTTCCGCCAGCCCATCCCGCCCCGCGTGGCGCAGAGGCGCGAGCCATGAGCGCGGTCTTCGAGCGCCGGCTTCTCACGCGCGACCGTGGCGTGGGCGTGTTCCAGAAGCTGTGGCGGATCCCCTGGCTGTTCGTCCTGCTGCTCTGCGCCGTGGCGGGGGTGGGGTATGTGGCGCTGTATTCGGCGGGCGGGGGCGACCCCGATCTCTACGCCAACCGCCACGGGCTGCGCTTCGGCTTCTGCCTGGTGATGGTGCTGTGCCTCGCGCTGGTGGATGTGCGGCTATTCGCGCGGCTGGCCTGGCTTGGCTATGCGGCGGCGCTGGGGCTGCTGGTGCTGGTGGCGCTGCATGGGCAGGTGGGAGGTGGGGCGCAGCGCTGGATCGCGATCGGCCCGCTGCAATTGCAGCCCTCCGAGCTGATGAAGATCATGCTGGTGCTGATGCTGGCCGCCTATTTCCACCGGGCGAGCTGGGAGCGCATGGGCAACCCCTTCTTCCTGCTGCCGCCACTGCTGCTTGTGCTCGTCCCGGTGGGGCTGATCTTCAAGCAGCCCAACCTCGGCACGTCATTGATCGTGCTGGCGCTGGGCGGCGTCATGTTCTGGGCGGCGGGCGTGCGCTGGTGGAAATTCGCGGGCGTGCTGGGGCTGATGGCGGCCGCGGCACCCATCCTCTACGCCAACCTTCGCGACTACCAGCGGGCGCGCATCACCACCTTCCTCGACCCGGAGAGCGACCCGCTGGGGGCGGGCTACAACATCATCCAGTCCAAGATCGCGCTGGGATCGGGCGGCATCTGGGGAAAAGGATTTCTCCAAGGCACGCAGGGCCACCTGAACTTCCTGCCCGAGAAGGAAACGGACTTCATCTTCACCATGATCGCCGAGGAATTCGGCCTGGTTGGCGCGCTGGTCACGCTGGCCCTGCTGCTGCTGGTGGTGGCCTTCTGCGTGCTGGTGGCGCTGCGCTGCAAGCACCAGTTCGGCCGGCTGCTGGCGCTGGGACTGGGCGCCAACTGGTTCCTTTATGTCTTCGTGAATGTGGCCATGGTGACGGGCGGCATCCCCGTGGGGGGCGTGCCGCTGCCGCTGATCAGCCATGGCGGGAGTGCCATGCTGACCACCATGCTGGGCTTCGGATTGTTGCTCAGTGTCTGGGTCCACCGGGACCTGGAGTTCGGCGTCGCGCGCGATTGACCCCCGGCGGCGCCGAGGGCCGTTTCGCGCGGATCAAGCCGGGGGTTCGGCGCCAACCTGCTCCACGATGCGCTTGTAGTGCTCCGGGCGGCGATGGGCGGCGAAGTTGAACATCTTCTCCTTGCCCTGGAGGCAGGCCTCGAGGTCGCATTCGGCCACCACCACCTCGTCGCCCAGCGTCTTCGCCTGGGCCACCACCACCCCGTCCGGGTTCACGATGACGGACCCGCCGATGAGACCCGAGCCATCCTCGTTGCCGGCCTTGGCGACGCTCACCGCCCAGGTCGCGTTCATGTAGGCGTTGGACTGCGCGGCCAGGGTGGAGTGGAAGGTGCGGATGTCCTCGTTCTCGGTGCTGCCGCCATTGGGGTCATAGGCCGCGGAGTTGTAGCCCATCACCATCAGTTCCACGCCCTGCAGGCCGTAGCAGCGCCAGGCCTCCGGCCAGCGGCGGTCATTGCAGATCAGCATGCCCATGACGGGGCGGTGCCATTCGGCGGGGCCGCGGAAGGCGGGGAAGCCCATGTCGCCATACTCGAAATAGCGCTTCTCCAGTTGCTGGAAGCGGCTGCCCTCGCGGGGCTCCACGCTGCCGGGCAGGTGGACCTTGCGGTACTTGCCCAGGATCTCGCCATCCGGGCCCACGGTGATGGCGGTGTTGAAGCGATGGCCGTCCTCGGTCAGCTCTGCGTAACCCAGGTAGAAGCCCACCCGCAGCTCCCGCGCGCGGTCGAACAGCGCCTGGCAGTTGGGGTTGGGCATGGCGCGCTCGAACCAGGTGTCGAGCTCCTGCGTGTTCGGGATGAACCAGCGCGGGAAGAAGGTGGTCAGCGCCAGTTCCGGGAAGACGACCATTTGCGCGCCCTGGCGGGCGGCGTCCTCCAGCAGGGCGATGAGGCGGTCGAGCGTGTGACGGCGGCTGTCGGCGCGCTGGATGGGGCCGGTCTGCGCGCCGGCGAGCGTGAGGATACGGGGCATGGGCGCAACATCCCGCCGCGGGCGGTCCCTGGCAAGCTACCGCGCGAACACCGCAACGCTTTCCAGATGCGGCGACCACAGGAACTGGTCCACCGGCGTCGCTTCCCGCAGCGCGAAGCCCGCCGCGCGCAGCGTGGCGCCGTCCCGCGCCAGGGCGGCCGGGTTGCAGGAGACATAGATCACATGCGGCACCGTGCCGCGCGCGATCTGCGCCACCTGCTCGGGCGCGCCGTTGAAGGGCGGGTCCAGCACCACCACGGCGTAGGATTTCAGCTCGGCCGGCAGCAGCGGCTGGCGGGCGAGGTCGCGCCGTGTCGCTGTCACGCGCGGATGCGCGCCGGCGAGTGCGGTGACCGCCGCGCCATCGCCCTCATAGGCCTGCACCACCCCATGCGCGGCCAGCGGCAGGGAGAGCGTGCCGATGCCGGCGTAGAGATCCAGCAGCCGCGCCCGCTTGGACAGCTTGGCCGGCAGCCCGGCCAGGACGGCGGCAATGATGGCGGCCTCGCCCTCGCGGCTGGCCTGAAGGAAGGCCCCGGCCGGGGGCGTGATGGCCAGGCCCGAGAGGTGGTGCCGCACCGGCTCGTGCTGCGCCGCCACCTCGTTGGCGCCCTTGGTGGACCAGGCGATGCGCGGGATGCGGTGGGTGGCGGCGAAGGCGGCCAGGCGCTGCCGGTCGGGCATGGTCAGCGGCGCGTCGGTGCGCATCAGCAGGTCCGGCCCGCTGTCCAGCATGTTCACCACCACGGCCCCCAGCCGCTTCAGGGCGGAGAGGCTGCGCAGCGTCTCCGCCAGAGGTGGCAGCAGCGCCACCAGGGCGGGTTGCAGCACCGGGCATTCGGTCAGCGGGATCAGCTCGTGGCTGCCGCGGGTGTGGAAGCCGATGGTGACGCGCCCATCGGCCAGCCGCTCCAGCCCCAGATCGGCGCGGCGGCGGGCGCCCGGGGGCGTGCGCGCCAGGTCATGCACCAGGGGGGCCGCAAAGCCCGCGGACTCCAGCGCGGCGACCAGGCGCCCGCGCTTCCAGGCGGCATAGGGTGCATCGGCCCAGTGTTGCACGGCGCAGCTGCCGCAGCGGCCGAAATGCACGCAGGGTGCCGGAACGCGCTCCGGGCTGGCGGACAGGATGGAGAGGGCCGAGCCGGGCACCGCACCCTGGCGCGGCGTGCCGAGATAGGCCTCCACCCGCTCGCCGGGCAAGGTGTACGGGACGAAGGCATGGCCGCCCTCAGGCAGCGGCGCGATGCCGTCGCCCTGGGCGCCCATGGTGGTGATGGAAAGCTCGGTCACGGCGCCCTCCGGGCGAAACAGCCCTTAGGGCAGGTCGAAGCGGCGGGCGCAAGGGACGCCCGCGATCTCATCCGCCCCCCGGTGTCCTGGCGAGGCTTTGCCTCGCCAGGCGGAACCCCGCTACCAGGACAAAGCGCCAAGCCGGGGCCCCCGGCACGGCGCGCAGCGACGTGTTGGGGTGGTGAGGGGGGCCCCCGGCACGACGCGCAGCGGCGTGTTGGGGATCAGCCGAAGGCGTTCAGCCCGGTGATGGCGCGCCCCAGGATGAGGGCATGCACGTCATGCGTGCCCTCATAGGTGTTCACCGTCTCCAGGTTCATGACGTGGCGGATGACGTGGTACTCGTCCACGATCCCGTTGCCGCCGTGCATGTCGCGGCTCATGCGCGCGATGTCGAGCGCCTTGCCGCAGTTGTTGCGCTTGATGAGGGAGATCATCTCCGGCGCGGCCTTGCCCTCGTCGAAGAGGCGGCCGACGCGCAGGCAGGCCTGCAGGCCGAGGGTGATCTCGGTCTCCATGTCCGCCAGCTTCTTCTGGATCAGCTGGGTCTGGGCCAGCGGGCGGCCGAACATCTTGCGGTTCAGCGTGTAGTCGCGCGCGGCGTGCATGCAGAATTCGGCGGCACCCAGCACGCCCCAGGCGATGCCGTAGCGCGCGCGGTTCAGGCAGGAGAAGGGCGCGGCGAAGGAACGGGCACCCGGCAGGCGGTTCTCATCGGGGACGAAGACCTCGTCCATCATGATCATGCCGGTGATGCTGGGGCGCAGCGAGAACTTGCCCTCGATCTTGGGCGTGGTCAGGCCCTTCATGCCGCGCTCCAGCAGGAAGCCGCCCAGCGTGCCCTCGTCATCCTTGGCCCAGACCAGGCAGACATCGGAGATGGGCGAGTTCGTGATCCAGGTCTTGGAGCCGGACACCAGCCAGCCACCATCCACGCGCTTCGCACGGGTCCGCATGGAGTTGGGGTCGGAGCCCGCATCGGGTTCGGTCAGGCCGAAGCAGCCCACCCATTCGCCGGTGCGCAGCTTGGGCAGGAACTTCTGCTTCTGCGCCTCGCTGCCATAGGCATGGATGGGGAACATCACGAGCGAGGACTGCACGGAGAAGGCGGAGCGATAGCCGCTGTCCACGCGTTCGACCTCACGCGCCATCAGGCCATAGGCGACGTAGGAGACGCCGGCGCAGCCATAGCCCTCCAGGGTCGCGCCCAGGAAGCCCTGCTCGCCGAAGGCGTTCATGATGGAGCGGTCGAAGGTCTCGTGCCGGTTGGCCATCAGCACGCCGGGCATCAGGCGGTCCTGGCAGAAGGCGCGCGCCGCATCGCGGATCATGCGCTCGTCTTCCGTCAGCTGTTCTTCGAGCAGGAAAGCGTCCTCCCAGGTGAAGGGGGCGGTCTTGCTCTTGCCGGGCGAGGTGACGACGTTCATGGCTTCTTCCTTCAGCGGCCGGGCGATGGATGGCCCGCGCGGTGACGTGGGCTTACCACGGCCAGGCCGCGCTTGTGCAGGGTGAAGCGACGCAGGCGGGCATATTCCGCGCTTGGCGCGGGGAAAGCTTTGCCGCCAAGCTGATGCCAAAGCAGGAGGAACGCCCCATGCCGCAACTTTCACGCCGGCAGGCCTGGCTGGCCGCGCCCGCCCTCATCCCCGCTTCGGCCGTGGCGCAGCAGACGGATGCGGCATCGCGCGCGGCCATGGAGGCGCTGGTCGGGTTGGCGGCACCGCTGGGCGGGCGGGTCGGCGTGCGGGTGACGGTGGATGCCCCTACCGGCGCCTGGCACCTGGCGCATGAGGGGGCCCGGCCGCTCTTCGTCGGCAGCGCGACCAAGAGCTTCATCCTCGCGGCCTACCTCCTGGCGGTGGAGCGCGGCGAGGCGAGCCTCGAGGAGCCGCTGGCCGTGGAAGATGAGGTGCGCGCCCCCAGCAGCAGCGTGCTGGAGGGGCTGCGCGGCACCATGGCCGCGCGCTTCGTGCTGGAGGCGATGATCGCCCACAGCGACAACACCGCGACCGACATGGCCATGAAGCGCGTGGGCGTGGCGGCGGTGCGCGACGTGATCACGCGCGCGGGGCTGCGCGGCGTGCAGGTGGCGGGCTCCACGCGCCGCATGGTCTCCTATCTCGCAGGCGCGGCGCCGGGCCAGGATCTGGGCTGGGCGGGCGTGCAGGCCGCCATGGCGGGTGCCTTGCCGCAGCCGCCGCGCCTGGTGATGAACGAACACGAAAGCATGATCGCCCCGCCCGAGGCGCTGGCCGCGTGGTATCGCTTCGTGCTGTCGGGCGGACTCTTCGCGCGAGAGGAGAGCCTGAAGGAGTTCCAGCGCATTTCGGCCACGGCCACCATCCTGCCGATGGTGGTGCCGCCGCACACGGCCGCCTATGGCAAGGGCGGCAGCATCGTCTGGAATGACGAGAACGCCCTGGCGTTGGGCGCGCAGATGCGTGTGCGCGACATCGCGGCCAGCTTCGGCTTCGCGCTGAACTGGCCGGGCGGGCCGGAGACGGTGCCGCGCACCATGGAGTCCGTGGTCACGCGGCTGCGTGCGCTGCTGGCGGCGGTGGCCGCCAGGATCGGCTGAACGGCCGGCCCGGGGGCCTCAGGCGGCGGCGTCGGCGTCGCGCTCATTCGTCTCGCGCTTGGGGCGCGGGATGGGAATGAGCATGAAGGCCGGCACGCTGTCGCCGAAGCCACGCACGGCGGGGCCCATATCGTCGCGGTCGCGGCCACGATCGCCGCGGTCGTCGCGGCGGGGCCGGTCGTCGCGCATCCGGGGCGCTTCATCGCGCGGCGGGCGGGAGCTTTCGTCGCGCCGGCCACGATCGCTTTCGCTGCGGCGGGGCGGACGGGGGGCTTCCTCGCGCGGGGGGGGCTCGGCGCGAGGGGCTTCCTCGCGGGCGGGGCGGGGGGCGGAATCGCGCCGAGGGCCACGGTCGCGGGACCCACGGCCACGGTCGCCGCCACGGCTGTCGGAGCGCGGGGAGGAGGAGGAAGAGGAGCCCGGCCGGCCGCGCTTGCGCGTCGCGGCCTCGGCCAGTTCCTCATCGGTGACGGGGTCGAGACCCTCCACCTCCAGGCGCGGGATGGGCGCGCCCGTCAGCTTCTCGATGGCGGTGACGAGCTTGCCGTCATCGGCGGTGGCGATGCTGTAGGCATGGCCCTCGCGCCCCGCGCGTCCGGTGCGGCCGATGCGGTGGACGTAGTCCTCGGAGTGGAAGGGCACGTCGAAGTTGAAGACGTGCGACAGCCCGCCGATGTCCAACCCGCGCGCCGCCACGTCCGAGCACACCAGCAGGCGGATCTCGTTGGCCTTGAAGGCGGAAAGCGTGGCGAAGCGGGCCGACTGGTCCATGTCGCCATGCAGGGCGCCGACCGAGAAGCCGTGCCGCTTCAGCGACTTGTAGAGGATGTCCACCTCGATCTTGCGATTGCAGAAGATCAGGGCGTTCTGCACCTGCTCGCGCCGGATCAGCCGGCGCAGTGCCTCGCGCTTGTCGCGCGGCTGCACATAGACGATGCCCGTGGTGATCGTGGTCGCGACCGTGGCGGGCCGGCTGACCGTGATCTCCTTGGGGTTGGACAGGAAGGCATCGGCGAGGCGCCGGATCTCGGGCGCCATGGTCGCGGAGAAGAACAGCGTCTGCCGCAGGCGCGGGATGATCTGCACGATGCGCTCGACATCGGGGATGAACCCCATGTCCAGCATGCGGTCGGCCTCATCAATGACCAGCAGCTTGCAATCGGCCATCAGGATGCGGCCGCGGTCGAACAGGTCCAGCAGGCGGCCCGGTGTGGCGATCAGCACGTCCACGCCCTTGTCGAGCACGTCGCGCTGGTCGTTCATGCTTTCGCCGCCGATGAGCAGCGCATGGTTCAGGTTCAGATACTTGCCGTATTTGACGAATTGCTCGGCCACCTGGAGCGCCAGTTCGCGCGTGGGCTCCAGGATCAGGCTGCGCGGCATGCGCGCCTTGGCGCGGCTGCCGGCAAGGATGTCCATCATCGGCAGGGTGAAGCTGGCCGTCTTGCCGGTGCCGGTCTGGGCGCAGCCCAGCACGTCACGGCCCATCAGGACGATGGGGATGGCCTGTTCCTGGATGGGCGTGGGGTGAATGTAGCCGGATTCGCTGACGGCGCGGAGGATGGCCTCCGACAGGCCGATATCGGCGAAGGTCGTGCGCGGGGCGACGGGTTCCTCGGGGGCGGGGGCCTCCTCGGCCACGGCCTGCTCGCCCGCGGTGGTCAGCAGCGGGGCGGCTTCGGCCATCGCCGGCTCCGCGGCTGCAACCTCGGCGGGGGTGGCCTCGGGCGGTGCGGCCTCTGGCGGTGCCGCCTCAGGCTGTGCCCCCTCAGGCGGTGCCCCATCAGGCGCGGCGGCTTCGGCCGCGACCTCCACGGGCGCGTGCTCTTCGGGCGCCGACGCTTCAGGCGCCGACGCTTCAGGCGCC
Organism: Roseococcus suduntuyensis; assembly: GCF_014196305.1. Taxonomy (GTDB): domain Bacteria; phylum Pseudomonadota; class Alphaproteobacteria; order Acetobacterales; family Acetobacteraceae; genus Roseococcus; species Roseococcus suduntuyensis. Next base: position 130,266 of record NZ_JACIDJ010000005.1, read on the forward strand.
CACGCTTCAGACTTGGGGGCGACTTGCGCCGCCACCGTCGTCACGGCGTCCTGCGTCACGGCGTCCTGCGTCGGGGCGTTGTTCTGGTCCGTCTCGGCGGCCGTGTCGGCCGCGCGCGGGGTCGGTTCGTTCAAGTCTCTGGCATCCTGCGCCACGTAAACCGCGCGGCGCACCCCCGAGCGTCGGGATTTCCGGCCAAGGGGCGGGCGCGCGCCGCGGTCCGGGCGGGTACCGCCCTCTGCTGCAACGCCCTGCATATGCGCCCGGATGGGGCGGAACGCAACCGCAAACGCGTGGATTGCGTGCGTGGGGCCACGGATTTATGCCCCTTCCATGGCCCTTCCCCTGCTTCTCCTGCCCGGATTGCTCTGTGATGCGCGGCTGTGGCGCGACGCGCTGCCCCCCCTCGCGGACATGGTGGAACCGCGCATCGCGGACCTCACGCGTTCCGACAACCTGGCCGGCATGGCGCGGGATGCGCTGGCGCTGGTGAACGACGCGCCGCATTTCGCGGTCGCTGGCCTCTCCATGGGGGGCTATGTGGCGCTGGAGATCATGCGCCAGGCGCCGACGCGCGTGACGCACCTGGCGCTGCTGGACACCTCCGCCCGCGCCGACACGCCAGAACAGACGGAACGGCGGCGCGGGTTGCTCAGCCTCAGTCGCCAGGGGCAGTTCAAGGGGGTGACGCCGCGCCTGCTGCCGATGCTGATCCATCCCTCGCGCCAGGGCACGCCGCTCGCGCAGGAGGTGATGGACATGGCCGAGCGCGTGGGCAGCGAGGCCTTCCTGCGCCAGCAGAACGCCATCATGCACCGGCCGGATTCACTGCCGGATTTGGCGGGCATCCGGGTGCCCACCCTGGTTGCCTGCGGCGCGGAGGATGCGCTGACACCGCCCGAACTGCATGACGAGATGGCGGCGATGATCCCAGGGGCGAAACTCGTGCGCTTCGCGGGCTCCGGCCATCTGCCCACCATGGAGGTGCCCGACGCCGCCGGTCAGGCCCTGCGGGATTGGCTCACTCCGGCACGCAGCGGGTGACATCCGTCTGGGCCCGCGCCGTCTGCGGGCGCGTGCCGGGCGGGCAGGGTTGCTGGGCGCGGCTGGGGGCCGGCAGGCCGCGGTCCCAACCCCGCGCATCCTGGCCGGGGCGGCAGCGGCCGCCGCGCTGGGGCGTTCCGCCATTGGGGCAGAGGAAGGCGCGGGCGGCTTCCAGGGCGGCGGCACTCGGCTGGCGGCGCTGGGCCTCGGCGGGGGCGGCGGCCAGCAGCAGGGCCAGCGCCAGCGCGAGCCTCACAGCCCGAGCGCGTCGAGCGGGATCGCCTCCACCTCGGCGCCGCGGGGCAGGGCGGGGGCGTGGGGCGCGCGGATGACGAGAGCCTGCGCGTCGGCCAGCACCCGCAGCATGGAACTGTCCTGGCGCGCGGCGGGGTGGGCCTCGGGCGCGCCATCCGCGCCGGGGCGCAGCGCCGCGCGCAGGTAGTCCTCGCGCTGGTCGTTGGCGGGCAGGTCCACGCCCAGGCGGTAGCGCTGCACGGGCAGGGCGAAGCTCGCGCGCCCCTGCAAGGCCGCCAGCAGCGGCAGGAGGAAGAGCACCCCGCAGACAAAGGCCGAAACGGGATTGCCGGGCAGCCCCAGCACCGCCGGCCCGCCGGGGCGCCGCCCATGGAAAAGCGGTTTGCCCGGCCGCATGGCGATCCGCCAGAAGTCGAGCGAGAAGCCCGCGCCCTCCAGCACCTCGCGCACCAGGTCGTGCTCGCCCACGCTGGCGCCGCCGCTGGTCACCAGCACGTCGAGGCCCGCCGCACTCTCCACCAGGGCCGCGATGGCCGCGCGGTCATCGGGGGCGACGGGCAGGATGGAGGGCTCGCCGCCCGCCGAGCGCACCATGGCGGCGATGGCGAAGCTGTTGGAGGAATAGATGCTGGCCGGGCGCGGCGGCTCGCCGGGCAGCATGATCTCGTCGCCGGTGGCGAGGATGCCGATGCGCGGGCGGCGGCGCACCGTCAGGAAGGCGTGGTTGCCGGCGGCGGCGAGGCCCACATCGCGCGCCGTCAGCCGCAGGCCGGCGGGCAGTAGGGTGTCGCCCTCGGTGAAATCCAGGCCACGCCGGCGCACCCAGCGGCCAGGGGTGACATGGTCGGTGGCGGTGACCTCGCCTGCCTCGGCGCGCGCATCCTCCTGCAACAGGATGCCGTCGGCGCCCTCGGGGATGTAGGCGCCGGTGAAGATGCGGACGGCCTCGCCGGGGTTCAGCACGGCGCCGTAGGGTTGGCCGGCGGGGGCCTGGCCCACCACGCGCAGCGCCTGGCCGGCATTGGCCTCGGCGGCGCGCACGGCATAGCCATCCATGGCGGAGAGATCGGCCGGGGGCTGGGTCACGCGGGAAAGGGCGGGCGCGGCCAGCACGCGGCCCCAGGCCTCGGTCAGCGCCACCGTCTCGGCCGCGACGGGGGTCACACCCGCCAGGATGCGCGCCCGGGCTTCGGCAACGGGGATCACGCCTTGTCCTCGGTGAAGAGACCGGACTTTCCCCCCTCCTTGTGGACGACTCGCAGCGCCTCGATCCGCATGCCGCGGTCCACGGCCTTCACCATGTCGTAGATGGTGAGGGCGGCGATGGAGGCCGCCGTCAGCGCCTCCATCTCGACGCCGGTGCGGCCGGTCAGCGAGACCATGGCCTCCACCTCGATGGCGTCGGGCGGCTGGAGGTCGAACTCCACCGCCACCTTGCTGATGAGCAGCGGGTGGCAGAGCGGAATGAGTTCATGGGTGCGCTTGGCGGCCATGATGCCGGCCACGCGCGCCACGCCCAGCACATCGCCCTTGCCGGCGCGGCCTTCCTGGATCAGCGCCAGCGTCTCCGGCCGCATGACGATCCGGGCGCGGGCACGGGCCACGCGGGCCGTCTCGGCCTTGGCCGAGACATCCACCATGGCGGCCTGGCCCGCCGCGTCGAAATGGGTGAGGCCGCTCATCGCGCTTCCTCAGGGGCCGATCAGGGCGCGCGTGGCGGCCGTGACGTCGGGCTGGCGCATCAGGTGTTCGCCCACCAGGATGCAGTTGGCGCCGGCGGCGGCCATGCGTTTCACATCGGCGGCGGTGCGGATGCCGGATTCCGCCACGGGGATGCGGTCGGGCGGGATCATGGGGATCAGCGTCTCGCTGGTGCCGAGGTCGGTCACCAGGGTCCGCAGGTTGCGGTTGTTCACGCCGATCAGCCGTGTGCGCAGGCCCAGCGCGCGTTCCAGTTCCGGCGCGTCATGCACCTCGACCAGCACGGCCATGTCCAGCGAATGGGCGAGGGCTTCCAGCTCGACCGCCATCTCGTCGGTCAGCGCGGCCATGATGAGCAGGATGGCATCCGCCCCCATGGCGCGCGCCTCATGCACCTGGAAGGGATGGATCATGAAGTCCTTCCGCAGCACCGGCAGGGAGCAGGCGGCGCGGGCGGCCTTGAGATGGGCGGGGCTGCCCTGGAAATGCGGCCCGTCGGTCAGTACGGACAGGCAGGAGGCACCCGCCTCGGCATAGGCCTGGGCGAGTTCGGCGGGCTCGAAGGGGTCGCGGATCAGCCCGCCCGAGGGCGAGGCACGCTTCACTTCCGCGATCAGCCCCGTGCGGCCCTCGGCCACGGCGGCGCACAGCGCGCCCACGAAGTCGCGCGGCGGCTCGGCGTGGCGGGCGGCGCGCTCCATCTCGGCCATGGAGGTGTCGGCCATGCGGGCGGCCACCTCCTCCGCCTTGTCGGCCAGGATGCGGATGAGGACGTCAGGCGTGGAGTTCGTGTCCATGATGCTCAGGCCAACTCGGGTTCGGTGGGGGCGGTGGCGCGGATGAGGCGGTCCAGTGTCGCACGCGCGCGGCCTTCGTCCAGGCAGGCGGCGGCCATTGCCGCGCCCTCCCGAAGATCGGCCGCCCGGCCCGCCACGACAAGGGCCGCCCCCGCATTGAGGCGCACCACGTCGCGATAGGCGCCTGGCGCCCCTTCCAGCACGGCGCGGAGTGCCGCCGCGTTTTCGGCCGGGTCGCCGCCGCGGAGCGCCTCGGGGGGCGCTTCGTCCAGGCCGGCATCGGCGGGGCTCACGCTGAACTCGCGGAAATGGCCGTGGTCCAGCTCGACCACCTGGGTGGGGCCGGAAAGCGCGATCTCATCCAGGCCCTGGCCATGCACCACCCAGGCGCGCTCGGTGCCGAGCCGTGCCAGGGCCTCGGCCATGGGGCGCAGCCAGGTGGTGCTGAAGGCGCCCGTCATCTGGCGCTTCACCCGGCCCGGATTGGCCAGCGGCCCCAGCAGGTTGAAGATGGTCCGCGTGCCCAGCTCCGCCCGCGCGCCGCCGGCATGGCGAAGTGCCGCATGGTGGCGGGGGGCCAGCAGGAAGCAGATGCCCGCCTCGGCCAGCACGCGCGGCAGGCGGGGCAGGGGCACGTCCAGGTTCACGCCCAACGCCGCCAGCGCATCGGCCGCGCCCGATTTCGAGGAGAGCGCCCGGTTGCCATGCTTGGCCACCGGCACGCCGCAGCCGGCAACGACGATGGCGCTGGCGGTGGAGATGTTCAGGCTGCCCGAGGCATCGCCGCCCGTGCCCACCACATCGATGGCATCGGGCGGGACTTCGACCGGGATCATGTGGGCGCGCATGGCGCGCACGGCGCCGGTCAGCTCCGCCACCGTCTCGCCGCGCACGCGCATGGCCATGAGCATGCCCGCGATCTGCGCGGGTGTCGCTTCGCCGGCCATGATGACGCCGAAGGCGGCCTCGGCCTCGGATTCCGCGAGGCGCGCACCTTCGGCCAGGCGCGCCAGCACGGGCTTGAGCCCGTTCATGGCCGCGTGTTCCTGGCAGCTTGGCCCGCCGATGGGTCGTGCATGAAAGCCTGTCCTCCGCCCATTCGCCGCATCATGGCCGCCGGCCATGCTGGCGTGCCCCCGCGCCCGGTTCATCGCGCGGGCGGGGCCAGAGGGTCAAGGGATGGGGGTCAAGGGATGGGGGTCAAGGGATGGGGGTCAAGGGATGGGGGTCAAGGCAAGGGGGCGGTGTTAGATGTCCGCCATCTCTCCGGCGGCGAGCGATTGCAGCATGCCCATGTCCAGGATGCGCAGCTTCTGCCCGCCCGGCTCGGCGATCCAGCCGGCGCGCTTGAAGGCCGTAAAGGTTCGGCTGACAGTTTCGAGTGTCAGGCCCAGGAAGTCGCCGATGTCGCCCCGGGTCATGGGCATGGGCAATTCCGGCTGGGCGAGGCCGCGGCGGCGATGCGCTTCCGACAGGCCGAGCAGGAAGGCCGCCACGCGCGATTCCGCCGAGCGGCGGGCGACGGTGACCAGGTGTTCCTGCGTGGCCGCCAGTTCGCCCAGGCACATGTCCAGCACGCGGCGTTCCATCAGCGGATAGCGGCGCAGCAGGGTGTCGAGTTTCCCGCGTTCGATGCGGCAGAACTGGCCGGGGGTCAGCAACTCGGCGTCGAAGGGGTAGTTGGGGCCCGCGGTGTAGCCCACCAGGTCGCCGCGGAAGCGGAAGCCCACCACCTGCTGGCGCCCGTCCGGCAGCAGCCGGCTGAGCTTCACGGTGCCCTCCAGCACGCTGTAGCTGCGCGTGGCGGCATCACCCTCGCGGAACAGCACGCTCTTGGCTGGCAGGCAGTGGCGGTCGCTGTCGTGGGAGATCTCATCCAGTGCCGAGGTGTCGAGCGGATGACAGATGCCGAAGCGCTTGCTGGCGCAGCCGAGGCAGGGGTCCTGGGTGCGAGGTTCGCTTCCCGACCAGCGCGCTGAGTCCAATGGATTCACGAAAAACGGCCTCCCTGACCGGGAGCCTATCATAAGTCAAAGCTTACCTGAGTTTCAACCTGAGTGAATGCGCGGGCTGTCAACAAGAATTGGCATGGCTGGGGCGCCGCCCCACCCCGAAAGGTCGGCGCGGCGCCCCACGCCTGGGCTCAGCTGCCGGTCATGGTCAGGCCGCCCGGGTTGATGGTGACCGTACCCGGCCCGCCCACGGTCACGTTCTGCGCAAGCGGCGACCAGGTCAGCGCATTGCCGCCCGAGGAGGCGTCGAACAGCCCCACATGGGTGAAGGTGCCGGCCGCGCCGGTGAAGGTGAAGCGCACCAGCTCGGCATTCTGCTGGTTGCCGGTACCGGTGAAGGTGACGCGCTGGCGGGCGTAGCCATTGCCCACCGGCTCACCCGCCAGCCCGGCGGCCACGCTGCCGCCGCTGCCCAGCGCCAGGAACACCTGGTTGGGCAGGACGGGCAGGCGGCCGCAGAGGGCACGGGCGAGGATGTTGCGGCCGTGGTCGGTCAGCGAGCTCATATGTGGAGATCCTCATGCGGGAGGTTGGAAGAAGTGGGGGGGAGTGCGGCGCTCAGGCGTCCGCCGCGTCATGGAAGCGCGACGGCAGCGGCTTGCCCGTCGCGTCCAGCTCGCCTGGCGCCTCGCGGATGGCGCGATAGAGATCCGCCACCGCGATGGTGAAGTGGTCGGGCAGGGCATCCGCCTCGAAGCGGAAGGGGATATGGTGCAACGGCGCGCGCCCGGCGCGGCGGGCGGCTTCGTCCAGGTAGCCGTGCAGCTGCGCCTCCGTGATGCGCGCGCCGCAGTCCATCTGGATATGGGTGATGCGCCAATATGAGGCCGTGACACCGGTCTGCGGCAGTTCGATGGGTTGAAGCAGGGCCATGAGATTCTCCTGTGGGGGGGGGAACGGGTGGTGTCAGACGCTGACCTCGGCGCTCATGATCCGCGCCACCCAGCGGATGGTCTTGTTCGCCTCGCCGGTGACGGTGAAATCCGGGGCGCCGAAGCTGGTGTCGGCAGCCACCGTCAGCCGCCAGTTGGCCGCCCCCGCGTCGCGCAATCCGGGCGCGAAGGGTGTTCCCGCCACGATGGAAGCCAGCGCGGGCGCGGTCGTCGTGGTTTGGCCAGCCACGAAGGACGTGGCTGCCGCGTTGGCGCCGCGCTTGATCAGGAGGTTGACCTCCCATGAGGCACAGTCGCCCACAGTGCCGGCGCTGCCCCCGGTCTGCTGCGCGACCACCAGGGCCTTGATGCGATAGGTGCCATTGTTCGGCAGGTTGACCGTATTGATCCCGGTGGCGGCCAGAGCGCTGGACGTGGCACGCGCCGGCGTGGCATCGGTGGTGAGCTGGCGCAGGACGAATTCGCCCGCTTGCGCATCGCCATCGGTTGAGAAGCGCCCGGCCGCCCAGGCGCCTCGCCATGCAACGTTTCGCGTGCTCGCGCGCTCGCCGCCCGGCACCCATGCGCCCCCCCCGGAAGCAAGGTTGGCGCTGCCTCCCGAAACGGTCGAATGAGGCCCCGTGGCGGAATTGGATACACCGCCGGCCACCACCGAATTGGTGCCCGATGCGGTGCATCTGGCGCCGCCACTGATCGTGCTGTTGTCTCCGGATGCCACCTGCGTGTTGGCCGCCCGGGAAACCTGCAGGTCCACGGCTTGTGCACCCCGCGCATTGCCGCCCGTGTTGGTCCCGTCCGGAAACTGCGCCAACAGGGCGCCACTGCCCTTGGCCTGGCCCACGACGACATCGATGTTCGCGTCCGCGCCGGACGCGATCCATCCGACGCGCCCCGGCGTTCCGGTCGGCCCGCCCTGCGCCTGCATGCGGTTGATGCTGCCGCTGGGCGTCAGGACCTCCAGGCCATGGCTTCCGGGGGCGGCGCCAAGGCTGACCGATGTCCCGTCCGCTCTGAGCACCTCGACGCCCGCCGTGCTCACCGCGACCACGCCTGGTGTGGGCATCGAGAGACCCGTGCCTGCCTCGCCCACTGCGATGCCCGGTCTCGCGGTTTCGCCCGCGGGCCCGAGCACACCGACCGAGCCATTGCTTCCGGCGTTGAACAAGGGGCCCATGACCGCCGTCTGGAGCAGCGGATTGCTGCCGAGATTCACGCGGTTGGGCACGCCGGTCGCGGCGTTCACCAGGTGGATGGCCGAGGCGCCATTGGCGCGCAGGTTGAAGTTCACGACGCGCAGCGCGCCGATGTCGAGGCGGTTGGAGTGCTGCTCCAGGCGGATCGCGTTGTCCTCCGCGTCGTCCACGCGCAGGTTGGCGATCTGGATGCGGCTCGAATTGGCATTGAGCATGATGCCGACCGAGCCGGGCAGCGGCGCGCCGCTCGCGTTGAAGAGCTCGCACTGCACGGTCATGCTGTCGATCTGCCCGTCGGTGCCCGCGGCCTCGACCAGCACGCCGTGGCGCACGAAGTCCGCATAGGCCTGGCCGATCGAGAATTTCTGCGTGAAGCCCGCGGCCGAGCTGGAGAAGCGGAACATCGTCCGGTAGCCGAGGACGAAGGACTGGTCGATGAAGATGCCGTCCACGCGGCGGAAGATCATCGCATCGCCATTGTTCTGCTGCCAGCGCACGACGTTGACGTTCGCCGACCAGAAGGGCCAGAAGTGGATGTTCATCAACCGCGCGGTGTCGAAGGATTCGTCGATCTCGATGCCGGCGGTGAAGACCTGGCCCCGGACGCGCCGCAGGTCGGCGCGTCCGGAATTGCGGATGAAGATGCCGCGGTTGATGCCCGAGAGCAGGATGTTGTCGAAGTCCACGCCGCCCAGGCAGTTCTCGACGCGGAAGAACCAGTCATAGGCGGTGGGGGCCCAGGAGGCGTCCTGCGTCGCGCCGTGCGTCTGGCGCACGGCGAGGTTCACGACGGCCGAGCCACGCGCGGCCGTCGCGCTGAAGGTGAAGGGCGTGAAGTTCGTCTGGTCCACCGTGAGCCAGGTGCCCGCGCCCGGGCTGCCGCCCTCGTTGAAGCCCTGTCCCACCAGGCGAATGGCGCCGGCGTTCACGACGATCGCCGAGGCGAGGCGATAGGTGCGCGCACCGAGGTTCACCACGCCGCCCGCGCTGCCGAGCGCGTTGATGGCGGCCTGGATGGCGGGGGCGTCGTTGGCGACGCCGTTGCCCACCGCGCCGAAGTCGCGCACGTCCACGCCGCGGTCGGTCAGCAGCTGGCGGCGAAGCTGGCCCATGCTGGCGCGGCGGGTGGTGTTGGGACTGGGCTGGACGAGCGCGGTGATATCCGCGTCGGTGAGGGTCGTGGCTGCGGGCAGCTCACTGATCTTGAGGTCGGGCATGGGGCTCCGTCCGGGCTGGGGCGCTTGGGGGAAGGGCGGCGGCGGTGGCTCAGCCCTGGGCGATGGCCGACCTGTCCTCCTGCAGCAGCTTCACGCCGCCCTCGGTGAGGATCAGCCGCAGGTCGGGCAGGATGTTGAAGCTGGAGGAGATGGCGGCCACGCCGCTGTCGCCGGCGTCCTCGACACGAAGCCGGTAGCCGGTGCCGACGGGCGGCGTGGGCAGGGTGGTGGTGGCGAAGCCCTGCGACACGTCCACCAGTTGCGCGGGGGGGACAAGCTGCCCCTGCGCGTCACGGATCGAGACGACCACCTGGCTGATGGGCCCCACCACCTGCGCCGAGACCGGGATGGAGGTGCCCGCGATCAGCCCCGCCAGCAGGGGTGCCAGGATGATGGTGGTGACCACCGCGCTCGCCTGCTGCACGAACTGGAAGGACTTGGCGACGGTGCGCGTCAGGGCGATCGGCGCCACCGCGCCGTCGAGGTTCACGCCCGTCCCGATGACGGCGTTGCTGCGGACCGGCAGGATGGAGAGCGCGTCCGAGGCCTGGGCGATGATGACGTCGCCCACGCGAAGCTGCGTGCGGGCGGGGGCGAAGTAGCCCACGGTCGTGATCTGGTCGCGCGTGTCGGTGCTGCGGTAGTGCCACAGGCTGAAGCTCTGCGACTGGAAGACGGGGGTGAGGGCGGTGGGCGCGAAGGGCATGGACGTGCATCTCCTCCCGCGCGGGGGGCGCGGTGCTGGGGCGTCGGGCGGGGAATGGGGGATGCCATGCGGGCGCAATTCGCCCCTTGGCCTGGCCGAAATAGAATGAATTCCTGTCGCAGTCAAGGAATATATTCAGGTATGGACGCCGCCCATCCCTTGTTGCATGAGCGAGGGCGCCCCTGCCGGAGACATGGTCCATGCGCCGCATCCTCCTTGCCGCCGTCGCCGCCCTGGCCATAGCCGCGCTTCCCGGCGCGCAGGCCCCCGCCCAGCAACAGGTGGTGAACGTCTACAACTGGACCGACTACATCGACCCCGCCGTGATCGAGCGTTTCACCGCCGAGACCGGCATTCGCGTGCGCTACGATGTCTTTGACACGCTGGAAGCGTTGGAAGGAAAGTTGTCCGCGGGCCGCTCGGGCTATGACGTCATCGTCCCCACCGCCGAGCCCACTTTTGCCCGCCTGCTGCGTGCGGGCGCGCTGCGGCCGCTCGACATGGCGCGCATCCCCAACGCGGCGAACCTCGACCCCGCGCTGATGGCGCGCGTGGCCAATGTGGACCCGGGCAACCGGCACGGGCTGATCTACCTCTGGGGCAGCATCGGGCTGGGCATGAATGCCGAGCGCATCCGCGCACTGGCCCCCGACGCGCCGCTGGACAGCCTTGCCCTGCTGCTCGACCCGCGGCATGCGCGCCGCATCGCCCCCTGCGGCATCGCGGTGATGGACAGTGCGGGCGACGTGCTGCCCAGCGTGCTGCGGCACCTGGGCTTCAGCCCCGACAGCGTGGCGCCGGCCGAGCTGGAGGCCGCGCAGCGCGCGCTTCTCGCCATCCGCCCCTACCTGCGCTCCATCCCCTCGCCGCCCGCGCTGCTGGAGGCGCTGGCGGCGGGCGAGATCTGCCTGGCCTTCGCCTTCTCGGGCGATGTGATCCAGGCCGCGGGCCGCGCGGCGGAGGCCAACCGCGGGCACACCATCACCTATGTCGCCCCGCGCGAGGGCGCCCAGCTCTGGTTCGACGTGATGGCGATCCCGGCCGACGCGCCAAACCCCGAGGCCGCCCACGCCTTCATCAACTTCGTGCTGCAGCCCGACGTGATGGCCGCCATCACCACCCAGGTGGGCTATCCCAACGCGGTGCCAGGCAGCCTGCCCCTGCTGGCGGCCGAGATCCGCGAGGACAGCTCCGTCTATCCCGACACCGCCACGCTGGCCGACAGCTTCGTGGCCGGCACCCCCGCCGCGGCGGGCGAACGCGCCCGCGCCCGCGTCTGGGCTCGCTTCCGCGCCGGGCGCTGACGCCCTGCTGCGCCTGGAGGACGTGACCCGCCGCTTCGGCGCGGCGGTGGCGCTGGATGCGCTCAGCCTCGAGGTGGGGGCGGGGGAATTCGTGGCGCTGCTGGGCGGCTCGGGCTCGGGCAAGTCCACGCTGCTGCGGCTGGTGGCGGGCTTCGACCGGCCCGATGCCGGGCGCATCCTTCTGGAGGGCAAGGACATCACCGCCCTGCCGCCCCAGGCGCGCGATGTGGCGATGATGTTCCAGTCCTACGCGCTGTTTCCGCACATGGATGTGGCGGCGAACATCGCCTACGGGCTGCGCCGCGCGGGCATGGGCGGGCGCGACATCGCCGCGCGCGTGGCCGAGCTGGTCGGGCTCCTGCGGCTGGAGGGGCTGGAGCGGCGTCGGCCCTCCCAGCTTTCGGGCGGGCAGCAGCAGCGCGTGGCCCTGGCCCGCGCCCTGGCCCGCCGCCCCGCCTTGGTGCTGCTGGACGAACCCCTGGCCGCGCTGGACGCCGGCCTGCGCGAGCGCACCGGGCTCGAACTGCGCGCCCTGCAACGCCGCACCGGCGCCAGCTTCGTGATGGTGACGCATGACCAGGCGGAGGCCCTGGCCCTGGCCGACCGCGTGGCGCTGCTCGATACCGGGCGCATCGCCCAGTTCGACACGCCGCGCGCGCTGTATGAACGCCCGGCCACGCGGGCGGTGGCGCGCTTCCTGGGCGCCGCGAACATCCTGGAGGCGGATGGCCCCGTGCCGCTCGACGCCGCCACACCCGCGCCCGCCTATGCGCTGCGGCCCGAGCGCATCGCCCTGCGGCCCACCGTCCCCACCCGCAACGGCACCGAGGCCATGGTGGAGGAGGTCGCCTTCCGCGGCGCCGACACGCTGGTCCTGGCGCGCGCGCCGGGCGGGCTGTCACTGCGCGTGGTGCTGGTTGCCGGCCAGGCCACGCCCGAACCGGGCCAGCGCGTGGCACTGGCATGGGAGGCGTCCGCCCTGGCGCCGCTCTCGGCATGACGCGCGCGGCGGGCTGGCTGGCGCTGGGGGTGCTGGTGGCCGCGCCCTTGCTGATCGTGCTGGGCATGGGCTTCGGCACCGCCACCTCCGGCGTGCCGCCCGTCATTCCGCCCTGGAGTGCCTCGGGCTGGCAGGGCAGCCTGGAGGCATGGGGCCTTGTTCTCAGCGACCCCTACTACCGCGATGCGCTGTGGCAATCGTTGCGGCTCGCCTTCATCACGGCGACGCTCTGCCTGGTGCTGGGCTTCGGCATGGCCATGGGCATCGCCGCCGCCCCGCCCGCGCGGCAATTCACCTGGCTCGCGCTCGTGCTGCTGCCCTTCTGGACGGGCTTCCTGCTGCGGGTCTCGGCCTGGGTGGGGCTGCTGCGGGATTCCGGCTGGGTGAACACCATGCTGATGAAGCTCGGCCTGATCGAGGCGCCGCTGCGCCTCCTCCACACCGAGGGCGCCATGATCCTGGGCATGGTCCATGCCTACCTGCCCTTCGCCGTGCTGCCCCTCTATGCCAGCCTCGCGCGGCGCGACCTGACGCTGGAGGAGGCGGCCGCCGACCTCGGCGCCGGGCGCTGGCGGGTGTTGTTCACCATCACCCTGCCGCTCGCCGCGCCCGCCCTGGCCGCGGCCTTTCTGCTGGTCTTCATCCCGGCCGTGGGCGAGGTGGTGATCCCCGAACTGCTGGGCGGGCCGGAGGCGCTGCTGGTGGGGCGCGCCATCTGGCAGGAGTTTTTCCAGACGCTGGACTGGCCAGCGGCGGCCGCCTTGGCCACCGCGCTGCTGGCCCTGCTGCTGCTGCCCGTGGCCGCCTTCCAGCGGCTGGCGGCGCGATGAAGCGCGCGGCCCTCTGTCTCGGCCTGTTCTTCCTCTGGGCGCCCATCGCGCTGATGGTGGCCTATGCCTTTTCGGATGGTCGCACGCCCTACATCTGGGGCGGTTTGTCCCTCCGCTGGTTCCGGGCCCTGGCCGGCAATGAGCGGCTGCTGGAGGCCGCCTGGCTGTCGCTCCGGATCGCGGCCGCGGCGGCGACGCTGGCCACATTGCTGGGCCTGGTGCTCGGCTGGGTGCTGGCGCGGCATGGGCCGTTTCGCGGGCGCCCGCTGTTCGGCGCCCTGGCCGGTGCGCCGCTGGTGCTGCCCGAGGTGGTGATGGGTCTTTCCTTCCTGATGCTCATCGTGGGCCTGCAGGGGCTGACGGGCTGGCCGGCGCAGCGCGGGGCCATGACCGTCTGGCTCGCGCATTCGGCGTTGGGCATGGCCTTCGTGGCGGTGCTGGTGCAGGCGCGGCTGGCGGCGCTCGACCCGCGGCTGGAGGAGGCGGCGGCGGATCTGGGCGCGGGGCCGTTCACCGTGTTTCGCACCATCACCCTGCCGCTGATCATGCCCTCGCTGCTGGCGGGCTGGGGGCTGGCCTTCACCCTCTCGCTGGATGATGTGGTGCTGGCGAGCTTCGTCTCCGGCCCCGGCGCCACCACCCTGCCGGTCCATCTCTTCTCCGCGTTGCGCCTGGGCCTGACGCCCGAGGCCAATGCGCTGGCCACGCTGCTGCTGGGCGCGGCGGGGGCGCTGCTGCTGGTCTATGCCTTGGCAGCCAGGTGGCGGGCGCGGGTTGAAACCCCTTCGTCACGGGAATAGGGTCCGCGTCCTGGAGCCTGATCGGCTTTGGCGGGCACGCCAAAACCGTGAATCAGCCCCACGCCAGGACTTGGACGGACATGAACCTCACCGCCGATCGGCTCGACCGCATCTCGCCCTCCCAGACCATCACCATCACCGGCAAGGCGCGCGCGCTGAAGGCCGCCGGCAAGGATGTGATCAGCCTCTCGGTGGGCGAGCCCGATTTCGACACCCCCCAGAACATCAAGGACGCGGCCATCGCCGCCATCCAGCGGGGCGAGACGAAGTACACCGATGTGGCCGGCACCATGCAGCTGCGGCAGGCGGTCGCGCGCAAGTTCAAGCGCGACAGCGGCATCGAGTATGCTCCGGAGGAGATCATCGTCACCACCGGCGGCAAGCAGGTGATCTTCAACGCCCTGCTGGCCACCATCAACCCGGGGGACGAGGCCATCATCCCCACCCCCTGCTGGGTGAGCTATCCGGACATCGTCGCACTCGCCGAGGGCACGCCCGTCTTCGTCCCCTGCGGGCAGAATTCCGGCTTCAAGATGTCGGCCGAGCAGCTGGAAGCCGCCATCACGCCCAAGACCAAGTGGCTGATCATCAACAACCCCTGCAACCCGACAGGTGCGGCCTATAGCGCGGAGGAGCTGAAGAAGCTGACCGACGTGCTGCTGCGCCACCCGGATGTGTGGATTTTCACCGACGACATCTACGAGAAGCTGGCCTTCGACGGCTTCAAGCCCGCCACCATCGTGGAGGTGGAACCCCGCCTGCGCGACCGCACCATCACCATGAATGGCTGCTCCAAGGGCTATGCCATGACGGGCTGGCGCATCGGCTTCGCAGGCGCGCCGGTCGCCCTCATCAAGGCCATGGACAAGCTGCAGGGGCAGAGCACGTCGAACACCAGCAGCGTCAGCCAGGCCGCGGCCATCGAGGCGCTGGACGGCCCGCAGGACAGCGTGGCCAGCATGGGCGAGGTGTTCCAGCGCCGCCGCAACCTGGTGGTGGACATGCTGAACCAGGCGCCGGGCCTGCGCTGTGCCAAGCCCGAGGGCGCCTTCTACGTCTTCCCCTCGGTCCATGGCTGCCTGGGCAAGACCTCGGCCGGCGGGCGCAAGCTCGAGACCGACGCCGATTTCGTGGAGGCGCTGCTGGAGGAAGAGGGTGTTGCCGCCGTCCACGGTTCGGCCTTCATGTTCCCCGGCCATTTCCGCATCAGCTACGCGACCGATGACGCGACGCTGGTCGAGGCCTGCACGCGCATCCAGCGCTTCTGCAAGGGGCTGAAGTAAAGCAGCGCTGACCTGGATGCGGCGGGTCATGCCGCCGCATCCCATTCTCCGCGCGGGTTGCGCGGGCAGGGCCCCTGGCCGAAGCTTCCCAGGCCGGGGCGTGTTCCCCGGCCAAGAAGCCCCTCGGAGGAACGTCCATGCCCATCCCCCGCCGCGCCCTCGGCGCCGCCGGTGCCGCGCTGCTCGCCGCCCCCAATCTTGCCGCCCCGGGCCTTGCCCGCGCCCAGTCCTGGTCGCCCACGCGGCCCGTCCGCCTCGTGGTCGGCTTCCCGCCCGGCGGCTCTGGCGACTTCATCGCCCGCACCCTCAGCGAGCCGCTGCGCGAGGCGCTGGGCCAGGCCGTGGTGGTGGACAACCGCCCTGGTGCCGGTTCCAACATCGCCTCCGAGGCCGTGGCGCGGGCCGAGCCTGATGGCCACACCCTGCTGCTCGGCGGCAATTTCAGCCATGCGGTGAACCCGGCCCTCTATGCCCGCATCCCGTTCCACCCGGTGCGCGACTTCACCGCCATCACGCGGCTGACCGACCTGCCCACCATCCTTGCCGTGCGGCCGCAGCTTGGCATCACGACGCTGGCGCAATTGATCGAGCGGGTGCGGGCGGAGCCGGGGCGGTGGAACTACGCGACACCCGGCAATGGCACGCCCTCGCACCTGGCGGGCGTCATGCTGGCGAAGGCCGCCAACATCAACCTGACACATGTGCCCTTCCGCGGCGGCGCCCCCTCGCTCCAGGCCGTGCTCTCGGGCGATGTGGAGCTGCTGATCGGCACGCCGCCCGTGGCGCTGCCGCCGGTGCGGGGTGGCCAGCTGCGGGCGCTTTCGCTGACCACGCGCGAGGCCTCGCCGGTCATCGAGGGCATCCCCGGCACCGGCACGGCCGGGCTGCCCGGGTTGAACATCGGCGGCTGGTGGGGGCTCTGGGCGCCGGCCGGCCTGCCCGAGCCCATTCGCCAGCGCGTCTTCGAGGCGGCGCGCCGCATCACCGCCGACCCGGGCGTGCGGGAGCGCCTGGCGCGGGAGGGGCTGCAGGGCCTGGCCTCAGAATCGCCCGCCGCCTTCGACGCCTTCATCGCCGAGGAAATCCCCTTCTGGGCCGAGGTGGTCCGCGCCGCCGGCGCGCGGGTGGATTGAGCGCCATGGCCATCACCCCCGGCATCCATCGCTGGCCCGCGCAGGAACGGGTGCGCCACGGCGCGCCGCTCTCCGAGGCGCTTCCGCCCGAGATCACGGACGCGCGCCGCGTCGTGCTGGTCACCACCCGTTCGCTGGCGGACAGCCGCATCGTGGCCGAGGCCCGCCGCGCCATCGGCCCGGCGCTGGCCGGGACCTTCGCCCGGATGCGCGCCCACAGCCCCATCGAGGACGTGCTGTCGCTGACCGCCCTGCTGGTCGAGACCGACGCCGACCTGGTGGTGGCGGTGGGCGGTGGTTCGGTGGTGGATGGCAGCAAGGTGGCCTGCCAGGGCGTGTGGCGGGGCTTCCGTGCCGTGGCCGATGTGACGGGGGCGGCGGCCGGCCGCGCCGCGCATCCCGGCGCATGGGAGGGGGCGCCCCCGAGACCCCGCATCGTGGCCGTGCCCACCACCCTCTCGGCCGCGGAATTCGCGCCCCATGCGGGTGTGACCGACACGGCGGCCGGCCGCAAATACCGGCTGCTGGAAGCCTGGATGGTGCCGCGCAGCGTCATCCTGGACCCCGAGGCGGTGATGGAGACGCCGGCGGAGCTGTTCCTCTCCTCAGGCATCCGCGCGGTGGACCATGGGGCGGAGCGCTGGTGTTCGGCCGCCCCCCAACCCTTCTCGGACGCCGTCTCCTGGCAGGCGCTGCGCATGCTGGCCGAGGGCCTGCCCGCCGTGGCGCGGGACCCGAACGACCGCGCGGCCCGCGCCCTCTGCCAGCAGGCGGCCTGGATGTCGGTGATGGGCGGCTGGGCCGGGGTGCCGGTGGGGGCGAGCCATGGCATCGGCTACATCCTGGGCGGGGCGCGCGGCGTGCCGCATGGCGTCACCTCCTGCCTGATGCTGCCCGCCGTGATGCAGTGGAACGAGGCGGTGAACGGTGTGCGCCAGGAGGAATTGGCGGGGTTGTTCGGCGGCGGGCCCTGCCATGCGGCGCTGCGCGGCTTCATCAAGGGGCTTGGCCTGCCCGTGACGCTGGGCGAGGTGGGCATCACGGCCGATGACATCCCGGACCTGGCCGGGCGCTGGCTGGGCGACCCGCCCATCGCAACCAACCCCCGGACGGTGGGCGGGCCCGAGGATGTCGCGGCGATCCTGCGCCTTGCCCTGTAGCCGCCGAGGGTTGCAAAAAAGGGCGGGAAGGTGCATGTCCCGCTCCGTATAGATCTCTGCCCACGATTCAGAAGAGCAGGCGGCGCCCCTCGATGGGCGTTGTCCTGCTTTTGCCGCATGGAGGCCCGCAGTGGCACACACCGCTCTCGAAAAGATCCGGAACATCGGGATCACGGCGCATATTGACGCCGGCAAGACGACCACGACCGAGCGCATCCTGTACTACACGGGAAAGAGCCACAAGATCGGCGAGGTCCATGACGGCAACACGACCACCGACTACATGGCGCAGGAGCGTGAGCGCGGCATCACGATCACTTCGGCGGCCGTGACGGCGATGTGGAACGACAACCGCATCAACATCATCGACACCCCGGGCCACATCGACTTCAACATCGAGGTGAACCGGTCGCTGCGCGTGCTCGACGGCGCCATCTTCATCATCGAGGGCGTGGCCGGGGTGCAGCCGCAGTCCGAGACGAACTGGCGCCTGGCGGACCGCTACAACGTGCCGCGCATCATCTTCATCAACAAGCTCGACCGCACCGGCGCCGATTTCTACAAGGCCGCGGCGACGCTGACCGAGAAGCTCGGCATCAACTGGATCGCCCTGCAGCTGCCCATCGGGATCGAGGACACGCTGAAGGGCGTGGTGGACCTGGTCGAGATGAAGGCCCTGGTGTGGGAAGGCGACGAGCTCGGCGCCAAGTACCACGAGGCGCCGATCCCCGCCGACATGGCCGACAAGGTGGCCGAGTACCGCCAGCTCCTGCTCGACACCGCCGTCGGCATCGACGAGACGGCGATGGAAGAGTATTTCGACA
Source organism: Roseococcus suduntuyensis (assembly GCF_014196305.1). Classification (GTDB taxonomy): domain Bacteria; phylum Pseudomonadota; class Alphaproteobacteria; order Acetobacterales; family Acetobacteraceae; genus Roseococcus; species Roseococcus suduntuyensis. The sequence goes on from NZ_JACIDJ010000005.1 coordinate 148,418, forward strand.
AGGGCGATGTCTCGGTCGAGACGCTGAAGCGCTGCATCAAGAAGGGCACCGTGAGCGGCGAATTCCGCCCCGTGCTGTGCGGCTCCGCCTTCAAGAACAAGGGCGTGCAGCCCCTGCTCGACGCCGTGATCGACTACCTGCCGAGCCCGGTGGACGTCGAGGGCATCAAGGTCGCCCCCGAGGAAGGCCAGGACGAGACGGCCGAGCGCCGCATCATCCCGGTGAAGGAAGACGGCCCCTTCGCCGGCCTCGCCTTCAAGATCATCAACGACAAGTACGGCAACCTGACCTTCGTGCGCGTCTATTCGGGCGTGCTGCGGCAGGGCGACATGGTCATGAACACGACCAAGGGCCACCGCGAGCGCATCGGCCGCATGTTCCAGATGCACGCCGACAAGCGCGAGGAAATCAAGGAAGTCATCGCGGGCGACATCGCGGCCTTCGTGGGCCTGAAGGACACCGGCACCGGTGACACCCTGGCCTCCGCCGAGGACCCGGTGGTGCTGGAGCGCATGGCCTTCCCCGTGCCCGTGATCGACATCTCGGTCGAGCCCAAGACCAAGGAAGCGGTCGAGAAGATGACGCTCGGCCTGCAGAAGCTGGCGGGCGAGGACCCCAGCCTGCGCCTCAAGACCGACCAGGAAACCGGCCAGACCATCCTGTCGGGCATGGGCGAGCTGCACCTCGAGATCATCGTGGACCGCCTGCGCCGCGAATACGGCGTGGAGTGCGACATCGGCGCGCCGCAGGTGGCCTATCGCGAGACCATCACCAAGCCGCACACCGAGGTCTACACCCACAAGAAGCAGTCGGGTGGTTCGGGCCAGTACGCCGAGGTGAAGATCACCTTCGAGCCGAAGGAGCGGAACGAGGGCATCGAGTTCGTCAACGCCGTGGTCGGCGGTTCGGTGCCGAAGGAATACATCCCGGCGGTGGACAAGGGCATCAAGGTCCAGGCCGACACGGGCGTGCTGGCCGGCTTCCCGACGGTGGACTTCAAGTTCACCCTGACGGACGGCAAGTACCACGACGTCGACTCTTCGGCGCTCGCGTTCGAAATCGCCGCCAAGGCCTGCTTCCGCGAAGGCATGAAGAAGGCCGGCCCGGTGATCCTGGAGCCGATCATGGACGTGGAGGTCACCACCCCGCAGGACCATGTGGGCGACGTGGTGGGCGACCTGAACCGCCGCCGCGGCGTGATCCAGTCGCAGGACATGGCCGGCACCTCGGTCATCGTGCGGGCGCATGTGCCGCTGAAGGAGATGTTCGGCTACATCTCCAACCTGCGCGGCATGACGAAGGGCCGTGCGTCCTTCTCCATGCAGTTCCACCACTACGACCCCGTGCCGCGCAACGTGGCGGACGAGATCATGAAGGCCGCCGGCTGACACCAGCGGGCAGCGCCGGAAGGGGAAAGGGCCGGGGGGAAACCTCCGGCCCTTTTCGCTTGTCAGCGTTTCAGGAAATGCGTCCCCAGCATGTCGATGACCACCACGCCATCCGCCACGCGGGTGCCAAGGTGCCGGACCATGGCCACGCCCATCTCGGGGCGCGAGCGGGATGCCTTCACGCTCTCCACCACGGACGCCACCGCCACTTCCTCATCGGGGCGGAGCGGCGCGGGCCATTTGGTATCAATGCCTGACCCGCCCAGGCTGATTCGCGTCCAGATCCCGCTGCGCATGATCATGCCGAAGCACATGCCCATGGTGTGCAGGCCGGACGCCACCAGCCCGCCGAACAGGGGTGCGGCGCGCGCCGCCTCGGGGTCGGTGTGGAAGGGCTGGGGGTCGAAGTCGCGCGCATAGGTGATGATTTCGGCCTCGCTCAGCCGGAAGCTGCCATAGTCGAAGCGCTGCCCGGGTAACAATTCATCGAATGAGTCCAGCGGCGTGTTCAATGCGCGACCCTCCCTTCGTTCAGCCAGTGGATCAGCAGATAGAGGACGGCCCCCACCAGGAAGCCCACCAGCGTGCCGTTGATGCGAATGTATTGCAGGTCCTTGCCCACGCGCAGTTCGATCTTGTCGCTGACCTCGCGGCTGTCCCAGCCGGCCACGACCTGGGCGATGAAGGCGGAGAGCCGGTCCTGGGCGGTCGGCACCAGGCTCGCGAAGGTGGTCTCGATGGCGGCGTTGAGGCGGGCGCGCGCCACCGGGTCCTCGGCCAGGAAATTGCCGGCATTGGCGAAGGAGGCCTCGATCAACGCCACCGTGCGGCCGTTGGGGTTGTGGGCATCGGCCACCAGCGCCTCGCGCAGGCGCCGCCAGACATCGGCGAGCCATTCCGTGACGGTGGGGTGCGCGAGGCCGCGGCGGATGGCGGCGCCTAGGGCGGCCGCGCGCTCGGGCTCGGTCTCCAGCCGGGTGATCTCGGTCTCCAGCCAGGCCTCGAAGGCGGCGCGCAGGTCGGAATCGCCGGGCTCGATGCGCTGGAGTTCGGCGTTCACGGCGGCCAGCACGCGGTCGGCCACATAGGCGCCGGCGGCCCAGCCCACCACGGCGCCGCCCTGGTCGCGCACGCGGCGCTTGATGGCCTCGCGCAGGTCGTCATGCTTGGCCTCCAGCAGCACCTTCATCTGGCCGAGCGCCAGGTCGAACACCGCCTGGTGCTGTCCGCCCGCGATCAGCGCCCGCAGCGCGCGGGCGACCAGCGCGGCACCCCCGGGCCCACCCGCCACGCGCGGCACCAGCCGCATGAGCAGCCGCCGCGCGCGCCCATCCTCCAGCGTGTCCAGCAGCCGGGGCAGGGCGTCGGCCAGGGCCTGGGCGGCGGGGCGGGTGTGGGCGGGATTGGCCAGGAAGGTGCCGATGATGCCCGCAACATCCAGACGCGCGATCAGCCGCTTCACCTCCGCCTCGGTGAAGACGTTGTTGGCCACGAAGTTGCCGAGCGACCGGCCCAGCCGGTCCTTCTGGCGGGGGATGATGGCGGTGTGCGGGATGGGCAGACCCATGGGCCGGCGGAACAGGGCGGTGACGGCGAACCAGTCGGCCAGCCCCCCCACCACGCCCGCCTTGGCCGAGGCCGCCAGCAAATCCGGCCAGAAGCCGGCCGGGAACTGGTAGGCCAGCACCATCAGCACGGCCATCAGGACCAGCAGGAGGGTCGCGAAAGCCCGATGCCGGGCAAGGGCGCGGCGCAGCTCGTCGTCAGGGGATGCCATGGACGCAGGATAGTCCGGCGCGGGGCGCATTGGCGACGGGGCCCCACGCTGTTATGAGATAACGTGATGCGCTTCCCGCCCAACCCGCTTGACCTCGCCACCGGCATCGCCCCCCGTCTGATTTGGGTGGGCGCGCTGCTGGCCCTGTTGTGGGGCGCGATCTTCTGGGCGATGCGGCCATGAGGGCCGTTCAGGAACTGGCCGTCCGGAACCTGACGGTGGCGCATGGCCGCCACCCGGCGGTGCATCATGTCAGCTTCCGCCTCGCGCCGGGGCAGAAGATGGCACTGGTGGGCCCCAATGGGGCCGGCAAATCCTCGCTGCTGCACGCCGTGGCCGGGCTGCATGCGCCGTCCGAGGGCGGGATCGAGGGCGCGGGCCAGGTGGCCCTGCTGCCCCAGGCCTCGGCGCTGGACCGCAGCTTCCCGCTTTCCTGCCGCGATGCTGTGCTGCTGGGTTTGTGGAGCGAGGCCGGGGCCTTCCGCCCCATCGCCAACCCTGGCCGCGTGGCCGATGCGCTGGCCGCTGTCGGGCTGTCGGGCTTTGAGAAGCGGCCGGTGGGCAGCCTCTCGGCCGGGCAGTTCCAGCGCGTGCTCTTCGCGCGGCTGCTGCTGCAGGACGCGCCCGTCATCCTGCTGGACGAGCCTTTCAACGCGCTGGACGCCCGCACCGCGGCCGACCTGCTGGAGGTGGTGCGCCGCTGGCATGGGGAGGGCCGCAGTATCCTGGCCGTGCTGCATGACCTCGACCTCGTCCGCCGCGAATTCCCCACCACCCTGCTCCTGGCGCGGGAGGTGGTGGCCTGCGGCCCGACCGAGGAAGTTCTCTCCGCCCAGAACCGCCTGCGCGCGCGGATGATGGCCGAAGCCTGGGCGGACGACGCCGCTCCCTGCGCCCGCGCCGCCTGAGCCCATGATCTGGGAGGGCCCCATTTGGGAGGGCCTCGTCGGTCCCTTCGTCGAATTCGGTTTCTTGCGCCGAGCCCTGGTAGGCTGCGTGGCGCTCTCGCTTTCCGCACCCCCGCTCGGCGTCTTCCTCATGCTGCGTCGCATGAGCCTGACGGGCGATGTGCTGGCCCATGGCATCCTGCCCGGCGTCGCGCTGGGGTTCCTGCTGGCGGGGCTCTCGGTGCCGGCCATGGCGCTGGGTGGGCTGGTGGCGGGCCTGGGCATCGCCATCGGGGCGGGGGCCATTTCCCGCGCCACGGGCGGGCGTGAGGATGCGGCGTTGGCGGCCCTCTACCTCGCAGCCCTGGCGGTGGGGGTGGTGATGATCTCCTGGCGTGGCTCCTCGGTGGAACTCACGCATATTCTCTTCGGCTCGGTGCTGGGCGTGGATGACCTGGCGCTGCTGATGATGGGCGGCGCGGCCAGCGCCACTCTCCTGTTCCTGGCCGTGGCCTGGCGGCCGCTGGTGCTGGAATGCTTCGACCCCTCCTTCGCGCGCGCCGTCGGTGTGCGCGGCAGCGCCTGGCATCTGGGGCTGATGGCGCTGGTGGTGGTCAGCCTGGTGGCGGCCTTCCAGGCGGTGGGCACGCTGATGGCGGTGGGGCTGATGATGCTGCCGGCCATCGCCGCCCGGCATTGGGCGCGGGGCGTGGGGACCATGGTGCTGGTCTCGGTCGGGGTGGCGCTGGCGGCGACCCTGTCCGGGCTGCTGCTCTCCTTCCATGCCGATGTGCCCAGCGGGCCGGCCATCGTGCTGGCGGCGGCCGCCCTCTGGGCACTGTCGCTGGTGTTCGGCCCGGTCGAGGGGCTGGCGGCGCGGTGGTGGCCGCGCCGGCATCTCGAGGGCTAGAGCGGGATGCGTGGAGGTGGAATCACCGAAAACGCTGAATCCCGCTCTCAACGATGACTGGAGCAGGCGGCGTGAACGCATGTGAACGCAGCATGCTCTAGACGAAGAAAGCCTACCCCCGGCTGCGCGCCAGCAATTCCCGCACGCGCTCGGCGGCCGCGGCGCCCTTCATGGCGTCGCGCCACATGGCCTCCGCCACCCGCTGGTGGACGGCCACGCCCTCTTCCGCCGCGGTGATGCCGGCCACGCCCGCGATGGCGGCGGGCGGGGTGTCGGCCGCGATGGGGGCGGTGACGACATGCGCGCGGTCCCGGCCGCGCAGCACCAGGAAGGACCCGCTGGGCGGGGTACCGGTGGCGAGGCCGATCTGCAGGCCGATGGGCACGTTCTCCATTAGGCGGGCGAGGTTCTCGGCCTCATGACGGGCGGCCTCGCGGCAGCGGGTGCGGGTGGCCTCGGGCACATGCAGGCCGGGGGCCACACCCTCCTCCAGGAAGCGCAACAGTGCCGACTCGCTCAGCACCGCCGTCAGGTTGGGCCGCTTCTGGGCATAGGCCCGCTTGCGGGCGGCCAGCGTGGCGAGCGACTGCTCCACCGCCGCGATCTGCACCAGGCGATCGGCGCCGGCGGGGATGGCCTGGGTCCAGGCCTCGGCCAGCGCGCCGTCGAAGGCCTCGCCCGTGATGGGCAGGCTGTAGGCCTCGCCCACCAGCAGCATCTGGTCGGCCTGTTCCTCCAGGCCACGCAGACGTTCCTGGAAGGCGCCGGGGCGGGCGAAATACTCGATACCGATGCCCAGCAGCGACAGCGGCGAGACCTTCAGCAACTCCGCCAGCCGGCGGATGGTCTCCAGCTTGATGACCTCGCCCTTCTCATAGCGGTAGAGCGCGGCGCGGGAGACACCGAGGCGCGCTGCGATCTCCTCGGCGCGCATGCCGGATTCCATGCGATAGGCCCGCAATTGCTGTCCGATATCCGCGAACTTCATTCCCGCCTGTGCCTCGTCCTGATGCCGTCCGGGGGCGCGCCCATCCGGAGGGGCGAGACCGTGCCGATACTCCCGATCCGGACATCCATGGGCGCTGCGGCGCACCATTTTTCAACCCAGGGTCGGTATTCCTTTTAAGATAGCATCGAAGTTGGCGAGAGAAAATGCCGTTTCAGCAAGAATGCCTCAAAAATGGTATGTGGCGCGGCGGCCCCGCTTTGCCGCCTGGGCAGATTTCAGCCGCCGGCGATCTGCTCTAAGCTTTCTCCCATGAACGCTTCGCTGCACGAAGCCGCCACGGCCTGGCGGCGGCATCTCCACGCCAACCCCGGCTTGACGCTCGACGAGGGCGAGGCCGCCGCCTTCGTCGTCGAACAGCTCCGCGCCATAGGTGTCACGGAGATCGAGACGGGCGTGGGCGGGCATGGCGTGGTCGCCACCCTGCGCCGGGCCGGCGGCAACCGCTCGGTCGGGCTGCGCGCCGACATGGACGCCCTGCCCATCCAGGAACTCGACGAGACACTGCCCTGGCGCAGCCGCAAGCCCGGCGTGATGCACGCCTGCGGGCATGATGGCCACACCGCCTCGCTGCTGGCCACAGCGGCCCTGCTGCACCAGGACACGGGCTGGAGCGGCACCATCCGCCTCGTCTTCCAGCCGGCCGAGGAAGGGGGCGGGGGCGCGCGCTCCATGATCCAGGACGGGCTGTTCCAGCGCTTCCCGATGGAACGCATCTTCGGCTGGCACAATTGGCCGGGGCTGGAGGCGGGCACCGTCGCCATCCATCCCGGCCCCGTCATGGCGGCCGGTGCGCGCTTCGAGCTGGTCTTCGACGGCCATGCCGGCCACGCCGCCCTGCCGCACATGACGCGCGACCCGGTGCTGGGCATGGGCCACGCCATCGTGGCTCTGCAATCCATCGTCTCGCGCGCGGTGGACCCGGTGAAGTCGGGCGTGGTGAGCATCACCGTGGCCGAGGGCGGCACCGCCACCAACCAGGTGCCCGCCCGCGCCCTGATCCGCGGCACCGCCCGCTGGCTGGACGAGGCGGTGGGCGACCTGATCGAGGCCCGCATGCGCGAGATCGGCCAGGGCATCGCCGCCACCTATGGCCTGTCCTGCGAGGTGATGTTCCGCCGCGGCGTGCCCGTCACCATCAACCACCCGGCCGAGGCCGAGACGGCCGCGGCCGCCGCCGCCAGCGTCACCGCCATTCGCCGCGATATGGCGCCCGCCATGACCGGCGAGGATTTCGCCTGGTTCCTGAAGGAGGTGCCCGGCGCCTTCGTCTGGATCGGCAATGGCCCGGCCGACAATGGCCGCGAGCTGCACCACCCCGCCTATGACTTCAACGACGCCATCATCCCCACCGTCGCCAACTACTTGGCGACCGTGGCGAAGCGCGCGCTCACGGAGGGCTGACGCCCATGCCCGGCATCCATCGCCTGCGGAATTTCGTCCAGTCCATGACCCGGCTGGCGGACCGCTCTCCCTCCGAGGCCGAGTGGCTTGAGGAGGGCGGCGCCCTGCTCAAATCCCTGATCGCCCATGACGACTGGCTGCCGGAGGATTTGGCCAAGCCCGGCCCCACCTACCGCCAGTACCTGCTGCATTGCGATCCGCTCGAGCGCTTCTCGGTGGTCAGCTTCGTGTGGGGCATCGGCCAGCGCACGCCCGTTCACAACCACAAGGTCTGGGGGCTGGTCGGCATGCTGTGGGGGGCCGAGGTCAGCACCACCATGCATCCGGTGCCGGGGCAGCCCATGCGCGCGGGGCAGGTGGACCACCTTTCCCCCGGCGAAGTGGTTGGCGTTGGCAGCGGGGAGGATGACGCGCACTGGGTCACGAACGCGCTGACCGACAGCGCCTCGATCTCCATCCATGTCTATGGCGGCAACATCGGCGCCATCTCCCGCCACACCTTCGACCCCGAGACCAGTGAGGCCAAGCCCTTCATCTCGGGCTACACCAACACGGTGGTGCCGAACCTGTGGGACCGTTCGGCCGAGCCGGCCGTGATGAGCTGACACCATGCCCGACGACCTGCACGCCCTGTCCCCGCTCGACGCGCTGCGCGCCATCCTGGGCCCTGCCGGGCTGCTGACGGCGCCCGAGGACCTCGCACCTTACCTCTCCGACTGGCGCGGCCTCTACACCGGCGAGGCCATGGCCCTGCTGCGCCCGGCCAGCACGGAGGAGGTCTCGGCCTGTGTCGCGCTCTGCGCCAAGCATGGCATCGCCATCATTCCGCAGGGGGGCAACACCTCCATGGTGGGCGGCGCCACCCCGGAATCCCGGCCCGGCCAGGTGATCCTGAGTCTCGCCCGGATGAACCGGGTGCGCGAAGTGGACGCGCTCGACATGACCATGACGGTCGAGGCCGGCCTCGTCCTGACCCGCGCGCAGGAGGTGGCGGCGGAGCATGGCTGCCTTTTCCCACTCAGCCTGGGTGCCGAGGGCTCGGCCATGATCGGCGGGCTGCTCTCCACCAATGCCGGCGGCAACACCACGGTGCGCTATGGCAATGCGCGGGAGTTGATGCTGGGGCTGGAGGTGGTGCTGCCCGATGGGGGCATCATCCACGGCCTGCGGCGCCTCAGGAAGGACAACACCGGCTACGCGCTGCGCCACCTCTTCGTGGGCGCGGAGGGCACGCTGGGCATCATCACGGCGGCCGTGCTGCGGCTGTTCCCGGCGCCGCGCGAGACCGTCACCGCCCTCTGCGCCGTGCCGAGCGAGGATGCGGCCCTGTCCCTGTTCCGCCGCTTCCGCGCGGCCGATGAGGGCGCGGTGCGGGCCTTCGAATACATGTCCGGCACGGGCATGGGGATGGTGTTCGCCACCATCGAGGGCACCGCGCTGCCGCTCTCCAACCCCGTGAACCACTATGTGCTGGTGGACCTGACCGCGAGTCGGGAAGGGGCGGGCCTGCGCACCCTGGCCGAGACGGTGCTGGAGGCGGCGCTCATCGAGGGCGAGATCGAGGACGCCATCCTCGCCGAATCCGAGGCCCAGCGGGCTTCCCTCTGGCGCCTGCGCGAGGAACACCCGGAAGCCCAGAAGCGCACCGGCGCGAATGTGAAGAATGATGTCTCCGTGCCCGTCTCGCATGTGCCGGAGATGATCCGCCGCTGTTCCGAGGCGCTGCGGGAGATGATCCCGGGCAGCCGCCCTGTCCCCTTCGGCCATCTGGGCGATGGCAACATCCACATGAACCTCGTCCAGCCCGAGGGCATGGAGCCTTCCGCCTTCCTGGCCCGCTCGCACGACATCATGGACTGCGTGAACGCCATCGTGCGCGACCTGGGCGGCAGTTTCAGCGCCGAGCACGGGGTGGGCCGCCTCAAGACCGACATGATGGAGGAATGGCGCGGCGGCGCCGAACTCGCCGCCATGCGCGCCATCAAGGCGGCGCTGGACCCGCGGGGCATCATGAATCCGGGGAAGGTCCTTCCCGGCGGATGACCGCGGCGCCTTCCGCTGGTAGACCATCCGGGCATGAGGCGCATTGACCGCTACATCGTCCGCCAGCTGGCGCTGACCCTGTTCGCCGTGACCGTGGGCCTCGCCGCGCTGGTGTGGCTCACGCAGTCATTGCGGTTCATCGAGCTGGTGCTGGACCGCGGCCTGTCCTTCTGGGTCTTCCTGGAACTGACGGGCCTGCTGCTGCCGGGCTTCTTCGGGCTGATCCTGCCCATCACGACCTTCGTGGTGGTGCTGTTCACCTATGTGCGCCTGGCGGGTGACCGCGAGCTGGTGGTGATGCGCGCCGCCGGTCTGTCCAACTGGCAGCTCTCCCGTCCCGCCATGGCGGTGGCCACGGGGGCCATGCTGCTGTGCTATCTGCTGAACCTCTGGCTCACGCCGCTGGCGCAGCAGGCCTTCCGGGAATGGCAGTTCGAGATCCGCAACCAGATGGCCGGTCTGCTGCTGCAGGATGGCGTGTTCAGTCAGCTGGGCGGCGACCTGATGGTCTATGCCCGCGCCCGAGACGGGGCCAACAACCTCTACGGCATCCTGGTGCATGACACGCGCGAGCAGGGGGTGCCTGTCACCATCATCGCGGAGACGGGTCGGCTGACCTCTACCCCCCAGGGGCCGCGCGTCACCCTCATCAATGGGCAGCGGCAGCAGGTGGAGCAGGTGCGGGGCGCCGATGGCGTCACCCGCCCGCGCCTGACGACCCTTTCCTTCGCGGAGAACAGCCTCGACCTCGCCCGCACCAGCCGGGTGGAGGGTGACCGCTTCCGCAACGCCCATGAACGCAGCCTGATGGAGCTGCTGGACCCCGATGACGACGTCTCCGAGCGTGACCGCCGCCGCTACCGGGCGGAGGCGCACCAGCGCCTGGCCAATCCGCTGACGGCCATCGGCCTCGCGCTGCTGGCGCTGGCCGTGGCGCTGACGGGGGAGTTCCGGCGCTTCGGTGGCGGGTTCCGGCTCTTTATCGGCTGCGGGGTCATGGTGGCGCTGCTGGCGGTGGGCCTCACGCTGGGCAGCGCGGCCGCGCGGCAGAATTCGCTGCTGCCGCTGGTTTGGCTGCATGCCATCCTGCCCGGGCTGGTCTCGGCGTGGATCATCGCGGGCATGCCCGGCCTGGGCGGGAGGTTGCGGTCATGGGCGCGCTGAGCGGGGGCGGGGCATGACGCCGGCCTACACCTTTACCTTCTATATCGCGCGACGCTTCCTCGCCGCGGCGCTGATCCTGCTGGTGGCGCTGACCTTGCTGGTCTCGTTGTTCGACTTCGTGGAACTGCTGCGCCGGGCGGCCGGGCGGCCCGAGGCCCATTTCGGCATCGTCGCCACCATCGCCGCCCTTCGCATGCCCTTCATCGCGATGCAGCTTCTGCCTTTTGCCATCCTGCTGGGGGGCATGCTGGCCTTCTGGCGTCTGGCCCGGGGTTCGGAGCTGATCGTGGCGCGGGCCGCGGGCATCTCTGCCTTCGCCTTCCTGGCCGGGCCCACCGCCGTCGCGCTGCTGACCGGCATCACGGCCATCACCGCCATCTCGCCACTCTCCTCGGCCATGCTGGCGCGGGCGGAGCGGCTGGATGCCTCCTTCCTGAGGGCGGGCGGCGGGGTGACGGCGCTGGCCGGCGGGCGGCTGTGGCTGCGCCAGTCCGATGCGGGGATCGAGCCCGGGGGGGTCGCCATCCTGACCGGCCGTCCCGCTCGGCTGCTCGGCACCGACCGAGCCGATTTCGTCATGACCGAGGTGACGGTCTGGCGGCTCTCCCGCCAGGACCAGCCCTTGCAGCGCCTGGAGGCGCCGAGGGCGCGCCTGATGGGCGGAAACTGGCAGTTGGAGGAGGTCACGCAGTTCCAGATGGGACGGCCCCTGCCCAGCCAGCACCCGAGCATCACCCTGCCCACCATCCTGACGCCGGACCGCATCGAGGACAGCGTGGCCTCGCCCGACACGCTTTCCTTCTGGGCGCTGCCGGGCTTCATCGAGTTGCTGGAACAGTCCGGCTTCTCGGCGCTGCGGCACCGGCTGCAACTCCATTCGCTGCTGAGCACGCCTTTCCTGGCGGTGGCGATGGCGCTTCTGGCGGCCGGCTTCTCCATGCGGCATTCGCGCCAGGGGGGGGCGGCGGCCGCGATCGCGACCGGCGTCGCGGCGGGCTTCGCCCTCTATGTCCTCGACCGTGTGACCGGGGAATTCGGCGAGGCGGGATCGCTTCCCGTCTGGCTCGCCGCCTGGGCCCCCACCGCGACCGGCCTTCTGTTGGCGCTGGCGCTGCTTCTGCACCTGGAGGAAGGCTGACATGGCACAACCACCGCGGGTGAGCAGCCATCTGCCGCGCTTTGCCTCGCGCCGCGACCGGCGACGGGCCCAGGGCGCCTGGCGCCAGGCGCTGCGCCGCGCCGGGGGCACGCTGGCGCTCGCGCTCTTCGCCATGCTGGCCACCACGGGCCAGGCGCAGCAAAGCGCGCCACCGCCCACCGCCTCGCCCCTTGGCACGCCCACCGCCTCCCCCACTGCCTCCGCCACTGGCACGCCGGGCATTCCCGGCCTGCGGGTGGACCAGGACGCGCCGGTGGTCTTCACCGCCGACGAGGTGGAGTTCAACCAGCAGACCGGCGTCGTGACCGCCCGCGGCCGCGTCGAGGCCTGGCAGGGCGAGCGTTTCGTCCGCGCCGACACCTTCATCCACGACCGCAACACGGGCGTGACCATCCTGCGCGGCAATGTCCAGCTTCTGGAGGCCGATGGGCAGGTCTTCTACGCCGAGGAAGCCGAGCTGGCCGACCAGTTCCGCGACGGCGTGCTGCGCGAAATCCGCGCGCGGCTGGTGCAGAACGCCCGTATGGCCGCCACGGGCGCCCGGCGCAGCGGCGGGGAGGTCACGGACCTCGCACGCGTGGTCTATTCCGCCTGCAACCTCTGCGAGACGGACCCCACGCGCCCGCCGCTCTGGCAGCTGCGCGCCCGCGTCGCCACGCAGGACCGCCGGAGCGAGCGCATCTCCTACCGCGACGCGGTGGTCGAGGTGGGGGGCGTGCCGGTGCTCTACACGCCCTTCTTCTCGCATCCGGACCCGCAGACGCCCCGTTCCTCCGGGTTCCTGTTCCCCTCCTTCGGCTACACCCGCTTCCTCGGCGCCTTCGCGGCCCTGCCGTATTTCTGGGCGATTGACGGGCAGCAGGACCTCACGGCCACCCTGACGCAGGGCAGCGAGGTGCTGCCCAACCTCGACCTGCTGTATCGCCGCCGCTTCAACAATGGCGAGGTGAACCTTCAGGGCTCCATCGGCTATCTGCGGCGCGACACGCTGCGGCGCCTCAGCGAGTTCGGCCAGACGCAGGATGAGCAGGTGGCGGGCCATGTCGCGGCCCGGGGCCGGTTCCATGTGACCGAGAACTGGCGCGTGGGCTTCGACATCAACCGCGCCAGCAGCGAGGGCTATCTGCGCACCTACCGCCTCGGCGTGCAGCGGGTGCTGGTCAGCCAGGTCTATGCCGAGGGCTTCTGGCGCACCGAGCATTATGCGCGCATCGACGCCCGCGCCTACCAGGGACTGCGGACGCTCGAGGATACGCGCCTGCTGCCGGTGGTGGCGCCCAACGCCTTCTATGAATACGCCCCGCGCCAGACGGTGCTGGGCGGGCACCTCACGCTCGACATGGGCGCGCTTTCGCTCACGCGGCCGGTGGGCAGCGCCACCCAGCGCCTGGCCAGCCGCCTGGCCTGGGAACGGCCGATGCTCGGGCCCCAGGGCGATATCTGGACCATCCGCGCCCAGACCGACCTGCGCGCCTATCATGCCGATGGCCAGCAGAACGCGCCGGGGCTGCTGCCCGACGCCAATGGCACGCGCGGCGACGCCAATCTCCGCCTGGCCCTCGACTGGCGGATGCCGCTGGTGCGGCCCGTGGGCATCTGGGGCCAGCAATTGCTGGAGCCGCGGGTCCAGGTCGTCACCGGCCCCGCCACCGGCCGCCAGACGCGCTTTCCCAATGAGGACAGCGTGGATTTCGAGTTCACCGACGCGAACCTCTTCCAGCTCAACCGCTTCACCGGGCGGGACCGGCAGGAGGGAGGCACGCGCGTGGACGCGGCGCTGCGCGCCTCCTGGCTCTTCCCCAATGGCGGCCGGGTTGAGGGCCTCGCCGGCCGTTCCTTCCGCTTCCACGACAGCAACATCTTCCCCGCCAATTCGGGGCTGGAGCGCCGCGAATCCGATTGGGTGGGCCGCGCCGCCTTCGCGCCCGTGCCCTGGTTCGAGGTGATGGGCCGCACGCGGCTCGATGGCCGCAGCGGCCGCAATCGGGCCAGCGACGCGGTGCTGGCCACGTCGCTCGGCCGCATCGGGGTGCTGGACAATGTGGTCCTGACGACCAGCTACTTCGACCAGCCGCCCCAGGCCTTCTTCGCGAACGACCCCGGGCGGCGCGAGGTGGGCTTTGGGCTCGGCGCGGAATACCGCACCCGGGCGGGCGGCGTCTGGCGCGCCAACGGGTCCATGCAGCTTGACCTGCGGACCGAGCGCCCTGCCTGGCTGCTGGGCACCGCGGGCTATGAGGATGAGTGCTGCATCATCCAGGCGCAATTCCAGCGCCGCCTGGGCTTCAACCCGATCACCAACGACCCGTATCGCGGCAACACCACGCTGTTGTTCCGCATCGCCTTCAAGACCGTGGGTGACTTCAGCCTGCGCGCGCTGTGACCGGGGCGGGCGGTGCTTTCCACCGGGGGCGAAACCGCTCTATGACGGCAGCCGACATGCGCCGCACACCGACACCCCGCCCCAACTTCCTCCGCTGGGGCCCCGCCCGGATGGCCGCCCTCGGCCTGGGTGCCGCCCTCGCCCTGGGGGTGGTGGCCAGCCCCACCGCCGCCCAGCGCGCGCCCGCCGCCCAGGCGGCGCCCGGCAACATGAACCGCATCCTGGCCGTGGTGAACGGCGATGTGGTGACGCAGATGGAGGTCGCCTCCCGCGCGCGCCTCTTCGCGCTCAACATCGGCATGGCCGGCGGGCAGGAGGCCATCACCCGGCTGGAGCCGCAGATGCTCCGCCTGCTGATCGATGAGCGCCTGCGGATGCAGGAGGTGCAGCGCCGCGGCATCCCGGTGAGCGACCAGGACATCCTGGAATCCATCACCGACATCGAGCGCCGCAACAACCTGCCGGCGGGAGCGCTGGTGGCGCAGTTGCAGCGCATGGGCGTGCAGCCGCGCGTTCTCTACGACCAGATCCGCGTGCAGATCGGCTGGGGGCGCCTGCTGCGCCAGGGGCTGGGCGACCAGGCCCAGGTCTCCGACGCCGAGGTGGCGGAGCTCATCGCCGCCCGCCGCGCCCGCACGGGCGTGCCCGAATTCCTGGTCGCCGAGATCTTCATCCCGGTCGAGAACCCGGATGTGGAGGCCGAGACCCAGCGCTTCGTGCAGGAGATCATCAACCAGCTCCGCCGCGGCTCGCCCTTCCCGGTGGTCGCCACGCAGTTCAGCCAGGCGCAGTCGGCGCTGCAGGGCGGTGACCTGGGCTGGGTGGTGCCCGAGCGGCTGGACCCGGAGGTGGCTGAGATCGTCACCCAGATGCCGCCCGGCGCCATCAGCAACCCGGTGCGCGTGGCCGGCGGCTTCCAGATCGTGACGCTGCGCGCCCGGCGCGAGGCGGGGCAGGCGGCCCAGGTCTCCACCATGGTGTCGCTGCGGCAGATCTTCCTGCCCTTCGCCGAGCGGCTGGACCCGAACAACCCCACCGACCAGCAGCGGGCCACCCTCGACCGTGCGCAGCGCCTCCAGGGTGCCACGCGCGGCTGCGCGGCGGCCGAGGCGCTGCCCCGCACCAGCGACCGTCCGCTGGACCCGGGCGCCATTCGCCTCGAAGGCGTGAACCCGCCCCCGCTGCGCCAGGTGCTGGCCTCCCTGCCCATCGGCCGTTTCAGCGAGCCCCTGATCGCCCCCGATGGCATCCTGCTGCTGATGGTCTGCGGCCGCGAGCGCCAGGAGGAGGAGCAGTTCACCCCCGAGATCGCGCGCCAGACCATCCTGCGCGACCGCGTGGAACTGGTCGCGCGGCAATTGCAGCGGGAACTGCGCCGCCGCGCCATCATTGACCAGCGCGTCTGACGCGGCGGGGGCGCTGACCCCGCTTGGCGAGGTCGTCCGCCGGTTCGGCCTCGATGCGCGCAAGGCGCTGGGCCAGCATTTCCTGCTGGATGAACCCGTGTGCCGCCGCATCGCCCTGCTGCCCGGCGACCTCTCGGGACGGCACGTGCTGGAGGTGGGACCCGGGCCGGGTGGCCTGACCCGAGCGCTGCTGGCGCACCCGCTGGCGCACCTCACCGCGGTGGAGCTGGACGAAAGGGCGCTGGCCGCCCTGGCCGAGGTGGAGGCGGCGCATCCGGGCCGGCTGACCGTGCTGCGGCAGGATGCGCGGCACTTCGACGGCGCCACGCTACTGCCGGCCCCCCGTCAGGTGGTGGCGAACCTGCCCTACAATGTCGGCACGCCCCTGCTGGTGGGTTGGCTGCGCGAGGCCGCCGCCTGGGAACGCTTGACGCTGATGTTCCAGGAAGAGGTCGCCTTCCGCATCACCGCCGCCGCCGGCACGGAGCATTACGGGCGGCTGGCCGTGCTGTCGCAATGGGTGGCGTCCTGCTCCATCGGGCTGCGCCTGCCGCCGGGTGCCTTCCGTCCGCCGCCAAAGGTGCATTCAGCCGTGGTGGTGCTGACACCCCATGCCGAACAGCCGCCGCCTGAACTCTTCCGCGCGATGGAACGCATCACCGCCGCCGCCTTCGGCCAGCGCCGCAAGATGCTGCGGGGCGCGCTGAAGCCGCTGGGTGGCGCGGAGGCGCTGCTTTCCGCCTGCGGCATCGCGCCCGAGCGCCGGGCGGAGGAATTGCCCGTGGCCGCCTTCGACGCGCTGGCCAGGGCATGGCTGGCGCGCGGCGAAGAGGCAGGCCAAGCTACCCCCTGAAGCAAAGGGGGAATGACGCCATGAAGCGGCTGCAACTGGGCGATGTGAGCATCACGAGCCTGATCGAGCGGGACGGCCCCTGGCGCACCCCGCAGGAATTCTTCCTGGGGTGGAACGCCGAGGCGCAGGCCGACAACATGGCCGGGCTGGAGCCCGAGGTCTTCGACCGCGCCAGCGGCAAGATGGTCATCACCTACCAGACCTTCGTGGTCCGCACGCCGAAGCATGTGATCCTGGTGGACACCTGCACCGGCGAGCACAAGGGCTACCCCCCGCCCATGGACTTCCCCAAGCAGCCCTGGATGGACGCGCTGACCGCCGAGGGCCTGGCGCCCGAGGATGTGGACTACGTCTTCTGCACCCACCTGCACATCGACCACAGCGGCTGGAACACCAAGCTGGTGGACGGGCGCTGGGTGCCCACCTTCCCCAACGCCAAGTACATCTTCCACAAGGGCGAATACGCGGCCTGGGAGGCGCTGGACGCGCAGGGCGTCGAGAAGGCCGGCGGCGCGGGCGGCGTGTGGCGCATGAACTGCCTGCCCATCGTGGAGGCCGGCCAGGCCCTGCTGGTGGATGAGAGCTACACGCTGGATGACTGCCTCAGCCTGATCCTGACGCCGGGGCACACCCCCTGCCATTGCTGCGTGAAGATCGAGAGCCGCGGGCAGCGCGCCATCATCGCGGGCGACATGATGCACCACCAGCTGCAGTGCACGGACCCCTCGCTCTCCACCATCTTCTGCTGGGACCCGAAGCAGGCCGAGGCCTCGCGCCGGCGGGTCTTCGAGGAGGTGGCGGACACGCCCACCCTGATGCTGCCCATCCATTTCGCGAACCCGACGGTGGGGCGGCTGAAGGGGAAGGGGGGCAGCGGGTTCCAGTGGGAATTTCTGCGCGAGGCTTAGTAGCGGCGTGCCTTCTCTCTGCCCCGTGCAAAAGGACACTCCGCCGGGTGGATGCAGTTCCGTTCACCTTAGCTGGAGAAGCATATGGAGTGGATGACCGCTACAGCACAATCCTTATTGGCATTTTTGTCTCACGTCTCGTCCATTTTCGTGCCGACCGTCATCGCTGGATTTGTAGGAGCGTTCGGTAATTATTGGTTGACCGGTCGCGCAGAAAAGAAAAGAAAAGAAGCGATGCAGGCGCACGATATCTTGCACTTCGTATAGCGGTTATTTTGGAAAAATTTGCAATCGAGTGTGCCGATCGTATTGGCGAGACAGAGTTGGCGTGGAGTTCAGGTGGTCACGTGGGCAGAGAGCATGTCGGGCTGCCAACGCTGACTCCGTTTCCAGCGGAAGCCGAGTGGAAGAGCCTAGATGGCGCGTTAGCGAGTCGCGCGCTCACTCTCCCCAACGACTTACTGCTCGCGTCGCTTCGAATATCGTTTGAGTGGGAGGTTGGAGATAATGATGATGTGGCGGTCGAGTGCTCGGCCAGACGGCGTTGCATGGTTTTCGTGCTCTAGGACTAGCGACTGAGCTAAGACTCAGATATAAATTGCCAAAATTTGACCCCCCCCAAAGCCTAACTGGGACATCGGAAAATTCTTAAGTGAAGCCAATACGAAGGCTCAAGCTGCTTGGGACAAAAACTAAATAGCGTAAGACATTTATCTGAAAAGTCCTATTTGGATAGTCACTTGATCCGCTATATCGATACTTGATCTCATCGGTAGTGAATAAACTTAGCGGCCTGCGTCGGGCCAGGTCGGCCATTCGCCCAGGAGGCCATACCCAAGAAACCTGCTAAACCCCTCCCCATGTCCGTCGCCACCCTGACCGTCCCGCCCGCCGAGGCGGAAACCCGCCTCGACCGCTGGCTCCGTCGCCGGTACCCCGCGCTCACCCAGGGCGCGCTGCAAAAAATGCTTCGCACCGGGCAGATCCGGGTGGATGGCAAGCGCGCCGAGGCCAACACCCGCCTCGCCGCCGGGCAGGAGGTGCGCCTGCCCCCCATGCCCGACACGCCCGCGCCCAAGGCGGAACCTCGCCCCATTCCAGAGGCCGCGGCGCGCGAACTCCAGGCCCGCGTCCTCTACCGCGACGCCAGTGTGATCGTCCTGGACAAGCCGCCGGGCCTGGCCGTGCAGGGCGGCCCCGGCATCACGAAGCACCTGGACGGCATGCTGGACGCGCTGGCCTATGACGGCGAGCGCCCGCGCCTGGTGCACCGGCTGGACCGCGACACTTCGGGCGTGCTGCTGTTGGCCCGCACGGTCCAGGCGGCCGCCTTCCTGGCCAAGGCCTTCCGCGGCCGCGACGTGGAAAAGACCTACTGGGCCGTGGTGGTGGGCGAACCCCTGCACCACGCCGGCAGCATCGAGATGCCATTGACCAAGGAGGGCGCCGCCGGGCGGGAGCGTGTCGTCGCCGCCCCACCCGGCGCGCGGGGGCCGGACGTGGTGCGCTCCACCACCGATTACCGCCTGCTGGACGTGGCCAAGCGCCGCGCCGCCCTGCTGGAGATGAAGCCCCACACCGGCCGCACCCACCAGCTGCGCGTCCACTGCGCCACCGCGCTCAGCACGCCCATTCTGGGCGATGGCAAATATGGCGGGACGGCCGCGCATCTGGAGGGGCTGTCGGGCAGTTTGCACCTGCACGCCCGCGCCCTGCGGGTGCCGCACCCTGATGGCGGGGTGCTGGAGGCCATGGCCGCGCCCCCGCCGCACATGGAGGAAACCATGCGCTTCCTGGGCTTCGACAACCCCGCCCCCAAGCCGCCCCGGCGCCTCGCATGAAGAAGTTTCTGATCGGCCTGCTGGCCGTGGTCGTCGCGCTGCCGCTGCTGGCGGTGGCGGGCTTCATGCTGTTCTTCGACGCCGATGCCTTCCGCCCGCGCGCCGAACGCGCGGCGAGCCAGGCGCTGGGCCACCCCGTCCGCATCGAGGGGCCGCTCACCCTGCGCCCCGCATTGACGCCCAGCCTCGGCGCCAGCCGCATTACGGCCACCGGGGCCGATGGCGCGCCCATCCTGTCCATCGAGGATGCCACGCTGCGCCTAGCCATCCTGCCCCTCATCGGCGGGCATGTGGAGGTGGACCGCCTGGAGCTGACCGGCGGCGTGCTGCGGCTGGACGCCGCCGCCTGGGCGCGCGCCGCCGCGCCGCAGGCCGCCCCCCCCGCGCACACGCCTGCCGAGGCCCGCGAGCCCATGACGCTCGACCTGCGCGCGGCGCGGCTGGCGGATTGGCGCGTGACCCATGGCGGCGAGACCTTCACCCTGGCCGAGGCGACCCTCTCCAGCCCCTCGACCGGCGCGCCGCTGGCCCTGGCTGCGCGCGGCGAATGGCGGGCCACGCCGCTGGTCCTGGAAGGGGAGGTGGCCCCGCCCCAGGCCTGGATGGGCGCGGGCGAGGCCCCCTTCGCCGTCACGCTCTCGGCCGCCGGCGCCCGGCTTTCCCTGGAGGGGCAGCGCCGCGGCGCCACCGTGCAGGGTCGCGTCTCGGGTGAGATCCCGGCCCTGGCCGCCCTCTCGCCGCTGGTCGGGCGGCCGCTGCCGGCGTTGACCGGCGTCTCCCTGCGCGCCGAGGGCGGGCTGGGCGAGGGGCCGCCCCGCTTCAGCAATCTGGAAGGCCGCGCCACCGGGGGCGAGGCCATGGGCATCACCCTCGCCGCGCTGGAAGCCCGGCTGCCCGCGCTGGATGCGCCGCTGGAAGGGACGGCCCGCCTGACCTGGCGTGGCGTCCCGCTGGAGGTCGCGCTGCGCGCCCCGCCCGCCGCCCTCATGGCCGGCGGCTCCGCCGAGGTCACGGCGCGAATCGTCTCCGGCCAGGCGGTGATGACGGTCGCCGGTAACTGGCCGCAGGCGCTGCGGCTGGAGGCGGATGTGCCGGAACTGGCCGCCCTCTCCCCCTTGGCGGGGCGGGCGCTGCCGGCGCTGACGGGCGTCGCGCTCCGCGCCGATCTGGCGCCGCGCGGGCAGCAGGGCGTGTCCATTCCGCGCTTCACCGCCGAATCCTCGGCGGGCGACCTGGGCGGCGCGCTGGAACTGGGCTGGGCCGACCGGCCTCGCGTGACGGGGCAGGTGCAGTCGCGGCGGCTCGATCTCGGCGCGCTGCGCCTGCCGCCCGCCCCGGCGGGGGTGCCCGCACCGGTCGCGCCGGCTCCGGCCCCCGCGGAGCCGGCGCGGCTGATCCCGGCCACGCCCCTCGACCTCGCCTTCCTGCGGGATTTCGACGCCGACCTGCGCTTCACCCTGGCCGAGCTGGTGCAGCCCGGCCTGACAGCCACGGCGGTCGAGGGCCGCTTCGTGAACGCGGCGGGCGAGGCGCGGCTGAACCCCTTCGCGGCCAATGTGCCGGGCGGGCGGCTCATGCTGCGCGTCGCGGCCGATGCGCGGGGGCAGGTGCCGCTGGTGCAGGTCTCGGGAGGCGGGCAGGGGCTCGACCTCGCGGCGCTGCTGGCCTTCATCGGCACCCAGGCGCCCACGGGCGGCCGGGCTGATCTCGAGATGGACCTGCGCGGGCAGGGGGGCGATCTGCGCGCCCTGGCCGCGACGCTGACGGGGCATCTCGGCCTTGCCGTGATTGACGCCCGGCTGGGCGGCGGGCTGGGCCAGACCTTGCAGCAGCTCACGCCGCTGCTGGCGCCTGGCGCGCCGCTGGCCTGCCTCGCCTTCCGCACCGATGTGGAGCAGGGGCTGGCGCGGGTGACGACGCTGTTCCTCGACGGCGCGGCCGGCCGCGTGGCGGGGGAGGGGACCATCCGCCTCTCCGACGAGGCGCTGGCCATGCGGCTGCTGACCGATTTGCGTGTGGCCGGGCTGCGTGTCCGCGCCCCGGTGCCGGTGACCGGGCGGCTGATGGCGCCCCGGCTGGAGGGGGCGGGCCTCATCGCCGGTGCCCTGGGTGGCGGCGGCATGCCCTCGCTGCCCGATTGCGCCACCACGCTGCGGGTTGCCCGTGGCGGGCGGGACGGGCCGTTGCCCGCCAACCCCACGCCCGCGCCCGCCGACGCCATGCCCTCCGAGGGCGGCATCCCGGGTGCGCCGCCCGCGGTGAACGAGCTTTTGCGCGGTTTCCTGCGGCGTTAGGCCGTGATCCACCTGGGTGGATCACGGCCTCGCATTGTTTCAGCGACTGATTCACCGCTCCGGCGATTCCGCCTCCGCGGATCAGACGCTAGGATGAGCGCATGAAGCGTTTCTGGGACCATGCCTCCGTCGTGACCGCGGCGGAGGGTTTCGCCGTGCATCTCGACGGCAAGCCGGTGCGCCTGCCCGGCGGTGGCACGCTGGCGGTGCGGACCCGCCCGCTGGCCGAGGCGCTGGCCGCCGAATGGCAGGCGGCGGGTGGCGCCCGAGATGGCGAGATGAGCTGGGAGGATGTGCCCCTCTCGCGCCTGATCGGCACGGCGGCCGAGCGCATCGCCCCCGCGCCGGAGGCCACCATGCTGGCCATCGCCAAGTATGGCGAGACGGACCTGCTCTGCTACCGCGCCGAGGACCCGGTACTGGCCGCCCGCCAGCATTCGGGGTGGCAGCCCTGGCTCGACTGGTCGGCCGAGGTGCTGGGCGCACGGCTGGCGGTGACGGACGGGCTGATGCCCGTGGCGCAGGAACCCGTGGCCCTGGCCGCCCTGGCGCGGGCGGTGGCGCGGCTCGATCCGCTGCGGCTGTCCGCGCTGGGCGTTCTGGTGCCGGCCCTGGGCAGCCTGGTGCTGGGCCTGGCCGTGCAGCGCGGCGCGCTGGCGGTGGAGGAGGCGCACCGCCTCTCCATCCTGGATGAGCTGTTCCAGGAGGAGCGATGGGGCCTCGACTGGATGGCCGAGGAGCGGCGCGAGAAGGTGGCGACCGATTTGCGCCTGGCCGTCCGCCTGCTGGAGTTGGCGCCGTGACGGCGTTGCGGTTGCGAATCGCCGGCCGTGTGCAGGGGGTGGGCTTCCGCGATTGGCTGCAGGGCGAGGCGCAGCGGCATGGGCTGTCCGGTTGGGTCCGCAACCGGGCCGATGGCTCGGTGGAGGCCTTGCTGGCGGGTGAGACGCCGGCGGTGCAGGCCGTGGTCTCAGCCTGCCGGCTGGGGCCGCCGATGGCGCGCGTCACCGCCATCGAGGAAAGCTTTGCGGAACCTCCGGGCGAGCCTGGATTCCAACGTCTTCCAACGCTGTAATCTCAAAAGCGCTTGCATTTTCTGCTGCAATGCATCATGTGAGCCCGGTCAGCGGGGAAGCACCCCGCCCGGATCCGGCCGCGTGAGCGGCGCCGCGCCACGGTTCTCATCGTGACGCCCCAGGCAGCCGAACTGCCGGATTCCCGATGCTTTCTCCCGGATCAGCCCAGCCACGCGGGGTGTCCACCCTGAACTTCGCGGCCCGTGACGCGGCGCCGCGCTGCTGGATTTATCATGACCACTTTCGCTGAAATGAACCTCAACCCGCTGCTGCTGCGCGCGCTGGAAGAGGCCGGTTACACCACCCCCACCCCCATCCAGACCAAGGCCATCCCGACCGTGCTGTCGGGCCGTGACGTGCTCGGCATCGCCCAGACCGGCACCGGCAAGACGGCCGCCTTCGCCCTGCCCATCCTGCACCGCCTGGCCGAGACGCCGGGCCGTCCGCCCAAGGGTGGCTGCCGCGTGCTGGTGCTGAGCCCGACGCGCGAACTGGCCAGCCAGATCGCCGACAGCTTCAAGACCTATGGCAAGCACATGGGCTTCTCCGTCGCCACCATCTTCGGCGGCGTGGGCCATGCGCCCCAGCAGCGGGCGCTGGCCCGCGGCGTGGACGTGGTGGTGGCCACCCCCGGCCGCCTGCTGGACCACATGAACAGCCGCGCCGCGCGCCTGGATCACACCCAGATCCTGGTGCTGGACGAGGCCGACCAGATGCTGGACCGCGGCTTCCTGCCCGCCATCCGGCAGGTCGTCCGCGCGGTGCCGGCCGAGCGCACCACGTTGTTCTTCTCGGCCACCATGCCGCCCGACATCGCCAAGCTCGCGGCCGACATGCTGCGCGAGCCGGTGCGGATCGAGGTGACGCCCGTCGCCACCACGGCCGAGCGCGTCAACCAGCGCTGCATCATCCTGGAAGGCGGGCAGAAGCGTGCCACGCTCGCCAAGCTGCTCAAGGAGGATGGCGTGGGCCGCGTGCTGGTCTTCGCCCGCACCAAGCATGGCGCGGACAAGATTGTGAAGTCGCTGGAGCAGGATGGCCTGCAGGCCAATGCCATCCACGGCAACAAGGGCCAGTCCCAGCGGGAACGTGCCCTGGCCGAGTTCAAGTCCGGCCGCGCGCCCATCCTGGTGGCGACCGACATCGCGGCGCGCGGCATCGACGTGCCGGACGTGACGCATGTCATTCAGCACGAGCTGCCGGAAGTGCCCGAGACCTATGTCCACCGCATCGGCCGCACCGCGCGCGCCGGCGCTTCGGGCCAGGCCATCGCGCTGGTGGCGCCGGACGAGATCGGCCTGCTGCGCGCCATCGAGCGCACCACGCGGCAGAAGATCGACACCTCGGACATCCGCACGGACCGCTCCCGCCCGCTGGATGACCGCGCCACCCCCGCCCGCCCGCAGCGTGGCCGCCCCGGGCCGCAGCGCCCGGCCAAGCCCGCCCCCAGGGGGGAATCGCGCGGCGAGGCGCGCGGCGACCACCGGGAGGAGCGCAGCTCCGCCCCGCGCAGCTTCGTGAAGCCGGCGGGCAGCGAGGGGCGCCGCCGTCCGGGCGCGCCGCAGCAGCGCGGCTTCCTTGCGCGCGGTCCCTGAGTTGGTCGCACGGGGCTGATGGCGTGACCTTGAGCGACTGATTCACCGCTCCGGCGTTTCCGCCCCCGCGGATCAGGCGCTAGCCTGGGCAAAACCCAGGAGACGTCATGGCCCCGCTTCTGCTTCTCTGGCACGACAACACCGCCCCGTACCGCCGCGCCTTGGAAGAGGCCGGCGTGGCGGGGCGTTTCCGCATCCAGGAGCTGAAGCGGGCCGAGGCGCCTGACGCCGCCCTGCTGGCCGAGGCCGAGGGGCTGCTGGCCTGGGGCGCCCCGCCGGGCTTGCTGGCGCAGATGCCCAGGCTGCGCTGGGTGCAGGCGCTGACGGCGGGCGTGGAGAATTGGATCGGCCGGCCTGATCTCGCTGCCGGCGTGACGCTGTGCTGCGCGCGCGGCACCCACCGCGTGCAGATGCCCGAGAACATCCTGGGCGCGCTCTTCCACATCACGAAGCCCTATCACGCCGCCGCCATGGACCAGCGCGAATCGCGCTGGACGCGGCGCATTGCCAGCACGCTCGCGGGTCGGACGCTGGGCATTCTGGGCCTGGGCGCCATCGGCGTGGAACTGGCGCGCAAGGCGGCCGCGCTGGAGATGCGCGTCATCGGCACGCGCCGCAGCCCGGGCGCCGTGCCGCATGTGGAGCAGGTCTTCGGGCCGGACGAGACCGATGCGGTGCTGGCGCAGTCCGACTTCGTGGTGCTGTTGCTGCCCGCCACGCCGGAGACCGACAACCTGATGAACGCCGCGCGAATCGGGCGGATGAAGCGCGACGCCTGGCTGATCAATTTCGGCCGCGGCTCCGCCATCGTGGACGAGGACCTCGTCCAGGCGCTGAAGGAGGGCGTGATCGCGGGCGCGGTGCTGGATGTCTTCCGCGAGGAACCGCTGCCCCAGAGCCACCCCTTCTGGACCACGCCCAACTGCGTGGTGCTGCCCCATATCGGCGGGCTGCACCCAGAGCGCGACAAGGTGGTGGCGGCCCTCTTCGCCGAGAACGCGCGGCGCCTGCTGGCGGGCGAGGCGCTGTCCCAGGCGGTGGACCCGAAGCTCGGCTACTGAGCGGCCAGCGCCTCGGGCGCCTCGCCGAACACCTCGTCCCAGGCGGCCTTCAGCGCGCTGTCCAGCTCCTCCATGCTGGCCAGCACGCCGAGGTCGTGCAGGCTGGTCACGCCATGCTCGCGGATGCCGCAGGGGATGATGCCGCCGAAATGGCCGAGGTCGGGCTCCAGGTTCAGCGCGATGCCGTGCCAGGACACCCAGCGGGTGACGCGCACGCCGATCGCGCCGATCTTGCTTTCCAATCCACCGGGCTTGACCACCCAGATGCCGACGCGTCCCTCGCGCCGCTCGCCGCGGATGTTGAAGCGACCCAGTGCCTGGATCATCCATTCCTCCAGGCCATGGACATAGGCGCGCACGTCGCGGGGCTTCACCGTGCCATGCGCCCGCGTCAGGTCCAGCATGACATAGGCGGTGCGCTGACCGGGGCCGTGGTAGGTCCATTGCCCGCCGCGCCCGGCGGCGAAGGCGGGGAAGCGGGTCTCGACCAGCTCCTCGGGCTTGGCGCTGGTGCCGGCGGTGTAGCTGGGCGGATGCTCGACCAGCCAGACGCATTCCGGGGCCGTGCCGGCGCGGATGGCGGCCACGCGGGCCTCCATCGCGGCCAGCGCCTCGGGGTAGGGGGTCAGGCCCTCGGAGATGGTCCAGGAGAGATTTGTCATCGGGTCAGTTGAACCGGGCGGGATCATGCGCTACAGCCCCCACCGCGTCGCGGTCATGGCGGAATGGTAGACGCGCTAGCTTGAGGTGCTAGTGGGGGCAACCCCGTGGAAGTTCGAATCTTCTTGACCGCACCATTCCCTGCCCGAGGGGGCCCCCCTGGATGCATGTCTTCGTCCTCAATGCCGGCGCCTCCGTGCGGACCGGGCTGGCGGGGGCGGAACTTCGCATCCCCGACCCCGAGGCCTTCTTCGGCGCGCGCGGCATCAACACCGGCGACTTGCTGGTCTATGACGCGACGCTGCGCCACCTGGCCGCCACCAAGGTCACGCAGCTGGGTTTCGCCGCGGCCGGCGAGCGGAAGCACTGGCCGAAGGAACAGCCGGACATCACGATCATCCGCGGCTCCAACTACCTCATGGAGGGGTTGGAGTTCGGCCATGTGGTGCCCCTGCTGCGGCACCTGACCGGGCCGGTGGTGGCACTGGGGGTGGGCGCGCAGGCCGCCTCCTACCGCCGCCTGAGCCTGCCGGAAGGCTCGGTCGCCTTTTGGCGCCTGGTCGCGGAGAAGTCCGCGAGCCTGGGTGTGCGGGGCGAGTATTCGGCCGAGGTGCTGGCCGCGCTCGGCATCCACAACACGCGCATCATCGGTTGCCCGAGCTTTTACCGATCCGGCGCGCCCACGCGTCCCATCCGTCCCGTGCAGGCCCGTGCGGGACGGCTGGGCCTGACGCTGAACCGGCACCTGCAGGGCGAATACACGCCGAGCCAGGGCCTCTCCCAGATCGCGCAGCGGCGCCTCCTGGCCGAGGTGGCCCGGCGCCCCGGCAGCCGTCTCTACGCCCAGGGCGAGCGGGAGGAGATGCTGCTGGCCCTTGGCGCGCCCACGCGACGCGCGGAGCGGCTGCGGGAGGTGCTGGGCCTGCACGGCCTCGCGGACGATCCCCGCGTGGCGCAGCTGCTGGGGCGACACATGGCGGCCCATATCGACATCGAGAGCTGGGCCGAGGATCTGGCGGCCCATGTGGACGTGGTGCTGGGGCTGCGGCTGCATGGCAATGTCATGGCGCTGCAACAGGGCATCCCCGCCATTCCCATCGTCTATGACACCCGCACGCGCGAGATGGCCGATTTGTTCGAACTCCCCGCGATCGAGATGCAGCTCGCCGGCGCCATGGATCTGGACGTGATGCTGGAGGGCGCGGATTTCGCGTCTTTCGAGGCGGCCTATGCGCGCAATTTCACGATCTACCGCGCCTTCCTGGAAGAGAACGGCCTCGCGCATCGCCTTGGCGCGGAGGTGGCGCGGCAGCCCGCATTGACAGGGGGCGGCGAAACCGCTTGAAGGCGTCCGCTCTCGCCCGCGTGCGGAGGGGTGCCCGAGTGGCTAAAGGGGACGGACTGTAAATCCGTTGGCTTGCGCCTACGCTGGTTCGAATCCAGCCCCCTCCATATTCCCGGCGCGAGCAGCGGGTGCCGTCCCGAACGGGGTGGCGCTCCTGGCGTGATGCAGGCGTCCGCCTCGGCGCGGGTGTAGCTCAATGGTAGAGCACCAGCCTTCCAAGCTGGCTACGGGGGTTCGATTCCCCTCACCCGCTCCAGGGTGATGCTCCCGCTGAGTGGCGCTCGCGCGGATGCGGTTTCAGGAACGATCATTCGCGGAGCGGGACCACAGATGGCCAAGGCGAAGTTTGAGCGGAACAAGCCGCACTGCAACATTGGGACGATCGGCCATGTGGATCATGGCAAGACGTCATTGACGGCGGCTATCACGAAGACGCTGGCGAAGACGGGTGGTGCGACGTTCACGGCGTACGACCAGATCGACAAGGCGCCTGAGGAGCGTGCGCGCGGGATCACGATCTCGACGGCGCATGTGGAGTACGAGACGGCGAACCGTCACTACGCACATGTGGATTGCCCTGGCCACGCGGACTACGTGAAGAACATGATCACGGGTGCCGCGCAGATGGACGGCGCGATCCTGGTGGTGTCGGCGGCGGACGGCCCGATGCCGCAGACGCGCGAGCACATCCTGCTGGCGCGGCAGGTTGGCGTTCCCGCGCTGGTGGTGTTCCTGAACAAGATGGACATGGCGGACCCCGACCTGGTCGAGCTGGTGGAGATGGAGGTGCGCGAGCTGCTGTCCTCCTACCAGTTCCCTGGCGACGACATCCCCATCATCAAGGGCTCGGCTCTGTGCGCGCTGGAAGACAAGCAGCCTGAGATCGGCGAGCAGGCGGTTCTGGCGCTGATGGCGGCGGTGGACAGCTACATTCCGCAGCCCGAGCGCGCGATCGACCGTCCGTTCCTGATGCCGGTCGAGGACGTGTTCTCGATTTCGGGTCGCGGCACGGTGGTGACGGGCCGCGTGGAGCGCGGCGTGATCAAGGTCGGTGAGGAAGTCGAGATCGTGGGCCTGAAGGACACGGTGAAGACGGTCGTCACGGGCGTTGAGATGTTCCGCAAGCTGCTGGACCAGGGCCAGGCGGGCGACAACATCGGCGCGCTGCTGCGCGGCACGAAGCGTGAGGATGTGGAGCGCGGTCAGGTTCTGGCGGCTCCGGGTTCGATCAAGCCGCACGCGAAGTTCAAGGCCGAGGCGTACATCCTGACGAAGGAGGAGGGCGGCCGGCACACGCCGTTCTTCACGAACTACCGCCCGCAGTTCTACTTCCGCACGACGGACGTGACGGGCGTGGTTCAGCTTCCCGAGGGTGTGGAGATGGTGATGCCCGGCGACAACGTCTCGATGGACGTGGAGCTGATCGCGCCGATCGCGATGGATGAGGGCCTTCGTTTCGCGATCCGCGAGGGTGGCCGCACCGTGGGTGCGGGCGTCGTCGCCAGCATTTCGAAGTAAGGCCCGCTTGCGGCGCGGCCGCGCAGGGGGGATAACCCCCGGCGCGGTTGCCGCGGAGGGGTGTAGCTCAATTGGCTAGAGCGCCGGTCTCCAAAACCGGAGGTTGGGGGTTCGAGACCCTCCACCCCTGCCAGATTTGACCTGCTTGGCGGCGGCACGTTGCACAACGGCCGCCGTCATGCTTTCAGAGGCCGTATATTGCGGCGACGTTTCAGGACACAGCACCTTGGCCAAACCCGACCCCGTCCAGTTCGTCCGGGAAGTGCGGCAGGAGACCTCCAAGGTCACCTGGCCGACACGCAAGGAGACGCTCATCACCACTGGCCTGGTGCTGGCCCTGTCGGCGCTCGCGGCGGTGTTTTTCCTGATCGTGGACCAGATCATCCAGCTCCTGATGGGCTGGGTGTTCGGTCTGTGACAGCGCAAGCGGGGTTCAGGCCAATGGCCGACAAGCGTTGGTATGTGGTGCATGTCTATTCGGGCTTCGAAAAGAAGATCGCCGAGCAGATTCGCGCGCAGGCGGCCAAATCCGGCCTCGCGGACCGGATCGACGACATCCTGGTGCCGACCGAGCAGGTGACCGAGGTGCGCCGCGGCCAGAAGGTGGACGCCGAGCGCAAGTTCTTCCCGGGCTATGTCCTGGTGAAGATGGAAATGACCGACGACACCTGGCACCTGGTGCGAGACACGCCCAAGGTCACGGGCTTTCTCGGCGCGCGCAACAAGCCCCAGCCCATCACCGAGGCCGAGGCGATGCGCATCGTCAACGCCGTGCAGGAGGGGGCCGAGAAGCCCCGCCGCCCCGCGGTGCTCTTCGAGGTGGGCGAGCAGGTGCGCGTCTCCGACGGCCCCTTCACCAGCTTCAATGGCACGGTGGAAGAGGTGGACGAGGAGAAGGGCCGCGTGAAGGTCAGCGTCTCCATCTTCGGCCGCTCCACCCCGGTGGAGCTGGAATACGGGCAGGTCGAGAAGCTTTAGCCGAATTGCCGGCCGCGCTGCGGCCGGCTTACCCGGCTGTGGTTATGCCGGCCGCCGCCGCGTCTGGCTCCAGCCGATATACAGCCCCGCCCCGCAGATGATGGCGGCCCCCAGCCAGGTCATGCTGTCGGGGAATTCGGTGAACAGCAGCCAGCCCACCGCCACCGAGCCCAGCAGTTGGAAATACTGGAAGGGCGAGATGATGTTGGCCGGCGCATAGCCGAAGGCCCGCGCCACGCAGTAGTGGCCGAGCGCCCCCAGCACCCCCACCCCGATGAACAGTCCAACATCGAGCAGGCTCGCGGGCGTCAGCCAGACGAAGGGCAGTACCACCAGCATGCCGAAGCCGCCCACGAAGGCGGAATAGAGGGCGGAGGTCTCCGGCGAGTCGGAGCTTGCGATCTGGCGTGTCAGGATCTGGTAGACGCCATAGGCGGTGGCGCTGGTCAGGATGAACAGCGAAGCCCAGTGGAACAGCGCCGTTCCGGGCCGGATCACCACCAGCACGCCCACGAAGCCGATCAGCAGCGCGATGACGCGGCCCCAGGTGGTCCGCTCCTTCAGCATGGGCCAGGCCAGCAGGGCCACGATCAGCGGCGCGGCGAGCGAGATGGCGGCCGCCTTGGCCAGCGGGATGAAGGCGATGGCGTAGAAGAAGCAGAGGTTGGAGGTGAACAGCATGGAGGACCGCGCCAGCTGCAGCCCCGGCCGCTTGGTGCGGAACAGCGCCAGCCCCATCCGCGGCATGAAGAGCGCGGACAGGAACAGGATGTGCCCGAAGGCCCGCGCCCAGGAGATCTGCAGCGAGGAGTAGTCCTGCCCCAGAAGCTTCGCGAAGCCTCCCATGACGGGGAACAGCAGTCCCGCGGTGACCATGAAGAGGATGCCGACGAGGATGCGGGATGGGGGGGCGATGCTACTCACCGCCGCAGGATGGGGCCGGGGCGCGCGCCGCGTCCAGGGCAGGGGGGGTGGATGCGACCCATGCGCGCCACGAGGGGCACGCATTCCGGGCCGCCGCCAGGGATGGACAGACCTCGCGTTCCGCGCTACGCGCCCCGCTTCAACCCCGGTGGCCATGCCGCCGGGGTGGAGAAACGCGGGAGGTCGCCCTCGCCCCACTTGGCGGGGGGCCGCTGGCACCGCGGGTCTCTCACAACGCGAGAGGACTGAACAGGTTCATGGCAAAGAAGATCGCAGGCTACATCAAGCTGCAGATCCCGGCCGGCAAGGCGAACCCTTCGCCGCCGGTGGGCCCGGCGCTGGGTCAGCGCGGGCTGAACATCATGCAGTTCGTGAAGGAATTCAACGCGGCGACGCAGCAGATGGAGCCGGGCACCCCGACGCCCGTCGTCATCACCGCGTACACGGACCGCACCTTCTCCTTCATCACGAAGACCCCGCCCAACACCTACTTCCTGATGAAGGCGGCGAAGATCGAGAAGGGCAGCAACACCCCCGGCAAGGGCGCCATGGTGGGCCGCGTCACCAAGGCGCAGCTGCGTGAGATCGCCCAGGTCAAGATGAAGGACATGAACTGCACCGACGTCGAGAGCGCGGTGCGGATGCTGGCCGGTTCCGCCCGTTCCATGGGCATGACCGTGGTGGAGGGCTGAGCCGTGGCAAAGATGACCAAGCGCATGAAGACCCTCTCCGCCCAGGTGGACGGCGCCAAGCTTTACCCACTGGAGGAAGCCATCGCCCTGGCCAAGGCCAATGCGAAGGCCAAGTTCGACGAGAGCATCGAGATCTCGATGAACCTCGGCATTGACCCGCGCCATGCCGACCAGATGGTCCGCGGCGTGGTGGGCCTGCCCAACGGCACCGGCAAGTCGGTCCGCGTGGGCGTCTTCGCCCGTGGCCCGAAGGCTGAGGAGGCGCTGGCCGCCGGCGCCGACGTGGTGGGCGCCGATGACCTGGCCGCCGCCGTGCAGGAAGGCAAGATCGACTTCGACCGCTGCATCGCGACGCCGGACATGATGGCGCTGGTCGGTCGCCTCGGTAAGGTGCTGGGCCCGCGCGGCCTGATGCCGAACCCGAAGCTCGGCACCGTCACCATGGACGTGAAGGGTGCCGTGACCGCCGCCAAGGCCGGCCAGGTGGAGTTCCGCGCCGAGAAGGCGGGCATCGTCCATGCCGGCATCGGCAAGGCGAGCTTCGACGCCGACAAGCTGCTGGACAACGCCCGCGCCTTCGTGGACGCCATCCAGAAGTCGCGCCCCACGGGCGCCAAGGGCAGCTATGTGAAGAAGGTGGCCGTGTCCTCCACCATGGGGCCGGGCGTGAAGGTGGATGTTTCCACCATCGGCGCGGGCTGAACGGAATTCGGCCGGGGCCTTCGGGGCCTGGCCGCGCAGGCGGGGGTTCTCCCCCGCCGATCCTGTCGGAGATTGCAGGTGCCGCCCGGCGACGGGCAGCTTGAAGGGGTCCGCCCCGCCCGCATGAGACGGGGAACCGAGATGCCATTCCTGGGCCATGGGCCTGGGCAATGATGGCTTGGCTTTCCGGCAACGACAGGCGAACGGGGTGGAGGGAATGGTCCCGCCACCCCCGTGTGAACCGGCCGGCGCCCTTCCACAAGGTTCCGGCCACCGACGGAGACGTGAATTGGACCGCACGGAAAAGCGCGCGTTCGTCGAGTCCCTGGTCGGCGTCTTCGGTGAGACATCCTTCGTGCTCGTCGCCCAGAACAAGGGGCTGACGGTCGCGGCGGTGGATGATCTGCGCCGGAAGATGCGGGCCGCGGGCGCGACGTACAAGGTCGCGAAGAACCGGCTGGCCACTCGCGCCCTCGACGGCACCCGCTTCCAGGGCATCGCGCCGCTGCTGAAGGGTCCGACCGCGCTTGCGTGGTCGACGGACCCTGTGGCCGTGGCGAAGACCGCCGTGGAGTTCGCCAAGACGAACGACAAGTTCGTGATCCTGGGCGGTGCGCTCGGCACCCAGAACCTGGCCCCCGAAGGGGTCAAGGCACTGGCCGAGCTGCCGTCTCTGGAGACGCTGCGCGCGGGGCTTGTGGGTCTGATCCAGACCCCGGCCACGCGGATCGCCGGGGTGCTGCAGGCACCTGGCGGGCAGATGGCGCGGGTGCTGAAGGCCTATGCGGAGAAGGACGCCGCGTGATCCTGGCCGGGCTTTGCCCCGGCACCGGGTCGCGCGTCCTCTCCCCGCACAGGGGGCCGAGGCTGCCACCGAACACTCTGGCCCTGCCGCGTGGCGCGGTGGGGTTGTCAAGCCACAGTCAAGCTATTAAATCGAAGGAATACGCATATGGCCGATCTCGCTAAGCTCGTTGACGAGCTGTCCGCCCTGACCGTCCTGGAGGCCGCCGAGCTCTCCAAGATGCTGGAAGAGAAGTGGGGCGTTTCCGCCGCCGCGCCGGTGGCGGTTGCCGCCGCGCCGGCCGCCGCCGCCGCCCCCGCCGCTGAGGCGCAGACCGAGTTCACCGTGATCCTCGCCGCCGGTGGCGACAAGAAGATCAACGTGATCAAGGAAATCCGCACGATCACCGGCCTGGGCCTGAAGGAAGCCAAGGACCTGGTCGAGGGCGCGCCGAAGACCGTGAAGGAAAACGTGTCGAAGGACGAGGCGGACAAGATCAAGAAGGTACTGGAAGAAAACGGCGCCAAGGTCGAAGTCAAGTAATTCCCGCCGCGCCACCTTCGGCGCAGCGGTTTCTACCAGGTTGGGGCGGGTGGCAATCAGGGTCTGGTTGCCGCCCCTCTGGCTGTTTCGGGGGGCAGGGTGCCCGCTGGAGCCAAACTACCGATGGCGGGCGATGGGTCCGCGCATCAAGCCTTGATAGGAAAGCGGAACAGGCATGAACGCAATCAGCAAGTCGTTCACGGCACGCAAGCGG
Source organism: Roseococcus suduntuyensis (assembly GCF_014196305.1). Classification (GTDB taxonomy): domain Bacteria; phylum Pseudomonadota; class Alphaproteobacteria; order Acetobacterales; family Acetobacteraceae; genus Roseococcus; species Roseococcus suduntuyensis. Next base: position 181,933 of record NZ_JACIDJ010000005.1, read on the forward strand.
ATCCGCAAGAGCTTCGGGCGGTTGCCCGAGATTGCGCCGATGCCGAACCTGATTGACGTGCAGCGCGCCTCCTACGCCAATTTCCTGCAGATGGAGACGCACCCCGACAGCCGGACCAATACCGGGCTGCAGGAGGTGTTCAAGTCCGTCTTCCCCATCAACGACTTCGCGGGCCGCGGCCGTCTGGAATTCGTCCAGTACGAGCTGGAGGAGCCCAAGTACGACGTCGAGGAATGCATCCAGCGCGGCCTGACCTTCGCCGCGCCGCTGAAGGTGAAGCTGCGCCTGATCGTCTGGGACCTGGACGAGGACACCGGCGCGCGCTCCGTCCGCGACATCAAGGAGCAGGATGTCTACATGGGCGATATGCCGCTCATGACGGACAATGGCACCTTCATCATCAACGGCACCGAGCGCGTCATCGTCAGCCAGATGCACCGCTCGCCCGGCGTGTTCTTCGACCATGACCGCGGCAAGACGCACAGCAGCGGCAAGTACCTGTTCGCCGCGCGGGTCATTCCCTATCGCGGTTCCTGGCTCGACTTCGAGTTCGATGCCAAGGACATCTGCTATGTCCGCATCGACCGCAAGCGCAAGCTGCCGGCCTCCACCCTGCTGATGGCGCTGGACAGCGCCGCCACCGAGGCCAAGCGCGTGGACCGCGCGGCCCAGGGCCTTGAGATGGACCAGGTCGAAATCCGCGGCATGGATGCCGAGGAAATCCTCTCCGCCTTCTATGGCCAGGTGATCTTCACGCGCTCGCCCAAGGGCTGGTCGCGCGCCTTCGACCCCGACAGTTTCAAGGGCATCAAGCTGCTGGAGCCGCTGGTGGACGCGCGCACCGGCGCCGTGGTGGCCGAGAAGGACACCAAGATGACGCCCCGCGCCGCCCGCAAGATCGCGGAAGCCGGCACGACCGAGGTTCTGGTCGGGCGCGCCGACCTGCTGGGCCGATTCATGGCCGAGGACCTCGTGAACTACGAGACCGGCGAGATCTGGGCCGAGGCCGGCGAGGAGCTGACGGAAGCCAAGCTCGCCGCCATCGAGGATGCCGGGCTGGACCGCCTCCCCACGCTGGCCATCGACCAGTCGGTCGGCCCCTGGATCCGCAACACCCTGACGGTGGACAAGAACAGCAACCGCGAAGAAGCGCTGATGGACATCTACCGGGTCATGCGCCCGGGTGAGCCGCCGACGCCGGAAACCGCGGAGACGCTGTTCAAGGGCCTGTTCTTCGACGCCGACCGCTATGACCTCTCGGCGGTGGGTCGCGTGAAGATGAACATGCGCCTGGGCTTCTCGCTGGAGGAGGCGCCGGACTACCTGCGCACGCTGCGCAAGCAGGACATCGTCAGCACCATGCGCGTGCTGATGGACCTGAAGGACGGCCGCGGCTCCATCGACGACATCGACAACCTCGGCAACCGGCGCGTGCGCTCGGTGGGCGAGCTGATGGAGAACCAGTACCGCGTGGGCCTGCTGCGCATGGACCGCGCGATCAAGGAGCGCATGGGGTCGGTGGATATCGACACCGTGATGCCGCATGACCTGATCAACGCGAAGCCGGCGGCGGCGGCGGTGCGGGAGTTCTTCGGCTCCTCGCAGCTCAGCCAGTTCATGGACCAGACCAATCCGCTCTCCGAGGTGACGCACAAGCGCCGCCTCTCGGCGCTTGGCCCGGGCGGTCTGACCCGCGAACGGGCCGGCTTCGAGGTGCGCGACGTGCACCCGACGCATTACGGCCGCATCTGCCCCATCGAGACGCCGGAAGGGCCGAACATCGGCCTCATCAATTCGCTCGCCACCTTCGCGCGGGTGAACAAGTATGGCTTCATCGAGACGCCCTATCGCCTCGTGAAGGACGGCATGATCGTGGGCGAGCCGCGCTACCTCTCCGCCATGGAGGAGGAGAAGCTGGTCGTCGCCCAGGCCGATGCCGAGGTGGATGCCGGCACGGGCCAGTTCCTCAGCGAACTCGTCAGCGTGCGCCAGGGCGGCGACTTCCGCCTGGTGAAGCCGGAAGAGGTGACGGCGATCGACGTCTCGCCGAAGCAGCTTGTGAGCGTGGCCGCAGCGCTGATCCCGTTCCTCGAGAACGATGACGCCAACCGCGCGCTCATGGGCTCGAACATGCAGCGCCAGGCGGTGCCGCTGATCAAGTCCGATGCGCCGCTGGTGGGTACGGGCATGGAAGCCGCCGTGGCGCGGGATTCGGGCGCGGCCATCTCCGCCCGCCGCGAAGGCGTGGTGGACCAGATCGACGGCGCGCGCATCGTGGTGCGCGCGACCGGCGGCGACGGCCAGACGACGGGTGTGGACATCTATCGCCTGCGCAAGTTCCAGCGTTCCAACCAGAGCACCTGCATCAACCAGCGCCCGCTGGTGAAGGTGGGCGACCGGGTGAGCCCTGGCGAGATCATCGCCGACGGCCCCAGCACGGAGCTGGGCGAGCTGGCGCTGGGCCGCAACGTGCTCTGCGCTTTCATGCCCTGGAACGGCTACAACTTCGAGGACTCCATCCTCATCAGCGAGCGCATCGCGCGCGATGACGTGTTCACCTCCATCCACATCGAGGAATTCGAGGTGATGGCGCGCGACACGAAGCTGGGCCAGGAGGAGATCAGCCGCGACATCCCGAATGTCGGTGAAGAAGCGCTGCGGAACCTCGACGAGGCGGGCATCGTCTATGTCGGCGCCGAGGTGCACCCGGGCGATATTCTCGTCGGCAAGGTGACGCCGAAGGGCGAAAGCCCGATGACGCCGGAGGAGAAGCTGCTCCGCGCCATCTTCGGCGAGAAGGCGTCGGACGTGCGCGACACCTCGCTGCGCCTGCCGCCCGGCGTGTCCGGCACCATCGTGGATGTGCGCGTGTTCAGCCGCCGCGGCGTGGACAAGGACGAGCGCGCGATGGCGATCGAACGCGCCGAGATCGAGCGCCTGGCCAAGGACCGCGACGACGAGAAGGCCATCCAGGAGCGCAGCTTCTACGGCCGTCTGCGCGAGCGCCTGCTGAACCGCAAGGCCAGCGGCGGCTTCAAGGGCGTCAAGGCCGGCACCGTCATCACCGACGAGGTGCTGGAGCAGTTCGCCAAGGCGACCTGGCGCCAGATCGCGGTGGCCGATGACGCCGCCATGGCCGAGATCGAGGCGCTGAAGCGCGAGTTCGACGCGGCGGTGGAGCGGCTGCAGAAGCGCTTCGACAGCAAGGTGGAGAAGCTGCAGCGCGGCGACGAGCTGCCGCCCGGCGTGATGAAGATGGTCAAGGTCTTCGTGGCGGTGAAGCGCAAGCTGCAGCCCGGCGACAAGATGGCCGGCCGCCACGGCAACAAGGGTGTTGTCTCCCGCGTGGTGCCCATCGAGGACATGCCCTTCCTGGAAGACGGGACGAGCGTGGACCTGGTGCTGAACCCGCTGGGCGTGCCCTCGCGCATGAACGTCGGGCAGATCCTGGAGACGCATCTGGGCTGGGCCTGCGCCAATCTCGGCCGCCAGGTGGGTGAGCTGGTGGAGGATTTCCGCCGCTCATCCGCCGTGCGGGACGAGCTGCACGCGAAGCTGCGCGAGATCTATGGCGAGGAGGTGTTCGAGCGTGACATCGCCCCCATGGACGAGGACCAGCTGATCGAGCTGTGCGACAACCTCAAGAAGGGCATCCCCATCGCGACGCCCGTCTTCGACGGCGCGCGCATGGGCGACATCGAGGGCATGCTGGAACGCGCGGGCCTCGACACCTCCGGACAGGTCTGGCTGCATGACGGCCGCTCGGGCGAGCGTTTCGAGCGCAAGGTGACGGTCGGCTACATCTACATGCTGAAGCTGCACCACCTGGTGGACGACAAGATCCACGCGCGCTCCATCGGCCCCTACAGCCTCGTCACCCAGCAGCCGCTGGGCGGCAAGGCGCAGTTCGGCGGACAGCGCTTCGGCGAGATGGAGGTCTGGGCGCTGGAAGCCTATGGCGCCGCCTACACGCTGCAGGAGATGCTGACGGTGAAGTCGGACGACGTGTCCGGGCGCACCAAGGTCTACGAGGCGATCGTCCGCGACCAGGACAGCTTCGAGGCCGGCATTCCCGAGAGCTTCAACGTTCTGGTGAAGGAGCTGAAGTCGCTCGGCCTGAACGTGGACCTCGAGAACCGCGGCGCCTGATTTCTTCCTTCGCGGGGCGCCCTGAGGCGCCCCGCCACACCCCCTTCAAGGCCCCGCGCGCGCGCCGGGCAGAGAGCGAGGCGGCATGAACGAGCTGATGAAGATCCTGGGCCAGACCGGCCAGGCGATGACCTTCGACCAGATCAAGATCTCCATGGCCTCGCCGGAGCAGATCCGCTCCTGGTCCTATGGCGAGATCAAGAAGCCCGAGACCATCAACTACCGCACCTTCAAGCCGGAGCGGGACGGGCTGTTCTGCGCCCGCATCTTCGGCCCGATCAAGGACTATGAGTGCCTGTGCGGCAAGTACAAGCGGATGAAGTTCCGCGGCATCGTCTGCGAGAAGTGCGGCGTGGAAGTGACGCTCGCCAAGGTCCGGCGCGAGCGCATGGGCCATATCGAACTGTCGGCGCCCGTGGCCCACATCTGGTTCCTGAAGTCGCTGCCCAGCCGCGTCGGCCTCATGGTGGACATGTCGCTGAAGGAGCTGGAGAAGGTTCTCTACTTCGAGAGCTATGTGGTGCTGGAGCCGGGCCTGACGGACCTCAAGCTGCATTCGCTCGTGAACGAGGATCAGCTCTACACCAAGCAGGAAGAGTTCGGTGAGGACGCCTTCCGCGTCGGCATCGGCGCCGAGGCGGTGAAGGAAATCCTGGCCGGGCTCGACATGGGCAAGGAGGGCACGCGCCTGCGCGCGGAGCTGAAGGAGACCACCAGCGAGGCCAAGCGCAAGAAGCTGGTGAAGCGCCTGAAGCTGATCGAGGCCTTCTCCGAGTCGGGTGCTCGCCCCGAGTGGATGATCCTGGACGTGGTGCCGGTCATTCCGCCCGAGCTGCGCCCGCTGGTGCCGCTGGATGGCGGCCGCTTCGCGACGTCCGACCTGAACGACCTGTATCGCCGCGTCATCAACCGCAACAACCGCCTGAAGCGGCTGATCGAGCTGCGCGCGCCCGACATCATCGTGCGCAACGAGAAGCGCATGCTGCAGGAGGCGGTGGACGCGCTGTTCGACAACGGCCGCCGCGGCCGCGCCATCACGGGCACCAACAAGCGCCCGCTGAAGTCGCTGTCCGACATGCTGAAGGGCAAGCAGGGCCGGTTCCGGCAGAACCTGCTGGGCAAGCGCGTGGACTACTCAGGCCGTTCGGTCATCGTGGTGGGCCCGGAGCTGAAGCTGCACCAGTGCGGCCTGCCCAAGAAGATGGCGCTGGAGCTGTTCAAGCCCTTCATCTACTCGAAGCTCGAGAAGTACGGCCACGCCTCCACCATCAAGCAGGCGAAGCGGATGGTGGAAAAGGAGCGTCCCGAGGTGTGGGACATCCTGGAAGAGGTCATCCGCGAGCACCCGGTGCTGCTGAACCGCGCCCCCACCCTGCACCGCCTGGGCATCCAGGCCTTTGAGCCGGTGCTGGTCGAGGGCAAGGCCATCCAGCTGCACCCGCTGGTCTGCACCGCCTTCAACGCCGACTTCGACGGCGACCAGATGGCGGTGCACGTGCCGCTGTCGCTGGAGGCGCAGCTCGAAGCCCGCGTGCTGATGATGTCCACCAACAACATCCTCAGCCCCGCGAACGGCAAGCCCATCATCGTGCCGTCGCAGGACATCGTGCTTGGCATCTACTACCTCAGCCTGGAGACGCCGGAATTCGTCGCGACCGACGAAAAGGGCGCGCCTCTCCTGGGTGAGCTGGCCGAGATCGAGCACGCGCTCGCCGTCGGCGCCATCACGCTGCACCAGAAGATCCGCACCCGTCGCGAGACGATGAACCCGGATGGCCAGCTGGTGATGGAGCGGGTGGTGACGACCGCGGGCCGCATGCTGATGGCGGCGCTGCTGCCCAAGCACCCGGCGCTGCCGTTCAGCCTGCTGAACCGGCTGCTGACGAAGAAGACCATCTCCGACGTGATTGACGCGGTGTATCGTCACTGCGGCCAGAAGGAGAGCGTGATCTTCGCCGACCGCCTGATGGGCCTCGGCTTCCGTCACGCGGCGAAGGCCGGCATCTCCTTCGGCAAGAATGACATGATGATCCCGGCCGAGAAGGAAGGGCTCATCGCCACCACCAAGGCCGAGGTGAAGGAGTTCGAGCAGCAGTACCTCGACGGCCTCATCACCTCGGGCGAGCGCTACAATAAGGTCGTGGACGCCTGGTCGCGCTGCACGGACGCGGTGGCGGGTGCCATGATGAAGGAAATCCAGAAGCAGGAGGTCGGCCGTCCGACCAACTCCGTCTGGATGATGTCGCATTCCGGTGCGCGTGGTTCGCCGGCGCAGATGCGCCAGCTGGCCGGCATGCGTGGCCTGATGGCCAAGCCTTCGGGTGAGATCATCGAGCAGCCGATCATCTCGAACTTCAAGGAAGGCCTGACCGTGCTGGAGTACTTCAACTCCACCCACGGCGCCCGCAAGGGCCTGGCCGACACGGCGCTGAAGACGGCGAACTCGGGCTACCTGACGCGCCGCCTCGTGGACGTCGCGCAGGACTGCATCATCATGGAAGATGATTGCGGGACCGAGCGCGGGCTGAACGTGCGTGCGGTGATGGATGGCGGCGATATCGTCTCCTCCATCAGCGAGCGTATCCTGGGCCGGACCTCGCAGGAGGACATCATCGACCCTGCGACGGGCGAGATCATCGTCCCCCGCAACACGCTCATCGAGGAAGCGGCCGCCGAGGCCGTGGAAGCCGCGGGCGTCGAGGCGGTGATGATCCGCTCGGTGCTGACCTGCGAATCGAAGCAGGGTGTCTGCGGCCATTGCTATGGCCGCGACCTGGCGCGCGGTACGCCGGTGAACATGGGCGAGGCGGTGGGCGTCATCGCCGCGCAGTCCATCGGTGAGCCGGGCACGCAGCTGACCATGCGCACCTTTCACATCGGTGGCGCCGCGCAGCGAGGCGCCGAGCAGTCGGCGGTGGAGGCCACGACGGAAGCGACGGCGAAGCTGCTGAACCTCAGCCTCGTCACCAACAGCTCCGGCGCGCCCATCGTGATGAGCCGCAATTGTGAAGTGCTGCTGATGGATGCGAATGGGCGTGAACGCGCCCGCTTCCGCATCCCCTACGGCGCCAAGGTGCTCATCCAGGAAGGCGATGTGGTGACGCGCGGCCAGAAGCTGGCCGAGTGGGACCCGTTCACCCTTCCCATCCTCACGGAGCGGGCGGGCCGCGTCGAATACGCCGACCTGATCGAGGGCATCACCCTGGTCGAGCGGCAGGACGAGGTGACGGGCCTCAGCTCCAAGGTGGTGGTGGACTACAAGTCCGCGGCGAAGGGCGTGGACCTGCGGCCGCGAATCGTCATGAAGGATGAGCGGGGCGAGGTGCTGAAGCTGCCCAACGGGGCCGAGGCGCGCTACTTCCTCAGCCCCGACACGGTGCTCAGCGTGGACAATGGCGCCATGGTGGAAGCCGGTGACGTGGTGGCCCGCATGCCGCGCGAATCGTCCAAGACGCGCGACATCACGGGTGGTCTGCCCCGCGTGGCCGAGCTGTTCGAGGCCCGCCGGCCCAAGGATGCCGCCATCATCAGCGACATCGACGGGCGGGTGGAGTTCGGCAAGGACTACAAGGCCAAGCGCCGCGTCATCGTGAAGAGCGAGCCGCTGGGCGACGAGCCGCCGATCGAGCGCGAGTACCTGGTGCCGAAGGGCAAGCACGTCTCGGTGCAGGAAGGCGACTATGTGAAGGCCGGCGACCCGTTGGTGGACGGCCCCCGCGTGCCGCACGACATCCTGCGCGTGTTGGGCGTGGAGGCGTTGGCCAACTACCTCGTGAACGAGATTCAGGACGTGTATCGCCTGCAGGGCGTGAAGATCAACGACAAGCACATCGAGGTGATCGTTCGCCAGATGCTGCAGAAGGTCGAGATCCTCGAACCCGGCGAGACCACCTTCCTGATCGGCGAGCAGGTGGACCGCTTCGAGTTCGACGCGGAGAACGAAAAGCGCCTGCGACTCGGCGAACGTCCCGCGCGGGCCGAGCCGGTGCTGCAGGGCATCACCAAGGCCAGCCTGCAGACGCAGAGCTTCATCTCGGCCGCCTCCTTCCAGGAGACGACCCGCGTGCTCACCGAGGCGGCCACGGCCGGCAAGGTGGACAACCTGGGTGGCCTCAAGGAGAACGTGATCGTGGGGCGTCTGATCCCCGCGGGCACGGGTTCGGTGATGAACCGCCTGCGTGCCATCGCGGCGCAGCGTGACAGTGGTCGCCTGCCGGCGGCTGCGCCCGCCCTGCCGGAGCCCGACGGCCGCCCCGCGGCGGCGGAATAGGGCCCTGTGCCAGGGGCGGGGGTTAACGACCTTTGCCCCGGCTTTTACCGGCTGGGTTCACTTGACTCCGCCGGGGTGGGTGCGTATCACACCCGCCTTGCCCGAGGGTGGTTTCGGCCTCTTTTGGGTGTGTTGGTTCAAACGCCTTGCTTCGGACGCCGCCCTTTTCGGAGGGCTCAGGCCCGGAGTTGACGCGGTGGCCCGGTCGGAGCGCAAGCGCGCCCGCCGGGCCGCGTGTCGTTTGGTGCGCGACCTGGGAAACGATTAAGGTTACGAAGGGGCGTCATGCCGACGATCAACCAGCTCATCGCGCAGGGGCGCGAGCCGCGGAGGAGCCAGAACAAGGTTCCGGCCCTGCAGGGTTGCCCGCAGAAGCGCGGCGTCTGCACGCGCGTCTACACGACCACGCCGAAGAAGCCGAACTCGGCGCTTCGTAAGGTCGCGAAGGTGCGCCTGACCAATGGTTTCGAGGTGGTGAGCTACATCCCCGGTGAAGGCCACAACCTGCAGGAGCACTCGGTGGTGCTCATCCGTGGCGGGCGCGTGAAGGACCTTCCCGGTGTGCGCTACCACATCCTGCGCGGTGTTCTGGATACGCAGGGCCTGCCGAAGCGGCGCAAGCGGCGCTCGCTCTACGGCGCCAAGCGGCCGAAGTGAGGGTCTGAGAGATGTCGCGTCGTCACAGCGCCGAGAAGCGCGAAGTTCTGCCGGATCCGAAGTTCGGTGATGTCGTCCTCAGCCGTTTCATGAACGTGCTGATGTATGACGGCAAGAAGAGCATTGCTGAAGGCATCGTCTATGCCGCCATGGACACGCTGAAGCGCAAGGGTGGCCCCAACAGCGACCCGCTGCGGCTGTTCCATGAGGCGCTGGACAATGTGAAGCCGGCCGTCGAGGTGCGTTCGCGCCGCGTCGGTGGTGCCACCTACCAGGTGCCCGTCGAGGTCCGCCCCGAGCGGCGCCAGGCGCTGGCCATCCGTTGGCTGATCGACGCCGCCCGCAAGCGCGGCGAGAGCACCATGGAAGAGCGCCTCTCCGGCGAGTTGATGGACGCGGTGAACAACCGCGGCACCGCCGTGAAGAAGCGCGAAGACACGCACCGCATGGCCGAAGCCAACAAGGCCTTCAGCCACTACCGCTGGTAATTGGCGCCCCCCATTCGGCGCCCTCGGCGCCTTTGAGACCCCTTTCGGATTGGATGCACGACGATGGCCAAGGCGAAGTTTGAGCGGAACAAGCCGCACTGCAACATTGGGACGATCGGCCATGTGGATCATGGCAAGACGTCATTGACGGCGGCTATCACGAAGACGCTGGCGAAGACGGGTGGTGCGACGTTCACGGCGTACGACCAGATCGACAAGGCGCCTGAGGAGCGTGCGCGCGGGATCACGATCTCGACGGCGCATGTGGAGTACGAGACGGCGAACCGTCATTACGCGCATGTGGATTGCCCTGGCCACGCGGACTACGTGAAGAACATGATCACGGGTGCCGCGCAGATGGACGGCGCGATCCTGGTGGTGTCGGCGGCGGATGGCCCGATGCCGCAGACGCGCGAGCACATCCTGCTGGCGCGGCAGGTTGGCGTTCCCGCGCTGGTGGTGTTCCTGAACAAGATGGACATGGCGGACCCCGACCTGGTCGAGCTGGTGGAGATGGAGGTGCGCGAGCTGCTGTCCTCCTACCAGTTCCCTGGCGACGACATCCCCATCATCAAGGGCTCGGCTCTGTGCGCGCTGGAAGACAAGCAGCCTGAGATCGGCGAGCAGGCGGTTCTGGCGCTGATGGCGGCGGTGGACAGCTACATTCCGCAGCCCGAGCGCGCGATCGACCGTCCGTTCCTGATGCCGGTCGAGGACGTGTTCTCGATTTCGGGTCGCGGCACGGTGGTGACGGGCCGCGTGGAGCGTGGCGTGATCAAGGTCGGTGAGGAAGTCGAGATCGTGGGCCTGAAGGACACGGTGAAGACGGTCGTCACGGGCGTTGAGATGTTCCGCAAGCTGCTGGACCAGGGCCAGGCGGGCGACAACATCGGCGCGCTGCTGCGTGGCACGAAGCGTGAGGATGTGGAGCGTGGCCAGGTTCTGGCGGCTCCGGGTTCGATCAAGCCGCACGCGAAGTTCAAGGCCGAGGCGTACATCCTGACGAAGGAGGAGGGCGGCCGGCACACGCCGTTCTTCACGAACTACCGCCCGCAGTTCTACTTCCGCACGACGGACGTGACGGGCGTGGTTCAGCTTCCCGAGGGTGTGGAGATGGTGATGCCGGGCGACAACGTCTCGATGGACGTGGAGCTGATCGCGCCGATCGCGATGGATGAGGGCCTTCGTTTCGCGATCCGCGAGGGTGGCCGCACCGTGGGTGCGGGCGTCGTCGCCAGCATTTCGAAGTAAGGCAGGCGTCACTTCCATGGACAGCCAGAACATCCGCATCCGCCTCAAGGCGTTCGATCACCGCGTGCTGGATGGCAGCACGCGGGAGATCGTGAACACCGCGAAGCGGACGGGCGCGCGCGTGCGGGGCCCGATCCCGCTGCCGACGCAGATCGAGCGCTTCACGGTGAACCGCTCGCCCCATGTGGACAAGAAGAGCCGCGAGCAGTTCGAAATTCGCACGCATCGTCGCCTTCTCGACATTGTCGACCCCACCCCGCAGACCGTGGACGCGCTGATGAAGCTCGACCTCGCCTCCGGCGTGGACGTCGAGATCAAGATCTGAGGATCCGGTCATGGCCACCCAGACCCGGACTGGTCTGCTCGCGCGCAAGCTCGGCATGACCCGTCTGTTCAACGAAGACGGATCGAGCACGCCGGTGACGGTGCTGCATGTGGATGCCGTGCGCGTCGTGGCGCAGCGGACCGAGGAAACCGACGGCTACACCGCCGTGCAGGTCGGCCTTGGCACCGCGAAGCCCAAGAACGTGTCGAAGCCCAACCGCGGCCATTTCGCCAAGGCGGGTGTCGAGGCGCCGATGAAGGTCGTCGAGTTCCGCGTGCACGCCGATGCGATGCTGCCGGCCGGCACCGTTCTGTCCGCCGCACATTTCGTGCCGGGCCAGAAGGTGGACGTGACGGGCACCTCGAAGGGCAAGGGCTTCGCGGGTGCGATGAAGCGCTGGAACTTCTCGGGCCTCGAAGCCTCGCACGGCGTGTCCATCAGCCACCGCTCGCACGGCTCCACCGGCAATCGCCAGGATCCGGGCAAGACCTTCAAGAACAAGAAGATGGCCGGCCATCTCGGTGTCGAGCGCATCACCACCCAGAACCTCGAGATCGCCGGGCATGACCTGGAACGGGGCCTGCTGCTGGTGAAGGGCGCGGTGCCTGGTTCCGCCGGAAGCTACGTCATGGTGCGCGACGCAGTGAAGCGCGCGCGCCCCGCCGACGCGCCTTTCCCCGCGGCGACGGTCTGAGGATCGAGGACAATGCAGGTCAACGTCATCACGCTGGACAACGCACCGGCCGGCTCCACGGAGCTGCCGGAAGAGCTGTTCGGCGCCGCGCCCCGCGCGGACATCATGGCGCGCGTCGTGCACTGGCAGCTCGCGAAGCGCCGGGCCGGCACGCACAAGGCGAAGGGCATGGGCGAGGTCTCCGGGACCACGAAGAAGCCCTATCGCCAGAAGGGCACGGGCAGCGCCCGCCAGGGCTCGCTGCGTGCGCCGCAGTTCCGCACGGGTGGCGTGGTCCACGGGCCGGTGGTCCGTGACCATGGCTATTCGCTGAACAAGAAGGTGCGGCGCCTGGGCCTGATCTCGGCACTGAGCCAGAAGGCCAAGGACGGCAAGCTCGTGGTGCTCGACGCCGCGGCGGGCGAGGCCGATGCCAAGACGAGCGTGATGGCCAAGCGCGTGAAGGCGCTGGGCTGGAGCTCGGCCCTGGTGGTGGATGCGCAGGTGGACGAGATCTTCGCCCGCACGCTGCGCAACATCCCCGGCATGGACGCGCTGCCGACGGCGGGCGCGAACGTGTACGACATCCTGAAGCATGACGTGCTCGTGGTCACCCGCGCCGGCGTCGAAGCCCTGAAGGAGCGGCTGGCATGAGCGCGTCCATCAGCAAGCCCAAGGCTGCGCCCAAGATTTCGGGCGAGCGGATGTACCAGGCCATTCTCTCCCCCCTCGTCACCGAGAAGGCGACGGGGCTGAGCGAGCAGGGGCAGTACGTCTTTCGCGTGGCGCTCGATGCTTCCAAGCCCGAGATCAAACAGGCGGTTGAAGGCCTGTTTGGTGTCAGCGTGGTTGCGGTGAACACCCTGGTGATGAAGGGCAAGTCCAAGCGCTTCAAGGGTCGTCCCGGCCAGCGCTCGGATTGGAAGAAGGCAGTGGTGCGCCTGGCCGAAGGCCAGAGCATCGACCTCACGACGGGGCTTTCGTAACGCCATGGCGCTGAAGAACTTCAATCCGGTCACGCCGAGCCTTCGCGGCACGGTTCTGATCGACCGCTCCAGCCTGTGGAAGGGCAAGCCCGTGAAGGGCTTGACCGAGGGCAAGTCGCATTCCGGCGGCCGCAACAACCACGGCCACATCACCGTCCGGTTCCGGGGCGGCGGGCACAAGCAGTCCTACCGCGTGGTGGACTTCAAGCGCCGCGCCAAGTTCGGTGTGCCCGCGGTGGTGGAGCGGATCGAGTATGACCCGAACCGCACGGCCTTCATCGCGCTGCTGAAGTACGAAGATGGTGAGCTTGCCTACATCATCGCGCCGCAGCGCCTGAAGGTCGGTGATGCCGTGATCGCGGCTGAGCGCGCGGACATCAAGCCGGGCAACGCCATGCCGCTGGCCTCGATCCCCGTGGGCACCGTGATCCACAACATCGAGATCAAGCCGGGCGCCGGTGCCAAGATCGCGCGTTCCGCCGGCACCTTCGCCCAGCTCGTGGGCAAGGATGCGGGTCTGGCGCAGATCAAGCTGATGTCGGGCGAAGTGCGGACCGTGCGCAGCGAGTGCATCGCGAGCATCGGCGCCGTGTCCAACCCGGACAACAGCAACCAGCACCTGGGCAAGGCCGGCCGTTCGCGCTGGCTGGGCCGCAAGCCGCACAACCGCGGTGTGACCATGAACCCGGTCGACCACCCGCATGGTGGTGGCGAGGGCCGCACCTCGGGCGGTCGTCATCCCGTGACGCCCTGGGGCAAGCCCACCAAGGGTGCCAAGACCCGCAACAACAAGCGGACGGATCGCAATATCGTGCGCCGCCGCAACGCGACGAAGGGCTGAACCGATGCCGCGCAGCGTTTGGAAAGGCCCGTTCGTGGACGGGTACCTCCTGGCGAAGGCCGATGCGGCCCGTGCTTCGACGCGCAACGAGGTCATCAAGACCTGGTCGCGCCGCAGCACGATCCTGCCGCAATTCGTGGGCCTCACCTTTGGGGTCTACAATGGCCGGAAGTTCCTGCCGGTGCAGGTGACGGAGAACATGGTGGGGCACAAGCTCGGCGAATTCTCGCCGACGCGGACCTTCGGCGGCCACTCGGCCGACAAGAAGGCGAAGCGGAACTGAGCCGATGAGCAAGCCCCAACACCCCCGTGGTCTCACGGATTCCGAGGCGCAGGCCATCACGCGGAATATCCGTGTGAGCCCGCGCAAGCTGAACGAAGTGGCCGCGATGATCCGTGGCGCGAAGGCGCAGGACGCCGTCGCGACGCTGACCTTCAGCAAGCGCCGCATCGCGCAGACGGTGAAGAAGACGCTCGAGAGCGCCATCGCCAATGCCGAGAACAATCACCAGCTCGACGTGGACCGCCTGGTCGTCAGCCACGCCGAAGTGGGCCGTGCCATCGTCATGAAGCGCTTCCACGCCCGTGGCCGCGGCAAGTCCTCCCGCATCGAGAAGTGGTTCAGCCACCTCAAGATCGTGGTGGCGGAGCAGCAGGTGGCGAAGGCGAAGAGCGAAGCGGAGGCCGCGTAAATGGGTCATAAAGTCAATCCGATCGGCCTCCGGCTCGGTATCAACCGCACCTGGGACAGCCGCTGGTTCGCCGGCCGCGACTATGCGCGCCTGCTGCATGATGACCTCAAGCTGCGCGAGACGCTGAAGGACCGCCTGAAGTCCGCCGGCGTGTCGAAGGTGGTGGTGGAGCGTCCGGCGAAGAAGCCGCGCGTGACCATCCATGCCGCGCGGCCTGGCGTCGTCATCGGCAAGAAGGGCGCGGACATCGACCAGCTCCGCAAGGAACTGAGCGTGCGCGCCGGCGCCGAGGTGTCGCTGAACATCCTCGAGATCCGCAAGCCGGAGCTGGACGCCACCCTGGTGGCCGAGAGCATCGCGCAGCAGCTCGAGCGTCGCGTGGCCTTCCGCCGCGCCATGAAGCGCGCCGTGCAGTCCGCCATGCGCCTGGGCGCGCTGGGCATCCGGATCAACTGCTCCGGCCGTCTGGGCGGCGCCGAGATCGCGCGCATGGAGTGGTACCGCGAGGGCCGCGTGCCCCTGCACACGCTGCGCGCGGACATCGACTACGGGATCGCGACCGCGAAGACGACCTATGGCACCTGCGGTGTGAAGGTCTGGATCTTCAAGGGCGAGATCATGGCCCATGACCCGATGGCGCAGGACCGCCGGGCGCAAGAACAAGCGCCGCAGCGGTAAGGATTGTGAGCAATGCTGCAGCCTAAGCGAACCAAATTCCGGAAGGCCCACAAGGGCCGGATCAAGGGTGATGCCAAGGGTGGCTTCACCCTGACCTTCGGCGGCTATGGCCTGAAGGCACTGGAGCCCGAGCGTGTGACGGCCCGCCAGATCGAGGCGGCCCGCCGCGCGATCACGCGCGCCATGAAGCGCCAGGGGCGGGTGTGGATCCGCATCTTCCCGGACGTGCCCGTCTCGACCAAGCCCGCGGAAGTCCGCATGGGCTCGGGCAAGGGCGCGCCCGAATACTGGGTGGCCCGGGTGAAGCCCGGCCGCATCATGTTCGAGATCGACGGCGTGCCCGTCGAGGTGGCGCGTGAAGCGCTCGACCTCGGCGCGGCGAAGCTGCCCATCCGGACCAAGATGGTCACGCGCCTCGGCGCGGCGGCGGAGGCCTGAGGGCGATGACGAAGATCGTGGATATCCGCGCGAAGTCCGGCGACGAGCTGAACGGGATGCTGCTGGACCTCCGCAAGGAGCAGTTCAACCTGCGCTTCCAGCGGGCCACCGGCCAGCTCGAGGCGCTGGGCCGCATCAAGGCCGTCCGCCGCGACATCGCGCGCGTGAAGACCATCATGGCCGAGCGTTCGCGCGCGGCTTCCTCCAACAAGGCTTAAGAGGAGACCACGGCAATGCCGAAGCGAGTCCTCACGGGCCGGGTCGTCAGTGACAAGATGGACAAGACGATCACCGTCTTGGTCGAGCGTCGCGTGATGCATCCGCTCTACAAGAAGTTCATCCGCCGCTCGAAGAAGTATGCGGCGCATGACGAGGAAAACCTGTGCAAGGAAGGCGACCTGGTGTCCATCCAGGAATGCCCTCCGCTGTCCAAGCGCAAGAGCTGGACGGTCGTTGCCCGCAACGGCGAAGCCGTGGCTGAGGGAGCGCAGGCATGATCTCCGTCGAAAGCAACCTGGACGTCGCCGACAACTCGGGCGCGCGTCGGGTGCAGTGCATCAAGGTGCTGGGCGGCTCGAAGCGCCGCACCGCCTCGGTGGGCGACATCATCGTGGTGGCCGTGCAGGAAGCCATTCCCCGCGGCAAGGTGAAGAAGGGCTCGGTCGAGCGCGCAGTCATCGTGCGCACGGCCTACCCGGTGCGCCGCCCCGATGGCTCCGCGATCCGCTTCGACCGCAACGCGGCCGTGCTGATCAACAAGGCGGGCGAGCCGATCGGTACGCGCATCTTCGGCCCGGTGGTGCGTGAACTGCGTGCGCGCAAGTTCATGAAGATCATCTCGCTGGCGCCGGAGGTGCTGTAACCATGGCGGCGAAGATCAAGAAGGGCGACCGGGTCCAGGTTCTGGCCGGTCGCGACAAGGGCAAGCGCGGCGAAGTGCTGCGCGTGACCCCCACCGAGGGGCGCGCGCTGGTGCAGGGCGTGAACCTAGTGAAGAAGCATACCAAGCAGACCCGGGTGGGTGAGACTGGCGGCATCGTCTCCAAGGAGGCGCCGATCCAACTCTCCAACCTGGCGCTGATTGACCCGAAGACGGACAAGCCCACGCGCGTCGGCTTCCGCATCCTCGAGGATGGGAAGAAGGTGCGCGTCGCCAAGGGCTCTGGTGAGGTGCTCGACGCATGAGCGGGACGAAGAACAAGGCGGGCGGCAAGGCGCCGGCCCAGGGCAAGAAGCCCGATGCGGCCGAGGGCTCCTCGCGCCGCGGCGACATGGTGCCCGCGGCCCCCGGGCCCGCGGTTGCAATCCCGCCCGAGATGGCGCGGCTGCAGAAGCTCTATGCCGATGTCGTGCGTCCGGCCATGCAGAAGGAGTTCTCCTATGAGAACCCGATGCAGGTGCCCAAGCTCGAGAAGATCGTGATCAACATGGGCGTGGGCGAAGCTGCGGCGGACCAGAAGAAGCTGGACGCGGCGGTGGCCGACCTGACGATGATCTCGGGCCAGAAGCCGGTTCGCACCCATGCGAAGAAGGCGATCGCGGGTTTCAAGATCCGCGAAGGCCAGGCGATCGGCTGCAAGGTCACGCTCCGCAAGGCGCGCATGTACGAGTTCCTGGACCGCCTGGTCACCATCGCGCTGCCGCGCGTGCGTGACTTCCGCGGGCTGCCGGGCAACAAGGGCTTCGACGGCCGGGGCAATTATGCCCTTGGGCTGAAGGAGCAGATCGTGTTCCCCGAAATCAACTACGACAAGGTGGACGCGGTGCGCGGCATGGACATCGTGTTCGTCACGACGGCGAAGACGGACAAGGAAGCCAAGGCTCTGCTGAAGGCTTTCGACCTCCCCTTCACCAACTGATCAACCGGGAAAACCGCGGGCGAAAGCCCGCAGGTTCCAAAGGACCACAGACCCTATGGCCAAGACCTCTTCCGTCGAGAAGAACAAGCGCCGCGAGAAGCTCGCGGGGCAGCACGCCAAGAAGCGCGCCGCCCTGAAGGCTGTCGTGATGGACCGTGACGCGCCCATCGAGGACCGCTTCGACGCGACGCTGCGCCTCGCGCAGATGCCGCGCAACGCGGCCAAGGTGCGCATCCGCCTGCGCTGCGAGGTGACCGGGCGTCCGCGCGGCAATTATCGGAAGTTCAAGCTCTGCCGCAACCAGCTGCGGGATCTGGCCAACAAGGGCCAGCTCCCCGGTGTGGTCAAGGCAAGCTGGTAAGGAGCGGCCCATGTCCATGTCCGACCCGTTGGGCGACCTGCTCACCCGTATCCGCAACGCGCATGGCGCGCGCCAGACCAAGTGCCTGGCGCCGGCCAGCCGGTTGAAGACCGATGTGCTCGACGTGCTGAAGCGCGAAGGCTATATCCGCGCTTGGCGCGTGGAAGAGCTTCGCCCCGGCATCAGCCAGATCGAGATCGAGCTGAAGTATTCCGAGGGCGAGCCCGCCATCAAGGAAATCAGCCGCGTCTCGAAGCCCGGCCGGCGCGTCTATTCGAAGATCAAGGAGCTGCCGAAGTTCTACAACGGCCTCGGCATCCAGATCCTGTCCACGCCCCGCGGCGTGATGAGCGACACCGAGGCCCGCGCTGCCAATGTTGGCGGCGAAGTCCTCTGCCGCGTGTTCTGATGGGGGTGCGGCATGTCTCGCGTTGGTAAGTATCCCGTTCCCGTTCCCGCTGGCGTCCAGGTGACGCTGGCCGGCCGGACGCTGAAGGCCAAGGGCAAGCTGGGCGAGCTTTCGCTCGAGCTGACCGAGTTCGTGGATGTGGAGATCGGCCCCGACCAGGTGGCTGTCTCCCCCCGCGGCGAGGACCGGCGCGCGCGCACCCTCTGGGGTACGACGCGCAGCCTGGTCGAAGGCATGGTGAAGGGCGTTTCCGTGGGCTACACCAAGTCCATGGAAATCACCGGCACCGGCTACAAGGCCGCGATGCAGGGCAATGACCTGGTGCTGAACCTGGGCTACAGCCACGAAATCCGCTATCCCGCCCCGGCCGGCATCAAGATCACTTGCGAGCGTCCCACCGCCGTGAAGGTGGAAGGGATCGACAAGCAGAAGGTCGGCCAGGTGGCGGCGGAAATCCGCGGCTATCGTGGTCCCGAGCCCTACAAGGGCAAGGGCATCAAGTACGACAACGAGGTCATCCTCCGTAAGGAGGGGAAGAAGAAGTAATGCCCAAGAAGCTTGCTCTGCAGGAACGGCGCCGCGCGCGGCTCCGCTACCAGCTCAAGGTCAAGGGCGGCGGGCGCGCGCGCCTGTCCGTCTTCCGCTCCGGCCGGCACATCTACGCGCAGGTGATCGACGACGCGGCGGGCCGCACGGTGGCCGCGGCCTCCTCGCTCGAGAAGACGCTGCGCGACAGCCTCAAGACCGGCGCGGACAAGGACGCGGCGGTGACGGTCGGCAAGCTGGTGGCCGAGCGTGCGCTCGCGGCCGGCGTTTCCGCCGTGGTCTTCGACCGCGGCCCTTATCTGTATCATGGCCGCGTGAAAGCGCTGGCGGACGCCGCCCGTGAGGGCGGTCTGTCCTTCTGACGCGCGGGGAGAGAGCATATGGCACGTGAACCGCGAAGCGGCGGCGAAGGCGAGAACCGGGGGCGCGGCCGTGGCCGCGACCGCGACCAGAATCGCAACCAGCCCGAGCGCGACCAGGGCGACGAGCTGCAGGACAAGCTGGTCACCATCAACCGCGTCGCCAAGGTGGTGAAGGGCGGGCGTCGCTTCAGCTTCGCCGCGCTGGTGGTCGTGGGTGACCAGAAGGGCCGCGTGGGCTGGGGTTCCGGCAAGGCGCGCGAGGTGCCCGAGGCCATCCGCAAGGCGACCGAGCGTGCGAAGCGCGGCATGGTCCGCGTGCCGATGCGCGAAGGCCGCACCCTCCACCATGACGTGATCGGCGAGTTCGGCGCCGGCCGTGTGATCCTGCGCGCGGCCCCGGCCGGCACGGGCATCATCGCGGGTGGCCCGATGCGCGCCGTCTTCGAGACGCTGGGCATGGGCGACGTGGTGGCGAAGTGCACCGGCACGACCAACCCGCACAACATGGTGAAGGCGACCTTCGCGGCGCTGACCCGGGCGACCAGCCCGCGCAGCGTGGCGACCCGCCGCGGCAAGAAGGTTTCGGACCTGCTGGGCCCCCGCAAGGACGGCGCCGAGGTCCAGGAGGCGGCCAATGTCTGATGCGAAGAAGACGGTGCGCGTGACCCAGGTGGCGTCCGGCAACGGGCGCAAGCCCGGCCAGCAGGACACGCTGAAGGGCCTCGGCCTGAACAAGATCAACCGCTCGCGCGAGCTGGAGGACACGCCCGCGGTACGCGGGATGATCCGCAAGGTGGCGCATCTGGTGAAGGTGGAAGGCTGACCACGGTCAGCCTTCCCCAAGGTATATCATCCGAACGGCGGCCGGGGCGCGAGGGCGCGGAGGCCCACCCGGCCGGTCATTGGAGAGTGTCATGAAGCTCAACGAATTGCGCGACAACGAGGGCGCGCGGCCCAAGTTCAAGCGCATCGGGCGCGGGATCGGCTCCGGCAAGGGCAAGACCGGCGGCCGCGGCGTGAAGGGCCAGAAGGCGCGTACGGGCGTGTCGCTGAACGGGTTCGAGGGCGGTCAGCTCCCGATCTACCGGCGTATGCCCAAGCGCGGCTTCAAGAACATCTTCCGCAAGGATTATGCGCCCTTGAACATCGGCGTGCTCGACGCGGCGATCGAGGCCGGCAAGCTGCCTGCCTCGGGCGTGATCACCGAGGACATGCTGCGCGAGTCCGGCATCGTGGCCCGCAGCGGCAAGTATGCGGGCGTGCGCCTGCTGGGCCGCGGCGAGATCACCCGTGCGGTCGAGATCAGCGTCTCCGGCGCCTCGGCCACGGCGCTGGCCGCCATGGAGGCGGCGGGTGGCAAGGTGATCCTCCCCGAGGCTGCCGCGGCCGAGTGATCGGCGGCGCGGCGCCACGCGTGATCCGCGCGGGGGCGGCGCGATTGATATGGGCGGGCGCCCGGGCCATGTGCGCCCGGCGTCCGGTCTGACCAGCGGGGGATGTCACGCATGGCTTCGGCCACCGATCAGCTTGCTTCCAGCCTCAACTTCGGTGTGCTGGCCAAGGCGACGGAACTCAAGAAACGCATCTGGTTCACGCTGGGCGCGCTGATTGTCTACCGAATCGGCACCTATGTGCCGGTGCCGGGTGTGGACGCAGCCGTCATGGGCGAGATGCTGCGCCAGCATGGCGGCGGCATCCTTGGCATGTTCGACATGTTTTCGGGCGGTGCGCTAGGGCGCATGACGGTGTTCGCCCTGAACATCATGCCCTACATTTCCGCCTCGATCATCGTGCAGCTGATGACGGCGGCCATTCCTTCCTGGGAACAGCTCAAGAAGGAAGGCGAGGCGGGGCGCAAGAAGCTCAACCAGTACACGCGCTACCTCACGCTATTCATCGCCATCATCCAGGCCTATGGCATCTCGGTGGGGTTGGAGGCGATGCGTGGGGCCTCGGGGCCGGCGGTGGCCGATCCGGGCATGTTCTTCCGCATTTCCTGCGTCATCACCCTCACCGGTGGGACCATGTTCCTGATGTGGCTGGGTGAGCAGATCACGGCGCGCGGGGTGGGCAATGGCATCAGCCTCATCATCTTCGCGGGCATCGTGGCGAACCTGCCCTCGGCTCTGATCTCGACGCTGGAGCTGGGGCGGACGGGCGCGCTCTCCACCTTCTTCATCATCTTCTTCCTGCTGGCGGCGCTCGCGGTCATCTTCGGCGTGGTCTATGTGGAGCGCGCCCAGCGCCGCATCCCCGTACAGTATCCGAAGCGCCAGGTTGGCAACCGTATGTTCGGCGGCGAGGCCACGCACCTGCCGCTGAAGCTGAACACCGCGGGCGTGATCCCGCCCATCTTCGCCTCCTCGCTGCTGCTGCTGCCCGCGACCGTGGCCGGCTTCAGCGCCGAGCCCGGGGCGGAGGGGTGGCTGAACTGGATCACGAACCTGCTGGCCCATGGGCAGCCCATGTATATGGGCCTCTACATGGCGCTGATCGTGTTCTTCGCCTTTTTCTACACGGCGGTGGTCTTCAACCCGACCGAGACGGCCGACAATCTGAAGAAGTATGGCGGATTCGTGCCCGGCATCCGGCCAGGCCAGCACACGGCCGACTATCTGGACCGCACGCTGACGCGATTGACGGTGGTGGGGGCCATCTACCTGGTCATCGTCTGCCTCATCCCTGAAATACTGATCTCAAATTATGGCGTGCCTTTCTACTTTGGTGGCACCTCCCTGCTCATCATCGTGACGGTAACGATGGACACGGTGGCGCAGGTTCAGTCTCATCTCTTCGCCCATCAATATGAGGGCCTGATCAAGAAGGCCCGGCTGGGCGGACGCGGCCCGAGGCCGCGGTGAGGAGGAAGTGATGAACCTGATTCTCCTGGGCCCACCCGGTGCCGGCAAAGGCACCCAGGCCAAGCGCCTGGAGGAACGCTTCGGCGTCGTCC
This sequence comes from Roseococcus suduntuyensis, assembly GCF_014196305.1. GTDB lineage: Bacteria > Pseudomonadota > Alphaproteobacteria > Acetobacterales > Acetobacteraceae > Roseococcus > Roseococcus suduntuyensis. Next base: position 203,871 of record NZ_JACIDJ010000005.1, read on the forward strand.
AGATCTCGACGGGCGACATGCTGCGTGCCGAGGTGAAGGCGGGTTCCGAGATCGGCCGTCAGGCCAAGGAGATCATGGAGCGCGGCGAGCTGGTGCCGGACAAGCTCATCACGGCCATGATCGTGGCCCGGGTGCAGCGTCCCGACGCCAAGAAGGGCTTCATCCTGGACGGCTTCCCGCGCACCGTGCCCCAGGCCGGCGCGCTGGACGAGGTGCTGCGCGAGAATGGCCTGACGCTCAACCACGTGATCGAGCTGCGGGTGGATGACGCGGCGCTGGTGGAGCGCATCTCCGGCCGGTTCACCTGCGCCGCTTGCGGCGAAGGCTACCACGACAGCTTCAAGCAGCCGAAGGTGGCCGGCGTGTGTGACGTCTGTGGCGGCACGGAATTCACCCGCCGCGCCGATGACCGCGCGGAGACGGTGGGCGCCAGGCTGGCCGCCTATCACAAGCAAACCGCTCCGCTGCTGCCCTACTACGCGGAGCAGGGCAAGCTGAGCAGCGTGGACGGCATGGCCGAGATGGCTGATGTGACCGCGTCGCTGTCGAAGATTCTCAGCCCGGGCGCTTGACGGCGCGCAGGGCTCGCTCTATTGCCTCCGCTCTTGCGGGCGGGGCGTGTCGTGTTCGGCAGCCTTCGGCCGCGCTCGGCATTTGTGGACGAAGGAATTGCTCACCCATGGGTCATCTCCCATGGGGCGGGCGCATCAAGGGACGGTCCCCGAGGGGGCTGCAGGAGCTGCAACGTGGCGCGCATCGCTGGCGTGAACATTCCCCCGAACAAGCGCGTGGTGATCTCGCTGCGCTATATTTTTGGCATCGGCCCGCAGAACGCGAAGCAGATCTGCGCGACCGTCGGCATTCCGGATGAGCGTCGCGTGAATCAGCTCACCGATGACGAGATCATGAAGCTGCGCGAGGTGATCGACCGCGATTTCCGCGTGGAGGGTGACCTCCGCCGTGAGAACGCGATGAACATCAAGCGTCTCATGGACATGGCCTGCTATCGCGGCCTGCGTCATCGCCGTGGCCTGCCGGTGCGCGGCCAGCGCACGCACACCAATGCCCGCACCCGCAAGGGCAAGGCCGTGCCTGTGGCCGGCAAGAAGAAGGTGACCAAGTAAGATGGCCCGTCAGCCCAGCTCGCGCCCCCGCAAGAAGGAGCGCAAGAACATCAGCTCCGGCGTGGCGCATGTGCTTGCCACCTTCAACAACACCATCGTGACCATCACGGACGCGCAGGGCAACGCCATCGCGTGGTCCTCCTCCGGGTCCAAGGGCTTCAAGGGCAGCCGCAAGAGCACGCCTTACGCCGCGCAGATGGCTGCTGAAGATGCCGGCATGAAGGCGCGCGAGCACGGCATGGAGACCGTCGAGGTCGAGGTGTCGGGCCCTGGCTCGGGCCGCGAATCGGCGCTGCGCGCCCTGCAATCCGTGGGTTTCCACGTCACCGCCATCCGCGACGTGACGCCCATCCCGCACAATGGCTGCCGCCCGCGCAAGCGTCGGCGGGTCTGACGCCAAGGAGCCTGCCCCTTTGCTCGAACGCAACTGGCAATCGCTGATCAAGCCGGAAAAGCTCCTCGTGGAGTCCGGCTCTGCCGATCTCCGCCAGGCCACCCTGGTGGCGGAGCCGCTGGAACGCGGCTTCGGCATGACGCTCGGCAACGCGCTGCGCCGCGTGCTGCTGTCCTCGCTGCAGGGGGCGGCCGTCACGGGCGTGAAGATTGACGGCGTGCTGCACGAATTCAGCAGCCTCACCGGCGCGCGGGAGGATGTCACCGACATCATCCTGAACCTCAAGCAGCTCGCCATCCGTTACCAGGGTGAGGGCACCAAGCGCCTGATGCTCACGGCCACCGGTCCTGGCGAGGTGACGGCGGGCCAGATCCAGACGACGGGCGACATCGAGATCGCGAACCCGGAGCTGGTCATCTGCACGCTGGACGATGGCGCCAAGCTCTCCATGGAGCTGATGGTCGGCACCGGCCGCGGCTATGTCCCCGCCGCCATGAACCGCGCCGAGGATGCGCCCATCGGGATGATCCCGGTGGATGCCATCTACTCGCCGGTCCGCAAGGTGTCCTACCGGGTGGAACCCACCCGCGTGGGCCAGGTGACCGACTATGACCGCCTGGTGATCTCGGTGGAGACGAATGGCACGCTGGTGCCCGAGGACGCGGTGGCTTTGGCCGCCCGCATCCTGCAGGACCAGCTGGCCCTCTTCGTCACCTTCGAGGAGCCCCGCGAGAAGGCGCGCGAGGAGGTGCATGATGACCTGCCCTTCAACCGCAACCTGCTCCGCAAGGTGGATGAGCTGGAACTGTCGGTCCGCAGCGCGAACTGCCTGAAGAACGACAACATCGTCTACATCGGCGACCTCGTTCAGAAGACCGAGCAGGAAATGCTCCGCACGCCGAATTTCGGCCGCAAGTCGCTGAACGAGATCAAGGAAGTGCTGGCCTCGATGGGCCTCGCGCTCGGCATGCCAATCACCGGCTGGCCGCCCGAGAACGTCGAGGACCTGGCGAAGAAGGTCGAAGAGCCGTTTTAACGGCCCTCATACGCCAGGCGGCGGCTCCGCCGCCCTGGCTTTCGCCGCGCGGCTGTCGCGCAGGTGAAGAGGGAAGTCGAGCGGCGCCGGCCGCGGTGCGGCCGGGCATTGAATAAGTGGTAGCCTGTCTGGGCTACCAATCTGGATGTGAACTGATCGCGCCGATGCGCGCTGATGGAGTGGTGTGATGCGTCACGGTATGGCCAATCGGAAGCTGGGCGTCACCTCGACGCACCGCGCCGCCATGTTCCGCAACATGGCGACGAGCCTGATCAAGCACGAGCAGATCAAGACCACGCTGCCCAAGGCGAAGGAGCTGCGCCCCTACGTGGAGCGCATCATCACGCTGGGCAAGCGTGGCGACCTGCACGCCCGCCGTCAGGCCTATGCGGTGATCATGGATCAGAAGGTGGTGGACAAGCTCTTCACCACCATCGCCGAGCGCTACAAGGCGCGCCAGGGTGGCTACACCCGCGTGCTGAAGGCCGGCTTCCGCTATGGCGACGCCGCCCCCATGGCCGTGATCGAGCTGGTGGACCGTGACCCCGCCGCCAAGGGCCAGGACAGCGGTCCCGTGGCCGAGAAGGACGAGGCGCAGGAGGCGGCGTAAAGCCGACACTCCGCCCTGCGGACAGGAAAGGCGAGGGGGAAACCCTCGCCTTTTTTTATGGCCGCCTGTCGAGATAGGCTGGGCCAGCGGCTCATGGTGTCGAGGGCATCCCCCCTCACCCTGAACCGGAGAAGACACCATGGAATATGTGATGCTGTTCGCGGAGACGCCCGCCGAGCGAGGCCGCCGCGAGACCCAGGATGCTCCCGTCTACTGGGGCGCCTGGACCGCCTACATGGAGGCCCTGCAAGCCGCGGGTGTCATGCGCGGCGGCGCCGGGCTGCTGCCGCCCGAAGCCGGCACCACGCTGCGTCTGCGTGGAGCTGAGCGCCTGGTGCAGACCGGCCCCTTTGCCGACAGCCAGGAACAACTGGGCGGCTATGTGCTGCTGGATGTGCCCAACCTCGATGCCGCGCTGGAATGGGCGGCCCGTGCGCCCTGCGCCGGGGCCGGGGCCGTCGAAATCCGTCCCATCCTCTCGGCGGGGGGCTGACCCATGCAGGCCATGCTGCTTTTCGCCCAGCCTTCCGGGCGCACGGGCGCCGCGGCGAACCTCGCCGCCTGGACCGCCTATATGGATGCGATGAGGACCGCCGGCGTGATGCGGGGTGGACAACGCCTGGCCGCGCCGGATGCCGCCACCACGCTGCGCCTCAAGGATGGCGTCCGCCACGTCCAGGACGGCCCCTATGCCGACAGCCCTGAGCAACTGGGTGGCTTCGTGGTGATCGAGGTACCTGACATGGCCGCCGCGGTGGAGTGGGCGGCCCGTTGCCCGGGCGCCATCGACGGGGCGGTCGAAATCCGCCCTCTGCTGCCGCCTCCTGCGTGAGTGCGGCCCAAGCGGCTGAGCAGGCGGCTGAGCAGGCGGCGCGGGGGGCCTATGGTCGCCTCGTCGCCCTGCTGGCCGCCCGCACCGGTGACGTGGCGGCCGCCGAGGACGCCTTGTCCGATGCCTTCCAATCCGCGTTGCGCCATTGGCCAGGGACGGGCGTACCGGATCGGCCTGAGGCGTGGCTGCTCACGGTAGCCCGGCGCAGGCTTGGGCATGCCCGCCGCCACCGCGGCGTGGCGGATGGGGCACGTGTCGCGCTGGAATGGCTCGCCACGCCCGATTCACCGGTGGAATTGCCGGACCGGCGACTGCAGCTCATGCTGGTCTGCGCCCACTCCGCCATCGCGGCGGAGGCCCGCGCGCCGTTGATGCTTCAGACGGTGCTGGGCCTCGATGCGGCGCGCATCGCCTCCTGCTACCTGGCTTCACCCGCCGCCATGGCACAGCGCCTGGTTCGTGCCAAAGCGCGGATCCGCACCGCGGGCATCCCCTTCGAACTGCCAGGGCCGGAGGCGCTGCCGACCCGCCTCTCCTCTGTGTTGGAAGGCATCTACGGCGCCTATGGAACGGGTTGGGCGGATGTCTCCGGGGCCGATGCCGCGGTGCGCGGACTGGCGGAGGAGGCGATCTGGCTCGCCCGTGTCGTGGTGGCTCTCAGCCCCGAGCCCGAGGCGCGTGGCCTGCTCGCCATGATGCTCCATGCCGAGGCGCGGCGCCCGGCAAGGCGGAGTGGCGATGGCGCCTATGTTCCGCTCTCGCAGCAGGACACGGCACTATGGTCACGCCCCTTGATGGCCGAGGCGGAAGCGCTGTTGCGCGAAGCCGCCAGGGCCGGGACCTTGGGGCGCTTCCAGCTTGAGGCCGCGATCCAATCCTTCCACATCTCCGCTCGTCTGACGGGGCAACGGGCGGACGGCGCCTTGCTCGCTCTCTACGACGCCTTGGCGGACATTGCTCCCACGGCCGGGGTGCTGGTCGCCCGTGCCGCTGCCCTGGCCGAGGCCGGGCATCCGGCTGCCGCCCGCACGGCGCTGGATGCCCTGGGGCCTGAGCTCGCGCAGCACCAACCCTGGTGGGCCACGCGGGCCCGTGTCATGGCCCTGCTGGGGGATGCCTCAGGCGCGCGGGAGGCGGCACGGCGTGCCGCGGCGTTGACCGAGGATCCCGCCGTGCGCGCCTTCCTGCTGGCTGGCCTGTTCCAACCCGCATAGACAAGCCCGCCCATCGCGCGGATGGTCCGCCGCATGACAATATCCAAGACGGTCGCCGTGGTGGGCGCCGGCCCCGCGGGCCTCATGGCCGCGGAGATTCTGGCCCAGGGCGGCGCGTGCGTCACGGTCTATGACGTCATGGCCCGGCCGGGCCGCAAATTCCTGCTGGCGGGGCGGGGCGGGCTGAACCTCACCCATGGCGAGGCCCTGCCGCGCTTCCTCGGCCGCTATCCCGTGCCCATGCGCCGCTTCATCGAGGCCTTCCCGCCCCAGGCGCTCGTCGCCTGGTGCGAAGCGCTGGGTCAGCCGGTCTTCACCGGCAGTTCGGGCCGCGTCTTCCCGGTGGCGATGAAGGCTTCGCCCTTGCTGCGCGCCTGGCTGCGGCGGCTGGAGGCGCTGGGCGTCACCCTGCGCGCCGGCTGGTGCTGGCAGGGTTTCGGCCCCGGTCGCACCCTGCGTTTCGACCAGGGCGAGATCGCGCCGGATGCCGCCATCCTGGCTTGCGGCGGTGCCTCCTGGCCGCAACTGGGCAGCGACGGCGCCTGGATTCAGGCCTTCCCGGAACACGCCATCACCCCGCTGGAGCCCGCGAACATGGGCTTCCATGTCGCCTGGTCCGCCCTTTTCGCCACGCGTTTCGCCGGCGCGCCGCTGAAGCGCGTGGCGCTGCAGCTGGGCGATCAATCCTGGCGTGGTGAGGCCATGATCTCCGCGCGCGGCATCGAGGGCGGCGTGATCTATGCCGCCGCGGCCGCGCTGCGCGGGGCGGCGCCCGTCACCGTCACGCTCGACCTGCGGCCCGACCTCGACCTCGCCACGCTGCGCGCCCGGCTTGGCGCTGGCGCGCAATCCCTGGCCAACCGGCTGCGCCGCGCGGGCCTCGCCCCCGTCGCGGCCGGGCTGGTGCAGGAGGCGTTGCGCGCCGGCGCCCGGCGAGAGGACATCGCGGGATTGGTGAAGGCGCTGCCCATCCGGCTGGAGGCGCCCATGGGCCTGGCCCGCGCCATCTCGACGGCGGGCGGGCTGCGCTGGGACCAGCTCGATCCGCGCCTGATGCTGCGCGACCGCCCCGGCATCTTCTGCGCCGGCGAGATGCTGGACTGGGAGGCCCCCACGGGCGGCTACCTGCTGCAAGGGTGCTTCGCCACAGGCCAGGCGGCGGGGCAGGGGGCGCTGGACTGGCTCAGATCGCCTTCGGCGGCACCAGCGACATCAGCCGGTTCCTGAGCCCCGGCGGCAGGGCGCCCACGATCCGCGAGATCACATAAAGGCGGCGCGGATAGACGATGCGCAGCTTCCCCCGCTCGATTCCCTTCAGCGTGCGCGCCGCCGCCTGCTCGGCCGTCATCAGCCAGGGCATGGGGAAGGCGTTGCGCTCGGTCATGGCCGTGCGGACGAAACCCGGGCAGACCGCATGGAGCCGGATGCCCCGCGCGCGCTCGGTGGCGTCCCGCGCCTCGGTCCAGCGCTGCACCGTGGCCTTGCTGGCGCTGTAGGCGGGGGCCGAGGGGCCGGCCACGAAGGCCGCCAGCGAGGCCACCACCGCCACATGCCCGCGCCAGCCATCGGGGCCGGGCGCCTGCTCGGCCATCACCTGCAAGGCGGGCAGGGTGGTGTTCATGGCGCCCAGGATGTTCGTCTCGAAGATGTCGCGCGCGGCGGTCGCGGCTTCGGTCGCGTGGCCCGTGCCGGCGCTGACGCCCGCATTGGCGATGACGAGGTCGAGCCGCCCCGCGCCCAGAATCCAGTCATCCATGGCCGCGCCGTCGCGCACATCCACGCAGCGCGTATGGACCTCGGCGCCCAGGGCGCGGCAGGATTCGGCAACGGCCTCCAGCACCTCGGCACGGCGGGCGCCAAGGTGCAGCATCGCGCCCGGCCGCGAGACGGCGCGCGCCAGCGCCGCCCCCAGGCCGGAGGAAGCGCCCGTGATCAGCACATGGTCGAAGGGCATCGCTGGACTCCCGGGGCGCGGCGCGGGACAAGCCGCGACATGACAATATCCCTGCAAAGCATGACGGGCTTCGCGCGGGAAGCCGGAACCCTGCCGGACGGCGCCGCCTATGTCTGGGAACTGAAAAGCGTGAACGGGCGCGGCCTGGACCTGCGGCTGCGCCTGCCGGGTGGCCTCGACGCGCTGGAACCCGCCCTGCGCGAGGCCGCCTCGCGGCGGCTGAAGCGCGGCAATGTGCAGGTGGGGCTCACGCTGCGGGCCGAGGCGCGACCCATTCTCGCGCCCGACCCGGTGGCGCTCGACCAGGCGGTGCGGCTGGCGCAGGAATTGGCCCATCGCCTGGGCGCCCCGCCGCCGCGCGCCGAGGCGCTGCTCGCCCTGCCGGGCGTCATACGCGCCGAGACCACCGAACCCGATGAGGCCGCCGAGGCCGCGCGTCGCACCGCGCTGCTGGCGGGGTTCGAGCGGGCGCTGGAAGGCCTTGTGGCCTCGCGCCACGCAGAGGGCGCAAGGCTGGCGGACATCCTCACCGCGCTGCTGGACGAGATCGAAGCCCTCTGCGCCGCTGCCGCCGCCGAGGCCGCGACCCAGCCCGCGCAGCAGCGCGACCGCTGGCTGGAAAGCCTCGCCGCCCTGCTCGACGACAAGGCCCGCGCCCGCATCCCGGAGGAGCGACTCGCGCAGGAAGTGGCGCTGCTCGCCACGAAATCCGATGTGCGGGAGGAGCTGGACCGCCTCGCCGCGCATATCGCCGCTGCCCGCGCCCTGGTGGCGGCGGGCGAGGGGGCCGGCCGCAAGCTGGATTTCCTCGTGCAGGAATTCGTGCGCGAGGCGAACACCTTGTGCAGCAAATCGGCCAGTGTCGCGCTGACGCGCACGGGCCTTGACCTCAAGGCGGCCATCGAGCGGCTGCGGGAGCAGGCGGCGAATGTCGAGTGAAGTACCTAAACCCGTGCGGCGCGGCGTCTGCCTGGTGCTGGCGGCCGCGCCAGGTGCCGGCAAGACCAGCGTCTCCCGCGCCCTGCTGGCGATGGAGCCGGAGCTGGAGCTCTCCATCAGCGCCACCACCCGTGCTCCTCGCCCCGGCGAGCAGGAGGGGGTCCATTACTTCTTTCGCAGCGCCGCGGAATTCGACGCCATGGCCGAAGCCGGTGAGCTGCTGGAACATGCGCGCTTCCTGGGCCGCGCCTATGGCACGCCGCGCGCGCCGGTCGAGGCCGCGCTGGCGGCGGGGCGCGACGTGCTGTTCGACATCGAATGGCAGGGCCACCGCCAGCTTCGCGCCAAGCTGCCGCAGGATGTGGTCGGCGTCTTCCTGCTGCCGCCCTCGCTGGCCGAGCTGGAGCGGCGCCTCAACGCCCGCGCCCAGGACAGCGCCGAGGAGATCGCGCGCCGCATGGATGCCGCGCGGCACGAGATGGAACACTGGCACGAGTTCGACCACATCCTGGTCAATGACGACTTCGACCGCACGGTAAGCGACGTGCGCGCCATCCTGCACGCCGCCCGCACCGAGCGCGCGCGGCTGCCCGGCATGGCCGCCTTCATGGAGACCCTGCTCGGTGCATGAGGCGGCCCTGGTGGTGCTGGAGGTGGTGGCGCCCATCTTCGCCATCATCCTGATGGGCTACCTGGCCGCCCGCCGCCGCTGGATCCATGAGGCGGGCTTCGCGGGCATGAACGCATTCGCCTTCAGCCTGGCCGCGCCGGCCCTGTTGTTCACCGCCGGCACGGCGGGGCACACGGGCGGGGGGCTGGCGGCGTTGGCCTTCTTCCTGGGCTGCGGTGTGCTCTATGCCTTCACCCTCTGGGGCGCGCGGCGCACGGGCATAACCTTGGGGGCGGCGAACGCGCTGGGGCTGAACGTCACCTTCGGCAACACGGTCATGATGGGCATTCCCCTGGTGGCCGCGGCCTTCGGCCAGGCGGGGCTTTCGGTGCTGCTGGCCATCCTGGCGCTGCACGCCATGCTGCTGCTCGGGGTCGGGACAGTGGTGGCCGAGTTGGCGCAGAACAATGGCGCGCGGCCGCTCATGCTGCTGCGAAGCACCCTCGCGGGCGTGGCGCGCAACCCGGTGGTGATGGCGGTCTTCCTCGCCCTGATCTGGAGCAGCCTGGGCCTGCCGGTGCCGGCGGCGGCGCGCACCACGCTGGAGATGCTGGGCGCCGCCACGCCCCCGCTCGCGCTGTTCTGCCTGGGGGCGAGCCTGACGGGTTTCGCCGCCGCGGGCCTCTGGGCGCAGACGGGGGTGATGGTGGTGCTGAAGCTGGCCGCTCTCCCATTGCTGGTCTGGGGCTTCTGCCGCCTGCTGGGGGTGAGCGAGTTCGAGACCTCCGTCGCCGTGCTCACCGCCGCCCTGCCGACCGGCGCCAATGCCTTCCTGCTGGCGCGGCGCTATGCCACGGGGGCCGATGGCTCGGGGGCGGCAGTGCTGATCTCGACGGTGCTGTCGGTGGTGACGCTTTCGGCGCTGTTGACGCTGTTCCGGGCGGGGTGAGGCCTCACTCCACCTCCAGCGACGCCTCCAGCCCCAACGCCACCGCCAGCGCGTCCAGCCGCCGCAGCACGCTTTCGCCGGCAAAGACGCCGGCCCCCTGGTCGAGGCGCAGCACCAGCCGCTGCCCGCGCCGTTCGAGGCGCGTGGCTTCCAGCAGCGAGGGCACGCCGCCCGAGAGCGTGTAGCCCAGCCGCAGCGCCGCCCCCAGCGCCTCGGCCCGCCGCGTGGTGGCGGCCGAGAGCAGAAGCCGTGCGGGGGCCAGAAAGGGCGCCAGCGGGTCGGCCTCGTAGCGCAACGCCGCCACCAGCGCGAGGTAGGCGCGGGCATGGTGGTCCAGCCCCACCCCGTGCAGCCGCAGCAGCCGCAGGAAGGCCTGTTCGGCGCGGTATTCGGGGTGGTCGCGGCTGCCGCTGTCGCTGATCCAGCAGGCGGCGGCCCGCAGGGCGCTGTCGGCCTCGCCCTCCTCGGCCAGGGGTTCCAGCCAGCGCAGCAGGGCGGGCGGCAGGCCCATGTCGCGCCCATTGCGCTGCGCGATCTCCCGTGCGGCGGCCAGCAGGGGGTCCTCGTCGCGCTCGCGGGGGGGAAGGCGTTGGGCATACCAGCCCTCGCGCAGCCCATTCGCCGAGAAGACCACCCGCGCCGCGCCTGAGGCGCGCAGCAACCGGCGCATCACCACCGCGGCGAAGGGCAGGTCCGCCAGGCGCTTGCTGGGCGCGGCCGGCATCCGCTCCAGCGACTTGCGCGGCGCGTTCATGATGACGCCCGCGAGGTCCCGCGCCTCCTCCCGCCGGATGGCGTAGTGGTGGACGATGTTGAGCGGATAGCCCGTCTGCACGATGTGGATGCGCGCCAGCGCCCGGAAGGTGCCGCCCACCAGGAACAGGTCCTTCAGCGGGGTGGCGCCCAGCCAGGGCACGGATTTCAGCTCGGCCTCCGCGATGGCGCGCGCCCGGGTGGCGTCGCCCTCGGCCCGCTCGCCCAGGCGGATGGTGCCGATGGGCAGCGAGGCCGTGTCGGTGATGCGCCCCTGCGAGAGCCGCACCAGTTCGAGCGAACCGCCGCCCAGATCGCCCAGCACGCCATCGGCCATGGGCACGCCCAGCAGCAGGCCCTCGGCCGAGAGCCGGGCCTCCTCCTCGCCGGTCAGGACGTTGAGGCGCGCGCCGGGCATGACGCGGGCCATCTCCTCCAGGAACTGCGCGCCATTGCTGGCGTCGCGCACGGCGGCGGTGGCCATCACCTCCAGCGGTTCGGCGCCCATGCCGCGCGCCAGGGCGTGGTAGCGGCCCAGCACGGTCAGGGCCTGGGCGGCGGCGGCCTCGTTCAGTTCGCCGGTGGTGTGCAGGCCGCGGCCCAGGCCCAGCACCGCCTTCTCGTTGAAGATGACATGCGGGTTGCGGCTGAGCCCCTCATAGACCACCAGCCGCACCGAGTTGGAACCCAGGTCCACCACGCCGGTGCGGATGCGGGTGGTGATGTGCGAATCCATACAGTCAGTCCTGATGCAGCCGGTCTTGTCGGGCGCGGCGGGAGGTGGCCGAGCGCACGGGCCGTGACAGCGCGCTGCCCCGGCCGGAGAGCGAGGGGTTGGTCATGAAGTATTCGTGCGCCGAGAATTGCCGCGGGTCCGGCGCGCGGCGGCGCCAGGTGCCGTCGGGCTCCAGGTCCCAGCTCTGCGCGGCGTCGCGCAAATTCACCACCATGATCTGGTCCAGCACCTGGGCGTGGACGGTGGCGTTCTCCACCGGGACCATGGTCTCGACGCGCCAGTCCATGTTGCGCGCCATCCAGTCGGCGCTGGAAATGTAGACCCGCGCGCGGCGCGAGGGCATGCGGTGCCCGTTGCCGAAGGCATAGACGCGGCTGTGTTCAAGGAAGCGGCCCACGATGGATTTGACCCGGATGTTGTCCGACAGGCCAGGAACGCCCGGGCGGAGGCAACAGATGCCGCGGACCACGCATTCCACATGCACGCCGGCCATGGAGGCGCGATACAGCGCGTCAATCAGGTCGCGGTCCACCAGGCTGTTCATCTTGAGCCAGATGGTGGCGGGCTTGCCCTCGCGCGCGAAGGCGATCTCCTGCTCGATCAGGCCCATGAGGGTGGGGCGGATGGTCAGCGGCGCGAAAGCGAGCTTCTCCATGTCCTCGGGCCGCGCGTAGCCGGTCATGTAGTTGAACAGCTTGGCGGCATCGCGCGTCAGCGTGGGGTCGGCCGTGAAGTAGCTGAGGTCCGTGTAGATGCGCGCCGTGATGGGGTGGTAGTTGCCCGTGCCGAAATGGGCGTAGCTGCGAAGGGAACCGCCCTCACGCCGCACCACGAGCGAGACCTTCGCGTGGGTCTTCAGCTCCACGAAGCCGAAGACGACCTGCACGCCGGCCGCTTCCAGCTCCCGCGCGATGGAGATGTTGCGCTCCTCGTCGAAGCGGGCCTTCAGCTCCACCATGGCGGTGACGGACTTGCCGGCCTCGGCCGCCTCGATCAAGGCCCTGGCAATCGGGCTGTCGCGGCTGGTGCGATAGAGGGTCTGCTTGATCGAGACGACGCTGGGGTCGCGCGCCGCCTGCCGCAGGAACTGCACCACCACGTCGAAGCTCTCATAGGGGTGGTGGACCACGATGTCCTTGGCGCGGATGGCCGCGAAGCAGTCGCCGCCGAAATCCAGGATGCGCTCGGGGAAGCGCGGCGTGTAGGGGGTGAACAGCAGGTCCGGCCTGTCGTCCACAATCATCTGCGAGAGGTCGGCCACCCCCAGCAGCCCGTTCACCGTGAAGATGCCATCGCGGGCGGCGTCCAGCTCTTCCGCCACGAACTCGATCATGTCGCTGGGCATGCGCGCATCCACCGCCAGGCGGATGGCGCGGCCGCGGCGGCGGCGCTTCAGCGCGGTCTCGTAGGAACGGACGAGGTCTTCGGCCTCCTCCTCGAACTCCACGTCGGTGTCGCGGATCAGGCGGAACAGCCCGCGCTCGGCCACGATGAAGCCGGGGAAGAGGTGGTGCAGGTTCAGCGCCACCACATCTTCCAGCAGGGCGAAGCGGATGCCCTCCTCGCCATTGGGCAGGCGGATGAAGCGGTCCACCTGGGGCGGCAGCGGGATCAGCGCGCGCATGGTCCCGCCATCCTCCTCGCGCACCAGCTTCAGCACCATGCAGAGCGCGAGGTTGGAGATGAACGGAAAGGGGTGCGCCGGGTCCACCGCCAACGGGGTCAACACCGGGAAGACGCGGTCCTGGAAGAAGGCCTCCAGCCAGGCGATGTCCGGCTCACCCAGGGCGTCGGCGTCCAGCAAGGTCACGCCGGCGGCGCGCAGCTGCTTGTGCAGCGTGGTCCACGCCGTCTGCTGTCCCTCGATCAGCTTCAGCGCCCGCTGGTGGATGGCCTGCAACTGCTGGGTGGGGGAGAGCCCGTCGGGCGAGGGGGTGGTGACGTTCTCGCGCTCCTGCCCCACCAGCCCGGCCACGCGCACCGAATAGAATTCATCCAGGTTGGAGCCCGAGATGGCCACGAAGCGCAGCCGCTCCAGCAGCGGGTGCTGGGGGTTGGCGGCCTCCTCCAGCACGCGGGTGTTGAAGTCGAGCCAGGAGAGCTCGCGGTTGAAGAAGCGGCCGGGCTCCTGCGCGGGCTCGGGGGCGGGCGGGGCGATCGGGGGCAGGGTCACGGCGCTGGGCATGGCGGCCACGCTACAGCAACCGGGCGTGGTCGAGCAGGTACTCCGGAGGCGCTGTCTCGAAACCATCATCATCGAGCATGGGGGCCAGGGCGGCCAGGGCGGAGCGCAGCGTGGGCCGGGCATGGGTGCCGAGCGTGGCGCGATCGAGCCGCGCCACGGCCTCCGCCATGGCGGCCGCGCTGCGGGGCAGGCGCAGCCGCAGCCGCGCGCCCAGGCCGGGGTCCAGCGAGAGCTGCCGGTCCGCCAGGTGCTTGGCGAAGAGCGCGTCCAGCAGCGCGTCCGAGGGTTCGTTGGTCATCGCCACTGCCGTGGCGGCGAGGCGGGAGCGCAAATCGGGCAGGGCCACCCCCCAGCGCGAGGGCGCGGCGCGGCCGGCCATCAGCAGGGGCAGGCGGGCCTCGGCGCAGGCATTGATCAGGTGGAACAGGGACGCCTCCTCGCCTGGGGCATCGGCCATGTCCAGCGCGATGCCGCGGGTGGGCGCCTCGGGCAGGCCGCGCAGGGCGGGACCCTCGCGCAGCTCCCAGCCATGGGCGGCCGCCATCATGTGCAGCAGGTGGGTCTTGCCGGTGCCGGGCGGGCCGGCCAGCAGCAGGCGCCCATGCGGCCAGCGATCGGGCTCGGACAGCCAGCGCAGCGCCTCCTCGTTGCTGGCATCGGCGATGAAGTCGGCGGCGGCGAAGGAGGGGGCGAGTTCCAGCGGAAGGGCGAGCTGGATCACGGCCCGTCCCCCGGCCGCGGCGGGTCGAGATAGACCGGGCTGTCGAGGTAGCGGCGCAGCCAGTAGCGGGCCAGCACGCCCACCGCGGCGGCGATGGGCACGGCCAGCAGCACGCCCAGGAAGCCGAAGGCGACGCCGCCTGCGAACAGGGCGAAGATGACCCAGACGGCGTGCAGCTCCACCCTGTCGCCCAGCAGGCGCGGGTAGATGACATAGCCTTCCAGCACCTGGCCCAGCACGAAGATGCCCACCACCAGGATCACGCCGTTCCAGTCGCCCCATTGGCCGATGGCCAGCAGCACGGAAAGGGCGAAGCCGGTGAGCGACCCCACATAGGGAATGAAGGACAGAAGGCCGGAGACGAGGCCCACCATCAGCCCCAGCTCCAGCCCCACGGCCGAGAGGGTGATGGCGTAGAAGGCCCCCAGCGCCAGGCAGCACAGAAGCTGGCCGCGCAGCCAGGCGGACAGCACCCGGTCCACGTCGCGCGCCAGTTGCAGCACGGTGGGGGCGGAGCGCCGGGGCAGCCAGCGTTCCAGCCGCCCCATGATGCCCGGCCAGTCGCGCAGCAGATAGAAGCTGACCACCGGCGTCACCACCGCCAGGGTAAAGACGTGGAACAGTGCCATGCCCTGGCCCAGCAGCCGCGTGGCCGAGGTGCCGAGCCAGCCCACCATGGTCCCCGCCTGCCCGATGATGAGTTCGCGCAGCCGCGCATCCACCATCTCGGGCCCGGCGGCCTCTTCCAGCGTCAGCAGGAAGTCGCGCAGGGCGGCGTTGATGGTGGCGATGTAGCCGGGCAGGCGCGTCAGCAGCACGCCGATCTGCGCCAGGATGAGGGGGTAGAGCAGCAGCACCGCCAGCAGCCCCAGCAGCAGCAGCAACGTGACCAGCAGGATGGCCGAAAGCCAGCGCGGCGAGCCGAGCCGCGCCATGCGGCTGGCCAGCGGGTCGAGGAAATAGGCGATGCAGGCGGCCAGCACGAAGGGCGTGAGGATGGCCGAGAACATCCACAGCCCCAGCAGTAGCGCGAGGCCCACCCCCGCCAGCAGCGCCAGGCGCTGGCGGCGGCTCGGGCCCGTGGGCGGCACGCGGCCCCGTCCGGGGGGCGGGGCGGGAAGGGGCGGCACGCGCGTCACCATGTCGGGCGGCATCAGCCGAGGCCCTTCAGGCGCCGCGCGGCGCCGATCACGTAGGCGATGCCGGAGGCCAGCGTCGTGGCCGCGACCAGCCAGATCAGCGCTTCAAGCGCCACCGGCATCGGGGGGCCGAAGCCCGCGGTGAACAGCGCCAGCGCCGCGAGGCCGATCTGCAGCGCGGTGTTCACCTTGGAGACCAGGATAGGCTGTATCACGGGCCGTTGCCCCACCATCCAGAGCAGCAGCAGCCCGCCCACGATCAGCACGTCGCGGAACACCACCAGGATGGCCAGCCAGTCGGGCAGCACCTGGATGGCGGCCAGCGTCACATAGACCGAGACCAGCAGCGCCTTGTCCGCCATGGGGTCGAGCAGCGCGCCGATCTGCGAACGCGCGTTCAGCACCCGCGCGAGCCAGCCATCCAGCGCATCCGACAGCCCCGCCGCCACGAAAACGAGGAAGGCGAGGTCGAGCCGTTTCTGCAGGATCAGCCAGATGGTGGCCGGCACGGCCAGCAGCCGCACGAAGGTGATGATGTTGGGAAGCGTCAGCAGGTCATGCGTGGGGCCCGGCGCGGGCGCGCCGGGTGGGGTCGAGCCGGGGTCAGGCTCACCTGCCGCCAAGGCCCACCTGCCAGACCGGCCCGCCGCTGTCCACGAAGAGGCCCATGGCCGAGAGGCTGGAAGCGGCCTCGACGGGCAGGCTGCGCAGCCCGAGGCGCACCCTCGCCGTGTCCATGTTCATGGCCAGCACCTCGACACTGACCACGCTGCCCGACTGCATCATGCGCCGCCGCAGTTCGAGCCAGGCGGGCAGGGAGCCCAGCACCGCCTCGGCCTCGATGGTGGAGGTCGCCGCCATCGGAATGTTGAGGGCGAGGCCGCCGGTGCCAGGCGCGGGGCCTCCCGCCATGCCGCCGCCCACGGACCTGCCCAGCGCCGCGCTGACGGCACCTGGCGAGAACTGCACCGTCACGCGCCCGATATAGCGGGTGGCGGTGGTGCGCTCCTCCTCGATGATGATCGCGGCCACCATGGAGTCCAGCTGGGAGGCCGGGGGCGCCGAGCGCGATTCGCCCAGCGCTTCGGCCATGCGCTGGAAGGCGATGCGCGCGGCGGAGGCCTGCGCCAGCTCCCGCGCCGCCACCGCATTGGCCGCCGTGGCCTCGGCCGGCACGCCGCGTTGCACCAGGGGGTTGTCCTGCGCCGCCAGGGGGAGGCAAAAGACGCCCGTGAGCATGAGGCCGAGCAGGCCGCGCCGCAGCGCTGCCCTCATCCGGGCGGGCATGGTCGCGGCCCGCGCGATCGTCCTGTATCCTGCATCCAAGGCGGCTGTCCTCCTGACCGGGGTGCATCGCACCGTTTGACTTAGCCCATCGGAGGCGACCCTGAACAGTTCGCACGACAAAGACCCGACCCCCAATGGGCTGACCTATGCGCAGGCCGGCGTGGATATCGAAGCCGGCGACGCGCTGGTGGAACGCATCAAACCCCTCGCGCGTTCCACGGATCGTGCAGGAACCATGGGTGGCCTGGGCGGCTTCGGCGCCCTGTTCGACCTGAAGGCCGCGGGCTTCACCGACCCCGTGCTGGTCAGCGCCACCGATGGGGTGGGCACCAAGCTGCGCCTGGCCATCGAGGCGGGGCGGCATGGCGAGGTGGGGGTGGACCTCGTCGCCATGTGCGTGAACGACCTGGTGGTGCAGGGCGCGGAGCCGCTGTTCTTTCTGGATTATTTTGCCACCGGCAAGCTGGAGGTGGCGCACGCGGCCGAGGTGGTCGCGGGCATCGCCGAGGGCTGCCGCCAGGCCGGCTGTGCCCTGGTGGGCGGCGAGACGGCCGAGATGCCGGGCATGTATCACGGCGGCGACTATGACCTGGCCGGCTTCGCCGTCGGTGCCGCCGAGCGCGGCGCGCTGCTGCCGCGCGAGGTGGGCCCGGGCGATGTGCTGGTTGGCCTGTTGAGCTCGGGCGTGCATTCCAACGGCTTCTCCCTGGTGCGGCGCATCCTGGAGGCGAGCGGCGCGCGGCTGGACGCCGAGGCGCCCTTCGCCCCCGGCAAGACCCTGGCCGAGGCGCTGCTGGCCCCCACCCGCATCTATGTGAAGCCGCTGCTGGCGCTGCACCGGGCGGGGATGCTCAAGGCCGCCGCCCACATCACGGGCGGGGGCCTGCCGGGCAACCTGCCCCGCGTGCTGCCCGAGGGCGTGCGGGCCGTGGTGGATGCCGGCGCCTGGACGCCGCCGCCCGTCTTCCCCTGGCTGGCCCGCGCCGGCGGCGTGGCCGAGGCCGAGATGCTGCGCGTCTTCAATTGCGGCCTCGGCATGGTGGTCGTGGTCGCGGCCGAGCATGCTGAAGCGGCCGTGGCGCAGCTCAACGCCGCGGGCGAGACGGCCCAGCGCATCGGCACCATCGAGGCCGGCGGCGGCGAGGAGGCCGAGGTGGTGATGCGGGGCCGCCTGTTTCCATGACGCGGCCCAAGGGCGAGGGGCCCAGGGTCGCGGTCCTGATTTCGGGCCGCGGGTCGAACATGGCGGCGCTGCTGGAGGCGGCGGCCGCGCCTGATTATCCGGCCGAGATCGCCCTCGTCCTGTCCAACCGCGCCGATGCGGCCGGCCTGGCCCATGCGGCCGGGCGCGGCGTGCCCACCGCCGTCGTCGAAAGCCGCGGCCGGCCGCGCGAGGCCTTCGAGGCCGCCCTCCAGGCCGAACTGGCCGCCCATGACATCGAGCTGGTCGCGCTGGCGGGCTTCATGCGGGTGCTGACCGAAGGCTTCGTCCGCGCCTGGGAGGGGCGGATGGTGAACATCCATCCCTCGCTGCTGCCGTCCTTTCCGGGACTGGACACCCATGCGCGCGCGCTCGCCGCGGGCGTGCGGCTGCATGGGTGCACCGTTCACCTGGTGACGCCCGGGGTGGATGAGGGGCCCATTATCGCCCAGGCCGCCGTGCCGGTGCTGCCCGAGGATACCGAAGCGGAACTGGCCGCCCGGGTCCTGGCCGAGGAACATCGGCTCTACCCGGCGGCGCTGGCCTGGCTGGCCTCAGGACGGGTGCGGCTGGAGGAAGGGCGCGTGGTGGGAACGCTGCCGGCCGCGACGGGCGCCTTGATCAACCCCTTGCCCGGATACGCGCCGCTTCCTACACATCGCGCCAAGGATTGAGGAGAGCCCTGAGATGGCCCAGCAGCACCATGAGATCGAGTTCGTCGAAGTGAAGGCCGAGGACATCATGTCCGAGCGCCAGGGCCTCTATGACGCCTTCATGGCGTCCATCCCCTGGGCCGTGGGCGCGACCGTGGCGATCCTGGTGCTGATCTACCTGATCTGGGGCTGAGCCCCGAAGCGTAAGGGGGGCGGTCGCCCGCCCCCCAACACATTCAGCCGACGATTTCGCTGCCGGCGAAGAAGTAGGCGATCTCGATGGCCGCGTTCTCGGCGCTGTCGCTGCCATGGACGCTGTTGGCCTCGATGCTCTCGGCGAACATCTTGCGGATGGTGCCGGCGTCGGCGTTGGCCGGGTTGGTGGCGCCCATCAGCTCGCGGTTCTTGGCCACGGCGTTCTCGCCTTCCAGCACCTGCACGACGACGGGGCCCGAGGTCATGAAGGACACCAGCTCGCCATAGAAGGGGCGGGCGGCGTGGACTTCGTAGAACTTCTTGGCCTGCGTCTCCGTCATGTGGATGCGCTTCTGCGCCACGATGCGCAGGCCGTTCTCCTCGAACACGGCGTTGATCTTGCCGGTGAGGTTCCGGCGCGTGGCGTCGGGCTTGAGGATGCTGAAGGTACGTTCAATGGCCATGGGGTTATTCCTGCCGTTGGGATGTGGCGCTGGCCGGGCGGATAGGGGCAGGCCGCCCCGCGCGCAAGCCCTCAGCCCTTTATTCCCCGCGCGGACGCGCTGACGGCGGGGGGCACCCCGCGCTATAACCCCGCGCATGACCGTCCTGACCCTCCGCGACCTGACCCTGCGCATGGCCGGCCGCCCGCTGCTGGAGGGCGCCTCGCTGCAGGTGGACACGGGCCGCAAGATCGGCCTGGTGGGCCGCAACGGCGCCGGAAAGTCCACCTTGATCCGCGCCATCCTGGGCGAGGTGGGGCTGGATGGCGGGGACATCCGCCTCGCCGCCCGCGCCCGCATGGGGCATGTGGCGCAGGAGGCGCCGGCGGGGTCCGAGAGCCTGCTGGACATCGTCCTCTCCGCCGACACCGAGCGCGCCGCCCTGCTGGCCGAAGCCGAGGCCGGCCCCGAACCCGCCCGCGCGGCGGAAATCCAGGAACGCCTCATCGCCATCCAGGCGGACAGCGCGCCGTCGCGCGCCGCCACCATCCTCGCGGGCCTCGGCTTCGACGCGGCGGCGCAGGCGCGGCCCTCCTCGGAATTCTCGGGCGGCTGGCGCATGCGCGTGAGCCTGGCGCGCGCCCTCTTCCTGGAGCCCGACCTGCTGCTGCTGGACGAGCCCACCAACCACCTGGACCTGGAGGCGGCGCTCTGGCTGGAGGGGTGGCTGCAGCGCTTCTCGGGGGCGGCCATCGTCATCAGCCATGACCGGGGCATGCTGGACCGCTGCGTGGATTCCATCGCGCACCTGGATCAGCGCAAGATCACCCTCTACCCCGGCAATTTCGAGAGCTTCGTGCGCATCCGCACCGAGCGCGCGGCCCAGCAGGCGGCGCAGAACGCCCGCATTACCGCGCAACGGGCGCATATGCAGGCCTTCGTAGACCGCTTCCGCGCCCAGGCCACCAAGGCGCGCCAGGCGCAATCCCGCCTCAAGGCGCTGGAACGCCTGCCGCCCATCGAGGCCATCGTGGAGGACAGCGAAACCCATTTCGCCTTCCCCGAGCCGGAGCAGCTTTCGCCGCCCATCCTCAGCGTGGCGCGCGGCGTGGTGGGCTATGGCGAGCGCGCGGTGCTGCGCGGCCTCGACATGCGCATTGACCAGGAGGACCGGATCGCCCTGCTGGGCGCGAACGGCAATGGCAAGTCCACGCTGGCCAAGCTGCTGGCCGGGCGGCTGGGCCTGATGGGCGGGGACATCCACCGCGACCGGCGCATCCGCGTGGGTTATTTCGCGCAGCACCAGGCCGATGAGCTGAACCCGGACGGCACGCCGCTGTCCCATATGCAGGAGGCCCTGCCGCGCGCCACCCCCGCGCAATGCCGGTCGCAACTCGCGCGCTTCGGGCTGGACGCGGATCGGGCGGAGACGCGTGTCACGGCCCTTTCGGGCGGCGAGAAGGCCCGGCTGCTGCTGGCGCTCACGACGCGCGAGGCGCCGCACATGCTCATCCTGGACGAGCCCACCAACCACCTCGACATCGACGCGCGCGAGGCGCTGGTGCGGGCCCTGGCCGACTACCAGGGCGCCGTGCTGCTTATCAGCCACGACCCGCATCTGGTGGAGCTGGTGGCGGACCGTCTCTGGCTGGTGGCCGATGGCGCCGTCACCCCCTTCGAGGGCGACCTGGACGATTACCGCGCGCATCTGGCGCAGCGCGCCCGCGGCGGCGCCAAGGCCAGCGAGGCGCCCCCCGTCCGCCGCGACGAACGCCGCGGCCGCGCCGAGCAGCGCCAGAACCTGGCCCCCCTGCGCCAGCGCCTGCGCGAGGTGGAGGCCGCCATGGAAAAGCTGAACGCCGAGGCGCGCGTGATTGACGATGCCTTGGCCGACCCGCGCCTCTATGACCGCAACAAGCCCGACCTGATCGCCCGCGCCACTGCCCGCCGCGCCGCCATCGCCAAGGAGGTGGCCGCGCTGGAGGAGGAGTGGCTGGAACTCAGCGAATCCCTGGAGGCAGCGTGAACCGCCAGGACAGCATCCGCGCCCGCATCAACCGCGACTGGGATGGTGCGCCCTATTACGCCCAGGCCGAGGCCTGGCTGGGCTTCTTCTGGTCACCCGAGAAGCCGGTGCTGAAATACTTCAAGCGGCTGGATCTCTCGCGCACCATCGAGCTGGCTTGCGGTCATGGCCGCCACGCCGCGCAATGCCTGGACCGCGTGGGCGAGATCACGCTGGTGGACGTGAACGAGAGCAACATCGCCCATTGCCGCCAGCGCTTCGCGGGCGATG
The DNA here is from genome assembly GCF_014196305.1 of Roseococcus suduntuyensis. Classification (GTDB taxonomy): domain Bacteria; phylum Pseudomonadota; class Alphaproteobacteria; order Acetobacterales; family Acetobacteraceae; genus Roseococcus; species Roseococcus suduntuyensis. The sequence continues at coordinate 225,142 of NZ_JACIDJ010000005.1, forward strand.
CGCGCGTGCGCTACGTGGTCAACAACGGCCACGATTTGGCGGACTGCGACACGGGCGCCCACACCTCGCTCTACTGCTACGACGCCATGGTGCATTTCGAGCTGCTGGACGTCTTCGACTATATCCGCGAGATGCACCGCGTGCTGGTGCCGGGCGGCCTCGCCTTGCTGCACGTCTCGAACAACATGCAGAACCCGGGTGGCTTCTACCAGCAGAACGACCGCTGGCGGAATTTCGGCAGCGTGGACGTGGTGCGGCATGTGGCCGACCGTCTGGACATGCCCTGCATCGCGCATGAAGTTTTCGACTGGGGGGGAACGCCGAAGGTGGATGGCCTCGTCCTGCTGGAGCGCCGACCATGAGCCTTTCGCCCATCCCCCTGCCGCACGGCATCCAGAGCCGCATGGTGCCGCATGTGAACGGCCTGACCATGCATGTTCTGGAAGCGGGCCACGAGACACCGGGCCGCCCGCTGCTGCTGCTGCTGCACGGTTTTCCGGAGCTGGCCTATTCCTGGCGCCATGTGATGCGGCCGCTGGCGGCCTCGGGCTTCCATGTCGTGGCCCCCGACCTGCGCGGCTATGGCCGCACCACGGGGGCCGACACGCGCTATGACGGGGACCTCGCGCAGTTCCGCCAGATGAACCTGACGCGCGACGTGGTGGGGCTGGTCCACGCGCTGGGCCACAAGCGCGTGCATGCGGTGGTGGGACATGATTTCGGCTCGCCCGTGGCGGCGCACGCCACGCTGGTGCGCCCCGACATCTTCCCGGCCGTGGCATTGATGAGCGCGCCCTTCAGCGGCCCGCCCGCGCTGCGCGACGGCACGCCCCCGCCCGCGCAGGACATCGTGGCGGAACTCGCGGCCATCGGGCGCAAGCACTACCACTGGTATTACTCGACGCCCGAGGCGGATACGGACATGACCGGCGCGCCGCAGGGCCTGCCCGCGTTCATTCGCGGCTACTACCACCACAAGAGCGCCGACTGGGCGGAGAACAGGCCCGTTCCCCTGACGGCCTGGAGTGCCGCGGAACTGGCGAAGCTGCCCACCTACTATGTCATGAACCTGCACGAGGACATGGCGCAGACCGTGGCCCCCCACACCCCCCCGCAATACAGCCCCTGGCTGACCGAGGAGGATGTGGGCTTCTACGCCGGCGAATACGCCCGCACCGGCTTCCAGGGCGGGCTGAACTGGTATCGCATCCGCACCTCCAGGCGCTTCGACGCGGATATGGAGGCCTTCACCGGCCGGACCATTGATGTTCCCAGCCTGTTCATCGCCGGCGCCTCGGACTGGGGCATCCACCAGTCGCCTGGCGCGCTGGCGCGGATGAACGGCACCGCCTGCACCGACATGCGCGGCGTCCACCTGGTGGACGGCGCGGGCCACTGGGTGCAGCAGGAACAGCCCGAGGCCACGACGCGATTGCTGCTCGACTTCATCAACACCCTGCCGGGCTGAACCCGGCCGCACCCCGAGGGAGGTTTTTCCATGCTGACCCGTCGCGCCAGCCTTGGCGCCACCATGGCCGCCCTGGCGGCCGCCCCATTGGCCGCCCCGGGCGTCGCGCGCGCCCAGGGGGCGCCGCTGCGCCTCATCGTGCCCGCCCCGGCCGGCGGCTCCACCGACATCCTGGCCCGTGTGGTGGGCGAGCGCGCGGGGCAACTGCTCAACCAGCCCGTCGTGGTGGACAACCGAGGCGGCGCGGGCGGCATCATCGGCACCGAGGCGGCGGCCCGCGCCGCACCCGATGGCAACACGCTGGTGCTGGGCCACAACCAGACCCATGCCTCCAACCAATGGATGGCGCCCAGCCTGCCCTATCACGTCGTGGAAAGCTTCGTGCCCGTCGCGCGGCTCGCCACCGTCCACCACGCCACCGTCGTGCCCGCCAATTCCCGCGCGCAGGACATGGCGGGGCTGGTGGCCATGGGGCGCAATGGCGGGCGGGTGAACTACGCCTCCTCCCAGGCGGGCAGTGCGAGCCACGTCATCGCCGAGACCTTCGTGCGCCGGATGCAGATGGAGGCGACGCATGTCCCCTATCGCGGCGGCGCGCCGGCGGCGACGGACACCATCGCCGGTGTGGTGGATTTCTTCGTCTCGACCTGGCCGCAGATCGTGACCTTCGTGCGCGACGGGCGGGTGCGGGCACTCTCGGTCGGCGCGCCCATGCGCCTGCCGGAATTCCCGAACATCCCCACCACCGAGGAAGCCGGCGTGCCCTTCATGGCGGTGGACGCCTGGTTCGGCCTCTTCGCGCCGCGCGGCACGGCGGAGGCGCGCGTGGCGCAACTGGGCGCCGCCTTCATCGCCGCCCTGGGCGAACCGGCGGTGGCCGAGCGCGCGGTCCGCGCCGGGCTGAACAGCGCCCCGCTGACGCCGCTGGAGTTCACCGCCTTCCACCAGAGCGAGGTGCAGCGCTGGCGCGAGATGGCCGAACTCACCGGCATCCGCATGAGCAGCTGAACCGGATGTGATCGCGGCGCGCTTCCCCCTTGCGCGCCGCGCCCGCTCGCTTCAAACCGGGCGGGCAGGCAGGGGGTTGGCGAATGGTGGCGGGGCGCTGGCAATTCTGGGTGGATCGGGGCGGCACCTTCACCGACATCGTGGCCCGGCACCCGGATGGCACACTCTCCACCGCCAAGCTGCTGTCCGAAAATCCTGAACGCTATCGCGATGCCGCGGTGGCCGGCATCCGCCAGATGCTGGGCCTGCCCGTCGGTGCGCCGCTGCCCGAAGGCGCCGTCGAGGCGGTGAAGATGGGCACCACGGTGGCCACCAACGCCCTGCTGGAGCGCAAGGGCGAGCCCGTCCTGCTTCTGGTGAACCAGGGCTTCGCCGACATGGCGCGCATCGGCAACCAGGCGCGGCCGCGGCTTTTCGACCTGCATGTGAAGCTGCCCGAGCTGCTGCACGCGCGTGTGGCCGAAATCCCTGGCCGCGTGGCGGTGGACGGCACCGAGATCACGAAGCTGGACGAGGGCGTCGCCCGCGTCGCCCTGCGCGAGGCCCATGCGGAGGGCATCCGCGCGGTCGCCATCGTGTTGATGCACGCCTGGGCGCATCCGGCGCATGAAATCCGCCTGGGCGAGATCGCGGCGGAGGAGGGCTTCACCCAGATCAGCCTCTCGCATGAAGCGAGCCCGCTGCCGCGCATCGTGCCGCGCGGGGATACGGCGGTGGTGGATGCCTATCTCTCGCCCATCCTGCGGCGCTATGTGGCGCAGGTGGCCGATGAGTTGGGGAACCCCGTCCGATCGTCCGGCGAAGCCGGGCGTGAATCGGCCGGAAGCAATCCCCCCAGGCTCTTCTTCATGCAATCCTCCGGCGGGCTCGCGGAAGCCGGAGCCTTCCAGGGCAAGGACGCCATCCTCTCCGGCCCCGCGGGCGGCATCGTGGGCGCGGCGCGCACCGCCGCCATGGCGGGGTTCGAGCGCATCATCGGCTTCGACATGGGCGGCACCAGCACCGATGTGGCGCTCTATGCCGGCCAGTATGAGCGCGCCTTCGAAACCGTGGTGGCCGGCGTGCGGATGCGCGCGCCGATGATGGCCATCAACACGGTGGCGGCCGGCGGCGGCTCCATCCTGCACTATGACGGCGCGCGCTTCCGCGTGGGGCCGGACAGCGCGGGCGCCGTGCCAGGCCCCGCCGCCTATCGCCGTGGCGGGCCGCTGACCGTGACCGATGCGAACGTCATGACGGGCAAGATCCAGCCCGCGCACTTCCCGGCCATCTTCGGGCCCGATGGCGACCAGCCCCTGGATTCCGAGACGGTGCGCGCGAAGTTCACCGAACTCGCGGCCCGCATCGGCCAGTCGCCGGAAGAGGTGGCGGAGGGTTTTCTCCGCATCGCGGTGGCCAACATGGCGCATGCCATCCGGCAGGTGTCGCTGCAGCGCGGCCATGACGTGACGCGCTACACGCTCGCCTGCTTCGGCGGCGCGGGCGGGCAGCATGCCTGCCTGGTGGCCGATGAGCTGGGCATGGAGACGGTGTTCCTGCACCCCTTCGCCGGCGTGCTCAGCGCCTATGGGATGGGGCTGGCCGACCAGTCCGTGATCCGCGAGGCCGCCATCGAGGCCCCGCTGGACGCCGCCGCCATCGCCCCCCTGCGCGAGCGGCTGGCCGCGCTGGAGGAAGCAGGCCGCGAGGAACTGGCGCGCCAGGGGGCTGACGCCACGGCCCTCACGGCCCAGCACCGTGTGCATCTGCGCTATGCCGGCACCGACAGTTTCCTGCCCGTCCCCATGGGCGAGGCGCGTGAACTGCTGGAACGCTTCACCGCCGCCCACCGCGCCCGCTTCGGCTTCGCCACCCCCGAACGCCCCGTGGTCATCGAGGCCGCCGTGGTGGAGGTGACCCTGCCCGGCGAGGCGGTGGCCGAGACGCCGCTCGCGTCCCGCCCCGCAGGCGAGGCCATTCCGCTTCTCGATCGCGTGCGGGTCTTCATGGCGGGTGCCCATCACGACGCACCGGTGCATGACCGCGACGCCCTGCGCGCGGGCGATGCCATCCGCGGCCCCGTGCTGATCCGCGAGGCCATCGCGACCACGGTGGTCGAACCCGGCTGGGAGGCGCGCGTCACGCCGCTCAACCACCTCGTCCTGCACCGCGTCGAGGCGCGGGCGGCGGCGCGGGAGGCCGATGCCTCGCGCCCCGACCCTGTGATGCTGGAGCTGTTCAACAACCTCTTCATGGCCATCGCCGAGCAGACCGGCACGGTGCTGCAGAACACGAGCCAGAGCGTGAACATCAAGGAGAGGCTGGACTTCTCCTGCGCCATCTTCGACGCGACGGGCGCGCTCGTGGCCAATGCGCCGCATGTGCCGGTGCATCTGGGCGCCATGGGCGAAAGCGTGCGGACCGTCATCAACAGCCGTGGCGCCACCCTGCGCCCGGGCGACGTGGTCGCGCTGAACAACCCCTACAATGGCGGCACGCACCTGCCGGATGTGACGGTCATCACGCCCGTCTTCGACGACGCCGGCACGGAGATCCTGTTCTTCGTGGGCAGCCGTGGTCACCACGCCGATATCGGCGGCCTGACGCCGGGCTCCACCCCCCCCGGATCCGCCACGCTGGAGGAGGAGGGCGTCGTCATTGACGACTTCCTGCTGGTGGAACAGGGCCGCTTCCGCGAGGCCGAGTTCCGCGCCCTGCTGGAAGGCGCCCGCTACCCCGCCCGCGCGCCGGACGTGAACATCGCCGACATCAAGGCACAGGTGGCGGCGAACGAGACCGGCGTGCAGGAACTTCGCGCCGCCGTGACCTCCTTCGGGCTGGAGACGGTGCGCGCCTACATGCGCCACGTCATGGACAACGCCGAGGAAAGCGTCCGCCGCGTGCTGGCGAAGCTGAAGGATGGCCGCTTCGAGACGCGCACCGATGACGGCACGCCGCTGGTGGTGGAAGTCCGCGTGGACCAGCGGAACCGCCGCGCCATCATCGACTTCACCGGCACGGGCCCGCAGCGGCCGGACAATTTCAACGCGCCGCCCGCCGTGTGCCGTGCCGTGGTGCTCTACTGCTTTCGCACCCTGGTGGGCGAGGACATCCCGCTGAACGATGGCTGCCTGAAGCCGCTGGAAATCATCGTGCCGCCGGCCAGCTTCCTCAGCCCCGAGCCGGGCCGCGCCGTCGTGGCCGGCAACACCGAGGTCAGCCAGATGACCTGCAACGCGCTGCTGGCGGCCCTCGACGCCTGCGCCAGCGCCCAGGCCACCATGAACAACCTCCTCTTCGGGGACGCGCAGTACCAGTATTACGAGACGGTCTGCGGCGGGGTGGGCGCGGGGCCGGGGTTCGACGGCGCCAGCGCAGTGCAGACCCACATGACCAACACCCGCATGACCGACCCCGAGATCCTGGAGATGCGCTACCCGGTGCGGCTGGAGGAGTTCTCCATCCGCCGCGGTTCGGGCGGGGCGGGGCAATGGCAGGGCGGTGACGGATCGCGCCGGCGCATCCGCTTCCTGCGCCCCATGCAGGCGGTGGTCGTCGCCTCGCGCCGCAATATCGCACCCCATGGCCTGCATGGCGGCGCCGATGGCGCGCCCGGCCGGCAATGGGTGGAGCGCGCGGACGGCACCACCACGCCCATTCCCGGCAATGCCGGCAAGGCCGATCTCGGCGTGGATGATGTGCTGGTGCTGGAGACGCCGGGCGGCGGCGGCTGGGGCAGGTGAGGGGCGCGCGCCTCCTCGCGCTGATCCTCGCCTTCGCGGCCGCGCTGGGCGCGGTCGCCATCTATGCCGTCCCGCGCACGCTGGACTGGGACCGCCACCGCGGCACGCTGGCCGCCATCGCCTCCGAACGGCTGGGCCGCGCCGTCGCCATCACCGGGCCCATCTCGGTCGAGCTGCTGCCCCAGCCGCGGATGGAGGCGCAGGGGCTGCTGATCGGCTGGGATGAGGACGACATCCGCATGACGGCACGGGGCATCCGCCTGCGCCTCGCGCTGCCGGCCCTGCTGCTCGGCCGCATCGAGGTGCGGGAGATGGCGCTGCTGGGTGCCGTCATCCATCTGCCCTGGCCACTGACCTCGTTGCCGGGGGTCTTCCAGCCCGCCTTTCCCGCCGGCTTCGACGCCGAGATCGAGGACAGCCAGGTCATCCTGGGCGGCGCCGTGGTCGAGGGCGTCACCGCCCGGCTGCGTGCCGGCGCGCCCCATGAGGCGATGACGGCCGAGGGCAGCCTCGCCTGGCGCGGCCGGCCCATGCGCTTCCAGGCCCTGCTGCGCCCGGCCTCCGATGACGGGGTGGCGGCACTCGACTTTCTGGGCGAGGTGCAGGGGGCCAGCCTGCGCGCCCGTGGTGCCCTGCTGGCCGAGGGCGGCTTCGAGGGACGGCTGGAGGCCGAGGGGCCGCGCCTCGCCGCCCTCCTGCCCGCGCCCCCCGGCGCCTTCCGCGCCACGGCCGAGCTGGAGGCGGGGGTCGAGCGCATCGTCGCGCGCAACATGTCGCTGCAATTCGGGGAGCAGCGGGTGCGCGGTTCCGCCACCCTCACCCTCGGGCCCGGTTCGGAATTCCGGGCCGCGCTGGCGGCGCCCAGCCTCGATGTCGAGCCCTGGCTCGCCGCGCTGCGCGGCACCACGCCCCCGGCCATCCCCGTCGTGCTGGACATCGCGGCCGAGCAGTCGCGCCTGGGCCCGCTGCCGCTGCGGAGGTTGCGCGCCTCCGCGCGGCTGGAAGGGGAGCGGCTCGCGCTCTCCGACGTCGCGGCCGAATTGCCGGGCGGGACGGAGGTGCGTCTGGCCGGGACGGGGCAGGGGCCGATGCTGGACCTCGCCTTGTCCTTCCGTTCGGAACAGCCGGCCGCGCTGGCGGGCGCCATCGGCTGGCCTTCCGCGCTCCACCCCGGGCCGGGCAGCGCCGAGGGAAGGTTCCGCCTGGCGGTGGAAGGGCCGCAATATTCCGTCTCGGAACTGCAGGCGCGCTGGGGGGCGGCCACGGTCACGGGCGGCTTCGTCTGGCGTGCCGGCGCGCGGCCGCGCCTCGCTCTCGGCCTCGACTTCGACGCGCTGGAATCCGGCCCCGCCCTGCCGGCGGTGATGGAAGCCATGCGCGCCGCAGGTCGCGGCACCGATGTGCAGCTGCGCCTGGGCTTCGGGCGGCTGGCGCTGGGCGATGTGGTGTTCGAGCGCCTGGCGCTGGATGGCGCGGCCGAAGGCGGGCGTCTTCTGCTCCGGCGGCTGACGGCGCGGCATCTGGGCCTCGACTTCACCCTGACGGGCGCGCTGGACGATGCCCGGCTTCACGAGATGTCGCTCGAAGCCGAGGGCGCGGCCGGCCCTGTGCTGGGGCTGCTGGGGCTCGACCACCCCCGGCTTTCGGGGGAACCCCTGCGGCTGCGCGCCTCCGGGGCCGGGCCGCTGGAGGCGCTGGCCCTGCGCGCCGAGGCGGAGCTGGCCGAGGCCCGGCTGGAATGGCAGACCACCCTCGACTTCGGCGCCCGCACCGGCCAGGGCAGCTTCACCTTGCGCCACCCCGGCGCCGCGCGGCTGCTGGGGCGTTTCACCGAGGGCGCCGCGCTGGATTGGCTGGGCGAGGGGTCGCTGTCGGTTGTTGCCGCCCTGGCCCACCGGCCCGGGCAATGGAATGTCGAGAACCTGGAATTCGTGGCGGGCGCGGCGCGGGCGCGCGGGCAGCTTGGCATCGCCCCCGGTCGGGAAGGCCGCCCCGCCGCCACGGGCCGCCTGGCCTTCGAGCGCCTGCCGCTGCCGGCGCCGGAGCGTTGGCGCTTCGGCGCGGCGGGGGCGCTCGACCTCGCGCTGGACCTGACGGCCGAGCAGGTTGCAGTGCCGGGGCTGCCCGCGCTGACCGCCGCCTCCGCCGCGCTGCGCGGCGATGTGGCCGGGCTGCGTCTGAGCGATGGCCGCGCGACTTTGCTGGCCGGCGAGGCGCAGCTCGAAGCCCGCATCGAGCCCGCCGGGGACACCCGCCGCCTGCGGCTCGATGGCGGGTTCGAAGGCGTGTCGCTGGGCGGCCCCGTCTTCGGACGGCCGCTGGACGTCACCGCCGGGCGCATGGCCGGGAGCTTCCGCCTGACCGCCGAAGGCATGGATGCGGCCTCGGCCCTTCGCAGCCTGGGTGGTTCGGCTGAGATCACGTTGCGCGACGGTGTGGTGGGCGGCTTCGACGCCCCTGTCGCGGTGGCGGCCTTGGGCTGGGAGGATGTCGCCGCCGCCGAGGCCGCGCTGCGCCGGGCGCTGGGCGGCGGCTCCACCCCGGTCGAGCGCGGCTTGCTGCGGATGCGGGTGGACCAGGGCACGGCCTGGATCACGGATGGGGAGCTGCGCGGGGATGCCGGCCTCCATCTGGGGGTTGGCGGGCATTTCGGCCTGGCCGAAGATGGGCTGGCGCTGCGGCTGGAACTGCCCGTCCCCGACGGGGCACCGGCCGCGGGGCTCGACATCCTGGGGCAAAGCCGTGTGCCGGACCGCCGGCCGGACATCACCCCCTTCCTGCGGTGGCGCGCCGAAGCCCCCCGCTGAACACGAGGACCACAGCATGGACACCGCCCCCGATCGCCGCCGCGAGGCTCTGGCCCGCGCCGCCGCCCTGTTCGACGACGGGACGCTGAAGGCGCGCCTCGGCGCCCTGGTGGAAATCCCCTCCACCGCGCAGGAGCCGGGCTTCGAGGCGCATCTGACGCGCTACCTCGAACAGGGCATCCAGCCCTGGCTGGAGGGGATGGGCTTCACCTGCGCCATCCATCCCAACCCGATGGAAGGCTTCGGCCCCATCATGATCGCGACCCGCATCGAGGATGCGGCGCGGCCCACCATCCTGCTCTACGGCCATGGCGACACGGTGCGCGGCCTCGACGAGCAATGGAGCGAGGGCCTGGCCCCCTGGCGCCTGACCGAGCGCGAGGGCCGCTGGTATGGCCGCGGCACCGCCGACAACAAGGGCCAGCACCTCATCAACCTGCTGGCGCTGGAGGCGGTTCTGGCGGCGCGCGCCGGCCGCCTCGGCTTCAACGTGAAGCTGGTGCTGGAGATGGCCGAGGAACGCGGCTCGGCCGGCCTGCGGGAATTCGTGGCGGCGCACGCCGCGGAACTGAAGGCCGACGCGCTGATCGCGAGCGACGGCCCGCGCGTGGCGCCCGCCGTGCCCACCATCGCGACCGGCACGCGCGGCATCTTCCGCTTCGACCTCGCCTTGAAGCTGCGCGCGGGGGGCGTGCATTCGGGCCATTGGGGCGGGCTGACCACCGACCCCGCCGTGGTGCTGGCCCATGCCATCGGCAGCATGGTGGACCGCAACGGCAAGATCCTGGTGCGCGACCTGCTGCCGCTCAACGGCGTGCCGGCCGAGGTGCGCGGCGTGCTAGATGGCTGCGAGGTGGAGGCCGGCGGCGATGCCGCCACCATCGACGCGAACTGGGGCGAGCCGGGCCTGACGGCGGCCGAGAAGATCTATGGCTGGAACAGCCTGATCGTGCTGGCGATGGTCAGCGGCCGGCCGGAAAATCCGGTCAACGCCGTGGCCCCCGATGCCCGCGCGGCTCTGCACATCCGCTACACCGTGGACACGGACCCGCACACATTCGAGGCTGCCATTCGCCGCCACCTCGACGCCCAAGGCTTTCCCGAGGTGCGGATCGAGAACGCCGGGGTGGGCATGCGCGCCTCCCGCACGCCACCGAACCACCCCTGGGTACGCTGGGCGGCGGAGAGCATGGAGCGTTCGCTGGGCAAGCGCGTGCAGATCATCCCCAACTCCTCGGGCGGGCTGCCGGGCGATGTCTTCGTGGACCACCTGGGCGTGCCGCTGGCCTGGGTGCCGCACAGCTATGGCGGCTGCCAGCAGCATGGGCCGGATGAGCATTTGCTCCCCGGCCCGGCGCGCGAGGGGCTGATCGCCTTCGCGGGGATGTGGTTCGACCTGGGTGAGATGCCGGGCACCTCGCCGGCCAACTGAAGCTTAGCAATTCCGGCAACCTTGCAGGCCCGTCACCGTTCCGGTGGCGGGCCTTGCTGTTTTGGTGCCCGGTCGTTAATTAGAATGATCATTCTAATTTCTGTCGCCCCGGTATCCCCTGGGGGCGCGCACAGCGAAGGCCCGCATGTTGCACCCCTCCCTGACCTGGCCGCGCGGCCCCGCCCGCTCGCGCCCCGCGCGGCTCGCGGCGGCCTGCCTCGGGCTTTCCGTTGGCGCCTGCGCCATGCCACAGCTTCCCACCCTGGCCCCCGCCCGGCCCCTGCCCGCGCAATGGGTGGGCGAGGTCGAGGCCACCCGCCCCGGCCCCCGCGTGGACCCCGCCGCCTGGTGGGCGCGCTTCGACGACCCCTTGCTGGACCGCGCGGTGGCGCGCGCGCTTTCTGACAATCTGGACCTCGCCCAGGCGGCGCAGCGCGTGGCCCAGGCGCGCGCGCAGCTGGTGCCCGCCGAGGCCCAGTTCCTTCCTGGCCTCGGCCTTGGCGCGCAGGTTCGGGGCGAGCGGCGCATCGCGGGCGAACTGCCCAGCCTCGGCGGTGACCTGGGCGCGGGCTTGTCCCAGCCGCGCGGCACCGTCACCTGGGGCGGCGGGCTGGATGCGAGCTGGGAGGTCAGCCTCTTCGGCCGGGCGACCGCCACCACCCAGGCGGCCCGTGCCGCCGCCGCCATCGCCGAGCGGCAGGCCGAGGCGGCCCGCCTCTCCCTCGCGGCTGAGGTGGCGCAGACCTATCTCGAACTCCGCGCCGCCCAGCGCCGCGCCTGGCTGCTGGAGGCCTCCGCCCGCGCCCAGCGCAGCCTGGTGCGGCTGACGACCGAGCGCCGGGGGGCTGGCCTGGCCAGCGACCTCGACGTGGACCGCTCCACCAGCTCCCTGCGGCAGGTGGAGGCGCAAATCCCGCAGGCGCGGGCGGCGGCCACGCGCGCCGCGCGGCGCCTGGCCACGCTCGCGGCCGATCCCTTGCCCGACCCGGCGCTGGACCCCGGCACCGCCGAGCCCCGCCAGCCCGCCGCGCGCGGCCTGGTCGAGGCCGGCGTGCCGGCGGATTTGCTGCGCGCGCGCCCCGATGTGCGCGCCGCCGAGCTGGCCGTGCTGCGCGCCGCCGCCGAACTCGGCGTGGCGCGCTCCGAGATGTGGCCGCGCCTGACGCTGACCGGGGGGTTGCAGGTGACGGCCACCGCGGTCGGCGCCTCCTTCCTCAACCCCGCAGGGCCGCTAACCTTCCTGGCGGGCGGGCCTTCGCTCTCCATGCCGCTCTTCGACTGGGGCGTGCGGCGCGCGAACATCGAGGCGCGCGGCGCCGCCCTGGCCGAGGCCACCCTGGCCTACCGACAATCCGTGCTCGGCGCGGTGGAGGAAGTGGAGGGCACGCTCACCAACCTCACCGCCCAGCGCGCCCGCAGCGAAAGGCTGGAGGCGGCGGAGGCGGCCGCTCTGCGCGCCCTGCGTGGGGCCGAGCGGCTCTACGCACAGGGGCTGGTGGGCTTCCTGGACCGGCTCCAGGCCGAGCAGGACCTGCTGCAGGTCCGCATCGAACTCACCGCCGCGCGCGAGGCCGAGGCCCTGGCCGTGGTCGGGCTGCACAAGGCGCTGGGCGCCGCCGTGCCGGGAGAAGGCGCATGAGCCGGCGCTTTTCCCTGCCCCGGCGGGGCCTTCTGCTGGGCGGCGCGCTGCTGCCGCTGGCGGCCTGCGACGACGCCGAGGAGGCGGCGCCCGCGCCCGAGCCTGTGCGGACCGTGAAGCTCGAAAGGCTGGAACCCGCCGCGGGCATCCGCACCCGCACATTCGTGGGCCGCGTGGGCGCGGTGCGGACGGTGGAGGTGGCCTTCCAGGTGGGCGGTCGCATCACGGAGATGCCGGTGCGTGAGGGTGAGCGCCTGCCGCAGGGCAGCCTGCTGGCCGCGCTCGACCCCGAGGATCTGCGCCTCGCGGTGCAGGAGGCCGAGGTGCAGCGCAGCCTCGCCGAGCGCACCTGGCAGCGCAACCGCGGCCTCTCGCCCGGCACCGTGGCGCGTGCGGTGATCGACGAGGCCGAGGCGCAGTTCAACCTGCGCGACGTGGCCCTGCGCCAGGCGCGGCGCAACCTGGAACACGCCACCCTGCACGCGCCCTTCGACGCGCTGGTGACGCAGCGGCTGGTGGACCCCTACACCGTGGTGGCGGCCGGGACGGCGGTGCTGCGCGTGCAGGACGTGACCGAGCTGCGGGTGGCCATCTCGGTGCCAGAGGACCTCGTGGCCGTGGTCGGCCAGGAGGATCTGCTGGAGGTGGAGGCCATCCTGCCCTCGCGCCCCGACCTGCGCTTTCCGCTGACCTATCGCGAACACCGCACCCAGCCCGACGCCGTGGCGCAGACCTACCAGGTGAGCTTCGGCATGCCGCACCCGGAGGGTGTGGCCGTGCTGCCGGGCATGACCGTCGCCGTCCGGGCCCGCTACACGGGCCGCGCCGCGCCGGCCACCGAATTGACGGTGCCCATCGCCGCCATCGTCACCGGCACGCCGCCGCATGTCTGGCTGCTGGAGCCGGAGAGCGGTCCAGGGGGCGGAACGGTGCGCCGCCAGGAAGTGGCCTTGGGGGCGGTGACCGGCGAGCGCGTGGTGGTGGCCGAGGGGCTCCAGCCCGGCCAGGTGATCGTCGCCGCCGGCGCCGCGCGGCTGCGCGAGGGCATGCGCGTGCGCCCCATGGACGCGCAATAGCCCATGCGCATGGACATCGCGCGCCGCGCCATCGACACCCCCATCCACACCTGGTTGCTGGTGCTGGCCTGCCTGTTGGGCGGATGGTGGGGGATTTCCACCATCGGTCGGCTGGAGGACCCCGCCTTCACCATCCGCATCGCCGTCGTGGCCACGCAGTACCCCGGCGCCACCGCCGAGGAGGTGGAGCGCGAGGTGACGGAGGTGCTGGAATCCGCCATCCAGCAGATGCCCCAGCTCGACATCGTCCGCTCCCGCTCGCGCCCGGGCGTGTCGGAGATTGATGTGGAGCTGCGTACGACGCTGCCCTCCACCGCCATCGCCCAGGCGTGGAACGAGTTGCGCAGCCGTGTGGCCGACGCCCAACCCCAGCTGCCTTCCGGCGCGGGGCGGCCTTCGGTGAATGATGACTTCGGGGATGTCTTCGGCGTCTACTACGCCGTCACCGCGCCTGGCTTCGATGAGCGCGAGCAGCGCGAGATCGCCCGCCTCATGCGGCGCGAATTGCTGACCGTGCCCGGCGTCGCCGATGTCGAGGTGGCCGGGCTGGTGGCCGAGGAAATCCTGGTCGAGGTGACGCAGGAGCGCCTGGCGCGGCTCGGCATTCCGCTGGATGCCGTGGTGCAGGCCATCCAGAACGAGAATGCCGTCGCCTCCGCGGGCCGGACCCAGGTGGGCGAGCGTGACCTGCGCCTCGCGCTGCGCCCCAGCCTGGACACGGTGGCGGCCTTGCAGCGCATCCGCATCGGCCGCGCCGGCACCACGGAGCAGATCGCGCTGCTCGACCTCGCCACCGTCTCGCGCCAGCCGGTGCGCCACCCGCCCCGCATCGTGGCCTTCAATGGCCAGCCCGCCTTCACCTTGGGCGTCTCGGCCATTGCGGACACGAATATCGTGGATGTGGGGCAGGCGGTGGCCGCGCGGCTGGAGGCCATGGCGCCCTACATCCCGCTGGGCGTCGAGCTGCACCCGATCTACCAGCAGCATGAGGTGGTGGACGAGGCCATCAACGACTTCATCCTCAACCTCGCCGTCTCGGTCGCCATCGTGGTGGGCGTGCTGTGCTTGTTCATGGGCTGGCGGGTCGGGCTGGTGGTGGGGGGCACGCTGTTCCTGACCGTGGCGGGGACGGTCTTCGGCATGCGGATCATGGGCCTGGAGATGGAGCGCATCTCGCTGGGCGCGCTGATCATCGCCATGGGCATGCTGGTGGACAATGCGGTGGTGGTGGCCGAGGGCATGCTGATCAACATGCAGCGCGGCCGCACCGCGCGTGACGCGGCGGCCGACGCGGCAGGGCGCACGCAGATGCCGCTGCTGGGCGCCACCGTCATCGGCATCCTGGCCTTCGCCGGCATCGGGCTCTCGCCGGACCAGACGGGGGAGTTCCTGTTCTCCCTGTTTGCCGTCATCGCCATGTCGCTGCTGCTGAGCTGGCTGCTGGCCGTGACCGTGACGCCGCTCTTCGGCCATTACCTGCTGAAGGCAGGGAAGGAGGACGCGACCGATCCCTATGCCGGCCGGACCTACCGTGCCTATCGCGGCCTGCTGGTCACGACGCTGCGCCTGCGCTGGCTGACCATGTTGTTGCTGGTGGCGCTGACCGGCGCCTCGCTCTGGGCCTTCGGCATGGTGCGCCAGGGCTTTTTTCCGGATTCCAACACGCCCATCTTCCTGGTGGATTTCCAGCTGCCCCAGGGCACCGACATCCGGGCCACCGACGCGGCCATGGCGCCCCTCGACCGCATGATCCTGGAGACGGAGGGCGTGGTCTCGGTCGCGCGCTTCGTGGGGCAGGGGGCCTCACGCTTCATGCTGACCTACCAGGGCGAGCGCGCGAATCCGGGCTATGGGCAGTTCATCATCCGGGCCGAGAGCCTGGAGGCCATCACGCGCATGGAAAGCGACCTCGCGCGCCGCATCGCCGCCACCCACCCCGACGCGCAGGTGCGGGTGCAGCGTCTGGTCTTCGGGCCTGGCGCGGAGGCGCGCATCGCCGCGCGCTTCTCGGGCCCCGACGCCGATGTGCTGCGCGCCCTGGCCGCCGAGGCCATCGCGCGGCTGGAGGCCGATGACCGCATCACCGACCTGCGACACGACTGGCACGCGCGGGAGCTGGTGGCCGTGCCCCGCCTGGAGGAGGAACGCATGCGCGTGGCGGGTGTGGCCCGCACCGACATCGCGCAGACACTGCTCTTCGCCACCTCGGGCGTGCGGGCGGGTGAATACCGCGAGGGCGACACCATCATCCCCATCCTGACCCGCGCGCCGGAGGCCGAGCGCGGCGACATGGGCCGGCTGCAGGACCGCCTGGTCTGGAGCCAGGCCGAACAGGCGCATGTGCCGCTCTCCCAGCTCATGACCCGGCTGGAGACGGTGCAGGAGGACACGCTGATCCAGCGGCGGAACCGCGTGCGGACACTGACGGTGCAGGCCAACCCGGGCCCGGGTGAGACGGCGGCCGATGCCTTCGCGCGCATACGGGGCGGCATCGAGGACATCCCGCTGCCGCCCGGCTACATGCTGGAATGGGGCGGCGAGTTCGAGAACTCCCAGCGCGCGCAGGAGGCGCTGGGCGCGCAGCTGCCCTTCAGCTTCATCCCGATGCTGGTCATCTCCATCCTGTTGTTTGGCCGGCTGCGCCAGCCGCTGATCGTCTGGGCGGTGGTGCCCATGGCCATCTGCGGCGTGGCGCTGGGCTTGCTCGCCACCGGCATGCCCTTCACCTTCACGGCGCTGCTGGGGCTGCTCAGCCTGTCGGGGATGCTGATGAAGAACGCGATCGTGCTGGTGGACGAGATCGACACGCGCATCGCGGAGGGGGAGGCGCTGTCGGACGCCATCACGGACGGCGCGGTCAGCCGCCTCCGGCCGGTCTTCCTGGCGGCGGCGACGACCATCCTGGGCATGGTGCCGCTGCTGGGCGACGCCTTCTTCGCCAGCATGGCGGTGACCATCATGGCGGGGCTCGCCTTCGCCTCCCTGCTGACGCTGTTCGCCGTGCCGGCGCTCTACGCGATCCTCTTCGCCGCGCCTGCGCCTGGGCGAGCACCGGCCGTCGCCACATGACGCGCCGGCCGCTCGACGAGGCCCTGCGGGAGGAGCGGCGGCGCCAGGTGCTGGATGCCGCGTTGGAATGCTTCCGCAGGGAGGGGTTCCGCGGCGCCAGCATGGCCGACATCTGCCAGGCGGCCCGGATGAGCCCCGGCCACCTCTACCACTACTTCGCGGGCAAGGAGGCCATCATCGAGGCCATCGCCGAGGATGACCTCGCCCGGCGCCTGGCCGAGGTGGAGCGCGCGGCGGCCGCGCCCGATGTCCTCGACGCGCTGATCACCTTCGGCGTGGAGACGCGCGACCACGCGACGAGCGGGGGGCTGGGCGGCGCGCTGCGCGCCGAGATCGCCGCCGAGGCCAGCCACAACCCGCGCATCGCCGCCATCCTGACCCGCTTCCATGGCCGGCTGGAAGCGCGGCTCGGCAAGGTGCTGGCGGCCGCGCAGCGCCAGGGCCAGGTGGACCCGGCGCTGGACCCCGCGGTGCTGGCGGTGGTGGTGGGCCTGATGGCGGATGGCTTCCATGCGAGGCTGGCCTCGGAGCCGGGCCTTGCCGAGCGGGAACGGATGCTGGCCATGGGCGCGGTGCTGCGGCGGATGCTGTCCGGGCGCTGAGGCGCAGACAAAGAAAAACCCGCCGCCCTTTCGGGCGACGGGCCATTTCAGACGGCCGTCTCCGGCTGTCAGACCGAGTAGTACATCTCGAACTCGACCGGGTGCGGGGTGTGCTCGAAGCGGTACACCTCGCCCCACTTCAGCTCGATGTAGCTCTCGATCTGGTCCTTCGAGAACACGTCGCCCGCCAGCAGGAACTCATGGTCGGCGGCGAGCGCGCCCAGGGCTTCGCGCAGCGAGCCGCAGACGGTCGGGATGCCCTTCAGCTCCTCGGGCGGCAGGTCGTACAGATCCTTGTCCATGGCGTCGCCGGGGTGGATCTTGTTCTTGATGCCGTCCAGGCCCGCCATCATCATGGCGGCGAAGGCGAGGTAGGGGTTCGCCGTCGGGTCGGGGAAGCGCACTTCCACGCGCTTGGCCTTGGGGCTCGTCGCGTAGGGGATGCGGCAGGAGGCCGAGCGGTTGCGGGCCGAATAGGCCAGCAGCACGGGGGCCTCGAAGCCCGGGATCAGCCGCTTGTAGCTGTTCGTGCTTGGGTTGGTGAAGGCGTTCAGCGCCTTGGCGTGCTTGATGATGCCGCCGATGTAGTACAGCGCCATCTCGCTCAGGTCCGCGTAGCCATTACCCGCGAACATCGGCTTGCCATCCTTCCAGATGGACTGGTGGACGTGCATGCCCGAGCCGTTGTCGCCATAGATCGGCTTCGGCATGAACGTGGCCGACTTGCCGTAGCTGTGGGCGACGTTGTGGATGCAGTACTTGTAGATCTGCATCATGTCGGCCTGCTTCACCAGCGTGCCGAACTTGGTGCCGAGCTCATGCTGGGACTGCGCCACCTCGTGGTGGTGCTTCTCGCCCTCGACGCCCATCTCGATCATGGTCGAGAGCATCTCGGCGCGCAGGTCCTGCTCGCTGTCCACGGGGGGAACGGGGAAGTAGCCGCCCTTCACGCCCGGGCGGTGGCCCATGTTGCCCTCGGGGAAGTCCTTCAGGCTGGCCTGCGGGCCCTCGATGCTGTCGAGCTGGTAGATGCCGTAGTTGCCGCCCGTGCCGAACTTCACATTGTCGAAGATGAAGAACTCGGCCTCGGGGCCGAAGAAGGCGGTGTCGCCCAGGCCCGTGGACTTCAGGTACTCTTCGGCCTTCTTGGCGGTCGAGCGCGGGTCGCGCGTGTAGCGCTGGCCGGTCGAGGGCTCATAGATGTCGCAGAACAGGATCAGCTGCGGCTTGGCCGAGAAGGGGTCCATGCAGGCGCTGGCCGCGTCCGGCATCAGGATCATGTCGGACTCGTTGATCGCCTTCCAGCCGGCGATGGACGAGCCGTCGAACATGATGCCGTCCTCGAAGGTGTCCGGCTCGACGGTGGAGACGTGCTGGGCGGTGTGCTGCCACTTGCCGCGGGGGTCGGTGAACCGGAAGTCCACATACTCCACGCTGTTCTCCTTGATCATTTCCATGACCTTGGAGACGGCCTCGGGGGAATTCATCGACATGTCGTCTCTGTCCTGTTCCTGCGTCCCTGTTCACGTTCCCGCGGGGGGGTGTTCCGCCCCCGCAGCCGCCACACCACCGACCAGGGACGCGCCCAGGGCCGGCGTGCTGCGATAAGCCTTGCCCGCCGCCCGGATGCGCCGGGCGGCGGGAAACTCACACCGCTTCCTCGCCCCGTTCGCCGGTGCGGATGCGGATCACCTCCTGGATGTCCGAGATGAAGATCTTGCCGTCGCCGATGCGGCCGGTGCGGGCGGCGGCCTGGATGGCCTCCACGGCGCGGTCCAGCATGTCATCGGCGCAGATCACCTCGATCTTCACCTTGGGCAGGAAGTCCACGACGTATTCGGCGCCACGGTACAGCTCGGTATGGCCCTTCTGGCGGCCGAAGCCCTTGGCTTCCACCACCGTCAGGCCCTGCAGGCCGATCTCGTGCAGCGCGTCCTTCACCTCGTCGAGCTTGAAGGGCTTGATGATCGCCTCGATCTTTTTCATCGCATCCGTCGTCGCATGGCGCGGGCTGGATGGGCGGCCCACGGCGTTTCCCCGGCGCCCGTCGAAGGCGCGATACGCGCCGCGCTCGATCCAGGCACGCCGTGTTTTGCACGCGCCATGCCACGGCGCAATCGGGCGAAGGGGCGGTTTGGCCCCCCTTGCGGCCGCTCCGCAGCCTGCATCGGAGGCAGGATGCACAGCAGGCAGGCAAACCGTGGCGGCGCCCGCATTGCACATCCGGCAGGCCGGGGCCATTCTGGGAGGCTTACCGTTCCGCCTCCGCGCCAGGACATGCCCATGCAGCCGATGAACCACCTCCTCTCCGCCACCGGCACCACGATCTTCACGGTGATGTCGGCCCTGGCCGTGCAGCACGGGGCCATCAACCTGGGCCAGGGCTTCCCCGACTATGACGGGCCGGAGGACGTGATCGAGGCCGCCGCCGCCGCACTCAAGGATGGCCGCAACCAATACCCCCCCATGACCGGCGTGCCGGAACTGCGTCGCGCGGTCGCCGAGGCCAACCGCCGCTTCTACGGCCTGGAGGTGGACCCGGACCGCGAGGTGGTCGTCACCTCGGGCGCCACCGAGGCCATCACCGCCTGCCTCATGGCCGTGCTGAATCCCGGCGACGAGTGCGTGCTGATCGAGCCGCTTTATGACACCTACCTGCCGGTGGTGAAGCTGCTGGGCGCGGTGCCCAAGCTGGTGCGCCTCTCCCCGCCCAAGTGGGAGCTGCCGCGCGCCGAGCTGGCCGCCGCCTTCGGCCCCAAGACCAAGGCCGTGCTGTTCAACACGCCCATGAACCCCACGGGCAAGGTCTTCACCGCCGCCGAACTGGCTTTCCTCGCCGACCTGATCGAGCGCCACGACTGCTACGCCATCTGCGACGAGGTCTATGAACACCTGACCTATGATGGCTGGAAGCACATCCCGCTGATGACGCTGCCCGGCATGCGCGGCCGCTGCATGCGGATCGGCAGCGCGGGCAAGACCTTCAGCCTGACGGGCTGGAAGGTGGGCTATGTCACCTGCGATGCGGCACTCCAGCCCAATGTCGCCAAGGCGCACCAGAACCTGACCTTCACCACGCCGCCCAACCTGCAGCGCGCGGTCGCCGTGGGTCTCGCCAAGGACGACGCCTATTTCGACGGCCTCTCGGGCGAACTGGCCGAGCGGCGGGACCTGCTGACGCGCGGCCTGCAGGCGCTGGGCTTCGAGACCCTGCCCGTCATGGGCAGCTATTTCGTGACGGCCGACATCCGCTCCATCGGCTTCACCGGCGACGACGTGGCCTTCTGCCGCGCCATCACCGAGGAGGCGAAGGTCACGGCCATTCCCGTCACCGCCTTCTATGCGGGACCCAACCCGCCCAGCCACTATGCCCGCTTCGCCTTCTGCAAGAACGCGGCGGTGCTGGAGGAGGCGTTGGCCCGGCTCGGCGCCTGGGTCGCGGCGCGCGGGGCGGGGACGGCCCGCGCCAGCGCCTGAACACTCCCCGCCCGGGTTGACGGGCGGGCCGGGCGCGGCCTATGCAGCGCCCCACTGCGGCGGCCATAGCTCAGGTGGTAGAGCGCCAGGTTGTGGTCTTGGATGTCGCGGGTTCGAGTCCCGTTGGTCGCCCCAGTTCCTTCTCCCTCAGTTCCCTCGACGCCGCAGCCGCTCCAGGTCGGCGTCCACCATCTCCGCCACCATCCGCTCCAGCGTGATCTCGGGCTCCCAGCCCAGGCGCTCCCGCGCGCGGCTGGCGTCGCCCTGCAGCACATCCACCTCGGCCGGGCGCAGGAAGGCGGGGTCCACCGTCACATGCGCCTCCCAGTCCAGGCCGGCATGGGCGAAGGCCAGGCGGCAGAACTCGCGCACGCTGGTGGTGCGGCCGGTCGCCACCACATAATCAGTCGGCGTCTCCTGCTGCATCATCAGCCACATGGCGCGCACATAGTCGGCCGCATGGCCCCAGTCGCGCCGGGCATCCAGGTTCCCCAGGGACAGCGTTTGCGTGAGGCCGAGCTTGATGCGCGCCACCCCGTCCGTGATCTTGCGCGTGACGAACTCGATGCCGCGCAGCGGGCTCTCGTGGTTGAACAGGATGCCGCTGCTGGCGTGCATGCCGAAGCTCTCGCGGTAGTTCACCGTCATCCAGTGGGCGTAGAGCTTGGCGGCGGCATAGGGGCTGCGCGGGTAGAAGGGCGTGGTCTCGTTCTGGATGGGCGCCTGGATCAGCCCGTACATCTCGCTGCTGCTAGCCTGGTAGAAGCGCGCCTGTGGTGCCGCGAGCCGCACCGCCTCCAGCATGTTCACCGCCCCGATACCCGTCACTTGCCCTGTCAGCAGCGGCTGGGTCCAGCTGGTCTTCACGAAGGACTGGGCAGCGAGGTTGTAGACCTCGTCCGGCTGCGTCGCCTGCACGGCGCGGAGGATGGAGGAGAGGTCCACGAGGTCCGCATCCACCATCTCGACCTCGCGCTCGATGCCGAGCCAGCGCAGCCGCTCACCGATGACGTCGGCCGAGGCCGAGCGCCGCAGCAGCCCATACACCCGGTAGCCTCGGCCCAGCAGGAAGCGCGCCAGGTAGGCGCCATCCTGCCCCGTGATGCCGGTGATCAGCGCCGTCTTCATCCGTGCTTCCAAAATGCTCTGGCCTCCGGCCGCATGCGGTAGGGTCCGCGAAGGTTGTGCTCAGCCCTGAGGGGGAAGGGTAGCATGCCGCCGCCACGGGCCGGAACATGGCCCTCTGCGCCCTGGTTCCCTGCCATGGTTTCGGGCATTCTGCCGGCATGTTGGGCCACAGCACGGCAGCCGCTTCGCTCCAGCCGGGGGACCTGCCCGCGGAGGCGGGCGGGCACGCGCAACCCGCCCCGGGCCTGGCCCGGCACATCACCCTGCTCGCGCTGCTGCTGCTGATGCCGGCGCTGGCGCTTGGCCTCATCACCTCCTTCAACCTGGCCTCGCGGCTGCGCGCGGGCATGGAAGCCAGCTTCGCCGCCGCCGCCGCCGCGGGGGCGCTGGCCGTCGCTGACCAGGTGGAGACGCGCGCCGTGCTGCTGGAGGCGCTGGCCGCCTCGCCGCTGATCGATGCGGGGCCGGCGGCGGAGGAGGATTTCCGCCAGCAGGCGCGCCGTGCCCTGGGCGGCCGCGGACCCTGGATCACGCTGGTCTCCACCGCCGCGCCGGACCGCCCCCCGCTCCACACCCGGGGCGAGGCCGAGGGGCCGCCCCCCTTGCCCGCGGCCGCGCTCGCACAGGTGATGCGTGATGGCGTGGCGGTGGTGGACCGCCATGGCGAAGAGGGAGCGGGGCGGCGGGATCAGCTCCTCCTGGTCGTGCCTGTGCTGCGCGACCGGGTGGTGCTGGGTGCGCTTGCCAGCCCGGTCACGCAGACGGTGCTGCTGGAGGCGCTGTCCCGCGCCACCCGGCCGCCCGGGGCCTTCCTGATGCTCCTGGACCCGGACGGCGCCGTGGTGGCCGCGCACGGCTTGGCGCCCGATGACGCCGACTGGACGGCACCGCCCTCCCTGCGCGCGGCGCTGGCGGCAGGGGGCGCTGCCACCCAACGCGCGCCTGGCGGCGCTGCCACTCTGCGCGCGCCTGGCGGCGCGACCACCCTGCGCGCGCCAGGGCCGGAGGGCGTCTCGGCCGTGCTTTTCGCCGCGCCATTGCCGCTGGCGGGCTGGGTCGTGGTGGCGGGGCAGGCGGAATCCCGCTTCTCCGCCGGCTGGACCGGCCCCGCCTTGCTGCAATGGGGTGGAGGGCTGGCCATGATCGCGCTGGGGCTGCTGCTGGCCGGCCAGTTCGCCCGCCGCCTGCTGGCGGCGCTGGCGGCCATCCGGGCCCCCCGCCCTGGGGGGCTGCGTGTCGCGGAATTCGAGGCGCTGGGCGCGACCATCGCGGCCACCGAGGGCGCCCTGCGGCAGGAAGCCGCGCGGGCCGAGCGCGCGGCCGCCCGCACCACCCATCTCGCCCGAACCGCCGAGGACGACCGGCTGCTGCTGGAATCCGTCGTGCGCTCGGTACCCGAACCCATCTTCGTGAAGGACCGGGACCTGCGCTATGTGCTCATCAACGACGCCGCCGCGCGCTCCATGGGCTGGAATGAACGCGACTGCATCGGCCGCACCGCCGCCGAGATGACGCGGCCCGACGTGGTAGAACGCTTCGACACCCAGGACCGCACCGTGCTGGCGGCCGGCCGCACCATGGAATTCGAGGACCAGATCGTGCTGGAACGCGGCGTCACGCGCTGCTACCGCACCATCAAGGCGCCCTGGCGCGACAGCGCGGGCCGCGTGCTGGGCGTGGTGGGCGTGGCGCGCGACGTGACGCGCCGCCGCGCGGCGGAGGAACGCCTGCGCGCGGCCGAGGCCGCCATGCGCCGCATCGCCCGCGCGGACAGCCTGACGGTGATGAGCCTCGGCATCGCGCATGAGCTGAACCAGCCGCTGACCGCGGCCTCCAACTTCCAGCGGGCATCGCTGCGCTGGCTCGACCAGGCGGCCTCCGACCCCGGGCGCCTGGCCGCGGCCCGTTCCGCGATCGAGGAGGCCTCGGCCGAGACGCTCCGCGCCGCCGCCATCCTGCGCCAAATGCGCGACTTCATTGATCGTGGCCAGACCGAGCGCACCACGGTCGAGCTCGGCCCCCTGCTGGCCGACACGATGGCCCTGTTCCGCGCCGCCCGCGCGGAGGAGAAGCTGCCCGTGGAGCTGGACGTCCCCGAGGGCGGCCATGCCGTGATGGGGGACCGGGTGCAGCTGCAGCAGGTCTTCGTGAACCTGCTGCGCAACGCCATCGAGGCGACGGAAGGTCAGACGGAGCGCGGCCTCGCCGTCTCGCTGAAGGCAGAGGGCGGCATGGCGCGGGTCATCCTGGCCGATCGCGGCCCCGGCCTGCCGGAGGAGGTGACGGAACGCATGTTCGAACCCTTCGTCTCCACCCGTGCCGAGGGCATGGGCATCGGCCTGTCCATCGCGCGCACCATCATCGAATCCCATGGCGGGCGCATCACCGCGCGGGCCCGGCCCGGGGGTGGCACCGAGTTCGTGCTGGACCTGCCGCTGCACATGGCCCTTGCATGAGGCAGGTGGTGCATGTGGTGGATGACCACGCGGCCATCCGCCGTTCGCTTGCGCTGCTGCTCCAGGCGGCGGGGCATGAGGTGGTGCTGCACGAAAGCGGAGATGCGCTGCTCGAAGCCGCCGATGCGGGGCTGCAGCCGGGCTGCATCATCCTCGACGTGCGCATGCCCGGACGTGACGGGCTGGCCGTGATGGAATTGCTGGCCCGCCGCCCGCTCGCCCTGCCGGTCATCATCGTGACCGGCCATGGCGACATACCGCTGGCGGTGCGCGCCATGCGCGCCGGCGCGCACGACTTCATCGAGAAGCCCTATCCGGAGGAGCGCATCCTGGGCGCGGTGGAGGAGGCGCTGGAGGCCGCCCGCGCCGCGGTGGACGAGAAGGCGCGCGCGGCCGAGGCCCAGGCGCGCATCGCCACACTCACCCCGCGCGAGGGCGAGGTGCTGGCGGCCCTCGTCTCCGGCCAGTCGAACAAGGGCACGGCGGCCAAGCTTGGCATCAGCCCGCGCACGGTGGAGGTGCACCGCGCGCATTTGATGGAGAAGCTGGGCGTGCGAAGCCTGCCGGAGGCGGTGCGGATGTATCTCGCGGCCGGCGTGCCGCAGGATTCCTGAGGCGGGGCCCCGTATCGCGTGGTTCACGCCTCCGGGCGTTACGCCCTGCTGCGATCACGCTCTACAAGTCCACCACCACATAGGCCTGCTCGACCCGCACGGGGAAGGTCTCGGCCTGGAGGGTCGCGCCATCCTCCACGCAGGCGGGGAAGGCGCGCACCTTCATGCGCCGCGGGTCGAAGCGGGAACGCCCGGTGCGGATGTCGAACTCCCAGGCATGCCAGGGGCAGCGCACGATCTCGCCCGCGCGGCCATAGCGGTATTCGCCGGGGCAGGGGCTTTCCACCAGGCCCATGACGGGGCCCTTGTGCAGCGGGCCGCCCTGGTGCGGGCAGCGGTCACTCAACGCGAAGAACTCGCCATCCAGGTTGAAGACGACGACGCGCTTGCCTTCCGCCTCGACCAGCTTGCGGGCGCCGGGCGGGATGTCCTCCACCGGGCCCACGATGTGGCGCGGCATCAGAAGCCGTAGACCCGGCGGGCATTGCCGCCATAGATCGCGGCGCGCTGCGCCTCCGGGATGTAGGAGGGGATGGCGTGGCGCGGGTCGTCGAAGTCCCAATGCGGGTAGTCGGAGGCGTAGAGAATCTTGTCCCAGCCGATCCAGCCCATGCAGTCCAGCAATTGCTCGGGGCGGGGCGGTTCCTCGACCGGCTGGGTGCTGACCCAGATGTGCTCGCGGATCTGCTCGGACGGCGCGCGCTTCATGTGCGGCACCTCGTCGCGCAGAGTGGGCCAGAGCTTGTCCAGCCGCCAGGCGACGGAGGGCAGCCAGCCGAAGCCGCATTCGATCAGCACCACGCGCAGCTGGCGGTAACGCTCGAACACGCCCTCGATCACCAAGGAGTTGACCAGCGACTGGCAGGAGGTGGCGTGCTCGCTCACCTCCTCGATGTAGAAGCTGGGCCAGCCGCCATTGGTCATGGGCCAGCCACTGTAGCCGAAGGCGTGGATGCCGATGGGCAGGTTCGCCTCCTGCGCCGCCTCGAAGATCGGCCAGTATTTCGGGTTGCCGAGCGGGTGGCTGGTGCGGCTCATCAGCAGCACCTGGCAGAAGCGGGGGTCGCCGGCTCGCTTGCGGATTTCCGCCGCACTTGCTTCGGGGTCCTCATAGGGCACGACCACGCTGGCGCGCAGCCGCCCGTCCACGGCCACCCATTGGTCGAGCTGCCACTCATTTACCGCATGGGCCATGGCGACGGAGAACGGGTTGTTCATGTCCCCCTGGCCCGAGGGCTGCAACGGGTTCAGCACCCCCACATCCACCCCGTGGAAATCCAGGTGCTGCGCGGCGGTGAAGGCCGGGTCGCTGGCGGGGGTGCCGCCCTCGGGCGTCCAGGCATCGCGGCGCGAGGCCAGCGGCTGCGACTTGAAATAGGGCGTGCCCTTCACGAAGCCATGGCGCGGGCGGATGCCATAAGTGTGCAGCCGGTGGCGCATCTCGGCCGAGAGATAGGGGTCGTAGTCGTGCAGCGAGCGCACGCGGGGGTGGATGTCCACATCCACCAGGCCCTGGGTGGCGGCGAGGGGGCGTCCAGGGGCGGCTTCGGGGCGGATCACGTTCATGGCACGGTCTCCCAGGCGAGGCGCTTGTAGGTGGCGCGGGCATTGTCCACGCAGATCTTCCGCATCAGCTCCGGCCCGATGCCGGGCGGCAGGCGAGGCGGCCCGTCGAACTGCCAATGCGGCCAGTCGCTGGACCATAGCAGCATTTCGTCGGAGCCGAGGTGGTTCATCAGCCGGTCCACCGTTTCCGCATCCTCCGGTGCGTCGAAGGGCTGCACCGACATCCGCACATTCTCGCGCACGATCTCGATGGGTGAGCGATCCACCCAGGGCACCTCGAAGCGCACGCCCTTCCAGGTCTTGGACAGGCGCCAGAGGAAGGCCGGCAGCCAGGAGACGCCGGATTCCAGCAGCACGACCTTCAGCGTGGGGAACTTGGCGAAGACGCCCTCGGTGATGAGCGAGGCCAGCGTGGACTGGAAGGCCTGCTGGTTGGCGGCATAGTCCTCCATGTACCAGGACGCCCAGCCGAGCGACGTCACCGGGTTGCGCCAGGACGACCCCGCATGGATCGCCAGCGGCAGGTCATGCTTCACCAGCGCCTCGAAGATGGGCCAGTTGTGCCGGCGGCCGAGCGGCGTCTCGCCCATCACCAGCACCATGGCCTGCACGAAGCGGCCGTCGGGGGCCAGGCGCTCGATCTCGGCCACCGCGTGCTCGGCATTGAACATGGGCAGGATGATGGAGGCGGCGAGGCGCTGGTCCTCATCGAGGAATCGCGCCCGCGTCCAGTCGTTCAGCGCGCGGGTGAAGCCCGCCGCCATGTCCTCGTTGAAGACGAGCTGCACGCCGTAGAGGGGTGTGACGATGCCACGCGAAATCCCCCAGGGCTCCAGCACCTGCGCGCGAAGCTGCGCGATGGTGCTGGCGGGCTTCGATCCATCCGCCGGGCGCCAGTCGGCGCGGACGGTCTTGGGGGCGTTGGGCGGGTACGATTGCGTGTCGAACCCCTCCATCCCGCGCTGTGCGATCTGGTCGCGCCAGAGCGGGTCCAGGAAGGGTTCCAGCGCGGCGAGGCCCGGCACCATGGGATGCAGGTCCACATCCACCGCGCCCGGGGGAAGGGCCGTCACAGCGCGCAGACCTGGATGCGCCGCCCCTCGATCAGCTCGGCATAGGCGGCGCGGGTGCGGGCCAGGCGCGGGTTCTGCGTGTGCGCCTGGAAGGCCGCATTATCGGCATAGACCTCGTACAGCAGCACGCGGGAGAGGTCGGGCTGTCCGTCCGCGCCGCGCGGCTGCAGCACGTCGAAGCGTTCGCAGCCCGGCTCGTCGGCCAGCGTGCCGGCGGCGTGGTCGCGGATGACGGCGTCGAAGGCGGCATGCGCCCCGGGCTTGAGCGTGAATTCCACCACCAGCGCGATGCGGGCCATGGCGTTTCCCCTTTTCCGTTGGGGGCCATTCCGCGCCGGCTGGCGGGCTTCGTCAATGCAGGCGGGGCGCCTTCAGATGCCGGGCGCGGTCGCTGCTGGTGATGGACAGGTCCATCTGCTTCTGCCCGCGCGACACCGTGAGTTTCACCGCGGCCCCTGCCGGCCCCGCCGCCCGCACCGCGGTCCAGAGCGAGACCAGGTCATTCACCGCCTGCCCGTCCACGGCCAGGATGCGGTCGCGCGGGCGGAGACCCGCGCGCTCGGCCGGGCCGCCCTTGGCGAGGCTGCCCACCCCCACCGTCTCCTCGTCCTCGGTGGCGTAGAGGCCGAGCCAGGGGCGCGCCGGGCGGCCCGAATGGCCCGTGCGGCGCAGCGTCTCCAGGATGGGCAGCAACTCGTTGATGGGCACGACCATGTTGAGGTCGAGCCGCTTCCCCCCCGGCTGCCCCTGCTGGAGGATCAGGCTGCCGATGCCGGCCAGCCGCCCATCCGGCCCGAACAGCCCCGCCCCGCCCCAATGCGGGTGCGCCGGCGCGGTGAAGATGGCGTTGTCCAGCATGTATTCCCAATAGCCGGCGAAGGGCTGGCGCGCGGCGATGGTGCAGGCCACCGCATGTTCGCGTCCGCCGGCCGCGGCCAGTACGCAGCTCGTGCCGAATTTCAGGCTGTCGGAATCGCCCAGTGGCGCCACCGGCATCCCCGGCAGCCGGCCCAGCGCCTGCACCAGGCCAAAGCCGCTCTCGAAATCGGTGGCGATGGGGGTGGCCTGGACCACGCGGCCATCATGGGCCGTCAGCCAGATGGTCTCGGCCTCCATGACCAGGTAGCCCATGGTCAGCACCAGCCCGCCCTGGTCGATCCAGACGCCCGAGCCCTCGCGCTCCACGCCCAGCGCGGCGGCGGAGGTGGCGTCGGGTGGCACCTGGGCCTTGACGGTCACGATGCTGTCGAAGCGTTCCTGCAGCGGGAAGGCGAATTCGGCAGGGTCGGGCTGGAAGGCGTCGGGCACCTCCCACTCATCGTCATCGTCCGGCATCGGGGCATCGGGCGTTGGAGTGCGACTGCATCGCGCGAGCTTAGCAAAGCCGCGACGCCACGCCCATACGCTTCACGCCTCGGGCTGGACGGATACGAAGGATTGGCCTCAGTCCCGCAAGGCCCGGACAAGGGCGAAGGCCTCGCGCACCGTCGCCGCGCGCACCTCTTGGCGGTCGCCTGGAAAGATGCAGCGGCGATGCAGCACCTGGCCCCCCGCCCGCGCGGCGGCGAGGTGAACGAGGCCCACGGGCTTGGTGGCGCTGCCGCCCCCCGGGCCCGCGACACCCGTGCAGGCCACGGCCATGTCCGCGCCGGAGCGTGACTGCGCGCCGGCGGCCATGGCGCGGGCCACACTCTCGCTGACCGCGCCCTCGGTGGAGATCACGCCCGGGTCCACGCCCAGCATCGCGGCCTTGGACGCGTTGGAATAGGTGACGAAGCCGCAGAGCAGCGTGGCCGAGGACCCCGCCACCGAGGTCAGCGCCGCCGCGATCAGCCCCCCCGTGCAGCTTTCCGCCGTTGCGAGCGTCAGGCCCTGGGCCTGGAGTTCCGACAGCAGCCGCGCCGCATCGTCCAGCGTGTCCTGGTCCAGCATCAGCCCATCACCAGAAGGTTGAGAAGCAAGAGGATCACGGCCGCCATGGCGCCGGCCACCAGGTCATCGGCCATCACGCCGAAGGGGCCGTGCTGGCGGTCGGCCCAGCCCACGGGGCCGGGCTTGCCGATGTCGAAGGCGCGGAACAGGGCGAAGGCCAGCACCACGCCCAGCAGCCCGTCGGCGAAGACCAGCGCGAGCGACATGCCCGCCGCCTCGTCCACCACCACCCAGGAGGGGTCTTCCCGTGCCTCGGGCAGCCGCGCCAGTGCCCAGAAGCCGGCCACGGTGAAGGCCGCGCAGGCGACCAGCGCCACCCAGCCCGGCAGCAGGACCAGCGGCAGCACCACGGCCGAGCCCCAGGTGCCGGGCCCGGGCCGCAGGAAGCCGACGCCGCCCAGCGACGCGACGTGCCTCGGCCAAGGGTTCATGCCTGCCATTCGGCCATCGGGTGGGGCAGGGCGCGGGTGGCCGGGTCCATGGCGCGATAGACGGCGACATTCTCCACCACGCGCTGCACGTAGTTCCGGGTCTCCGCGAAGGGGATCATCTCCATCCAGTCCAGCATGCGGATGCCGCCCTGCCGGGGGTCGCCATAGGTGGCCAGCCACTGGTCCACCCGGCCCGAGCCCGCATTGTAGCCGGCCGCGGCGTAGACCATGACGCCGCCGAAGCGTTCCAGCCGCTCCTGGATATAGGCCGAGCCCAGGCGGAGATTGTGCTCCGGGTCGTTGATGAGTTGCGAGAGCTGGTGCGGAATGCCCTGCCGCCGCGCCACGTCGCGCGCCGTGGCCGGCAGAAGCTGCATGAGGCCGCGTGCATTGGAGCGCGAGACGGCGGTCGTCTCGAAATTGCTCTCCTGCCGGGTGATGGCATAGACCAGCGCCGGTTCGGCCAGGTTGGGCGGCGCGCGGAAGGGGCGGGGCCAGCCCTCCTGCACCAGCATGGCACCCTGGGAACTGGCCCGGCGCGTGACCCAGACGCCGTGGTCGGGCTGGCCGATCGCCACGGCCAGCCGCGCGGTCAGGGCGTATTCTGCCGGGCTGGATTGCAGGTCCACCAGGCGCAGCAGGAAGGGGCGGGTGCGGCGGCCTTCGCCCATCTCGCCCAGCAGCGAGATCAGCCGCACCAGCTCATTGCCCTGGAAGGCGCGGGTTTGCGCCGCGCTGGCCTGGGGCGCCGCGACGCCGTTGATCCGCGCCGAAAGCTGCTGCGGCGTCTCGCCCAGGGCGAGCGAGGCCATCTGCCCGTAGAAGGTGACGGGAAAGGCGGCGGCCTCGGCGAAGCGGGCGCGGGCCCGGCCCTGGTCGCGCTCGGCCCGCCCCTCCCAGTAGAGGCTGCGCGACTGGGTGATGGGGCTCTGGCTGCCCGCGCGCAGCCGCTGGAAATGGGGCAGGGCCCGCGCGGGGTCGTTCAGGAAGCGGAGCGCGGCGAAGCCCGCCATGAACTCCGCCTCCTGCCGGGCGATGCCGGGTTCGGTCTGCCCATGCTGCGCGGCCACCTGGTAGGCCAGCGCCGGCTCGCCCAGCCGCAACAGCTTGCGGACCAGGATGTGCCGCTCGTTCCAGCTGGCGCGCTGCGCGTCCGGGTCCAGCCCGCGCTGGGCCGCGGCACCCGCCGCCCAGGCCTGTGCCGCGGCGGCATCCTCGTCGCGCTGGCGCAGCATGCGCGCGCGTTCCAGCGTGGCGGCGCCGTCGCGCGCGGCGGCCGCCGGGTCGGCGTCTCGGCCATTGGAATAGGCGAGGCGCAGTTCGTTGATCGCCCGGTGCCGCGCATCGAGCAGGGGCAGCAGCCGCTGCACCCCGGCGAAGTCGCGCGCGAAGGCCAGCCGGTCGGCGCGGCGCGCATGGGCGAGTTCGTCCAGCAGGGGGGTGGCGCGGGCCAGGAAGGCGGGCTCGGCGGCCGCATCGCCATCGGTGTCCTCGGCCCAGGCCAGGGTCGCGGCATCCAGGGCGGCGTCGCGCCGGCCGGCGTTGAGCAGGGCGGTGACGTGGCGCGTGGCGCCGTCCAGCGTCAGGGCGGGGTTGTTCTCGAAATGGCGCAGGGCCAGCGCGTCATCGGGGTCGGTGGCGAGCAGTTCCTCGGCGCGGCGGCGCAGGGTCAGCGGCATGGGCCAGTCGGGGGAGGTCGCGATGAATTCCACCACCTCGCGCGAATTGGCCGGCGCGCCGCGCGTGGTCAGCCGCATCCAGCGCACCAGCTTGGCCACCAGCGGATCGGCCTGGGCTGCCAGGCCTTCGGCCTGCACCCAGCGCTGCACCTGGGCGGCGGCGATGGCCTGGCGTCCGGTCTCGGCGCGCGTCTGCGCGGAGAGCGGGCCGGGAATGGTGGGAAGAAGCAGGCCGAGAAGCAGGAAATTCCTTCGCATGGCCCTTTCTACCCCCGAAGTGCCCCCCGCTTCCACCGCCGATGGCCGCGGCCAACCTTGTTACGCGCGCCGCGCGGGATTAGGTGTGAGGCTGAGAGGAACGCCACATGCGCTTCACCGGTTCATTCACCGCCCTGATCACCCCCATGCACGCCGATGGCAGCCTGGATGAGCGCGCCTTCGGCGAGCTCGTCGAATGGCAGATCGCGGAGGGCACGGAAGGACTCGTCCCCGTGGGCACCACGGGCGAGAGCCCGACCCTGTCGCATGCCGAGCACAAACGCGTGGTGGAACTCTGCATCGAGGCCGCGCGTGGCCGCGTGCCGGTGATGGCGGGCGCGGGCAGCAACAGCACGGCCGAGGCGCTGGATTTCGCGCAGCACGCCAAGGGCGCGGGCGCGGACGCGATCCTCGTGGTCACCCCCTACTACAACAAGCCGACGCAGGAGGGGATGTTCCAGCACTTCACCACCATCGCCGATGCGGTGGACATCCCGCTGTTCATCTACAACATCCCCGGTCGCTCGGTGGTGGACATGACGCCGGAGACGATGGGGCGGCTGGCGAAGCACCCCAACATCGTGGGCGTGAAGGACGCGACGGCGAACCTCGCGCGCCCGCTGCACCAGCGCGCGACCTGCGGGGCGGATTTCGTCCAGCTCTCGGGCGAGGACCACACGGCGCTGTCCTTCAATGCCGCCGGCGGCCATGGCTGCATCAGCGTCACCAGCAACATCGCGCCGCGCCTCTGCGCCGAGATGCAGAAGGCCTGGCGCGAGGGGAAGGTCTGCGAGGCCATGGCCATCCAGGACCGGCTGCTGCCGGTGCATGACGCGCTGTTCTGCGAAACCTCGCCCGGGCCGGTGAAATATGCCGCTAGCCTGCTGGGCCGCGGCACCGCCCATTGCCGGCTGCCCATGGCGCCCATCGCGGAGAGCACGGCCACGCGCGTCGAGGCGGCCATGCGGGGCGCGGGGCTGCTGAACTGATGGCCACCGTAGAGGCCCGCAAGAAACCGCTGATCAGCCACGGCACCGCGGCGCTGAACCGTCGCGCGCGCTTCGACTACAAGATCGGCGAGGTGATCGAGGCGGGCCTCGTGCTGCTCGGGCCCGAGGTGAAGAGCCTGCGCGCCGGCCGTGCCAGCCTGAGCGAGGCCTGGGCCGGCGAGCGTGACGGGGAGATGTTCCTCTTCGGCTGCCACATCGGCGAATGGCAGGCCGGCAGCTTCATGGCGAAGATGGACCCCGTCCGTCCGCGCAAGCTGCTGCTGCACAAGAAGCAGGTGCGGGAGCTGACGGGCGCCACGACGCGCGAAGGCGCCACCATCGTGCCGCTGGAAATCCGCTTCAACGACAAGGGACGGGCCAAGGTGCTGATCGGCCTCGCCACCGGCAAGAAGCTGCACGACAAGCGCGCCGACATCGCCAAGCGCGACTGGCAGCGCGACAAGGCGCGGCTGATGCGCAACAAGGGCGGGGAGTAGCCCCCGCCCCCTTATAGGTCTCAGCGCGTGTCGCGGCTGGCCTGGTTGTTCTTCACCTGTTGCGAGACGCTGCCCACCTGTCGAGGGTCCACGTCCGTCATCTGGCGCTTCTCGTCCAGCGGGTTCATGCCTTCGCGTGCGGTGGCGCCGGGGTTGGGGTGGTGGCGCGGGGCGGCCTTCTTGCGGGCCAGGGCCTCGCGCAGGAATTCCGTGGTCTGCGCGCGCTTGTCGCCCGATTGCAGGGCGGCGATGCGGCTGTTCACCCGCTTCATGGCCGCGGCGAAGACCTGCTTCTTCAACAGGACGCCATCCTCGGCCGGGGCGGGGCCGGCGCCGCGCGGCTCGGCCTTGCCGCGCTGGCTGCGCCTGCGATCCCGCGCGATGTCGCGCGCCTTGTCGCGGTATTCCCGCAGCCGGCGGGCCAGGGCCAGGACGGCGTCCCGGTCCAGGGATTGAATGTCGGGGTGGCGGCTCTGCCGCACCGCGTCACGCTCCGCCCCGGTGAGGAGGCGGTCTTCGGTTCTGGTGCCCATGAACAGGAAATGCGGATGGGCGGCTTTGGCTGCAACCCAGCGCGATTTTCCTGCGGTTTTTGGGGGGCTGGCGCGATCACGCGGGCCTCCCCATCATCCAGATGAGACGGCATGCCACGGAATGAATTGTGGCGGCGGTGTTTTCTGCTACCCATGATTGCGCCCCGCCCGTCCCTGCGAGGGGCGGGCGAAGGACGCCCACGAAGGAATTGCCATGGCCGACCACCCCATGACCGATGACGCCGTGCTGCACGGCGCGCTCCGCGAGAAACTGGT
The DNA here is from genome assembly GCF_014196305.1 of Roseococcus suduntuyensis. GTDB lineage: Bacteria > Pseudomonadota > Alphaproteobacteria > Acetobacterales > Acetobacteraceae > Roseococcus > Roseococcus suduntuyensis. The sequence goes on from NZ_JACIDJ010000005.1 coordinate 258,874, forward strand.
CCGCGCCAAGGAGCAATGGGCCCGCGAGGGACGGCTTCTCACGGGCGAGACCAGCACCCCCCAGGCCCAGCGCCTGCCGCCCGGCCAGCGCCTGGTACAGGACTTCCCGGTGCTGGACCTCGGCGTGCAGCCCGAGGTGAAGCCGGAACGCTGGCGCCTGCGCGTGGAGGGCCTGGTGGAGGAGAAGGTGGCGCTGGACTGGGACGCCTTCCAATCCCTGCCGCAGCAGGAGTGGGTGAACGACATCCATTGCGTCACCGCCTGGTCGCGCTACGACAACCGCTGGAAGGGGGTGGCGGCACGCGACATCCTGATGCTGGCCCGCCCGAAGCCCGAGGCGCGTTTCGTCGTCTTCCACTCCTATGACGGCTACACGACCAATGTGCCGCTGGAGGTCTTCGCCGCCGAGGAGGCGATGGTCGCCCATACCTGGAACGGCGCCCCCCTGGACCGCGTGCACGGCGGCCCCGCGCGCATCGTCATCCCCCGTTACTATTTCTGGAAAAGCGCCAAATGGGTGACGCGCATCGAACTCCTGGCCGAGGACCGGCCCGGCTTCTGGGAGGTGCGCGGCTACCACAACAACGCCGATCCCTGGCTGGAGGAGCGCTATGCCTGAGTTACGACGGCGGATGGTCGCGGGGGGCCTGCTGGGCAGCCTTGCCGCCGCGCCGGCCGTGGCGGACCCCACCGCCTTCGACTTCGGCTTCGAGGCGCTGGAGGGCGGCGCGCTGCCGCTGTCGGAATTCCGCGGCCGTGTGCTGCTGGTGGTGAATACCGCGAGTTTCTGCGGCTTCACCCCCCAATACGCCGCCTTGCAGCGCCTGCATGACCGCTACACCGAGCGTGGCCTGGTGGTGGTGGGCGTCCCCTCCGAGGATTTCAACCAGGAGAGCGGCGACGCCCGCCGCGTCCGGGAATTCTGCGACACCATGTTCGGCATCACCTTCCCCATGGCCGGCCTCACCCATGTGCGGGGGCCGGGGGCGCACCCCTTCTTCGCCTGGGCCGCGCGTCGCGCCGGTCCGGTGCGCTGGAATTTTCATAAGTATCTGGTTGCTCGGGACGGGATGCATGTGGCGGGTTTCACCTCCCATATCCCGCCCGACGCGCCTGAGGTGCTGCGCCTGCTCCACACGAAGCTCTCGGCCACCGCGTGATTCTGGTCGGTCTCGGGGCCAGCCTGCCGGCCCCCAATGGCGGCGCGCCCCGCGCCACCTGCGAGGCGGCCGCCCAATTGCTGGGCGAGTTGCCGGGGCTGCGCCTCGCGGCGTTGTCGCGCTGGTGGGAGAGCGCCCCGGTCCCCCCCATGCCCGGCGCACCCTGGTTCGTGAACGGGGTGGGGCGGCTGGAGGGCGCGATGGAACCCGAGGCGCTGCTGGGCCATCTCCAGGCCATCGAGGCCCGCTTCGGCCGGCAGCGCCCCTTTCCCAACGCCCCGCGCACGCTGGACCTGGACCTGCTGGACCATGACGGCCGCGTGCTGGACACGCCCCGCCTGACCCTGCCGCACCCCCGCATGGCAGGCCGCGCCTTCGTGCTGCTGCCGCTCGCGGAGGTGGCGCCGGGCTGGACCCATCCGGTGACGGGGGAGGGGGTGGCGGCGCTGATCGCAACCCTGCCCCCGCAGGAGATCCGGCCGATGGCGGCCTGATCGCTTGCACCGGCGGGGCGCTTCGCTTATCTGAAGGTTTCGCCGTGGTGCAGCACGTCTGCGCCCGCACACCCTTGGCCGAGGTATTTCATGGCACGCGTTACCGTCGAAGACTGCATCGTCCAGGTTCCGAACCGCTTCGAGCTCGTGCTCCTCGCGGCCCAGCGCGCGCGCAACATCAGCCGGGGCGAAACCCTGACTGTGGACCGCGACAATGACAAGAACCCGGTCGTGGCCCTGCGCGAAATCGCGGAGCAGACCGTGCCCCTGGACGGGCTGGAGCAGGACCTCATCAAGTCCCTGAGCCGCGCGCCGGAGCCGGAGCCCGTCGAGGACGAGGTGATGGATCTCATCGACACCAACGAGAACATCTTCGGCGTCATGGACGTGAACGAGGAACTTCCCGCCGACATGGGCGTGGAGGAGTTCAGCCCCGACGACCTCGAAGCCCAGCTCGCGGCCGAGCTGGGCGGCGGGCGGGACTGAGCCGCCACCGGCCCCCGCCCCGACATGACCTCGCGCGCCACCCCGGGACAGTCCGAGGCGGCGCGCGCGCCTGACGGCGTCTCCCGCGGGGATGCCGCCCCTCCCGGCCTCGACGCCGTCCTCGAATTCTGCACCCGCGCCAGCGCCGCCGACCCCCGGTTGGACGCGGAACTGCTGCGCCGCGCCGGCCGCCTCGCCGCCGAGGCCCATGCCTCCCAGGCGCGCAAGAATGGCGAGCCCTACATCATCCACCCCATCGCGGTGGCGGAGATCCTCGCGGGTTTCCGGATGGACACGGCCACCATCGCCACCGCCCTGCTGCACGATGTGGTGGAGGACACCGAGCACAGTCTCGCCGACATCGAGCGGCAATTCGGCCCCGAGATCGCGCGCCTTGTGGATGGCGTCACCAAGCTCTCCCGCATCGAGGTGCAGAGCGAGCGCACCAAGCAGGCCGAGAACCTCCGCAAGCTGCTGCTGGCGCTGTCGGAGGATCTGCGCGTCCTGCTGGTCAAGCTCGCGGACCGGCTGCACAACATGCGCACGCTGGCCTTCGTGCCCAAGCCCGAGAAGCGGCAGCGCACGGCGCGCGAGACGCTCGACATCTATGCCCCGCTCGCCGAGCGCATCGGCATGGAGCAGCTCAAGACCGAGCTGGAGACGCTGGCCTTCCGCGAGCTGAACCCCGATGGCTGGGCCACCATTGCCCAGCGCCTGACCTGGCTGCGCGGCCGCTCCGGCGACATGATCACCGAGATCGAGCAGGAACTGCGCGAAGTGCTGGAAATGCACGAGGTGCCTGTCGAGGAGGTCTCGGGCCGGGAGAAATCCTCCTACTCCATCTGGCGCAAGATGCAGGCCAAGAACGTGACCTTCGAGGGCCTCTCGGATGTCATGGCCTTTCGCATCATCGTGCCCGAGCGCGCGCACTGCTACCTGGCGCTGGGCGCCATCCACGACGCCTTCAAGGTGATCGCGGGACGCTTCAAGGATTACATCTCCACGCCCAAGACCAACGGCTACCAGTCGCTGCACACGGGCGTGCTGCTGCCCGGCCGCCGCGCCGAGGCCAAGATCGAGGTGCAGATCCGCACGCGCGAGATGCACCGCGTCGCCGAATACGGTGTCGCCGCGCACTGGGTGTACAAGCAGGGCGAGACGGCCTCCCCCGCGCGCAGCTACCCCTGGGTCCGCCACCTGATCGACATCCTGGAGACGGAGCCCGAGGCCAATGACGCGATGGAGGCGACGAAACTCGAACTCCACCGCGACCTGGTCTTCTGCTTCTCGCCCAAGGGCGACCTGATCGAGCTGCCGCAGGGTGCCACGCCGGTGGACTTCGCCTACCACGTCCATTCCCAGGTGGGTGACACCTGCGTGGGCGCCAAGGTGAACGGGCGCATCGTCAAGCTCGACCACAAGCTCGACAATGGCGACCAGGTCGAGATCATCACGGCCAAGGGCGGCAAGCCCAACCCGGCCTGGATGAAGTTCGTGAAGTCGGGCAAGGCGCAGGCGCGCATCCGCCGCTACGCCGTGGCCGAGGAAAAGGCCCGCGCGCGCGAGGAAGGCCGCACCGCCATCGTGAAGGCCTTCCGTGCCAACGGGCTGGAGTTCACCGAGAAGGCGCTGGAGCCCGCGGCCAAGACGCTGCGCCAGTCGGGCATCGAGGAGATGTTCCACGCCGTCGCTTCCGGCAGCCTGACGGCGCGGGACGTGGTCCATGCCGCCTATCCGGAATTGCGCGGCGGCGGCCCGCGCCCGGTGGAGCCCATCGCGCTGGTGTCGCCGCGCGGGCGGCTGGGCCTGCCGCCCGGACGGGCCGGGACGGGGGACAAGCGTCGCGTCGCCGTGCCGCTGGCGCCCATCACCGGCATCGTGGCCGGCATGCAGCTGAACTTCGCCCATTGCTGCCACCCGGTGCCGGGCGACCGCATCGTGGGCGTCGTGACCACCGGCAAGGGTGTCACGGTCCATCGCAATGACTGCCACATGCTGGAGAACTTCGCGGCCACCCCGGAACGCCTGCTCGATGTGGAGTGGGAGCAATCGGGCCTGGGCGCGGCGGCCTATGTGGCGCGGCTGACCGTCTCGGCCATCAACGGGCCGCAGCTTCTCTCCAACGTGGCCAATTCCGTGATCCGGCAGAAGGCGGGGCTGACCAATATGCGTCTCGGCCGACGCGAGGATGATGAGTGCGACCTCTTCCTCGACGTGGAGGTCCGCGACACCCGCCACCTGGCCGAGGTCATGGGCGTGCTGCGGGCCTGCGAGGGGGTGGTTAGGGTTGATCGGGCGCGCGGTTGATGGCTGAGGTTGGATGCTTTCCGCCCTCAGGCGCCGGGCGCGCGCTCTGCGCGCTGGGCTTCCGCGCCGCGGCGGTCGTCCCGGCCCAGCGGTCGGTTTGGGCGCGCCGGCCGCATCGCGGCCGGAAGGTGTCTCTACCGGGCAGGGTGGCGCCATGATCATCGGCCTGGGCTCGGACCTCTGCGACATCCGGCGCATCGAAACCGTCCTGGCGCGCCATGGCGAGAAATTCCTGGCCCGCGTCTTCACCGACATCGAACGCGCCAAGGCCGAGCGCCGGGCGGAGCGAATCCGCGCCGGCACCTATGCCAAGCGCTTCGCGGCCAAGGAGGCGGCGAGCAAGGCGCTGGGCACGGGCTTCAGCCAGGGCGTCTTCATGAAGGACCTGGGGGTGGTGAACCTGCCCTCCGGCCAGCCCACCCTGCGCCTGACCGGGGGGGCCGCGCGGCGGCTGGCCGCCATCACGCCCCCCGGCCACCGCGCCGAGATCGCGCTGACGATGACCGACGAATACCCCTACGCCCAGGCGCAGGTCATCATCACGGCCGTGCCCATCCCGCCCGGCGCACCGCAGATTGCTTGACACACCCTGAAGGCCGGGCTTGATCCCGCGGGTGGCACGCCCGCCCCTGAACGAACGGACCCATGGTGAAAAGCGCATCCTCGATGGCGAAAAAGAAATCGGGCGGCTGGCTTGAGAGCATCAAGACCATCCTCTACGCGGCGCTGATTGCCATCGGCATCCGGACCGTGGCCTTCGAGCCGTTCAACATTCCCTCGGGCTCCATGATCCCGACACTGCTGGTGGGCGACTACCTTTTCGTCTCCAAGTATTCCTACGGCTATTCGCGGCACTCCATCCCCTTCAGTCCCAGCCTGTTTGAAGGCCGCATCTGGGCCCGCATGCCCGAGCGTGGCGACGTGGCGGTGTTCAAGCTGCCCCGCGACACGCGGCAGGACTACATCAAGCGCATCGTGGGCCTGCCCGGTGACCGCATCCAGGTGATCCGCGGCGTGCTGCACGTGAATGGCGAGCCGGCGCGGCGTGAGCCACTGGGCGATTTCGTGGCCGAGGGCGATGGCCCGCGCATGACGGTGCGCCTGTTCCGCGAATTCCTGCCCGGCGGGAACAACCACCTGATCGTCGAGCAATCCGATGACGGGCCGCTCGACAACACCCCGGAATTCGTGGTCCCCGCGGGCCATGTCTTCGCCATGGGCGACAACCGCGACAACAGCCTGGACAGCCGGGTGCCCGGCGCGGTGGGGGTGATCCCGCTCGACAACCTGGTGGGCCGCGCGGAATTCATCTTCTTTTCGGTGGATGGCAGCGCGCGCTGGTGGCAGGTGTGGGGCTGGCCCTTCGCCATCCGCTACGCCCGTATTTTCTCCGCGGTGCGATGACGGACGCCATCGCCGCGCTGGAGGCGCGCCTGGGCTATGTGTTCCAGGACCGCGCCTTGCTGGAACGCGCGCTGACCCATTCCTCCCACGCCGGCGAGAACCGGGGGGCACCCAGCAACGAGCGCCTGGAATTCCTGGGCGACCGCGTGCTGGGCCTGTGCATGGCCGAATGGCTGTGCGAGCTCTACCCCGCCGAGCGCGAGGGCGATTTGGGCAAGCGCATCGCCGTGCTGGTGGCGCGCGACACGCTGGCGCCCATCGCGGAGCGGCTGGGCGTGCCGGCGGCGCTGCGGATCGCGGCCTCGCACCGCCACGCGCCGCTGCGGCAGAGCGCCACGGTGCTGGGCGATGCGCTGGAGGCGCTGCTGGCGGCCCTTTTCCTCGAAGCGGGGCTGGGCGTGGCGCGGGATCTGGTGCGGCGCGAATGGGCGGAAGCCGTGCAGGGCCAGGCACGGCCGCCGCGTTCGCCCAAGACGCGGCTGCAGGAATGGACGTTGAAGCGAGGGCTCGGCTTGCCGGATTATGTGACGACCTCCATCGGTGGCGAGGGCGAGAACACCATGTTCCATGCGCGCGTCGCGGCCGCGGGCCGTGAGGCCGAGGGCACAGGCCCCAACAAGCGCGCGGCCGAACAGGCGGCGGCCGAGGCCTGGCTCGGGGTGGTGAAGGCATGACCACCGAAGCCCCCACCCGCTGCGGCTTCGTCGCCATCCTCGGCGCGCCGAACGCCGGAAAATCCACCCTGGTGAACGCGCTGGCGGGCACCAAGGTCACGATCGTCTCGCCCAAGCCGCAGACCACGCGCTTCCGCATCCGCGCGGTGGTGATGGAAGGCCCGGCGCAGATCGTGCTGGTGGACACGCCGGGCATCTTCGCGCCCCGCCGACGGCTGGACCGCGCCATGGTCTCCGCCGCCTGGGGTGGGGCCAAGGACGCCGACTTCGCCCTGATGGTGGTGGATGCGAAATCCGGCCTGACGGAACCGGTGCGCGCCATCCTGGAGAAGCTGGCGCAGCAGTCGCGGCCGGTGTGGCTCGCGCTGAACAAGGTGGACCTGATCCCGCGCGAGAAGCTTTTGCCGCTCTCCGCCGAACTCCACACCCTGCTGCCCTTCGCCGAGACCTTCATGATCAGCGCGGAGAAGTCGCAGGGCCTGGACCGGCTGAAGGCCAAGCTCGCCGAGGCCATGCCCGAGGGCCCCTGGCACTTTCCCGAGGACGAACTCAGCGACCTGCCCAACCGCATGCTGGCCGCCGAGGTGGTGCGCGAGCAGATCCTGCGCCAGACCCATGAGGAAGTGCCCCACCATGCCACGGTCGAGACCGAGCAATGGCTCGAACGCCCTGATGGCGGCGCGCGGGTGGAGTGCACCATCTACGTCACCCGCGCCACGCAGAAGGCCATTCTCATCGGCGATGGAGGTGCGCGCATCCGCGAGATCGGCAAGCGCGCGCGGCTGGAGCTGACGCAGCTTCTGGAACGGCCCATCCATCTGTTCCTGAACGTGAAAGACCGGCCGGGTTGGGATGAGGAGCGCGGCCGCATCCGGGCGCTGGGCCTGGAGGATGAGGGATGAGCGTGGAGTGGGCAGCGCCCGCCGTGGTGCTGTCCGCCCGTCCCTATGGCGAGGGCGGCGTGGTGGCCACCGTGCTGACCGAGGCGCAGGGGCGCCATCCTGGCCTGGTGCGCGGCGGTGCCTCGCGCGGGCAGGCGGCGCTCTGGCAGACCGGCAATTTGATCGAGGCGCGATGGGTGGCGCGGCTGGCGGACCAGCTGGGCGCGCTCTCGGGCGAGATGGTCCATGCCGCCGCGGCGCTCGCCATGGAGGATGCGCTCTCGCTCGCCACGCTGGCCGGCGCTTGCGCCGTGGCCGAGGGCGCCCTGCCGGAGCGCGAGGCTCATCCCGCCGTGTTCCATGGGCTGGTCTCGGTCATCGCGGGGCTGGCGCGCGGCACGGACACCGCGCTCCCGCTGCTGGTGCGGTGGGAGGCGCTGCTGTTGGCCGATCTCGGCTATGGGCTGGACCTCGAAAGCTGCGCCGCCACCGGCGCGCGGGAAGGGCTGGAATGGGTCTCCCCCCGCTCCGGCCGGGCGGTCAGCGCCGAGGCCGGCGCCCCCTATGCCGACCGCCTGCTGCGCCTGCCCGCCTTCCTGCGCGAGCCCGACGCCCCCTCCACGGCGGGGGATTGGCTTGCGGGACTCCGCCTGACCGGGTTTTTTCTCGCCCGCGACGCCTTCGGCCTCCAGCACCGGCCGCTGCCCCCCGCGCGCCAGGCGCTGGAGTCGCGGCTGGCGGACCAGCTTTCCGTGACACACCCCCCGACGCACCAAGGTTCCCCAGATGCCCGATGACGTGATCACGCCCGAGGGCGGCGCCATCCGTGAAACCAGCCTGCAGGTGGCGCTGAGCGAGCGTTACCTCGCCTATGCCATGTCCACCATCATGGCGCGGTCCCTGCCCGATGTGCGGGACGGGCTGAAGCCCGTGCACCGGCGCCTGCTCTGGGCCATGCACCAGCTCAAGCTGGACCCCGCCTCGGGCTTCAAGAAATGCGCGCGCATCGTGGGCGATGTGATGGGCAAGTATCACCCGCACGGTGACAGCTCCATCTACGAGGCGCTGGTCCGCCAGGCGCAGGAATTCGCCGCCCGCTACCCGCTGGTCGAGGGCCAGGGGAATTTCGGCAATATCGACGGCGATAACGCGGCCGCCATGCGCTACACCGAGGCGCGGCTGACCGAGGTGGCGCAGGCGCTGCTCTCGCAGATCGACGAGGACACCGTCGATTTCCGCGCCACCTATGATGGCGAGGACCGTGAGCCCGCGGTGTTGCCCGCCGCCTTCCCGAATTTGCTGGCCAATGGCGCGAGCGGCATCGCGGTGGGCATGGCCACCTCCATCCCGCCGCACAATGCGGGCGAGCTGTGTTCGGCGGCGCTTCACCTGATCGAACACCCCAAGGCGACCACGGCCGAACTCATGGCCCATGTGCCCGGCCCCGATTTCCCGACGGGCGGCGTGCTGGTGGAAAGCCGCGAGAGCATCCTCGACGCCTATGAGACGGGCCGCGGCGGCTTCCGCCTGCGCGCCAAGTGGGAGGTGGAGCGCGGCAAGGCCGGCGCCTGGAACCTGGTCATCACCGAAATTCCCTACCAGGTGCAGAAATCCAAACTGATCGAGCAGATCGCGCTGCTGCTGGACGAGAAGAAACTTCCCCTGCTCGGCGACATTCGCGACGAAAGCACCGACCTGGTGCGGATCGTCATCGAGCCCAAGACGCGCAGCGTGGACCCGGCGGTGCTGATGGAGACGCTGTTCCGCGCCACCCAGCTCGAATCCCGCTTCAGCCTGAACATGAACGTGCTGGACGCGAGCCGCACGCCGCGCGTGATGGGGCTGCGGGACGTGCTGCGCGCCTGGCTGGACCATCGGCATGTGGTGCTGCAACGCCGCACCGCGCATCGCCTGGGGGAGATCGCGCGGCGGCTGGAGGTGCTGGACGGCTACCTCATCGTCTATCTGAACCTGGACGAGGTCATCCGCATCATCCGCACGGAGGAGGAGCCGCGGCCCAAGCTGATGGCCGCCTTCGGGCTGAGCGAGGTGCAGGCCGAAGCCATCCTGAACATGCGCCTGCGCAGCCTGCGCCGCCTGGAGGAGATGGAAATCCGCCGCGAGCACGACAAGCTGTCCAAGGATCAGAAGGGCCTGCAGACCCTGATGGGCAGCGAGGCCAAGCGCTGGTCCGCCATCGCGCGCGAGATCGAGGAAACGCGGAAAAAATTCGGCGCCACCGAACTCCCCGAGGGCAAGGGGCGCGAGGCGGCGGAACGCCAGAACGCCCTCGGCGCCCGCCGCACCCGGGTGGATGGCGCCCAGGCCGCCGTGGTGGTGGATGAGACCGCCTTCATCGAGCGCGAGGCGCTGACCATCATCCTCTCCGAAAAGGGCTGGATCCGCGCGCTGAAGGGCCATCTGGCCGAGGAGACCGAGCTGCGCTTCAAGGAAGGCGACGCCCTGCGCTTCCGCCTGCACGCGCAAAGCACGGACCGCATCGTGGTCTTCGCCACCAATGGCAAGGCCTACACGCTCAAGGCCGAGACCCTGCCGCGCGGGCGGGGCGATGGCCAGCCGCTGCGCCTCATCGTGGAACTGCCCAATGAGGATGAGCCCATCGCGATGTTCGTGGCCGCCGAGGGCCAGCGCTTCCTGCTGGCCGCCACCGACGGCAAGGGCTTCCTGGTGGAGGGCGCCGAGCTCCTGGCCGAGAAGCGCACCGGCAAGCAGGTGATGGTGCTGGAGGGCAAGGCGCAGGCCCTGCTGTGCAAGCCGGCCGCAGGCGACATGGTGGCGGCCATCGGCACCAACCGGAAGCTGCTGATCTTCCCCGCCGACCAGATCCCCGTGATGACGCGCGGCCGCGGTGTGCAGCTGCAATCCTACAAGGACGCCGAGCTGGCCGACGCCCGGCTGTTCACCCTGGCCGAGGGCCTCACCTGGCGCCTGGGCGAACGGGTGCGGGTGGAGGCGGACATCACCCCCTGGCGCGGCAACCGCGCGGGGGCGGGGAAGATGCCGCCCAACGGGTTCCCGAAGAACAACCGGTTCGGGGGTTAACCCTTGCCGTCATCCTCCAGCGGCCGCCACTGCCCGCGCAGCAGCACCTCGGCGGGACGGTAGCTGGATTTGTAGGCCATTTTCCGGCTCTCCGGCACCCAATAGCCCAGGTAGACGTAGGGCAGGGCGCTGCGCCGCGCCTCGGCCAGCAGCCACATGACGGCATAGGCGCCCAGGCTGCGGCGCTCCTCCTCCGGGGCGTAGAAGGAATAGACGGCGGAAAGCCCGTCGCTCAGCCAGTCGGTCAGGCAGGCGCCCAGCAGCCTGCCGTCCTGCGCGCGGAACTCCACGAGGCCCGTGGTGATGGGCGTGTCCTCCACCATGGCGCGGTAGTCGTAGAAGCCCATGGCCGCCATGTCGCCGCCGGTGTGGCGCTGCTGCTGGTAGGCCTGGAACAGCGCGAATTGCTCCGCCGTGGCGCGGGCCGGCGTCACCCGCACGTCCAGGTCGGCATTGCGCGCCCAGAGCTTGCGCTGGGTGCGGTTGGGCTCGAAATCCTGGGCGCGCACGCGGATGGGGATGCAGGCCGCGCAGCCGGGGCAGACGGGCGAATAGGCGATGTTGTGGCTGCGCCGGAACCCCGCGCGGGAAAGGCGGTCATGCAGCGCCTCGCTCTCATTGCCCGAGAGTTCGGTCACGATCTTCCGCTCCGTCCGGCCCGGCAGATAGGGGCAGGGCAGGGGGGTCGTCGTGTAGAAGAACTGGGGGCGGCGGGTCCGGCTGTGCACGCCGCTGATGTCGCCGCGCCCGCCGATTTCTTCAATAGCCGGAGGGACGCGCTCGGCCATCAGACGGTGAACTGTTCGGCGATGATGCGCTCGCTCAGGCTGTGCGCCGGGTCGAAGAGCATGGTCATGGACACGCCCCGGTCCTCGCGCACCTCCACCCGGCGCACGTCGCGCACCTCGGTGTAGTCGGCGGTGGCGGAGACGGGGCGCTTGTCGGCTTCCAGCACCTCGAACACCACCCGCGCGGTGGAGGGCAGCAGCGCGCCCCGCCAGCGCCGCGGCCGGAAGGCCGAGATGGGCGTCATGGGCAGCAAATTGGCGTCCAGCGGCACGATGGGGCCATGGGCCGAGAGGTTGTAGGCGGTGGACCCCGCGGGCGTGCTGACCAGGATGCCGTCGCAGATCAGCTCCGGCAGGCGTTCCTTGCCATCCACCAGGATCCGCAGCTTGGCCGCCTGGCGCGTCTCCCGCAGCAGCGAGACCTCGTTGATGGCGAGCGAGGCATGGGTGCGGTCCGGGCCATGCGCCCGCATCCGGAGCGGGTGCAGCAGGGCGGCCTGGGCGGCGGCGAGGCGCTCGGGCACGTCCTCCTCGGTGTAGGCGTTCATCATGAAGCCCACGCTGCCGCGGTTCATGCCGTAGATGGGCCGGTTGCGGCCCAGGAAGCGGTGCTGCGTCTCCAGCATCATGCCATCGCCGCCGAGGGCCACGATGTAGTCCGCCGTCTCGGGCGGGGCGTCGCCATAGCGCGCGACCAGGCGTTCCCGGGCTTCCTGCGCCGCCTCGGTCTGCGCGGCGAGGAAGGCGATGTTCACGCGAGGCGCCGGTGTTCGAGCACGGGCATGTCGCGCCGCACCCGGGCGGTCAGGGCCCGGTCCAGCCGCGCCGTGGCCCAGCCGATGCCGTCCGAGCATTTGGCGACGACATGGCCCCAGGGGTCCGCCACGAGCGAATGGCCATAGACCTGGCGCATCGCGCCGCGCTCCTCATAGCTGCCATGGGAGGCGGCGGCGATGATCCAGCACTGGCTCTCGATGGCCCGCGCCCGCAGCAGCACCTCCCAATGGTCCTTGCCGGTCATCAGCGTGAAGTTGGAGGGCACCAGGATAGCCTCGGCCCCGCGTCGGCGCAGGGCCAGGTATTGCTCGGGGAAGCGCATGTCGTAGCAGATGGTGCAGCCGAAGGTGACGCCGCCGGCCTCGAAGGTGACCAGGCTCTCGCCGCCGCCATAAAGGGCGCTTTCGCGATAGCCCGTGCCGTCCGGCCCCGTGATGTCGAAGAGGTGGATCTTGCGGTAGCGCGCGATCTCACGCCCCGTGGGGTCGAAGACGAGCGTGGTGTTGAAGAAGCGGCCCTCGCCCTGCTCGATGATGGAGCCGCCATGGACATGGATGCCGGCGCCGCGCGCCACCTCGCGCAGGAATTCATAGGCCGCGCCGCCGGCGCCGCCGGGCTCGGGCAGCACCTCGGCCGCCGCCGCGCGGGCCTCACGCCCGCCGCCCAGGTTGGTCCAGGTCTCGGGCAGGCTGACCATCTGTGGACGGTCGGCCTCCAGCGCGCCTTCGATGAGGCGGCGGGCCTGGGCGATATTGGCGGGCTTGTCGGAGCCCTGGTTCATCTGGAGGACGGAGACGCGCATGGGCAGCATCAAGCCACAGTCGCGGCCGCGCCGCAAAAGGGCAGGCGAGTTTTCAGCGCCCCTGCGGCCAATTGATCCGCGGCTCGGCCCGGCGCCCATGGGTTTCGGGCGGGGCGGCCGCGACACTCGGCGGCGGCGCCTCGTCCCGCGTGGCCAGGGGAATGCCGCGCGCGGCCAGCGCCCGGATGTCGGCGCGGAGGTCATCGAGCTGCGCCTCGATGGAATCGAGCCGCCCCTTCACCCCGAACACCGAGAAGGGCATGACCAGCACGCACAGCACCAACAGGATGAGCACCAGCAGCACGGCCAGCCCGCTCCATTCGGGCAGGCCGGGAATGGTGAGGCGTTGCGCCCAGACCTCCAGCATCAGCCCCCCGTCACGCTCATGTGGCGGGCCACGGCGGGCGCGCGGCGGCGGCGGTCTATCACGAAGTCATGTCCCTTGGGCTTGCGGGCGATGGCGTCGCGGATGGCCTGGCGCAGCCCTTCCTCGCCGAGTTCGGGGTCGCGCAGGGGCGCGCGCAGGTCGGCCGCATCCTCCTGGCCCAGGCACATGTAGAGGGTGCCGGTGCAGGTCAGACGCACGCGGTTGCAGCTCTCGCAGAAGTTGTGGGTCATGGGCGTGATGAAACCGAGGCGCGTGCCCGTCTCCGCCACGTCGAAATAGCGGGCGGGCCCGCCCGTGCTGTAGTCGGTCTCGTTCAGCGTCCAGCGCTGGCGCAGCCGGGCGCGGACGAGGCTGAGCGGCAGGAACTGGTCGGTGCGGTCTTCGTTGATCTCGCCCAGCGGCATGGTCTCGATCAGGCAGAGGTCGAAGCCATGCTCCCCGCACCAGGCGAGCATGCGGTCGAACTCGTCCTCGTTCACGCCGCGCAGCGCCACGGCGTTGATCTTGACGTGCAGGCCTGCGGACTTGGCGGCGAAGATGCCGTCCAGCACCTTGTCCAGCTCACCCCAGCGCGTCGCGGCCTTGAAGGCGGCGGCGTCCAGCGTGTCGAGCGAGACGTTGATGCGCCGAACCCCGGCCGCGGCCAGACCCTCGGCGTGCTTCGTCAACTGCGTGCCGTTGGTGGTGAGCGTCAGCTCCTCCAGGCCCCCCGCGCCGATGCGCGCGCCGAGGCTGCGCACCAGGCTCATGACGTTGCGGCGCACCAGCGGCTCGCCGCCCGTCAGGCGGAGCTTGCGCACGCCCAGGCCGATGAAGGTGCCGCAAAGGCGGTCCAGCTCCTCCAGCGTCAGCACCTCGGACTTCGGCAGGAAGGTCATGTCCTCGGCCATGCAGTAGACGCAGCGCAGGTCGCACCGGTCCGTCACGGAGACGCGAAGGTAGCTGATGCTGCGGCCGAAGGGGTCGATCATGGCGGGCGGGGTGTTCCGGATGTCGGGCGGCTGGCCCCGGTATTTGGGGCCGCCGCCCGCCTCGGTGCAACCCCCGCCGCCCCGCGGCGCTGCCGCGCGGCTGATTCACGCCTTTGGTGATTCCACCAAAGGCGATCAGACGCTAGGCGAAGAGGGCGATGCTGCCCGCCGTGGTCAGCAGCGCCAGGGCGAAGGGCTTGTAGAAGCGCACCGGCACCACCCCGAACAGCGCCGCCCCCACCCGGACGAAGACCATCAGCACCGGCAGCATGATGAGGAAGCGCAGCAGCACCGGCCCGTCGATCAACCCCACGAAGAGCGGCACCACCACCGAGATCACCGCGATCAGCCCGAAGAAGAGGATGAGGTTGGCCCGGTGGCGCTTCGCCTCCTCCGGCCCCGCCAGCAGATAAAGGATCACGGGCGGGCCGCTCATGCCCGTGGCGCCCTTCAGCAATCCGGCCGCCGTGCCCACCGCCACGTTCAGCCCGAAGGGCCGCGCCCCGTGGTAGCGCCAGCCCGACAGCATCAGGAAGCCGAAGACCAGCACCAGCCCGCCGATGGCCCGGCGCAGCGTCTCGGGGTCCGCCGCCAGCAGCACATAGGCGCCGAGCGGCGTCGCCAGCGCGGCCGCGCCGCCGATGGGGATGATGACCCTCTTGTCCGCATCGCGGAAAGCGCGCGGCAGGAGTTGCAGGGAGACCAGCAGCTCCATCAGCAGCATCACCGGCACCCCGGCCAGCGGCCCCCAGAGCACCGAATAGATGGGGGCGAGGATGATGGCCGTGCCAAAGCCCGCATAGCCGCGCATGAGCCCCGCGATGGCGGTGGCGAGGATGGCGGCCCAGGTCTGCCAGGCCGCCAGTTCGTTCAGCAGCAGCTCCATCACCCATGCACCTGTTCGAGCCGCACCAGGGCGAGGTTGAGCAGAAGCTTGCCCGCATGTTCGAAATTCACCGTCACGCGGTCCCCCACCACCGATTGCACCTGGCCCACCCCCCAATCGGGACGCTCGGGGTGGCGCACGCGCATGCCTGGCTCGATTTCGCTCACCCCATCCCCTCTTCTTCGCTCGACGTTCTTGCTCCACGGCGCGGCGCGTCACAGCTTGCCCCCGCTTTTTCCACCATCCCGCCTAAAGGATGCGGCAACCATCCCCCGTCTATGCTTCCCGCCAATGACTGCCCCGCGGCACACGCGCAGGCCCGCGCGACGAATGGCCTGCCTTCTCGACGCGTATCGTTGGAGGTTGATGCTCCGCGTCCGATACTGGCGGGGTGGCATGCTGCCCTGCCATGCGGATTCCATGGGGCCGCCGCGATCACGGCGCCCCATCTTGCAGCGAAGTGGAACTCGAACATGCTGGACCAATCCTCCGAGGGCCGTATCACCATCCGCCTGGCGGAGCTGGTGGCGGCGCGCATCTGCCATGACCTGGGGTCGCCCATGGCCAGCATCTCGGCCCTGATGCCCCAGGCCGCGGACCCCGCGGCGCATGCTGTGGTGACGGAGACGGCGGGCGAATTGCGGGCGCGCATGCGCCTGTTCGGCGCCATGTTCGGCCTGGCCGATGAATTGGGCTGGCCCGAGCTGGACGGGCTGGTGCGCGGCGCGCCCATGGCCCACCGGGTGCGATTCGCCCTGCCGCTGCGGGGCGGCCCCTTCGCCCCGGGCCGCGCGCGCCTCTATCTCGCCGCCGTGCTGCTGGCGGCGGAGGCGCTGCCGCGTGGCGGCGTGGTCCATGTGACCGAATCCGGCGCCGGCGCACTCGCGCTGCGCCTGGAGGGCCGGCAGACCGAATGGTCGCCCACGCTGCTCGACCTGCTGGCCGGCGGCAGCGTGGAGGCGGCGCTGGAGGAAGGACCGCGCCGGCTGCTCGCCCCCTGGGTCTTCCTGCTGGCGGCACGGGAACGGCACGCCCTGTCCCTGGCCATGCCGGCCGGCGAGGGCGAGCCCATGCTGCTGTTGCAACCCGAGATGTAAAGGGTTCACCGGCCCGCGCGCACCGGGTCGGCATCCCGCTTCCGCTTAACCTTTTCTTCGGTCGGCCCGCGCATTCTGCCCTCTCAATTCCCCGTGATGCCGGAGGAGAAGGGCTGCCCATGGATGACTTGCTCGCCGACTTCCTGACAGAAACCAATGAGGGGTTGCAAAACCTCGACGGCGCGCTGCTGCAGCTCGAACGCGAACCTGCGAACGGCCCGCTGCTGTCGGAGGTGTTCCGCACCGTCCACACCATCAAGGGCACCTGCGGGTTCCTGGGCCTGTCGCGCCTCGAATCCGTCGCGCATGCCGCGGAGAACGTGCTGGGCCTGTGGCGCGACGGCACGCTGACCGTCACACCCGCCGGCATCTCCCTGATCCTGAACGCGGTGGACCGCATCAAGCAGATCGTGGCCGGTCTGGAGGCCTCGGGCCAGGAGCCCAGCGGCGATGACACCGCGCTGAAGGCGGAGCTGGACGCCGTGGCCGCCGGGCAGCTGCCGACCGAGCCCGCGCCCCGCGCCCCCGAGGCCCCGGCGCCCCAGGCCGCCCTGGCCGAGGCGGCCCCCGCCATCGAGGCCGCGCCCCCCGTGCCCGAGATCCGCGCCCCCGCCGAGCCGGTGGCGGAGGTGGTGGGCGGCAGCGCGCCCCAGACCATCCGCGTCGCGGTGGATGTGCTCGAGGATCTGATGGTCCTGGTGAGCGAGCTGGTGCTGACGCGCAACCAGCTTCTCCAGCTCGCCCGCTCCGAGGAGAACGCGGCCTTCTCCGTGCCGCTTCAGCGCCTGTCGCAGATCACCTCCGACCTGCAGGACGGCGTGATGAAGACGCGCATGCAGCCCATCGGCAATGCCTGGCAGAAGCTGCCGCGCCTGGTGCGCGACCTCAGCCAGGAACTGGGCAAGCGCATCGTGCTCGACATGCGCGGCGCCGAGACCGAGCTCGATCGCCAGGTGCTCGAACTCATCAAGGACCCGCTGACGCACATGGTCCGCAACAGCGCGGACCACGGCCTTGAAAGCCCCGAGCAGCGCCGCGCCGCCGGCAAGAGCGAGACGGGCCGCATCATGCTCAACGCCTTCCATGAGGGCGGGCATATCGTGCTCGAGATCGGCGATGACGGGCGCGGCCTGAACACCGAGCGCATCAAGGCCAAGGTGCTGGCCCAGGGCCTGACCACCGAGGCCGAGCTCGCCACCATGAACGAGCGCGAGATCCACCGCTTCATCTTCCGCGCGGGCTTCTCGACGGCGGCTGCCGTCACCTCCGTCTCGGGCCGCGGCGTGGGCATGGATGTGGTGAAGACCAACATCGAGCGCATCGGCGGCGCGGTGGACCTGCGCTCGCGCGAGGGCCATGGCAGCACCTTCATCATCAAGATCCCGCTGACGCTGGCCATCGTCGCCGCCCTCATCGTGGAGGCGGGCGGCGAGCGCTTCGCCATCCCGCAGAACGGCGTGCTGGAGCTGGTGCGCGTCGGCGATGGCGACGGCCCCAAGGTGGAGCGCATCAAGGACGCCCAGGTGCTGCGCCTGCGCGACCGGCTGCTGCCGCTGGTGCCGCTGCGCCGCATCCTCAGCCTCTCCGAAGACACACCTCCGGCCGATTCGGGCGAGAGCTTCGTCGTCGTCACGCAGGTCGGCGCGCAGCTCTTCGGCATCGTCGTGGACCGCGTCTTCGACACGGAGGAGATCGTGGTGAAGCCGGTGGCGCCCATCCTGCGCCACATCACCATGTTCTCCGGCAACACCATCCTGGGCGATGGCAGCGTCATCATGATCCTGGACCCCAATGGGATCGCGCGGGCGACGGGCCTCGGCTCCGAGATCGCGGGGGATTCGGCGACGCGGGCCACCCAGACCTCGGCCGTGGCGCGCGGTCCACGCCAGACGGCGCTGCTGCTCTTCCGCGCCGGCGAGGGCGCGCCCAAGGCCGTGCCGCTCGCCCTGGTCGCGCGGCTGGAACACCTGCCGGCCGAACGCGTCGAGCAGGCGGGCGACAGCATGGTGGTGCAGTACCGCGGCAGCCTGATGCCGCTGCTGCCCATCGCGGGCTATGGCGCGCCGCCCACCGGCGGTGGCGACCAGCCCGTGCTGGTCTTCGGCGATGGTGACCGCGCGCTGGGCCTGATGGTGGACGAAATTCTCGACGTGGTGGACGCGGTGCTGGACATCGACCAGGCCGGCCAACGCCCGGGCTTCCTCGGCTCCTGCGTGGTCAATGGCCGCGTGACGGAAATCCTGGACACCGCGCATTGGCTGCAGCAGGCCAAGGAGGACTGGTTCGGCAACCGCCGCGCCGAGATCGTCCGCCCCCGCGTGCTGATCGTGGAGGACAGCGCCTTCTTCCGGAACCTGGTGGTGCCGGCCGTCACGGCCGGGGGCTACGAGGTAACGACGGTGTCCAATGGCCGCGAGGCGCTGGCGCTGCGCGACGCGGACGAGATGTTCGACGTGATCGTCTCCGACATCGAGATGCCCGAGCTTGACGGCTTTGGACTGGTCAGCGCCGTGCGCGAAGGCGGCATCTGGGCGGATCTGCCCATGATCGCCCTCTCCGGCCGGTGCGAGCCCGAGGACGTGGCCCGCGGCCGCGGCGCCGGGTTCAGCGACTACATCGGCAAGTATGACCGCGACGCCCTCCTGGCCAGTCTGCAGGACTGCCTGCAGCCCGCCGTCGCGTCGTGATCCGCCATTCTGAAGGGACACAGACATGCAGCAGCCCCAGACCTTGAACACAGGCGGCCCGCCCTCGCGCGCCGCATTGGGCGTGGACGCCGCCCATATGGTTCTCACCCTCGCCGTGGCGGGCCAGCAGTGCGGGGTGCCCGTGCTCTCCGTGCGCGACGTGCTGGGGGTGCAGGTCATCACCCCCATCCCGCTGGCCCCGCGCGAGGTCGCCGGCAGCCTGAACCTGCGCGGACGCATCGTGACGGCGGTGGACCTGCGCGCACGCCTGGGCCTGCCGGCCCGGGAGACGGGCAAGGGCGCCATGAGCGTGGTGGTGGAGGTGGGCGGTGAGCTCTACTCCCTGCTGGCCGACGAGGTGGGCGAGGTGCTCTCGCTTTCCTCCGAGGACCGTGCGGCCAACCCGCCCACGCTCGACAATCTGTGGCGCGACGTCTCGCTCGGCGTGCATCGCCAGGGCGGTAGCCTCCTCGTCATCTTCGACGTGGACAAGCTGCTGGCGCTTTCCGCATGAGCGCCGGGACCTGCCTCGTGGTGGATGACAGCATGGTCGTCCGCAAGGTCGCACGTCGCATCCTCGAGAAGCACGGCTTCACCGTGCGCGAGGCCGAGGACGGGCAGAAGGCGTTGGACGCCTGCCGCGCCGAGATGCCGCGCGCCGTGCTGCTGGACCGCAACATGCCGGTGCTGGATGGCATCGGCTTCCTCAAGGCCCTGCGCGCCGAGTTCGGCCCCGATGATCCCGTGGTGGTCATGTGCACGACCGAGGCCGCGGCGGAACGCATCATCGAAGGGATCGAAGCGGGCGCGCAGGAATATGTGATGAAGCCTTTCGACGAGGAGATCCTGCTGGACAAGCTGACCCAGGCAGGATTGCTGCCGGCATGAGCACCGCCCCAACCGGCGCGCCGGTGCGCGTGATGCTGTGCGACGACAGCGCGACCGCGCGCGGCGCGCTCGCCCGCGTGCTGGAGACCGACCCCGGGCTGCGCGTGGTCGCCCGGGTGGGAGATGGCCGCCAGGCGCTGGAGGCGCTCGACAAGGCGCCCCCGCATGAGCGCGCCGAGGTCATCCTGCTCGACCTCGAAATGCCGCAGATGGACGGGATGACGGCGCTGCCGCTGCTGCTCCAGCGTGAGCCGCGACCCATCGTCATTGTCGCCTCGGCGCTGACGCAGCGCGGCGCCACGGCCACCATGGCGGCGCTGAAGGCGGGCGCCTCGGACTATGTGCCCAAGCCGGGTGCGGCTGGCGGCGGCCTGCAGGACCCCGCCTTCCGCGCGGAATTGCTGGCGAAGGTGAAGGGCTGGGGCAGGCTGCGCCAGAAGCCGGTCAGCACCGCCGCGCCGCGGCCCGCGCCAACCCTCCGCGCCGCGCCGCGCGGCAAGCTGGGACCAGGGGCGCGGGCATTGTGCATCGGCAGCTCCACGGGCGGGCCGCAGGCTCTGGCCGCCCTGATCCGCCGTCTGCCGCGCAAGCTGGCCATTCCCTGCGTCATCGTGCAGCACATGCCGGCCGGCTTCACCGCCATGCTGGCGCAGCACCTCGACGGGCTGGGTGGGCCGCGCGTGTCCGAAGCGAAGGAGGGCCAGCCGCTGCTGCCGGGGGAAATCCTGGTGGCGCCCGGTGACCGCCATTTGCTGCTGCGCGCGGAGGGCGACCGCTTCCTGGCGCAGCTCTCGGACGGCCCGCCCGAGAATTTCTGCCGCCCCGCGGTGGACCCCACGTTGCGAAGCCTCATCGCCGCCTTTGGCAGCCGGGTGCACGCCGTGATCCTGACCGGCATGGGCCATGACGGCCTGGCCGGCTGCCGCGCACTCAGCGAGGCGGGCGGGACGGTCTGGGCGCAGGACGAGGCCTCATCGGTCGTCTGGGGCATGCCGGGCGCCGTCGCCCGTGCGGGCCTCGCCATGGAACAAGGAACGCCGGAGGCGCTGGGCGAAGCGCTGTCCACGCTGATCGGACGCACCGCATGACCCCCGCGACCTTCACCTTCCTCACCGGCATCGTCCGCGCGCGTTCGGGCGGCGTGATCGGCGCCGACCAGGGCTACATGCTGGAGACGCGGCTGACGCCGCTTCTCAAGCGCGAGAACCTGCCCAGCCTTGACGCCCTGGCCGAGCGGCTGAAGCAGCCGCGCACCGAGGCGCTGGCCCAGGACATGACGGAGCTGCTGACCACGAACGAAAGCAGCTTCTTCCGCGACGGCAAGCCCTTCGAGCACCTGCGCGGCCTGATCCCCAAGCTGCATGCGGCGCGTCCGCCCGGGCAGAAGATCCGCATCTGGTCCGCCGCCTGCTCCACGGGGCAGGAGGCCTATTCCATCTCCATCCTGCTGGCGGAGCTGGCGGAGGCGGACCCGGGCCTCAAGACGAGGCCCTTCGAGATCTTCGGTACGGACATCACCACAGCCGTGCTCGACCGCGCGCGGGCCGGCGTCTTCACCCAGTTCGAGGTGCAGCGCGGCCTGCCCATCCGCACGCTGATGAAGCGCTTTACCCAGGAGGAGGGGCGCTGGCGCATCAAGCCGGAGCTTTCCGCCATCTGCCGGTTCGAGAAGTTGAACCTGCTGGGTGATCTGCGCGGCCTGGGGCGCTTCGACGTCATCTTCTGCCGCAACGTCCTCATCTATTTTGACGTGCCCACCAAGGCGCGGGTGCTGGAGCAGATCGCGGCCCTGATGACGCCTGATGCCGCGCTCTACCTGGGGGCGGCGGAGACCGCCATCGGCGTCACCCGCGCGCTGGTTCCCCTGCCGGGTGAGCGCGCGGTCTATGGCCCGGCGACGGGGCAGGAACCGGGGCGGTTGCGGGCCTGAGGGGCCGGGCGCAGCATGGCGCCCATGCCCCGAGAGATTCGCCTCAACGCCTTCGACATGGCCTGTGTGGGCCACCTCCAGCACGGGATGTGGACCCACCCGGCCGATCGTTCGGTGAACTACAAGCGCCTCGACCACTGGCTGGACATGGCCCGGCTGCTGGAACGTGGTCTCTTCGACGGGCTGTTCCTGGCCGATGTCCTGGGCGTCTACGACGTGCTGGATGGCAGCCCGGACGCGGCCCTTCGCAGCGCGGCCCAGGTGCCGCTGCTGGACCCTGCGGTGCTGGTGCCGGCCATGGCGGCCGTCACCACGCAACTGGGCTTCGGCATCACCGCCAACCTCTCCTACGAGGCGCCCTATCTCTTCGCCCGGCGTATGAGCAGCCTGGACCACATCACCGGCGGCCGCGTGGGGTGGAACATCGTCACCGGCTATCTCGACAGCGCGGCCCGTGCCATGGGCCTGCCCGCCCAGGGCGCCCATGACGACCGATATGACGCGGCCGAGGAATACATGGAGCTGGTCTATCGGCTCTGGGAGGAAAGCTGGGCCGAGGATGCGGTGCGCGCCGACCGCATGGCCGGAATCTACGCCGACCCCGCGCGCGTGCGCCGCATCCGGCATGAGGGCCGGCAGCACCGGCTGGACGCGCTGCACCTGGTGGAGCCATCGCCGCAGCGCACGCCCGTGCTCTACCAGGCCGGCGCCTCGGCGCGCGGCCAGGCCTTCGCGGCACGGCATGCGGAATGCGTGTTCCTCAATGGCGGGCCGGCGCCCGCGGTGGCGCAGCAGGTCGCGGCCCTGCGCGCGGCCACGTCACGCCCGATCCGCGTCTTCGTGGGCGCCACCCTGGTTCTCGGCCGCACCGAGGCCGAGGCCCAGGCCAAGCTGGACGACTGGCGCGCCCATGCCAGCGTGGAGGGCGCGCTCGCCCATGCCTCCGCCTCGCTCGGCGTGGATTTCGGCAAGTATGGGCTGGACGAACCCATCACCGCAGAGAGCAACGCCATCCAGTCCAATCTGCTTGCACTGGCGCGCGCGGGTGGCGGCCTGGCCACGAAGCGCACCCTGATGGACCAGTTCATCCTGGGCAGCCGGCAGCGGCCCATGGTTGGCGCCGCCGGGCGCATCGCCGAGGAGCTCATCGCCTATGCGGAGGCCACGGGCGTGGACGGGTTCAACCTCTCCCGCACGGTGACGCCCGCCTGCCTCGAAGATGTCGTGGAACTGCTGGTGCCGGAGCTGCAATCGCGCGGCGCCTACAAGACCGCCTATGGCCCCGGCACCTACCGAGAAAAGCTGTTCGGCGCCGGCCCGCGCCTCGCACCTCCACATCCGGCGGCTTTGCTGCGGCGCTGAAGCGTCTGGCGCGCACCGGGCGTCGCGTGCCAGCCTGTGGCCAACAACCACGGGAGAAAACATCCATGAGCCAGTTCACCCGCCGCGCCGCCTTGGCCGGCGCTGCCCTGCTGCCGGCCGCCGCCGCCGCGCAATCCAGCCGGCCCATCACCCTCGTCGTGCCCTTTCCGCCCGGCGGCTCGACCGACGTGACGGCGCGGCTGCTGGCCGAGCGCATGTCGCCCCTGCTGGGCGGGCCGGTGAATGTGGAAAACCGTCCGGGCGCGGCCACCGTGGTCGGCGCCGATTATGTGGCGCGCAGCCAGCCCGATGGGCACACGGTGCTGGTGAGTTCGGGCAGCACGCTGACCATCAACCCGCATATCCTACGCACCATCCCCTACAAGCGGGAGGATTTCGCGCCGGTCAGTCTGATCTCCACCCTGCCGCTCGCCATCGTGGTGCGCCCCGATGGCCCGCCCACGCTGGACGCCCTGATCGAACGCGCCCGCGCCAATCCGGGCCGCGTGACCTATGGCACCAACGGGCCTTCCAGCTTCAACAACATCGCCTGGGTGCTGGTGACGGAGCAGCTGGGCATCCGGATGCAGGAGGTCTCCTACCGCGGTGATGCGGCGCAGGTGGCCGACTTCCTGGCCGGGCGCCTCGACATGCTGGTGGTGGGCGGCTCCACCGCCCTGCCCATGCACCGCGACGGGCGCGGCCGCATCCTGGGCTGGACGGGCGATGCGCGCATGCCCATCACGCCCGATGTGCCCACCGTCTCCGAACGCGCGCGTGATGCGGTCGCCATCACCTGGTTCGGGCTGCTGGTGCCGGCGCGCACGCCGGCCGCCATGGTGACGCGGCTCAGCCAGGCGGCCGTCGCCGCCATGCGTCAGGAGGGGTTCGGATCGCGGCTGGAGTCGGAGGGCCAGACGCTGATGGCCAGCACCCCCGAGGCCTTCGCCGATTTCCTGACGCGGGAGAGCGACCGCTGGGGCCCGGTTCTCCGCCGGATGAATATTGAGATGTGACCTCACGGTCACTTTAAGCAACGGCACGCGATGCGGGCCGTTTCAGGACAAGGGCAAGTGAAGGCCAGAAAACTGGCCTTCAACCCCGCATGTATTTCTTGCCCGCGATGCATCCTCAAGGTGCGCGCGGGACAGGGAATGCAGCCGTCCCGGAAACGCCACCGAAAGGCCGCACGCCATGTTCCTCCGCGTCGACAAGCTGCAAACCGAACTTCCCGCGCCGAAGAAGGCTGATCCCAATGCCGGTGCCGCCCTGCAGGAATTGCTGGGTGGCAAGTATGGGGAGATGTCCACGCTCGGGAACTACATGTTCCAGAGCTTCAACTTCCGCAGCAAATCCAAGCTGCGCCCCTTCTACAGCATGGTGGCCAGCATCACCGCCGAGGAGCTGGGCCATGTCGAGCTGGTGAGCAATGGCGTCGCCATGCTCAACAACGGCCCCGACAATGACGGCGACGAGGAGGATGGCGGCGACATCTCCGGCGCGCCCTTCGAGGCGATGAAGGATATCCGCAGCGCGGCCTCCTTCTTCTCGAATGCCGGCGGCGCCATGCCCGTGAACAGCAACTCCATGTCCTGGAACGCGGACATGATCACGACCACGGGCAACGTGATCACCGACCTGCTGCACAATTTCCACCTGGAATGCGGCGCGCGGCTGCACAAGCTGCGGGTCTATGAGACGCTGACCGACCCCACGGGGCGCGAGGTCTGCGGCTATCTGCTGGTGCGCGGGTCTGTCCACGCGCATGCCTACGCGCTGGCCATCAAGCAGATCACGGGCGTGGACATCGAGAAGATGCTGCCCACGCCCAACATCAACCTCTCGAACATCCCCGAATGCCAGAAATACCTGGCCGAGGGTTCGCACCGCCGCCTCTACACCTTCAGCCCGGCCGATTACCGCGAGATGTCGGGCATCTGGGGCAATGGCGAACAGGCCCTGCCGGGCGACCCGCCGGGCGAGCTGATGGTGGTGGAGGGCATGCCGGAGGGCGGGAAGATCCACCAGCTCACGGGCGTCCCCTCCGCCTTCACCCCCGACTACGCGCCGGAGGAGATGTTCGAGATCGCGGAGAAGCTCACCAAGGCCGCCCGCTGACACTGTCCGAAGGGGGCGTCAGCGCCCCCTTCGGAGGCTTCAGTCGTAGACCTGGCTCAGCGTCTCTGCCACCAGGGCGGGGCGCGAGCTGCCCTCGACCTCCATCTCGTTCTCCATGGTCAGGCGCACGCCGCCCTGGATGGGCTCACAAGCCTTCAGCGTCAGGTGCAGGCGCACCCGGCTGCCGGCCGGCACCGGGGCGGTGAAGCGCACCTTGTTGCTGCCGTAGTTGATCGAGCGGCTGCGGTTCACGATGCGGTAGACCATCGGCGAAAGGCGCGGCAGCAGCGACAGCGTCAGGAAGCCGTGCGCGATGGTCTTGCCGCCCGGCATCTCGCGCGCGGCGCGCTCGGTGTCGAGGTGGATCCACTGGTGGTCGCCCGTTGCTTCGGCGAAGAGGTTGATGGTGGCCTGGTCCACCTTGATCCATTCGCTGGTGCCCAGCTTCTTGCCGACCCACTCGGCCATGTCCGCGGGCTTCTGGATTTCGAGCATTTCGCCCTCCCTCATTGATGTGCCGGAGGATGATGCCCCAGGCCCGTGGCCCGCGGCACCCCGGGGCGCTCAGCTTTCGTTAACCATCGCAACCTTAGGCAGGAGAGGGGGCGCAAGAGGCGCCCTCGCGCGGCCCCCGCCGCATGCGATGGAGAGGAGTTCCTGCCTCATGAGCCTTGCCCTTCTGGATTCCGCCGGCCAGGCGCCGCGCCCTCCTTCCAAACCAATGCGCGGATCACCGCAGGTCATGTCCCTGCCGGCGCTGGCTGAAAGCTGCGCCCGTGCATTGCGTTCCTTCGGGGGCAGCCTGAAGGCGCTGGAGGCGGTGCTCCAGCCCCTGTCCCAGGTGAATCCTGACGGGGTGCAGGCCACCGAAACCCGCGCGGTGCTGGCGGATTCCGTGGCCTTGCTGCAGCGTGAGGGGCCCTCGCTACTGCTGCGCGCCCAGGCCTTGAGGCTGCGGCTGCACGCAGCGGGCCTCGCCGCGCCGGATGGACTCGGCGCCGGGCTGCGCGCCTTGCAGCATCAGATTGACGCCCTGCCCGAGGTGGTGGACGGCCTGGGCGAAGGCCTTCCCCGCGCGCGTCAGGTGGCCCAGGACCTGGCCGATGCCTTCGATCGGCTCGCGGCCGGCCAGCCCGCCTCGCTACCGGCCGATCTGCCAGAAGCCTGAGGGCGGCTGGGCGCTGGCGGGCGCCGGCCGCGGCGCCGCGGGCGTGGTCGCCGCGATGGGCGGCAGGGCGCGCGTGGCGCCAGGCAGCGCGGGGCCGGTGCGCGCCGGCGCAGTGTCCAGAACCGGCGCCGCTGCGGGCATGGCCACCAAAGGCGCGCCCGTCACGGCCGAGACGGCGACGGGCGCGGCGGGCGGCGCCACGGCGGCGGTGACGGTCCCGGGCGTGCCCGTCTCCAGGCAGCGGAAGCGCAGCTGGTAGCCGCGCGGTTCGATCTGCGTGCCCTCCACCGCGATCATGCGGTTCTGGGTGGCGCAATAGACGGTGGCCTGGTTCAGCCCGGCCTCGACGGCGGCCGAGGCGCTGGGGCCCGTGGTGGCCAGGCGCAGCAGCCCGCCGCCCACCTCCTCCACCACGGCCGGCGCCGGCGGGTTGGCACGCCCGCAGGCGGCAAGCCCGGCCGCGCCCAGCAGCAGGGCGCCCGCGAGACGGGCAGTCCGGACGGTCACGCGCATGCGCCTCTCCTTGGCCGCCAGGATGGGACGGGACCCAGACGCCATAATGGCGAAGCCTCCGCCGCGTAAAGCACCCATCATCCCTTCAGCGCCGGCAGCAGGAAATCGAGGAAGCGGGCAGGGTTCTCGGCGAAGGGGAAATGGCCCATCGCGGACATCCCCTCGAAGCGCGCGCCCGGGATGCGGGCGGCGGTGGCGGCCGAAAGCTCCATGGTGCAGGAGAAGTCATACTCCCCTGTCAGCATCACCAACGGGCAGAGCTTCGTATCAATCCGATGCACCCGGTCCCGCGCATCCCACCCCCCGGAGTAGAACAGGATATCGCCTGGGAAGGTGCCGCAGCCGCCCTGGCTGTAGTGCCACCAGACCTCGGCCGCGCATTCGGCGGGCGAATGGGGCGCCATCAACCCCTCCACCCATTCGGGGATGAAGATGGCGGCGTTCACGCGCGGGTGGTCGGCGAAGGGGGTGCGGCGGCCGGGAATGTGGTCCGACCCCTCGCAGGAGATGATGCGCGCGAAGCGGGTGGGGGCGCGCAGCGCGATTTCCAGCGCGATCTCGCCCGACATGGAGGCGCCGAGCAGGA
The DNA here is from genome assembly GCF_014196305.1 of Roseococcus suduntuyensis. Lineage (GTDB taxonomy): Bacteria > Pseudomonadota > Alphaproteobacteria > Acetobacterales > Acetobacteraceae > Roseococcus > Roseococcus suduntuyensis. The sequence continues at coordinate 286,304 of NZ_JACIDJ010000005.1, forward strand.
CGGGGTTCTCGGTGAAGCCCCAGGCCTCGCGGAAGCCCAGGATGAGTTCGGCGTAGAGGTCCGTGTCCAGCGCCCATTCCCCCGGCTGGCCGGGGGCGGGCGAACGGCCATGGCCCGGCATGTCGAAGGCGGTGATGGCATAGCCTGCCGCGCGCAGCCGCGCCTCCGCCGCCAGCCGATGGAATTGCCGCGCATCCGACCCCGCCGTGTGCAGGCCCAGGATGGGCCGGCCCATGCCATGGGTCTCGCCATAGAGGACGTAGTCCCGCCCGCGCGCATGGACCGTGACGTAGCGGCCCTTCGCATCCGGGCAGGGGGTGGGCGTGCCGAGGCGCGGCCGCAGCGAGGCCGGCGCCGGGCCTTCCTTGCCCCAGGCGGCCCAGCGCCCGATGTCCAGCGCGCGGCGCAGGATGTGCGCGTGCTGCGCCCAGGCCAGGTCGTCGCCCTCGGCGGTGAATTCGGGCACGCGCATCCGTAGCGCGAAGAGGTTGTGGTGATGGCGGTCGGGGAGGGGCTTGAGAAATTCCTCCCAGACCGCGGCCGGGGCGGTGAAGCGGGTGGGGGCGTCGCTGCCCTCCGCCAGGGCGATGCGCCCACCGCCCAGCGTCAGCGTGATGGCACGGCCGGGCTGGACCAGGGCGAAGCGCGCCTCGGCGCCCGGCAGGCGGTGCGCCAGTGTCGCATCGGCGTCCAGCAGCGCCTGCCAGCGCGCGGTGGCGCCCTCGGCCCCGCACCATTCCCAACCCTGCGCCATGAACCGTCTCCCCTTGTGGTTGGTTGGCAGCATCGAACCGACGGCGCGCGCGCGCAACGGGGGCGGTTCACAGGGCGTGGGGGACGCGACACAGTGTTCAGGACAAGAGGTCGCCCATGAAGCTCCCTGCCCACAACCGCTACGCGCACAGCGCCATCCCGACACGCCCCCGCTATGAATGGCCGGGCGGCAAGCGGCTCGCGCTGCTGGTGGTCAACAACATCGAGCATTTCGCGTATCGCGCCGGCATCGGTTCCGACGTGACGGGCGGCAGCCCGGTGCAGAACCAGCGCGCCTATGCCTGGCGCGACTACGGCAACCGCGTGGGGCTGTGGAACCTGCTGGACATGCTGGATGCGCTGGACATCCCCGCCGCGCACAACATCAACAGCGCGGCCCTTGAGGCCTGCCCCGAGATCGCGCCCGCGCTGCGCGCCCGCGGCGATGAGTTCGTGGGCCATGGCCGCAGCAATTCCGAACGCCAGGACGGGATGTGGGAGGAGGATGAGCGCCGCCTCATCCACGAATCCCGCGACGTGCTGGCGCAGCATGCGGGTGTGGCGCCGCGCGGCTGGCTCGGCCCCTATATCGCGCAATCCGCGAACACACTCGACCTGCTGCGCGAGGCCGGCTTCACCTATGTCATGGACTGGCCCGCCGACGACCAGCCCTTCTGGATGACGACCCGCGCCGGCCCCATCCTCTCCGTGCCCTATTCGGTGGAGCTGAACGACAGCCCCGCCCTGATCATGCGGCACCAGACCGGGCGCGACTTCGCGGAGATGATCCGCGACCAGTTCGACGAGATGCTGGAGCAATCCGCCCGCCGCCCCCTGGTGATGAGCGTGGTGCTGCACCCCTTCATCCTGGGCCAGCCGCACCGGTTGCGGCCCTTGCGCCAGGCGCTGCGGCATGTGCTGGCGCATCGCAACCAGCTGTGGGTGACGCGGCCCGGCGAACTCGCGGACTACGTGGCCGGGTTGCCGGCCGGCACCATTCCCGGATCGGAGGCGCTCTGACCCATGCCCGTGACCCGCATCTTCGAGCATTACGGCCCCACCCCGCCCGACCCGCGCTGGCCGGGCGGCGCGCGGCTGGCGCTGAACTTCGTCATCAACCACGAGGAGGGCGGCGAGGAGAGCTTCCCCGATGGCGACCCGCGTTCCGAGACCGGCCTCACCGAGGGCAGCACGGCGGCCGTGAAGGGCCGGGACCTGGCGGCCGAGAGCATGTTCCAATACGGCAGCCGGGTGGGCTTCTGGCGCCTGCACCGCCTCTTCACCGAGCGGAACCTACCCTGCACCGTCTTCGCCGTGGCGCGCGCGCTGGAACGCACGCCGCAATGCGTGGCCGCCATCAAGGCCGCTGGCTGGGACGTGGCGGCCCATGGCTGGAAATGGGAGATGCATGCCGGCATGGACGAGGCGACCGAACGCCAGCGCATCGCCGACGCCACCGCCATCATCACGCGCGAGATCGGCACGCCACCGCTCGGCTGGTACACGCGCTATGCGCCGTCGGAGAACACGCGGCGCCTGCTGATCGAACACGGCTATCTCTATGACAGCGACGCCTATGACGATGAGCTGCCCTATTGGCGCGACGTGGGTGGCAAGCCGCACCTCGTCCTGCCCTACAACCTGACGCACAATGACGTGCGCTTCGCGCGCCAGGGCATGACCTCGGGTCTGGAGTTCTTCGAATACATCAAGGGCGCGGTGGAGATGATGCTCTCCGAACCAGGCGGCCGCATGCTGAGCGTGGGCCTGCATAACCGCATCATCGGCCATGCCGGGCGTGCCGCGGGCCTCGCGCGGCTGCTGGACTGGGTGGCCATGCGGCCCGAAATCTGGGTCTGCCGCCGCGCCGACATCGCACGCCACTGGACCCGGGAGCACGCGCCTTGAGCCGCCCGATCCCATGCCCATCTGGCGCATCCCGCCCCCTGCGCTACAAATCCACCCCATGAGCGAACGCCGCGCGCAACGCGCCCTGTGCCTCGATGATTTCGAGGTGATGTCCCGCCGCCACCTGCCGCGGCCCATCTTCGGCTATGTGGCGGGTGCGACCGAGCGCAATGCCGCGCTGGACGACAATGCCCGCGCCTATTCCGAATGGGGTTTCCAGCCGCGCGTGCTGGTGGATGTGTCCAAGCGCAGCCCGAAGGCCACGCTGTTCGGCCGCGAATGGGCCGCGCCCTTCGGCCTGGCGCCGATGGGCATGAGCGCGCTGGCCGCCTATCGCGGCGACATCGTGCTGACCGAGGCGGCGCGGGCGGCGAACGTGCCCGCCATCCTCTCCGGCTCCTCGCTGATCCGGATGGAGGAGGTGATCGCGGCCAACCCCGACGCCTGGTTCCAGGCCTATCTGCCTGGCGATTCGCGGCGCGTGGAGGCGCTGGTGGACCGTGTGGCGCGGGCGGGCTTCGGCACGCTGATGCTGACCGTGGACACGGCCGTGCTGCCCAACCGCGAGAACAATGTCCGCAACGGCTTTTCCACGCCGCTCAAGCCTTCGCTGCGGCTGCTGTGGGACGGGATGACGCATCCCGAATGGTCCTTCATGACCTTCCTGCGGACATGGGCGAAGTTCGGCATGCCGCATTTCGAGAACAGCTTCGCCGAGCGCGGCGCACCCATCCTGGCCCGCAACGTGGAGCGCGACTTCACCGCGCGCGACCATCTGAATTGGGAACACCTGGCGCTGATCCGCCGCCGCTGGACGGGCCGGCTGATGATCAAGGGCGTGATCCACCCCGATGACGCGGTGCGCGCGCGCGAGGAAGGGTGCGATGGCGTCATCGTCTCCAACCATGGTGGGCGGCAGCTGGATGGCACGACCTCGCCGCTGCGTCTTCTGCCGGCCATGCGCGCGGCGGTGGGGGATTTCCCGCTGATCGTGGATGGCGGCATCCGCCGCGGCACCGACATCCTGAAGGCCTTGGCCCTGGGCGCCGACTTCGTGCTGATCGGCCGGCCCATGCTGCACGCGGCCGCGGTCGCGGGCCGCGCCGGGGTGGACCGGGCCATCTCGCTGGTGAAGGGCGAGCTGGACCGGAACATGGCGCTGCTCGGCGTCAACAGCCTGGCGGAGCTGGGACCGCATTGCCTGGTGCGCCTGGCTGACTAGCGGGCAAGCCGCAAACTATGGATTTCCTTAGTAGACGACATCTCCGCTCGTGGCCAAGCTGAGAAACAGTATTGGCGGTAGCAAAGGAGGGCGTCGACTTGGCACTGATGGCGAAGGCGCGGGCCATGACCATGGCACAGGGCGCCTATGATTATGTGAAGGCCCGCATCCATCTCGGCGCCAGCAACAAGATCCTGAACCCATCGGGATGGGTTGATGCAAACGGCCGACCCATCAACTCCCCCACCCAGAATGTCGTAACCATGTGCGTGAACAGCTTGCGCAGCGAGTGGCTGGCCGCGACAGGGGCGCCCGAAACAACCGCCCTTCGTCGTCTGCTCGCGCGGGCGGACATGGCGGAGAAGGCCGGTTGCGGGAATTGCGGGGAGCAGGCCTCACTCGCCTTCGCCTGGTTGATGCGGCACCGGGCAACACCCTTGGAATTCATGACCATCATCAATGGCGACCACGCATTTTGCGTGCTCAATCGCGACAGGACCACCAACCCGTCCGATCCCGATCAGTGGAACGATGCGTCGGTCTATATCGATCCCTGGCGGTCGCTGCTCAGCCCCGGGCGCGAGATGTCGCAACGGAACCGTATAAGCTGGATGCACCTCGGCACGGTGAAGTATTCCTTTCAATCGGTCGTGCGTCTGGAGTGAGGCTCGCGGCCCTCAGGCCGCTTTCACATCGGTCAGGAATCGGCCCACCTCGGCGCGGGTCGAGGAGGCATGGCGCGCCAGTTCGCCCGCCGCCTCGTGCACCTGTTCTGCGGCGAGGCCCGTGGCGCGCGCCAGCTCGTTGATGGTGGCAATGCTGTCGCTGACCGAGCGGGTGCTCGTCGCCACCTCCTGCACATTGCCGCTGATGGCGCGCGTCGCCTGCTCCTGCCGCTCGACCGAGGAAGCGATGGCGGCGGTGATCTCGTTCACCTGGCCCACCGTCTCCGCGATGCCGCGGATGGCGCCCACCGCGTGCTGGGTCGAGCCCTGGATCTGGCCGATCTGGGCGCTGATCTCCTCCGTGGCGCGGGCGGTCTGCTCGGCCAGCGTCTTCACCTCGCCCGCCACCACGGCGAAGCCCTTGCCGGCATCCCCGGCGCGGGCGGCCTCAATGGTGGCGTTCAGCGCCAGCAGGTTGGTCTGGGAGGCGATCTGGCGGATCAGCGTCACCACCTCGGTGATGCGCGCCGCACCCGCGGCCAGGTCCTGCACCACCCCATCGGTGCGGCGGCTCTCGGCCACCGCCTGCTCGACCACGGAACGCGACTGGCTGATCTGGCGGGCGATCTCGGCAATGGAGCCGGCCAGATCCTCGGCGCCGGCGGCCACGGAATCGATGCCCGCCTGGCTGCTCTCCGCGGCACGGGCGATGGAGCCGGCCTGGGCCTCTCCCTGTTCCGCGGTGCCGGACATGGCGGCGGCATTGGCCTCCAGCTCCGTCGCGGCGGCGGCGAGGGCGGAGATCAACTCGCTCACCCGCGCCTCGAAGCTCGAGGTGGCGGCGCCGAGCGCCTCGGCCCGCGCGAGTCGCGTGGCCTGGTCCGCCTGCTGGGCCGCGGCCAGGCGCTCGCCCTCGATCAGGCCCTGCTTGAAGTTCTGCACGGCGCGGGCGATGGCGCCGATCTCGTTGCGGCGATCCTGGTCGGGGATCTCGACGGTGAGGTCACGTCCGGCCAGCCGGTCCATCGCGGCGGTGGCGCGGGCCATGGGGCGCAGCACCAGGCGCTGCGTGGCCAGCAGCCCGCCGACCGCGAACAGGCCGGCCAGGAGGATCAGCACCACCGAGATCGCCAGCGCCCGGCTGGCGGCGGCCCGGTTGGCATGGGCGCGTTCCACCATGGCGTCGAAGGCGGCGACCGGAACGCCGTTCAGCTGGGCCAGTGCCGCCACCTGCGGGTTGCGGAAGGCCGCCAGTTCGCCCTCCGGCCGCTCGCCCCGCAGCATCGGCGCCATCATGCGCGCGCGCGTCTCGGCCAACGCGCCTGCGGCCATCGGGGTCGCGGTGTTGATGGCGTCGCGCAGGGCGGCGGGCGCGGTGGCCACCGCCGCCTGCAGCCGCGCCCAGGCGGCGTCGGAGCGCCCCGCGGCACGCAGGGCGGCCTGCGCTTCCTCGGGCGTCCAGCCACGCCCCGCATTCATGGCGGAGGACATGGCGAGCGTGACATCGCCGCTGGAACTGCGGACCTGCCAGCCATCGCGCCGCATGGAGATCAGCTGGTCCACGCGCGGGTCGCGCAGCATGGCCATGTCCTCGACGGCGTCGGTGATGGCCAGCAGGTCGTTGACCAGGGCGATGCTCACCTCCGCCCAGCGGCCCAGCAGGTCCTGCGGGCGGCCCTCGCGCGGCAGGCGCAGCGCGGCCTCGGCGGCGGTGCGAAGCCCGGCCACGGCGGAGGCGCCGCGTTCGAGCCGCGTGGCCTCCTCGGTCAGGCCCGACGCGCGCAGGGCCGCGATGGCGGCGGTCGTCGCGGCTTCGGTCTCGGCGCGGCGCGGGCGGATGCGGGTCATCTCTGGGTCGGGCGCGGGGCCGGAAAGAGAGGTCAGCGTCTCGCCACGCTCGATCCGCATGGCGGCGGCGGCGCGGAACAGCTCGCGACCTGCCTCGGCCATCTGGACGATGCGGCCGGCCTCGCCATGGCGGACCCAGGCGCGCAAGGCCTGGTCCGCGGCGAGTCCGATGGTCAGCAGCCCCAGAAGGCCGAGCACGCCCCCGAGAAGGGTGCGAATGGAAAGGCCTTCGAGCGTGCTCCGCATGATTCCGTCATTCCCCTGCCTGTGGTGCGGGGGCTGTAGCGGAGGGCTGCTTACCTGCCCGTTAAGCGGACAAGCAAAAGGCCGCGCCCCGGGCGGGACGCGGCCTTTCAGGAGAGTCTGGGGTGGGCCTCAGTCGGCGGCGAGGGCCATCCGGCTGCGGTTCAGCACCGAGAGGACATGGTCCTCGGCCATGTCGGACAGCGTCTCCACCTGCGGCGGCGTGAAGACGTGGCCGGCGTCGCCGATGGTGCGGAAGTCGATGGCGACACCCTTCTGGGTGTTCAGCTTGTCCACCAGCTTCTGCACGCTGTTCAGCGGAACCAGTTCATCTTCCTCGCCATGGATGATCATGCCCGAGCAGGGGCAGGGGGCGAGGAAGCCGAAGTCGTAGTGGCTGGCCGGCGCGCTGATGGAGACGAAGCCGCCCATTTCCGGCCGGCGCATCAGCAGCTGCATGCCGACATAGGCGCCGAAGGAATAGCCCGCGACCCAGAGCATGGAGGCGTTGGGGTTCACGGCCTGCAGGAAGTCCAGCGCCGCGGCCGCGTCGCTGATCTCGCCGATGCCGCCATCGTAGCGGCCCTGGGACTTGCCCACGCCACGGAAGTTGAAGCGCAGCACAGAGAAACCCATGGCCTGGAACCGACCATAGAGGCTGTGCACCACGCGGTTGTTCATGGTCCCGCCATGCAGCGGGTGGGGGTGGAGCAGGAGGGCGACGGGCGCGTTGGGCCGCTTCGCGTGGTGGTAGCGACCTTCGAGGCGGCCATCGGGCCCTGCGAACATGACTTCAGGCATCGTGTCCTTGCGTCCATCTCTGTTTTGGGCGCGACGGAGACCGCCACACCGAGCGACGCCCGTCCTGGCGGCCAGGCGGCCTTGCGCCGCGCCGGCCCGGGATCTGGGCACACATTGCTTGGCTACGGCTGGTGCGTCCGGTTCTGGCCAGACTTCCGCAGCGTAACACCCTACATGCTCAAGCCAGGACTGTTTTTCAACGGCTTGAACCTATTGGCGAAGTTTCAAATCATCCGGGCGCCGTGCCACCGGATGGCGCGGCGTCGCGCACTATACGCAGCACGAACCTTGTTTCATAACGGATTCACCATCTCCCGCGCATGGCTGACGTCCGTGCGGCGCATGGCAATCGTGGTTCAAGGTTTTGCAACACGGCGGCGTCCCAATATCGCATAATGGGATGCCCCGATGGTGACGGAGCAACCGTAACCCGGGTTCGGGCTGGCCGCCTCGGTGGTCGGCCCCAAGTTAGAGGGGCAAGGCGATGCGCCTTTCCACACGCGGCCGCTACGCCGTGATGGCGATGGTGGAACTCGCGGCGCGGCAGGATGCGATGCCACCGGCCGCGTCGGGTCGGCCCAGCCCGCCCGTCAGCCTCGCGGAAATCGCCGCGGCGCAGATGCTGTCGCTCGCTTACCTCGAACAGCTCTTCGGGCCTCTCCGCCGTGCGGGGCTGGTGGCTTCCGCGCGTGGCCCGGGCGGCGGATATCGCCTGGCCCGCCCGGCGCGCGAGATCGCCATCTCCGCCATCGTGGATGCGGTGGACGAGCCCATCCGCGCCACGCGCTGCGAAGACGGCGCGCCTGGCTGCCTGGCAGGCAGGCGTTGCCTGACGCATGACCTCTGGGCCGAGCTGGGCGAGCAGATTCGCCTCTTCCTGGCCGGCGTGACGCTGGAGGATGTGGTGCGTGGCGAGGTGACCGGCCGCGCGCAGGAACCCGGCTGCGCCCTGGCCGCGCCCAAGGCCTGGACGGGCGCCTGAGCCCGCGGCACATCGCCGCCCCATGACGCCGCTCGACCTCGACGCCAATGCCACCGAACCCCTGCGCCCCGAGGCGCGGGCAGCGGTGCTGCGCGCGCTGGACCTGGGCGGCAATGCCTCCTCCGTTCATGGCGGCGGGCGGGCGGCGCGCGCCCTGATCGAGGCCGCGCGGGCCGAGGTGGCGCGTCGTGCGGGTGCCACCCCCGCGGAGGTCGTCTTCACCTCGGGCGGCACCGAGGCCAATGCGCTGGCGTTGCACGGCCTGGGCACCGGGCGCCGCCTGCTCGTGGGGGCCACCGAGCACGCGGCCATCCGCGCGGCCGCCCCGGCCGCCGAGACCATTCCGGTGAGGCATGACGGGACGCTCGACCTCGACGCGCTGGCCGCCCTGCTGGCCGACGGCCCGTCCGCCCTGGTCTGCGCCATGGCCGCCAACAACGAGACGGGGGTGCGCCACCCGCTGGAGGCCATCCGCGCCCTCTGCGCCGAACATGGCGCGCTGCTGCATGTGGACGCGGTGCAGGCCGCGCGGGAGAACATCCCCCGCGCCGACAGCCTGGCCCTCTCGGCCCACAAGCTGGGTGGGCCGCCGGGGGCGGGGGCGCTGGTGCTGGCGCCTGGCCTGCAACTGTCCCCCTTGATCGCGGGTGGTGGGCAGGAGCGGGGGCGGCGCGGCGGCACCGAGGCGCTGCCCGCCATCGCCGGCTTCGGCGCGGCCATCGCCGCCCCCTATGACGCGGCGCGTATCGCGGCGCTGCGCGATGCCATCGAGGCGGGGCTGCGCGACATCGCGCCCGAGGCGATCATCGTCGGCCAGGGCGCGCCCCGCCTGCCCAATACCAGCCTCGTCATCCTGCCCGGCGCGCCGGCGGAGACGCAGGTCATCGCGCTCGACCTCGCGGGGGTGCGCGTCTCGGCGGGTGCCGCCTGTTCCTCGGGCAAGGTCGCGCGGTCGCATGTGCTGGAGGCGATGGGTTTCGGCGAGCTGGCCGGCTGCGGCATCCGCGTCTCGCTGCCCTGGAACGCGCCCGATGACGCGCCGGCGCGCTTCCTCGCCGCCTATGGCGGCGTCCTGGCCCGCCTGAGGCCCCGCCTCAGGCCAGGATGATGTCGCGCTCCGCCAGCAGCGCGCCCGGCTCGATGCGGTCGGCGGGGATGGGACGCAGCAGCACTCTCTCCCGCGCGGTGGGCGACAGGCGGTTGAACAGCCCGTCGCGGGCATTGCCGGGTTCGCCCTCGACATAGAGCTGCGTGATCAGCGGCGGGCGCCCCGGCGCCTCCACCAGCACATGGATGTGCGGCGTTCGGCCGGGATAGACGACGGGGCGGATGGTGCGGAAGGCGAAGCCGCCATCGGCCCCGGTCAGCAGCCGCCCGCGCCCCTGGAAGCCCCGGTCGCGCTGGGCGGTGCGGTCATTGGGGTGGCGGTAGATGCCGCGCGCGTCGCATTGCCAGATCTCGATCCGCGCGCCGGAAAGCGGTGTGCCGTCCACCGCCATCAGCCTGCCGCGCAGATGCGCCACCTGTCCCTCGGCCCGCGCCGCCTCGCCGGTCACCTGCACCAGGTCGGCATCGGCATCGCCGGTCCAGTCCACGGGGTAGAAGGGGCCGCGCATCTGCGCCGGGGTCGTGGCGGCGGCGCCGCCCTGCGCCACGGCGCATCCGGCCGGCAGCAGGAGGGGGAGGGCGGCGAGGTGGCGTCGGCCGATCAGCGAGGGCGTCATTCCCCTGCCTTCGCTTGTCGTCCGGCGGCAAGTCCAGTCTCGAAATGTGACCTTGCCCGACACGCTTGCGGGCGGGGCCGTGACGGCCCAACTCTTTAGGCCATGTCCGCTCCCCGCCCCATCTACCTCGACCATCACGCCACCACGCCGCTGGACCCCAGGGTGCTCGCCGCCATGCGCCCCTGGTGGGAGGAGAATTTCGCCAACCCCCACAGCGCCGAACACGCCATGGGCCGCGCCGCCGAGGCCGCGGTGCAGGAGGCCCGCGAACGGGTCGCCGAACTGCTGGGGGCGGACCCGCGCGAGATCATCCTGACCTCGGGCGCCACCGAGGCGAACAACCTCGCCATCAAGGGCGCCGCCCGGCAGGCGGGCCCAAGGGGCGGAGAAGGTGGTCCGCGGCGCATCATCACCCTCGCCACCGAGCACAAATGCGTCCTGGAATCCGTCCGCGACCTGGCGGCGGAGGGGTTCGAGCCGGTCATCCTGCCGGTGGGCGCCGATGGCGTGCTGGACCTCGACGCGCTGCGCCAGGCGCTGGCCGTGCCGACCCTGCTGGTCTCCGTCATGGCGGTGAACAACGAGACGGGTGTGATCCAGCCGCTCGCCGAGATCGGCGCGCTGGTGAAGGAACATGGCGCGCTCTTCCACACCGATGCGGCGCAGGCGGCCGGGCGTATCGGGCTCGATGTGGAGGAGGTGAGGGCGGACCTGCTCTCCCTCTCCGGCCACAAGATCTACGGGCCCAAGGGCATCGGCGCGCTCTATGTGCGGCGGCGGCCCCGCGTCCGCCTCGCCCCCCTGTTCAGCGGGGGCGGGCAGGAGCGGGGGCTGCGTTCCGGCACCCTGCCTGCGCCGCTGGTGGTGGGGCTGGGCGAGGCCGCGCGCATCGCCGGCGGCGAGGGGCTGCTCGATGCCGGGCGCATCGCGGGCCAGCGCGCCATCCTGCTGGAGGGGCTGCGCGCCGCCATCCCGGGCCTGCGCGTGAACGCCGAGGCCGCGCCCCGCGTGGCCGGCAACCTGAACCTGACCTTTCCCGGCGTGACCGCCGCCGCCCTGCTGGGGGCGCTGCCGGACCTCATGCTCTCGACGGGTTCGGCCTGTACCTCGGCCGAGATCAGCCCCTCCCATGTGCTGACCGCTATGGGCATCGGGGCCGAGGAGGCGGCGCGCACCTTGCGGATTGGGCTGGGGCGCTTTACCTCGCCGCAAGAGATGCAACAGGCGGCGGCGATGATCGGCGCGGCCTGGAAAAGCCTGTCCCAACACGAAGCCGCCGCGGAGTAGCCTCGACCCATGCCCAAGATGACCTTCATCGAGCGCGACGGTGCGCGACGCGAGGTCGAGGCCCCGCTGGGCCTGTCCGTGCTCGAAATCGCCCATCGCCATGGCGTGGACATCGAGGGCGCCTGCGAAGGCAGCCTCGCCTGCTCCACCTGCCACGTCATCGTGGATGGGACCTGGTTCACCCAGCTCGACAAGCCGACCGAGGATGAGGAGGACATGCTCGACCTCGCCTTCGACCTGCAGGAGACGAGCCGCCTGGGCTGCCAGATCATCATGACCGAGGCGCTGGACGGGTTGGTGGTGAAGCTGCCCTCCGGCAGCCGCAACGCGGGCGGCTGAGATGAGCGAGGCCCACCAGGAATTCGGCGCGCCGGGCGGGCTGTTCCGACGCCTGCGGGATGCCGCCGGCCGCGACTGGACGGGCTATACGTGGCACCCCTTCGTGCAGCGCGTCTCGGACGGCACGCTGCCGCTGCTGTCCTTCCGGCATTACCTCATCCAGGACTACCTCTTCCTCATCCATTTCGCACGCGCCAAGGCGCTGGCGGTGGTCAAGGGCGAGAGCCTCGCGGCCATGCGCGAGAAGGCGGCCGCCGTGCTCGCCATCCTGGACGAGACCAAGCTGCACCTGAAGTATTGCGCCGAATGGGGCCTGTCCGAGGCCGAGGTCGTCAAGGTGCCCGAGACGGCCGAGACCGTCAGCTACACCCGCTGGGTGCTGGACCGGGGCCTGTCCGGCGACATCCTGGACCTGGAGATCGCGCTCGCGCCTTGCACCGTCGGATATGGCGAGGTGGCGCTGCGTATCCTGGCAGACCCGGCCCGGAAGGTGGAGGGCAACGCCTACCAGTCCTGGATCGATACCTATGCGGATGAGGGATACCAGGCCATGGCCCGCGCCGCCGCCGCCCGCATCGATGCCCTGGGCGAGAGCCATGGCGGCGAGGCCCGCTTCGCCCGCCTCTCCGCCGATTTCGCCGAGGCCGCGCGGCTGGAACAGCGCTTCTGGCAGCAGGGGCTCGACGCGGGATGAGGGCCAAGGGGTGAGAGTGCTTGTCGCCATGTCCGGCGGCGTGGATTCCTCCGTCGTGGCCGCGCTCCTGCATGAGCAGGGGCATGAGGTGGTGGGTGCCACGCTCCAGCTCTACGACCATGGCGCCGCGGTGAAGAAGAAGGGCGCCTGCTGCGCCGGCCAGGACATCCATGACGCGCGCGAGGTCGCGCAGCGCCTTGGCATCCCGCACTATGTGCTGGACCGCGAGCAGCGCTTCCGCCAGGCCGTGATCGAGGATTTCGCCGGCGCCTATGCGCGCGGCGAGACGCCCATCCCCTGCATCCGCTGCAACCAGACGGTGAAGTTCCAGGACCTGACCGAGCTGGCCGAGGACCTCGGCTGCGACATGCTGGCCACCGGCCATTACGCGCAGCGCCTGGACGGCCCGCGCGGCGCCGAGCTGCACCGCGCCGCCGACCCCGTGCGCGACCAGAGCTATTTCCTGGCGCATACCACCCAGGCGCAGCTCGACCGCGTGCTGTTTCCGCTGGGCCACATGCCCTCCAAGGCCGAGGTCCGCGCCCATGCCGCGCGCCTGGGCGTGCCGGTGGCGGAAAAGCCGGACAGCCAGGACATCTGCTTCGTGCCCGAGGGCAGCCATGCCGACATCGTGGGCAAGCTTCGCCCCGAGGCGCTGGAGCCGGGCGAGATCGTGGACCTGGACGGCAAGGTGCTGGGCCAGCATCGTGGCCTCGCGCACTACACGGTGGGGCAGGGCAGGGGGTTGGGCGTCTCGGCGCCCGAACGCCTCTTCGTGGCCCGCATTGACGCGCCGCGCCGGCGGCTGGTGGTGGCGCATCGCGGTCAGGTGCCTGTGCCGCGTGTGGCGGTGGGCGAGGTGAATTGGCTGATCGAACCACCCACAGGTCTGTTCCTGGCGCGCGCGAAGCTGCGCGGCCGCGAGCAGCCCGCGCCGGTCACCGCCGAATGGGATGGCGCGACCCTGACGCTGACGCCCGAGAGCCCCGCCATCGCCGCCCCCGGCCAGGCGGCGGTGCTGTATGACGGCGAACGCGTGATCGCGGGTGGGTTCATCCGGAGTGGAGTTGACCCCGCGGCGCCCGCGCCCTAAACCGCGCCGCACGCGTGGTGGTGTAGCTCAGCTGGTTAGAGCACGGCACTCATAATGCCGGGGTCGGCGGTTCAAGTCCGCCCACCACTACCATTCCTCCCTCGCCCACCGCCTTCGCCTCTCGCCATCTCGCCTGGCTCCCCGCCCGTGCGAGGGTGATCATCAAGGGCAAGGCGCCCGGCGTCACGGCCACGCCGCGCGACATCGCCTGTGCGCCGTTGGGTTTCTCGCCATTTCTGGGCCTGGCATGCGGTTGGCGCCCCGGGCTCGGGCGCAGGCGCTGCTCCTGGCCACAGCCTCGCATCACCAAGCCCTACCAATTTGCAACTCATTCGCAGCCGCAACCCCCTTGCGGGCGTTCTGCAATTGCGACTAGTTTGCAACATGCCCAGCCCGGACAACCTGCATGACCTGAGCCCGCTCGGCCTTTTCCTCATGGCCGACTGGGTGGTGCGTTCCGTCATGATCCTGCTCCTGGTGGCGTCACTGGCCGTTTGGGCCGTGGCGATCGACCGCTGGATGCGCCTGCGCCGCCTGGCTCATGAGGCCGCGCTGCTCGACCGCCACGCGGCCGAGGGCGGCCGCGTGCCCTATGGGCGCCTGCCCGACGCCATCCTGGGCGCCGCCGCCACCAGCCCCGAATGGGCGGGCGAGAGTGCGGCCGACCGTCGCGCGCGCCTGGCCGACGCCATGCGTCTCGCGCTCGCGGACACCATGCGCCCCGCCCAGTCGGGCCTGCCGCTGCTGGCCAGCGTGGCCTCGGCCGGTCCCTTCATCGGGTTGTTCGGCACGGTCTGGGGCATCATGAACGCCTTCACCGCCATTGCCCGCAGCGGCGAAAGCAGCCTCGCCACCGTCGCCCCCGGCATTGCCGAGGCGCTCTTCGCCACCGCGCTGGGCCTCTTTGCCGCCATTCCCGCCGTGCTGGCCTATAACCGCCTGGCGGCGCTCGCCGCCGAGACGCGGGCGCGCGCCAATGCCGGCATCGCGCGCCTCGCCGCCCGCCCGCCGCGGGCGGAGGCGTCCCGCCTGCCGCGGGCGGCGGAGTAGGCCCATGGCCATGACCCCCACCGGCGGCGGTCCCGAGGAGGACGCGCTCGCCCCGCTCTCCGAGATCAACGTCACCCCCTTCGTGGACGTGATGCTCGTGCTGCTGATCGTCTTCATGGTCGCCGCGCCCATGATGGTGGCGGGCGTGCCTGTGAACCTGCCGCGCACCGACGCGCCCCGCCTCGCGGAGCCGCGCGAGCCCCTGGTGGTGACGCTGACGGCCGATGGCGTGGTGCGCGTGGGCGAACAGGCGATGGGCGCGGGCGAGGTGGTCTCCACCCTCGCGCCGCTTGCGGCCGAGGCGCCGGACCGTCCCGTGCTGCTGCGCGCCGACCGCAGCCTTTCCTACGGCGAGGCGATGACGGTGCTGGGCGCCCTGTCGCGCGCGGGGTTCAGCCGCGTCTCCCTCCTGGCCGAGATGCCCCGCTGATGGCCGCGCACGCCGCCCCCGGCACCCACCCCGCCGCCTGGGGCTTCGCGCTCGCGCTGCATGGCGCGGTGCTGATGGCGCTCTGGCCGCAGCCCAGGCTGGGCGGCGCGCCGCCGGGCTTCGGCGTGGTCTTCGCCGAGATGGGGCAGGGCGGTGGGCAGGTGGGTGGCACCGCCATGGCCGCCGAAGCCACGCCCGTCGTGGAGGATGACGCCCCGCTGCTGGCCGAGATGCAGCCCGAGACGGCCCCCGTGATGGCCCCCCCGCCGCCGGTTCTGGCCGAGGAACCCCCCGTCGCGGAGCCGCCGCCGGTGGTGGCCGAATTGCCCCCGCCCGAGCCCGTCCCGGAGCCTGAGGCCATTCCCGAACCCGCGCCGACCCTCGCCGAGGCACCGCCGCCCGAGCCGGTGCCGGAGGCCGAGCCCGTTGCGGAACCACCCCCGCCGGTGGCCGTGGCACCCCCGCCGCCGCCGCGGCCGGTCGCTGCACCGCGTCCCACGCCAACCCGTGCGGCCCCACCCCGCCAGGCGGAGGCGCGCCCGACGCCCGCGCGTTCCGCTGCCGCGACCGCACCCACCGGCCAGGCCAGGGCCGCGGCCCCCGCTGGTGACCCCGCGCTCGGCGCGCCCGGCAGCCCCAACCCCCAGGGCGGCGCCAGCCCCACGCCGCGCGCCGCCCCTGGTGCCCTGCTGCCGGACCATTATCGCGCCGGCCTCTCCGCCGCGCTGCGGCGCCACCTGCGCTACCCCATGCTGGCGCGCGAGCGCGGGCTGGAGGGCGAGGTGATCGTCCAGTTCAGCGTGGCGCGCGACGGCGCGGTGCGCGGCGTCCGCATCCTGCGCAGCAGCGGGGTTGGCGCCTTCGACAACGAGGCCGTGGCGCTGCTCGCCCGCGTCTCGCCCCTGCCACCCTTGCCCGGCAGCTGGCCGGCGGAGGAAGCCATGTTCGCCGCCCCCATCCGGTTCAGCCTGCGATGAACGAACGTCCCCGGCACCCGCATCCCTATATTGCGAACGATTCGCAGTCGCGATATAGCCACGCCATGCCCAGCCAATCCCCGCCCCCGCCCGCCCCGCGCATCGACAGCCAGAGCCTGCTGCGCGGCCAGGTGGAGGTGGAAATCATCCATGGCCAGGAGGTCTACCGGCTGCGCCACACCCGCGCCGGCAAGCTCATCCTGACCAAGTAACCACTTTACAGCGCCAGCGCGCACGCCACTGGGCCCCCGGGCCAAGCGAGCCAGCCAGCCAGCGCCTCACATCCGCCCCGCACGCCGGGGCATCGAGAGAGGACGCATCGTGTCGGGTCTGTTTCGCCTGTGGCTCCTGGCCACCCCCGCCTTCCTGGTTCTTCCCGCCATGGCCCAGGACGCGCCCGCGCCTGCGCTCGTGCTGACGCCGCTGGACGCGGTGACCACCACCGCCACCCGCACGCCGCAGGTGGCGGGTGACGTGGCCGCCCCCATCAGCGTGGTGCCCCGCGAGGAGCTGCGCCGCCGCCAGCCCACGCAATTGCAGAACATCCTGGGCGACCTGCCGGGTGTGGAGGCCGACGGCATTCCCCGCCCCGGCGTGCAGCAGCCGCAGATCCGCGGCCTGGGCGGTGACCGCGTGATCACGACGCTGGACGGCGTGCGGCAGAACTTCAGCTCCGGCCACCGCGGCCGCTTCTTCTTCGAGCCGGAGCTGCTGCGCCAGGTGGACGTGCTGCGCGGCCCGGCCTCCATGCTCTATGGCTCGGGCGCCATCGGCGGCGTCGTCGCGCTGCGGACCATCGAGGCGGAGGACATCATCCGCCCCGGCCGCGCCACGGGCTTCTTCCTCAGCCAGGGCTACGACACGAATGGCGGCCGCTGGCGCAGCGCCGCCGCCGCGGCCTTCCGCACCGGCCAGGTGGACGGCCTGGTCGCCTATGCGCGCAACGCCGGCAACAACATCGTGGACGGCGCGGGGCAGACCATCCCCTACACCGACCCGACGACGCAGACCTTCCTCGCGCGCCTGGGCTGGAACCCGGCCCCCGGCATGCGCTTCGGCGCGAGCTTCATGCACCGCGAGGAGGACCAGATCATCCCCTCGGCGGCGAACACGCTGGGCACCGCCGACATCACGGACCGCCGCCTGCGCGCGCAGCAATTCGCGCTGAACTTCGACTGGGCGCCGCCGGACAACCCCTGGATCGACCTGCGCGCGCAGGTCTACCGCAACACGGTGGACATCAACGAGCGGCGCCTGACCGACAACCGACGCGACCTGACGGACCTCGAGACCTGGGGCATGTCGGTGCAGAACACCTCGCGCTTCTCGGTGTTCGGTGCGGAACGCCACGCGCTGACGCTGGGCTTTGACGGCTATCGCGACACGCAGGAGGGTCGCCGCAACGGCGCCGCCCGCGCGCAATACCCGAATGCCAGCCAGGACGTGATCGGCTTCTTCGTGCAGGACGAGATCACGCTCGGCCGCGCCACGCTGACCGGCGGGCTGCGCTATGACCGCTACGAGCAATCCGCGGACGGCCAGCGTGGCACCTCCAATGACCGCCTCTCGCCGCGCGTCTCCTTCGCCTACCGCGTGACGGACTGGATGCAGCCCTACATCTCCTATGCCGAGGCCTATCGCGCCCCGGGGCTGAGCCAGCTCTACAACTCGGGCGTCCACTTCCCCATCAGCTTCTTCCCCTTCCCGCGCTTCAACAACTTCGTGCCGAACCCGAACCTGCGGCCCGAGACCTCGCGCAACCTCGAAGCGGGCGTGAACTTCCGCTTCCGCGACACCATCACCGCGGGCGACAGCATCCGCATCCGCGCCTCGGCCTTCCACAACGACCTCGACGACTTCATCGAGACGCTGGTCTTCGCCACCACCACCGAGCAGCGCAACGTGACCCGCGCGCGCATCCAGGGGCTGGAGCTGGAAGGCCAGTATGAGAGCGGGCCCTGGTTCGCGGGCCTGGGCGCCTCCATCATCCGGGGCGAGAACCGCACGGATGGCGGGCCGCTCGCCCTCATCCCGGCGCACAAGCTCTCCATGTCGCTGGGCCGCCGCTTCCAGGAGCAGGGCGTGACGCTGGGCGGCCGCGTGCAGCTGGTGGCCGAGCAGGGCCGCAAGCCCGTGGACCAGCAGACCGGCATCCGCCCGCAGGCGACGCCCGCCTACGCGCTGACCGACCTCTTCGTGACCTACGCGCCGCCTGAAGGTCCGCTCGCGGGGCTGCGCCTGGATGTGGGCGTGTCGAACCTCTTCGACGTGCGCCACCGCCGCCTCGCCTGGGACAGCAGCAGCGAGCGTTCTTCCTACTACGACGTCGGCCGGAACGTGCAGTTCCGCCTCTCCGCCAACTTCTAAGCCAAAGAGGCCTTCATGTCCGCGACACTCGAACACGACCACGACCTCGCCACACGCTGGGCCAGGCTGCGCGAGGAGGAACCCCGGCTGCGCGTGCGCGACGCGGCGCAGCGCCTCGACGTGAGCGAGGCCGAGCTGGTGGCGAGCCTGCCCGGCGCCACCCGCCTGCGCCCCGACTGGCTGGCCCTGCTGGAGGCGCTGCACGAAGCGGGTGAGGTGATGGCGCTGACCCGCAACGACCATTGCGTGCATGAGCGCCATGGCCGCTACGAACAGGTCTCGGTCAGCGGTCCCATGGGGCTGGTGCTGGGCGAGGACATTGATCTTCGCCTCTTCCTCCGCAACTGGGTGCATGCGCTGCATGTCCCCGGCGGCAACCCGGGCAGCCCGCGCGGCAGCGTGCAAATCTTCGACGCGGCGGGCGAGGCGGTGCACAAGGTCTTCGCCACCGAAGCGACGCCCGAAGGCGCGCTGGACCGCCTGGCCGACACGCTGCGCGACGAGGCGCCGGCGGCCATCCGCACGGTGCCGCGCGCGCCGCGCCCCACCCCGCGCCCCGATGCCGAGATCGACACGGCCGGGCTGCGCGACGCCTGGGCCGGGCTGCGCGACACGCACGACTTCTTCCCCATGCTGCGCCGCTTCGACGTGGCGCGGCAGCAGGCGCTGCGCCTGGCCGGCCCCCACTGGGCGCGGCGCCTGCCATCCTCGGCCATCGAGCGCACGCTGTCCGCCGCCGGCGCCGGCGCGCTGCCCATCATGATCTTCGTGGGCAACCATGGCTGCATCCAGATCCACACCGGCGAGGTGAAGCGGCTGGTGCCGATGGGTGAGTGGTTCAACGTGCTCGACCCCAGCTTCAACCTGCACCTGCGGACCACGGGCCTCGCCGAGGCCTGGCTCGTCCGCAAGCCGACCGAGGATGGCGTCGTCACCTCCATCGAGGGCTTCGACGCCGATGGCGAGGTGGTGCTGATGGTGTTCGGCAAGCGCAAGCCCGGCCAGGCCGAGGACATGCACTGGCGCGAACTGGCGGAAGGCATCGCCGCGTGAGGCGCCGCGCCCTTCTCGCCCTGCCGCTGGGCCTCGCCACGCCGGCGCTGGCCCAGGGCATGCCGCGCCTTGTGGTCGCCGGCGGCGGCATCGCCGAGATCGTCTGCGCGCTGGGTGCCCGGGGTGCGATCGTGGGCGCGGACAGCACCAGCCTGTTTCCCACCGATCTGCGGCAACTCCCGCAGATCGGCTATCTGCGCGCGCTCTCGGCCGAGGGCGTGCTCTCCCTCCAGCCCGGCCTGCTGCTGCTGGCGCATGAGGCGGGGCCGCCGCCCGCGATCGCGCAGCTGCGCGCGGCGGGGGTGAACATCATCCGCGCCCCGCGCATCGAATCGCCCGAGACGCTGATGCAGGCCGTGACGGTGGTCGCCGAGGCGCTGAGCCGCGAGGCGCGCGGCCAGGCGCTGAACGCGGCGCTGGCCGAGGATTTCGCGGCCCTCGCGGCCAGCCTGCCGCGCCCCGCCACGCCCCCCAGCGCGTTGTTCCTGCTGGCGGCCGGGTCGGGGGCGCCGATGGCCTCGGGCCGCGGTACTTCCGCCGAGGCGATGCTGCGCCTCGCCGGCGCGCGCTCGGCCATCCAGTCCTATGAGGGCTATCGCGCCGTGACGGCGGAGGCGGCGCTGGCCGCGGCGCCCGATTGGGTGGTGGCGCCCTCGCATACCGTGGACGCCAGCGGCGGCGTCGCATCCTTCCTGGCCCAGCCGCAGCTTTCCTTGCTGCCGGCGGCGCGGGCGGGGCGGCTCGTCACCTTCGACAGCCTCTACATGCTGGGCTTCGGCCCGCGCACGGCCCATGCGGCGCGCGACCTCGCCGTCGCCCTGCACGCGCGGCCCGACCTCGCGGCGCTGCCCGACCGTCCCTGGCTGCGCGGGGCGGCATGAGCGAGGCGGCGCTCTCCGTGCCGCGCGCGCGGGCCATGGGCCATGGCGTGGCGCTGCTGCTGCTGGGCGGTGCCGCGCTGTGCGGCCTGCTGGTGGCGCTGGGCATCGGCGCCATCCGCATCCCGCCCGATGGCGTGCTGCGCGAGTTGCTGGCGCCGCTGGGCCTCGCGACCAGTGCGCCGGGGCCGGAGGGCGCCATCATCTGGACGCTGCGAGTGCCGCGCACCCTGCTGGCCATGCTGGCGGGCGGCGTGCTGGGGCTGGCGGGCGCCATCATGCAGGGGCTGTTCCGCAATCCGCTGGCGGACCCCGGGCTGCTCGGCGTCTCGGCCGGCGGCGCGCTGGGGGCGGTGTTCATGATCGTCGTGGGGCTCACGCTGCTGCCCGTGCCGCTGCGACCCTATGCGACCGCGGGCGCGGCTTTCCTGGGTGCCTTGCTGGTCACGCTGCTGGTCATGCGCGTGGCCCAGCACGAGGGGCGGGTGATGATCGCCTCCATGCTGCTGGCCGGCATCATCTTCAACGCGCTGGCGGGGGCGGCCACCTCCGCGTTCATCTTCGCGGCCGATGACATGCAGCTGCGGGATATCCTGTTCTGGACCATGGGTTCGGTGGCCGGCGCCACGCCCGCCGTGCTGCTGGCCACACTGTTGGCCGCTCTGCCGCTCATGGTCGCGGCCCCCTTCCTGGTGCGTGGCTTGAACGCGCTGATCCTGGGCGAGCGTGAGGCGCAGACCCTTGGCATCCCCATCGAGCGCCTCAAATGGGGCGCGGTGCTGCTGGTGGCGCTGGCCGTGGGCGCGGCGGTGGCGGCGAGCGGCATGATCGGCTTCGTGGGCATCGTCGCACCCCATCTGGCGCGGCTGATGCGGGGCGCGGATCATCGCTGGGTGCTGCCGGCCTCGGCGCTGATCGGCGCCGCGCTGCTGCCGCTGGCCGATGCCGCGGCGCGCGTGCTGGTGGCGCCGGCCGAGCTGCCCATCGGCCTGCTGACGGCGCTGCTGGGCGGGCCCTTCTTCCTGGCCCTGCTGCTGCGCCAGCGCTTCGCATTGGATGGGCGATGATCCGCGCCGAGAACCTCATCGTCACGCGCGGCGGACGGCGCATCCTGGACCTGCCCGCCCTGTCCATCGCGCCGGGCGGCGTCTTCGGCATCCTGGGCCCCAACGGCGCGGGCAAGTCCACCTTGCTGCGCGTGCTGGCGGGCGAGATGGCGCCGGATTCCGGCCGGGCCTGGTTGGACGGGCGGCCGCTGGGCCAATGGCGCGCGGGCGATCTCGCGCGGCGCCGCGCCGTGCTGCCGCAGCATTCCACCCTGGGCTTTCCGCTGCGCGCGGAGGAGGTGGTGGCGCTCGGCCGACTGCCCCATGCCGGGCGGGCCGGCCCGCAGGACAGCGTCCGCGCCGCGATGCGCGAGGCGGGCGTGGCGCATCTGCAAGGCCGCAACCACGCCACCCTCTCGGGCGGCGAGCAGCAGCGCGTGCAACTGGCCCGCGTGCTGGCGCAGTTGGATGGCGTGCCGCCGGCCGACAGCGTGCTGTTCCTCGATGAGCCCACTTCCGCGCTCGACCTGCCGCACCAGCACGCCATCATGGCGGTGGCGGCGGCGCGCGCCCGGGCGGGGGCGACGGTGGTGGCCGTGCTTCACGACCTGAACCTTGCGGCCCGCTATTGCGAGACGCTGCTGCTGATGGCCTCTGGCCAGCGCGTGGCCGAGGGTCCGCCCACGGAACTGCTCACGCCCGAGACGGTGCGGCGCGCTTATGGCATTGCCATGCGCCGCATTCCCGACCCGGAGCGCGGCGAGGTGCTTTTGGTGCCGGCCTAGGCTCCGGACTCATTCAGCACCAGCAGATGATCACGGCGGCGATGGCGACGGCGGAGGCGAAGTTCCGAGCGAGCTTGTCGTAGCGGGTGTG
>NZ_JACIDJ010000006.1 GCF_014196305.1 Roseococcus suduntuyensis
GCTGCGTTCACATGCGTTCACGCAGCCTGCTCTAACCTTTGTTGAGAGCGGGATTCAGCGTTCTCGGTGATTCCACCTCAACGCATCCCGCTCTAAGCCTGGCGCCACCCTTCCGGCACATGCCGGAAGGGCAGGCGCGCCAGGTCGAGTGCCGCGGGCCCCGGCGCGTCGCATTCGATGATGGCGCTGCACCGCCCGGCGAAGGCCGCGCGGAAATGGTTCTTGGCCTTGTTGGCCAGCAGCCGCACGCCGCCCAGGTCAATCCCGTGCAGGGCGAAGAAGGCGGGGTCCACCACCGCCTCCTTGCGGGTGGTCAGCACCACGCGCAGATGCCCGCGCCGGACCACGGCCGTCGGGCCGAAATCCACCGGCGCGCCATGTTCCATGGGGCCGGTGTTGAGGAATTGCCCCGCCGTCAGCGTCTCCACCACCCCCTCGAAGGGCACGGGCGGGCCGAAATCCACCGTGGCCTGGCCGCCGAGGGGGCGGTTGAAGGCGCCGGCCCGCCCGGCCACCTGCGCCGCGCGCACGGCCCCGGGGTCGTGCAGGAAGCAGAACACCGTCTCGACCTCCAGCGCCGCCTCGACCAGGGCGCGCAGCAGGCCCGGCGTGTCCGCCACGCCGCCCGAGAGCGGGTTATCGGCCGGGTCCAGCAGCGCGACCACGCCGGGAGGTGCGGCCAGCGCCTGGCGCAGCGCCGCCTCGGGCGAAGGAAGGGTCACGGCGAAGCGGGGCCGGCGGGCAGCGATGGCATCCGCCAGATCCCGGGCCAGCGCCCGTGCGGCGCCATGCTCGCGCGCCCAGACCATGGCGGATGGCCCGGCCCAGGGGCTGTCACCCCAGGCAAAGCCGCCGAAGAGCGAGGCGTCCTGGATCGCTCCGCCCTCGGCCGCCGCGGCTTCCGCCCAGACCTCGGCCATGGGGCCGGCCTCGTGGCGCATGTGGAAGCTGTGCAGCACCATGGGCCGCTTCACCAGCGCGCCGTGGAAGGTGTCGCCGTCCAGCGCGCGCTCCAGCATGGTCAGCGCGCGCCGGGCGGCCGCGTCCATGTCGACGTGCGGATAGGTGCGATAGACCGAGGCGCCATCCAGCAGCCCCACCATCCGTGGCGAGGCATTGCCGTGGAAGTCGAAGCTGGCCGTCAGCTTGGCATGGGGCCCGATGACCGCGCGGATGCGGCGCAGGATTGTGAGGTCCGCCTCGGGGTCCTGCTCGGTCACGCAGGCGCCGTGGAGGGAGAGATAGATACCGTCGAAGCTGCCCCGCGCCAGCGGTCGTTCCACCTCGTCCAGCCAGGTGTCGAAGGCGTCCTGCGTCATGGGCCCGCCGGGCTGGGCCGAAGCGCAGCGCAGCAATGTCAGGTCCCAATGCGGGCGGGCGGCCACGAAGGCATCAAGCGCGCCGATCTCGGTTGCGGTGCCGCGATAGCGCTGCAAGGCCTCTTCGCCGGCCACCCACTCGCGGCCCTGGAAGGCCGAGAGCGGCGTGGGAACAGGAGAGAAGCTGTTCCCCTCGAACCAGAGGCGGGCGGCAGCGATTCGCGGCATCGGGACCCTTGCGTGTCTGGGGTCCCTATCGGTGCGGGCAATCCCTGCCCGCGTCAATCAGCGCCGGGGCGGGGTGCTTCCGCCGGGCACATGGGTCAGCGCACTGGCCGGCGGCGGCGCCGCGTTGCGGGCGAGGCCGGAGCTGTTGAATCCCTGGCCCTGCCGCTGCTGCATCTGCTGGCGCGTCATCCGGTCCGCCGCGGCGGTGCCGGAACGCGGTGCCAACTCGGGGCGGGCGTTCAGTGCCTCGCCGGGAATCTGCCGCTGCGCGGCGGCGCGGGAATTGGCCACGCCGCCGGGTGAGAAGCCGCTCTGGGCAAAGGCCGGAACCGCGAGAAGCATCGAGGCCGCGAGAGCGAGGGGCAGGCGCATATCCGTGTTCCGCAAGTGGCAATACGGAGAAGGTAAATGAACCCACTCCGAATTGCATCAAAATAAACATTCGCCACGCAAAAAAATGCGAAGGGGCCCGCCTCAAAAATCAGACGTTCTGCAGCAGCCCCGCGAAAAGCTTGGCCCGGGGCACCATGGAGCTGATCTGCACATGCTCCTGCAAGGTATGCGCGAGCGCCCCCTGGATGCCGAGGCCGTCCAGGGTGGGGATGCCCATGGCCCCCGTGAAATTGCCATCCGACCCGCCGCCCGAGCTTTCATGCGGCAAAGCGAAGCCCAGCCGCTTCGCCAGTGCTTCCGCCTGGGCGTGCAGCGCCAGCACCTTGTCGTCCGGCTCCCACACCGGCCGCGTCACCCCGCGCGTGACCTGGAGGTGCACCTCATTGCCCGTGGGCTTGAGCGACAGCATCCGCTCCACCGCCGCGTCAAGGTCCTCCTGGCGCTTGGCCATGGAAAGCGCCTCGGCGTCGCAATGGGTGGCCACGCAGTTCACCCACTGCCCGCCATGGATGAGGCCGACCGAGAAGGTGCAGGCCTCGGTCGTCATCTCCTCGATGGCGATGATCTGCTTGCACATCTCCCGGATGGCGCTGCGACCCTCGCCCAGCCGCGCGCCCGCATGGGAGGGCCGGCCCGTGGTCCGCAGGTTGAAGCGCGCGATGGCATAGCGGCCGGTGACCACGCCGCCATCGGGGCGAGCAGGCTCGGGCACCAGGACCACGCTGTGCCGCGCGGCCTCGGCCTGGATCAGGTCACGCGTGGAGGGGCTGCCCACCTCCTCGTCGCTGGTCAGCAGCACGGTCACGGGCTTGGAGGTCGGGATGCCGGCCTTGATGAGCTGGCCGATGGCCTCCACCGCCAGGTAGGTGCCGCCCTTCATGTCCTGGATGCCCGGCCCATAGGCCTTGTCGCCCACGCGCTTGAAGGGCAGCCCCTGGGCCAGCGTGCCCACCGGATGCACCGTGTCGAGATGGGCCAGCACCAGGATGCCCTTCTCCCGGCTTTCATGCGGGAAGCGCGCCCGCACGCAATCGCCGAAGCCCATGCGGCCGGGAATGGTCTCGACCGTGGCCCCCATCAGCGCCAGGTGGCGGCCCGCCATGGCCATCATGCGGTTCACCGCCTCGGCGTCATGGGTGGGGCTTTCGCACTCCACCCAGCGCTGCAGACCGGCGAGCATCTTGTCCGCGTCGAAGGGCAGGTCGAGCTTGGCTTCCATGGTGATTCCCTCTTGGATGGGAAAATCATGCGCCTGCTCATCGCCAACGCCAACACCACCGAGGCCATCACGCAGCGCTGCGCGGACGCCGCCCGCGCCGCCGCCGCGCCAGGCACCGCGATCATCCCCGCCACGCCGCGCTTCGGCCCGGAGGTGATCTCCACCCGCGCCGAGAACATCATCGCGGGGCATGCGCTGCTGGAACTGCTCGCCCAGCACGCCGGTCAGGTGGAGGGCGTCCTTCTCGCCGTCAGCCACGACACGGCGCTGGAGGCCGCGCGCCAGCTCATGCCCTGCCCGGTGGTGGGAATGACCGAGGCCGCGCTGTTCGGCGCCTGCTTCCTCGGCGCGCGCTTCGGCCTTGTTACCTTCGGGGGCGTCGAGACCTATCGCGAACGTATCGCCGCGCACGGCCTGACCTCGCGCTGCGCGAGCCTCGTGGGCCTCGACGTCACGCCCCAGGACAGCCTGCGCGACCCGGACGGCGTGGCCCGCCAGGTCCTGGATGGCATCCAGCGCGCGGTCACCGAAGGGGCGGACGCCGTCATCATGGGCGGCGCGGCCCTGGCCGGCTTCGGGCCCCAACTCCAGCCGCAAGCCCCTGTGCCCCTGCTGGACGGCATCGCCTGCGGAGTGAAGTTCCTGGAAGCCCTGGTCGCCCTGAACCTGCCCAAGCCGACACAGGGCAGCCTCGCACCCCCGCGCGGCAGAGCCAGCGTCAACCTGGACCCGAAGCTGGCCGCGCTGCTTCGGGGGTAGGGTGGCCCTGCGAGGGGGCGCCGCCCCCTCGCGCTCCCCCGCCAGGGGCCAGTGGGCCCCTGGACCCGATGCGTTTGTCGGGTTTGCGGGGAGGGGCATGGTGCGCGTGTGATCATGGGCGCACCCATGACGCCCCTCCCCGCAAACCCGACCAAGGTCTCAAGGGGTCCGGGGACCCAAAGTCCCCGGTGGGAGGGTCCGGGAGGGCGGAGCCCTCCCGCGGGGTGCCCCCTACCGCCCGATGCCGAGCGTCCGCATCAGTTCCTGATTGGCCTGGCTTTCTTCCGTGAGGCGGGTGCGGAAGGCGGCGCCCGGCGTGAAGGCGGGTTCGGCGTTGAGGCGGCGTGCGGCGGCCTGGAAGGGTTCGCTGTTCACCGCCGTTTGGCAGGCCTGTTCCAGGCGCTGGGCGATGGCGTCGGGCAGGCCGGCGGGCGCGATCAGGCCGCCATAGGTCGAACCGCGCATGGGCAGGCCGAGTTCCGCCACGGAGGGCACGTCGGGCAGGCTGGGCATGCGCTGGTGGTCAATGGCGGCGAGGATGCCCAGGCCCGTGGTGGCCGGGATGGTGGCGGCCTCGGCGAAGACCATGATGTCGCCGGCCAGTGCCGCCTGGGCCATGGGGCCCGAGCCCTGATAGGGCACGAAGAGGCCGGTGACGCCTGCGCGCTGCAGCAGCTGCGCCATGACGAGATGCGGCGTGCTGCCCTGGCCAGGCCCCCCATAGACCAGCGCCTCGGGGCCGGTGCGGGCATGCGCGATCATCCCCGCGAAGTCGCGGAAGGGGGCGTTGCGGCCCAGCACCACGACATAGGGGTTCTCATAGACGCCGCAGATGTAGCGGAACTGGTCCACGGCATAGGTGCCGGGCTGAAGGTGCGGCTGGGTGGTCAGCGCATTGTTGGGCGAAAGGCCGATGGTGTGGCCGTCGGGTGCCGCGCGATGCACCTCCCGGTTGCCGATGGTGCCGGCGGCACCGCCGCGGTTCACGGCCACCACGGTGCCGCCCAGGATGCGCGACATCTCCTGCTGCAGCGCGCGGGCCATCAGGTCCGTGTTCCCGCCGGCGGGGAAGGGAATGACCATCTGCACGGGGCGGCTGGGGTAGTCCTGCGCCGCGGCCGGCATGGCAAGGCCAAGCGCCAGAATCAGCGCGCAAAAGCGTTTCATCGTTTCTCTCCCAAGATGTGGGGAGAGGCTAACCCATGGCCGGCCATCCGGACCACCCGGCCAGCGGCGTGGGGGCGCGCCTTTGCGGAGGGGCGCTGCCCCTCCGCGCCTCCCCGCCGGGGACTTTGGGTCCCCGGACCCCTTGAGACCTTGGTCGGGTTTGCGGGGAGGGGCGTCATGGGTGCGCCCATGATCACACGCGCACCATGCCCCTCCCCGCAAACCCGACAAACGCATCGGGTCCAGGGGCCCACTGGCCCCTGGCGGGGGAGCGCGAGGGGGCAGGGCCCCCTCGCAGGGCCACCCTACTCCGCCGCCTGGCGCACCGGGCGGGCGGGGTCCAGTTCCACCTGCTTCTGCTCATAGGCGCGCAGGTCGGCGTAGAGGCGTGGCAGGTCGGCCTGGAACAGGCCGCGCGTGACGCCCGCCGCCACGCGCGGCGCGCTGATGGACATGGCGTTGATGGAGCTGCCGGCCGGGCCGAAGCTCATGGTCGTGCCGATGCCGAAGAGGTGGATGTCCGCGACCCAGGGCGTTTCGCCCGGGCGGCGTTCCAGGAAGGCGCTGTCCGCGTTCAGGTAGGGGAATTGGCCGAGGCGCGGGTTCGCCTCCTCAGGCGGCGGCGTGTAGCGGTCGGCCCAGAGGGCGATGTTGTCCGCGCAATGGACCAGTTCGGGGCAGAGGCCCGGGTCCATGCGCGTGCCCGTGCCGGTGATGAGGAAGTCGGCCGTGAAGGGGCCGGTGGGGGTGGCGATGACCACGCGGCCATTGTCCACGGCCGCGCCCGTCCATTCGCGCCCCACATGCATGTGGAAATTGGCATGCTTCATCACCCGGTCGTAGTGGTCCTGGGCGAAGCCCTCGCGCAGGCCCAGGATGTAGGACATGAAGCGCCAGCGCCATTCATCGGGCATCTCGCCCATGTGGCGCAGGAAGCCCGCGAAGGTGAGCCAGCGATAGGGCTGCACCACCATGGGCTCGGCGCGGCGGCAGAACAGGTGGACCTCGGCCGCACCCTGTTCCAGGGCCACGGCCGCGTTGTCGAAGGCGCTGGCGCCGGCGCCCAGCACGGCCACCACCTTCCCGCGCAGGGCGGCAAAATCGATCATCTCGTTGGTGTGGGCGCGGAAGGGGCGGGGCAGGGCCTCGATGTGCGGGGGCATCCACCAGCCGCCCACGCCCTCCTGCCCCGTGGCCAGCACCACCTTGCGGGCGCGCATCACCCCCGCGCTGGTGGCGACTTCCAGGGCCGGCAGGCCGCAATCGGTGCGGATGGGGATGATGGGGCCGGCCTCGACGCCGTTGCGGACGGGAATGCCGGTGACGCGGCGGAACCACAGCAGGTAGTCGTTCCAGAATTCCTTGGGGATCCAGCGCATGCGGTCCCAGTCGTCGCGGCCGAAGCTCGCTTCGTGCCAGGCCTGGTAGGTCAGCGAGGGCAGCTTGAGGTCCGGTCCCGTCTGGTCCTTCAGGCTGCGCAGGGCGCGCATTCGCGCATAGGTGACCCAGGGGCCTTCCTGGCCGTAGCCCGCGCGGTCCACGACCAGGATATTGTCCACCTTGTCGCGTCGCAGCGCATGGGCCACCGCCAGCCCGCATTGCCCGCCGCCGATGATGAGCACGTCCAGGATGTCCTGGCCCCCCACCTGGCGCGGCACCAGCCAGGGCGCGCGGGGATGGGCCGTCAGCTCCAGGTCCCGCGCCACATCGGCTTCCAGTTCGGCGAGGTTTCGCGGTGCGGGCATGGGGTCCTCGATGGCGGAGACAGGGGCATGGAAGCCGGCCGGACGGGGCCGCGCAACGCCTGATGCCGGCCGGCCGCTGGGGGGGATATGAAAGGTGCCACCAAAAGCGCCAGCACCGCGGCGCCATGTCCAAAGCGGCCGCATTCCGGGCCATGGGCCTCGCTTGAACCAGGGCGTGGCCGGGGCCACCTCCGTGCTCATGGTCGTGCTCCGTCCTTCCCTGACCCGCAAGCTGCTGGGCTTCGGCGCCCTGTTTCTGGGCGTGATCGGTCTGATCCTGCCCATCATGCCGGGCTGGATCTTCCTGGCCCTCGCCGTGTGGATGCTGCGCGACCAGTATGTCTGGGCGGCGCGCGGCGTGGAGAAGATCCGCGCCCGCTGGCCCCAGGCCATTCCCGCCATCGAGGAGCGCGAGCGCCGGGCGCTGGCCTGGTATGCCCGCCGCACCCGGACGATGCGGCGGATGTTCCGCCGGGCCTGAGGCCGGCTCAGATCCCCGCGGGGGCCCGCAGCCTCGACCCATCATGGAAGCGCGACAGGGCGAAGGCCGCCGGGTCCACCACGGGCGGCGCGCCGGTGGCGAGGTCCGCGGCCAGCCGCCCCGCACCCGGCCCGATGCCGAAGCCATGCCCGCTGAAGCCCGCCGCCACGACCATCCCGGGCAGCGATGCCACGGGTGAGATGACCGGCACCGCATCGGGCGTCGAATCGATCCAGCCCGCCCAGAGCCGCGCGGGCTTCAGTTCGGCCAGTTGCGGGAAGGCGGCGGCGATGGCGTCCAGCGCCGGCTGCACGATGCTGGCCTTGGGCCTGGCCTCCAGCACGCGCATCCGCTCGAAGACGGTGGGTTGGTCGAAGGACCACTTGCCATGCCAGGCATCCGGCCCCTCGAAGAAGGAGCGGCCGAAGCGCAGTTCCACCAGCTTCCAGTTCTTGCGCAGGCTGGGCAGGAACTGGCGGGCGTAGCGGATGCCGGCCGGCGTCAGTTCCAGCCGCCCGCGTGCCTTGGCCGCCACCAGGTAGCCCCCGTCGAGCAGCGGGGTCAGGATGACCTCGGGCGTGTAGATGGGCCCCTCGCTGACGCGCGGCCCGGGCGTGGTGGCGAAGATGGTCGAGTGCACGGAGGATTGCGGCATGTCCACGCCATGCCGCCGCAGGAACATGGAGGCCCAGGCGCCCGCCGCCAGCACCACGGCCCGGGTGCGGATGAAGCCCTTCTCGGTGAAGACGCCGCTGATGCGCCCGCCGGTCGTGTCCAGGCCCCGCACCGCGCAGTTCTGGTGCAGCGTCGCGCCGCGCGCGCGGGCGGCGCGGGCCAGGGCGGGGGCGGCCAGTGCGGGTTCGGCCCGGCCATCGCGGGGCGAGATGACGCCACCCAGCCAGTCCTCGCCAGGGCAGGGGGCGAGGCGACGCGCCTCCGCCGCGTCAATGACGCGCGCGCCCACCTGGTAGGGCCGGGTCTTCTCGATCCAGCTTTCCCAATCGGCGAGCTGCGCGGGGTCCTTCGTCACATAGACCAGCCCCGCGCGCCGGAACCCCATCTCCGCGCCGATCTCTTCGGGCAGCGTGTCCCAAAGGGTCTGGCTGTGCTGCATGAGCGGGATTTCCCGCTCGTCGCGGTTCATGGTGCGGCACCAGCCCCAGTTGCGGCTGGATTGCTCCCCGGCCACCACGCCCTTTTCCAGCAGCGCCACCGCATGCCCGGCCTTGGCCAAGTGATACGCCGCCGAGACGCCGATGATGCCGGCGCCGATCACCACCACATCGGCGGATTGCGGCAGGGGGTCGTCGCCCTCCACAAGGTCGAGCGCGCGGGTTGCGACCATCAGCCCATCACCCCTTGAACTGGCCGGCGCCGTCAATGTCCACCACGGTGCCGTTCAGGTAGCCCGCGCGGGTGGAACTGCCGAAGACGGCCATGTCCGCGATTTCCTGCGGCTCGATGGGCCGGTCATAGGGCAGGCCCGTCACCATCTCGCGCCAGCGGGTGGGGTCGCCCAGCGCCTGCTCGGCGCGGAAGCGGGCCTGGGTCTCCATGCGTTCGGTGCGCGTCACGGCCGGGTTGATGCCGAAGACGCGCACGCCATCCTTCTGCGCGTCATGCCCCACCGCGGAGGTGAAGGCGATCAGCGCCGCATTGCCCGCCGTGCCCGCGATGTAGCCTGGCTTCCAGGCCCGCCCGGCCATGCCGATGATGTTGCAGATCACGCCCTGCCGCCGCGCCCGCATCGAGGCCAGGAACAGCTGCGTCAGGTGGAAATAGCCGAAGACCTTGAGGTTCCACGCCTCCATCCAGCGTTCCATGGAAATGTCCGCGATGCCGCCCGAGGGGATGGCGCCGGCATTGTTCACCAGGATGTCGGCCTCGGCCGCCACCTCGTGCAGGCGGGCGCGGTCCTCGGGGCGGGAGAGGTCGGCTGTCACCGCCTCGACGCGCAGCTGGAAGCGGGCGCGCAGCTTCGCCGCCGCCTCCTCCGGCTGGCGGGCGGCCAGCACCAGGTCGCAGCCCTCGGCCGCGAAGGCCTCGGCGCAGGCGAAGCCGATGCCCTTGGACGCCCCCGTGATGACGACGCGCTTGCCGCTCAGGCCCAGTTCCATTCACTTGCCCCCTTGCTGCGCGCGCATGGCATCGGCCAGCGCGGCCTGTTCCGTGGTCAGTCCGGCCAGCGCCCCCTCGCGGTCCGCGGCGCTGCGGTTCTGCGAGAGCTTGCGCTTGCCCATCAGCGTCTCGACGCGCAGCACCATGCCGACGATGCCCTTGAGCTGGCCCTGGATGAAGTCCGCCGGCGCGTCGGTCACGCGCCAGCGGTTTTTCCGCGTGCCCTCGTGCAGGTCGGTGAGCGTGCTCACGATGTCGTGCAGGCGGGCCGCATCCTCCACGATTTCCACCGGGCCCTCGGCATGGACG
Source organism: Roseococcus suduntuyensis (assembly GCF_014196305.1). Classification (GTDB taxonomy): domain Bacteria; phylum Pseudomonadota; class Alphaproteobacteria; order Acetobacterales; family Acetobacteraceae; genus Roseococcus; species Roseococcus suduntuyensis. The sequence continues at coordinate 9,739 of NZ_JACIDJ010000006.1, forward strand.
GCCTCGTAGTTCCAGGTGGGGACGACGCGGTGATGCTCGGCCTTGGAGGGGTAGGAGGAAGGCGAGATATAGCCCTCCGCCCCCTGGAAGATGGCGATGGCCCGCCCCGCCTCCCGCAGCGCCTTCCAGTGCGGGTTGGCGCGGGCGAGGTGGCCCAGGATGATCCCTTGGGCCGGGCTGTGCATCAGCGGCAGGTGGCTGACATCGGGGACGCCGCTCGCGCCGTTGGACACCAGCACGGCCAGGCGCGCCTGGGCCATCAGGCGGTGCAGGATTTCAGGGCGGTCCTCGCGGAAGGCGGGCGGGTTGTACATCACGCCAAGGTTGCCGCAGCCGTCACGCCAGCGGAAGGGCCTGGCCCAGCACCCAGCCCTCCCAGGCGCGGACCATGGTATCCTCCGGGATGGTGTCCGGCCGCACGCCGTCCAGCACGGCGATGAGGCAGAGCAGGCCCAGCGTGCAATCCAGCCGGTCCTCGCCCGCCGCATCGGCGCCGAAGCCCGTGCGCACCATAACGGCCAGGGCGGAGGTCGCTTCGACGCCCAGCGCCGCCATGCAGGCCAGCAACGGTTCGGCCAGGGCACGGCGCGCGGCCTCGGCGCGCTTGCTGCCATGCAGGCGCAGCCCGAGTTGTCGCAGCGCCTCGGCCGGATAGACCTCCGCCAGGGCAAGCCGCCCCGGCCGCAACAGCCCGTGCAGCGGGCCGGCGAAGGGCCAGAGGTCATAGGGCGCCCCCTCCGCCAGCGCCGGCGCCAGCCAGTCCCGCCAGGCGGTGATGGCGGCCTTGCCCGACTGGTTGGCGCCCAGCGTCCAGAACACCGGCGCGCCGGCCGGGCGCGTGGAGGTGGCGCGGTCACACCAGCGGTTCAGCGCGCCGGGGCCGTCCAGGCCCAGCGCCGCCGCATGCGCCGCCCGCGTCATGCCCTTCACCCCCCGCGCCGGATAGAAGGGCGCGTCCCGCCCCACGCCCTCCAGCCCCGGGTTCACCGTGAAGAAGCGCGCATCCCCGGCGCGGCCGGCCAGGAATTCCACGAAGCCCCCCTCGGGCCGCCCGGCCGCGAAGCCGCGCGGCACGCCGAGCGGCAGATCGAGCCCCAGCACCGCCGGCACGCCCTCGGCCAGCAGCCGGGCCGCCAGGAGCGCGGGCTCGCCAACCGGGACGGGTGCCTCCATGCGCCAGCCCTCGCGGCCCCGGCGGGCCACCGCCACCCAGCGCTTGCGCGGGTCCATGGACCAATCGGCGTGCGCCGCGATCATGGCCATGGCATGATGCGGATCACGGGGCAGGAGGCGCGCATGGGCTACACTTCCACGGCGAAATGGTTCCACTGGGTCACGGCCGGGCTGATGGCCGTTGCGCTTCCCCTGGGCTTCGTCATCCCGCACGTGAAGGACGAGAGCAAGATGGCCTTCTACGCCATCCATGAAAGCGCGGGCTTCACGCTCTTCTTCGTGGCGTTGGCGCGGCTGGCCTGGCGGCTGCGGAACCCGGTGCCCCCCAATCCCGCCGTGCCGCATGGCATGCGCCGCGTGGCCGATGGCGTCCACCACGCGCTTTATGCCGCCATCATCCTGCAGCCGCTGCTGGGCTTCTTCGCCACCAACGCCTTCGGCTTTCCCATGCAGGGCGCCACGGCCTATATGGGCCTGATCAACCTGCCGAAATTCATGGAAGCCAACGTGCCACTGGCCGAATGGCTGCTGATGTTCCACCGCTATGTGGGCTGGACCATCGCGGCGCTGCTGGTGGCGCATATCGGCGCCGCCATCCATCACCAGGCCATCCGCAAGGACGGCACGCTGCTGCGGATGGTGTAGCGCCCGATCGCCTTTGGCGGATTGGCCAAAGGCGTGAATGGGCCGCTCGGCAAGGCCTGCTGCGTCCGATCGCCTTTGGCGGATTGGCCAAAGGCGTGAATCAGCCGCTCGGCAAGGCGTCCTGCGTGATCAGCGAATGGCGATCACGCTGCGGCCCTCAGCCCGGCTTCTGGCGCATCCGTTCCAGCTCGGCCGTCAGAAGCGCGGGCTCCGGGGTGGCGAGAAACCTGGCGGGCTTTTCCACCGCCTCCGTCAGCAATTGCTTGTAGAGGGTGCGTGGAACCTCGCGCGTGCCGAACTGCGCCAGGTGTTCGGTCTGGAACTGCGCGTCCAGCAGGGTGAAGCCCCCCAGCCGCAGCCGCGCCACCAGATGCACCAGCGCGATCTTCGACGCATCATCGGCGCGGCTGAACATGCTCTCGCCGAAGAAGGCCCCGCCCAGGGCCACGCCATAGAGCCCGCCCACCAGCGTCCCGTCCCGCCAGGCCTCCAGCGAATGGGCATGCCCCTGGTTGTGCAGGGCGAGGAAGAGGCGGCGGATTTCCTCGTTGATCCAACTGTCCGTGCTGTTGGGTCGCGGCGCGGCGCAGGCGTCGATCACCGCCTCGAATTCCCTGTCGGCGGTGATGACATAGGGCGCTTGCCGCACCCGTCGCGCCAGGCGCCGCGGCAGGTGGAATTCCTCCAGCGGGATCACCCCGCGCTGCTCGGGGTCCAGCCAGTAGAGCGTCTGCGCGTCACGGCTTTCCGCCATCGGGAAGAGCCCGATGCGGTAGGCGCGGAGCATCAGCTCCGGCGTGATTTCCATCTGGCGGCGGGTGGACATGGGTGTTGCTCAGCCCGCCCGACGCGCTGGGACAGAATGGGGCATGGCGCGCATGATGCCACAGCCGCGCCGGGAAGGCACGGGCTTCGCGTCAGCCGCCCCGACCCACAAACCGTTCCAGCCAATGGATGGTGTAGTCGCCCGCCTGGAATTCCGGGTCTTCCATGATGCGCTTGTGCAGCGGCAGCGTGGTCTCGATGCCGTCCACCACCATCTCGTCCAGCGCGCGCCGGGTGCGGGCGATGGCCTGGGCGCGCGTCGGCGCATGGACGATCAGCTTGGCCACCAAGCTGTCATAGTGCGGCGGCACCGCGTAGCCGGAATAGAGCGCGCTATCCACCCGCACGCCAAGGCCCCCCGGCGCGTGGTAGGTGGTGACGCGGCCGGGCGAGGGCGCGAAGGTCACGGGGTGCTCGGCCGTGACGCGGCACTCGATGGCGTGGCCCGAGAAGCGCACATCCTCCTGGCCATAGCCCAGCTTCTCGCCGGCGGCGACGCGGATCTGCTCGCGCACCAGGTCCACGCCGCAGACCATCTCGGTCACGGGATGTTCCACCTGCAGGCGGGTGTTCATCTCGATGAAGGCGAACTGCCCGTCCTGCCACAGGAATTCCAGCGTGCCGGCGTTGCGGTAGCCCAACTGCCGCAGGCCGGCCGTCACCTGCGCGCCCAGCGCGTCGCGCTCGGCGGGCGTCAGCACGGGGCTGCCCGCTTCCTCCACCAGCTTCTGGTGGCGGCGCTGGAGCGAGCAGTCACGCTCGCCGAAATGCACGACATTGCCGTGGGTGTCGGCCAGGACCTGCAACTCGATGTGGCGCGGGCGGTCGAGGTATTTTTCGAGATAGACCTCGTCATTGCCGAAGGCGGCCTTGGCCTCGGTGCGGGCCACGCGCCAGGCCTCCTCGATCTCGGAGGCGTCGCGCGCCACCTTCATGCCGCGCCCGCCGCCGCCCGCCGCGGCCTTGATCAGCACGGGGTACATGACCTCCTCGGCCACGGAACGCGCCTCCTCCAGCGAGGACAGCGCACCCTTGGAACCAGGCACCAGCGGCACGCCCAGGCGGCGCATGGTGTCCTTGGCGGTGATCTTGTCGCCCATCATGCGGATGTGGTCCGCGGTGGGGCCGATGAAGGTGAAGCCGTGCGCCTCCACCATCTCCGCGAACTTGGCGTTCTCGCTGAGGAAGCCATAGCCCGGGTGGATGGCGTCCGCGCCCGTGATGGCGGCCGCCGAGAGGATGTTGGCGACGTTGAGATAGCTCTCCCGCGCGGGCGGGGGGCCGATGCACACGCTCTCATCCGCGAGGCGCACATGCATGGCCGTCTCGTCGGCCGTGCTGTGGACCGCCACGGTGCGGATGCCCATTTCCTGGCAGGCGCGGTGCACCCGCAGCGCGATCTCGCCGCGATTGGCGATGAGGACCTTTTTCATGCCCTCAGGCGCCGGGCGCCGGCTGCGCCGGCTTGGCTTCGCCGCGCAACGCGAGCAGGGAGGTCAGGGGGGCGGCGCCGGCCGCGTTGCGGCCGGATTCTCTTGGGGAGGTGACGGGCCGGTGGGGTTGCGCGCGGGTGGCCATGGGCATCACTCCACCAGCACCAGCGGCTCCCCGTATTCCACGGGCGTGCCGGCCTCGACCAGGATGCGCGTGACGGTGCCGGCGCGCGTGGCCTTGATCTGGTTGAAGGTCTTCATGGCCTCGATCAGCAGCAGGGTCTGGCCCACGGCCACCTTGCTGCCCAGGCTCACGAAGGGCGCCGCACCCGGCTCGGGCGCCAGGTAGGCCACGCCCACCATCGGCGAGGTCACGAGCCCGGGATGCTTCGGGTCGAGCGAATCAGCCGCGGCCGCCGCGGCGGCGACGGGCGCCACCGGCACCGGGGCCGGGGCGGGCACCTGGGGCGCGGGGTAATAGGCCGGGGCCGCCGGCGCCACCGTCACCACCCGCGCCACGCGGATGCGCGCATCCTTCTCGGACAGCTCGATCTCGGTCAGGTCGGTTTCACGCAGGATGTCCGCGAGGCGACGGATCGCCTCCGGGTCGAACTGGATTCCGCTGGTCATTATTCCTCGTCCTCACCATCCGCGATCAGTCCCGCCATGGCCTGGAGGGCGAGCGCATAGCCCGCCACCCCCAGCCCGGCGATGACCCCCGTCGCCGCCTTGGAGACCAGGCTGTGCTGACGGAATTCCTCGCGTCGGTGGATGTTCGTGATGTGCACCTCGATCACCGGCAGCCCGACCGCGAGCAGCGCATCGAGCACGGCCACCGAGGTGGTGGTGTAGCCCGCCGGGTTGATGACGATGCCCTGCGCGTGGCCCCGGCATTCCTGGATCCAGGTGACGAGTTCGCCCTCGGAGTTCGTCTGGCGGAAATCGATGGCCAGCCCCAGCTCCTCCGCCGCCTCGGCGCAGAGGGCCTCCACATCGTCCAGCGTGGCGGTGCCGTATTTCTCCGGTTCCCGCGTGCCGAGCATGTTGATGTTGGGGCCGTTCAGGACGGCGACGAGCTGCATGGCTTGATCCGGACCGGTGACAAAAGGCGCGAGTGGTGCGGCTAGCACGCGCGCCCGCAGAGCGGCAAGCGGCCCGGGGGGGGGTGGCAGGGGCGCGGGGGCGTCCTTGCCCTGATGGCGGGGCCTCGCCATGTTCCCCCCATGACGGACACCTCCCTGGCCGGGACGCGCACGGCCCCCACCCTCCGCATCACGGTGAATGGCGAGGCCCTCTCGCTCGCCGCGGGCGTGAGCGTGGCCGGGCTGCTGGACCATCTGGGCCTGCCCCGCCGCAAGATCGCGGTGGAACGCAACCTCGAGATCGTCCCGCGCTCCCTCTACGACGAGACGTTGCTGAGCGACGGCGACCAGATCGAGATCGTCCATTTCATCGGGGGCGGCTGACATGAACGCGACCACCTTGGAGGATGACGGCTGGACCGTGGCCGGGCGGCGCTTCCGCTCGCGCCTCGTGGTCGGCACGGGGCGTTACAAGTCGCTGGAGGAGACGGCGGCCAGCATCGCCGCCAGCGGCGCCGAGATGGTGACCGTGGCCGTGCGCCGGGTGAACCTCAGCGACCCGAACGCCCCCATGCTGCAGGACTTCGTTCCGCCCACCCAATACACCTATCTGCCCAACACGGCCGGCTGCCACACCGCGCAGGACGCGGTGCGGACCCTGCGGCTGGCGCGCGAGGCCGGGGGCTGGAACCTGGTCAAGCTGGAGGTGCTGGGCCCGCCGCCCTTCCTCTACCCGGACATGGCCGCCACCTTCGAGGCCGCTTCTGCCCTGCTGGCCGACAATTTCGAGGTGATGGTCTATTGCGCCGACGACCCCGTGGCGGCCAAGCGCCTGGAGGAGATGGGCTGTGTCGCCATCATGCCGCTGGGTGCGCCCATCGGCTCCGGAATGGGGGTGGTGAACCCCTACATGATCCGCGCCATCAAGGCCCAGGCGAAGGTGCCCGTTCTGGTGGATGCGGGCATCGGCACGGCCAGCGAGGCCGCCTTCGCCATGGAGTTGGGTTGCGACGCGGTGCTGCTGAACAGCGCCATCGCCCATGCCCAGGACCCGGTGCGGATGGCCGCCGCCATGAAGCATGCGGTGATCGCGGGGCGCCATGCCTATCTCGCGGGGCGGATGCCGCGCGACTACCGGGCGGACCCGTCCAGCCCCACCACCGGGACCATTCGCTGAGCTTCAGTCCAGCCGGATGTCCTCCTCGGCGATGATCCGCGCCATCAGCGCGCGTTCCTCCGCCAGGAAGCCTGCGAGATGGGCCGGGCCGCGTGCTTCCGGCTGGAGGCCGATGGCGGCGAGGCGGGGAGCGATCTCCACCTCACCCATCGCTTCGGCGGCGGCCTCCGCCAGGCGCGCGATCGCCGCCTCCGGCGTGCCCGTCGGCACCAGCAGCGCCACCCAGTCGCCATGGGCGAAGCCGGGGAGGCCCTGTTCGGCGATGGTCTTCACCTCGGGCAGTGCGGCGGCGCGGGTGGCGGTGGAGACGCCCAGCGCCCGCAGCCGTCCATCCGCCAGCAGGGGCGCGGCCAAAGCGAGAGAGGTGAAGCCGAAGGGCACATCGCCCCGCAGCATCCCCTGCACCTGGTCCGCGCCACCGCGATAGGGAACATGCTCGCCCGCGACGCCCGCGCGGCGCAGCAGGGCGGCGGCGGCGATATGGGTGCGCGAGCCCACCCCCACGCTGCCATAGCGCGCATGGCGGGGGTCGGCCCGCAGCCGCTCGACGAGGGCCGGCAGGTCGCCCACGCCGAAGCCGGGGCGCGCCACCAGCAGCAAAGGCAGGGTGGCCAGTAGCGTCACCGGCGCCAGGTCCCGCGCATAGTCGAAGCCGAGGCCCCGCATCAGGGCCGGGTTCACCGCCTGGCCGCCGGAATCCAGCAGCAGGGTGCCGCCATCGGGGGCGGAATGCGCCACATGGCCCGAAGCCACGGCCCCGCCCGCGCCGCTGCGGTTCTCGGGCGTCACTAGCGCGCCGAGCCTCGCCGCCATGCGGGGTGCCAGCAGCCGGCCCAGGATGTCGGTGGAACCGCCGGGCGGGAAGGCGATGACGAGGCGGATCGTCGTGGGCTGCGCCTGCGCCACGGCCGGCAGCAGCGTCAGCGCCAGCAGCGCGCGGCGCCTCATGCGGTGGCGGCCACCACCGCCGCGCCCACTTCCGCCAGCGCCGCGTCGCGCGCCGCCATCGCGGCCGGGCCCTCGGTCAGGTAGGCGCTGACCAGAATGGGGGGCCGCCCGCCCGGCGGCCAGAGCAGGCCGATGACGGCGCGGCTGTTGAAGCCGCCCGCCCCGGTGCGGTCTCCCGCCGTCCAACCATCGGGCAGGCTTGCGCGCAGCAGCGGGCCGCCCGTGCGGTTCGCGCGCAACCAGGCCAGCAGCCGGGCGCGGCTGTCCTGCGAGAGCGCATCCCCCAGCGTCAGTGCCCGCATCGTGTCCAGCATGGCCAGCGGTGTGGTGGTGTCGCGCGGGTCGCCGGGGCGGCCTTCGTTGAGCGCGGTCTCGATCCTGTCCAGGCGAGATTGTGTGTCGCCGATGCCGCGCAGGAAGGCGGTCAGCGCCGCCGGGCCGCCCAGCGCGTCGAGCAGCAGGTTGGCGGCGGTGTTGTCGCTGATGGTCATGCAGGCCTCGGCCAGCGCCCCGACCGTCAGCCCCGGTCCGCCCGCCGCGCCTTCCGTGACCGGTGACCAGGTGACCAGCGCCTCCCGCCCGAAGGCGATGCGGCGGTCCAGGCTTTCCTGCCCCGCCTCCACCCGCGCCAGCACGGCTCCTGCCAGGGGCAACTTGAAGGTGCTGGTGAGGGGAAAGCGTTCCTCGCCCCGATGGGCGATGGTCCGCCCCGTGGCGAGGTCCAGCACCCCGGCGCCGAGCCTTCCGCCATGCCGCCGCTCGATGCGGGCGAAGGTCTCGGGCAGGGTGGCCCAGCCCTGGGCCAGGGCGGGGCGTATGGCCAAGGGGGCGGCCAGGGCCGTGGCCAGCCCCAGCCCCACGGTGCGTCGCGTGATCATGCGCCGGCCCATAGACCATCCGGCGCAAGGGCGTAATCGGCTATTCTTGCCGCCGACGCATCAGCCCTCGAGCCGGATGCCCTCGGCCTGGATCAGCGCGCCCATTTCCTCGCGCCGCTGGCGCAGGAAGGTGGCAAAGGCCTCCGGCCCATGCGCGGCGGGTTCCAGGCCGAGGCTGAGGAAGCGCTGCTGCAGTTCCGGGTCGTTCATCGCCGCCCGCACCGCGGAAGCCATGCGCGACACCGCTTCGCTTGGCGTGTTGGCCGGCGCGTAGATCGCGTGGAAGTCATAGATGGAGAAGCCCGCGAAGCCGCTTTCCGCCACGGTCGGCACATCCGGGTAGGCGCGCGCCCGCTGCGGCGTGGAGGCCACCAGCGGCCGGATCGCCCCGTCGCGGATCAGCCCCGCGATGGTCGGGATGGTGCTGAAGGTGGTGATGGTGTCGCCGCGGCGGATGGAGGTCAGCTGGTCCGCGCCCCCCCGATAGGGCACGTGCGTGGCCTGGAGCTGCGCCCGGCGCATCAGCAGCGCGCCCGCCAGGTGCGAGCCGGTGCCCACGCCCGAGCTGCCATAGCTGACCTGGCCCGGATTGGCGCGCGCATGGGCCACGAAGCCCTGGAAGTCGCGGATGGGGCTGTCCCCGCGCACGATCAGCAGCGCGGGCAGGATGGTGGCCTGCGTCACGGGCGCGAAGGCCGTCGCGTAGTCGAAGCCGAGGCCGCGCATGAGGTGCGGGTTGGTCGTGGCCCCGCCCGCGTCGAGGGCGAAGGTGCTGCCATCGGCCGGCGCGCTGGCCAGGGCCGCCATGGCCACCGCGCCATTGGCGCCGCCGCGATTGTCCACCACCACCGTATGGCCAAGATGCCGCTCGATCGCGGGCGCGATGATGCGGCCCAGGATGTCGGTGGACCCACCCGGCGGGAAGGTGACGAGAAGGCGGGTGACACGCTGCTGCGCGATGGCGGGCGCGGCGAGCAGGCCAGCGCCGGCGATGAGAAGGCCACGTTTCGTGGGCATCGGTTTCCTCCGGTGTTGATCGGCGTAGGATGCGCCGATGCCCGTCCTTCGCAAGCCTAGTCAGAGCTCACCATGAGCCTCTTCGCCGGCCAGGCGCCCCGGCCCCTCGCGGACCGGATGCGGCCAGCGCATCTGCATGAGGTGGTGGGGCAGGACCACCTGCTCGGGCCGGAGGGGCCGCTCGGGCGGATGGTGGCGGCGGGCGCGCTATCGTCGCTCATCCTCTGGGGGCCGCCGGGCACGGGCAAGACCACCATCGCGCGCCTGCTGGCCGAGGTGTCGGACCTGCATTTCGAGGCGATCAGCGCCATCCAGTCGGGCGTGGTGGAACTGCGCAAGATCTTCGAGGCGGCGCGGCGCCGGCGCGAAGGCGGGCAGGGCACGCTGCTGTTCTGCGACGAGATCCATCGCTTCAACCGCGCCCAGCAGGACGCCTTCCTGCCCGTGGTCGAGGACGGCACGGTGACGCTGGTCGGCGCGACAACGGAAAACCCCTCCTTCGAACTGAACGGCGCGCTGCTCTCGCGCTGCCGGGTGCTGGTGCTGCGGGCCCTGGACGAGGCGGCACTCGGCGCGCTGGTGGCGCGGGCGGAGGCGGCGCTGGGCGCACCGCTGCGCCTGACGGACGAAGCGCGTGCCGCCCTGCTTTCACTGGCCGGCGGCGATGGGCGCTACCTGCTGAACCTGGTGGAGCAGGTGGCCACCCTGCCGGGCGAGGAGGTGCTGGACCCGGCCGGCCTCGGCCGCGTGCTGCAACGCCGCATGGCCACCCACGACAAGGCGGGCGACGGCCATTACGACCTGCTGAGCGCCTTCCACAAATCCCTGCGCGGATCGGACGTGCAGGCCGCGCTGTATTACGCCGCGCGGATGATGGTGGGGGGCGAGGCGCCGGAGGTGGTGTTCCGCCGCCTGCTCTGCGCCGCCAGCGAGGATGTGGGCACGGCCGACCCCCAGGCCATGGTGCAGGTGATTTCCGCCTGGGACGCCTATGAGCGGGTGGGCTGGCCCGAGGCCAAGCTCTTCATGGCCCAGGCCATTACCTATGTGGCGACGGCGCCCAAGTCCAATGCGGCCTATATGGGCTTCACCCGGGCGCTCGCGGCCGCCGAGCGCAGCGCGCATCTGCCCCCGCCGCTGTCGGTGCTGAACGCGCCCACGAAGATGATGAAGGAGTTGGGCTACCACGCCGGCTACCAGTACGACCACGACGCGCCGGAAGCCTATGCCGGGCAGGATTTCCTGCCCGAAGCGCTGCGCGCCGAAATCTTCTTCACGCCGAACGAGCGCGGCTTCGAGCGGGAAATCCGCAAGCGCCTGGACTACTGGGCCGGGCTGAAGGCGCGGCGCGGCGGTTGAGGCCGCGCCGCACAGCCCATCAGGCCATGTTCACCATGATGGTCTTCTTGTGCGTGAAGTGCTCCAGCATGGCCTCCAGCGAGGCCTCCTTGCCGAGGCCCGAGGACTTTACGCCGCCATAGGAAAGGTTCGCCTGCACCACTAGGTTCTGGTTGATCTGCACAAGGCCCGCCTCCAGCCGGTGGGCCAGATCGAGGCCGACCTTGAGGTTGTTCGTCCAGAGGCTCGCCGCCAGCCCGTATTCGCTGTCATTGGCCTCGGCCAGCACGGCCTCGGCGTCGTCGAAGGGCTGGATGACGGTGACGGGGCCGAAGATCTCCTCGCGCACCAGGCGGGAATTGCCATCGAGGCCCGTGAAGATCACGGGGCGCAGGAACAGCCCCTTCTTCAGCGCGGGGTCGGTCGGCATGGCGCTGCACTCATGCGCCTTGGCGCCCGGCGTGCGCTTGCCTTCCTCGATGAAGCCCTGGACCTTCTCGAACTGGCCCTCGCTGATGATGGTGCCGATATCGGTCTTCTCGTCCAGCGGGTCGCCCATCACCATGGCGTCCACGGCCTTCTTCATCTCGGCCACGAAGGCTTCGAAGATGGGGCGCTCCACATAGATGCGGCTCGCCGCCGTGCAGCTCTGCCCCTGGCGGGTGAAGCGCATGGAGGTGATGGCGCCGGAGACGGTCTTCTCGAAATCGCAATCCGCGAAGACGATCATGGGCGACTTGCCGCCCAGCTCCAGCGTGACGGGCACCAGCTTGTCGGCCGCGGCCTTGGCCACGATCTTGCCGGTCTCGACGCTGCCGGTGAAGGTCACCTTCCGCACCTTCGGATGCGTGACCAGCGGCGCGCCGCATTCCGGCCCGAAGCCCGAGAGCATGTTGAAGCAGCCCGGCGGCAGGATGCGGTTCATCAGCTCGCAGATGCGCAGCACGGTCAGCGGCGCCTCCTCGGCCGACTTCACCACCACCGTGTTGCCGGCCACCAGCGCGGGCGCGATCTTCAGCGCCATCAGCAGCAGCGGCACGTTCCAGGGGATGATGGCGCCGACCACGCCCAGCGGCTCGCGCACCGTGACCGACAGCACGTTGGGGGCGAAGGGCACGCTCTCGCCCTTCAGCTCGGAACCCAGGCCGCCGAAGAACTCGAACACATCGGCCACCACGCCCGCTTCCACGCGGCTTTCGGTGCGAAGCGCCTTGCCGGTCTCGAGCGCGATCAGGCGCGAGAGTTCTTCCTGGTGCGCCTTCAGCAGGGCCGCGCATTGATGCACCAGGGCGCCGCGCTTGCGGGCCGGCACCTTGGCCCATTCCTTCTGGGCGCGGGCGGCATCCTGCACGGCGGCGTCCACATCGGCGGCGTCACCCTCGGCGGCGCGGGCCACTTCCTCGCCGGTCGCGGGGTTCACCACCGCGAAGGTCTTGCCGGAGCGGGCCGGCACATAGCGCCCGCCGATGAAGTGCAGCCCTGACAGCGCCTTGGCCAGAGCGCGGCAATCCGTGGTGGGGTCGGCCGGGGTGGGGTGCGGCGTGTCGAGCATGGGCGAAATCCTCCGTAGGGCGGCGACCATGCGACGGATGGGGGGCGCCGGGCAACCCTGGCGGGCCGCCGCCGTTGCTTGGTCAACAAAGGAGACCCCCGATGACCGAGCCCACCACCCCCGATGCCATGTCGCGCGAGAAGGCCCGCGCCCTGTTGGACGATATCCGCATCGTCATGCTGGTCACCCATTCGCCCGAGGGCGGGCTGCATTCCCGGCCCATGCAGATCGTGGGGCTGGAGGGCAGCACCATCTGGTTCTTCACCGATGTGGACAGCCCGAAATCCATGGAGATCGGGCGCGATCACGACGTGCTGGTCGCGGCCTCCTGCCCCGAGCGGAAGGAATACGTCTCGGTGGCCGGCACGGCCCGCGTGGTGCAGGACGTGGCGAAGCAGGCCGAGCTCTGGACCGAGGATGCCCGCCCCTGGTTCCCGGAAGGCGCCCGCAGCGAGGATCTGGCGCTGATCTCCGTCACCATGCGCTCGGCCGAATACTGGGACAGCAAGCCCACGGGCGGCTTCCTGGCCTTCAGCTACATCCAGGCGATGCACGAGGGCGAGGAAGGCGAGGCCCAGCACGGCAAGGCGAAGTTCGGGGGCTGATCGCCCCCCTCTTCAGCCGCGGGTGATGGAGAGCCCCGCGCTCTCCATCACGCCCCGCCAGGCGCGCTGCGCGCATCGCTGAGATCGCGGCCCGCGCCACCCGCGGGGCGCGCGCCAACACCTGCAAGCGCGGCTGATTTCGCACTTGCGCCCGCCATGCTGCGAGTGCGAAGGGGCCTTCCCATGGCGGGGGGCATCCACATCACCGGCGCGGCGGGGGCAGGGACCTCGACCCTGGGTGCGCGGCTCGCGCAGCGCCGGGGCTGGGCCTATGCCGAAACGGACGACGCGCTGTGGCTGCCCACCGAGCCACCCTATGAGGAGCTGCGCCCAGCGCCGGAGCGAATCCCCTTCCTTCGCACCCACATCCCGGAGGGCCAGCCCTATGTCCTGGCCGGCGCCATATTGGGCTGGGGCGAGGCGCTGACCCCGGAATTCCGCCTTGTGGTGTTTCTCGACACGCCGCGGGAGGTGCGGCTGGCGCGCCTCAGGCTGCGCGAGGCGGCGCGATTTGGCGCGGCGGTGGCGCCTGGCGGCGCACGGCGGGCGGAATATCTGGAATTCCTGGCCTGGGCCGCCTCCTATGACGCCGGCACCGAGCCGGGGCGCAGTCGGGCCCGGCATGAGGCCTGGTTCAGCACCCTCCCTTGCCCCCTGCTGCGCCTCGAAGGCACTCTGCCGCCGGATGAACTGGTGCGCCGCACGGATGCGGCGCTGGAGAAGATATTCGCATGACCACACCCTCCGGCCCGCTCAAGGGGCTTCGCGTGCTCGACCTCACCCGCGTCCTCGCGGGGCCCACCTGCACCCAGATGCTGGGCGACCTCGGCGCCGAGGTCATCAAGATCGAACGGCCCGAGGCGGGCGACGACACGCGCGGCTTCGCACCCCCCTTCTGGCCGGAGACGAAGGAGAGCGCCTATTTCCTCGGCGTGAACCGCAACAAGCTCTCGGTCACGGTGGACATCGCCAAGCCCGAGGGCCAGGCGCTGATCCACAAGCTGCTGGAGCATTGCGACATCCTGGCCGAGAACTTCAAGGTCGGCGCGCTGGCCAAGTATGGCCTGGGCTGGGAGCAGCTGAAGGAGAAGTATCCCCGCCTGATCTATTGCTCCATCACCGGCTTCGGCCAGACCGGCCCCTATGCGCCGCGCCCGGGCTATGACGCGCTGATCCAGGCGATGGGCGGTGTGATGTCCTTGACCGGCGAGCCGAACGGGTCGCCGCAGAAGGTGGGCGTGCCGGTGGCCGACCTGTTCGCCGGCCTTTATGGCTGCATCGGCATCCTGGCCGCGCTGAACCACCGCAACGCCACGGGCGAGGGCCAGCAGATCGACATCGGCATGCTGGACACGCATGTGGCCTGGCTGGCCAACCAGGGCATGAACTACATCGCGACCGGCGAGAACCCGCCGCGCCTGGGCAACCAGCACCCCAACATCAGCCCCTACCAGGAATTCCCGACCAAGGACGGCTACATGATCCTGGCCGTCGGCAACGACCCGACCTTCGAACGCTTCTGCAAGGCCTTCGGCCAGGAGGCGCTGCTGGCCGACCCGCGCTTCGCCACCAACCCCCAGCGCGTGGCCAACCGCGACCTGGTGACGCAGACGCTGACACCGCTCACCAAGTCCAAGACCACCACCGAGTGGGTGGAGGCGCTGGAGGCGCTGAAGATCGCCTGCGGGCCGATCAACACGCTGGAGCAGGTGTTCGCGGACCCGCACGTCCAGGCGCGGGGCATGCGGGTGAAGATGCCGCATGCCAGCGGGCAGGAGATCGAGGTGATCGCGAACCCCGTGAAGCTCTCGGCCACGCCGCCCGATTACCGCGTGCCGCCACCGGTGCTCGGCCAGCACACCGACAGCGTGCTGCGCGACCTGCTGGGCATGAGCGAGGCCGAGGTGGCGGCGCTGAAGGAGAAGGGCATCCTGTGACGCCGCGCACCGGCCAGCTCCGCGCCACGCTGCCGACCGGCCCCGTCACCCTGCGCTGGGTGGAATGGGGGCCGGTGGAGGGGCGGCCGGTGCTCTGCCTCCATGGGCTGACCCGCAACGGGCGCGACTTCGACGCGCTGGCCATGGTGCTGGCGGGGCAGGGACGGCGGGTGATCTGCCCCGACATGCCGGGCCGGGGCATGTCGGGCTGGCTGCCTACGCCCGCCTCCTATGCCGTGCCCACCTACATCGCCGTCCTGGCCCCGCTGCTGGAGGTGCTGGGCGAGGTGGATGTGGTGGGCACCTCCATGGGCGGGCTCATCGCCATGGGGCAATGCACGGTGCCGGGCGTCAGGCTGCGCCGGCTCGTGCTGAACGATGTCGGCCCCTACCTCTCCGGGGAGGGCACGGAACGGCTGCGTGACCATCTGGGCCAGGCGCCCGGCGAGTTCGCGGATGTCGCGGAATACGAAGCCTATCTCCGCAAAGCCAATGCAGGTTTCGGCGCGTTGACCGACGCGCAATGGGCGGCGATGGCGTGGCATGGGGCGCGGATGACGGCCGGCGGCCGTGTCGTGGCGCATTTCGACCCCGCCATCCTCGTGCCGCTCATGAAGCCCGCGCTGCCGAGCGTGGATCTCTGGCCGCTCTGGCCGATGGTCGCGAAGCGGCCGGTCCTGGTGCTGCGCGGCGAAGCGTCCGAGCTGCTGGCGCCCGAGGTCGCGGCGCGCATGGTCCAGAGCCCGGGCGTCCGGCTGGAAACCATCCCTGGCTGCGGCCATGCGCCGGCTTTGATGGACAGCGCGCAGACCGCCCTCGTGGCCGGGTTCCTGGCGCGGGCCTGAGGCCGCGCCACCAACCTCCCGTTTGATCCAGATCAAGGAACACCCCGCCCCCCTGTCCTATCTTGCCCGCATTATTAAGCATTACAAGATATATTAAGTATCTTAATAAATGCGGAATTCAGGAGGCGACATGTCAGGGCTGGAGCACACCCAACTTCGCGCAATCCTCGGTCGGCGTGGCCTGCTGCTCGGCGCGGGCGCCATGGCCGGGGTGGGCGCCGTGGCGCGCGCGCCCCAGGCGGCGGTCGCCACCTCGGCGAAAATCGTCATCATCGGGGCGGGTGCCGCCGGCCTCGCCACCGCCTCGCGCCTCGCCATGGGGCTGTCGGGGGCCAGCATCACGATGCTCGACAAGCGGCGGGAGCATCACTACCAGCCCGGCTACACCCTCGTGGCCGCGGGGCTGAAGAGCCCGGACTATGTGCTCTCCTCCACCCGCCAATGGGTGGCGCGCGGCGTGAACTGGGTGGAGGAGGCGGCGGCCGAGATCGACCCGGTGGGCAAGGTGGTCACCACCGATGCCGGGCAGCGCCTGCCCTACGACTTCCTGGTGGTGGCGACGGGCCTGACGCTCGATTACGGCGCCATCGAGGGCATGGATGTCTCCCGCATCGGCCAGAACGGGCTGGGCAGCGTCTATGCCGGCCCCGCCCAGGCCGCGGCCACCTGGCGCGCCATGTCGGACTTCGCGGACAAGGGCGGGCAGGGCGTGTTCCTGCGCCCGGCCACCGAGATGAAATGCGCCGGCGCGCCCTTGAAATACGCCTTCCTGACCGATGACTTCCTGCGCCGCCGCGGCAACAGGGGCCGCGCGGAACTCACCTACAACGCACAGAACCGCGTGCTGTTCAGCGTGCCCATCGTGGCCGAGCGCGTGCGGATGCTCTACGCCGAGCGCAACATCCGCGTGACGCATGACCATGTGCTGCGCAAGATCGACCTCGACCGCCGCATCGCGACCTTCCGTACGCCGGCTGGCGATGCCGAGCAGCGCTACGACTTCATCAACGTGATCCCCCCCATGCGCGCGCCGGAGGTGGTCCGCAACTCGCCGCTGCGCTGGCAGGCGGGCCCCTGGGCCGGTGATGGCTGGGCCGAGGTGGACCGCCACACCCTGCGACACGTCCGCTTCCCCGAGGTCTTCTGCGTGGGCGACGTGGCGGGCGTGCCCAAGGGCAAGACCGCGGCCAGCGTGAAGTGGCAGGTGCCGGTGGCGGTGGATCACCTCATCGCCACCATCCAGGGCCGCGAGAGCGCCGAGCACTACAATGGCTACACCTCCTGCCCGCTCATCACGCGGGTGGGCCGGGCGATGCTGGTGGAGTTCGACTACAACGACAACCTGGTGCCCTCCTTCCCCGGCGTGATCGCGCCGCTGGAGGAGCTCTGGATTTCCTGGATCATGAAGGAGGTGGGGCTGAAGCCCACCTATCTCGCCATGCTGCGCGGCCGCGCGTGAAGGAGGGGTTGAACCCATGAAGGAACTCGATCTCGCCACGCTGGTGGCCGTCTTCCAGGAAATGCTGGGCTGGACCTTCTGGCCGCTGGTGGCGCTGGCCGCCCTGGTCACGCTGGCCTTCCTGCGCGTGCTGCTGCGCGACCGTTCGCTCATTCCCCAGCGGCTTGTCTGGGCCGAGGCGCTGGGCGTCATGGGCGGTGTGGTGGCGGTGCTGGTGATGTTCACCGTGACCAGCTCGGGCTTCGCCGATCTGGGCGGGCCGATCGATTGGCTGCTGGTGCTGGCCATCTTCGGCTTCGGCACCGTGGGCACGGCGCTGGGGCTCTACGCGGCGCTCGGCCTGTTCCGGCGTAGCGTGGCGTAGCGTCTGATCGCCTCCGGTGGCAGCACCGGAGGCGTGAATCAGCTGCGCGGCTTGAGAGGTCAGCCCGCCTTGATCAGCCGCGCCGCCTGCACCGCGAAGTAGGTCAGGATGCCGTTGGCGCCGGCGCGCTTGAAGCACATCAGGCTTTCCATCATCGCGCGGTCATGGTCCAGCCAGCCGCGTTCCACCGCCGCCATCAGCATCGAATACTCGCCGCTCACCTGATAGACGAAGGTGGGCGCGCCGAATTCGCGCCGCACCCGGTGCACGACATCCAGGTAGGGCAGGCCGGGCTTCACCATCACCATGTCGGCCCCCTCCGCGAGGTCGAGCGCCACTTCGCGCAGCGCCTCGTCGGTGTTGGCGGGGTCCATCTGGTAGGTCTTCTTGTCCTTCGGCCCCGCGCGGTCCGGCCCGGTGAGCGAACCGATGGCGTCGCGGAAGGGCGCGTAGAAGCCGGATGCATACTTCGCCGCATAGGACATGATGCGCGTGCGCTGCAGCCCCTCGGCGTCCAGCGCGGCGCGGATGGTGCCGATGCGGCCGTCCATCATGTCGGAGGGCGCCACGATGTCCACGCCCGCCTTCGCGTAGTTCACCGACATGGTGACGAGGGCGGCGACACTCTCCTCATTGTCCACCTCGCCATTCCGCACCACGCCGTCATGGGCATGGGTGGTGTAGGTGTCGAGCGCCACGTCGCCGATGACGCCGAGGCCCGGATGCGCGGCCTTCAGCGCGCGCGCGGCGCGGCAGGTGAGGTTGTCGGGGTCGAGCGCGCCCGTGCCGTCCTCGTCGCGCGCCTCCATGGGGGTGTAGGGGAAGAGCGCGACCGCGGGGATGCCGAGCGAGGCGGCCTCGGCCACATGCTCCGCCACCACATCGGGGCTGACGCGCAGCACGCCCGGCATGGAGGGCACCTCGACCCGCTGGCCCGTGCCGTCCGTCAGGAAGATGGGCCAGATCAGGTCGCCCACGTGCAGGGCGTTCTCGGCCACCAGGGCGCGCGTCCAGGCGTCCTGGCGGTTGCGCCGCATGCGGGTGGTGGGAAAGGAACCGGCGTAGTGCATCACGCCTCCGATGGCTGGAGCGCCAGTAGGGCGCGGAAGGCTGAATCGGTGACGCACATCAGCTCAGCGCCTGCTCAAGGTCCGCGATGATGTCGTCAATGTGCTCGATTCCGATGGACAGGCGCACATAGCCCGGCGTCACCCCGCTCATCGCCTGCTCGCTCTCGTCGAGCTGGCTGTGGGTGGTGGTGGCGGGATGGATGGCCAGGCTGCGCGCATCGCCGATGTTCGCCACATGGTAGAACATCTTGAGCTTCTCGATGAAGGCCTGCCCCGCCTCCTTCCCGCCCGCCAGCTCGATGCCCATCAGGCTGCCCATGCCACCCTTGAGGTGGGTGTCGGCGCGCTTCCGCGCCTCGCCCTCGGCCAGGGAGGGGTGGATCACCTTCGTCACCTTGGGGTGGGCCGCAAGCCAGGCCGCCGCCTTGATGGCGTTGGCGCAATGCCGCTCCATCCGCAGCGGCAGCGTCTCCAGCCCCTGCAGGAACATGAAGGCGTTGAAGGGCGACATGGGCGCGCCGATGTCGCGCAGCAGGCAGGTCCGCATGCGCAGGATGTAGGCGATGGGGCCGAGTGGCTTGGCCGCCTGCGACCACACCGCGCCGTGATAGCTCGGGTCGGGCTTGTTCAGCGTGGGGAAGCGGTCGCCGCCGGCTTCCCAGTCGAAATTGCCGCCATCCACCACGATGCCGCCGATGGAGGTGCCATGCCCGCCGATCCACTTGGTGGTGGAGTGCATGACGATGGCCGCGCCGTGCTGGAAGGGCTTGCAGATGATGGGTGCGGCCGTGTTGTCCATGATCAGCGGCACGCCCAGCCGCCGGCCGATGGCCGCCACCTCCGCCATGGGAAACACCTGCAGCTTCGGGTTGGGCAGCGTCTCGGCGTAGTAGGCGCGGGTGCGGGCGTCGGTGGCGCGGGCGAAGCCCTCGGGGTCGGAGGGGTCCACGAAGCGGACCTCGATGCCGAACTGCTTCAGCGTGTTGGCGAAGAGGTTCCAGGTGCCGCCATAGAGGTCGGTGGAGGAGACGATGTTGTCGCCCGCCTCGCACAGGTTCATCACGCAGAAGGTCGTCGCCGCCTGGCCCGAACCCACGGCGAGCGCCGCGGCACCCCCCTCCATCGCCGCGATGCGCGTCTCCAGCGCGTCGCAGGTGGGGTTCATGATGCGGGTGTAGATGTTGCCCAGCTCCGCCAGGCCGAAGAGGCGCGCGGCGTGGCCCGTGTCCTGGAACTGGAAGCTGGTGGTCTGGTGGATGGGCACCGCGACGGAGCCGGTGTTCGGGTCCGCGCGGTGGCTGCCGCCATGCAGGGCGATGGTCTCGGGGTTGGTGTACTGGCTCATCCTGGCATCCCTCGCATTTGCGGCGAGGGTGCCATCAGTTGCGTGCCGGCGGAAGGGTTGGGCTTCAGGGCCGGGACGGGGCGGGGGCCTGGGTGCCGGGGGTGACGCCCGGGGTGATGCCCGGCGGCGGCGTCTCGGTGGCCGGCCGCAGCGTTTCGCTGCCATTGCCCTGGGCGCCCATCAGCGTCCAGCTGCCCTCCATCACGTCACCGTCGCGCAGCTCATAGATGCCCATGCCGGTCATGTTGCCGGCGGTGAAGGCGGTGGCGAAGGTGCGGCCGGAGACCATGCCCACCCCCTCGATCGTCTCGCGCCCGATGTTCCAGACCAGGTGGAAGCTTGTCAGCCCCACCTGCCGCAGTTCCAGCAACCCCCGGTATTCGGAGCCGTCGAGGTTGCGCCCCGTCACCTCATAGACGCCGCTGCGCTGGGCGGCGGCCGGGGCGGTGGCGGCCCAAAGCAGGGTGGGGGCCAGCAGCGCGGCCAGGAAAAGGCGCTTCATCGGGGCGGGTATCCTCATTTCACCAGGGCGACACGGAGGGAGTTGGTCGTCCCCGGGGTGCCGAAGGGAACGCCCGCGGTGACGACGATCTCCTCGCCCGTCCTCGCGAACCCCTCCTGCATGGCGGCCCGGGTGGCGCGCGCCACCATCTCCGTCATGGAGTGGATATCCTGGACCACGAGCGGATGCACCCCCCACACCACCGCCAGGCGCCGCGCCGATTCCATGCGGGGCGTCAGGCCCAGGATGGGACAGTCCGGCCGTTCCCGCGCCACCCGCAGGGTGGTGCTGGCGGTGGAGGTGAAGGTGGCCACCACCTGCGCGCCGATGGTGCGCGCCACCTGCGCCGCGGCGGCGGCAATGGCGCCCGCGCTGGTGCGCTCGGCCTCGGGGCGGCTCTGGTCGGTCTGGGCACGCCAGCCGGCATCCTGCTCGGTGCGGGCCACGATGCGGTCCATGATGGAGACGGCCTCCAGCGGGTATTGCCCCGCCGCCGTCTCGGCCGAGAGCATCACCGCATCCGCCCCGTCGAACACCGCCGTCGCCACGTCGCTGGCTTCGGCGCGGGTGGGGGAGGGGGCGGTGATCATGCTCTCCAGCATCTGCGTCGCCACCACCACGGGCTTGCCCAGCGCCCGGGCCGCGCGCACCAGCCGCTTCTGCACCAGCGGCACCTCCTCGGGCGGGAGTTCCACGCCGAGATCTCCGCGCGCCACCATCACCGCATCGGCCAGCGCCAGGATGCCGTCCATGTTCTCGACGGCCTGGGGCTTTTCCATCTTCACCATGATCCAGGCGCGGCCGGCGGCGATCTCCTGCGCCTCGGCCACATCCTCGGGGCGCTGCACGAAGCTGAGGCCCACATATTCGATGCCCAGCGGCAGCACGAAGTCGAGGTCGGCGCGGTCCTTGGCGGTCAGGGCCGGAATGGGCAGGGCCACGTCGGGCACGTTCACGCCCTTGCGGTCACTCAGCGGGCCGCCGACCACCACCTCGGTCTCCAGGTGGTCGCCCTCCACCTGGCGCGTCACGCGCAGCTTCAGCTTGCCATCGTCCAGCAACAGGCTGGTGCCGATCCGGGCCGCGGCGATGATCTCGGGGTGGGGCAATTGCGCCCGGCGCACATCGCCTGGCGTGGGGCTGAGGTCCAGGCGGAAGGGCTTGCCGGGCGTCAGCTGCACGCGGCCGGCGGCGAACTTGCCCACGCGCAGCTTGGGCCCCTGCACATCGGCCAGGATGCCGATGGGCCGACCCAGGCGCTTTTCCACGTCGCGGATCATCTCGATGCGCTGGGCGTGGTCCTCGTGGCTGCCATGGCTGAAATTCAGCCGGAACACGTCGGCGCCCGCGCGGAACAGCTTCTCGATCATCTCGACGGTGCTGCTCGCGGGGCCGAGGGTGGCGATGATCTTGGTGCGCCGGTGGCGCCGCATGGGAATGCGAGGGGGCATCGCGTCTCCTTCAGGCGCCGATCAGGATGGCGCGGACGTCGTTCACATTGGTGAGGGTGGGGCCGGTCAGCAGCGCGGTCCCGGCAGCCTCGAAGACGTCGAGGCTGCGATGCTCCTCCAGGCAGGCGCGCGGGTCGAGGCCTTTCTGGCGGGCGGCGGCGAGCGTGCCCGGCCCCGCGATGGCGCCGGCGGCCTCGGACCTTCCGTCAATCCCGTCGGTGTCGGCGGCCAGCGCCCAGGTGTTGGGCGCGCCGTTCAGCGTCAGCGCCATGGCGAGCAGGCAGGCGGTGTTGCGCCCGCCGCTGCCCTTCGTGCCGGGAGGGAGGGTGACGGTGGTCTCGCCGCCCGAGAGCAGCACGCAGGGCGCGGGCAGGGGGTGGCCATGGGCGGCCACGCTGCGCGCGATGCCGGCGAGCGCGGTGCCCACATGCCGCGCCTCGCCCTCCAGCGCTTCACCGAGGATGAGGGGGGTGAGGCCTTCCGCCCGCGCCGCCTCGGCCATGGCGCGCAGCGCCATCATGGGTGTGGCGATCATGCGGAATTCGGCGGTGGCGAGGCGCGGGTCGCCGGGCTTGGGGCTTTCCTCGGCGCCGGCGGCCAGGTGCGCCGCCACGGCCGGTGGCAATTCCATGCGGTGATGGGCCACCAGGGCGCGCGCCTCGGCGAAGGTGGTCGGGTCGGCGACGGTGGGGCCGGAGGCGATCACCTCCGGGTCATCCCCCGGCACGTCGGAGATGGCGAGCGTCACGACCCGCGCCGGATGCGCCGCCGCCGCCAGCCGCCCGCCCGAGAAGGCGGAGAGATGCTTGCGGATGGCATTCATGGCGTGGATGGAGGCGCCCGAGGCCAGCAGCGCCCGGTTGGTGGCGATCAGGTCCTCCAGCGTGAGCCCCTCCGCCGGCAGGGTGGCCAGCGCCGAACCTCCGCCCGAAATCAGGGCCAGCACCAGGTCGCGCTCGGTCAGGCCGTCCAGCATGGAAAGGATCTCGCCCGCCGCCGCGGCCCCCCCGGCATCGGGCACCGGATGGGCACCGAAGCGCAGCGCGATGCGCGACAGCGGCAGCCCCGCCCCGTGCGGCGCGATGACGAGGCCGGTCAGCGGCACATCGGCCCAGGCGGTTTCCACGGCCTGCGCCATCTTGGCCGCGGCCTTGCCGACGCCCACCACGATCACGCGGCCCTGGCGCGGGGGCTCCGGCAGATGGGCGGCCAGCACGGACAGCGGATCGGCCGCGCGCACGCCGGCCGCGAACATTGCCCGCAGCGCGGCCTCGGCCCGCGCATCATCCCAGCCGCCAGACATGCCTTGCCCTCCTCTTCCTGCCACTATGGACAAGGATGCGCGCCACGGCCACCGGGGCGCTGATTGACAGGGCAGGGCCGTGGCTTTTCAGTCGCTTCCATGAACGCCCTCGCTCGCCCCATGCGCCTTGGCCTCTTCCTCCAGGGCGCGGGTCACCACGTCGCCGGATGGCGTCACCCCGAGGCGGAGTTCGGCGGCGAAAACCTGGGCCTGATCCAGCGCATCGCCGCCACGGCCGAGGCGGGGCATTTTGACCTGCTCTTCCTTGCCGATGGGTTGACCACCAGCGCCGATGCCCACCCCTCCTTCGTCGCGCGGCTGGAGCCGGTGGCGCTGCTTTCGGCCCTGGCCATGTCCACGCGGCACATCGGCCTGGCCGCCACCATGTCCACCACCTACACCGAGCCCTTCCACCTCGCCCGCGCCTTCGCGAGCCTGGACCACATCAGCGGCGGGCGGGCGGCGTGGAATGCCGTCACCACCTCCTATGCGCGGTCCTCGGCCAATTTCATGCGGGGGCAGCACCCCTCCCATGACGACCGCTACGCCATCGCCGAGGAGTTCATCGATGTCGTGCGCGGGCTGTGGGACAGCTTCGCCGACGATGCCTTCGTGAAGGACAAGGCGCGCGGCGTCTATGTGGAGCCGGGGCGCGTCCACACGCTGAGCCACCAGGGCCGGTTCTTCACGGTGGGCGGGCCGCTCAACGTCTCGCGACCGCCGCAGGGGCATCCGGTCATCATCCAGTCGGGTTCCTCCGGGCCGGGACAGCGGCTGGCGGCGCGGGTGGGGGAGATCATCTTCACCGCCCAGCAGACCCAGGCCGAGGGCCAGGCCTTCCGCGAAGGGCTCCACGCCCAGGTGCGCGAGGCCGGCCGTGACCCCGGCCATGTGATGGTCCTGCCGGGCGTCTGCCCCGTGATCGGCGGCACCGAGGCCGAGGCGAAGGCGCTCTACGCCCAGCTTCAGGGCGGCATTGATCCCGCCGCCGCCATCCTGCTGCTGAATGACCGGCTGGGGCATGATGTGTCCGGCTACGACCTGGACGGGCCGCTGCCCGACCTGCCGCAATCCGACCAGTTGCAGAGCCG
Source organism: Roseococcus suduntuyensis (assembly GCF_014196305.1). Taxonomy (GTDB): domain Bacteria; phylum Pseudomonadota; class Alphaproteobacteria; order Acetobacterales; family Acetobacteraceae; genus Roseococcus; species Roseococcus suduntuyensis. The sequence goes on from NZ_JACIDJ010000006.1 coordinate 33,779, forward strand.
GGCGCGGCTGCTGACGGACCTCGCCCGGCGCGAGAACCTGACCCTGCGGGAACTCTACTACCTGGTGGCCGGGGCGCGCGGGCACCGCATCGTCTGGGGCACGCCCGAGCAGGTGGCGGATGCGCTGGAGGAATGGTTCCGCGGTGGCGCGGCCGATGGCTTCAACATCATGCCCCCCTTCTTCCCCACCCAGTTCGAGCGCTTCGTCGAGGATGTGGTCCCCATCCTGCGCCGGCGCGGCCTGGTGCGGGGCGAATACACGGGGGCCACGCTGCGCGACAATCTGGGCCTGCCGCGCCCACCCAACCGCTTCTTCCCTGGCTGAGGCGCCCGCAAGCCGTTCCCTTGCGGGCGATCGTCGTCCTAACCTCCTCCCCAACAACAAGCAGGAGGAGAACACCAGGATGGCGATCCACACATCGCGCCGCGCGGCGCTGGGCCTGATGGGGGCTGCGCTGCCCGTCGCCGCGTCCCGCGCGCAATCCGCCTTCCCCGAACGGCCGATCACGGTGATCGTGCCCTTCGCCCCCGGCGGTTCGCCCGACATCGCGGCCCGCCTCATGGCGCCGCGCATGGCCGAACTGCTGGGCCGCCCGGTGAATGTGGACAACCGCCCCGGCGCCGGGTCCACCATCGGATCGCGCGCCGTGATGCAGGCGCAGCCCGATGGCCACACCATCATGATGGCGCCCATCTCCTTCCTGACGGCACCGCTGACCATGGACCCGCCGCCCTTCGACACGTCGGCGAGCTTCCGCGTGATCAGCCACATCGCGACCGTGCCCTATATCCTGGTGGTGCGGAACGACTTCCCGGCGCGGGACATGGCCGAGTTCCATCATTACGTGGCGGCCAACCCAGGGCGTCTCAACTATGGTTCGTCCGGCAATGGCACGCCGCTGCACCTGGGCGGCGAGATGTACCGGATGATGACGGGTGCCGACATCGTGCATGTCGCCTATCGCGGATCGGGCCCGGCCATCGCGGCGCTGATGGGCGGGCAGGTGCAGATGGTCTTCGCCGACCTGCCGGGGGCCGGCGCGCAGATGCGGGCGGGCACCATCCGGCCCCTGGCCTCGCTGGTGCAGTCGCGCATCCCGGGATACCCGGACGTGCCCACCATGGCCGAGAGCGACCAGCGCCTCGCGGAATACGAGGTCTACACCTGGGTCATGCTGGTGGCGCCCAAGGCCACGCCCGACGCGGTGGTGAACCGGCTGAACGAGGTGGCGCTGGCCGCCGCCCGCGCGCCCGAGATCGCGCCGCGCCTGGCGGAGCTCGGCTTCGCGCCGATCCATTCCAACCCCGCGGATGGCGACGCCTTCCTGGCGCGGGAGCAGGCCAAATGGGGCGCCCTGATCCGCAGCGCCGGCATCCGCTCCACCTTCTGACGCCGATGCCCGCCCGCGAACGCGCCCCCGACTACCCCCGCCCACCCCGCCTGGAGCCCAGCACGCGCCGCGTGCGGGTGATCCTGGGCGGGGAGGTGATCGTGGACAGCCGGGAGTGCTGGCGCGTGCTGGAAACCTGGCACCCGCCTTCCTGGTATATCCCCGCTTCCGCCTTCGCCCCCGGTGCGCTGCGCCCCGCCCAGGGGTCGAGCTTCTGCGAATGGAAGGGCAGCGCGCGCTATCTGGACCTGCTGGGCGGCGGGCAGGTCGCGGCGCGCGCCGCCTGGTCCTACCCCGACCCCACGCCCGAATTCGCCCCCATCGCCGGGCATGTCGCGCTCTATGCCGGCCGGGTGGACGCCTGCTTGGTGGACGAGGACCGCGTCGAGCCCCAGCCCGGCGGCTTCTACGGCGGCTGGATCACGCCCGATGTGGAGGGCCCCTTCAAGGGCGCGCCCGGCACCCGGGGCTGGTAGGGCCACGCCCGCCATGGCAATGCGGCGGGGAAGGCAAGGAGGCACCCCCCAATGCGGACCCACAAGATCGCGGCCATTCCGGGCGATGGCATCGGCCAGGAAGTCATCCCCGCCGGCCTCGCCGTGCTGCGGGCACTGACCGAGCGCGCCGGCGATTTTCGCCTGGACGTGACCGAGTTTCCCTGGGGCAGCGACTACTACCGCGCCAACGGGCGCATGATGCCCGAGGACGGGCTGGACCAGCTCAAGCGCTTCGACGCCATCTATTTCGGCGCGGTGGGTGACCCGCATCTGCCCGATGACCTGACGCTGTGGGGCCTGCGCCTGGCCATCTGCCAGGGCTTCGACCAGTTCGCGAACATCCGCCCCACCCGCGTGCTGCCCGGCCTCGAAAGCCCGCTGCGCGGCCTGGCGCCCGGCGCCATTGACTGGGTGATCGTGCGCGAGAACAGCGAGGGCGAATATGCCGGCCATGGCGGCCGCGCCCATCGCGGCCATGCCATCGAGGTGGCGACCGAGACCTCCATCTTCACCCGTGCCGGCGTGGAACGCATCATGCGCGCCGCCTTCGCCATCGCGGCCTCGCGCCCGCGCAAGCTGCTGACGGTGGTGACCAAGTCCAACGCGCAGCGCCACGGCATGGTGTTCTGGGACGAGGTGGCGGCCAAGGTGGCCGAGGACTTCCCCGAGGTCCGCTGGGAGAAGGAGCTGGTGGACGCCATGGCGGCCCGCATGGTCCGCAAGCCCGCCGGCATTGATACCGTCGTCGCCACCAACCTGCACGCCGACATCCTGAGCGACCTGGCGGGCGCGCTGGCCGGTTCGCTGGGTGTCGCGCCCACCGCCAACCTGGACCCGACGCGGCAATACCCCTCGATGTTCGAGCCCATCCATGGCTCGGCCTTCGACATCATGGGGCAGGGGGTGGCCAACCCCATCGCCACCTTCTGGACCGCCTGCATGATGCTGGAACACCTGGGCGAGGGCGCCGGCGCACGCCGCCTGATGCGCGCCATCGAGGCGGCGACGGCCCAGGGCGTGCTGACGGCGGATCTGGGCGGCACGGCGCGGATGGATGACGTGACCGAGGCCGTCATCGCCGCCATCCGGGGCGACAACGCGCCGGATTGAAGCGGCGTGCATCAGGGCGCATCTGAGGGGCGAGAGCAGAGGAGAGATACGCCATGCCCGCCCCCCAGCCCGAAGCCGACCTGGCCCTTGGCGCCGCCACCAGCCTGGACGCCGCGACCCGCGACAAGATCGAGGCCGCGGCCTTCCGCAAGCTGGTGGCCCACCTGCGCGACCGGACCGATGTGCAGAACATCGACATGATGAACCTGACCGGCTTCTGCCGGAACTGCCTCAGCCGCTGGTACCAGGAAGCGGCGGGCGAGGCCGGGCTGCCCTTGGAAACCCCCGCCGCGCGCGAGATCGTCTACGGCATGGACTACAAGGCCTGGCAGGCGGCGAACCAGAAGGAAGCGAGCCCCACCCAGCAGGCAGCCTTCAAGGACGCCATGGCCAAGCACGGCTGACGGCTTCCGCGAGGGGGGTTTTGGGGCTAGACCCAGCCCCCCTGAACGGCCCAAGGAGGCGCCCATGTCCGACACGCCCGACACCGCCGCCGAGAGCCGCGCCCGCCAGGCCAAGGCCGCCGAATCCGAGGTGGGTGGCATCGCGCCCGAGCGGCTGCGCTCGATCATCGACCGCATCGAGCGGCTGGAGGAGGAGCGCAAGGCGCTCGCCTCCGACATCAAGGACATCTACGCCGAGGCGAAGTCGGCGGGCTTCGAGCCCAAGGTGATCCGCCAGCTCATCATGCTGCGCCGCAAGGAGCCGGCCGAGGTGGAGGAGCAGGAAACCCTGCTCGACCTCTACAAGCGCGCGCTGGGAATGTAGCGCGCGGTCAGCCGCGCTCCTGCCGGTAGCGCTGCAGGGCGCGGCCGAGGGCGTTGGTGACCTCGGCGCGCGTATAGGGCTTGGACAGCCAGCCGAGCGGCGCCGCGGCCACCTCCGCCCGGTGGCGGGTGGTCGGGTCAGAGTGGGCCGTGGCGAAGACGCAGGGAATGCCGAAGCGCTCCCGGATTTCCGCCGCGGCATCAATGCCGTCCCGCCGGCCCACCAGGCGGATGTCCATCAGCACGATGTCCGGCGATTGCGATTCGGCCAGGTTCACCGCCGCATCGGCCGTGGCGGCGATGCCGATGACCGTGAAGCCGGCGGCCGTCAGGCTGTCCTCGGCGTCCATGGCGACGAAAAACTCATCCTCGACGATCAGCACGCGCCCGCGTGGCGGCTCGACGCCGCCCTGGGTGTCATCTGCCGCGCGCGCCACCCGGCCGGAAAGCTTGCCCTCGCCCTGCATCAGGACGGTTTCGCCGCGATCCTTCACCTGCGACATGTCAGTCGCACTCCTTTCATTCCTTCGGCGGGTCAACCGATGCCGGAAAACGCAGCACCGCGCAGGTCCCTCCCGCCGCGCCCGGTGCCACCGACAGTTCACCATTTAACTGCCGTGCAAGTCCGAGCACCAGCTTCAACCCGGTTGCGCCCACGCGGGTTGCGGCGTCGAGCGTGAAGCCGGGTCCATCATCCTCGACCCGCACCTCGACCAGCGCACCCTCAAAGCGTCGGAGGGAGACGCGAATGCTGCCTGGCTCCACCCCCTCCGGGCAGCCATGCTTCACGGCATTGACCAACAATTCGTGAAGAACGAGGCCGAGTGGCACGGCGGCATCGTTCGAGATCTCCAGCGGGTCCGCCGAGAGGCTGACGCTGTGGGGCACCCCCATGCTGGCCAGCACCGCGCCGGCCACCTGTTGCAGGAAGGTCTCGCCCGGGACGCCACGAAGATTGTCGCCCAGGTAGAGCATCTGGTGGACCGTGCCGACCGCCGCCAGGCGGCGCGAGGCTTCGGCCAGCACCGCCTGCGGGTCCGCCGCCCAGGCCGCGGCGCGACGGGTCATGGCCAGCATGCCCACCAGCATCTGGATGTTGTTCTTCACCCGGTGGTGCAGCTCGTTCAGCAGCACATCCCGGTCCTGCACCGCGGCCTCAAGGGCAAGCTGGGCGCGCCGCCGGCGGCTGATCTCCACGTTCAGTTCATCGAGCTTGCGGCCCAGCAGGGGGAAGCGGTCATCCTCGCGGTCCACCAGGCGCAGCAGAAGCTTGGCGCGGCTTTCGGCCCCCGCGGGGGCGAGGACGGCGCCGAATCCACGGAAACGGGTCAGCCGGCCGTCGGCGCCGCGCAGCTGCAACGCGCCCGGCAGGGCGGTGCGACTGCCCGAGCAGCGCCGCAGCCAGTGCCGCATCCGCTCGGCCGCCGCCGGGTCGGGGCCCAGGGCGGTGAGGTCCGCGCCCGCCTCCACGCCCGCGCCGAAGCGCGCCCGCGCCGCCCGGTTCGCGAAGCCGATCCGCGCATCGGTGCCCAGGACGAGCGCGGGTTCGGGTAGGGTCTGGAGCACCTGGGCCGCGCCTTCAGCCAACGTCATCTCGACGAAAGTACTCCCGGGCCCCGGGCGTTGCAGCGTCGGCGGGGCGCAGCAGCACGACCACCCGGCAGGCGGGGTCTCCGGCCGCGATCGTCCGCTCCAGCCGCACGGCCGCATAGCCCTGGCTCTCGGCCGCGATGGCGCCGAAGACGTTGGAGGTCATCATGCAGAGCGAGGGCCGCCCCTGCACGAAATCGCCGAAAGGGCAGGTGGTGTTGCCGAAGACGATCTGGTTCTCATCCTCCTCGAGGATCGAGAAATCGCCATGGATTCGGCGCTTGAGGTCCACGAGCACCTCGCCGAGCTGCCGGCGATCGAGGCGCTCCACCACCAGGGCGCGACGATATTCATCGTTGATGTGCTCGCCCATGGCGGCGCCCACGAGGCTGATGTAGCCCGAGGCCTCCTCCAGCCCCACCACATCCTCGAGGGCGCCCGAAAGCTCCCGCAGCAGGCGGCGGAGGAAGACGTCCCGCTCCAGCGGCACCGAAATCCCGGCGACGTCCCCCGGTGGTGATACGGGGGAGTGATGATCGGACATGTCCACATCCCCCATCGAGAGAAGCCAAAGGTGCGGGAATCGCACATTTACGTGCCGTGCCTCGGAACAGCGCGGTGTCCCTTGGAACAAATTAGTTTGCACGGACCAATTATGGCGGCCGAAGGCCATCCGGGTCAAGGAAGTAGCTGGAGGTTCCCACGCGGCAAACCTTAGAAGATTTCACCCTGGACTTTGCCGTTTGATTCTTAGGTGTTTCGCCGGGCGCGTTTGCGCCCCGCATGTCAGCGCGGCCCGCGCGTCCGGTTGAGCGCCAATTCCTCCGGCGTCAGCAGGAAGCCCACCATGATCCGGTGGTCCTGGATGCGACGCTCGGCGCGCAAGGGGAAGACCAGCTCGACTCGGGGCGAGGTCACGGCCGCGACCGTCGTGTTGGGGGCGAAGGTCACGCGCTGGACGAAGGTCTGGCGGTTCAGGATGGTCTCCGTCCCGTCCTCGACGATGGCGATGAACCAGGGCAGGTCCACGCTGCGCTCCGTGCCCGCGGGGCCGCGTTCCACCTGGAAGCGGGCGGCGAGCGAGACGGAAACGCCCTCGCCGCGCCGCGCGCCGCGGCAGGCGCCGTCCAGCGCCTGGATGCGGGCATCGAGCAGCAGGGTCGAGAGGTCCGGCGGCGTGCCGGGGCGGTGGCGCGACAGATCGGCCACGTCCGAGGGCAGGCTCAGCGTCGGGCAGGCGATCAGCAGGTTGTCCACGCGGGATTGCGAGCACCCGGCCAGCCCCAGCGCGGCCAGAACAACCATCCCCAAACCCCAGAACTTGCCCCGCATCGCCACTCCCCTCTGTTCCACGCGCAGCCCGGCGCCCCGCATGACTTGTCGCGGTGCCGGGGTTGCGCCATGTCTCCGGCGCCTCACGTCTGGCACCGATCGCGCCGAAGCGGTAGTCTCGGGTGCTCGAACACGCGCTGGGAATACAACCATCCATGGACCAAAAGCCCACCCTGAAGGTTCTGCTCGCCGGTCCGCGCGGCTTTTGCGCCGGGGTGGACCGCGCCATCAAGATCGTCGAGGAGGCGCTGAAACGCTACGGCGCGCCGGTCTATGTGCGGCACGAGATCGTTCATAACCGCTTCGTCGTGCAGTCGCTGGAGGCCCAGGGCGCCGTTTTCGTCGAGGAACTCGACGAAATCCCCAATGACGGCCAGCCCGTGGTCTTCAGCGCCCATGGCGTGCCCAAGGCCATCCCGGCCGAGGCCGAGCGCCGGCAGATGTTCTTCCTGGATGCCACCTGCCCGCTGGTCAGCAAGGTCCATCGCGAGGCGGAGCACCACTTCACCCGCAACCGCCACATCTTCCTGATCGGCCATGCGGGCCACCCGGAAGTGATCGGCACCATGGGCCAGCTTCCCCCCGGCGCCATCACCCTGGTCGAGGACGAGGCCCAGGCCCGCAGCGTGGAGCCGCCGCCGGGCCATGACCTGTCCTTCATCACGCAGACCACGCTCTCGGTGGATGACACGGCCGAGATCGTGGACATCCTGCGCGAACGCTTCCCGCAGATCTCCGCCCCCGCCAAGGAGGACATCTGCTACGCCACGACCAACCGCCAGGCCGCCGTGAAGGAGATCGCGCCGCGCGTGGAGATGATGATCGTGGTGGGCGCGCCCAATTCCTCCAACTCGCTGCGCCTGGTCGAGGTGGCCAGCCGTTCGGGCTGCAAGGCGGCCGTGATGGTGCAGCGCGGCCGGGAGTTGGATCTCGACCAGGTGGCCAAGTATTCCAGCCTGGGCATCACCGCCGGCGCCAGCGCGCCCGAGCTGCTGGTGGAGGAGGTTCTGGCCAAGCTGCGTGAGCGCTACAGCCTCGACATCGAGGAGGTGGTGGTGGCCGAGGAGAAGATCATCTTCAAGCTGCCCTCCGCCCTCGCCACCGCGCCCGCCGCCTGATCCGCACCCTGTTCAGTGGCGGTCTACACCGAGGTCACGGATGAGGCGCTGCGCGCCTTCCTGGCCGAATATGGCATCGGCGAGCTTCAGGCCTATCGCGGCATCGCGGAAGGCGTCGAGAATTCCAACTACGCGCTGAAGACCACCCAGGGCGACTTCATCCTGACCCTCTATGAGAAGCGGGTGGACCCGGCGGAACTGCCCTGGTTCCTCGGCCTCATGCGGCATCTCGCGGCGCAGGGCCTCTCCTGCCCGGAGCCGGTGCCGGGGCGGGATGGCGCGGCGCTGCGGCAATTGGCCGGGCGGCCCGCGGCCATCTGCACCTTCCTGCCGGGTTTCTGGCCGCGGCGGGTGCGGCCCTCGCATTGCGCGCCGCTGGGCGATGCGCTGGCGCGGCTGCACGCGGCCGGGATGGGCTTCCCGGCCACCCGGAAGAACGGGCTGGGCGCGGAGGCCTGGGCGCCGCTGCTGGACCGCTGCAGGGCGGATGGCGAACCCGGCCTGATCGCGGAGCTCGATGCCGCGCTGGCCGCCATCCTCGCCGAATGGCCAGCCCCCGGCGCCCTGCCCATCGGGCACATCCATGCCGACCTGTTCCCGGACAATGTCTTCTTCCTGGAGGATGCGGGGCGGCGGCCACGCATCTCGGGGCTGATCGACTTCTACTTCGCCTGCACGGACATGCTGGCCTATGACATCGCCATCGTGCTGAACGCCTGGTGCTTCGAGAGCGACTACCAGTTCAACGTGACCAAGGCGCGGGCCATCCTTTCCGCCTATGGCGCGCGGCGGCCGCTCACCCCGGCCGAATGGGCGGCGTTGCCGGTGCTGTGCCGGGGGGCGGCCATGCGCTTCCTGCTGACCCGCCTCTATGACTGGGTGAACACGCCCCCGGGCGCCATGGTCACGCGCAAGGACCCGCTGGAATACCTGCATCGCCTGCGCTTCTTCGCCCATGCGCGCGACGCCGCCGCGATCGGGGGCTGAGATGTCGGGCGAGACGGGCGGCGATGTGGTCGAGATCTGGACCGATGGCGGCTGCAAGCCCAATCCGGGCCCGGGCGGCTGGGCGGCCATCCTGCGCTTCGGCGCGGCCGAACGCGAACTGACCGGCGCCGAGCCGGCAACGACCAACAACCGGATGGAACTCTCCGCCGCCATCGCGGCGCTGGAGGCGCTGAAGCGCCCCTGCCGCGTGGTGCTGCACACCGACAGCGAATATGTCCGCAACGGCATGGAGCGCTGGATCAAGGGCTGGGTGCGCAACAACTGGCGCAACGCGGCGCGCGAGCCCGTGAAGAACTACGAGCTGTGGCAGCGCCTGCTGGCCGCCGCCAAACCGCACCAGGTCGAGTGGAAATGGGTGCGTGGCCATGCCGGCGACGTGATGAACGAGCGCGCCGATGTGCTGGCGACCCAGGCGCGGGAAAGCCTGGGCCGGTAGCGTCTGATCGCCTTCGGTGACACCGAAGGCGTGAATCAGCCGCTCGGCAATTTGCGCCTGATCGCCTCCGGTGAATGCCGGAGGCGTGAATCAGCCGCTCGACAACGCTCCGCTCTACCGCTCCGGCTGAAGGCTGCGCGGCCCCACGCGCAGCACGGGTGTCGCGCAGACCTCCAGCCCCGCCATCTCGATGGCGCTGCCATCCACGAAGACGACGCGAACCGCCTGGGGCTCGGCGCCGGCCGGCGTCTGGAAGCTGCCGCCGGGCGGCAGGAGGTTGGGCGCCAGCCGGTCACGCCCCCAGCCGGCCGGGCCGGTGCCGCTGACATAAAGCTGTTCGATGGCCTGGCCCGCGCCATTGCTCACGCGCAGCACGGCGTCGCAGCGGCCCATGGGCGTGCCGCCACCGGCCGCCACGCAGCCGGCCAGGAGGAAGAGGGGAAGAACGCGCCACATGGTCAGCTCCAATTCGGGTCAATGGCGGGGATGGCGGCGCCGCCGGTGATGGCCTCGCCGGCCGCCAGCAGCACATCCTCGCGGTAGCGCGGCCCGGCGAGCTGCACGCCCACCGGCCACTCGCCCGCCATGCCGGTGGTGACGGTGAGCGCCGGCACACCGATGAAGGGCAGGCCCACCTGGGTCAACTGCGCGTCCAGCATGTCCCGGAAGCGGTCGAAGCCCTTGGTGTCCTCCTCGTTGTCGAAGGGCAGTTCACCACAGACGGGCAGCAGCACCACCGGGTATCGGGTGAAGAATTGCATCCATTGCCGCACGAAGCCCGCGCGCGCGGTCAGCGCGTCCTGCAACTCCGCGAGGTCGGCGGGCGGCGGGGTGAGCTTGGCCAGGTGCTGGTAGACCGCCAGCGAGGCGGGCTCGTTCTCCTGTTCGACCGCCGCCATCACGCCCCGGTGCAGCAGCTCCATCCAGAGCATGCCTTGCAGGCGGGCCGGTTCGCGCAGGGGGGGCAGGGCGTCCACCTCCTCCACCGTCCAGCCGGCTTCCTTGAGGCGGGCGGCGGCCTCGCGCAGCGCCTTCTCGACGGCGGGGTCCACCTTCATCCCCTCCGGCGCCACGCACAGCGCCGCGTGGCGGGGCAGTTCGGGGCCGTCATGGGGGGCGGGCACATACCAGGGGTCGCGGTGGTCGGGCAGGCTCATGGCGTGCAGACCGAGGCGCACATCCGCCAGGCTGCGCGCCAGCGGCCCGCTGACCGACATCAGCTGCGGGCCGATATCACGCTCGGGCAGGGAAGGGTTCCAGACGGGAATCCGCCCCAGCGTGGGCCGCAGCCCATGGATGCCGCAGACATAGGCCGGGTAGCGCACCGAGCCGCCGATATCCGTCCCATGCCCGATGGCGCCGATGCCCGCCGCGGTGGCCGCGCCCGCCCCGCCCGAGGACCCCCCCGGCGTGATGTGCTGGCCCAGCGGGTTGTAGGTCGCGCCATGGATCAGGTTCGAGCAGAACCAGCGCACCGAGAAGGCGGGTGTGTTGGTCCGCCCGATGATGACGGCGCCGGCCTTCTTCATGTTGGCCACCACCGGGTTGTCTTCCGGCGCGCGATGGTTGGCCTGGGCGCGCAGCCCATTGGTGGTGGCGAAGCCCGCCTGGTCCACATTCACCTTGATGGTGACGGGCACGCCGGCCAGCAGGCCGGGCGCCTCGCCCCGGGCCAGGGCGGCGTCCACGGCGTCGGCCGCTTCCAGGGCCTGTTCGGGCATGGTCTGGACCACGGCGTTGAGGCGGGGGTTCACGGCATCGAGCCGCGCCAGCGCCGATTGCGCCACTTCCCGCGCCGAGACCTTGCGCGCGGCGATGGCCGCCACCGTCTCGCTGGCCGTCCAGCCCCAGATCTCCGTCATCGCCGCCCCCGTGCTCGGTTCTCCCGGCATCATCGCCGGGAGGGGCCGGGCGTCAATCAGCCGGTGCCGAAGCCCGAACCCGGCTTGCGGTATTCCGGCCGCGGCGGGCTGAAGATGTCGAGCACGCGGCACCCCTCGGGCCCCGCGCGCATGGTGTGCGGCACGCCGCCCGGGGTGCGCCAGAAATCACCTTTCCGCACCTCGATCGCCTCATCGCCCTGGAAGCGGGTGGCGCTGCCTTCCAGCAGCACGCCCCATTGCTCCTCCGGGTGGTGGTGCATGACGCCCTCGGCACCCGGCGTGATTTCCACCACCGAGAGCATGGCCTGCTCGCCCGCGAAGATGCGGGTGGTGACGCCGGGCGCCAACTCGCGGAACAGGCCGGCGGCGGTGTCGTCCAGGCGGTGGAATTCGTCGCGCTGGCTCATCCCGGCAGTTCCAGCACGTTCTTGCTGAGGATGTTGCGCTGGATCTCGTTGGTGCCGCCATAGATCGTGGTGGGCCGCGCCTGGATATAGAGCGCGCCGGGGTTGAGGTTCCGGTTGCCCTCCATCGGCCCGAACAGCCCGGCATTCTCGCCCGCCACCTCCAGCGCCGTCTCGGTGATGCGCTGGAACAGCTCGGACTGCACGATCTTGAGCTGGGAGACGTCGGCGCCCAGCGGGCGGCCCTGCTTCAGCACCTCCACATAGCGGGCGTAGAGGGCCTTCAAATCCTCCAGATCCGTGCGATGGCGGCCGTAGCGGTCGGCAAACAGCGGGTCTTCCGCCATGCCCATCCGCTCGGCCAGCTGGCGCAGGCGGGTCAGCGCATAGGCGGATTGGCGGGGACTGCCCAGGTAGATGCGCTCGAAGCTCAGCAGGGCCTTGGCCATGTCCCAACCCTTGTTGAGCGTTCCGACCAGGTTTTCCTTCGGCACCTTCACATTGTCGAAGAAGACCTCGCAGAACTCGTCATGCATCTCCAGGTTGATGATGGGCCGTACGGTGATGCCGGGCGTGTTCATGTCCACCAGCAGGAAGGAAATGCCCTCCTGCTTCTTGGCCGCCTTGTCGGTGCGGACCAGCAGGAAGATCCAGTTCGCGTCCTGCGCCAGCGTCGTCCAGGTCTTCTGGCCGTTCACCACATAGTGGTCGCCCATGTCCACCGCCTCGGTGCGGAGGCTGGCCAGGTCGGAGCCGCTGTTGGGCTCGGAATAGCCCTGGCACCAGATGTGCTCGCCATTCAGGATCTTGGGCAGGAAGTGCTGCTTCTGCGCCTCCGTCCCATACCGGATCACGAGCGGCCCCAGCATGATGATGCCGTGGTCGTTGCAGCGGGCGCAGCCCCAGCGCTCCAGCTCCTCGGTGAAGATGATCTGCTTCGCGGGCGACAGGCCAAGCCCGCCATATTCCCGCGGCCAGCCCGGGCAGAGCCAGCCCTTCTCGGCCAGCTTGAAGTACCAGACCTTGTTTTCCTCCCAGTGGAGGCGCTTCTCCGGGTTCCGCAACTCGGCCGGATAATTGGCCTCGATCCAGGACCGGATGTGCAGGCGGAAGGCCTCGTCCGGCAGGGCGTTCAGATCATCCGGCTCACGCGGCGTGATGGCATTCATGGGGCTTCTCCCGAGGCATGATGGGGGTGGCGCGGTGGCGGCTGGGGAAGGCGCCGCCTTCCCCAGACCCCATCCGCCGGGGACTTTGGGTCCCCGGACCCCTCTCGCTGTGTATTGGGTTTGGAGGGAGGGGGCGTCGAGGTCGCAGCCTTGGCGAAGGGCGCGCGCGGCCCCCTCCCTCCAAACCCAACCCCGGTGAAAGGGTCCAGGGGCCCAATGGCCCCTGGCGGGAGGGTTTGGGAGGGCAGGGCCCTCCCAAGCGCCGCCCGCGCCACTTTCATCGCCCCTGGAAGCGCGGTTTGCGCTTGTTCAGGAAGGCCTCGCGGCCTTCGCGGAAGTCGGTGGTGGTGAAGAGGGTGGCCTGGAAGTCGGATTCGCGGGCCAGCGCTGTTTCCAGGTCGTCCGCGAACCACTGCTTGGTGAAGGCGATGGGCAGGGGCGCTTCCTGGGCCAGCGTCTGGGCGCGTTCCAGCGCCACTTCCAGCGCCTTGCCCTTGGGCACCACATGGTCCACCAGGCCGATCGACTTGGCCTCGGTGCCGAGATACTGCGTGTGGAACAGCAGCATGTCGCGCGCGCGGCCAACACCAATACGTGCCGGCAGAGTGGCGGGCATGCCCATGTCCGACATCAGGCCGATCTTGTGGAAGCCGGCCATGAAGCGGGCGTCCTCGGCGGCCACGATGTGGTCGCACAGCAGGGCGAGCGAGAGGCCCGCCCCCACCGCCCAGCCCTCGACGGCGGCGACGATGGGCAGGTTGCCGCGCGCCAGAAGGCGCACCAGCCGGTGGGTGCGGCGCATCCGCTCGCGCCCGTCATAGGCGCTTTCGATGTCCATGCCCGAGATGTCGCCACCGGCCGAGAAGACGCCCTCGCTGCCCGTCAGCACCAGGGCGCGCGTCTGGCCATCGGCCGAGGCGCGTTCGAGGGCCTGTTCCAGCTCCACGCGCAGCGGCACCGCAAGGGCGTTGCGGCGCGCGGGGTAGTCCAGCGTGAGCACCACCACGGCGCCATGGCGCTCCTCGGTGATGCGCATGCGCGTCTTGGGGTCCATGCCGTCCATTGTTTCCTCCCGCGCGGCCGTCAGGCCGCCTCGTCCTCGGTCTCGGGTGCCAGTTCCATGAAGCGGCGCCGGTGCAGGTTGGCGCCGCCATAGGCCGGCGCCAGCACCATGGTCCGCCGCAGGTGCAGGCCCACATCGTATTGGTCGGTGTAGCCGATGCCGCCATGGAGCTGGACGCAGGCCTGCTGCACCGCCATGCCGGCCTCGCTGGCGCGGGCCTTGGCGCGGCTGACCAGGGCGCAGGCGGCGTCGCCCGAAAGCCCGTCATCCAGCGCGGCGGCCGCCTGTTCCACGGAGGCGCGGGTCAGCGCCACCTGGATCTTGGCGTCGGCGGCCTTGTGCTGCAGGGCCTGGAAGGTGCCGATGATCTTGCCGAATTGCTGGCGGGTGCGGAGGTAGTCCAGCGTCATGGTGAACGCCGCCTCCATGCCCCCCAGCAGCGAGGCCGCCGTCAGCAGCGCCGCGCGGTCCAGCCCTTCGGCCAGCGCCGCGCCGACGTCATCGGCGATGTGCGTGCCCGGCCCGTGGCCCGCGAAGGGCAGGGGGCGGACGGTGCCGTAGTGGCCGCCATCCTGGGTCTGCTCGGTGGTGATCTCCACCTGGTCGCGGGTCAGCTGGTGAAGGGCCACGCGCCCGCCCTCAGCCACCGGCCAGAGGATGTGCGTGGCCCCCGCCGCCATGGGCACGAAGCGCCGCGCGCCCTCGGCCGAGGTCGCGGGGGACAGCGTGTGCGCGCGGTCCTGCCAGGCGGTCAGCACCACCGCCTCGCCGGCCAGGAGTTGCGGCAGGACGGTGGCTTCGCCCGCGGCCGCCAGCAGGTGCGCGGAGAGCATCAGCGCCACCACGGGCTCGGGCGCGCAGGCGCGGCCCACTTCCTCGGCCAGCGCCACGCCCTCGCCCAGGCCCAGCCCCGTGCCGCCGGCGGCTTCAGGGACGGATAGGCCGATCCAGCCCGCCTCGCCCATGGCGCGCAGCAGGGCCGGGTCGAAGCCCGGTTCCTGGAAGCGCAGGGCACGCACGCGCGCCATGTCGGTGCCCAGAAGCCCGCGCGCGCTGTCGCGGATCATCTCGATGCTCTCGGCGCGGTCGCCCTCGAAGGGCGCCACGCCGGCGGCGAGTGCCGCGCTCACGAGCGGGTGTGCAGCTTGGCCGCACTCTTCGCCTGGAGTTCCTCGAGGCTGATGCCGGGCGCGATGTCGCGCACCACGAAGCCCAGGCCAGGCTCGATGTCGAGCACGGCCAGGTTCGTATAGACGCGCCGCACATTGCCGGGCGCGGTCAGCGGATAGCCGCAGCGCTCCACGATCTTGGGGCGGCCATCCTTGGTGGTGTGCTCCATCACGACCCAGAGCTGCTTGGCGCCCACGCCCAGGTCCATCGCACCCCCCACGGCCGGGGCCGTGTCGTTCTCGGAGGTGGCCCAGTTGGCGAGGTCGCCATTTTCCGCCACCTCGAAGCCGCCCAGCACGCAGAGGTCAATGTGCCCGCCGCGGATCATGGCGAAGCTGTCGGCGTGGTGGCAGAAGCTGCCGCCGGGCCGCAGCGTGACCATCTGCTTGCCGGCATTGATCAGCCAGGGGTCTTCGCGGCCCTTCTCGGGGGCCGGGCCCATGCCCAGCACGCCGTTCTCGGACTGGAAGATCACCTCGCGCTCCAGCGGCACATGGTCGGCGATCAGCGTGGGAATGCCGATGCCGAGATTGACGACCCAGCCTTCGGGAATGTCGGCGGCGGCCTTGGCGGCCATCTGGGCGCGGGAAAAGGGCTGCATGGCGTTTCTCCTCGTTGGGGAGTTTAGGTCAGGAAAGGGCGGACGGTCACGCCCAGGGCGCGCCGCGGTCCACGCGCACCACGCGCTTCACATAGATGCCGGGGGTCGCGATCATCTCGGGGCTGAGTTCGCCCAGTTCGCGGATGTGCTGCACCTGCGCGATGGTGATGTCGGCGGCCATGGCCATGACGGGGTTAAAGTTCCGGCCGGACTGGTTGTAGGTGATGTTGCCCCAGCGGTCGGCCTCCCAGCCCTCGATGAGGGCCACATCGGCCTTCAGCGCGTGCTCCATCACGTATTTGCGGCCATTGAACTCCCGCTCCTCCTTGCCCTTGGCCAGCAGCGTGCCGGTGGAGGTGGCGGTGTAGAAGGCGGGGATGCCGGCCCCCGCGGCGCGCATGCGCTCGGCCATGGTGCCCTGGGGGACGATCTCCAGCTCGATCTTCCCCTCGCGGTACAGCTCCTCGAAGACCACGCTGCCGGCGCTGCGCGGGAAGGAGCAGATGATCTTCCGCACCCGGCCCAGCTCCATGAGGCGGGCCAGCCCCACATGCCCCGTGCCCGCATTGTTGGCCACGCAGGTGAGGTCGGTGGCGCCCTGTTCGATCAGCCCCTCGATGAGTTCATCGGGCTGGCCCACGCTGCCGAAGCCGCCGATCAGGACGGTGCTGCCATCCTTCACGCCCGCAAGCGCTTCCGCCACCGAATTCACGATCTTGTTGATCATCCGCTTTCCTGCCCTCAAGCCCCGGGCGCGAGGTACGCCGCAGCCCGGTGGGCGGCGCACCGCGCGCCGCCGCTCTCTGTCGCGGCGGAGTGTGCGGGCAGGGGCCGCGTTCTCCAAGGGGGCGGAGCGGATTTTCAACCTTTCGCGGTTGGTAGCAGCGCCGTGACCTCGGGCGTCGTCACCGCGCCCTGCATGAAGTCGAAGCGGCCGGCGCGGAGTTCGCGCGCCGCCCCCACCAGCGCGCCCATGGCGTGGCGGTACAGCGCGCCGCCGAGCGAGACGCGCCGCACTCCTGCCGCGGCCAGTTCCTCCAGCGGCACGGGGCCGGAGCGCGGGCCGAAGACCACGTTCACTGGGCGGGGCGCCACGGCGCGCACCACGGCGCGGATGCTGTCCATGTCCGGCAGACCGGGGGCGTAGAGCACATCCGCCCCCACCTCGGCGAAGGCGACCAGGCGGCGGATGGTGTCGTCCAGGTCGGGGCGCCCGTGCAGGAAATTGTCGCAGCGCGCGGTCAGCACGATGCGCCCGCGCGCGGCCTTCGCGGCAGCCGCGACGCGCGCCACGGCGTGGTCGAAGTCATGGATGGGGCGCGCGGGGTCGGTCGTGATGTCCTCGATGCCCAGCCCCGCGAGGCCGGCGGCGATGGCGGCCTCCACCGTCGCCACCACATCCCCGGGCGCGGGGCCGAAGCCATCCTCCAGGTCGCCATTCACCGGCAGCCCGGTCAGCCGCGCGATGAGCGCGGCATTGGCGATGGCGGCGTCGCGGCTGATGGCCGCCCGCGCATCGGGCACGCCCGCCGCGAAGGCGATGCCGAGCGAGGTGGAGGCGAGTGCGGCAAACCCCTCCCGCGCCAGCAGCACCGCCGAGGCGCCATCCCAGGGGTTGGGCATGACGAAGCAGGGGCCCTGGTGCAGGGCGTGGAAGGCTTCATGGGCGGCGGACATGGCGGCGTCTCCTCGGCGCGGGCGGCAAGCCTGCACCGGGAGGAAACCGAAATGCTTCGGCGTTCTGCGAAACCCTGCCTTGCGCTTATTCGGCCTCGGCGTAGGGGTTCTCGGTCCCGCGCAGCTGCAGCCGGATCGGCACGCCCGGCATGTCGAATTCCGTGCGGAAACCGTTCAGCAGGTAGCGCTGGTATTCCAGCGGCACCTGCTCCGCCCGCGTGCCGAAGATCACGATGGTGGGCGGGCGTGCCTTGGGCATGGTGGCATAGCGGAGCTTGAGGCGTCGCCCATCCACCAGCGGCGGCTGGTGCTTTTCCAGCATGTGCTCGAACCAGCGGTTCAGGGCGCCGGTGCCGATGCGGCGGTTCCAGCGTTCATGGGTGCGGCGCACCGCGGGCATCAGCTTGTCCACGCCGGCACCCGTGGCGGCGGACATGGTTACCACCTCGATGCCGCGCAGCTGGTTCAGCGAGGTCTCCAGCGTGTCGGAAATACGCCCGCGCGCCGCGGCCCGATCCTCCACCGCATCCCACTTGTTCAGCGCGATGACCACGGCGCGGCCCTCGCGCTCCGCGAGGCGCGCGATGCGGATGTCCTGCTCCTCCAGCCCCAGCAGGGCGTCGAGGACCAGCACCACCACCTCCGCCTCGCGCAGGGCGTTGATGGAGGCCGCGACGCTCATTTCCTCCAGGCGGTGGGTGATGCGGGCCCGCTTGCGCATCCCCGCCGTGTCCACCACGCGGATGCGCCCCACCTCATCCTCGAATTCCGAGGCGATGGCATCGCGCGTGAGGCCGGGCTCCGGCCCGGTGATCATGCGCTCCTCGCCGATGAGGGTGTTCAGCAGCGTGGATTTTCCCGCGTTAGGCCGGCCCAGGATGGCGAGGCGCAGCGGGCGGTTAGCATCGTCCTGCGCGTCGTCCTTGAGCGGCGCGGGCAGGTGCTCCGCGATCTCGTCCATGAGGGTGCCGATGCCCTCGCCATGCTCGGCCGAGACGGCGATGGGGTCGCCCAGCCCCAGCTCATAGGCCTCCATGGCGGCGGAAGCGCCGCCGCGCCCCTCGGCCTTGTTGGCCACCAGGATCACGGGGCGCCGGGCGCGGCGCAGCCAGTTGGCGAAGGCGCGGTCGGCCGCCGTGATGCCGGCGCGCACATCCACCACGAAGATGGCGACGTCGGCCATTTCCAGCGCCGCCTCGCTGCTGGCGCGCATGCGGCCGAACAGCGTCTCGGGGGCCGCTTCCTCCAGCCCCGCCGTGTCCACCAGCATCACGTCGCGGCCGGCGATCATCGTCTCGGCTTCCTTGCGGTCGCGCGTGACGCCGGGCGTGTCGTCCACGATGGCGATGCGCCGCCCGACCAGCCGGTTGAACAGGGAGGATTTCCCCACATTCGGCCGGCCCAATATGGCGACGACGGGCAGGCTGCCGCCGGTTTCGGGCGTGCTCATCCCACGCCGCGCAGTGCCACGACGCTGCCGCTGTCCACCAGCAGGTAGGCGCCTTCCAGCGCCAGCGCCGGCTGCAGGGTGCAGCCCGATGGCAGGCGGGAGCGTGCGATGATCTCGCCCGCATCCGCGTCCACCTCGATGGCCTGGCCCGTGCTGCTGGTCAGCAGCAGACGCCCGCCGCCGAGGACGGGCGGGCCGTAGAGGATGGGGTCGCGCCGCCGGTCGGGGTCGCCGAAGGAGGGCAGGGCGGTGATCCAGCGGATGCGCCCATCCTCGCGCCCCATGCAGATCAGTTCCGCTTCGCGCGAGAGCAGCCACACCCAGTCGCCGGCGGCCGCCACCGTCACGGGGCCGCCCACGTCGCGCTCCCATACCCGCCGGCCCGAGCGCAGGTCGAGCGAGGCGCTGGTGCCGCCCACGCTGGTCACATGCACGCGCCCACGGTCAATGACGGGCATGGCCGTGATGGCGCTGATGTCGGAGAGCGAGGGCGCGCCGGAACGCGCCATGCCCAGGCTCTCGGTCCAGACGGTGCGGCCATCGGCGACGCGCAGCGCCACGATCTCGCCCGAGGCGAGGCCCATCACCGCGATGTCCCCGTCCACGGCGGGGCTGGGTTGGCCCAGCATCAGCGCCTGCACGGGCGTGCCGCGGAAGGACCAGGCGCGGCTGCCATCCTGGGTGGAGAAGGCCACCACATTGTTCTCGATATTGGGCACCAGGATGCGCCCGCCCGCCACCGCGATGCCGCCGCGCGCGGCCGAAGGCATGGGCGCGCGCCAGCGGATCTCGCCGGTGGCGGGGTCCAGCGCCATGACCTCGGCCATCCCGGTCACGACGTAGAGGCTGCCCTCGTGCAGGGCCATTGCCCCGCCCAGCGCGCCGCCGCGTGAATCCTCGGGGCGGGTGTCGCGCTGCCAGCGGCGGCTGCCGCGCGCGATGTCGAGCGCCGAGACGCGGCCCATCGCGTCCATGGCGTAGACCGTCTCGCCCTCGACCAAGGGCGGGGCGGTCATGCGCTGGCGGTAGCCGGTGCCGGTGCCGATGGAACTGCGCCACACCTCGCCCAGCGGGCGGGCCAGGGCCAGGTGCCCCGGCGCATGGCCGGCATTGCCGCCGGGCGTGGTCCAGGCCGTGTTGACCACCGGCGCGGGCAGGGTGAAGGGCCGGGCCTGGGCCGAGGCATCCACCCCCAGCGTGCGCTGGGCCGAGAGAACGGGCGCGCGGCTGCCGGGCAGCGGTTCCTTGCGGGTGCCGAGCAGACGGTCGGTCGCATCGGTGATGGTGTCGCAGCCGGCGACCAGCGCGGCGGCGCCCAGCAGGGCGGCGCGGCGGCCCCAAAGGCGGCAGCCCTGGGGGCGGGCATTCACGGGCGTGTCCATCAGCTTCCCATTCCTTGCATCAGGCGGTTCGCGCGTTCCCGGATTCCGGGCGGCGTCGCCGCATCGGCCAGCAGGGCCTGAAGATGTCCGCGCGCCTCGGCATTGCGTCCGGCGCGCAGCGCGACCAGCGCCAGGACCTCCCGCGCCGAGGCGCGCCAGGGGGCGGCATTGCCCGCCAGCGGGGTGAGGCGGGCCGTGATCTCGCCCGCATCGGCCACGTCCACCGCGTGCAGGCCCCATAGCACGGTGGCGAGGTCACGGTAGAGGCTGTCCACCCCGCCATCGCCGGCCAGGGCGTTGTAGGCGGCCAGCGCCTCGTCACGCTGGCCCGTCTCTGCCAGGAGGGCGGCGGCGCGCAGCCGGGCCAGGGTGCGGTAGCCGGGGGGTGCCTCGGTGGCGATGGCGTTGAAGCGCTCGGCGGCCGCGCGCATGTCCGCGCCCTCGGCCGCGGCCTGCTGGGCCACGGTCAGGAATTGCGCGGCGGCCTGGCCGGCCTGGCGATTCTCATACCAGCGCCAGCCTTGCCAGCCGGCCACGCCCGCCAACAGCAGCAGCAGCACGCCGGCCAGCAGGCTGCCGTAGCGCGAGGCCAGCCGCTTGGCGCGTTCGGCGCGCAGTTCCTCATCAACTTCGTCAACAAGATCGGGCAAGGCTCTGGGCTTTTCCGGATGTGGGCCGCGTGGGAGCAGGGGGTATAGCTTGCGCTTCGCCTTGCGTTAAGGCTGGGCGTGCTGGAAGGGGGTATGGCTCCCTTTCCCCGGCGTTTCCTCCCCCTGCTGCTGGCCCTGGCGCTGCCCGCCTGCGACGGCCCCTCACTGGTCGGGCTGGGGGCGGCGACGGTCGTTTCCCTGCCGCTGACCGGCCGCGCGCCGCCCGATTTGCTGGTGAGCGCCGTCACTGGGCGGGACTGCTCCATCGTCCGGCTGGACCGCGGCATGAGCTATTGCGCCGCCCCCGCCCCGGCCCCCGGCAACGCGCCCTATTGCACGCGCAGCCTGGGCCAGGCGGATTGCTGGGTGACGCGACCCCCCATGCTCGGCCCGCCACTCTCCACCGGCCCACGTGGCGTGGTGGACGGCCCCACCAGCCTGACCCCCGCGCAGGAGGCCGACCGCGCGGCGCGCTGGCCCGGGCTGTTCTGATGGGCGCTTGACGCAGCATCTTGTTGGTGGGAAATTTTCTCATATGCAAGACGTCGCGCTGTTGGATGACCCACTTGAACGCCGCATCGCCGCGCGCCTCGCCGCGTTGCGCGCCGAATCCGGACTGTCGCTGGAGGAACTGGCGCAGCGCAGCGGCATTTCCCGCGCCACCCTCTCCCGCCTCGAACGCGGGGAGACCAGCCCCACCGCCGCCATGCTGGGTCGTCTTTGCGCCGTGCACGGCTGGACCCTGTCGCGGCTGATGGCCGAGGCCGAGGGTGCCGCCCCCGCCCTGGTGCGCCTGGCTGACCAGCCCCGATGGACCGACCCCGAGACAGGCTTTCGCCGCCGTGCCGCCTCGCCCCCGGGGGCGGGGCTGCGCATGGAGATGGTGGCGGGCGAATTGCCGGCGGGGGCGGCCATCGCCTATCCCGCGCCGCCCGTGCCGCGAATGGAGCAACATTTGCTGCTGACGACGGGCGCGTTGCGCTTCGAGCATGGGCCACAGGGCTGGGATCTGGCACCGGGCGACTGCCTGCGCCTGATCCTGAACGGTCCCACAAGGCTGGCGGCGGGGCCGGATGGCGCCGCCTACCTCATCGCGATCGCCGCGCCATGACCGTGGAGGAACTGGACGCGCCCGCCGCCGAGGCCGCGCTGCCTGAACTGGCCGAAATCCTGCACGGCTGCGTCCATGGCGGGGCCAGCGTGGGGTTCATCCTGCCCTTCGCCCCGGAGGATTCCGCCCATTGGTGGCGCGCCAAGGTGCTGCCCGCCGTGGCGGAGGGGGAGCGGCGGCTGCTGGTGGCCCGCCGCGCGGGTCGCATCCTGGGTACGGCCCAGCTCGACCTCGGCACCCCGCCCAACCAGCGCCACCGGGCCGAGGTGTGCAAGGTTCTGGTCCACCCGGACACCCGCCGCCAGGGCCTGGGCCGGACGCTGATGGCGGCGGTGGAGCCCCTCGCCCGCGCCGAGGGGCGAAGCCTGCTCACCCTCGACACCGTGGCCGGTAGCGCCGCGCAGCCTCTCTATGAATCGTTGGGCTATGTGCTGGTAGGGGTGCTGCCCGGCTGGGCGCGCGCGGCGCGGGAGGACCGGCTGGAGGGCACCGCCATCATGTACAAGCGCCTCGGATGACGGCGCCAGCTTGTTGTCATGCCGCATTTTCCGAGTCGCCGAGCGTCTCGGCTCAGCTCGAAAATGCTCCGGGCCACAATGGCGGCCCGCCGCTGGAGGAGGAGGACCCTGGCGGCGCCTCCTGGCGGCAATGGATATGGCGACGCGCGCACCGCCGCGCCTGGAAGACCCCGCCGCCCGAGATCGCGCTGCGGCGCCTGGCGCGGGCGGAGGAACTGGGGATGACCTACCGGGAGTACACGCTGGAAATCCTGGAGCGCGGGCGGCATTTGTAGGGCGGCGTCACCCAAAGCGCCGGGAACAGCCCCGCCAGAATCCGGCCGCGCCGCGGCCGGCGCGCCCAGACCGACCAGCAAGCCCGCGCGTCCGGCGCGGCGGGCAAGCCCCGCGGCCGGAGGCCGCGCCCGGCGCCTGAGGGCGGAAAACTATCTGAATTCCACCGGCTTGCCCGTGGGCGCGCCCAGCACCTCGCCCTCGCGCATCACCACATTCCCGCGCACGATGGTCCCCACCGGCCAGCCCTGGCAGCGATACCCGGCGAAGGGCGTCCAGCCGCAGGGGCTCGCGATCCAGTCCTCCGTGATCTCGCGGCTGGCGGCCATGTCCACCAGGGTGAAGTCGGCGTCGTAACCGACCGCGAGGCGGCCCTTGTTCACCGCGCCATAGACCCGCGCCGGCCCAGCGCACATCAGATCCACGAGCCGCATGAGGCTGAGGCGCCCCTGGCTCACATGGTCCAGCATGACGGGGACGATGGTCTGCACGCCGGTCAGCCCCGCCGCCGTGTCGGGCCAGGGGCGTTCCTTGGCGGCGCGGGAATGTGGCGCGTGGTCGCTGCCCACCACGTCCACCGTGCCGTTGCGGACGGCCTCCCAGGCAGCCTCCAGGTGGCGGCGGTCGCGGATCGGGGGGTTCATGACCGCATAGCCGCCGAGGCGGTCATAGGCCTCGTCGGTCTGGGTCAGGTGGTTCATCAGCACCTCGACGGTGCAGAGGTCGCGGAAGCTGGCCAGGTATTCCAGCTCCTCCGCGCTGCTGACGTGCAGGATATGCGCGGGGCGGCCGGTCTTGCGGGCCAGCGCCATGAGGCGCTTGGTGCCCAGCATGGCCGTCTCGACGTCGCGCCACTCCATGTGGTTGCGGTGGGGCATGCCCGCGGTGAACAGCTTCTTGCGTTCCTGCAGGCGATACTCGTCCTCGGAATGGTAGCAGATGCGCCGGCGGCCGGAGCGCATCACGGCCTCCAGCGTCGCGTCGTCCTCGATCAGCAGGTCGCCGGTGGAGGAGCCGGCGAAGACCTTCACCGCGCAGACATTTTCCTCGGTCTCCAGCGAGGCCAGCTCCGCGATGTTCTTCTTGGACGCGCCCACGTAAAGGCCCATGTCGCACCAGGCGTGTTCGCTCACATGGCCGCGCTTCCAGGCGAGCTGGTCGCTGTCCGTGATAGAAGGGCTGGTGTTGGGCATGTCGAAGACGGCGGCCAGCCCACCCAGCACGGCGGCCCTGGTGCCGGTGGCGATGGTCTCGACGTTGGGATCACCCGGCTCGCGCAGGTGGACATGGGCGTCGATCAGCCCGGGCAGGACATGCAGCCGCGCGCAGTCCAGCACCTGATCGGCCTCGGCCTTGCGCAGGTCGCCCATGGCGGCGATGCGACCGTCGCGCACGCCGATGTCCAAAGGCTCGATGCCCCAGGGCAGGACGGCCTGGCCGCCGCGCAGGATCATGTCGAAACGGGGCATTCCACTCTCCGGTCAGAAACGGGCGCCCAAGCTATCCCGTGCATCCCGGATGGACGCAAGCCATGGACAGGGGGGCGCAGCCAGGGCACATGCAGCGCCCCATGGCCACCCCCTCGCCCTGCACCGGAGAATGCCGCGTCGGCGCACAGGGCGTCTGCCGTGGCTGCGGGCGGACGCTGGACGAGATCGCCGCCTGGTCCACCGCCACCGAGGCGCAGCGCGCGGCGATCGTGAAGGCTGCAATGGCGCGTCGGCCGGCGCCTGGCGCCTGATCCGCGAAGGCCGGATGGCCGGAGCGGTGAATCAGTCGCCCGAAAACCGGCGCCTGATCCGCGAAGGCCGGATGGCCGGAGCGGTGAATCAGTCGCCCGAAAACCGGCGCCTGATCCGCGGAGGCCGGATGGCCGGAGCGGTGAATCAGTCGCCCAAAAACCGGCGCCTGATCCGCGGAGGCCGGATGGCCGGAGCGGTGAATCAGTCGCCCGAAAAAGGATAGGGCGCCATCCACCAAAGGTGGACCGCGCCCTAGCGCGACGCCGGCCCCACCTCGCTGAGGGCGATGTTCTGCGCGGCCAGGCTCGCCGCCATGCTCTCGGGGGCCACGGTGATCACACGCTCCCAATCCTGCCGGGCCCCGGCGGCGTCGCCCCGCAACTGCCGCAGGATGCCGCGTTCCAGCAGGGCCTCGGCATTGTCGGGGGCGAGGTTCAGCGCGCGCTGGATCATATTCACGGCCTCGGTCGCGCGGTCGAGGTGGCGCAGGGCGGCGGCGCGGAAGACCAAGGCCTCCACCCGGTCCGGCTCCAGCGCCAGGGCGCGGTCCAGGTCGTCCAGCGCATCGCCGTAGCGGGCCAGGGCCGCCTGGATCACGGCGCGGTCCACCAGCAGGTCGGGGTCGTTGGGGGCCAGGGTCAGCGCCATGGTGGCGGCGCCGAAGGCGCGGTTGGCGTCACCCGCCATCATCCAGGCCTGGGAGGCCTGGCCATAGACCGCGGCGCGCGCGAGCCCGCCCGCGCGGCTGCCGGCGCCCAGCCGTTCCAGCCGCTCGGCCGCGGTGTCGGGCTGGCCCAGGCCGATCATGGCGAGAGCGGCGCAATGCAGCGCGCCATCGCCGCCGCCGGTCGCGTCCCAGGCCTGGGCGAAGCGCATCGCCTCCTCCGGGTCGTCGCGCAGCAGGGCGAGGCAGTTGTCGTAATCCGGCCCGTCGCTCAGCCGAGGCAATTCGGGCGGAAGGGGCAGGGGAAGGTCCGGCGCGGGGCGGGCGGGCGCCGCGGGCGCGGCGGGCGGCGGCGGGGCGGCGACGTTCACCACCGGCGGCGGCTCACGCCACCACAGCGCGCCGAGTGCCAGGAGCACGAGCAGGGCGGCGAGGCTGAGCAGCAGAGAGAGGCGGCGATTCACGCCCGGAACATAGGGCGTGATGCGCCAATGCGGAATCGGCCCCGTTGCCGAATTTGCGACGATCCTCCCAGATGGGGCGCATGACACAGACCCTGACCCTGATCGGCCTTGGCTATTCCGGGCGTGCCCTGGCGGAACTCGCCATGCGCGGCGGCTGGCGCGTGCTGGCCACGGCGCGCGACCCCGCCCGTGTGGCCGCCCCGCCGGGCGTGGAGGTGGTGCCCTTCGCCGATGGCGCGGCATTGCGGGCGGCCACGCACCTCGTCGCCACCGCCCCGCCCGGCCCGGAGGGCGACCCCGCCTGGGCCGCCCACGCCGAGGCGCTGCGGGCCGCGCCCCTGCGCTGGGTGGGCTACATCTCGACCACCGGCGTCTATGGCGACCGCGGCGGCGCCTGGGTGGACGAGACGACGCCCCCCGCGCCCACCCAGGACCGCAGCCGGCGGCGCGTGGCGGCCGAGGGGCAATGGGCCGAGCTGGCCGGGCGCGCGGCGGTGGACCTGTTCCGCACCGGGGGCATCTACGGTCCCGGCCGCAGCCCGCTGGACGAGATGCGGGCCGGCACGGCGCGGCGGGTTGTGCGGCCCGGCCACCGCTTCAGCCGCATCCACCGCGATGACATCGCCCGCGCCCTCTTCGCCGCGGCCAGCCGTCCGCCCGCGCCCGGGGTGCGGGTGCTGCACCTGGTGGATGACGAACCCTGCACCGGCGCCGAGGTGGTGGAGGAAGCCGCGCGCCTGCTGAACATGACCCCGCCGCCCGAGACCCCCTATGCCGAGGCCGCGCCGGGCATGAGCGAGATGGGCCGCAGCTTCTGGGCCGAGAGCCGCCTCGTCTCCAGCGCGCGCACCCGCGCGGCGCTGGGCATCGAATGGGCCTATCCGAGCTTCCGCGAGGGGCTACGCGGCATTCTCGCCGAGGAGAGGGGGGCCGAGGAGGGAGGCCAGTGTGCGGCCCAGCAGTGACAGCTCGGCCGGGCCGGAGAGGCGGTGGTCACCGCCCTTGACCAGCGTGACCTGGACATCCTGGCCCGTCACCTGCTCGGCGATGCGGAGCGAATGCTGCCAGGGCACGTCCGCATCGGCCTGGCCGTGCAGCAGGCGGATGGGGACGTCGAGTACGATGGGGGTGCGGAGCAGCAGATGGCGCCGCCCCTCCTCGATCAGCGCGCGGGTGATGGGGTAGGGCGTGCCATAGGCGCTGGGGCGGAGCCATTGGCCTTCCGTCAGGATGGCCTGGCGCACCGGCTCGGGCATCTCGGCCCACATGAGGTCCTCGGTGAAGTCAGGCGCGGGGGCAATGCCGACCAGCGCCTGCACCCGCGCGGGGTGGCGCAGTGCCAGCAGCAGCGCGATCCAGCCGCCCATGGAGGAGCCCACAAGAATCTGCGGCCCCTGGGTCAGCGCCAGCAGTGCGGCCTCGGCATCGCTGGCCCAGCGTCCGATGGTGCCTTCCTCGAAGCGCCCGCCCGAGGCGCCATGGCCGCTGTAGTCCAGGCGCAGATAGGCCTGCCCCCGCGCCGCGCACCATTCGGCGAGGAATTGCGCCTTGCTGCCCGTCATGTCGCTGTGGAAGCCGCCCAGGAAGACGATGCCAGGGCCCGAACCCTCCAGGCGCCGGAAGGCGATGGGCGTGCCGTCTGGGGCGGGGATGGTGCCGGTGATCTCGTCCATGTCTTGCGGCATGGCACCGGGCCGGGCGGGCGGCAAGCGGGGGCATGGCCTTGAGGTGGCGGCGCGCCTCCCCTACCACCACGGGATGGAACGCCCCGCCACCATCCTGCAGGTGCTGCCCGCCCTGGAGGCGGGGGGCGTCGAGCGCGGCACGCTCGAGATCGCGGCCGCGCTGGTGGCGGCCGGGCAGCGGGCCGTGGTGGCCTCGGCCGGCGGGCGGCTGGTGCCGGCGCTGGAGGCGCTGGGGGCACGGCATGTCATGCTGCCGCTGGCCACCAAGTCACCCTGGGGCATCTGGCGCAATGCGGCGCGGCTCACGGCGCTGATCGCCGCCGAGGGCGTGTCGCTGGTTCATGCGCGCTCGCGTGCCCCGGCCTGGTCGGCGCTCTGGGCGGCGCGGCGGGCGGGGCTGCCCTTCGTCACCACCTACCACGCCACCTACTCCGAGAACTTCCCGGGCAAGCGCGCCTACAATGCGGTGATGGCCAAGGGCGACCGCGTCATCGCCATCAGCCACCACATCGCCGACCACATTCGCGCGCGGCATGGCGTGGCGGAGGACCGGCTGCGGATCATCCCGCGCGGGGCGGATTTGTCGCTGTTCGACCCGGCGCGGGTGGACCCATCCCGCGCGGCGGCGCTGCGGGCGGGCTGGGGGGTGCCGGAGGGCGCGTCGCTCATCCTGCTGCCCGGTCGCCTTACCCGCTGGAAGGGCCAGGCCGTGCTGGTGGAGGCCCTGGCCCGCCTGCCCGGCGCCCATGCCGTGCTGGCCGGCGACGCGCAGGGGCGGGAGGGTTTCGTGGCGGAACTCCGCGCCCTTGCGGACCGGCTGGGGGTCGCGGACCGCACCCATGTCGTGGGCCATGTGGCCGACATGCCCGCCGCGCTGCTGGCGGCCGATGTGGTGGTCCATGCCAGTGTGCAGCCCGAGGGCTTCGGCCGGACGGTGGTGGAGGCCCAGGCCATGGGCCGTCCGGTCATCGCCTCGGACCTTGGCGCCCCGCGCGAGACGGTGGCGCAGGGGGTGACGGGTTGGCGCGTCCCGCCCGGCGATGCGGCGGCGTTGGCGGACGCCATCGCCCATGTGCTGGCGCTGGATGCCGCGGCGCTGGCGCGGCTGGGGCGGGCGGCCCGCGCCGCGGCACCCAGCGTGGCCGCGATGCAGGCGGCCACGCTCGCGGTCTATTCGGAGATGCTGGCCGGTTCGGCGGCGGGCTCCGGTGCCGCAAGCCATTCGGGACGGAGCACATAGCCGCCGCCCGTGCCGTCCTGGCGGACATAGCCGCCCGCCGCCTCCAGCATCGCATCCACCGAGCCGAAGCCGGCATAGTCACTGCCGCGCAGCGTTTCGCCCGTGCGGTCGCGGACGATCTGGCCGAGGTCCGGCAGATGCAGGGGCTCCGCCGCGCCCTCCATGGTCTCCCGGATCACGCCGAGGATGGCCTGGTTCAGGTCGGGGCCGAAGAGCTGGTCCCGGTTGGCTTCGCGCTGCCAGCCCAGCGCCTCGGCCAGGGCGTCCAGGCCCAGCACCTCATCGGCCGCCGCGCGCACCACGCGGCCCAGCTCCGGATGGGCGACCAGCCGCGTGGTCCGGTCCGCCGCGCGCAGCCGCAGCAGCAGGGGCACGAAGTCGCTGTCGGAGGAGAGCAGGGTGAACTCGTCGATGCGGGCGAGCGGCGAGGCCAGCGCGTCCATGACGTCCAGCGCGATGCGAAGGTCCGCGCCGTTCTTCATGCGGGTCAGGCGCGGGCAGTCCACCACCTCGAAGCCCGCCGCCTGGAAGGCAAATCTGAAGCTGCTGAAATAGCGGCGCATGCCGTCGGCTTCCTCGAGGTAGCCGGCCGGGTTCATGTAGCAGCGGCGCAGCAGGAAGCGGCGCGGAACGCCCTGGCTGAGCCAGGCGAGCCATTCCTCCGGCGCCTCCGCGAAGTGGCGCGCCACCTCGACCCCCGCGCCCTCGCGCAGCCCGGACAGGACATTGTCGAAATCGACATAGATCGCGCTGCGCCGTGCGTTGTTTTCACTCATGATGCCAATCTGCGCGCGGGCGGGGGCCGCCGCAAGCGCCGGTCGCGAGTGGCCGCCCTTGACCGCGGGGCGGGGGGTGCCCATGGTCCCGCCCCTTCGCGCAACCCCTGTTCTATCGTGAGTCCCCGATGCCCGTGATCACCCTGCCCGACGGTTCCACCCGCCCCTTCGACGGCGCGGTGACGGGCACGACGGTGGCCGCCAGCATCGGGCCGGGCCTGGCCAAGGCGGCACTGGCCATGGAGGTGGATGGCCGGCTGATGGACCTCTCGGCCGAGATCGGGACGGACGCGAAGCTGCGCTTCATCACCCGCCGCGACCCCGAGGCGCTGGAGATGATCCGCCATGACTGCGCCCATGTGCTGGCGGAAGCCGTGCAGGAGCTGTTTCCCGGCACCCAGGTGACCATCGGCCCCTCGATAGAGAACGGCTTCTACTACGACTTCCACCGCAACGAGCCCTTCACCCCCGAGGATTTTCCCGCCATCGAGGCCAAGATGCGCGAGATCATCGCGCGCGGGGCCGCCTTCCAGCGCCGGGTGGTGAGCCGCGCCGAGGCCGTGGACGTGTTCGTCAAGAAGGGCGAGCGCTTCAAGGTGGAGCTGATCCGCGACCTGCCGGCCGACCAGGTGATCACCCTCTACAGCCAGGGCGAATGGACCGATCTCTGCCGCGGCCCGCACATGCGGACCACCGCGGACATTGGTCCGGCCTTCAAGCTGCAGAAGGTGGCCGGCGCCTATTGGCGCGGCAAGCCCGAGAACCCGGTGCTGAGCCGCATCTACGGCACCGCCTGGCGTGACCAGAAGGAACTCGACGCCTACCTCACCATGCTGGAGGAGGCCGAAAAGCGGGACCACCGCAAGATCGGCCGCGAGATGCACCTGTTTCACCTGCAGGAGGAGGCGACGGGCAGCGTCTTCTGGCATCCGAAGGGCTGGAAGCTCTACCGCACCGTCGAGGACTACATGCGCCGCCGCCTGGATGCGGCCGACTACGAGGAGGTGAAGACCCCGCAGCTGGTGGACCGCCGCCTCTGGGAAGCCTCCGGGCATTGGGAAAAATTCCGTCACGCCATGTTCCTCGCCAAGGTCGAGGACAAGGACGAGGCCGACCGCACCTATGCGCTGAAGCCGATGAACTGCCCCTGCCATGTGCAGATCTTCAACCAGGGCATTCGGTCCTACCGCGACCTGCCGATGCGGATGGCGGAATTCGGCGCCTGCCACCGCTTCGAGCCCTCGGGCGCGCTGCACGGGATCATGCGCGTGCGCGCCTTCACGCAGGATGACGCGCACATCTTCTGCGAGGAGCACCAGATCGCGGCCGAGACGGTGCGCTTCGTGGACCTGCTTTCGGCCATCTACCGCGACCTGGGCTTCACCGATTTCCGCGTGAAGTTCAGCGACCGCCCCGAGGTGCGCGCCGGCGAGGACGCCGTATGGGACCGCGCCGAGGGCGCGCTCAAGGAAGCCTGCGTCACCGCCGGCGTGGAATATGAGCTGAACCCGGGCGAGGGCGCCTTCTACGGCCCCAAGCTGGAATTCGTGCTGCGCGACGCCATCGGCCGCGACTGGCAATGCGGCACGCTGCAGGTGGATTTCGTGCTGCCCGAGCGGCTGGACGCGACCTATGTGGCCGAGGACGGCACCCGCAAGCGCCCGGTCATGCTGCACCGCGCCATCCTGGGCAGCTTCGAACGCTTCCTGGGCATCCTGATCGAGCAGCATGCCGGCCGCTTCCCGCTCTGGCTGGCGCCCGTGCAGGTGGTGGTGGCGACCATCGTGGACGACGCCACCCCCTTCGCCCAGCAGGCCGCGGCCGCCCTGCGCGCCGCCGGGCTGCGCGTCGAGACCGACCTGCGGAACGAGAAGATCAACCGCAAGGTGGTGGACCATATCGAGCAGCGCGTGCCCGTGCTGGCCGTGGTGGGCCGGCGCGAGGCGGAGGAGGGCAAGCTGGTTCTCCGCCGCCTGCCGGGCCGCGAGCAGGAGGTGCTGCCGCTGGCGGAGGCCGTGGCCCTGCTGCGCCGCGAGGGCATGGCGCCCGATTTGTCAAGCGCCCCCGTTGCAGCGGAATGAACGCCGCCCCATAAGATTGCCCAATTGCCTCGCAACAGACACAGGAGAAGACCATAGCCCGTGGCCCCATGCCGCCCTCGCCGCCCTCGCGCGAAGGCCCCCGCGTCAATGAAGAAATTCGCGTCCCGCAGGTCCGCCTGATCGACGAGAATGGCGAAATGCTCGGCGTACTGAGCATCCGCGATGCGCTGTATCGCGCCTACCAGTCGGGCCTGGACCTGCTGGAGATCAGCCCGAACGCGGTTCCGCCCGTCTGCAAGATCACCGATTATGGCAAGTTCAAGTACGAACAGCAGAAGAAGGCCAACGAGGCCCGCAAGAAGCAGAAGGTCGTCGAGATCAAGGAAATCAAGGTTCGCCCGAACATTGATGACCATGACTACGACGTGAAGATGAAGCAGGCGAAAAGCTTCATCGGCGAAGGCGACAAGGTGAAGGTCACGCTGCGGTTCCGCGGCCGTGAGATGGCGCACCAGGAACTGGGCGTGAAGCTGCTGGAGCGGATTCGGACGGAACTGGCCGAGATCGTGAAGGTGGAATCCATGCCTCGCCTGGAAAACCGCCAGATGATCATGGTGTTGGCGCCGAAGTAGCGCCCCTGGCCGCGTCCTTTCGGGGCGGACAGACAACCCTGGCGTGTCTTCCGCCGCTCCGGCTAAATGCATGACCGGAGCCCCTGTATGGGCCGGGAGGAATGCATGTCGGGCAGTCGTGGCGCGGAAGCGGTCAAATACGTCCTCAGCACGAAGGCCGGGCAGTCCGCGGCCGCGGGCCTGGCGGTCGAGGGGCTGAAATCCGTCCATGAAAATGCCGGCAACCTGCTGGCCGGCATCCTCGACGTGGCCATGCAGGACCCGGACGGGGATGCTCTGGACAATCCCTTCTTTGGGCAGAACGGGCATGGCGGGCCGTCACCCAAGACGCAGGAATACCTCTTTCAGAAAAAATCGCTCGGCATGCTCGGTTCCGTGGTGGTGAACCTGGCCGATGTGGGCGGGCTGACCAGCGGGGCGGGCGCGGTACAGAATTCGGTGGTCTGGTATCGCATCAACGCCCTGTTCAACACGATGATCCCGCCGTCGCGGCGCGGCAAGAGCGTGGAGTATGCGGCCTGGTATTCCTGGCAGGTGGCCAAGAAGGCGGTGCCGGCGGGCAGCCTCGAAATCCAGATGACGCGCATCATCCGGCAAAAGATGTACAGCACGGCCGGCGGCGTGACCAAGACGGGCATCGCCTTCGGCACGGGTGGACTTGCCGGTATCTTCGTGAATGCGGCGGCGAGCCAGTTGCAGGAGAAGCTCGACGCGCTGTTCGGGCAGGATGTGCAGACGCTGGCGCAGGGTCTGCATTGGTACGCCTTCCGGGAATCGGTCGTGGGCAGTGCGTTCGGCGGGGGGAAGGGGCCCGCCATGCGCATCCTGGAAGTGCTGTGGGAACAGGTGGCTTTCGGGCGCGCGGCCAATGTCTCCCTGGCCGAGGTAACGAAGGAACCCCAGGGCTGGCTGGTGGTCGCCGACCTGGTCTCCTGATTCTGCCGCCCGGTCTGTCCCGTCGCTTGGCTTGCCCCGTCGTTTAGCTTGCCCCGTCGTTTAGCTTGCCCCGTCGTTTAGCTTGCATTGACGCGGCACGGTCGGAAGAGTATCAGCCAACCTTGGCCTAAGGCCTTTTCCGGTCCCGCCCCATGCGGGATCACCGTCGCTCCGCGAGATTCGCGCAGCGGCGCATTTTCGTTTGGAGGCGTGTTCACCGTGTTCGAGGCGTTGGGTTCCAAGCTGCAGGGTGTGTTCGACCGCCTGCGCGGCCGTGGCGCCCTCTCCGAAGCCGATGTGAACGACGCTCTGCGCGAGGTGCGTGTGGCCCTGCTTGAGGCCGATGTCGCGCTTCCGGTCGTGAAGGACATCACCGCCAAGGTGCGTGAGCGCGCGGTGGGGCAGGAGGTGATCCGCTCCATCCAGCCCGGCCAGATGGTGGTCAAGATCGTCCATGACGCGCTGGTGGACGCGCTTGGCGGGAAGGACGCCGCCAAGGGCATTGATCTTGCGGCCGCGTCCCCGGTGCCCATCCTGATGGTGGGCCTGCAGGGTTCGGGCAAGACGACCACCTCGGGCAAGATCGCGCTGCGCCTGCGCGGCCGCGAGCGCAAGAAGGTGCTGCTGGCGAGCCTGGACGTGCACCGCCCGGCCGCGCAGCTCCAGCTGGAGACGTTGGCGCGCCAGGCCGAAGTCACCTCGCTGCCCATCATCGCCGGCCAGACGCCCTTGCAGATCGCGCAGCGGGCCATGGAGACGGCGCGCGGCGAACTCTATGACGTCGTTATCCTCGACACCGCGGGCCGGCTGGCCATCGACGACGCGCTGATGGACGAGGTGGCGGCCGTGAAAGCCGCCGTGAAGCCGCACGAGACCCTGCTGGTCGTGGACGCCATGACCGGCCAGGACGCGGTGAACACCGCCCGTGCCTTCAACGAGAAGGTGGGCGTCACCGGCATCGTGATGACGCGCGTGGATGGCGATGCGCGCGGTGGCGCCGCACTCTCCATGCGCGCCGTCACGGGTGCCCCCATCAAGCTGCTGGGTGCGGGCGAGAAGCTCGACGCGCTGGAGGATTTCCACCCCGACCGCATCGCCGGCCGCATCCTGGGCATGGGCGACATCGTCAGCCTGGTGGAGCGCGCGGCCGAGACCATTGACCAGGCCGAGGCCGAGAAGCTCGCGGCCCGGATGCAGAAGGGCCAGTTCTCGCTCGAGGACTATGCCTCCCAACTCAAGCAGATCGGCAAGATGGGCAGCCTGTCCGGCATGCTCGGCATGCTTCCGGGCATCGGCAAGCTGAAGTCGCAGCTCGAGGGCGCCAACCTCGACCAGACCATCCTGAAGAAGCAGGCGGCCATCATCTCGTCCATGACGGTGAAGGAACGCCGCAACCCCGACCTCATCAAGGCGTCGCGCAAGCGGCGCATCGCGGCCGGTTCGGGCTCCTCCGTGCAGGAGGTGAACCGGCTGCTCAAGCAATTCGAGGACATGCGCGACATGATGAAGCGCATGAACAAGATGGGCCAGAAGGGCTTGATGCGCGGCGGGCTCGCCGCGCTCATGCCCCAAGGCAAGCGTCCATTCTAGACCGACAGGAGAAGTGAGTTCATGGGCCTGAAGATCCGCCTCGCCCGCGCCGGCGCCAAGAAGCGCCCCTACTACCACATCGTGGTGGCCGACAGCCGCAGCCCGCGCGACGGCCGCTTCATCGAGAAGCTGGGCAGCTACAACCCCATGCTGCCGGCCGAGCATGCCGACCGCGTGCGCCTGCAGAACGAGAAGATCGCCGAGTGGGTGGGCAAGGGCGCCCTGCCGACCGAGCGCGTGGCGAAGTTCCTGGGCAAGGCCGGCATCATCCCCATGCCCGTCTACAAGGAGCAGCCCGTCCAGTCCGCGCCGAAGAAGAAGGCGCAGGAACGCGCCGCCGCCGCGGCGCGCGGCTGAGGCACCGGGGCGCATAGGGCGGTACCATGGGCGCGGGAATGATCCTGCTGGGCGAGATCGGGCGGCCGCACGGCGTGCGGGGCCTGGTGCGCGTCCGCAGCTTCGCCGCCGCGCCCGAGGGCCTCACCGCCTATGGCCCGCTGGTGGATCAGGCCGGCCGCCCCCTCGTGCTGACGCTGGTCGCCCCCGACCTCGCCCGCATCGACGGCATCACCGACCGCGACGCCGCCGCCCGCCTGACCGGCACCAAGCTCTACGTCCCGCGCGAGGCCCTGCCCCCGCCCGAGGAGGAGGAGTTCTACCTGGCCGACCTCCAGGGCATGGCCGCCTTCACCGAAGCGGGCGAAAGCCTGGGCGAGGTGCGCGCGGTCGAGGACCATGGCGGCGGGGCATTCCTGGTGCTGTCCGGCCCGCCCGAGCGCCTCATCCCCTTCACCCGCGCCGCGGTGCCGGTGGTGGATGTGGCGGCGCGGCGCCTCGTCATCGTCCCGCCCGCCGAAAGCGTGGTGGGACGGGAGGAGGATGCGGCATGAGCTTCCACGCGACCGCGCTCACCCTCTTCCCCGAGATGTTCCCGGGCCCGCTTGGCCTCTCCCTCGCGGGGCGTGCCCTGCGCGAGGGGATCTGGCGGCTCGACGCCCAGGACATCCGCGCCCAGGCGCACGATCGCCACCGCACGGTGGATGACACGCCCTTCGGCGGCGGCGCGGGAATGGTGATGCGGCCCGACGTGGTGGACGCGGCCATCGCGGCCGCCATGCCCGAAGGGGACACGCGCCCGCTGGTCTACCTGACCCCGCGCGGGCGCCTGCTCGACCAGGCGCTGGTGCGGGAGATCGCCTCGGGGCCTGGCGTGGTGCTGCTCTGTGGCCGCTATGAGGGCGTGGACCAGCGTGTGATCGAGGCGCGCGCCATGCGCGAAATCTCGCTCGGCGACTATGTGCTGAGCGGGGGCGAGATGGCGGCGCTGACCCTGCTCGATGCCTGCGTGCGGCTGCTGCCCGGGGTGATGGGCGGCGCCGAGAGCGCGCTGGAGGAAAGCCACTCCGCCGGCCTGCTGGAATACCCGCACTACACCCGGCCCGCCGAATGGCAGGGCCGCGCCGTGCCGCCCGTGCTGCTCTCCGGCCACCACGCCGAAGTGGCCCGCTGGCGGCGCGAACAAGCCGAGGCCGCGACGCGCGAGCGCCGGCCCGATCTCTGGAAACGGATTGCCGCCGGCGCCGCCGCGGCCTAGATGAATTGAGAAAGGACTGACCGATGAACCTGTTGCAGCAGTTCGACGCCGAGCAGAAGGCCAAGCTCGTCGCCGCCCGCCCCGTGCCCGAGTTCGACGCCGGTGACACGGTGCGCGTGATGGTGAAGGTGGTGGAGGGCGAGCGCGTCCGCACCCAGGCCTATGAGGGCGTGGTGATCGCGCGCTCGAACCGCGGCCTGCACAGCAACTTCACCGTGCGCAAGCTCTCCTACGGCGAGGGCGTGGAGCGCGTCTTCCCGCTGCATTCGCCCGCCATCGCCGAGATCACGGTGGTGCGGCGCGGCAAGGTGCGGCGCGCGAAGCTCTATTACCTGCGCGGCCGCACGGGCAAGTCGGCCCGCATCGCCGAGAAGCTGGGGCTGCGCGGCACCAAGGACACGCCGGCCACGCCCGCCGCCGAGGGCTGAGCCTTCCAGGGCCGCGCCGCAAGGCGCGGCCTTTTTTGACTGTGACCATCACTTCCGGGGGAAGCACCATGGCCGAGAACAGGCCCCGCACACTCTTCGACAAGATCTGGGCGCACCACGTCGTCGAGACGCTGCCCGATGGCACGGCACTTCTCTACATCGACCGCCACCTCGTCCATGAAGTGACCAGCCCCCAGGCCTTCGAGGGGTTGCGCGTGGCCGGCCGGCCGGTGCGCCGCCCGGATGCCACCATCGCCGTGGTGGACCACAACATCGCGACCGACAGCAGCCGCCGCACCGGCATCACCGACCCCGAGAGCCGGCTGCAGGTGGACACGCTGGAGAAGAACGTCGTCGAGTTCGGCGTGCCCTATATCCCGCTGCTCGATGCGCGGCAGGGCATCGTGCATGTCATCGGCCCGGAGCAGGGGCTTTCGCTGCCGGGCATGACCATCGTCTGCGGCGACAGCCACACCTCGACGCATGGCGCGATGGGCGCGCTGGCCTTCGGCATCGGCACCAGCGAGGTGGAGCATGTGCTGGCCACCCAGACGCTGCTGCAGAAGCCGGCCAAGAACATGCGCGTGACGGTGGATGGCAAGCTGCCCGTGGGCTGCACCGCCAAGGACATCGTGCTGGCCATCATCGGCAAGATCGGCACCGCCGGCGGCACGGGCCATGTCATCGAATTCGCGGGCGAGGCCATCCGCGCGCTCGACATGGCCGGGCGCATGACCGTCTGCAACATGTCCATCGAGGCGGGCGCCCGCGCCGGCATGGTCGCACCTGACCAGACCACCTTCGACTATGTGAAGGGCCGCCCCTACGCCCCCAAGGGCGAGGCCTTCGACCGCGCCGTCGCCTGGTGGTCCACCCTGCCGTCCGACCCGGACGCGGTGTTCGACAAGGAGGTGTTCCTGGACGCGGCCGAGATCGCGCCCATGGTCTCCTGGGGCACGAGCCCCGAGGATGTGGCGCCCATCACCGCCACCGTCCCCGACCCCGCCGAGGCGCCCAACGAGACGCGCCGCGCGCAGCTGGAACGCATGCTGCAATACATGGGCCTCACGCCCGGCCAGAAGCTGACGGAGCTGAAGGTGGACGTGGTCTTCATCGGCAGCTGCACCAACAGCCGCATCGAGGACATCCGCGTCGCCGCCGCCATCGCCAAGGGCCGCAAGGTGGCGGACGGCGTGCGGGCCATGGTGGTGCCGGGCTCCGGCCTCATCAAGCAGCAGGCCGAGGCGGAGGGGCTGGACCGCATCCTGACCGAGGCGGGCTTCGAGTGGCGTGAGGCCGGGTGCTCGATGTGCCTCGGCATGAACCCCGACAAGCTGACGCCGGGACAGCGCTGCGCCAGCACCTCCAACCGCAACTTCGAGGGGCGGCAGGGGCCGGGCGGGCGCACGCACCTCGTCTCGCCCGCCATGGCCACCGCCGCCGCCCTGGCCGGCCACCTGGCCGATGTGCGCGACTACCAGCCGCAGGGGAGCCACTGATCCATGAAGCCCTTCACGACGCTGACCGGGGTGGCGGCACCGCTGCCCAAGGCCAATGTGGACACGGACCAGATCATCCCCGCGCGCTTCCTCAAGACCATCGCGCGCACCGGTCTGGGCAAGAGCCTCTTCGCCAATTTCCGTTACGATGAGCAGGGGCAGGAAAACCCCGACTTCGTGCTGAACCAGGCGCCCTACCGGAACGCCGAGGTGCTGATCGCCTTCGAGAATTTCGGCTGCGGTTCCTCGCGTGAGCACGCGCCCTGGGCGCTGCTGGATTTCGGCATCCGCTGCGTCATCGCGCCGGACTTCGCGGACATCTTCCACAACAACAGCTTCAAGAACGGCATCCTGCCGGTGAAGCTGCCGCGCGAGATCTGCGCGGCGCTGATGGAGGACGCCAAGCTCGGCGGCAATGCGCGCATCACGGTGGACCTGGAGCGCCAGGTGGTGGTGCGCCCGAGCGGCGAGGAGATCCCCTTCGAGGTGGACCCCTTCCGCAAGCATTGCCTGCTGAACGGTTTGGACGACATCGGCCAGACCATGCAGCACAAGCCCGCCATCGATGATTTCGAGGCCCGCCAGCGCGCCGCCCAGCCCTGGCTCTACGCCTGAACACGGAGTTCGCCTGTCGCGTCCCTCACCGCCCGGCGTCAGGGTGGGTGTGGCGGCTGATGCCGGGCGGTGGAGAAAAATATGTCCGCGAACAAGAAGCTGCTCGTTCTGCCCGGTGACGGTATCGGCCCCGAGGTGATGCGCGAGGTGCGCCGCGTCATCGACTGGATGGAGCACCGCCGCGCCGCCCGCTTTAGCATTGATGAAGGCCTGGTGGGTGGTGCCGCCATCGACGCCACCGGCCAGCCCTGCCCGGATGCCACCCTCGAAGCCGCGCGCCAGGCCGATGCCGTGCTGTTCGGCAGCGTGGGCGGCCCGAAATGGGACAGCCTGCCCTTCGAGCAGCGGCCGGAACTCGGCATCCTGCGCCTGCGCAAGGAACTGGGCCTGTTCGCCAACCTCCGCCCCGCCGTGGTGCTGGACCCCTTGGTGGACGCATCCAGCCTCAAGCCCGATGTGGTGCGCGGCCTCGATATCATGATCGTGCGCGAGAGCACGGGCGGCATCTATTTCGGTGAGCCGCGCGGCATCCACAAGGACGCCGCCGGCAAGCGCGTGGGCATCGACACCGAGGTCTATTCCGAGGACGAGATCGCCCGCGTGGCGCGTGTGGCCTTCGACCTGGCCCGCCAGCGCCGCAACAAGGTGACCAGCACCGAGAAGGCCAACGTCATGCAGTCCGGCCGCCTCTGGCGCGCCGTGGTGAGCGAGGTCCACAAGGCCGAATATGCCGATGTGGAGCTGGAGCACATGTACGCCGACAACGCGGCCATGCAGCTGTGTTCGCGGCCCAAGCAGTTCGACGTGATCCTGGGCTCGAACCTGTTCGGCGATGTGCTGTCCGACCTCGCGGCGGCGCTGACGGGTTCGCTCGGCATGCTGCCCTCGGCGACGCTGGGGGCGGTGCAGCCCTCGGGCAAGCGGCATGCGCTGTACGAGCCCATCCATGGCTCGGCGCCGGACATCGCGGGGAAGGGGGTCGCGAATCCTTCGGCCCAGATCCTTTCCTTCGCCATGCTGCTGCGGATCTCCTTCGGCATGGAGGAGGATGCGAAGCTGATCGAGACGGCGGTGGAGAAGGTGCTGGGCGGCGGCCTTCGCACGGCCGACATCATGCAGCCCGGCATGGCCCGGGTCAGCACCAGCGTGATGGGCGAGAGCGTGGTGCGGGAGCTGGAGAAGCTCGCCAACTGAGGCGGCGCGAAACCCGGGCCTGATGCGCAGAAAGCGCAGGGCCCGGGGCTTGCGCTTCCGTACGAGGGACGGTAACTCCCCCGTCACGGCCAGCGCCCGTAGCTCAATGGATAGAGCATCAGACTACGGATCTGAGGGTTGGGAGTTCGAATCTTCCCGGGCGCGCCATTTCACACCGCTTCAAAGCATCGTTCGCACGTGCCGGTCGCGGTGTTGCAGCCATCCCTGACAATCATCAACGTTCCCTTCAGCGCCCCCTTTAGGCGGCGCATTGCTTTTTGCCTGATCATGTAATATCTCATATTACATGAGGCGCGATAGTCGACTTTCCGGCATGCTGCACGTCCTGCTGCACATGGCCGAACAGGAAGGCCCAACGACATCGGAGGTGCTGGCGAAGGCCATGCAGACCAATCCGGTGGTGATTCGCCGGATCATGTCGGGCCTGCGTGAGCGCGGCTATGTCCGGTCGGAGAAGGGGCACGGCGGTGGCTGGACCCTCGCTTGCGATCTCTCGCGACTGACCTTGCGCGATGTCCATGAAGCCTTGGGGGAGCCTGCGCTCCTGGCCATCGGGAATCGGACGGAAGCGCCCAGCTGCCTGGTGGAACAGGCGGTCAACGCCGCCTTGGGGCGCGCTTTCGAGGACGCCGAGGCGATGCTGCTGGAGCGGTTCGCATCGGTCACGCTGGCCCAGCTCCGCGCCGACCTCCGTGCCCGCCTGGCGACGCATCGGCACCCCTGCGATCTGGAGACGGTTCATGGCGCATGACGACATCACGATGCAGGCGCTGCTGGCGCCCTTCAACGCGCCTGAGCACGCAAGGCTATATGGCGAAGGAGTGTCGCGTTTCGTCCCTGGCATCGCCGACCTCCACCGCATGATGGCGATCCTGGTCGCGGAGCGGGCCCCCGAGAATGCGCGCATCCTGGTGCTCGGCGCGGGCGGTGGTCTCGAACTGCGGGCCATGGCGCAGGCGCACCCCCGCTGGACATTCGTGGGCGTGGATCCGGCGGGCGCCATGCTGGACGAGGCCCGGCGTGTGCTCGGTCCGGATGCGCCACGTGTCGCCCTCTGCGAAGGCTATATCGACGATGCGCCCGAGGGCCCGTTTGACGCGGCCACATGTCTTTTGACACTGCACTTCCTGGAAACCGGAGAACGCACGCGAACGCTCCGCGAGCTTCGCCGGCGTCTCACGCCCGGTGCGCCCCTCGTGGTGGCGCATTCCAGCTTTCCGCAGGACGGAGACGCGCGGGGCCTCTGGCTGTCCCGATATGCCGCTTTTGCCCTCGCATCAGGTGCCGATCCCAAGCAGGTCGAAAACGCGAGCAAATCGATCGACGCGCATCTGCCGATGCTGAGCCCCGAGCAGGACGAGGCCATTCTGCGCGACGCCGGCTTCTCGGACATCGCCCTCTTCTATGCGGCGTTCACCTGGCGTGGCTGGGTTTCCTACGCCTGAGCGGTGAGGGCCTCCGACCTATCCCCGGGCGATGGGCCACGCGCCTGACCGCATCCCGTTGCATGGACAGGGCAGGGGGGCGGTGACAGAGTGCCGGAATGCAGCAATGCCGCCCCTTGCCCGAGGACGCCGCATGAACCAGACCACCCGCTTGGCCAGTGGGGCGCTGGAGGCGCGGGTCCGCCGGGACCTCGAATTCCTGAACCTGCCGCCCCGCAACTGGGTGCCGCCGCGCGCCCGCCAGGGCGAGGCCGTGCTGGATGTGGTGGTGGTGGGTGCGGGCATGAACGGCATCGCGGCCGCGGGCGCCCTGATCCATCGCGGCATTTCCAACATCGCGGTGCTGGAGGCGCGGGAGCCGGGGCGCGAGGGCCCCTGGATGACGACGGCGCGCATGGATACGCTGCGCTCGCCCAAGACGCTGCCGGGGCCGTGCCTCGGCATCCCCTCGCTCACCTTCCGCGCCTGGCATGAGGACCGTTTCGGGCCGGAGGCCTGGGAGGCTCTGTACAAGATCCCCAACGCCATGTGGCAGGACTACCTCTCCTGGCTGCAGCGCGTGCTGGAATTGCCGGTCCGCCACGGCGTGCGCGTGACGGATGTCGCCCCCGAGGAAGGCCTGCTGCGCGTAACGGCGGAGACGCCGCAGGGGCCGCGGACGCTGCTGGCGCGGCATGTGGTGCTGGCCACCGGCCGCGCTGGGGCGGGGGGGCTGGTCTGGCCCGCCTTCGTGCCGCAGGAGCTGGTGCCGGACCTCGCCATCCAGGCCTGCGAGCCGCTGGATTTCGCGCCCCTTATGGGCAAGTCCCTGGCCGTGATCGGCGCCGGCGCCTCGGCCTGGGACAATGCGGCGACGGCGCTGGAACGCGGCGCGGCCTCGGCCACGCTCTATGTGCGCGCCAAGTCGCTGCCGCAGATCAACAAGGGCCGCGGCAGCACCGGTCCGCACTACTTCCACGGCTGGGACGCGCTGACGCCCGAGCAGCGCTGGGAGCTGATGGGCTACATGCTCGACGTGCGCTCGCCCCCGCCGCATGAGACGGTGCACCGCGCGCTGCGCCTGAAGGGCTTTTCCATCGTCTTCGGCGCGCCAACCCTGGGCGCGCGGCGCGAGGGCGCGCAGGTGGTGCTGTCGTTGGGCGGCGAGACCCCGCGCGAGGTGGCGCATGACTACCTGGTGGTCGCCACCGGCTATCGCGTGGACCTGGACCATGTGCCGGAACTGGCCCGCTTCGCGCCGCATGCCCGACGCTTCGGCGACGTGATCCCGGATGCCGCCACGCGGCCCGACCTCGCGGCCTTCCCCTTCCTGGGCACGGGCTTCGAACTGCTGCCGCGCGGCGCCGGCGCGCCGTCCGAACTGGGCCGCATCCACCTCATGAACCATGGCGCCATCGCCTCGCTGGGCGCCATCTCCAGCGACATCCCGGGCGTCATGGTGGCGGGTGATCGCGTGGCCCAATCTATCCTGCGCGCGCTGATGCGCGCGGAATGGCCCGCGATCCGCGAGGCGCTTCAGGCATTTGACGAACCCGAGCTGGAGAGCACACCCTTCTATGTGCCGCGAGGAATGGAACCGAAGTGATGCGTGACCTGCTGGACGAACTCGCCGGCATCCAGCCCGGCAGCCGCCTCGATGGGCTGCGCGCGCTGCGCCCCGATGTGCGTGCCGCCGTGGCGGGCAGCGAGGCCGCGATCTTCGAAGGTGAAAGCGGCCTGACCACGGAAGAGCGCCACGCCGTCGCCCAGGCCGTGGCCGAGTGGAATGACGAACCCGCCCTGGCCGCGCACCACGCCGCCCGTGCCGCGGCCTCGCCCCGCCTGCCCGCCCTCCTGGCCCATGCCGAGATGCTGACGAAGCGTCCCGACCAGGCCACGCCCGCCGCGGTCCAGGCGCTGGCCGAAGCGGGCCTTGCGCCGCGTGACGTGGTGATGCTGTCGCAGCTTGTGGCGCATATGAACTTCATGGCCCGGATGCTGGCCACCTTCCGCCTGCTGGAGCGCGCCTGATGCCGTCCACCCATGATTTCGGCTTCCCCATGCAAAGCCTGGACTGGGCGTCCTGGGTGCCCGTCCTCGATCTCGACCGCGCCACGCCGAACGAGATCAAGGTGCTGGAGGAAAGCCACCCCAAGGCCAAGGAAAACCCCTACTACCTGCTGCTGGTGCAGGAGGCCGAGGTGCTGCGCCAGCGCTCCAAGCTGTTCAACACCATCATGTATGGCCCGCGCGGCGCCTCGCGCGCCGAGCGCGAGCTGGCCGCGACCGCCGAATCGCGCCTGAACGGCTGCCCCTACTGCGCCTCGGTCCATGCGCTGCGCTACGTGCAGATGAAGGGCGACCCCGACCTCATGGCGCGGCTGATGGAGCAGGGCGTGGACACGCCCATGGAGCCCCGCCCCCGAGCCATCGTGGACTTCGCGGTGAAGCTGGCCGCCACGCCCTCCGCCGCCACCGAGGCCGACATCGCCCGCCTGCGCGAACAGGGACTGGAGGATGCGCAGATCCTGGACATCGCCATGTCGGTCGCGATGTTCGCCAATGCCAACCGCCTGATGCAGACGCTGGGCGAGGCCGTGATGCCGCAGGACGCCGCGCCATGAACGAACTGGTCCAGCTGGCCCACCGCGTCCTGCCCGGCGGGCATTTCGGCAACATGGCCTCCGACATCGCTCTGGTGCGGGGCGAGGGCGGGCATGTCTGGGACAGCGAGGGCCGCGAATACATCGACTACCTGCTGGGCTCGGGCCCCATGTTCATCGGCCATGCCCACCCCGAGGTGACGGCGGCGGTGCTGGCGCAGATCCCCCTCGGCACCACCTTCTTCGCGAACAACCCGGCCGGCATCGAACTCGCCGCCGCGATCGTGGACGCGATGCCCTGCGCCGAGCAGCTGCGCTTCCTGGCCTCCGGCACCGAGGCCGACATGTACGCCATGCGCGTGGTCCGCGCCTTCCGCCGCCGCGAGAAGATCCTGAAGTTCGAGGGCGGCTACCACGGCATGAGCGACCACGCGCTGATGTCGCTGGCACCCCGGCGCCCCGGCAACTTCCCCCACCCCATCCCCGACAGCGCCGGCATCCCGGCCCGTGTCCAGGATGAGGTGCTGGTCGCCCCCTTCAACGACGCGGACGCCGCCGTGGCGCTGATCGAGGCGCATCACGACGAGTTGGCGGGCGTGATCCTGGAGCCCTTCCAGCGCCTGATCCCGCCTGTGCCAGGTTTCCTGCAGGCCATCCGCGACGTGACCGCCCGCCTCGGCATCCCGCTGATTTTCGACGAGGTCGTCTGCGGCTTCCGCTTCGGCTACAGCGGCGCGCAGGGCCACTACGGCGTGACGCCCGATCTCTGCACGCTGGGCAAGATCATCGGCGGGGGCTTCCCGCTGGCGGCCCTCTGCGGCCGCGCCGACATCATGGCGCATTTCGACCGCGCGAAGGTGGGCGAGGAAGGGTTCCTGATGCAGGTGGGCAC
The DNA here is from genome assembly GCF_014196305.1 of Roseococcus suduntuyensis. Classification (GTDB taxonomy): domain Bacteria; phylum Pseudomonadota; class Alphaproteobacteria; order Acetobacterales; family Acetobacteraceae; genus Roseococcus; species Roseococcus suduntuyensis. The sequence continues at coordinate 78,420 of NZ_JACIDJ010000006.1, forward strand.
CCTCTCCGGCAACCCGGTGGCCGCGGTGGCGGGGCTTGCCACCCTGGCCGTGCTGCGCCGCCCCGGTGCCTATGACGATGTCTTCGCGCGCGGGCGCCGCATGATGGCGGGCCTCACCGAGGCACTGCGCCGCCACGGCGTGACGGGCCAGGTGGTGGGCGAGCCCGTGCTTTTCGACGTGGTCTACGCCGCGGGCGAAATCCGCAACCACCGCGACACGCTGCGCGCCGATGGCGCCGTGCAGGCCGCGGTGAACCGCCATCTGCGCGCGGGCGGCATCATGAAGGGCGACAGCAAGTACTATCTCTCCACCGCGCATACTGATGCCGATGTGGACCGCACCCTGTCGCTCTTCGACGAGGCGCTGGGGGCGCTGTGACGCGCGCTTGACCAGGCCCGCCGCGCCAGGGATACGGGTTGCATGAACGCCGCCAGCCAGACCCCCGTGGCGCAGACCGACATGGTGGCCGCCGTGCGCTGGGCTTACCGGCTGGTGCTCGGCCGTGACCCGGAAAGCGACAAGGTCATCGCCAATTGGGCCTCCCTGCACGACCCCCAGGCCGTGCTGCGCCACCTGGCGCGCTCGGGCGAGGCGGCGGAGGTCGCGGCCACGAACCGCCCGCTGATCGGCACCTGGCCTGATGCGCCGCTCGATGCCGAGGCCATTCGCGCCACCGGCCTTCTGCTGCATGGGACACTGCCGGCGCCGGAGGAGGTGGAGGCCACCCTCCAGCTCTGCCCGACCGGTACGGCGCTGCGCGAGGCCTTCCTCGAGAGCGCCGCCTATGCCGCCGCGCGCGACGGACGCGAGGCGCCTGTGCCGGTCGAGGCCGCGCCCCAGCCATTGCCGCCGCATGGCGAGGCGGAGGTGACGCTGGACGGGCGCCGCCTGCGTATCCGTGGTCAGGAGGAAGACGCCTATTGGTGTGCCCTGCGGCATGGTGTGGTGGAAAGCTCCGTCACCTCGCTGCTGCGCGTCACTCGGGCCCATCTGGCCGGGGGCGGGCAGGGGGCGGTGCTGATGGATGTGGGCGCCAATATCGGCCTCGCTTCGCTGGCCATGGCGCAGGCCGCACCCGGCCATGCGGTGCTGCTGGCCATCGAGCCCAACGCCGCCAATGCCGGTCATCTCCGCCACAACCTTGCGGCGAACGGCCTGCCCCGCGCCCGGGTGGAGGAGATGGCGCTGGGCGCGCGTGGCGGCGAGGCGGAGTTCATGGCCGATGCCCGCAACTCCGCGACCGGCCACCTGGTCGCGCATGAGGCTGCCGCCGCCGGCGCCGGGCGCACGGTCCGGCGCGTTCCGGTGCAGCGGCTGGACCGGCTGCTGGCGGACCATGGCTGCGAGCGGCTGGACGTGCTGAAGGTGGATGTGGAGGGCGGCGAGGACGAGGTGCTGGCCGGTGCCGGAGACCTGCTGGCGCGCTACCGGACCCTGGTGCACATCGAGTTCAACCTCTGGACCATCATGGCCATGGCCGGCGCCAATCCGCGCCGCGTGCTGGAGAACTGGGCCGCCGCCTTCCCCCACATCGTGGGTTTCGGCGATGACGGCAATCCCGCGCCGCTGAAGGACAATGCGCTGCTGATGTGGTTCCTCTACGTCACCACCACGAAGCGGGGCGGCATGGGCGACCTCGTGCTCTGCCACGACCTGGAGTGGCTGAAGCGCTGGAGGTAGCCTCCGGTCGGCTTCGGGGAAATCACCGAGATTCCGCGCCGTCTCAGCGGAAGGCGAAGCCGATGCCCGGGCGCTCGGGCAGGCGCATGACGCCGCCCTCGGCGACCAGATCCTCCGCCAGCATGGCGCGCAGCGAGGCCTGGGCGCCGTGCATCTCCAGCCAGCCGCCCGCGCCATGCGCCGCCAGCGCCGCCGCATTGGCGATGTCCCAGCCGCCCGCATGGGCCACGGGCACGCCATGCGCCTCGGCCAGCGCGAGCACCCGAAGCAGCCCGGTGATGCCGCCGCAGAAGGCCGCGTTGGGCTGCACCCAGTCGAGCGCCCCGCGCGAGAGTGCCTCCCGAAACCAGGCCAGCGAGTGCATCATCTGCCCCGCGCCCAGCGGCACGCGGACGCTGCGGCGCAGTTCCACCAGCCCCTCGATGTCGTTGTCGCGCAGCGGTTCCTCGAACCAGGCGATGTCGCATTCCTCGACCATGAGGGCGAGGCGCTTCGCATCGCCCAGATGCATCCCGCAATTGGCGTCCAGGATGAGGCGCGCATCGGGCCCGATGGCCGCGCGCACGGCTCGCACCCGCGCCGCGTCCTCGGCCACGGAACGCCCGCCGGCGGCGACCAGCATCTTCACGCCGACATAGCCGCCCGTGGTGGCATCGCGGCAGACCTGCACGAGCTGTTCCGTGCTGTAGCCCGGCAGGCCCACCGTGGCGTAGCAGGGCACCTCCGTCCGCGCGCCGCCCAGCAGCCGCCACAGTGGCTCACCCAGTGCGCGCGCCCGCAAATCCCACAGCGCCATGTCGAGGGCGGAGATGGCGGCCGTCAGCACCGTGCCCAGGCCGCGCGGGTTGAAGCGCGCGGAGAGCATGGGCCCCATGGCCTCGATGCGCCGCGCATCCTGCCCGGCCAGCGCCTCGGCGATGCCGGTGTTGAGAAGCTCCGCCACCTGCGGTGCCAGGAAGCGGCCCGTGACGCCCTGGCCGACCAGCCCGTCCTCGCCCTCCACGCGGCAGAGCACGAAAGAAGGTGCGTCGAGCGCGGCATAGCCGCGCGCGGCCGTGCCGAGCTTGGCGAGCTGCCGGATCTCGGCCGTGATGCTTCTGATCTTTATCAGGCGGGCGCCATGGCGGCGTCACGCTCGGCCGCGTGGCAGGCGGCGCGCGAGGCCCCCTGGTGGTGGCGCAGTTGCGGGGCCTCCGTCTTGCAGCGGTCGAAGACCAGCGGGCAGCGCGGGTGGAAGGCGCAGCCGGGGGGCGGTGAGAGCGGGTCCGGGAAGACGCTGCCGAGCCTCGTGTCGGGCAAGCCCAGGCGCGGGTCGGGCGTCAGCACCGAGGCGAGCAGCCCACGGCTGTAGGGGTGCTGGGCCCGGACCATGACCTCGGCGGTCGGGCCCTCCTCCACCACGCGGCCCAGATACATGACCGCCACGCGGGTCGCGAGCATCTGCACGACGGCCAGGTTGTGGCTGATGAAGAGCGAGGTCAGCCCCAGCCGCGATTGCAGATCCATCAGCAGGTTCAGGATTTGCGCCTGCACCGAGACGTCGAGTGCCGAGGTCGGCTCGTCGCAGATGAGAAGCTGCGGCTTCAGGATCAGCGCGCGGGCGATGGCGACACGCTGCCGCTGCCCGCCCGAGAGCTGCGAGGGATAGGCCGCGGCGTGGCGGGGGGCGAGGCCCACCATGGCCAGCATCTCCTCGACGCGCGTCGCGCGTTCGGGGCCAGTTCCCTCGCCATGCACCGCCAGCGGCAGGCCCACGATGGAGGCAATGGTCTTGCGCGGGTTCAGCGAGGAATAGGGGTCCTGGAAGACCGGCTGCACCAGCCGCGCGCGTTCCAGGCGCCCAAGCTGCGCGATGGGGCGGCCATCAATCAGCACCTCGCCCTCGGTGGGGGTTTCGAGCCCCAGCACCATCTTGGCGAGCGTGCTCTTGCCGCAGCCGCTCTCACCCACCAGGCCCAGCACCTGGCCGCGCGGCACGGAAAGCGAAACGCCCCCCACCGCCATCAGCGGCCGCTTGGCGGCGAACATGCCGCGGCCCACGGAATAGCGCTTCACCACGTTCCGAAGTTCGAGGATGGGCTGTTGGTCGCTCATGCCGGGTTCTCCAGCAGGGAGGGCACGGCGGAGGGCAGGATGCAGCGCCAGGCATGGCCCTCCGCGCCAGTGACGACGGGCACGGGGCGGGCGCAGGGTTCGGTCGCGAAGGCGCAGCGGTCACGGAAGGCGCAGCCCTCGATGCCACCCACCAGGCTGGGCACCAGGCCCGGGATGGTGCCGAGCGGCACGCCAGGCCTGCTGCGCGCGGGGATGGGGATGCAGTCGATCAGGCCGCGGGTGTAGGGGTGGCGCGGCTCGTCGAAGACGGTAACGGTAGGGCCGCTTTCCACCACCTCGCCCGCATACATGACCGCCACGCGGTGCGCCACGCGGGCCACGATGCCGAGGTCGTGCGTCACGAGCAGCAGGCCCATGCCGAATTCCCGCTGGAGTTCCGCCAGCAGGTGCAGGATTTCCGCCTGGATGGTGACGTCGAGCGCCGTCGTGGGCTCATCGGCCAGGATCAGGTCGGGGCCGCACATCAGCGCCATCGCGATCATCACGCGCTGGCGCAGGCCGCCCGAGAGTTCATGCGGGTATTGCCCGAGGCGGCGGCCGGCGGCGGCGATGCCCACGCGCTCCAGCAGGAAGACCGCGCGGTCGGTGGCCTCGCGCCGGTTGCCCTTGCCGTGGCGCAGGAAGGGCTCGGTCAGCTGGTCGCCGATGGTCCAGGCCGGGTTCAGGCTGGTCATCGGCTCCTGGAAGATCATCGCCATGCGGTTGCCGCGCAGTTCGCGCAGGCGGCGCGGCGTGACCGTCAGCAGATCCTCGCCCGCGAAGCGCATATGCGCGGCGGTGCGCCGCGCCGAACCGGGCAGCAACCCCATGACAGCGAGCGAGGTGAGCGACTTGCCGCAGCCGCTCTCCCCCACCACGCACAGCGTCTCGCCACGCGCCACCGTCAGCGTCACATCGCGCACCGCGTGCAGGATGCCGTCCGTCACGGGGATCTGCACCGCAAGCTGCTTCACATCGAGGACGGGGGTGGTCATGAGCGGCCCTCCGGTGCCGTGACGTCACGGATGCCGTCGCCCAGCATGTTGATGGCCAGCACCAGCACGCAGATGGCGAGGCCCGGCAGGAGGATCACCCAGGGGTCGAAGAGCATGACCTCCTTCGCCTCCGCCACCATCAGCCCCCAGGAGGGCAAGGGCGGCTGCACGCCGAGGCCGAGGAAGGAGAGTGCCGCCTCCAGAAGGATGGCCTGCGCCATCTCGTAGCTGGCCACGACCACCAGCGCGGGGATGAGGTTGGGCAGGATTTCGCCCACCAGGATGCGCGGCGTGGAACAGCCCACCGCCTGCGCGGCTGCCACGTATTCGAGGTTCCGCAACTGCATGGTCGCACTTCGCATGACCACGGCGAAGCGGTCCCACAGCAGCAGGCCCAGCACCAGCACCACCACCTGCAATGAGCCGCCCGCCACGGCCACGACGGCCAGTGCCACCATCACCACCGGCAACGAAAGGCGCGTGGTGATGAGGAAGGACACCACCGTGTCCACGCGCCCGCCAAAATAGCCGGCCGCCACGCCCAGCACCGTGCCGATGACGCCCGAGACCAGCATGGTCAGCAGGCCGATCAGCAGCGAGATGCGCGCGCCATAGATCAGGCGGGAGAGGTAGTCGCGGCCGAGGTTGTCCGTGCCCAGCAGGTAGCGCGGGTCGGCCATCTCGGCGTCGATGAAGGCGGGCGGGATCAGCCGGTCATCCAGCGTCTGCAAATAGGGATCATAGGGCGCGATGAAGGGCGCGAAGATCGCCATCAAGGTGATGAGGCCGAGCACGGTCCCGGCCAGGATCAGCCCGGAATTGCCCAGGATGCGGCCGCGCTTCTTGCGCAGCTTCATGGGGGGCGGCGTTGCGGTGATGTCGCTCATGTCAGCCCCTGCGGATACGCGGATCGAGCCAGGCGTTCAGGATGTCGGCCAGCAGGGTGAGCGCCACGTAGAACAGCGCCACCAGCAGCAGGATGCCCTGGACCACCGGGAAGTCGCGGCGGGAGATCGCCTCCCAGGCGAGATAGCCGATGCCCTGCAGCGCGAAGACCGTCTCGATGATAACCGAACCCGAGAGCATGTTGCCGAACTGCACGGAGCACAGCGCCACCACCGGGATGATGGCGTTGCGCAGCGCGTGCTTCAGCACCACGACGCGCGCCGGCAGCCCCTTGGCGCGGGCGGTGCGGATGTAGTCGGACGTCATCACCTCCACCATGCCGCCGCGCGTGAGGCGCATCAGCACCGGGGCGGAGAACCAGCCCAGCGTGATGGCCGGCATGACGAAGTGCAGCCAGGTGTCCGAGCCCGAGATGGGCAGCCAGCCGAGTGTGAGGCCGAAGAAGAAGATCATCAGCAGGCCGAACCAGAAATTCGGCATGGCCTGCCCGATGACCGCGACGCCCAGCGCGCCGCGATCCACCCAGGTGTTGCGCTTGAGGGCCGCGATGATGCCGAGCGGCAGCGAGATCAGCAGCGCGATGACGAGGCCCGCGCCCGCCAGCGACAACGTCACCGGCAGGCGCGACATGATGAGATTGGCGACGCTCTCCGGATAGAAGAGCGAACGCCCGAGATCACCCCGCACCGCCCGCCACAGCCATTCCGCGTATTGGACGATGATCGGGCGGTTCAGGCCGTATTGCTCGCGGATGCGTTCGACATCCGCGGGGCTTGCATCCTCTCCGGCGAGGGAGATGGCCAGGTCGCCGGAGATGCGCAGCAGCATGAAGGCGATGGCGGAAACGGCGACGCCGACCACCAGCGCCAGCAGCAGCCGGCGTAGGGTGAAACGCAGCACCGATCAGCGCCGCCAGCGCGCCGAGTAGAAGCGCGGCACCTCATCGGCCGTGGGCGCGAACTCCAGCTGGGAATGGAAGGCGTAGGTCAGCGGGAAGGTCCACAGCGGCGCCCAGTAGGCCTGCTCGGTGATGCGGCGCATGGCCGCCGTATAGGCCTCACGCCGGGCTGCGGGGTCGGTGTTGTTGTCGCCGCGTTCCAGCAACGCCATCACCTCCGGGTCGCGCGTCATGTCGTCGGTGGAGCCGCGGAAGAAGTAGGAGGTGGAGTTGGCCACGTCGAACAGTGAGGTGGAGCCCCAGGACCCATAGGCCAGCCGCACCTGCCCCTCGCGCGTCGCGCGCTGGTAGGCGTCGTATTGCTGCCATTGCAGGTTCGCGGTGATGCCCACGGCGCGCAGGTTGCCGATGATGGCTTCGGCCCAGGGGCGTTCGCGATAGCCCATGATGTTCACGGTAAAGCCGTTGGGGAACCCGGCCTCGGCCAGCAGCGCGCGGGCGCGGGCGGGGTCGTAGTCGTAGCGGGTGATGCCCTCCTGCACGCAGCCGAACTGGTCCGGGTGGCAGGGGGTATTCAGCGGGTCGGAGCCTTCGCCCACCAGGTTGCGCACGATGCCCGCGCGATCAATCGCGTGATTGATGGCCTGGCGCACCCGGATGTCGCGCATCGGGTTGTCCTGCTCGCCGCTGCGGCCGGCCGCGTCCATCTGCAGGTAGTGGAAGCGCACCGTGCCACCGGAGGCCACGGTCACGCCGCGGCGGCGCTGCAGGTTGCGCGCCTGGTCGGGTGTGACGCGCCACACCCAGTCCACGCCGCCGGTCAGCAGTTCGGCCACGCGGGTATTGGCCTCGGGCACGCGGCGGAAGACGAGCCGCTCCACCTCGGGCTGGCCCTTCGCGCCGCCGAAATAGCGGTCGAAGCGCTCGAAGACGATGCGCTGGCCGGCGCTGAGCTCCGTGACGCGATAGGGGCCGGTGCCGATCGGGTTGCGGCCCATGCCCTCGCGCCCGGTGGCGAGCGAGGCGCGCGGGATGATCAGCAGCGTGGTCAGGTATTCCTGCCAGGGCCCGAAGGGCGCGGGGGTGCGCAGGCGGACGGTGTGGTTGTCCACCAGCTCCGCGCCCGCGAGCCAGCGCGCGCGGCCGCCATTGGTCACCTGGTTCGCCGGGTCGAGGGCGAATTCGACGGTGGCCACCACGTCGCGCGCATCCACCGTGTCGCCATTGTGCGCGACGATGCCCTGGCGGATGCGCAGCTCGATCGTGGTGTCGTCCACGATGCGCACGGATTCCGCCAGGTGGTTCTCATACTCGCCGGTGCGGAGGTTGCGGTAGAGCGGCGCGTCCCAGACATGGAAGCCGAAGATCACGCCCTCGCGCGTCGAGTTGAAGTAGGGCGACATGTTCGCGGGCTCGGTGTCGGAGAACCAGCGGATGGTGTTCTGCGCCGGCTGCGCCAGCACGGCGGGTGCGCCGAACGTCACCGCGGCGGCCATGGCCACGGCCCCCAGAAGATACCTTCTCATGCTTGTGCCTCCTTGTTGTTCTTGACGATAAGGGCCTCGCCCGCAGGGTCAACCGCGAAGGCGGGTGCGCGCGGTGTTCAGCCGAGTTCCGCGCGCACGATCGCCGCACCTTCGGACAGCGCGCGGAGTTTGGCGAAGGCCACATCGCGCGGCAAATACTTCATGCCGCAATCGGGCGCGGGGATGAGGCGTTCGGGCGGCAGAACCTCCAGTCCCGCGCGGATGCGCGCGGCCACGGTCTCGGGCGTCTCGACCTCCCGCGTGCCGAGGTCGATCACGCCCAGCATCACCGCCTTGCCCTCGAGCTCGCGCAGGATGCCGAGGTCGAGCCGGGGCTGTGCGGCCTCGATGGAGATCTGCGCCGCCGTGGTGCCCGACAGTTCCGGCAGGAAGGAGTAGCCCGAGGGCTTCTCGCTCACCATCGCCGCATAGCCGAAGCACATGTGCACGACCGTTGTGCCCTCGATCCCTTCCAGCGCGCGGTTGATGACGGGGATGGCGAAGCGGCGCGCGCGCTCGGGGAAGGCCTGCATCCAGGGCTCGTCGAGCTGGATCACGTCCGCGCCGGCGGCCTTCAGCTCGCGGATCTCGGCGTTCAGCGCCACGGCGAAATCCATCGCGAGCTCGGCCTCGTCGGCATAGAACTCGTTCTTCGCCTGCGCCGTCATGGTGAAGGGGCCGGGCAGGGTGATCTTGATGGCGCGGTCGGTGTTGGCGCGGGCGAATTCCACGTCTCGCACCTCGACGGCGCGGGTGCGCGCGATACGCCCCGTCACGCGCGGCACGATGGTGGGCTTGCCGGTGCGGCCGATGACCTCGCCAGGGCTGCCATGGTCAATGCCCTCCAGCGTGGAGGAGAAGTGGTTGCTGTAGCTCTCGCGCCGGATTTCGCCATCGGTGATGATGTCGATGCCCGCGCGCTCCTGGTCACGGATCGCGATCAGGGTGGCGTCGTCCTGGGCCTGCTCCAGATAGGCTTCCTCCACGCGCCACACCTCGGGCGTGCGCACGCGGGGCACCAGGCGCCCGCGCAGCTTCGCATGGTCCACGAGCCAGGCCGGCTGGGGATAGCTGCCCACGACCGTCGTGGGCAGGAGGGGCAGTTTCTGTTGCATCAGCCGCGCTTTCCTTCGCCAATATCCCACCAGATGCCCGCCATCAGCCGCATGCCCTCGCGCAGGAGCGGCGCCAGCGCGTGCTCGTCCGGCCCGTGCTGGTTGCAGCCGGCATAGGAGTTCGGAATCCAGATCACGGGCATGCCGAGTTCCTCGATGAACATGTCCGACGGGTTCGAGCCCGAGGAATTGGGCACGATGTTGGGCGCGCGGCCGGCGGTCAGCGTCATGCTCTCCGCCACCACGCCGACCCAGGGGTTGTAGGGGTCGGTGCGGGCGGCGCCGAAGACGTCGCGTTCCGCCACGGGGATGATCTGCACGCCCTCGAAGCCGCGCGCGTCCAGGTGCGCGCGGAGCGCGGGCAGGAAGTCCTTCGCGGGCACATCGGCAGTGTGGCGGATTTGCAGCCGGGCGCGGGCCTCGCCCTGCACGGCATTGGTGGGCGCGTCAGGGTGGCCCGTGATCTGCGCCAGCACGATGACGCTGGTCCAGCCGAAGATCTTTTCCGCCTTGGTCAGCCCGGGCTCGCCCCATTTGGGGTCCGCTTCCGGCAGGCCCGGGATGTCCTCGAAGACCAGGCCCGCGATGGCCTGGCGCACGCCGGGCGGGACGGATTTCGGCGTCCAGCCCTCCACCAGGATCTTGCCGTCCTGGTCCACGATGCTGGCCAGCGCATGCGCCAGCACGAAGCCCGGGTCGCGCAGCACGCCGCCCCAATGGCCGGAATGGTGCGCCTCGTTGCGCAAATGCACCACCAGGTCGAAGGCGATGCCGCCGCGCGCGCCGAGCTTCAGCTCGGGCATGAAGGTGGTCTGCCGCGGGCCGTCCAGGCCGATGAACACGTCGGCCGCCAGCGCGTCGCGGTGCTGCACGATCATGTCGCGCAGCCCGGGCGAGCCCTGTTCCTCGCCCGTCTCGACCAGTACCTTGGCGTTGAAGCCGAGCCGCCCGCGTTCCGCGATCACCGCGCGCAGCGCCTCGATGGCGATGAGGTGCTGGCCCTTGTTGTCCACCGTGCCGCGGCCATACCACTTGTCACCCTTGACGGTGACGGCGAAGGGGTCGAGCCCGTCCGTCCACTTGCCGGCCAGGCCGCGCACCACGTCGCCATGGCCATAGACCAGGATGGTGGGCAGGGCGGGGTCCTCGATGCGGGTGCCGACATAGACCGGGCCGAAGCCGGGGTTGGGAATGACCCGGCCCTCGAAGCCCATGCCATCCATCAGCGCGGGAATGGTCTCCTCGCAATAGCGGGTCAGGGCGGGCTGGCTGCCGGCCATCTGGCTTTCGGTGGGCACGGCGACCAGCCGCCGCAGCGCCTCCAGATAGGCACCGCTGTCGAAGCATTCCTCCGCGCGCCGCAGCGCGCCGTCCCGGGACGGTTGCATCCTTGCCCAATATCTCCCTGCCTTGGCGGGGCGGATGCTGGCACTGGGCACTGTATTCCACAACCGAGGGCCACCCCGGCTTGACCTGCGGCGGGGGGGCCTCTATGCGACGGCCCAGCGCTAGTCCCGTTCGTCTAGAGGCCTAGGACACCAGCCTTTCACGTTGGCAGCACGGGTTCGAATCCCGTACGGGACGCCACCTCCACCCTCACCCATCTGTCTCCCTGCCTGGCGGCCACGCCGGGAGCGCAGATGTTTCCGCGATTTTTTGCGGACGGCCCGGCTACGGCGCCGGAGGGATGAGCGCCGAATCAGCCTCTCTCCGTGCCCGCATTCTCCAGACCGGTGACTTGGCCGATTATCGGGCCGCACGGAAAGTCCTGAAAAAGCGAATTTTTTTTCGGAAACGGAAGCGTGGCGGCATTTGTGAAGCGGAGGCGGCGGCGAAGGATGCTGGCACCGAATCGTTGATCGGTAGCCACCTCTCCGAGACGAGGATCAGGGCGCCCGTGCCGCCGACAGCGCCTCGGCCTGTTGCAGAACCGTAGGGAAGGCCGCGTCCTGAATGTCCGACGGACAGCCATACTTCCGAAGGATACGCTTCACGAGCATCTGGGCCAGCAGCCGAAAGGCGTCGCCCACCATCATGCCAGCCGCCACCCGCCGCCGGGAATCATCCGCGACGAAGCTGGGCAGCACGTTCTGGTGGCATGGCGCGCAGGCCATGGCAGCCTGGCTGCAGGCCAGCCTGAGTGCAGGCCTGACCAAGGCGCGATGGAGATTGCCGACTCGATGCTGTGACAGGGCGGGCTGCGGCCCCGATCAGCGGCCGCCTCATCCCCGCGCGTGGGACCGGCGGCCGAGATAGGCGTCCAGCACCCGCTCATCATGGGCGAGGTCCGAGGACTTGCCCTCCAGCAGCACCCGCCCGTTCTCCATCACATAGGTCCGGTGCGTGACGGAAAGCGCGTAAGACGCCATTTGCTCCACCAGCAGGATGGACAGGCCCTTGCGGTTCAGGTCGATCAGCACCGGGAAGAGCATGTCCAGGATCTTGGGCGCGAGGCCCAGCGACAACTCATCAATGACCAGCAGGCGCGGGCGCGACAGCAAGCCGCGCGCAATGGCCAGCATCTGCTGCTCCCCGCCCGAGAGCGTGCCGGCGGATTGGTCGATGCGTTCACCCAGGCGGGGGAACATCGCGATGGTCTTCTCGATGTCCTCGTCCACGCCGCGCGGGTCGGTCTTGATGCGGGTGTAGGCGCCGAGCACGAGGTTGTCGCGCACGCTCTGGTCGGAGAAGACCATGCGGCCCTCCGGCACCATCGCCAGGCCGCGTGCCACCATGCGGTGGCTGGGCTGGCCGGTCACGTCGCTGCTGTCGAAGTTCACCGCGCCGGCCGCCGGCTTCACCACGCCTGAGATCGCGCGCAACGTGCTGGTCTTGCCCGCGCCGTTGGAGCCGATGACGCCCACGAACTCGCCGGCGCCCACATGGATGTCCACGCCGCGCACCGCCTCGATCCGCCCGTAGGAAACGCAGAGGCCCGAGACCTCCAGGATGGGGCGTTCGGTCATTTCGCGGCCTCCAGCGAGGGGGTGGCGCCTTGCCCGAAATACGCCTCGATGACCTTGGGGTTCGCCTGCACCTCGGCCACGGTGCCATCGGCGATCACCTCGCCATAATCCAGTACCGTGACGCGGTCGGAGACGGCCATGATCATGTCCACATGGTGCTCGACCAGGATCACCGTCATGCCACGGTCCGCGAGGCCGCGGATGAGGGCGATGAGGTCCTCGATTTCCCCATGGGTCAGGCCGGCCGCGGGTTCATCGAGCAACAGGAGCTTGGGCCGCAGCGCCAGCGCACGGGCAATCTCCAGCCGGCGCTGATGGCCGAAGGGCAGGTTGCCCGCGGCTTCGTCGGCGAATTCGGACATGCCCACGAACTCCAGCAGGCGCAAGGCTTCGGCCCGGGCCGCGCGTTCCTCACGGTGGAAGCGCGGCAGGCGCAGCAGGGTCTCCGCGAAGGTCGCGCGGAAGTGCGGATGGGCGCCGACCAGCACGTTTTCCAGCACCGTCATCTGCGAGAACAGTTCCGTGTTCTGGAAGCTGCGCGCCACACCCAGGCGCGCCAGCGCATAGGGCGGTGCATCGCGCAGGCGCTCGCCGAACAGGGTCACGCGCCCTTCGGTCGCCCTGTAGAACCCGGAGATGACGTTCAGGAGGGAGGACTTCCCCGCGCCATTGGGTCCGATCAGGGCATGGACGGTGCCGGCGCGGACCTCCATGTTCACCGTGTTCACGGCGGTGAGGCCGCCGAAGCGCAGCGTGACGCCCTCCGCGAGAAGCGTCGCCTGGCCCCGCGCGTCAGAGCGCCCGACGACGGCTTCCAGCCCAGTGCCCCAGTTGGGCCAGCCGCCGGTGGCGCGGGGGCTGGGCTTCGTCCAAAGCCACGCCGGCAGCCTGCCAAGGGACCCCACGATGCCCTGAGGCATGGCGAACAGCACGACCGCCAGCAGCAGCCCATAGCCGAAGGTCTGCCACTGGCCGAGGCCCTGCAGGAACTGCGTCGCCGTGAACAGAACGGTGGTCCCGACCAGCGGCCCCGCCATGGTGCCCGACCCGCCCAGGATCACCATCAGCAGCAGTTCGATGCTGGTGGTGAAGGTGAAGGTCTCGTAGTTCACGAACAGCGCCAGGTTGGCGAACAGCCCACCGCCCAGCCCTGCGAACCCGGCCGAGATCGAGAACGCCATGGTGCGAATGGCCACGACGTTGATGCCCAGGGCGCGCGCTGCATTTTCGCTTTGCGCGGCGGCGCGCATGGCCCGGCCGTAGCGGCTGTAGGTGATGGCGTATTGCGCCCAGACCGCCAGCAGCAGGCAGAGCAGGATCAGGTAGTAGTAGTTGAAGTTCGTGCGGCGGACGGCCATCAACGGCTCGCCGAACAGGGTCGGCCGGGGAATGCCGGCGAGGCCCGAGGCACCGCCCGTGAAGCTCACCCATTCCCGCAGGATGTTCACGAAGATCAGCCCGAAGGCGATGGTGATGACGGCGAGGTACACTCCGCGCACCCGCACCGTGGGAAAGGCCAGCACCGCGCCCATCATGGCGGGGATGAGGATGGCAAAGGCCATGCTTTCGGCGAAGGAGAAGCCCGCGCGCAGCGACAGCAGCGCCGCCACATGCGCGCCCAGCCCGTACAGCGCCGCCTGGCCGAGCGAGACCAGGCCAGCCAGCCCGACCAGAAGGTTCAGACCGATGACCACGATGGCGAAGATCATGGCACGCATGACCAGGCGCAATTCGTAGCTGGTGGGGAAGCGTTCGCCCGTCAGGTCCCCATACCAGGGGAAGCCCGCGATGATCGCGGCAAGGAGCAGCAGGGCCAGCCATCCGGCGCGGTGCGCGTTCATACCTTGCGGACCTCCTTGCGGCCGAACAGGCCTTGGGGAAACAGCAGCAGTGCCAGGATCATGATGGTGAAGCCGATGGCGTCACGCGCCGCACTGGAGAGGAAGCCTTCGATGAACCGTTCCAGCACGCCGTAGAGGATGCCCACCACCACCACGCCCTTGGCGTTGGCGATGCCCGCGATGATGGCCACCATGAAGCCCTTCAGCCCCACCACCACGCCCATGGTGGAGGACGCCTGCACCACTGGCGCGATGAGGAAGCCCGCCAGCGCGCCGATGCCGCCGGCGAGGCCGAAGGCGAACAGCGTGATGCGGTCCGCGTCGATGCCGACCAACCCGGCCGCGGTGCGGTTCAGGGCCACTGCACGCAGCGCGCGGCCCAGCACGGTGCGGCGGTAGAAGGCCTCCAATCCGAAGGTCAGCACGATCAACGCCACCGGAATGAGCAATTCCTGCGCGTAGATGCCGGCACCCCCGATGCGCAGCGGCTCCTGCATGAAGGGCGTATCGAGCGGGCGGCCGAGGGGACCATAGGTCGCGGTGGCGAAGCTTTCCATCATGATGCCGACCGCGATGGTGGTCAGCATCCAGCCGATGGCGTTGGCGTCGCGATTGAAGGGACGCACGAAGACACGCTCGATGACCGCCCCCGTCAGCGTCGCGATGGCGATGGCCCCGCCGGCCGCGACCAGCAGCGGCATGCCCAGCTCCACCAGCACCACGGTCAGCACCCCGCCCAGCATGAAGACGTTGCCATAGGTGAAGTTGACGGCCTTGGCGGCGCTCCACATCACGTAGAAGCCCAGCGCCACCATGGCGTAGACGCTGCCCACGGAAATCCCGGTCAGCAGGTATTGCAGGATCGCTTCCAAGCGGGCCTCCGTGCGTGAAAACAGACACGGCGCGGAGCTGGCGCCCCGCGCCGCGAAGAGTGTCTTGCCTCAGTTCGTGCGTGCGCGGCCGTAGGGCGTCTGCGCGATCGGCAGCAGCTGGCCATCATGGAAGGCGAAGAGCTGGTAGGCGCTGGCCTGGATGGCGTCGTGCCGCTCCTGCCGCCGCTCGAACGCGGGCGCGTAGTTGGCGACGATGCCCTGGTAGTTCACGCGGAACAGCGCCTCCCGGAAGGCCTCGCGATCAAGTCGCCCGGCCAGCTTGATGGCTTCGGCGATGATGAACGTGGCGTCGTAGGCGTTGGCCGTGCCTGAGGGCAGCGGGATGTCGGCCGCGGTGCGGATCTGCGGGAAGCGCGCCTGAATGCGCTGCAGCACGCCGGCGGCGCGCGGCGGAAGTTCGCCCATCCAGGTGTAGGTGCCGGCGACGATCACCCCGTTGGCCAGCGGCCCCGCGGTCTGCGCGAACTGGACGCCGACGCCCCAGGCCGAGACGATCTGCGGGCGGTAGCCGAGGCGGTCCATGGAGCGCAGCAGGTTCGTCGCCTCGCGGTCCACGCCATAGAAGATGATGGTGTCCACGCCGGCATCGCGCAGCCGGATGAGCTGGGCGGACATGTCGGTGTCGGCGATGTTGAACGTCTCCTGGCCGGCCAGCGGGATGTTCGCCGCGCGCATGGCCGCCGTCACGTCCGGGATGGCGCCCTGGCCCCAGGCGGTGCCTTCATAGACCAGCGCGATCCTGCCCGAGGCGCTGCGCGCGCGGGCGGCATCCACCAGGAAGGGCGCCACCCAGCGATCCTTCATGGAGACGCGGAACATCCAGCGGTTCGCGTTGTTGGGGTGCTCGATGACGCCCGTGCCGGCCGAGATCACGCCCATCCAGGGCAGGCCCATTTCGTCCAGCGGCTCGCGCAGGGCGATGGCGTTGGGGGTGCGGAAGCCGCCCATCATCACGATGCAGTTGTCGCGCTCGCCGATGCGGCGCGCATTGTCCACGGCGCGGGCCGGTTCGCCCTGGTCATCATAGGCGATGAGCCGCAGCGGCTGGCCGAGCACGCCGCCAGCCGCGTTGATCTCCTCGATCGCGGTCTCGACGGCGATGCGGATGGAAAGGCCCGTGTGCGCCAGGGGGCCCGTCAGCTCCCAGGATGCGCCGATGCAGGGCTGCGCGCGCTGCGCGGCGGCCGGTGCGGCAGCACCAAGTGCCAGGCCAGCCAGCACGCCAAGGCCCAGCAGTGCGCGGCGCGGCGCGAAGGGGGGAATTCGTGACATCTGGATCGTCTCCTTGGTCCCGGGTCCGGCCGTGCCGGAGGGTGGCCTGCCGAGGCAGCCGCCAAACCCTAGGGGCTGCCCGGAGGTGGCCGCAACGCGCCGCGATGGATCAGCTGCGCGGTCTGTCGGCATATGGACGAAGTCGTGCATAGATTTTGTGCCTATTTCCACAAAACTGCCTGCGGCGCGTGCGGAAGCGTTCTTCGTCGGCTGAACGACTTGTTCTTTGCGCGCCATTCCGCCCGTCGCTCGTCAACACTCGGCGTCCCACGGGAGGACATGAGGCATGGCGCAGAGCGGCATCGGGTCATCGGTTCGGCGGAAGGAGGACCACCGCTTCATCACCGGCCGCGGGAACTACGTGGGCGACATGCAGCGACCGGGCATGGCGCATGGGGTGTTCCTGCGCTCACCGCACGCGCATGCCGTGTTGAACGGGCTGGATGTGTCGGCGGCGCTGGCCGCACCCGGCGTGCTGGGCGTGATCACGGGGGTGGATTTGGCCGCCGCCGGCGTGGGCGGCTTGCCCTGCGGCTGGGGCATTACCGGCAGCGATGGCCTGCCCATGAAGGAGCCGCCGCACCCCGCACTCGCCATCGGCAAGGTGCGCTACGTGGGCGACGCGGTGGCCTTCGTCGTGGCCGAGACGGCGCACCAGGCGCGCGACGCCGCGGAACTCATCACCGTGGACTACTCACCCCTGCCCGCGGCGGTGGACCTGGAAAGCAGCGTCGCCCCCGGCGCGCCGCAGATTTTCGACGATGTCCCGGGCAATTTGTGCTGCGACTGGTCCATCGGCGACGCGGCGGCCACCGATGCCGCCTTCGCCCGCGCCGCCCATGTCACGCGCCTCAAGCTGGTGAACAACCGCCTGGTGGGAAACCCGATGGAGCCGCGCGCCGCCATTGCGGAATATGAACCCACCACGGGACAATATACGCTGTGGACCACCAGCCAGTTCCCGCATGTGGTGCGGCTGCTGATGGGCAATTTCGTGCTCAACATCCCGCAGCACAAGCTGCGCGTGGTGGCCCCCGATGTGGGCGGCGGCTTCGGCGTGAAGCAGTTCCACTATGCGGAGGAGGCCGTGATCACCTTCGCGGCCAAGCGCCTTGGCCGTGCGCTGAAATGGGTTTGCGAGCGCAGCGAGGGGTTCATCAGCGACGCCCATGGCCGCGACCATGTGACCGAGGCCGCGCTGGCGCTCGACGCCGAGGGGAAGTTCCTCGGCATGAAGGTGCTGACCATAGGCAATATCGGTGGCTACATCTCGACCTTCGGGCCGAATATCCCCACCAACCTCTACGCGCCGCTGTTGGCCGGCGTGTACACGACGCCAGCCATCCATTGCCAGGTGAAGGTGGCCTTCACCAACACGGTGCCGGTGGATGCCTATCGCGGCGCGGGCCGCCCCGAGGCTACCTTCGTGGTGGAGCGCCTGGTGGACATGGCGGCCATCGAGATGGGCATCGACAAGGCCGAGATCCGCCGCCGCAACATGATCGCCCGCAGCGCCTTCCCCTACCAGACGCCGGTGATGATGAAGTACGACAGCGGCGACCCCTTGGGCTGCCTCGACCGTGCGTTGGCGCTGGCAAACTGGGAAGGTTTTCCACAACGCCGGGCTATCGCGAAGCAGCGCGGCAAGCTCCTGGGCGTGGGGCTGTCCACCTATATCGAGGCGTGCGGCCTCGCACCCTCGCGCATCGCCGGGCAGTTGGGCGCGCGGGGCGGGCTGTATGAGAGTGCCACCGTGCGCGTGCATCCCACTGGCCATGTCACGGTGCTGATCGGCACCCACAGCCATGGCCAGGGGCACGAGACCACCTTCGCGCAGATCGTGGCGGAAAAGCTGGGCGTGAAGTTCGAGGACATCGACATCGTGTTTGGCGACACCGACCGCGTGCAGTTCGGCATGGGCACCTACGGCTCGCGCTCTCTGGTGGTGGGGGGTGCCGCGCTGGCAAAGGCGTCGGACCGCGTCATCACCAAGGGCCGCAAGATCGCTGCCCACCTGCTGGAGGCGAGCGAGGTGGACATCGAGTTCTCCGAAGGCCGCTTCACCGTCGCCGGCACCGACCGCGGGAAGTCCTTCCAGGAGGTGGCGCTGGCCGCCTATGTCCCGCACGACTATCCGCTGGAGACGCTGGATCCCGGGTTGGAGGAACAGGCGTTCCACGACCCGGTGAACTTCTCCTTCCCTGGCGGCGCGCACGTGGCCGAGGTGGAGATCGACCCTGACACCGGACATATCACGCTGGTGAACTATGTCGGCGTGGATGATGTGGGGACCGTCATCAACCCGATGATCGTCGAGGGGCAGTTGCATGGCGGCGTGACCCAGGGCATCGGCCAGGCGTTGCTGGAACACTGCGTCTATGACCCGGCGACGGGGCAGATGCTCAGCGGTTCCTTCCAGGACTACTGCATGCCGCGCGCCGATGACGTGCCGAGCTATGCCATGAAGAACCATCCCGTCCCCTCCACCGACACGCCCATGGGCGTGAAGGGGTGCGGCGAGGTGGGCTCCATCGGCGCCCCGGCGGCCGTGATCAACGCGGTGGTGGATGCGCTGTCGGACTATGGCATCACGCACATCGACATGCCCGCCACGCCCGCGCGCATCTGGCGCGCGATCAAGGCCGCGGAGATGCCGATGGCGGCGGAATGATCAGCGACTGTTGCTGGTGCGCCATTCCTCCAGCTTCGCGATCATCGCATCGGCGGTGGTGATGTCGGCATAGCGGCGGCCGACATCCTTGATGTTCTGGTCATGGGCGGCCTGGTCCTGGTCGCCCACGCAATCCTCTGGCACCTGCACGCGGAAGCCCAGCGAGAAGGCATCGATGATGCTGGCACGCACGCAGCCGGACGTTATGCAGCCGGTGACGATGACCGTATCCACCCGCTCCCGCGTCAGGATGGCGCCGGCGGCCGTGCCGAAGAAGATCGATGGCGCCGTCTTGGTCAGCACCACGTCCGGCCCCTCGGCGGCGATGCGCGGGTCGAGCGCGGTGCCCGCGGTGCCGGCCAGCAGGTCCAGCACGGGCGGCACCTTCCAGTGCGGCGCTCCCTTGGGTCCATCGAAGGCGATGACACAGGCGATGATGGGCGCGCCCGCCGCCTTGGCCGCGCGCATTAGGCGCACGGTGTTGTCCAGCGCGCGGTCCACCAGCGGCGCGCCGCCCATGGGGAAGGCCGGATCGGTGAAGCCCGTCTGGAAATCCACGACCACCAGGCCGGGCTTCTCACCGAAGCCCACCCCCTTCGCGCCATAGCCGCGCGCCGCATAGACGTCTTCGCTCATCCCGTTTTCACCCAATGTCTGAGAGCGTGTGATTCCCACAGGGGACCAGCTTGCCAGCCCCAAGGCCCGATGCACCATCGCGAAAGACAGGCATTGGTCCAAAGGAAAGCGGCATGGCGTATCGGATTTCCGTGGATACCGGGGGGACTTTCACCGACATCGTCGTGCTTGATGATGCCGGGACGCTGCATATCGGCAAATCCCTCACCACGCCCGACCGGATCTTCGAAGGAATGAAGGGTGCGCTTTCGGTGGTTGCCGGTGATCTGGGCATCAGCCTGGGCACGCTGCTCGCGGAGGCGGCAATCCTGATCTACGGCACCACGCGCGCCACCAATGCCGTGGTGACGAAGCGCACGGCGCGTACGGCCTTCCTGACGACGCGCGGCTTCCGCGACACGCTGACCCTCAAGGAAGGCGGCAAGCACGGCCCGCACGACTACAGCTACGACTACCCCGATCCCTACATCCCGCGCCGCCTCTCCTTCGAGATCACGGAGCGCATCAGCGCCGAGGGCGAGGTCGTGATACCCTTCGACGAGGCCCAGGCGCGCCAGGTGATCGAGACGCTGAAGGCGCGGCGCGTGGAGGCCGTCGCCGTCTCGCTGCTGTGGTCCATCGCCGAGCCCGCGCATGAGCTGCGGCTGGGCGCGCTGCTGGACGAGATGATGCCGGGCGTGCCCTACACGCTGTCGCACCAGCTGGTGCCGATCCTGCGCGAATACCGGCGCGCTTCCGCCACCGCCATCGATGCCTCGCTGAAGCCGCTGATGCAGAAGCACCTGGGCGAGATGGCCTCCGACCTGCGCGGGGCGGGCTTCACCGGCGACCTGCTGGTCAGCACCTCCGTGGGCGGTTGCCAAGCCGTGGAGGAACTGATCGCGCGGCCCATCCACACGCTGAAATCGGGCCCGGCCATGGCGCCCGTGGCGGGACGCGCCGCCTGCGCGGTGGAGCGTCTGGGCGGCAACGCCATCGTCTGCGACACCGGCGGAACCACCTTCGACGTAGGCCTGGTGCGCGATGGCGGGCTTGTCTACACGCGCGACGCTTGGCTCGGGCAGCGCTGGCTGGGCGACATCATCGGCACCTCCACAGTGGATGTGCGGTCCATCGGCGCGGGCGGTGGTTCCATCGCCTGGCTTGATGCGGGCGGGTTGCTGCGGGTGGGGCCGCAATCAGCCGGCTCCACGCCCGGGCCGGCCTGCTATGGGCGCGGCGGCGACCAGCCCACCGTGTCCGATGCGGCGCTTTTCCTGGGCTACATCGACCCTGCCTACTTCAACGGCGGACGGCTGACGCTGGACGCGGACGCGGCGGCCCGCGTCATCACGCGGCTCGCGGGCGAAATCGGCCGCACACCGGACCAGACGGCGGCCGCCATCATGACCATCGCGAACGAGCTGATGATCAAGGCCATCGGCGAAATCACGGTGAACGAAGGCCTGAACCCGCGCGAGAGTGTGGTCGTGGCGGGCGGCGGCGCCGCGGGCTTCAACATCATGCCCATCGCGCAGGAACTGGGTTGTGCGACGGTGGTGCTGCCGCGCCTGGCCTCGGCGCTGTCGGCCTGCGGCATGCAGTACAGTGCCATCGTCTTCGAGGCGACGCGCAGCCGCTTGACCGACAGCACGGGCTTCGACATTGCCGGCGTGAACCGCGCGCTGGAGGAGATCGAGGCGGAACTCGCCGCCTTCCGCCGCGGCCTGCAGGGCGCGGATGGCGCGGAAGCCAGCGTCGAGCTCGTGGTCGAGGCCCGCTACCGCGCGCAGGTCTGGGAACTGGACACGCGCCTGCCCGTCACCCGCATCGCCGAGGCCGATGTCGCCGGCCTCGCCGAGGCCTTCCACCAGGCGCATGAGCGCGTCTACGCCGTGCGCGACGAAGGCAGCCCGGTGGAATTCGTGAACTGGAAGGGGCGCATTTCCATCAGCCTCTTTGCGCCGCCACCGCCGCCCGACGTCGTGGCGACGCCGCACAGGCCCGAACCCGCCACCCAGCGCCCCTGCTACTTCACCGAGACGGGGCGCGCCCCCACGCCCATCTTCCGGGGTGCCACGCTGCAACCTGGCGCGCAGATCGCGGGGCCGGCCATCATCGAGGAACCGACCACCACCATCGTGGTCTATCCCGGCCTGTCGGCGGAGCTTTCCGCCGCCGGCAACTACATCCTGCATTGCGCGTGAGGAGGAACCGATGATGGACCCCGTCCTGCTCTCCGTCATGGCCAACCGCCTCGACGGCATCGTGCGCGAAATGACGAACACGCTGCTGCGCGCCGCGCGTTCGGCCGTGATTTCCTCCGCGCGGGATTTCTCCTGCTGCCTGGTCACGGGCGATGACCAGCTGCTGGCGCCGGCCGAAGGCCTGCCCGTGCACATCTTCGGCTGCCACATCCAAACGGCCAACATGCGCCGCTATCATGCGGGCGACATCCGGCGCGGCGATGCCTACCTCGACAACGACCCTTACGGCGGCAACACCCACCCGGCCGACCACACCTTCATGGTGCCCATCTTCTTCGAGGGCGAGCACCTCTTCACCTCCGTGGCGAAGTGCCACATGGCGGATATCGGCAACTCCATTCCGTCGAGCTATTTCGTGCTGGCGCGCGATGTGTACCACGAGGGTGCGCTGGTCTTCCCGGGCGTGCGCATCCAGCGCGATTTCAAGAACATCGAGGACATCGTGCGGATGTGCCGGGCGCGCATCCGCGTGCCGGACCAATGGTATGGCGACTACCTGGCGGGCCTCGGTTCCGCGCGCGTGGCCGAGCGCCGGCTGGAGGAGTTCTGCGCGAAATACGGCGTGGCCACCGTGAAGAATTTCATGGCCGAATGGTTTGACTACTCCGAGCGTCGCATGGTCGAGAATATCCGCCGCATGCCGCGCGCGAAGCTGGTGAACAAGGGAAGGTCGGACCCGCTGGAGGGTATCCTTCCAGGGGGCCTGGAACTCACGGTCAAGATCGAGATCGACCCCGACGTGGCGATGATCCATGTGGACCTTTCCGACAACCCACCCTGCGTGGATGTGGGGCTGAACACCTCGCTGGGTGCGGCGACCTCCGCCGTGGTCGGCGCCATCTTCAACGCGCTGGACAAGGATCTCCCCCGAAACGCCGGCAGCTTCCGGCGGCTGACGTTCAAGTATGCGGAAGAGAGCGTGGTGGCCGCGCCGAGATTCCCGCACTCCTGTTCGATGGGCACCACCAACGTGTCCGAGCGGCTGGTGAACATCACCCAATCCGCCTTCGCGCAGCTTGGTGACGGGCATGGGCTGAGCGAGGGCGGCACCGGCCTCGGCGCCGGCATGGCGGTGATTTCCGGCAAGGATCATCGCCGTGGCGACGCGCCCTTCGTGAACCGGATGATGCTTTCCACCAATGGCGGCCCGGCCTCTCCGGTGGCCGATGGCTGGGTGAACTACGCCATCCCGGTCATCGCCGGCCTCATGTACCGCGACAGCGTGGAGGTGGACGAACTCAAGCACCCCATCCGCGTAAACAGCCTCGAGATCGTGCCGGACAGCTCCGGCGCGGGGCGGCATCGCGGCGCGCCGGCGCAGCAGATCGAGCTGGCGGCCACGGGAAATCCCGTCACCGCCGTCATTTCCTGCGACGGGCAGCACGCGCCGCCGCGCGGCGTGGTGGGCGGGCATGACGGCACCGCCGGCAAGACCTGGCTCTTGGGCGAGAATGGCGATGCTGCGCGCCTGCCCAATGTGGTGCAGGTCGCGCTGCAGAAGGGCCAGGCGCTGCGCGGCCGCGACAGTTCGGGCGGCGGCTATGGCAATCCGCTGGACCGCGGCCTGGACCGCGTGCTGCACGATGTGCTGGAGGGCTGGGAGAGCCGCGAGAAGGCGCGCGACGTCTATGGCGTGGTGTTCACCGGCGAGATCGAGGATGAGACGCTCGCCGTGGACATCGCCGCCACCGAGGCGCGCCGCGCGGAGCTGCGCGCATGAACAAGCTGGTTCAGGACCCTGGCCGGGTGCGCGACCTCGGCGCCGCCATGGCGCGCGGCGAACTGACCTCCGAGGCGCTGGTGCAGCGCTGCCTGGACCGCATCGCCGCCGTGGATGGCGAGGTGCAGGCCTGGCTGCATGTGCTGGCCGAGGACGCGCTGGCCCAGGCCCGCGCGCTCGACCGCGAAACCACGAAGCGCGGCCCGCTGCACGGCATTCCCATCGCGGTGAAGGATGTGATCGACGTGCGTGGCCTGCCCACCCGCGCCAACAGCCTCTCCCGCGCCAATGCGCCGCCCGCCACGGCGGATGCCACCGTGGTGGCCCACCTCCGCGCGGCGGGCGCCGTGGTGCTGGGCAAGGTGCACACCACCGAATACGCCTATTTCGCGCCCGTCCCGCCCACCAGGAATCCATGGGATCCGGCGCGCACGCCGGGCGGCTCCTCGGCCGGATCGGGCGCCGCGGTGGCATCCGGCATGGTGCCGCTGGCGCTGGGCACGCAGACGGCGGGCAGTGTGAACCGGCCCGCCGCCTATACCGGCACGGGGGCGTTCAAGCCCTCCACGCTGTCCGTCGGCGGCGTGGGGGTGGTGCCCCTGGCGCCGAGCTTCGACACCATGGGCGCCTTCGGCCAGACGGCACAGGACGCGGCCTTCCTTGCGGCTGGCTTCGCCGCGGATCATCTCGGCCTGCTGGGCGCGCGGCCCACCCGCCCGCGCGTCGTGGTGCTGCGCGACGACATGCTGGCCCGCATGACGGCCTTGGGCACGGCGGCCCGCGTGGACGCGTTTGCCGCCACGCTGAAATCAGCGGGGCTGGAGGTGGTGGAGGCCCGGACGCCTGTCCCGCTGGAGGCCATACTCCTCGCCCACCGCCAGGTCCTGCTGGCCGAGGCCGGACGCACCCATGCGCGGCTGCCGATGGACCGCATTTCGCCACGTCTCGCCGCGGACATCGCCACCGGCCTGGCGATGAGCGATTCCGAGTACCACGCCGCCCTTCGTGACCTGGCGCGGATGCGGCGCGCCTTCTGGGCCGCCTTCGGCGACGACGACGCGCTGCTGATGCCCGCCGCGCCGGATGTCGCGCCCGCCGATGGCACCACCGGCGACCCCTCTTTCGTCATCCCCACCACGGCGCTTGGCGGGCCCGTCGCGAGCCTGCGCGCGGGGCTCGATGCCGGCATGCCGGTTGGAGCGCTGCTCTTCGCCGCCCCGGGCCACGATGCGCGGCTCGCCGGCTTCCTGTTCTCCGACCTCGCCACCGAACTGGACCTGTAGGGAGACTGCCATGCTGCTGAACGTCCCCGTCATCAACGTCGCGCCCTTCCACGGCGGTGACCCCGCCACGAAGCGCGCCATCGCGGCCGAGGTGGGCCGCGCCATCCATGACATCGGCTTTCTCGTCATCACGGGCCATGGCGTGGATCCGGGGTTGATCGCGAAGGTGCAGGCCGCGTCCAACGCCTTCTTCGACCTGGACGCGGCGGAGAAGAACCGCGTTCTGCGCCCGGCACCGGACGTCACGCGCGGCTACATCCCGCTGGAGGCCGAGAGCGTGGGCCGCAGCCAGGGCGTGGACGTCCCGGGCGACCTGAACGAGAGCCTGATGATCGGCCCGGTGGATGTGCCGGACACCGCGTATTTCCACGGCCCCGCCGCGGGCAAGCACTTCCACCCGAACCTCTGGCCCGAGAACCCGCCCGAACTGCGCGCCCTGTATGAGGAATACTTCCGCGCGATGGGCGCGCTGGCCGAGGACCTCATGGCCATGTTCGCGCTCGCGCTGGACCTGGAAGAGGATTTCTTCGCCGCCAAGATCAACCACCACATCAGCCGCCTGCGCGTGCGCAACTATCCCGCGCCGAAGGTGCCGCCAAAGCCCGGCCAGTTGCGAGCGGGCGCCCACGCCGACTATGGCTCCCTCACCATCCTGCGCGCCGAGGACAAGCCGGGCGGCCTGCAGGTGCTGAACCGCGCGCAAGAATGGGTGGACGTGCCCATCGCGCCCGACAGCTACATCGTCAACATCGGCGAGTTGATGGCACGCTGGACCAATGGCCAATGGAAGGCGACACTGCACCGCGTGGTGAACCCGCCAGCAGAACTCGTGGCGGGCAGCCGGCGCCTTTCGCTCGTCTTCTTCCACAACCCGAACTACGACGCGCCGGTGGCGGCCCTGCCCGGCACCGTGCCCGAGGGCGAGGCGCCGAACTTCGCGCCCACCACCTCGGGCGAGCACCTGCGCGCACAGTTCGTGCGCACGCAGGTGTGAGGGGCAGGGGTCGCTGACGGAGACCGGCGCCGCCACCGGCTCGTGGCGCGAGGGCCCTGGGTGACGGCAGATCACGGTTCTGCTCACGCATGGAGGTTTCGACTGCCAAGTGCTCGCAGCGCATCCTCCGACGAAAACCGCCTTCCGCGGTTCGCCGGAAGATGCCGTTAAGATCTACGGGCGCTCCTGAAAGCGTGGGCAAGGATTTGGGCGAGGATAGAGATCGGTTCCGGCTTCCAGCGTTGGCGGCGGTGAGGGGCTGAGGACGGGAGCTTGGGGGGCCTGCCGGAACCGGACACGCCGGGGGCGACGTCGGCGCGCATTGTGCGGAGAATGTTTGACGTCAGGTCCTTTCGCCTGGCCACGTTTCTCCGCCGCATCACCAGATCGTGGTTCGAGTGACAGGTATCTGTCTCCCCTCGGGCCGTCACGCGCGGTTAAGGCGCTGATGTTCCACGCTTCCCCCAAAAACATCCGTATCAGCCCGTGAAATCCGATCTCCACGCGCCACCCGGGCCGCCCTCCGGCGTTGGCTTCGCAGGTAAGGCAGGGGTTCGGCATGGCACGCTGGGAGCGATATGGGGATGAGCGTGGTGGCCGGCGAGGCGACTGGCTCCTGGGCGGGGCCGCGCTGGCGGCGATCCTGGCGATGGGCGCGAAGAGTTCCCTCACATCATCCCCACGCCCGCCTGTCCCGGCGCAGGGGGCGGTGAACCAGCCCGCCAGGAACCAACCCGCCAGTTCGGGCGGCGCGGCGCGCAGCCCGTCCGAAATACCCGCTCGCGGCTGGTGGCAGATCCTGAAGCGCACCGCCCAGCAGGCCAATGAGGACCGGCTGATGATGGAGGCCGCCGCCATCACCTTCTACACCCTGCTGGCGCTGTTCCCCGCGCTGGCGGCGATGGCCTCGCTCTATGCGCTGTGGACGGACCCCGCGACCATCCAGGGGCACCTTTCCGCGCTGGGCGGCTTCGTCCCGGAAGGCGGCATGCAGATCATCGAGGAGCAGGTGTCGCGCGTGACCGAGACCGCCGGCGGCACGCTGGGCTTCGGCGCGGTGGTGGGCCTGCTCATCTCGCTGTGGTCGTCCAACCAGGCGGCGAAGGCGATGTTCGATGCGCTGAACATCGTCTACGAGGAGCGCGAGAAGCGCAGCTTCATCAAGTTCACGGCGGTGACGCTGGCCTTCACCCTCTGCCTCATCCTCTTCGCCATCCTGACCATGATGGCCGTGGTCGCGGTGCCGGTGGTGCTGGGCATGGTGGGGATGGGCGGCACGGCGGAGACCCTGTTGCGCTACGGCCGCTGGCCGGTGCTGCTGATGCTGGTGGGCCTGGTGCTGGCCTGCCTCTACCGCTGGGGGCCGAGCCGTGCGAGCGCGAAATGGCGCTGGGTGAGCTGGGGCAGCGCCTTCGCCTCGGTGGCGTGGCTGGGGGGCTCCGCGGCCTTCTCCTGGTATGTCTCGAATTTCGGCACCTTCAACGAGACCTATGGCTCGCTCGGCGCCGTGGTGGGCTTCATGACCTGGATCTGGCTCTCGGCCTTGGTCATCCTGCTGGGCGGCGAGCTCAACGCCGAGATGGAGCACCAAACCGCCCGCGACACGACCGACGCACCGGACAAGCCGATGGGCACGCGCCATGCGGAAATGGCCGACCATGTGGCGGCGAGGTAGGCGGGGCGCGTCTCAACCGCCCCCGCGGGCGGTCAGCAACAGGCCCCCCTCCGTCCGCACCCGGACGAAATCCACGCCGAAGGCGGCGTCCAGCCGCGCATCCTCGGCCAGGCTCGCCGCCGTCTCCAGCGCCTGCAAGCGGCCCTGGTGCAGCAGGGCCAGGCGGTCGCAGCCGGCCAGCGCCAGGTTGAGGTCATGCACCACCACGGCCACCGCCGCACCCTCCCGCGCCGCCATGCGCAGCCGCCCCATGAGGGCGAGGGACTGCCCCACATCCAGCGCCGCCGTCGCCTCGTCGGCCAGCACCACGCCGGGCCGCGTGGCCAGCACCGAGGCGGCCAGCACGCGCGCCCGCTCGCCGCCGGAGAGGCTTGACCAGCGCCGCTCCAGCAGCCCCGCCACGCCATGCAGGCTGGCCACATCCTCCAGACCCTCGGCGCTGCCGCCCCGCTCCAGTCCCAGGCGCAGCAGCTCGCGCGCCGTGTAGTCCCAGTGCGGCGCGAAATGCTGCGGCAGGTAGCCCATCCGCCGCGCGCGCTCCCGCGCCGGCCAGTCGGGCAGGGGGCGGCCGTGCAGCCGAACTTCCCCTGTGAAGGGGCGCAGCAGCCCGGCCATCAGACGCAGCAGCGTGGTCTTGCCCGCGCCATTGGGGCCGATGAGGCCCAGCACCTCGCCGGGATGCAGGTCGAAGGTGACGTCTTCCACCAGTGCCGCCGCCCCGGTCCTGTAGCCCAGGCCCCGCAAGTCCAGCGCCGCCTCAGCCACGCCGCGCCTCCCGCGCCAGCACCAGCAGGAAGAAGGGCGCCCCGATCGCTGCGGTCACCAAGCCAAGCGGGATTTCCGCGGGCGGCAGCAGGGCCCGCGCCGCGCCGTCGCAGAGCATGGCCAGCCCCGCGCCGATGGCGGCCGCGCGCGGCAGCAGCCCCCGATGCAGCGGCCCGGAGGTCCAGCGCGCCAGATGCGGCGCCATCAGCCCCACGAAGCCCACCAGCCCGCCCCACACCACGCTGACCGCCACGACGAAGGCGCCGGCCAGCACCGCCAGCGCCACGAAGCGCCGCACCGGCAGGCCGAAGGATTCCGCCACGGCCTCGCCCAGGCCCAGCAAATCGAGCCCCCGCGCCAGCGCGAGGCACAGGGCCAGCGCCGCCGCCGTCAGCGCGGCCAGGACTGCCAGCTCCGGCCAGGAGGGCGTCTGCACGCCCCCCAGCGCCCAGGCCAGCACGGCCTGCAGGCTCACCGTCTCGTCCGACAGCGCCAGCATCAGGAAGGAGCGCACCGCCCCCAGCAGCGCCGCGACCGCGACGCCCGCCAGCAGCAACGTCGCGACGGAGGTGCCATCGGCCAGCCGCGCCAGCGCCAGCACCAGCCAGGTGGCCCCCCATGCGCCGCAGAAGGCCAGCATCGGAAGGGACAACCATTGCGGCAGCGGCAGCGCGACCAGCAGCGCCACCGTCGCCCCCACCGCAGCGCCC
This sequence comes from Roseococcus suduntuyensis, assembly GCF_014196305.1. Classification (GTDB taxonomy): domain Bacteria; phylum Pseudomonadota; class Alphaproteobacteria; order Acetobacterales; family Acetobacteraceae; genus Roseococcus; species Roseococcus suduntuyensis. The sequence continues at coordinate 107,307 of NZ_JACIDJ010000006.1, forward strand.
CCCGCGCTGCCCAGCAGATAGGGCTCGGCCAGCGGGTTGCGGAACACGCCCTGGAACACCGCGCCGCCCAGCGCCAGCAGCGCCCCCACGCAGCCCGCCGCCAGCACGCGCGGCAGGCGCCATTGCCACAGCAATTGTCCCAGGGGCTGCGTGGGGTCGGCCAGCAGCGACCATGCCTCGGCCGGCGTCAGCGTCACCGCCCCCAGCATCAGCCCGGCCAGCAGGCCGAGCGGTGGCAGCAGCCAGGCGATCATGCCGCCGTCCCGTGCAGCAACTGCGCCAGGCTCTCCACCCCGTCCACCACGCGCGGGCCGGGGATGAGGAATTGCGCGCGGCTGACCACGTGCACGCGGCCCGCGCGCACGGCCGACAGCGCCGCGAAGGCGGTGCGGCGCGGGACTTCCGCCGCCTGGTCCGGGCGCCCGGCCACCAGGTAGAAGGCGGGGTCGGCGCGCAGGATGGCCTCGCCCGAGACGAGGGGCGGGCCGTTGGCCGACAGTTCCGGAAACACGCTCTCCCCCCCCGCCAGCCGAATGGCGTCGAAGGAATAGCTGCCCGGGCGGAGGGTGCCATAGACGCCGCGCCCGGTGCTGGAGGTCTCCATGAACACCCGCACGGGCGCGCGCCCCGCCAGCCGCGCCCGCACGGCGCCGAGCCGCGCCTCCAGCCGCGCCACCAGCGCTTCCGCTACGCCCTCCTGCCCCGTGGCCATTCCCAGCAGGCGGAGGTTGGCGAAGACCTGGGGCAGGTCGCGGTGGGTCACCACCAGCACCGGCACGCCGATGCGCGTCATGGGTTCGGTCAGCGCATGGGCGGCATTGCGGGCGGGCGTCATCACCACGAGATCCGCTTCGAGTCGCGCGATGGCCTCGGCCGAGAAGCCGAGCCGCCCGCCCACCAGCGGCAGGCCCTGCACCTCGGGGGGGAAGTGGGTGTAGGCCTCGATGCCCACCACGCGGTCCAGCGCGCCGATGGCGGCCAGCATCTCGGTGTTCGAGGCGAAGATGGCGACGATCCGACGTGGGGGGGCCGCGATGACGACGCGCCGCCCCAGCCCATCCGTCAGCGCGCGCGGCCATGACCCCGCCCGCGCGAAACCGGGGACGAGGAGTGGCGCGGCCAGCAGCGCGCGGCGCGGCAGCGTCAGAATGTGACGCGCATCCCGGCCGTGAACTCGCGCCCCGGCATCGAATTGCCGAGCCCGCCATTGGACAGGCGCGCATCCCCCAGGAAGGGCTGCCCCGCCGTCGCGATGAAGAGCGCGTGGTTGTTCACGTCGAACAGGTTGTTGATGGCGCCGAAGATCCGCAAGCCCGGCGCCTGCTCGGGCAGGGGCTGGAAGCTGCCGCGCAGGTTCCACACCCAGAAGGGGCCCTTGCGGTGGATGTATTCGCGGAAGGGCTCCGCGGCCGGGATCAGCAGGTTCTCCTCGGTGTCGTAGTGGACGGGGCCGCGCAGGATGCCCAGCACCGAGACATCCCAGCGCGCCTGGCCCACCGTGGTGCCGATGGCCGCCTGGTAGCGATACATGCGCTGCGCCGTGCGCGTGTTCACCGTGGGGCCGAGCCGCGCGCCCTCGTCGATCATGTCGAAGTTCCAGGACGCATTGGCGAAGGCCGTCCAGCGCCAGCCCTGGACGCCGAAGGCGCGCGCCATGTCGGCCTGGAACTGCACCTCCAGCCCGCGCACCAGGATGTCGCCGGGGTTGTTCACATAGTCCGAGGTATTGGCCACGCCGGCCCGCGCGCGGGTGGTGATGCGGTCATGGATGGTGTTCTGGAACAGCGCCACATCGGCGCGCCAGCCGGGGCGGAACAGGGCGGCACCGACTTCATATTGCGTGCTGGTCTCGGGGCGCAGGTTCGGGTTGCCGAAGACGCGCCCGCCGCCCAGCGCGGTGAAGTCCGCCGCGAGGTCGGTGGCGGTCGGCGCGCGGAACCCCGTGGCCGCATTGGCGCGCAGCACCGCGCCCTCCGCCACGCGCAGGCTGGCGCCGGCCGACCAGGTGGTGGCCTCGTAATCCGCGCTCCGCAGGCGCAGCGCCGGCAGGTTGGGGGTTGCGTCCACCTGGGTCTCGCCCCAGGTCCGGCGCACGCCGCCGCGCAGCGTCAGCCGGTCATCCCATAGGCGCTGCGACAATTCCGCGAAGAGGCCCAGCGTCCGTTCTGTCTGGTCATTGTCGTAGGGCGGCACCTGGGTGGTGATGCCGCTGCCGGGCAGCCCCACGCGCCAGCGGGTGGAGCGCAGGGTGGAATGCTCGAGGTCGAGCCCCGTGACCAGCTCCGCTCCCTGCCACAGCCGCATGGAGGGCTGCAGGCGCAGGCCCAGTATGTCCAGCGTGCGGTGGTTGCGGTCCGCGTCGGTGCCGATCACCGGCAGGCCGGTGCCCCCCCGCTGGATGGGGGAGCGCCAGCGGAAATGGTCCACGTCGCGCACCGCGTAGAACTGGCCGAACCAGCGATACCGCCCATCCTCCGTGCCGCCATCCAGCGTGACATCGGCCGAGGCGTTGGTGCGGTCGTCGCGGTTGGTGGTGTTCCAGGAGGAGCCGCGGAAGCCCGCATCATAGGTGCCGTCGGTCCGCAGCGTGACGCCCACGCGCCCGAGGCCGGTCTGCACGCCCAAGGCGCCCAGCGCCCCCAGCCGGTTCCATTGCGTGCCCGCCTGCTCGCCCCCGCCGCCCGCGCGGTAGGAATCGCGCCGGCCGCCGGCGAAGCCCAGGTAGTAGTCCACGCCGGCGCCCTCCAGCGCGCCGCCATAGCCCGCCCGGCCTTCGACCAGACCCCAGGAGCCGCCGCGGATTTCCGCCCGCCCGCCCGGCGAGTTCACCCCGTCCCGCAAGATCAGGTTGATGACGCCGCCGAGCGCCTGGCTGCCATAGACCACGCTGGCCGGGCCGCGGATCACCTCGATGCGAGCCACTTCGGAAGGGCTGAGCTTCGACAGGTTCGCCGTGCCCGCGCGCCGCCCATTCACCAGCACCAGCACCTGGCTGCGGAAGTCACGCCCCTGGCCGTCGGTGGCGCCGCCGCGGATGTTGATGCTGGTCTGCGCCGGCGTCCATTCGCTGAAGAAGCCGACCGCGTTCTCGGCCAGCAGGTCCGTCAGGTTTTGGGCGGTGCTGGCGCGGATGGTGGCTTCGTCAATCACCTGCACGGTGCCGGCCAGCGCGGAGCGCGGCTCCGGCCGGCGCGTGGCGGTCACCACCACCTCGTCCAGGCTGGCCGTGGCGGGCAGTCGCACCTCGGGCCCCGTGCCCTGCGCGCGGAGGGAGGTGGCGGGCAGGCCCAGCACGGCCAGCGCCGAGCCGGCGAGGAGAAGCTGTCGCATCGGTTCAGAGATTCCAGAGGAGAAGGGCGGAGACCTTGGGGGCGGCGAGTTCGACGCCGCCGCAGGGCAGGGGGCGCGCGGCCGCCTCCACCGCCGCGCGGCAGGCGGCGTACGGGCGGGAGAGCTGGGCGGCGCAATAGCGCGTGGCGGCGTCGAGCCCCTCGAAGCGCGCGCGGAAGGTCCAGGGGGCGAGGCGGATGTCGTGCGGCTGGTCCGGCCCCAGGGCGGCCATGACGCCGCGCAGCGCGGGCGTCTCGTCCTCGCCATGCAGGGTGGCGGGCAGGGCGCCGGCCAGGCACCAGCGGCGCGGGCCGTGCTGGGCCGGCACCACCCAGGCCACCCGCCCCCGCGCGAGCGCCCGCATGTGGCCGAGCAGCGCGCGCGGCGCCTGGAGCGTGCCGCCGATATTGGCGGCGAAGGCCCAATGGTGCGGGGCGAGGCCCAGCTCGGGCAGGGCTTCCCAGCAGGCGTTCAGTGGGCGCAGGGCGGGACGGCCCGTCCGTCGCAGCCGACCCAGCCTGGCGCGCAGGTAGCGGTTGGGCTCCAGCGCGGTCCAGGCCGCGGTGGCTGGCAGCCAGGGCAAGACCGGGTGGCCGGCACCGGCGCCGATGTCCAGCAGGCTCTCCGGCGCTTCGCCGCGCAGGGCGCCGGCGATGGCCGCGCCATAGTCGGAGCGGTCCAGCGCCCGCGCGTAGAAGCGCGCGGCGTGGTCGGGCCAGACGGAACCTCGGCCCGCATTCGGGTAGAGGCTGCCCTCCGGGTGCTGATCGGGGTTAGACTGCGGTGTCATCCGGCCGATCCTGTGATAAGATCACATCATGTGCAAGAGCATCCCCTTTCCGCGTTCGCTCTCCGCCTCGGCGCGGGGCGAATTTTTCGCCAGCGCCGCCGCGCCGCCGCTGTCGCGCAACCAGGCGCTGGTGATGGGCGTGCTGCGCGCCGAGACGGGCCGGGCGCTCACCGCCTATGAGGTGCTGGAACGCCTGCGCCCCGAGGGAATCCGCGGGCCGCAGACGGTGTATCGCGCGCTGGACGCGCTGCGCGAGGCCGGGCTGATCCATCGCATCGAGAGCCTGAACGCCTACACTTCCGCCGTCAGCGCGCGGCCGAGCTGCGGCTGCACCCCCGCCCCCTATGACGACCACGCCCATCCCAGCGCCTTCGCCGTCTGCCGTGGATGCGGCGCGGTGAATGACCTGGAGGACGCGGCGCTGGCGGCCGTGCTGGGTGTCGCGGCCGATGGCAGCGGCTATGCGGTGGAGCGCAGCGTGGTGGAACTGGTGGGCACCTGCCCGGACTGCGCCCGGGCGGCGATGGAGGCCTGATCGCGCGGCGTGAATGTGATGGTATTCAATAACGTTGGTGATCCGGCCCCGCCGCATGGCGGCAACCTCGCCGCCGCGCGGCGATGCTTTCCGGGGGCGCCGGAGCCGTTTCTCGACCTTTCCACCGGCATCGCTCCGCGCGCCTATCCGCTGCCGCCTTTGCCGCCGGAAGCCCTGACACGCCTGCCCGAACCCTCCGACCATGCGGCCCTCTGCGCGTTGGCGGCGCGGCGCTGGGGCGTGCCGGCGGGGGCACGGGTGGTGGCCGCCCCCGGCACGCAGATCCTGCTGCCCATGATCGCGGCGCTGCGCCCGCCGGGCGAGGCGCGCATCCTGGGCCCCACCTATGCCGAGCACGCCCGCGCCGCCGCCCTGGCCGGACATGCGGTGCGCGAGGTGCCGGTGCTGGAGGTGCTGACGCCGGCCAGGGTCGTGGTGGTGGTGAACCCCGACAACCCGACCGGCCGCGTGCTGCCCTTTGCCACGCTGGACGCCCTGGCCGCCACCCAGCGCGCCACGGACGGGCTGCTGGTGGTGGACGAAGCCTTCCTGGATGCCGCGCCGGACCTGCCGACCGCCCTGCCGCTGGTGCCTGGGGGCGGGGTGGTGGTGCTGCGCTCCTTCGGCAAGTTCCATGGACTGGCCGGGCTGCGGCTGGGCTTCGCCGTGGCGCCCGAGGCCATCGCGGCCCGGCTGGAGGCGCTGCTCGGTCCTTGGGCCGTGGCGGGGCCGGCCCTGCATGCGGGGCTCGCGGCGCTGGCCGATGAGGGCTGGGCGGCGGCGCAGCGCCAACGGCTCCACGCTGCGTCGGCACGGCTCGATGCGGTGCTGACGGCCGCGGGCCTCGCGGTGCTGGGCGGCACGCCGCTGTTCCGCTTCGTGGCGGCACCCCCCGGCACGGGCGCCCGCCTGGGCCGCGCCGGCATCCTGGTGCGCGAATTCCCCCATTGGCCAGATCGGCTGCGCCTGGGCCTGCCGCCCGACGAGGCCGGCTTCGCGCGGCTGGCCGCTGCGCTGGCGTGAGCGGGCTTGCCCTTCTCGCGCTGCTGATCGAGGCCGCCATCGGCTATCCGCAGCGCGTGGTGGACCGCATCGGCCACCCCGTCATCTGGATCGGCCGGCTGATCGCGGCCATGGATCGCGGCTGGAACCAGGCGGCGCGCAGCTTCGCCGCGCGGCGCGCGGCGGGGGTCGTGGCGCTGCTCGTGCTGGTGCTGGTGGCTGGCGGCGTGGGCCTCGCGCTGCAATGGGCACTGCTGGCGCTGCCCCTGGGCCTGCTGGTGTTGGCGCTGATCGCCAGCAGCCTGCTGGCGCAGCGCAGCCTGCACGAACATGTGGCGCGCGTGGCTGCCGCGCTGGAACAGGGCGGGCTGGAGGCGGGTCGCGAGGCCGTCTCGCACATTGTGGGCCGCGACCCGCTCTCGCTGGACGAGGCCGGCGTGGCGCGTGCGGCGATCGAGAGCCTCGCGGAAAACTTCTCCGACGGCGTCACGGCGCCGGGCTTCTGGCTGGCGTTCGGCGGGCTGCCGGGCGCGGCCATCTACAAGGCGGTCAACACCGCCGACAGCATGATCGGCCATCGCACCGCCCGGCACGAGGCCTTCGGCTGGGCCTCGGCCCGCTGCGACGATGTGCTGAACCTGCCGGCCTCGCGCCTGACGGGCCTCGCCATCATCGCCGCGGCCGCGCTGCTGCCGGGGATGGATGCGCGCGGCGCCTGGCGCGCCATGTGGCGCGATGCGAAGCGCCACCGCTCGCCCAATGCCGGCTGGCCCGAGGCCGCCATGGCGGGCGCGCTCGGCCTCGCGCTCGCCGGCCCGCGCCGCTATGGCGGGGTGCTGGTGGAGGATGCCTTCATGGGCGATGGGCGGCGCGAGGCCAGTGCCGCCGACATTCGCGCCGCACTTCGCCTCTATCGCCTGGCGGATGCCCTGCTCATCGCCCTGCTGGCGCTGGCCTTCCTCGCGCTGCAAGCCTAAGCAGCGCGTCGAGGTCGAGATGCGCTTCCAGGTGCGCGGCCAGCGCATCCAGCGCCGCCTCCACCTCCGCCTCGTGGTCGAGGCGCGGGGCGCCGGCGTCGAAGCGGGCGAGCCAGGCCGCGCGCTGCGCCGTGCTGCCGAACAGGCCGTGAATGTAGGTGCCGGTGACGCGCCCGTCGGCCGTTACGGCGCCCTCCGCGCCGCCTTCCTCCAGCGTGGCGAAGGGACGCGTGCGCGCGGGGCCATCGGTGCGGCCCATGTGCATCTCGTAGCCGGTGAGGGATGCGCCGTCATGGCTGTGGCCGCGCACGGGCACCAGGCGCTTCTCGCCCGACAGCACCGTGTCCACCGCGAGCAATCCGAGGCCCGGCGCGGTGCCGGGCGGGCCTTCCACGCCGTCCGGGTCGGCCACCGTGCGGCCCAGCATCTGGTAGCCGCCGCACAGCCCCAGCACATGCCCGCCGCGCCGCAGGTGTGCCGCGATGTCCACGTCGAAACCCGCCACGCGCAGCGCGTGCAGGTCGGACAGGGTGGACTTGGAGCCGGGGATGATGACGAGCTGCGCGTCGCCCGGCAGGGCTTGGCCGGGGCGCACGCGGATGACTTCCACTTCGGGCTCGGCGACCAGCGGGTCCAGGTCGTCGAAATTGGCGATCGCGGGCAGGATGGTCACGGCCACGCGCAGCTTGGCCCCTGGCTTGCGCGCGAGGGGGTGGTCCAGCGCCAGCGCATCCTCGGCCGGCAGCTTCGCGGCATCGGGCAGGTGGGGCACGAGGCCCAGCGCCGCCCAGCCCGTGCGCGCCGCGATCAGCGCCATGCCGTCCGCGAACAGCGAAGGATCACCCCGGAAGCGGTTGACGAGGAAGCCGCCGATCATCGCCGCGTCGGTGGGTTCCAGCACCGCATGGGTGCCGACGAGCGCCGCGATGACGCCGCCACGGTCAATGTCGCCGATCAGCACCACGGGCACGTCCGCCGCGCGCGCGAAGCCCATATTGGCGATGTCATTGGCGCGGAGATTGACCTCGGCGGCACTGCCGGCACCCTCGACCAGGACGATGTCGGCCTCGGCGCGCAGGCGGGAAAAACTGTCCAGCACGGCGGCCATGAAGCCGGGTTTGAGGCGCTGATATTCCGCCGCCCGCGCCTGGCCCATGACGCGCCCCTGCACGATGATCTGCGCGCCCACCTGGCTTTGCGGCTTCAGCAGCACGGGGTTCATGTGGACCGAGGGCGCCACCCTGGCCGCCCGCGCCTGAAGCGCCTGCGCGCGGCCGATCTCGCCGCCATCGGCGGTGACGGCGGCGTTGTTGCTCATGTTCTGCGGCTTGAAGGGGCGCACCCGGAGGCCCCGCCTTGTGAAGGCCCGCGCCAGCCCGGCCACGATCAGCGACTTGCCGACGTCGGAGCCGGTGCCCTGGAACATCAAGGCGAGCGACATCAGAACTCGATGCCCTTCTGCGCCTTCACGCCCGCGGCGAAGTGGTGCTTCACGGCACCCATCTCGGTGACGAGGTCGGCCGCCTCGATCAGCGCGGGCTTCGCGTTGCGGCCGGTGACGACCACGTGCAGCAGCGGGCGCCGTGCGGCGAGGTCGGCCAGCACGCCCTCCAGCGGCAGGTAGTCATAGCGCAGGGCGATGTTCAACTCGTCCAGCAGCACCAGGTCCAGCGCCGGGTCTACCAACATGGCGCGCGCCATCTCCCAGGCGCGGGCGGCGGCCGCCACGTCGCGCGCGCGGTCCTGGGTTTCCCAGGTGAAGCCCTCGCCCATGGAATGCCAGCGCACGCGCTCGCCGAACTGGGTCAGCGCCGCGCGCTCGCCCGTCTCCCAGGCGCCCTTGATGAACTGCACCACGCCCACGCGCCCGCCCGCGCCCAGCATCCGCAGCGCGAGCCCGAAACCGGCGGTGGACTTGCCCTTGCCCGGCCCGGTGTGGACGATCAGCAGGCCCTTCTCCGTGATGGTCTTCGACGCCACCTCGGCGTCCTGCACGGCCTTGCGCGCGGCCATCTTGGCGCGGTGGCGCGCTTCCTCGTCATTCATGGCTTCACCCGCAGCGGAACGCCGGCCACCACCAGCTCCACATGGTCCGCCAGCGCGGCCATGCGTTGGTTCAGCACGCCTTGCGCATCGCGGAAGCGGCGGCCGAGCGGGGTGGCGGGCACGATGCCCTGGCCCACCTCGTTCGAGACCAGCACCACCGTCCCCGTGCGGGCGCGCAGCGCGGCCTCAAGGGCGTCCGTCGCGGCGCCAATATCCGCCTCGGCCAGCATCAGGTTGGACAGCCACAGCGTCAGGCAATCCACCAGCACGGGCGGGCGGGCGCGGGACAGGACTTCCGGCAAGTCGCGCGGGGCGTCCAGCGTCTCCCACCCCGCCTGGCGCCGGGCGCGATGGGCCGCGATTCGCGCTTCCATCTCCGCGTCGAAAGCCTCGGCGGTGGCGATATAGGTCCAGGGCGGGGGCAGGACGGTGAGGATGGCCTCCGCGCGGCGGCTCTTGCCCGACCGCGCGCCCCCCAGGATCAATGTCAGGCTGTTCACGCCGCGATCATGCCCCAGGACAGCGTGATTGACACGCCCCGCGTCACCCCCCTTGATAGGCCGGTTCGAAGGTTCCCCAGGGATGGGGATGAAAAGGGAATCCGGAGCGGGCCATGGGCCCGAGGCCGGAGCTGCCCCCGCAACTGTGAACGGTGAGCGGGCATCACATGTCACTGGGCGAAGCCATCGCGAGATGGGGCCCGGGAAGACGATGCCCCGCGGTGATCCGTGAGCCAGGAGACCTGCCCGCGAACACAGAATGCGCCGGGCGGGGTGCCTCGGGGCAGGGCCATGTTGGCAGGGGCGTGCGGTGACGCGCGCGCCTTGGATGCACCCTTTCGCCCTGTTGTGGGGCCGGAGCATCCGCGCGTGTCCTCCGACGTCGTGATCTTCGTCTGCACGAGCTGCAAGCGCGAGGGCGATGCGCCCGACGCTCCCCGCGCCGGCGCCGCCCTGGGCGAGGCCGTGGCAGTGGCCGGCCCGCACCGCGTGCAGTTCGTGAAGTGCCTGTCCAATTGTTCGCGCGGACCTTCGGCGGCGCTCGTCCGGCCTGGTGGCTGGAGCTACGTCTTCGGCAAGCTGGAAGTGGAAGGCTCGCCCGAGGCGCTGCACGAGGGCGCGGCCCTGCTCGGCGCCTCCGAGGACGGCACCATGCCCTGGAACTCCCGTCCCGACATCCTGAAGCGCCAGATGATCGCGCGCATCCCCCCCTTCGACTTCACCCCCGCGGAGAGCGCGCCATGAGCGGCCAGAGCCTCGACAAGATCCCCTGCACCATCGTCACGGGCTTCCTGGGTGCGGGGAAGACCACGCTGATCCGGCATCTGCTGGAGAACCCGGGCGGGCGGCGCATCGCCGTCATCGTGAACGAGTTTGGCGATATCGGCATGGATGCCGAAATCCTGCGCGGCTGCGGCGTGGAGGCCTGCGCCGAGGCCGACATCGTGGAGCTTGCCAATGGCTGCATCTGCTGCACCGTGGCCGATGACTTCGTGCCCACACTGGACAAGCTGCTGGCGCGAACCCCCCGCCCGGACCACATCCTGATCGAGACCTCGGGCTTGGCACTCCCCAAGCCGCTGGTGCAGGCCTTCCACTGGCCCGCCATCAAGGGGCGCGTGACGGTGGACGGCGTGGTGGCCGTGGTGGATGGCGCCGCACTTGCCGAAGGCCGCGTCGCGCATGACGAGGCCGCACTCGCCGCCCAGCGCGCGGCCGACCCCTCGCTCGACCATGACGACCCGGTGGAGGAGGTGTTCGAGGACCAGGTGGCCTGCGCCGACCTGATCGTGCTGACCAAGGCCGACCTGCTGGACGAGGCCGGGCTGGTCCGCGCCCGTGCCGCCCTGGGCGCCGCCCTGCCGCGCCCCATCGGCGTGCTGGAGGCACAGTCTGGCCGCATCTCGCCCGCGCTGCTGCTGGGCCTGGGCCTCGCCACCGAGGCCGAGATCGAGGCCCGCCGCACCCATCACGACAATGAGGAGGACCACGACCACGAGGATTTCGCCTCCGTGGTCCTGCCGCTGCCGGAGGTGACGGAGGCCAACACCCTGGCACAGCGCGTCGCCGCCGCCTGCGCGGTGCCGGGCGTGCTGCGCGCCAAGGGCTTCGCGGCCGTGCAGGGCAAGCCCATGCGTCTGCTGGTGCAGGCGGTGGGCCAGCGCGTCGGCCATCATTTCGACCGCCCCTGGGCGCCGGGCGAGGCGCGTTCGGGGCAGCTGGTCGTGCTCGGGCTGCATGGCTTCGACGCGGCGGCGGTGGCGGAGGCGCTGGCCGCGCCCTGATGCCATGCACCTGCTGAACACCTCCACCGCGACGCTGGACGAGCAGACGGAGCCCGTGGATCTCCGCCAGCCGCCCGCGCCCATGGCGGTGCTCAGCTTCACCGACAGCGACCTTGCGGGCCTCGCCGCCGCCTGGGAGGCGGAGCGCGACATCCTGCCCGCGCTGCGCCTGGTGCCGCTGCGGGAATTGCGCCACCCGATGTCGGTGGACCTGTGGCTGGACCGCACGGCGGCGGGGGCCCGCATCATCGTGCTGCGGCTGCTGGGCGGCCTCGACTGGTGGCGCTATGGCGCTGAGCAATTGGCCGCCTTCTGCCGCGCGCGCGGCATCGCGCTGGCCGTGCTGCCCGGCGAGGACCGCGCCGATGATCGCCTGCCCGCCCTCTCCACCCTGCCGGCGAAGGAATGCGCCGCGCTGCTGGAAGGGTTCCGCGCCGGCGGGGTGGCGGCGCTGCGCGGCGTGCTTCGGCGCATGGCCGGGCATTGCGGGGTGGCGCTGGACGCCCCGCCCGCCCAAGCCCTGCCGCCCGCCGGTCTCTGCGCGGAATGGCCCGTGCCGGACGGCACGCGGCCCGTGGTGCCCATCATCTTCTACCGCTCCATGCGGCTGGCGGAGGACATGGCGCCCGTCACCGCCCTGGCCGAGGCGCTGGTGGCACAAGGCGCGGCCCCCGTGCCCATCTTCGTGGCCAGCCTGAAGGAGCCGCATTCGGTCACCTTCCTGCGGGACGCATTGCCGCGCCTCGGCCCCGCCCTGATCGTCTCCTGCACCGCCTTCGCGGAGGGGCAGGCGCAGCCGGTCCTCGCCGCCTGCGGCGCGCCCGTGATCCAGGCCGTCATCGCCACCACCGCGCGCGCGGCCTGGACGGGCGGCGCGCGCGGGCTGGGCGCCGCCGACCTCGCCATGCATGTCGTGCTGCCGGAGCTGGACGGGCGCGTGCTGGGCGGGGCCATCGGCTTCAAGGACGCCGCGCCCAGCGCGCCGGAACTGGGCTTCACCCGCCAGATCAACCGCGCCGAGCCCGACCGCGTGGCGCAGTTGGCCGCGCGCGTCATGGCCCTGCTGCGGTTGCGCGCCACGCCGCCGGCCCAGCGGCGCCTCGCGGTGCTGCTGCCCGACTATCCGGGGGCGGGCGGGCGCACGGGCTATGCGGTGGGGCTCGATGTGCCGGCCAGCGTGCTGGCGCTGCTGGCGGATTTGCGGGCCGCGGGCTACGACACGGGCACGCCGCCCGCCTCGCCGCGCGCCCTGCTCGACGCCCTGGCCGAGCCTTCCGCCACCTGGCCCCTGGCGGACTACGCCGCGCCGCCCGACGAGGCCTGGGGCGCACCCGAACACGACCCGGACGCAACCGATGGCGCCTTCCGCTTCCGCGCCCTGGAATGCGGCAACATCCTGCTGGCCGTGGCGCCTGACCGTGGCCGCGCTGCCGACCGCCGCGCCACCTATCACGACCCCGCCTTGCCGCCGCGCCACGCGCTGCGCGCCTTCGGCCTCTGGCTGCGCCGCGCGCGCGACGTCCACGCCGTCATCCACATGGGCGCGCACGGCACGCTGGAATGGCTACCGGGCAAGGCCGTGGCGCTGACGTCCGAGTGCTACCCCGAGCGCGTGCTGGGCGCGCTGCCCGTGGTCTATCCCTTCCTCGTCAGCAATCCTGGCGAGGCCGCCCAGGCCAAGCGCCGCATCGCCGCCGTGACACTCGGCCATCTGCCACCGCCCCTCACCACGCCCGCCCTCGCGCCTGAGCTGCACGACCTCGACCGGCTGCTCGACGAATTCGCGGCCGCCGATGGTATGGACCGCCGCCGCCGCGAACGCCTCGCGCAGCTCATCCAGGAGAAGGCCGCGGCGGTGCCGACGCTGCCGGCCTTGCCGGACGATGCCGACGAACGCCTGCGCGCCCTGGACGCCTGGATGTGCGACGTGAAGGAACTCGCGCTCCAGGACGGGCTGCACATCTATGGCCGCGCCGCCCCCGGCGCCGGGGCCGAGCAGGAAGCCTGCGCGGAGGCCGAGCGCGCCGGGCTTCTCGCGGCGCTCGACGCAAGCCACATCCCGCCCGGCCCAGCCGGCGCCCCCGCGCGCGGCCGGCGGGACGTGATGCCCACTGGCCGCAACCTCGCCACCACCGACCCGCGCGGCCTGCCCACGCCGACCGCCATGGAGCTCGGCCGGCTGGCGGCGGCCGAGGCGCTGCGCCTCTATGCGCAGGAGCATGGCGAGATGCCGCGCCGCCTGGTGCTGGACCTCTGGGGAAGCGCCACGCTGCGCACCGGTGGCGAGGAGGTCGCGCAGGGCCTTGCTCTGCTGGGCTGCACCCCGGTCTGGGAGGCCGCGACCGGCCGTGTCACCGGCATCGAGGTGCAGCCGCCTGCCGTGCTGGGCCGCGCGCGCGTGGACGTGACCTGGCGGATCTCCGGCCTGTTCCGTGACCTGTTCCCGGCGCAGATCGCGCTGCTGGACGCGGCCGTGCGGGCGGTTGCCGCACGCGACGAGAGTGCCGAGGAAAACCCGCTCGCCGCCGCGCGCGTGGCGGGCGAACCGCTCGCGCGCATCTTCGGCACGGCCCCCGGCGCCTATGGCGCGGGGGTGGAGGACGCGCTCTCCTCCGGCGACTGGACGGCGCGGGAGGAATTGGGCCGCGCCTATCTCGCCGCCGCCTCGCACCGCTATGGCGGGCCGGGCGGCGACGCGGTGCCGGATGCGGGCTTCGCCACCCGCGTGGCCCTGGCCGACGCGCTGCTGCACACGGGCGACGACCCGGCGCGCGACCTGTTGCAGGGCGGCGCGGATGTCGCGCATCTGGGTGGCTTCGTGGCGGCGGCGGCGTCGCTGGGCGCCACGCCCGCGCTGATCACGCTGGACACCACCAACCCCGCCCGCCCGCGCGCCCGCGGATTGGAAGATGCGTTGCGCCGCCTCGTGCTGGGCCGCGCCGTGGACCCGCGCTTCATCGCCGGCCAGATGCGCCACGGCCCGCGCGGGGCTTCCGAACTGGCCGAGACGGTGGACCGGCTGGTGGCCTTCGCGGAGACGACGCAAGCGGTGGACAGCGTCCTGCTGGACCGCATCCACGCCGCCTATGTGCGGGACGCTACGGTGCGCGACTTCCTGCGCCGCGAGAATCCGGCCGCCGCGCGCGCCATCGCGCTGCGCCTCTCCGATGCGCTGCGGCGCGGCCTCTGGCATCCGCGCCGCAACTCGACTTCGGCCGAACTGGCCCTGCTGACGGAGCCCACCTGATGCGCCGCGGGGCCTGCCCGAGCCTGGACACCCCCATGGAGACGGGCGATGGGCTGCTCGCCCGCCTGCCCCCCGCCACCATGTCGCCCGCTTCCTGGGTGGCGCTGGCCGAGGCCGCCCGGCGCGCGGGCAACGGGCTGCTCGACATCACCGCGCGGGGCAGCGTGCAGTTGCGTGGGCTGCGCGCCGAGACGCTGGACCTCGCGACGGAACTCGTGCCGGCGGACTGGCCGCGCGGCGCGCTGGTGATGACTTCGCCCCTGGCCGGCGAGGCGCTGGACGAGGTGCGCGACCCCCGCCCGCTCGCCGCGCGCCTGGCCGCCGCCGCACCGCCAGGCCTGCCGCCCAAGGCCACGGTGCTGGTGGATGGCGGCGGCGCCCTGCATTTGGCGGCCGAGGCCGCCGACCTGCGCCTTGTGGCATGGTCCGAGGGCTGGCGGATCGGCCATGGCGCGGAATGGCTGGGCGTGGCCGGGGAGGACGACGCTTTCGTCATCGCGCTGGACCTGCTGCGCGCCATGGCGCGCGATGGCACCCGCGTGCCGGCCGGGGGCATGGCGGCGGTGGCCGCCCCCGAGCCCATCGGCCTGCACCGGCTGCGCGACGGCGTGGCGCTGGGCCTGGGCCTGCCCTTTGGGCGGGTGGACGCGGACACTCTCATCGCCCTGGCCGAAGCCAGCGGCGCCCGCGCCCTGCGTGGCGCGCCCGGCCGCGCCCTGCTGGCCATCGGCGTGCCCGACGCCGACGCGCTGCGCCGCCACGCCGCCACGCTCGGCTTCATCACCGACCCGGCCGACCCGCGCCGCCGCGTCGTCGCCTGCCCGGGCGCGCCCGGCTGCGCGTCGGCGCTGACGGAGACCCGGGCGTTCGCCACGACCCTGGCACCCCTGGTGCCGGTCGGCGCGCTGCTGCACGTCTCGGGCTGCGCCAAGGGCTGCGCGCATCCCCGCGCGGCCACCCGCACCCTCGTCGGCATGGCGCGGGGGCTGGGCTTGATCCGGCGCGGAAGGGCGGGCGACACAGTGGCGGACATGCTCGACCCCCAGGATGCACGCGCCGCGCTGGCGCGGGAGTTTGCCGCCCATGCATGACTACATCCGCGACGGTGCGGCGATCTACCAACGCTCCTTCGCCATCATCCGCGCCGAGGCCGACCTCTCGCGCTTCGCGGCCGACGAGGAGGATGTCGCGGTCCGCATGATCCATGCCTGCGGGCTGGTCGAGGCCGCGGCCCATTTCGCCTTCGCGCCCGGCTTCGTCGCCGCCGGGCGCGGTGCCTTGCAGGAAGGTGCCGCCATCCTCTGCGACGCCGAGATGGTGGCGCGCGGCGTCACCCGCGCCCGCCTGCCCGCTGACAACGCCGTGATCTGCACCCTGCGCGACCCGCGCGTGCCGGAGATGGCGGCGCGCATCGGCAACACGCGCTCGGTCGCCGCCATGGCGCTGTGGGAGGCGCATCTGGCGGGCAGCGTCGTCGTCATCGGCAATGCGCCCACCGCGCTGTTCCATCTGCTGGACATGATCGAGGCCGGTGCACCGCGCCCCGCCGCCATCATCGGCATGCCGGTGGGCTTCGTGGGCGCCGCCGAATCCAAGGAGGCGCTGATGGCCGCGCCCTACGGCATCCCCTGGGCGGTGGTGCGCGGGCGCATGGGGGGCAGCGCCATGGCGGCGGCCGCGCTGAACGCGCTGGCGAGGCCCGGGCTGTGACAGGGCGGCTCTATGGGCTGGGCCTCGGCCCTGGCGATCCGGAACTGCTCACGCTGAAGGCCGCGCGGCTGCTCGATGCCGTGCCGGTCGTGGCCTATTTCGCGAAGCAGGGCAGCCCGAGCAACGCACGCGCCATCATCGCGGATCGGCTGCGGCCGGGCGTGATCGAACTGCCGTTGCACTACCCCGTCACCACCGAGATTCCGCGCGCGGACCCTCGCTATCGTGATGCCCTGGACGCCTTCCACGACGCGGCCGCCGCCGACATCGCGGCGCATCTCGAAGCCGGGCGCGACGTTGCGGTGGCGAGCGAGGGGGATGCGCTGTTCTACGGCTCCTACATGCACCTCCATGTGCGGCTGGCGCACCGCTTCCCGACCGAGGTGGTGCCCGGCATCACCGCCATGTCCGGCGCCTGGGCGCTGGCCGGGTTGCCCATCGCCCAGGGCGATGACGTGCTGACGGTGCTGCAGGGCACGCTGGACGAGGACGCGCTGACCGCGCGCCTGCGCGGCACCGAGGCCGCCATCATCATGAAGCTCGGCCGCAACCTGCCGCGCGTGCGCGCCGCGCTGGCGCGTGCGGGGCGCCTGGATGCGGCCTTCTATGCCGAGCGCGTGGGCACGCCCGCCCAGCGCGTGCTGCGCCTGGTGGACCGTGACGAAGCGCCCGCGCCTTACTTCTCCCTGATCCTCGTGCCCGGCTGGGCGCGATGAGCGGGCGGCTGGACGTGGTGGGCATCGGGCCTGGCGAGGCGGCGCTGGTGACGCCCGCCGCCAGCGCGGCGCTGGCCCAGGCGCAGCTTCTCTACGGCTATGGCCCCTATCTCGACCGCGTGCCCGCGCACCCCGGACAGTCCCGCCACGCCAGCGACAACCGCGAGGAGATGGACCGCGCCGCCGCCGCGCTGGACGCCGCCGCCGCCGGCGCGCGCGTGGCCATGGTGACGGGCGGCGACCCCGGCGTCTTCGCCATGGCCGCCGCGGTGTGCGAGGCCATCGAGCACGGCAAGCCGGACTGGCGCGCGCTGGAAGTGCAGGTCCATCCCGGCATCACCGCCATGCTGGCGCTGGCGGCACGGGCCGGCGCGCCGCTCGGGCATGATTTCTGCGCCATCTCGTTGTCCGACAACCTCAAGCCCTGGGAGGTGGTGGAACAACGCCTGGCCGCCGCCGCCGGGGCGGGCTTCGCCATCGCGCTCTACAATCCCATCAGCCGGGCGCGGCCCTGGCAGCTGGGCGCGGCCTTCGCCTGCCTCTCGCGCCATCTGCCGCCCGAGGTGCCGGTCATCTTCGGCCATGCCGTGGCCCGCGCGGCGGAGCAGGTGGTGATCGCCCCTCTGGCCGAGGCCGCCACCCAGCCCGCCAGCATGGCGAGCTGCATCATCATCGGCACGCGGCAGACGCGGGTGGTGCCGCGCGCGGGCCTCGCGCCGCTGGCCTATACGCCGCGCAGGTTCAGCGCATGAGAGAGCCAGTCCAGCGCGGCCTGCACATTTGTCACCCGCGGCGCATCGGGCGGCGCGGGGCGTTGCAGCACCAGCACAGGCAGGCCGCGCGCGCGGGCGGCGACCAGCTTGGCGTGGCTGGCCGTGCCGCCGCTGTTCTTGCAGACGATGACCTCGATGCCGTGCGCGTCCAGCAGCCGCGCCTCATCCTCCAGCGTGAAGGGGCCGCGCGCGGTCAGGCAGGTCACCTCCGGCATGGGCGGGGGCGGTGTGATGGGGTCCACGCTGCGGATCAGGTAGCGGTGTTGGGGTGCCATGGCGAAGCCTGCCACCTCCTGCCGGCCCAGCGCCAGGAAGACGCGGCGGGGTGCGGCCCCCAGCGCGGCGCAGGCGGCGGCCACGTCGGCCACGGGGCGCCAGTCATCGCCGGCTTCCGGCACCCAGGCGGGGCGCGCCAGGCACAGCAGGGGCACGCCCGCGCGCCGCGCGGCCAGGGCCGCATGGGCCGAGATGCGCGCGGCATAGGGGTGCGTCGCGTCCAGCAGCGCCGCCACGCGGTGTTCGCGCAGCCAGGCTTCCAGCCCCTCCGCGCCGCCGAAGCCGCCCACCCGCACCGGCACGGGCATGGCCACCGGGCGTTGCGTGCGGCCGGCCAGCGAGAGGGTCACGTCGAGATCACCGCGCGCGGCCAAGGCTTCGGCCAGGAGCCGCGCCTCGGTGGTGCCGCCCAGCAGCAGGAGGTGGGGTCGCATGGATGAGGCTTCGCGCGCCGCGCCCTGGTTGTCCATCATCGGCATCGGCGAGGATGGGTTGGCGGGGTTGGGCACGGCCGCCCTCGCTTACCTGGCCGGCGCCGAGACCGTGTTCGGGGGCGCGCGGCATCTGCGCCTCGCGGCCGGGGGGATCACGGGGGAGGCGCAAACCTGGCCCTCGCCCTTCAGCGTGGCGCCTGTGCTGGCCCTGCGCGGGCGGCGCGTGGCGGTGCTGACCTCGGGCGACCCCATGTGGCACGGCGCCGGCGCCAGCCTGCTGCGCGAGATCCCGGCCGAGGAGGCGCGGGTCTTCCCCCATGCCTCCGCCGCAAGCCTTGCCGCCGCGCGGCTGGGCTGGCCGCTGGCGGAGGTGACCACGCTCTCCCTGCACGGCCGGGACATGGCCCTGCTGCGCCCGCATCTGCACCCCGGCGCGCGGCTGATCCTGCTCACCAGCGGCGCCGAGGCGCCGGCCGCCATCGCCGCCCTGCTGGCGGGCCTGGGCTTCGGCGACAGCCGGCTGGCGCTGCTGGAGGCGCTGGGCGGGCCGGAGGAGCGCCTCCGCACCGCGCGTGCCGCGGGCTTCGCCCTGGCCGCGCCGCACCCGCTGAACACCTTGGCGGTGGAGGTGGTGGCGGCGCCGGATGCCACCTGGCTGCCGCGCGCCCCCGGCCTGCCGGATGCCCTGTTCGAGCATGACGGGCAGCTCACGAAGCGAGAGGCGCGGGCACTGGCCTTGTCCGCCCTGCGCCCCTTCCCGGGCGGGCTGTTGTGGGATGTGGGGGCAGGTGCTGGCTCCATCGGCATCGAATGGATGCTGGCGCATCCCGCCTGCCGCGCCATCGGCATCGAGGCACGGGCGGACCGTGCCACGCGCGCCGCCGCCAATGCCGCGGCGCTGGGCGTGCCCGGCCTGCGCCTGGTGGTGGGCGAGGCGCCAGCCGCGCTGGCCGGCCTGCCCGCGCCCGATGCCATCTTCCTGGGCGGTGGCGCCAATGACCCCGGCGTGTTCGACGCGGCGCTGGAAGCGCTCAAGCCGGGCGGCGTCTTCGTGGCCCATGCCGTGACGCTGGAGACCGAGGCCCTGCTGCTGGCCCGCCACGCCGCGCTGGGCGGCGAGATGCTGCGGATCAACCTCGCCCGCGCCGAGGCGGTGGGGTCCATGACCGGCTGGCGCGCGGCCATGCCCGTGACCCAATGGATCTGGCGCAAGCCATGATGGTGGCGGGTTTGGGCTGCCGGCGCGGCGCGCCGGCCGAGGATGTGCTGGCGGCCATCACCTACGCCCTCTCGGTGGCGGGGCGCGAGGCGACGGGCCTCGCCCGGCTGGCCACCAGCGCGGCCAAGGCGGGCGAGCCCGGCCTGCGCCACGCCGCTGCGGTGCTGGGGTTGGAGTTGCTTTCTCTGCCGGAGGCCGCGCTGCACGCCGCCGCCCCGCATTGTCTGACCCGATCGGCCCGCGCGCTGGAGGCCACCGGCCTGCCCTCCCTGGCCGAGGCCGCGGCCCTGGCCGGGGCGGGGGAGGGGGCCCGGCTGCTCGGCCCCCGCGTCGCCGCCGGGCGGGCCGCCACCTGCGCCCTGGCGGAGTGCCTGCCATGACCGTCCATTTCATCGGCGCCGGGCCGGGTGCGGCCGACCTGCTGACGCTGCGCGGGCGGGACATCCTGGCACGCTGCCCCGTCTGCCTCTACGCCGGCTCCATCATCCCGCGCGAGATGCTGACGCATTGCCCGCCCGATGCGCGGCTGGTGGACACGGCGCCGATGACCCTCGACGAGATCGAGGCCGAATGCGTGACCGCACACGCAGCGGGGCAGGATGTGGCGCGGCTGCATTCCGGGGACCTCTCGATCTATTCCGCCATCGCCGAGCAGAAGCGGCGGCTGGAGGCGCGCGGCATTCCTGTCAGCCTCACGCCCGGCGTGCCGGCCTTCGCCGCCGCGGCGGCCCTGCTGGGGCGGGAACTGACCGTACCGGCGCTGGCCCAATCGGTGGTGCTGACGCGGATGCCGGGCCGGGCCTCGCCGATGCCGGAGGGCGAGAAGCTTGCCAGCTTCGCGGCGACCGGGGCCACGCTGGCGATCCATCTCGCCGTGCCGCAGCTCGCGCGCATCGTGGAGGAATTACTCCCCTTCTACGGCGCCGATTGCCCCGTGGCCGTGGTGGTCCGCGCCTCCTGGCCCGATGAACAGGTGTTTCGCGGCAGGCTAGCCGACATCGCGCCACAGGTCGCGGCGGCGGGGGTGGAGCGCACGGCGCTGATCCTGGTGGGGCCGGCGCTGGCACCGGAGGATTTTCGCGAGAGCGCCCTCTACGCGCCCGATTATCAGCGCCGCTTCAAGGGCAGGGAGGGGCTGTGACCCACCGCCGCGAAATCCGCCCGGCCTACCAGCCGGCCCGTGCGGTCGAAGACCACGATCTCCAGCTCGGTGGGCGCGGGAACCAGCGCCTCTGCCGCCACGGCCCAGGCGCGGGCGGCGATGGCATCGCCCAGCGGTTGGCCGGCCGCCTCCGCGATCTGGAAGGCCTCGGCCACCGTGTTCGCGGCGGCGATGCGTGCGGCCAGCGCTACGTCGGGCAGCAGGGCGCCGAGCGCGCCAAGGTCCGCCTCGCCCCGCTTGGAATGCAGGTCGAGCCGCCTCTGCGCCAGCTTGGTCATCTTGGCGACGCCGCCCGCCACGGTCACACGCGCGACGGGATGGCGGCGGAGGTATTTCAGCATGCCGCCCACGAAATCACCCATCTCGATCAGCGCCACATCCGGCAGGCCGTGCAGCTTTCGCACCGCGGCCTCCGAGGCGCTGCCGGTGCTGCCCGCCACATGCGCGATGCCCATGGCGCGCGCCACATCCACGCCGCGATGGATGGAATCGATCCAGGCCGCGCAGGAATAGGGGATGACGATGCCCGTGGTGCCCAGCACCGACAGCCCGCCCAGGATGCCGAGCCTGCCGTTCAGCGTGCGCTCGGCCAGCCTCTCGCCATCGGCGATGGAGATTTCCACCTCGGCATCCGGCGCGGGCGAGACCTCCTCCAGCGCCGCCCGGATCATGGCGCGGGGCCCTGGGTTGATGGCGGGCTCGCCGGGCGGCAAAGGCAGGCCGGGACGGGTGATGGTGCCGACACCCGGCCCCGCGCGGAAACGCAGCCCCGCGCCGCGCGCCAGCGGCCGCACCGTGACCAGGATCAGCGCGCCATGGGTCACGTCGGGGTCATCCCCCGCATCCTTCACGATGGCGGCCAGCGCGCCGCCCTCCATAAGCTCAGCGCGGGCCAGGGCGAAGGCGGGGGTCTCCCCGCCAGGCAGGCGGATGGTCACGGGGTCGGGGAAGTCCCCATGCACCAGGGCGGCATAGGCGGCCTTGGCCGCGGCCGTGGCACAGGCGCCGGTGGTCCAGCCGCGGCGCAGCGTCTTGCCCTCATCCATGGCGGCTTCGGTAGCGCGGCGCCCTGCCCCGCGATAGGCCCGGCGTGAACGCGGACGCCCTTGCCGCGCTGCTCGCCCGCACCCGCCGCATGGCGCCGGGCGAGGTCTGGCTCGCCGGTGCGGGCCCCGGCGACCCCGGCCTGCTGACACTGGAGGTGCTGGGCGCGCTGGGCCAGGCCGACATCATCATCCATGACGCGCTGATCGAGGCCGAGGTGCTGGCGCTGGCCCGCCCCGGCGCCGAGCTCGTCTTCGTGGGGAAGCGCGGCGGCCGACCCTCGGCCCGCCAGGCGGAAATCACGGCCCTGCTGGTGGCCGAGGCGCGCGCCGGCCGCCGCGTGCTGCGCCTCAAGGGTGGCGACCCCTTCGTGTTCGGCCGGGGCGGGGAGGAGGCGGTGGCGCTGGCCGAGGCCAACATCCCCTTCCGCGTGCTGCCGGGGCTGACCTCGGGCCTCGCCGCCATGACGGCGGCCAGCATCCCGGCCACGATGCGCGAGACCAACCAGGCCATCATCCTCGCCACCGGCCATGCCGCCGACACCTCCCAGGCGCCGGACTGGGCGGCGCTGGCGCGCACCGGCCAGCCCATCCTGCTCTACATGGCGACCCGAACGCTGCCGGCCATCGTGGCCGCGCTTCTGGAGGGTGGGCTGCCGCCGGCCACGCCCGCCGCCGTGGTGGTGGGGGCGACGACGCCCGACCAAGCGGTGATCGTGACGCGGCTGGACGCGCTGGCGGAGATGGACATTCCCTCGCCCGCCATCATCGGCATCGGCGCCATCGTGGCGGTGCGCGAACGCCTGCTGGCCCATGCCGGAAGGCTGCTGGCCTGAATGCGCGGCCTGGTTATCGCCGCCCCGCGCTCCGGCGCGGGCAAGACCACGGTGACGCTGGGACTGCTGGCGGCCCTCGCCGCGCGGGGCGTGGCCGTGCGGGCGGCCAAGATCGGGCCGGACTACATCGACACGGGTTTCCACGCCGCCGCCACGGGCCGGCCGGGCATGAACCTCGACAGCTGGGCCATGCCGGAGGCGCTGCGCGATGCCCTGCTGGCCGAGGCCGCGCACGGCGCCGACCTGCTGTTGGCCGAGGGCGCCATGGGCCTCTTCGACGGCATCCCGGGGCCGGAGGGGCAGCGCGGTTCCGCGGCCGATCTCTGCGCGCGGCACGGGCTGCCGGTGCTGCTGCTGCTGGATGTGGGTGGGCAGGCGCAGACGGCCGCCGCCATGCTGCGCGGCTTCGCCACCCATGACCCGGCCGTGCGGATCGCGGGCGTGGTGCTGAACCGCCTGGGCAGCCCCCGCCACCGGCGCCTGGTGGAGGAGGCGATGGCGCCGCTCGGCATTCCCGTGCTGGGGGGCATTCCCAAGGACGCGCCGCCCGCCTTGCCCGAACGCCATCTGGGCCTCGTCCAGGCCGAGGAACACCCGGCCCTGGCCGAGGCGCTGTCGCGGCTCGCCGCCATGGCCGAGGCGCATCTGGACCTGGAGGGCATCCTGGCCGCCGCGGCACCGCTGCGCCTGCACCCTGGCCGCGCGGTGGCTTTGCGCCCACCGGGGCAGCGCATCGCGCTGGCGCGGGATGCCGCCTTCTCCTTCGTCTATGGGCATGTTCTGGCGGGCTGGCGGGCGGCCGGGGCGGAGGTTGTTCCGTTCTCGCCGCTGGCTGACGAGGCGCCGCCGCCCGGTTGCGATGCCTGCTGGCTGCCCGGCGGCTACCCGGAACTGCACGCCGCGCGCCTTTCCGCGGCCACGCGCTTCCGCGCGGGGCTCACCGCCTTCGCCGCCACCCGCCCGGTGCATGGCGAGTGCGGCGGCTACATGGTGCTGGGCCAGGCGCTGACCGATGCGGCCGGGCAGACCCATGCCATGGCGGGGCTGCTCGGCCATTCCACCAGCTTCGCCACGCGGCGGCTGCACCTGGGCTACCGCCGCGCGCGGCTGCTGGCGGATGGGGTGCTGGGCGCGGCCGGCCGGCATCTGCGCGGCCATGAGTTCCACTATGCCACCGAGGCGAACCCCGGCACCGATGCGCCCTTCGCCGCGCTGCAGGATGGCGAGGGGCGCGACCTCGGCCCGGCCGGCGGACGGCGTGGCCATGTCTCGGGCAGCTTCTTCCACATGATCGCCGAGGAGGGCCCCGCCCCATGACCACCGATGCCAAGACCCGCCTCGACGCGCTCGCCAAGCCCCCCGGCAGCCTGGGCAAGCTGGAACGCCTGGCGCTGCGCCTCGCCGCCACCCAGGGGCGGCTCGACCCGCGCACGCGCCCCCGCCGCCTGGTCATCTTCGCCGGCGATCATGGCGTGGTGGCGGATGGGGTGGGGCTTTGGCCCTCCGCCGTCACGGGTGCCATGATGCGGCTGATGCGCGAGGGGCGTTCCTCGGCCAGCGCGCTGGGCCGCGCGGCGGGGGCGGAGTTCCTGCTGGTGGATGCGGGCTCGCTCACCGAGGGCCTGGCGCCGGGGCCGGGCTTCCTCGATGCGCGGGTGGGTCGCGGCACGGCGAGCCTCGCCCATGGCCCCGCCATGTCGGTCGCCGAGTTCGACGCCGCCTGGGCATTGGGCGCGCGCGTGGCCGCCGAGGCCGCCGGCCAGGGCATCGCCGTGCTGGCGCTGGGCGAGATGGGCATCGGCAACACCACCGCCGCCGCCGCCCTGGGCGCGCTGCTGACGGGCGAGGCGCCCGAGGCCATGGTCGGCCCCGGCGCGGGCGCCAGCCCGGAAAGCCTTGCCCGCAAGCGCGCCGTGGTGGCCGCCGCCGTGGCGCGTGCGCGGGCCGAACCCGACCACCGTGCCGCCATCGCGGGCCTGTGCGGCTACGAGATCGCGGCGCTGGCCGGCTGCATCGCGGAGGGCAGCCGGCACCGCCTGACCGTGGTGCTGGACGGGCTGATCGTGGGCGCCGCGGCCCTGGTGGCCCAGCGCCTCCACCCCGGCGCGTTGGATGGCGCCATCGCCGCGCATGTCGGCGCCGAGCCCGGCCATGCGCGGATGCTGGCGACGCTGGGCCTCGAACCCTTCCTCGACTGGGAATTGCGCCTGGGCGAGGGCAGCGGGGCCGCGCTGCTGCTGCCCCTGCTGGATGGCGCCGCCGCTCTGCTGACCGAAGTCGCCACGCTGGCGGAAGTCACGGGCGGCTGATGCGCGACTGGGTGCAGCCCCTGGCGCTGGCGCTGCGCTTCCTCAGCCGCCTCTCATTTCCTGGCGAGGACATGGCGCGCTTCCAACGCGACCTGCCGCGCGGGCTGATGTTCTTCCCGCTGGCGGGCGCGCTGCTGGCGGGGCCGACGGCGCTGGTGCTGCTGGGCGCGGCGCAGGTGTTTCCGCTGTATCTCGCGGTCCTGCTGGCGCTGGGCTTCGACGCTTGGCTGGGGCGCGGGCTGCACGAGGACGCGCTGGCCGATCTCTGTGACGGGCTGGGCGGCGGCCGCACGCCGGAGGACGTTCTCCGCATCATGAAGGACAGCGCCATCGGCGCCTTTGGCGCGCTGGCGCTGGGCTTCGCCCTGGTGTTGCGGGCGGCCGCGCTGGTGGCGCAGGACGACCCCTGGCGCGCGGCGCTGGCGCTGGTGGTGGCCGGCGCCGTGGCACGGCTGCTGATGCTGGCCGTGATCTGGCGCGTGCCGGCCCTGCCGGGGCTGGGCGGCAGCGTGGCGGGGGCGATGGACGGGCGGCGCTTCGCCCTGGCGGTTCTGCTGGCGCTGCCGGTGCTGGGGGTGGGGGGCTGGCTCTCGCCCGGCGGCATGGCGCTCGCGCTGCTGGGCGCCGCCGCCTTCTTCATCTGGTATCGCGCACTGCTGCTGCGCCGCCTGGGCGGGGCCAATGGCGATGCCATGGGCGCCGCCGCCTGCGCCGGTCTGGTGATGGTGCCGCTGGGTTTCGCCGCGTGGTGATCATGCTGCGCCACACCGAGGTGGCCGCGCATTGGCGCGGGCGCTGCTATGGCGCGCGTGATGTGGGGCTGTCCGCGCAAGGCCGGGCCGCCGCGCGTCATCTGGCCGCGACGCTGGAGGGGCCGGGCATCACGCGGGTGCAGGCTTCGCCGCTGCGGCGCGCGCGGTTCCTGGGCGGGCTGCTGGCCAGGCGCTTCGGCCTGCCGCTGGAGATCGTGCCCGCCTTGGCCGAACGCGACTTCGGCGACTGGGAAGGCCAGTCCTGGGACGCCATCCATGCCGCCCATGGCGACGCCATGATGGGGATGATCGAGGCGCCCGGCAGCTTCCGCCCGGGTGGCGGCGAGACCACCCTGGAACTCGCCGCACGGATCGAAGCCTGGTTCGCCGGGCTGCCGCCGCATGAGGGCACGCTCGCCATCACCCATGGCGGGCCGGTGGCCGCCTTGCGCGGTCGGTTGGCGGGCCAGCCGGTGCGCGGCTGGCTGGCCCTGGTGCCCGCGCTGGGCGAGGCGGTACGCCTGCCCGGCTGACCCCGCTACGCCGCCTGCAGGCGCGCCACCAACCGACCGACCTCGGCCTGGAGCATCTCGCCCTGGCGGGCCACGCCCTCGGCACCCGTGCGAAGTTCCTGCAGGGCGCCCGTGGTCTCGCTGATGCCCTCGTTCACGCGCTCGACCTGCTGGGACACCGCGCCCGTGCCGGCCGCGGCCTCGCCCACATTGCGCGCGATCTCGCGCGTGGCCGCGCCCTGTTCCTCCACCGCCGCGGCGATGGCGGCCGCGATCTCGCTGGAGCGTTCGATGGTGACGCCGATGGTCTTGATGGCGTCCACGGCCTGACCCGTCGCGCCCTGCATCTCCGCGATCTGGCGCGCGATCTCCTCGGTGGCCTTGGCGGTCTGGCCGGCCAGGCTCTTCACCTCGCTCGCCACCACGGCGAAGCCCTTGCCCGCCTCGCCGGCGCGGGCGGCCTCGATGGTGGCATTCAGCGCCAGCAGGTTGGTCTGGCCCGCGATGTCGCCGATCAGCCGCACCACCTCGCCGATGCGGCTCGCCGCCTCCGCCAGGGTGCGCATGGTGCCATCCGTGGCCTGCGCCTCGTCCGAGGCCTGCCGCGCCACCGAGGCCGCCTCGGCCACCTGCCGCGTGATCTCCGCGACGGAGGAGGCCATCTGCTCGGCCGCCGCCGCCACGGCCTGGACATTGGTGCTGGCCTGGGCGGCGCCCTCGGCCGACGCGCCCGCCTGTTCGGCGGTGCGGTCCGCGAGGCCCGCCAGGCTGTCCACCGTGGCCTGCAACTCGGTCGCGGCGCCGGACAGCGTCGTGCTCACCCCGCCCACGGTGCGCTCCAGCTCCACGGCCATGGCGCGCTGCGCGGCGCGGCGTTCCTCCTCGGTGCGGAGGCGCGTGGTTTCGGCCTCGGCCTCCAGCGCACGTGCGCGGGACGAATTCTCCTTCAGCACCGCCACGGCGCGGGCCAGCGTGCCGATCTCGTCGCGCGTCGCCGTGCCGGTCACCTCCACCGCGAGGTCCCCTTCGGCAATGCGCGCGACCTGGCCCGACAGCTGCGACACCGGCCGGGCGATGCCGCGCGCCAGCGAAAGCCCGGCCAGCAGCGCGAAGAGCGCCGCGAGGCCCGTGCCCAGCATCAGGGCGAGGCGCGCCTCGGCATAGGCGGCATTGGCGGCGGCGCTTCGGACGTCGAGCAGTCCGCGTTCCAGCGAGGCGATCTCATTCGCCTTGGCGCGCACCGCGTCCATCGCGGCCTTGCCTGCGCCGTCTTCCTCCATGCGGCGCGCCTCGCGGCGCGAGGCCTCGTCGCCCCGCGCCATCAGGTCGATCTGCCGGCCGGCATGGCCCTCGGTCCAGCTGCGCGCGGCGCGGTCGAGTTCGTCCAGGCGCACCTGCTGCGCGGGGTTGTCGGCGGTGAGGCGACGGATGTTGGCCAGCGCCTCGGCATAGCCGCGCCGCCCCGCGTCGAAGGGTTCGAGGAAGGCACGGTCGCCGTTCAGCAGGTGCCCACGCACCCCCGTCTCCTGGTCCACCATGGCGGCCACCAGGCGATCGGCCTGGGCGAGCACACGATAGGTGTGGCGGTTCCAGTTCGTCGCCGTCTCGATGTCGGCCAGGCGGAACCAGGTGACGATCCCCGCGCTGGCGGCGGCGAGGATGACCACCAGGAAGGCCGCGGTGAGTTTGCGGCTGATGGAGAGGTCGTTGAGACGACGGAGCATGTTCATCGGGCAGGTCCCCAGGTGGAGGGCCGAGCCGCGCAGTGGAACCTTTGGTGGTTCGGCCGCGCGGCCGGGCCGGCGCGGGCACCCTTGCCGTTCCGTATGAAAAGACAATTAATCTCGGCGCGGTCACGCGGGACCGCGCCGATGGCAGGCGGTTCGACCTACCCCGCCAGAACGCCGCGCCGCACCTGGTCCAGCTCGATGGATTCGAAAAGGGCGCGGAAATTGCCCTCGCCGAAGCCCTGATCGCCCTTGCGCTGGATGAGCTCGAAGAAGATCGGCCCGATGACGGTGTGGGTGAAGATCTGCAAGAGCCGCCCGCCGGAGGGGGAGCCATCCATCAGGATGCGGTTGGCGGCCAGGCGCGCGATGTCCTCGCCCGTGCCGGGCAGGCGCTGGGGCAGCAACTCGTAGTAGGTTTCGGGCGTGTCGAGGAAGCCCACGCCCTGCGCGCGCAGCCCCTCCACGCTGGCGTGGATGTCGGTGGTGCCCATGGCGATGTGCTGGATGCCCTCGCCCCCATAGGCGCGCAGGTATTCCTTGATCTGCGACTTGTCGTCGCTGCTCTCGTTGATGGGGATGCGGATCTGGCCGCAGGGGCTGGTCATGGCCTTGGACTTGAGGCCGGTCAGCTTGCCCTCGATGTCGAAGTATCGGATCTCGCGGAAGTTGAAGAGGCGCTCGTAGAAGCCGGCCCAGGCGTCCATGCGGCCGCGGTGGACGTTGTGGGTGAGGTGGTCGATCACCGTCAGCCCCTGGCCCGCGGGGTTGGGGTCCATGCCCTCGATGGGCCGGAAATCCACGTCATAGATGGAGCCCTTCGGCCCGTAGCGGTCCACGAAGTAGATCAGGGACCCGCCGATGCCCTCGATGGCGGGGATGTTCAGTTCCATCGGCCCCACGCGGCCGTGGAAGGGGCGGGCGCCCAGCGTCAACGCGCGGTCCCAGGCGGCCGCCGCATCGGCCACTCGGAAGGCCATGGCGCAGGCCGAGGGCCCGTGCACCCGGCCGAAGGATTGCGCGAAGCTGGCGGGCTCGGCGTTGAGCAGGAAGTTCACGTCGCCCTGCCGCCACAGCGTCACGTCCTTGCTGCGGTGCCGGGCCACGGCGGTGAAACCCATGCGGGTGAAGACCTGGCGCAGATGCTCGGTGTCCGGCCCGGTGAATTCCACGAATTCGAAGCCATCCGTGCCCATCGGGTTCTCGGCGCTGACGACGCCGGCGAGGGCGGTGCGGTCGGGGGGGATGTCCATGGACGTTTCCTTGGGGTTTCCCTCCCTGTCTAGCGAAGCGGGGGGAGGGTTTTCCGCCTTTCTCCATGCCATATTGCCCTCTCGGCGGTGAGAATCCGCCAGGAAAGGGCCTCCACATGGCGAAAAACCCCACCATCGCGCTGGATGCCACCGATCGGCGCATCCTGGCGGCCCTCCAGCGCGACGGGCGGGCCACCATCGTGGAGCTTGCCGAACGGGTCGGGCTCTCGCCCACACCCTGCCAACGTCGGGTGCGGCGGCTGGAGGAGGCGGGCGTCATCCAGGGCTATGCCGCCCGCGTGGATGCGGCGCGGGTGGGTCTGCCCTTGCAGGCCTTCGTGCAAGTCGCGCTGCAAAGCCATGCCGAGGAGGTGGTGGAGCGCTTCCACACCGCGCTGGCCGCCCGGCCCGAGGTGCTGGCCGCCTACACCATGTCCGGCGAGATGGACTACCTGCTGCATGTGCTGGCCCCCGACATGGAGACCTTCGGCGACTTCGCCACGCGCGCCCTGCTGCGGATGCCGGGGGTGAAGGAGACGCGCTCCGCCTTCGTGCTGGCCACGCTCAAGCCGCCCGGCGAAGTCCCGACCTGAGGCTCAAGTTCCGGTTGACAGTGCGCGGGGCCTGTGGCGAGCATTTTGCCGTGTCCCTGGCACGCTTGAGGAAACGCGAAACAATCTTCCCGCAAAAATCGTGGCGTGCCGGCTGACACTGGACATTAATCTCTCTGGCCCCAGCTTGGCGCCTGTGAAAGCCACGCTGAACGCCTGTCTATCGCCCACCGCCAGGCCTGCCCTCGCGGCGGGCCCAGCCCCTGAAGGATCACGATGACGACATCAGGCAAGGACCCCGTGCTGACCAGCTTCGAAGCGGTGGCGGGGCAGGAATTCGACGTGGTCATCGTGGGCTCCGGCGTCAGCGGCGCGGTGATCGCGAAGCAATTGGGCGCGCGGGGCTGCCGCGTGCTGGTGCTGGAGGCGGGCTCGGGCAACGACATTACCGTCGCCGACTACGAGGAGAGCGTGCAGCGCTTCTACGGCGCGCAGGGCAAGGACAACAATTCGGCGTACGCCAAGTCCCGTAACGCGCCCATGCCGCGCGACTATGAGACGCGCAAGCTCCAGCCCGGCCAGCCCAATGCCGATGGCTACCTGGTGCAGATGGGGCCGCTTGAGATCGACAGCACCTACACGCGCGTCCTGGGCGGCACGACCCGCCATTGGGAGGGCAAGGCCCTGCGGATGCTGCCCGATGACTTCCGCATGCGCAGCCTGTTCGGCCAGGGGCGCGACTGGCCGCTGGCCTATGGCGACCTCGACGCCCATTACCGCGCGGCCGAGCGCGAGCTGGGTGTCGCCGGCGATGTCGAGGACCAGCAGTATGGCGGGCTCGATTTCGGGCCGGGCTATGTGCTGCCCATGCGAAAGATGCCGCTCTCCTACCTCGACCGCATGATCGCGCGCGACCTGGACGGCATGGAGGTGACGCTCTCGGGCGAGACCTTCCCGCTGAAGGTCCGCTCCACGCCCCAGGCGCGCAACGGCGTGCCCAACCCCGCCTATGACGAAGGCCGCGGCTACAAGCCCGTGGGCGCCGTCAGCACCCACCAGGAGGACAAGGGCGAGCGTTGCCAGGGCAACACCAACTGTGTGCCCATCTGCCCCGTCCAGGCCAAGTATGACGCCCGCCGCACCCTCTACGCCGCGCTGGAGACGGGCAATGTCCAGCTCCTGGCCTGGAGCGTCGCCTCGCGGCTGGAGGTGGACGGCGTGACCGGCCAGGTGTCGCAGCTGGAATTCAAGACCTATGACGACCCTGACGCGCCTGGCCACCGTGTGGGCCATGTGCGCGCCAAGGTCTTCGTCCTGGCGGCGAACGCGGTCGAGAACGCCCGGCTGATGCTGGCCTCGGACCTGCCGGGCAGCAGCAACCTCGTGGGCCGCAACCTCATGGACCACATGTACCTGCTGACCTGGGCGCTGATGCCCCGGCCCGCGGGCGCGCTGCGTGGGCCTATCTGCACCGCGGGCATCGAGGACATCCGCACCGGCGCCTATCGCCGCCACCACGCCGCGGTGCGCTATTCCATCCACAATGACGGCTGGGGCTGGGCCACCGGCTCGCCCTATTCGGATTTGGAGCATCTGGTCGAGCACGAGAACCGCTTCGGCGCGCCGCTGCGCCAGGGGCTGATTGACCGCGTCTCACGGCAATTCCTGATGGACTGCATGATCGAGGTGCTGCCGGACGAGAGCAACCGCGTCTCGGTGGACCCGCGCTGGGTGGACCAGATGGGCAATCCGCGCCCCGTCATCTCCTTTGGCGCCACGCCCTACACGCTGGAGACGGCCGCCTTTTCGCGCCGCTTGTCGCGCCGCATCTTCCAGCGCCTGGGCGCCGAGGACCACACGCATTACGACCCGCTGGCGCCCGGCTATGTCAGCCATGACGGCGAGGGCTATGTGCTGCGCGGTGGCAACCATTGGGCCGGCACGCACATCATGGGGACCAGCGCGCGGGACAGCGTGGTGGATTCGACGCAGCGCAGCTGGGACCACCCCAACCTCTATCTGGCCGGCGCCGGCTCCATGGCCAGCATCGGCACCGCCAACACCACCCTGACGCTGGCGGCGCTGTGCTTCCGCACGGCCGATGCCATCCTGGCCGGGCTCGGCACCCACGCGCCCGCCTCCACCACCACGGGAGCCCGCGCGTGAGCCTCACCAAGATCACTGACAAGGCCGGGCTGCACCGGCACCTCGAAGCCGCGATCCAGCTCGAGCACGCGACGATCCCGCCCTACCTGAACGCGCTCTATTCCATCCGGCCCGGCGCCAACACGGAGGCCTTCCACATCCTCCGCGCGGTGGCGGTGGAGGAGATGCTGCACCTCACGCTGGCGGCCAATATCCTGAATGCGGTGGGCGGCACGCCCGACCTGACGGTGCCGGGCTTCGTGCCGCTCTACCCGGCCTACCTGCCCGATGGCGAGACGGACTTCCAGGTGGATTGCCAGGCCTTCAGCCGCGCGGCCATCGAGACCTTCCTCAAGATCGAGCGCCCGGCCGAAGGGGCGACGCCCGGCGTGGACACCATCCACAAGGGCCGCAAGCGCGCGCACCACAATGGCCACAAGCGCCATGGCACGGCGGTGCGCGCCCGCCACGTCCCGGGCCATGAGGAAGAGCATTTCTACAGCATCGGCGAATTCTACCAGGCCATCGAGGAAGGCCTCGAACGCCTGCACGCCGAGATGGGCGATGCGCTGTTCAGCGGCGATCCGGCGCGGCAGATCGGGCCCGAATACTACTATTCCGCCGGCGGCGGGCTGATGGCGGTGACGGACCTGGCTTCCGCCAAGGCCGCCATCCGGCTGATCTCGGAGCAGGGCGAGGGTGTGACCGACAACATCTTCGACTACGAGGGTGAGATCGCGCACTACTACCGCTTCGAACAACTCCTCCTCGGCCGCTACTACCAGAAGGGCGATGCGCGCGGCCGGCCCACCGGGCGCGAGGTGGCGGTGGATTGGGACGCGGTGTTCCCCATCAAGGCCAATGCCCGCCTGTCCGACTTTCCGGAAGGCTCGGCGCTGCGCCAGGGCGCGGAAGACTTCAACCGTGCCTATGGCGACTTCCTGGCCCTGCTGACCCGCGCCTTCCAGGGCGAACCCGCCATGTTCGTCGAGGCGGTGGGCGGAATGTTCCAGCTCAAGGAACTCTACTACCAGATCATGCGCCAGCCGCTCGGCGATGGCACCCACGCGGCCCCCACCTATGAGATCTCCCATGGCTGACATGCTCGACGGCTTCCTGGCGCTCTCCGAGGCGCTGACCGGCTTCACCGGACAACGACTGCGCGGCACGGGCCAGGCCGAGGCCTATCTCGCCACCGCCACCGGCATCGTGGGCGAGGGCGTGATGCGCGACCTGCTGCTGGCGGCGGCGGAGGCGCGTGCCTCCTCCGGTGGCGACACCGAAAAGCACGAGGCGGAACTGCGCCGCCTGGTGATGAGCGACGACCGTCTTGGGCCTGTCGCCCGCAACATCATCCGCATGTGGTATGTTGGCAGCTGGTACCAGCTGCCGAAGCCCTGGCGCGAGGCGCATGGACAGTCGCCGCGCGACCATGACCATGTGGTGTCGCCCATCTCCTACACGGAGGGGCTGCTCTGGCCCGCCATCGGCGCCAACCCGGCGGGTGCGAAGCCGGCAGGCTATGGCATGTGGGCCATGCCGCCGCGCATCGCGCCGGGCTGAGCGAGGTGCGGAGGAGGCGCCGTCAGGCGTCTCCCGTCCGGTTCAGGAACACCAGCACCTGCGGGTTCTCCGCCAGGAAGTAGCCGGGCGTGTAGTAGCCCGTGGTGGCAAAATCCGGCCGCCCGTCACCGTCGAAATCCGCCACGGTGATACGCGCGGCGGACGACCACGACACGCGCTGCTTCACGAACAGCGCTTTCTCCAGGTCCACGCATTTGTAGTAGAACACGCCCTGCCAGGGCCGCGGCCCGCGCAGCGCCACCAGGAATTCGTCATCGCCGTCGCCGTCGAAATCGGCGCAGACGACATGGTGGCCCGCACCTTCGCCCACCTCGTTTGGGTCGCCGAAGACGTCCAGCACATGCCGCTTCCAGGGGCCGGATTCCAGGGTGGAGCCCGGCTCCTTCACATAGACGGCCACGACGTTGCCGTGGAACGGCTCCATGGTCGCGACATAGGCCTGCGGATCGTCGCCGATGCGGCCCGTGGCGGCATTGCCGGTGCCGAGGAAGCCGGTCAGCCCCACCTCCTCCGTCTCGCCGGTGCCGATGTGGCGCTTCTGCCAGGCGGCGCCATCGTAATAGAACCAGGTGACGCCCTCCTCGCTGGAGAGGATGACGGAATCCAGATCCGAGCCGGGGCGGAACTTGCCCACCTGCACGTCATGGATGATGCGGAAGGAGACTTCGTCCACCAGCGCGCCTTGCCAGCCCTCGGGCTGGGCGGGTTGGTCGGGCACGGGGTAGAGCATGAGGCGTACGGGCGCGTGCACGCCCGTCAGCCCGCCCTGCGGCCCCACCACGGGCAGCGCCATCAGTTCTAGCCGGTCGGTGCGCGTGAAGTGGCCCAGGCGTAGCCGGTGCGTCGCCATCAGCGGCGCGATGGGGTGGGTGGCCCAATGGCCTTCGGCGCTCGGGTCGCCCGGATTCTGCAGCCAGGAGATCTTTCCGTCGCCGTCGCGGCAATGGAACATGCACTCGCCGTAGTCGTGGCAGATGATGAAGTCCGGCCGGCCATTGCCCGTCAGGTCCGCGTGGTCCAGCGCCACGGGCTTCTGGAACTGGCCGATGATGCGCTTCTGCCAGCCCGGATTCTCGTACCAGGCCACCTCGCCGATCGCGAGGCCGGAGACGATCAGGTCGGGCTTGCCGTCGCCGTTGATGTCCACGGCGTCGATCCAGTAGCCGTCCTTCAGACCGTCCTCGACGACGACCTGCTCGAACTTGGGCAGGGTGATGTTGGAGCCCATGGGGGTGCTTTCCGCGCGAGAGGGAAGGGGGGGTCAGCCGACCGGCAGGCCGAGGGCTTCGAGCGCGCCGCGCGCCACCGCCATGTCGTCCGAGTAGTGCCCGCCCGAGACGCCGATGGCGCCGATCATCTGGCCATCCTCCATGATGGGATAGCCGCCGCCATAGACCACCACGCGCGGCGTCTGCACCACGCCGTGCAGCAGGGGGCCGTCTTCCTTGATGAAGTCCCACCAGGCATGGGTGGGGATGCCGAAGGAGGCGACGGTCCAGGCCTTGTTGATGGCGATGTCCTCCGAGACGAAGGGCGCGCCGTCCATGGCGTGATAGGCCTTGAGCTGCCGCGCCTCGTTCATGATGGCGATGCACATGGGCTTGCCACCCGCGCGGGCCACCTCGATGGCGGCGTCCACCAGGCGCTGCGCGAGGGCCGCGTCTATGCTGCGTTTGACGATGCTCAACGGACGATTCCCCTGTGTCTTGAAGTAAAGATGTCTCTTGAAGCAAAGGTCTTTAACGGAAAGTGATTGGCGCGCGCGCCGGCCACGTTCCGTGGAGGCCGGATGGTCGTGGCCCTCACCCACAGGTGTCAAGCGAAAGCGAGGGTGGAAGGCGTGCAACCTTCTTGCGACGCAACTTGGCCGCGTGCATCCTGCCGGCGGCGAGGCGTCAGGAATCCTTGGTTTCGCGAGCGGGATGATGACGGCGCGGGCCGGCATCAATCTCTCGTCAAATCTTGCGGGCGAGACTTGCTTCCTGTTCCAAGCCACGCCACAGGCTGACGGCAATGCGGGGGCGGATGCCCATGGGGGAAACGAAACGATGTTCCAACGTGACAAGGTGATGCTGGGCATCACGCCCACCTGCTGGACCAATGACGATTTCCCGCTGCTCGGCAATGAGACGAGCTGGGGCCAGGTCATGAGCGAGATGGCCCTGGCGGGCTATGAAGGCTGCTCCGTCGGTCACAACTTCCCGAAGGACCGGGCGGTGCTGAAGGCGGAACTTGCCCGGCGCGGCCTGCGCGTGAGCGAGCCCTGGGTCAGCACCCTCTTCACCGCGCGCGCGATGGAACAGCGCACCATCGACAACTTCATCGCGCAGATGGATTTCATGCAGGAGATGGGCGGCACCGACGTGGTGGTGGCCGAGCTGGGTGGCGCCGTCCACCAGCAGCCGGTCACGCCGCTCGCCAACAAACCCATCTTCACCGATGCCCAGTGGGATGCGCTGGTGGCCGGGCTGAACAAGCTCGGCGCCATGGCGAAGGCGCGGGGCATGCAGCTCTGCTACCATCACCACATGGGCACGGGCGTGCAGACCCGCGGCGAGGTGGACCGGCTGATGGCGGCGACCGACCCCAGCTCGGTGCACCTGCTGCTGGACACCGGGCATCTCGCCTGGTCGGGCGATGACCCGCTGGAGATGGCCCGCGCCCATGCGAAGCGAATTCGCCATGTGCACCTGAAGGACATCCGGCCCGACGTGATCGCGCGCGGCACCGCGGGCAGCCTAAGCTTCGAGGAATCCATCATGGAAGGCGCCTTCACCGTGCCGGGCGATGGCGCGATCGACTTCCGCCCCATCCTGCAGACCCTGGCCGATGCCGATTTCGCCGGCTGGCTGGTGGTGGAGGCCGAACAGGACCCCGCCCGCGCCAACCCGCTCGACCATGCGCGCAAGGCGCGGGAATATCTTCGCGGGATCATCGGGTTTTGAGCCACACTTCCACTGAGGCCCATGGGCTGGCGCATGGCGCGCCCCATTTCACCGCCATGCAGCAATTCGGCCCGCTGGGCGTCGCCTGGGCGGTGTTCCTGGCCATGACGCTGCTGGGCCATGACGCGCACAGCCATACGGGGCTGGGGCAATCCTTCATTATTGTGGTGGTGCTCTTCACCACCATCCTCTGGGGCGCCATCGGCGTGATGCGCCACGCCGAGGCGGTGGCGCACGAACTGGGCGAGCCGCTGGGCACGCTGGTGCTGACGCTCTCGGCCGTCACGGTCGAGGTGGCGCTGATCCTCTCCGTCATGCTGGTGGGCGACAGCGAGCCCACGTTGGCCCGCGACACCATGTTCGCCGTGGTCATGATCATCGTGAACGGGCTGCTCGGCGCCGCGCTGCTGCTGGGCGGGTTCCGGCACCGGCAACAGATCTACAACCTGGAGGGCGCGCGTTCCTTCCTCGTGGTGCTCACGCCGCTGGCCATCTGCGCGATGGTGCTGCCCAATTTCACCACCTCCACGCCGGATGCCACGCTCTCCTTCGCGCAGGCGGCGACGCTGGGCGTCATCACACTGTTCCTCTACGGCGTCTTCCTCGCCTTGCAGACCAGCCGCCACCGTTCCTTCTTCGCCGAGGCGGCTGCCGAGGTGACGGGCGGCCATCGCGGCCCCGCGCCGGAGGCGCCGCCCACCCCGCGGGCCAGCCGCGCGAAGGTGGTGCGCCACGCCTTCTTCCTGGTGCTGACCATCATCCCCGTGGCCCTGCTCGCGCATGACATGGCCGAGGCGCTGGACCGCGTGGACCGCGCACTGGGCGTGCCGGTGCAGATGACGGGCGTCATCATCGCGGTGCTGATCCTGGCACCCGAGGGCATGGCCGCGCTGCGCGCCGCCTGGGCCAACCATTTGCAGCGCTCGGTGAACATCCTGCTCGGCTCCTCGCTCTCCACCATCGGCATGACGGTGCCGGCGGTGCTGCTGGTGGGGCACTTCATCGGGCATGATATCGTGCTGGGCCTCGACCAGGCGCACATGATCATGCTGGTGCTGACCCTGGTGACGGCGGGCCTCACCTTCGGGACGGCCAAGACGGACATGCTGAAGGGGGCGGTGCACCTGGCCCTCTTCGGCATCTACCTCATGCTCGTGCTGGTGCCCTGACGCGGGAGGCGGAGGTGACGGCGATGATCCTCGGGCGTGACATCTGCGGCGAGCCTGGCGCGGCGCTGTCGCGCGAATGGCTCGTCACCAACGGGATCGGTGGCTATGCCTCGGGCAGCGTCGTGGGCGCGCCCACGCGCGGCTATCACGGGCTGCTGGTGGCGGCACTGGAACCGCACCCAGCCCGCACCCTGCTGGCCGCCGCGCTGCTGGAGGAGATGGAGGGCGCGTCGGGCCGCTTCGAACTCGCCACGCTGAACTGGGCGGGTGGCGTGACCTCGCCGCAGGGTCACCGCTTCCTCGACAGTTTCCGGCTGGAAGGCACCATCCCGTGCTGGCGCTTCGCCTGCGGCGGCGAGGTGCTGGAAAAGCGCATCTGGATGGAGGCGGGCCACAACATCACCCGCGTGGAATACCGGCTGGTGCGGGGTGCCGGGCCGGTGCGGCTGACGCTGAAGGCCCTGGTGGACCACCGCGACCACCACGCCCGCACCACCGCTGATTCCTGGCAGCCGGAGGTGGCGCTGGGCGCTGACACGGCGCGCGTTCTGGCCTTTCCCGGCGCAACGCCTCTCCATATCGCGGCCGAGGGCGCCGAGGCCCATGCCGGCACCGGCTGGTTCCGTGGCTTCGACCTCCCGCGCGAGCGCGAGCGCGGCCTGCAGGACCGCCAGGACCACCACCACGCGGTGAGCTTCACGCTCACGCTCACGCCCGGTGCCCGCGCGCAGGTGGTGTTCTCCGCGGGGGAAGCGGCCGCACCGGACGCCACCGCCCTCGACCGCGCCCGCGCGCGCGAGGCCGGGCTGCTGGCACGCTTCACGAACCTCCACCCCGCAGCGCCCGACTGGGTGCGGCAATTGGTGCTGGCCGCCGACCAGTTCGTCATCGCGCGGCAGGACGCGGCCGGGCGCGCGGGGCACTC
Organism: Roseococcus suduntuyensis; assembly: GCF_014196305.1. GTDB lineage: Bacteria > Pseudomonadota > Alphaproteobacteria > Acetobacterales > Acetobacteraceae > Roseococcus > Roseococcus suduntuyensis. The sequence continues at coordinate 145,559 of NZ_JACIDJ010000006.1, forward strand.
CGTCATCGCGGGCTACCATTGGTTCGCGGATTGGGGCCGCGACACCATGATCAGCCTGCCTGGGCTGACCCTCGCCACCGGCCGGCCCGAGATCGCGCGCTCCGTCCTGCTCACCTTCGCGGGCTTCGTGGACCAGGGCATGCTGCCCAACCGCTTCCCCGATGGCGGCGAGACGCCCGAATACAACACGGTGGACGCGACGCTCTGGTTCTTCGACGCCATCCGAAAATACCACGCCGCCACGCGCGATGACGCCACGCTGCTGGCCCTGCTTCCGGTGATGGAGGAGATCATCGCCTGGCATCGCCGCGGCACGCGCTATGGCATCGCCGTGGACCCGGCCGATGGCCTGCTGCGCGCGGGCGAGGCGGGGGTGCAGCTCACCTGGATGGACGCCCGTGTGAACGGGCGCGAGATCACGCCGCGCATCGGCAAGCCCGTGGAGGTGAATGCGCTGTGGTACAACGCGCTGCGCGTGATGGCCGAGAGCCTGGCGCGCCTGGGCCGCGACGCCAGCGTCTATGCCGGGTTGGCGCACACGGCGCGCGAGGGCTTCGCGCGCTTCTGGAACCCCGAGGCGGGCCATTGCTTCGACGTGCTGGACGGGCCCGACGGCCATGACGCCACGCTGCGGCCCAACCAGATCCTCGCCGCCAGCCTGCGGCCCGAGCTGCTGCCGCTGGACCGGCGGCTGGCGGTGCTTGCCGCCTGCGAGGGTGCGCTGCTGGGCCCCTGTGGGCTGCGCAGCCTCGACCCCGCGCACCCGGATTATCGCGGCACCTATGGCGGGGATTCGGCCTCGCGCGATGGCGGCTATCACCAGGGGCCCGTCTGGGGCTGGCTGGCCGGCCCCTTCATCGAGGCGCACCTGGCCGCCGGCGGCAGCGCGCAGGTGGCGCGGCTGCGGCTGGAGGCCATCGGGCGTGAGACGCTGCGCCAGGGCCTCGGTACGCTGAACGAGATCTATGAAGGCGACCCACCCCACGCCCCGCGCGGCTGCATCGCCCAGGCCTGGTCCGTGGCCGAGGCGCTGCGCGCCTGGACGCTGGTGGAAGCCCAAAACGAGACAGGGAAGGCCAGGCCATGAGCGAAGCCGAGCGCATCAAGAGCCGCGATTCGGGCCAGGAGGATTGGGCACTCTGGGGCCCCTATCTCAGCGAGCGCCAATGGGGGACGGTCCGCGAGGATTTCAGCCCCTATGGCAATGCCTGGGAGTACTTCCCGCATGACCACGCCCGCTCCCGCACCTATCGTTGGGGCGAGGATGGGTTGGGCGGCATCTCGGATTCCAAGCAGCGGTTGTGCTTCGCGCTCGCCCTGTGGAATGGCGCCGACCCTATCCTGAAAGAGCGTCTCTTCGGCCTGACCAACAGCGAGGGCAACCACGGCGAGGACGTGAAGGAATACTACTTCTACCAGGATAACACGCCGACCCACAGCCACATGCGGATGCTCTACAAATATCCGCACCGCGCTTTCCCCTATGGCGACCTGGTGGCCGAGAACGCCCGCCGCAAATCCACCGACCCGCGCGCGCCGGAATACGAGCTGCTCGACACCGGCATCTTCGACGAGGACCGCTACTTCGACGTCGAGATCGCCTATGCCAAGCGCGGCACGGCCGACATCCTCGCGCGCATCACCGTGACCAACCGCGGGCCTGATCCGCACGAGATCACGCTGCTGCCCACGCTGTGGTTCCGCAACACCTGGAGCTGGGCGGAAGGCAGCGACAAACCCGGCCTGCGCGCCGTGGGCGAGGGCGTGGTCGAGGCCAGCCACCCCGCGCTCGGCCCCATGCGCCTCGTCGCGGAAGGCGCCGAGCGCCTGCTGTTCTGCGAGAACGAGACCAACATCCACCGCCTCTTTGGCGCCGAGGGCGGGCCGGCCCACCCCAAGGACGCCTTCCACGACTTCGTGGTGCAGGGCGATGCCGGCGCCGTGAACCCGGCGGGGGAGGGGACCAAGGCCGCCTCCCTGCACCGCCGCACCCTCGCCCCCGGCGAGAGCTGGGTGCTGCGCCTGCGCCTGACCCATGACGCCGCGGCGACCACGATCGGCGCGGATTTCGACGCCGTCTTCGCCGCCCGTGCCGCCGAGGCCGATGCCTTCTACGACACCGTGCTGCCCACCAACACCACGCCCGAGCGCCGCGCCATCATGCGCCAGGCCCAGGCGGGCATGCTCTGGAGCAAGCAGTTCTATCACTACGTGGTCGAGGAATGGCTGAAGGGCGACCGCTACCCGCCGCCCCCCGAACGCGCCACCGGCCGCAACGCGCAATGGCGGCACTTCTACGCCGAAGACGTGCTCTCCATGCCCGACAAATGGGAATACCCGTGGTTCGCGAGCTGGGACATGGCCTTCCACTGCGTGGTCCTGGCGCAGGTGGACCCGGGCTTCGCCAAGGGCCAGCTTCGCCTGCTGACGCGCGAATTCTACATGTCGCCCACCGGCCAGGTGCCCGCCTATGAATGGGCCTTCGAGGATGTGAACCCGCCCGTCGGCCCCTGGGCGGCCTGGGAGATCTACAAGCGCGAGTTGGCCCAGACCGGCAAGGGCGACGTGCCCTTCCTGGAGCGCATCTTCCAACGCTCGCTGATGAACTTCACCTGGTGGGTGAACCGCAAGGACGCCGACAACAACAACCTCTTCCAGGGCGGCTTCCTGGGGATGGACAATATCGGCGTCATTGACCGCACGGCGGCCGAACGCCAGGGCTTCCGCCTCTACCAGGCGGACGCAACCTCCTGGATGGGCTTCTCCGCCCTCATCCTCATGGAGATGGCCATCGAGCTGGCCAAGCACGACAAGGTCTATATCGAGATCGGCGTGAAGTTCCTCCAGCACTACCTCTACATCGCCGACGCCATGAACCACCTGACGCGCCAGACCGATGGCGCGCTGGACCTCTGGGACGAGGAGGAGGGGTTCTACTTCGACGTGGCCCTGCGGCACGGACAGTACCAGAAGCTGAAGGTGCGCTCCCTCGTCGGCCTCACGCCGCTGCTCCCCGTCTCCTCCATCGACATCCCGGCGCTGGAGGATGATTTCGAGGATGTCTTCCGCGACCGGCTGCGCTGGTTCCTCCGCCGCCAGCCCGATTTGCTGGAACAGGCGAGCGAGACGCATGACGGGCTGGACCAGACCATCCTGCTCTCCTTCCTGAGCGAGGACCGGCTGCGGCGCATCCTCGCCGTCATGCTGGACGAGGAGGAATTCCTATCCCCGCACGGCATCCGCTCCATCTCGCAGCGCCACCGTGACCACCCCTACGCCCTGCAGGTGGATGGCGAGACGCTGGTGGACGCCTACGAACCCGCGGAATCCAGCAGCGGCATGTTCGGCGGCAACTCCAACTGGCGCGGCCCGATCTGGATGCCGGTGAACATGCTGGCCGTGCAGAGCCTGCGCCGATTCCACGAGCATTATGGCGACCGCTTCCAGGTGGAATGCCCCACCGGCTCCGGCACCATGATGACGCTGGCCGAGGTGGCGGACGAGATCAGCCGCCGCCTGGTCTCCATCTTCGAGCCCGGCACCGATGGACGCCGTCCCCTCTATGGCGGCACCGAACGCTTCCAGTCCGATCCGCACTGGCGCGACAACATCCTGTTCTATGAGTATTTCCACGGCGACAATGGCGCTGGCATCGGCGCCTCGCACCAGACGGGCTGGACCGGCCTCGTCTCCATACTCATCGAGGAACTGGCGAAGCGCGGGAAGGGCTGAGGGTGCGCGCCGCCCTTCGCCTCTGGCGCGGCGAAGCACCGCTCGATGTCGCCTTCTGGAACTGGGCCGTCATCAGTGGGCTGGTGGTGAACATCACCACCACCATCGGCTTCTTCCTGCTGTTCAAGGAAGGCCAGATACTGGCGGCCTACCTTGTCGGGTACGGAATGTCGCTGCCCTACAACCTGCTGGCGCTGGTCGGCGTCTGGCGCAGCGCCGCGCGCTACGCCGGTCCGCCACTGCATGCCACCCTGGCCCGCTGGGTGGCCACCCTGCTCCTGGCGGTGCTGAGCGCGACCTGACCGCCTTCAGATGTCCAGGAAGACGGTCTCCTTCGGGCCCTGGAGGTGGATGTCGAAGCGATAGGCCCCGGGCCCCGTGCGCCGCGCGATCAGCGTCTCCGCCCGCGCGCGGTGCTCGATGCGCGACAGGATGGGGTCCTCGGCATTGGCGGCCTCCTCATCGGCGAAATAGAGGCGCGTCTGCAGGCCGATATTGATGCCACGCGCCACCACCCAGACGCTGACATGCGGCGCCTGGAGCCGGCCGTCGGGCCAGGGCACGCGGCCTGGCTTGACGGTGTGGAAGGTGAACTCTCCCGTGGCCATGTCCCCGGCCGAGCGGCCGAAGCCCGTGAAGTTCGGGTCCGCCTGGCCGCGGCGTTCGAAGGGCGTGTTGAACAGGCCAGCCGCATCGGCCTGCCAGATCTCTACCAGCGCATCCTTCAGCACCGCACCCATGCCGTCATGCACGGCGCCGGTCAGCGTGATCTCCTCGCCGCGCACCGGCCCGGTCCGCATGACGGCGCCGAGATCCCCGCCATACATCGCGATGCCGCAGACATTGGGCGTGCAGCCGATATGCACATAGGGCCCCGCCGTCTGCGAGGCGGTCTCGATGAAAGGCGGCATCACAGCCCCTCCTTGCGGTTCTCGAAGACGGATTGGCGGCGGCCGCGCAGCACGATGTCGAAGCGGAAGGCGCGGCTGTCCATCGGGAGGGTGGCCTGCATGTCGAGCGTGGCGACGAGGCGTTGCAGCGCCGCCGCGTCCGTCACGGCGCCCAGGATGGGGCAGAGCGAGATCAGCGGATCGCCCTCGAAATACATCTGCGTGATGAGGCGCTGCGCGAAGGAGGGCCCGAGCAGCGACAGGTGGATATGCGCGGGCCGCCAGTCATTGCCGCCATTGGGCCAGGGATAGGGGCCGGGCATGACGGTGCGGAAGCTGTAATGGCCCTCCGCATCGGTCAGGCAGCGCCCGCAGCCGCCGAAATTCGGGTCGAGGGGCGCGAGGTATCCTTCCTTGGCATGGCGGTAGCGTCCGCCGGCATTGGCCTGCCACACCTCCACCAGCGCGCCAGGCACGCCGCGCCCGCTCTCATCCACCACGCGGCCATGCACGATGATGCGCGGGCCGATGGCGGTCTCGCCGGGGGCGGCGAAATTGCTCAGCAGGTCGGCGTCGAGGGGGCCCAGCAGGGAATGGCCGAAGACCGGCCCCGTCTCCTCGCTCAGGGAGGAGGGGAAGGAGAGCAGCGGCGCGCGCGGCGAACGCCACACGCTGGTCTTGTAGGCCGGATGGAAAGCGGCGGGCTGGGCCGCGCGGTTGCGGGCCATGAAGCCGCCCAGCGGCGGCGATGGTGGTGTCGGGTCAGGGGGCATGGCGTTGTTTCCTCCTCTGGCTTCAGTAGGGCAGGCCGACATAGTTCTCCGCCAGCACGCGCCGCGCCGCCTCGGAGGAGGCGAGCAGCGCGAACTCGGCATCCTGCATGCGGCGCTCGAAGGGGGTGCTGGTGTCGAACCGGTGCAGCAGCGTGGTCAGCGACCAGGAAAAGCGTTCGGCCTTCCACACGCGCTCCAGCGCCCGGGCGGAATAGGCGTTGATGCCGGCCTCCGATCCATCCTGGTAGTATTCGACCAGCGCCTCGGAGAGATAATGCACATCACCGGCTGCGAGGTTCAGCCCCTTGGCGCCGGTGGGCGGCACGATGTGCGCGGCATCGCCCGCCAGGAAGAGGCGGCCGAAGCGCATCGGCTCCGCCACGAAGCTGCGAAGCGGGGCGATGGATTTCTCGATGGGCGGGCCGGTCACCACATGCGCGGCCGCCACGGGGTCGAGCCGCCGGCGCAGCTCGTCCCAGAACATGTCGTCGGTCCAGCGGGCGGGATGGTCATCCGCGCGGCATTGCACGTAGTAGCGGCTCCGCGTGGCGGAGCGCATGGAGCAGAGCGCGAAGCCGCGTTCATGTCCGGCATAGATCAGCTCGTGCGAGCAGGGCGGCACATCGGCCAGCACGCCCAGCCAGCCGAAGGGATAGACACGCTCGAAGGTCTCGATCGCGCGCGCGGGCACGCTGGCGCGGCTGGCGCCGTGATAGCCATCGCAGCCCGCGATGAAGTCGCAGGCGGTGCGTCGCGCCTGGCCATCCTCGGTCCAGGTGACGTGAGGGTTGGGTCCTTCGAAATCGTGCGGCGTGACATCGCGCGCGTCGAAGATAACGGGCGCGCCGCTGGCGGCGCGGTGGTCCATCAGGTCCCGCGTCACTTCCGTTTGCCCATAGACGGTCACGCTGCGGCCGCCGGTGAGTGCGCGGAGGTCGATCCGCAGGTGGCGGCCCGCGAAGTTCAGCGCGAAGCCCTCGTGCACCAGGCCTTCGCGCGCCAGCCGTTCGGCCACGCCGGCCTTCCGCAACAGGCCCACCGTCCCGTCCTCCAGCACACCGGCGCGGATGCGGCTTAGCACATGCTCGCGGGACTGGCGCTCCAGGATCAGCGTGTCGATCCCCGCCTGGTGCAGCAGCGCGCCAAGCAGAAGGCCGGAAGGGCCGGCGCCAATGATGACCACCTGGTGCCGCATCCGTGTCCTTCCCTCTCGCTTCGTGCTCCGGCCAAGGGTTGCTCTTGCCCTTGCCGCACCTTGCTTTTCACTAGTGGAAGCCCGGCCGCGGATGTAGGCTTGAAACGACGCAAGACTTGGACATTTGCGAGCGATTCATGCCAAGGACCGAGAGGCCTTCGCCCACGGGGCGCCTCTACCGCATTCCCGTTTTCGGTCTCTACGGAGCGGCTGCGGGCCAGGCTTCGGGCGGCTATGTGCACATCGAGACCATCTCCTCCCGCGCCCCCGCGCATGACTGGGAAATTCTGGTCCATCGCCATGAGAACCTGGCGCAATGCGTGCTGGTCCAGGAAGGCGGCGGCACGCTGGAGGTCGAGGGGGAGAAGGTGGACTTCGCCGCACCCTGGTTCGTCTGGATGCCCTCCGCCGCCGTACACGGCTTCCGCTTCGACACGGGCACGGAGGGCCATGTGCTGACCGTCTCGGATGATGTGGTGGCGGGCAGCATCGCGGGCGTGCCTGAAGGCGAGCGCCTCGCGCAACTGCTGCTGCGGCCCGTCTTCGCCGCGGCGCGGGGCGAGGAGGAGATCGCGATCTCCATGCCGGGCACCATGCGCGCCATCGCGCGCGAACACGACCTGCCGCGCACCGGCGTCACCGCCGCGTTGCAGGCGCATCTGGTGCTGCTTCTCGTCGCCATCCTCCGCACGCGCACCTTGTCGGAACTGGCCGAGACGCTTGGCAACCAGGGGGCCACCGGCTTCCGCCGCTTCCGCGAGCATGTGGAACGCAACTTTCGGCGGCAGGAGAGCATTGACGACATCGCGAGCCAGCTCGGCATGAGCCGCGGTCAGCTCTATGCGGTGACGATGCGGGCGGTGGGCAAGTCGCCGCTGCGGATCCTGCATGACCGCCGCATCATCGAGTGCAAGCGCGAACTCACCTACTCCAGCCAGCCCATCGCGCAGATCGCCTATGAGCTGGGCTTTTCCGACGAGGCCTATTTCAGCCGCTTCTTCACCAAGCATGCGGGCATGTCGCCCAGCGCCTTCCGCAAGGCCCGGCGCAAGGCGCTGGGGTCGGACTAAGTCACGCGGGCGGCAGGCGCAGCGCCCCGTCGAGGCGGATGGTCTCGCCATTCAGCAGCGGGTTCGCCGCGATGGTCAGCACCAGCGCGCCGAATTCCTCGGGCCTGCCCAGGCGCTGCGGAAACAGCGGCTGGCGTGAGAGGGCCTCGCGCGCCTCGGGCGTCAGCGTGTCCATCAGGGGCGTGTGGATCAGGCCCGGCGCGATGGTGACGACGCGGACGCCGAAGCGCGCTAGCTCCCGCGCCGCGGGCAGCGTCAGGGCCACGATGCCGCCCTTTGACGCCGCATAGGCCGCCTGGCCCACCTGGCCCTCATAGGCGGCGACCGAGGCCGTGCAGATGATCAGCCCGCGCTCGCCATCGGCCAGTGGTTCATTGGTGGTCATGCGCGATGCCGCCACACGCATCAGGTTGAAGGTGCCGACGAGGTTCACGCGGATCACCCGCTCGAACAGCGCCAGGTCATGGGGGCCGCCACGGCCCGCGATGCGCGCGGCCGGCGCGATGCCGGCGCAGGCCACCACGACGCGCAGCGGCGCGAGCAGCGATGCGGTCTCCACGGCGGCGGCCACGGCCACCTCATCCGCCACATCCCCCGCGATGGCGACGCCGCCGATGCGCGTGGCCACCGCTTCGGCCTTGGATGCGTCGATGTCCAGCACCACCACCTTGGCGCCGGCTTGCGCCAAGGCCTCGGCGGTGGCCGCACCCAGGCCGGAGCCACCGCCGCTGACGATGGCCGATGCGCCCGATATCTCCATGCTCAGTCTCCGGAAGGCAGGGTTTGGATGGCCTTGGGGGCCCGCTTCTCCAGGAAGGCGGCCAGCCGTCGTTCGGCCTCGGGCGCGGTCTGCGCCAGCGCCGCCATGAGGCTCTCCACGAAGAGGCCGTCGGATTCCGACATGTCCTGGATGCGGGGCAGGGCGTGCAGCACGCCGGCCACGGTCAGTGGCGCCGCCTGGGCCACCCGCGCCGCCACCTCGCACGCGCGCGTGAGCGCCTCGCCCGCTGGCTCCAGATAGGTGACGAGGCCCGCGCGTTCGGCCGCCGCGGCGTCCAGCGTGCGGCCGGTCAGCATCATGTCCGTCATCCGCGCCGTGCCGATGAGGCGCGCGACATGCACCGTGGCACCGCCGCCCACGAAGATGCCGCGCGTGCCCTCGGGCAGGGCAAAGACGGCGGTGGCGTCGGCCACACGGATATGGCAGGCGGCGGCGAGTTCCAGCCCGCCCCCCACGCAGGCCCCGTGCACGGCGGCGATGGCGGGGATGGGGCCTTCGCGCAGCGCGCGAAAGACGCGGTGCCAGCCGCGCGAGTGGTGGAACACTTCTTCCGCCGTGCGGGCGCGATGTTCCGACAAGTCGAGCCCGGCGCAGAAGCAGGGGCCATGCCCGTGCAGGATGATGGCCCGCGCGGCGCGCTGCGCCTCGACCAGACGCACCTCGAGCGCCTCCAGCAGCGCGTCGCTGATGGCGTTGCGCTTGGCGGGCCGGTTCAGCCCGAGCAGCGCCACGCTCCCCGCCATTTCGAGGCTGACAAGCTCCTGCGTCATCGTCTCTCCGCAATCCGGCGCAGCGCCGTGATCAGCGCGGCGCGTTCCGTGGCGTCCAGGCCGGAGGCGAGCTCCGTCTCCATGGCGGCCTCGCGCTCGCGCGCCTTCCGCAACAGGGCCCGCCCCGCTGGCGTCAGCCGCAGGATGTTGGCGCGCCTGTTGCGCGCATCCTCCACGCGACGGATGAGGCCCTCCTGCTCAAGCCCACCCAGCAGCACCGCCATGTTGGGCGGCTTCACCCTCAACGCTTCCGCCAGGTCGGTCTGCCGCCGCGCCGTACCCGCCTCGATCAGCAGCAGGGCGCCGAGCCGGCCCGGTGTCAGGCTCAGCGGCGACATGGCCTGGTTGAACATGTCGAAGGCCGTCATCTGCGCGAGGCGCAGCCAGAAGCCCAGCCGGTCATCGAGGGGCCCCTTCGTGGCACCCCTCGCGATCGGTGCGTCATCTTCCTCGACGGCGGCGGAGGGCGCGCTCGGGTCCTGGCTCGGCGTTCGTGACATGACACCGATATGCAGCGCCACTCTCCCCTTGGCAATGGTGTTATGGGATATAATTATAGAACATAACACACGGGCGCCGTCAGGCCGCCGGAGGGAAGCGATGTCCGACGTTCAGGGGGCAGGGGACCCATTCACCGCGCCGCAGCGGCCACGGCTGGGGCCAGGGCCGGTTGCGATCGAACGGCGCGCGGATGGCGCCCTCATGGTGACGCCCCGTCGCGCCCTCGGCGCCTATCCGCGCCGCCTGACCGGAAACCTGGAGCACTGGGCCGCAAGAGATCCCGATCGCACGCTGATCGCCCGGCGCGACCCGGCGGCGGGCGGGGCCTGGCGACGCATCAGCTATGGGCAGATGCTCCATGCCGTGCGGGCGGTGGGGCAGGCGCTGCTCGACCGCGGAGCCTCGGTGGAGCGGCCCGTCGCCATCCTTTCGGCGAACTGCCTCGACCAGGCGGTGCTGACGCTGGCGGCGCTGCATGTGGGTGTGCTGGTCGCCCCCATCTCGCCCTCCTACGCGCTGCTGGCCAAGGATTTCGCCAAGCTGCGCCATTGCCTGGAGCTGATCGGCCCGGCCATCGTCTTCGCCGAGGATGGGCGGCGCTTCGCGGACGCCATCGCCGCCGCCTGCCCGGCCGAAGCGAGCCTCATCGTCTCGCGCCACCCGCCCGAGGGTCGGCCCGCCACGCTCTTCGCCGAGCTGCTCGCGACCACGCCCGGCCCCGCGGTGGAGGCGGCCGCCGAGGCGATGGACCCGGATGCGCCCGCGAAAATCCTGTTCACCTCCGGCTCCACCGGCATGCCCAAGGGTGTGATCAACACCCAGCGCATGATCTGCTCCAACCAGCAGATGCTGCGGGAGGCCTTCCCCTTCCTCGCCGAGGAACCGCCCGTGCTGCTGGACTGGCTGCCCTGGCACCACACCTTTGGCGGCAACCACAATCTGGGCCTCGTCCTCTACAATGGCGGCGCGCTCTACATGGATGACGGGCGGCCGACGCCCGGGCGCTACGCCGAATCGCTACGCAACCTGCGCGAGATCGCAACGCACATCCACTTCAACGTGCCGCTTGGCTTCAGCGAGCTGGTGCAGGCGCTGAAGGAGGATGCGACGCTGCGCGAGACCTTCTTCTCCCGCCTGCGGATGATGTTCTACTCCTCGGCCGGCCTGCCGCAGCACATCTGGGATGAGCTGGACACGCTGGCGCTCGCCACGCGCGGCGAACGCATCCCCATGATCACCGGGCTTGGGGCGACGGAGACGGCACCTTTCGCCATCTGCGTGCGGGAGGAATTCTCGGAATCCGGCGCGGTCGGCCTGCCCGTGCCGGGGGTGGAACTCAAGCTTGCTCCCGTCGGCGACAAGATGGAGGCACGGGTGCGCGGCCCCTCCATCACGCCTGGCTACTGGCGCAACCCCACGGCAACGGCGGGGGCCTTCGACGAGGAGGGCTGGTACCGCTTCGGCGATGCGCTGGTGCCGCTCGACGCTGACGACCTGCACAAGGGCTTCCGCTTCGACGGCCGCATCAGCGAGGATTTCAAGCTCTCCACCGGCACCTGGGTCAGTGTCGGCCCGCTGCGCCAGCGCCTGGTGGCCGCGCTGGCGCCTTTCGTGAAGGATGCGGTGATCGCGGCCCCCGACCGCGACATGCTGACGGCCATCCTGCTGCCCGCGCCCGAGGCCATCCTGTCCCTCGTGCCCGAGGGCCAGCACCCCGCGACCCACCCCGCCCTGCGCGCCATCCTGGCCGAACGCCTGCGCGCGCTTGCGGTGGAGGCGAATGCCAGCAGCCAGCGCATCGCCCGCGCCACGCTACTGATGGAGCCCCTTTCGATCGAGGCCGGCGAGATCACCGACAAGGCCTCGGTCAACCAGCGCGCCGTGCTGGCGCGCCGCGCCGCGCTGGTGGCGGAGCTCTATGCCGAGACACCACCCGCCCATGTCCTCATCGTTGGAGACCCCGCATGACCGCCCTGCACACGAGCTGGGAGGACGCCTGGCTGCTCGCCGGCGCCCGCACCCCCTTCGCCGATCTCGGCGGGCCATTGGGCCTCGTCTCGCCCATTGACCTCGGCATCAAGGCGGCGCGCGCGGCGCTGGCCAGGGCGGGGCTGGACGGGTCGGAGATCGGCTTCGTCGTCGCGGGCTCGGTCGCGCAGGCCAGCTTCGACGCCTACATGCTGCCGCGGCACATCGGCCTCTATGCCGGCGTGCCGGTCGAGGTGCCGGCGCTGTTGGTGCAGCGGGTCTGCGGCACGGGCATCGAGGCCATCACCCAGGCGGCCACGGCGGTGGAACGGCATGGCGTGCGCTTCGCCCTCGCCGCCGGCGCCGAGAGCATGAGCCGCAACCCCATCGCCGCCTTCACCCATCGCGGCGGCTTCGGCCTGGGCGCGCCGATCGAATTCAAGGATTTCCTGTGGGAGGCCCTGCTGGACCCGGCCTGCGGCCTGACCATGGGCGGCACGGCGGAGGAACTGGCCCGGCGCCATGGCTTCACCCGTGCGGAGGTGGATGCCTATGCCGCCCGCAGCTTCGACCGTGCCCTGGCCGCGCGCGCGGCGGGTTTCTTCGATGACGAAATCGTGCCCGTCGTGAACGAGGTCTTCACCCGCGCGGGAGTGAAGGACCGCGGCATCCATCTGCCGCGCAAGGTGGAGAGCGTGGCAGCGGACACTCATCCGCGCCCCTCGCCGGTGGAGCAATTGGCGAAGATCCGCCCGGCTTTCGGCGGGTTGCAGACGGGCGGCAATTCCTCGGCCGTGGTGGATGGGGCGGCGGCGGCCGTCATCGCCTCTGGGGCCGAGGTCAAGGACCGCGCGCCGCTCGCGCGGCTGATGGCGGCGACCGCGGTCGGCTGCCCGCCCGAGATCATGGGCATCGGCCCCGTGCCCGCCATCCGCGCGCTGCTGGAGCGCACGGGCCTTACGCTCGACGCCATCGCGCTGGTGGAGATCAACGAGGCCTTCGGCGCCCAGGTCATGGCCTGCGCGCGCGAACTCGACCTGGATGGGGCGCGGCTGAACGTGAATGGCGGCGCCATCGCCATCGGCCATCCGCTCGCCGCGACGGGCGTGCGCCTCTGCGTGACCGTGGCGCGGGAATTGCGGCGGCGCGGCGCGCGCTATGGCGTGGCCTCGGCCTGCATCGGTGGCGGTCAGGGCATCGCGCTGCTGCTGGAGAACCCCGATGGACATGGCTGAACCGCGCCTGGTCCATCGGCGCGCGCTGACCATCGAGTGGGGCGATTGCGACCCCGCCGGCATCGTCTTCTACCCGCGCTACTTCGCCATGTTCGATGCCTCGACGGCGGCGCTGTTCCAGGCCGCGCTGGGCATGCCCAAGATCGCCTGGACGGCGCGCTTCGGCATCCTGGGCATTCCCATGGTGGACACGCGGGCGAAGTTCCACGTGCCCGCGGTCTATGGCGACGAGGTGGTGATCGAAAGCCGCATCACCGCCTTCCGCCGTTCCTCCTTCGACGTGACGCACCGGCTGCTGAAGGCCGATGGGGCGCTGGGCGTCGAAGGCTTCGAGACACGCGTCTGGACGGTGCGCGAGGCCGAAGGGGGGCGCATCCGCTCCGCGCCCATTCCGGAGGAGGTGCTGGCCGCCTTCGCCTGAGGGAAGGCGGGCCGTCACGGTGCGGCGTCAGGTCTCCGGCCTGAAGCCGCTGTCGCGCACGATGCGGACCCAGTTCTCCCGCTCACGCCCGATGCGCGCCGCGAAGTCATCGGGACGCGTGATGATGGGCAGGAATTCCAGCCGGTCCAGCGCGCTTCGGACCTCCGGGGTCGCCGCCGCCGCCGCGATGGTGTTGTAGAGCGACAGCGCGATGGCGTTGGGCGTGCGGGCGGGCAGGAACAGGCCCATCCAGTCGGTGACGATCAGGTCCCGGAAGCCGCTTTCCGCGATGGTCGGCACATCGGGCAGGCGCGACACGCGCTCGGGGCCAGAGATGGCCAGGATGCGCAGCCCTCGGCCATGGTGCGGCATGACGTCCGACAGCACTGTGACCACGATGGGGATGTTGCCCGCAACGGCGTCCGTCACCGCCGGCGCGGCGCCGCGATAGGGCACGTGGCTCATGGTGACGCCCAGCGCGCGGCCCACCATGTCCCCCACGAAATGCCCGCCCGAACCCGCGCCGGGTGAGCCGAAGGCGACATCGGGCCCCGTCTGGGCGCGCAGCCAGGTGGTGAGTTCGGCGAAGCTCTGCGCCGGATGGCTGGCCGGCACCGCGATGGCGAAGGCGAATTCGCAGAGAGTGCAGACCGGCACGAAATTGGTCAGCGCATCGTGCCGCGCCTCACGCGGGAAGATGTGCGGCTGCAACGTCATCACGCTGGCCGGCGACATGAGCATGGTGGCCCCATCGGGCTCGGCGGTGCGGACGGCCTCCAGGGCGAGGCGGCCCGTGGCGCCGGGCCGGTTCTCCACCAGCGCGGCCGGGGCGTAGTTGGGGCGCAGCCGTTCGGCATAGAGGCGGGCCACCAGGTCGGTGGGGCCGCCAGCGGCGAAGCCCACCAGCATCCGCACGTTGCGCGGCACGGTCTGCGCCCGCGCGCCTGGCGCCATCATGGCCAGCGCCGTGGTTCCAAGCACCAGTGCGCCCCGCCGTCCTATCCTTGTCATCTCCCGTCTCCCTTCCTTGTTGCTTGTGGTGTGTTCAGGCCGCGGTGCCCCAGACCTCCCGGGCCACCTCGACGATCATCTCGAGCTTCCGCCACTGCTCCTCCTCCGCCAGGGTGTTGCCCTCCTGCGTCGAGGCGAAGCCGCATTGCGGGCTGAGGCAGAGCTGGTCGAGCGGCGCGAATTTCGCGGCCTCCTCGATGCGGCGCTTGATGTCGTCCTTGCTTTCCAGCGTGCCGGTCTTGGAGGTGACGAGGCCCAGCACCACCGTCTTGCCCTTGGGCAGGAATCGCAGCGGCTCGAAGCCGCCGGCGCGGTCGCTGTCCCATTCCATGAAGTAGCCATCCACCGGCATGGCGTTGAACAGCACCTCCGCCACCGGCTCGTAGCCGCCCGAGGCGATGAAGGTGGAGCGGAAATTGCCCCGGCAGAGATGCATGGTGATGAGCAGGTCCGCGGGCTTTTCGGCGAGCGCGGTGGCCACCATGCCGGCATAGATTTCTGGCTGGCGTTCCGGGTCGTCGCCGCGCTCGCGCAGCATCTCGCGCTGCGCCGGATCGCAGAGATAGGCGAAGGAGATGTCGTCGAGCTGGAGGTAGCGGCAACCCGCCGCATACATGTCCGCCACCGCGCCGGCATAGGCGCGGCCCACATCGGCGTAGAACTCATCCATGTCCGGGTAGAGCCCCGGCGCCATCATCTTCCGCCCGCCCCGGTAGTGCAGCATGGAGGGGCCGGGGATGGTCATCTTGGGCGTCTGCCGCGCGCGCCTGGCGAGGTAGCGGAAATGCCCCACCATGGGATGCGCCGCATAGCCCACGCGGTCATTGATCCGCAGCGTCTTCGGCACGCCCACGCCGCCCTTGAAGTTCATGCCGCTGTCGCCCGCCTCGGAGGAGACGCCGGGCAGGCGCTCCAGGAAGTCGAAATGCCAATAGGCGCGGCGAAACTCGCCATCGGTGACGCTGTGCAGGCCGATGGCCTCCTGCTTCGTGACGAGGGCCGCGATCTCCTGGTCCTCGACCTCCTGCAACTCGGCCAGCGACATCCGGCCGGCGAGGGTCGCCTCGCGCGCGGCCTTGAGCGTGCCGGTGCGCAGGAGGCTGCCGACATGGTCGGCGCGGAAGGGGCGAAGTGCGGTCATGCTCGATTCCACGATGCTCTGAAGGGGATGGTTCAGCCGGCCAGGGCGGCGCGAACCCGCTCCTGTGTGAAGGGAATGGCCGCGAGGCGCCTTCCCGTCGCGGCCATCACCGCGTTGGAGATGGCCGGCGCCACGGTGCCCAGGCCAAGCTCCGCCACCGGAAGCGGCACCTCGCCCCCGCCCACGAAGCGAACCTGCACCTCGGGCGTGTCGGGCGCGCGCAGCATTTCGTAGTCGGTGAAATTGCTCTGCTGCACGGCGCCGTCGCGGAAGGTGAGCCGTTCCGTCAGGGCGCTGGACACGCCCCAGAGCAGCGAGGATTCGATCTGCCGCATGGCGTTGCGCGGCTGGACCGCGAGGCCCACATCCGCGGCGCACCACAGGCGCAGCACCCGCAGCGTGCCGGCCGCGCGATCCACCGCCACCTCGGCCACCGTGGCGGCCAGCGCCTCGCCCAGCTGCGGCAGGCCGAGCTTGGAAAAACCAATGCCCAGATGCGTGCCGGCACGCGGGCGGCTCCATTCCGCCATGGCGCCCGCCGCCTCGACCACCGCGCGCGCCCGCGCGTCGCGCAGCAGCGCGAGGCGATAGGCCAGCGGGTCGGTGCCCGCCTGCCGCGCCAAGTCGTCCACCACCGCCTCGACCGCGAAGGCGTTCGGCCCCGCGCCGATGCCGCGCCAGGGCGCCGTCCGCACCCCGTGTTCCCGGTAGAGGTGCTGCGTCACCGTCGCCGGCACGTCGTAATGCGCGACATTGGCGTGGTAGGTGACGATGTGGTCCACGCCGCGCTGCGCCTCCAGCCGCGCGCGGCCATAGAGCTGGGGCACCACGAGGTCCGAGGCCAGGCGGTGGCGCCAGGCGGTGATCCGCCCCGCCGCATCCAGCCCCACCTCGATGCGGTGCGCCGTCATGGGCCGGACATGGGCATTGGCCATGTCGTCCTCGCGCATCGCCATCACCTTCACGGGGCGGCCCACGGCGCGCGCGACATGCACCGCCTCGACCGCATAGTCGATGGCCGCGCGCCGGCCGAAGCCGCCGCCCATGGTGAGCATATGGACCGTCACCCGCTCCGCCGGGATGCCGAGGATGCGCGCCGCCTCGTCACGCACCAGGCTTGGCCATTGGGTGCCGGCCCAGATCTCGACGCCGCCCTCCGTCACCGAGGCCACGCAGGTCAGCGGCTCCATCTGGCCGTGATAGACATAGTCGGAGGTGAATTCCGCGCTGTGGACGCGCGCCGCACCAGCCAGGGCCTGCTCCGGCTCGCTGGTGCGAAGGACCTGAACGCCGGGCTTCGTGGCGTCGCGCACGTCCTCGAGGTAGGAGGTCAGCGCCGCCTCGGAATCATGCGCCGCACCCTCGCCGGGCGACCATTGCACGGAGAGCTCCCGCCGCGCGGCCAGCACCGCCTCCACCCGCTCGCCCACGATGGCGACACCCTGGTCAAGCGGCAGCACATGGGTGATGCCAGGCCGACCCAGCAGCGCCGCCCCATTGTGCGAGACGGGTCGCGCGCCGAGCCCTGGCGAGCGCGCCACGGTCGCGTGCAGCATCCCAGGCAGGCGCACATCCATGGCGAAGAGGGTTTGCCCCCGCGCCTTGGCCGGCACGTCGAAGCGCGCCACATCGCGCCCGATCAGGCGAAAGGCGGAGACGGGCTTCAGCGCGGCGGGCGTGATCTCGGGCAGGGTGGCAGGGGCGCGCGCGAAACCGGCCACCTCGCCATAGCTCATGCGGCGGCCGGAGGCGGCATGGACCACGGTGCTGGGCTCGGTCGAGAGCTGCTCCACCGGCACGCCCCAGCGCGCCGCCACCGCGTCCAGCAGCACGCGCCGCGCCTGCGCGCCCGCCATGCGCAGCGGCATCCAGTATCCACGGACCGACAGGCTCGCCACCACGAACTGGCTGCGGAAGATGGGGCTGTCATAGGCCGCGCGCACCGGCGCCGTCTCGATGCGGACCTTCTCCCAGTCGGCGTCGAGTTCCTCCGCGACGATCAGCGGCAGGGCGGTGTTGGTGCCCTGGCCCATCTCGGGCACCGGGGCCTGGATGGTGATGGTCCCGTCGGGCGCGATGGCCACATAGGCGTTGAGCGGCCCCGTGCCGGGCTGCGCCGCCGCGCCCTCGCCGGCCGTGAAGGTGAAGGTGAAGGCCAGGCCGCCGGCCAGCACGCCGCGGCGGGTGAGGGTGGTGCCGGTGCTCATCTCACGCCTCCCGCGCCGCGTGCTGGATGGCGTCCACCACCTGGTTGTAGGTCGCGCAGCGGCAGAGATTGCCTTGCATGTGCTCCAGGATTTCCTCGCGGCTGGGCCGCGGGCTGCGCGCCAGGAGTGTGGCGGCCTGCATGATCTGCCCGGTCTGGCAGTAGCCGCATTGCGGCGTCTGCACCGCGACCCAGGCGCGCACCAGCGGGTTCTCGGCGCCGCCGGGCAGGCCTTCGATGGTGGTGACCGGCCGACCCGCGACCTCACCCACCGGGACCGAGCAGGCCCGCACGGCCTCGCCGTCCAGGTGCACCGTGCAGGCGCCGCAGGCCGCGACCCCGCAGCCATATTTGGTGCCGGTCAGGCCCAGATGCTCGCGCAGCACCCAGAGCAGTGGCGTGTCAGGCGCCGCTTCGACTGTTACCGCACGCGCGTTGACGTTGAGCGGGATCATGAACGGCTTCCTCTGCCTGTCTCGGGTTGGGTGGCGTCAGTCCATGGAGGCGCCGGTCTCGCGCACGAGCCGGCCCCATTTCTCGCTCTCCGCGCGGGCGAAGGCGGCGAAATCCTCGGGCGTGCCGCCACGCACGATGGCGCCCTGGCTGGCCAACAGTTCACGCACATCCGGCAGGTTCAGGATGCGGTCCACCTCGGCCGAGAGGCGCCGCACGCGGTCGGGCGGCGTGGCCGCATGGGTGCACAGGCTCATCCAGGTGGCGGAAAGCAGTTCCGGCACGCCCTGCTCGGCCGTGGTCGGCACGTCGGGCAGCAGCGCGAGGCGCGTGGGGTGGGCGACCGCGATGGCCTTCAGCCGGTTGTCGCGCACGAAGGGCGCCGCGGAGACGGCGGCATCCCACATCGCCATGGTGTGCCCTGAGACCAGCGAGGTCAGGGCGGGGGCCGAGCCACCGAAGGGCACATGGGTCGGGTTGCCGCCCTGTCCCATTGCGCGCGTCATCGCGATGGTGAGGTGGGAGGGCGTGCCAATGCCGGCCGAGGCATGCGCCAGCGCATCGCCCTGCCCCCGCGACAGGGCCAGGAACTCCTGCAGGGTGTTGGCCGGCAGCGAGGGATGCGCCACCAGCACCAGCGGAATGACGCTGATCAGCGAAGCGAAGGCGAAGTCCCGGAAGGGATCATAGGGCAGGCGCCGGTAGAGGTGCGGGTTGATGGCGATGGGGCCCGAAGGGGTCGCGTAGACCGTATGGCCATCAGCTGGTGCCTGCAGGAAGGCCTGGGCGGCGACGATGCCGTTGGCGCCGGGGCGGTTTTCCACGACCACCCCCTGGCCCCAACGCTCCGACAGCCGCTGGGCCACCAGGCGCGCCTGCGCATCGGCCGAACCGCCGGCCGAGACCGGCACGAAGAAGCGCATCGGGCGGCTGGGAAAGGCATCGGTCTGGGCCTTGGCCGAGGAGAAGGGCAGGGCGGGAAATCCGAGCAGCGCCAACCCGGCCCGGCGGGAGATCGCGGCCACAGGCCCGGCGCCGACGTGGGGGGCTGTGGTTGACGCGGCGGTCAAGGCTGCCTGGCCTTCACGCCATGGGGGCGCCACGGCCCGCGCCCGCGCGCGGGAGATGTGGACAGGGTGCTTGTATGCACGCTTGGCCTCACTTTCTTGGACAGTCTACATCTGCACAGGTCACGTTTCCCGGTCGATGCACCAATCAACACAAAACTTGGATTTTCTGTTGAACACGCATGGTTATGCGTAGCGGCTTGCTCAGCAGTGACTCAGGCTGTATACAGGTTGCATCACATGATGGATGTCAGTGATGGACGCTCCACCCGCTTTTCCGCTGAACGCCTGGTATGCCGCCGCCTGGGATCATGAGGTCGGGCGGGAGTTGCTCCCGCGCACCATCTGCGGCCGCAAGCTGGTGCTCTACCGGACCACGGAGGGCGGCGCCGTGGCGCTGCTCGACGCCTGCTGGCATCGGCTGCTGCCTCTCTCCATGGGGCGCCTGCGCGGGGATGAGGTGCAATGCGCCTATCATGGCCTGCGCTTCGACGCGCGCGGCCGCTGCACCCACATGCCGTCCCAGGAGACCATCAACCCCGCTGCGCGCGTGCGAAGCTTCCCGGTGGTCGAGCGGCATCGCTTCATCTGGGTCTGGCCTGGCGATCCCGCCCTGGCCGACCCCGCGCTGGTGCCCGACCTGCACTGGAATGACGATCCCGCCTGGGCGGGCGATGGTGGGCTGATCCACGCCCGCTGCGACTATCGCCTGCTGGTGGACAATTTGATGGACCTGACGCACGAGACCTTCATCCACGCCGACAGCATCGGCGACGACCATGTGGCCGAGGCCCCTTTCGAGGTGACGCATGGCGAGCGCACCGCGACCGTGACGCGCTGGATGATCGACATCGAACCACCGCCCTTCTGGCGCCAGCAATTCGGGCGGCCCGGGCGGGTGGACCGCTGGCAGATCATCCGCTTCGAGGCCCCCTGCACGGTCGCCATTGACGTGGGCGTCGCCGCCACCGGCACCGGTGCGCCGCAGGGCGACCGCGGGCAGGGCGTCAGCATGGTGGTGATCAACACCATCACCCCCGCGACCGACGGCACCTGCCATTACTTCTGGGCCAATGCGCGCGACTACCGCCTGCACGAACAGCTGGTCACCACCCAGATCAAGCAGGGCGTGGCACGCATCTTCGCGCAGGACGAGGCCATCGTTGAAGCGCAGCAGCGCGCCATCGAGGAGAACCCGGGCCACGTCTTCTACAACCTGAACATTGATGCCGGCTCCATGTGGGCGCGTCGCATCATCGACCGCATGGTGGCCGCGGAACACGCGCCCCACAGCATGGCGGCGGAGTGACATGTCCCAGACCCTTTCCGCCCAGCTCCGTCTCCGCGACCTGATCCTCAGCGGCGAGTTGCAGCCTGGCGAGCGCCTGTCCGAACCCTCCGTCGCCGAGCGTCTCGGCGCCTCGCGCACCCCGGTGCGGGCCGCCCTCGTGCGTCTCGCCGAGGAAGGGCTGGTGAAAGCCATCCCCTCCGGTGGCTTCGCCGTGAACTCCTTCGCCGAGGAGGAGATCCATGACGCGATCGAGCTGCGCGGCACGCTGGAAGGCCATGCCGCGCGCCTGGCCGCCGAGCGCGGTGCCCCCGGCGGCACGCTCGCCGAGATGCGGCGCCTGCTGGTGCGGATGGACGAGGCCACCACGCCCCCCATCAGCGAGGACGGCTTCACCGACTATGTGGCGCTCAACGCGCATTTCCATGAATTGCTGGTGGAGGCGGCGGGCAGCGCGGTCGTGGCACGACAGATCGGCCGCGTGGTGGCGCTGCCCTTCGCCTCGCCCTCGGGCTTCGTGCTGGCCCAGGCGGTCCTGCCCGCCTCCCAGCGCGTGCTGGTGGTGGCGCAGGAGCATCACCGCGCCGTGGTGGAGGCCATCGAGCACCGCGAGGCCGCGCGCGCGGAGGCGCTGATGCGCGAACATGCCCGCCTCGCCCGCCGCAACCTCGAACTCGTGCTGCATGACCAGGATTCGCTGCGCCTGGTGCGGGGCGGCGTGCTGATCCGCCGGCGCGGCTGGGCCTGACCGCCATGGAGCGCGACGACCGCTGGACCACGGCGACCTTGCGCGGCACGCGCCTGCTCGCCCCCTCGATCCGTGAGTTCACGCTGGTGCCGGATGACGGGGCCACGGCCTATCCCACGGGCGCGCATCTTTGCGTGCGCCTCGACATCGGCGGGCGGCCGGCGCTGCGTCACTACTCGCTGGTCGGCGCGGGGCCCCGGGACGGCGCCTGGCGGATCGCGGTACAGCTCGCGGCGGAGGGCCGTGGCGGCTCGCGCGCGATGTGGGCGCTGGAGCCTGGCGCGCGCCTTCCCATCTCACACCCGCGCAGCCATTTCGAGCTGGCGGCGGGCGCGGCAGAGGTGCTGTTGCTCGCGGGCGGCATCGGCGTCACCCCGCTGGTCGGCATGGCCGAGGCGCTGGCCCGACGCGGTGCGCGCGTCCGCATGGTCTATGCCGGGCGGTCGCACGCTTCCATGGCCTATCTCGATGAACTCGCGGCGCTGCTCGGCCCCGCGTTGACGGTGCGGGCGGAGGATGAGGACGGCCGGCCGGACCTGGACGCGATCTTCGCGGGCCTCGCCCCGGATGCGGAGGC
Source organism: Roseococcus suduntuyensis (assembly GCF_014196305.1). GTDB lineage: Bacteria > Pseudomonadota > Alphaproteobacteria > Acetobacterales > Acetobacteraceae > Roseococcus > Roseococcus suduntuyensis. Next base: position 167,386 of record NZ_JACIDJ010000006.1, read on the forward strand.
CTATGTCTGCGGCCCCATCGGCCTGCTGACGGCCGCCCGCCGCGCCTGGGCCGCTGCGGGGAGGCCGGCGGCGAGGCTGGTGTTCGAGACCTTCGGCTCCTCCGGCCAGGCCGCGGCCAGTGATTTCCTCGTCCGCATCCCCCGCGTCGGGCGCGAGGTGATCGTGCCCGCCGGGGCCAGCATGCTGGAAGCACTGGAGGCCGCGGGGGTCGGCGTGCTGTCCGATTGCCGGCGCGGCGAGTGCGGGCTTTGCGCGCTCGACGTGCTGGCGGTGGAGGGGCGCGTGGACCACTGCGACGTGTTCTTTTCGGAGCGCCAGCACCTGGAAAACCGGCGGATCTGCGCCTGCGTCTCGCGCGTCGCGGGCGGTGCGATCACCATCGATCCGCCCTGGCGCGGCGATGGGCGCCTGACGCCGGGGGCGGAGGGGAAAGGCGCATAGCCCCGGGCGGGCGCCCAGGCTCAGCAGGTAAGGATCAGCTCACCTCCACGCGCGGAATGGAACCGGTCTTCTCCTCCGGGGCGGGTTTCGTCTGCTCGATGTCACCCTTGCCGAGGTTGCGGGCGCGATAGCGCGCGGCGTTCAGCGCGGCCCCGATCAGGATGAAATAGACGCCCAGGTAGAACCAGGTCAGCAGCACGACCACGGCGCCCAGCGTCCCGTAGACCGCGTCATAGCTGACGAAGCGGCCCAGGTAGAAGGAGAACAGCACCGAGGCGCCGGTCCAGAGCAGCGTGGCCAGCACCGCGCCCGGCGAGAAGAGGTGCCAGTTGGGCGGCGGCTTGGGTGGGCCGAAGCGGTAGAGCGTCGAGATGGACAGCAGCACCGAGATGAAGAGGAACCCCTGCGACACCAGGCGCGGGAACCAGGCCTCCTCCTCCGGCACGCCCAGGATGCCCAGCACGGTCGGCAGTGCCACCAGCACGCCCAGGCCCACCACGACGGCCAGGATGGCGCCCAGCGTCAGCATCAGCGCGGTCAGGTAGAAGGCGACGAAGCCGCGCTGCTCGGTGTCGGCGCGGGCCAGCGGCAGGGCGCCCAGCAGCGCGCGCACCCCGGCGGAGGAACTCCAGAGCGCGATGCCCAGGCTGATAGCGGCCGAGAAGCCGAGCTGCCCGCGGGGCGCCGTGACCAATTGCCGCACCCGCTCCGCGATCAGCTCCATCACATCCTCGGGCAGCACGCGCTGGAGCAGCTGGAGCTGCGGTTCGATGGTGTAGATGTCGAACCACAGCCCGTAGAAGGAAATGGTCAGCGACAGCGCCGGGAACAGCGCGAACAGCGCATAGAAGGCGCAGCCGGCCGAGACGAGGGAGATCTGGTCCGAGGTCAGCACCGCCCAGGTTTCGGCGAGCGCCTGGCGAGGTGTGTGGAAGCGTGACGGCATCATAGATCCTGGTCGTCGCGGTTGCGCGCTTCTGCCCTGAGACAACGCCCGATGGCCCGCTCTCGTTGCAGCGGGGGCTGGCGCCACGGACAGGCGCGCTTAACCTGCGGCACCTTCAGAGGAATGCCGCCATGATCCAGACCCGCACCCACCGCCCCTTGTTGATGGGGCGTCGCGGCGCCGTGGCGTCCAACCACCCGGTGGCGACCGCCGCCGGCATGGAGGTGCTGCGCGCCGGCGGCAGCGCGGCCGATGCGGCAGTGGCGGTCTCGCTGACGCTGGGGGTGGTGGAGCCGCACATGTCGGGGCTGGGCGGGGACGGTTTCTACCACCACTGGTCGGCCGCCTCAGGAAGGGCCGAGACCTACGCCGGCACGGGCCCCGCACCCGCGGCCGCCACGGTGGAACGCTACCGCGCCGAGGGCGGCATCCCGGTCTGGGGGCCGCTTTCCACCCAGACGCCGGGGAAGGTCGCGGGGCTGGCAGCGCTGCACGCGGCGCATGGCGGCAAGCCCTGGGCCGGCCTGTTCGGCCCGGCCATCGAGGCCGCGCGCGAGGGCTTCGCCGCCACCGCCACCTTCCGCCGCTTCGCCAACACCATGCGCGAACGCCTGCTGCCCGATGCCGTGGCCCGCGAGACCTTCCTGCCCGGCGGCGCCCCACCTGACCTGGGCGCGTTGGTGATGCAGCCGGCCCTGGCCGCCACGCTGCAACGCCTGGCCGAGGGCGGCGCGGAGGATTTCTTCCGGGGCACCCTCGCGCGCGACCTGGCGGCCGACTTGGCCGATGCCGGCACGCTGGTCGCCGCCGCCGACCTCGCCATCGCGCGTCCGCGTGAGGCGCCCCCCATCGCCATGCCCTGGCGCGGCTTCGAACTGCGCCAGACCCCCGCGCCCTCCATGGGCTTCGCCATGTTGCAGATGCTGGCCATGCTGGAGCATCACGACATCGCGGCGATGGGCTGGGGTTCGGAGGCGCTGGTCCATTTGATGGTGGAGGCCAAGAAGCGCGCCTTCCTGGACCGCGAGGCCCATGCCGGGATGGAGGCGCCGCCCTTCGCGGAACTGCTTTCGCCCGCCCGCGCCGCCGCCCATGCCGCCGCCCTTGGCCCCCGCGCAGCCCGGCTGCCGGTTCGCCCCGCCCCGGAATCCGACACCACCTATTTCTGCGTGATGGACGACGAGGGCAACGCCGTCTCGGCCATCCAGTCCTTGAACTCGGCCTTCGGCGCGGGCGTGGTGGGGCGGCGGACGGGCGTGCTGTTCAACAACCGCATGGCCTATTGGCACCTCGATGAGGGCCACCCCAACCGCCTCGCCCCCGGGCGCATCGTGCGCCACACCATGAACGCGCCCATGGCCATGAAGGATGGCCGGCCCTGGCTGCTCTTCGGCACGCCGGGCGCGGACAACCAGGTGCAGATCAACGCGCAGGTGCTGGTGGCGGTGGCGGTGTTCGGCCTGGACCCGCAGCAGGCGCTGGAGGCGCCGCGCTGGACCTCCTCCCAGCCCGGGCAGGAGAGCAACTACCCCCATGCGGGTGGCGAGGTGCTGACGGTGGAGGCGGGCCTCGGCGAGGACGTCATCGCCGGGCTGCGCGCGCGCGGGCATGAGGTGAAGGTGGTGCCGCCGCTGGAAGGCCCATGCAGCGTCGCCGCCATCCGCCTGCTGGAGAATGGCGTGCGGATGGCGGCGTCCGACCCGCGGCGCGATGGCTGGGCCGCGGCCTGGTGAGGCCGCGGCGTGTGTCTGTTCACGCTGTAGCGCGCGGGCGTCAGTTCGCCCGGATGCCGGCCTCGCGGATCACCTCGCCCCAGCGGGCGCGGTCGCGGCGTATGGTTTCCAGGAATTCCGCCTGGGGCCCGTAGATGATCTCCAGCCCGTTTTCGGTCATGCGGCGCTGGAAGTCGGGGCTGGCCGTCACCGCCTGCAGCGCGGTGTGCCAGCGCGCCACCACCGCCGGCGGCAGGTTGGGCGCGCCCGCGATGCCGAACCAGTTGCTCACCGTGAAGTCCGGCAGGGTGGCGCTGATCAGCGGCAGGTCGGGGAAGAGCGGGCTCGGCCGCGGCGCGCCGAAGGCGATGGGGCGCAGGGCGCCGGCGCGGATCTGCCCCAGGAATTCGGGCATGTTGCCCAGCATCATGTGCGTGCGCCCCGCCGCGATGTCCACGATGGCCGGCGCGCCGCCGCGATAGGAAACGTGCAGCATCTCGATCCGCGCGAGGCGCGCCAGGAATTCGCCGGACAGATGCTGGCTGGTGCCATTGCCCGCGCTGGCATAGGTCAGCGTCCCCGGATTGGCCCGCCCATAGGCGATGAGTTCCGGGATGTTGGAGAAGGGCGCGTTCGGGCTCGCGACCAGGATGTTGTAGACGTTCGCCACATTCGCGATGGGCGTCAGGTCGCGATCGATGTGGAAGGGCATGGAGATGCCCGGCATCACGGGCAGGATGGCATGCATGGCCATGGTGGCCAGCACCACCGTGTGGCCGTCGGGCGGCGACTTCGCCACCTGGTCCACCGCCAGCATGCCCGAGGCGCCGGTGCGGTTCTCGACGATGACGCGCTGGCCGAATTGTCGCGTGAGTTCGTCGGCGAGCATGCGGCTCAACAGGTCGCAGGTGCCGCCGGGCGAGAAGCCGCAGAGGAAGCGGATGTCCCGCGAGGGGAATTCCTGCGCGCGCGCCGGAATGGCGGCGACGCAGGCGATGAGGCAGGCGAACAGAAGCCGTCTGGCAAGCAACATGATCGTGTCCTCCCTTTTTGTTGTTGGGTCTTCTAGCCCTCAGACATAGCCGGGCCCTTCGATGGCGGGGTGGGCGCGCAGGAACGCCTCGTCGATCTCGACGCCGATGCCCGGCGCCTGCAGCGGCAGCACGCAGCCATCGGCGCCGATGCGCCAGGGCTCGCTGCCCATCTCGTCGCGGAACTTGTTGGCGCGCGAGACATCGGCCTCGAAATACCCACCATTGTCGATGGCGGCGAGGAGATGGATGGAGGCCGCCTGGTTCACCCCGGTCATGGACGAGTGCGGATGCACCGGAATCTTGAACGCCGAGGCCATGGCCGCGATCCGCAGCGTCTCCGTGATGCCGCCGCACTTGGACAGGTCGGGCTGCCAGATGCGGATGACGTTGTCCTCCAGCACGCGCGTGAACTCGAAGCGGGTGAAGTGGTTCTCGCCGACCGCGAGCGGCACCTGGCCGAAGGCGCTGGCCTCGGCGTAGGCGCGGTGGTCATGGGCGGGGAAGGGCTCCTCCAGCCAGCCGATGCCGAGGCGGTCCATCTCCGGCATCACCTGGCGCGCCTGGATGATGGAATAGCCGATATTGGCGTCGGTCAGGATGGTGAGGTCGTCACCGAACTCGGCGCGGATGGCTTCCATGCGCGCCACGTCGTCGCGCACCGTGTCGCCCACGCGCAGCTTCACCGCCTTGTAGCCGGCCGCCATGTGCGGGGCGGCTTCGTCCACCAACTCGGCGGGCGGCTGGTAGCCCAGCGCCACACCGCCCGCATAGGCCGGGATGGGCCGGCTCGCGCCGCCGAGCAGGCGGTAGAGCGGCAGCTTCAGCGCCTTGGCCTTGGCGTCCCAGATGGCCATGTCGAGGCCGGACATGGCCATGGCGCAGCCCGCGCCCATGCCGTGGCTCGCCAGCTGATACTTGTAGATGCGCGCCCAGATGCCCGTGGTGTCGAAGGCATCCATGCCGAGGACGAGCTGGCGCAACGTCGTCTCGATCAGCTTCGCGATGGCGGTGTGGGCGCGGCCGTGATGGCTTTCGCCCCAGCCCACGATGCCGTCCTCGGTCGTCACCTTCACCATCACGGCGTCGCGCTTCACGGCCTGGCCGATGCCGAGCTTGGGCCCGCCCGGTGGCAGGGGGAAGGAGGTCGGGAAGGCCTGGATCTCGACGATCTTCATCACGCGGTTTTCCATTTCATGAGGACGTCACGGTCCACCTCGATGCCGAGGCCGGGCCCCTCGGGCACGCGCACCATGCCGCGCACCTGGCGGATGGGTTCGCGCGCCAGCTCGTCGCGCAGCGGGTTGGGCGTCTGCTCGAATTCCAGCATGGGCGGCATGGGGCGGAAGGCCGGCGGCTGGTCCGGCAGGGCCGCGATGAACTGGATGGTGGCCGCGAGCCCGATGGCGCTGCCCCAGGCATGCGGCACGCATTCCACGCCGAAGGCCGAGGCGAGGGTCGCGATCTTGCGCATCTCGCTGATGCCGCCCGCCGCGCAGACATCGGGCTGCACGATGTCCATGGCCTTCTTCGCGATGATGTCGCGGAAGCCCCAGCGGGTGAAGTCGTTCTCCCCGCCCGCCACCGCCATGTCCAGCGCCTGGGAGACGAGGGCGTAGCCGTCATGGTCCTCGGGGCTGATCGGCTCCTCGAACCACAGCAGGTCCAGCCCCTCCATCGCGCGACCGAGCTGGATGGCCTGTGGCACGGTGAAGCAGTGGTTCGCATCCACGGCGAGCTTCACATCGGGCCCGATCGCCTCGCGCACCGCGCGCACGCGCCTGAGGTCCAGCGCCGGGTCGCCCAGGCCGATCTTCATCTTGATGGCGCGGAAGCCGTCGGCGACATAGCCCTGCGCCTCCTCCACCGCCTCCTCGACCAGGCGGTCCATGTCGATGAAGTACAGGCCGGTGGCATAGGCCATGATCTGGGTGCGGTGCGCGCCGCCGATCAGCTTGTGGATGGGCTTGCCCGTGGCGCGGCCCATGATGTCCCACAGCGCGATGTCGATGCCCGAGAGCGCCGTGATGGAGAAGCCCTGCGCGCCATAGTCCTTGATGCGGTTGTAGAGGTCCTCCCAGACCACCTCCACGTCGAAGGGATCCCGGCCGACCACGCGCGGGGCGTGTTGCGTCTCGATCAGCGCCTTGTTGACGGCGGCCGGGCCGTAGCATTCGCCCCAGCCGGTGATGCCTGCATCGGTCTCGATCTCCACCACGCAGGACGAACGCGTGGTGTAGCGCCAGCCGCGCGCGGAAACGAACGGCTTCTCGACCTTGGACTGCAGGACATGACACGTGACTTTCGTCACCTTCATCCTGATCCCTCCCAATACTTTATTTGCGGGAAGGCTGGCATGCCCGCCGGGGCGTGCCTAGAGGTAAAGTTCTATCGCGCCCCGGGCGGCTTCTGCCGCAGCGTCAGCCCCGGGATCACGGCCAGCAGGCAGACGAGGCCCACCACCAGGAAGGCGTCGCGGAAGCCCTCCAGCGCGGCCTGCGCCTCCAGCATGCGCAGCAGGAAATCCTGCGCGGCGTCGCGGCGGATCACCTCGGGCAGGCCTTCCTTGGCGTAGAGACCTTCCAGCAGGCGGCGTGCCTCCAGCAGCGTGTCGCCGCCCTCGGTCGTGGAGGAGAGTGTCTCCGCGTGGAACTGCGTGCGCCGCTCGGTCAGCACGGAGATCAAATTGGTGCCCAACGCGCCGCCCAGCATCCGGAAGAAGTTGATGCCCCCGGCACCCTGGCCCAGCAGGTGCGGCGGCAGGGCACGCATGGCGCCGACATTCATGTTGGGCATGGTGAGCCCCAGGCCCACCCGCCCCACCAGGATCCAGAAGGCCAGCTCCCAGAAGCCGGTATCGGTCCCCACGAAGCTGATGAGCCAGCAGGAGAAGGCGAACAGCGCCAGCCCCGCGCAGATCGGCTGCCAGGGCGGCACGAAATCCGACATGCGCCCGGCCGCCAGGAACACGAAGGCCACCGCAAAGCCCGCCGGCATCAGGATCAGCCCCGAGCGCGTGGGCGTATAGCCCTGCACGATCTGCACCAGCAACGGCAGCAGATAGGTCGAGCCGAAGATGGCGCCGCCATAGATGAAGGCCACCAGCGCCGCCATGGCGAAGCCCATATGCGAGAAGACGCGCAGGTTCAGCAATGGCGCGGGGTTGATGCGCTGCCACGCCACGAACCCGATGGTCGCGACCCCCGCCGCCACCAGCTTGCCCACCACGATGTCCGAATACCAGCCATGGCGCTGCCCATCCGTCAGCCCCGAAAGCAGCCCGCCGATCGCCACCGCCAGCAGCAGGCAGCCGAACCAGTCGAGCGGCCGCGCGGCCCCGGTGGCCAGCCGCCCCGGCATGAAGATCAGCCCCAGCAACAGGCCAAGGCCCGCGGTGGGCAGGCTCAGGAAGAACAGCGCGTGCCAGCCGAAGCTGTCCACCAGCACGCCGCCCAGCGCCGGGCCGGTGGCTGGCGCCATCACCACGCCGAAGCTGAACAGCCCCATGGCGGTGCCGCGCCGCTCGGGCGGGAAGACCAGGAAGATGATCTGCATGGACAGCGGCTGCAAAAGCCCCGCCGACGCCCCCTGCGCCACGCGGCAGAGGATCATCAGGTTCGCATCCTCCGCCACGCCCGCCAGCACCGAGGCCAGGATGAAGATGCTGATGGAGACCACATAGGTCAGGCGGAAGCCGAAGCGCTCCACCGCCCAGGCGTTCAGCAGCATGAAGCCGGTGTTCGCCGCGAGGAAGCCGGTGGCGAGCAGCTGCCCCTGCTCCTGCCCCATGCCCAGCGCCCCCATGATGTCGGGCAGCGCCACGACGACGATGGTGGAGGACAGGATGCAGGAGATGGTGCCCGTCAGCGCCGCCAGCGTGACCCACCAGCGGTAGGAGGGGCCGAAGCGGGCGAACATCTCCTCGACAGTCGGACCGCCGCGGCGGGGGGTTGAGGCGGCGGCCGTGGCGCTCATGGTCGCGCGGGAAGCCCCTCGCCATCGGCGCGGGCGGTGACGCGCGCCAACATGCCCGGCCGCAGCATCCCCGGCGGCGGCGCGGGGTCGAGCCGCACGCGCAGCGGCAGGCGCTGCGTGATGCGCGTGAAATTGCCCGAGGGATTGGCGCTGGGCAGCAGGGCGAACTGGCTGGTCGCGGCCTCGATCAGACGTTCCACCTCACCCTCGAAGCGTTCGCCGGGCCAGGCGTCCACGGTGACGGTGACGCGGGTGCCCAGGCGGAAATGCCGCACCTCCGTCTCCTTCACATTGGCGTCCACCCAGACATTGGCGGGGTTGTGCACCAGGATCATGCGCTGGCCGGCCTGCACATGCTCACCAGGTTCGAGGAAGACGCGGTTCACCACGCCGTCGAAGGGCATGCGAAGGGTGCGGTCCTCGACCTCCAGCACGGCGCGGTCGCGCTGCACTTCCAATTCGCGCGCCTGGGGGCCCAGCGCCTCGATCTGCGCGGTGATGACGCCCATCTCCTCGCGCGCGGCCAGGGCCACGGCCATCATCGCCTCCGCGTTGCGGATGTCGGCGCCGGCGGAGAGAACCCGTTGCCGTGCGGATTCCGCGCCAAGGCGCAGCTGTTCCAGCCGCTGCCGCGTCGCGGCCCCGGTGGCGCTCAGGCGCTCGGCGCGGTCCAGCTCGGCCTCGGCGAAGACGCGCTCGGCCTCGGCGGAGGGCAGGGCGGCGCGGGCGGCATCGAGGCGCGCGCGCGCGGCCTCATGCTGGCTGCGGCTGGTCTGGTCCACGAGGGCGAGGCGCGCCTCCAGCTCCGACCGTCGCGCGCTGATGCCGGCCAGCCGCGCCTCGTATTGCTCGACGGCCAGCGCGGCATCCCGCGCATCCATCCGCGCCAGCAGCGCGCCGCGCGCCACGCGGTCGCCGGGCGAGATCGCGATTTCGCGCACCCAGCCAGGCGCGCGGCTGGAGAGCACGGTCATGTCGGAGCCCACACGGGCATCGTCCAGCACCACATGGGTGAACTGCCAGTGCAGCCAGCGCAGCCCGAGGCCCAGCACCACCACGGCCACCGTCATCAGCGCCACCCGGCGAACCCAGCGCCGGCGCTGGCCCGCGCGCCGTTCCGTCAGCACCTCGCGCCCGGATCGCTCCGCCGGACCGATGTCCATTCCAGCATCCCTATTCGCCGGGGCGAAAGCATAGGGTCACATTCGTGGCGCGGCCAATGGTGCCCGGCCCAGAACCGTTCAACGCAGCCGGAGCCAGAGCGCCCCGCAGAACAGGGCCACCGCCCCCCACAGCCCCACCAGGGTGGGGGCGGTGCCCACCGCATCGGCCAGGAAGCCCACCGCCAGCGGGACGGCGGAGAAGCCCAGATGCGCGATGACGAAGAAGCCCGCGATGGCGCGTGGCCGCTCGTGCGGGGCACCGGCGGCCGCCAGCGCCAGGCCACCCAGATAGACGAAGCCATAGGCGGCCGTGCCCAGCACCGCCCCGCCCAGCAGCAGCAGCCAGAGCATCCCGCCCAGCGCGCCCGAGATGGCGAGGCCCGAGCCCAGCACCAGCACCGGCAACCCCATCAGCAGCGCGGGCCGGGGTGCCACGCGCCGCAGCGCCTGCTGCGTGGCCGCGCCCACCAGGATCATCAGCGCCACGGCCCAGGCGCCGGCCTGGCCCTGGCCGGCGGCGGCGAGGTTGGCCGGGATGGTCGTCAGCACCACCCCCGTCAGCCCCCAGGCGGGCAGCATGCCGAGGCTTCCGGCCAGGGTGCCGCGCGGAAACAAGGGCAGCCGTAGCCAGCCGCCGCGCGGGGCGGGAAGCGTCTCCGGCAGGGGGGCCAGCAGGGCCAGCACCATGCCCACCAGCGCCAGATGCGCCCAGAACACCACGGGCGGCCGCCATTCGGGCGCCACCAGCAAGGCGAGCAGCGTCAGCAGGGAGCCGGTGCCGAAGCTCAGCGCCGTGCCGGTGGTGACCACGCCCGCGCCGAGCCGGCTGGCAGCCTCGGGGCCGCTGCCCTCGCGCTCGGCCAGTTCGGCGGCCCAGGCGCCGGCGGCATTGGCCACGCAGCCCATGCCCAGCCCTTGCAACAGCCGCGCCAGCGCCAGCGGCAGCAGGCCCGGCCACAGCGCCAGCAGCAGGGTGGAGCCGCCGGTCAGCGCCAGCCCCGCCATCATGCAGGCGCGGCGGCCGATGCGATCGGGCAGGGGGCCCAGCAGCGGCGCGGTCAGGATCAGGACGGCGGCGTAGCAGGCGAAGGCCGCGGCCAGCGGCCCCGCGCCGGCGCCCGCCGCATATTCGGCATAGAGGGGCAGGGGCAGGGTGGTCGAAAGCCCGGCCGCGAAGACCGCGAGGCCGACGCGGCGTGGGGCGGCCAGCATCAGAACCCCGTCTCGGCGCGGCAGGCGGGGTCCACCGCCTCCCAGCGCGCGCCGCGGGCCAGGTTGCGTTCCAGGCAGGCGGCATAGGCCTCGCAGGCGGTGCGGGGCCGGGCATCAGCCATGCAGGCCGTGATGAACTGGTCCTGCCAGCCCTCGGCCAGGCCGCTGGGCGTGGGGGTGGGCGCCACCAGCATCAGCGCCCCGATCAGCAGGGGCTGGTGCACCAGGTAGATCAACAGGCTCCAGCGCCCGGCGCCGACCAGCCCGCGCCCGAGCCACCCGCCCGGCCGCCACTCCCACCAGGGCTTGGGCCCCGCCGCCACAAGGGCCCGCCCCAGCGCGATGCCACCCAGCACCAAGGCGAGCCAGGGAAAGACCGGCACCAGGTCCGGCGAGGGAGGTGTCGCGGTGGACAGCCCCAGCCAATACCAGCCGAAGCTGTTGAAGACCGGGTGGGTCAGCAGATGCGGCCCCGCCAGCAGCACCGCCATGGCCAGCCCCAGCAGCCAGAAGGGTGCGCGCAGGAAGGGCAGGGCCAGCAGGCTCGCCACCGCGATCATGTGCAGGATGCCGAAGAAGATGAACGCCTGCGGGTTGAACCACCAGCTGCCCAGGCTGACCAGCAGCGCCGCCCCCGCGATCAGGCCAAGCCGTCGCAGATACGGCCCCCGGCCCTTCCCGGCATGGGCGGCCAGCACGAGGCCCACCCCCACCAGACCCAGGAAGGCCCCCGTGATGCCGCGCGCGAAGGCGACCCAGCCCTGATGCCGCGTCACATCCGTCGTGATCAGGCCAAAGAGCGAGAGGTCCCAGGCGAAGTGATAGACCACCATGGCCACGATGGCCGCGCCCCGCGCCGCGTCCACCGCGGCGAGACGGAAGGGCGCCATCAGCCCCGTGCCGCGGGAAGGTCTATCCAGAAGCGGCTGCCCTGTCCTTCGGTGCTGTCGAAACCCATGCGGCCGCCCATTGCCTCGGTCAGTTCGCGGGCGATGGCGAGGCCGATTCCCGTGCCCTCCACCGCGCTGTGCTCGGCGCCCAGGCGGTTGAAACGCTGGAACACCTCGTCCTGGCGCCCGGCCGGGATGCCTATGCCGGTATCCGTCACCTCGATGCGTATCCGGCCCCGCTCTGGCCGTTCGACGCGCACATGAACCTCGCCGCCCGGCCGGTTGTACTTGATGGCGTTGGACAGCAGGTTGCCCAGCACCTGCTGCAGCCGCCCCCGGTCGGCCAGGATGCGGCCCTGGGTGGGTGTCACGGTCAGCGTCACCCCGGCCTTGAGGCCTGCGGGCACGGCCACCGCGGCGGCGTCGCGCAGCAGCGTGGGAAGGTCCAGCGCCTCGATGCGCAGTGAGACGCCGCGGTCCTCGATGCGCTTCACATCCTGCGCGTCATCGATCAACCGCAGGAGGCGCTGGCCGCCCTGCTCAATCTCGCGGACATAGTCGCGTTGCAGGGGGGTCAGCGGCTGGTCGGGGTCGGTCGCGAGAAGCTGGTTGAACCCCATGATGGCGTTGAGCGGTGTTCGCAGCTCATGCCCCATGCCCAGCAGGAAGTCGGTCTTGGCACGGCTCGCTTCCTCCAGCCGGGCCTGGGCCTCACGGAGCTGTTCCAGCAGGCGTTCGATGGTCATCAGCAGCAGGCCGAGCAGCCCCACCGCGAGCGCGGTCGGCATGGCCGCAAAGGCGACGAGGTAGCCCAGTTCGGCGAAGTTGGCGGGCCCCAGCAGCAGGTGGTGGTGAATCCGAACCCCCAGCACCGCGAAGAGCACCCCGAAGCCCAGTGCCGCGAAGCCGAGTCCACCGCCCGAGGCGCGGTCGCGGTGCGCGATCAGGTTGAACAGGATGGCGCCCACCAGGATGATCCCGCCCGTGCTGGTAATGGCAATGCGGAGCGAACTGTCGCCCGTGACGAGCACCGTCCAGGCGATACCCACTCCGACCAGCCCCACGAGCAGCATCGCGGCGATCCACTGGGTCGGACGTCCCAGGAAGCGGCGCAGCCCGTTCAGGATCAACACGCCGCCCGTCAACCAAAGCGCCGCGTTGACCAGGCGCGCGGGTGGCCCGAGTTGATCCATTCCGGCCGAAAGCTGCCCGAAGGCAATCGCGAAGAGGATCGCCGCCGTGGCCCATTCCATGGGGCCGGGCATGGGCCGGGTCAGCCGCCATGCCACCAGCAGGGCGCCCGCCAGCGACACGTAGAATAGGGCGTTCATGACAAAGCCGGCGGACATACTGAACCTATAGCCTGAGGCGGCTGGTGGGACGATACCATCTCCGCGTGTGCTGGACATCCGGGCGCGCAACCTTCCCTCCGTCAGCAGCGTTGTCGTTTCCTGGGAATGTGGCTCGCGCCTTGATGGGCGCAGAGGGGCACCCCATAGTCGGTGAGGATGGCATTGTGTACATCCCATGCAACGCAGGAGAGAAACATGGCCTGGAAGACCCCCAAGATCGTCGAAGTGTCCCTGGCGCTGGAAATCAACAGCTACGCCTGCGCCGAGATCGATTGAGACCCGCCGCGGGGTGTCTCCCCGCGGAACTGAACGAGCCCTGGAGAAGGTGCCGCGCCTATGCTGCGCGTGATTGTGCTGGGCGCGGGGGCGGGTGGCGGTTTCCCCCAGTGGAATTCCGCCGGCCCTGGTTGCCTGCGCGCCCGTGCGGGCGATGTGGCCGCCCTGCCGCGCACCCAGGCTTCCATCGCCGTTTCGGTGGATGGGGAGCGCTGGGTGCTCGTCAATGCCAGCCCGGACCTGCGGGCACAGATCGCGGATACGCCCGCGCTGCATCCTCGTCAGGGCCAGTTGCGCCATTCCCCCATCTGCGCCGTCGTCCTCACGGGGGGCGAGGTGGATACGGTCATCGGCCTGCTGCATCTGCGCGAACGGCATGCCTTTGAGATCTGGGGCGCGCCCCCCGCCCTCTCCGTGCTGGAGGCCAACCCGATCTTTCGCGCCTTGAATCCAGAAATTGTCCCCCGCCGTACGCTCCCTCTTAGCAGGGAGTTCGACCTGATGGGGATTCGCATCACCCCCTATCCGGTTCCCGGCAAGGTGCCGCTCTACGCGGAGGAGGCCAGCCTCGCGGACGACGCGGCGGTGGCCCCCGTGACCGAGGATGGGGAGGCGCTGGGCCTCGCTCTCTCCGCCGGCGGTGGCACGCTGCACGTCATTCCAGGCTGCGCCATGATGACCCCCGCCCTGCGCCAGCGCCTGTCCGGGGCGGAGTGCGTGCTGTTTGACGGCACCCTCTTCACCGATGACGAGATGATCCGCACCGGCGCCGGCCCCAAGACCGGCCGCCGCATGGGCCACATGCCCATGACCGGGCCGGGCGGCGCGCTGGAGGCCTTCGATGGGCTGGGCGTGCGCCGGCGCATCTTCCTGCACATCAACAACACCAACCCCGCCCTGCTGGCCGACAGCCCCGAGCGGGCGCAACTCGCCGCGGCCGGCTGGGAGGTGGCGGAGGACGGGATGGAGATTTTTGTCTGATGCTCTCGCTGGAGGAATTCGAGACCGTTTTGCGCGCCATTGGTCCCGCCGCGGAGCGGCACAAGCCATGACGTCGCCGATGGCCCCTGATGCTTTCGAGGCCGCTTTGCGCGCCATCGGCGACGAGCGCTACCACATCCACCATCCCTTCCATCACCTGTTGCATGACGGGAAGCTGTGCAAGGCGCAGGTCCAGGCCTGGGCGCTGAACCGCTACTACTACCAGGCCTCGATCCCGGCGAAGGACGCCTCGTTGCTCGCCCGCCTGCCCACCACCGACCTGCGCCGCGAATGGCGCCGGCGCCTGGAGGACCATGACGGTGACGGCAGCGCGCCGGGCGGCGTGGAGCGCTGGCTGGCGCTGACCGACGGCCTGGGGCTGGACCGCGACTATGTGGTGTCGCTGCGTGGCCTGCTGCCCGGCACGCGTTTCGCCGTGGACGCCTATGTGCGCTTCGTGCGGGAGCGTTCGGTGCTGGAGGCCATCGCCTCCTCGTTGACCGAGATGTTCTCGACCAACATCATCCGGCTGCGCGTGGCCGGCATGCTGCAAAACTACGATTTCGTGAGCGAGGCGACACTCGCCTATTTCAAGCCGCGCCTGACCCAGGCGCCGCAGGATGTCGCCTTCGCGCTCGACTACGTGAAGCGCCACGCCGATACGGCCGAGAAGCAGGAGGCCTGCCTGGACGCGCTGCGCTTCAAGTGCGACCTGCTCTGGGCGCAGCTGGACGCGCTGCACCTGGCCTATGTGGAACCGGGGCTGATTCCCCCCGGTGCCTTCGTGCCGGCATGACAATTCCCCGCTTCGCCCCCGGCGTCCGCCTGCAGGAGGACCGTGCCCGCAACCGCTGGATGGTGATGGCGCCGGAGCGCATGTTCCTCCCCGACGAAACCGCGCTCGCCGTGCTGCGTCTGGTGGATGGCGCGCGGGACGAGGCCGCCATCGTGGCCGCGCTTGCCGAGGAATATGCGGCACCCGCCGACATCATCGCCGCCGATGTGCGCGCGCTGCTGGAGGACCTTCGCGTCCGGGGCGCGATCACGTGGTAGACGCGCCGCTCGCCCTGCTGGCGGAGCTGACGCATCGCTGCCCGCTGCGCTGCCCCTATTGCTCCAATCCGATGGAGCTGGCGCGCGCGGCGGCCGAACTCACCACCGCCGAATGGGCGCGTGTGTTCGAGGAGGCGGCGGCACTTGGCTGCCTCCAGGTCCATCTCTCGGGCGGGGAGCCGACCGCGCGGCGCGACATCGTGGAGATCACGGCGGCTGCCCGCGCCGCCGGGCTCTACACCAACCTCATCACGGCAGGCGTCCTGCTCGATGCGGGGCTGATGGAGCGGCTGGTGGCAGCCGGCCTCGACCATGTGCAGCTCTCGGTGCAGGACGCGGACGAGGCGGGGGCGGAGCGCATCGGCGGCCTCAAGGGCGCGCACGCGGCGAAGGCGCGCGCGGCGGCGCTGGTGCGCGCGGCCGGGTTGCCGCTGACGCTCAACGCCGTGGTCCACCGGCAGAACCTGCACAACCTGTCCGCGCTTGTGGAGCGTGCGCTGGAGTGGGGTGCCGCGCGGCTGGAAGTGGCGCATGTGCAGTATTACGGCTGGGCGCTGGCCAATCGTGACGCGTTGCTGCCCACGCGCGCGCAGCTCGATGACGCCACGCGCGTGGTCGAGGCCGCGCGTGCCGCCCACAAGGGCAGGCTGGTCATCGACTATGTGGTGCCCGACTACCACGCCACGCGGCCCAAGGCCTGCATGGGTGGCTGGGGGCGGCGCTTCCTGGGCGTTTCGCCCGCGGGCAACATCCTGCCCTGCCATGCGGCCGAAAGCCTGACAGGCCTCACCTTTCCCAATGCGCGCGAGACCAGCCTCGCCGCCGCCTGGGCCGACAGCCCCGCCTTCAATGCCTTTCGTGGCACCGCCTGGATGCCCGAGCCCTGCCGCGGCTGCGAGCGGCGCGAGGTGGATTGGGGCGGCTGCCGCTGCCAGGCCTTCGCGCTCACCGGCGATGTGGCGGCGACCGACCCCGCCTGCTCCCTCTCGCCCCACCACGGGTTGTTGCAGGCCGCGGTCGAACATGCCGGGGGTGAGGCATTCCGCTATCGCCAATACGGGCGGGCACGCTGACCGCACGCGCCTCTTGAAGGCGGCCGCGCCCCGCCCTTCTAATCATGGCAATCACCAATAACGGGAGGGACCCATGAATCCGCACATCGTTCCCGCGCTGGCCTCCGCCGCGCTGCTCCTGGCGCCGGGGCTGGCCCTGGCGCAGGCCGCCCCGCCGCCCGCCTGGGCGCAGGGCCGCTCGCCCGAGATGGCCAATTCCACCCTGGCCCCCCATGCCGGGCGCCTCACCGTCACCCCGCCCGACCAGCTGCCCACCGCGCAGCTTCGCGTGCCCGAGGGCTTCCAGGTGGAGCTCTGGGCGCATGGCCTGCCCGGCGCCCGCGTCATGGTGCGCGGGCCCAATGGCACCGTCTTCGTGGGCACGCGCGGCATCGGTCGCGTCTATGCCGTGCGCGAAGAAGGGAATGAGCGTCGTGTCAGCACCTTCATGCAGGGGCTCCAGCAGCCCTCCGGCCTCGCCATCCGTGATGGCGCGCTCTACATCTCGGCCATCAACCGCATGCTGCGCGTGGACAATGTCGAGCAGAACCTGTCCAACCCGCAGCCCGTGGACCTGACCTCGGCCTTCAACCTGCCCGAGGCGCCGCATCATGGCTGGACCCACATCGCCTTCGGGCCGGATGGGCGCCTCTACGTGCCGCGCGGCGTGCCCTGCAACATCTGCGACACGGATGGCGAGCGCTACGCCCTGATCGCGAGCTTCAACCCCGATGGCACCGACCGGCGCATCGAGGCGCGGGGCGTGCGCAATTCGGTGGGCTTCGACTTCCACCCCCGCACGGGCCAGCTCTGGTTCTCCAACCACGGGCGCGACTGGGCGGGCAATGACAACCCCTCCGACACGCTGCATGTGAACCTGCGCCGGGGCGAGCATCACGGCTTCCCCTGGTGCGCCAGCGGCTGGCAGGACCCGGCGGTGAGCGGCCGGCTGTGCAGCGAATTCCCGCCGCCCGCGCTGATCCTGGGGCCCCATGTGGCGCCCATCGGCACGCATTTCTACACGGGCACGGCCTTCCCCGAGCGGTATCGCAACGCGCTCTTCATCGCGAACCGCGGCTCCTGGAACCGTGAGCGGCTGGCGGGCTACGAGGTGGTGGTGGTGCGCGAGGAAGAGGGCGGTCGCCTGGTGCAGGAACCCTTCCTGACCGGCTTCCGCGATGACGCCAACCAGCGCTTCCTGGGCCGCCCCGCGGGGGTGCTCACCATGCCCGATGGCTCCATGCTCGTTTCCGATGAGCAGAACGGCGCCATCTTCCGCATCAGCTATCGGCGCTGATGCGGGCGCTGGCCTTTCTTGCGGCGGCCCTGCTGGCCGCCGCGACCCCGTCCTGGGCCCCCGCTTGGGCCGGTGACGCCACGCGCGGCGCCGCCCTGGCCGAGGCCCGCAATTGTGGCGCCTGCCACGGGGCGAACGGCATCAGCCCGGTGCCGCTGATGCCCTCCCTGGCCGGGCAGCAGGCGGAATTCCTTCTGGTCCAGCTCATCATGTTCCGCGAAGGGCTGCGCCCGGTGCCGGCCATGGTGGAGCCCGCGCGCGGCCTGACGGACGCCGAGATCGAGGACCTCGCGGCCTTCTACGCCGCGCTGCCCTCCGGCCCCGCTGCCACCGATCCGCGCAACGAGGCGCTGGCGACGCGCGGCGCCGAGCTCTCGGCCGCGCGCAATTGCGGCACCTGCCATCGCCCGGATTACTCGGGCCAGGCCCAGGTGCCGCGCATCAACCACCAGCGCGAGGACTTCCTGGTGCACACCCTGGCCGAATACCGCGACAACCTGCGCGTGGGCATGGACACGCAGATGAATGGCGTGATGCACGGGCTGACCAATGCGGATATTCGCGCCATCGCGCATTATCTCGCGCATCGCTGACGGCGCCGGCATCCCGGCCCACGCCACGGCGTTCTTCCCAGGCATTTCGAGGGGAACACGGCCATGGCGATCAACCTGCGCAACATCCTGGAGCAGATGATGGGCCCCGGCGCGGCGGGGCCGACCCCCGGCGCGCGTCCGGGCGAGGCGCCGCCCGGCCCCATGGGCAACATGTTCGGCGGATCGCTGGGCGACATGCTTGGCCGCATCCGCCCGCCCGCCACGGGCGGCCAGGCGGCGGCGGCCGGCGGGTTGCTGGGCGCGGTGCTGGGCGGTGGCCTCGCGCGCACGGGCGGCATGGCGCTCCTCGGGCTGCTCGCCCACCGCGCCTATTCCCAATGGCAGGCACAGCAGGCCGGCGCGGTCCAGACCCCCGCCGAGGCGGAATTCGCGCAGCCCGACGCGGCCGACAGCGCGGGCAAGCCCTTCGGCCTTTCCTTGATCCGCGCCATGGTCGCGGCCGCCCGCGCCGATGGCGCGCTGGACGCCGGCGAGCGGGAGCGCATCTTCGCCGAGGCCGAGCGGCTCGACCTCTCGGATGAGGATAAGGGCGAGATCTTCGGGATTCTCGACACGCCCGCCGACCCGCGCGCCGTGGCGGCCCTGGCCGCGACGCCGGCGCAGGGCGCGGAGCTTTATCTCGCTTCCGCCATGGCGATGGGCACCACGCACAACGCCTCGGAACGCGCCTATCTGGGCGCGCTGGCCAGCGCTTTGCGGCTGCCGCCCGAATTGCGCGCGCAGCTCGACACCCAGCTGCGCGAGGCGGCGGGGGAAGGCGCCTAACCCAACCCCTCGGCCGCCCGCAGCGACGCCCGCCATCGCCACGCGATGTAGAGCGTCGCCGCCAGGCCGAAGCCGGCGAAGAGCGTGGCCGTGCCCGCGAAGCCGATCCAGGCGATGCCGATTCCGGCCAGCAGCAACCCCATGGGCAGGCCGTAGATGGCCAGCATGCGCAGCCCCATGACCCGCCCGCGGAAGGCGGGGGCCGTGATGCGCAGAATGAGCACCGAGAGCGGCACCATGCACAGGCTCTGCAGAAACCCCGTCAGCAGCAGCAGCACCATGCCGAGCGCGGCCACCGCCACCCAGGCATAGACCAGCAGCAGCGCGAACCACAGCGCGGCCGAGGCCAGCATCAGCCGTGCGGGCCATGGTCCCACCCCGCCCAGCCCGATCAGCAGCGACCCCATCAGCGCGCCGCCCGAGAAGCAGGCGAAGAGCGTGCCGAGCCCCGTCTGCTCCAGCCCGTAGATGTCGCGCGCCACATGGGGCAGCAGCCCGCCCGTCAGCGGATAGGCCGCGAAATTGGTCAGGCAGGCCAGCGCCAGCAGCGCGATCAGCGCCGGGTTGTCCCGCGCATGGCCCACGCCGGCCGCGAATTCCCCCCAGACGGCGCCGGGCGAGGCGCGGGCACGGCCCGTGGCGTCGGGCGGCACCTCGCGGATGCCGAACGCCAGCAGCAGGCTCGCGGCATAGAGGCAGGTCACCGCCAGATAGGCCGGCCCCATGCCGAGCCAGGCGACCAGGCCCGCGCCCGTCAGCGCCCCCACCACACGGGCGCCATCCATGCTGACGCGCTCCACGCCCAGCGCGCGCGGCATCAGCGCGGCGGGCATGGTGGCCCCGATCAGCGCGTTGCGCACGCCGATGTCGGAGGGCCGCACCAGCCCCATCAGGAAGGCCATCACGAATACGGCCACCACGCCCAGGTTCCCGGTCAACACCAGCGCCGCCAGCACCGCCGCCTGCACCACATAGAAGCCGCGCATCGCCAGCAGCACCCGCCGCTGCCCCACCCGGTCGCCCGCGACGCCATAGAGCGGCGAGATCAGCGTGCCCAGGAATTGCAGCGCGCCGAAGATGGTGAGCGCCACGACCGAACCCGTCTCCACCAGCACGAACCAGGCCAGCAGCAGGGTCTCCATCTCGAAGGCCCAGGAGGTGGCGAGGTCGGAAGGCCACTGGAAGCGAAAGCTGCGCTGGCTGAAGGGTGAGCGGGTTGGTGGGGCCACCGGGCGCGGAGCCCCAGCCTGACTCATCGTTTTCCTCCGAGGCACGGAAGGGGAGCGCGCCCTTTGGGAAATTCTACCCGTCCAAGCAGCGCAGGAAAGGGCTACCCCCGCTGACGCGGCAATCCCGGTACCGCAAATATCAACCAGAGAAAGTCTATCTATGGTAGAGGTTCTGTGTTGGGCGTGCGCCAGATGGTAAGGCGTTACGAAATATCGTAAATTTACGAACTTGCCGTCACATAAGCCCCGCACCAGGAGTTCAAAGGGTTTGCCTGTCGTCCCGTGCCGCTTCGCTGTCGTGCGTCCCGCGGGGGCCGGGCCATGCTGACCGGCTGCACCTTTTCAACGCCAGGTGTCGTTGAACTTATGGTTGTTGCTATATGGCTTGGGGTCGCCACTGTCACCAGTTGGGTGCTGCGCCAGCACCCATTCTTCGGCAGGCCACATTTCATTTTGTGCAACTTCGCCATGCTCTGGTGGCTGGCCATGGTGCTGGGCGAGCTCGCGACGCCCATGTTGGGTTGCAAGATGTTCTTCGCGGCGGCCGCCTGGCCGGCCATCGCGCTGCTGCCCACGGCCTGGGCGCTGTTCCTGTTGCACTATTGTTTCCACATGCCCATCCGTCACGGCGGGGCGGAGGCGGCGCTGCTCTGGGGCACGGTTCTGGTCGTCTCGCTCATGGCGTGGACCAACCCCTGGCACGGGCTGTTCTACGGGCCAGGCACCACGCTCGCGCTGCGCGATGGCCGGTTGTCGGGCGTCTTCGACCACGGGCCGCTGTTCTACATCGCGGCCGCCTGGCTCTACGTGCCGCTGCTGACGGCGCTGGGCGTCGTCGTCACCGGCGCCTTCCGGGCCCCGGTGGCCCACCGGCCCTATTTCCTGCTGCTGCTCTTCATCACCGCCATCCCGCTGGCGGCCAATGTCGCCTACATCACCCACGGGGCCACGGTGGCGGGCTTCGACCCCACGCCTTTCGCCTTCGCGGCGGTGCTGGTGCTCTACACCGGCCTCATCTTCACCAACCGCATGTTCGACCTGACGGCCATCGCGCGGGATGTGCTCTACTACCAGCTCGGCTCGCCCGTGCTGGTCCTGGACGTGGCCGGCACCGTGACGGGGGCCAATCCGGAGGCCATGCGCCTCTTCCCCGGTGGCCGCGTGGGCCAATCCATCTGGCAATGGCCGCACATGCAAGGCTTCGGCGCGGCGACGGCGGAGGGAATGGAAACCCCCTCCAGCCTGGCTTTCGACGGCCGCTTCTTCGACGTGACGAACATGCCCATCCACAAGCCGCTGGGCCAGGGACGCGGCGTGATCGGCGCCGTCCTCATGCTGAACGACACGACGGAGCTGCGGCGCAACGCCCGCCAGCTGGAGGCTGCGCTCGAGATCAGCCAGCTGCGCCTGCACGAGATCGAGAACCAGCGGCGCCTGCTGCGCAGCCTCTTCGACCTCGCCCCCTTCGGCATCACGCTGGTCGAGACCGCGACCGGCCGGCTGCGCGAGGTCAATCCCGTCTTCGCCACCATGACGGCGCAGGCCGCGGCTCCCGGTGAGAGGCTGTCCGAGTTGCTCTCGGAGCCCGGCCGGGCCGTGCTGGCCGAGGCCGCGACACTGTCAGAGGGCGGGCGCGTGGGTCCGGTCGCGACCGAGGTCCGCCGACGGGATGGCGGTTTCGTCATGGTCGAATTGCAGGCCGTGGCGGCGGGGGCGGGTCTGCACTGGACCATCCTGACGGACCTGACCGAGACCCGTGCCCTGCAGGAGGCGCTGCAGGCCGAACGTGACTTCCTCTCGCGCCTCATGGCGACGTCCGTCTCGGCCATCCTGGCGGTGGACGAGGACCGCCAGATCGTCTTCGCCAATGCCGAGGCCGAGCGCCTGCTGGAGATGGACCGGGCGGCGCTGCTCGCCACCCGGGTCACCGATCCGGAATGGCACTACACCACGCCCGAGGGCGGGCCCGTGGTCCATGAGGACCTGCCTTTTCCCGTCGTGCTGCGGACCGGCCAGCCCGTGCGCGATATCCGGCTGGGCGTGGAGGGACCGGATGGGCGCCGGCGCATCCTGTCCATCAATGCGGCGCCCATGCACGCGACGGCGTTGACGCCGGGCCGCGTCGTGCTCTCGCTGACCGACATCACCGCGCAATGGGAGGGCCAGGCCGCGCTGGTCGCGGCGCGGCAGGAGGCCGAGGCCGCCTCCATCGCCAAGAGCCGCTTCCTGGCCAACATGAGCCACGAGATCCGCACGCCCATGAATGCCATCCTCGGGCTGCTGGCCTTGCTGCGCCGCACCAACCTGGATGCGCGGCAGGCGGACTATGTGGGCAAGACCGAGGGTGCGGCGCGCGCCCTGCTCGGCCTGCTGAACGACATCCTGGACTTCTCGAAGGTCGAGGCGGGCAAGATCGCGCTGGACCCGCGGCCTGTCTCGCTCGACGCCATGCTGCGCGAATTGGGTGTGATCCTGGCCGCCAACCTGGGCGCCAAGCCCATCGAGCTGCTCTTCGACATGGACCCCCGCCTTCCGGCACAGGTGCTGGTGGATGATCTGCGCCTCGCCCAGGTCCTGCTGAACCTGGCCGGCAATGCCATCAAGTTCACCGAGGCGGGCGAGGTGGTGGTCTCGGTGCACGCGATCGCGCGGGAGGGGGGGCGTGCCCGCCTGGAATTCGCGGTGCGCGATACGGGCATCGGCATCGCGGCCGACAACATGGCGCGCATCTTCGAGGGCTTCCTGCAGGCCGAGGCCTCGACCACGCGCAAGTTCGGCGGCACGGGCCTCGGCCTTGGCATCTCGCAACGCCTCGTGGCGCTGCTGGGCGGCGAGTTGCAGGTGGAAAGCACGCCCGGGAAGGGCAGCCGCTTCCACTTCGTGCTGGAGCTCGACCTGCCCGAGACGCCCGCCCGGCTGCCTGGCCCGGCGAAGCGGCTGCTCTTCGTGGACCCGCACCCGGCGGCGCGCAACATCCTGCCCCGGCTGGCGGCCCGGTTGGGCTGGCGGGCGGAGGCCGTCGCCGACACCGCCGCCGCCCGCGCGCGGCTTGATGCCCAGCGTTATGACGCCGTGCTGGTGGAGGGGCTACGGCCGGACACGCCCGAGGCCGAATGGGAGGGCGTGCTGGGCATGGGCACCGTCCATGGCTGCGAGGGCTATATCGCCGCGGGCGGCCGGCCCGGCCGCTTCCTGGTGAAGCCCTTCACCCCGGCGCAGTTGCGCGAGGTGGTGGAAGGCGCCCCGGCGCTGCCACCCCGCACCGTGGCGCCGGTCAGCACACGACGCCTGACCGGCCGGCGCCTGCTGCTGGTGGAGGACAATGTCATCAACCAGCAGGTGGCGCGCGAACTGCTGGAAGCCGAGGGCGCGCTCGTGACCGTCGCCGGCCATGGCGGCATCGCGGTGCAGCTGCTGACCGAGACGCCCGGACGCTTCGAGGCCGTGCTGATGGACCTGCAGATGCCCGAGATGGACGGGCTGGAGGCGACGGCGCTGATCCGAGGCCGGCTGGGCCTCAGGCACCTGCCCATCATCGCGATCACCGCCAATGCCATGCGCAGCGACCGCGATGCCTGCCTGGCCGCGGGCATGAACGCGCATGTGGGCAAGCCCTTTGACCTGGAGACGCTGGTGCAGACCCTGCTCTCCTGCTGGGACGGCGCACCCGCCGCCATGCCGCCCCGCGCGCCCGCGTCGCCGGATGTGCCGCTGATCGACATTCCCGCCGCCATCGCGCGCCTGGGCGACAACCAGGACCTTTTCGCCGAGACGCTGCGCGAGGCCCTGCCGATGATGGAAGCCGCCCCCGCCGAGGTCGCCGCGCAATGGCGGGCCGGCACCCATGCCGATGCGCGCCGCACCGCGCACACGCTGAAGGGCCTGGCCGGCATGGTGGGCGCACCCTTGCTGGCGGAGGCCGCCGCCCGGCTGGAGGCGCAGCTCAAGGCGCGGCCGGAGGATAACCCGGCCGAGGCGCTGGACGAACTGCGAAGCCAGCTCGCCCCCAGCCTGGTGGCGCTGGGTGCATGGCTGGACGGGCTGGATGCCGGAAGCGGGGCGGCGGGATGATGCGCCCCGCGGCCCTCACTCCGTGAGGTCCGGCAGGCGATAGCGGTCCTGGGGGTCGTTCCAGCCCTTGAAGCGGGGCGGGCGCTTCTCCGCGAAGGCGGCGCGGCTTTCGATCAGGTCGCTTTTCGCGCCATGCTCGTGCAGCGCGGCGGCCAGCGTCCGCTGGGCGGGGCTGGGGGAAGGGCGCATGCGGCGCATCATGTGGACCGTGTTCACCCGCGCGGCGGGCGGCAGGGTGAGCAGGTGGCGGGCCATGTCCAGCGCGGTGGGGATCAGTTCCTCCGGCGCCACGAGGCGGTTGAGGAAACCCAGCTGATAAAACCGCTCGGCGGTGAAGCGGTAGCCCAGCGCCATTTCCATCGCGACGGGGTAGGGCATGTTGGCCAGGTGGCCGTGGTTGTAGCCGCCCAGCAGCCAGCGCTTCGCCTCCGAGACCTCGAAGATGGCGTTTGTGCTGGCCACCCGCAGGTCCGTGCGCTCCACCAGCATGAAGCCGCCGCCCATGGCGAAGCCGTTGATGGCGGCGATGACGGGCTTTTCCAGCGTGCCGGCGGCGAAGGGGTCCTCGATGTCCGGCCGACGGCCGCCGGGGGTGCCGTGGGCCAGGGATTCCTTCATGTCCTCGCCCGCGCAGAAGCCGCGGCCCGTGCCGGTCAGGATGGCCACCTCCAGCGCCGGATCGTGCCGGAAGTCGGTCCAGGCCCGCGCCAGTTCGGTGCGCATCTCGTGGTTCAGGGCGTTCAGGCGTTCGGGCCGGTTCATCCGGATGATGAGCACCTGGCCATGGGTTTCGGTCTCGACGGTGGGCATGGGCGTGTCCTCGCGCGGTTCGGGCCATGAAAGCGGAGGCGGGGGGCGGGGCCAACCCGGGCGCCCACCGCGCGTTCATCGCCGCATGGACATGGAAGCGGCGCCGATCATCGGGGGGCTCGCCACCCTCGCCTCGGTGATCAGCTTCACGCCCCAGGCGTGGAAGGTGATCCGCACGCGCGACACCTCCAGCATCTCGACCGCCATGTATGCCGTGACGGTGGTGGGTTTCGCCCTGTGGCTGACCTATGGCTGGCTGCTGGGGCAATGGCCGCTGATCGTGACCAACGGCGTGTGCCTGCTGCTGTCGGGCTTCATCCTCGTCATGAAACTGCTGCCACGACGCGGGAAGAAGGCGGTGGCTGAGGCGCTGTCCGTGCCCCCGGCCGGAGAGCCTGACGCGCGCTAGCTTCGGATTCGAGCGGGGGCGGGAACACACGCGGCACGGCCCATGGGCCGGCCCCGCACAGCCTTACCTGGGCGGAAAGCTTCGCCGCGCCCCTTTCGCGCCGGATGACCTCTTGACGATGCGAATGATTCGCAGTTGCAGTGTGGCCCTCAACCCTGGGAGAGCCACAACATGCCCCACCCGTCCCGCCGCCGGCGGCGGACCCCGCTTGCGATCGCATTGATCGCGGGCGGCCTCACCCCCATCGCCGCCTCGCCCTGGCACGCCGCCCGCGCGCAGACGCCCGAGCCCAATCCGGCCGATGTCCGCCTCGATGCCGGCATGCTGCTGCCCCCCGTGAACACCACCGCGCTGCGCAATGAGCGCCGCCTGTTCGACACGCCGGCCACCGTGGACGTGATCCCGGGCCGCGATCTGGATGAACGCATGGTGCGCAACGCCGAGGACGTGTTCCGCTACACCCCCGGCGTCTTCGTGAACCGCCAGACCAGCGGCACCGACCCCTTCCGCAGCCTGGGCGGCATCACCATCCGCGGCGTCGGCAGCAACCGCGTGCTGACGCTGGTGGACGGCTTCCGCACGCTGGAGCGCATCACCGACAACACGCGCGACGTGGTGGACCCCTGGAACCTCAGCCGCGTCGAGATCCTGCGCGGTCCGGGCTCGGTCCTCTATGGCTCGGACGCGCTGGGCGGCGTGGTGAACTACATCACCCGCAACCCCAACGACCTGATCCGGCCGGGGCGCACATGGGGCGGCGAGATCGGCACGAGCTGGGATTCGCTGGACAACAGCCTGGTCACCCGCGGCACCTATGCGGTGCGGGCGGGCGATGTCTCGGCCATGCTCTCCTACCAGCGGCGCGATGCGGATGAGCCGCGGCGCACCCGCTCGCGCTCGGTGGGCGGCATCTGGAACTGCCCCCGCAACCCACAGGCGACGCCCTGCGACCGCTTCGACCCGCTCGACATCAGCAGCAACAACGTCTTCGGCCGCATCGTCTGGGACCCCAACCCCGATGTGCGCCTGCGCGTGACGGGCGAATGGCTGGACCGCAGCACCGATGTGGACCAGCGCTATGACCTGGGCGCGGCGACGGGGGGCATCACCAACCTCTCCTACCTCCGCAACCAGACCATAAGGCGCGGGCTCTTCGCGGTGGACGGGCAGTATCGCCCGCAGGTCTCCTGGCTGGACGAGGTGCGCGTCATGCTGGGCTATTCGCCGCAGACCATCGAGCGCACAGGCACGCGGCTGCGGCGCCTGGCCAATGGCCAGGAGCAGACGGTGCGTGACGCGCTGACCTATTCCGAGGACCTGCTCCAGGGCGAGGCACAGTTCCGCTCCAGCTTCGACCTGCTGGGCGCCCGCCATGTGCTGACCTATGGCTTCGCGGGCAGCCTGACGGCCACCGACTATGCGCGCGAGGACGTGACCACGAACCTCGCCACGGGTGTCGTCACCACCGCCCGCGCCGGCGGCTTCAACTTCGCCAATGCCGACACGCGCCGGCTGGAGGGCTTCCTCCAGGACGAGGTGACGCTGTTTGGCGGGCGCCTCACCCTCACCCCCGGGATGCGCCTGTCCAACACCAACATCACCCCACGCCCCGACGCGGATTATCGCCTGGTGACGGGGCGGGAGCCGCGGACGCTCGACCAGACGAACCTGGCTTTCGGCGTCGGCGCCATCCTGCGGCTGGATGAGCGTTTCTCGCTCTACGGAAACTACGGCGAGGGCTTCAAGATGCCCACCGCCGAGCAGCTCTTCACCTCGCTGCCCAGCACCACCTTCAACCTGATCCCCAACCCCAACCTGCGGCCCGAGCAGGTGCGCAGCTATGAGGCCGGCGTGCGGATGCAGTTGCAGAACGCCTGGCTCAGCCTGGGCGCCTTCCGTGGCGAATACACGGACTTCATCCAGAGCTTCGTCAGCATCCCGAACAGCATCGACATCACCTACCAGAACCTCAGCGAGGTGACGTTGCAGGGCATCGAGGTGGCGGGCGCCTGGCGGGCGCATCCGCGCTGGCTCTTGCAGGCTTCCGCGTCCTGGCAGGAAGGAACGCAGCGCGTGACGCGCGGTGCGGCGCGCACCAATTTCGACGGCGCGCGCCCCTTCCTGATCAGCAGCGGCGTCACCTATGAGGACCCGGACCTCCGGCTGCGCGTCTCGCTCAACAACATCACCTCGGCCGGGGTGACGCAGGTCAGCGACCCGCAGCGCTACCGCCCGCCCGCCTACACCGTGTTCGACCTGACGGCGTCCTGGCGGCCCATCGAGCGGCTGGAGCTGAACGCCGGCGTCTTCAACCTGCTGAACGCCCGCTACGTGCCGCTGGCGCCGGGGGGGACGAGCTACAACCAGTCGCGCTTCACGACCGACGACACGAAGCGCGTGAACCCGATCGAGCTGCAGGTCGCACCCGGCACCAGCTTCCGCGTGGGTGCCCGCTACACCTTCTGACGGCGCCATCACCCCCCGCCGAGGGCCAGCACCTCGGCGGGGGAGAGGCCCGTCAGGCTCTCCCGCGCCTCGCCCAGCGGCGGGTCATCGGCCCGGCCCCATTGCACGATCAGGTTGCGGCGCGAACGGCCCGAAAGGTTGGGCGCGCCGCCATGCAGCACCCGCGAATGGATCAGCACGATGCCCCCCGGCGGGCAGCGCGCCACCACCGCCGCCGCGCCTTCCGCCCCGTGCTGGGAGCCGGGACGGAAGGCGGTGCCGCCATTGGCCGCGTCCATCCCGTCCAGGCAGATCATGGCGCGCAGGAAGGTGCTGCGGGCGGTGGGCATGTAGCGGTTCAGCGCGTCGCGGTGCCAGGCGATGCCGCTGCCGCATCGCGCGGCCTTGATGGTGGCGTTGGTGAAGTGGCAGCGCAGTTCCGGGGTGCCGAGCAATTCGCTCGCCGCCGCGACCAGGGCCGGATGCGCGAAGCCCTCCGCGAAGACGGGATCGGCCCGGCAGGGGTCGCCCAGCAGGAAGACCGCATCGCCGGGTGCCGGCAGCCCCTGTCGCTGGCGGGGAGAGAGGTCCCGCTCCCAGGTCACCATGTCGGCGGGCAGCGTGGCCGCGCGGGCCAGCAGCGCGTCCAGCGCGGCCCCAAGGCGCCGGCGCAGCGCCGCGGGCAGGGGTGGCAGCACGGCATAGCCCTGGCATTGGAAACGCCTCATTCCGTCTCCCGGCACCACCAGGCGTCGTCACCATAGCCGAAGCGCGGCTGGCGCGGCGGCGGGGCGAAGCGTGCGGAGACGGCCAGGCGCCGCACCGGATCGTAGCGTCCCGGAACCACCAGCCATTGCCATTGCAGGGCGCGGTCCAGCACGCGGGCCGCGGTGACCAGGCTGGCGCGGTCGGGCGCGGCCTCCAGCCGGTCCAGCAGCAGGTCCATCTCCGGCCGCGCAAGGCCCGTGGTGTTGTTGGCGCCTGTCGAACCCCACAGCGCGCGCTGTTCCGGCCCCGGCCATTCGGGCGGGATGGTGAAGCGATAGGCGAGGTCGAAATCATGGGCGCGCAGCCGCGCGGTGAAGCCGGGCGCGTCCAGCACCTCGAAGCGCGGTGCGATGCCCAGCCGCCGCAGCCCACGGAACCACACGCCCACCAGCGCCTGTTGCGCGTTGCTCTGCGCCAGCACCGAGAGCTGGAAGACCTCGCCCGTCTCGCGGTGCGCGAGGCGCCCATCCGTGGCGCGTGGCGCCCATCCGGCCGCGTCCAGCAGGCCCAGCGCGCGTTCCAGCAGGGTGCGGTCCCGGCCGGAACCATCGCTGGTGGGCGGCTGCCAAGGGCGCTGCCAGGCCTCGGGTGAGAAGAGGGCCGACACCTCGGCCATCAGCGCGCGTTCGGCGGCGTCCGGCGCCTCGGTGGCCGCCAGGTCGGAATTGAGGAAGAAGCTCCCGGCGCGCTCGCTTGCGCCCTGGAAGAGGGCGGCATTGGCCCACTCGAAATCCATCATCAGCGCCAGTGCCTCGCGCACCCGCACATCGGCGAAGCGGTCGCGGCGGAGGTTGAAGGCGAAGCCGTTCATGCCGGTGATGTGGCCGTGCCGCTGGCTGTGGCGGATGAGGCGCCCGTCATGCACCGCGGGCAGGTCATAGCCGGTGGCCCAGCGGCGGGCGTCGTTCTCCACCATCCAGTCCACGCGGCCGGCCGCCAGCGCCTCGAAGACGGCGATGCGGTCGCGGAAATAGCGCAGCTCGATCCGGTCCATATTGTGGCGGCCGCGCCCTGCGGCGGTGGCATCGCCCCACCAATCCGTGTTGCGGGCGAAGGTGACGCGCTGGCCCGCCTCCACCTCCACCACGCGATAGGGGCCGGAGCCCACGGGGGTTTCCAAGGTCAGCGCGCCGAAGTCGCGGCCCTGCCAGATGTGGCGGGGCAGGATGTGGACGTCGCCGATCTGCAAGGCGAGGCGCCGCGCATCGCCGGGTGGCAGCGCGATGCGGACCGTGCGCGCATCCTCGGCCACGGCATCGACGCGTTCCAGCAACGCGCGGTGGAAGGGGCGGCCGTGGCGCCCCAGGGTGGCGAAGCTGAACACCACATCCCCGGCCGTCACGGGCTGGCCATCATGCCAGCGGGCACCCTCGCGCAGCGTGAAGCGCAGGGTGCGCGTGGCCTCGTCCAATTCCACCGCCTCGGCCAGGTTCGCATAGCCCACCAGCACCTCGTCGGGCGCGGGCAGCAGCAGGGTTTCGTAGACCCAGCGCCAGACACCCATGACGAAGCGGCCGCGCAGGGTGAAGGGGTTCAGCGTGTCGAAGGTGCCCGCCTGCGCCATGCGGAGGGTGCAGCCGCGCGGCGCGTCGGGGCGCACATGGGGCCAATGGTTGAAGCCCGGCGGTAGGGCAGGGGTGCCGTGGACGGCCAGCGCGTCGGTGCGCGCCGCGGCGGGGTGCAGCAGCAGGGGAAGCAGGGCCAGGCCCCATATGCAAGTGCGAGTCATTCGCATATAAAGCGGCGAAAGGAGCCCGCCGGCAACATGCCCTCCATGGTCCGCTACACCTTGCGCCGCCTGCTGCTGGTGCCGCCCACGCTGCTCGCCATCCTCGCGCTGAACTTCGCGGTGGCGCAGCTCGCCCCCGGCGGCCCGGTCGAGCACCTGCTGGCCACGCTGCAAGGCGATATGCAGGACGCCGCCGAGCGCGCGCTGGGCGGCCAGGACAGCACCGCGGCACCCGACCCCGCCTTCCGCCATCGCGGCGCCGAAGGCCTCGATCCGCGCCTGCTGGCCGAGATCGAGGCGCAGTTCGGCTTCGACCGCCCGCCGCTGGAGCGCTTCTGGCACATGCTGACGCGGCTGCTGGTGTTCGACCTCGGGCGCTCCTTCTTCCTCGACCAGCCGGTGGCGCAACTGCTGTGGGAGAGACTGCCGGTCTCCATCGCACTTGGCCTGTCCTCGGCCGTGCTGACCTATGTGCTGGCCATCCCGCTCGGCATCGCGCTGGCCACGCGGCGCGGCACGGGCTTCGACCGGACGGCCACCGCGCTCACCGTGCTGGCCCATGCGGTGCCGGCCATGGTGGTGGCGGTGGCGCTGCTGGTGATCTTCGGCGGCGGGCGGTTCCTCGCCTGGTTTCCCTCGGGCGGCCTCGCCTCGCCGGAGGCCGCCGGCTGGGGCTGGCCCTGGCGTGTGCTGGACCTCGCCTGGCACCTCGCCTTGCCGGTGGCGGCGCTGGTGATCTCGGGCTTCTCCTCGCTCGCGCTGCTCACGCGCAACCTCTTCCTGGAGGAGATCGGCAAGCATTACGTCCTGCTGGCCCGCGCCAAGGGACTGGCACCCCGCCGCGTGCTGCTGGGCCATGTCTTCCGCAACGCCATGCTGCTGGTGGTGGCGGGCCTGCCCGGCGCGCTGCTGGGCGTGGTCTTCGGCGGCGGCGTGCTGATTGAGGCGCTGTTCGGGCTGCAGGGCCTCGGGCTGCTTGGCATCGAGGCCGCGCTCAGCCGGGACTTCCCCGTGATCTTCGGCACGCTCTGGCTGACGACCCTGGCGGGGCTGGTGCTGCACCTCGCTTCGGACCTTCTCTACGTGGCGGTGGACCCGCGGATCGGCTTCGATGCGGCCCGGCGCTGACCTGATGCGGCGCCGCAGCCTCTGGGCGTTGGGCCTCGTGCTGCTGCTGGTGCTGCCGGCGGAGTTCGTGGCCAATGACCGGCCCATCCTGCTCTGGCTGGACGGGCGGCTGCTGGTGCCCGCGCTGCAACCCGTTACCGAGGCCATGCTGGGCGGGGCTCTGCCCATCCCCGCCGATTTCCACGACCCCGCCGTGGCGGCGCTGCTGGAGGCGCGGGGTGCCGTCAGCCTCTGGCCGCCCATCCCGCACGGGCCGGCCAGCATCCCGCCCGGCCTGCCCGCCGCAGCGCCCGCGCCGCCCTCGGCGCTGCATTGGCTCGGCACCGACGACCAGTCGCGCGACGTGCTGGCGCGGCTGATCTGGGGGGCGCGGCTTTCCCTCGTTTTCGCCGTGATCGTGACCGCGGCCTCCTTGCTCATCGGCCTGCCGCTGGGCGCCTGGCAGGGCTATGCGGCGGGGCGCACCGACCTCGTGCTGCAACGCCTGACCGAAATCTGGTCCGGGGTGCCGCTGCTGTTCCTGCTGATGATCGTGGTGGCGGCGCTGGCCCCTTCGGTCTGGGTGCTGGCGGCCACCATGTCGCTGTTCTTCTGGATGGGCATCGCGGGCGTCACGCGCGCCGAATTCCTGCGCCTGCGCGCGCAGGATTTCGTGCGCTCGGCGCTGGCGGCCGGGGCGGGGCCCGCGCGGATCATGCGCGTCCATATCCTGCCCAACGCCATGGGCCCTGTGCTGGCCATGCTGCCCTTCCTGATGGCGGGTGCGATGACCATGCTGGCGGGGCTCGACCTGCTCGGGCTCGGCCTGCCGCCGGGCACGCCCTCGCTCGGCGAGGCCTTGGCCCAGGCGCGCAACAACCTCCAGGCGCCCTGGCTCGCGCTCGGTGCCATCGCGGCCCTGGGCGGCCTGCTGCTGCTGCTGACGCTGCTGGGCCAGGCGCTGCGCGACGCCATGGACCCGCGCCTGCCCGCACGCCGCACTGCCGTCACGCCGGGTGCGGCCATGGTGCCGGAAGGCGCGGTGCTGGCCATCACCGAAGTGCGCGCGGGCTTCACCGCCGCACCCGTGCTGCACGGCGTCACCCTGGCGTTGCGGCCGGGCGAGGCGGTGGCGCTGCTGGGCGAATCCGGTTCGGGCAAGACGCTGACGGGGTTGATCGCGGCGGGGCTCGCGCCGCCGCAGCTCGGTTTCATCAGTGGGTCGGTGCGGCTGATGGGCGCCGAGATGCTGGGCGCGCCCGAACCCCGCCGCCGCGCCGCGCTGCGCCGGCAGCTGGGCCTGGTCTTCCAGGAACCTGGCGCCGCGCTCAATCCGCTGCACGCCCTCTACCGCCAGGTGCGCGAGGCGGTGGAGGCCGGCGGGCTGCACGGCGCCGCCGCACGTGCCGAAACGGATGCCTTGCTGCGCCGCGTGGGCCTGCCCGAGGCCAGTCGCCGCCCACGCGCGCTGCCGCACCAGTTCTCGGGAGGGCAACAGCAGCGCGCCGTCATCGCCATGGCCATCGCCCGGCGCCCCGCCTTGCTGGTGGCGGACGAGCCCACCGCCTCGCTCGACGCGCCGCTGCGGGCGGGGCTGCTCGACCTTCTGGCCGGGCTGGTGCGGGAGCGGGGCATGGCCCTGCTGCTCATCACCCACGACCTCGACGCCGCCCGCCGGGCCACCACCCGTGTGGCCGTGATGGGGGAGGGGCGCATCCTGGCCGACCTGCCCTGGGAGGTGGCGCTGCGCGCGCCCCCGCCCGCGCTGCACCGCCTCATGCCGCGCCCGCCCGCGCGCGCGCGCGCCGTCGCCCCGGCCGCCGCCCCGGTGCTGGAGGCGCGGGACATGACCCTCGCCTTTCCAGGAGCCGCGCCGTTGATCGAGGGATTGGAGCTGCAACTCCATGCCGGGCGCACGCTGGCCGTCACCGGCCCCTCCGGCTGCGGCAAGACGAGCCTGGCGCTGGCCCTGCTGGGGCTGTTTCCCGGCGCGGTGCGGGGCCAGGTGCTGCTGCATGGGCGGCCGCTGGTCGAAGACCCCGGCTGGCGTCGCCGCGTGCAGATCGTCTTCCAGAACCCTGCCACCAGCCTCTCGCCGCGGCTTTCCGTGCGCGACATCGTGCTGGAACCCTTGCTGCTGGCGGGCGAGCGACGGCCGGGCGATGCGCGGCTGGTCGGTGCCCTGGCCGAGGTGGGCCTGCCCCCCACCCTGGCCGACCGGCGCCCGCACCAGCTCTCCGGCGGGCAGCGGCAGCGCGTGGCGCTGGCCCGCGCCCTCATCACCCGGCCGGAGGTGCTGGTGCTGGACGAACCCACCTCCGCCCTCGACCGCCATGTGGAGGCGGAGGTGCTGCGGTTGCTGGCCGCGCTGCAGGCCCGGCACGGCTTCGCCGCCCTGCTCATCACCCATGATCCCCGCGTGGTCGCGGCGCTGGCGCATGACGTGCTGGCGCTCGGTGCGCCCACGCCCTTGCCCGAGGAACACGCCGCATGACCGGAACCGACCAGCCGACCCGCCAGGAACTCACCGCCAGCCCTGCCGAGATCGGACTGCTGCTGCCCGGATTGGGGCGCGTCATGGTGGCGCTCTCCGTGGGCAGTGCCGCGCATGAGCGCATCGGTCGCATCGCGCATGTGGCCCGGCGCGGCGGCGCGCTGTGCCTCGGCGGGGAGACGGAGCTTGATCTGGGCGCCGTGCGGCGTGTCGTCCTGGACCGCGGCTCGGTCATGCGGGGGCAGGTCTATCCGCGCCTCGAATTCCAGGATGGTGCCGGGACGGTGCTGATGCGGGTGGTGGGCATGGAGGGCGAGGCGCCCTTCGAGACGAACCTGGCGCACCTGCTGGGCCCGGCCCTCACGCCGGAGGAGGCCGCGCCCACCCCTGCCGCCGAGGCGGGCCCCGAGGTCGCCGCGGAAGATTGCGCCGCCACCGCCCTGCTGCGCCGCCTGCATGCCGCGGGCGGGCCGGTGCGGGTGGCGCTGCGGACGGGCCCGGCCTGGCAGGCCTGGGAGGGGGTGCCGCCGGAACCGCGCCTCGTCATGGGGTATGTGAACCTCATCGCGCCCAGCTTCCACCTGCATCTCAGGCTGGGCAGCGTGGCCGGCTTCCATGTGTCGGAGGAGGGCTGGGAGGCGGTGGACGGCGCCGGCGCGCGCTTTGGGCTGACCCTGCGCCCCCTCGACGCGGCCGCGCTGGAGGGGATGGGCTGAAACCCTGGGAAACACCACTAAGTGCTTGATTTGGATGGTGGGCGCTACAGGGATTGAACCTGTGACCCCTACCGTGTCAAGGTAGTGCTCTCCCGCTGAGCTAAGCGCCCGGGCCGTAGCCGGTGGCACCCTGTAGCGAAACCGAGGCCGCCCTGCAACCCTGGCGCCCGCCGGTTTCGCCGCCACATCCGCATGATGCAGACCCCGCCCCAGGCCATCGCCCGCCTGCTCGACCGCGCCACCTATGAGGGCTATCGCCTCGGCTTCGAGGCGGCGCGCGCGGAAGCGGTCCTGCTGGCCGAACATGCGGGGCAGGCGGCCCTGGCCGCGCGGCTGCGCGCCATGGCCGCCCTGCCGGACCGGAACGCGCAATGACCCGCGAAGGCCCGCGCGACTGCCCCCATTGCGGCGAGGTGACCATGGCCAACCGCCTTCCCGATGGAAGTGTGGTCTGCTCCTGCCCTGCCATGCGCGACCTGCCCTCGGGCCCCGTCAGGCCCGCCGCAGCGACGCCCCCAACGCCCGCCAGGCGATGAAGCCACACAGGCCACCTCCCGCCATCACGGCCGCCATGGGCAGCGCCGTGCCGTCATGCAGGAGTGCCAGCGCCAACCCGGCCACGGCGCCCAACGCGAATTGCAGCGTGCCGATCAGCGCGGAGGCCGTGCCGGCCATGTGCGGAAAGGGCGTGATGGCGATGATGCCGCCCAGCGGCAGCGCCAGCCCGATCAGGCAGAGATAGGCCAGCAGCGCCGCATAGAGCGCCCAGAAGCCCAGGCCCAGCGCCACCGTCGC
Source organism: Roseococcus suduntuyensis (assembly GCF_014196305.1). Classification (GTDB taxonomy): domain Bacteria; phylum Pseudomonadota; class Alphaproteobacteria; order Acetobacterales; family Acetobacteraceae; genus Roseococcus; species Roseococcus suduntuyensis. The sequence continues at coordinate 202,720 of NZ_JACIDJ010000006.1, forward strand.
CGCCCCGATCACACCCGCGCAGGACAGCCCCAGCAGCGCCAGCCCATAGACCCGCGCGCGCCCGAAGCGCTGCGCGAGCGGCCCCGCGAGCTGCCCGCAGCCGATCACCCCCGCGGCACCCGCGCCGAAGAGCCAGCCGAAATTCTCGGGCGCCACGCCGTGCAGCTCGATGAAGACGAAGGGCGAGCCCGCGATATAGGCGAACATCCCCGCGATGGCGCAGCCCGAGCCGAGGGCGGCCGCCATGAAGGGCGCGGTCGCCAGCAGCCCGCCGAAATCGCGCGCGATCTGCGGCGTGGTGACGCGGCGGCGGCGCTCCATGGGCAGGGTCTCGGGCAGGAAGCGCCAGGCGAGGAGCAACGCCGTCACCCCCACCAGGGCAAGGAAGCCGAAGATGGCCCGCCAGCCCAGCCAGGCCGCAACCCAGCCCCCCAGGAGCGGCGCCAGCATGGGCGCCACCCCCATGATGAGGAACAGCCGCGCCATCATCCGCACCGGGTCCATCCGGTCGGCCAGGTCGCGCACCACGGCGCGCGAGATCACCATGCCCGCGCAGCCGCCCAGCGCCTGCAACAGCCGGAAGGCGATGAGCCAGCCCATGCCCCAGGCCAGGGCGCAGAGCACCGAGGCCAGGATATAGACGCCCAGCGCGGCAAAGAGCGGCCGCCGCCGCCCGTAGCGGTCGGCCAGCGGCCCGTGCAGCAACTGTCCCGCCGCCATGCCCAGGAAGAAGACGGCGAGCGTGAGCTGCGCGCCTTCCATGCTGCCCCCCAGCTCGGCCGCGATGGCCGGCAGGGCGGGCAGGTACATGTCGATGGACAGCGGCGCGAAGGCCGCCAGCAGCGCCAGGATGGCGATGACGACCCGTAGGCGGATCATCCCGGAGGCGGCAGGAAGTCCACCTCGCACTCGGCCGAGATGCGGACCACCTGCTCGGGGTCCGTCAGGTTGTGGATGCGGCTGAACAGCTCGAACAGCTTGCGCGACGGCGCCACCCAGAACAGCGCCCGGACCGGCGCGCTGGACTTGTTGAAGATGCCGTGCGGCAGGCCCATGGGCAGGCGGATGAGGTCGCCCGGGCCGCTATGTGCCACCTGGCCATCCAGCAGGAATTCGAAGTTCCCCTCCAGGATGTGGATGTATTCGTCCTGGGTGGTGTGGATGTGCGGCGGCACGAAGGTGCCGGGCGGGAAGAGCGTATCGAAGGCGAAGCTGTTCGCGGAGAGCTGCCGCGGCTTGTAGGTCTGGCCCAGGATGTTCCAGACGACGCCGCCGATGCCTTCGCCGGCGGGCGTGATTCCTGCGGTTTCCTGCATGTGTTCCTGGCCTTCCTTCGATGTTCAGACGTGAAGATATTGTTCGCGGATTTCGGGTGCCGCGGCCAGGGCTGCGGAGGGTCCTTCCCACACGCTGCGCCCGCGCTCGATGATGACATGGCGGTCAGCCAGCTTCAGCACGGCCGAGAGGTTTTTATCAATCAGCAGGATGGACTGCCCCTCGGCTTTCAGGCGCCCCAGCACCGCCCAGATCTCGGCGCGGATCAGGGGTGCCAGGCCCTCCGTGGCTTCGTCGAGAATGAGCAGGCGCGGATTGGTCATCAGCGCGCGGCCGATGGCCAGCATCTGCTGCTCGCCGCCCGAGAGGTTGCGGCCGAGGTTGCGCCGCCGCTCGCGCAGGCGCGGGAAGAGGGCGTAGGCGGCTTCCAGGTTCCAGCGGCCGGGGCGCGCGGTGGCGATGAGGTTTTCCTCCACGCTCAGCGTGGGGAAGACCTGGCGCCCCTCGGGGACGAGGCCCAGGCCCAGGCGTGCGATGCGGTGCGCGGGCAGGGGGGGCAGCGGGGTGCCGTCGAACCCGATGGCGCCGCCTGTCACCCGCCCGCCCTGGCTCGGCAGCAGGCCCATGATGGCGCGGATGGTGGTGGTCTTGCCCATGCCGTTGCGGCCGAGCAGCGTCACCACCTCGCCCGCGCCCACCTGGAACGTGACGCCCGACAGGGCCTGGGAGGCGCCATAGGCGGCGGCGAGCTTCTCCACGCGCAGCATCACGCGGCCTCGTCCTCGCCTAGATAGGCCTCGCGCACGGCGGGGTCGGCGCGGATGTCGTCGGGCGTGCCGGTGGCGATGACGCGGCCTTGCGCCAGGACGGAGATGCGGTCGGCCAGCGCGAAGACGGCCTGCATGTCGTGCTCCACCAGCAGCACGGCATAGCGCGCGCGCAGGCCCGACAGCAGGCGGATGAGGCGCTCGGCCTCCTCCGGCCCGGTGCCGGCGAGGGGTTCGTCCAGCAACAGGGCGCGGGGCCGCATGGCGAGCGCGATGGCGATTTCGAGCTGGCGCCGCTCGCCATGGCTGAGCGCGGCGGCGGGGGTGGCGGCGCGGGCGTCGAGCCCTACCTCGGCCAGCGCCGCAATGGCTTCGGCGTTCAACGCGGCCTCGCGCGACGCGGCCCGGAAGAAGCGGAAGGAGGAGCCCTGGCGCGCCTGCACCGCCAGCGCCGCATTCTCCAGCGCCGAGAAGGAGGGGATCACGCTCGTGATCTGGAAGCTGCGCGCCAGCCCCCGCCGCGCGCGGGCGGGCATGGAGAGCGCCGTGATGTCCTCGCCCAGGAAGCGGATGCGGCCGGCATCGGGCGCCAGCGTGCCGCTGACCTGATGGATCAGCGTGGTCTTGCCCGCGCCATTGGGGCCGATCAGCGCATGGATTTCCCCCTGGCGGACGTCGAGCGTCACGTCATCCGTCACCAGCAGCCCGCCGAAGCTCTTTCGCAACCCATGCAGAGCGAGAATGGTCTCAGCCACGGCGCAACAGCCCCACGATGCCGCCCCGCAGGAAGAACACGCAGAGGATCAGAAGCGGGCCGAAGACCAGGCGCCAATGCTCCATGGCATGGGAGAGCCACTCCTCCACCAGCACGAAGGCCAGCGCGCCGACCAGCGCGCCATGCGGCCCGGCGAGCCCGCCCAGGATCACCATGAACAGCAGATCGCCGCTGCGCTGCCAGGCGAGGTAGGCGGGGGCGACGAATTCGGCGGAATTGGCCAGCAGCACGCCGGCGAGCCCACCCATGGCGCCCGCGATGACATAGGCCAGCAGGCGATAGGGGTAGGGGGAGAAACCGAGTGCCCGCGCGCGCGTCTCGTTCTCGCGCGATGCGCGCAGCACGCGGCCGAAGCGGCTTTCCAGCAGCACCTGCACCAGCGCCCAGCAGGCGACCAGCAGGCCGAGGCAGACGAAATGGAAGACCAGACGATTTTCCAGCCAGCGCGCGCCGAAGACCTCGGTGCGGTTGAACAGGGTGTAGCCGTCATCCCCGCCATAGAGCGCGAGCGAGGAGGTGGTGAAGAAGGCCATCTGCCCGAAGGCCAGCGTGATCATGATGAAGTGCACGCCCGATGTGCGGATGGCGATGGCCCCCGTCAGCAGCGCGAAGAGTGCCGCGGCCAGGATGCCGGCGGGAAAGACCATCCAGGCCTCGGTCATGCCGGCATGGTCCAGCACCACCACCGCATAGGCGCCCATGCCCATCATCGCCGCGTGGCCCAGGCTGACCAGCCCCGCTCCCCCCACCAGCAGCATGAGCGAGACGGCGGCCAGGCCGAAGATCATGCCGCGCGCCAGCAGCGTCAGCGAATGGCCCTGGCCCAGCCCCAGGAAGGGCGCCGCCGCCAGCCCCGCGAAGACCAGCAGCGGCAGCCAGAGCCGCGGGTTGCTCATGCGCGGGCCGGGAACAGCCCGGCCGGGCGGAAGGCGAGGATGGCGGCCATCACGATATAGACCAGCATGGATGCCAGCGCCGCCCCGGTCTGCCGCGCGGAGGAGGCGTCCATGAACAGGCGCATCAGGTCCGGCATCAGGCCGCGCCCGATGGTCTCGACCAGGCCCACCAGCAGGGCCGCCACGAAGGCGCCGCGCACCGAGCCGATGCCGCCGATGACGATGACCACGAAGGCGAGGATGAGCAGGTTGTCGCCCATCCCCGGCTCCACCGAGAGGATGGGTGCCGCCATGACCCCCGCGAAGCCCGCCAGCATGGCGCCGAAGCCGAAGACCAGCATGAACAGCCGCCGGATATCCACGCCGAGTGCCGCGACCATCGGCGCGTTGGTGGCGCCGGCCCGCACCAGCATGCCCGCCCGCGTCCGCTCCACCAGGAACCAGAGCAGGGCGGCGGTGGCCAGCCCCGCGGCCAGGATGGCGAGGCGATAGGTGGGGTAGAGCAGCCCATCCATCAGCGGCACGCCGCCCGAGAGAAGGTCCGGCACCGGCATCTGCATGGGAGCGGCGCCGAAGACGACCTTCACGCCTTCGTTCAGGAAGAGGATCACGCCGAAGGTGGCCAGCACTTGCGAGAGATGGTCGCGGTCATAGAGGTGGCGGAACACCAGGAATTCCAGCACCAGCCCGAAGACCAGCGCCGCCGGCAGCGCCAGCAGCAGCCCCAGCCAGAAGCTGCCCGTCAGCGCCGCCAGCGAGGCCCCCAGATAGGCGCCCACCATGTACTGCACGCCGTGCGCGAGGTTGATGAAGTCCATCACCCCGAAGACGAGGGTGAGCCCGGCCGCGACAAGGAACAGCAGCACGCCGAACTGCAACCCGTTCAGCCCCTGCACAAGAAGCAAGGTGGTGTTCACGAAACCACCTTCCCCGACGCGCCGCATGGCGCGTCACTCCGCCCCCTGCAATCCTTCGCGGGCTTCGCCCGCGAAGGCCACGCCATCGTACCAAGATAAAGCGCCAAACCGGGGCCCCCGCGAAATTGCGAAGCGATTTCGTGGGGAAGCGCTATATGCGCGCCGGCATGCGGCACTGCGCCGCCCAGGGGTCCACATTGGCCTCCAGCACGCGGCGCACCGTCTGCGTCTGGAACTTCCCATCGGGCCGGCGCACCACCTGGCACAGCCAGAAATCCTGCACGGGATACTGGTTGGCGCCGAAGCGGAAGCCGCCGCGCACCGAGGTGAAGTCGGCCGCTGCGATGGCCGCGCGCAGCGCGTTCTTGTCGCCGAGGTTGCCCCCCACCTTCCGCACCGCGCTGTCCAGCAGCATGGCCGTGTCATAGCTCTGCGCGGCATAGGTGGCGGGGACGTAGTTGAACGCCGCCTCGAAGTCCCGCACGAAGCGGGTGTTCTGCGCGTTGTCCATGTTGGGCGCCCAGTTGGCGCCGCTGTAGAAACCGAGTGCCGCCTCGCCCTGCGCGGGCAGCGTCGCCTCGTCCACGGTGAAGGTGGACAGGAAGGGGATGTTGGCCAGCCCCGCCTGCCGGTACTGCCGCACCAGGTTCACGCCCAGGCCACCCGGCATGAAGGTGAAGATGGCGTCCGGCCGCAGCGAGGCGATGCGCGCCAGCTCCGCCGAGAAGTCCAGCTGGGTGAGCGGCACATAGACCTCGTCCAGCACCTCCCCCTGGAAGCGGGACTTGAAGCCCGCCATGGCGTCGCGGCCGGCCTGGTAGTTGGGCGTCATCAGGAAGACGCGGCGATAGCCGAGATCCTGCGCCGCCTGGCCCATCACGGAATGGACCTGGTCGTTGTTGTAGCTGGTGTTGAAGAAGAAGGGGCTGCAGCCGCGCCCGGCGAAGGTGGAGGGGCCGGCGTTGGAGGAGATCAGGAAGGTCCCGCTCTCGGTCACCGGCCGCATGATGGCCTGCAGGATGTTCGAGAAGACGACACCCACCACGAAATCCACCCGGTCGCGCTCCAGCGCGGCGCGGACCTTGGTGACGGCGACATCGGGGCGGAGTTCGTCGTCAATCACCAGCGTCTCGACCGCGCGGCCGCCCAGCTGGTTGTTCAGGTGCCGCAGCCCCATGGTCCAGCCGTCGCGCAGCTGGGTGCCCAGCGCCGCCTGTGGGCCGGTCTGCACCGCGACCACGCCCACCTTGATGGGGGCGGCCTGCGCGTGAAGGGCAGGGGCGGCCAAGGGGGTGGCGAGCACGCCCGCGCCCGAGGCCAGCAGCAGTCCACGGCGGCTGGTGCCCGTCTTGTGGCCGGATTCCTGGAACGCCATCACCGCTCTCCCGTTTCGTGTCATCGAAGGTTGTTTTGTGCCTCAGGCCTCGGTTAGCCCGGCGCCCGCATGCCATGCAAGCCGGGCGGCGCGCTGGGTCAAGGGGTGAGCCGGGTCTTCCAGCGGCGCCAGCACGGTGAAGTGGTTCAGCCCGGGCAGGGCCTCCTGGCTGCCGCCCCACAGGGTGGCGAATTCGCGGGTCTGGCGCAGGAACTCATCGCTCTCCGCGCCGCCCACCACCGCGTGCAGCGGGCGGCCCGGCGAGGGCAGCAGGGCGGGGGAGAGGCCGCGCGCCGTGGCTACGTCGAGCCCAAGCTTGTCGTTGATGGAAGTGGCGAGCAGTGGCTCCAGCCAGAACAGGCCGGAGATGGGCAGGGCCGCCGCGACCATGTGTGCCGGCAGTCGCGCCAGCAGCATCGCGGCAAGATGCCCGCCGGCCGAATGTCCCATGGCCAATGCTGGCCGCCCCATGCGCGCGTGCAGGGCGTGGGCCGCCGCCTCGGCCTGGGCCAGGATGCGCGCGAGCGGCACCTCCGGGCAGAGGTCATAGGAGGGGACGGCCACCGCCACCCCCTGCGCCAGCAGCCCCGCCGCCACATGGCTGACGGCCCGCCCGTCCAGCGCCTGCCAGTAGCCGCCATGGAAGAACAGCGCGACGGGCGGCCGCGCCACGCCGGCGGGAAGGAAGAGGTCCATGACCTCCCGCGGGCCCGGCCCGTAGGCCAGGGTCTCGGGGGGGTGCGCCAGGCGGAAGGCCTCCGCCGCCTGCATCCAGCGGGCGATGATGGCCCCGCTCTCGGGCACGCGGGCGCGGTTGTTGTATTCGATTTCGAAACCCATGGCCCGGATGATAGGGGCAGGCGTGAGGCCTAGGCAAAGCGAGGGGCAAGGACAGGTCCATGCGTATCTACCTGGCCGGGCCGGAGGTGTTCCTGCCGGATGCGCTGGCCATCGGCGCGGCGAAGAAGGCGCTCTGCGCGCTCCATGGGTGGGAGGGCGTCTTTCCCATGGACCCGCCCACCCTTTCTCCCTCGGGCGAGATGGACTGGCGGCGCATCCATGCCGCGAATGAGTTGCTGCTGCGCGGGTGCGACGCCCTGGTGGCGAACCTCACCCCCTTCCGCGGTGTGGGCGCCGACCCGGGCACGGTGTTCGAACTGGGCTTCCTGCGCGCCCTGGGCCGGCCCGTGCATGGCTACACCCATGACCCGCGGCCGCACCGCGCGCGGGCGCCCGAGGCCCGGCTGGTTCAGGGTGTCTGGGAGGACGCGCAGGGCCTGCGCGTGGAGGATCACGGCCTGTCGGAGAACCTGATGCTGGAAGGCGCCATCCGCGCGGGCGGGGGCGTGATGCTGCGGGCCGAGGCCGCGCTGGATTGGCGCGACCTCTCGCTGTTCACGCGCTGCCTCACGGAGATCGCGCGGGTCTGACGCCCTGCTTGCGGGTCGGCTGGTTCACGCCTTCGGTGCGTCCCCCTCAGCCGATCAAACGCTACGCCCAGCGCGGCTTGCGCTTTTCCCGGAAGGCCGCCAGCCCCTCGCGCCCTTCCTCGGAGGCGCGCTGCGTCCAGCTTTCATAGGCGAGCTGGTCCATGGTCCGCGCGTCCAGCAGCCAGCCATTGGCGCCCAGCATGCTGCGCTTGGTCATGGCGATGGCGGTGGGGGCGGAGAGCATCATGGCGGAGATGATCTCCTCCAGCCGCGCCTCGATGGCGTCGGGCGCCAGCACCTCATGCACCAGGCCGATCCGCATGGCCTCCTCCGGCCCGAAGCGCTCGCCGGTGATGGCGTAGCGGCGGGTGTGGCGCACGCCCATGGCATGGACCATGTGGGTCGAGATGGGGGTGGGGGCCACGCCCACCCGCACCTCGCTGATACCGAAGCTGGCTTCCGTGGTGGCCAGCGCCACGTCCACGCAGCAGGCGATGCCGGTGCCGCCGCCGAAGCAGGCGCCATGGATCACGGCGAAGGTGGGCTTGGGGAACTCGTTCAGCACCTGCATGGCGCGGGTGGTCAGCATGGAGGCGGCGTGGGCGGCCTCGGGGGTGGCGCCGGCCGCCTCGTTCAGCCAGTTGATGTCGGCACCCGCCTGGAAATGCCGCCCCGCGCCCCGGATGACCAGGCCGCGCACGGCAGGGTCATCCGCCATGGCCTCCATGCCGGAGATCAGCGCCTCCAGCATTTCGCCGTTATAGGCGTTGTTCAGCTTGGGCCGGTTGAGAGTGGCGGTGACGATGCCGCGGGCGTCGCGTTGCGTCAGCAGGACGGGTTCGGTGTTCATGCGGCGAAGCTTCCGCCCGCCCCGGCACTTGGACAAGGGGCCCCGGCAAGGGGGGGGCCGGCAAAGGGGGCGCTTGGAGATGGGCGGCCACGGCCTTAGCCTGCCCTGAAGCGGAGGGTTTTCCATGACGGTCCAGGGCATCAGCACAAGGTCGGAGACGCCGGACGAGGCGCGGCGCCTCGCCATGCTCCATGCGGTGGAGCGCAAGCTGCTCTGGCTTTCGGCCTGGATGATCCATCACGCCAACCATATCCGCCCCAACCGCGACGGGCTGAAGGTGGGGGGGCACCAGGCCTCCTGCGCCTCGGTCATCTCCATCATGACCGCCCTCTATTTCGACATCCTGAAGCCCGCCGACCGGGTGGCGGTGAAACCGCATGCGGGGCCGGTCTTCCACTCGATGAACCTGCTGCTGGGGCGGCAGAGCGCCGAGCGCCTGTCCACCCTGCGGCAATTCGGCGGGATCCAGCCCTACCCCTCGCGCATGAAGGATGGGGGCGAGGTGGATTTCTCCACCGGCAGCGTGGGGCTGGGGGTGGCACTGACCAGCTTCGGGTCGCTGGTGCAGGATTATGTGCGGCTGAAGAAGCTGGCGCCCGAGGGCCTGCCCGCCGGCCGCCACGTCGCCATCGTGGGCGATGCGGAACTGGACGAGGGCAACATCTACGAGGCCCTGCTGGAGGGCTGGAAGCACGACATCCGCAATGTCTGGTGGGTGATCGACTACAACCGCCAGAGCCTGGACAGCGTGGTGCAGGACCGCCTCTTCGGTCGCATCGAGGGGCTGTTCCGCGACATGGGCTGGAATGTCGTCACCCTGAAGTATGGCCGGCGCCTCTCGGCCGCCTTCGCCAGGCCGGGCGGCGAGGCGCTGCGCCGCTGGATCGATGACTGTCCCAACAGCCTCTACGCCGCGCTGACCTTCCAGGGGGGGGCGGCCTGGCGCGCGGCCCTGATGGCGGAGCTGGGGCGCGAGGACGGGGTGCGCGCCATCATCGACCCTCTCTCCGACGACGAGTTGGCGGCGCTGATGACCAATCTCGGCGGCCATGACATCGAGACGCTGATGGAGGCCTTCCGCGCCCAGGACGCGGCCGGCGACCAGCCCACCTGCTTCATCGCCTACACCATCAAGGGCATGGGCCTGCCCTTCGCCGGGCACAAGGACAACCATGCCGGGCTGATGACCAAGGAGCAGATGGAGGGCTTCCGGGCCGAGATGGGCATCCGCCCCGGTCATGAATGGGACGAGTTCGAGGGGCTGGAATTCTCCTCGGCCGACATGCGCGCCTTCGTGAACAGCGTGCCCTTCGCGCAGAAGCTGACGCCCGAGGGGCGGCGCCTCGCCTCCCCCACCATCCATGTGCCGGCACGGCTGCCGGTGCCACGGGTGCCGGCGGGGCGGAAACTCTCCACCCAGGCGGCGTTCGGGGAGATCCTGGCGGGCATCGGGCGCGGGGAGGGAGAGTTCAAGGACCTTGCCTCCCGCATCGTCACCACCAGCCCGGACGTGACGGTCAGCACCAATCTCGGCCCCTGGGTGAACCGGCGCGGCATCTTCGACCGGCACCTCAAGAATGACGTGTTCCGGGACGCGAAGCTGGCTTCCGCGCAGCGCTGGGGCATGTCGCCCGAGGGGCAGCACGTGGAACTGGGCATCGCCGAGCAGAATCTTTTTCTTGTCCTGGCGGCGCTGGGATTGGCCGACAAGCTCTATGGCGCGCGGCTGCTGCCCATCGGGACCGTCTATGATCCCTTCGTGAATCGCGGCCTCGATGCGCTGATCTATGGTTGCTACATGGATGCGCGCTTCCTGCTGGTCTCCACGCCTTCAGGCCTGACCCTGGCGCCCGAAGGCGGCCAGCACCAGAGCGTGAACACCCCCCTCATCGGCATGGCGCAGGACAGGCTGGCGGCCTATGAGCCCGCCTTCGCCGATGAACTCGCCATCCTGATGCGCCACGCCTTCGCGCATATGCAGGCGGAAAACGGGTCCAGCGTCTGGCTGCGCCTCTCCACCCGCGGGCTGGAGCAGCCGGAGCGCACGCTCGACCCGGCGGCCGTCATCGCCGGCGGTTATTGGGTGACGCCGCCCGCGCCGGGCGCGCGCATCGCCATCGCCTACCAGGGTCCGCTGGCGCCCGAAGCCATGGCGGCCTTCGCCACCCTGCGCGAGGAGGAGCCCGGCGCCGGCCTGCTGGCCGTGACCAGCCCGGACCGGCTGCACCAGGGCTGGATCGAGGCGCGGAAGCGGGCGCGGCAGGGGCCTGGGGGTGCGCCATCGCACATCGAGACTCTGCTGGCGCCGCTGGCGCGGGATGGGGGGATTGTCACCTTGTTGGACGGGCACCCGGCCGCGCTGGACTGGATGGGGGCCGTGCGCGGGCAGCGGGTGGCGGCCCTGGGTGTGGACCGCTTCGGGCAGGCGGGGGACATCCCGGCGCTTTATGCGGAATATGGTCTGGACGAGGCGGCCATCCTGGATGCCTGTGCGGAGGTGCTGGTCGGTCAGTAGGGGACCAGCGCCGCATCCTTGCGTTGGTAGAGCGGGTGCTTCGGGCTGCCATCGGCATTCCGCCCGAAGCACATGAGGTGCACCCCGGCGCCCGCCAGCATCGCCGCCACCGCCGGCCCCCGTGCCGCGAGTGACTTCGGCGGCTGCCCCCAGGCCGCCACCACAAGCGGCGCGCCCTGGCATAGCCTGACAATGGTCGCGTCATTCTCCACCCCCACCGGGTCATCCACCTCCAGCAGCCGCAGCTTGTCGGTCGCCCGATAGGCGAAGGCGTTCAGCATGATCAGCCCCGGCAGCCCCCAGAGGTGCCGCGCCCGCCACATCACGCCCGCCACCGTCGGGTCATCGGCCGTCTCATCGGCCACCGAGGGGTTCATCCCGATCACCACCCCCGGCCCCGGGCTGCCCAAAGGCGCCCCGTCCCAGCGGCGTTCCAGCCACCAGCGCCAGCGCCGGCAGGCGGAGAATCCGGCCGCCGAGACCACATCCGCCGCCAGCCGGCGGCGCACCTTCCCACCCGGGTCGTGCAAATCCATCCCCCCAGTATTGGCGGGATGCGGCCTTTCGGCTACACGCGCCCCTTCCTACCGGCAGCGCGGCTCCGCGGGCGTGGTGGAATTGGCAGACACGCTGGATTTAGGTTCCAGTGGCGCAAGCCGTGGGGGTTCAAGTCCCTCCGCCCGCACCACTGAGCCACCGGCAATCACTGGAACGGATTGCGCTGATGCAGGTGACCGAGGTCGCGAACGAAGGGCTCAAGCGGGCCTATACCGTGGTGGTGCCCGCCGCCGCCATCGCCGCGGAGAAGGACAAGCGCCTCGCGGAACTCGCCAAGGACATGAAGATCCCCGGGTTCCGTCCCGGCAAGGTGCCCCAGAAGATCGTCCAGGCCCGCTACGGCCAGGCCGTGATGGGCGAGGTGCTGGAAGCCTCCGTGCAGGACGCCACGGGCAAGGTGGTGGAGGAGCGCGGCCTGCGCCCCGCCGTCCAGCCCAAGATCGAGCTGGTGAAGTTCGATGACGGCGCGGACCTGGAGTTCCGCCTCGATGTCGAGGTGATGCCCGAGATACCCATGCCGGACTTCGCCTCCATCACGCTCACGCGCCTCAAGGCCGAGGTGGGCGAGGAGCAGATCTCCAAGACGCTGGAGACCATCCAGTCCCGCAACGCGACCCTGGAGGACGCCGAGCCCCGCGCGGCCGCCAAAGGCGACGTGCTGGTCTGCGACTTCGTGGGCCGCATGGACGGCACCGAATTCGAGGGCGGCGCCGCCCAGGACATGCCGATCGAGGTGGCGGGCCAGGGCTTCATCCCCGGCTTCACCGAGCAGCTGGAAGGCATGGCCCCGGGCGAGGAGCGCGTCATCAAGGTGAGCTTCCCCGCCACCTATGGCGCCGCCAACCTGGCCGGCAAGGATGCCGAGTTCACCATCACGGCCAAGGCGCTCAAGACCAGCGTGAAGCCCGCGCTGGACGATGAGTTCGCGAAGAAGCTGGGCCTCGACGACCTGGCCAAGCTGCGCGAGGCCATCACCGAGAGCCTGCAGCGCGAATATGACGGTCTGAGCCGGCTCGCCATCAAGCGCCGCCTGCTGGACGCGCTGGCCGAGCGCGCCAGCTTCACCGTGCCCGAAGCCATGGTCGAGGGCGAGTTCGCCGAGATCTGGCAGCGCGTGGAGGCCGACATGAAGGCCGGCCGCCTGGACGGCGAGGACGCCGGCAAGGACGAGGACACGCTGAAGGGCGAGTACCGCACCATCGCCGAGCGCCGCATCCGCCTGGGCCTACTGCTGTCCGAGATCGGCCGCACCAACAACATCCAGGTGGGCCGCGACGAGCTGTCCAAGGCGATGATGACCGAGGTGCAGCGCTATCCCGGCCAGGAAAAGCAGGTCATCGAGTATTTCCAGAAGAATCCCCAGGCGATGGAGCAGCTTCGCAGCCCGCTCTTCGAGGAGAAGGTGGTGGACTTCATGCTGGAGCTCGCCCAGGTGACCGATGAGACGGTGACGCCCGAGGCCCTGGCCGAGGCGTCGCAGAAGGCCTGACCCGCAGGCGCGGGCGTGGCGGGGGCTTCCCCCGCCGGGCAGGATGCCCACATGCTGTCACGAACTTGGGGTGAGGGGCGGATTCGCCCCCGCCCCGGACCCCCGCGCCCATTCCGGGGCGGGGCGTCATGATGGGAAGCCGAGCCATGGACCGCGATCCGGTCGAGATCTACAACAATTCCCTCGTGCCCATGGTGGTGGAGCAGTCCTCCCGGGGCGAGCGGGCCTACGACATCTATTCGCGCCTGTTGAAGGAGCGGATCATCTTCCTGACCGGCGCCGTCTACGATCAGGTTTCCAGCCTGATCTGCGCGCAGCTGCTGTTCCTGGAGAGCGAGAACCCGAACAAGGACATCTCGTTCTACATCAACAGCCCCGGTGGCGTGGTGAGCGCCGGCCTCGCGATCTATGACACCATGCAGTATATCCGCAGCCCGGTCAGCACCGTGTGCATCGGCATGGCGGCCTCCATGGGCTCGCTGCTGCTGACGGCCGGCGCCAAGGGCAAGCGCTTCGCCCTGCCGAATGCGCGGGTCATGGTGCACCAGCCCTCCGGCGGCGCGCAGGGCCAGGCGACGGACATCGAAATTCAGGCGCGCGAGATCCTGGAACTGCGCAAGCGGTTGAACCAGATCTATGTCCGCCACACCGGCCAGCCGGTGGAAGCCATCGAGGCCAAGCTCGAGCGCGACAGCTACATGTCGGCCGAGGAGGCGATGAACTGGGGCCTGATCGACCAGGTGGTGACCGAGCGTCCCACCCCGGTCGAAGCCCCCAAGGCCTGATGCCCTGCCGCAGCCGTAACGAATTGGCTGCATTGACCGGGCATTAGGTGTTTATGTGGTGCCCTGGCGGCAGCGCCAGGGTAGCGCTTCCCCCGGGAGGACCGGGGGTCTATTCTTTGCCGACGCGCCATCCAGCCCGCCGGGGCCGGACAGGGAGCGAGGAGTGGGCATGAGCAAATCGGGCGACAGCAAGAACACCCTTTACTGCTCCTTCTGCGGGAAGTCGCAGCATGAGGTCCGCAAGCTGATTGCGGGACCGACGGTGTTCATCTGCGATGAATGCGTCGAACTCTGCATGGACATCATCCGTGAGGAGCACAAGACGCATCTCGTCAAGACGCGGGATGGGGTGCCCACGCCGAAGGAGATCTGCAAGGTCCTCGATGACTACGTCATCGGGCAGGACCATGCGAAGAAGGTCCTCTCGGTCGCGGTCCACAATCATTACAAGCGGCTGGCCGCGGGCGCCAAGAACAACGACGTCGAGATCGCCAAGAGCAACATCATGCTGCTGGGCCCGACGGGCTCGGGCAAGACGCTGCTGGCGCAGACCCTGGCGCGTATTCTCGACGTGCCTTTCACCATGGCGGACGCGACCACGCTGACCGAGGCCGGCTATGTGGGCGAGGATGTGGAAAACATCATCCTCAAGCTGCTCCAGGCCGCGGACTACAATGTGGAGCGCGCCCAGCGCGGCATCGTCTACATCGACGAAGTGGACAAGATCAGTCGCAAGTCGGACAACCCCTCCATCACCCGCGACGTGAGCGGGGAGGGCGTCCAGCAGGCGCTGCTCAAGATCATGGAGGGCACGGTCGCCTCCGTGCCGCCCCAGGGCGGCCGGAAGCACCCCCAGCAGGAATTCCTGCAGGTGGACACGACCAACATCCTCTTCATCTGCGGTGGCGCCTTCGCCGGCATCGAGCGCATCATCGGCGCGCGCGGCAAGGGCTCGGGCATCGGCTTCGGCGCCGAGGTCCGCTCACCGGAGGATCGTCGCACCGGCGCCGTCTTGAAAGAGGTGGAGCCCGAGGACCTGCTGAAGTTCGGCCTGATCCCGGAGTTCATCGGACGCCTGCCCGTGGTCGCCACGCTGGAAGACCTCGATGAGCGCGCGCTGATCGAAATCCTGACGCGCCCGAAGAACGCCCTGCTGAAGCAGTACCAGCGCTTGTTCGAGATGGAGGGCGCCAAGCTCACCTTCACCGAGGACGCGCTGAAGTCGGTTGCGCAGCGGGCCATCCAGCGCAAGACCGGCGCGCGCGGCCTGCGTTCGATCATGGAGAGCATCCTGCTGTCCACCATGTTCGAACTGCCGGGCCTGACCGACGTCGAGGAGGTGGTGGTGAACCGGGAGGTGGCCGAGAGCCGCGCCCAGCCCCTCTTCATCTACGGCGAGAAGGCCGCGGAACAGAGTTCCGCCTGATGGCTGTGCGGCGGCCCCCCTGCCCCCCGGGCGGGGCCGCCTGTCATCCCGGCGACTTGTTTGCCCGGGGTTCCAACCCACATCCAATGTTTTCCCGTGGTGCCGGCGGGCGTGCCTGTCCAGGGCGCCTGACCCACCGACTGTCCCTCGTGAGGTCCAAATGACGGAAGTTCCCCCAGGCGAGCTGCACCCGGTCCTGCCGCTGCGCGACATCGTCGTCTTCCCCCACATGATCGTGCCGCTCTTCGTGGGCCGCGAGAAATCCGTCCGCGCACTGGAAGCGGTGATGCGGGAGGACAAGCAGATCCTCCTCGTCGCGCAGAAGAACGCGCAGCAGGATGATCCGGGTGCGGAAGACCTGTTCCAGCTCGGTACCGTTTCCACGGTGCTGCAGCTGCTCAAGCTGCCCGACGGCACGGTGAAGGTGCTGGTGGAGGGGCTGAAGCGCGCCCGCATCCACAGCTTCAAGGAGAATGAGAGCCACTTCGAGGCCTATGTCCAGGCCGTGGAGGAGCCGGCCTCGGAGAAGCGCGAGGTCGAGGCGCTGATGCGCTCGGTCATCTCGCAGTTCGAGGGCTACATCAAGCTCAACAAGAAGATCGCGCCCGAGGTGCTGGTCTCGGTCAACCAGATCGACGACCCTGGCAAGCTCGCGGACACGGTGGCGAGCCACCTCTCCATCAAGATCGCCGAGAAGCAGGAGCTGCTGGAGATCGCCTCCGTGGCCCAGCGGCTGGAACGCGTCTTCGCCCATATGGAGGGCGAGATGAGCGTGCTGCAGGTGGAGAAGCGCATCCGCAACCGCGTGAAGCGGCAGATGGAGAAGACGCAGCGCGAATACTACTTGAACGAGCAGCTCAAGGCGATCCAGAAGGAGCTGGGCGAGGGAGAGGAAGGGCGCGACGAGGTCGCGGAGCTTGAGGCCAAGATCAAGGCCACCAAGCTCAGCAAGGAGGCCTCCGACAAGGCGCTGGCGGAGCTGAAGAAGCTGCGCTCCATGTCGCCCATGTCGGCCGAGGCGACCGTGGTGCGGAACTACCTGGATTGGATCCTGTCCATCCCCTGGAAGAAGCGCAGCAAGGTCCGCAACGACATCACCGCGGCCGAGGCCGTTCTCAATGCCGACCATTATGGGCTTGAGAAGGTGAAGGAGCGGATCATCGAGTACCTGGCGGTCCAATCGCGCTCGAAGAAGATCCGCGGGCCCATTCTGTGCCTGGTGGGGCCGCCGGGCGTCGGCAAGACCTCGCTGGGCAAGTCCATCGCCAAGGCGACGGGACGCGCCTTCGTGCGGATGTCTTTGGGCGGCGTGCGGGACGAGGCCGAGGTGCGCGGCCACCGGCGCACCTATATCGGCTCCATGCCCGGCAAGGTGATCCAGGGCATGAAGAAGGCCAAGACCTCCAACCCGCTCTTCTTGCTGGACGAGATCGACAAGCTCGGTGCCGATTGGCGCGGCGACCCGTCGAGCGCGCTGCTGGAGGTGCTGGACCCCGAGCAGAACTCGACCTTCGCGGACCACTACCTGGAGGTGGACTACGACCTTTCGGACGTGATGTTCGTCACCACCGCCAACTCGCTCCGCATGCCCCAGCCGCTGCTGGACCGCATGGAGATCATCCGCATCCCCGGCTACACCGAGGAGGAGAAGCTCGAGATCTGCAAGCGGCACCTGATGAAGAAGGTGACCGACGCGAATGGGCTGAAGCCGGGCGAATGGTCGGTGACGGACGATGCGCTGCGCGACCTCATCCGCTACTACACGCGTGAGGCCGGCGTGCGCAGCCTGGAGCGCGAGGTGGGCGGGCTGGCCCGCAAATGCGTGAAGGAGATCGTGAGCGGCAAGGCCAAGAAGGTCGCCATCACCCGCAAGAACCTCGAGAAATACGCTGGCGTGAAGAAGTTCCGCTATGGCGAGACCGAGAGCGAGGACATGGTGGGCGTCGTCACCGGCCTCGCCTGGACCGAGGTGGGGGGCGACATCCTCTCCATCGAGAGCGTGGTGGTGCCCGGCAAGGGCAACATCAAGCCCACGGGCCAGCTCGGCGACGTGATGAAGGAAAGCGTGAGTGCGGCACTCTCCTATGTTCGCTCGCGTTCGGCGCAGTTTGGCCTGAAGCCCACGCTGTTCGAGAAGCGCGACATCCATGTCCACGTTCCCGAGGGCGCGACGCCCAAGGACGGGCCGAGTGCGGGTGTGGCCATGGCCACTTCCATCATCTCGGTGCTGACGGGCATCCCGGTGCGGCGCGACGTGGCCATGACGGGCGAGATCACGCTGCGCGGTCGGGTGCTGCCCATTGGCGGCCTGAAGGAGAAGCTGCTGGCGGCCCTGCGTTCGGGCATCACCACGGTCTTCATCCCGAAGGACAATGAGAAGGACCTGGTGGACATTCCGGAATCCGTCCGGAAGGCGCTGACCATCATTCCGGTCAGCCATGCCGACCAGGTCATTGGCAAGGCGCTCGTCCGGGCGCCCGAGGCCATCACCTGGGTGGAGCCGGAGGAGGCGCCTGTGACGCCGCCCGCGGCCGAGAGCGGCGTCCGCCCGCATTAACGCCAGGACAGGGAGGGGCGCACCCCCTCCCGATCCGGGTCACGGCCGGCCGCGATGCCGCGGCGCAGCGGGGTTTCCCCCAGAAAACCGCGGCAATCCGCCAGGAATCCGGTCACGCCGTGATTGACGTGGCGGAAAACCGCCCCCTACTGTCCGCTTCGGTTCGCGGACGGGGAATCGGTCCCGTCGCCGACAGTTTCACGGAAAGGGGATCATCCCATGAACAAGCAGGACCTGGTGGCCGTTGTCGCGGACTCGGGTGAACTCTCCAAGGCCAAGGCCGGCGACGTGCTGGACGCGGTGTTCGAGGCCATCACGAAGGCGCTGAAGAAGAAGCAGGAGGTCCGTCTGGTGGGCTTCGGCACCTTCAGCACCAGCAAGCGCAAGGCCGGCAAGGGCCGCAACCCGCGCACCGGCGAGGAGATCAAGATCCCCGCCTCCACCACCGTCCGCTTCAAGGCCGGCAAGGGCCTCAAGGACGCGGTCAACTGAGTTGCGCGCCCTGGGCTTGCCCGGGGCGCCACTTCGCGGGCGGGCGCTTAGCTCAGAGGTAGAGCGCCTGCTTTACACGCAGGATGTCGGCGGTTCGACCCCGTCAGCGCCCACCACGAAACCATCTGAAAATGCCGGCCCCTTGGTTGACAGGTGCCGGTTCGGGGCCTAAACGCCCCAGCACTGCGCGGGTGTAGCTCAGTCGGTTAGAGCGCCGGCCTGTCACGCCGGAGGTCGCGGGTTCGAGCCCCGTCACTCGCGCCAGTACACCGCACAAGCGGACCGCCCATTAGGGCTTCCTTTCCTTTCAAAGCTTGATCATTTCGACCGCTGAGGCACGCCCAGGCGGCTCCGTGAACTGGTCCTTGCATCCCGGTCATCCGTATGCGGGCCTATGGCGGAAATGGGCGCGCCTCTGTATGGTGCGCCGCGTCACGCCCCCGGGAACAGGGGTGGGACCAAGCGCGGCTCACGCGTCTCTTGAGGCAAAGTTTACAAAGGCAAGGCCGGACAATGACCCAGCCCCTGCTCGCGCAGTATTTCCCGATCCTGGTCTTCCTGGGAATCGCGGGTGGCATCGCGCTCGCCATGGTGGGCGGCAGCATGCTGCTGGCCCGGCAGAAGCCCGATGCCGAGAAGCTGTCGGCCTATGAGTGCGGCTTCGCCCCCTTCGACGACACGCGCCGGCGCTTCGACGTGCGATTCTACCTGGTCGCCATCCTCTTCATCATCTTCGACCTGGAGGTGGCCTTTCTTTTCCCCTGGGCGGTGACGCTGGGGCAGATCGGCTGGCTGGGGTTCTTCTCCATGATGAGTTTCCTCTTCGTGCTGACGGTTGGCTTCATCTACGAGTGGCGCAAAGGCGCGCTGGACTGGGAGTGAGCGCCATGAACGAGATCAGCTGGAACAAGGCCGCGACCCCCCCGGGGGCCGAGCAGGACGCCGTGATCCGCGCCGTCACCGGCGAGATCGAGGAAAAGGGCTTCGTCGTCGCCAACCTGGACAAGGTGGTGAACTGGGCCCGCACCGGCAGCCTCTGGCCGATGACCTTCGGCCTGGCCTGCTGTGCCGTGCCGATGATCCACGCCTACATGGCGCGCTACGACCTGGACCGCTTCGGCATCATCCCCCGCGGGTCGCCGCGGCAGTCGGACGTGATGATCGTCGCCGGCACGCTGACCAACAAGATGGCCCCCGCGCTGCGCAAGGTCTACGACCAGATGAGCGAGCCGCGCTGGGTCATCTCCATGGGCAGCTGCGCCAATGGCGGCGGCTATTACCATTATTCCTACAGCGTGGTGCGCGGCTGCGACCGCATCGTGCCGGTGGACATCTACGTGCCCGGCTGCCCGCCGACCTCGGAGGCGCTGGTCTACGGCATCCTCCAGCTCCAGAAGAAGATCCGCAGGACGGGGACCATCCTCCGTGGTTGACGCGCTCGAAGAGGCCATCCGCGCCGCCCTCGCCGACCGGGTGCCCGTCACCTATGGCCGTGCCCGGTTTGGGCATGAGCTTGTGCTGCATGTGCACCGCGAGGCGCTGCTGCCGCTGCTCATCGTGCTGCGCGACGCGCCCGAGCTCGACTTCGCGCAATGCATGGACATCTGCGGCGTGGACTGGCCGGAGCGGCCCGAGCGCTTCGACGTGGTCTACAACCTGCTCAGCCTCACGCGGAATGCGCGCGTCACCGTCATCACCACGACGGACGAGACGCTGCCCGTGCCGAGCGTGTCCCTGCTCTGGCCGAGCGCCACCTGGTTCGAGCGCGAGTGCTGGGACATGTATGGCGTGGTCTTCGCGGGCCTCGATGACCTGCGGCGCCTGCTGACCGATTACGGCTTCGAGGGCCACCCGCTCCGCAAGGACTTCCCGCTGACCGGCCATGTGGAGGTCCGCTACGACGCCGAGGCTGGGCGCGTCGTGCAGGAACCCGTGAAGCTGACGCAGGATTTCCGAAGCTTCGACTTCCTGAGCCCGTGGGAGGCAATGACCACCCTGCCGGGCGACGAGAAGGTGCATCTGAACCGCATCCCCGGCCTGGCCGTGGACGGGACGAAGGGCGACCAGAAGTGAGCGTCACCACGAACAACGCGGCGACCACCACCGTCGAGGTGGACAGCCACACCATCAATTTCGGGCCGCAGCACCCGGCCGCGCATGGCGTGCTGCGCCTCATCCTGGAGATGAAGGGCGAGGTGGTGGAGCGCGCCGACCCGCATATCGGCCTGCTGCACCGCGGCACCGAGAAGCTGATCGAGCACAAGACCTACCTGCAGGCGCTGCCCTATTTCGACCGGCTGGACTACGTCAGCCCCATGGCGATGGAGCATGGCTTCGCGCTCGCCACGGAACGCCTGCTGGGCATTGACGCGGACGTGCCGGAGCGCGCGCGCTACATCCGCGTGCTGTTCAGCGAGATCACGCGCATCCTGAACCACCTGCTGAACGTGACGACCTATGCGCTGGATTGCGGCGCCATCACGCCCTCGCTCTGGGGCTTCGAGCAGCGCGAACACCTGCTCGAAATGTACGAGATGACGTCCGGCAGCCATTACCACGCGAACTACTTCCGCCCCGGCGGCGTGGCGAAGGACATCCCGGCCGCCCTGCCCGAGAAGATCCACAACTGGGCGCGCGCCTTCCCGGCCTTCCTCGACGACCTGGAAGGCCTGCTGACCGAGAACCGCATCTTCAAGCAGCGCACCGTGGATATCGGCGTGATGTCGGCCGAGGACGCCATGGCCTGGGGCTTCTCCGGCCCCTGCCTGCGCGCCAGCGGCGTGGCCTGGGATCTGCGCAAGTCGCAGCCCTATGAGGTCTATGACCGCATGGAGTTCGACATCCCCGTGGGCCGCCATGGCGATTGCTATGACCGGTATCTGGTGCGGATGCAGGAGATGCGGCAGTCCATGCGCATCATCGACCAGTGCCTGGCGCAGATGAAGCCAGGCCCGATCAAGATCGCGGACAACAAGATCGTGCCGCCCACGCGCGGCGAGATGAAGCGCTCGATGGAGGCGCTCATCCACCACTTCAAGCTCTACACCGAAGGCTATCACGTGCCGCAGGGTTCGACCTATTCCGTGATCGAGGCGCCGAAGGGCGAGTTCGGCGTCTATCTCGTGGCCGATGGCACCAACAAGCCCTACCGCTGCAAGATCCGCGCGCCGGGCTATGCGCATCTCCAGGCCATCGAGGCGCTGAGCAAGGGCCACATGCTGGCGGATGCGGTGGCCATCATCGGCAGTCTCGACATCGTCTTCGGGGAGATCGACCGATGAGCGGGCATGGTCCCGGTGGCGGTTTCCGCGCCACGCACGCGGTGGGCAAGGCCGAGGCGGCGCAACCCACGGAATTCGCCTTCGACGCGGCCAGCGAGGCCGAGATCGAGAAGATCATCGCGCGCTATCCGGCCGGCAAGCAGGCCAGCGCCGTCATCCCGCTGCTCTACATTGTGCAGCGGCAGATGGGGCGCGTGACCGGCAGCGCCTGGGTGCCGCGGGTGGCCATGGACGTGATCGCGCAGCGCCTCTCCATGCCGCCCATGCGCGTCTATGAGGTCGCGACCTTCTACCTGATGTTCAACACCAAGCCGATCGGCCGCTATCACCTGCAGGTCTGCGGCACCACACCCTGCATGCTGCGTGGCAGCGACGACGTGCTGGCGGCCTGCAAGAGCGCGGGCGGCCTCAAGGGCTATGGCGACACCAGCGCGGACGGGCTGTTCACGTTGACCGAGGTGGAATGCCTCGGTGCCTGCGTGAATGCGCCCATCCTGCAGGTGGATGACGACTATTACGAGGACATGGACCACGACAGCACCGTGCGGCTGATCGAGGCGCTGAAGCGCGGCGAACGTCCGCCGCATGGCAGCGCCATCGGCCGTCAGGCGGCGGCCCCCGTGGGCGGGCCCATGGTTCTCACCGGTTCGGAGGATTGAGCCATGGCGCTCTCGGACAAGGACCGCATCTTCACCAACCTCTATGGCACGCAGCCCTGGAACCTCTCGGCCGCGCGCATGCGCGGCGACTGGGACGGCACACGCGAGTACATCGCGAAGGGCCGCGACTGGCTGATCGACGAGGTCAAGAATTCGGGCCTGCGCGGCCGCGGCGGCGCGGGCTTCCCCACCGGCATGAAGTGGTCCTTCATGCCCAAGCAGACCGATGGCCGCCCTTGCTACCTGGTGGTCAATGCCGATGAATCCGAGCCTGGCACATGCAAGGACCGCGACATCATCCGCCACGATCCGCACAAGCTGATCGAGGGCTGCCTGATCGCGGGCTTCGCCATGGGGGCCAGCGCCGGCTACATCTACATCCGCGGCGAATACTACAACGAGAGCGTGGTGCTCGAAGCCGCCATCGCCGAGGCCTATGAGGCCGGGCTGCTGGGCAAGAACGCGTGCGGCTCGGGCTATGATTTCGAGCTCTACGTCCATCGCGGCGCCGGCGCCTATATCTGCGGCGAAGAGACGGCGCTGATCGAGAGTCTCGAAGGCAAGAAGGGCATGCCGCGCCTGAAGCCGCCCTTCCCGGCGGCGGTGGGCCTCTATGGCTGCCCGACCACGGTGAACAATGTCGAGACCATCGCGGTGGTGCCGACCATCCTGCGGCGTGGCCCCGGCTGGTTCTCCTCCTTCGGGCGGGAGCGCAATGCGGGCACCAAGGTGTTCTGCATCTCGGGCCATGTGAACAAGCCCTGCAATGTCGAAGCCGAGATGAGCATCCCTCTGCGGGAACTCATTGACCGCTATGCCGGCGGCGTGCGCGGCGGCTGGGATAATCTGCTCGCGGTGATCCCGGGCGGTTCGTCCGTGCCGCTGCTGCCCAAGCACATCTGCGACGACGTGCTGATGGATTTCGACGCGTTGCGTGAGCACAAGTCGGGCCTCGGCACGGCGGGCGTCATCGTGATGGACAAGTCCACCGATGTGGTGCGCGCCATCGCCCGCCTGGCGCATTTCTACAAGCATGAAAGCTGCGGCCAGTGCACGCCCTGCCGCGAAGGCACGGGCTGGATGAAGCGCGTGATGGACCGGATGGTGCGCGGCGACGCCGAGATCGAGGAAATTGACATTCTCGAACAGGTCACGCGGCAGGTCGAAGGCCACACCATCTGCGCGCTGGGCGATGCGGCGGCCTGGCCCATCCAGGGGCTGATCCGGCACTTCCGGCCCGAGATGGAGCGGCGCATCCGCGAGCGTCATGCCACGACAACCCCTCTGGCGGCGGAGTAAGCACGATGGCCAAGGTCACCGTGGACGGCATCGAGGTCGAGGTCCCGAACGGCGCCTCCGTGCTCCAGGCCTGCGAGGCCGCGGGCAAGGAAGTGCCGCGCTTCTGCTATCATGAGCGGCTGTCGGTCGCCGGCAATTGCCGCATGTGCCTGGTGGAAGTCGAGAAGGCGCCCAAGCCCGTCGCCTCCTGCGCCTATCCGGTCATGGATGGGATGAAGGTCTTCACCGACACGCCCGTGGTGCGCAACGCGCGGCGCGGCGTGATGGAATTCCTGCTGATCAACCACCCGCTGGACTGCCCCATCTGCGACCAGGGTGGCGAATGCGACCTGCAGGACCAGGCGATGGCCTATGGCCGCGACCTCTCGCGCTATGACGAGGGCAAGCGGGCGGTGAAGGACAAGTATGTCGGGCCGCTCATCAAGACCGTGATGAACCGCTGCATCCATTGCACGCGTTGCGTCCGCTTCGCGGCCGAGGTGGCGGGCGTGCCCGAGATGGGCGCCACGGGCCGCGGCGAGGGCATGGAGATCGGCACCTACGTCGAGAAGGCGCTGAGCAGCGAACTCTCCGGCAACCTGATCGACATCTGCCCGGTGGGCGCGCTGACCAGCCGGCCCTACGCCTTCGTCTCCCGCCCCTGGGAGCTGCGGAAGACCGACAGCGTGGACGTGCTCGACGCCGTGGGCGCCGCCATCCGCGTGGATGTGCGGGGCGGCGAGGTGCTGCGGATCATGCCGCGCGTGCATGACGACGTGAACGAGGAATGGCTGGGTGATCGCGGCCGCTTCTCCTTCGACGGGCTGAAGCGCAACCGCCTCGACCGCCCCTGGGTGCGGCGCGACGGCAAGCTGCAGCCAGCCAGCTGGGCCGAGGCGCTGGGCGCCATCGCGCGCGCCCTGCCGGGCAAGCGCGTCGGCGCCATCGCGGGCGACACCATGGACGCCGAAGCCATGTTCGCCCTGAAGGGCCTGATGGCCGCGCTGGGCAGCACGAACCTGGATTGCCGCCAGGATGGCGCGAAGCTCAATGCGTCGCGGCCGGACTACTACCTGTTCAACACGGGTATCGCCGGCATCGAGCAGGCGGATGCCATCGTCATCATCGGCAGCAATCCGCGCGTCGAGGCGCCGGTGCTGAATGCGCGTATCCGCAAGCGCTGGATGACGGGTGCCCTGCGCGTGGGCGTGGTCGGTCCCATGGCGGACCTGACCTATCCCACCCAGGCGCTGGCGTTGCGCGAGGCGGGCGCCTTCCTCGAGGGCGCCAAGAACCCCATGGTCATCCTGGGCCGTGGCGCGCTGGCGGGCGAGGATGGCGCGGCGGTGCTGGCCGCCGCCTGGGATCTGGCGAAGCAGGCGGGCGGTCTGCGCGAGGACTGGCACGGGTTCAATGTCCTGCACCAGTTCGGTGGCCAGGTGGCGGCGCTCGACCTCGGCTTCCTGCCGGGTGAGGGCGGGCAGGACCTCGCGGGCATGCTGAGCGGCGGCGTGGACGCGCTGTGGCTGCTGGGCGCCGATGGTTTCGATGCGTCACGCATCGCGCCCGGCACCTTCGTGATCTACCAGGGCCATCACGGCGAGGCCGTGGCCGCGCGCGCCGACGTGATCCTGCCGGGTGCCGCCTACACCGAGAAGGATGGCACCTACGTCAACACCGAGGGGCGCGTGCAGCGCGGCCGCATGGCCGTGACGCCGCCCGGCGAGGCGCGCGAGGATTGGAAGATCATCCGCGCCGCCTCCCAGATGCTGGGTGTGACGCTGCCCTATGATTCGCTGGAGGCGCTGCGGGCCGAGATGGCCGCGGCGCACCCCGTCTTCGCGCGGCTGGACCAGGGCCCGCTGCCCGGCTGCACCGATGATGCGGGGCCGGTGGCGACGGGCGCGCTGGGCATGGCGCCCTTCCAGCTTCCCATCCAGAACTACTGGCAGGTGGACCCCATCACGCGCGCGAGCCCGACCATGGCCGAGTGCGCGGCGACCTACCTGCAGCCCAAGCCGCTGCTGGCGGCGGAGTGAGGCGATGACGGAGTTCCTCAACACGCCGCTGGGCGTGCTCGCGCTGACGGTGGCGCAGGCGCTGGCCCTGCTGGTGCCGGTGCTGATCGGCGTGGCCTACCTGACCTGGGCCGAGCGCAAGGTGCTGGCCGCGATGCAGATGCGCCGCGGGCCGAATGTGGTGGGGCCCTTCGGGCTGCTCCAGCCCTTCGCCGACGCCATCAAGATGCTGATGAAGGAGACGATCATCCCGTCGGGCGCCTCGCGGGTGCTCTTCCTGGCGGCGCCGATCCTGACCTTCGTGCTGGCCATGATCGCCTGGGCGGTGATCCCGGTGGCGGATGGCTGGGCCATCGCCGACATCAATGTGGGTATCCTGTACCTCTTCGCCATCAGCTCGCTCGGCGTCTATGGCGTGATCATCGCGGGCTGGGCGTCCAATTCGAAATACGCCTTCCTGGGCGCGCTGCGCTCCGCCGCGCAGATGGTGAGCTACGAGGTCTCGATCGGCTTCGTGATCGTGACCGTGCTGCTCTGCGTGGGGTCGCTGAACCTGACCGAGATCGTCCGCGCGCAGACGACGGTGTGGTTCGTCATCCCGCTCTTCCCCATGTTCGTGATCTTCTTCATCAGCGCGCTGGCCGAGACCAACCGGGCGCCCTTCGACCTTCCGGAGGGCGAGAGCGAGCTGGTGGCGGGCTTCTTCGTCGAATACAGCAGCATGTCCTTCGCGCTGTTCTTCCTCGGCGAATACGCGAACATGATCCTGATGAGCGCGCTGGCCACCATCCTCTTCCTGGGGGGCTGGCTGCCGCCGCTGGACATCGCGCCTTTCAACTGGGTGCCTTCGCCCATCTGGTTCGCGCTGAAGGTGGCCGCCTGCCTCTTTGTCTTCATCTGGGCGCGCGCCACCTTCCCGCGCTACCGCTATGACCAGCTGATGCGGCTGGGCTGGAAGGTCTTCCTGCCGTTCAGCCTGCTCTGGCTGGTGCTGACGGCCGCGGTTCTCAAGCTGACGGGGTGGCTGCCGGCATGACCACATTGGACCGTTTCGCGCGCTCCTTCCTGCTCACCGAGATCGTGGGCGGCATGGCGTTGACGCTGCGCTATTTCTTCAGCCGCAAGGCGACGCTGAACTACCCCTATGAGAAGACGCCGCTCTCGCCGCGCTTCAAGGGCGAGCACGCGCTGCGCCGCTATCCCAATGGCGAGGAACGCTGCATCGCCTGCAAGCTGTGCGAGGCGGTGTGCCCCGCGCTCGCCATCACCATCGAGGCCGAGCCGCGCGAGGATGGCAGCCGCCGCACCACGCGCTACGACATCGACATGACCAAGTGCATCTACTGCGGCATGTGCGAAGAGGCCTGCCCGGTGGATGCCATCGTTGAGGGGCCGAACATGGAGTTCGCGACCGAGACGCGCGAAGAGCTGATGTACGACAAGGAGCGCCTGCTGGCCAATGGCGACCGCTGGGAAAGCGAACTCGCCAAGCGGCTGGAACTGGATGCCCCCTACAGGTGATGCAAGACGGCCGCGCCGAAGCGGCCCTGGGAAGGTTTGTTGAGATGGCCAGCTTCACGGAAGGACGGGTGCGATGATCGCAGGGCTCGCCTTCTATTTCTTCGCCTTCATCCTGATCGCGTCGGCGGTGACGGTCGTCACCGCGCGCAACCCGGTCCATTCGGTGATCTGGCTGATCGCGGCCTTCTTCAACGCGGCCGCGCTGTTCCTGATCGCGGGCGCCGAGTTCCTCGCGATGATCCTGGTCATCGTCTATGTGGGCGCGGTCGCGGTGCTGTTCCTCTTCGTGGTGATGATGCTGGACGTGGACTTCGCCCAGCTCCGCGAGGGCGTGCAGCGCTACGCGCCGATTGGCGCGGTCGTGGGCGGCATCCTCTTCCTGGAGCTGCTGCTGGTGCTGTCGGTGTGGCGCTTCGCGCCCGATGCGGCGGCGCTGCGCATGGCGCCGATGCCGGAAGGCATCACGAACACCGAGGCCATCGGGCGCATCCTCTACACGGACCACATCTACCTCTTCCAGATCTCGGGGCTGATCCTGCTGGTGGCGATGATCGGCGCCATCGTGCTCACCCTGCGCGAACGTCCGGGCACCAAGCGCCAGGACGTGGCCACGCAGATCGCGCGGACCAGCACGGTCGCCATGGCGCGGCCTGAACTCGGCGAGGGCATCCGGCGCGAGGACATCCTGCGGCCCCTGCCGCCGCCGGCGAAGGAAGCACCCAAGCCCGTCACGCATGAGGGGGGGCACCACTGATGCTCGACATCGGCCTCACCCACTACCTGGTGGTTAGCGCGATCCTCTTCGTGCTGGGCGTCTTCGGCATCTTCATGAACCGCAAGAACGTCATCGTGATCCTGATGAGCGTGGAGCTGATCCTGCTCTCGGTGAACCTGAACCTGGTGGCCTTCTCGGCGCAGCTCGGCGACCTCACGGGCCAGGTCTTCGCCATGTTCATCCTGACCGTGGCAGCGGCCGAGGCGGCCATCGGGCTCGCCATCGTCGTCATCTACTTCCGCAACCGCGGCAGCATCGAGGTCGAGGACATCTCGACCCTGAAGGGCTAGAACGATGTTCGTTGGGGCGGTCTTCTTCCCGCTGCTGGGCGCCTGTGTCAGCGGCTTCCTGGGGCGCTGGCTCGGCGACCGGGTGGCCATGTGGTCCACGGTCTTCTTCATGGCGCTGGCGGCCATCTGCGGCCTGCTGGCCTTCTGGCAGGTGGCGCTCGGCGGCCAGCCGCAGACGGTGGTGCTCTTCACCTGGATGCAGGTGGGAGAGCTCTCGTTCTCCTGGTCGCTGCGCTACGACACGCTGGCCGCGATCATGGTCGGCATGGTCACGTTGATCTCGACGCTGATCCACCTCTACTCGATCGGCTACATGTCGCATGACGCGACGCCCTCGCGCTTCTTCGCCTACCTGTCGCTCTTCACCTTCATGATGTTGATGCTGGTGACGGCGGACAACCTGGTGCAGCTCTTCTTCGGCTGGGAGGGTGTCGGCC
The DNA here is from genome assembly GCF_014196305.1 of Roseococcus suduntuyensis. GTDB lineage: Bacteria > Pseudomonadota > Alphaproteobacteria > Acetobacterales > Acetobacteraceae > Roseococcus > Roseococcus suduntuyensis. The sequence goes on from NZ_JACIDJ010000006.1 coordinate 231,086, forward strand.
TCGCGAGTTATCTGCTCATCGGCTACTGGTATGAGAAGGACAGCGCGAACGCCGCCGCGATGAAGGCCTTCATCGTGAACCGGGTGGGCGACGTCTTCTTCATGCTGGGCATGGCGCTGACCTTCTTCACCTTCGGCAGCCTGGAATTCGACGCCATCTTCGGCGCCGTTCAGAACCATGTGAACGACGTGTTCCTGGGCATCCCCTCGCTCGAACTGATCGGCGTGCTGCTCTTCCTGGGCGCCTGCGGCAAGTCGGCGCAGCTTGGCCTGCACACCTGGCTGCCGGACGCGATGGAGGGGCCGACGCCCGTCTCCGCGCTGATCCATGCGGCGACGATGGTGACGGCGGGCGTCTTCCTGATCTGCCGCATGTCGCCGGTGATGGAATTCGCGCCGGTGGCGCTGGCCATCGTGACGGTGGTGGGCGCCTCGACCGCGCTGTTCGCGGCCACCATCGGGTGCGTGCAGAACGACATCAAGCGCATCATCGCCTACTCCACCTGCTCGCAGCTCGGCTACATGTTCTTCGCGGCGGGTGTGGGGCTCTATCAGGCGGCCATGTTCCACCTCTTCACCCACGCCTTCTTCAAGGCGCTGCTCTTCCTGGGCGCCGGCAGCGTGATCCACGCGATGTCCGATGAGCAGGACATTCGCAAGATGGGCGGCATCTGGAAGAAGATCCCCGTCACCTATGCGGTGATGTGGATCGGCTCGCTGGCCCTGGCGGGCATTCCCTTCTTCGCGGGCTACTACTCCAAGGACGCCATTCTGGAGGGCGCGGTCGCGGCCGGTACGGGTGTGGGCATGTATGCCTTCGTCTGCGGCGCGGTGGCAGCCTTCCTGACCGCCTTCTATTCCTGGCGCCTGCTGATCCTGACCTTCCACGGCAAGCCCCGCGCCGACCACCACACCATGGAGCACGTCCACGAAAGCCCGCTGGTGATGCTGGTGCCGCTGCTGCTGCTGGCCGTCGGTGCCATCACCACGGGCTTCGTCTTTGCGCCCTATTTCATCGGTGATGCGGCGACCGCCTTCTGGAACGGCGCCATCTACAACCTGCCGGCCAAGGACATGATGGAGGCGCTGCACCATGCGCCGCATTGGGTGCCGACGCTGGCCAAGACGGTGGCCATCAGCGGCATCCTGCTCGCCATCCTGATCTATGGCTTCCTGCCGCACATCCCCGGCCGGGTGGCGGCGGCGGCCCCCGGGCCGTACCGCTTCCTGCTGAACAAGTGGTATTTCGACGAGCTGTATGACCGCATCTTCGTCCAGCCGGCGCGGCGCCTCGCGGTGCAGCTCTGGCAGGTGGGCGATGCGCGCATCATCGACGGCATGCCCAATGGCGCGGCGGCACTCGCCGCCGGGGCCTCGCGCGGCACGGTGCGGCTGCAGACGGGCAAGGTCGCCAGTTATGCCTTTGCCATGATCATCGGCCTTGTGGTCTTCGTGACCCTCTTCCTGACGGGGCGCTGAGCCATGAACGCCGCGGGTTTCCCCATTCTCTCCCTGGTCACCTTCCTGCCGCTGCTGGGGGTGCTGGTCATCCTCACCGTGCGGGGCGAGGAGGCGGTGGTCGCCTCCAACGCGCGCTGGACCGCGCTTTGGACCAGCCTCGTCACCTTCGCGTTGTCGCTGGTGCTGTGGTTCCAGTTCGACCGCAACAGCCCGGACTTCCAGTTCGTCGAGCGGCTGGAGTGGCTGCCCGATTACGGCGTCTCCTACATGATGGGCGTGGACGGCGTGTCGGTGCTGTTCGTGCTGCTCTCCACCGCGCTGACGCCGCTGTGCATCCTGGCTTCGTGGGAGTCGGTGCAGAACCGCGTGCGCGAATACATGATCGCCTTCCTGGTCCTCGAGACCATGATGGTCGGCATGTTCTGCGCGCTGGACTTCATGCTGTTCTACATCTTCTTCGAAGCCGTGCTGATCCCGATGTTCCTCATCATCGGCGTGTGGGGCGGGGCGCGGCGGGTGTACGCGGCCTACAAGTTCTTCCTCTACACCTTCCTCGGCTCGGTGCTGATGCTGCTGGCGATCATCGCCATCTGGTACCAGTCGGGCACGACCAGCATCCCCGAGATCTACGAGTTCGACATTCCCTTCGCGATGCAGGTCTGGATCTTCCTGGCCTTCTTCGCCTCCTTCGCGGTGAAGGTGCCGATGTGGCCCGTCCACACCTGGCTGCCGGACGCGCACGTGGAGGCGCCGACGGCGGGCTCCGTCATCCTGGCCGGCGTGCTGCTGAAGATGGGCGCCTATGGCTTCCTTCGCTTCAGCCTGCCCATGCTGCCCGACGCGTCGCAGTATTTCGCGCCGATGATCTATGTGCTGAGCGTGGTGGCGGTGGTCTACACCAGCCTGGTCGCGCTCGCGCAGCAGGATATGAAGAAGCTCATCGCCTATTCCTCCGTGGCGCATATGGGCATCGTCACGCTGGGCATCTTCACCTTCAACCAGCAGGGCATCGAGGGCGCGCTCTTCACCATGCTGGCGCATGGCGTGGTCTCGGGCGCGCTCTTCCTCTGCGTGGGCGTGCTCTATGACCGCGAGCACACGCGCGAGATCGCGCGCTATGGCGGGGTCGCCAAGATCATGCCCGCCTATGCGCTGGTGTTCATGCTCTTCACCATGGCCTCGGTGGCGCTGCCGGGCACGGCCGGCTTCCCGGGCGAGTTCCTGGTCATCGTGGGCGCCTGGGCGGTGAACCCCTGGGTGGCACTCGGCGCCGCCACGGGCATGGTGCTGGGGGCCTGCTATATGCTGCGCCTCTACCGCGGCGTGGCTTTCGGGCGGATCACGCGCGAGGACCTCAAGCGCCTGCTCGACCTCAGCCCGCGCGAATACACGACCTTCGCGCCGCTGATCGTGCTGACGCTGTGGATGGGCGTCTATCCGCAATCCTTCCTCTCCTTCTTCTCCGCCACGGTGGCGCAGATGGTGGCCCAGCATCAGGCCGCCATTTCCGCCGCGTCGCGCTTCGCGGGGCTGTAAGCCATGAACTGGACCCTCGCCCTGCCGGAGATCGTGCTGGCGCTCTCCGGCCTCGCCATCCTGGTGGCCGGCGTGCTGCCCCGGCGCGACATGACCTTCCCCTGCACCATGATGGTGCTGGGCGCCTTCCTGCTCGCCGGCGCCTTCGTGCTGGCGCAGCCCGATGGCATGGCCTTCGCTGGGCAATATATTGCCGACGCCTTCGCCCGCTTCATGAAGGTGTTGGTGCTGGCGGGCGCCGCCTTGGCGCTGCTGCTGGCGCTGGACTGGAATCGTGCCGAAGGCCTGTCGCGCTTCGAATACCCCGTGCTCGTGCTGTTCGCGACGCTGGGCATGATGGTCATGATCTCGGCCAATGACCTGATGAGTCTCTATCTGGGGCTCGAACTGCTGTCGCTGCCGCTCTACGTCATGGCCGCCTTCCACCGCGACAACGCCCGCAGCTCCGAGGCCGGCCTCAAGTATTTCGTCCTGGGCGCGCTGTCCTCGGGCCTCATGCTCTACGGCATGTCGCTGGTCTATGGCTTCGCGGGCACCACCAATTTCGCGCAGCTGGGCCAGACGTTGGGCGGCGGCGCGCCGATCTCGGCGGGCGTGGTGGTGGGCATCGTTTTCATCATCACTGGCCTCTGCTTCAAGGTCGCGGCCGTGCCTTTCCATATGTGGACGCCCGACGTCTACGAAGGCGCGCCCACCAGCGTCGTCGCCTATTTCGCGACGGCCACCAAGGTCGGCGCCATCGCGGCCATCGTGCGGGTGCTGTCCGGTCCCTTCGGCGGCGCGGTGGACCAGTGGCAGCAGGTGATCGTGCTGGCCTCCATCGCCTCCATGATCCTGGGTGCCTTCGCGGCCATCGGCCAGACCAACATCAAGCGGCTGATGGCCTATTCCTGGATCAGCCACACGGGCTTCGTGCTGATGGGCCTTGCCGTCGGCACCGAGGCCGGCCTGCGCGGCGTGCTGATCTACACGCCCATCTACCTGATGATGAGCCTGGGCGCCTTCAGCGTGCTGGTGGCCATGCGGCGCAATGGCCGCGCGGTCGAGAACATCCAGGACTTGGCGGGCCTCGGCCGCACCGACCCCGCGATGGCGCTCGGCATGGCCATCTTCATGTTCGCCATGGCGGGCATTCCGCCGCTCTCGGGCTTCTTCGCCAAGCTCTATGTGCTGCTGCCGGCGGTGGAGGCGGGCTTCTGGCTGATGGCGGTGGTGGCCGTGCTGTCGTCCGTGGTCTCGGCCTACTACTACCTCCGCGTGGTGAAGGTGATGTATTTCGATCACCCCGCGGGCGCTCTCGATGCGCGCACCGCCGGCGTCTCCTTCGTGCTGGCCGGCACGGGCCTCTTCACCATGTTCTTCTTCCTGATGCCCGCGCCGCTGCTCGCGGCCGCGCGCCAGGCGGTGGCGGCGCTGATCGGGTGAGCGGGCTGGCCTGGCGGCTCTCCATCGAGGAGAGCCTGCCCAGCACCCAGACCCTGGTGGCCGAACGCGCCGAGGCGGGGGAACCCGCGGGCCTTGCCATCATGGCCCGCCTTCAGACGGCTGGGCGCGGCCGCGCCAGCCGTGGCTGGAGCAACCGCCCCGGCAACCTCGCCATCTCCATCCTGGTGCGGCCCGAGGCCGAGGCGCGCGCAGCCGGGCAGTTCGCCCTGCTTGCCGCCGTCGCGCTGCACCAGGTGGCCGTGTCCCATGCCGCCGTGCGGCTGCGCTGGCCCAATGACCTCATGCTGGGCGAGGCGAAGGTGGCCGGCATCCTCACCGAGGCCTCGCTCCGGCCCGGCGGGGCGATCGCGCATGTCATCTTCGGCATTGGCGTGAATCTGGCCCACGCGCCCCCGGTCGAGGGCCGCGCCACCGCCTGCCTCGGCCCCATCCCGCCCGAGCGCTTCGCCTGGGCGCTGCTGGAGGCGCTGGGCCAGTGGCTGGACCGCCAGGCGCGGGAGGGCTTCGCGCCCATCCGCGCTGCCTGGATGGCAGCTGGCCCCCCGCCGGGCACGCCCCTTTCGGTGCGGCAGGGCGACAGTTTCATCCGGGGGCGCTACGAAGGTCTCACCGAGGCGGGCGCGCTGCGCCTGCTCACGGAAGAAGGCCCGCGCAGCTTCCATGCGGGCGAGTTGGGAGAGGTCTGAATGCTTCTGGCCGTGGATGCCGGCAACACCAACGTGGTCTTCGCCGTGCATGACGGGGCGGAATGGCGCGGCCGCTGGCGCATCGCCACCGATCCGCAGCGCACCAGCGACGAATACGCCGTGTGGCTGCTGACCCTGATGCAGCATGCGGGGTTGCGCCCCGCGGACATCACGCGCTGCGTCATCGGCACGGTGGTGCCGGCCGCGCTCTACAACCTCCGCCGCCTCAGCCGTGACTGGTTCGGGGCGGAGCCGCTGGTGGCGCGTTCCACCCTCGACTGGGGCTTCCACATCGACGTGGAACGGCCGCAGGAGGTGGGGGCGGACCGTCTGCTGAACGCGCTGGCGGCGCATCACCATTACTCGGGCCCGCTCATCGTCATCGATTTCGGCACGGCCACCACCTTCGACGTGGTCGCGGCCGACGGCGCCTATCTGGGCGGCGTCATCGCGCCGGGCATCAACCTTTCCATCGAGGCGCTGCACCGCGCGGCCGCCCGGCTGCCGCGCATCGGCATCGGCCGCCCGCAATCGGCCATCGGGCGCGACACGGTGGCCGCCATGCAATCCGGCATCTTCTGGGGCTATGTGGGACTGATCGAGGGCATCGTGTCCCGCATCCGCGGCGAGGCCGAGCTCCCAGGCATGAAGGTGATCGCCACCGGCGGCCTCGCGCCTCTGCTGGCCGAGGGCACCACCATGATCTCCCGCGTGGACCAGGACATCACCCTTGAGGGGCTTCGCCTGTTGGCAGGCCGTAATCCCGCCCCCATCTCACAAAAAGACATGATGTGACGAATTCCCAAGATATGAACGACCTTGCCTTCATCCCCCTCGGCGGCACCGGGGAAATCGGGATGAACCTCAACGTGTATCGCTGCGATGGCCAGTTGCTGGCCGTGGATTGCGGCATCGGTTTCGGCGGCCCGGACAACCCGGCCGTGGACATCATGGTGCCCGACCCAGCCTGGCTGGCCGAGCGGCGCGATGTGCTGCAAGCGCTGGTCATCACCCATGCGCATGAGGACCATGTGGGCGCGGTGGCCCATCTCTGGCCCTCGCTGCGCTGCCCGGTGGTGGCGGGGCCCTTCGTCTCCGCGGTGCTGCGGCGCAAGCTGGCGGAGGCCGGCCTGTCGCAGGAGGTGCAGATCATCACCATCCCAGCGCCCGGCCGGCGCAGCTTCGGGGCCTTCGACCTCGAATTCCTGCGCGTCGCACATTCGGTGCCGGAGGCCAGCGCCGTTGCCATCCGCACGCGCCATGGCATGGTGGTCCATACCGGTGACTGGAAGCTCGACCCCTACCCGCTGATCGGCCCGCCCACGGACGAGGCCGGCTTCGCGCGCCTGGGCGAGGAGGGCGTGCTGGCCATGGTGTGCGACAGCACCAACGCCATGGTGGAAGGCCATTCGGGCAGCGAGGCTGATGTGCGTCGCAACTTCGCCGCTCTCATCAGGGGGCTGAAGGGGCGCGTGGCGGTCAGTTGCTTCTCGACCAACCTGGCCCGAATCGAATCGATCGCCCTTGCCGGGATCGCGGCGGGGCGCGACGTGGCGCTGTTCGGGCGGTCCTTGCGCAACGCCGTGCAGGCCGCGCGGGAATGCGGTTATCTCGAAGCCGTGCCCGACTTCCTCTCCGAGGAGGAGGCGGATTCGCTGCCTGACGACAACCTGCTCATCATCTGCACCGGCAGCCAGGGCGAGGAGCGCAGCGCGCTCGCCAAGATCGCGGGCGACACCCACCCCAACATCTCGCTGGGCAAGGGCGACACGGTCATCTTCTCCTCGCGCATGATCCCGGGAAACGAGCGCGCCATCCTGCGCGTCCAGGACGAGCTGTCGCGCCGCGGCTGCCGGGTGATGACGGCCGATGACCATGCGGTGCATGTCTCCGGCCATCCGGCGCGGGATGAGCTGAAGCGCCTCTACGCCCTGGTGAAGCCGCGCTTCGCCATCCCGGTGCATGGCGAGTGGCGGCATCTTTCCGAACACGCCGCCCTGGCGCGCGATTGCGGGGCCGAACCCATCCTGATCGAGGATGGCGACCTGGTGCGCCTCAGCGGCAACAAGCCCGAGGTCGCGGGCAGCGTGCCCGTTGGGCGCCTTGCGGTGGATGGCAACCGGCTGCTGCCCTTGCAGGGCGGGCTGATCGGCGCGCGCAAGCGCATGCTGTTCAACGGGATCGTGATGGCAAGCCTGGCGGTGGATGCGGAGGGGCGGGTCATGGGCCGCCCGCGTGTCTCCGCCCCCGGCCTGTTCGACGCCGAGGGGCCGGAGCCGCAGCAATTGGCCGATGAGCTGGCCCGCGGCATCAACGACCTGCCCAAGGGGCTGCGCCGCGAGGACGACTCGCTGATGGAGGCGGCCCGCGGTGTGCTGCGCCGCGCGCTGGGCCGGCGCCTGCGCAAGCGGCCAAATGTCGAAGTCCACCTTCTGCGGGTCTAGGCCATGACGTTTTCGATGGGTTGGTTCATCAGCTTCGTCATCTTCGCCCTGGTGTGGTGGACGGTGCTGTTTTGCGTGCTGCCGGTGGGGGTGAAGCCCGATGTGCAGGGCGACATCGAGGCCGGCGGCTGGCGGGGCGCACCCACCAAGCCGATGATCTGGCGAAAGCTGCTCTGGACCACCGTCATCTCGGTGGTGCTCTGGGTGGCCATCGTTCTGCTGGTGGACAGCAACATCATCAGCTTCCGCGATGAGTGGCTGGCGATCCCTGATCGCTGAGATCCGCACAAGAAAAAGGCGGCTGCTGGATTTTTACCAGCTTGCCGCCTGCGTTTTGGGCAATCGCGTTGGGTTGCCCGTTTTTTCGCCGTCTGCTGACCCGTTTTGCCGTTGAGCGACACCGGGCCTTTGCGGCATTTTCCACGTCAGAGAGAGGGCTTTCCTCTTTCTGCCGTGTGACTGGCGTTTCCTCCCTTAACTTGGGCCGCTCCCTGACGGGGGTGGCCCTTTCTTTTTTTTAACTGGTTGCGCCCCCGAACATCAAGACATTTTTGGGATTAATTTGATGCTGCGGCGCAGCATTCTTGCGTGCGGCGCGTGGGTTCCGCAGCGATGTCGCCGCCCGGCCAGGGCGATTTGAGGCCGGCCCGATCTGCGCTACAGCAGACGCGACCTGCCCCATGTGGCACTTTCCCGGGAACCAGACCTTGCGCCTTACCCGTGCCTTCCTGCCCACGCTCAAGGAAACGCCTGCCGAGGCGCAGATCGTCTCGCATCGCCTCATGCTGCGCGCGGGGCTGATCCGGCAGACCTCGGCCGGCATCTACACCTGGCTGCCCGCGGGCCTGCGCGTGCTGAACCGCGTGGCCGACATCGTGCGCGAGGAACAGGACCGCGCCGGCGCGCAGGAGGTGCTGATGCCCACCATCCAGCCCGCCGAACTCTGGCAGCGTTCCGGCCGCTACGAGGATTACGGCAAGGAGATGCTGCGCATCCGCGACCGGCACGACCGCGAGATGCTCTACGGCCCCACCAATGAGGAAATGATCACGGACGTGTTCCGTGGCTATGCCACCTCTTACCGGGACCTGCCGCGCAACCTCTACCACATCCAGTGGAAGTTCCGGGATGAGGTGCGCCCCCGCTTCGGCGTGATGCGCGGCCGCGAATTCCTGATGAAGGACGCCTATTCCTTCGACCTGACGGCCGAGGGTGCCCGCCACAGCTACCGCCAGATGCTCTACGCCTACCTCCGCACCTTCCAGCGGATGGGCCTGCGCGCCCTGCCGATGCGCGCCGATACCGGCCCCATCGGCGGCAATCTCAGCCACGAATTCATCATCCTGGCCGAGACGGGCGAGAGCACCGTCTTCTACGACGCCGCTCTGGAGGAGATTGACTGGGCCGCCAAGGCCTTCGACTTCGACAGCCAGGCCGACATGGAGGCCTGCTTCAACCTCGCCACCTCCGCCTATGCCGCGACCGAGGAGATGCAGGACGAGGCCGAATGGGCCAAGGTCCCCGCCGAGCGCCAGCGCACCGGGCGCGGCATCGAGGTCGGCCACATCTTCTATTTCGGCACCAAGTATTCCCAGCCCATGGGCCTCTCCGTCGCCGGGCCGAATGGCGAGGCGGTGGTGCCCGAGATGGGCAGCTACGGCATCGGCGTCTCCCGCCTGGTGGCCGCGCTGATCGAGGCCAACCACGACGAGGCCGGCATCAAGTGGCCCGACGCCGTCGCGCCCTGGAAGCTCGCCATCCTGAATCTCAAGCCTGGGGACGCCGCCTGTGACGCGCTCTGCGAGAAGCTGCATGCCGCCTTCCCCAACCAGGCCATCTATGACGACCGGCCGGAGCGCGCGGGCGTGAAGTTCAATGACGCCGACCTGATGGGCTTCCCCTGGCAGGCCATCATCGGCCCGCGCGGGGCGGCCGCCGGCCGCGTCGAGTTGAAGCGCCGCATGACGGGCGAACGCCTTGAATGCAGCTTCGACGAGGCGTTGGCCAAGTTGGGCGCCTGATGTTCAACGCCTTCGAACGCAAGGTCGCGGCGCGCTACCTGCTCTCGCGGAAAAGTGATCGGTTCACCTCGGTGATCGCGACCTTCTCCTTCCTCGGCATCATGCTGGGGGTGGCGACGCTGATCATCGTGATGTCCGTCATGGGTGGGTTCCGGCAGGAATTGCTGGGCCGCATCCTGGGGCTGAACGGCCATATGGGCGTCTATGCGGCCGAGCGGGGCAACCTGACCGAGTTCGACGCCGTGGCCGCGGCCATCCGCCGAGTCCCCGGCGTGACGATCGCGACCCCGGTGGTCGAGGGCCAGCTTCTGGTCACCAGCGACGCTGGAGGTGCCACGGGCGGCCTCGCCCGAGGCATCCGGCCTGACGATCTGCGCGCGCGCCGCATCATCGCCGACAACATCCGCGCCGGCAGCCTCGCGCAGTTCGAGGGCGATGACGCGGTGGCCATCGGCACGCGGCTGGCGCTCAGGCTCGGTGTGAATGTGGGTGACCGCGTCACCCTGGTCAGCCCGCAGGGCCGCACCACCGTCATCGGCACCGTGCCGCGCCTGCGCGCCTATCGGGTGGTGGCGCTCTTTGAAGTGGGCATGAACGAATACGACAGCGGCTACGTCTTCATGCCGATGCAGGCCGCCCAGCTCTATTTCCAGACGGGCGATGCCGCCACCCAGGTCGAGGTCTTCGTGGAAGACCCCACGCGGGTGCGCGCGGTGAACCAGGCCATCCGCGCGGCCCTGGACCGACCCGTGCGCATCCTGGACTGGCAGGACGCCAATTCCAGTTTCTTCGCCGCGGTGCAGGTGGAACGGAACGTCATGTTCCTGATCCTCACCCTCATCATCATCGTGGCGGCCTTCAACATCATTTCCTCGCTGATCATGCTGGTGAAGGACAAGGGGCGCGACATCGCGGTGCTGCGCACCATGGGCGCCACGCAGGGCGCCATCCTGCGCATCTTCCTGTTGTGCGGCGCTTTGATCGGGGTGGTGGGCACCACGCTCGGCTTCATCCTGGGGGTGGTGTTCTGCCTGAACATCGAGAGCATCCGGCAGTTCATCCAGACGCTGTCGGGGGCCGAGCTGTTCAGCGCCGAGATCTACTTCCTGACCCAGCTTCCCGCCGTGCTGAACTGGCGCGAGGTGGCGCAGGTGGTGGCGCTGGCTTTGTCGCTCTCGCTGCTGGCCACCATCTATCCTTCCTGGCGCGCGGCGCGCACCGATCCGGTGGAGATGCTGCGCAATGAGTGATCCTCTTCGTCTCGCCGGCGTCGCCCGGCGCTACCGCACCGAGGCCGGCGCGCTGGAGGTGCTGCGCGACGCCGACCTCACCATCGCCCGCGGTGAGATCGTGGCCCTGGTCGCCCCCTCGGGCACCGGCAAGTCCACCCTGCTGCACCTCGCGGGGCTGCTGGAACGGCCCGACGCCGGCGAGGTCTTCATCGCGGGCCAGGCCGCCGGCACGCTAGATGATGGCGCCCGCACGGCCATCCGCCGCAACACCATCGGCTTCGTGTACCAGTTCCATCACCTGCTGGCCGAGTTCACGGCGGTGGAGAACGTCATGCTGCCGCAGATGACGGCCGGCGTGGCCGCCGGTCAGGCGCGGACGCGGGCCGCGGAGCTGCTGGGGACCTTTGGCCTCGCCGCGCGCCTCGACCACCGCCCGGGCAAGCTTTCGGGGGGCGAGCAGCAGCGCGTGGCCATCGCGCGTGCGCTCGCCAACAGCCCGGCCCTGCTGCTGGCCGACGAGCCCACGGGCAACCTGGACGCGACCACGGCCGGCATCGTCTTCGCGCAGTTGCTGGCCGAGGCACGGGGCAGGGGCCTTGCCGCTCTCATCGCCACGCACAACCCGGAACTGGCGGCCCGGATGGACCGCGTGGTGACCCTGCGGGACGGGCGCATCATCCCCGGCTGAGGGGCGGTGGACAGCGGCGCCGCGCCGCCCCACCTTTGCTCCACAGCCAGGAAGGAAACACGACATGGCCGAATACCCCAATGTCCAGCTTCACATCGCCGGCCAGTGGCGCGGTGGTGAGGGCGGCAAGACGATCGACGTGCTCAACCCCGCCAGCGAGGAAGTGGTCGGCACCGTCGCCCATGCCAGCCAGCGCGATCTGGACGCGGCACTGGAGGCCGCCGAGCGTGGCTTCGCCGCCTGGCGCAAGGTCAGCGCCTATGAGCGCAGCAAGACCATGCGCAAGGCCGCCGACCTGCTTCGCAGCCGTGCCGACGCCATCGCCCGGCTGATGACGCTGGAGCAGGGCAAGCCCGTCGCCGAAGCCAAGATGGAGGTGATGGCCGCCGGCGACATCATCGAGTGGTTCGCCGAGGAATCGCGCCGCACCTATGGCCAGGTGATCCCGGCGCGCGGCCCGGGCATCTACCAGCTCGCGATCAAGGAGCCGGTGGGCCCCGTCGCCGCCTTCACGCCCTGGAACTTCCCGATCAACCAGGTGGTGCGCAAGCTGTCGGCCGCGCTGGCCGCCGGTTGCTCCATCATCGTGAAGGCCCCGGAGGAGACGCCGGCCAGCCCCGCCGAACTCATCAAGTGCTTCCTGGAAGCGGGCGTGCCGGGCGACGTGATCGGCCTCGTCTACGGCGTGCCCAGCGAGATCAGCAGCTACCTCATCGCGCACCCCACCATCCGCAAGGTGACGTTCACGGGCAGCACGCCCGTGGGCAAGATGCTGAGCGCCATGGCCGGGCAGCACATGAAGCGCGTGACGATGGAGCTGGGCGGCCATGCGCCGGCCATGATCTTCGACGACGCCGATGTGGAGCTCGCGGCCAAGACGCTCGCCATCGCCAAGTTCCGCAACGCTGGGCAGGTCTGCGTCAGCCCCACGCGCTTCCTGGTGCAGGAGAAGGTGTACGACCAGTTCGTGGCCAGCTTCGTGAGCCACGCCAAGGCCATCCAGGTGGGCGACGGCATGGCTGCCGGTACCACCATGGGGCCCATGGCCAATGAGCGCCGCGTGCCGGTGATGGAAACGCTGATCGCCGACGCGAAGGGCAAGGGTGCCGAGATCGTCACCGGCGGCAACCGCATCGGCAACAAGGGCTATTTCTTCGAGCCGACGGTGGTGGCCGGCGCCACGACCGACATGCGCGCCATGAACGAGGAGCCCTTCGGCCCCGTCGCCCTCATGCGCCCCTTCAAGGACCTGGAGGAAGTGGTGGGCGAAGCCAACCGCCTGCCCTTCGGCCTGGCCAGCTACGCCTTCACCAGCAGCGGCAAGACGGCGCAGGCGCTGGCGGCCGGGGTCGAGGTGGGCATGATGACCATCAACCACCTGGGCCTCGCGCTTCCGGAAGTGCCCTTCGGCGGCGTGCGCGACAGCGGCTATGGCACCGAGGGCGGTTCGGAGGCCATCGACGCCTATCTGAACACGAAGTTCGTCAGCCAGTTCGGGCTTTGACGCTTCGCTTCCCCACGAAATCGCTTCGCGGTTTCGTGGGGGCCCCGGCCTGGCGTTGATCCTGGGCGGGGGCACCGCGTTGCCGCGGCAAAGCCGCGGCGCCGCCCAAGGGGGCGTCACGGCCTCCGGCGCGCTACACTGGGCGCAGTCTCGGAGTCGCGCATGGGCTTTGTCCACCTCCACACCCACTCCGCCTATTCGCTGAGCGAGGGCGCCATCAAGGCCGAGAAGCTCTCGGCGCTGGCGCTGGCCGCGAACATGCCGGCGGTGGCGCTGACCGACACGGCCAATCTCTTCGGCGCGCTGGAATTCGCGCAGGCGGCGGCCGGCAAGGGCATCCAGCCCATCATGGGCTGCCAGCTCTGGCTCTCGCGCGGGGAGTCGCACAGCGACCCCAACCGCAACGGCGCGGATGTGGTGACCGCGCTCGCCATGGATGCGGAGGGCTGGGGCAATCTCCAGCGACTTTCCTCGCTGGGTTGGCTGGGCACCGACATCTCGGGAAAGCCCGCTGTCACGCTGGACCAGCTTCTTGCCCATGGGGCGGGCATCTTCCTGCTGACGGGGGGCGACCATGGCCCGCTGTCGCGCCTGCTGGCCGAGGGGCGGCGCGATGCGGCGGGGCAGGTGTTGCACGCGCTGCGGGAGGGCTTCGACGGGCGCCTCGCGGTGGAGCTGATGCGCCACCACACCGACCGCCAGGCCGCCCTCGAACCCGGCCTGCTGCGTCTGGCCGATGAGGCGGCGCTGCCCATCGTCGCCACCAACGACGTCTATTTCGCCGAGGCCAAGATGCACGAGGCGCATGACGCGCTGCTTTGCATCGCCGAGGGCCGGCTCATCACCGAGGCGCAGCGCCGGCGTGTCACGCCCCACCACTGGTTCAAGCCCGCGGACCAGATGCGCGCCCTGTTCCAGGATCTCCCCGAGGCCTGCGACAACACGCTCGCCATCGCGCGGATGTGCGCCGTGATGGCCGAGGTGAAGAAGCCCGAACTGCCGATCTGCCCCAAGGTCCAGCCCGGCCGCACCGAGGCCGAGACGGTGGCCGACATGGCCCGCACGGGCCTCGCGCGCCGCTTCCCCGAGGGCGTGCCGCCCGTCCACGCCGAACGGCTGGAATACGAGCTCACCGTCATCGAGCAGATGGGGTTCTCGGGCTACTTCCTGATCGTGGCCGACTTCATCCAGTGGGCGAAGGCGCAGGGCATCCCGGTGGGGCCGGGCCGCGGTTCGGGCGCGGGCTCCGTCGCGGCCTGGGCGCTGTCCATCACCGACCTCGATCCGCTGCGCTTTGGTTTGCTGTTCGAGCGCTTCCTGAACCCCGAGCGCGTCTCGATGCCGGACTTCGACATCGACTTCTGCCAGGACCGGCGCGACGAGGTGATCGACTATGTCCGCCGCGAATATGGCGAGGAGCGCGTCGCGCAGATCATCACCTTCGGCAAGCTGCAGGCCAAGGCGGCGGTGCGCGACGTGGGCCGCGTGCTGGGCATGCCCTATGGCCAGGTGGACCGCATCGCGAGTCTGATCCCGAACAACCCCGCCAACCCGGTCAGCCTGAAGGATGCCATCGCGGGCGAACCGCGCCTCAAGGACATGCAGGCGAGCGACGAGGCCGTGGCGCGGCTGCTCGACATCGCGCTGCAGGTGGAGGGGCTCTATCGCAACGCCTCCACCCACGCGGCGGGCGTGGTCATCGGCCGGCGGCCGCTGATCGAGATCACCTCCATCTACCGCGACCCGCGTTCGCCGCATCTCATCACCCAGTATTCGATGAAGCATGTCGAAAACGCCTCGCTGGTGAAGTTCGACTTCCTGGGTCTCAAGACGCTGACGGTGCTGCAACGCGCCGTGGCCCTGCTGAAGGCGCAGGGCATCACGGTGGACATCGACGCCCTGCCGCTCGATGACGCGCCCACCTATGCCATGCTGGCGCGCGGCGATGCGGCGGGCGTGTTCCAGTTCGAAGGCCAGGGGATGCGGGACTGCCTGCGGTCCATGCGCCCCGATCGCTTCGAGGACCTGATCGCCGCCGTCTCGCTCTACCGACCCGGCCCGATGGAGAACATCCCGGCCTATTGCGCCCGCAAGCATGGCGAGACGTGGGAGGCGCCGCACCCCTCCATCCAGGACATCCTGGGCGAGACCTATGGCATCATGGTCTACCAGGAACAGGTGATGCAGATCGCCCAGGCCATGGCGGGCTATTCGCTCGGCGGCGCCGACCTGCTGCGCCGCGCCATGGGCAAGAAGAACAAGGAGGAGATGGCGAAGCAGCGCGACATCTTCTGCGAGGGCGCCGCGAAGAACGGCGTCTCGGCGGCCAAGGCCGGCGAGGTCTTCGACCTCATGGAGAAATTCGCCAATTACGGCTTCAACAAATCTCACGCCGCGGCCTATGCGCTGGTGGCCTACCAGACGGCCTGGCTGAAGGCGAACCACCCCGTCGCCTTCCTCGCCGCCTCCATGACGCTGGACATGGACAAGACCGACAAGCTCGCCTCCCACATGCAGGAGGCCGCGCGCCTCGGCATCAAGGTGCTGCCGCCGGACATCAACCGCTCCGCCGCTGAATTCACCATTGAGGCGCATGACGGCAAGCCCGCCATCCGCTTCGCCCTCGCCGCCATCAAGCGGGTGGGGCTGGCCGCCATGCGCGACCTTGTGGACGCGCGCGGTCAGGGCGGAGATTTCACCAGCCTGGCCGATTTCGCCGCCCGGGTGGACCCGCGGCTGCTCAACAAGATGCAGCTGGAGAACCTGGCCAAGGCCGGCGCCTTCGACAGCCTGGAAGGCAACCGTGCGCGCCTGGTCGCCGGTGCGGAGACCGTGCTGCGGCGCGCGCAAGCCAGCGCGGAGGACCGCGCCAGCAACCAGATCGGCCTCTTCGCCGAGGTGGAGCAGGGCCCGCCCATGCTGCGCCTGCCCGAGATGCCGGACTGGCCCACCCTGGACAAGCTGGGCTTCGAGGCGGAGGCGGTGGGCTTCCACCTCTCCGCCCACCCGCTCGACACCTACAAGATGGCGCTGCGCCGGCTGGGCTGCACGCCCTCGGCCCTCATCGCGGAGAAGGCGCGGGCGGGGTCCACGCGGCTGAAGCTCGCCGGTACCGTCACCGCGCGCAAGGAACGCAACACCAAGACCGGCAGCCGCATGGCCTGGGTCAGCCTCTCCGACCAGACGGGCGGTTATGAGGTCACCTTCTTCAGCGAGGTGCTGAACCGCGCACGCGAATTGCTGGAGGATGGGAAGGCCGTGCTCGTCACGGCCGAGGTCCGGCTGGAGGGCGAGGCGCTGCGCCTCACCGCCCAGGACATCGAGGCGCTGGACAAGGCGGCGGCCGGGGTGGGGCAGGGGATGCGCATCATCCTGGAAGCCGCCAGCGCCCTGCCCGATATCCGTGCTCTGCTGGAGCGCGACGGGCGCGGCCGCGGGCGCGTGAGCCTCGTGCCGCAACTTGGGCCCGGCCAGGATGTGGAGATCACGCTGCCGGGCGGCTGGAATGTCTCGCCGCGGATGATGCAGGCGCTCAAGGTGCTGCCCGGCGTGGCCAATGTGGAGGAGGTGTAGCTACTCCTTGGCCCGCGCATCCTTCGCCAGCAGCTTGGCCTGGGACTGCATGCGATCCAGCAGCCCCAGTCCCAGCGCGCCGGCCACGAAGGTGACATGGATGCCGATGGCCCAGCCCAGTTCCCGGTCCGAGAGCGAGGCGATGTCCATGAATTTCTGCAGCAGGTGGAT
This sequence comes from Roseococcus suduntuyensis, assembly GCF_014196305.1. Lineage (GTDB taxonomy): Bacteria > Pseudomonadota > Alphaproteobacteria > Acetobacterales > Acetobacteraceae > Roseococcus > Roseococcus suduntuyensis. The sequence continues at coordinate 247,847 of NZ_JACIDJ010000006.1, forward strand.
GGAGCTGATCGCCACGATGGCGATGCCGACCTTCAGCTTGAGGTTGCCCGGGTCGAGGTTGGACACCCACTCGATCTTGGAGGCGCCCTTCGCATCCGTCAGCCGCGAGACCAGGCTGTCATAGGAGGAGATGGCGACCATCGCGACCAGTGAGGCGACCAGCGCGCTGTCCACCAGGTAGAGCAGGCCGAGCAGCATCTGCGCGTCAGAGGTGGGGGTCAGCGTGTCCGCCGCGAACTTCCAAACCTTCACCAGGAAGCGCACGGCATAGGCCGCCAGCGCCACCGCGAGGCCGAGATAGAAGACCACCAGAATGTACCGGCTGGCCAGCACCGCCCGGTCGGATAGATTTTGCATGGGACGCATCGCCGCGTTCAGGGATGAAGGAACCATAGAATGATTCAACGTCTGGCCGAAGAGGGGCGCCTGTCGGGTGCCGTGGTTCATGGCGGGCTGGTCTATCTCGCGGGGCAGGTGGCCGATGACGCCACCCTCGATGCCGAAGGCCAGACCGCCGACATCCTGCGGCAAATCGATGCGCTGCTGGCCGAGGCCGGCACCAGCAAGAAGAACTTGCTGAGCGTGCAGATCATCTTGGCCGATATCCGCGACGCGCCGGCGATGAACCGCGCATGGGACGCCTGGCTGGACCCCACCGCCAAGCCCGCCCGCATGACCATCCAGGCCCCCTTGGTGGATCCGGCGTGGAGGGTGGAAATTACGGGCATCGCCGCCATCGCAGGATAGCGCCCGGCCGGACTCCGGCGGCGGGCAACGGAAGGGTCGTGGCAGCGTTTCGTGTAGCGTAGATTCCGCCACCCCTTCACCCCCATTTCGCCGCATTGCCGATCATGATGTGACAGCATAAGCAAAGTGAAGAACGCAAGTGACACCCGGCACCCCTGATTTCTGGCACCGCAAGCGCGTCCTCGTGACCGGCGGCGCAGGCTTCCTCGGCTCCAACCTCTGCCATGCCCTGGCGGGGCTCGGGGCGCGGGTCACCGCGCTCGACGCCATGCTGCCCGATGGCGGCGCCAACCCCGCCAATCTGGAAGGTGCCGGAGTGATGCTGGTGCGCGGGGATCTGCGCGACACGGAACTCGCCACGCTCTGCCAGGGCACCGAGGTACTGTTCAACCTGGCCGCCCAGACCAGCCATATGGGCGGCCAGCGTGACCCGGTGGCGGACATCGCCATCAACGCCGTGGCTCAGGTGCGGCTGGTGCAGGCCATGCGCGAGGCGGCGCCGGAGGCCGCGGTGGTCCATGCCTCCACGCGCCAGTTCTACGGCCGCCCCATCAGCCTGCCGGTGGACGAGCTGCACCCCGTCAACCCACCCGACGCCAATGGTGTCTCCAAATGGGCGGGCGAGCAGTATTGGCTGCTGGAAAGCCGCGTGCTGGGCCGGCCCGTGGTCTCGCTGCGCCTGACCAACTGCTATGGCCCGCGGCTTCGCATCGCCGATGCGCGGCAGACCTTCCTTGGCATCTGGATGCGCCGGGTGCTGGAAGGCGAATCCTTCGAGGTGTGGGGCGGCGCCCAGCTGCGCGACCTCGCCTATGTGGACGACGTGACCCGCGCCTTCCTCACGGCCGCTGAACAGGCCGGCAAGAGCGATGTGACGGGGCGTGCCTTCAACCTCGGCGGCGCGCCGCCCATCTCGCTGCTGGACCTCGCGGAGTTGCTCATCAAGGCCAATGGCGGCGAGGGAAGCTACGTCACCCGCGAGTTCCCGGCCGACCGCGCCCCCATCGACATCGGCAGCTACCACGCCGACGACCGTGCCTTCCGCGCCGCCACCGGCTGGGCGCCGCGCGTTTCCCTGGATGATGGCCTCAAGCGCAGCCTCGAATGGTATCGTGCGCGCATGGCCGACTACGCCTTCTGAAGGACGACCCACCGATGAACGCCCCCCATGCCATGCTGCCCTTCGCCGACCCGGGTGCGGGCTATCGGGCCTTGCAGCCCGAGATCGATGCCGCCGTGGCCCGTGCCCTCGCCTCGGGATGGTACATCCTGGGCGCTGAGGGCGAGGCCTTCGAGCGGGAATTCGCCGAGTGGCTGGGCCTGCCGCGCGCCGTGGGCTGCGCCAATGGCACGGATGCGCTGATGCTCATCCTGCGCGGCATGGGCATCGGCCCGGGCTGCACCGTTGCCACAGTGAGCCACACCGCCGTCGCCACCGTGGCCGCCATCGAGATGGCTGGCGCCACGCCCCTGCTGCTCGACATCGACCCCGAGACCTACACCATGGACGCCGACGAGCTGGCGGCTGTGCTGGAGGAGCCCCCGCCCGGCCTGCCGCCCATCCGCGCCGCCATCCCCGTCCACATCTATGGCCAGGCCTGTGACCTCGGGCCCATGCTGGAGGCCTGCCGCGCCGCCGATGTGCGCCTCATCGAGGACTGTGCCCAGGCCCATGGCGCGGCCTGGCAGGGCCAGCGCCTCGGCACGCTGGGTGAGGCGGCTGCGTTCAGCCTCTACCCCACCAAGAACCTGGGCGCGCTGGGCGATGGCGGCATCCTCGCCACCGCCGATGCCGAGCTGGCCGACCGCATCGCGGCCATCCGGCAATATGGCTGGAAGCGCCGCTACATCAGCGACTTGGTGGGGGTCAACTCGCGCCTGGATGAGCTTCAGGCCGCAATCCTGCGCGTCAAACTCCAATACCTGGACGCGCAGAACGCCCGCCGCCAGCAGATCGCGGCCGCCTATGACGCGGCGCTGGCGGGCACGGGCCTGACCCCGCCCGTGCGCCGTCCGGGCTGCGAGCATGTCTTCCACCTCTATGTGCTGCGCCACCCCGAGCGCGATGCCATCATGGCGGCGCTCAAGGCCCAGGGCATCGGCACCGGCATCCATTACCCCGTGCCGGTCCACGAACAGTCGGCCTATGAGGGCCGCGTGGCGCTCGGTCCCGCCGATTGCGACGAGACCTCCCGCGCAGCGCGCGAGGTCTTCAGCCTGCCTATGTACCCCGAACTGACGGATGAGCAGGTGGAACGCGTCTGCACGGCCCTGCGCGCGCTCTGACCGCGCGGGTCACCCAGGCCAGGGCAGGTCGAGCCAGGACAGGTGCCCGCCCTTGCCGGCCCCCGTGTCCAGGAACACGGCCTGCCCACCGGAGCGCCCGCGCAGCGGCAAAGGCCGCCCGTCGCGGGAGCGCTGGTCATGCCCGCAATAGACGGTGATGCCGGGCGGGATGGAATCGAGCCAGTGCAGAACCCGCTCCGGGAAGCCATCCGACGCCGTGCGCCCCGTCACCTGGCCATAGAGCGCACGGGCCAGGGCGCCCTCGGGCTTGCTCTCTCCCGCCGCGGCGGGGGAGGCGCCAAGCAGCATGGCCGGATGGTAGGCCGCATGGACGAAGATCCAGGGGCCAAGGCGCAGCCAGGCTGGTGCAAGGCTGATCTGGCGGATGGCGCAGCGTGCCAGGGTCTCGCCATCCTCGGCGGCGCTCAGCTGGTCCAGCGTGCGCGGCACGGCCTCAGCGGGGCTGCGGACGCGGGCGCCCATCAGGGCGCGCCGCAGCTTGTGGTCATGGTTGCCCAGCAGGAAGACGCCTTCGCCCGCTTCCCGCATAGCGAAGGCCATCCGCAGCGCGCCGGGCGCGTCCGGGCCGTAATCCGTCAGGTCGCCCAACTGGATGACGAAGCGCCCCGCTGCGCGCGCGCCCTCCAGCGCGGCGCGGAAGGCCGGCGCGTCGCCATGCACATCGCCCACCACGCGCAGCCCGGTGAAGCCCTTCTCCCGCAGCCCGGCCAGGTCAGGTGTCACGCCGGCGCGGCCTCGGCCCGCAAGGCCGCATAGGCGTCCAGCGCCCGTGCCCGCCCGGCGGCGTGTTCGACGATGGGGCGTGGGTAGTCCGCGCCCAGCCGCACCCCTGCGCCGCGCAGCACGAGGTCCGGTGCCTCCCAGGGCTTGTGCAGATACTTGTCCGGCAGCTTTGCCAGTTCGGGCACCCAATGCCGGACATAGGCACCATCGGCGTCGAACTTCTCGCCTTGCAGCGTCGGGTTGAACACGCGGAAATAGGGCGCCGCATCCGCACCGCAGCCCGCGACCCACTGCCAGGAGGCACTGTTGGAGGCGAGGTCGCCATCGAGCAGCGTGTCCCAGAACCAGGCGGCGCCCGCCTGCCAGGGCTGGAGCAGGTGCTTCACCAGCAAGGAGCCCGCGATCATCCGCACGCGGTTGTGCATCCAGCCCATGCGCCAGAGCTGGCGCATCCCCGCATCCACGATGGGATAGCCGGTGCGGCCCCGCTGCCAGGCGCGCAACAGCTTCGCGTCCGGCTGCCAGGGGAATTGTGCGAAGTTGGCCTGGAGCGGCGCCTCGGGCAGTTCCTGGCGGTGCCAGAGCAGGTGGTAGGAGAATTCCCGCCAGAGAATCTCCTTCAGGAAGGTGGCCTCGCCCTTGGCGCCGGCCTCCCGCGCCGCGTGCCAGACCTGCCGGGGCGAGAGTTCGCCGAAGCGCAGGTGGGGTGACAGGCCGGAAGTGCCCTCCACGCCCGGGGTATTGCGGGCGCCGTCGTAACCCTCCAGCGCGCGCGCGGCGAAGCGCCGGAGACGTGATCGCGCGCCATCCTCGCCCGGGGTCCAATGGCGGGGGAACTCACGCCACCAGTCGCGCTCGGGCAGCAGGCCGAGCGTTTCCAGCGGCACCCCTTCGGCCGCATCGGCCGGGGCGTGCAGCTTGCCCGGCGCGGGCAGGGGCGGGGGCGGCTCTCCCAGCGCGAAGATGGCGCGGGAGAATGGGGTATAGACCGAATAGGGCTTGCCCTGTCCGGTGCGGACCCGGTGCGGCTCGTGCAGCAGGCTGGAGCTGTGCAGCACCAGCCGGCGCCCTTCCGCCTGCAGCGCCTTGGCCACCGCCTCGTCGCGCCGCCGCGCCCAGGGTTCGTAGAGCCGGCCCGCATGGACTTCCGAGGCGCCAATGGCGGCGGCGAGCTGTGGCACCACCGCCTCCGCCCTTCCCACCGCCAAGTGAAGCGTGGCGCCGCGCGACGCCAGCGCATCCCGCAGCGCGGCCAGGCTGTGGTGCAGCCACCAACGCTGGGCGCCGCCATGGGCCCATCCGGCGGCCGCCTCGTCATCCAGGATGTAGCAGGCCAGAAGCGGCCGATCCTGGGCCGCATGAAGTGCCGGATTGTCGTCGAGGCGGAGGTCCTGGCGGAACCAGATGAGGGCGGGTGTCATGTCATTGCAGATGTGGGGCCGATCCGCCGGAGCCGGAACCCCGCAACCGGCACAAAGCTTGGGCGTTGGTTTTCCACGGGTCCGAACAGGACCCACACATGCGCAGAAGGAAACCCCCCATGCTTCACCGACGCCTGATGCTTGCCGCCCTGCCGACCCTGGTCGCCGGCGGCGCCTTCGCCCAGACCGTTGGCACCACCACCGCGCCCGCGCCCCTCTCCACCCCCTCCGTCCAGGGCGGCCAAGTGACGAATGTGGTGGACACGCTCGCTTCCGCGGGTGGGTTCAACCAGTTCCTGGGCCTCCTGCAGCGCGCGGGCGTGATCGAGCAGCTGCGCGGCGCGGGTCCCTTCATCCTGCTGGCGCCGAACGACGTTGCGTTGAACCGCGCGCCGCAGAGCTTCATCTCCCAGCTGGCCCCCGCCCAGCCGACGGGGCAGCAGTCCTCCGGCGATCCGGAGCGCCTGCGCGCCTTCGCCAACAGCCATATTGTGCAGAGCGACCTGCGGCTGTCGGCGATCATGGGCCGCAACACCGAGCTGCGGACGCGCAACGGCAATGTCATCGTGATCGAGGCGCAGCCCGGCACGGCCGTGCGCGTGCTGGACACCATGCAGGGTGGCCAGGGCGCCGGCGGCCTGAGCATCGAGGGCCGTCAGCGCAACATCGAGGTCGCGGAAATCCGCGCCACCAATGGCGTGGTCTGGCCGATCAGCCTGCCGATCCTGGTCTGATGATGCCAGGGCCTGATGCGGTCAGGCTGAGACGACACCGCGCTGGGGCATGACGGGCAGGCTGTGAAGCCGTTCCTGCCCCAGCAGGAATGCCCGCGCCCCGCGCGGGAAGAGGGGCGCGAAGGCCGCGTCCCTCGCCTCCAGCCCGCCCGCATAGGCGCCCAGGGCCGGCAGGACGAGACGACGCCCATCGCCCAGAAAGCATGACCGGGTCACATGCCCCGCCCGCGTCGGCACGCTGGCCTTGGGATGATAATGCCCGCTGAGTTCCCCCATCCCATGTCGGGCGAGGGCCGGGCTCCCGATGTGGCGGAACACGAGCGGCCCCTCCAGCAGTTCCTCCACGGCCCTTCCCGGCAGCCCTGCCGGAGCGACCGGGTCGTGGTTGCCCAGCACCCAAATCAGCTCGCGCTCCCCCATGAGTCTCCCCAGCAGCGCGGCATCCTCGGCGCAGAGGCGCGTGGCGCCATTCGCGTCGTGGAAGCTGTCGCCCAGCAGGATGACGCGCTTCGGGGCATGGCGCCGCAGGGCGCGCTGCAAAGCCTCCAGCGTGGCCCGTGTGTCGTAGGGCGGCACCAGGCGGCCGCGCCCGGCGAAGTGGCTGCCCTTCTCCAGGTGCAGGTCCGCCGCGATCAGCGTGGCCCGCGCCGGCCAGAGCGCCACGCCCAGCGGGCAGAGCATGATGCGCTCTCCCGCCATGTGCAGGGGGGCAAGGCTCATCGCACCACCTTCCCGCGTGGCGCGCTGCGGATGAAGCGGCTGCGGCGCGGGGGCGCGGGTCGTTCCTCGGGGGCTTCCGGCAATTGGCCTTCGAATATCTCGGCGCCATCGGTGGCTTCGGCCACCAGGGCGGCGACCTCGGCCAGCAGCGCATCCTCAGCACCCCCCGCCACCCATTCGCGGCCGATCTCGATCAGCGCGGGCACCGCCAGCGGCGAGACGCGGTCCAGCCGCATGTGCTGCACCCGGCCCTTGGCGCGGGACAGCATGGTGCCCAGGCGATGCACGTCTGTCAGGCCAAAGGCCGCCTCGGCGCGGGTGGCGCGCAGCAGGATGTGGTCAGGCTCATGCCGCCGCAGCACGTCGTAGATCAGGTCGGAATTCATGCTCATCTGCCGCCGGCTCTTCTCGACGCCGGGCAGTTGCTTGTCCAGCAGCCCGGCGATGGTCGCGATGTTGCGGAAGGTGCGGCGCAGCATGCTGCTCTCCGCGATCCATTCCTCCAGCTCCTCCCCCAGCAGATCCTCGACGAAGAGGGCGGACGGGTCGGCCGGTTCGAAAGCCGACCATATGGCCATGACATAATCGGTCGCGACATAGCCGAGCGGCCCCCAGCCCAGCCGCTCCATCCGCTTCGTGGCCAGCATGCCCAGCGTCTGGTGCGCGAGGCGCCCCTCGAAGCAATAGGCCACCAGGAACCATTTGCCCCCGCGCGGGAAGGTCTCGACCAGCAGCCCGTCGGCGCGGGGCAGGGCGCTTTTGAGCTGTTGCAGGCGCAGCCACTCGCGCACGCTCTCGGGCAGCATGTCCCAAGCGCCGGGTCGGGACAGGATGGCGCGCACGCGGCTGGCGAGGTGGGTGGAGAGCGGCATGCGGCTGCCCGCATAGGCGGGCACGCGCGGGTCGCCCTCGCCGCCGCGCGTCACCTCCGCCGTGACACCCGCGATGCGTTCAAAGCGCAGCACCTGGCCCGCGAAGAGGAAGGCGTTGCCGGGCGAGAGGGTGGAGAGGAACCATTCCTCCACCTCCCCCAGAACGGGGCCGCCCCGCAGCTTCACCTTCATCAGCGGGGCTTCGACAATGGTGCCGAGGTTCAGCCGCAGCTGCCGTGCCACCAGCGGGCCGCGAACATGCACCATCCCCTCCGCGTCGCGGAACAGGCGGCGGAAGCGGTCGTAGCTGCGCAGCGAATAGCCGCCATCCTCCACGAAGCGCAGCACGTCGTCGAAGTCGCGGCGCGACAGCTCCGCATAGGGCGCCGCGCGCGTCACCTCGGCATAGAGCGCATCCGGGTGGAAGGGCGCGTGGCAGGCCATGGCCAGCACATGCTGCGCCAGCACATCCAGGCCGCCGGGTCGGGGTGGTTCGCCATCCAGCTCCTCCGCGGCCACCGATTCCAGGGCGGCCGCGCACTCGATCACCTCGAAGCGGTTGGCGGGCACGAGCCAGGCCGAGGAGGCCTCGTCCATCCGGTGGTTCGCGCGGCCCACGCGCTGCAGCAGCCGCGCGACACCCTTGGGCGCGCCCACCTGTATCACCTGGTCCACATCGCCCCAGTCGATGCCGAGGTCGAGGGAGGAGGTGGCGACCACCGCGCGCAGCTTTCCCTCCGCCATGGCGGCCTCCACGCGGCGGCGCTGTTCCACGGTCAATGACCCGTGGTGGAGCGCGATGGGCAGCGCCTCCTCGTTCAGCTTCCAAAGTGCCGCGAAGATTAGTTCCGCCTGGGCGCGCGTGTTCACGAAGACGATGGTGACGCGCGCGGCCGTGATGCGTTCCATGATCTCGGGCGCGGAAGCCAGGCCCATATGGCCACCCCAGGGCAGGCGGCCGGCCGGCAATTGCACGCCCAGCCTTGGCGCCGCGCCCGGGGCGGCGCGGATCAGCGCCACATCCCCTGGCCGCGCGGTGGGGGAGAGCCAGGCGCGTAGCGCCTCGGGGTGGTTCACCGTGGCGGAAAGCCCCACCCGCCGCGCCGCGGGCGCCAGCATCGAGAGGCGCGCCAGCCCCAGTGCCAGCTGGTCACCGCGCTTGGTGCCGGCCAGCGCATGCGCCTCGTCCACCACCACGGCCTGCAACCCGGCGAAGAGGTGGTTCGCCTCGGGCAGGGAGAGCAGCAGGACCAGGCTCTCCGGCGTGGTCAGCAGGATGTGCGGCGGCGCCTCGCGTTGGCGGGCGCGGCGGTTGGCGGGGGTGTCGCCGGTGCGGGTTTCGACGCGGATGGGAAGGCCCATCTCCTCGATGGGCGCCATCAGGTTGCGCGCGATGTCCACCGCCAAAGCCTTCAAGGGCGAGACATACAGGGTGTGCAGCCCCTCGCGCGGGGCAGCGTGCAATTCGATCAGGGATGGCAGGAATCCCGCCAGCGTCTTGCCGCCGCCGGTGGGCGCGATGAGCAGGGCTGAGCGCCCCGCCTCGGCCGCGGCCACCATGTCGAGCTGGTGCGCGCGCGGATGCCAGCCCCGTGCGGCGAACCAGTGCTGGAATGCGTCGGGCAGGGCCACCATCCGGGCCTTCGCATGCCATCTGCGGCATCCAGCGGAAAGGGGGGCCGCGGGCTTTAGGACCGGAGCCTCAGCCGGCCCAGTGAGAATTGGGTCATCGGGCCGAACTCCCGATGGCCATCATACCAGGCCAGCAGCCGCGCCAGGAACTGCTGGGCATGCCGGGCGCTGACCTTGAACTCGCCCCAGTTCGGGTCGAACAGGTACAGCAAGGGCCGGTCCTGCGAGACGGTGCTGGCCGTGTAGGAGGCCATGGCGTGTCCCTTTGCCGGCGCGCCGCCGTGAAGGCAGATGAAATGATAGCTGTGGCTGGAGGTGAGGCTGGCCAGGATGCCCGCTGCCTGCCGATCGAAGCTTCTGCCTCCGGCGCGGAACTCGCCCAGTGGCAGCGGCATCCAGGCCAGGCGTGAGGCGTTCAAGACCCGCAGGCGGTAATTCTCCCAGGGCTTGGCGGGCGGAAGGGTGAAGCGGGCGCGCATGGAGGCGTCGCGATGGGTGGCAATGGCGGCGCGCATGCTGTTGTCGCTCGCCAGGTAGGCGGCGCGGCCCGCCGGGCCTTCGCCGCGATACCACATGTGCCGCGTGACCCAGAGGGCGGAGAGCGGGAAGCACACCCCGCCTGGGCTGGTGGGGCAACCAAAGAGCAGGGCCTCGGACGAGACCGCGGGATCGCGCTGGGCCAGATGCACGCCCTGGCGAAATGAGGCAGCCAGATCATCCTCCAAGCGCGGCATAGAGTTCTCCTGAATGCAGGCAGCATGGACACGGACGAAAACCAGAGCAAATGATTCGGATAATGCCACCCCACCCCGAGACCTGGCTGCGCGTGACCGAGGCGGGGCTCTATTGCGAGCCTGGCGGTTTCTTCGTGGATCCCACCCGCCCGGTGGACCGCGCCATCATCACCCATGGCCACAGCGACCACGCCAGGCCCGGCCATGCCCATGTCCTGGCCACGCCCGAGACGCTGGCCATCATGCGCGAACGCATGGGCGAGGACCGGGCCGGCACCACGCAGCAGGCCCTGGGCTATGGCGAGGCATTGACGGTCAACGGCGTGCGGGTCTGGCTGCGCCCGGCCGGGCATGTGCTGGGCAGCGCGCAGGTCTGCCTGGAATGGCAGGGCAGCCGCGCCGTGGTCAGCGGCGACTACAAGCGCCGCCACGACCCCACCTGCCCTCCCTTCGAGCCCGAGCGCTGCGACGTCTTCGTCACCGAGGCGACCTTCGCCCTGCCGGTCTTCCGCCATCCGCCCGCCGCGCAGGAAATCGGCCGGCTGCTGGCGAGCCTCGCCCTATTCCCGGACCGCACCCATGTCATCGGCTGCTACGCGCTGGGCAAGGCGCAGCGGTTGATCGCGCTGCTGCGAGAGGCGGGCTGGGACGCGCCCATCCCGATTCATGGCGCGCTGCAACGGCTTTGCACGCTCTATGAAACCCTGGGCGTGCCGCTCGGCCCGCTGGTGCCGGCGACGGTCGCAACCAAGGACAAGCTGGCCGGCACCATCGTGCTGGCCCCGCCCTCGGCCATCGCCGACCGCTGGGCGCGGCGGCTGAACGACCCGGTGCCCTGTCTCGCCAGCGGTTGGATGCGCGTGCGGCAGCGCGCCAAGCAGGGCGGGGTGGAACTTCCCATGGTGATTTCCGACCATGCCGACTGGCCGGAATTGCTGGAAACCTGCACCGAAGTGGAGGCAAGTGAGGTCTGGATCACCCATGGACGCGAGGAGGCGCTGATCCATGCCCTTGGCCAGCAGGGCATTCGCGGCCGTGCGCTGCATCTGGTGGGCCGCGGCGAGGAGGACGCGGAATGAGCGTCCCGGCCTTCGCCGAATTGCTGGAACGCCTGCTCTTCACCCCGGGGCGGAACGGCAAGGTCGCCCTCATTCGCCAATGGTTCGCGACCCAGCCGGACCCGGATCGCGGCATCGGGCTCGCCGCATTGGCGGGCGAATTGAACTTCCGCACGGCCAAGCCCGCGCTGCTGCGCGAACTCATCGCCACGCGCACCGATCCGGTGCTCTTCGCCATGAGCTACGACTATGTGGGCGACCTGGCGGAGACCATCGCCCTGCTCTGGCCCGAGGATGCGCGGAGCAACGCGCCGCCCCCGGGCCTGGCCGAGGTGGTCCGCACCCTGGATGGCGCGGGGCGCGGCGAGGTGCCGGCCATCATCGCCGCATGGCTCGACGCACTGGATTCGGGTGCCAGGCTCGCGCTCATCAAATTGGTGACGGGCGGGTTGCGGGTGGGGGCGTCCGCCCGGCTCGCCAAGGTGGCGCTGGCCGAGTGGGCCGGCCAGGAGGTGGGCGAGATCGAGGAGGTCTGGCACGGCGTCCGTCCGCCCTACCTGCCGCTCTTCGCCTGGCTCGAAGGCAAGGGCCCGCGCCCGGACCCCGCCGGCCAACCCATCTTCCGCCCGCTGATGCTGGCCCACCCGCTGGAAGCCAAGGATTTCGAGGCGCTGCATGCCCCGGATTGGCGGGCGGAGTGGAAATGGGATGGCATTCGCGTGCAGCTCACGGCGGGGCCCGGCGGGCGGCGGCTGTGGTCGCGCTCGGGCGAGGACATCTCGGGCAGCTTCCCTGAGATCATCGCCGCCATGGATTTCCACGCGGTGGCGGATGGCGAATTGCTGGTGGTGCGCGATGGCGAGGTGGCGCCCTTCGCCGACCTGCAGCAGCGCCTGAACCGCAAGACCGTCACGGCGAAGATGCTGAAGGAATTTCCCGCCGCGGTGCGCCTCTACGACCTGCTCTTCGAGGGCGAAGACGACCTGCGCCCGCTGCCCTTCGACGCCCGCCGCGCCCGGCTGGAAGCCTGGCACGAGCGCGCGCGGCCGCCCCTCACCAGCCTCTCGCCGCTCATCGGCTTCGGGAGCATGCAGGAACTGGCCGCCATCCGCGACGGCGCGCGCGCGGCCGCCATCGAGGGGCTGATGCTGAAGCGCGGCGACAGCCCCTACACGCCCGGCCGCGTGAAGGGGCCGTGGTGGAAGTGGAAGCGCGACCCGCTGACGCTCGACTGCGTGCTGATGTACGCCCAGCGCGGCCATGGAAAGCGATCGAGCTTCTATTCGGACTTCACCTTCGGCGTTTGGCGCGGCGACGAGCTGGTCCCCGTCGGCAAGGCCTATTCCGGCTACACGGATGAGGAGCTGGTCTGGCTCGACAAATGGATTCGCGATCACACCACCGCCCGCTTCGGCCCTGTGCGGGAGGTGGAGCGGCACTTGGTGCTGGAGGTGGCCTTCGACGCCGCGCAGCGCAGCACGCGGCACAAGTCGGGCTATGCGCTGCGCTTCCCGCGCATCGCCCGCATCCGCCGCGACAAGCCCGCCGCCGAGGCGGACCGCGTCGAGGCGGTGGAGGCCATCGTGGCGGGCAGCCTGGCCGGTTGACCCGCCGCCGCCCCGATGCTGCGCTTCGCGTCATCGGAGGAAACACCATGCCCATCGTGACCAATCATTGCCGCCAGCGCCTCGCATCCGGCGGCCTCGCCCTCGGCTTCGGGGTGCATCACCTGCGCGGCAGCGCCACGGGAATGATCGCCGCCGCCACCGGCTTCGACTGGCTTTTCATTGACATGGAGCATGGCGCGCTGAGCGTGGCCGATGCCGCGCAGATTTCCATGGCGGCCCTCAGCCAGGGCGTCACCCCGATTGTGCGCGTGTGCAAGGATGCGATCTTCGAGGGCACGCGCTCGCTCGACAATGGCGCGATGGGCGTGGTCGTGCCGCATGTGGACAATGCCGAGGAAGCCGCGGTCATCGTCCAGGCCTATCGCTTCCCGCCCACCGGCGCGCGCAGCTGGGGCGGCCCGCCCTACGCCTATGACCTGGGTGCGGTGACCCCCGCCACGGCCCAGCCCGAGCTGAACGAGAGCATCCTGATCGCCTGCATGATCGAGACGCCCGAGGCGGTGACGAACGCCGAATCCATCGCCGCCGTTCCGGGGGTGGACGTGCTGATGTTCGGCACCAGCGACTTGACGGCCACAATGGGCATCCCTGGGCAGATCGCCCACCCGGAGGTGCGTGCGGCCTATGAAAAGGTGGGGGCTGCCTGCGCCAGGCACGGCAAGGTGATGGGCATGGGTGGCGTCTATGACGAGGCCACGGCGCGCGATTATATCAGCCTCGGCGCCCGCTTCATCCTGAGCGGCAATGACCATTCCTTCCTGATGGCCGCGGCCTCGGCACGGGCGAAGTTCCTGCGCGGCCTCGGCTGAGAGAACGTTTGAGAACGCTGACGGGTTGGCTGTGCGGGTCTTTTCCGCCGCTGATGCGTTGCCGGCCTTGCCGATGCCACCAGCATCGGCAAGGCCGGCGCCTTTCAGGGCCGAAAAATTCCTCGCGCATCCTCCGCCGCCAGTGTTCCCAAACGGTCTCCGAGGCGGCGCGCGCGGGCCTTGCGGCGGATCAAGGCCCGCGCGGGATGGTTTGGGCAGGATAGCGTTCGCAATTGCGAATGATTTGCGTTTCTCTTGCGACTGGCTCGCAGTTGCGATAGATGCAAACCGAACGCCTTCACTCGAGGATGTCCATGCAACGCCGACTGCTCCTGACCGCCACCCCCGCGCTTCTCGCCGCCCCCTCGCTGGTGCGCGCGCAAGACCGGGTGCTGAGCCTCTACTCCTCGCGCCACTACGACACGGACCGGGAGCTGTATGACGGCTTCACCCGCGATAGCGGCGTTCGCGTCCGTCTTATCGAGGCCAATGCCGACCAGCTGCTGGAGCGAATCCGCTCCGAAGGTGCCAATTCCCCGGCCGATGTGCTCATCACGGTGGATCTCGGCCGCCTGGGGCGCGCGCAGGAGCTGGGCGTGCTGGCCCCGGTGCAGTCCGATGTGCTGAATTCGCGCATCCCGGCCTCGCTGCGGGACCCCGAGGGGCATTGGTTCGGCTTCTCCACCCGTGCGCGCGTGGTGATGTATGACCGCGCCCGCGGCCTGCCCGAGGGCCTGGCGCGCTACGAGGACCTGGCCAAGCCCGAGTTCCGCGGCATGGTCTCGGTTCGCAGCTCCAGCAACATCTACAACATCGGCTGGACGGCCAGCATGATCGCCGCCAATGGCGCGGAGGCCACCGAGGCCTGGGCGCGCGGGCTCGCCGCCAACCTCTCCCGCCCGCCCCAGGGCGGCGACACCGACCAGATCCGCGCCGTGGCGGCCGGGCAGGGGCGGCTTGCCATTTCCAACACCTACTACCTGGGCAACCTCTCGCGGTCGCAGCGCGCGGAGGACCGCGCCATTGTCGAGCGCATGGCCGTGCTCTTCCCCAACCAGGGCGACCGCGGCACCCATGTGAACGTGGCCGGCGCGGGCGTGGTCCGCACCGCGCCAAACCCCGAGGCGGCCAAGGCCTTCCTCGAATACCTGAGCGGCCCCGCCGCTCAGTCCATCTTCGCCGACGGGAACAATGAATACCCGGTGGTCGCCGATGTGCAGCCCAACGCCTTCCTGCGGTCCTTGGGCGACTTCAAGCGCGACACGCTGAACGTGGCCCGCGCGGCCTCCCTCTCGCCCGAGGCGCTGCGCGTGATGCAGCGCGCCGGCTGGCGCTGAGGCGATGATCATCTGCCTCTGCAACGCCATGAGCGACGGTGACGTGCGCGCCGCCGTCGCCGCCGGCGCCGCCCGGCCGAAGGATGTCTATGCCTGTTGCGGCGGGCGCGCCCAATGCGGGTGCTGCACCGCGACGGTGCTGCAAATCTTGCGCGAGGCACCGACGGCCGCGAATGGTGCTTGATCCTGCTTGGCGCCGGGACATATACCCGGCGCCAACATCAGGAGCGGCAGGCGATGCCCAAGGGCGACCCGAAGGTCATTGAACACCTCAACATTCAGCTCACCAACGAGCTGACTGCCATCAATCAATACTTCCTGCATTCCCGCATGCTGGACGATTGGGGTGTGACGAAGCTCGCCAAGCATGAATATGCCGAGAGCATCGAGGAAATGCGCCACGCGGATGACCTCATCAAGCGCATCCTCTACCTGAATGGCCTGCCGAATGTGCAGCGGTTGAACCCCATTCTGATTGGCCAGAACGTGCGCGAGGTGCTGGAGTGCGACCTCAAGCTCGAGCAGAAGGCGCTGGCCGACCTCAAGGAAGGCATCGCCCATTGCGAGGGTGTGCGGGACTATGTCAGCCGCGACCTGCTGAAGGCCATCCTCGCCAATGAGGAGGAGCACGAGGATTTCCTCGAGACCCAGTTCGACATGATCGAGCAGATGGGCCTGCAGAACTACATCCAGCTCAACAGCGCCGCCGCCCCCGAGCAGCACGAGGGCGACTGACCCTCACAGCGGCGCTGTGAGGCAAATCCCGCCGCGCCGAAACACGCATCCCATCACCGAAAGCTCCGCCACGGCGCGATAGGCGCTCAGCGGCGGAGCCAGGCGATGGAGAAGCGCCAGGGCCACGGCCCGGCGGCCCGACTGCACCACGGCCAGCCCCATCAGCAACGTGGCCTCCTCACGGGACACGACGGGACAGAGCGGCCATTGCATGTGCAGCCCCGGGAGGGCGCGCAAGGCCGCGTCGAAGGGCAGCGCTGCCCCCTCCATTCCCGCTGCCGCCAAAACCAGCGCGGCCTCGCCCATCGGGCCAGCCGAACCGCTTCCGGCCCAGGCGCGCGCGGCGTCCAGCACCATCCGCTCCGGTTCCGGCAAGGTGTCGGTTTCCTGGCCGATGAGGGGCCAGGCGGGCAATCCTCGTGTCGCCATGCTGTGCTCTCCGTTGGTCCCTCCTTCTAATGCAATTGCGAGTGAGTCGCAAATAACTTCGCCTGTGAGGTGTAGGAGCCTCGGTGTGAACCCCGCAGAAACCAGCTTGCGGTAAGGCTTCCACGCGGGAACACTCATTCCATAGCTTGGAGGAACGCTTCATGAATCGTCGTCACCTGCTGGCCGCCACCGCCGCGGGCCTCGCCACCCCCCTGGTGTTGCGTGCCCAGAGCCTGGGGGCCGGCTTCCCCGACCGCCCGATCCGGCTGATCGTGCCCTGGCCCCCGGGTGGGTCCACCGACACCATCGCGCGCCTCTACCAGTCGCGCCTGGCGGAATTGTTGGGCAAGCCCGTCATCATCGACAACAGGGGCGGGGCCTCGGGGGCGACAGGGGCCATCGAGGCCTCGCGTGCGCCGGGGGACGGGAGCACCTGGCTCTTCGTATATGACACCCAGGCGACCAACGAGACCGTGATGCGCCTGCCCTTCCGCACGGGGGAGGCCTTCGTGCCCTGTTGTCATGTGGCCTCGGGGCCGCTCGCCATGGTCGCGCACAACAGTACGCCCTACCGCAGCTTCGAGGAGGTCGTGGCGGCCGCGCGCGCACAGCCGGACGCGCTGAATTACGCGACCTCGGGCGTGGGCGGCCTCGCGCATGTGTCGACCACACTGTTGCAGCAGCAGGGGAATTTCCGGATCGTCCATGTGCCGTACCGGGGGGGCGGGCCTGCCGTGCAGGATGCCGTGGCGGGCCATGTGCCGCTGTTCATGACCAATGTGGTCATCGTCAGCCAGCATATCCGCGCCGGCACCCTGCGTCCGTTGGGTGTGACCACCAGGGGCGAAACGCGCCATGTGCCCAACACCCGCAGCTTCGCGCAGCAGGGCTTCGGGGATTTCGAGGCACCGACCTGGTGGGCGCTGCTGGGCCGGGCAGGGACACCGCCCGCGCTGGTGAACCAGATGAACGAGGCGCTGGTGCGAGCGCTGAACGAGCCCGCCATCAAGGAACGCATCGAAGCGCAGGGTTGCGACGTTGTGGCTTCGAACCCGGAGGAATGCGGCCGCTTCATCAACGCGGAGATTGCGAAATGGGGCCGCGTGATCACGGACAACAACATCCGCGCGGACAGCTGACCGCGCCACCGCCTCCAGTGTCACGAATCCGCAACCCGGGTTCGTGCATGGGGGCCATGCGCGCTTGAGTGCGGATGGGGATTTACAGGACCGTCTGTCCCCCATAGATAGGGGGGGCCGGAGCGATCCGGTCCCTCCGGTTCTTCGGACGGTTTGAGTTGACAAGTCCGCCGGTTTCGGTAAGCTTGATGGCTCACTCGGTCGGAGCCGGGTCCTAGCCAAACGGTTGGGAAAGGTGCTTTCAATCGCTTCGCGGTTGAAGATACCTCGTTGTTTCAAAATCACATCTGGTTATGCAGATAGTAAGTGCTGACGTGATCTGCTTTGGTTTGTTGGTCTGAGAGGGCTGGCGAGCTGGGGTG
>NZ_JACIDJ010000007.1:0-1730 GCF_014196305.1 Roseococcus suduntuyensis
GGCGCCGCGGCGCAGACCACGCCGGCATTGCAGAGGGGAATGGCGCGCTCGGCCTCGGTCGCATCCGCGTGTTCGACGATGCGCGCCACCTGCCCTGTTTCGTCCTGCACCACGCGACCATAGCGGCCCGGGTCGGCCGGGCGCATGGCCAGCAAAGCGAGGTCCGTCGTTTCGCGCGCGGCGACCAGGCGTTCCAGGGTCGCGGTCGTGATCAGCGGGTTGTCGCCATAGAGCACGGCCACATCGCCCGCGAAGCCCTCCAGCAGCGGGGCGGCGATGCGGGCGGCGTGGCCGGTGCCCAGGCGTTCCTGCTGCACCACCGTCGCATGCGGGGCGACAGCGGCGGCGAGTTCCTCCATGCCCGGCCCCACCACCACGACGATGCGCTGGAAGACGGGCGCGCAGGCGGCCAGCAGGTGCTGCACCATCGGCCGCCCCGCAAGCTGGTGCATCACCTTGGGCTGGGCGGACCGCATGCGGGTGCCCTGCCCCGCGGCGAGAATGATGGCGGCGCGCATCCTTGGCCCCTGAACTGCAACGGCTTCGCGGTCTAGCCGAGGGGTTCACGGGGCGGCAAGGGCGCGCCGCCCACGCTTTCTTGCGCTTCGTGTCAGCGCGAGAGGCGGTTGGACACCTCGAATAACGTGCGGGAGAGTTCCGCAGAGGCTCGAAGCAGGCACTCCCAACCGCGCGTCGCCCTCAACGAGCCTCAGCAGCATCCCCCCGGCACGTTATTCGAGGTGTCCACATGTTCCGCATGAGCGCCCCTCGTCGTGACATAGGGCAATCCGCAGGATCGCCGCGCCCATGAACCGGGAGAGATGTTGTAAAAAGCGGTGAACCTCTGCATCGGACGATCGCTGCCCGGGAAGCCCTTTGGCATCTACTGGAATAGGCTCCCATCATCTCCGACGACTCCACCTAGCATGGCCTAGCGCGTGTCTCGGACGGCAAATGCGGGCTTCGTGTTGGATAGGCTGGACAGGCCCTGCATGACCGGCATCCACTGCATCGCGGCGGCCCCGTGCATCACAGCGACAGGGGCAGCCAGTACGTCTCCATCCACTACACCGAGCGTCTCGCACAGGCCGACATCGAGCCTTCAGTAGGCAGCGCAGGCGACAGCTATAACAACGCCTTGGCCGAAAGCACCAACGGCCTCTACAAGGCCGGGGTCATTAATCGGTGCGCCCCCTGGCGCTCGCTCGAGGCCGTGCGATCCGCCATCCTCGAATGGGTAGACTGGTTCAACCATCGGCGGCTGCTGGATCTCACCGGAAACATCTCGGCGACTGAGGCTGAGTCACTCTACTACGCTGCCAGGACATTCTGCTCCTGGCAGCATGACTTAAACCAAACAGCCTCCGGGAAAACAGGGACGGTTCACCGCAACCCCGTTGCCATCCTATCAACCATCAGCCATCAACGTAGAGAACTCTCCATAGGACTGGATACATTCACGGGAGCACGTCAGTCACCGTCAGCCCCAAGCCGAGTGTCCAGTGTGACGGAAAGCACTCCAGTCAGGCGATACCATCCCATCCAAGGGAAAGGTTTGACAAGGTGCCAGCCCGCTGGAACGCAATGACGTCCGCGATCCCATCACCATTCAAATCGGCGAGCAGACGCGGAACTTCATCTTGTGAGCCCCATCCGTGAGCCCAACCGAACGCATCCGAAGCTTTCTGAAGCGCTCCAAATCTCCCAGTACCATCGCCCCGCGCGACCCA
>NZ_JACIDJ010000007.1:1828-176964 GCF_014196305.1 Roseococcus suduntuyensis
CACACTCCACCGGCAAAGCCAACCAAATCGGCGAAGCCGTCGCCGTCCACGTCTGCAACGAGGCGCGGTGTGGTATCCTGGCTGTTCCAGCCGCGGGCCATACTGAAGTCCGGCGTGGCTAGGAATCGCTGACCAAAGCCGCCTTGGCCGTTGGCGAGTGCCACCCAGGTTCCCGAAACTCCGAAGGCAATGATATCCGCAGCGCCATCGCCATTTACGTCGGCCAGTAGTCGAGGCAACTGATCTTGTGAGCCCCATCCGTGAGCCCAACCGAACGCATCCGAAGCTTTCTGAAGCGCTCCAAATCTCCCAGTACCATCGCCCCGCGCGACCCACACTCCACCGGCAAAGCCAACCAAATCGGCGAAGCCGTCGCCGTCCACGTCTGCAACGAGGCGCGGTGTGGTATCCTGGCTGTTCCAGCCGCGGTTCACACCAAAATCGGACGTACCAATGCGTAGACCCGAGGAACTAAACAAAAGAGAGGCTTCGTCCGCGCCAAAGAACGCTGACGCTTTTACTGCGTAAAGTGCATCCGCTTCAGGGGAAACTATCAGGCTGTGGAAAAGTGTCCCTACGTGCACACCTGATTTAAGCTCTTGTACCCAAGCCCGCTCCTCCCATGGCGTCGGATCTCGTCCGAGCGCGCGACGGTAGGCAAGCCCCACCATATCCTCAGTTGAAAGTCCACCCATTTGGTTTGCCGCAAACTCGGCTGAGCGAACCACGTCAAACACGAGCTTATCGATTGTCACCTTGCCAGATCGGAGCAACTCAGCAATGGCATGACTTTCCGGGCGTCGCCCAAGTACACTTTCATAAATGCGTACCGCCCAAGCAGCCGAAGGATCAGACATCCATGAGAAAGCCTCCGACATCGATCCGGCATTAATGCTAAGTACGCCATCAAGAAGCTTCATAGAGCGAACAGTAGATGGAAGATAAACCTCCTGACCTCGCTCCAGTTCAATAATAAGGCCACCATCACCCGCTAGACCCCAGACGCGATTAATTTCCCAAGATCCCCGATATCCCATCACTGTGTCATTTACTGCACTAACACTACCCAAGGTGAAACCAAGGGCACCGTTGCGCGAGGTGAGTTGCTCAGGTTCCGAAACTGACAAACCAAGACCTTCGGCAAGCCTTTGACCAAGTTGTCGTGCTTCAAACCAGTCCAGAGGCATACGCCCCAACTTGTGCAACAAAGGGTCGCTACCAAACGTGCGATCAAAATTATGCCCGCCCAACCGCGCAACCGTATCAAATTCTGCGCTTCGGACCAACTCTCCAATAATTTTGGCTGCGGCAACTCCATCGAATTGGAGGCGCGGATAGTGGAACTCAACCTCCTGGGTGGTTGGGGCCCGGCCCAGCACGGCGTCGAACAGGAGTGCCAAATGATCCATCGTGCCAGTTGGCACTCTGGCCGTCATGTCAATGGTAGTGCCCGTACTGTGCGTAGGAAGGCGGGCAATGGAAAAGTCAGCCAGGTCGGCCGGCCGCGTCAGCACGATTGCCTCTACCACCGCGCCAAGATTGCCAGTGCGCTGATACCAAAGCTCCAGAGCGGTCGGCACGGCGATACCTGGATTTAAGCGCGCCCAGAGCTGGGCTACCGGGCTTGCTGCTCCTGGTTCCGTCGACAACGGTAGGCCTGGATACTTCCCGTTTGTATAGCCCTCCGCTAGATAGCTAATTGGCGTGCCCCTCTCCAGATGAGGAAGCGCATGATTGTCGTGCCACCATTTATTGTAGCGCCCAAAGCCGATCTGAATAAGACGAGCCGCAGCTTCGGATGTTGAAAGGCTTGCCATAGGCGCGAAGAGCACCGTCCCGTCGCTAAGCGCGAGGCCCTCCATGTCTTCAAAGAAGTGCAGCCACCCATCTGCTGCCTGCAAGACGCCCGAGCGGCTACTAGTGCCATTCTCGGAAGCCCAACTCACGACGCGAATCTTTCCCGCCGTGACATCGGCAAGCATGGTCCCCGGCAGACCAATCAAGTCGGTTCCCTCACCGCCCGAAAGGAAGTCGCTGCCGCCGTTTGGAATTAGGATATCGTCACCACCGCGCCCGCGCAAAGTGTCATTGGCCAGTCCACCCACCATGAGATCAGGGCCTTTTTCGAGGCCTACCACCAAACCACCACGGTCGGATGCCTGCGTGACTAGTCCGTCGTTGCTGCCGTCGCGCTGCCACTGATAACGCACCAGTCCTAAGGCTGCCTCCTGCTCCTCAGTCCCGTAGACATACCGAAGCCCGGCCAAGTCCAACGGCTTGAAATCGGTGGGAAAGCGGCCTGTCGGATCTTCGCGGTGCGTCATCACGGTGGCGCCCCGATGCGCATTTGCGGCCGCGACTTGGTAAACCCCGAAATCGGCATGCTGGAGTCCAAGAACATGCCCAAATTCGTGCAAAATATCCCCGAAACCACGCTCACCCGGCCGAAATCCAAGTGTTTCATAATAGTTACTATACACCGTATTAAAAAATATTGTTCCAGCTGCTGAGAAATTCCCCGGCATAATGGAAGGATTTACACCCTTCATGTTTGCAATTTCTGTCATATGCCAAGAAATATCGGCAATATCAGTGTCAGAAACTTCAATCAATTTCAGCCCAGAGGAAGCTGAAACTACTTCTGCTGCAGCGCGAATTGCCGCTTTAAGGCCTTCACCGAAGTTTTCGTAGTGTTCAGTTACACCCCATGTGTCGCGCCAATCGCGCGTCCATGGCATCTCCTCCATCGCTACGCGGTCGGATGCCCCACCGATAGCAAAAGTGATCACCGTAGGTTGGGAAATTCTGCCCCCGGTCCACCATGTTGTAACCGCGCCGACCTCCCAAAGTATGTTTCGAACATCTTCCGGAGCAGCTTCAGGGATATAGTCACTGGGCCCTCCTTGCCCAGGCACAAATGTATTACAAGCCCCACACGCTGTGCACGTTCCAGTCAGAACGCAGGAGGCGAGTGAGAGATCAATCTGCATATCTTTAGCCCTTCAAGAACTAAGTTGATTTAATTTGTCGTATTGGATGCAAGAATACGCATTTTGATAGTCCAATTTTCTGAATATTCTATGTACGACGGGCCCAGGGCGGCGGCAGCGATGGTCGGACAATGACAAGGCGCGGATCATCGCCGAGGCGGCGCAGCCAAGCTCGGTGGTGACCGAAGTGGCGCGGCGCTGGCAGGTCAGTCCGCAGCAGGCGTTCGACGCTTGCGCCGGCAGGCGCACAAGGCGCTGGCGGTGGCCACGGTACCGGCGGAGCCAGCCTTCGTGCCGATGGTGGCGAAGACGCTGGCCCCGTCGTCGCCAGAGCCGGTGACGACACTCACCCGCGCCAAGCCCTCGATCGAGGTCAAGCTGGCCGGTGAGGTACTGTGCGTCGCGCCCCGCACGGACGGTGAGTTCCTGACGACAGTGCTGCGCGCGATCCGGGTTTCGGCGGCATGATCGCGCCACCTGGTGGCTCGCGGATCCTGCTGACGACAAAGCCTGTCTACTCCCGCAAGGGCGCGCACAACCTGGCGGTGCTGGCCATCGAGATACTGGAGGCAGATCCGTTCTCGGGGGCGGTGCTGGTGTTCCGCTCGCACCGCGCCGACTGGATCAAGATCCTGGTCTGGGATGCAGGGGCTTGGTGCTAATCAGGAGTAACTGGTGGGCGGAGCGTTTCGCTGGCCACCGGTGGTGGATGGCGTGCTGCGCCTGACGCCGATGAAGTTCGCCGCTCCGTTCGAGGGCATCGACTGGCGTCGCGTCCAGACGCTGCGGGAGATTTTCAGGCTGAACGCGCCTGCATAGACTCCGCGTTGCGATGCGCGCCGCGGGAGACGACACTCCGAGCTCGCAGGAGGATGCCGCGGCGCTGCGCGCTGCTGCTTGAGACACGGGCGCTGGTTGCCACGCTCAGCGCCGAGCGCGATGCGCTGGCGAGCCAGAATGAGCGCCTCCAGCACGTGCTGCTGAAGCTGAAGCGCCGGCAGTTCGGGCAGAAGTCGGAGCGGCTGCCGGAGGAGCAGCTACTGTTCGCATTCAAGGAGATCGAGGCGACGCTGGCCGAGAACGCGGCGTTGGCCGACAAGGCGTCTGCCGCCCTGCGGAACAATCAGGCGAAGGTCCGCCGCGAGGGCCGCGGACGGCTGCAGGCGCATCTGCAGCGCGAAGGAAGTCCAGCCAGAAGGACTCCGCCTCCGAGCTGCCGACCGCCATGCCAAGGACCTCGCGCCACCCGTCGGCCTGGAGGCCCACGACGATGATCACCTCAACGCGGACGACGCAACCAGTCTTGCGAACTTTCGTGTGGGCGGCATCCAGCCAGAAGCAAGGCCAGTCGCCCTCATGAGCCGGACGAGGAAGTCGCGATGCGTTCGTCGACCTCGCCGCAGAGGCGCAAGACTTGGCCGCGGCTGATCTTCCTCCGCGCCCATGGCGCGGACCAAGTCGCCCACGAAGCGCACGGAGATGCCATGGACACAGGCCTCGTGGATCACCGCCGTGAGCGCCTTCTCGGCGGTCCGGCAGGGCGTCAGAAAGGCAGGGAAATCGGAACCGCGGCGCAGCTTGTCGATCCGAAGCTCGACGGTGCTGGCCCGGGCCTGCCAGTCGCGATCCCGATAGCCGTTACGCTGCACCAAGCGGTCCGGGCTGCACTCGCTATGCACAAAGCCGGTGACGTCGCCCACCTCCAAGTCCATCAGGTGCAGGCCGGCAAATTCGATCATCTCCCGCAGGAAGCATCGTAGCTCTGCTACAGCATCTGCCGAAGGGCGATCTTGTGTCGGTCAGTGGTCGGCCCAGAGTTAGGGCTTGCAGGTCTCGGCAACCCAACCCATCGAGGATCACCGCAGTGGCCGCCTGGGGCGCTCCGCTCAGCCAGGCGCTACGCTACACGCCCCATGCTCTGTCGATCCTACACCACCTCCCGGGCGGCGACTATTGTCTCGAGCCTCCGAGATGCGTGTCCGAGCCTGCTCCAACACACTATGAAGCTCTCCGATGATGCCAGGGAACGCTACAAGCGGAACCAAAAGTTGACCAACTTCGTTAAATGCACGACCGTTTTCGTCAACCGAAATACCCCTCGTATCGTCGGCCACTATATCATTATCTCTAACTGTGCCGAGTGTGAGGCGGACGACACCGCCTACAACCGATGCACGAATCAA
Source organism: Roseococcus suduntuyensis (assembly GCF_014196305.1). Taxonomy (GTDB): domain Bacteria; phylum Pseudomonadota; class Alphaproteobacteria; order Acetobacterales; family Acetobacteraceae; genus Roseococcus; species Roseococcus suduntuyensis. The sequence continues at coordinate 7,002 of NZ_JACIDJ010000007.1, forward strand.
TTTATCGGCAAATAGTATGGAACCATGCATTTTGCTTGCTCCTGACTGATCGAGTTTTGGGACAACTGGCCACAACGGGCCAATCTCCAATAGAGATAACACTAATATATTTCAAAAATCTTAAAATAAATAGCTATTCTGGAGGCGGCCCTCTTAGTGCACCCTCGGCCGAGGTGCGTCGCATTAGCGACGTCGGCTTTTGGCGGATGAGATGCAAGGTGCCTGGCACGATCTTATGGATCGCACCCCGCGCCGCCGTAGCAAGGTTCCAGTGCCAATCCTCAAATCCGAAGCCGCCGGCGACGTCAGAGGCTGGGTATGGCGTCTCTACGAAGACTTCGCGCCGGGCGAAGCACAGAGCGGTCCACGGATTGAACAACTCCATGGCCGTCCGGTCGAAGCCCGGTGCCTCCATGTCCGGATGCATGAACCAGTGCTCATGCCCATGGTGGCCGAAATAGAGATTGGCCTCAGGGTGCCAGACGGCGCCGGGCGGGCCGGCGGCCGCGACGGCGAAGGCCGCAGCCAGCCAACTCGGGCCCCAGATATCGTCGGCGTCCAGCATCGCGATGTAGCGGGCACGCGTGGCCGCCACCGCCGCGTTGCGGTTCAGGCCCACATCGCCACTGTCGGCCTCGAGCATCTCGCAGCCATCCAGCATGGCGCGCGTCAGCGCGTCGGCACGATCCGCGATCGCGAGCAGGGAGGCGGAGATCCCGCGCGCCGCCGCCGCCTGCATGGCCTCCACCGCGCTCTCCAGCGTGGCCCGCAGCAAAAGCCCCTCCCGGTGCGCGGTGAGGATGACGCAGATGTCGGGCGGCGCGTGGTTCACGGCGCCGCCTAGCCCGTCCCCGGCTGGATCACAAGCGCGCCCGCGGCGGCCGTGCTCCGCACGAGCGATACCGCCTTCTGCCGCAGCAGATGCAGCGTGCCCGGCACCACCTTGTGCAGCACGCCCTGCCGCAGCGTGTTCATGTTCCAATTCCAGTCCTCATAGCCGAATCCACCGGAGAGGTCGGTAGGCCGATAGGGAATGTCGAGGAAGATTTCCCGCGGGGCGAAGCACAGCGCATTCCAGGAATTCCGCAGCCAGAGCTGCGCGGGGTCGAATTCGGGATGCTCCATGTCGGGGTGCAGCAGCCAGCGCGGATCGCCCGCCCCGAAATAAAGGCTAGCCTCGGGATGCCAGACGATGCGGCGCGGATCGGCCCGGGCGGCCGCCAGCGCCGCAGTCAGCCAGCCCTCGGCCCAGAGGTCGTCGCCATCAAGCAGGGCGATGAAGCGCGCGGGGGTGGCGGCGATGGCGGCATTGCGCGCGAGGCCGAGGTCGCCCGCCTCGCTCTCCAGGAGTGTCGCGCCGCGTGCGGCCCAGCCGGGCAGCAGGGCACGGGTCGCCGCATCCGCGCGGTCAGCCACAACGGTGATGGTCACGCCAATGCCGTGCCCGGCCGCGGCGCGGGCGGCGTCGAGCGCGCAGGCGAAGGAGGCCTCGGCGAGCAGCCCCTCGCGATGCACGGGCAGGATGACGCCGATCTCGCTCAACTGGCGCCATCCCAGAGGAAGCCTGACCCGGCCCGCAATGCCGCCGCATGGGCCGCGACGCTGTGGCGTTCCGCGATAAGGGCCGACAGGCGCGCGGCCCGTGCGGTCGCCGCGGCGGGGTCGGCCCGGAGCGCCCGCAGCGCCGCAACATAGGCTGCCGGGTCCTCGCCCGTGGCGACCGGCCAGCCGGTGGCATCGGACACCAGCTCGCCGATCCCGCCGGCCAGCGAGGTGACGATGGGCAGCCCCGCTGCCCCCGCCTCCAGCAGCACATTCGGCAGCCCGTCCCAGCGGGCCGTATAGAGGAAGGCGTGGTGTCGCCCGGCGCCCAGCGCGGCGAAATCGCCGAAGGAGCCATGAAGTGTCAGGTTAGGCGGAGCGCCGCGCAGCGCGGCCCGCACCTCATCCCGGGCCCCGGCGCCATGCACCTCGAAACGCATCCCGGGCAGGGCCCTCGCGATGGCGGGCAGCAGGTCCGGCCCCTTCTGCGCGGTGATGCGCCCTGCCCAGAGCACGCGGAAGGGCTTGTCGGGCGGGGCGAGAGGCGGCGTAGGGGCGGGGGCGGGCTGGGGCACGGGGCGCAGCTTTGCCCGCTCGTCGGGCGGCAGCGCATGAGCAGCAGCGAAGGCGTCTAGGAAGGCCGCATGGTCGCTGTAGACGGCGGCCAGGTGCGGCAGCACCGCCCGCAGGTGCAGATAGGCGTAATCCACCCGCCGGCCCAGCGCGTCATGATCCTCGCAGAAGACATAGGCCGAAAGGCGCGTGAGGGCGGAGAGCGGGCGGCCGTGGCGCAGCAGCGCCTCCCATCCCGCCCGGCTGTTCACGTTCAGCACCGCCGCCGGGCGCAGGCGCTGCACCAGCGCCGCGACCAGGGCCACGCGGTCCTCCATCAGCAGGAGTCCCTCCCCGCCCTCCAGGACGAGCAGCCGCGCGCCCTCGGGCAGCCAGCCGGGCGCCTCGACGCGCCGGCTGTCGGTCACGACCAGCAAGGTCCGGCCCGGCCCGTCCTGCGCCTCGGCCGCGCGGAAGGCGTTCAGCGCGACGCGCTCCGCCCCGCCATGGCCGAGCCACGGCACCAGGATCATGCGGCGGACCGGCGCCTCCAGCAGAGGCTGGGCCCGGCGCCAGGCCAAGCCCCGCGCGGTGATGGGCCCGGGAACGACGAGCAGCCCGTTGAGGTCGAGGTCCCGCAGCCGCGCGAGATCCGGCTCGGTGGGGACGAAGCGCGCGATGGCGGTACGCGCCGCCGCGATCACCTCGGCCGACGGGCGCTGCGGCGCGGCCTCGCCCTTGCAGCGCATCAGCCCTGGGAAGAGGCGCCGCGCGAGGGCGCGGGCTAGGAGCGAGGGTGGCAGCCGGCCCTCGCGGCGCATTCGCGCGGCCAGGCCTTCCAGCACCCCCGGCAGCACCACACGGTAGAGCGTGGCCAGCCGCAGCCGCAGCCGCGTGCCGGGCGAGGGCAGAAACCGCCTCAACGGCACATCAAGACCGGAATTTCCGCATTCTCCAGCACATGCCGCGTCACCCCGCCCAGGATGAGCTGGCGCAGGCGCGAATGGCTGTAGGCGCCCATGCAGAGCAGGTCCGCGTTGAAATCCCGCGCCGCGCCCAGCAGGCCCGCCCCCACATCCTTGGTGACCGGCTTGAACTGCTGCGCCTCCGCCGTGATCTCGTGCCAGTGCAGATAGGCCAGGATGCCCTCCACCGGCGGGCCGCGGCGCTGGTATTCATCGGCGTAGAGAATGCGCCGGGCCTGGGCGCGGTGCAGCCAGGGCAGGGCCGCGTCGATGGCGGCCGCGCTCTCGCCCGTGCCGTTCCAGGCGCAGCAGACGCGGGTGCCGATGCTGGCCGGCGCCACGCGCGGCGCGATCAGCACCGGCCGGCCGCTGTCGAACAGCACGGCGTGCAACGCATCGCTGCTGCTGACATCCTCGCCCGCCTCGGGGTGGGGCACCACGGCCATGTCGTAGAGGCGCGACTGCTGCGCCACCACATCCTCCTCGCGACCGGCGATGGATTCGAAGGAGAGCGTGGGCCCGCCCGACTTCAGCGCCGTTTCGGCCGAATTGGCGATGGTGACATCGCCCGAGCCGGCGGCGAAGCGCTCGAACAGCGCCCGCACGCGGGAGGCGCGGTCGCCGCTCTCGCGCTCGGTCGCGGCCATCATCTCCTCGATCATGGCGCCCGACAGGCCTTCGCCCGCCAGCGGCGCCACGTCGCGCGCGTCCACCCGCACATGCAGGCAGTGGACGTGGGCGTTCCAGATACGGGCCACCATCAACGCGGTGGCCAAGGCGGCTTCCCCGGCGGCGGTGCCGGTCAGCGGCAGCAGCAGGCGACGATAAGCCATGGTTTCAGTCCCCCAACCTCTTGTGAGTTGAAACGGTTATGGCGAGGGCGGGGGTGGCAAGTCCAGCGCCTTCATCGCATCGGGTGCCGAGTCATGGGTCGCGTCGAGGATGTGCCAGTCGAGGGGCCCCGGGTCGCGCGCCGCGGCGGCCTCCAGGATGGCGGGGGTGGCGTCCGAGGCATCGCCCCGGCGTCCCGCCACCCGCGCGCGCAGCACCTCCATGGGCGCCGTCAGCCACAGCCCGGTGAAGTCGGGGTGGAGCGCCGCCACCGCCTCGCGCTCGGCCTGGCGCTGGAACATGGCGTCCAGGATGACGCTGTGGCCGGCGGTCAGCGCCTCGTGCGCCCCGGCCTGGAGTTCGACGAAGACGGCGGCGTTGGCTTCGGCCGTGTAGGCGCCCTCTGGCAGGCGGGTTTCGGGCGGCACGCCGGCCAGGCGCTTGCGCGTCTCGTCGCTGCGCAGCACCACCGCGCCGGGGGCGGCCCCCAGCAAGGGGGCGATGCGCCGCGCCAGCCAGGATTTCCCCGTGCCCTGCAAGCCGCCCACCGCCACCAGCCGCGGCGCCGGCCGGGCCGACAGATAGGCCCGCGCGGCACGCAGCAGCGGCACCCCATCCTGCCCGCGCTTGCCCGCCACATGGGCGCGGATGAAGGCACGCAGCGAAAGCCACAGCGGCAGGCCGCGCACCAGCGCCACATCGCCCGTGCGGCCCAGATGGCGGTTCATCACCCGGTTCGCGGCCGCCCTGCCCTGGCGCTGGTCCAGGTCCATCAGCAGGAAGGCCAGGTCATAGCCCACATCTATGGTGGCCAGCGCCTCGTCGAATTCCAGCGCGTCGAAGGCGTGGGGCGCGCCGTCGAGCAGGCAGATGTTCCCCAGGTGCAGGTCGCCATGGCAGCGGCGCAGGAAACCCGCGGCGGCACGTTGGGCCAGCCAGGGGCGCAACGCCTCATGCGCCGCCAACGCCTCCTTGTGCCAGGCCCGGACCTCCGCCTCCGGCAGGCCCGCCGCCAGGCCGGCCGCGCGGTTGCCGGCCAGGGTGGCATCCATGGCGCCATCGCCCGCGCGGCGTGGCGCGCGGGCGTGCAGTTCGACCACCGCATCGGCCATCCGGTCGAGCAGCACCCAGTCCAGCGCCCCATGCGCGTCGAGGAAGGCCTGGGCCGGCAGGCGGCGCATCCGCAGCACCCAATCCAGCACCTCGCCCTCGCCGCCCAGCGCCAGCCCGCCCGCGCCCCGCGTCACCGGCACGGCGCCGAGATAGAGGCCCGGCGCGTTGGGCGCGTTCAATGCCTGTTCGTGTGCGATGAGCCGCGCGCGGGTCTCCAGCGCAGTGAAATCGAGAAAGCCGAGGTCCACGGCCTTCTTCAGCTTCAGCACCTCCCCCTCGCCCAGGAAGACGAGGGAGATATGCGTCTCCACGACACCCTGCCCGGTGATCCCGGCCAGGAATTCCGCCACCTGCCGTTGCGCGGCGGGGGCGGCCATCAGGGGTAGAGGGCCTCTTCCCGCCAGGCCCCGCCCTCGGCCAGGAAGACCCGGCGCTCGTGCAGGCGGAAGGGCATGTCGCGCCAGAACTCGATGCGCGCGGGCAGGATGCGGAAGCCCGACCAGTGCGGCGGCCGCGGAATCTCGCCCAGGCCGAATTTCAGCGTGTATTCGGCGACGGCCTTCTCCAGCGCCCAGCGCCCTTCCAGCGGGCGCGACTGGCGCGACGCCCAGGCCCCGATGCGCGAGGACCGGTGGCGGGAGGCGTAGTAGGCATCCGCCTCCGTATCGGTCACGGCCTCGACGCTGCCCTCGACGCGCACGCTGCGGCTCAGCGTCTTCCAATGGAAGCACAGCGCGGCATGGGGGTTCGCCGCAAGCTCGCCGCCCTTGCGGGATTCGAGGTTGGTGTAGAACACGAAGCCCCGCGCATCCTGCCCCTTCAGCAGCACCATCCGCGCCGAGGGCCTGCCATCAGGGGTTGCGGTGGCGAGGCACATGGCATTGGGGTCATTGGGCTCGGTCTTGGTCGCTTCCGCCAGCCATTCCGCGAAAAGCGCATAGGGGTCGGTCATGCCTGCTCGCCTGTCCTGGCCCAGGGTGGGGTCCGGGGGGGCCTTGCCCGGTCAAGGGGCATGTGCCACCACCCCCCACGCCCCGCAACCTCCTGACCGGACGACCATGACGGAAGACGCCAACGCCCCCCTGCCGACCGGAACGCTGATGCAGGGCAAGCGCGGCCTCATCATGGGCGTGGCCAATGACCGTTCCATCGCCTGGGCCATCGCCCGCGCCGTGGCGGCGCAGGGCGCCGAGCTTGCCTTCACCTACATGGGCGAGGCGCTGGAAAGGCGCGTGCGGCCGCTGGCGGCCAGCGTGGGCAGCGACATCGTCCTGCCCTGCGACGCGGGCGACGACGCGCAGATCGACGCTGCCTTCGGCGAGATAGAGAAGCGCTGGGGCAAGCTCGACTTCTTCGTCCATGCGGTGGGCTTCGCGGACAAGCAGTACCTGCGCGGCCGCTTCCTCGACACCCCGCGCGAGGCTTTCCTGCAGGCGCTCGACATCTCCTGCTATTCCTTCGCGGCCACCGGGCGGCGGGCGGCGGCGCTGATGGGGCCGGGCGGATCGCTGCTGACGCTGTCCTATCTCGGCGCCGAGAAATGGGTGCCGCACTACAATGTGATGGGCGTCGCCAAGGCCGCGCTGGAGGCCAGTGTGCGCTACATGGCGGCGGACCTCGGCGCTGACGGCGTCCGGGTGAACGCCATCAGCGCGGGGCCCATCAAGACGCTGGCCGCCTCGGGCATCGGCGATTTCCGCTACATCATGAAGTGGAACCAGTACAACGCGCCCATGCAGCGCAATGTGGGCCTGGACGAGGTGGGTGGCGCGGGCCTTTACCTGCTGAGCCCGCTCTCCACCGGTGTCACCGGCGAGGTGCACCATGTGGATTGCGGCTACCACATCGTTGGCATGAAGCACCCGGACGCGCCGGACCTCAGCATCATCAACAGCTGAGGGTTCAGGCCCGGGGGCGGGCCGCCCAGCCCCGCGCGAATTCCTCCTGCGCGGGGGTTTCCACCGCACGCGCGTCATGCCGCGCGCGCACCCATTCCACGGGGTCTTCCTCCACAGCGCATTCGGCGGCGAGGCAGGCCAGCACCGTGCCCGTGCGCCCCAGCCCGGCCTTGCAGCCCAGGTAGAACAGGCGCTCCGGCTCCGCCGCCATCGCGGCCTTCAGCGCGTCCAGCGTGGCGCGCAGCGCCGCCGGGTCGGGCAGGCCGAAATCCACGATGTCCAGCGTCAGGGCCGCCGCGTCGCGGTTGGGCGCATGCGGGTCGAGGCAGAGGCCGAAGGCGCCCTCGGGCAGGGCCGTGAAGGGCCCGGCCGCGAGGCGCGCGCCCAACAGCTTCATGTGGGCAGCTTCATGCGGGCCGCTTCACGCGGCTGGCGCCGTCTCGCCCCGCATCTGCTCCGCCTCCCGCCGCAGCCGGCGGTAGGAGCGTGCGGAGAGGAACAACATACCCGTGTAGATCAGCCCTCCCAGCGCCAGCGCGGCCCAGGGTTCGGTCACCAGGAAGGCCACATAGGCGCCCACGCCCAGGAACAGGGGCAGCACGAGCTTCGCGGGAATCTTGAAGTTCTTGAAGGACCAGGATGGCAGCGTGCTGACCATCAGCCCCCCCACCACAAACAGCATGATGGCCGCCACCATCGGATGGCGGATGGCGGCGGCCGTGGCCGGCCAACCCCAATCGGCGAAGGCGAGCCAGGCGAACAGCGGGAACAACACCAGCCCCGCCCCGGCCGGCGCGGGCACGCCCGTGAAGAAGTTGTAGGCGTAGGCCGGCTTGGGCGCCTCCACCACGCCCGGCTCCGCGATCGAGGCCGCGTTGAAACGCGCCAGGCGCAGCGCGCTGCACACCGCGAACAGCACGCAGGGGATGAAGCCCCAGGGCCCCACGCTCTGCATGGTCCAGAGATAGAGCACCAGGGCCGGCGCCACGCCGAAGCAGAGGAAATCGCTCAGGCTGTCGAACTCGGCGCCGAAGCGCGAGGTGCCCTTCAGCAGCCGGGCGATGCGCCCGTCCAGCCCGTCAATGACGGCGGCCACCACGATGAAGGCCGCCGCATGGCCAAAGCGGCCCTCCAGCGCGAAGCGGATGGCGACGAGGCCCGCGCAGAGCCCCATCATGGTCAGCAGGTTCGGGATCAGCCGGTTGAAGGACGGCCCGCTGAAGCGCGGGCGCTGCCGTGGCGCCAGGCCCCGCAGCCGGCCGCGCAGCCCCTCGCGGATCAAGCGCGCAGGTCGGCGAGGATGGTCTCGCCGCCGATCATGGTCTGGCCCACCAGCACGGTCGGCAGCACGCCCTCGGGCAGGTAGACATCGGTGCGGCTGCCGAAGCGGATGATGCCGAAGCGCTCGCCGGCGGCGATGATGTCGCCCTCGCGCGCCGTGCATACGATGCGCCGCGCGATCAGCCCCGCGATCTGCACGCAGCCCACCACCCGGCCATCGGGCAGGTCTATGCGCAGCGCGTTGCGCTCATTGTTCTCGCTGGCCTTGTCCAGGCTCGCGTCCACGAAGGCGCCGTGGCGGTAGGCGATGCGCGCCACCCGGCCCGCCACCGGGCTGCGGTTCACATGCACGTCCAGCACCGAGAGGAAGATGGCCACGCGCCAGACCGGCGCCGTGCCCATGTCCAGCTCGGCCGGCGGGGCGGCGAGGCCCACCATCACCACCTTGCCATCGGCGGGCGCGAGCACGAGGTCCGGCCGGGGCGGCGGCACGCGCGTCGGGTCGCGGAAGAAGTACAGGCAGAAGCCCGTGAAGAGCGCGCCCAGCCAGAACAGCCAGGAACCGAGGATCAGCCCCCCCACCACGGCGACGGCGGCGCCGCCATAGATGAAGGGGCGCCCCGCCGGATGCGGGGGTGCCAGGACGAGCGAGAGGCTGTTTCGGAGGGACATGGGCGCGGTTTATCCTCCCTTAACCGGCGGCGGGCAAGCTTGTCGCATGATCACACTTGGCCCCTTCGCCGTCGGGCAGGACGGTACGCTCTCTCCGCGCGCGCCAGGGCTCCGCCCCGCGCTGCGCTTCGCCTGGCGCGGCCGTCGCTGCGAGGCGGAATGGAAGGATGAGAAGCTGCAGCTGCGCGCCCTCGCGGGCCGTATCCCCTCCACCGTGGACAAGGGGCAGGCCCGCAGCCGCTCCTTCGCCGCCGCCGCCACCCTGCCGCCGGAACTGCCGGAGGGCTGGCGCCTGCGCCTCACGCCCGACCACCAGCTCACCTTTGAACTGGACGCCCCGGCACAGCCCACCGCCGTGGCGCTGGTGGGCACCATCGTGCGCTTCGCCATGGCACTCGACCCCTATCTGGACCGGCTGGAGGCCGCCGGAACGCACTGACGCGCCGCGCTCAGCGCAGCAGCCAGGCCAGGGCCACGCCCGGCAGGGCGGCGGCCAGCAGCAGGACAGGCGCCTGCCAGGCGCCGCGATGGCCAGCGGGCGCGGCACCCAGCAGCAGCGCGCCCAGCGGCGCCAGCGCGGCCATCCAGTCGGCCGGCGCGCCGCGCATCAGCAGCCCGCCCGCCAGCACCGCCGCCAGCAGCACCGTGAAGGGCAGCAGCGCGGCCTCAGGCAGCGGTTGCCCCAGGAAGAACAGCGGCAGCCCCGCCCCCAGCAGCACCAGCGCCAGCAGCAGCCAGGGCCCGGGCGTGCCCGCCGCCCAGAGCCCCGCCGCCAGCGCCACCGCCGCCACCGTGGCCCGCCAGGGGCCCGCGGCCGCGCGGTGCAGCAGCGGCACCAGCAGGCCCAGAAGCACCAGCACGGGAATGACGCGCCGCAGATCGGCCTCGGTGAGCGGGGCGCCGGCCATCCACCAGCCCGTCGCCACACCCCCCAGCAGCACCAGCCCGCCCGCGACCAGGCCGCGCGCGCCGAGCGCCAGCGGCAGGGCCAGCAACAAGGCGCCCAGGGCCAGCAGCGGCAGGCGTTCCGGCAATTGGCGGGGCGAGGCGCTGAACCCGCCCATCACCCAGGCGAAGCCCAGCAGCGCGCCCAACGGCAGGGCCAGCGCCGCCCAGCGCCCGCGCCGCAGCATCACCGCCCAGAGCAGCGCCGTGCAGAGCGCCAGCAGCGGTGCGCCGGCCGGGTGATCCATCAGGGGGGAATCGGGGAACACGCGACCAAACTGCCCGAAATCCGCTTGCCTCGGCTATGCCCCTGCGGGATTGATCCCACATCACCCCCTGATCCCAGGCCGAGGCCCGAAGATGAACGACACAGACCCCCGGACCCCCGCGCCCGAGACCGAAGTCAGGGTCTGGGATGGCTGGATCCGGCTCTGGCACTGGTCCATCGTCTTCCTCATCCCCTTTTCCTACCTGACCGCGCGGGCGCACCGCATGGATTGGCACCAGTGGTCGGGCTATGCGCTGCTGACGCTGGTCAGCTTCCGCATCCTCTGGGGGCTGGTGGGGTCCGAGCCCGCGCGCTTCCGCACCTTCCTCAGCACCCCCGCCGCGGCGCTTCGCCACCTGGGCAAGCTGCGGCGCGAGACAGGGCCGGACCGGGAACTCACCCACAACCCCGCCGGCGCCTGGATGGTGGCGCTGCTGGTGCCGCTGCTGTTCGTCCAGGCGGCGAGCGGCCTCTTCGTCTACGACCAGATCTTCACCTATGGCCCGCTGGCCCGGCAGGTCAGCCCCGAGACGCAGGATTGGGCGACCTGGGTGCATATCCGCGCCATCAACGTGATCTTCGCGGTGATCGTGCTGCACATCATGGCCATCGCCTGGTACCGGCTGTTCCCGGGCCATGACCTGGTGCGGGCGATGATGATCGGCACCAAGCCCATGCCCGCCGGCACGCGCCAGCCGCGCATGGCGCCAGTGGCGCTGGGGGTGGTGCTCTTCGCCCTCTGCGCGGGCGTGGTGCTCTACATCCGCGGCTTCGGCGATTACTGAGGACTGCAACCCCCGCGGCCCCGCGCCGCTGAAGCCCCATGGCCGAGATGTTCTTCCAGGGCTGGGACGGAATCCTGCGGACGCTGGTCGTGGGCGTCCTGACCTATGCCTGCCTGGTGCTGTTCCTGCGTGTCTCGGGCAAGCGCACCCTGGCCAAGCTGAATGCGTTCGACCTGGTGGTGACGGTGGCGCTGGGCTCCACCTTCTCGGCCATCCTGGTGCAGCAATCCGTGCCGCTGGCGCAGGGGCTGGCGGCGCTGGCGCTGCTGGTGGTGATGCAGTTCGCGGTCACCTGGGCCTCGGTCCGTTCGGGCCGCTTCGCGCGGCTGATCCGCTCCGAGCCCCGTCTGCTGCTGCGGCACGGCGCGCCCTGCCCCGGCGCCATGCGCGCCGAACGTATCACCGCGGAGGAAATCCTGAGCGCGATCCGCGCGGAGGGCGGCCGTGATCTGGCCGAGGCCGAGGCCGTGATCCTGGAAAGCGACGGGACGCTGAGCGTCGCTCTCAGTCGCCCGCCGAGCTGATCGCGGGCTCCAGCCCCTGGCTGCGCGATTGGGGGTGGCTCGGGTTGCGGAAGCGCAGCTCGCCCTCCGGGGCGCAATCGGGCAGGCCGAACAATTCCTGGCGGGTGGCGCAGGTGACGGCGACCACGGGCTTGGCCTCGGCCTCGGTGAGGAAGCGGCGCACCACCCCCTCCAGCTCCAGCGTGTCGCGCAACCCGTGCCATTCGGCGGCGTCGAGGTCGTCCAGGAACAGCGCCAGCAGGCCGGGATGCCGGCCGGACAGGCGCGCCGTCGCGGCCTGGGCCAGGCGGCGCTTGGCGGCGGTCGCGATGTCGTTCTCGCGGCCGGCGCGCGCCGCCATGACCATGACGGAACCGCTGGCCGGGTCCGCCGTGACGGCGAGGTGCGCCTCCAGCCCGAACAGCTCGCGCAGGCGGGCCGGCAGGGCGCGGGTGGGGTCGGAGGCGGCCTGGGCGCCGGCCAGCACCAGCGGGTCCAGCTTCAGCACGGCGTCCGCGCTGGCATCCTGCCGCTTCTCGGCCGCCAGCATGGCGCAGATGCGGCCATGCAGTTCGCCGATGCGGTTCTTCTCCGACACATCCTCGGGCAGCGTCATCTTCAGGATGTAGCGGCCGGGATGCGCGGCGAGCCAGGTCTGCAGCTCGGGATTCACACGGTCCACCAGGCTCGCCCAGTGGCCGCGATGCAGGGGGCGGCCTTCCTCGGCCGAAACCGTCTCGCACACCACCTCGGCCACCGCGCCCTCGCGCTGGACCATCAGGTCATAGGGGGTGCCGTGCAGCAGCCCGTCATGCCGCACCTCGAAGCCGCGCAGGCGCAGCAGGGCCGCGGTGCGGAGCAGGTGGAAAAGGGGAATGAGGTTCCCCTCCCCCTCCAGCCCCATGCCGATGAGCTGTTGCAGGCGGGCGCGCGGCCCGGGCTCCAGCACGGCGGCGAGTTCGGTCGCCTCGCGCACGAAGGCCAGCACGCGTCGCTCATGCCGCCCGGCACGGGCCAGCACGGCCGGGTTGTTCAGCCGGGCAAGGATGAGTTCAAGGGCATGGCGCTGCTGCGCCGCCCGGCCGGAAAGCGAACCAGGCCGAGCCCGGACCCCGATATCCCGCACGCGGGAGCGCCATTTCTCCGCCCCGGCCAGGGCAAGGAAGGCGCTCAGCGGGGATGCGGCGGAAGGTGCTTCCACCTCGGGGTCGCCAAAGGGCATCTTGCTCTCGTTTCGCTATCGCGGCGGAATGATCTCCGCCGCCCGCCTGACCACTTTGGTAACTTACTACGCCCGAATTTCCGACCACTCAAGTCGGTTTCCGCGCGGGCAGGATGGGGGCCTGGACCGCGTCGGGGCATTGTGCCCGATGGCGCAGCAAATGATCCACAAGAATGCACGCGACCATCGCCTCGCCCACGGGCACGGCGCGGATGCCCACGCAGGGGTCATGCCGGCCCTTGGTGCGAAGCTCTGTGTTCTCGCCCGCCCGGGTCACCGCCTGGCGCAGCGTCAGGATGGAGCTGGTGGGCTTCACCGCGAAGCGCGCCACGATGGTCTGCCCGGTGGAGATGCCGCCCAGGATGCCGCCCGCGTGGTTGGCCAGGAACTCCACCTGGCCGTCCTGGCGCATCCGCATCTCGTCGGCGTTTTCCTCGCCGGTGAGGGCGGCGGCGGCGAATCCCTCACCGATCTCGACGCCCTTCACCGCGTTGATGGACATGAGGCCCGCGGCGAGGTCCGCGTCCAGCTTGCCATAGATGGGGGCGCCGAGGCCGGGGGGCACGCCGTCCGCCTGGATCTCGATGACCGCACCCACCGAACTGCCGGCCTTGCGGATGTCGGCCAGCTGCTCGGCCCAGCGCGCGGCGGCGGCGGGGTCGGGGCACCAGAATTCATTGTTGTGCGTCTCGGCCCAGTCCCAGGCGGCGGGATCAATCCGGTCCGGCCCCATCTGCACCATGGCGCCGCGGATGACGACGCCCTCGCCCAGCACGCGGCGGGCGATGGCGCCGGCGGCGACGCGCATCGCCGTCTCGCGCGCCGAGGCCCGGCCGCCGCCGCGATAGTCGCGGATGCCGTATTTCCACTCATAGGCGATGTCGGCATGGCCGGGGCGGAAGCTCTCCGCGATCTCGCCGTAATCCTTGCTGCGCTGGTCCTGGTTCTCGATCATCAGCGCGATGGGCGTGCCGGTGGTGCGCCCCTCGAAGACGCCGGACAGGATGCGGACCTGGTCCGGCTCCTGCCGCTGGGTCACGAACTTGCCGGAGCCGGGGCGGCGCTTGTCGAGGAAGGCCTGGATCCAGGCCTCGTCGAGGGGAATGCCCGGCGGGCAGCCATCCACCACGCCGCCGATGGCGGGTCCGTGGCTTTCGCCCCAGGTGGTGACGCGGAAGAGGTGTCCGAAGCTGTTGTGGCTCATGGTCCACCGGAGGTAGCCCGAAGCGGCGGCGGCACCAAGCCGCGCCGCCCCGCATGGCGTGCGGGAAGGCTACCTCACCCGCACCGTGATCACCTCCGACATCACCGGCGGGTTGTGCGGGATGTGGTTGTGGTCGCCCAGCAGCAATTGCAGCCGGTGCTCGCCGGGCGGCAGCACCAGCGTCACCTCGGTCTGGCCGCCGCCGAAATGGCGGTGCTGGTCATCGGCCGGGATGCCGGCGCCCATGTCGAGGGTGGCCGGGTCCACGTTGATGAGCAGGTGGTGGTGGCCGGTGTTGCCATGCTCCACCCCGGCCGGCGCCACGCCCATGCCGCGCAGTCCGAAGCGGAGGGTGACGGGGTTGGAGAGCGTGGCGCCCGGCGCGGGCTCGATGAAATAGACGGCGGCGCCGGCGGGCGCGGGCGTTCGCTCCAGCTGGGCCAGGGCCGGCGGGGCAAGGGCAAGGAGGGCCGCAAGGGCCCAGACGGGAAGGCGCATCCTGAACATCCTCCAGCGGCGTGTCTTTGCACCCGCATGTTTCAGATGGGATGCCTCCGCCGAAGCGTAAGCCTGGCCGTTCAGCCCAGCAGGCCCTGCGCCACCAGCATGGCCCCGCCCAGGATCAGCACGGTGAAGGTGCACAGCATGCCGACCTGGCGCAGTCGGATGCTGCCCTTCTGGTGCATCAGCCCGACGCCATGGGCGAGGCGGCCCGCCAGCAGCAGCAGTCCCAGCGCGTGAAGCATCCAGCCGGCCGTCCCGCCCGCCTCCAGCAGCGCCAGCAGGATCAGGCCGAAGGGCGTGTATTCGCAGAAATTCGCATGGGCGCGCGTGGCCTGGAGCAGCGCCTTGTCCTCGCCCGTGCCGAGCGACACGCGCGACCGCCGCCGATGGCCGATCACCGCGATGGACAGCCACAGCAGCACGAAGGCCAGCAGCCCGGCATAGAGGGCGGTGATGGGAAGCGCGCTCATCCGCGTTCTCCGAGGAAGGGTTCCACCAGCGCCAGGAAGTCATTGGGCTTTTCCGCATGCACCCAGTGCCCCGCGCCCTCGATGGTGGCGAAGCGCGCGGCGGGGAACAGGGCGCGGAAGCCCGCATGGTGCTCGGGCCGGATGTAGTCGCTGCGCCCGCCCGCGATGACCAGCGTTGCGCCCTCGTAGCGGCCGGTGGCGGAAAAATCCTCGATCTCGGGCATGGCGGCGTGGATCTCGGGCAGGCCGAGCTTCCAGCGCGGCGGGTCCACCGCGAAATCCAGCGACTGCACCAGGAAGGCGCGGATGCCGGCCTCCGGCACGGCGGCTTCCAGCGCGGCATCGGCCTCGCGCCGCGTCAGCCCCTCGGTGAGCGGCAGGGCGCGCATGGCGGCCACATAGCCGCGCAGCGCGGGCGGGTAGCGGACGGGCGCGATGTCCGCCACCACCAGGCGCGAGACCATCTCTCCATGCCCCAGCGCCAGCGCCATCGCGATCTTGCCGCCCAGCGAGTGCCCCAGCACGGCCGCGCGCGGAATGCCACGGTGGCGCAGCGTCTCGGCCAGGTCGCGGGCGGTGGCGGCGTGGGACATGCCCTCGGCGCGCGGGCTGTCGCCATGGTTGCGAAGGTCCATGGCCAGGACGCGGTGGCGCGTGGCCAGGCGCTTCTGGATGGCGCCCCAGTTGCGCGCGGCGCCGAACAGCCCGTGCAGCAGGACCAGGGGCGGGCCCTCGCCCATCTCGACCGTGTTCAGGATCATGCTACCTCCGTGTGGCCAATATCACGCTCACCACCACCAGCCCCCCGCCCAGCAGCAGATCCCAGCCCAGCGGCTCATGCAGCCAGATGGTGGCCAGCGCCACGCCCACCACGGGCGCCAGCAACAGCCCCAGCGAGGACACCACCGCGTTCAAATGCCGCGTGCTCTCCGACACCGCCCAGGTGCCGATGGGGGCCGCCACCGCGCCGATGAGGAACACCACCCACCAGGAGGACGCCCCCACCCCGCCCCGCGGTTCCAGCACCCAGGCCACCGCGCTGACGATGGCGGCGCCGATCAGGAAGGCGATGGGCAGCAGCTCGATCAGCGGCACCGAGGGCGGGCGGCGGCGCAGGATGATGATGGTGACGCTCCAGGCCAGCGAGGCGCAGAGCAACCACAGATGCCCCGCCAGCACGCCGGGCGCGCTCCAATCGAGCGCCCAGGGGCCCATCATCACCGCCACGCCCAGCAGCCCGACGCCGGCCGCGACCCAGCGCATGGGCGAAACCCGTTCGCCCAGCAGCCAGACCGAGAGCGGCACCAGCCAGAAGATCGTCACGTTGGACAGGATGGCGGTGCGCCCGGACGGGATCATCCCCACCGCCACATGGGTGAAGGCGAAGAAGGCGCCGATCTGCAGGCTGCCCAGCGCCAGCACCGCCGGCCAGTCGCGCCGGGCGGGCAGGCGCAGCCGCCCCAGCGCCGCCATGACGGCCGCCGTCGCCACGGCCGCCAGCGCCGCGCGCCAGAAGCCGAACCACAGCGGCGTGCTGTCCGAGAGGGCGTGCTTGGTGATGGGCCAGACGCCGCCGAACAGCACCACCGCCACCAGCAGAAGCTGGAACGCGCGCGCCTGGGTCAAGCGCGGAACCTTGGCCGGGCGGATTCACGCGCCCAGCCGTCGCCGGCTGGGCACGATCCGACCTCAATCAACCGGGCGGATTCACGCGCCCAGCCGTCGCCGGCTGGGCACGATCCGACCTCAATCAGCCACATGCAGCATGATCTTGCCGATATGCGCGCTGCTTTCCATCAGCCGGTGCGCCTCGGCGGCCTGGGCCAGGGGGAAGGTCGCGTGGATGTGCGGTGCGAAGCTTCCCCGCTCCAGCAGCGGCCAGACCTTCTCGCGCAGCGCGGCCGCGATCTCGCCCTTCTGGGTGGTGGTGCGGGGGCGCATGGTGCTGCCCGTCACGGTCAGGCGGCGCATCATGATGGGGCGCAGATCCGTGGGCTCGGCCGTCTCGCCGCCGAGGAAGGCGATCAGCACCAGGCGCCCGTCCATCCGCAGGCAGCGCAAATTCTTCCCGAAATAGGGCGCGCCCACCATGCACAGCACCACGTCCAGCAGCTTGCCGCCGGTGATGCGCTTCACCTCGTCCACGAAATCCTGCTCGCGGTAGTTGATGGCATGGTCCGCGCCGAAGCCCAGCACGGCCTTGGCCTTCTCGGCGCTGCCCACGGTGGTGATGACGGTGGCGCCGAAGGCCTTGGCGAGCTGGATGGCGGTGACGCCGATGCCCGAGCTGCCGCCATGCACCAGCACCGTCTCGCCCGCCGCGAGCCGCCCCGCGCTGGCATGGCTTGTGCCGAAGAGGTTCGCCCAGACGGTGAAATAGGTCTCCGGCAGGGCGGCCGCGCGGATCGCGTCAAAGCCCTTCGGCCAGGGCAGGGTCTGCGCCTCGGGCGCCGTGCAATACTGGGCATAGGCGCCGCCATTGGTCAGCGCGCAGACGCGGTCCCCGGGCTTGAAGCCGCGCACATCGGGGCCGCAGGCCACCACCTCGCCCGCGCATTCCAGGCCCAGGATGGGCGAGGCACCGGGCGGCGGCGGGTAGCTGCCGGCGCGCTGCGCCACATCCGGCCGGTTCACGCCCGTCGCCATCACGCGGATGAGTACCTCATCGGCCGCGGGCACGGGCAGCGGGCCGGTCGCGGGCGCCATCACCTCGGGCCCGCCGCCGGCACCGTGGGCGATGTAGGTCATGGTCTCGGGCATGGGCTTGGCCTCCGTGGCTGGGAGGCGCACCCTCCCCGGCGGCCCCGGGCGCGTCAAGCGCCCGGCCAGATCACGGCGGCGCGTCAAGCGCCCGCCCAAATGACGGCCGGCGCGTCAAGCGCCCGGCCAGACGACGGCGGCAATGACCGCGGCGCGTCAATTGCGCACCCTCCGCGCAAACTTCACCCAACGCATGATTGCGTCGCAGGGCGCGCCGGAGGACACTCCGCCCCCGATGCGCCGCCGCCTCGCCCTCGCCGGACTGGCTTTGCTGTCCGCCCCCCTGCCCCTGCGTGCCCAGACCGGGGCCGCCCAGACCGGCGTCGCCCAGAATGCTGGCGCGCAGAACGGGGCAGAATGGCGGGTGGGCGCCGTCTTTCCCACCTCCGGCCATGCCGCCCTGCTGGGCGACGAGGCCTGCCGGGGCCTCGAACTGGCCATCGAGGCGCAGAACGCCACCGATGCCGCGCGCCAGGTGCGCCTGCTGCGCGCCGAGGCCAACGACCCCGCCTCCGCCATGGCCGAGTCCCGCCGGCTGATCCAGCGCGAGCGCGCCTCGGTCCTGTTCGGCAGCGTGGCGGCCACCATGGGCCTTGCCGCCCTGCAGGCCGCCGAGGCGCTGGACACCCCGTTCGTGGAACTCGCCGCCCCCGCCGACACCCTGGCGGCGGGCGGCGGGCGGCGCTTCGTCCGTGCCGCGCCGGCCGCCGCCGCCTATGGGCGCATGGCGGCCGAGGCGCTGATCCATGGCCTGCCTGGGCCGCTCAGCCTGCCCGTCGAGGCGCTGCGCGTGGGCATCCTGCACGAGACGAGCCCAAGCCCCGAGGCGCTGGGCGCCGCGCTGGAGACGGCGCTGCGCGAGGCGGGGCTGTTGATCGCGGAGCGCGTCTCCCATGCCCCCCGCACCGGCGAATGGGCCGCGCTGGTGCAGCGGCTGCGCGCCGCCTCGGTCAATGTGCTGATCCATGCCGCCTCGGAAGGCGATGCGGCGGCCATGCTGCGCGCCCTGGCCGAGGCCGGCTGGCGGCCGCGCGTGGTGATGGGTGCGGGGCCGGCCTGGGGGCTGCTCGACCTGGCCCGCGCGGTCGAGCCCGCGCTGGAGGGCGTCTACGCGCTGGACATGCCGCCCATCGAGAGCGCGCCAGGCTGGGCCCAGGGGGCCGCCGCCTTCGCCCAGGCCTATCAGCGGCGCTGGGGCAGCCCGCCGCGCTCGGGCCTTTCCTTCGCGGCCTTCTCGGGCGCCCGCACCGTGCTGGCCCAGGGGCCTGATCGTGCCGCGCTGGGGGCCCTCGACCTGCCCGAGGGCGCGCTGGCCAATGGCTGGGGCTGGCGGCTGGACGAACGCGGCCAGAACAGCCGCGCCAGGCCCGTGCTGCTGCAATGGCAGGCGGGCCGGCCCGTCACGGTCTTCCCGGCCATGGCCGCGGCGGCGGTGCCGGTCTGACACCGTCATCAGCCCCGTGAATGGGGACAATGGCGGGCACGGCATGGCGACAGGCCGCCCGGCCCCCTAATTGTTGCGGCAACGGGGCCCAGATGGCTCCAGGGAGCCACGACCATGATTGACATCCGACCCTTCAAATCCCTCGGCGGCGCCGATTTCGGCTGGCTGAAGGCGCGTCACCACTTCTCCTTCGGCCATTACCGCGAGCCCTCGCGCATGGGCTGGGGCAAGCTGCGCGTGTGGAACGATGACGAGATCGCCGCCGGCACGGGCTTCGACCCGCACCCGCACCGCGACATGGAAATCATCACCTATGTGCGCGAGGGGGCCATCACCCACCGCGACAACATGGGCAATGAAGGCCGCACCGAGGCGGGCGACGTGCAGATCATGTCGGCCGGCACGGGCGTGGTGCACAGCGAGTACAACCTGGAGCCGAGCACCACGAAGATCTTCCAGATCTGGATCATGCCGGACGTGCAGGGCGCCAAGCCCAACTGGGGGGCCAAGGCCTTCCCGAAAGTGGGCCGCGAGGCGCGCTTCGAGGTGCTGGCCGGCGGCCGCCCCGGCGATGCCGAGGCGGGTGCGCTGCCCATCAACGCGAACGCCGCGGTGATGGCGGCGACGCTCTCCAAGGGGCAGGAGCTGCGCCACACGCTGGCGCCGGGCCGCGCGGCCTACCTGGTCTCGGCCAAGGGGAGTGCGACGGTGAACGGCCACGCCATCCATGAACGCGACGCCGCCGCGGTGGCGGAGGAGCGGGAGATCGTGGTGGTGGCCGAGGACGAGGCGGAACTGGTGCTCGTCGAAGTCGCCGCGTGAAGGAGTTGGGGGGCCTGCGCCCCCCAGCCTTCTGACGCGGCCGATTCACGCCCCCGGTGCTCCACCGGGGACGACCGGACGCTTCGCCACGCGGCCGATTCACGCCCCCGGTGTTCCACCGGGGACTACCGGACGCTTCGCCACGCGGCCGATTCACGCCCCCGGTGTTCCACCGGGGACGACCGGACGCTACTTCTTCGCCTGCGCCCGCAGCTCCGCGATGGTGGCGCGGTTCGTCACCTGCTCCGGATTGGTGCGGATTTCGATGATGGCGGGCTTGCCGCTCGCCACCGCGCGCTCATAGGCCGGCACCAGTTCCTCGGTGCGTTCCACCACCTCGCCATGGCCGCCGAAGGCCTCGATGAAGCGGGCGAAGTCCGGGTTGGTCAGTTCCGTACCGGACACGCGCTCCGGATACACGCGCTCCTGGTACATGCGGATGGTGCCGTACATCCGGTTGTTGAAGACCAGGATGATGGGCGCCACGCCATGGTGGAAGGCGGTCGCGATCTCCTGCCCCGTCATCAGGAAGCCGCCATCGCCCACGAAGCACACCACCTGGCGGCCGCGATGCACGACGGCCGCGCCGATGGCCGCCGGCACGCCATAGCCCATGGCGCCATTCGTCGGGCCGAGGAAATCCTGGCCTTCCTTCACATGCATGAAGCGCGTGGGCCAGGTGGCGAAGTTGCCGGCATCGGTGGTGAACACCGTGTCGGCCGGCAGCGCCTTCTCCAGCGCCTGCAAGGCCACGGCCAGGTTCAGCGGGCCGGCATAGTCCTGCGCCACGGCCTGCGCCTCGCGCGCCGCGCGCACTTCCTGGCGCCAGGCGGCCCAGCGCGGCTTGGCCACCTTCTGGCCGGCCAGCCCCAGCGCGAAGGCGTTCACATCCGAGGTGACGCCGAGTGCGACGCGATAGACGCGCCCGATCTCGCCCTGGTCCGGATGCACATGCACGATGGGCGTCGCACCCGCCATGTCCAGCAGCGTGTAGCCCTGGCTGACCGGCTCACCGATGCGGGTGCCGATGGCGAGGATCAGGTCGGACTTCTTCGCCGCGGCGACGAGGCCCGCATCCGCGCCCACGCCCAGATCGCCCGCGAAATGCGGGCTGGTGCCGTCGAAGAGGCCCTGGCGGCGGAAGGCGACGGCGACGGGCAGGTCATTGGCTTCAGCGAAGGCACGCAGGGCGGCGCGGCCTTCGGGGCTCCAGCGGCTGCCGCCCATGATGACCAACGGGCGCTCGGCCTTCTCCAGCATGGCCATCATCTCGGGGATGGCGGCCGGCGCCGGGTGGGCGGGCAGCACGCGCTGCGGGCCGAGGTCGGGCACCGCCACCATGTGCTTCTGCATCTCCTCGCTGATGGCGACCACCACGGGGCCTGGCCGGCCGCTGGTCGCCATGTCGAAGGCATGCGCCATGATCTCGGGGATGCGCCGCGCGTCATCAATTTGCGTGACCCACTTGGCCAGCGGCTGGAACATCCGCCGGTAGTCCACCTCCTGGAAGGTCTCGCGGTCGGTTTCCTCGACGGGGATCTGCCCCACCAGCAGCACCAGCGGCGTGCTGTCCTGCATGGCCACATGCACGCCGATGGCGGCGTGGCAGGCGCCGGGCCCGCGGGTGACGATGGCGACCCCGGGCTTGCCCGTCAGCTTGCCATGCGCCTCGGCCATGTGGACGGCGCCGGCCTCGAAGCGGCAGGTGATGAGTTCTACGCGGTTGCGCTGGGCGTAGAGCCCGTCCAGCAGGTCCAGGTAGCTTTCGCCGGGCACGGCGAAGACATGGGTCGCCCCCTGCGCCACCAAGGCATCGGCCAGCAACTGGCCGCCGCTGCGTTCCTGCATTCCCGCCATATTCTCAGTCTCCCGTGCGTCTGGTGGCGGGAAACTAGATCAGCATGGCGGGCGCGTCACTCCGCAGGAGCGGCACTCAATAGCCCAGAATCTTGCGAAGCGACTTGTGGATCATGTATCGCCCATCCGGAACCACTTCGTGGTGATCCCGGAAAGACCATCGCTGTCGGCGCCTCCTACTACCAGCAATAACAACATAATCTTGACCAATAGCACCCGACCGAAAAAGGCGCTCAAGCAACTCCTGATAATCCGAAGGATCAATTAATCGGTTGAGCTTTGGCGTGCTCCTTTCAAATCCTAGATTTTCTATTCTTTGACGAAAAGAATTGGCATTGAAGAATTCCGTCCACCCCGAGAGGGCTGCTCGGATAATCTCAATTTGCTTGGGCGTATATGCAACAGCCAAGTCATCTTTAACTTCATTCCAAATATCAGCTGAAAATATTGTTTGACTTCGACTGAAGATATGTCCGCCAAACATTGTATCATCGCTTCCCGCCCTACCAGACGCAGCCTTGAGTAGGGCCACCATATTACGAGGTCGAAACATAGATATATCTAAGAGGTATTTAGCTGCACTTTCTCCAAAAAGACTTTCAGGAAAATACCTACGCAAGACGTCTCCCGACTGTTCCCCTCGTTCGTAAACCTCGCTTAGCTGGATTTTTCTTTCAATTGCCGTTAGCAGCGGGTGATGTTCTTCATCAACAATTTCACCCCAAGATATAGTTTGACCACAAGCACGCACTAATTTGTTAATTTCATCACGACCTTTTTTAACTTCTTCAATTACTTCAGTACGCGCAGAGACATAAGCCAAAAAAGGTAACTGCGTCCGCCAGGACCAACGATTAAATTGATCGGCAACAACAATTAAATCACGGATGAGAGCCAAATCCCTCGATAGCTGATCTTCATGTTCATTAAATAATTCTAACTCATCAAGAAAGACATAGTATCTAAAATTTGGCAAAAATCTGATTTGCTCTAGAATTCGTTCCGCGATTCCAAGTATTCTGTCAACACTCATCGGTTGTGTATTATCAACGGATTTTACTAACTCAAAAAATTCAGCAGACGCCTGCACTTGAGCCCACGCAGCCCGAAGCGATAATTCAATTTTCTTGAGTCCAAAATCTCGGAACGACATTCGCGGTAGTGGATCAGCCACACCAAATAGACGTTTGAGAAATTCGATATGCTTGCCGTATCCGGGCGCGTCGACTTCCGAGAGTCTTATGATCAACTGCTTAAATATCAAATGCCTCCAAGAATCTCGAAAATCATATTCTACTGCCAAATTCTTTTGATCTGTAATCGAAAAAATATGATTTGACTTGGTAAATCCAATGCGGGCCGCTTCATCAATTTCGCTTTTAAAAAGTATTAAAGCGCTCTTCTCATAATTTTCGTCCAATTTTGATTTCATATATCCAAGAAAGGCTGTCTTTCCGCTCCCCTTTGTTCCGATGATAAGAAATTTTTCCCCGACCTGAAATTTTTCTATATCAACCCCCGGTGGTTGCACAAAGCTGTTCAGCAAAATTGTTCTGCCGCCGCGTTCATCCATGTATAGTTCATCTTTGGCATCAAGTTCTCCAACGTAAATTTTCTTAATTGGAATATTATTCATTATGAGCCTCCTCACTCCGCGGGCGCCGGTGAAGCGCCCGGCTTCTTCGCATATTTCGCCGCCTCGTCGCCCACCACGGGGGTGCGGCGCTCCATGTCCGACAGCGCGCGCTCGATATGGCCGAGCGGCTTGGTGAAGCGCGCCAGCATCACGTAGAGCGCCGGCACCGCGAAGAGCGTCACGATCGTGGAGAAGGTGACGCCGCCCACGATGACGATGCCCAGCGCCATGCGGCTTTCCGCCCCCGCCCCCGTCGCCATGGCCAGCGGCACGGCGCCGAAGACCGTGGCGATGGAGGTCATGAGGATGGGCCGCAGCCGCACCACGCTCGCTTCCAGCGCCGCGTCGAAGATGGAGAGCCCCCGGTCGCGCAGCTGGTTCGCGAATTCCACCACCAGGATGCCGTTCTTCGCCATCAGCCCGATGAGCAAAATCATGCCGATCTGGCTGAAGATGTTCAGCGTCTGTCCGGTGAAATGCAGCGCGAGCAGCCCGCCCGTCATGGCCAGCGGCGTGGAGAGCAGGATGATGAGGGGGTGGATGAAGCTCTCGAACTGCGCCGCCAGCACCAGGTAGACCACCAGCAGCGCCATCAGGAAGGTGACGTAGAGCGCGCCCGTGCTGTCGCGGAACTCCAGCGACTGGCCGCGATAGGAAACCCGCACCTCGGAAGGAAGCACCTCGCGCGCGGTGGCATCCATGAAGTCCAGCGCCTCGCCCAGCGTGTAGCCGGGGGCGAGCGAGGCCGTGATGGTGATGGCCCGCACCCGGTCGGCGCGCGAGAGCGCCTGCGGCCGCGCGCGCTCACTCAGCGTCACCACATTGGACAGCGGGATCAGCCCGCCGGAGGAGCGGATGAAGATGTTCTGCAGGTCATAGGGCGTGTTGCGGTCGCCCTCGGTCGCCTGCAGCAGCACCTTATATTCCTGCCCGCCCTCGATATAGGTGCTGACCTCGCGCGAGCCGAGCATGGTCTCGATGGTGCGCCCCACCGCCTGGATGGACACGCCGAGATCGGCCGCGCGGCGGCGGTCAATGTCCACGCGCAGCTCAGGCTTGGTTTCGCGGAAATTGCTGTCGAGGTTCAGCAGCCGCTCATTCTGCCGGGCGCGGGCCAGGAAGGTGTCGCGCCACTGGATCAGCGTCTCGTAGTCCGGCCCGCCGATGACGAACTGCACCGGCGGCTGGAAGCCCGACTGGCCGAGCGAGGGCGGCACCAGCGTGAAGCCGCGCACGCCCGGCATGGAGGCGATCTGCGGGAAGAGTTCGCGCGCGATGGTCTGGGAATTGCGCGTCCGCTCATCCCAGGGGGCGAGGCGGATGAACATGTTGGCGACATTGCCCTGCGGCGGCGGCTGGAACCCGCCCAGCGTGGAGAAGACCGAGGCCGCCTCGCCCGAGGCGACATAGCGCGCCCCCATCCGCTCCGCGCGCTGGAGGTGTTCCAGCATGTAGTTGCCGGTCGCGCCCTCGGGTCCGGTCAGCGGCACGATGATGACGCCGCGGTCCTCGGTGGGGGTGAATTCCTTGGGCAGCGCCTGGAACAGCAGCACCGCCAGGGCCGACAGCGCCAGCGCCACCGCCATGACGACGATGGGCATGTTCAGCGCGCCCCGCAGCAGCACGCGGAAGCCGTTGTTCATGCCGAGGAAGAGCGGTTCCGTCATGCGGATGAACAGCCCGCTGGACCCGTGCGGCTTCAGCAGCTTGCTGCACATCATGGGCGTCAGCGTGAGCGCCACCAGCCCCGAGAACACCACCGACGCCGCCAGCGCCAGGCCGAATTCCGTGAACAGCCGCCCCACATTGCCCGACATGAAGGACAGCGGCACGAAGACCGCGATCAGCACGAGGGTGGTGGCGATGATGGCGAAGGCGATCTCGCGCGACCCACGAAGGGCGGCCAGCAGCGGTTCCTCCCCCTCCTCGATGCGGCGGTGGATGTTCTCCAGCACCACGATCGCGTCATCCACGACGAGGCCGATGGCCAGAACCAGCCCCAGCAGCGTCAGGATGTTCACCGAGAAGCCCATGGCCGCCACCGCCGTGAAGGAGGCGATGATGGAGACCGGGATGGCCAGCGCGGGGATGAGCGTGGCGCGGAAGCTGCGCAGGAAGAAGAAGATGACGCCCACCACCAGGGCGAGGGCGATCATCAGCGCGTGCTGGACCTCGTAGATGGACTGCGCGATGAAGCGGCTCTCGTCATAGCCATATTCGACATTCACGCCCTCGGGCAGGCTCTCGCGGATGCGCTCCACCTCCGCGCGGATGCCGTCCGCGACCGAGAGGGTGTTGGCCGTGCTCTGCCGCAGGATGCCGAGGCCGATGGCGTCGCGCCCGTTCAGCCGGTAGCCGCCGCGGGATTCCTCAGGCGCCACCTCGACGCGCGCCACATCGCCCAGCAGCACCTGCGCGCCGCCCACCGTGTTGCGCGCCACGACCAGGGCGCGGAACTGCTCGGGCGTGTTCATGCGCGTGTCGGTGCGGACCGTCAGCTCACGCTGGGTGGATTCGAGGCGCCCGCCCGGCAGCTCGACATTCTCGCGGCGGATGGCGTCCTCGATGTCCTGCACGGTCAGCCCGCGCGCGGCCAGCGCCTGGCGGTCCAGCCAGATCCGCATGGAGAAGCGCCGCTCGCCCGCGATCAGGACCTGCGCCACCCCGTCCACGATGGCCAGCCGGTCCACGAAGCGCTGCCGCGCCACATTGGTCAGCTCCATGCCCGACATGCGTTCGGAGGAGAGGGCGACCCACATGATGGGCCGCGCATCGCCATCCTGCTTCTGCACGATGGGCACCTGGGCCTGGGTGGGCAGGCGGGCGGCGGCGCGGGCCACGCGGTCGCGCACGTCGTTCGCCGCGCTGTCCACGTTGCGGCTGAGGTTGAACTCGATGGTGACGACGCTGCGCTCGTCGCGCGAGAAGGAGGTGATGGTGCGGATGCCCTCGATGCCCGCCACCGCGCCCTCGACCAGCTCCGTGATCTGGGTGTCCACCACCCCGGCCGAGGCGCCGGTATAGGTGGTGATGACCTGGATGATGGGCGGGTCGATGCGCGGCAATTCCCGCACCGGCAGCCGGGTGAGCGAGGCGAGGCCCAGCACCACCAGCATCAGGCTCACGACCGTGGCGAAGACCGGCCGCTTGATCGAGATGTCGGAGAGGATCATGGGGCGGGCCTTGCCTGAAGGGAGGTCAGCTCGTGGGGCGGGTCATGGTCTCGGTGACGCGCACGGGCATGTCGGGGCGCAGGCGCTGCAGGCCGCGCACCACCACCTGGTCATCGGGGCGAACCCCCTCGCGGATTTCCACCTCGCCCGCCAGCCGCAGGCCGAGCTGCACCTCGACGCGGCGCGCGCGGCCATCGCGGATGGCATAGACGAAGCTGCGCTCGCCCAGTGAATCCAGCGCCTCCTCCGGCACCAGCAGGGCGGTGGGGCGGGTTTCGAGCGTGAGCTGGACGTTCAGGAACAGCCCGGGCCGCAGCGCCTCGTCCGAATTGTCGAACTCGGAGATCACGCGCATGGTCCGCGTGGCGGTGTCGATGCGCGTGTCCATCACCGTCACCCGCCCCTCGAAGACGCGGCTGCCATGGGCGGCGCTGCGGGCGCTGACCAGGCTGCCGGGCCGGACGCGCGCCACATGCACCTCGGGGATGGAGAACTCCACGCGCACGCGGCTGATGTCGTCCAGGCTTGTGACGGGCGTGCCCGGCTGGATCAACGCGCCGGCGCTGACCTGGCGAAGGCCCACCCGCCCATCGAAGGGGGCGGTCAGGCGCAGCTCGTCAATCCGGGCCTGGATCTGGCGCAGCCGGCCATCGGCGGCGCGGGACAGGGTCTCCAGCTCATCCACCCGGGCGCGGGCCACGGCCTGCCCGGCCGGCAGGGCGCGGGCGCGGGCAAGCTGGCTCTGCGCGTTGTCGAGGCTGGCGCGGGCCTGATACAGCTCGGCATAGAGGGCCTCGCTGTCCAGCTCCATCAGCACCTCGCCGGCGCGGACATGGGCACCTTCCTCGAAGCGGATGGCGGTGACCATGCCGGCCACCTTGGTGGTGATGGTCACGGCCTCGCGCGCGCGGACGGTGCCCACGCTTTCCATCCGCTCCACCACAGCGGCCTGCCGGACCGGCGCCGCCACGACCGCGACCTGCTGCGCGGCCGGCGCCCCACGCGGGCCTTCGGCCACCGTGGGGCGTTCGAGGCCCAGCAGGGAAAGCGGCGCGGGAACGCCCCAGGCATCCGCCTGGGTGTGCCAGAGATAGCCGGCGCCGCCGAGGACGGCGACGATGCCGAGTTGCAGCCAGGCGCGCATGGAGCCTCAGTGTCTAACCGCTCATGAATGGACCGCCAGCCTAAGCTCGGCAAGGGCGAACCTTGGCGGTGGTTACGTTTCGTTACCAGCGATTGAGGCGCGATCGGCCCCGATTGCCCCGCGCGGGTGCATCCGTCGTGGACGGCCGCCCCTGCACGCGGCATATCCCGCGCTTGCTACATGGGGAGCATGGTCGTGCGGGCAATCTTTGTGATGATCAAGTGTGAGATGGGCCAGGCCTACCGGGTGGCCCGGGAGATGGCCGACAGCATCGCCGAATTGTCCGAGATGCATTCCATTTCCGGCCAGTATGACCTGCTGGGGAAGTTCTACCTGGAGCCGGAGCAGGATATCGGCCTCTTCGTGGTGGAGCGGGTGCAGAGCGTGGCGGGCGTGAAGGACACCTACACGCTCCAGACCTTCAACGCCTTCTCGGCCGGCAAGGGGTAGGGCGGGCATCAACCCTTGGGCACCTTGCCGCGTTCCTCATCTTGTCATGGCGCGGAGATGCGGGACGCGGCCTTCAACGGAGGCGCCGCCCGCTCCTCGCCACCTTTGGCACGGCGGCGCCACATTCCCACCTTCAACCGGCCGCGCCCGCCTGCCACGATACTTGAGACAGAGGAGTGCGCCCGATGCGAAAGATCATCACCGCCATGAGCCTGCTGGGGCTGCTCGGCGTCGCGGCCTGTACCGATGCCTATGGGCGTCCGGACCCCGCCGCCACCGCGCTGGTGGGCGCGGGGGTGGGTGCGGCGGCCGGCCTCGCCATCGGTGCCGCGTCGCAGCCGCGCTACTACGCGCCGCCGCCGCGGTATTACGCCCCGGCGCGGCCGGTCTATCGCGGCTATTACGGCCCGCCGCGGGGCTATTACCACCGCCCGCCGCCGCGGTATTATCGTTGGTAGGTCGCCTCAGCCGAAGCCGAGGAAGCCCTCCATCCCGCTGATGGGCGGTGCCGCGCGCAGCTTGGCGATGTCGGGCTTTGGGCGACCGAACTCCGCATCGCCCGCCAGCGCCGCCTCCAGCGCGGCCGCGACCCCCAGCACGAAGGCGTCGCCGCCCCGCGGCCCCACGATCTGCAGGCCGAAGGGAAAGCCCTTCTCGTCCAGGCCCACGGGCAGGCTGATGGCCGGGTGGCCCGTCAGCGTCACGTAGTAGGCCAGGGCCAGCCAGTGGAAGTAGGTGCGGGTCTTCTCGCCGTCGATCTCGCTCGGGAACAGCTCGCGCCAGGGGCGGGGGCTGATGGTGATGGCGGGCGTGATCAGCACGTCGTGCTTCTCGAAGAAGGCCTGGAAGTTCCGGTAGATCACGGTCTGGCGGCTGGCGGCGCGGGCCTGGTCCTCCAGGCTGTAGCGCAGCCCCTCCTCCACATTGGCGATCATGTTCGGGCCGCACTTGTCGGCGTGGTTCCGCACGCGGTCCAGGTGCGAGGCCAGCGCGCCCGAGGCGCGCAACACCTCGAAGGCCTCGTCGCCGCCCGTCACGTCGGGGGTGGCCGTCTCGATGCGCCCGAACAGCGGCCCGCAGCCCTCCACGATACGGCGGAACTTGCGGCGCACCACGCCCTCGACCAAGGCCAGGCCGAAATCCTCGCTTGCCGCCACGCGCAGGGTGGAGAGGTCAAGCTCCCGCGGCGGGTGGAACAGGGCGGGCTCGCCCCGCACCGTCCGCGCATGCAGCGTGTAGGCCAGCGGGTCGCCCGCATCGTCGCCCGCCATGGCGGACAGCATCAGGCAGAGGTCCGGCACATCCCGCGCCATGGGGCCCAGCACGGAGAGCGGGTTCCAGCCATGCCCGCGCCGCTCATTGGGCACCAGCCCCGGCGAGGGGCGGTAGCCCACGATGCCGTTGAAAGCCGCGGGGTTGCGCAGCGAACCGCCCGTGTCCGAGCCTGAGGCCAACGGCACCATGTCGCAGGCCAGGGCAACGGCGGAACCGCCGGAGGAACCGGCCGCATTGTGGGTCGGGTCGAAGGCATTGCCCGTCGCGCCATAGACCGCGTTGCGGCTGTTCGCCCCCAGGCCGAATTCCGGCACATTGGTCTTGCCCAGCACGATGCCGCCCGCTTCGCGCAGGTGGCGCACCATGCCCTCGTCGCGCGTCGGGATGTGGTCCTTGAAGAGCAGGCTGCCCCAGGTGGTGCGAAGCCCCTTCGTCTCCTCCAGATCCTTGATGCCGAGCGGCAGGCCGTGCAGCGCGCCCAGCCGCTCACCCTTCATCACCGCATCCTCGGCCGCGCGGGCGCCGGCGCGGGCGGCATCCACATCCATGGCCGTCATGGCGTTCACGGCCGGGTTCACCGCCTCGATCCGCGCGAGGCAGCTTTCCAGCAGCTCCACCGGCGAGAGCTTCTTGCGCCCGATCATCCGCCGGGCGGTGGTGGCGGGCAGTTCGCAGGGTTCGGTCATGTCCGGGATTTCCTCAATAGCCGATGACGCAGCCATCCTTGCGCGGATCGCTGCCGCCGATCAGGCAGCCGCGCGCGTGGTCCATCAGGATGGCCTGGCCGCCGCCATGCGGCTTGTCCCAGGCCACGCAGCGATGGCCCATGGCGTCCAGCCCCGCCACCACATCGGCCGGGATGCCGCGCTCCACCTGGATCGCGCCCTCGCGCGGGAAGAGGCGGGCGAGGTCAATCGCCTCCTGCGGGTCCAGCCCCCACTCGAAGATGTTGGACAGCAGCAGGCTCTGCCCCATCGGCTGGAAATGCCCGCCCATCACGCCGAAGGGCATCACGGCCTTGCCATTCTGCGTCGCCATCCCGGGGATGATGGTGTGCATGGGCCGCTTGCGGGGCGCGATGCAGTTGGGGTGGCCGTCCTGCAGGCGGAAGCCGAAGCCGCGGTTGTGCAGCATGACGCCCGACTTCTCGGCCAGGATGCCGGAGCCGAAGCTCTCGAACAGCGAATTGATGAAGGAGCAGGCATTCCCCTCCTCATCCACCACGCAGAGATAGACGGTGTCCGCATGCACCGGGAACAGCGTGCCGGCGGGCGGCAGCTCGGCCATGGCGCGGCCGTCCTGGATGCCACGGGCCAGGCCATGCAGGTATTCGTCGGAGAGCAGATGCTCGACCGGCACTTCCACCTGGGCCGGGTCCGCCACGAAGGCGTCGCGGTCACGATAGGCCAGGCGCGCGGCCTCGATGTGCCGGTGCAGGCGCGTGAGGCCGAGCGGCCCGCCCTCGGCCTTCTTCATGTTCTCCAGCATGCCCAGGATCATCAGCGTGATGATGCCGGTGCCGTTGGGCGGACATTGATGGATGTCGAGCCCGTTCCAGGACCGCTTGATGGGGGTGACGAACTCCGCCGCCAGCAGGGCATCGGCGAAGTCCTGCTCGGTCTGGGTGCCGCCCAGGGCGCGCAGGGTGGCCACCATGTCGGCCGCGATCTCGCCCTCGTAGAAGGCGCGGGCGCCGCCCTTGGCGATGGCGCGCAGCGTGGCGGCGAGTGCCGGGAACTGCATCTTCTGGCCCATCACGGGCGCGCGGCCGCCGGGCAGGTAGTGCCGCGCCGAGGCCTCGTGCCCCGCGAGCTTGCCCGCCGCCTCCTCCCAGTCATGCGCCACGCGGGCATGGACGTGGAAGCCTTCCTCGGCGGCGCGGATGGCGGGTTGCAGCAGGTAGCCCAGCTCCTTGCGCCCATAGGCCGCGTTCAGCGCCTGCCAGGCGGAGACGGCGCCCGGGATGGTCACGGAATGGACCGAGGTGTTGACCATGGCGGTCAGCCCCTTGGCGCGCAGCGCCTCGGGCGTGGAGCCCGCGGACGCGCGGCCCGAGCCGTTCATCGCGATCACCTGATCGCCACCCGCCGGGGCATACAGGCAGAAATTGTCGCCGCCGATGCCCGTGCTCTGCGGCTCGATCACGCCCAGCAGGGCGACGGCGGCGATGGCGGCGTCCAGCGCATTGCCACCCGCCTTCAGCACCTCGATGGCGGCGAGCGAGGCGGCCGGCATGGAGGTGGCGGCCATGCCACGGCCGGCGATCACCGGGCTGCGGCCGGGCAGGTGGAAGTCGCGCATCAGGAAGTGTCCTCGGCAGTTGGAATGTCACGTCCATTCTGGACCAGGGGTGGCGCTGCGGCAAACCTGGGAAGACCCCTCGCCTGCCGCGCGGAAATCGGCTAGCGCGCGGGAATGAGCGATCCGATCGGCTTCGACGACTTCCTGAAGGTGGACATCCGGGTGGGCACCATCGTGGACGCCCAGCCCTTCCCGGAGGCGCGCAAGCCCGCCATCAAGCTCTGGGTGGATTTCGGCGGCGAGATCGGCGTGCGGAAATCCTCCGCGCAGATCACCGCCCACTACACGCCGGACAAGCTCATCGGTCGGCAGGTGCTGGCGGTGGTGAACTTCCCGCCCCGGCAGATCGGCCCCTTCCTCAGCGAGGTGCTGGTGCTGGGCGTGCCCGACGAAAATGGCGCGGTTGTTCTGCTGCGCCCGGATTTCCCCGTGCCCATTGGCGGAAGGATGCATTGAAGGTGGCGCCACGTTATTTCACCGTCGGCTGGGACCAGCTGCACCGCGATGCCAAGGCTCTCGCTTGGCGGCTGATCGAGAAGGGGCCCTGGACCGGCGTGGTGGCCATCACCCGCGGCGGGCTGATCCCGGCGGCCATCATCGCGCGCGAGCTCGAATGCCGCATCATCGAGACGGTCAGCGTCATCACCTATGACGAGGAGAAGCGCGGCGACCCGCGCGTGGCCAAGGCGCCCGCCGCCGCCGGCGACGGCACCGGCTGGCTGCTGGTGGATGATCTGGTGGACACCGGCACCACCGCCCGCCTGGTGCGCGCCATGCTGCCCGGCGCGCATTTCGCCACCATCTACGCCAAGCCCGCCGGCAAGCCCCTGGTGGACAGCTTCGTGACCGAGGTGAGCCAGGACACCTGGATCCTGTTCCCCTGGGACACCGAGGCGCAGTTCATTCCACCGATCGCGAAGGCTGGGGCCGCAAAGTAGAGGGGCGCTCGGCGGGGCTGCCCTCCAGCGGCAGCACGGCGATGGGGGGTGCCACCAGCGGCGCGCCCGTCGCCCCCTCCTTCAGCGCCAGCACCTTGTCCACGCGGCGCCCGTCCATGTCCACGACCTCGAAGCGCCAGCCGCTGTAGGCGATGCGGTCCGCCTCGCGCGGGATGCGCTGCAGCAGCGCCATCATCAGTCCGGCCACCGTGTGGTAATGGCCCGATTGGGGCGGCGGCTCGAAATCCTTCAGCCGCCCGCGCAGCTCATCCAGCGCCATCATCCCGTCCAGCAGGATGGAACCGTCGAAGCGGGCGATGGCGCCGGGGGCCGCGTCCAGGGCGGGACCCAATTCGCCCACGATGGCCTCCAGCAGGTCGGAGGCCGTCACGACCCCCTCGAAGCTGCCATATTCGTCGAGCACCAGCGCCATGCCCAGGGGGTCCGACCGCAGCCGTTCCAGCGCGTCCAGCGCGGAGAGGTTGTCCGGCAGCACGGTGGGCTGGCGCAGCGCGGCGGGGATGGAGATGGCGCCGCCCGCCAGCATCTGGTCCAGCAGATCCTTCACCGCCACCACGCCCACGACATTGTCCACGCGGCGGTCGGCCACGATGAAGCGGGTGACGTTGTCGGCCCGCAGCGCCTCGGCCACCGCCTCCGGGGCGGCGTGGCGGTCGATCCAGGCGACCTCGTTGCGCGGCGTCATCAGCGCGCGCACGGGCCGGTCGGCCAAGCGCAGCACGCGCTCGATCATCTGGCGCTCGTTGGGGTCGAGCGCGCCGGCCTGCACGCCCTCGGCCACCACGGCCTTCACCTCCTCCTCGGTCACGCCATTCTCGTTGGGCGCATGGGTGCCGAAGAGGCGCAGGATGGCGGCGGAGGAGCTGGAGAGCAGCCAGATAAAAGGCCCCGTCACCCGCGCCAGCACGGTCAGCGCCGGCGCCACGACCGAGGCCACCCGCTCCGGATTGCGAAGGGCCAGCTGCTTGGGCACCAGCTCGCCCAGGATCAGGTTGGCATAGGTGATGGCCAGCACGACGAGGCCGAAGGCCAAGGCCTGGCCATAGCCGAAGACGAAGGGCAGTTCCTCCAGCGCCTCGCCCACTGGGCGGGCCAGGGCGGCGCCACCGAAGACGCCGGCCAGGATGCCCACCAGCGTGATGCCCACCTGCACCGTGGGCAGGAAGCGGCCGGGGTTCTCGTGCAGGGCCAGGGCGGCGGCGGCGCCGGGGGTGCCCGCGCGCTCCATCGCCTGCAGCCGCCCCCTTCGTGAAGAGACGACAGCAAGCTCGCTCATCGCGAAGACGCCATTGATCAGCGTCAGCAGCACGATGAAACCGATTTCCAGAAACATGCCCATGGCGGGGCTATAGCGCAACGGCCGGTCGCGCGCACACCTCTTGCACCGCGGCACCTCTTGCGGCTGATGTGCGCCGCATGGACGCCGCGCATCAACGCCTTCTCTGGACCCTGGGCCTCTCGGGCCTGCTGCCCTTCGCCGCCGCGGCGCTGGCCGTGCTGCTGGCCCCCGACCACTGGGGGGGCTTCGCGCGCGGGGCGCTGATCGCCTATGGCGCCGTCATCCTGTCCTTCCTGGGCGCCGTGCATTGGGGGCTGGCGCTGCGGGCGCCGGTGGGCGAGGCCTGGGCCACGCCGACGCGGCTGGTGCTGGGGGTGGTGCCCTCGCTGATCGGCTGGGCGGCCATGATGCTGTTCGAGGCGCCGTCGCTGCTGCTGCTGGCCGTGGGCATCCTGGCCACGGCGGCGGTCGAGCAATGGGCGGCCTCACGGGGCCTGGTGCCGGGCTTCTACATGCGGCTGCGCTGGGTGCTGTCGGTGGGGGCGGCGGCCTGCCTGCTGCTGCCCTTCCTGGTGTGAGCCAAGACGTCTCGGTTTTGTTAACCAAATCTCAAGATATTTATGTTGTCTTAAAATTCGTGATGGGATAGCAATTTCTTCAGAGATTGCCGACGGAGCCCCCATGCCCAGCGCCGAAATCCTGCTCTTCCCGCAGCGCGCCCCCGCCGAACCCGCGCCCGAGGACAGGCTTCGCCATGCCCTCG
Organism: Roseococcus suduntuyensis; assembly: GCF_014196305.1. Lineage (GTDB taxonomy): Bacteria > Pseudomonadota > Alphaproteobacteria > Acetobacterales > Acetobacteraceae > Roseococcus > Roseococcus suduntuyensis. The sequence goes on from NZ_JACIDJ010000007.1 coordinate 41,620, forward strand.
CCGCGCTGGACGCCGCGCTGGAGGAACAGCGCGCCGCCGTGGCGGCGTTCCAGTCCAACCTGGGCGAGCTGGGCGGTGCCGTCGCGGGGCTGGAGAACAGCCTGCGGAAATATGCCTGCCAGCTCACCACCGCCCATGGCGACGCGCTGGCGGCGCAGGAAGGTGCCCGCAAGCTGGAAGCAACCGCCGAGGGCTGGATGGCGAAGCTGGAGCGTTAGCGTCTGATCGGCTTCGGTATTTCACCGAAGCCGTGAATCAGCCGCCCAGCTAGCCCCCGAAGCGCCGGTTGTCCCCAGGCCTGAGGCGCAGCCCCGGCCGCAGCGCCGTGAAGGGCAGCGTGGCAGGGTCCGCCACCACCGGGCCAGGTGCCGCCGCCACCAGCACCGCCGCCGCGATGGGCTGGAAATGCGCCCGGAAATGCACCGAGGACTTCACGGCGACGATCCGCTCCGCGGCCGGCTCCACGCCCAGATGGCGGAACACCGCCTGGTCATGCGCCTGCATCTTGCGCGAGACGATCACCACCCGGACCGACCCCACCCGCAGCAGGGCGGTCAGGCCCAGATTGGCGGGGTTGCCCGCGCCCATCGGCCCTTCCAGGGTGAAGCGCCCGTCCGAAAGCCTTTCCACCACGCCCGTCACCCGCAGCGGCACGCCGTCGCTCTTGCCGCCGAGGTCCAGCGTCACCGTGGCCCCCTCCCCTGCCGCGTGGCAGGCGGCGGCGGCTTCCGCGTCGTTCATGGGGGCCAGCGCGGCGGGTGCCCCCTGGCGCAGCAGTTCCGCCAAGAGTCCCGTGGTGTCGCCATGCCCGCCGCCACCCGGATTGTCCTGGGTGTCGGCGATGATGACGGGCTTGCCCGCCCCGTCCGAGAGGCGCAACGCCTCGGCCACCGCCGCATCGGCCTCCATCACGCCGCCGGTGAAGTCGGCCTCCCGCGACGTGATCTCCCGCGCCAGGGCATCGGCGGCTTCCTCTGCGGCCTCCTGCGTCTCGGCCCAGCAGGCGATGGCCTGGCCGCAGCCCGCGAAATCCGCATAGGGGAAGCCGAAGCAGTAGCCGAGTTCGACGACGCCGGCCTCCAGCCGCGCACGCGCCTCCATCACGCCCGACATGGGCTCGACCATGGTGCATTGGCTGGTGATGGGGATGAGGAAATCCAGCTCCCGGAAGGCCATCGCCCAGGGTGCGCCGCGACGGATGCGCGCCAGCAGCAATTCGGTCGCGCGGCGGCCCACGGCGCGCATGTCCACATGCGGATAGGTGCGGTAGGGCACCAGCACATCGGCGCATTCCGCCATCAGGCGCGTCATGTTCGCGTGCGGGTCCAGCGTGACGGCGATGGGGATGTCCGGACCCACCACGGCGCGGGCGCGGCGCAGCAATTCGCCCTCGGCGTCGGGGAAGTCGTCGCTGACCATGGCGCCGTGCAGGTCGAGGAACACGCCGTCCAGCGGCGCCTCATCCAGCGCGTCCGAAAGCGCGGCGAGAATCAGTGCCGACAGCCGCTCGAAGGCCGCGCGCGTCACCGGCCCGGCGGGGTTGGCGAAGGCCCAGGCGAGCGGGGCGATGGTCGCACCCGCCGCGTCACAGGCCGCGATGGCGCCGGCGGCGCAGGCCGAGGTGGTCCGCAGCCCTTCCACCAACTCGTCGCGGTGCAGCAGGGGCGGCAGGCCGCCAGGCTTGAGGAAATCCTCCCAGCCCGTCGCGCGCGGGGCGAAGGAATGGCTTTCGTGCAGGAAGCCGCCGATGGCGATTCTCATTGCGCCGCCTCCAATATGGCATCGGCCAGCACCAGCAGGCCCGCCTCGGCCCATTCGGGGGTGATGCTCTCGGCCTCGTTGTGGGACAGCCCGCCATGGCAGGGCACGAAGATCATGGCGGTGGGCACGCGGCGCGCGACATAGACGGCATCATGGCCGATGCCGGTGGGCATCTCCTTCGCCGCGATGCCCCGCCGCGCCGCCGCCGCGCGCAGATGGCCCAGCAGCGTGGCGTCGAAGCGGATGGGCGGGGAATGCCAGAAATCGCTGACCGTGATGGCCACGTCCCGCGCGCGCGCGATCTCGGCGGCCCGTGCCCGCAGCGCATCGCCCATGGCGTCGAGCTGCGCGGGGTCGCCATGGCGCGTGTCCACGCTGAACCAGACCCGGCCCGGAGCGACGTTGCGGCTGTCGGGATGCACCATGATGCGCCCGACCGTGCCGCGGCCCAGCTCCCCATCGGGCGCGCGGGCGGCGATGGCGATCTCCTCCACCGCCGCGATGAGGTGGCTGGCCGCCACCAGGGCGTCTCGCCGGCCGGCCATGGCGCTGCCGCCATGCGCCTCGGCGCCCTCCACCACCACGTCGTACCAGCGCTGGGCCAGCGCATGGGTGACGATGCCGACCGACTTGCCCTCGCGCTCCAGCACCGGGCCCTGCTCGATGTGGAGTTCGAGGAAGGCCGCCATCTCGGGCAGCGTTTCGAAACCGCGCCAGCCGATGCGGGCCAGTTCATCGCCGAAGGTGACGCCCGCCGCGTCGGTCGTGCCCAGCACCTGTTCGGGCGGGAAGATGCCCATGGCGGCGCCACTGCCCATCATCGGCGGCGAGAAGCGCGCGCCCTCCTCATTGGTGAAGTTCACCAGCATGAGCGGCGCCTCGGTCTCCGCACCCGCCTCGTGCAGGGCGCGCAACACCTCCAGCCCGGCCAGCACGCCCAGCACCCCGTCGAACTTCCCGCCCGTGGGCTGGGTGTCGAGGTGGCTGCCGAACGCCACCGGCTTGCGCGACGCATCCCGCCCCGGCCGCAGCAGCGCCATGTTGCCGAAGGGGTCGAGGTGCAGGGTGCAGCCATAGGCGGTGGCGCGTTCCACCAGCCAGGCGCGGGCCTCGCCGTCCAGGTCGGTCAGGGCCTGGCGGTTGCAGCCGCCGCGCGGGGTGCCGCCGATCCGGGCCACCTCGTGCAGGTCCGCCCAGAGGCGGGCGGCGGAGAAAGGAATGTTCTTCATGCCTGCCCCCGATCGCCGGAGGGCGCAGCGACGCGAAGCCCGAAGGCGTGAATCGGCGGCGCCGTCATGCCCCGATCGCCGGAGGGCGCAGCGCAGCGCGCACCGGAGGCGTGAATCGGCGGCACCATCATGCGCGCTCCACCCCACACCATTCGGCCATGGCCAACGCGATGCTGCGCGTGATGCCGTGCACGCTCTCCACGCCCACATTCTCGTCAATGCCGTGGATGTCCTGCGCGTCCGGCCCGAACACGGCGCAGGGCGTGCCCTGGTAGAGCACGTAATGGCGGCCATCGGTCAGGCCGGTGGCCGGGTAGTCGCGCAGGGTGCCGCCCGTGGCGTCCGCATGGCTGCGACGGGCGAGCGTGCTGATCTCGGTGTCGCGCGGGAAGGTGCAGGGGTCGGCCATGAAGCCCTTGAACTCCAGCTTCACCTGGGCGCCGCGCAGGCGTTCGTGCTGGCTGGCCTGGGCCACCAGGCGCTCGATGTCGCGCTTCGTCTCGGCGGCCGTGTAGCCCAGCATGACGCCGACGCGCAGGCCGATGCGGCAACGGGTCGCCACCGAGGAATTCCACTCGCCGCCCTCGATGGTGCCGAGGTTCACGTTCACCGGGTGGTTCACGCCATGGAACTCGGCGGCGATGTGCTCGGCGCGGTTGCGCTCGGCCTCGTAGTCCTTGAAGGCGGCGGCGATGATGCCGGCGGCCTCGATGGCGTTCACGCCCGCCTGCATGTCGCGCACATGGGCGGGGCGACCGCTGACGGTCACCCAGGCCCAGACCACGCCGACCTCGGCCGTATAAAGCGCATCCACCCCCGGCCCTGGCTCGGGGATGATCACGGCATCGGGCTTGGGCAGGGCCAGCATGGCGGCCAGCGCGCCATTGCCGGTGCATTCCTCCTCGATCACGGCGGCCATCTGCACCTCGGCGGCGGGTTGCAGCCCGGCGCGCTTCAGCGCGGCGAAGGCCATGGCGTAGCTGACGATGCCCGCCTTCATGTCGCCCGCGCCCCGGCCATGGATGCGGCCATTGCGGATGGACGGCGCATAGGGCGGCGTTTCCCACATGTCCGCCGCGCCCTCGGGCACCACGTCCACATGGCCTTGCAGCAGCAGGGACCGGCCGGACGCGGCGCGCGGGCGATGGATCGCCGCCACATTGTCGCGGCCCGCATAGGGGATCAGCGGCGGCGAGAGGCCCGGATGGCCCGCCATCGCCTCCGGGTCGGTCGGGATGCGGAAGGGGTCGAGGCCGAGATGCCGGTAGAGCCGCTCCATCTCGTTCAGCGCCCCTGCCTCGTTGCCGAGGGTGGAGGGGCAGCGCACCAGGCGGAACAGCCAGTCCAGGCTGTCGTCGCGGAGGGAATCGCAAGCGTCGAGGATGGCGCGCCGGGCGCCTGGGTCCAGGGAAGGCATGCAGCCAGCACAACAGCGCCGGGCTTGGTTGTCGAGGGGCCAGCCGGTGTTACCGTGCCCCCATGAAAGCCTTCCACGATCCGGGCGAGGCCGCCCACCACCCGAAATTCTTCCTCATGCGCGGGGCGCTGCGGGCGAATTACGAAATCCCGGCCCGCGCGGCCTCCCTGCGCGAGGGCCTGGCGCGGCTGGGCCTCGTGCCGGAGGTGGCGCCCGGGATCCCGCACCACGCCCTGCTCTGGGCCCATGAACCCGCCTATCTCGACTTCCTGCGCGACGCCGCCGCCGAATGGGCCACCCTGCCCGAGCCCGGCCCCGAGGTGGTCGGCAATGTCCACCCCACGCCCGAGATGATCAGCCAGGGCGGGCGGGTGCCGGGGGGCCTGGTGGGCCGCGTGGGCTGGTTCACCGCCGACGCCGCCTGCCCCATCGGCCCCGGCACCTGGGACGCCGCGCGGGGCGCTGCCGCCTGCGCCCTGGCCGCGGCACAGGTCGCGGCTGGCGGCGGGGACGCCTACGCGCTCTGCCGCCCGCCCGGCCACCACGCCTATGCCGCGCGGGCCGGCGGGCATTGCTACATCAACAACGCAGCCATCGCGGTGGAGGCGCTGCGCCTCGCCGGCGCCGCGCGCGTGGCCGTGCTCGACATTGACAGCCACCATGGCAACGGCACCCAGGGCATCTTCTGGAAGCGGGGCGATGTGCTGACCGTCTCGGTCCATGGCGACCCGAACCGCTATTATCCCTGGTTCGTGGGCCATGCGGCCGAGCGTGGGGCGGGGCCGGGCACGGGCTGCAACCGGAACCTGCCCCTGCCCTTCGGCACCGGAGATGGCGAATGGCTGGCCGCCATCGGGCAGGGGCTGGAGGCGATCCGCGCCTTCAAGCCCGAGGCGCTGGTCCTTTCGCTGGGCTTCGACGCGAGCGAGCATGAGCCCCTGGCCGCACTGAAGGTCACGGTCGAGGGCTTCGCCCGCGCCGGGGAGGCCATCGGCGCGCTCCACCTGCCCACCGCCATCTGCCAGGAGGGCGGCTACAATTGCGACATCCTGGGTGACCTCCTGGCCCGTTTCCTGTCAGGCTTCGGCCGATGAACAACCCGCTGATCCTCGACACGCACATTGATATCCGCTGGCCGGAGCCGCCGGACTGGCTCACCCAGACCGACCGTTGCGTGGACCTGCCCAAGATGCGCGAAGGCGGCATGTCGGCCGCCGTCTTCATCGCCTATGTCGCCCAGGGGCCGCGCGACCATGTGGGCCATGCCGCCGCCGCCGCCCGCGCCGAGGCCATGCTGCGCCACATCCGTGACCGCGCGGACGGCACCACCGCCCGTTTCTGCGCCACCCCGGACGAGGTGGAGGCCGCCTTCGCGGCCGGCGTGCCCGCCGTGCTCTCGGCCGTCGAGAACGGCTATGCCATGGGCCATGACCTCGGCCGCATCGCGCTGTGGCGGCGGCTGGGCGCCATCTACCTGACGCTGACCCATGACGGGCACAACGCGCTGTCCGACAGCGCCCGCCCCCGCAAGAACCTGGGCGATGCGGAGGAGGAGCATGGCGGGCTGACGGCCCTCGGCCGCGCCGCCATCGCGGAGATGAACCGCGTGGGGCTGATGCTGGACTGCGCCCATGTGTCCAAGGCCGGCATGATGCAGGCCTGCGAGGTCTCCCGCGCGCCCGTCGCCGTCACCCACACCGCCTGCGCCGCGCTGAACGCCCACCCGCGCAACCTGGATGACGAGCAGCTGGACGCCCTCCGCGCCTGTGGCGGAGTCGCCCAGATCACGGCCGTCGCCTCCTTCCTGAAACCCGCACCCCCCAATGGCGCGGCCCAGGCGACGGTGGCGGACCTGGTGGACCATGTGGACCATGCGGTGCGGCGCATCGGCCTGGATCATGTCGGCATTTCGTCCGATTTTGACGGAGGGGGCGGTGTACAGGGCTGGATGCATGCGGGGGAAACCGCCGCCATCACCGCCGAACTGGCCCGGCGCGGCTATGGCCCGCGCGAGATCGGGCTGCTCTGGTCCGGCAATTTCCTGCGGGTCTGGCGGCAAGTTCTCCGTCACATGACATGAACGCAACGGCTTGCGCCGGGGGCCGCAGCGTGCATATGCAGCGTCCGGACAAATAGCCGACCATTCAACGGGGGATATGGCCTGATGCGCCTTGCGGTCCTGAAGGAGACGAAACCCGGCGAAAGCCGAGTGGCGGCGACGCCCGAGACGGTGAAGAAACTCATCGCCCTCGGTCTCGACGTCACGGTGGAGCAGGGTGCGGGCACCGCCTCGGGCTTCCCCGATGCCGAATACGCGGCGGCGGGTGCCACCCTGGCCACCGACGCCGCCGCCACCGTGGCGGGGGCGGCCATCGTCTTCACCGTCCGCGCGCCGGAGGTGGCCCTGCCCCAGGGTGCGCTGCTGATCGGCACGCTCCAGGCTGATGCCGCCGCCGCCCAGGCCTATGCGACCGCGGGTGTAGAGGCTTGCTCCATGGAACTCCTGCCGCGCATCACCCGCGCGCAGAGCATGGACGTGCTCTCCTCCCAGGCGAACCTGGCGGGCTACCGCGCCGTGATCGAGGGCGCGGGCGCCTTCGACCGTGGCTTTCCCATGCTGATGACGGCGGCCGGCACCGTGCCCGCCGCGAACGTCTTCGTGATGGGCGCGGGTGTTGCGGGCCTGCAGGCCATCGCCACCGGCCGCCGCCTGGGCGGGCGCGTCTCGGCCACCGATGTGCGCCCGGCCGCCAAGGAGGAGATCAAGTCCCTCGGCGCCAGCTTCGTGGGTCACGAGGACGAGGAGAGCAAGTCCGCCCAGACCGCCGGCGGCTACGCCAAGCAGCTTTCCGCGGAATTCTACGCCAAGCAGGCCGAGGTGGTGGCCGCGCACATCGCCAAGCAGGACGTGGTGGTCTGCACCGCGCTGGTGCAGGGCCGCAAGGCGCCCACGCTGGTGACGGAGGCCATGGTCGCTTCCATGAAGCCCGGCAGCGTCATCGTGGACATCGCGGCCGATGCCGGCGGCAATTGCGCGCTGACCAAGCCCGGCCAGGCCTATGTCACCGACAATGGCGTGAAGATCCTGGGCTTCACCAACTGGCCCGGCCGCATCCCCGCCGCCGCCAGCGCCCTCTACGCGCGCAACCTGCTCACCTTCCTGACCACCTTCTGGGACAAGGACGCGAAGGCGCCGAAGCTGCCGCCCGAGGACGACATCGTCCAGGGTGTCACGCTGACGCGCGCTGGCGCCGTGGTCCACAAGATGTTCGCCCCCGCGGCCTGACGGAGACCCCCATGAGCACCCAGACGGAACTGGCCAACCGCGCCGCCGAGCTTTCGGCCCGCGCCGCCGAGCTGGCGGACTTCGCCCGCCGCGCCGCCGAGGCCACGGCCCCCGTGGCCCAGGTGGTGGAACCCTTCCTGCTGATGCTGACCATCTTCCTGATGGCCTGCTTCGTCGGATACTACGTGGTGTGGTCGGTGACGCCCGCGCTGCACTCGCCGCTGATGGGCGTGACCAACGCCATCTCCTCGGTCATCGTCGTGGGCGGCATCCTCGCCGCCGCGGCGGCCGAGAGCGACGCGGCCCGCCTGTTCGGCGTGCTGGCCGTCACCCTGGCCTCCGTGAACATCTTCGGCGGCTTCCTCGTGACGCGCCGCATGCTCTCCATGTTCCAGAAGAAGAAGGGCTGAGGCAGACATGGCCACCATCGCCACCCTCGCCTACCTCGCCGCCTCGGTCCTGTTCATCCTGGCGCTGCGCGGGCTGTCCCACCCCGAGACGTCGCGCCAGGGCAACCAGTACGGCATGATCGGGATGGGCATCGCCATCGTGGCGACCATCCTGAACTCTGGCATGGATTTCGGCGGCTTCGTGCTGATCATCGCGGGTATCGCCATCGGCGGCTCGATCGGCACAATCATCGCGAGCCGCATCCAGATGACCTCGCTGCCGCAGCTGGTCGCGGCCTTCCACTCGCTGGTCGGCCTGGCCGCGGTCTTCGTGGCGGCGGCCGCGATGTACTCGCCGCAGAGCTTCGGCATCGGCGTGCCGGGCGACATCAAGGGCGCCTCGCTGCTCGAGATGTCGCTGGGCCTGGCCATCGGCGCCATCACCTTCTCGGGCTCCGTCATCGCCTTCCTCAAGCTGGATGGCCGCATGTCGGGCGCGCCCATCCTCTTCGCGAACCAGCACAAGCTGAACGCGGGGCTGGGCGTGCTGCTGCTGCTGCTGGTGATCCTGTTCGTCGCCACCGGCTCGCCCACCCTGTTCTGGATGATCGCGATCCTGGCCTTCGGCCTGGGCTTCCTGCTCATCATCCCCATCGGCGGCGCGGACATGCCGGTGGTGGTGTCCATGCTGAACAGCTACTCGGGCTGGGCGGCGGCGGGCATCGGCTTCACCATCGGCAACCTGCTGCTGATCGTGACGGGCGCGCTGGTGGGTGCCTCGGGCGCCATCCTCTCCTACATCATGTGCAAGGGGATGAACCGCTCCATCATCAACGTGCTGCTGGGCGGCTTCGGCAGCGAGAGCGGCGTGGCGGCGGCGGGCGGCAACGCGGATCGTGCGCCTGTGAAGGCCGGCAGCCCCGAGGACGCGGCCTTCATCATGAAGAATGCCGGCAAGATCATCGTAGTGCCCGGCTATGGCATGGCGGTGGCCCAGGCCCAGCAGGTGGTGCGCGAGATGGCCGACCTGCTGAAGAAGGAGGGCGTGGAGGTCTCCTACGCCATCCACCCGGTCGCCGGCCGCATGCCCGGCCACATGAACGTGCTGCTGGCCGAGGCGAACGTGCCCTATGACGAGGTGCACGAGCTGGAGGAGATCAACCCCGAATTCGCCGAGGCCGACGTGGCCTATGTGATCGGGGCCAATGACGTGACCAACCCGGCCGCCAAGACCGACAAGTCCAGCGCCATCTACGGCATGCCCATCTTGGACGTGGAGCGCGCCAAGACGGTGTTCTTCGTCAAGCGCGGCATGGCGAGCGGCTATGCGGGCGTGGACAACGAGCTGTTCTTCCGCCCGAACACCATGATGCTGTTCGGCGATGCGAAGAAGGTGACGCAGGAGATCGTGCAGGCGCTTCAACGCTGACGCTTCGCGTCAGTGTTGAAGCTTTTTTCTTGCCCTCAAACGCCGGGCGGCGGCTCCGCCGCCTTGGCTTTCGCCGCACCGCTGGTGCGCGGCCGGTAAGGTCAGTTGAGCGGCGCCGGCCGCTGTGCGGCCGGATCCTTCAGAGCCTATCCTGAACGTCTTGGGGGCGCTCCTTTCTTGGGGACGTCCCTTTCCATTTTCGCACGAACGCGAAAAGGGCGCCCACCCGAAGGTGGCGCCCTGTCCGCGTGCGATGTCAGGAAGAGGGGGCTTTAGAAGCCCTCGCGCTCCAGCCGCTTGCGCTCCACCTTGCGGGCGCGACGAACGGCCTCGGCGGCCTCACGGGCGCGGCGCTCGCTCGGCTTTTCGTAGTGGCGGCGAAGCTTCATCTCGCGGAACACACCCTCGCGCTGCAGCTTCTTCTTGAGCGCCTTGAGCGCCTGATCAACATTGTTGTCCCGGACGACGACTTGCACGCGGGCGAATCTCCTGTTGGCGCTCTGGCCGATCAACGTGGAAAAGGCCCGCGGGCAAGAACGCCCCGTGCCGTGCGGAGCAGATAACACAAGCACCCCCCTCACGCAAACCCCTTTCCTGTGGCCAAACGATGCCGACGGAGGTTTGCATGGCCATTCTCAAGATCGCCCGCATGGGCCACCCGGTGCTGCTGGGCGAGGCCGCGCCGGTGCCCGACCCCACCGCCCCCGACATGCGCCGCCTGGTGCGCGACATGGCCGAGACGCTGGCCGATGCCGGCGGTGTGGGCCTCGCCGCCCCCCAGGTGCATGTGCCGCTGCGCCTCTTCCTCTGGCGCGACGGGCCGGCGCTGAACGTGCTCTTCAACCCCGAGCTGACACCGCTGGACGACGCCATGGAACTGGGCTGGGAGGGCTGCCTCTCCATCCCCGGCCTGCGCGGCCAGGTGCCCCGTTTCACCCGCCTCGCCTGGTCCGGACAGGACGCCGAAGGAAATCGCGTCACGGGCGAGGCGGAGGGCTTCGCCGCCCGTGTTCTTCAGCATGAGAATGACCATCTGTATGGCATCTTCTACCTGATGCGCATGGAGGACCTTTCGATGCTCGGCTTCACCGAGGAACTCGCCCGCGCGGCCGAAGCCACCCGTGGAGATGCGCCATGACCGACGACGCCCTGATTCTCGCCGCCGTCGCCCAGGCCAACCACATGGGCTGGACGCGCGAGACGCTGCGCCGAGCCCTGGAGGATCAGGGCGAGCCCGCCGAGATGCTCGACAACGCCTTCCCCCGCGGCGTGGCGGGCGCGGTGGAGGCCTGGTGCGCGCTCGCCGACCGCCGCATGGAAGAGGAGGCCACCGCCGAGGACATGACCGGCCTGCGGACCCCCCAGCGCATCCGCCGCGCCATCGAGCTGCGCCTGCGCGCGGCCGAGCCGGACCGCGAGGCGCTGCGCGCCGCCACCGCCCTGCTGGCCCTGCCCTGGAACATCCCCGTGGCGCTGCGCTGCACGGCCAACACGGCGTCGGCCATCTGGTACGCGGCCGGAGACAGCTCGGCCGACTTCTCCTGGTACACACGCCGCGCCACCGTGGCCGCCATCTATGCCGCCACCCTGGCCTATTGGATGCGTCCACAGACGCCCGAGATGGAGGATGTCCTTGAATTCCTTGATCGGCGCCTTTCGGAGCTACCCAAACCCAAGGCAAAACAACAACATGCATGAAGAGGCTTCGCGCGGGGATGAGTTCCCTGTAAAGCTTCGGTGGGATGCCGAGTCGCGTGCCCAAAGGGCGGCTTCAAGGCAGGGGATCTTTCTTTCGGGGGATAGCGCCATGGCGCGCAAATTCATGCTGTTGGGTGGCATCGCGGCCGCCATGGCGGTGCCGAGCCTGGCACTCGCAACCTGCCTGCGGCCGGCGGAAAGGACCGCCTTCGACATTCGCGCGCTGCAAAGCCAGCTGATGGTCGTGGCGCTCTCCTGCCAGCAGCATGACAGCTACAACGCCTTCGTGACGCGTTTCCGCAGCCAGCTGGGCGAGGCGCATCGCGGCGTGACGGGCTATTACCAGCGCGCCTCGGGCCGCCAGGCGCAGCGCGAGATGGACCAGTACATCACGAACCTGGCCAACAACCAGATGCAGGTCGGCATCACCCAGGGCTCGCATTTCTGCCAGAACCAGCTGCCGCTGTTCCAGCAGGCGATGGGCGCCTCCTCGCTCGCCGATCTGGCGGCCATCACGCAGCGGGCCAGCATCCCGCAGCCGCTCGAAACGGCGACTTGCCCGGCCCCGCCGGCCCGGCAGCAGCGGGCCAGCGCGACGCGCTGAGCCTCGCTGCGTCCCGGCGGGACATCTCAGCCCACGACATCGAGGCGGCCCCCTGGGGCCGCCTTTTTTCATGGCCATGCGGCGGCGCGGGATGCGCCCAAAAGAAAAGGGGCGCCTTTCGGCGCCCCTTCCCAAGTCCAGCCTTGGAAGGCCCTGCGATTAGCGCAGGACGATTTCCACGCGGCGGTTCTGCGGCTCGCGCACGCCCTGGGCGGTCGGGACGAGCGGACGATCGAAGCCGAAGCCCTGGATCGTGATCTCGTTCCGGTTGATGCCACGGCGCACCAGCTCGGCAGCCACCGCCTCGGCGCGACGCACCGACAGACGCTGGTTGTAGGCGGCGGCACCGGTGCGGTCCGCGTGGCCCGAGACCTCGATGCGGGTCGAGGACACGGTGCGGGCGTTGGTGGCCGCCTCCGCGATGATCTGGCGGGCGCGGTCCGTCAGGTCGGCGCGATCCCAGTCGAAGAACACCAGGAAGGTGCGGGCCGGGGCCGGGGCCGGGGCCGGGGCCGGGGCCACGACCGGCGCGGGCGCCGGCGTGTTGAAGGCGTAGCGCAGACCAACGAGCACCGAGTGGTTGTAGTTCTCGGAGCGGAAGGTGCTGCGGCTCGTCGTCACGCCCGCGTTGTTCACGGTGGCGTAGGTCAGCGACGGCGCCAGCGTGCCCATGAAGCGGTATTCGGTGGTCAGCGCCAGGCCGGGCAGGAGGGCGTCGAGGCCGACAGCGGCACCCACGATCGCCTGGTAGGCGAAGCGGCCGTCACGGTCGTTCGAACGCAGCGAGCCGCCCGGGAAGTTGGCGCGGATGCTGCTGTTGTCGGTCCACTGGTAACCGGCACCAACACCCACATACGGGGTGATGTTGAAGCCACCGAAGTCCATGCCCAGCGGAATGTCGTAGAAGGCATTGCCCATCACGCCATACTGGTAGCGGTTGCCCGACACGCTGCCGGCGCGCACCGCGTTGATCGCGTAGCGGTGCGGCTCGTTCCAGCGGAAGCTGCCCTCGATCTCGGCACGGATGCCGTTGCCGAAGCCCCAGCCGACGCTGCCGACCGCAACGACGCCGATGTTGTCCGAGTTGGACACGCGGACGCCGGGGTCCACCGCCGAGGAACGACCCTCGAGGAAGTTCGCACCAACGCCGGCACCCACATAGAGGCCGGTGACCGGCATGGTCTGGGCCTGGGCGGCGGCCACGGGCAGCGACAGCACGGTCGCCGCGAGAAGGGCCTTCTTGAAGCTCATCTTTGCTTCTCCTTGAAACACGCTTGTTATCCGGTCGCGGCGTGAGAGACCCATGACGAGCACCACCATCCCGCTGCGTAGTATGACAATAACACCTGGCATCGGTTAGTTGTAGCACCCTGTCGGGCATTTCGCGCACATGTGGCAGAAACACCACAGTCATCATGGCGCCCAGGCAACAGGTGGTTCATCTACCAGCCAACCGGGCGCCAGTCCTTTTCCACGGAGGAAATTTTCCCCAAGGAAAGCAGAAGGTTCGCGTGGCCCAGCTTGCGCCCGGCCCGCGCCTCCTCCTTGCCGTACCAATGGGCCACCACCTGCGGTGCGGCGACCATCTCCGGCCAGGCGGCCAGCCCCTCGGGGCCAACCAGGTTCCGCATCACCGAATCGGCATGGCGGGTTGCAGGGCCCAGGGGCAATCCAACCACCGCGCGAACATGCTGCTCGAACTGCCCGCACAGGCAGGCATCCATGGTCCAGTGACCGGAATTGTGCGGCCGCGGCGCGATTTCATTTCCCAGCAGGGTCCCGTCGGCCAGCAGGAACATCTCGAGCGCCACGATTCCCACGAGGTCCAGCGACTCGGCCACGCGGCGCACATTCTCCCGCGCCGCCGCCGCCGTGGCGTCCGGCACGCGGGCCGGGGCGAAGGAGAGGTCCAGGATATGGTGGCGGTGATGGTTCTCCACCGCGTCATAGACCGCGACCGACCCATCCGCGCCCCGTGCCGCGATGGCCGAGACCTCGCCCGCGAAGGGCACGAAGGCTTCCAGGATCAGCGGCTTGGGCTCCAGCCGGGCATAGGCGGGGGCGATGTCATCAGGCGTGCGGAGCACCGCCTGGCCGCGCCCGTCATAGCCCATGCGCGTGGTCTTGAGCACGGCGGGCAGGCCGATGCGCGCCACGGCGTCGCGCAGTTCCGCCTCGCTGCGCACCTCGGCCCAGGGGGCGACGGGCACGCCGGCCTCGGCGAGGAAGCGCTTTTCCCGCACCCTGTCCTGGCCGATGGCCAGCACGCCCAGCCCCGGGCGGCAGGGCACCCTGCCCTCCAGCGCGGCCAGGGTCGCGGCGGGCACGTTCTCGAATTCGAAGGTGACGACGTCCACCTCGGCGGCGAAACGGTGCAAGGCCGCCACATCCTCATAAGGGGCGACCGTGCGTGCGGCGGCCACCTGCATGCCCGGCGAATCGGCGTCCGGCGCATAGACATGGGCGCGGTAGCCCAGGCGGGCCGCGGCCATCGCGCTCATCCGCCCCAGCTGCCCGCCGCCCAGGATGCCGATGGTGGCGCCTGGAGGCAGAGGCTCAGGCCGGGTCATGCGGCACGCCCTCGGTCTGGGCCGCGCGCCAAGCTGAAAGCCTCGCCGCCAATGCCGCATCGGACAAGGCGAGGATGGACGCCGCCAGCAGCCCCGCATTGATGGCACCCGCCCGGCCGATGGCCAGCGTTCCCACCGGAATGCCACCGGGCATCTGCACGATGGAGAGCAGCGAATCCATGCCCTTCAGCGCATGGGATTCCACCGGCACGCCCAGCACCGGCAGCGCCGTCATGCTGGCCGCCATGCCGGGCAGATGCGCCGCGCCGCCCGCGCCCGCGATGATGACCTTGAGCCCCCGCCCCGCCGCGCCGCGCGCATAGTCGAACAGGCGCTCGGGCGTGCGGTGGGCCGAGACCACCCGCGTCTCGTGCGGCACGCCAAGCGCGGTGAGCGTCTCGGCGGCGTGGCGCATCGTCTCCCAGTCGGAGCGGCTGCCCATGATGACGCCCACCAGGGGCGCGATGTCGTTGGTCACGCGATGATATCCGGCACCAATTGGCTCTCCAGCCAGGCGATTTCGTCCTTCAGCTTCAGCTTGCGCTTCTTGAGGCGCACGAGCTGGAGCTGGTCGCCGATGCTGCCATCCAGCCGTGCGATCACCGTGTCCAGGTCGCGGTGTTCGCTGCGGAGTTCATGCAGGCGGCGCAGCAGGGCTTCGCGGTCTTCGAGCATCACGTCCTGAGGCCACCCCTGGTTTCACACCGCGCCGTTAACGCAAAAAACATCGCGTCGCTGGCAGGCTTCGGGATAGCATGCCAGGGCGGCGGTGCAACAGCAGCACTGGCCTGCGACCCCGGGCCGCATGGACGGTTCCACCATGCGGCATTCCCCGTCGTCGACCTGGCCGGCGGCGCCCCGGGAAGGAACCCACGGATGGAAAAGGATACGCGATGATCCATGCCCCGAGGCTGAATGCCCTGGAGACCCGTCACGCCAACCTTGAGCAACGTATCGCGCAGGAAGGTGCCCGCCCGCGCCCGGATGACGGGGCGCTGGCCCGTCTGAAGCGGGAAAAGCTTCAACTCAAGGAAGAAATGGAGCGTCTGCGCCGCATGAACTGATCTCCGGCCGCCTTCGGTGATCCCACCGAGGGCGCGCCATCCATCAGATGCCGCCTACTCAGCGTCGCTGGCCACCGGCAGCGGCGCGGGGACCGCCTTGCCTTCGGCCTTCAGCCGCTCCTGCGCGGCCGTCACGGCGACATTCAGCGCGCTCTGGGTGCACAGCCCCAGGATCACGGGGTCGCGCGCCTTGATGTTCGGGCTGTTCCAGTGCGTCTTGTCCCGCACCTTCTCGATGGTTTCCTTGGTGGTGCCCAGCAGCTTGGCCACCTGCGCGATGGACAGTTCCGGATGGTTGCGCAGCAGCCAGGCGATGCCGTCCGGGCGATCATTGCGCTTGGCCACGGGGGTATAGCGCCCGCCCTTGCCCCGCGCCTTGGACTGCGGCACGGCGTTGGGCGCCAGCGAAAGCCGCGCGGAGGTATCGGCCTCGCAACGCGCGATATCCTCGCGGGAGACCTGCCCATTCGCCACGGGGTCATAGCCGATGATGCCCTGCGCGACCTCGCCATCCGCGATGGCCTGCACCTCCAGCGGGTGCATCTGCACGAAATCCGCGATCTGTTCGAAGGAGAGGGAGGTCTTCTCGATCAGCCACACGGCGGTGGCCTTGGGCATGAGGGGTTGGGCCATGGGTCATCCGTCAGGTCGGCGCCCGGAAAAGGACACCATCAGAATTGCTGTGCGCGCCGCGGGGCACGCACCCGAAGCAAGCACACGGGGGGGCACGCGGCCGACTGTGAGAAGCCCTATAGTGGCAGGCCCGCATGGGGCCAAGCCCTGAAACGAAAGCCCGTCGTCATGCTCGATGAAGATGCGCCCTCGAAACCACAAAAACACTTCGTCCCGGCGGCGCTGGCCGAATGGTCTGAGGTGGATCTGCGCCACTACATCACACAATTGCAGGCCGAGATCACCCGGGCCGAACAAGCCATCGCGGCCCGCGCCTCACAGCGCCAGGCGGCGGAGGCCTTCTTTCGCCCACCAACATGAAACCCGGGACATGAAAAAGGCCGGGGGTCGCCCCCCGGCCCGGTCGCCTCAGGCCCTCAGGCGGCCTGCTGTTCCAGCACGGGCCGCGCGGCCGGCGCCGCCGCCTCGATCGCGATGCGGCGGGGCTTCAGCGCCTCCGGCACTTCGCGCTTCAGCGCCACGTGCAGCAGGCCATTCTCCAGCCGCGCGCCCTGGACCACGAGATGGTCGGCCAGGACGAAGCGGCGCTCGAAGGCACGGCCGGCGATGCCGCGATGGATGTAGCGGCGCTCACCCGGCTGCTCGGCCGCCTTGCCGCTGACGTGCAGCGTGTCCTCGCGCAGCACCACCTCGATGTCCTGGGGGCCGAAGCCGGCCACGGCCATGGTCAGCACATAGCTGTCATCGCCGGTCATCTCGATGTTGTAGGGCGGGTAGGCCTGAGCCTCGGGCTGGAGGCGCGCGCCATCCAGCATGCGGGCGAAGCGGTCGAAGCCGATCGCGGTGCGGAGAAGAGGAGAAAAATCAACAGCGTTCATCGCTGAACCTCCTGCGAAAGCAAGGTCCGTGTTGGGCGGCCATCCGTGGCGCCCCACCAGGGCGGCGCCGCATCCGGTCCACGCCGGGGCCCATCAGGCACCCCGGCACCGCAGGAGGTATTTCCGCGAGCCCCCCGGTTCAAGGGGGCATCACGTGTGTCAGGGCGCCTTCTTGATGGTCCCGATGCCCGCGAACTTCTTGTTGAACTTCGCCACCTGGCCGCCGGTGTCCATGATGCGCTGCACGCCGGTCCAGGCCGGGTGGCTCTTGGGGTCGATGTCGAGGCGCAGCGTGTCGCCCGGCTTGCCCGCGCAGGTCCGGGTCGTGAAGGTCGTGCCGTCGGTCATGATGACGTTCAGCTCATGATAGGCGGGATGGGTGTCGGACTTCATGGCGCGGCTCTCGGGGATGCGGCAGGCCGCGATGGCGGCCCGGCCGTGGATGGGGGGCCATAGGACATCCCCCCGTCGCATGCAAGTCACGGCATGCGCGTGGCAGCCTTAACCAAAGCCTCACCCCTGCCGGACCATAGACATGCCGGCAGGAGGTGGCCATGCCGGCTGGCGCCGCGGCGAACAGGGATGAGCTGGAACGGCTGGTGGCGGCGCTGGAGCGCAGCGGCCTCGCCGAAAGCCGCGACGACATCGCGGCGTTGCTGGCGCAGTCCAAGGCCCTGCTCGGCACCCCCGCCCCTCCATCCGGCCGGCCGCGCCGCCGTCCGCGGGTCAGCGCGCGGGGCAAGCTGCGCGCCCTTGTGCTGCTGCTGCTCGATGCCGTGGCCGCCATGGCCACCCTCTATGGCGCGGCGGGGCTCGGCTTCGAGACGGTGGAGGCGCTGGAGGGCGGGCTCGCCATGGCCGCCGGCCTCGGCTGGGCCTTGTGGCGCTGGGGCGGGCTGTCCGCCCTGCTGGCCGAGGCCCTCTTCCGCCTGCGCTACGCGCTGCGCTGGGCCGGGCTCTGGCTGGCCGAACCCTTCAGCGACCGCGCTTATGAGGCGCTGGAAACCCTGCTCGACGCGCGGGAGGTGATGCGCGGCTGGCGGGCCCATCGCCGCACCCTGCCCCCCAGCCACGGCCTGCAGGATGTCGAGGCCTGGCTGCGCGCCACCTACGGCCCCCGCATCGCCGTCCGCTTCGCCCGCGCGGCCGAGGAGCGGCGCGCCGGCCAGCCGGGCTGGACCCTGCGCGGCGGCCAGGCCAGCGGCCCCCCGCGCCCCGTGCCGCCCAGCCGGATGATGCGATGGTCCTCCCTCATCACCCTCTTCGAGGCGACGGCCGAGGGCGGCGCGCTCTGGGCCACCGACCCGCCGCCCGAGCGGCCGCCCGCGCCTGCGCCCGCCCTGCCGCCCCTCGCCGCGCCCCCTGTCGAGGCCGAGGCGCCCGAGCACCTGCAACGGCGCCTGGACCTGCGCGAATTGATCCGCCGGAAGCGGCAGGACATCACCACGGCCTATGGCTGGAAGCTCAAGACCGAGGCCGAGATCGCGCAGCGCGACAATTATCTGCAGGAACTCCGCACCGAGATCGCGGTCCTGGAGAAGGAGCTGGCCGCTCTGGGTGGCCCACCCGCCTGACGCCCAGGCTACCCCTTCTTCGGGGGCGGGAAGCAATGCTCCGGCCCCGGGAAGCGGCGGGCGCGCACATCCTGGGCATAGGCTTCGGCCGCCGCCGTCACCTGGGTGGAAAGCTCCGCGTAGCGCTTCACGAAGCGCGGCGTGAAGTCGCGGAACAGGCCCAGCACGTCATCCGTCACCAGGATCTGCCCGTCGCAGGCGGCGGAGGCGCCGATGCCGATGGTGGGCACGGGCAGCGCCGCCGTGATGGCGGCCGCCACCGGCTCCACCGTGCCTTCCAGCACGACGGCGAAGGCGCCGGCCTCGGCGATGGCGGCGGCGTCGCGCGCCACGCCCGCGGCCTCCTCCTCCGAACGGCCGGTGGCCTTGAACCCGCCCGCGGTGTTCACCGCCTGGGGCATGAGGCCCACATGGCCGCAGACCGGCACGCCGCGCGTGGTGAGGAAGCGCACGGTGGCCGCCATCTCCTCCCCGCCTTCCAGCTTCACCGCATCGGCGCCCGTCTCGGCCAGGATGCGGGCGGCGTTGCGGAAGGCCTGTTCGGGGCTTTCCTGGTAGGTGCCAAAGGGCATGTCCACCACCACGCAGGCCCGCCGCGCGCCGCGCACCACGGCGGCGCCATGGGCGATCATCATCTCCAACGTCACGGGCAGGGTGCTGTCGAAGCCATAGACGACCATGCCCAGCGAATCCCCCACCAGCAGCAGGTCCACATGCGGGTCGAGCAGCTTCGCCGTCTGCGCCGTATAGGCGGTGAGGCAGACCAGGGGCTCGCCCCCCTTCCGCGCGCGGATCTGTGGCGTGGTGATGCGCTTCATTGTGTTCCTCCCATTGGCGTTGCCGCTTCCTTGTAGGGGGCCTGAGCCAAGCGGGGCATCACCCCCGGCGCATGGGTGCCAACACCCGGTGTGGCGCGGCGCGGCGCTTGCCCGGCGCGGCGCGCCGCTTGCATGGCACCCACCGCACTGAAAGGCTTGCCCCATGAGCACCACGCTCGACGCGCCCCGCCCGCGCGACATGATGCACTTGGCCACACGCTCCGATGCACGCGGGGCGGCGCGGGCCGTGCTGCACCTTGCCTTGATCCTGGGCAGCGCTGCCTTGATCGCGGTCGCGCCCGGGGTGCTGGTGGTGCCGGCGATGCTGCTGGCGGGCATCATCCAGGCGGCACTCTTCGCGCCCTTCCACGAGACATCGCACTACACGGCCTTCAGGTCCCGCCGCGCCAATGCGGTGGTGGGCTGGATCAGCGGGCTGCCGGCGCTGCGGAACTGGCACTACTACCAGCAATTCCACCTGGCCCATCACAAGCACACCCAGGATGCGGAGCATGATCCGGAGCTCATGCTGCCCCCGCCGGCCACCTTCCCCGCCTATCTCGCGCGCATGGCGGGCCTCGCCTATTGGCGCGCGCAGGTCGAGGTCTGGGTCGCGGCCTGGCGCGGCGACATGCGGGCCTATCCCTTCCTGCACGAAGCGACGGCGCCGCGCGTCATCGCCTCGGTCCGCGCCTCCTCGGCGCTGACGGTGGCGCTGGCATTGGCGGCGGGGCTCGCCTTCGGCTGGGCCGCGCTGTTCTGGTTCTGGATCGGCCCGCAGATCCTGGGGCAGATCGTCCTGCGCCTCTATTTGCTGACCGAGCACACGGGCTGCTCGGAGGACGCGAACGGCCTGACCAACACCCGCACCGTGCTGACGAACCCCGTGGTGCGGCTGCTGATGTGGAACATGCCCTACCACGCCGAGCATCACCTCTACCCCTTCATCCCCTTCCACCGGCTGGCCGAGGCGCATGGCGTGCTGAAGGACCGGCTGGCCCATGTGGACCAGGGCTATGCCGCCTGGCACCGCGACCACATCCGCAAACTTCGTGAGACGAACCCCGCATGACTGAATGGCCCAAGGCCCAGGGCGATTTCCACCTGGGCGACCTTCCCCTCCATCGCGGCGGCGTGCTGCCGGATGCCACGCTGGTCTGGCGCAGCCATGGCACGCTCTCGCCCGTGCGGGACAATGTGGTGCTCTACCCGACTTCCTATTCCGCGCAGCACCCGGACCTGGAATGGCTCATCGGGCCCGAGGGCGTGCTGGACCCCACGCGCTGGTTCATCGTGATCCCGAACATGTTCGGCAACGGCCTTTCCACCTCGCCCAGCAACAGCGCGGATTGGCCGGATGTCGTCACGTCCTGGGACAATGTGGCCGCGCAGAAGCGGCTGATGGCCGAAGTGTTCGGCGTCACCCACCTGCACGCCGTCTATGGCTGGTCCATGGGCGCGCAGCAGGCCTATCACTGGGCCGCGGCCTATCCGGATGCGGTGTCGCGCGTCATCGTCAATTGCGGCTCGGCGCGGACCTCCGTGCACAACCGCATCTTCCTGCAAAGCCTGATCGCGGTGCTGGAGGCGGCGCCCGAATACCTGGGCGATGGCCGCTTCTCGGCCCATCCCGCGCGCGCCATGAACGCCTTCGGCCGCATCTATGCGAGTTGGGCGCTCAGCCAGGATTTCTACCGCGCGAACCTGCACCTGACGGCGCTGGGCGCGCCGGATCTGGAAACCTTCCTCCGCCGCGACTGGGTGGAGCGCTTCAGCCGCCGCCCCGCCGCGGACCTGCTGGCGCATCTGCGCACCTGGGAGGCCGGCGACATCGCCGATGGCGGCGACCTGCCCGCCGCCTTGCGCGCCATTCAGGCGCGCGTGCTGCTGATGCCGGGCGCCACCGACCTCTACTTCCGCGTGGCGGACAACGAGGCCGAACTGCCCCATCTGCGCCACGCGGAACTGCGCCCCATTCCCAGCATCTGGGGCCACCGCGCCGGCAACCCGCAGCCCATCCCGGAGGACACGGCCTTTATCCGCGCGCAGGTGCAGGACTGGCTGGAGAGGGCGTAGCGTCCGATCGCTCCCGGCGGAACGCCGGGGGCGTGAATCGGCCGCTTTAAAAGTTAACCCTCCAGGATCGCGCAGGCGCGCACCGGGCTGCCGGTGCCGCCCGCGATCTTCAGCGGCAGGGCGATGAAGCGGAACCGCCCCTTGCCCACCACCTTGTCGAGGTTCACCACGCCCTCGTAATGCGTGAAGCCCATGTCGCGGCAGACATGATGCACCTCGAAATTGTTGCGGCCCGGCCGGCCGGGGCTGACGCTCTCCACCGTGAAGGCAGTGATGCCCTTCGCGCCCAGCCAGGTGGCGCTTTCCTTGGTCAGCCCCGGGAAGTCGGTGATGTAGCCCTCGGTGCCCGCCGCGCGCGCGTAGAAGCCGGTGTAGAGCAGCACCGTGTCGCCCTTGCGGATCTCCACGCCGGCCGCTTTTTCCGCGGCTTCCAGGTGTGCGATGGTGATGTCCGTCTGGTCCGGCACATGCGTCAGGTCCAGGCACACGGCCTCGGTGAAGAAGGTCTCCAACGGCATCTCGTCAATCGTCTTCGCCCCCGGCCGCGCGTCGAAATGCACGGGTGCGTCCACATGCGTCCCGCCATGGTCGCCCATGTGCAGCACCATGGTGGCGGAGGAGAATTCATACCCGTCCACCACGCGCTTCTCGTCATGGGTGCTGAAGGGATAGACCTCGATCGTCGGGTGGTTCACCAGGCGCTGCATCTTGTGGGTGATGGTGCGGCTGAGGTCGATCAGTTTCATGGGACGCGAACTCCGGGCTGAATGCGCGCCGATGCTGGCCCCGCATCCCGCACCGCGCAACATGGGGGCTCGGAACGACCACTGATTCACCGCGCCGGCCGCGCCTGCGCGGATCAGGCGCCAGCGCGCAGCACCTCACGCAGCAGCGGGTTGGGAAAGCGGCGCGGCAGCGTCACGGCATGGAAGGGCTGCACCAGGCCGGGCAGGCGCTCGCCTTCCTCCAACTCGCCCGAGGCGAGTTCGTCGCGCACCACGATGGGCGGCAGCACGGCCAGCCCCACGCCCTCGCGCGCCAAGAGGCGCATCATGGCCATGTCGTCCACCTCGGCCGCGATGTGCGGGGTCACGCCCAGCCTTTCGCGCAGCGCCTCGAAGCCCGCGCGCAACCCGCTCTCGGGCGCGGGCAGGATCAGCGGCGCACCGGCCAGCCACTCCGCCAACCCCGCCCGCCCGGCAAACAACGCGGGACGACCCACCAGGCTGACGGGTTCCTCCGCCAGCCGGTGCGCCACATAGGGACCGGCCGGCGGCTCGCTGGTCAGCACCACATCGAGGTTCAGCTCCGAAAGGTCCCGCAGCAATTCCGCCATGCCGCCCGAGCGCAGCACCACCTCCACCCCCGCCCGCCCCAGCACGGGCCGCAGGAAGGCCAGCTGGAAGTTCCGCGACAGGGTGGCCAGCGCGCCCACGCGCAGGATGCGCTGGCTCTGGCCGGACTGGCGCAGCGTGGCCAGCATTTCGTCGCCAGCGGCGAAGATCACATCGGCATGGGCCAGGGCGATGCGCCCGGCCTCGGTCAGCACCAGGCGCCGGCCGCTGCGCTCGAACAGGGCCTGGCCCAGCCTCTCCTCCAGCGCGCGGATCTGCGCCGACAGCGCGGAGGGCGCCAGGTTCAGCGCGGCGGCGGCGCGGGTCAGGTGCCCCTCGCGCGCCACGGCGCGGAAGTAGCGGAGGTGGTGGTAGTTCAGCTCGGCCATTCATTCGTTTTGAACGAACGTTTTGGTCGAAACAATGTCATTTTCTAAAATCTTTGTGGTTGCTACGCGGCGATCCATGCCAAGCCATCTCCTCCCCCTGCTCGCGCCCCTGGCGCTGCTCGCCGCCGCCTTCCTGGCCTTCCGTGGTCCCGGCCTGCGCCCGGCCGAGACCCTGCGCGCCGCCCACCTGGCGAGCCTCTTGGCGCTGGGCGTGGCGGCGGCCAGCCTCGCTTTGCTGCTGGCCCAGGGGCCCGGAGCGGCGCCGTTGGCACTTGCAAGGCTGGATGCCGTCTCGGCCACCATGCTGCTGCTGGTGGGCTTCCTGGGCTGGGTGGTGCTGCGCTTCTCCGCCACCTACCTCGATGGCGAAACCCGCCAGGGGGAATTCACCGGCTGGATGTGCGCCACCCTCGCCGCCGCCCTGCTGCTGGTGCAGGCCGGCAACCTGCCGGTGCTGGTGCTGGCCTGGCTGGGCGCGAGCCATGGCCTCGGCCGCCTGCTGCTGTTCTACCGCGAACGCCCAGGCGCCCAGCGCGCCGCCCGCAAGCGCGCCCCCTTCGCCCGCCTGGGCGAGGCCGCGCTGATCGGCGCCGCCCTGCTGCTGGCGCTGGCGCACGGCACGCTCGACATCGGCGCCATCAACGCCGCCGCGCGGGCGGGCGAGGCGCCGGGCCTCACCACCGCCGCCGCCGCCCTGCTGGCGCTGGCCGCCCTGCTGCAATGCGCGCAATTCCCCGCCCATGGCTGGCTGACCGAGGTGATGGAGACGCCCACCCCCGTCTCCGCCCTGCTCCATGCCGGCTTGGTCAACGCGGGCGGCTTCCTGCTGATCCGCTTCGCCGATGTCATGCTGGCCGCCCCCGGCGTGCTGGCGGCCCTCGCTTTGCTGGGCGGCTTCACCGCGGTCTTCGCGGGGCTGGTGATGCTGACCCAGCCCGCGGTGAAGACGGCGCTCGCCTGGTCCACCATCGCGCAGATGGGCTTCATGCTCCTGCAATGCGGGTTGGCCCTGTTCCCGCTGGCGCTGCTGCACATCGTGGCGCACTCGCTCTACAAGGCGCATGCCTTCCTCGGCGCGGGCATGGCGGTGGAGAAGGTGGCCGCCATCCGCCGCCCCGGCCCCGTCGCCGTGCCCAGCCTGCGCGCGGTGGGGCGGGCCTTCCTGGCCGCACTCGCCCTCTACGTGCTGATCGGCGCGGGCTTCGGCTTCGCGGAGAAGTCGCCGCAAGCCATCGCCCTGGGCGCCATCCTCGTGCTGGGCGTGGCCTACCTCCTGGCGCAGGGCTTCGCCGACGCCGCCCCCGTGCCGCTGACGCTGCGCACCTCCATCGCCGCCGCCGCCGCCGCCATCGGCTACTTCACCCTGCAACGGCTGGCCGAGGCGATGACGGCCGGGTTGCTGCCCGCACCCCCGCCGCCCGGCGCGCTGGAATGGGTGCTGATGGCGCTCTCGGTGCTGGGTTTCGGCCTCACCGCCTTCGCCCAGGCCACCTTCCCGCTCTGGGCGCAGCACCCCGCCGCCGCCGGGCTGCGGGTGCATCTGTCGAACGGCCTCTACATCAACGCGCTGACCGACCGGCTGCTGCGCGGCTGGTCGCGGCGGAACCCCGCCTGAGGAACGCCCCATGCCCTTCGACCTGCACGACGCCGCGCAAGGCCATGACGCCGCCCTCGACCGGGCGCTCTCCGCCATCCCGCCCGCCTGGCCGCTGGCGGCCACCGTGGCGGTGAACCCCTTCCTCGGCCAGGTGGGCGAGGATTTCGCCACCGCCGCGGCACGCCTCGCCCGGGTGGGCGGCATCGCCACCACCATGCCGCGCGAATGGTTCGCCGCGCGCATCGCCTCCGGCGCCATCGCGGAGGAGGACCTGGCCGCCGCGCTGGAGGCCGCGCCCGCCGCCCACCGGCCCGAGAGCCTGGCGGCCCTGCGCGCCGCCCTCGCCCGCCCGCGCCCCGCCCCCCGCGCCCTGCCCACGGTCGCGGAGCTTGTGGCCGAGATCACCGGCACCGACTGGCCCGGCATCATCGCCGACCGGCTGGGTGGTTTCGCCGCCAGCTGGTTCGATGCCGGGCAGGCGCTGTGGCCGGTGCAGCACCGGGGCGCGCTCTATGCCTCCTGGCGGGCCACGGCGCTGCGCGACCTGACGCCCGAGATCCTCGGCCTGCCCGGCTTCTGCGCCCATGTCGCCGCCACGCCCGCCGGCGCCGCCGCCGCCACCGGGCGCGCGCTGGCCGCCCTGGGCGTGCCCATGGCCGCGCGCGAAACCCTGCTTCACCGGCTGCTGATGACGCTGGGGGGTTGGGCGCAGCTCGCCCGGCAGCGCGGCTTCGAGGCGGAGCTGGAAGGCCGCACCGACCCCACGCTCGGGGAACTGCTCGCCGCGCGGCTGGTGTGGGAGGAGGCGCTCTTCGCCGCCCATGCCGAAGCCTTGGCCCCGCGCTGGGCCGAGGTGCTGGACGCCCACGCCGCCCCCGTCGCCGCCGGCCCGGAGGAGGCGCTGGACGCCATCCTGCAGGACGCCGCCGATCGCGCCGGGCAACGCGCCCTGGCGGCGAAGCTGGCCGGCGCCGCCGCCGCGCCGGTGGAAACGCGCCCCGTGCTGCAAGCCGCCTTCTGCATTGACGTGCGCTCGGAGGTGATGCGGCGCGCGCTGGAATCCCTCGACCCCGGCATCCGCACCCAGGGTTTCGCGGGCTTCTTCGGCCTGCCCGTGGCGCATCAGGCCTTTGCATCGGACGTGGTGGAGAACCGCCTGCCCGTGCTGCTGCGGCCCAGCCTGCGAAGCTGCACGGCGGTGGAAGGCGAGGTGCCGGCGCGGATCGGCGCGCGGGCCAAGCGGGCCTGGGGGCGGTTCAGCCAGGCGGCCGTCTCCTCCTTCGCCTTTGTGGAAGCGGCGGGGCTGCTGCATGCGGGCGGGCTGCTGCGCGACGCGCTGGGCCTGAAGCGCGCCGCCAAGGCCGAACCCCCGCCCCGACTGCCCGAAGCCCTGACGCCCGAGGCGCGCATCGCCACCGCCGAGGCCGTGCTGCGCGCCATGTCCATGACGGAGGGCTTCGCGCCGCTCGTGCTGCTGCTGGGACATGGCGCCACGGTCGCCAACAACCCGCATGCCAGCGCGCTCCATTGCGGCGCCTGCGGCGGGCATCGCGGCGATGTCAGCGCGCGGCTGCTGGCCCTGCTGCTGAACGACAAGGCGGTGCGGGCAGGCCTCGACGCGCGCGGCATCGCGGTGCCGGAGGACACGCTCTTCCTGGCCGGGCTGCACGACACCACGGGTGACCGCGTCACCCTCTACGCCGCCGACCACCCGCCCCACCCCGCAACAGCCCAGGCCGAGGCGTGGCTCGCCCGCGCCGGCGCCCTGGCGCGGGCCGAACGCGCCCTGCGCCTGCCCCGCGCGGCCGGTGGCGAGGCCATCCCTGCCCGCGCCACCGACTGGGCCGAGACGCGCCCCGAATGGGGGCTGGCCGGCTGCCAGGCCTTCATCGCCGCACCACGCGCCCTGACGGCGGGCCGCGACCTCGGCGGCCGCGTCTTCCTGCACGACTATGACTGGCGGCGGGATGCGGGCTTCGGCGTGCTGGAACTCATCCTCACGGCGCCCGTCGTGGTCGCGAGCTGGATCAGCCTGCAATACCACGGCTCGGTCGTCGCACCGGAGGCCTTCGGCGGCGGCAACAAGCTGCTGCACAACGTCACCGGCGGCGTGGGCGTGGTGGAGGGCAATGGCGGCACCCTGCGCGTGGGCCTGCCCTGGCAGTCCGTGCATGACGGCGAATCGCTGGCGCATGAACCGCTGCGCCTCAGCGTCCATATCGCCGCCCCGCGCGAGGAGATCGGCGTCATCCTGGACCGCCACCCGGGCGTGCGGGCGCTGTTCACGAATGGCTGGCTGCACCTCCTCGCCCTGGACGAAGCGGGGCGCTCCTGGCGCCTCGGCGCCGATGGAAGCTGGAGCTGATCCGGTCCCGTTTCGTTCCTCACGCGGATGATGATGCGGTTCGCGTTGACACCAGGGGTGCCGCTCAGCGACCTTGAGCTTGCCAGGGTGAGCGAGACGCCGGGCGCCGCATGACGCGGCGGTCCGGCGGGGTTTCGACCCGATGGCTCCCTCCGGCGATCGGCAGGCCAGCTATTCCGCCAGCCTAACCGGAGGAAGCGCGCATGATCGCGGAACAGGTTCTCGCATCGCCGCCTTCCCGGCCCCTCCACCAGCGTGAGGTGCCCCTCACCCGCCTCGTCTATCGCAGCCGCGCCGCGCTCCCGCTGATGGGCCGGCCGCTCGCGGAGATGCTGCGTGTGGCCCGCCGCCGCAACCAGGCCGCGGGGGTGACGGGCCTCCTGATGGCGGATGGCACCCATTACCTGCAATGGCTGGAAGGCCCCGCCGCCAGCCTGGGCGCGGTGATGAACGCCATTTCGGCGGACCCGCGCCATGGCGGGGTCGAGATCCTGGCCGATGCGCCGGTCGCCGCGCGCCGCTTCGCCGGCTGGGACATGCGTCTGGCCGCCGAGGGCGCCCCCCGCGCCGACTGCCCCGCCCTGCACCTGCCGGGCCGGCTGGTGGCCGGGCTCTGGACCGATTCGGGCCAGGAGCCCGACCTGCTGGGCAGCCTGGGCGCCACCCGACAGGTCGGCGAGAGCCGGCGCGGCACCGCGCCGCCGGCCGAGCGCGCCGTGCTGGACGCGCTGCTGACGGCGCTGGCCGAAACCGGCACGGCCCTGGACAGCATCGCGCCCGCCATGCGCGGCAAGGATGCACGCCGGCACTTCGTCACCCTCATCGAACCCGCGGCGCGCCGCCTGGGCGATTTGTGGATGCGCGATGCCCTGTCGGAGGCCGAGGTCACCATGCTGCTGTGCCGGATGCAGACATGGGTGCGCCAGCTCGGCCAGGGTGAGCGCGTGCCGCGGCTGCGCGCCGATGCGCCGCATGTGCTGGTGGCGCCCCTGCCGGGCGAGATGCACGCGCTGGGCGCCGTGCTGGCCACGGAATGGCTGTGGCTGTCCGGCTGGCAGCACGAGTTCGACATCTTCCCCTCCGACGCCGCGCTCTGCGCCCGGCTGGCCGGCGCGCCGCATGACATGCTGGAGCTTTCGCTCAGCCCCGCCTTCCATCGGCTGGACGAGGTGGAGGCGCTGCGCCGCCGCCTCGCCGGTTTCCGCGCCGCCTCCTGCAACCGCGCGCTCAGGATTCGGCTGTCGGGGCGGCTTTTCGCGGGGCAGCCCTGGCTCGCGGGCCTCGTCGGCGCCGATGCGGTGGCGGGTGGCTGCGAGGGGGTGGATGCGGCGCTGTGGCGGCTTGCTGCCGGGTAGCGTCTGATCGCCTTTGGTGGAGACACCAAAGGCGTGAGTCAGCCGCTCGGCAATGCCGCCGCTAGAGCATGCTGCGTTCACATGCGTTCACGCAGCCTGCTCTCACCCTTGTTGAGAGCGGGATTCAGCGTTCTCGGTGATTCCACCTCAACGCATCCCGCTCTAGCCTAGCCGGGCCACCAGGTTTTCCAGCCGCTCCTGCCCGCCCGAGCGCGGCCGGGGTTCCAGCCCTTCGACCAGCGCGCGGTCCGCGATTTCGGCCAGGCTGCCGGGCCAGGGGGCGCCGGCATAGCGTTCGCGCCGCGCCGCCTCCAGCCGCCCATCCTCGATGATGCGCGCGGCCCAGAGCAGCGCGGCGGCGCAGGCCTCCATGCCGCCCACATGGGCGTGCAGCAGGTCCTCAGGTGCGATGGATTGGCGGCGCAGCTTGGCGTCGAAGTTGAAGCCGCCGCTGCCCAACCCGCCCGCACGCAGGATTTCCAGCATGACGGGCACCAGCTCCTGCGCGTTGGTCGGGAACTGGTCCGTGTCCCAGCCGTTCTGCGGGTCGCCGCGGTTGATGTCCACGGAGCCCAGCACGCCGAGTGCCGCCGCCATCGCCACCTCATGCTCGAAGGAATGGCCGGCGAGGGTGGCGTGGTTGGCCTCGATGTTGACCTTCACCTCGCCCAGCAGCCTGTGCCGCACGAGGAAGCCGTAAACCGTCGCCACGTCGCGGTCATACTGGTGCTTGGTGGGTTCGTGGGGCTTCGGCTCGATCAGCAGCGTGCCGGTGAAGCCTATCTTGTGCTTGTGCTCCACGACGAGGTTCAGGAAGCGGCCCAACTGCGCGTCCTCCCGCGCCAGGTCGGTGTTGAGCAGCGTGTCATAGCCCTCGCGCCCACCCCAGAGCACGTAGTTCTCGCCCCCCAGGCGCTGCGTCACCTCCATGGCGTGGCGCACCTGGACGGCGGCGCAGGCGAAGACCTCGGGGTCGGGGTTGGTGGCGGCACCCGCCATGTAGCGCGGGTGGGAGAAGAGGTTCGCCGTGCCCCAGAGCAGCCTGATGCCGGTGCGCTGCATGTGCGCCGCCAGCACATCGGCCATGGTGTCGAGGTTGCGGGCGCCCTCGCGCAGGCTGGCCCCCTCCGGCGCCACGTCGCGGTCATGGAAGCAGAAGAAGGGCAGGCCCAGGCGCTCCATGAAGGCGAAACCGGCCTCGGCCTTCTGGCGCGCGCCCGCCATGGCGTCGGGCATGGCTTCCCAGGGGCGGGGCAGCGTGGCCGCGCCGAAGGGGTCCGCGCCCGAGGCCACGAAGGAATGCCAGTAGGCGACCGCGGGGCGCAGCCATTCGGCCATGCTGCGGCCCAGCACCGGCGCCTCCGGGCGCCAGTGGCGCCAGCCCAGTTCCTCCTGGCTGCCAGGGTCCAGGAAGGGCACGGGCGGGAGGGATTGGAAGATGTGGCTCATCGGACGGTCTCCCGCATCAGGGGCTTCAGGAGGGGGTAGAGGTGCCGCCAGTGGGCGCGCGCCTCGGCCAAGGCTGGTTCGGGAAGGGCCTCGCCGAGGGTGGCGGGCGGGGTGCAGGTGGCGGTGGGGTCGGCGCCCGTGGCCAAGGCCGCAAGCCGCGCCGCACCCAGCGCCGGCCCCACCCCGGCATCGGCCACCAGCGTCAGCGGCCGGTCCAGCGCCGAGGCCAGCAGCCGCGCCCAGAGCCCCGAGCGCGCGCCGCCGCCGATCAGCGACAGGCGCGGGATGCGCCCACCCTCCGCCTCCAGCGCGTCCAGCCCATCGGCCAGCGCGAAGGCCACGCCCTGCATGACGGCGCGCGCCATCTGGCCGCGCGTGGTGCCGGCCTCCAGCCCGAACCAGAGGCCGCAGGCGGTGGCATCGTCATGCGGCGTGCGCTCACCGGCGAGGTAGGGCAGGAACAGCACGCGGCCGGGTTCAGCAGCTTCGGCCTCGCGCGCCAGTGTGGCCTCGTCCGCGCCCAGGACGCTTGCCGCCCAGGCCAGCGCACCGCCCGCCGAGAGGATCACCGCCATGCGGTGCCACAGCCCCGGCAGGGCGTGGCAGAAGCTGTGCACCGTGCGCGCCGGGTCCGGGCGCGGCGCCGCATCGGCCACGAAGACCACGCCCGAGGTGCCCAGCGAGACGAAGGCCTGGCCGGGTGCCACGCAGCCCAGCCCCACCGCGCCCGCCGCATTGTCGCCTGCCCCGCCGGCCACCGGCACGCCGGCCGGGATGCCCCATTCGGTGTTCCGCACCTGGCCCGAGACGGCGCTGCCCTCCACCAGGCGCGGCATGTGGGCGCGGGTGAGGCCGGTCAGCGCCAGCATCTCGTCCGACCAGTCGCGCCGGGCCACGTCGAGCCAGAGGGTCCCGGCCGCGTCCGACATCTCGGAGACCGCCTCGCCCGTCAGGCGCAGGCGCAGCCAGTCCTTGGGCAGCAGCACGCGGCGCGTGGCGGCGTGGATGTCCGGCTCCTGCGCGCGCAGCCAGGCGAGCTTGGGCGCGGTGAAGCCCGGCATGGCGCGGTTGCCGGCGATGCGCCGCGCGGCTTCGTCCAGCGCCGCGCATTCGCCCGCCGCGCGCCCGTCATTCCACAATATGGCCGGGCGCAGCACGCGGTCCGCCGCGTCCAGCACCACCGCGCCATGCATCTGCCCCGACAGCCCCACCGCCGCGACCTGCGCGCGCAGCGGGGCGGGCAATGCCTGCACGGCCTGGCTGGCGGCCTGCCACCACGCCTCCGGGTCCTGCTCGGACCAGCGCGGATGGGGGCGCTGCACCGTCAGCGGCGCGGAAGCCTGGGCCAGCACCTGCCCCCCCCCGTCCAGCAGCACCGCCTTGACGGCGGAGGTGCCGAGATCCACGCCGAGGAAGGTCACACCACCGTCCAGGTGCCGCCCGCCCGCGCCGAGGCGATGGCGGCGGCCACGAAGCGCATGCCGCGCAGCCCATCCTCAACGGTGGGCGTGGCGGCGCTGAGCGGGTCGGGCGCGCGGCCCTCGCGCCGCGCCGTGATCTGCTCGGCCGCGTCGCGGTAGATTTGCGCGAAGGCCTCCAGATAACCCTCCGGATGCCCAGCCGGGATGCGCGTGGCGTGGGCGGCGGCGGGGTGCAGCGCGCCGACCGCACGGGCCAGCACGCGCGGCGCCTCGCCCAGCGGGGTGTGGAGCAGCTGGTTGGGGTGTTCCTGGCTCCAGGCCAGGCCGCCCTTCTCGCCATAGACGCGCAGGCGCAGCGCGTTCTCATTGCCCGGCGCCACCTGCGAGGACCACAGCATCCCGCGCGCGCCGCCAGCGAAGCGCAGCAGCAGATGCGCGTTGTCATCCACGCGGCGGCCTTCGACGAAGCTCTGCACATCGGCCAGCACGCTCTCGACGCCGAGGCCCGTGACGAATTCCGCGAGGTGATGCGCGTGGGTGCCGAGATCGCCCAGCGAACCACCCAGCCCCGCGCGCGCCGGGTCGGTGCGCCATTCGGATTGCTTCTGGCCGGTCTCCTCCAACCGGGTGGAGAGCCAGTCCTGCGGGTATTCCACCTGCACCACGCGGATGGCGCCAAGCTCGCCCGCGCGCACCATCGCGCGCGCCTGCCGCACCATGGGGTGGCCGCTGTAGTTGTGGGTGAGGATGAAGACGCGCCCGGTGCGCGCCACGGTGGCGGCAAGGTCCTCCCCCTGCTCCACCGTCAGCGCCAGCGGCTTGTCGCAGATCACGTCGAAGCCCGCTTCCAGCGCGGCCTTCGCGGGGGCGTGGTGCATGTGGTTGGGGGTGACGATGGCGATGACCTCCGCGCCATCCTCCCGCGCGCGCTCCCCCGCCAGCATCGCCGCGAAATTCGGATAGCCACGGATGCCGAGGTCGGCCGCGCTGTCCATGGCGCGTTGCGGGTCGGAGGCCAGCGCGCCCGCCACCAGCTCGAAGCAGCCATCGAGGCGTGCCGCCATGCGATGCACGCCGCCGATGAAGGCGCCGCGCCCGCCCCCCACCATGGCGAGCCTGAGGCGCCGCGTCATGGGGCGAGGCCCAGCATGCGGCGGTTCGCCGCCTCATCGGCGCCGGATGAGGCGAAGTCGTCGAAGGCCTTGTCGGTGACGCGGATGATGTGATCCGCGATGAAGCGTGCCCCCTCGCGCGCGCCATCCTCCGGGTGCTTCAGGCAGCATTCCCATTCCAGCACCGCCCAGCCCTCGAAGCCGAAGGCGGCGAGCTTGGAGAAGACCGCCTTGAAATCCACCTGCCCATCGCCCAGCGAGCGGAAGCGGCCCGCGCGGTCCACCCAGGGCTGGAAGCCACCATAGACGCCGACGCGGCCGGTGGGGCGGAACTCCGCGTCCTTCACATGGAACATGCGGATGCGCTCGCGGTAGATGTCCAGGAAGGCCACATGGTCCAGCGCCTGCAGCACGAAATGGCTGGGATCGTAGAGGATGTTCGCGCGGGGGTGGTTGCCGACCGCGTCGAGGAACATCTCGAAACTCGCCCCATCGTGCAGATCCTCGCCGGGATGGATTTCGTAGCAGACATCCACGCCCGCCTCGTCGAAGGCATCCAGCAGCGGGCGCCAGCGCCGCGCGAGTTCCCCGAAGGCCGTCTCCACCAGGCCCTGCGGGCGCTGCGGCCAGGGATAGACGAAGGGCCAGGCCAGCGCGCCCGAGAAGGTGGCATGCGCGTTGAGGCCCAGGTTGCGCGAGGCCTTCGCCGCGAGGCGCATCTGCTGCGTGGCCCATTCCTGCCGTGCCGCCGGGTTGCCGCGCACCTCGGGTGCGGCGAAGCCGTCGAAGGCCGCGTCATAGGCCGGATGAACCGCGACGAGCTGGCCTTGCAGATGGGTCGATAGTTCCGTCAGCGCCAGGCCGTGCTTCGCCAGCGTGGCCTGCACATCCTCGCAATAGGCGCGGCTTTCGGCGGCGCGCGCGAGGTCGAACAGCCGCCCATCCCAGGAGGGGATCTGCACGCCCTTGAAGCCGAGCGAAGCCGCCCAGGCGGCGATGCCATCCAGCGTGTTGAAGGGCGCATCATCCCCCGCGAACTGCGCGAGGAAGATGGCGGGGCCCTTGATGGTGCGCATCACACGCCCTCCGTCAGCTTGCGGCCCACGCTGTAGTAGGCCTTGAGATAGACGTCGTTCATGGTGTTCGGGATCAGCGCCAGGTCGTCCTGCGGGCTCGCCAGCCAGTCGCCGAACCAGGTGGCGAAGCAGTGGTTCCCGTCCGTCACCTGCCAGAGGCGCGGGCCGCTGATGTAGTGCATCCAGGGCAGCGGCGACTTGGTGATGCAGTAGGAATAGCTCATCTCCGCATCGTCCAGGTGCAGCAGCTTCTCGTGCAGGTGGCCGTCGCCGAACAGGAAGTCCCGCGTGGCGGAGACCTTGTCGCTGCGCGCGCCGTCCAGCATGTGCATCTTCGTGATGGCGTCATGCCAGCCGCCCATGCCGGCGAAGTCGCGGATCACGCCCCAGACGGCCGCGGCGGGTGCCGCGATGACCGTGCTGCACCACACCTTGTTGGGCGGGAAGCCGGCCCAGAGCGGGGCCTCCACCGGCGCGCGGCCGGGCAGCGCGCGCTTCAGCGCGTCCCACCCGCCCTGGAAGACGCCGTTGGAGATGATGTCCACATACTTCCCCGCATCCTCCGGCGCCTCGTCGAAGATGGCTTCCCATTCGGCGAAGGTGCGGTTCGTGTCGGTCACCGGCATCAGCCGAACGCGCGCGCGGTAGTTGGTGACGGGAAAGGCCGGCGTCTCGAAGTTGTAGGAGAAGCTGGTGGTGCGGTCGCACAGGTGCAGCAGCCGCTCGCGCACCATGGTGCCGTCCTGCAGGAAGAAGCGACGGATGCAGCCGACGACGTCGGAATCGAGGCCGTCCTCGATCTCGGAGCGCGCGATGCCCGGGTGCCAGGAGGGCAGCCCGTTGAAGTCGCGAATGGTGGCCCAGACGGTGGCGATGTTCGCGTCGAGGATGGTGGAGGCGTAGGCGCGGGCCATGCGTGTTCCCCTCAGAAGCTGATCTGCTTGAAGGCGCGCGTCTGCGCCGTCAGGGCGGTCTCGGTCGGCAGGCGCTCCATGGAGGAGGCGCCGTAGAAGCCGTTGATGCCGGGCGTGTTCCGCAGCACCCAGGTGGCGTCCTCGGGCGAGGAGATGGGCCCGCCATGGCACAGCACGATGATGTCCGGCCGCACGCGCCGCGCGGCCTCGGCCCATTCCGCGATCAGCGCCGGGCAATCCGTGAGCTTCAGCGCGGTCTGCGCGCCGATGGCGCCGCCCGTGGTGAGGCCCAGATGCGGCACCAGGATGTCCGCACCGGCGCGCGCCATCTCGGCCGCTTCGTCCGCGTTGAAGACATAGGGGGTGGTCAGCATGTCCTTCGCGTTCGCCATGCGGATCATGTCGATCTCATGCCCGAAGCCCATGCCGGTTTCTTCGAGGTTGGCGCGGAACACGCCGTCAATGAGGCCCACGGTCGGGAAGTTCTGGACGCCGGCGAAGCCAAGCGCCTTCAGCTCGTCCAGCAGGTGGTCCATCAGCGCGAAGGGGTCCGTGCCGTTCACGCCCGCGATCACGGGCGTGTGCTTGACCACGGGCAGCACCTCGCGCGCCATCTCCTTCACGATCTCGTTGGCGTTGCCATAGGCCAGCAGGCCGGCCAACGAACCGCGCCCCGCCATGCGGTAGCGGCCGGAATTGTAGATGACGATGAGGTCTATCCCGCCCGCCTCCTCGCACTTGGCGGAAAGCCCGGTGCCGGCGCCGCCGCCGATGATGGGCTCGCGCCGCGCCACCATGTCGTGGAACTTGCGCAGCAACTCGCCACGCGTGGGGCGTTTCATCAGGCGATCTCCCGGAAGGCGGCCAGCGCGGCATCGGCGAAGGCGCGGTCATTGATGGCGGCCGGCACTTCGACCAGGCGCCGGTTGGGGGCGGGAACGAAGCCCGCGCGGATGGTCTCGAACAGCGCGGCATCGGCGGCCGGGTCGTGGAAGGGCATGCCCGGCACATCAATGGCCGAGACGCCGCCCAGCGGCAGCAGGAAGCGCACCGGGCCTTCCATCCGGTTCAGCCGCGCCACGAGGAATTCCCCGATGGCGCGGTTCTCCTCCGGCGTCGTCCGCATCAGCGTCACCTGCGGGTTGTGGACGTAGAGGTTGCGGGACTGGAAGCGCGCCGGCACCGTCTCCTTCGCGCCGAAATTCACCATGTCCACGGCACCGACGCTGCCCACATAGGGGAGGCGCGTGCGGATGACGGCACCGAGCCGATCCTCCGTGCAGGGGAAGACGCCACCCACCAGGAAGTCCGGCACCTCCGTCGTCGTGATGTCGAGCAGGGCCGCGACCAGGCCGGAATCCGCCAGCTTCTCCATGCTCTGCCCGCCCGCGCCGGTGGCGTGAAAGACGTAGCATTCATGGGTGGCCTCCAGCGCCTCGCGCAGCATGGTCACGCAGGCGGTGGTGACGCCGAACATGGAAAGCCCAAGCCCCGGCTTCTCGGCCGCCCCCGCCGCGGGCGGCGCGTGCAGCGCCATGCCGGCCGCCGCATGCGCCGCATTGGCGATGACGCGGCGCGAGATGCCGTTGATCCCCGCCACATCCACCACCGAATACATCATGGCGAGGTCGGACGGCCCCACATAGGGCGCGACATTGCCCGAGGCCACGGTGCTCACCATCAGCTTGGGCGTGCCGATGGGCAGCGCGCGCATGGCCTGGGTGACGAGGGCGGTGTTGCCCGAACCACCCATGCCCAGCACCGCGCCGATGTCGTCCTGCGCGGTGAGCCAGCGTGTCAGCGCCTGCGCCATGGCGGCCACCGCGGCGCCGCGGTCCTCGCCGCCCAGCACCACGCCGGCACCTTCCGGGTGGTGCGCCGCGATCTCGGCCGCGGTCACATCGGCGCCCTGCCCCGCACCGCGTGTGCCGACATCCACCAGCACCGGCACCGCACCCGCGCGCTTGAGGCAATCGGCCGCGAAGCGCAGCTCCTCGCCCTTCGTGTCCATCGTGCCGATGACGTAGACCTTCGCCATCATTCCATCCCCCTCAATGATGCCCGCCCACCGCGACGCCGAGGTAGCGGCGCTGCGTTTCGGTGTCCTCGGCCAGGGCGCGCGCCGGCATGGTGGCGGCGATGCGCCCCGTGACCATGATGGCCACATGCGCCGCGACCTCGGTCGCGACGCGCAGGTTCTGCTCCACCAGCAGCAGGCGCATGCCGTCCTTGGGCAGGTCGCGCAGCACGCCGATCAGGTGGTCCACGATGACGGGGGCCAGGCCCTCGCTCGGCTCGTCCATCACGATGACCTTGGGGTTCATCAGCAGCGCGCGTGAGATGGCGAGCATCTGCTGCTCGCCGCCGGACAGCTCCGTGCCGCCGTTGTTGCGGCGTTCGGCTAGGCGCGGGAAGGTTTCGTAGATGCGCGGGATGGTCCAGCGGCCGCCGCGCTGGGCCACCAGCCGCAGATGCTCATGCACCGAGAGCGAGGGAAAGGTGCGCCGCCCCTGCGGCACCAGCGCCACCCCGCGCCGCGCGATGCGATAGGGTGCCAGGCCCGACAGCCGCGCGCCATCCAGCGTGATCTCGCCCTCGCTCGCCGCCACCAGCCCCGATATGGCGCCGCACAACGTCGTCTTGCCCATGCCGTTGCGGCCGAGGATGGCCAGCGGCGCCTCCCCCAACTCCAGCGAGACGCCCTGCAGGATATGCGCCTGGCCGAAGCGGACATGCAGGTCGCGCACGGTCAGCATCAGTGCCCGCCCCCGAGGTAGATGGCCTGCACCACCGGGTCGTCCTCGATGCGGTCGGGCGTGGCTTCCACCACCACCTCGCCATCCTTCATGACGGTGACGATGTCGGCGGCGGGCAGCGCGATGTCCATGTCGTGCTCGATCAGGATCAGCGTGAGCGTGCGCGGCAATTCGCGCAGCAGGCGCAGCAGTTCCGGCCGGTCGCCGGGAGAGAGGCCGGCGGCCGGTTCGTCCAGCATCAGCACGCGCGGATCGCCCGCCAGCGCCATGCCGACCTCCAGCTGCCGCCGCTGCCCGTGCGAGAGGTTGACCACCTCCACACCCAGCAGATGCGACAGGCGCATCCGGTCCGCCAGCGCGCGCGCCTGCGCGAGGCTTGGGTCGTCGCGGCCGGGCCGCAGGAAGGAGAAGCGGCGGGGCCTGAGCCCGCGCACTGCCACGAAGAGGTTGTCCAGCACCGACAGCCCGTTGAACAGCAGCGAGGTCTGGTAGGTGCGGCCGATGCCCAGCCGCGTGCGCTGGTGCGGCTTGAGGCGCGTGATGTCCGCGCCGAACAATTCGATGCGGCCCGCGGTGGGCGGGAAGTCGCCGCAGATGGTGTTGAACAGCGTCGTCTTGCCCGCCCCATTGGGGCCGAGCACGGCTCGCCGCTCCCCGGGCATGACGTCGAAGCTGACGTCACGCACGGCCTGCAAGGCGCCGAAGCGGCGGCTGACGCCGGTCAATCGAATTGCGGGCTGCACTCGGTTCTTTCCAGGAAGGACGAACATTCAAGAGACGGACGCCCGCGCCACGCGTGGCCCCCCGGTGCCCTCCCGAGGCTTCGCCTCGGGAGGCGGTGCCTGCCCTACAGGACGGGCACCAAACCGGGGCCCCCGCGACCGCGCGAAGCGGCGTCGTGGGGAACTACGAAGCAGCCGGCACGCAGCCCGGGTTGTCCCGCGACGGCGCGCCGAGGGCGAGGAACTGCTGCTCCGGCGTGTTCAGCGTCTGGTTCACCGCGTCGGCGCGCGCGAAGGCCACCACCTGCGCCCGTCCGTCACGCTCCTCGATGCGGTTGAGGAAGATGTCCGAGATGGCCTGGCGGTTGTGGTCCAGCCGCACCGCCGCCCCGGTGGGCGCCGTGATGCGCGCGGCCGCGAGCGCACGCTGGAAGGCCTGCTGGTTGTTGCCCAGGTCGCCATCCACCTCGCGCAGCGCGTGCAGGATGCCGTAGAGGTTGGTGGTGTAGTTCACGCCATGGATGGAGGGCGACTGGAACCCGCCCTCGTTCAGCCAGCGGCGGCGGTAGCGCTCCACGAACTCGCGCCAGGTGGGGTCATCAATGACGTCGGCGATGGGCCCGCCCGAAATCATCCCCACCATCACGCGCCGGTGCGGCCCGCGCGCCGAGAGCATCGTCTGGTCCGCCATGATGGAGCCCGCGATCAGCGGCTTGTTCCCGCCCGACTGCGCGTATTGCGTCATGAAGGCGAGCCCGTCCGTGCCGCCATGCACCACCACCACCGCACCCGCCGAGGAGCGGTTGATCTGCGCGATCTGCGCCGAGAAATCCGTCGTGCCGAGCGGCGCCCAGTAGTGCTGCACCCGCCCGCCGGCGCGGCAATACTCGATGTTGAAGCCGAAGACCTGCGCGTAGGGGAAGGCGTAGTCACCCGCCGCCACCGCGACCTCGCGGATGTTCATCTGGCGGAAGACGTGGTTGCCCAGCCCCGCCATCCATTGCGTGCCATCGGTCGAAAAGCGGAAGAAGTTGGGCGAGGGGTTGCGTAGTGTCGTGTCCGCCGCACCGGAGGAGCCGTTGACGATGGTCTTGCCCGTCAGCGTGCGGGAATAGTCGCGCAGCGCGATGCCCTCGGCGCCCGAGAGCGGCCCCAGGATGATATCCACATTGTCCTGCTCGATCAGCTTGCGCGCGCGGGCGAGCGCCACGTCGGCCTGGGCATTGGAGCTTTCGCGGATGAACTCGATGCGCCGCCCGCCGATGGTGGAGTTGATGCGCTCCAGCTCCATCTGCACACAGCGATAGGCGTCCTGCCCGCCGGTGGCGAAGGGGCCCTCCAGCGTGGTCAGCCCGCCGAGCCGAATGGGCGCGCGCTGCGCGATGGCGGGCGAGGCGAGGGCCGCGCCCGCAAGCCCCGCGCTGCCGAGAAGCGTCGCGCGGCGGGTGGTGGTGATGGACATGGTGTTTCCTCCTTGCGTGTTGTTGTTGTGGTGGAAATTCACTTGTCGGCCGCGCGGCGCCCGAGCAGGCGGCGCAGCCGCGCCCCTACCCCCAGCACCCCATCGGGCGAGGCCAGCACGATGACCAGGAACACAAGGCCGATCAGCGTGTTGAAGCGGTCGCGGTCGTAGATGGTGGCCGCGAAGGTGTCGAAGACGGTGAAGATGAGGGAGCCCAGGAAGGCGCCCACCGGATGCCCCAGCCCGCCGATGACGGCCATGATCAGCACGTTCACCGTGGCCCCCAGGCCGATCGTCCCGGGCGATATGCCGATGTTGTAGATGGTGGCCAGCACACCGCCGCAGCCCGCGATGAAGCCCGCCACGCCGAAGGCCGCGATGCGATGCAGCGCCACGTTGTAGCCCAGCGCCGAGACCCGCCGTGGATTGTCGCGGATGCCCTGCAGCACCAGCCCGAAGGGCGAGCGCACGAGATACATCACGCCTGCGAAGAGCAGCACGGCCGTGCCCAGCGTGACGTGGTAGAAGACCCAGGGGTTGCGGAAATCGAGACCCAGCAGGCTCGGCCCCACCACGTTGCGGATGCCCTCATAGCCGTTGAACCAGGTGATGTTCGTCTCGACGAAGCGGAACACGCCCATGGAGACCGCCAGCGTGATCATCAGCAGGTAGATGTCGCGCGTGCGCACCGCGATGGCGCCCACCAGCAGCCCCATCAGCGTCGCCGCCAGCACGCCCAGCGGAATGGCCAGCGCATAGCCCGCGCCGCCCACGATGCGCGGCACGGCACCTTCCACGAAGATGGCCAGCGCATATCCGGCCACCCCCGCGATCATCATCTGCGCGAGCGAGACGAAGCCGCCATAGGTGGCCAGGAAGGTCAGCGACATGGCGATGATGCCGAAGACCAGCGCCCGGCCCAGGATGTTGCCCGTCCAGAACCCCGCCTGGTTGGCCGGCAGCACGGCGTGCAGCAGCCAGGGCAGCGCCAGCAGCAGCAGTGCCGCAGCGATGGCGAGCCCCCTACGCACGGCCCAGGATCCCCTGCGGGCGCAGCGCCAGCACCGCCACCATCATCACGAAGGTCAGCACCACGGAATAGGTGGGGAACATGGCCTGGCCCAGCTGCTCGGCCAGGCCCACCAGGATGGCGCCCACCGCCGTGCCGGTGACCGAGCCCATGCCGCCCACGATGACCACCACCAGCGAGATCAGCAGGAAGCGCCCATCCTGCCCCATGGCCAGCGGCTGCGCGGTGGAGCCGATGACGCCCCCCAGCCCGCACAAAGCCGCGCCCAGCGCGAAGACCGCCACGCCCACCAGCGGCACATTCACGCCGCAGGCGCCCAGCATCTCGCGGTCATCCACGCCGGCGCGGATCATCATGCCGAGCCGCGTGCGGTTCAGCAGCAGCCACAGCCCCACACCGACCGCCACGGCGACGCCGATCTGCACCAGGCGGAAGGTCGGGTAGCCGCCCACCAGCGGCACCTGGGTGGAGCCGAAGATGGCGTCCGGCGCGAAGAATTGCCGCGGGTTGCCGCCATAGATGGCCAGGATCTGGTCGGCCGCGATGATGGAGATGCCGATGGTGACGAGCGCCTGGCGCAGCTCCTGCCCCTGCATCCAGCCCAGCAGCACCTGTTGCAGCAGCGCGCCGAAGACCGCCGCCGCGAGCACGCCCGCCGCCAGCCCCGCATACCAGGCCCACCAGAGGTCCTGGTCATAGAGCGGTTCGAACACCGCGTAGCCCACATAGCCGGCCACGAGATACAGCGTGCCATGCGCCATGTTCACCACGCGCATCAGCCCGAAGATCAACGAGAAGCCGCTGGCCACGATGAAGTAGAGGGCAGCCAGGGTCAGCCCGTTCAAGACGATGGTGGCCGCCAATTCCATGCGGTCGTTCGCTCCCATGGCCACTCATGCGGCGGCCTGGGTCCAGCCTCAACCGGAGGCGGCCTCGGCAACAAGATGGAATTTTGTTTGTTTTTGGGTAAGATTGGGTATGGCAGCCACCCTCCACCCCGCCGCATGTCTCGACGGCATCTCCGTAAGGCAGCGGGCGCGCCGGGTCTTCCTGCCCGCCCTGGCGCCCTTCCCGCCCGCGCTCTGGCCGCTGGTGGTGCATCTGCCGGTGCTGGACGTGAACGGGGCGCTGGTGGCTGCACTGGCGGCCCAGGCGCCCTTCCGCGCGGCCCCGCCCATCGCCGCCATCTTCGCCTGCGACCCCTTCCTGCGCCCGCGCGACATGGCCGCCAGCCTGCGCGCGGCCGGCATCACGGAGGTGGTGAACCTCCCCAGCGTCCAGGCGCATGAGGGCGAGGCGGCGGCCGCGCTGGGCGCCGTGGGCTATCGGGCGGAACGCGAATTCCGCGTGCTGCTGGCACTCGCCGAGCACGGGTTGCGACCCATCGCCTATGCCGCCCGTCAGGAGGAGGCGGAGGCGGCCCTCGCCCTCGGCCTGCGCCGCCTGCTGCTGCCCGCCGGCCCCGGCTGGGCGAAGCTGGCCAGCCATGTGGCCGTGGAAGGCGGCGAGGCGCTGGCATGGGAAGACGCGCCGTTTTCCCGCGGCTGATTCACGCCTTTGGCGTTCCGCCAAAGCCGATCAGACGCCTCGCCGCGGCTGATTCACGCCTTTGGCGTTCCGCCAAAGCCGATCAGACGCTAGGCCTCCAGCCCCAACCGTCGCATCCGGTTGTAGAGCGTCTTCCGCGCGATCCCGAGGAAGGCCGCCGTCTCGCCACGGCGGAAGCGGTGGCGGCGCAGCGCGTCCATGATCCAGGCGCGTTCGTCCAGCGTCTCGGGGCCGGCGGGGGGTGCCGCGGGGCCCAGCGCCGCCTCCAGCGCCGCGACGGTCACGCGCCCGCCCGGCGTCTCGGTCAGCGTCCGCAGCAGCACTTCGCGCAATTCGCGCAGATTGCCCGGCCAGGACCGCGCCATCAGCAGGCGCAGCGCGGCAGGCTCCACCGCGCTGGCGGCGCGGCCCGCCTCGCGCAGCATGGCGCGGGTGATGAGTGGGATGTCCTCCAGCCGGTCACGCAGCGGCGGCACCACCAGGCGCTGCGCCGACAGCG
The DNA here is from genome assembly GCF_014196305.1 of Roseococcus suduntuyensis. Classification (GTDB taxonomy): domain Bacteria; phylum Pseudomonadota; class Alphaproteobacteria; order Acetobacterales; family Acetobacteraceae; genus Roseococcus; species Roseococcus suduntuyensis. The sequence continues at coordinate 84,075 of NZ_JACIDJ010000007.1, forward strand.
CCCGCGCCAGCCCCTGCGCGCCGGGCGGATGCACCAGCACCAGGCGCGCGCGCGGCAGGCGTTCCTCCGGCTTGCCGAAGCGGGCGAAGGCCCCGCGCTCGATCCAGTCCGACAGGCGGGCGCGCAGCACGGGCGGCAGGGCGTCCGCCTGCTCGATCACGACGGTCAGCCCCTGGCGGCCCAGCAAGCCGCGCGGCGGGTCGGCCGAGAGGGCGGCCGCAATGTCCTCCCGCGCGTCCAGGAAAAGCGGCCCGCCCGCGCGCCCCGCCCCCGCATGCAGCGCCCGCGCGACGGTGGAGCGGCCCGAGCCAGGCTCCCCCTCCACCACCACGGGCAACTCGGTCGCGACCAGGCGGGCCACGCGCTGGGCCAGCGTGCGTGCCGCCGCCGAACGCCCCACCATGCCGCGCGGCAGGGCGGGCGAGGCCGCCTCGGCCGGGCGCAGCAACGCCGCGGTCTTGAAGGCCGAGGTGCTCTGCATCACCGAGAGTTCCAGCGGCAGGCGGTCGAGCGTGGAGCCGCCCACGTAGCCATCCGCGCGCGAGGCGTCGCAGACCTGGAGCATGTGCTGCGCGTCCACGATGGGCCCGCCTTCCACCAGGCAGCGCAGGCCCGGCGCGCGGCGGCGAAGGGCCGCGAAGACGCGGCGCGCGCGCTCGGCCGCGTCCTCCAGCCGCACGCCACCGGGCACGCCCATGCTGCCGCCGGCGTTCCAGCCGAAGTTCAGCACCAGGCGCTCCACCCCCGCATCGGCCATGGCCTCGGCCTCGGCGCGGGTCTTGGCATAGGCGAGGGTGGCGAGGCCCTGGGCGCGGGCCTCGGCGAGCAGCGCCACCTCGCGCCCGAAGCCCAGGCCCGCTTCCTCCAACGCCGCGCGCAATGCGCCGTCGAGATGGATCGCCGTAGGGAAGTTGGCGATGCCGTGGTAGCCGGCCTCGCGGATGCCGGCCACGAAGCGGGGCAGGTCCAGCCGGGGGTCGCAGGCGGCGGCGCCGAAGAAGACGGGGATGCGGACCCGGTCCAGGATTTCGCGCCGGGCGAAGCTGTCGGTGAAGGGGTTGCTGTCGGCGATGGGCAGCATGGCGGCCAGCGAGGGCGCGCCCATGACGCGCAGCCGGCCGGCGTTCAGCACCAGCAGGAAATCCGCCCCGCCATCGGCGGCGGCCCGGGCCGTCATGCCGAGGCCGATAGCCGCCCCCACCAGGATGTCCCGCTTCAAGCCGCGCATGTTGGGGAAGGTATGGTGGAGCTGAGGGGAATACCCCAAACCTGCATCATCAACGCCTTAGCCTGGCAACCGGCGCCGAAACCGTCACGGGAAATCAATCGCTTACGGGCGAACTGGCTACCGTTTCTGGTGGTGAAGCAGTAGCACACGCACCACCCGCCGCGCCAGAGGCTTCGCCCATCGGCCGGTGGCAGATCGGCGACACGCTGCGCGAGAAGAAGCGGGCTGGCATCCACGACTACGAGCTGGCCGGCATCGCGCCCTATACCACGCGGGGCGGTAAGGCTTCGGCGCTGCTGACGTGGCGCGGGACGTGCGCCATCTGCGGCGCCGGCTTCACCTGCACCACGGGCCGCGCCCCGTCCGACCTCACGCGGACCTGCCCCACCCATCGCGGCAAGTATCGCCCCGGCCGGAAGGGAGGGCGGCGCAATGCCTGACGGGATCAACTTCACTCCCGAGGGGCTGACGCTGGCCACGCTGGCGCCCGTGCGGCGTTGGGTGGCCTGGCAGACCGAGGACCGGGACGACAAGCCCACCAAGACGCCGAAGAACCCGGCCACGGGCGGCAATGCAAAATCGGATGATGCCGGAACGTGGTCCGAGAGGGATGCAGCCGAGAGCCGCGCCGCGTGCCTTCCGAAGCCCTATGGCGAGGGCGGTGTCGGCCTGATGTTGGGCATCCATGATGACCTGGCTATCGGCGGCCTCGACCTCGACACATGCCGGGACCGGGACAGCGGCCAGCTTGCGGCCTGGACGACGCCATTCATCGAGGCGCTGAACACCTACAGCGAGGTATCGCCCAGCGGGATGGGCCTCAAGCTGTTCTTCCGATACGACCCGGAAGCCCTGCCCGAGCTGCGCGAGATTATGGGCACCAAGACCGGCAAGCAGTGGAAGCCGGTAGGAGAGAAGAACCACCCGCCCGGCGTTGAGCTGTATCTGTGCGGCCGGTTCTTCGCGGTGACAGATCGCGCGGTTAACGCGGCGCCCATCAACCACGTGCCGGTGTCCGTCCTGCGATGGATCATCACTGAGGCGGGGCCGGCGACCTTCCGCGCGCCAGAGGCAAAGCCTGACTTCGGCTTCGCCTTTGACGATGGCGGCAGCGGCGGCGACCAGTCGCGCAGCGGGAAGGCGATGCGCGTTGCGGCCCGCATCAAGGGCGCTGGCGGCACTTACGAGCAGTTCGTCGAAGCCCTGGACAAGAAGCCGGAAACCGCCGCGTGGAAGGCCGAGAAGGGCCTCCCGAACGGCGGGCGGGAGATGCGCCGCACCTGGGACAACTGCCGCGCCAAGCCCCGCGATGCGGACGGCGCCGGCGACGGCGGCGATGACATGGAGCTGACGGAGGACGGCGTTGCGCTGGCCTTTACCGAGAAGTTCCACGACGCCCTGCGCTACTGCCACGACACGGGCGCCTGGTATGTGTGGGAAGGCAGCCATTGGCGGCAGAACCGGGACAAGATCGCCTTTTCATGGGCGCGGCAACTGGTGCGGAAGCTGAACCGATCGGCCGAGTTCAAGACGAAGGCAATCACCGGCAAGGCATCGTTTGCGGCATCGGTGGAGCGGTTCGCCCAGGCTGACAGGGCCTTCGCGGTGACAACCGAAAAATGGGATCGGGCGCGCGACCTACTCGGAACGCCTGGCGGCACTGTGGACCTTCGCACCGGCATCATGCGGCCCGCCGCGCGCGAGGATCACATCACCAAGACCACGGCCATTGCACCGGCCGAGACGGCAGATTGCCCCACCTGGCGGGCCTTCCTCGACCAAGCCACGGCGAACGACGCGGGCCTGATCCGGTTCCTTCAACAGTGGTGCGGCTACTGCCTGAGCGGCAGCACGCGCGAACACGCCCTGCTGTTCATCTACGGGCCGGGCGGTAACGGCAAGTCAGTGTTCTTGAACACGCTGGCCGGCATCCTGGCCGATTACGTGGCGTCGGCGGCAATGGACACCTTCACCAGTTCGCCTGGTGACAAACACCCCACAGACCTCGCCATGCTGCGCGGCGCGCGCCTGGTGACGGCCACGGAGACGGAGGAAGGGCGGGCATGGGCCGAGGCGCGCATCAAGCAGATGACGGGCGGCGACCCCGTTACAGCGCGCTTCATGCGGCAGGACTTTTTCACCTACACCCCGCAATTCAAGCTAACGATTGCCGGCAACCACAAGCCGGCACTGCGGAACGTGGATGAGGCGGCCCGGCGCCGGTTCAACATCGTGCCGTTCCTGCACAAGCCTGAGACGCCCGACCGGCACCTTGAACACAAGCTCAAGGCCGAATGGCCCGGCATCCTGCGATGGATGATCGAGGGTTGCCTCGACTGGCAGGAACACGGCCTGGTGCGCCCCGCTATCGTGGTGGACGCGACGGCCGAATACTTTGAGCAGCAGGACGCATTTAGCCTGTGGCTGAAAGAGTGCTGCATCATCGGCCCACCTGCCAGCGCCAAGCCCGGCGAGCTCCTGGCCAGCTTCACAGGCTGGTGCCAGCGCAACGGCGAGATGACGCCCAACCGCAACAAGATGCGCGGAATGTTGGAGCGGGTGCCGGGCCTGAAATACGTGACCAACGGCGGCACGCAGTGGGTGCGGAACATCAAGCTGTTGCCCAGCGGCCAGCAGGGAGGCGCGGACCATGAGTAGGGGGTGGAGGGGTGGAGGCTGGTGGAGGCTGAAACCGTTAATCGCCCACGTGCGCGCGCGCGCGCATGGCAATGGAACGGGGAAGGTATCCACCAGCCTCCACCCCTGGGCACCCACCACCCGCCCGCACCCATGCATCTCGCGCATTCGTTACGGATCGGCCATGCGTCTAGGTTCTTCCTGGCGCCCTTCGACCTGCGGGTAGTTCGCGCCGCTCCATCGCGCCACGTTCCGGAAATTTCCCAAGTATCATCACCTCGAAAGGACATTGACCGATGCCCAAAGCCCCCGCCCCGGATTTGCCGGATACCTGCACGTCCAGTCAGCTTGCGAAGCTGCTGGGCCTGAGTGAGCGCGTCATTGCCGGCCGGCGCCTCGATGGCCGGTTGCCGGTGCATGACGGTGCGATTGACCTCCGGGCGCTATGCCGGGCCGGGCTGAACGCTGGCACGAAACGCCTGAGCTTGGAGAAGTTGAACCGAGAGGCTTTCAGCTTCGCGCACCACGTCGCGGGCAAGGCGGCTGCGGCGGCAGTCGCGCCCCGGCCTGGTGAGACGCCCGGCCAAGCTGCGGCGCGTGCGATGGACCGCGCCATGATGGACGACGATACGTTCATCTGGCCCGAGAGCTGGTCGGAGACGGATGAAATCAACTTCGCGGATTACGCCGATCTTCCGGAAGATGAGGCAGCCGCGTAGGCGCCGAACACATTGATGAGTGGCGGCGGCTGACACTGAAAGGGGGTGCCAACGTGGCACCCCCTTTGGGCGGGAAGCAGCCCCGCGCCCGTGGAACGTAAATCCGCTTGCGCCCTGGATTCCGCGCAGCGTAGGTTGAAGCGGCCGGACGAAGCGCGCCAACGCTTCACCCGGCCTAACCGCAACGTGTTCGACAAGGAACAACGTCATGGCTGATAGCCATCTTACCACCACGAATCCGTCTGATGTGAAGCGGCGCGCCGCCCTTGTGGCCGGTGCTGCGATGTTCGCCGCGCCGGCTGCGGCCAGCGCCGATCCTGACGCCCGGCTGCTGGCCCTGCTGATCGAGACGCGCGCGGCCCATGCGGCCATTGTGCGGGCATACAATGAGGCCGAGGACATGCCCGCTGACGCGGTTCTGGCGCCGCTGTATGCCCGCCTCGATGCGGCGCGGGATGAGATGGCAGCTACCCCGGCGCGCGGCGTGCTGGGCGCGCTGGCGAAGGCCGCGCGCATCGCGGACAACCTGAGCGACAACGGCAGCCATGGTGAGCCGGGCTATACACTCGACTGTAACGACGCCCCGGTGGGCGCGAGCCTAGCGGCCGATCTGGCGCGGCTGCTGCCGGTGGGGGTGCAGGCATGAACGCCGCCATCAACCTGCCCGCGTCGCGGGAGGCGCTGGCGCTGCTGAACAGCACGATTGATGGCGCGCTGCACGAACTGCGGAGCTTCGCGGGAGTGCTGGCGCATATCACCCACCATTCCGAACAGGCGCCGCACGAGGACACCATGATGTTCCTCGCGCATCAAATTGACCTGCGGGCCGAGCGGGTGGCCGAAGCCGTCATGCAGGCGGTGGAGACGCTGCGCGAGGCGAAGCTGTCGGCGCCGGCCGAGTAGCCGCGCCCATCCCGGCCGAAATAGAGCGGGCGCCCCGGTGGCGCCCGTTTTCATATGTGTGGCCGACACACGGAAACTCTTGACCGTGTGACCTCCACACGCTATGTTCTCGGCATGATTGGAAGCCTTCACCCCCCTCGCATCATCGCCCCCGCCATGGGCATCACGGCCGATGTGCTGCGGCAGTGGATGACCGGCCATAGCTCTTTGGTTGCGCCGCTGGCGTTCATTGGCGAGACGGGCGCGAGCGGGCGCCGCCGCTACTCGTTGGGCGGCGCGGTGCTGGTGAAGATCGCGGCGCACCTCTCTGGCAGCGACGGCCGGGGGCACGGCTTCATGCGCCCCAACGAAGCCATTTTGATTGCGAACGCCCTGGCGCCTTTCGTGCGGGAGCTTGAGGAAGGCTACAGCGAACACGGCGCGAATGCGCTGGTGCGGATGGGCGGGGCCGGGCCGGTTGCCGTTGTGATGGCGACCAACTGGCCAGACCGGTTCCGGGTGTCGGCGTTCCCCTCGCGCGTCGCCTATGTCGCGGCTGCTGAGCGCGGCGGCTTCGCCATGACGGCCCTTCACTTGGACATGCAGACGCTATTCAGCGCGGCGGCGGTGGACATTTCCAACGCTGCGGCGGCTGCCATCCATGGAGACCCCGCCGAATGACCGACCACACCACCCTGCCGCCGCGTGGTGAAAGCGCGGTGTTCCCCTTGCCCCCGATGACGGCGACCGGTGGCCCGCCTGAGCTGTCGGGCCTGGTCCTGAGCGGTGACGGCCGGCTGACGGTGGCAGCGCATGGTGTGGGCCTCGCGGTGCGGCTTGAGGCAGAGGACGCGGCGCAACTGGCCCTGATGCTTTGGCAGTTGTCCGGACGCCTGGCAGCCGAGCGCACAGAGGCGGCCGAGCGTGCGGGCGATGCCTTGGACGCCATCACGGCAAGCTTTTCCGGAGGCGCCGGCCATGCGTGAGCCCCGCAGCCTTCCCCCCGGCGTTGCCGAGTATCTCGCGGACTTCAACGCGATAACCCGTGGGCGCCCTTTGGCCGAGCTCGACCAGTTCGAGTTTTCAAAGCTGGCGGATCGCGTGCGGCAGGGCACAAGCGAGACGGGCCTCCCTGCCCCCCTGGCATTTCGCAAGGAGCAGATACGCCGAATTACCGGCGTTCTGCCCAAGCGTGCATGACGGGGGCCGCGCATGGCGATTACTGAGCAATTCACCGCGGTAATTTCCGCCCGCGACCTCACGGCGGGGCCGCTTCGGCAGATCGGGCTGCGCTTCGGGGCGCTGGCCCGGAATACCGGCCTGGTGCGGATCGGCGCAGCGGCTGCAAATGTCAGCCGGCAATTCGCTGGCCTAGGCGCCCGCGTGGCATCGGTGGCGGCGCCCCTCGCGGCGGTGGGCGCGGTGGCCGGGAGTGCTGGCCTTCTACGCATGACTCAGAACACGGCGGCCCTAGCTGACCGCCTCAACAATCTGAGCATCCGAACGGGTGTCACGGTCGCCACGCTGCAAAGCCTCTCTGACGTGGCGGGCCGGGCTGGCGTGAGCCAAGAGGCACTCGCGGCCAACCTGGGCCGGCTGAATGTCGGCATGGTCAATGCGGCCACGGGCGGCAATCGAGACTTGGCGGCAGCCTTTCAGCGAATGGGCATCGCGCTTCGTGGTCCGACCGGCCAAATCAGGACGGCGGCCGAAGTGCTGCCCGAGCTGGCGGACGCCTTCGCGGCGAACGAAAACCCGGCCATGCGGCTGCGGATGGCAACCCTGCTGATGGGCGAGGCGGGCGCCGCCATGATCCCCGTCTTTGAGGGAAGTAGCCGCGCCCTACGAGAAGGCGAGGCGCGCTTCCGCCGCTACGGCTTCACTATGTCGCGCGAGGTGACGGCGGCGAACGTCGCTGCGCACAACCAGTTTGAGGACTTGCGGGTAAGCCTGGCCGGCATGGCGCAAGCCATCGGTTCGCGCCTCGCGCCCACGCTGGGGAGGATTGCGGAGCGCATGGCCGGGTGGGTGGAAGCCAACCGCGACCTGATCGCGCTTCGGATTGGTGAGCATGTGCAGAACATCAGCGCCGCCATGGAACGGTTCTTTGAGGAACAGGGCGCACTCGACCGCATCAACGCCTTCATGACCCGCGTGGGCGAATTGGTGGAGAAGGTGGGGGGCCTCCGCAACGTCTTGGTAGGCTTCGGCGTGGTGGCATCCCTGCCATTCATCGCAGCCGTGGCGAACATCGGAATGGCCTTGGCCCCAGTGATACGGGCGGTGGGGCTGTTGGCTGGTGCGCTGGCGGCGGGTTCGCCCTTGGGGCTGGCGGTGTTGGCCATCGGCGTGACCCTAGGGGCGCTGGTGACGCATTGGGAAAGCGTCCTGCGAGCCATCAACCGCGTGAAGGATGCGCTTCTCACATTCCCCGAGATCGGCACGCCTGGCGCTGCGCCGGGGCCTGAGCAGGGCCGGCGCAATTTCGGCCAGCGGGGGCGCGCTGGCGGCTTCTACGGGCCTGACGCCCTGCCAGCCCCCGACGCTTCCGGCCTGCCGTCAGGGCTGCCCGGAGCGTCGCCCATGTCGGCACCCGCCGCACCCCAACGCGGGCAGGTTGATGTGAATGTCCGGCTTGAAAACGCGCCACCGGGAACACGGGTGGAGACGCGGGCGGCCGGTTCGCTGATCCGGGGCGCACAGACTGATGTGGGCTACGGCCTGATGAGGTTCGCACAATGAGCGAGACAATCTTGATGATCCGGCGCGAGGCGCGCTTGAGTGGCGCCCCGTCCACCCTCAATGCCGAGCGCGGCACGGTGGAGGCGACCATCACGACCGGCGCCCGCGTGGCACGTTCCGCCCCGGCGCCTGATGGCAGCTACACGCGGTGGTGGGAGGAATTGGACATGGTTTCCATGCGCCTTTCCCCGCCCGATGGCGTGCCGCTGTTGCTGGATCACGAACAGACCTTTGACAGCCTAGTGGGTCGCGTCTCTGGCCTGCGACGTGAGGGGGGCGGGCTGGTTGCCACCCTCACTTTCGCCAACGGCCCGCGCCCCCGTGAAGCCATGCAGCGCGTAGCGGACGGCGCGCTGACGGGTGTTTCAGTCGGCTACCACGTTGGCGTCTGGACGCAGCGCGGCGAGCAGGACGGGCGCCCCGTCTATGTCGGCAGTCAAATCGAGATTGCCGAGGTGTCCCTGGTTCCCATCCCGGCCGATGCGGCGGCCCGTGTTCGATCCGCGCAACCCAACAAGGAAACCCCTATGCCTGACATGAACATGCCGGACGATCCGGCCGAGCTTGCCACCCGTGCCGAGCGCACCCGCGTCGCCACCATCCGCGACATTGGCGCGATTGCCCTGCGCCAGAACGTGCTACCGCCCGATACCCTCGGGGATCTGGAACGCGCAGCCATCACGGCCGGCGCCACCCCCGACGCCTTTCGGGCTGATCTGATGGAGCGGGTTCTCGCGCAGCCGCAGACCCCGGCGCCCGCGCCGCGCCCCGTCAACTTCGGTGAGAGCTACGACGCCCCCCACGCCATCCGCAGCCGCATGGTTGATGCCCTGGCGGCGCGCGTCACTGGCCGCGACCCCGGCGAGGCGGCCCGTCAGTATCGCGGCCTGAGCCTCGCGGGCATGGCATCGGAGCTGATGGCGGCCAGCGGTTCGCGCATGAGCCGGGCGGCTTCGCCCAACGAGATCATGACGCGGGCGATGACGACCAGCGATTTCCCCCTGCTGCTGCAAGGGACCATGTATCGCCTTCTGCAAGACCGCCTCGCGGCGGCGCCTGGTGCGGCCCGCATGATCTGCGCGGCGCGGACGGTGCGAGACTTCCGCCCCGGCCAGTTCGTGCAGGCGGCCGGCGCCCGTGACCTTCACGAGCTGGGCGAAGGTGGCGAAATCCAGCACGCGCCCCCGGCCGAGCGTGGCGAAAGCTACCAGCTCCAGACCTGGGCGCGCATGATGTTCTTCACCCGGCAAGCCCTGGTGAATGATGACCTGGGCGCCTTTGAACAGACCATGCTTCTCGCCAACGCGGTGACGGCCACCGAGGCGCAAGAGTTCGCCAAGATGTTCGCCACCAACGGCGCCGGGTGGGGGCCTACCCTCACGGATGGCCAGCCGCTTTTCAGCGCCGCACATGGCAACGTGGGCACGGGCGCGTGCAGCACGGCGGGTATCAGCGCCGGCCGGATCGTGATGCGGGCACAGACCGATGCCAGCGGCAACCTGATCGCCCCTGAGCCTCGCATGATGCTGGTGTCCCCCACCAACGAGACGGCGGCCGAGCAAGCCTTGAACGCAATCGCGGTGGTGGCGACCGGCGAGAGTGACCGCCCCGTGTTCGCCTCGCGCCTCACTCACGCGGTTGAACCCCGTCTGAGCGGCGCCCCCTGGTTCCTGTTCGCTGATCCGGCCATGGCGCCGGTTCTGGCCTTCGTGACCGGCGAGAATACGGGCGGCGTGCCGCAGATCACGGAACACGTCCCGGCCAACCGAGACGGCATCTCCTTCAAGCTGGTGCATGACTTCACCATCGCGCCCATGAGCTTCGTTGGTGCGGTGCGGATGACCGGCGCCGGCTGATGGTGACGCGGGGGCTGACGCGCCCCCGCTTGCCCCTTCTCGCGGGGGGGCAGGCAAAGCCTTGCGAGGGCAGCGTTGCGGCAACTGCGGGAGTGTCGCTTTCCAAACCCCGCAGAGCCGGCGGCCTTTCTCCAGGGCGCGGCCGGCACCCTTTCACCCCCCGATGAGGGAGACTTGACCGAGTGAAGCCCCCGCCCCCTGCCATTCCGTTCTGGCCGCGCGTGCTGCGCCGGGAACAGGCTGCGGCGTATGTGGGCATGTCGCCTGCCCTGTTCGTGCGCGAGGTGGAGACGGGCGCCCTGCCCCGGCCTATCGCGCTGGCCGGCACGGTCAAAGGGTGGGTGCGCGACGATCTAGACGCCTGGATTGATGACCGGCGCGCGGCGCAGTCTGTGGAGGTGAACACATGGGATTGAACGCCATGGCCCGCCTTCGCCTCGATCACGTCCACACCTTCACCAAGGGCGGGCGCGTCTATCACTACTTCCGGCGCGGAAGGCAGCGTGTGCGCCTTCCTGGGCAGCCTGGAAGCCGGGAGTTCATGGACGCCTACCACGCGGCGCAGGCTGGCACGGAGGCGCCTGTAGGGGCCGCGCAGACGGTTCCGGGCAGCATGGCGGCGGCGGCGGCAGACTGGTATCGCGCGCCGGCCTTCACGGGCCTCAAGCCCACCTCGCAACGCACCTATCGGCGCCTCATGGAATTGTTCTTGAAGGACCACGGCGCGCGCCTGGTGGCCCATGCCGAGCCGCGCCACCTGCTGCGCGAGCTTGAGGGCATGTCGTCCACGCCGGCACAAGCCAACGCCTTGCGGAACGTGCTGCGGTCCCTGTTCCAATTCGCCTTTGAGCGCGGGATGCGGCGGGACAACCCCATGCGGGACGTGCGGCGCCTCAAGTATGAAAAGGCGCCTTATCGCCCATGGGAGGAAAGCCACATCGCGCAGTATCGGGCGCGGCACCCATCCGGCACGCGGGCACGGCTGGCGCTTGAGCTGCTGTTGAACACTGGCCAGCGGCGCGGCGACGTTATCCGTATGGGGCCGCAGCACATCCGCGACGGGCGCTTGAGCGTGAAGCAGGAAAAGACCGGGGCCGAGCTGCGGTTGCCCATTCATCGTGACCTTGCGGCCGAGCTGGCGACGGGGGCCGGGCAACTGGTGTTCCTGACGACGCAGGCGGGGGCCGCGTTCAAGAGCGGCACGGGCTTCTACAACTGGTTCAAGAGCCGGTGCGCCGAGGCTGGATTGCCTGCCGATCTTTCGCCCCATGGGCTGCGGAAGGCTATCGCGCGGCGGCTGGCCAAGGCGGGATGCACGCCCCATCAAATCATGTCCATCACTGGCCATAAGACACTGGCCGAGGTGGAACGATACACGCTTGACGCTGATCAAGAGCGGCTTGCGGAGAGTGCCATCGTCCGGTTGCGACGGACGGGGAAGAAGAAGTGAACGTCAATAGGCACTGGCTACCGGGCGGCAACCCGGTAGCCAGCAAAGGAGATAAGACCTTGAAACTAAACCCACAACGCGGTGTGGGTGGTGGAGCTGAGGGGAATCGAACCCCTGACCTCGTCATTGCGAACGACGCGCTCTCCCAACTGAGCTACAGCCCCACACGCGGCGCCGGCTTGGGGACCGGCACGGCGGAGCGTTTCGCGCAGGCGGGCGTCAGTGTCAAGCTGCCCTTCCCCCTTGCGAGCGCGCCCCGCATCCGCGACAACCGCCCAAAGCCAGGAGCCGCCCAGCGCATGATCCTCGACGCCCTCTTCTTCCTGGTCCAGGCAGGGCTCAACCTGTTCTTCTGGGCCGTCATCCTCGCCGCCGTGCTGTCGCTGCTGGTGGGCTTCGGCGTGCTGGACACGCGCAACCGCCTGGTCTGGACCCTGTCGGACTTCTTCTACCGCGTGACCGAGCCGGTGCTGCGCCCCGTCCGCAACCGCCTGCCGAACCTGGGGGGCATAGACCTCTCGCCGCTTGTGGTGCTGCTGCTGATCCAGGCGGCGATGCTGCTGGTGGCGGCCATCCGCGGCTACATGCTGCGGGCGGGCATCTATTTCTGAGTTCTGGCGGGCGGAAGGTGATGCCGTGCTGGTCCAGGTGCGCGTGCAGCCGCGGGCGCGCCGCGCCTCCCTGGGCGGGCTGCGCCACGGCCCGGACGGCCCCCGCCTGATGATCTCCGTCACCACCCCGCCCGAGGATGGCCGCGCCACCGCGGCCGCCTGCGCGGCACTCGCCACGGCGCTCGGCCTTCCACCCTCCCGCGTCACCCTCGCGCAGGGGCCAACCTCGCGCGAGAAGACCTTGCGCGTCACCGCCCCGCCCGAGGCCCTGCGCCCCCGCCTGGAGACATTGGCATGACCGCCACCCTGATTGACGGCAAGGCCGTCGCCGCGCGGCTGCGCGCCGGCCTGGCCACCCGAATCGCCGGGCTGGGCTGGGCGCCCGGCCTCGTCGTGGTGCGGGTGGGCGAGGACCCGGCCAGCGGCGTCTATGTCCGCAACAAGGACAAGGCGGCGCGGGAGGCGGGCTTCGCCTCGCGCACGCGCCACCTGCCCGAAGCCACCACCGAGGCGGAATTGCTGGCCGAGATCGCGGCGCTGAACGCGGACCCGGCGGTGGACGGCATCCTGGTCCAGCTTCCCCTGCCCGCCCATATCCGCGCCGAGGCCGCCATCGAGGCCGTGGACCCCGCCAAGGACGTGGACGGCTTCCACCCGGTGAATGCCGGGCGGCTGGCCTCGGGCCTGCCCGGACTGGTCCCCTGCACGCCGCGCGGGGCCATGCACCTGCTGGCCGGGGCGGGTGCCACGCTGCGCGGCGCGCGGGCCATCGTCATCGGCCGCAGCCAGATCGTGGGGCGGCCCATGGCGCAGCTTCTGCTGGGCGCGGATTGCACCGTCACCATCGCCCATTCCCGCACCGCCGACCTGCCGGGTGAGTGCCGCCGTGCCGACATCGTGGTGGCCGCGGTGGGGCGCCCCGAGATGGTGCGCGGCGACTGGATCAAGCCCGGTGCCGTGGTGATCGATGTGGGCATCAACCGGCTGGAAAGCGGCAAGCTGGTGGGCGACGTGGCCTTCACCGAAGCCCTGCCCCATGCCCGCGCCATCACCCCCGTGCCCGGCGGCGTCGGCCCCATGACCATCGCCTGCCTGCTGGAGAACACGCTGGAGGCCGCTCTCGCGAGGCGCGGCGCATGATCCTGCACCGCACCCTGCAGGTGGTGGGCGTGCTGGCGCTGCTGATGTGCCTGAACCTCGCCTGGGGCGCCACGCCCTGGGGCGGGGGCGAGTGGTCGCGCGCGCGGATGCTCTATGCCGGGGCGGGGGCCGTCTCGGCGCTCGCGCTGATCGCCATCGGCGGCCTGGGTGTCGCGCTGAAACGGGCGGAGGCGCGGGCCGAGGCGCTCCAGGCCGCGCTGTCCCGCATCGAGGACATGTTGCGCCGCCCGTGAACCTGCTGCTGGCCGCCCTCTATGTGCTGATGTGGGGCTCGGCCTTCAACGCGGCGCGGCTGGTGGCGCTGGACTGGCCGCCGCTCTGGGCGCTGACGCTGCGCTTCGCGGCCATCGTGCCGCTGCTCTGGCTGGTGTGGCGATACCGCCGCGCGGCCTTCCCCTGGGGGCCGGATGCCTGGCGCGTGGGCTGGATGGGCGTGTTCGGGATGGGCGGATACCTCGCCTGCTCCTGGGTCGCGCTCGCCTATATCCCAGCCGGGCTTGTCGCGCTGCTGGCGGCGACCGCGCCCATGTTCGTGGCGCTGGGCGAGGCTTGGCGCGGGCGGCGACTGGCCGTGCAGGGCTGGGTGGGGCTGGCGGTGGGCTGGGTCGGCGTGGCGGTGCTGGGGGCGACGCGCGCCGTGGATGGCATGGCCAGCGCCGAGGCCTGGGGCATCGGGCTTTCGTTGTTCGGCGCCATGCTCCAGGCGGCGGGGCTGCTGGCCTATGCGCCGGCCCGCGCGCGGGTGGACCCCTGGGCGGCCAATCTCGGCCAGACGGCGGCGGGCGCGGTGGTGCTGCTCGTTCTGTCGCTGCTGGTGGGCGGGCCGCTGCCCACGACCGTCACCACGGGGGTGGCGGTGGGCATGCTCTATTCCAGCCTGGTGGTCGGCATGGCGGGCTATGCGCTGTTCTTCGTGGTGATCCGCAGGCTGGGGGCCTCCAACGCCACGGCGCTGCAATTGCTGGCGCCGCCGGTCGCGGCCGTGATCGGCTGGGCCGCGATGAACGAACGCCTCTACAGCACCGATATCCTGGGCGGGGCCATCACGCTGCTGGGGCTGGCGCTGCTATTCCGCGCCAAGAGCGTCCAGCCCGCCTGAACGCAAAAGGGCGGGCCATGGCAGCCCGCCCCCTCAATGCCTTTGCCAACCATCCAGGACCGGCGGCCCTATCTGGCTGGCCCTCTGCGGTCGGCGCCGCGGCTTCGCCGCGGCAACGGCGAAACCTGAAAGGATCAGCACCAAACCGGGGTCCCCGCGAAGGTTTCGGCAAGCGGCCGGAACGGCCGCGCCGCCGAAAACTTCGTGGGGGATCAGTACCGGTAGGCTTCGGCCTTGAACGGACCCGCGGTCGGCACGCCGATGTAGTCTGCCTGGTCGGGGCGCAGCTTGGTCAGCTTGGCGCCCACCTTCTCCAGGTGGAGCATCGCCACCTTCTCGTCGAGGTGCTTGGGCAGCACGTAGACCTTCTTCTCATAGGCGTCCGGCTTCGTCCAAAGCTCGATCTGCGCGAGCGTCTGGTTGGTGAAGCTGGCCGACATCACGAAGGAGGGGTGGCCCGTGGCATTGCCCAGGTTCACCAGGCGGCCCTCGGAGAGCAGGATGATGCGCTTGCCGTCGGGGAACTCGATCTCGTCCACCTGCGGCTTCACATTGTCCCACTTGTAGTTCTTCAGCGCCGCGACCTGGATCTCGCTGTCGAAGTGGCCGATGTTGCAGACGATGGCGCGGTGCTTCATCGCGCGCATGTGGTCGGCGGTGATGACGTCCACATTGCCCGTGGCGGTGACGAAGATGTCGGCCTTGGGCGCGGCGTCCTCCATGGTGACGACCTCATAGCCCTCCATCGCGGCCTGCAGGGCGCAGATGGGGTCCACTTCCGTGACCTGCACGCGGCAGCCGGCGTTGCGGAGGCTGGCGGCGGAACCCTTGCCCACATCGCCATAGCCGCAGACCACGGCCACCTTGCCGGCCATCATCACGTCGGTGCCGCGGCGGATCGCGTCCACCAGGCTCTCACGGCAGCCATAGAGGTTGTCGAACTTCGACTTGGTGACGCTGTCGTTCACGTTGATGGCGGGGAAGAGCAGCTTGCCCTCCTTCGCCATGTTGTAGAGGCGGTGCACGCCCGTCGTCGTCTCCTCGGAGACGCCGCGGATGGCCTTGGCCAGCTTGGCGAACCAGCCGGGCTTCTCGCTCAGGCACTTCTTGATCAGCGCGAAGAAGACGGTCTCTTCCTCGTTGGTGGCCTTGTCGAGGAAGGCCACGTCGCCCTGCTCGGCGCGCAGGCCGTAATGGACCAGCAGCGTCATGTCGCCGCCATCGTCCAGCAGCATGTTGGGCTCGCCGCCATCACCCCATTCGAGGGTCTTGCGGACGTAGTCCCAGTATTCCTCCAGCGTCTCGCCCTTCTTGGCGAAGACCGGCACGCCCGCGGCCGCGATGGCGGCGGCGGCATGGTCCTGCGTGGAGAAGATGTTGCAGGAGGACCAGCGCACATCGGCGCCGAGCGCGGTCAGCGTCTCGATCAGCACGGCGGTCTGGATGGTCATGTGCAGGCAGCCGGCCACGCGGGCGCCCTTGAGCGGCTGGGCCTTGCCGTATTCGGCGCGCGTCGCCATCAGGCCGGGCATCTCGTCCTCGGCCATGTTGATCTCCTTGCGGCCCCAATCGGCCAAAGAGAGATCCTTCACGATGTATTCAGCGGCGACGGGCATTCAGCGGCATCCTCAGCAGGGGCGATGTTCGGTGCGGCAGGGCCTAGCACGCCCCGACGCCGACTGCAAAGAGGCATAAACATGTCTTTATGTGCGTTGTCTTAAGCCTCCTTCTTCCAGGCGGCGAGCTTGCGGTAGATCGTGCTGGGGTTCACCTCCAGCAGGGCGGCGGCGCGGGGCACGTCCTGCGCGGTGTGTTCCAGCGCGGCCAGGATGGCGCGCTTCTCCACCACCGCCAGCGGCTCCACCGCCCGCGCGCGGCGCTCCACCCGCACCGCGGGGCGCGTGCCCTCGCGGGGGCTGGGCTGGATGAGCTGGGCGGGCAGCATGGCGCGCGTCACCAGCGGGCCGTCATGCAGCACCACGATGTTGCGCATCACGTTCTGCAATTGCCGCACATTGCCGGGCCAGGGGGCGGCCAGGATCAGCGCCTCGGCCTCGGCGTCCAGGCCTTGGAAACCCTTGCCCTCCTCCGCGCTGAACACCTCCAGGAAGTGCCGCGCGATGAGCAGCACATCCTCGCCGCGCGCACGCAGCGGCGGCAGTTCGAGGGGCACCACATAAAGGCGATAGAACAGATCCTCGCGGAAGCGCCCGGCCTCCACCTCGGCGCGGATGTCGCGGTTGGTGGCGGCGATGATGCGGGCGTCCACCTTTTCCAACTTGGTGCCGCCCACGGGGGTGAAGCTGCCCAGTTGCAGGAAGCGCAGCAGCTTCACCTGCATGTCGGCCGGCATCTCGCCGATCTCGTCCAGGAAGAGCGTGCCGCCATCGGCCTGTTTCGCGGCCCCCGCGCGGTTGTCGGTGGCCCCGGTGAAGGCGCCCTTCACATGGCCGAAGATCTCGCTCTCCAGCAGGTCGCGCGGGATGGCGGCGCAGTTCAGCGCCACGAAGGGTTTTCCCGCGCGCGGGGAAGCGCGGTGGATGGCGTCCGCCGCCAGCTCCTTGCCGGTGCCGCTCTCGCCCGTGACGAAGACGGCGGCGCGCGAGCCCGCGACACTCTCGATGGTGCGATACACCGCCTGCATGGCGGGCGAGGCGCCCACGAAGCCGAAGAAGCTGCCCCGGCCGAGCTGGGCGCGCGCCGCCTCCAGCTCCGCCCGCAGGCGGCGGGTTTCCAGCGCGTTCTCCAGCGTGACCTGCAGGCGCGCGCGGCTGTAGGGCTTCACGATGAAGTCCATCGCGCCCTCGCGCATGGCCTCCACCGCCGCCTTCACCGAGGCGTTCACCGTCACCACGATGAAGGCCGCGTCCACGCCCGCCTGGCGCAGCCGCCGCATCAGCTCGAAGCCCGAGCCATCGGGCAGTTGCAGGTCGATCAGCACCGCGTCCGGCGGGTGGGTGGTGGCGATGGCCAGCGCCTGGGCCACCGTGCCGGCATGGTCGCAGTCATGCCCGAAGGCGGAGAGGTGCGCCCGGGCCAGCTCGGCCTCGGTCGGCGTGTCCTCGACCAGCAGGACGCGCGGCCGCATCAGGGCCGCAGCAGGCGCAGCGCCTCGATCGCCGCCTTGGCCTCCAGCATCAGGCGCGGCATGACCACGTGCGGCGGCTCGTGATGCGCGGGGTTCATGGCCATCCGTGCCTCCCGCTCCAGCCGGCTGGCGCCCACGGCCGAGGCCGCGCCCGCGATGCTGTGCGCCGCGCGGTGATAGCCCTCGGCATTGCCGGCACGCCCGGCCGCCAGCAATTCCTGGGCGAGCCGGCCGATATCGGCCTCGAAGGTGGTGATGATGGAACGCAGGACGGAGGGCGGAAGCTCCTCCGCCAGCTGTCGCGCCACCTCGGTGTTGATCGTGTCCATCCCGGCGAAGGTTAGGCACCTTGCGCGAAGCCACGTCAATCGGGGTTGCACCTGATGCAAACACCGCCGCTTGACGGCGGGGCGGCGCGCGGACTAACCCTGGTCCGCCCTCGCGATTTGTCCGGCCAGCTTGCGGCGAGGTCCCAACCGGGTCGTGCCCCGCCGCCTGGCGGAAGGGTGCGGAAAACAAGCGCGCTAAACGGCCCAGGGGCGCCCTTCGCGGGCAGTCCCTCCACCCGGACCAGGGTGCCGGACGCCTGTCAGGCTTTCGAGGTGCTCACCATGACCGATTCCCGCAAGCTCCGCCCCGCCACGCAGCTCGTTCGCGGCGGCCTCAACCGCTCCAACCATGGCGAGACGGCGGAGGCGCTCTTCCTCACCTCCGGCTTCGTCTATGACAGCGCCGAGCAGGCCGAGGCCACCTTCAAGAACGAGATCCAGCACTACCAGTACAGCCGCTTCGGCAACCCGACGCTGACCATGCTGGAAGATCGGCTGGCCGCGCTGGAAGGTGCGGAGGCCTGCCGCCTGATGGCGACCGGCATGGCCGCCGTGCATTCCGCCCTGCTCTCCCACCTCAAGACCGGCGACCGGCTGGTGGCCAGCCGCGCCCTCTTCGGCTCCTGCCACTGGATCGTGTCCACGCTGCTGCCGCGCTATGGCATCGAGAGCGTCTTCGTGGATGGCGGCGACCTGGACCAGTGGCGCGCGGCCCTTTCCATCCCCACGACCATGGTGCTCCTGGAAAGCCCGTCCAACCCCATGCTGGACCTGGTGGATGTCGAGGCCGTCTGCGAACTGGCGCACCAGGCCGGCGCGCTGGTGGTGGTGGACAACGTCTTCGCCACACCGCTGCTGCAACGCCCCCTGGAACAGGGCGCGGATGTCGTCGTCTATTCCTGCACCAAGCACATGGACGGCCAGGGCCGGGTGCTGGGCGGCGCCGTGCTCGGCCGGCAGAAATGGGTGGACGAGGTGCTGCAGCCCTTCATCCGCAACACCGGCCCCGGCATGTCGCCCTTCAATGCCTGGGTGATCCTGAAGGGGGTCGAGACGCTGAAGCTGCGCGTGGACCAGATGTGCCGCAACGCCGCCGCCGTCGCCGACTTCCTGGCCGAGCGCGCCGAGATCGCCCGCGTCTTCTACCCCTTCCGCCCCGACCACCCGCAGCACGCGCTGGCGGTGCGGCAGATGACGGCGGGCGGCACGCTGGTGACGTTCAACATCAAGGGTGGGAAAGCGGAATGCTTTCGCTTCATGAACGCGCTGAAGCTGGTGGACATCTCCAACAACCTGGGTGACAGCAAGTCCCTCGCCACCCACCCCGCCACCACCACCCACATGCGCGTGGGCGAGGAGGAGCGCGCCAGGCTCGGCATCAGCGACGGCACGGTGCGGCTTTCGGTCGGGCTGGAGGATGTGGGGGACCTGATCGAGGACCTGGCCCAGGCGCTGGATACCCTGGCCACGCCCGCCGCGCGCGCCGCGGAGTAGCGTCCGATCGGCTTCGGTGGACTCACCGAAGGCGTGAATCGGCCGCGCGGCGGAATAGTGGCGTCACGGGCGCATGCCGTGCTGGAATGCACGGCATGACCCTCGAAACCTGGCTCGCCTTCCTCCTCGCCTCGGCCGCGATGCTCGCCATCCCGGGCCCCACCATCATGCTGGTGGTGGGCCAGGCGCTGGGGCAGGGGCGCGGGCGGGCGCTGCCGCTGGTGGCGGGGGTGGCGCTGGGCGACCTTACGGCCATCACCCTCTCGCTGGCCGGGCTGGGCGCGCTGCTGGCGGCGTCCAGCCTGGGCTTCACGGTGCTCAAGTGGGTGGGCGCGGCCTATCTGCTCTGGCTGGGGCTGCGCATGTGGCGGGCGCCGGTGGCCGAGGGCACGCCCCCCGCCCTGCCCGCCCGCCGCGCCTTCCGCGACGCCTATGTGGTGACCGCGCTGAACCCCAAGGGCATCGCCTTCTTCGTGGCCTTCGTGCCGCAGTTCATCACCCCCGCCGCGCCCTTCCTGCCGCAGGCGGCGCTGCTGGTCATCAGCTTCGTCACTCTCGCCGCCGCCAATGCCCTGCTCTACGCGCTGCTGGCGGGGCGGCTTTCCGGCGCCGTGGCGCGGCCCGCGGTGCGCCGCGCCTTCAACCGGCTGGGCGGGGCCATGCTGATGGGGGCCGGGGCCGCCACCGCCGCGATGCGGCGCGCATGACTCCCTTCACCGCCACCACACGCGGCGTGCGCGTCTCGGTGCGGTCCTTCTACCTGGAGGACCAGTCCGACCCCGCCGAGGCGCGCTTCGTCTGGGCCTACAAGATCGAGATCGCCAATGAGGGCCCGCTGCCGGTGCAGCTGCTCAAGCGCACCTGGCTCATCACCGACGCCCAGGGCCGCACCATGCGCGTGCATGGCGAGGGGGTGGTGGGCGAACAGCCCGTCCTCGATCCCGGCGAGGCCTTCGAATACACCTCCGGCACGCCGCTGCCGACGCCGTCCGGCTTCATGCGCGGCACCTTCCACATGGTGGTGGTCGAGACGGGCGAGGAATTCGACGCGACGGTGCCGGCGTTCTCCCTGGACAGCCCGCACCAGGCGGGCGGGGTGCATTAAGGGACCCGGGCTGCGCGCCCGATTCACGCCCCGGCGTGCCGCCGGGACGATCGGGCGCGGCTCGGGCGGCCGATTCACGCCCCGGCGTGCCGCCGGGACGATCGGACGCGGCTCGGGCGGCCGCTTCACGCCCCGGCGTGCCGCCGGGACGATCGGACGCGGCTCGGGCGGCCGATTCACGCCCCGGCGTGCCGCCGGGACGATCGGACGCTAAACGACGGTTTCCGTGATGGACTGCGGCACCGGCCGCGTGGCGGCGAAGCTGGGCCGCGCCTCCAGCCGCGCGTGCAGCGCCGCCAGCGCCGGGTGTTCGGCCGCCCAGTCGAATTCCGGGAAGCGCACCGCCAGGTAGCCCAGCGCCGTGCCCGCCGCGATGTCCGCCAGGCCGAAGCGGTCGCCCACCAGGAAGCCCTCACCGGCCAGGGCGGCCAGCGCCCGCACGCCGCCCTCCACCTTGCGGCGCTGCCGGGCCATCCAGGCCTCGCTCGGCGCCTCGCGGCGACGCTCGAAGAAGAGCAGCACCACGGCGTCGCACACCCCGTCCGCGATCACCTCGATTTGCCGCGCGGCCAGCACCCCGTCCGGGTCGTCGGGCAGCAGGCGAGGGGTGGGGTGCTTCACCTCCAGCCATTCCAGGATGAAGCGGCTTTCATAGATGCCGGTGCCATCGGGCATCACCAGCACGGGCAGCTTCTCCAGCGGGTTGTAGGCGGGGGTGGCGGTGTCGGCGTGCCAGGGCACCTCGGTCTGGAGGTCGAAGGGGATGCCCTTCTCCAGCAGCGCGATCCGCACCTTGCGGGCATAGGGCGACGGCGTCGCGCTGATCAGCCGGTACACGACGCCCCCCGTCACCCCCCTTGGCCCTCTCAGCGCAGGAAGGCGTTGGTGGCGCGCACCACCTCGGCCCAGGCTTCGCGGTCGCGCCGCTGCAACTCGCCCAGCTCCTCGGGGGTCGAGGGGGCGGGCACGGCGCCCTGCAGCCGCAGCACCTCGATGAAGCTCGGCTGACGCATGGCCTCATGCACCGCCTGGTTCAACCGGCGGATGATGGGCGCGGGCGTGCGGGCGGGGGCGTAGATGGCCTTCCACAGCCCGGCATCGAGCGTACCGCCCAGTTCCAGGATGGTGGGCGCGTCGGGGTAGAGCGGCACGCGCTCGCGCGCCGCCACGGCCACCACCCGCACGCGGCCATCGCGCCAGACGCCCTCGGCGCCGCCCGCCGGCAGCGACATGCAGTCCACCTGCCCGCCCACGATGGCATTCATCCCCGGCGCCTGGCCGGTGAAGGGGACGTGCAGCATCTCCACGCCCTGCTGGCGCAGCACGCGCTCCATCGCCAAATGCGAGGTGGAGGCCACCCCCCAGCTCGCGAAGGTGATCTGCCCCGGCTCGGCGCGGGCGGCGGCGATCAGCGCCTGGAAGTCACGGATATTGGGCTTGGAGGGGCCGGTGATGAAGGCGAAGGGCACGTTCGCCACGAAGCTGATCGGCGCGAAGTCGCGGTCGGGATCATAGGGCAGGTTGGGCATGGCGGTGGCCAGGATGGCCTGGGTGTCCACGATGCCCATCCACAGCGTGTGGCCATCGGGCTGCGCCCGCGCCGCCATGGTGGCGCCCAGGCTGCCGCCCGCGCCCACGCGGTTCTCCACCACCACGTTCTGACCGAGGATGGGCCCCAGCACCTGGGCCATGGCGCGGCTGACCACGTCGTTCAGCCCCCCGGGCGGAAAGCCCGAGATGATGCGGACCACGCGATCGGGAAAGGCAAGGGCGGGAGAGGCCAGCGCGGTGGCGCCGGCGGCGCCCAAAAGGAGGCGGCGGGGCAGAAGGCGGTGGGAAAGCAGCGTCATGGACGGTTCCTGGATCTATGGTTGCCGTTGGCGCCTTCCCTGGCGTTTACAATGGCATGGCGGGGCCGCAGGTCAACGCCCCGCCTCGGCCGGCACATGCACCTCGTCGCCCTGCATCGTCACCGGCACCGCTTCCAGCACATCGCCCAGGCAAGGCCCCGAGACGCAGACGCCATCCTCCACCCGGAAGCGCGCGCCATGCGCCGCGCAGACGATGAGCTCGCGCTTGCGGTCCAGGAAGCGGTCCGGCACCGGTTCCAGCGGCACGCCGATATGCGGGCAGGAATTCACATAGACATGCACCGTCTCGCCGCGGCGCACGGCGAAGAGGCCCGTGAACCCGCCCGGGGGCGCGGAAAAGCCCCGCGCCTCGCCATCCGGAATGTCGGAGAGGCGGCAGAGCAGCCGCGTGGCGCCGCTCAAATCCCCGCCATCCCGCACAGCACCCTCCAATGTTCCGGCGAGATGGGCATGACCGACAGGCGCGACTGCCGCACCAGGGCGATGCCCTCCAGCTTGGGTTCGGCCTTGATCTCGGCGAGCGTCACGGGGCGCTTCACGGGCTTCACCGCCTTCACATCCACGCAGACCCAGCGCCCCGTCTCGTCCGAGGGGTCGGGGTAGGCGGCGCGGACCACCTCCACCACCCCCACGATCTCCTTGCCGATGTTGGAGTGGTAGAAGAAGGCGAGGTCACCCAGCGCCATGCTCTTCAGGAAGTTGGCGGCCTGGGCGTTGCGGACGCCCGTCCAGGGTTCCACGCCGTTCCGCACCTGGTCCTCCCAGGAAAAGACATCGGGTTCGGATTTGACCAGGAAGTGCTGCGGCATGCCGGGCCCTGTGGTTGATGGGGGGCGAATTGCTCGCATATCCCGGCCGCCCTGGCCATCGCCCCCTGGCCATCGCCCCCTGGCCTGCCCCCCCTGGCCTGCCCCCCCTGGCCTGCCCCCCCTGGCCTGCCCCCCCTGGCCTGCCCCCCCTGGCCTGCCCCCCTGGCCTGCACCTGGGGCCACACCCATCGGACGTTCCGCCTGCGTGGCCCTTTCATGGTGGGGCAAACGCTTTAAGTGAAGGGCCATAAAGCCTAGTGTGGCCACTGTGGAAAACGCCCCGACCCAAGACGCACCCCGCCAGACGGGGGCAACGACATCGCTGCACCGCTTCGCCAACCCGGGCCGTTTCCTGCGGCTGACGGACAATTGGCTGCCCTGGCTGGCCGGCGCGGCGCTGCTGGTGCTCGGCTCGGGGGTGGCCTGGGCACTGGTCTTCGCCCCGCCGGACTGGCAGCAGGGCGAGACGGTGCGGATCATGTTCGTGCATGTGCCCATGGCCTGGCTGGCGATGGGGGGCTATCTCGGCCTCGCCATCCTCTCCGTGATGTCGCTGATCTGGCGGCACCCGCTGGCGGATCTGTCCGCGCGCGAATTGGCCCCGGTGGGCGCGGCGGTGACGGCGCTCTGCCTCATCACCGGCAGCCTCTGGGGGCGGCCCATGTGGGGCACCTACTGGGTGTGGGATGCGCGGCTGACCAGCGTTCTGGTGCTGTTCTTCCTGTGGCTGGGGCATGTGGCGCTGGTGCGCGCCTTCGACGACCCGGAGCGCGGCGCGCGCATGGGCGCCATCCTGGCGCTGGTCGGCGTGGTGAACCTGCCCATCGTGAAGTTCTCGGTGGATTGGTGGAACACGCTGCACCAGCCGGCCTCCGTCACGCGGCTCGATACGCCGGCCATGCATGTGGACATCCTCTACCCGCTGCTGTGGTGCACGCTGGGCTTCTCGCTCGCCTTCGCGGCCGTGGTGCTGGCGGCCACCCGCGCGGCCGTGATGGAACGCCGCGTGCGCGCCCTGCAGATGGCCGCCGCCCGCCGCGCCGATGCCACGCCCGCCACCCTGCGCGGGGCCGAGGCATGAACACGGCCCATTGGTGGTTCATCGGCCTGAGCTGGGCCCTGACCCTCATCGTCTTCGGCGCGCTGTCGGTGGCGGCGCTCTTGCGTCACCGCAATGCGAAGCGGCAACTCGCCCGGCTAGAAACCCGGGCCAGGGGAAAATCATGACTCGCAAGCGCCGGCGCCTCTACATCCTGATGCTGTGTGCGATCGGCCTGGGCTCCGCCACCGCGCTGACGCTGACGGCCTTCCAGGACAACCTGGTCTTCTTCCGCTCGCCCTCGGACATCGTGGCGGAAACCCCGCCGGAGGGCCGCGCCTTCCGCCTGGGCGGGCTGGTCGAGGCCGGCAGCGTGGTGCGCGACGCCACCTATGACGGCCGCCCCGCCATCACCTTCCGCGTGACTGATGGCGCGCACGCCATTCCGGTGGTCTTCAACGGCGTGCTGCCGGACCTGTTCCGCGAGGGCCAGGGCGTGGTGACGCAGGGCGTCATGGGCACCGACGGCACCTTCCGCGCGCGCGAGGTGCTGGCCCGCCACGACGAGACCTACATGCCGCCCGAAGTGGCCGATGCGCTGAAGCGCGCCGGCCACTGGCAGCCCGAGGCCGGCGCGCCGCCGCCGCCCAACCAGTGGAACACGCTGCGCGGCACCCAGCCCGCCGCCGCCAACACGCCAAGGACCGGCTCATGATCCCCGAGATCGGCCATTTCGCCCTCATCATGGCGCTGATGCTCAGCGTCGCGCAGTCCGTGCTGCCGCTGTGGGGAGCGCATCGGGGCGATGCGCGGCTGATGGCCACGGCCTCGCCACTCGCCTTCGCGGGGCTGGTGGCCGTGGGTGTGGGCTTCGGCGCGCTGATCTGGTCCTTCGTGGTGAACGACACCACGGTGATGAACGTGGTGCAGAACAGCCACTCGGCGAAGCCGCTGATCTACAAGATCACGGGCACCTGGGGGAACCATGAGGGTTCCATGGTGCTCTGGGTGCTGACGCTGGCCATCTGCGCGGCCGCGGTGGCGGGCTTCGGGCGGGACCTGCCCTCGGGCCTCAAGTCCCGCGTGCTGGCGGTGATGGGCATGATCTCGCTGGGCTTCCTGGCCTTCACGCTGTTCACCTCCAACCCCTTCGACCGCGTCTGGCCGCCGCCGCCCGATGGCCAGGGGCTGAACCCGCTGCTGCAGGATATCGGCCTCGCGATTCATCCGCCGCTGCTCTACGTGGGCTATGTCGGCTATGCCGTGACCTTCGCCTTCGCCGTGGCGGCGCTGATCGAGGGGCGCGTGGACGCCGCCTGGGGGCGCTGGGTGCGGCCCTGGTCGCTCGCCGCCTGGGCCTTCCTGACCATGGGCATCGCGATCGGCTCCTGGTGGGCCTATTACGAGCTGGGCTGGGGCGGCTTCTGGTTCTGGGACCCCGTCGAGAACGCCTCGCTGCTGCCCTGGCTGGTGGGCGCCGCCCTGCTGCACTCCGCCATCGTGGTCGAGAAGCGCGAGGCGCTGAAGGTCTGGACCGTGCTGCTGGCGCTGCTGGCCTTCGCGCTGTCCCTGCTGGGCACCTTCCTGGTGCGTTCGGGCGTGCTGAACTCGGTGCATTCCTTCGCCTCGGACCCCGCGCGCGGCGTCTTCATCCTGGGGCTGCTGGCGGTCTATGTGGCGGGCGCCTTCGCGCTGTTCGCCTGGCGCGCGCCGGCCATGGCGCCGCAGGGGGTCTTCGCACCGCTCTCGCGCGAGGGCGGCATCGTGCTGAACAACCTGCTGCTGTGCTCCATCACGGCGGTGGTCTTCGTGGGCACGCTCTATCCACTGTTCCTGGATTTGCTCACGGGGCAGATGATCTCGGTGGGCCCGCCCTTCTACAACATGGCCACCGCGCCGCTCGCTTTCCCGCTGGTCGTCGCCATGGCCATGGGGCCGCTGATGGCGTGGAAGCGCGCGGCCTTCTGGCCCGTGCTGCAACGCCTGTGGTGGGCCGCCTGCATCGCGCTGCTCGCCTTCATCCTGGCGCTGGTGCTGGGCGGGTGGAACGCGCTGCCGGCACTCGGCTTCGCCTGCGGCTTCTGGCTGCTGGCGGGGGCGGCGGTGGACATCGGCGACCGTTCGGGGCTGGGCCGCACGAAGTTCGCCAATGTGATGAACCGCGCGCGCCATCTGCCGCGCGCCGCCTGGGGGGCCGCCATCGCCCATGCGGGCATGGGCGTCACCATCCTGGGCATCTCCGGCATGGGGCTGGCGACCGAGCGCCTCATCGCCCTGCCCGCCGGCGGCACCACGCAATTCGCGGGCTATGAATGGCGCCTCGACCATGTGCGGGACTTCCAGGGCCCCAACTGGACCGCGCGCAAGGCCAGCATCACCGTCCTGCGCGACGGCCAGGTGCAGTTCGTGATGGAGCCCTCGCGCCGCTTCTTCCCCGTGGGACGCATGACGACGACCGAGGCCGCCATCCGCACCAACCTGGCGCGCGACCTCTACGCCGTGCTGGGCGAGGAGCGCGACGGCCCCACCGGCCAGCGCGAGGCCGTGCTGCGCATGCACCACAAGCCGCTGGCGCCCTGGATCTGGATCGGCGCGGGCATCATGGCGCTGGGGGCGGGGCTTTCGCTGAGTGACCGCCGCGTGCGCATCGCCGCACCCAACCGCCGCCGCCGCGAGGCCGAGGAAGCCGCCCGTGCCGGAGCCCCGGCATGAGCACCGCCACCTCCCGCCGCAACCTGCTGATCTTCGCCCCACTCGGCGTCGCGCTGGCCGGTGGCACGGGCTTCTACCTGATGCTGCGCGGGCTGCAGGATGGCAGCTTCAACCCGCGCGGCGTGCCCTCGGTGCTGATCGGCCGCACCGTGCCGGAATTCGGCCTGCCGCCGCTGGAAAGCTCGGGCCTGCCCACCCTGGCCTCGGCCGACCTCGCGAACCTGCCCGGGCCGGTGGTGGTGAATTTCTGGGCCAGCTGGTGCGTGCCCTGCATCATCGAGCATCCGCACCTCATGGCGCTGCACCGCCGCGGCGTGCCGGTCTATGGCGTGAACTACAAGGACCGCGCGCCCGACGCGCAGGCCTTCCTGACGCGCCACGGCAACCCCTACACGCGGCTGGGTGTGGACCAGCCGGGGCGCGTGGCCATTGACTGGGGCGTCTATGGCGTGCCCGAGACCTATATCCTTGACCGACAGGGCGTGGTGCGCTGGCGCTGGGCCGGGCCCATCACGCCCGAGCTGATGAGCCAGGAAGTGAACCCGCTGCTCGACCGGCTGCGCGCATGAGGCGGTTGGCCCTTGTCCTGGCGCTGCTGGCCTCGCCCGCGTTGGCGCAGATCGGCGACACCACCTATCGCCTGGAAGACCCCACGCAGGAACAGCGCGCGCGCGAGATCGGGCGTGAGCTTCGCTGCCTCGTCTGTCAGAACCAGTCCATCGAGGACAGCGACGCCTCGCTCGCGCGCGACCTGCGCCTTTTGGTGCGCGAACAGATCGCGGCCGGCGCCTCCAATGACGAGGTGATGCGCTTCGTCCACCAGCGCTATGGCGACTTCGTGCTGCTGCGCCCACCCGTGAACACGGCCACCATGCTGCTCTGGGCCACGCCGGCGCTGGCGCTGGCGGGTGGCCTCTTCGCGATCTGGCGCATCCGCCGGCGCGGTGCCGCGGCAGGCGCCGGCGTGGGCGAGGTGGAACTGACCGAGGCGGAACGGGCGCGCCTCGCGCGGATCGTGCCCGCACAGGATTCGAAAGGCGACCATCGCGCGTGACCTGGGTGGCTTTGGCGATCGTCGCCGCATTGATTCTCGCACCGCTGTTCTACGCCTTCCTGCGCCCCGCCAATCCGCGCGGGCGCGGCGAGGCCGATCGCGCGCTGTTCGAGGCGCAGCTCGCGGAACTGGAACTCCAGCGCGACGAAGGGCGGCTGGACGAGGTGGCCTTCCGCGCCGCCACGGTGGAGGTGCAGCGCCGCCTGCTGGCCGCCCCCGCGCCCGAGGCCTTCCGCGCCCCGCCCCGCCCCTCCGCGCTGGTGCTGGCGGCGCTGGTGCTGGTGCCGGTGGCGGGGGTGGGCGCCTATATCTGGCGCGGCACGCCGGAGATGCCCTCGGCCACGCTGGAAATCCGGCAGGCCATGGGCGCGCAGGAGGATGAGCTGCTGAACCGCCTGCGCGAGCGGCTGGCCACGCAGGACCCCAACACCGAGATCGGCCGCCAGGGCTTCATCCTGCTGGGCAATGCCGAGCGCAACCGCGGCCGCTGGACCGAGGCCGCCGCCGCCTGGGAACGCGCCCAGGCCATCCGCTTCGACGTGGGCCTGGCGGGTGACCTGGCGGAGGTCGAGATCGAGCGCGGCAACACCGAAGCCGCCCGCCGCTGGATCGAACGCGGATTGTCGCTGGAACCGGGCGACCCGCGGCTGCGCTTCCTGGCTGGGCTGTCCGAGGCACGGGCCGGGCGCAACGAGGTGGCCCGCGCCACCTGGACCGCCCTGCTGGCCGAAGCCCCCGCGAACGCGCCCTGGCGCGATATCGTGGAGCAGCGGCTCAGGGCATTGCCCTGAGCGGTATTTGGCGCGGCTGATTCACGCCGTCGGTGATTCTCACCGAAGGCGATCAGGCACAGCCGGGCGGCTGATTCACGCCGTCGGTGATCCTCACCGAAGGCGATCAGGCGCTACCGCAGCGGCATCCCATAGAGCAGCCCGCCGCGCGTCCACTGGTCGTTCAGCCCGCGCTCCATGCCGAAGACCGAGCCCTCGCCCAGGTTGCGCTCGAAGATCTCGCCGTAGTGGCCCACGCCCAGGATCACGCGCGCGCCCCAGTCGTCGGGCAAGCCGAGGCCCGCGCCGAAGCCCTGCGCCAGGCCCAGCACGCGGCGGATGCGCGGATCGGGGCTGGCCAGCATCTCGGGCAGGCGCGCGGAGGAGATTTCATTCGCCTCGGCCGTGATCAGCAGCTGCATGGTCCAGAAGACGAGGTCCCGCCACTGCTCGTCGCCCGCGCGCACCCAGGGGGCGAGGGGTTCCTGCGAGATCAGCTCGGGCAGCACCGCCCAGTTGTCGGGATCGGGGAAGTCGGTGACGCGGCGGGTGGCGAGCGCCCCCTGGTCGGCCACGAAGGCGTGGCAGTCGCCGGCGCGCATGGCGACCACCACCTCGGGCGGTGAGGCGAAGCGACGCACCGTCCAGACCTTGCCCAGGCGGCGGCCGAAATCCTCGATGGCGAGGCCGGTGGCGCCGCCCTCCGCGCCGGCCCAGCACAGCGTGCGGCCATCCAGGTTGCGCGGGCTGGAGACGCCGAGCGAGGTGGGCACCAGGAAACCCGCCCCGTCGAAGAACATCACCGGGCCCGGCGCCAGGGTGCGGCGGCTGGCGCGGCTGAGGGTGATGGTGGTGTTGCGCGCCAGCAGGTCTATCCGGCCTTCCTCCAGCTCCGCGAAGCCGTCCTCGGGCGTGGCCTGCGGCACGAAGGCCACGCGCGCCGGGTCGGCCAGTGCGGCGGCGGCCACGGCGCGGCAGAGGTCCGCGTCGAAGCCGCGCATCACCCCCTGCGGGTCTGGCGCGGAGAAGCCGGGCAGGCCGCCATTCACGCCACAGCGCACCTCGCCGCGCGCGCGCACCTGGTCCAGCAGGCTTTGCGCCGGGGCGGGCGTGGCGGCGAGAAGGCAAAGGCCCAGGGCAAGGAGCCAACGGCGCATCGGGCGAACTCCAGACGAGATGTGGGGGGGCATGGCGGTCAGCATCCCGTGGCCACGACACGGCATTGCACGCCGGGGCCCTCGGCGCGGCGGCAGGCCTCAAGCGCGGCCTGTTCGGCGGCGGCCTGGGTGGCGCCCTCGCCCGTGGCGGCGAGGTTCAGCACCTGGGTCGAGATGTCGGAGGTCATGGCCAGCGCGCGCGGGTGGCGGCTGACGGCGAAAGCCAGGGCGCCGCAGCGGTTCACCAGTTCGCCCTGGAACTTGCACGGCACGGGCCCCGCCATGGCCTGGCAGGCGCGCACCGCCTGCATGTTGATGGCCAGGCGGTCGGTCCCGCCATTGGCGAAGCCGAAGGCGGCCAGCGGGTTGTCGGTGTGGTAGAAGACGCCGAAGCGGCTGCCGGGGGGCAGGGTGTCGGCGGTCTGCGCGCCGGCCCGCACCCCCGCCCCGCCCACGCAGCGCTGCACGCATTGGTTCTGCGCCGCCTGGGGCTGGCGGGCGCAGGCGGCCTGGCAGGACTGGGCGGTCTGCGCCGCATGGCCCTGCGCCCCGGCCCCGGCCTCCACCGGCTGGAAGCAGGGCCCGCCCTGCGGGGCGGGGGCCGAGGCGCCGCAGCGCAGGAAGGCGGGTTGGCCGAAGCGCTCGGCCGGGATGCGCGTGCGGTAGGACGTGCCCTCGGTGCAACGGACATCCCAATAGGCGCTGCGCTGCGCGTCGAGCCCGGCGGGAAAGAGCAGCGCGATGTTGTTGCAGGCATTGCCCGTGCCGCGCAGCCCCTGGAGAAACAGCAGCCGGCGTTCCTGCTCGCCTCGGGCCGAGAGCGCGTCATGCGTGGGGTTGCCCGTCTGGGCCTGCGCCGCCACCGGAAGGCCGAGCCAGAGACCCAGCAGCGCGAGAAGCCACAGAGGCGCAGGTCTTCCACGTCCGGTCATGTCCCTGCCTCTCTCCCTCTGGTTGCGAGAGGCTACACGCACATGCGCCTGGGCGCCATGAGATTGCGGGCGAAGAACCACCTGAGGTTAGCAACCCGCCGCCATGACGCGGCAATTCCCCCCTTCCCGATCGGCGAGGCGGCAGGCCTCCAGCGCGGCCGCCTCCGCCTCGGCCTGGGTGCGGCCCTGGCCCGTGGTGGCGAGGTTCTGTGCCTGGGTGCGATGGTCGCGCAGCACCTCGCGCGGGTTGCGGGTCAGGGCGAAGGCCAGGGCGGCGCAGCGGTTGATGATCTCGCCACGGAACTGGCAGGGCGCGCCTTCGGCCATGCCCTCGCAGGCGCGCAGCGCCGAGAGGTTCACCGCCAGGCGGTCGGGGCGGCCATTGGCGAAGCCATAGGCGGCGCGCGGCTGATCGGTGGTGTAGATGGCGCCGAAGCGCGCGCCGGGCGGGGGCGCGGTGGCCGGGCTCGCGGTGGCGCGGGGCTGCGCGCCGGCCGGCGCCGCGGCCACCGCTTGGAAGCAGGGGCCGCCCTGTGGCGCGGGCGCGCCCGCGCCACAACGCTGCAGGCTGGGCTGGGCGAAGCGCTCGGCCGGCAGGCGGATCCGCCACTGGCCGCCATCGGCGCAGCGCGCATCCCAATAGGCGCTGCGCCGCGCGTCGAATCCGGCAGAAAAGAGCCGCGCCACGCTGCCGCAGCCCTGCCCCACCGCGCGCAGCGCCTGCAGGATGATCTGCCGGCGTTCCGCCTCCGGCCGCGCCGTCAGCGCGTCATGCGCGGGATTGCCGGTCTGCGCCGGGGCCGCGGGGGCAAAGGCCAGCCAGAGGCACAGCCCGCCCAGCAGCCACAGGCCGCGCGCGGCAAATGAGGTCATGACCACCTCCCGTTCATCGGGGGGAAGTCTGGCGTGGCTTCCTCCATCCACCAAGCCCGGCAGCGCGCGAACGCGCTTCCGCTTCGCGAACCGATGCGATAGACGCCATTCAGAAACTTTCCCGCAGGGAGGATTTTCCGCAATGAATCGCCGCATCATCCTGGGCGCCGCCGCGGCGGCCGCCCCCATGGCCTTGGCCGCCCCGGCGCTGGCCCAGGCCAACCCCGAGGTCCGCTGGCGCTTCCAGTCCAGCTTCCCGCGCAACCTGGACGTGTTGTTCGGCACCGCCGAGCGCATCGCCAGCCGGGTCGCGGCGCTGACCGACAACCGCTTCCGAATCTCCGTATTCCCGGCGGGCGAAATCGTCCCCGGGCTGCAGGTGCTGGACGCGGTGCAGGCCGGCACCATCGAGGCCGGGCACACCGCCTCCTACTGGTATATCGGCAAGGAGCCGGGCTTCGCCTTCTTCACCTGCATGCCCTTCGGCCTGAACACCCGCCAGCTGACGGCCTGGCTGCGGCATGGCGGCGGCAACCAGCTGGGTGACCAGCTCTTCGCCGACTACAGCATCCAGGCCTTCCCGGCGGGCGACACGGGCGCGCAGATGGGCGGCTGGTTCCGCAACGAGATCCGCAGCCAGCAGGATGTGCAGGGGCTGAAGTTCCGCATCTCGGGCCTCGCGGGCCAGGTGTTCCAGCGCATGGGCGCGGCCCCCACGCTGATCGCCCCGGCCGACATCTACCCGGCGCTGGAGCGCGGCACGATCGACGCCACCGAGTTCACCGGCCCGCATGATGACGAGCGCCTGGGCTTCTTCCGCGTGGCGCGCTTCTACTACGCGCCGGGCTGGTTCGAGCCGGCCGCGCGCCTGCACATGATGACCAACAAGCGCGCCTATGACGCGCTGCCGGACGCCTACAAGGCCGCCATCCAGGTGGCCTGCGCGGAAGCCGACAGCGAGATGACCAGCCGCTACGACCACCTGAACCCCATCGCGCTGCGGCGCCTGGTGGCCGCGGGGGCCCAGCTGCGCTTCTTCCCGCGCGAGATGATGCAGGCCGCCTGGACCGCCAACGAGGCGCTGATGGCGGACCTGGCCGGCCAGAACCCGCGCTTCCGCGCGCTGTGGGACAGCTACCGTCCCTACCGGAACGAGCTGTTCCAGTGGTTCCGCGTGTCGGAGAACAGCTACGACAACTTCGCCTTCCCGGCGGCAGCCGCGGCGGCGCGCTGAACGAGATTGGTAAGGCGGGCTTCGCGGCCCGCCTTACCATCTTACCATCTTACTATCTTACCGCCGGGGAGCTTACCGGAACATCGCGCGGATCGCGGCGTGGTCCACCTCTTCCAGCGTGGCGGGGGTCCAGGACGGACTGCCATCCTTGTCCACGAGCACGCTGCGCACGCCCTCCCGGAAGTCGGGATGATCGTGCACCACCACGCGCGTCAGATGCAACTCCTCATCGAGGCACCCGCGCAGGTCCAGCGCCGCGCCGCGCTTCAGCAGTTCCAGTGACACGCAGAGGCTGGTGGGCGACATGCGCCGCAGCACCTTCACCTGCGACGCGGCCCATTCCGTTCCCTCGGCCTCCAGCGCGCGGATGATGTCCAGCACCGAGGGTTGGCTGAAGCAGCGATCAATGGTGGCGCGGTGCTCGGCGAAGCTGGGCGCGGGCGGCGCTTCGGCGAAGCGCTCCACCACGGCGGCATCGCCCGTCTCGACCAGGGCGGCGCGCAAGGCCGCCAGCTTCTCGCGCGGGACGTAGTGGGTGGCGAGGCCGGCATGCACCGCATCCGCCCCCGTCAGCCGCGCGCCGGTCAGCGCCAGCCAGGTGCCCAGCGCGCCGGGCAGGCGCGGCAGGATATGGCTGGTGCCGACATCCGGAAACAGCGCGATGGCGGTCTCGGGCATGGCGAGCAGCGCGTGCTCGCTCACCACGCGCGGGCCGTTGTGGATGGCGAGGCCGATGCCGCCACCCATGCAGATGCCGTCAATGATGGAAACCCAGGGCTTGCCGAAGAGGGCGATGCCCTCGTTCACCGCGTATTCCTCGGTGAAGAACTCCTCGACCGGGGCGCGATTGCCCTCGATGGCGGCCTGACGCACGGCGCGCACATCGCCACCGGCGCAGAAGGCGCGGCCGCCGGCACCTTCGAGCAGCACGAGCTTCACCTCCGCCGCATGGCGCCACTGCGCGATGGCGTGGGCGAAGTCGCGGATCATGTGGATGTCCAGCGCGTTCAGCGCCTTCGGCCGGTTCATCAGGATGGTGCCGGCATGGCCCTCCCGGTTCAGGATCAGGCTCGGTTCGCTCATGGACAGTCTCCGCTTTGCCGACCGTTGTTTTCAGCCTGGGGGCGGTAGCGCGGGCAACCCGGGCTGTCCAGTTGGGTTGGATTCGTGCCGCCCCCACACCCCGAAGGATGCGTGCCATGCCCAGCCTCCACCGCCGTTCGCTTTTCCTCACCGCGGGCCTCGGCCTCATCGCCGCGGCACCCGCCCGTGCGCAGGACGTGCCGCACCGCCTGCCCGACCTGCCCTATGGCCTCGACGCCAACGAGGCCGCGATTGATGCGCGCACCATGGAACTGCATCATGGCGGCCATCACCGGAGCTATGTGCGCCAGCTCAATTCCGCGCTCGAGGGCCATGACACGCTGGCCCGCCTGCCGCTGGAACAGCTTCTGACGCGCATCGAGCAGGCACCCTCCGACATCCGCACCAAGCTGCGCAACAATGGCGGCGGGCATGCGAACCACAGCATGTTCTGGCACATCATGGGCGGCGACGGCGCCGGCCCGCAGGGCGAGTTGCGCGCGGCCATAGACCGGGACTTCGGCAGCATGGACCGCTTCCGCGAGCAGTTCGAGGGCACCAGCAGCGATGTCTTCGGCTCGGGCTGGGCCTTCGTGACGGTCAACCGCGAAGGCGCGCTGGCCATCACGCGCCGGCCCAACCAGGACACGCCGCTCATGCAGGATGAGCGCGTGCTGATGGGCAATGACCTCTGGGAGCACGCCTACTACCTGCGCTACCAGAACCGCCGCGAGGAGTACATCAAGTCCTGGTGGCAGGTGCTGCACTGGGGCCGCATCGGCGCGCGCTACGCGGCCGCGAAGTCGGGCCGTCTGGGCGTGTAGCGCGGCGCCCCAAGCCTCGGCATACTCCCTGGAAATAAACCCCAGGGAGAATGATCCATGCGCGGCCTGATGCAGGACCACCCGCTTCTCGTCTCGTCGCTGCTGCGCCATGCGGCGAAGCACCATCGCGGCAGCAAGCTCGTCTCGGTGGACCCGCAGGGGGTGGCGACGCGCTTCTCCTGGCCCGAGGCGGAGGATGACGCGAAGCGCCTGGCCCAGGCCCTGGCGCGGCGCGGCGTGCAGCCGGGCGAGCGCATCGCCACCCTCGCCTGGAATTCGCGCGAGCACCTGGCGCTGTACTACGGCGTCTCGGGCATGGGGGCCGTGATGCACACGGTGAACCCGCGCCTGTTTCCGGACCAGATCGCCTATATCCTGGAGGACGCGCAGGACACGCATGTCTTCGTGGACCCCTCGGTGCTGCCCGCCCTGCTGGCGGTGCGCGACAAGCTGCCCGCCTGCCTGCGCGCCGTGGTGCTGATGGGGCCGGTGGCGGAGACGCCCGACTTCCCGGTGGAGGTGCTCTCCATGGCGGACCTCATGGCCGGCGAGGACGGCGCCTATGAATGGCCCGAACTGGATGAGCGGGAGGCCTGTTCGCTCTGCTACACCTCGGGCACCACGGGCATGCCGAAGGGCGTGCTCTATTCCCACCGCTCGACGGTGCTGCACGCCATGACGGCGATCTCGCCGGACATCTTCTGCATGTCGGCGCGCGATGTCGTGATGCCCGTGGTGCCGATGTTCCACGTGAACGCCTGGTCCATCCCCTATGCGGCGGCGATGACGGGGGCCTCCATGGTGCTGCCGGGGCCGCGCCTCGACCCCGCCAGCCTCTTCGCGCTGTTCGAGGGCGAGGGCATCACCTTCTCGGCCGGCGTGCCCACCATCTGGACCATGCTGCTGCAATGGCTGCGCGCGGACCCGTCGCGGAGGTTCAGCAAGCCTCCGCGCCTCGTCGTGGGTGGCACCGCCCTGCCCGTTCCCGTGACCGAGGGCTTCCTGCGCGACTATGGCGTGGAAATCGTCCACGCCTGGGGCATGACGGAGATCAGCCCGCTCGGCTCCACCAATGTCCGCAAGGCCGAGACGGCGGGTTGGGATGACGCGCGCTGGCTGGCCTATAGCCGCAAGCAGGGCCGCCCGCCCTATGGCGTGGATTTCCGCGTGCTGGACGCGAACGGCAAACCCATCGCGCAGGACGAGGTGGCGTTCGGCGAGCTGGAGGTGCGCGGCCCCTGGGTGGCCAGCGCCTATTTCAACCGCGAGAACGAACCCGCCTTCAGCGCCGATGGCTGGTTCGCCACCGGCGATGTGGTGACGCTCGATGCGCTCGGCGCCATCGAGATCGTGGACCGCGCGAAGGACGTGATCAAATCCGGCGGGGAATGGATCAGCTCCATCACGCTGGAGAACCTGGCCCTG
The DNA here is from genome assembly GCF_014196305.1 of Roseococcus suduntuyensis. Lineage (GTDB taxonomy): Bacteria > Pseudomonadota > Alphaproteobacteria > Acetobacterales > Acetobacteraceae > Roseococcus > Roseococcus suduntuyensis. The sequence continues at coordinate 120,259 of NZ_JACIDJ010000007.1, forward strand.
GCCCACCCCGACGTACAGCTCGCCGCCGCCATCCCGGTCGCGCACCCGAAATGGGATGAGCGGCCGCTGCTGGTGGTCGTCCCCAAGCCCGGCACGAACCCGACCGCGGAAAGCGTGCTGGCGGTGCTGGAGGGCAAGGTGGCGAAGTGGTGGATGCCCGACCAGGTGGAATTCGTGGACAGCCTGCCGCTCACCGCCACGGGCAAGCTGTGGAAGGCCGAGTTGAAGAAGCGCTTCAAGGACTACACATTGCCTGCATGACATCTCTGCTTCGTGTGCTCGTCGGCTTCACCGTCATCCTGGCGGTGCTGGCCCTGCCCTTGACCGTCGCCGTGGTGGTGGCCAGCGGCCACAAGGTGATGGAGGACGGCGCCTGGCTGCGCGGCGCCGGGCTGGCCGTGCTGGCGGTCTTCCCCGTGGTGGCGCTGGTGCTGGCCTGGCTGGCCTGGCGGCGGCGTGAGACGCCCCGTGCCGGCTTCGTGCGGCTGGCGGGCGTGCCGGTATGGGGTGGGCTGGGCGCCGCGCTGCTGGTGGTGGCGCAACTCACGGCCCCGCCCGCGGCGCCGCTGGCCCGCCCGCCCGAAGACCTCCGCGCCCTGGCGGGCTTCCTGGCCGACCCGTCCGCGCCCCTGGTGCTCGACCTGCGCGGGCGCGGGCTGCGGCACATCCCCGACGCCGTGCTGGCGGACCGTCGCCTGCACGAGCTGGACCTGCGCGACAACAACCTCACCGCCCTGCCCGACGCGCTGAAATCCAACCCCGCGCTGCGGCTGGTCCGCATCGGCGGCAACCCCATCCCGCCCGAGGAGGTGCGGCGCTTCGGCTTCGCGCTGCTGGCGGCCGAGAACCGGATGGTGATTTCCAACTGACCTTGCGGCGAGGCGCGTTTCGCCGATCATGCGCGGGCTGAAACCTGGAACAGGAACGCCCCATGCTGGTCGACATCCGCATCTACACCGCCGCCCCCGGCAAGCTGCCCGCCTTCGTGAAGATCTACGAGGAGAAGGCCTGGCCGCTGCAGAAGAAGTATCTGGAGAACTGCCTGGGCTGGTACGCCACCGCCGAGGGCGAGCTGAACACCGTGGTCCATATCTGGGGCTACAAGGACATGGCCGACCGCGACGCGCGCCGCAACGCCATGGCGGCCGATCCGGAATGGGGCACCTACCTCAAGGCGATGGCCGAGGCCGGCGTGCTGGTGAAGATGGAAAACCGGCTGGCCCGCCCCACCGGCTTCTTCGCCGAATTCCAGGCCGCCAAGAAGGGCTGAGGCCCACGGCGTGGCGCCGACGGGTTGACACCCGGGGCGCCCCGCCGGACCCTCCCCCGCACGATAAGAGACTGAGACGCCAAGGGAGCGGCGCAGCCACCGGCACCTAAATCCATTTTATGGAGTGCCACATCATGCACCGACGTCACCTGCTGCCCGCGCTCGGCGCGGGCGCCATGGCCGGGCTCGCCGCGCCATCCGCGTTGCGCGCGCAGGCGGCCACCACGCTGCGCTTCACCCCGCAACAGGACCTGGTGACGCTCGATCCCGTCACGACCACCGCCTATGTCAGCCGCAACCATGGCTACATGGTCTTCGACACGCTCTACGGCATGGACGGCAACTACCAAGCCACGCCGCAGATGGTGGATGGGCACACCATCGAGAATGACGGCAAGCTGTGGAACCTGACCCTGCGCGAGGGGCTGCGCTTCCATGATGGCACGCCCGTGCTGGCGCGGGACTGCGTGGCCAGCATCCGCCGCTGGGCGCGGCGTGACCCCTTCGGCACCACGCTGCTGGACGCGACGGATGAGCTTTCGGCCCCCGATGACCGCACCATCCGCTTCCGGCTGAAGCGCCCCTTCCCGCTGCTGCCCATCGCGCTCGGCAAGGCCTCGGTGCCGGTCTGCGCCATGATGCCGGAGCGGCTGGCCAACACCGACCCCTTCCAGCAGGTGCCGGAGCTGATCGGCAGCGGCCCCTTCCGCTTCAAGACGGATGAGCGCGTGCCCGGCGCGCAATATGTCTACACGAAGTTCGAGGACTATGTGCCGCGGCGCGATGGCGCCGTCTCCTGGACCGCGGGCCCCAAGGTCGTGCATTTCGACCGCGTCGAATGGCGCGTCATGCCCGACATCGCCACCGCCACCAACGCGCTGATGGCGGGTGAGCAGGATTGGCAGGAATACGCCTATCACGACATGCTGCCCATGCTGCGCCGCGCGCGCCAGGTCGAGGTGCGCGTGCTGGACCGCTCGGGCTTCGTCAGCATGGTGCGCGTCAACCACCTCCAGGCACCCTTCAACAACCCGGCCATCCGCCGCGCGCTGTGGGGCGCCATAGACCAGGCCTCCTGCATGCACGGTTTGGTGGGGCAGGACCGCAGCCTCTACCACGTGCCGCTCGGCTTCTTCGCGCCGGGCACGCCCATGGCCTCCGATGCGGGCCTCGAACCGCTCACCGGCCCGCGCGACTATGACCGCGTGCGCGCCGATCTGCGCGCCGCCGGCTACAATGGCGAGACGGTGCTGCTGATGATCCCTTCCACCTCGCTGCCCAACGCCACGGTGGGCGCTGTGGTCGAGGACCAGTTCAAGCGCGCGGGCCTGAACGTCGAGGTCTATTCGGTCGAGTTCAACGCCATGCTGCAGCGGCGCAACCGCCGCGGCTCGGTCGCCGAGGGCGGATGGAGCGCCTTCGTCACCAACTGGGCCGGCACGGACTGGCTGAACCCGGCGGGACATATCGCGCTGCGCGGCAATGGCGATGCGGGCTATGCCGGCTGGGCGAACATGCCGCGCATCGAGCAGCTTCGCCAGGACTGGTTCACCGCCCCGGACGAGGCCGCGCAACAGGCCATCTGCCGCGACATCCAGCTCGAGGCGATGCGCGAGGTCCCCTACTACCCCACCGGGCAATATCTCCAGCCCACCGCCTTCCGCCGCACATTGACCGGCGTGAATGACGGCTTCGCCACCTTCTGGAATGTGAGGCGCGCATGAGCACCCCCCGCGACACGGCCCTGTCCTACATCACGGCCAACGAGGCACGCTTCTCCGCCTTCTGCTCCCGCATCTGGGACCACGCCGAACCCGCCTGGCGCGAATACCGCTCGGCCGCCGACTATGTGGAGCTGCTGCGCGCCGAGGGCTTCGAGGTGGAGGCGGGTTCGGGCGGCATGCCCACCGCCTTCGTCGCCACCTGGAAGAACGGGAATGGCGGGCCGGTGCTGGCCGGCTTCTCCGAATATGACGCGGTGCCGGGCAACTCGCAGCAGGTGGTGCCCCACAAGGCCCCGCGCGCGGGGCTGCACCCCTACACCGCCGGCCACACGGACCCGCATTCCATGCTGGGCACGGCCTCGCTGGCGGCCACGCTCGGCGCGCGGGAGGCGATGCGCCAGCACAATATCCCCGGCACGCTGAAGCTGTTCGGCGAGCCCGCGGAGAAGGTCTGCGGGTCCAAGCCCATCCATGCGGCGAAGGGCTACTATGATGGCCTGGACGCCGCCGTGGTCTGGCACCCCTGGCCCTACAACACCGTGACCAGCGAGACGCATTTCGGCGCCTACTGGAGCGCCATCATCACCTTCGAGGCCGACAGCCCCGAGACCTGGATCGACCCCACGCTGGTGCCCATCGAGGGCGCGCACGCCGCGGCCCGCTGCCCTGGCGCGCTCGACGCCATGTGCCTGATGTACACCACGACGAAATACACCAAGGAGGCGATGTTCCCCCACGCCGGGTCCTGGACGCTGAACGAGTTCGTCCTCGGCGATGGCGGCGCCACCTCGGACAATTTGCCGCCGCGCTTCGCGCAGATCCAGTATTCCTGGCGCTCCTCCTCGCTCGGCATCCAGGAGCAGATCTGGCGCGTGCTGGCCAACAACGCCCGCCACGCGGCGGGCAGCACCGGCTGCCGCGCCTTCGTGCGCTGGGTGACCAAGACGCGGGTGGGCGTGCCCAACACGGCGCTGACGAACCTGACCTGGAAGAACCTCCAGGCCGTCGGCGCCCCCGTCTATGGCGAGGAGGCGCTGGAATTCGGCCGCGAGATGCAGCGCAATCTCGGCCTGGAGCCCATGGCGGACCCCTTCAACCCCGAAGCCTCCACGCTGATGCCGCCCGATGTCTTCGAGAGCAGGCTGCGCGCGGGCCTGCCTTCCTGGCAGAAGCACCTCAGCGCGGACGATTATGTGGAATTCTCCTGGCACGCGCCCACGGTGCGGTTACTGGCGGGGCGGCCGCGGCTGCGCCCGCCCTCGCGCGGGCATGCCTATCCGGCCTGGACCTACAACGCGCTGAGCGGCCTGCCCGGCGCCATTGATCCCGGCATGTTCGTCGCCGCCAAGACCATGGCGCTGACGCTGGTGGACCTGGCCACCGAGCCCGATACGCTCGCCGCCGCCCAGGCCGAGTTCCGCGAGCGCAGCGGCGGCGGCGTGGGCGGGCCCGGCTGGGTGCCGCCCTTGCTGCCGGCCGATTTCGTGCCGCCGGTGGATTTGCGCTGGCCCGAATACGTCACCACCCCGCGCGGCACCGAATGGTGCATGCCCACCCCCATGGAGGGCACGGGCGCGGGCGAGCCGCTCTGACCCGCCGGGCCGCCCTTCGCGGGGCGGCCCCCATCCCCAGACAAGGAGAAACGCCCATGCCCGACATTCCCCCGCCCGCCCGCGTGGCCTTCGTGGGCCTTGGCATCATGGGGGCGGCCATGGCCGCCAACCTCAGGCGCGCCGGCTTCGACCTGGCCATCCACAGCCGCAGCCGCGGCAAGGCGGCCGAGCTGGAGGCCATGGGCGCCCATTGGTGCGACACGGGCGCCGAGGCGGCGCGGGAGGCGGGCATCATCGGCCTCTGCGTGCCCGACACGCCCGATGTGGAACTGGCGCTGTTCGGACCTGGCGGCATCGCGGAGGGGGCCGGGGCGGGCAGCGTGGTGATTGATTTCTCGACCATCTCCGCCCAGGCCACCCAGGGCTTCGCGGCGCGGCTGGCCGAACAGGGGGTGACACTGCTGGACAGCCCCGTCTCGGGCGGGCCGCAGGGTGCCATTGACGGCACGCTGACCTGCATGGTGGGCGGCGATGCGGCAGGCTTCGCGCAGGCCGCCAGCTATTTCGCGGCCGTGGGCAAGACCATCACGCATCTGGGGCCGTCCGGGGCGGGGCAGATCTGCAAATCGGCCAACCAGCTCATCATCTGCGCCACACTGACGGCGGTGAGCGAGGCGCTGGCCATGGGCCGCAAGGCCGGCCTGGACCCGGAGACGATGCGCACCGCGCTCTCCGGCGGCTCGGCGGATTCCTTCGTGCTGCGCAACCACGCGAAGCGCATCATCGCGGGTAACTACACCCCGGGCTTCCGGGCGGAGCTGATGCGCAAGGACATGCGGCTGGCCGCCGCCGCCATCCGCGACCATGACGTCTTCGGGCCCGCCACGGCCATGGCCGCACCCCTGCTGGAACTGCTGGTGAACCAGGGCGCGGGCAAGGATGACCTGGCCGCGTTGGGGCGGCTGGTGGCGGAGCTTTCGGGGCTGGAGGGGTAGCACCCGGCCAGCGATCAGGCCCGTCCGCGCAGTTGCGGGCGGGCCCTGACAATCCCTGCGCGCATTTTTCCGGCTTTGCGATGGTCATTTTTCTGCAAGACGCAAATACAGCATCCGGAGGAAGGATTTTTCAGATTTATCGTGACTTAAAGTGCTGTTTCGATTATATGCTAAAATACTAATTAGGATAGTATCACCATGGACTTGCTGACCACAGCCGGCATCGGGGCTTCAGCCGGTGGGGTGGAGGCATTGCGCAGCCTGTTCCGTGAAGTGCGGGCCGGCGCCAGGGTCAGCTACATTGTCCTGCTTCACCTCGATCCCTCCCATGACAGCGAACTGACGCGGATCCTGGCGCGCGACTGCGCCCTGCCAGTGACCACCGCGACGCATGGCACGCGCCTGGAGCCGGACCAGGTCTATGTGGCGCCGCCCGCCGTGCTGGTCACCGTGGCGGAGGGGTGCCTCGTGCTGAGTCCGGCCGAGCCATCCTTGCGTGACCCGCGCTCGATCGACGTGCTGTTTTCCTCACTGGCGGAGGGCTTCCAGGAGCGCGCCGTGGGCATCGTGCTCTCGGGGTTCGGGCATGATGGCACCATCGGCATCAAGGCCATCAAGGAGCATGGCGGGCTGACCATCGCGCAGGGCGGCGATGGCGACGGGCCCGCCCATGGCGGCATGCCCGAGAGCGCCATCGCGGGCGGGCAGGTGGATCTCGTGCTGCCGGTGGGCGACATCGCGCACAAGCTCGCGGAATACGCGGCGAGCCTGGATGCGGGCGCCGCCATTCCAACGCCAGGGGAGGGCTCGGACCAGCATGCGAGCCGGGCCGCCATCTGCGCCATCCTGCGGCGGGAGGTCGGGCATGACTTCGCCGGCTACAAGGACAGGACCTTTCTCCGCCGGGTGCACCGGCGCATGCAGATCCTGCACATGCCCACGCTGGAGGCCTATGTGGCGCATCTGGACGGGCACCACGAGGAGGCGGTGGCCCTGCTGGGCGACCTGCTGATCAGCGTCACCGCCTTCTTCCGCGACGAGGACAGCTTCGCGCACCTGGCACAGGAGGTGCTCCCCGGCCTTTTCAACGGCAAGGGCGCGGAGGACATGGTGCGCGTCTGGGTCCCCGCCTGCGCCAGCGGCGAGGAGGCCTATTCCATCGCCATGCTGCTGTGCGAGCATGCCGGCACGCGCGGCGGGATGCCGCAGTTGCGCATCTTCGCGACGGACATCGACGAGGCGGCGCTGGCGGTGGCCCGGGCCGGGCACTACCCGCTGGCGCTGCTGCGGCACGTCTCCCCCGAACGCCTCAAGCGCTTCTTCGAAGGCGAGGGCCTGCTGCGCACCGTCACGAAGGAGATCCGCGACATTTGCGTCTTCTCCTCGCACAGCCTCATCCGCGACCCGCCCTTCTCCCGGCTGGACCTCATCTCCTGCCGCAACCTGCTGATCTACCTGGATGCGCGGGCGCAACGGGAGGTGTTCCCCTTTTTTCACTTCGCGCTGCGGCCGGGCGGGCACCTGATGCTGGGCAGCGCCGAGAGCGCCGTGCAGTTCGCCGACCTGTTCACCCCGATCGACAAGCACTACCGCATCTACCGCCGCCGCGACGACGTGGCGCCCACCCCTCGCTTCCCCGCCCCACGCGGGCTGCTGGAGGCCAGGGGCCTCTCCGCCGGACCGGGCCCCCGTGCGGCCGGCACGGCACGCACGCTGCGCCAGGTCGCGGAGACGATGGTGCTGGACCGCTTCGCGCCTGCCCATGTGGTGGTGACCCGCGAGGGCGCGGTGGTGCATTACTCCGCGCATACGGGCCCCTATCTCGAGGCCGCGCCGGGCGAGCCGACGCGCATCCTGCTGTCCCTGGCGCGGCGGGAGTTGCGTCTGGACATCCGCCTGGCCCTGGAGGAGGTGGTGCGCAGCCGCCGCGCCGTCACGCGCCGGCCCGCCGCGTCCGGCCGGCCGGGCGAGACGCGGCCGGTCACGATCACCGCGATGCCCCTGCCCGAGGAGGACCCGGCCGAACCCCTGTTCCTCATCGTCTTCGCCGACACCCAGGACCCGCCGCCCCCCGCCAGGAGCGAGCCGCAGCCCGAGCCTGGCGAGGCGCTGGCCGTGCTGAACGAGCGCGAGCTGCGCGACACGCGGGAGCGGCTGCAGGCCGTCATCGAGGAATACGAAAGCGCGGTGGCCGAGTTGCGCGCCGGCAACGAGGAGCTGGTCTCGGTCAACGAGGAGCTGCAATCCGCCAACGAGGAGCTGGAGACCGCCAAGGAGGAACAGCAATCCGTCAATGAGGAGCTGCACCTGCTCAACCAGGAGCTGAAGGGCAAGCTCCTGCAGCTCGACCGCGCGAACGCGGACCTCAGCAACATGTTCGAGGCCACCCGGGTGGCGACCGTCACGCTCGGCCACGACCTCACCATCCGCGGCTTCACGCCCGCCATCACGAGCGTGTTCAATCTGCTGCCCGGCGATTACGGCAGGCCGCTGGCGGACATCGCGGGCTCGATCGACTCGGGCGACATCCTGCGCGAGGCGCGCGAGGTGCTGACCATCGGCAAGCCCATCGAGCATCGGGTGGACCGCCGCGACGGCACGGCACAGTTCCTGCTGCGCCTCGTGCCCTACCTCATGGCGGATGGGAAGGTGGACGGCGTGCTGGCGTCCTTCGTGGACGTGACGCCGCTGCTGGACGCCACGCGCGAGAACGAGCAGCAGCGGCTGTTGGTGGCGGAGCTGAACCATCGCGTCGGCAACATCCTCAACGTCGTCATCGCGCTGACCCGGCAGACGCTGCGCGATGGCACCGCGATCGAGGAGGCGCGCGACACGCTGGTGGGGCGGATGGAGGCGCTGACCAAGGCCTACCAGCTGGTGTCGCGGGAATCCTGGCGCGAGACACTGCTGGCCGAAGTGGTCTCCGAGCAGCTCGCGCCGCATCTCTCGACGCCCGGGCGCGGGGTGGTTTCAGGACCGCGCGTGTGGCTGCAGCCCTCGACCGCGGTCGCCTTCGGCCTCGTGGTGCATGAGCTCGCCACCAACGCCGTGAAGTACGGCGCGCTGTCGAATGAGGTCGGCCAGGTGGCGGTGAGCTGGGCTCGCGCCGGCGCGGAGGATCCGCAACACCTCGATTTCCGCTGGCAGGAGGTGGGGGGGCCCGCGCCGGAGCGAGAGCGCAAGGCGGGCTTCGGCACCCAGCTCCTGAAGGGGCAGGTCACCCATGGCCTGGGCGGCAGCATGGAAGAGGCCTTTGCCCCCGAGGGCTACAGCCTGCGCCTGAGCATCCCGCTGGGAGAGCCCCAGGGCCCGCGCCTGGAATAAGCGCCTCAGGATATCCGCTTTGTTGATTCCACCGCGGACGATCAGACGCTAGCCTTCGGGCAAAACCCCGAGGGAAAAGTCCATGACCACCACGGCATTTCGCGCGGCGCGGGACCTGCTGCTCGCGCATCGCGGCGACTACGCCGCCGCGCGGCGGGAGTTCCGCTGGCCGAAGCTCGAAACCTTCAACTGGGCGCTGGACTGGTTCGATGCGGAACTCGCGCGCGGCTCGCTCGGCAACTCCACCGCGCTGCGCATCGCGGGGGCGGGCGAGGCGACGCTGAGCTTCGCGGAGCTTTCGGCCGAATCCTCGCGACTGGCGAACGGGCTGCGCGCGGCCGGCGTGAGGCGGGGCGACCGCATCCTGCTCATGCTCGGCAACACCGTGCCGCTGTGGGAGACCATGCTGGCCGCGATGAAGCTCGGCGCGGTGGTGGTGCCGGCGACCACGCTGCTGACCCCCACGGACCTGGCCGACCGCTTCGCGCGCGGCCGGGTGCGCCATGTGGTGACGGGGGGCGCGGATGCGGCGAAGTTCGAGGGGCTGGACAGTTCGGTGACGCGCATCGCCGTGGGCGGCGCGCCGGGCTGGACGGAGTATGACGCGCTGAAGGCGCGCTCGTCCGAGTTCACGCCCGAGGGGGTGACGCGCGCGACCGACCCGCTGCTGCTCTACTTCACCTCCGGCACCACGGCGAAGCCCAAGCTCGTGCTGCACGACCAGCAATCCTATCCGGTCGGACACCTGGTCACGATGTACTGGCTCGGCCTGCAACCGGGCGACATGCACCTGAACATCTCCTCGCCCGGCTGGGCCAAGCACGCCTGGTCCTGCTTTTTCGCGCCGTGGAATGCGGGGGCCGGCGTCTTCGTGAACAACCAGCCGCGCTTCGACGCGCGCGGCACGCTGGAGGTGCTGGCGCGCGAGGGCGTGGACAGTTTCTGCGCGCCGCCCACCGTCTGGCGGATGCTGGTGCAGCAGGACATGGCGCCCTTCCGCGGCCAGTTGCGCGAACTCTGCTCGGCCGGGGAGCCGCTGAACCCCGAGGTGATCGAACATGTCCGCCGCGTCTGGGGCATGACCATCCGCGAGGGCTATGGCCAGACCGAGACCACGCTCCAGATCGGCTACTTCCCCGGCCAGGAGGTGAAGCCCGGCAGCATGGGCGTGCCCGCGCCGGGCTATGCCATCACCCTGCTGGACCCCGACGGCGCGGAAGTGAATGAGGGCGAGATCGCGCTGCGCCTGGATGACGCGCCGCTCGGCCTCATGCGCGGCTACCAGCAGGAGGATGGAACGTCAGCGCCGCTGGGTGACACCGCCTACCGCACCGGCGACGTGGCGACGCGCGACGCCGACGGCCACTTCACCTATGTCGGCCGCGCGGATGACGTGTTCAAGGCATCCGACTACCGCATCTCGCCCTTCGAGCTGGAGAGCGTGCTGGTCGAGCACGAGGCCGTGGCCGAAGCGGCGGTGGTGCCGGCGCCGGACGCGGTGCGCCTCGCCGTGCCCAAGGCCTTCGTGGTGCTGGTGGAGGGGGTGGAACCGGAGCGCGACGTGCTGCTCTCCATCTTCCGGCACCTGCGCGCGCGCCTCGCCCCCTACAAGCGCATCCGGCGCATCGAGGTGGCGGAGCTGCCCAAGACCATCTCCGGCAAGATCCGCCGCGTGGAGTTGCGCCAGGCGGAGGAACGCCATTTCCGGGCGGGCACGCGCCCGGAAGGCGAGGTGCGGGAAGAGGATTTTCCGGAGCTGGCGTGACGGCGGGCGAACCCGCCGCATCGGCTTCGCGCGGCCGATTCACGCGCTCAGCGTGCCGCCTCCCGCGATCGGACGCGCATCTCGCGGCCAATTCACGCGCTCGGCGTGCCGCCTCCCGCGATCGGACGTGCATCTCGCGGCCGATTCACGCGCTCGGCGTGCCGCCTCCCGCGATCGGACGCTATCCCTCCAGCCGGATGTTGTTCTCCCGCACCACCCGCGCCCAGCGTTCCATCTCGCTCACCATGAAGTCCGCGAAGGGCTCGCCGGAGGTGGCCAGCACGTCCATGCCCAGCGCCTCCACGCGCGACTTGATCTCGGGCTCGGCGAGGATGGTGGTGAGTTCCCGCGCCATGCGCGACTGGATCTCGCGCGGAACGCCGCTCGGCGCATAGACGCCCCACCAGGTGGGCGCCTCGAAGTCGGCTAAGCCCAGCTCATGAAAGCTCGGCACGCCGGGCAGGTCGCGCCAGGCGTCGCGCGTGGTCACGCCGAAGCCCTTCAGCGCACCATTGCGGACATGCGGCCCGCCCACCGGCGCGTTGGTGACGAACAGCGGCACATGGCCCGCCAGCGCATCGGCCAGCGCGGGCGCGCCGCCGCGATAGGGCACATGGGTCAGCTCCACGCCCGCCAGATTGCACAGCTGCACCATCGCCACATGCATCAGCGTGCCGATGCCAGCCGTCGCGTAGTTGATGCTGCCGCGTGGCGCGGCGCGCGCGGCCTCGATCAGTTGCGGGAAGCCGGCCCAGGGGCTCGCGGGGTGGGACGTGACCACCAGCGGCCCGCGCCCCACCAGCATCACCGGCGCGAAGTCCCGCCGCGTGTCATAGGGCAGGCGCATCACCGAGGGCAGGATGACATGGCTGTCCACCGCCACCAGCCAGGTGTGGCCATCGGGCGCGGCGCGCGCGGCCTCGGCCGCACCGACCGAGCCGGTGGCGCCGGCGCGGTTCTCGATGGTGACGGGCTGGCCCAGCACCGCCTGCAGCCGCGGCTGCAGCACGCGGGCCAGGATGTCCACCGACCCACCCGGTGGCCAGCCCACCACCAGGCGCACCGGGCGGCTGGGCCAGGCTTGCGCGCGGGCGACATGCGGGGTGGCGAGGGCGAGCGGCAGCCCGGCCAGAAGTGAGCGACGTTCCATCGCGTTTCCTCCTCGGGCCTTGTGTGTGACGGGGCGCGCCGGCCCTTCGCGCCACCCCCTGAGGGGGAGCTTGGGCGCATCGGGCCTCAGGGGGCAAGCGCGCGCAGCCGGGCGGCACTTTCGGGGTCGGCCGGGTAGAAGGTCTCGATGGCGAGTTCGGAGAGCGTCACCTCCATCGCCGCGCCGAAGACGGTGGTGGTCGCGATCAGCGCGACGGGGCCCATCGGCGTGTCCAGCGTCATCGGGACCACCAGCCCGCCCAGGCCCGGCACGGCGGGCGGCACCTCCGCGCGGGGCGGCGGCACTGGCAGCGCCGAGAGTTCCGCCAGCAGCGCGGCCAGGCCGGCATCCGCGCTCATCTCCACCTGGCGGCGCAGGCGGTCGAGGATGTGGTGGCGCCATTCGGCGAAGTTGTGGATGCGCGAAGCGAGCCCGCGCGGGTCGAGGCTGAGGCGCAGAACGTTCACCGGCGGCGTGACCTCGATACCCGCCAGCAGCGGCGCCACCGCGCCATTGGCGGCCACCATGTGCCAGTGCCGGTCGACGGCCAGCGCCGGGTGGGGCATGTGCGCGGCCAGGATCGCCTCCACCGCCGCGCGGGCGGCGGCCATGGAGGGTTCGCCCAGGTTCTGCTCGACGAAGCTGGGGGCATAGCCGGCGGCCAGCAGCAGCGCGTTGCGCTCGCGCAGCGGCACCTCCAGCTGGTCGGCCAGGCGCAGCACCATGTCGCGGCTGGGGGCGGCGCGGCCGGATTCCACATAGCTCAGGTGGCGCTGCGAAATCTCGGCATCCAGCGCGAGGTCGAGCTGGCTGCGGCGCCGGCGCTGGCGCCAGCCGCGAAGCAGGGCGCCGATGGGGGGCTGGGTCATGGCGCGACGCTAGCGCGGGCGCAGGCTGCGCGGCGATGACCTCCGACGTCATCGCCTTCCTGCGTCGGCCCGGGGAATGCTCCGCGCATCGCAACCCGATGGAGGCTTGAGATGCCCACCACCCCCACCCTGCGCTTCTGGATGCTGGCCGACGCGGCCGGCAGTGGCGCCACCGGTCTTTTGCTGGTGTTGGCCGCCGGCGCGCTGGCGCCCTGGCTGGGCCTGCCCGAGACGCTGCTGCGCGTCGCCGGCGCGCTCTTCCTGCCCTGGGCCGCGCTGGTGGCCTGGGTCGGGCTGCGGGCGGTGAACCTGCCCCGGCTGGTTGGCGCCATCGTGGCGCTGAACCTTGTCTATGTGCTGGATTGCGTGCTGTTCGCCGCCCTGGCGCGGCCGTGGTTCGGCCTGGCGCCGACCGGGCTCGAGCTGGCCTTCCTGCTGGCCCAGGCCGCGGCCGTGCTGGCCTTCAGCCTGGGGCAGTGGGCCGGGATGCGGCAGGGGCGCGCGGGCGCCTTGGCGTAACGCCTACTTCGCCTTGATTGCCCGCTTCGCGTGGCTGTCGGGCGGCACGCCCTTGGCCAGCGACATGTGGCTGTGCACCGCCAGCCACTTCTCCCCCTCGCCCGATGTGGCGCCCGGGTTCGGCACCAGGATCAGCGTGGTCCGCCCCGGGCGGTCGAAGGGCGTGCCGTCCGGCGCATAGCCGGTCGAGGTGAAGGGGGCGATGGCCACCGCCATGCTCCCATCCGCGCTGGCCAGCACGCGCGCCGCCTCGGGCGGGAAGCGGAAATCGCTGGTGCGGGGCCAGACGCTGTCCCATTGCCGGTCCCGGAAGCTCTCCAGCCCCTCCACCAGCGCCTGCACCGTGCCGAAGGCGATGATGCGGGGGTGCCAGAAGGGGTAGGCGGACTTGTAGTCCACCTCGCGCACGCAGGCGGCGAAGCGGTCCAGCCAGTCCAGGATGGCGTCGCGGATGGCGGGCGGGGCGTCGGGCAGCGGGGGCGCCTGCATCAGCGTGCGGCGCTCTGGCCCAGCAGCGACAGCGCCGCCCCGATCTCGCGCAGCGCCTGTGCATTGTCATGGCCACGCACGGCCGCGCGGGCGGCGGCGACGTGGCGGGCGCTGCCGGACAGGGTCGCGGCGCCGCCGGCCACCGGCAGGGCCTCGCCCGTCAGCAGCCGCGTCTCGGCACGCTCCAGCCATTCCTGTGCGGCAGCGTCACGGCCGGCGCGCAGCGCGGCCTCGGCGGCGCGAAGCTGGGCGGGCGCGGATTCGGCCAGCAGCCGGGCGCGCTGCTGCTGCACCTCGCGGATGGCCTGGGCCTGGGCCTGGCTGTCCCCGTGGTGGGCGAGCGCCAGGCCGGGCATGGCCAGGGTGAAGGCGGCGAAAAGGGCCGGCAGACGCATCATGCGACAAGCTCCTTCAGGTCGGCCTGCGGGCGGGCGCCGTAATGGCTGATCACCTCGGCCGCCGCGATGCTCCCCCAGCGGCCGCATTCGGGCAAGGGCAGGCCGCGCGTCAGGGCCGCCAGGAAGCCCGCCGCATAGGCATCGCCCGCGCCCGTGGTGTCCACCACCTGGGTGGGCTGGGCGGCGACGACATGCCGCTCGCCGCCCGCCAGGATCACGCTGCCGTGTTCGCTGCGGGTGAGCGCCGCGATCTTGACCTCGCGCGCCACCTGGGCGGCGGCGGCCTCGAAATCCTCGGTCTCGTAGAGGGAGAGGATTTCGGCCTCGTTGGCGAAGAGGATGTCCGTCTCGTTCTTCACGAAGTCACGGAAGGCGGCGCGGTGGCGGCCCACGCAGAAGGGGTCCGACAGGGTCAGCGCCACCTGGCGGCCGGCGGCGTGGGCGGCGCGGGCGGCGGCGCGGAAGGCGGCCTGGGCCTCCGGCGGGTCAAACAGGTAGCCCTCCAGATAGACCACCTGGGCGCGGGCAACCTCCTCCGCGTCCACATCGGCCGGCCCGAAGGTGACGCAGGCACCCAGGTAGGTGTTCATGGTGCGCTGCCCGTCGGGCGTGACCAGGATCAGGCAGCGGGCGGTGGGGGCGCCGCCCTGCAGCGGCGCGGTCGGGAAATGGACGCCGGTGGCGCGGATGTCATGGGCGAACACCGCGCCCAGCTGGTCATCGGCCACCTTGCCGAGGAAGCCTACCCGGGCCCCCAGGGCGGCCGCGACGGCGCAGGTGTTGCCGGCCGAGCCGCCCGAGCTTTCCACGCCGGGCGGCATGGCGGCGTAGAGCGCCTCCGCCTCCTCGGTGGAAATCAGCTGCATGCCGCCCTTGTTCAGCTTGCGCGCCGCCAGGAAGGCGTCGTCGGAGGGGGCGAGCACATCCACGATGGCATTGCCGATGCCGAGGATGTCGAGGCTGGGTGCGGTCATGCGGGGGCCTGTGCCGGAATATGGAGGGGTTCCGGTTACGCCAGATCGCGCTGAATGCAAATCGGCGAAGGAATCTTCGGGGGGCGGCGTTGCCGCCTGGGGCACGGGCGCTATAACGCCCGCTTCGCCGCCCGCCCATGAAGCAAGGAGCGCCGCACATGTCCATCTTCGGTCGCAAGAAGGATGACGCGCCGGATGCGCCGTCCACGGGGGATTCCATGAACACGACGCCGAATCGCGACCAGGACCTGGCCGTTCCCACCTATCGCCAGGCGCCCTCGGCCAATGCGCCGGTGGGCATGCCGCCCAAGCCCGCCTCGCCCGTCCAGGCCCCGCGCCCAGGCGCGCCGCCGGCCACGGCCCAGTCCCCCCGCCCGCAGGGCGCGGGTGAGCGGCGGACGCTGGTCGTCGGCCGCGGCATCAGCCTCCAGGGCACCGTCAGCGACGCCGAGCGCCTGGTCGTCGAGGGCACGGTGGAAAGCCAGATGATCCAGGCCGCCGAGCTGGCCATCGGCCCCACCGGCGTCTTCCGTGGTGAAGTGCAGGTCGAGGATGCCGAGATCGCCGGCCTCTTCGACGGCAACATCACGGTGCGCGGCAGCCTCGTCATCCGCGCCACCGGCAAGGTGAAGGGCACCGCCCGCTACCGGAAGCTCTCGGTGGAGGAAGGCGGCGCGCTGATGGGCAGCATGGAAATGCTGCCGGGCGAAGGCTGAACCCGACCCGGCCCGCGCTGGCCCCCGCGCTGGCACTGGCGGCGGCGCTGCCGCTGCTGGCCGCCTGCGTGGCCGATTCGTCGCGCGAGGATGCGGCCGCGCAGGCGCTGCTGGGAAGCCAGCGGGCCTCGCTCGCCGCGCTGGGGCAGCCCATGCCATCCCAGTCACCCGCCGCCGCCCCGCGCGGCCCGGGTGCCGTGCAGGAATTGCTGGGCGCCGCGCCGGCCGCCGTCATCGGCCGCCTCGGCGCGCCGCGACTGCGTCGTCGCGAGGGTGATGCGGAGGTCTGGCTCTATTCCGCCGGGGGCTGTCAGCTCGACCTGATGTTCTACACCAGCCCCCAGGGCCTGCGCGTGACGCATGCCCAGGCCCGCGCCAGCGGCGTGGGCCAGCGCACCGAGGCCGCCTGCCTGCGCGATATCGCGGCACAGGGGCAGCGCGCCGCCGCCCCCGGCTCCTGACTTGATCGGCCCCTATCTCGACGCCTTCGTGCCGGCCTTCGGACTGCTGGCGCTGGGGGCGGTGCTGAAGCGCCGCCTGCTGCGTGACGACGCGGTGTGGGCGGGCATCGAGAAGCTCATCTTCTGGGTGCTGCTGCCTTCGCTGCTGGTGGTGGCCATTGGCTCCGTCCGGCTGGGCGAGGTGCCGATCTTCGGCATGATGGCGGCCATCTGGGCGGCGCTGGGCATCGGCACCGTGGTGTCGGTCTGGCTGGCGCGGCGCTTCCGCCAGCCCCACAAATCCATGACCAGCGTGCTGATGGGCGGCATCCGCTTCAACAACCTGGTGGGCTTCGCCATCGCAGGCGCCATGTTCGGGCTGCCCGGCCTGGCGCTGGGCGGCCTGGCCACGGGCATGATCGTGCCCTTCGTGCAGGTGGTGACCACGACCGCTTTTGCACTCGGGGATGGCGGGCGGGTGCGGCCCTGGCGGCTGCTGAAGCAGCTGGCGTTGAACCCGTTGATCCTGGCCTGCGTGGTGGGCTTCCTGGTGGCGGGCATGGGGGGGCTGCCCGTAGGGGTGCGGCCGCTGATGGAGACGCTGGGCCGCGCCTCGGTGGCGCTCGGCCTGCTCGCGGTGGGGGCGGCGCTGACGCTGGGCGCGCTGACCGACCGGGTGGCGCTGCAACTCTGGACCGCCGCGCTCAAGCTGGTGGCGGTGCCGGGCCTGACGCTGGGTTTCTGCATGGCGCTGGGGCTCGACCCGCTGGCCACCGCCATGGCGGTGCTGTTCATGGCGCTGCCCACGGCCTCTTCCAGCTACGTGATGGCACGCGCCATGGGCGGCGATGCGCCGCTGATGGCGGCCATCACCTCCAGCCAGCATCTGCTCTCGGTCATCACCCTGCCGCTCTGGCTGCTGGTGGTGCAGGCGGCGATGGGCGGGCGGTAAGCATCCGTTCAGCATCCGGGGGGTAAGCCTTGGTGAGCTGGGAGGGGCGCAACATGCGCCGCCGGAAGAGGACCCTTCGAATGCCACCACTGGGCGAAACCGGGCGCGACCCGCGAAAGGGCACCACGCCGGGCCGCGACCCGGCCATCGGCACCGCCCATGCCACCATGCAATCGCTGCTGGACCACCGGATGAGCCCCTCGCCGGAGAACTACCTGGTCTGGTTCAGCTACCACGCCGGCACCCACCCCGAGCTGCATGACGCGCTGGATGCACGCCTGGCCGCGCAGGGCCGGCTGGAACAGGCCGATCTGAACGAGATGCACGCCCGCTACTGCGCCGGCGAGCCCCAGGCCCAGGCCATCGGCCAGGTCTCGCGCCAGCTGGAGGTCGCGCTGAATGACGCGGCCGGCATGCTGGGCACCGCGCATGACAATGCGTCAAGCTATGGCACGCGGCTGGAGGGGCTGACCGACACGCTGGAAGCCGCCTTCCCCTCGCTCAACGAGCCGCTGCGCCGCATCCTGGCCGACACCCAGGCGCTGTGCCACAGCAGCCGCACCCTGGCCCAGCGCCTGGCCGAACGCGCGCGCGAGGCGGAGGCCCTGCGCGACGCCCTGCAAGAGGCCCGGCGCGCCGCCGCCACCGATGCGCTGACCGGCCTGCCCAACCGCCGCGCCTTCGAGGAACGCCTGACCGAGGCGCTGGCCCGCGCCACCACCGAGCAGACGCCGCTCTGCCTGCTGATGTTCGACATTGACCACTTCAAGTCGGTCAATGACCGCCACGGCCACCCGGCCGGGGATGCCGTGCTGCGGGGCGTGGCGGACACGCTCCGGGAATGGGCCCGCCCGCATGACCGGCTGGCGCGGGTGGGGGGCGAGGAATTCGCCGCCATCCTGCCCGCCACCTGCCGCGAGGCCGCGGCCGGGCTGGCGGATTCGCTGCGCCGCGCCGTGGCGAACGAGGGCTTCCTGGTGGGCGCGGAGGGGCAGCGGCTTTCGGTCACCGTCTCGCTCGGCGTGGCGCAGCTTCAGCCCGAGGAGACGGGCGACGGGCTGCTGAGCCGGGCCGATGCCGCGCTCTATGACGCGAAGCGCCAGGGGCGGGACCGGGTGGTGCTGGACATGCCGCCCGCTCCAGATGCGCCGGAACCGGATGAGCCCGGAGAGGCGCGACCGCTTTCCTGGCGCTAGAGCAGCGTCCGATCGGGTTGAACCGCGAAGCGGTTCGGCCGATCGGACATAAGCTGCTCTAGAAGCTATGTTTTCTAGAGCAAGAAATCCGGTGGGCGGCAGCCGGCCATCACCCGTCCATGTTCCTCGGCGTGCCAACATGATGAAGTAAATTGAAAATCATCAGGCGCGTTGTCGGCGGCGGCGACATGCGAAGCAGCTTTCAGCGTCTTGTGTTGCTTGCGCCGCCTGTTTCATGATGCACTCGCTCCTGCTTCCAGCCACAGGCCGAAGGAGCAAGCACATGACCCAGCGAGTGACCGTTACTGCGCCGTGCCCGGGCAACCGCACAAACTACGTGGTCATCATCAATGTCGCGTGGATGTGCAAATTTGGAATCGCGCATCCCATGAACATCGGGAGCTGCCCCATCTTCCTTCACGGGCTGGATGCCAACGGCAATGCCCTCTCCCGGACACCCAATGGCGCAGCGGCCGGGCAGGAGCTGAAGCCCCGTGAGGGCAAGGACCGCTTCATTCCGCCGGAGGGCTCCGTCCGGATCGTGATGTCCTGCGCCAAGAACTGCACCGGCACCGCCATTCTGGAATACGACATGCCGAACAGCTGAGCTCCAACGCCGCGTATCCCAGCGGAGCATTGCCGCGCAGCGGCCGCCTCATGCGTTCTCAACAGACCTCTGAGCCAGTGGCTCAAGGCCAATGCCGCAGAAACGGCGGTCCAGTCGTCAGGCGCGGCGGCCGAAGCGCGCGTCATGACCGAGCGCGCGGCGGCGGCTGTCCACCGCCTCGGCGAAGCGCTGGCGGACCACCTGCCGGCCCAGCCGCTGTTCCAGCGGCTTCAGCGAGAATACCACGCGCGCCATGCGCTGGTAGAATTCCATGTAGACGAGGTTCAGCCCGGCCCCCACCGCCGCCCCCACCAATGGCACGGCCTGGGCGCCCAGCTTCGTCATCAGCGCGGGCGCGTAGCGCAGCACCACATTGGCCATGAGCTGCGCCATCTCCTGCCCCGCCAGCCTTGTGGCCCAGAAGGCGATGTCGGCGTCGTCATCCTCGTCCAGCGGGCCGCCGAAGGCGAAGACCTCGACGCAGGCGGTGCGGACCTCGGGGTCGCGCAGGTCGAGGCCCTGCCCGCGCGCAATGTCGGCCACCGAGCGCATGATGAGGCCCGTGGTCACCGGCAGCTCCGCCAGGGTGGTCGCGAAGCCGCCCATGCCGCCCATGGCGCCCGAAAGCGCGCCACCCAGCTTGTAGGCCGCGCTGCGCTCGGGCCGCGCGCCGGGGTCCAGGCCCAGGATGGCGGTACGGAAGGCCAGTTCCAGCCCGTCGCGCGCGCGTTCGGCCACCATCTTCTGCACCTCGGGCGGCAGGCGGTTCAGGCCCATCTGGACGAAGCGCCCCGCCTGCTCCAGCGCCGACATCAGCCGGCCGCGCGCGGCCAGGTAGTCGCTGGCGGCCTGCGCCAGCACGGCCTCGCTGTCGGGTTGGGTCAGGGTGGTCAGTTCTCCGCTCATCCGCCTGTTCCTTCTTGCGCGGGCGGGGGCGCCCGGGGACAATCGCCCATGCGCCCTGCCCTGCCCGCACTCACCGCGATCCTGATGGGCCTCGCCGCACCCGCACCAGCGCAATTGGGGGGTCCGGCGTTGCCGGTCCAGTCCCCCGCCGCGCCGGAGCTGTTGCAGCGCGAGCTGGACCGCGCCTTCGACGCGCTTCGCACCGCCCCCGACGAGGCCGGCGGCCGCATGGCGGAGGCCGCCGTGCGCCAGCTCTGGTCGCGCCAGGCCACGCCGGCCGTGGCGCTGCTGCTGAACCGTGGCATCCGCACCCTGCGCGGCGGGCAGGCGGCTGATGCGCTGGAGGATTTCGACGCCGCCATCCTGTTGGAACCGCGCCTCGCCGATTCCTGGCATTGGCGCGCCCAGGCCCATGCGGCGGTGGGGGACCGGCAGGGGGCGGCGGGCGATTTGCGCGAATCGCTCCGGCTGGAGCCGCGGCATTTCCCGGCCCTGGTCACGTTGTCACAGCTCCAGGAAGAGGCGCGGGATGCGTCCGGAGCGCTGCGAAGCTTCCGCGCCGCGCTGGAGATCCATCCCCGCCTGGCCGGCGGCGCGGCCCGGCTGCGCGAGCTGGTGCGGGCCGCGGAAGGCGAGGCGATGTAGCCCCCCCACGCCTCGCATGCGAAACTGACGCGAGGGTTGAGGGAAAAGCACAAGTGGGTTTGCAGGACATCCTGGCGGCCTCCGTCTTTTATGAGGTGGCAGCCCTTCTGGTACTGGGCGCGGCGGTGGGCATGGTGGCGCTGCTGCTGCGCCAGCCGCTGATTGTCGGGCTGATCGCGGCGGGCATCCTCGCGGGGCCCTCGGCGCTGGGCATCGCGCAATCCGATGAATTCATCGCGCTGCTGTCGGAACTCGGCATCGCGGTGCTGCTGTTCCTGGTGGGGCTGAAGCTGGACCTCGGGCTGGTGCGGAGCCTGGGCGCGGTGGCGCTGGCCACGGGTCTCGGGCAGGTCACCTTCACCGCCGTCATCGGCTTCCTGCTGGGGCTGGCCTTGGGGCTGGATGCGCTGACCAGCCTCTATGTGGCGGTGGCGCTGACCTTCAGCTCGACCATCATCATCGTGAAGCTGCTGTCCGACAAGCGCGAGATCGACAGCCTGCACGGGCGCATCGCGCTCGGCTTCCTCATCGTGCAGGACATCTTCGTGGTGCTCTGCATGGTGGTGGTCTCGGCGCTGGCGGCGGGCCAGGGGCAGGCCTCGGCCGCGGCGGGGCTGCTGCGGGTGCTGCTCGGCGGCGTGGTCATGCTGGTGGTGGTGGGCGTGGTGATCCGCTACCTGGCGCACCCGGTCACGTCGCGGCTGGCGCGGGCGCCGGAATTGCTGGCGGGCTTCGCCATCGGCTGGGCGGCGCTGCTGGCCGCGATCGGCGATTATGTCGGGCTGGGCAAGGAGCTGGGCGGGCTGCTGGCGGGCGTGGCGCTGGCCTCCACCCCCTTCCGCGAGGCCATCGCCGCCCGCCTGTCCAGCCTGCGGGATTTTCTCCTGTTGTTCTTCTTCATCGCGCTCGGTTCGCGCCTCGACCTCGGGGGGTTGGGCGAGCAGGCCTTCGCGGCCGCCGTGCTGTCGGTCTTCGTGCTGGTGGGCAACCCGCTGATCGTGGTCGCGATCATGGGCTATATGGGCTATCGGCGCCGCACCGGGCTGCTGGCCGGGCTGACGGTGGCGCAGATCAGCGAATTTTCCTTGATCTTCATGGCAATGGGCGTGGCGCTGGGGCATGTGGCCGAGGCCTCGCTCGGCCTGGTCACGCTGGTCGGCATGGTGACCATCGCGGCCTCCACCTACATGATCACGCATTCGCACCGGCTGGCCACCTGGCTCGACGCGCCGCTGCGCCTTTTCGAGCGGCGCGAGCCCTGGCGCGAGGCCCAGGCCAGCGGCGACGCCGCGCCCGCGCCCGACGGCGCGGATGTGGTGGTCTTCGGCCTGGGGCGCTTCGGCGACGCCATCGCGCGGCGCCTGCGCGACCGGGGGCTGCGCGTGCTGGGTGTGGATTTCGACCCGGAGGTGGTGCGGCGCTGGCACCAGGCCGGCCTGCCCGCGATCTATGGCGATGCGAGCGACCCGGAACTCATCGCCTCGCTGCCGCTGGAGGGGGTGCGCTGGGTGGTCTCGGCCGCGCCTTCGGTGCGCGGCGGGCTGACGCAGGAGGACCATCGCCTCGCCCTGCTGGACGGGCTGAAGGCGGTGCATTTCGCCGGCCGCGCCGCCGTCACGGCCCATGCCGCGAGCGAGGCCGAAGGGCTGCGCGCCCGTGGCGCCGACCTGGTGCTGCTGCCCTTCCAGGATGCGGCGGCGCGGGCTGCGGAGTTGGTGGCGGAGGGATAGGCAGGCCGGGGTCGGGCACTAACCGCCCAGCACCCTCCCCAAGGCCGCATGGAAGGGCTTGGGGCGGAGCGCCTCGTCGAAGGGCAGGCCGCGGGTGCGCTGGCCGTCCGCGCGGGCCACGCCGGGCTCCTCCGCCAGCCAGGTATTCCGGTCGGTCAGGCCCCAGGTCAGCACGGTGCGGACCCCGCCCTCCACGGCGGCAGAGAGGAAGCGGGTGACATAGTCCGCCACCGCCGCGTCCCGTTCGGCGATGCTGGGCGCGAGCTGGTCGGGCTCGCGCACATCCAGCTCGGTGATGAGCACGGCCAGGCCCAGGCCGCGCAGCGCCTGGACGAAAGCCAGGAAGGGTTCCGCCCGGAAGGGGTCGCGCATCTGCAGATGCGCCTGGATGCCCACCGCGTCCAGCGGCACCTGCCGCTCCACCAGCCGGCGGACAACGCGCAGCAGGCGCTGGCGCTTGGCCTCGGCCCAGGGGGTGTCGGCCTCCACGCCGTAATCATTCAGCGTGAGGCGCAGCGTGGCGTCGAGCCCCCGCGCGAGGCGCAGCGCGCGTTCGAGATAGCCGGGCCCCAGCGCGCGGAGCCAGGGTGTGGGCCGCAGGTCGTCCTGGGTGGGGCTCGGGTTGTCGCTGCCCGGGGGGTTGGCGATGATCTCGTTCAGCACGTCCCAGTCGCGGATGTAGGAATGGGTCTCGCGCAGGACGGCGGTGAAATGCGCCTCCATGACGGCGGCGGCGCGCGCCTCGCCCTGGGCCAGGGCCGGTTCGAGCCAGGCGGGGTTCGCGACATGCCACAGCAGGGCATGGCCGCGCAGCCGTTGCTGATGGGCGCGCGCGAAGAGGGCGATGCTGCGGAGCTGCCCGAACTCGAAGCGCCCGGGCTCGGGCTGCAACGCGTCCCACTTGGCCTCCCATTCGGGCACCAGAATCTCCGCCTCGCGCGCCACCAGGGCGGCATAGGCGGCGTCAGATTGCAGCAGGTCGTGGCGGACGGCGGTGCCGAAGGTGATGCCCCGCGCGCGGGTGGCGGCGCGCAGACCCTCGGCCTGGGCGGCGCTGCCGCGTGGCAGGAAGGGGGTGGCCGCGGCGGCCAGCGCCAGGCGACGCGGCAGGCGCACGCTCAGGCGGCCTGCTGGGTGGGAAGGGCGTTGCCATTGGCCGCCGCCTCCCGCGCCATGGCCTGGCGGTAGCGATCCCGCCGCCAGCAGAGCAGCTTCCAGGCGGCGCGCGCGGCGAGGCCCGAGACGCGGCCGCGCGGCTCCAGTCCGACGGACTTGAAGATCATGCCCATGCCGCGCTCGATATGGCGAAAGCGATAGAACCCCATGGCTCGGCCCATGTAGCCGGTGATGCAGCGGTTGTGCTCATAGGCCACGCCCGGCGCGTCATTGCTGCAGTGGAAGGCGAAGGCGAGCTCGTCATCCTCCGTCTCGCCCACGCGGCCCAGCGCCACGCGCAGCCGGCGCGGGAAGGAGAGGTTCTCGCGCGCCAGGTAGCGCTTCATGTGATCATAGAAGAGCTTGAAATGGCGGTATTCATCGGCGGCGATGAGGCGGCAGATCTCCTTCAGCACCGGCTCATCCGAGGCCTCGCCCAGCGCGGTGTAGTAGCTGCTGGTGCCCGTCTCGACCATGCAGCGCGCGATGAGCTCGCCCGTGCGGGAGCCGCGGATGGAGGCATCGGCCTTGATGTCGATCGTGTAGCCGGCGCGGTAGCGCGCAAAGGCGGCCGGGTAGTCGAAGGAAGGGTCGGCCAGGCTGGCCCAGCGGCCCAGCGCATCGCCATGCTGCACCTCTTCCACGGCCCAATTATCGGCGGCGTATTGGAAGTCCGGGTCGTCGCGGAACACGCTCTTCAGGTACAGGGCGTAGTCATCGCCATTGCGCTCGACCATCGCGGCGGCCTTGACGAGGGGAACCACCTCCGGGTCCACCTTCGACGGGTCGAAGCGGTCCCAGGCAACCTGATCCAGTGTCCAGTGCTTCATGCCTGCGCGACCCCTGCGCCGGCGTCCCGGCCTGCGTTTCCCATGACGACGGGGCGAACCTGCCCCGCCTAGCCCTTAGGAGATGCGCCGGGAACCGCGCCTTTTCAAGCCGCTTGCGCGGCGTCCTTCATGGCGCGCATGGCCAGGAGGTGGTTCATCGCGGCCTCGCGCTTCTCGGGCGTGTCATTGGCGGCGGCGGCCTGATAGTCGCGCTCGGCGGTCTCGATCAGGCGCTCGGCCTCGGCGCGGGAGAGGTTGGCCACCGGCACGGCCGTGTCGGCCAGGACGGTGACGCGGGTGGGGCCCACCTCGGCGAACCCGCCGCGCACGAACATGCGCTCCGTCTCCTGGCCGTTCTCGCGCACGGAGATCACGCCGCCGCGCAGGGTCACGATCATGGGAACGTGCCCGGGCAGCACGCCCATGTCGCCTTCGGCGGCGGGAATGATCACCATCTCGACGGGCCGGGAGAGCAGCAGCTTCTCCGGCGAGACGAGTTCCAGTTCGAACGTGGCCATCCGCGCCCCCAACTTCCCAACAACCGGCGCGCCCAAAGAGACGGCGCGCCAACCTCAGAGTATCCGGCCGCAACGCGGCCGGCGCCGCCCAACCGACCTGCCCTTCAGGCGCGCCAGTGGCGCGGCGTAGCCAAGGCGGCGCATGCCGCCGCCCGGCGCCTGAGGGCTTAAGTCAAGCCGCCTGCTTCAGCTTCTCGGCCTTCGCCACGGCCTCTTCCACCGTGCCCACCATGTAGAAGGCGGCTTCCGGCAGGTGGTCGTACTCGCCCTTGCAGATGGCGGCGAAGCTGCGGATCGTGTCCTCCAGCTTCACGAAGACGCCGGGCGAACCGGTGAAGACCTCGGCCACGTGGAAGGGCTGGGACAGGAAGCGCTGGATCTTGCGCGCGCGCGCCACGATCAGCTTGTCCTCTTCCGACAGCTCGTCCATGCCGAGAATGGCGATGATGTCCTGCAGCGACTTGTAGGTCTGCAGGATCTTCTGCACTTCACGCGCCGTCTCGTAATGCTCGGTACCCACCACGCGGGGGTCCATGGCGCGGCTGGTGCTGTCCAGCGGGTCCACGGCCGGGAAGATGCCCAGCTCCGCGATGGAGCGGTTCAGCACCGTCGTCGCGTCGAGGTGCGCGAAGGAGGTCGCAGGCGCGGGGTCGGTCAAGTCGTCGGCGGGCACATAGATGGCCTGCACTGAGGTGATCGAACCCTTCTTGGTGGAGGTGATGCGCTCCTGCAGGGCACCCATGTCGGTGGCCAGCGTCGGCTGGTAGCCCACCGCCGAGGGGATGCGCCCGAGAAGCGCTGAAACCTCGGCGCCCGCCTGGGTGAAGCGGAAGATGTTGTCCACGAAGAACAGCACGTCCTGGCCCTGCTCGTCGCGGAAGTATTCCGCGATGGACAGGCCCGACAGCGCCACGCGGGCGCGCGCACCCGGCGGCTCGTTCATCTGGCCATAGACCAGCGCCACCTTGGAGCCCTCGGTGCCGCCATCATCCTGGAGCTTGATGACGCCGGCATCCACCATCTCGTGGTAGAGGTCATTGCCCTCGCGCGTGCGCTCACCCACGCCGGCGAAGACGGACACGCCGCCATGCGCCTTCGCGATGTTGTTGATGAGCTCCTGGATGGTGACCGTCTTGCCCACGCCGGCGCCGCCGAACAGGCCGATCTTGCCGCCCTTCAGGTAGGGGGCCAGCAGGTCGATCACCTTGATGCCGGTGACGAGGATCTCGGCGCTGGTCGCCTGGTCCTCGAAGGAGGGGGCCTCGCGGTGGATGGTGTAGGTCTTCTCGGCCTTCACCGGCCCGCGCTCGTCAATCGGCTCGCCGATCACGTTCAGGATGCGGCCCAGCGTGGCGTTGCCGACCGGCACGGAGATGCCCGCGCCCGTGTCCGTGACCTCGGAGCCGCGGACGAGGCCGTCCGTGGTGTCCATGGCGATGCAGCGCACCGTGCGCTCGCCCAGGTGCTGCGCGACTTCGAGGACCAGCGTGACCTCGCCGATCTGCACCTTCAGCGCGTTCATGATGTTGGGCAGCTCGGAGGGGAACTGCACGTCCACCACGGCGCCGAGCACCTGGGTCACCTGACCGACATTGTTCTTCATGGCCTGCATATCCCTCGGGTCAGAGCGCCTCAGCGCCGGAGATGATCTCGATCAGCTCGCGGGTGATGTTCGCCTGGCGTGTGCGGTTGTAGTTGAGAGTGAGCTTGTTGATCATGTCGCCCGCGTTGCGCGTGGCGTTGTCCATGGCCGTCATGCGGCTGCCCTGCTCGCCCGCGGCGCTGTCCAGCAACGCGCGATAGACCTGGATGGCCAGGTTCTGCGGCAGGATCTGCGCGAGGATTTCCTCCTCGGACGGCTCATATTCGTAGATCGGCGCGGGGCCCTCGGCCGGCGCCACCTCGGGCAGCGGCGCGGGGATCAGGCGCTGCTCGACCGGCGTCTGGCTGATCACGTTGCGGAAACGGTTGTAGACCAGCGCGCAAACGTCGAACTCGCCCGCCTCGAACATGGCGGAGACGCGCGCGGTGATGTCCTGCGCCTCCTCGAAGCCGACGCGCTTCTTGCCGGCGAAGGTGATCTCGCCCACGAAGCGGCTGGCGAACTCACGCTTCAGATAGGCCGCGCCCTTGCGGCCCACCGACAGAATCTTGACCGTCTTGCCCTCGGCCTCCAGCGCCCGGATGCGGGCGCGCGCGAAGCGGCCCACATTGGTATTGAAGGGGCCGGCCAGGCCGCGATCGGCCGTGACCACCACCAGCAGATGGACCTTGTCGGCCCCGGTGCCCACCAGCAGGCGCGGCGCGTCCGGGTTGCCGGTCACGGAGGCGCCGAGCGAGGCCAGCATGCGCTGCATTCGCTCGGCATAGGGACGGGCGGCCTCCGCCTGGGCCTGCGCGCGGCGCAGCTTGGCGGCAGCCACCATCTTCATCGCCTGCGTGATCTTCCGCGTGGATTTCACGCTGTTGATCCGCGTACGCAGTGCCTTCAGGCTGGCCATGGGCGTCTATTCCAGCCTGATCAGGTGAAGGACTTGGCGAAGTCGTCCAGGAAGGCGACCAGCTTGGCCTCGACATCCTTCTTGATCTCACGATCCGTGCGGATCGAGGCCAGGATGTCCGGCGCGCTGGACTTCAGCCCGGAGAGCAGCCGCGCCTCGAACTCACCCACCTTGGAGATAGGCAGCTTGTCGAGATAGCCGCGCGTGCCGGCGAAGATCGCGACCACCTGCTCCTCGACCGGGACGGGCTTGAACTGGGGCTGCTTCAGCAGCTCCGTCAGGCGCGAGCCACGGGCCAGCAGCGACTGGGTGGTGGCGTCCAGGTCGGAGGCGAACTGCGCGAAGGCCGCCATCTCACGATACTGGGCCAGCTCCAGCTTGATCTTGCCGGCCACCTGCTTCATCGCCTTGATCTGCGCGGCGGAACCGACGCGGCTGACCGAGATGCCGACGTTCACCGCGGGGCGGATGCCCTTGTAGAACAGCTCGGTCTCCAGGAAGATCTGGCCGTCCGTGATCGAGATCACGTTGGTGGGGATGTAGGCACCCACGTCACCAGCCTGCGTCTCGATGACCGGCAGGGCCGTCAGCGAACCCGCGCCGAACTCGTCGTTCATCTTGGCCGCGCGCTCCAGCAGGCGGCTGTGCAGATAGAACACGTCGCCCGGATAGGCCTCGCGGCCCGGCGGACGGCGCAGCAGCAGCGACATCTGGCGGTAGGCGACGGCCTGCTTGGACAGATCGTCATAGAAAATGACCGCGTGCATGGCATTGTCACGGAAGAACTCGCCCATCGCGCAGCCCGTGTAGGGCGCGAGGAACTGCATCGGCGCCGGGTCCGACGCCGTGGCGGCCACGATGATGGAGTATTCGAGCGCGCCGCTCTCCTCCAGCTGCTTCACCAGCTGGGCCACCGTCGAACGCTTCTGGCCGATGGCGACATAGATGCAGTAGAGCTTCTGCTTCTCCTCGCCCGAGGCGTTGATCGTCTTCTGGTTGATGATCGTGTCCACGATCACGGCCGTCTTGCCGGTCTGGCGGTCACCGATGATCAGCTCGCGCTGGCCACGGCCGATGGGGATCAGGGCGTCAATGGCCTTGATGCCGGTCTGCATGGGCTCATGCACCGACTTGCGCGGCATGATGCCGGGCGCCTTCAGCTCGGCGCGGCGGCGGACCACATCCGTCAGCGGGCCCTTGCCGTCGATCGGGTTGCCCAGGCCGTCCACGACGCGGCCCAGCAGGCCCTTGCCCACGGGCACGTCCACGATGGCGCCGGTGCGGCTGACCGTGTCGCCTTCCTTCACGCCCTTGTCGTCGCCGAACAGCACGACGCCGACATTGTCGGTCTCGAGGTTCAGCGCCATGCCCTTGATGCCGGCGGAGGGGAAGTCCACCAGCTCACCGGCCATCACGTTCTGCAGGCCATAGACGCGGGCGATGCCGTCGCCCACCGTCAGCACCGTGCCCACCTCGGCCACATTGGCCTCGGCGTCGAAGCTCGCGATCTGCTGCTTCAGGATCTCCGAAATCTCAGCCGGACGGATTTCCATCTCAGGCGGCCCCCTTCATGGCGAACTGCAGGCGCTGCAGCTTGGACTTGAGCGAATTGTCGTAGAGACGCGAGCCAATCCGGATGATCAGCCCGCCGAGAACCGAGGAATCCACCTTTTCCGCCAGCTTCACGCCGGAGAAGCCGGCCTCGGTCAGACGGGCCGTCACGGCGGCGCGCTGCGTGTCGGTCAGCGGGAAGGCGGTGGTGACATGCGCGACCTGCTGGCCGCGCCGCTCCGCGAGCTTGGCGCCGAAGGCGGCCGCGATCTCGGGCAGATGCGACAGGCGGCGATTCGCGATCAGCACGCCCACGAAGTTGATGATTTCCTTGCCAGCCCCGGCCTTGGCCAGCAGGGCGAAGATCGCGCGCTGCTGGTCCGCGGCGGAAAGCCGGGGGTCCTGCACGAAGGCCCGGAAGGCCTGGTCCTCGCGGTAGAGCTTGAACAGCCCCTCAAGGTCATTGGCGATACGGTCCAGCGCGCCGGCATCGGCCTGGCGCGCATCATCCGCGAGGCCCAGGAGGGCCAGCGCGTAACGCGCGGCAACGCCGCCATTGGCTGGCGCGTCGGTGGAAATGGTCTCGGCGCCCACTGTGCGGTCCCGGTCCTGTTCCTGAAAGCCGGAGGGGCCATCCCCCGTCGGCGGGCGGGCCTTAACATAGGGATTGCTGCACGGCAACCAAGCGAGGCTGCCTCTTCACCCCTTCGCGCGGATCATGTCCATCAGACGGCGCAGGATTTCGGGCACGCCCTCCCCCGTCGCGCCCGAGGCGAGCATCACCGGCGCGCCCACCGCGCGCTCCAGCGCCTTCATCCGTGAGGTGCGGGCCTGGGGCGTCATGGCATCCAGCTTGTTCAGCACCACGATCTCGGGCCGGTCCTCCAGCCCTGCGCCATATTCGGTCAATTCGTGGCGAATGAGGCGGTAGGCGCCGGCGGGGTCGGCCTGGCTGCCGTCAATCAGGTGCAGCAGCACCTTGCAGCGCTCGACATGGCCCAGGAAACGGGTGCCGAGGCCGGCCCCCTCCGAGGCGCCCTCGATCAGCCCCGGAATATCGGCCAGGACGAATTCCTCGGTGGCGTTGAGGCGCACCACGCCCAGCTGCGGGTGCAGCGTGGTGAAGGGGTAGTCCGCGATCTTGGGCTTGGCCGCCGTCACCGCCGCCAGGAAGGTGGATTTCCCGGCATTGGGCAGCCCCACCAGGCCGGCATCCGCAATCAGCTTCAGGCGCAGCCAGACCCAGCGTTCCTCGCCCGGCCAGCCCTTGTCGGCGCGGCGGGGGGCTCGGTTGGTGCTGGTCTTGTAATGCGCGTTGCCGCGGCCGCCATCACCGCCCTGGCAGAGCAGGACGCGCTTTCCGGCCTCATCCAGGTCCGCGATCAGCGTCTCGCGGTCCTCGTCCAGGATCTGGGTGCCGACGGGGACCTTCAGGACCACGTCATCGGACGCCGCCCCGGTGCGGTCGCTGCCCGCGCCGTTGCCGCCCTTGCGGGCCTTGAAGTGCTGGGCGTAGCGGTAGTCGATGAGGGTGTTCAGCCCCTCCACCGCCTCGGCATAGACGCTGCCGCCGCGGCCGCCATTGCCGCCATCGGGTCCACCGAATTCGATGTATTTCTCGCGTCGGAACGCGATGACGCCGTCACCGCCATCGCCCGACTTCAGATAGACCTTGGCTTCGTCGAGGAATTTCATTGTCTGTGCCGCCGCGCGGGTAGCCGCCACGCCAACCCTACCCGCGCGGCGGCAAGGGGGGGCAGGCCCCCCCTACACCCCCCCGGAATTGGGGCGCGGGCTGGCGGGGCCGGAAACGAAAACGGGGGCCGCGAAGGGCCCCCGCCTGAATAGATGCCAAGTTCGGCGCGGTCACTCCGCGGCGAGCTTGGGCGCCTCGATCGAAACATGCACGCGGCCTTCGGCCTTGCGCTCGAACTTCACATGGCCCTCGATCAGGGCAAAGAGCGTGTGGTCACGGCCGACGCCGACATTGCGACCCGCCTTCATCTTGGTGCCGCGCTGCTTCACCAGGATGTTGCCGGCCAGCACATGCTCGCCACCGAACTTCTTCACGCCAAGCCGCTGCCCGGGAGAGTCGCGGCCGTTGCGCGAGGAGCCGCCTGCCTTTTTATGTGCCATCTGTGGTGTCTCCTGTTCAGGCGGCCGCGCCGATGCTGGCCACGCGCAGCACGGTCATGTGCTGGCGGTGGCCGCGCTTGCGGCGGCTGTTCTTGCGGCGGCGCTTCTTGAGGATCAGCACCTTGTCGCCGCGGGTCTGCTCGAGCACGGTGGCCGTCACGGCCGCACCGGGAACGGTGGGCGCGCCGATCTGCAGCCCGCCCTCGCCGCCCATGGCCAGCACCTCATGGAAGGTGATGGTGGCGCCGGGCTCGGCCTCCAGCTTTTCGACGGTGAGCACCGCATTGGGTGTCACCCGGTATTGCTTTCCGCCGGTGCGGATCACTGCAAAGGTCATCACACGCGCCTCTCGGGCCGCCGCGTGGCGTAAACGGGCCCGCATCACTTGAAAATGGGTCGGCAGCTCATGGGCGAACCCCATGAACCACCACGGGCGACACGCCAGCGCCGCCCGGGAGTGGGAGCGTTTAGGGTCCGGGCGATGGGGAGTCAAGCGGTGGGGCGGTTGCGCTGGGCCGCGGGGCCGACTATGAACGCGCCCGTTCGGACAGGTGGCGGAGTGGTCGATCGCGTCGGTCTCGAAAACCGAAGTAGGTGCAAGCCTACCGTGGGTTCGAATCCCACCCTGTCCGCCAGGCCCCTTATCAGTTCCCGCCAATCCCTACCCGACTGACGCTCAGAGGCAGGAACAAGCGCCACACCTCCCGTTCCTGTCTGGGATTTCATCTTGCCATGCATGCCTGTCCATGGCTCTCGCGCGCGTCCTCATAATAGCGCCCTTCCGCCAAAAGGCTTCCCTGCCTGCGGGGCAGGATCAGGACCAGCGCCGCAATGCCTTGGCGGTGGAAGGCGCGGCCACCGCTTCAGGCAGACGCCCACCCAGCCAACCTCCGAGAAGTGAAGCCCCGACCAAGCCGCCAAGGCAGGACCACGCATTGTCCAGTGCAACGCCGACGCCCCCGTTGCCTGGGCTCTATCTGTCCCCAAGAATCATGCTTAGATTTGTGACATAAATGTTTCAGTTGGGAGAACGCCATGAAAATCATCCTCTTCGGTGCGGCATTGCTGGCTGGGGGTGCGCTGCTGCCATACCCCGGCGCTGCCCAGCCGGCCTGTGAGCACCGCGGGGCGCTGGACGACGGCTATTGTGACGCGAACCGCGACATGGTCGCCGACGCCCCGACCGACCCCGCGCGGTTGCGCAATCCCTCCACCCTCGTCTTCGCCTATACCCCGGTGGAGGACCCCGCGCTCTATGCCAGCCAGTTCCGCCCGTTGCTGGAACACCTGACGCAATGCACCGGCCGCCGCACGGTCTATTTCCAGGTGACGTCGAACGCCGCGCAGGTGGAGGCCATGCGCTCGGGCCGTCTGCACATCGCGGGCTTCTCTACCGGCCCCACCGCCTTCGCGGTGAACCTGGCCGGTGCCGTGCCCTTCGCGCTCAAGGGCAATGCGGAGGGTTTCGAGGCGTATCGCGTGGTGGTGCTGACGCGGGCGGATTCCAACATCCGCACCATGGCCGATCTGCGCGGGAGGCGGGTGGCGCACACCTCGGCCACATCCAATTCGGGCAACCTCGCCCCCCGCGCCTTCTTCCCCGGCCTGGGCGTGACGCCGGACACCGACTACCGCGTGGTCTATTCGGGTGGGCATGACCGCAGCGTGATGGGCGTGAACTCGGGCGATTTCGACGCCGCGCCGGTGGCGTCGGACGTGTTCAACCGCATGGTCGCGCGCGGCCAGGTGCGGGCGGAGAATTTTCGCACCATCTGGCAGTCGGACCCCTTCCCGACCAGCAGCTTCGCGCTCGCGCACGACCTGCAGCCCGAACTGGCCCAGCGCATCCGGCAATGCTTCCTGGACTATCGCTTCCCGCCGGCGCTGGTGCGCGACCTGGGCGGCAATGACCGCTTCTGGCCCGCCACCTACCTGGAGCACTGGGCGCCCGTGCGCGCGGTGGCCGATGCGGTGAACGCCCCCTACACCCGCAGCGCCTTCGACGCCGAAAGCCGCCGCGAACTGGAGGCCGAGGCCCGCCGCCGCGCCGCCCGCGAACAGCAGCAACAGCAGGCCCCGGCCGCGACGCCGCCCCGCACCCAATGAGCGGCGGCCTCTCCATCCGGGGCCTGAGCAAGGCCTATGTCCCGGGCAAGCCGGTGCTGCGCGACATCAACCTGGACTTCGACGGCCAGGGGGTGACGGCCATCATCGGGCCCTCGGGCACGGGCAAGTCCACGCTCATCCGCTGCATCAACCGCCTGGTGGAGCCGACGAGCGGCAAGGTCCTGCTGGATGGGCAGGACCTGGTGCCGCTGCGCGGGCGCGCGCTGCGCCTCGCGCGGCGGCGGATCGGCATGGTGTTCCAGGAGTACAACCTCGTGGAACGCCTGGCGGTGATGGAGAACCTTCTCTCGGGCCGCCTCGGCTATGTGCCGCTCTGGCGCGCCTGGCTGCGGCGCTACCCGCAGGAGGACATCGACCGCGCCTTCGCCCTGCTGGACGCGGTGGGCCTGCCCGAGCACGCGACGCGCCGGGCCGACGCACTCTCGGGCGGGCAGCGGCAGCGCGTGGGCATCGCGCGCGCACTGATGCAGCGCCCCGCCTTGCTGCTGGCCGATGAGCCCACCTCCTCGCTCGATCCGCGCACCGCGGTCGAGGTGATGGAGTTGCTGACGCGCCTGGCCGGCGAGCAGGACGTGCCCGTCATCGTGAACATCCACAATGTGGAGCTGGCGAAGCGCTAT
Organism: Roseococcus suduntuyensis; assembly: GCF_014196305.1. GTDB lineage: Bacteria > Pseudomonadota > Alphaproteobacteria > Acetobacterales > Acetobacteraceae > Roseococcus > Roseococcus suduntuyensis. The sequence goes on from NZ_JACIDJ010000007.1 coordinate 153,919, forward strand.
TGCGGCCGCATCATCGGCATGCACCAGGGCAGCATCGTCTTCGACGGCCCGCCGGAAAAGCTGATGCCCGAGCACCTGACGCTGATCTATGGCGGCGAGGACTGGATGTGACCCGGCGCCAGGCCTTCGCGTCCAACTGGCAGGGGCGCACCGCACTCATCGCGCTGGCGATCTACTGCGTCTATGCGGCCATGCAGCTCGACATCTCCTGGGCGCGCATCGCGGTCGGGCTGGGCGAGGGTGCGCGCTTCCTGGGCCGCATGTGGCCCCCCAATTTCGAGCGCTGGGACACGCTGGTAGAGGGGCTGGTGGAAAGCCTGCAGATCGCGGTGCTGGCCTCGGCACTCGGCATCGTCATCTCGCTGCCGCTGTCGCTGCTCGCGGCGCGCAACCTCTCGCCCTGGTGGATCAGCGGCCCGGCGCGCGCCTTCATCGCGCTGTGCCGGTCGCTGCACTACGTCATCGTGGCGATCCTCTTTGTGAAGGCGGTGGGCTTCGGCGCGCTGGCGGGGGTGGCGGCGCTCACGGTCGCCTCCATGGGCTTCATCGCGAAGCTCTTCGCGGAGGCCATCGAGGAGATCAGCATGAAGCAGGTGGAGGCGGTGCGCGCGACGGGCGCGGGGCGCCTCGCGGTGCTGCTCTATGGCGTGCTGCCGCAGGTGGCTTCGCGCTTCGTGGGCTTCTGCATCTACCAGCTTGATTCCAACCTGCGGAACTCGACCCTGGTGGGCATCGTGGGGGCGGGTGGCATAGGCGGCACGCTGTTCGCCGCCTTCAAGCGCTTCGACTATGACTTCGTGGCGGCCATCCTGCTCTCCATCATCGCGATGATCTTCCTGGCGGAAGTGATATCCGCCCGCATCCGCAAGGCCCTGCAATGAGCGCCGCCCTCGAGCGCGAATGGTCGCGCTTCACACCCCGCCAGCGCATCGGGCGCTGGTTCCTGTGGCTCGGGCTTGTCGCGGCCTGTGTCTGGGCTGTGCGCAGCATCGAGATCATTCCCGAATTCCTGGCCGATGCGCCGGAACAGATGGCCGACCTGCTGGTGCGGATGTGGCCGCCGGACCTCGGCCACTACCGCGGCGGCGTGCATGACGCGCTGATCGAGACGCTGCACATCGCGACCCTCGGCACGGTGCTGAGCTTCACCATGGCCGTGCCGCTCGCGCTGCTCGCCGCGCGCAATGTCTGCCGGGCGCCACCGCTGAACGCGCTGGCGAACCTGTTGCTGGTCGCCTCGCGCAGCGTGAACTCGCTGGTCTGGGCGCTGCTGTTCGTGGCCGTGTTCGGACCTGGCGCGCTGGCGGGGGTATTGGCCATCGCCTTCCGCTCGGTCGGCTTTGTGGGCAAGCTCCTTGCGGAAGCGATCGAGGAAACGCCGCGCGGGCCCATGGAAGCCATGGACGCCGTCGGCGCGCCCTGGGGTCACCGGATGCTGAAGGGGCTCTGGCCCCAGGTGCAGCCGGCCTTCTGGGGGGTCGCGCTGTTCCGCTGGGACATCAACGTGCGCGAATCCGCGGTGCTGGGCCTGGTGGGCGCGGGGGGCATCGGCGTCGCGCTGGATGACGCCATCAACTTCTTCCACTGGGATCGTGTGGCGACGATCCTGCTGGCCATCCTGGTCGTGGTGCTGGTGGCGGAGGTGGTCGTGACCAGGCTGCGAAAACGCCTCATCTGACTTGCATCGCAACTTTTCGTATGACAGTTTGATGACAGCAACGGGGAGGTTGGGCATCGTACCCAACCCCAGGGGAGACGCCACCATGCACATCGCCGCCACATCCCGCCGTGGCCTCCTGGCCGGGGGCGCGGCCCTTGGCCTTGCGCCCCAATCGGTGCGCGCACAGGCCGCGCTGGAGCCACGCGTCGTCATCGTCACCAGCTTCTCGCGCGACGTGACCACCCCCTTCGTGCAGGCCTTCGAACGCGCCCATCCCGGCACGCGCGTCGAGGTGCAGAACCGGAACACCACCGCCGCCGTCGCCTTCATCCGCGAGACGCGCTCCGCCCCGCCCGATCTCATGTGGGCCAGTGCGCCCGATGCCTTCGAGGTGCTGAAGGCGGGCAATTTGCTGGCCCGCCCGCAGATCGATACCAGCGGCATTCCGGAACGCATCGGCGGCCAGCCCACCCATGACGCGGATGGGCGGTATTTCGGCTTCGCCGTCTCTGGCTACGGCATCATGTACAACACGCGCTACATCCGCGCGAACCGCCTGCCCGCCCCGCGCGAATGGGCGGATTTGAAGAACCCCGTCTACCAGAACCACATCGGCATCTCGGCGCCGAGCCGTTCGGGCACCACGCACCTCACCATCGAGACCATCCTCCAGGGCGAGGGCTGGGCGCCTGGCTGGGCGCTGCTGCTCGAGATCGCGGGGAACTACGCCCAGGTCTCGGACCGCTCCTTCGGCGTGCCCGATGCCGTCAACAGCGGGCAGTATGGCATCGGCATCGTGATCGACTTCTTCGGGCTCTCGGCCAAGGCTTCGGGCTTCCCGGTGGAGTTCGTCTATCCCACCGTCACCACGCTGGTGCCGGCCAATATCGGCGTCATCGAGGGCGCGTCGAACCCCAACGCGGCGCGTGCCTTCGTGCAGTTCCTGCTCTCGCCCGAAGGGCAGGCGGTGCTGTTGAACCCGCGCGTGATGCGCCTGCCCGTGCGGCCGGAAACCTACGCAAACGCGCCGGCGGACTTCCCCAACCCTTTCACCAACCCGAACCTGGGCGCGCGGGTGCGCTTCGACAGCGCCGTGTCGGAGTCCCGGTACGAACTGCTGAACAGCCTCTTCGACCGCCTCATCACCTTCCGCCTGCGCGAGCTGACCGATGCCTGGAAGGCCGTGCACGCGGCCGAAGCGGCACTCGCCCGGCGCGACAATGCCGAGGGTCGCCGCCTGGTGGCCGAGGCCCGCGCCAAGCTGACCGCGGTGCCGGTGACGGAGCAACAGGCCTCCGACCCTGCCATCGCCGGCGCCTTCCGGGCCACGCGCCCCGACCGCCCCGCCGCCGGCCGCCAGGCCGAGTATGAGGAGCAGTGGGACCGCTACGCCGTCGCCACCTTCGGCGAGGCGCGGCAGCTCGCCGAACGCGCCCAGCGCGCCCGCTGACGCAGGTGTCGGCCACCGTCCAGCCCGCGCGTCCCCTCTTCGCCCGCATGCGCACGGAGGCCTCGCCCATTCAGGTCGTGGCCGCGCTCTTGGTCGCGGCTTTCCTGCTGGCCTTCCTGATCGTACCGGTCGGGCGCGTCTTCGTGGTGGCCTTCCAGGCCGGGGATGGTGGCTTCACCCTGGTCCACTTCGCGGATTTCTTCCGCACCAGCCTGTTCATCGAGAGCTTCTGGAACAGCCTGTATGTCGCATCCATGAGCGTGGTCTTCGCCTCGCTCATCGCCGTGCCGCTGGCGGTGATCCTGGCGCGCTACCGCTTCCCGGGCACGGCGCTGATCACGACGCTGGGCGTGCTGCCGCTGGTGATGCCGCCCTTCGTGGGCGCGGTCGCCATGCAGCTGGTCTTCGGCCGCAACGGCACGGTGAACCTGCTGCTGATGGACTGGTTCGGCTTCCGCCTGGAGCTGATGGAGGGGCTGAACGGCGTCATCTTCGTGCAGTCGCTGCACTACTTCCCCTTCATCCTGATGAACCTCACCGCCTCGCTGTCCAATGTGGACATCTCGATGGAGGAGGCAGGGCAGAACCTGGGCGCGAAGAACTTCACCCTGCTGCGGCGCATCGTGCTGCCGCTGGCGCTGCCGGGCTATCTCGCGGGCGCCAGCCTCGTCTTCGTGAAGGTCTTCGACGACCTGGCCACGCCGCTGCTGCTGAACGTGACGAACATGCTGGCGCCGCAGGCCTATCTGCGCGTGACCTCGGTCGGCCTGGGCGACCCCATGGGCTATGTGATCAGCGTGATCCTGGTGGTGGTCTCCGTCGCCGCCATGGGCCTCGCCGCGCTCCTGCTGCGCGGGCGCGACTATGCCACGCAGCAGCGCGGCGGCGGCGGGCTGGGCCGGCGGGAACTGACGCGGCGGGGCCTGATCCTGTGCTGGTGCTTCGTGGTGCCGGTGCTGTTCCTGGTGCTGGCGCCGCATTTCGGCATCCTGCTGCTCAGCCTCGCCACCATCTGGTCCTTCAGCCCGCTGCCCGATGCCTTCACGCTGCAGCACTACGGCACGGTGCTGCAGGAGACGCCGCAATTCATCACCAACACCCTGCTCTATTGCGGGCTGGCGGGGCTGATCGACGTCGTCATCGGCGTCACCATCGCCTGGCTGGTGCTGCGGACGAAATTGCCCGGGCGCAAGCTGCTGGACATGGCAGCAATGTCGGCACTGGCGGTGCCCGGCCTCGTGCTGGGCATCGGCATCTTGCGCACCTATTTCGACGTGAAGCTGTGGGATGGGGCGTCGCTTGCCACCTCCTGGATCATGCTGACCATCGTGCTGGCGGTTCGGCGGCTGCCCTATGCGCTGCGCGCCTCCACCGCCGCGCTGCAACAGGTGCACCGCAGCCTGGAGGAAGCGGCCGAGAACATGGGCGCGGGCAAGGTGACGACGTTGCGTCGCATCGTGGTGCCGCTGATGGCGGGCGGGCTGGCCGCCGCCTTCGTCACCAGCTTCGCCACCGCCGCGGTGGAATTGTCCGCCACGCTGGTGCTGGCCACGCGCGACGTGGACGCACCGCTCTCCTACGGCATCTACATCTACATGCAGAGTGCCGCGGGCCGCGGCCCCGGGGCGGCGCTCGGCGTCATCGCGGTGCTGGTGGTGGCCATCTGCACCTTCGCCGCCCACCGCTTCGCCGAGCGCGAACGCAGCCGCCGCACCCGCAGCAGTGATCCGAGGGCCGAATGAGCGAAGCCGGTGTCGATGTCCAGTCCGTCAGCTTCGGCTACGGCGCAACCCGCGTGCTGGAGGATGTCTCCCTCACCGTGCGCAAGGGCGAGTTCTTCGCCTTCCTCGGCCCCTCAGGCAGCGGCAAAACCACCCTGTTGCGCCTGATCGCGGGCTTCGGCCAGCCCGAGCGCGGCCGCATCATGATCGGCGGGCGCGACGCCACGCGCCTGGCCCCCTGGGACCGCAATGTGGGGCTGGTGTTCCAGAGCTACGCGCTTTGGCCGCACATGACGGTGGGCGAGAACGTGGCCTTCGGCCTGGAACAGCGCCGCGTGGGCCGCGCCGAGCGCGACCGCCGCGTGCGTGCCGCGCTGGACCTCGTGGGCCTCGCGCACCTGATAGACCGCCGCCCCGCGCAACTCTCCGGCGGGCAGCAGCAGCGCGTCGCCATCGCCCGCACGCTGGCCATCGAGCCCGAGGTGCTGCTGCTGGACGAACCGCTGTCCAACCTCGATGCCGGGCTGCGCGCCGGCGTGCGGGCGGAGCTGGTGGAGCTGCAACACCGCCTCGGCCTCACCACCATCCTGGTCACGCATGACCAGGAGGAAGCCAACGCCGCCGCCGACCGTATGGCGGTGCTGAACGAGGGCCGGGTGCTGCAGGTGGGCGCGCCCACGGAACTCTATGACCACCCGGCGAACCGCTTCGTGGCGGGCTTCCTCGGCACCGCCAACATGCTGGAAGGCGAACTGGCGGCAGATGGCTTCCATGCGGGCGGCCTGGTGCTGCCCGTGGCCGAGCCGGCCCCGCCCGGCCGCGCCACCCTGGCACTCCGCCCCCAGGCCATCACCCTGCTGCGCGAGGGCGGCGCCCTCCAGGCGCGCGTGCTTCGGGCGGAATTCCTGGGCGGCCATGTCCGCTACACGCTCGAAGCGGGCGAAGGCTTACGCCTTGTGGCGGAGGAACCGCATCTGCGCGGCCTGGCTCCGCTCGCGGCCGGCTCCGCCATCGGCATGGCGCTCGACCCCGCCCAGGCCACGCTCCTTCGCCAGTAAGGAACGCCACGACGGCACGCGCCGCCTGTCTGGTCGCGCATGGCGAATACCTGTTCGCAACGGAACAGGGCGAACTCTTCGCCACCGCGCCCAACCGCCTCCCGCCCCTTGCGCCGGGGCGGGGTGGGGAAACGGCGAAGCGCCCTTATTCCAGGCGCAGGCCGATACGCGCCACCACCTCGCGGTAGATCGCGAACTGGCGGTCCAGGAATTCCCGCGTCATGGCCGGCGTGCTGTTCAGCTCCGGCACGGTGCCGGTCGTCTCCAGGCGCTCCCGCACGGTCGGGTCCGCGATGGCCCGGGCGGCGGCGCGGCCGATGGCCTCCACGATTTCGGGCGGCATCCCGGCGGGACCGGCGAGCACGGTCCAGCTGGCCAGTTCATAGCCCGGCACGCCCGCCTCCGCGATGGTGGGCACATCCGTGAAGTTCGGGTCGCGCCTGGCGGTGGTCACGGCCAGCAGCCGGAGCGAACCGGCGCGGATCTGCCCGATGTTGGAGCCGACGGTGTCAATGGCGAAGAGCGTCTCGCCCTTCATGATCGCCTCGGCCGTCTGCGAGCCGCCGCGATAGGGGACGTGCACCGCCTCGACGCCGGCCGACTTGCAGAAATACTCCGAGGCCAGGTGCGCGATGCCGCCCACGCCCGAACTGGCATAGGAATACCGGCCGGGATTGGCGCGCATGCGGTCCAGCAGTTCGCGCATCGTGGTGATGCCGCTGTCGCGCGACACCAGAAGGCCCATGGTGCTGAGGCCGAACAGGGCGAGCGGCGTGAAATCCTCGGTCGGGTGGTAGCGGGCGGCCGCGGCCCCGGAGGCAGGCGCCACCGCGAAGGTCGAGGCCGAACCCACCAGCAGGGTGTAGCCGTCGGGCCTGGCCCGCCGCACCACATTGGCGCCCAGCGCGCTGCCCGCCCCGGGGCGGTTGTCCACCACGGCGCGGCCGCTCTCGGAGAGGAACGGGCCGAGCTTGTCGGCCAGCAGTCGGCCGGCCATGTCGGTGGCACCCCCGGCCGCGAAGGGGACGATGATGCTGATCACCCTGTCCGGGAATGAGGCGTGGGCGGGCCCCGCGCCGATGGCGAGCGTGGCGGCCGCGCCAAACGCCCCAAGACCAAGGCTGCGTCGTTCGATCATTGTTTCCCCCGGGGATGCTGTTCTTGTTCGCGCGGCCATGGCACGCGATGGCGCCCCGGGAGTCAACACGGCGCGGCCTCAGATGAAGGTCAGCAGCCGGCGCGGATTGCCGACCATGATGGCCTCGATCTCCGCCTCGCTCCAGCCGCGCTTGCGCATGTGCGGCAGCACCGTCTTCTGGATATGGGCATAGCCATGCCCGCCCCATTCGCTGAACTGGATGGTGTGGCAGATGTCGTGGCTGATCACGACCTGCGCCAGGTGCCCGCGGTCGATCACGCGGCGGATGGCGCGCAGGCGCATGCCGTCATTGGGCATGTCGATGTCCGCATGCGCGTAGTAGGTGTTTTCCTGCCCGAACAGGTCCCATTCCAGGATCACGCCCGCATCGGCCAGGCGGAACAGCCGGTCATCGTCGAAGATGGTGCGGTCGATGTGGTCGATGATGGTGCGCGACAGGTCGGCGCCATGGGCGCGCAGGAACTCCACCAGCATCCAGGGATGGTCCTCGTGCCGCGCGGGGTGGATGGTGAGCGCGGCGCCCGTCTCCTGCTGCGCGATGACGGCGCCGGCCAGCACGCGCTTCTCCAGGTCGGTCCAGGGCCATTGGCAGCCGATCTCACCCACGATGCCCGCGCGCACATCGGTGCCCCAGGCGCCCTGCTGCACCTGGTCGATCATTTCCCGCGCGAAGCTGTCCACGCTGCGGTCGTGGTTCGCGGGGTCCTGGTAGTCATGGACGTAGTGGCCGCAGCCCATGACGATATGCGCGCCTGTCTCCCGCGCCACCTGGACGAGGCCCTCGGGGTCCGGCTCCAGCCCGCCGATGGTCAGCTCCACCACCGTCTTCCCGCCGGCCGCCATCATCTCGGCCGTCGCGCGGGCCGCTACGGCGCGATCCTTCTGGGTGGTGTTGCGGATGTCCGGCTCCTGGCCGTTCAGGAGGTCCCAGTAGCGCCCCGGTTCCGGCCCGCCCGTGATGGCGGGGTCGCGCTGGGCAGGGTGGGTGATGTTCCAGATCAGGTGCTCGTGCATCAGGGTCGGGCCCAGCTCGGCCGGGTCCAGCAGGCCCAGCACGGTCTGGGCCTTTCCTCGCATCGCGTCGCGTGTCAAGCGCATGGCGTTCCGTTCTCCCTGAAAGACGGCCGGTGACAGCTGAGGCCCTCTCGGGGAATGCGGTCAACCCAGGCGCTTGCGCGGCGGAGCGTGCCGCCGGCTGCCACAAAAAGTAACTGGAAACCTTCCAGTATCCCAATATACAGGAAGCTCCGCCCCACCAACGAGGTTCCATGTCCCAAGCCGGCCTTCCGCCCCAGCCACGCCTGCCCGGAGCCCTCCGGCGGCAGGCGGTGCCCCTGCTGGCGTTCGCGCTGGCAATGCTGGCGGCGGGCTGCAACGAGGCGCCCTCGCGGGCCACCGCCGCGCAACCCGCCACGCCGCCGCCCGTCGCCGTCACGGTGATGACGCTGCGGCGCGCGGAAGTGCCTGTCACCACGCTGCTGCCCGGCCGGACGGCACCGCTGCGGGTCGCGGAGGTGCGGCCCCAGGTGGGCGGGCTGCTGCAACAGCGCCTGTTCACCGAGGGCGAGCAGGTGGCGGCGGGCCAGCCCCTGTTTCAGATCGCCGCCGCCCCCTTCGAGGCCGCGGTGCAGCGCGCCGAGGCCGCGCTGGCCCGCGCCGAGGCGGCGGAGCGCGCGGCCACCGGCACCGCCAACCGCTACCGCACCCTGGCCCGCGCCCAGGCGGTGAGCGAGCAGAACCTGGAGAATGCCGAGGCCACGCTGCGCCAGACCCGCGCCGATGTGGCCTCCGCCCGCGCCGCCCTGGAAACGGCGCGGATCGACCTCGGCTATACCGAGGTGAAGTCGCCCATCGCCGGGCGCACGGGCCGCGCCAACGTGACCGTGGGCGCCCTGGTGACGGGCAGCCAGGCCGCGCCGCTGGTCACCGTGGCGCAGTTCGACCCCATCTATGTGGACCTGACCCAGCCCAGTGCGCGGCTGCTGCAACAGCGCCGCGACGTGGAGAGCGGGGCGCTGCGCCGCGACTCCGCCGACCGCGCGGTGGTGCGGCTGCTGCTGGAGGATGGCTCCGAATACCCGCATGCGGGCGAGGTGCAGTTCTCCGAGGTCATCGTGGACCAGGGCACCGGCTCGGTCACGCTGCGCGCCATCTTCCCCAACCCGGACCAGATGCTGCTGCCCGGCATGTTCGTGCGCGCCCGCGTCGAGGAGGGCATCACCGACCAGGCCCTGCTGGTGCCGCAGCGCGCGGTGCTGCGCACGCCGCGCGGCGAGCCCATGGCCTTCGTGGTGAATGGCGAGGGTGTGGTGGAACAGCGCGTGCTGCGCGCCAGCCGCGCGGTGGGCAATGACTGGCTGGTGACCAGCGGGCTCAACCCCGGCGACCGCGTGGTGCTGGAGGGGCTGCAACGCATCCGCGCCGGCGCGCGCGTGCAGCCCACCGAAGGCCCCCTCGCGGCGGTCGGGGGCTGAGGGGGTGGCGCGCTTCTTCATAGACCGGCCCGTGTTCGCCTGGGTCATCGCCATCGGCATCATGCTCGCGGGGCTGCTCGCGCTCAGGAACATGGCGGTGGCGCAGTATCCGGCCATCGCGCCGCCGGCCATCACCATCAATGTGAGCTATCCCGGTGCCTCCGCCGAGACGGTGCAGACCACCGTGGTCCAGGTGATCGAGCAGCAGCTCAGCGGCATCGACAACCTGCTCTACTTCGCCTCCCAGGCCAGCAAGGACGGTTCGGCGCAGATCCAGCTGACCTTCGCGCCAGGCACCAATGCGGACACGGCGCAGGTGCAGGTGCAGAACCGCGTCCAGCTCGCCTCGCCGCGCCTGCCGCTGACGGTGCAGCAGCAGGGCATCCGCGTCGTGAAGTCCTCGGGGAACTTCCTCCTGATCGTGGGCTTCGTCTCGACCGACGGGCGCATGCAGCGCACCGACATCTCGGACTTCCTGGTGGCCAATGTGCAGGACGCCATCAGCCGCACGCCGGGCGTGGGCGACTACCAGGTGTTTGGCGCGCAATTCGCCATGCGGATCTGGCTCGACCCCGCGCGGCTCGTGAACTACGGCATGACGCCGGCCGATGTGGCGGCTGCGGTGCGCGCGCAGAACGTGCAGGTCTCGGGCGGCGAGATGGGCGCCCTGCCCGCCGTGCCCGGCCAGCAGCTGAATGCCACCGTCATCGGCCCCTCCTACCTGCAGACCGTGGAGGAGTTCGGCGCCATCCTGCTGCGCGTGCGCCCCGATGGCGCGCAGGTGCGGCTGCGCGATGTGGCGCGGGTCGAGATCGGCAGCGAGAACTACAATTTCAGCACCCTGCTGGACGGGCGGCCGGCCAGCGGCATCGGCATTCGGCTGGCCACCGGCGCCAATGCCCTCGATGCCGCGGCGGCCGTGCGCGCCACCGTGGACCGCCTGCGCCCCAGCATCCCGCAGGGGCTGGAGGTGGTCTACCTCCAGGACACGACGCCCTTCGTCCAGCGCTCCATCACCAGCGTGGTCATGACGCTGATCGAGGCCGTGGTGCTGGTCTTCCTGGTGATGTACCTGTTCCTGCAGAATTTCCGCGCCACCATCATCCCCACCATGGCCATCCCGGTGGTGCTGCTGGGGACCTTCGCGGTGCTGGACGTGCTGGGCTTCAGCATCAACACGCTCACCATGTTCGGCCTGGTGCTCGCCATCGGGCTGCTGGTGGATGACGCCATCGTGGTGGTCGAGAATGTCGAGCGCGTGATGGCGGAGGAACACCTGCCCCCGCTGGAGGCCACGCGCCGCTCCATGGACCAGATCACGGGCGCGCTGATCGGCATCGGCCTGGTGCTGTCGGCGGTGTTCCTGCCCATGGCCTTCTTCGGCGGGTCGGTGGGCGTGATCTACCGGCAGTTCTCCGTCACCATCGCCACCGCCATGTCGCTCTCTGTGCTGGTGGCCATCTTCTTCACGCCCGTGCTCTGCGTGGGGCTGCTGAAGCCGCACAAGCCGGGCCAGGGCACGCGCGGCGTCTGGGGCTGGTTCAACCGCGGCTTCGACCGCATGACGCGCGGCTATGTGGGCGGTGTAAGCGCGAGCCTGAAGCGCCCAGCGCGCATGCTGCTGATCTACGCGGTGCTGCTGGGCGCGCTTGGCTACGCCTTCCTGCGGATGCCCGGCGGCTTCCTGCCCAATGAGGACCAGGGCATCGCCTTCGCGCAGGTCATCGCCCCCTCGGGCGCCACCACCGACCGCACCCAGCGCGCGCTGGACGAACTCGGCCGCTACCTCCGCGAGGAAGAGAGCGGCGTGGTGGACAGCTTCTTCGGCATCAACGGCTTCAGCTACAGCGGGCGCGGACAGAATTCCGGCCTCGGCTTCATCAGCCTGCGCGACTGGGATTCGCGCCCCGGCCCACAGAACAGCGTGCAGGCGCTGACCGCGCGCATCAATGCCCGCTTCGCCACCTACCAGGACGCCATCATCGTCTCCTCCGCCCCGCCCGCGGTGCGGGAACTCGGCAATGCCCAGGGCTTCGCCTTCCAGCTGCTGGACCGTGGCGGCCAGGGACATGAGGCGCTGATGGCCGCGCGCGACCAGCTGCTGCGCCTGGCGGCCGCGAGCCCGGTGCTCTCCGGCGTCCGGGCCAACGGGCTGAACGACGAGGCGCAGTTCCGCATCGTGGTGGATTGGGAACGCGCCAGCGCGCTGGGCCTGTCCATCACGGAGGTGAACACCACGCTCTCCACCGCCTTCGGCGCCACCTATGTGAACGACTTCATGGACCGTGGGCGCATCAAGCGCGTCTACATGCAGGGACAGCCGGAATCGCGCATGGGGCCGGGTGATCTCGACCAATGGTTCGTGCGGAACGCGACAGGGCAGATGGTGCCCTTCTCCGCCTTCGGACGCAGCGAATGGGTTTATGGCTCACCGCGACTGGAGCGCTTCAATGGCGTCGCCTCGCGCGAGATCCAGGGTATTCCCGCCCCAGGCTTCACCACGGGCGACGCCATGGCGGAGATGGAGCGGCTGATGGCCCAGCTGCCGCCAGGCTTCGGCTTCGACTGGACCGGCATCTCCTTCCAGGAACGGCAATCCGCCGGGCAGGCACCGGCGCTCTACGCGCTGTCGCTGCTGGTGGTGTTCCTCTGCCTCGCCGCCCTCTACGAAAGCTGGTCCATCCCGACGGCGGTGATCCTCGCGGTGCCGCTCGGCGTGCTGGGCGCGGTGCTGGCCACGCTGCTGACCGGCAAGTCGAACGACGTGTATTTCCAGGTGGGGCTGCTCGCCACCATCGGGCTGACGGCGAAGAACGCCATCCTGATCGTGGAATTCGCGCGCGAGGGCTTCGACCGCGGACTCTCGCTTGCCGAGGCCGCGACCCAGGCCGCCCGGCAACGGCTGCGACCCATCATCATGACCTCGCTCGCCTTCAGCCTGGGCGTGGTGCCGCTGGCCATCGCCTCCGGCGCGGGTTCGGGCGCGCAGAACGCCATCGGCACCGGCGTCATCGGCGGGGTGATCGCGGGGACTGTGCTGGCGGTGCTCTTCGTGCCGGTCTTCTTCGTGCTGGTGCTGCGCCTGTTCCGCGCGCGCACGCGGGCCGTGGGCGTCCAGGCACCGGCGCTTGGGGAAGCGCCGCATTGACGGAAGCCCTGTTGGCTTGCGCCCCGCCCACGGAACGCCGCAAGCCCGGCCGCCGACCGATGCCCGAGGCCGAGCGCCGCGACCTGGTGCGCGACGCCGCCGCGACCGTCTTTCTGCGCGACGGATACGCCGCCGCCAGCATGGAGGAGGTCGCGCGCCTCGCGGGTATGTCGAAGCGCACCCTCTATCGCACCTTCCCGTCCAAGGCGGATTTGTTCGAGGACACGATAGGCTCCGTCCTCGCCCCGCTGCGGATCGACAGCGCGCTGGAAGAGGGGCCCGAATTGGGGGCGGCGCTGGAGGCCATCCTGGAAGCCACGGGGCTACACCTCCTGGCGCAGCGCCAGACCGCGCTGTTCCGTCTGGTTATCGCCGAGGGGCCGCGCTGCCCGGAGTTGGCTGAGCGCTGGCACCGCGCCCTTGTCAGCCGCGGCGCCAGTTCGCTCGAACGCCGCCTGGCCACCGAGATGCAGACTGCCCGGCTGCGGCTGACGGATGCCCGCCTGGCCGCGCGCATGCTCTACGGCATGGCGCTGGGTGCGGCGCAGATCCGCCTGCTGCTGGGGGTGGCGCCACCGCCCTGCGGGGTGGAATTGCGTGCCATGATCAAGGCCGCCGTTTCGGTCTTCCTGGATGGGGCGCGCGTGTCTCAGGCTCTGGACTGATTCCGCACCAGCAGATGATGACCGCTGCGATGGCGACGGCGGAAGCGAAGCTCCGAGCACGCGAGCCTGCGGGAAGCGGTGGCGCTGGGGAAAGATACCGAGGTGTTGGAGGTGCTGCGGACCTTGGACGATGCGATCCTGGTCTTCCCGGGGGGGAGGCGCGGCGAGGTGACGCTGAGCCTGCGGGGCAACCTGGCGGCGCTGCTGCACGGCACGCTGGCCGAGGAGGGCCAAGCCGGCACCAAGGCCCCGAACGCGAAAACGCCCGCGATCCTGTGGGATGGCAGGCGTTCTGGTGGGGTATTGAGAACGTTGGATTCGGGGAAAAGGTTCCGCTTATGGAGAACACGCCTCGCCTGACCGTAGGCGGCCTTGCCCCTTCCTCTACCATGCCTGACGCACTCGGTTCGCTTTGGCAAAAGCCGCACCGGGAGCGAAAGCATTTCCAAGCGACTGGCCAGTGCAACCCCTATCGGATGGGCACCGACGCCGCACTCCGCTGATCCAGCGTCCCGTCGCGCGGGATGGCCCCGTGGTTGGCCAGCATATACGCCGTGATGGCCCATTTCTGCTCATCGTTGAGCCGGTCGGGATCGTCGAAGGGCATCATCATCTGGTTGTACTCGAACAGGCCCAGCGCGGTGCTGAACTTCGTGATCTGCGTGCGCTCGCCCCAGATGGGCGTCTGGAAACCGGCGCCGCGCCGCCCATCCTCGCCATGACACATGGCGCAATTCTCGGCGTAGAGGCGCTGCCCCTCCGCGACCTGCGGCGAGAGCGAGGGTTGCCCGATGGCGGCGGTGGCGATGAGGGCGAGCCCGCCCAGGGCCGGCATCGCCAGCATGATGAAGCGCATGAAGACATCCAACTGCTGTGAAAGGAAAGTGGCCGGCGGCGGAGGGCCGCCGCCGGCCGGCAGGGTCAGGCGACCTCGACGCGGAACTTCGGAATGGCCCAATTCGCCATGCCGAGCGTGTTCAGCGGCACGGTCTCAGGCTGCACGGTGCCCGCATTGTCCGTGGTGCGCGTCTCGATGACATGCTGGCCCGCCGTCGCGTCCCAGGGCAGCGAGAAGCGCACCCAGGTGTATTTGCCGAGGTTGGGCTGGCGGATTTCCGCGCGCTGCCACTGGCCGCCATCAATCCGCACATCCACTTGGCGCACCCCGTTCTGTGGCGCCCAGGCATAGCCCGTCAGCTCCTGCCGCCCGGCCGAAAGCCGCGGCACCTGGCCGCGCTGCAGCGGGTAGTTGGCCGGCACGGAGGGTGACTTCTCCAGCACCAGCGGCACGGTGATGAAGGATTTCGGCGGCATCCAGGTCACCATGGGGCCCTGGATGTCCTCGGCACCCACGCCGATGAACTCGTCCTCCTGGCTGAACTCCGGCCGCTGGTAGCTCGGGCCGATATAGACTTCGCCGCGCGTGTTCAGGCGGCACCAGACGCGCCGGTCGGTGACGCGGATTTCGGTCAGCCACTTGATGGAGGCCGTCCCGCCCCAGCCCGGCACCACCATGCGCACCGGCGCGCCATGGTCGGGGATCAGCGGGTTGCCGTTCATGGCGAAGCACACGCCCATGTCGTGCTGCTGTGCCACCACGTCGCTGTAGGGCATGGGTCGGCCCATGTCGTTGCCATCCACGCCCGACCAGAACAGCACCGTGCGCGCGCCGGGCTTGATGCCGACGCGGGCGAAGATCTCGCTCATCGGCACGTATTGCCATTCGGCCTGGCCCACGGCGCCCAGCACCCAGTTGCCGCCCGCCACCTGCTGGCCCGTCAGCCCGTCCTGCTCCCAGAACAGGGTGCGGCCGTTGCCGTGGCATTCCATGGTGGCGATGATGGTGCGGCTGCGCATGCCGAGCAGGTCGTTGTAGGAAAGTTCCACCGGCCGCTCGACCGAGGTGCCGTGGATGCGGAGCTTCCAGTTCTCCTGCGCCAGCACGGGCCGCGTTTCGGCCGTCGGCGTCGGGTAGTGGTTGCGGACGTAGAACTCCTCGATCGGCGTCATGAAGGTCTTGTAGTCCCAGTAGTTCCCCGACCGCACCGTGGCGCCGATGTTCAGGACGCGGCTGTCATCCTTGATGATCGGCCGGCGCCGGGGTGCCGCGGGCGCCGTCTGGGCCGAGGCGGGAGAAGCGCCCGGCAGGGTCATCGCCGCGGCGCCGAAGGCGGCGGCGGAGACGAAGAGCGAACGGCGCTGCGTGTTGGTGCCATGGCGCAGCACCTCGGTGGCGAGCTTCTCCGCCTCCGCGCGCTGCCGCTGTTCCCGGGTTCCGTCGGACATGAACATTTCCTCCCTCTGGCGGCCGGGTGTCCGGCTTCGCCGCGGAGAGGTTGCAAGGCGGGTGCCAGGGCGCAGAGCTTGCCGTAATCCCACAAATCTCTGAAATTACTAACTTATCCTCTGGCGCCAGTCCAGCTTTCCGGACTCGCTGTCACCGGCTGTCCGGCCGGCCGGACTGCTCAACCCTCGCCGCGCAGCCCGAGCCGGCGAAGCTTCTCGAAGAGGGTGGAGCGCGAAACCTTCAACGCCTCCGCCGCGCGGGCCACATCACCTCCCGCAGCGGCAAGGGCGGCGGTGATCGCCCGCCGCTCGGCCGCGTCGCGCGCATCGGCCAGGCTGGACAGGGCGGCTTCCGTTCGCGGGGGCGCTCTTTCGGGAAAAAGGTCGGCTGCCGTGACCAGCTCGCCCTCGGCCAGGGCGGCGGCGCGCTCCACCCGGTTGCGCAGTTCCCGCACATTGCCCGGATGGTCGTGCGCCAGCAGCGCCTCCTCGGCCAGGGAGGTGAAGCCGCGCAGGGGGCGGGCGAAGCTGGCCGCGAATTCACCCAGGAAGCGGCGCGCCAGCGGCAGCACATCCTCCGGGCGGTCGCGCAGGGGCGGCATCGCCACGCGGATCACGGCCAGGCGAAAGAAGAGGTCCTCGCGGAACCGGCCCTCGGCCACCTGAGCGTCCAGATCGGCATTGGTCGCGGCCACGATGCGGGCGCGGAAGGGCAGGTCGCGCTCGCCGCCCAGGCGGCGGAACACGCGCTCCTGCAGCAGGCGCAGCAGCTTGGCCTGGAGCGGCGGCGAAAGCTCCGCCACCTCGTCGAGGAAGAGCGTCCCGGCCCCGGCCTGCTCCGCCAAGCCCGCATGGCGGGACGTGGCATGGGTAAAGGCGCCGCGCTCATGGCCGAAGATTTCGCTCTCCAGCAATTCGGCCGGCAGGGCGGCGCAATTGGTCGCAACGAAGGGCAGCCGGGCGCGCGGGCCTTCGGCGTGCAGCAGCCGCGCGGCCACCTCCTTGCCCGAGCCGCTGGGGCCGGTCAGCAGCACGGTGGAGTCGATGCTGGCCACCCGGCGCAGCACGCGCTCGACCGACTGGATCGCGGGCGCCTCGCCCAGGGCGAAGCCCTCGCTGCGCTGCCAGCGGGGCGCGATCAGCGCCTCCAGCCGGCGCAGCAGCGCCTCGATGTCGAAGGGCTTTGTCAGGTAGTCGGCGGCGCCCGCCTGCATGAGCCGCACCGCCTGGGCGATATCCCCATGGCCTGTCACGAAGAGCATGGGCGCGTCGCCGCCCGCCTGGACGAGGGCGCGGTGCACCTCCTCGCCATTCATGTCGGGCAGGCGGATGTCGCAGATGATGGCGTCCGGCGCCTGGCGCGAGAGGGCGCGGATGGCCTCGGCGCCGTTGCGGAACCAGCTGGTGCGATAGCCCTCCACGGCCAGCCAATCGGCGACGGACTGGCCCATGACGGGGTCGTCCTCGATCAGCGCCACCAGGGGCGCCACCTCAGGCGGCGAGGCGGGGAGTGCCACGTTCGGCATCGTGAATCCGGATGATGATGCGGGAGCCGGGCGGGCCCGCGATTTTCACACGTGCGCCCAATTCGCGCACAAGCCGCGCCACGGTCCAGAGGCCGAGGCCGCCCGCCTGGGGAACCTGCGCCGCCTGGCCGTCCAGCAGCAGCGCGCAGGCCTCGGCGGGCAAGCCGGGCCCCTCGTCCGCGACCTCCAGCGTCAGCGCGCCGGCCGCCACCGCGGCGCGCAGGGTGACGCGCCCGCCCGGGGGCGATGCGGCGCAGGCGTTCAGCAGCAGGTTCAGAGCCACCTGGCGCACCATCTGCGCGGGGGCGGGAAAGCCGCCATCCATCTCATGCCGCCAGTCGAGCACCAGCTCACGCCGCCGCGCCTCGCTTTCGATCAGCAGGCGCAAATCGTCGATGTCGGCGGCGGAGACGGGCCGCGCATCGGCCTCGCCGCGCCAGAGGATGAGCGAGGCGCGGACCACGTTGTGGATGCCGGTGAGGCCCCGTTCCAGCAGCGAGGCCGCGCGCTGCCGCCGCTGCGGGTCGTCGCCATGACGCTGGATCATCCGCACGGCGTTGAACAGGCCGCCCAGGGGGTTGTTCACCTCATGCGCCATGGCCGAGGCGTAGCGGCCCACCAGTGCGCGGCGCTCCTCCTCGGCGAGGCGGGTGAGCAGGGCCTCGCGCTCCGCGATGGCGGCGGCGGCGGCGTTGTAGCGGCGATAGGCGCGGCCCTCCTCCGTGTCTGCAGGGGGCATGTCGGCCTCGGCGATGGGCTGAAGGCGCCCTTCCGCCGCCTGGCCGAGGCGCTCGGACAGGCGCAGCACCGGGTGCAGCATGCGCCGCACCAGCAGCCAGCCCAGCAGGGCAAAGAGCAGCGTCAGCGCGGCGTTGACGCCCACCAGGGCCAGCAGCGTGGCCCGGCGTTCGGTGGCGAGGGACGTGACATCCACCTCGGCCGCGATGCGGCCCACGGCAACGCCGCCCTCGCTCACCGCGCGATGGATCCAGGCGGTGGCGGCGCTGGGTTCGAGGTGAAGGGGCGCGGGCTCCGCTTCGGGCGGCGCGGCCGCGCCGAGCGGATGGCGGAGCGGGTCAGAGGCCGCCAGCACGCTGCCATCCGGCAGCACCACCAGCACAAGCAGCGCCCCCACTGCCTGGTAGCGCGGGCGCGAACGGTCGAGCGCGTCGAAGGCCTCCCACGCGTCGCGCCGGATCATGGCGGGCAGCAGCGCGGTGGAGAGACCGTCGAGATAGGCGTCGCTCAGCTCCTCGAAATGGGTGGCCTGCACGGCTTCCAGCCGCACCAGCACAAGCTTCGAGATGGCACCGGCCACCCCCACCATCAGCAGCGTGATCAGGAGCGGCACGCGCAGCGCGAGCGGCCAGCGGCGCGGGGCCAGCGCGCGCATCACCCCGCGGCCCGTGCGCGGTGGCTCAAGGCCGCGATGCCGTCGAACAGGGCGGGCGAGCCCGGCACGAAGCCGTCGAGGCGCAAGGTGGCCAGGATGGCGCGCCCGTCTTCCGTGCCGGGCATGGTGAGAAGGGCGTGGCGGAGCGTCTCGCGCAGCGCCGGGTCCGCCCCGCGCGCGGTGGCGAAGGGAGGGAAGCCCATGGGGTCCGAGGCATGGACGATGCGCGTGGCGCCGACCAGCGCGGGCTCCAGCTCCGCCATCACATCCCAGACATAGCCATCCACTGAGCCCGATTGCGCGAGCCCTGCCGCGACGGCGCGAATGACGTTGCGGTGGCCATGGGTGAAGAGGCTGCGCGCGAAGAAGGCGCCGGGCGTCGTGCCCGCATCTGCCAGCATCGCGCTGGTGACGAGGAAGCCTGAATTGCTGTCAGGGTCGGAGAAGGCGTGGATGTCGCCGCGCAACTCGGCCAGCGTGGCGGCCGCGCGGTTGGCCCTTGTGATGACATAGGAGCGGTAGAGCGGCGCGCCGCGATAGAGCGGCACGGCGAGGATGTCGAGCGCATCGCGGTGCTGGATGAAGGGGTAGCCGCAGATCCAGGCGGCATCGAGTTGACCCGCGACGAGCAGCGAGGTGACCTCGCGGTAGGTGCGGCGCTTGACCACTTGCACCGGCCGGCCGAGGCGCGCCGTGAGATGCCCCTCGATCTGGCGCACCAGCACGATGTCGGAGTCGAGGAAGACCGGCGTGAGCCCCAGCGTCACGATCGGCGTCGCCCGGGCCACTGGCGCGGCCAGCCCCGCGATGCCGAGCGCAAGCAGCGTGCGGCGCAATGGCTTCGGCGGAGCTTGGGGCCGCGCGGTGGGCATTTGTGGTTGCTGTCCTCCGTCATCCGCCTCGGCGGATGACGAGGGAGCATCGCCGGAGCGACTACGCGGCGTCAATTCGCAGCGAAAGCGCCGAGGGCGGCCATGGTGAAGGGCTTCCCCCGCCAGTTCACCGACGAGGCCCTTCGGCCGTTCGTGCTCGCGCCGCAGGTTGGAGAAGTCCACCGACACCATCATCGGATAGATCATCCGCCAGATCAGCACCGCGACCAGGAAGTTGATCGAGCCCTATTCGAACCCGGCGAACACGCGGAAAGCCCCCGGGAACAGACTGCCCAGCGCGAAGCTCGCCGCAATGCACAGGACGATCCAGAGGGAGAGATAGCGTTCGAAGGAAGACACAACGGCCAGGAGGTCAGGATTGGCAGGCGATCCGTGGATGAACGACGCCTCTCCATGAGTGGGGTTCACCATGCCGCTTTCGGCCTGGTGAACCAAGGCCGCGCGAGGCGGCAGTTTCAGCCGCAGCAGCCGCGCGGCGCGGGGGCGGTCGTCGCACCGCATTCGCCACGGGCGGGCGCGCGGTCCGTGGCGCAGACGCCAGTCTCGGGCAACACCAGTTCCACGCGCCGGGCAGCGACGGTGTCGCCGGCCAGGTGGGCGGCGATGGAGCGGACCTGCTCATGGCCCGTCGCCAGCAGGAAGGTGGGCGCGCGGCCATAGCTCTTCATGCCGGCGATGTAGAAGCCTGCCTCCGGGTGGCGCAGCTCGGCCTCGCCATGGGGGCGGACCGTGCCGCAGGAGTGCAGGTTGGGATCGATCAGCGGCGCCAGCGCCGGCGTGGCCTCCACCGCTGGGTCCAGCGCCAAGCGGATCTCGCGCAGGAACCCGAGGTCGGGGCGGAAGCCGGTGGCGACGATCATGCGGTCAGCGCGAATGGTCACCGCGCGCGCCTCCTGCCGGCCGGTGATGGCAAGCGCGCCATCGGCCTCATCGATCCGGTCGATGAGGAAGGGTGCCAGGGCGGTGACGGCCCCCTCTTCCACCAGCGCCTGTGCCCTTGCGCCGAGTGCGCCGCGCTGGGCCAGGCCGTCACGCGCGCCGCCACCAAAGTTGATGGCGCCCAGCGGGCGGCGAAAGGCCCAGAGGATGCGCGTACCGGCTGCGGTCTTGGCAAGCTCCGCCAGATCCAGCACCGCGTTCATCGCCGAATGCCCGGCGCCGACGACGAGGGTCTCCCGCCCGGCATAGGCGGCACGCGCCTCGCCGAGGATGTCGGGAATGCCATAGGTGATGCGCGCCGTGTGCTGGGTCTCGCCGGGGGTGGGCAGGCCGTGGCTACCAGCGGGGTTGGGCGTGTGCCAGGTGCCGGAGCAGTCGATCACGGCATGGGCCTCAATGGCCTCGATCCCTTGTTCCGTCTGGACGTGCAGGATGAAGGGCGTGGCGTCGCGCGCGGCTCCGTCGCGCAGGCGACCGAAGTCACGCCGCGCGACGCCCACGACCTTCGCTCCGGTGCGAATGCGGCCGCGCAGCGCCGCCGTGGCGGAGAGAGGGAGAAGGTAGCGGGCCAGAAGTTCCTGGCCGGTCGGAAACTGCGCGGGGTCGGGGGAGGACCAGCCCTCGGCCTCTAGGAGCGCGCGGGCGGCGGCATCGGTGTTGAACCCCCAGGGCGAGAACATCCGGACATGGCCCCAGGCGCGAACAGCGTGCCCGACCTCGGGGCCCGCCTCCAGGACGACTGGCTTCAGGCCGCGCGCGAGAAGCTGGGCAGCCGCGGCGAGTCCGATGGGGCCGGCGCCGATGATCGCGATAGGCAAGGTGTGGGACTGCATGACATGATCCTTTATGCATTGATCATCAATGTATTTCGACAAAAGGATGTCGCGTGGCTATGCGTTGGCATTGTCCCGCCGAGCGCGCGCCTGGTCCGCCGCCGCGAATGCCCGGCCCGTGTCCTGCAAGGCCTCGGTGGCCTCCATCCAGGCGTCCAACGCGACGCGGAAAGCGGTGCGACCGGCATCCGTCAGAGCGTAGACGCGACGCTGCCGGCCGCTCACGACTTCCTCCGTTGCGGTCACGAAGCCGCCGGCTTCAAAGTCGCGGAGCACCGGGTAGATGGTGCCCTCCGTGGGAGAGCAGCAGCCCTTGGTGGTGCGCTCGACGAGGCGCGCGATGTCGTAGCCGTGCATCGGTCCGTCATGCAGGACACGCAGGATAAAGAATTTGCTGAGGCCCATCTTGATCGTGCCGGCCCAGTAACCGCGGGAGGCGTAGTCGACGCGAGGGGCCGGGAGGGAGGAGGCGGGCTGCATGTCCCGACAATGCACCCTGCACCCCGATACATCAAGGGGTGATGTATGAGATCAGAGCCAGGTCGAGTTACTGGGCTGATCAGTCTGCGTGCTGCCTCATTGTTCTCGTCCCATCCAAGGGCGTCCGGTCTGATGGCCGCGCCAGCTCGCCGAGGCTGTCCGGGGCGGTGATGGTGGAGGCGGAGAAGGGCCTGCTGGCGGCGATGCCGGCCGGCCGCGGCATTGCGGCGGCGCGTGGTGAGGCCGACCTGATCCCAGGGCGGCCGACCTTACAGCACGGCACCCCGGAAACCCATTATTCACCCGTTTCTGCGACACTGCCATTTCCCCGCGAGGCGACTTGTTGCGCGGCACAAATGACCCGGCCTCGGGCCGCCACGGAGATGATGCGCGATGTCAGTGACGACCGATTCGACCGAGCAACTGCGCGACGCCGTGCGGGCGGAACTGCACCCGGCTTTGGCTGACCTGCACCGCTTCGTGGACCGGCGCATCGCGGAGTTGAGCGCGGAGCTGCATGCCAGCGTCGAAATCGCCGACATGGGCGAGGAGCAAATGAAATCCGCACTGGCGCGCATCCACGACCAGATCGGACAGCTCGTCGCCGTGCCGGCGGCCGCCACGCGCAATAGCGGGCTGGAGCTGGAAGCGGTGGTGCAGGCCACCGAAGCCGCCGCCAACACCATCATGGAGGCGGCGGAGGCAATCCAGGCCTGGGTGGCCAGCGGCGCGCAGGACAAGGATGCGGTGGCCGCCATCGCCGCCCGCGTGAGTTCGATCTTCGAGGCCTGCACCTTCCAGGATGTGACCGGCCAACGCATCCGGCGCGCGATACAGCACCTCCAGCAGGTCGAGAACATGCTGGAGACGATGATCCCGGCGGGCAGCCGCCCCGAGGGGCCGCGCGAACAGGTTGAGGTGAAGACCGCCATGCGCACCGTGGAGTCCCCGGCAGGCGGGGATATCGACCAGGCCGCGATCGACGCCCTGCTCAACGACTTCTGAGCGACCCCACCGGAAGCCCCGGCGCCGCAAGGCGGAAACCGACGCTGCTGCCGCCGGAGGTGGTCACCGCCACATGGCGGGGCCAAGCCCGCACGCCTGGCCGGGTTGCAGGAGGCGTTTCGGGCGCTGGTGTCGCGTGTGGAGGTCCATGCGGACCGGATCGAGCTTGTGGGCGAGCAGAGGGCTGGCGGCTGGGTCCAGAACGCCGAAAGCCCCTCTGGCATGGGCCGGAGGGGCTTTCGGTTCTGTGTTCGGTCAAAGTGGATGCGGGGACAGGATTTGAACCTGTGACCTTCAGGTTATGAGCCTGACGAGCTACCGGGCTGCTCCACCCCGCGTGGGTGTGATGTAGGGAT
>NZ_JACIDJ010000008.1 GCF_014196305.1 Roseococcus suduntuyensis
CCGGATTTCTTGCTCTAGAAAGCATATATTCTAGAGCAGCTTAGTCCCATCTGACAGAACCGCATGCGGTTCTGTCAGATGGGACGCTGCTCTAAGCCGCGCGGCGGATGAAATCCGCGCAGCGCTCGCCGATCATGATGCAGCCGGCATTGGTGTTGCCGCTGACCACGGTGGGCATGATCGAGGCATCGGCGATCCGCAGCCGCTCCACGCCACGCACGCGCAGCTCCGTGTCCACGATGGCGCCCTCGTCGCTGCCCATGCGGCAGGTGCTGGTGGGGTGGTAGATGGTGCCACCCGTGCGGCGCACGAAGTCGAGCATGGCCTCGTCCGTGTCGGGCGCGGCGGCGCCCGGCGCGTATTCGGCCTCGATGAACGCGCCGAGCGCCTTGCTGCGCGCGAGCCGCCGCGCGAGCTTGGCACCTTCCACCATGCATTGCCGGTCGGTCTCGGTGCTGAGATAGCGCGCCACCATGCGCGGCTTGGCCATGGGGTCGGGCGAGGCCAGCGTCACCTCGCCCCGGCTCTCGGGCCGCAGCTGGCAGACGCTGATGGTGAAGCCGGGCCACTTGTGCAGGCCCTCCTTCACCGTGTCGGCGCTCCAGGGGATGAAGTGGAACTGCACGTCGGGCGTGGCACTTTGCGGCAGCACGCGGGCGAAGAGCCCCGCCGTGCCGGCCGCGAAGGTCAGCGGGCCGCGCCGGGTCAGCGCGTACTGCACGCCCATGGTGGCCATCCCGATCCAGGAATTCACGCGTTCATTCATCGAGACGCGCTGGCTCGCGCGGTACATCAGCCGCGCCTGATAGTGGTCCTGCAGGTTGCGGCCGAGTTCGGGCATGTCGCGCTGCACGGCAATGCCCATCTCCGCCAGGTGCGCGGCGGGCCCGAAGCCCGAGAGCATCATGATCTGCGGCGAGTTGATGGCGCCGCCGGACAGCACCACCTCACGCGTCGCGCGGATTTGCCGTTCCTCGTTGCCCACGCGATAGGCAACGCCGACCGCGCGCCCGCCCTCGACCAGGATGCGCGTGACATGCGCGTCGGTGATGAGGCGCACGCGTCCGGCCTTCATGGCGGGCTTCAGGTAGGCCGTGGCGGCCGAGCAGCGGAAGCCATCGCGCACCGTCACCTGGTACCAGCCGGCCCCTTCCTGCACGCGGCCGTTGAAGTCGTCATTGGCAGGGAAGCCCAGTTCCAGCGCCGCATTGATGAAGGCCTGGGAGAGTGCCCCCTTGTCGCGCAGGTCGGTGGTGGAGAGTGGGCCATCGGCGCCGTGCAGGTCGGAGGCGCCACGCTCCTGCCGCTGGGCGCGGCGGAACCAGGGCAGGCAATCCTCGAAGGACCAGCCGGTGCAGCCCAATTGCCGCCAATGGTCGTAATCCTCCGCCTGGCCGCGGATGTAGATCAGCCCGTTGATGGCGGAGCTTCCCCCCAGCACCCGCCCGCGCGGCCAGGGGATGGAACGGCCGCCCAGCTCGGGCTCAGGCTCCGTCTGGTAGTTCCACGAGAGGGTGGGGTGGTACATCGTCTTGGCATAGCCCACCGGCACATGCAGCCAGGGGTTGGTGTCGCGGCTGCCGGCCTCCAGCACCGTCACGCGCAGCCCGGGAATTTCCGAAAGCCGTCCCGCCACCGCGCTGCCGGCTGAGCCGGAGCCGATGACCACCACATCCGTCTCGTCCATGGTTGTTTCCCCCGTTCGCGGCATGCTTGCGCCGTGGGATGAACAGGTCAATCGCCATCTGTGGCGCTTGACGCGCCGCCCGCCCGGGATTGCCATGCGGGCCGGAAGGAAATGCCCCATGCCCCCGCTCGACATGCTCAGCGCCACCCTCGGCCCCGCCGCCTGCCTGCGCGCCGAGGAGGACATCGCCCCCTATGCCGTGGATTGGCGCGGCGTCTATCACGGCCGGCCCGTGGCCGTGCTGCGCCCCGCCGACACGGCGCAGGTGGGCGAGGCGCTGCGCCTCTGCGCCGCACAGGGCCTGGCGGTGGTGCCGGCGGGCGGGCGCACCTCGCTCTGCGGCGCCGTGGTGCCGGGCGCGGATGGCCCGCCCAGCGTGGTGCTGAGCCTGGAGCGCATGAACCGCCTGCGCGACGTGGACGCGCTGGACAATTCCCTGGTGGCCGAGGCCGGCTGCACCGTCGAGGCCGTGCAGAACGCGGCGACCGAGGCCGGCCGCTTCTTTCCCTTGCACTTCGGCGCCCAGGGTTCCGCCATGATCGGCGGCGCGCTCTCCACCAATGCCGGCGGCATCCGCACCCTGCGCTACGGCAATGCGCGCGATCTCGTGCTGGGGCTGGAGGTGGTGCTGGCCGATGGCCGCGTGCTGGATGACCTGCGGCGCGTGCGGAAGGACAATTCCGGCTATGCGCTGCGGCACCTCTTCATCGGCGCCGAGGGCACGTTGGGCGTCATCACCGCGGCCTCGCTCAAGCTCTTCCCGCGGCTGGTGACGCGCGAGACGGCGCTGGTCGCCGTGCGCAGCCCGCACGAGGCGCTGCGCCTGCTGGCCCGCTGCCAGGAGAGCGGCGCGGACCTCGTGGCCTTCGAGCTGATCCGCAAGGTCTGCATCGACATCACGCTGAAGCACGGCACCAACATCCGCCAGCCCATGGATCTGTCCACCGACTGGTATTGCCTCATCGAGGCCGCCAGCACCCATGCCGCCATCCCCGTGCGTGAGGCCCTGGAAGGCGCCTTGATGGCGGGGCTTGAGGCCGGCGAGGCCGAGGACGTGGTGCTGTGCGAGAGCGAGGCGCAGCGCCAGAACCTGTGGAACATCCGCGAGACCTTCCCCACCTGTTCGCGCATGGAGGGGCCGGGCCTGCCCACCGACACCTCCGTGCCCGTCTCGCGCATCCCGGACTTCCTGGACCGGAGTGCCGCGCTGATCGCGGCCAACTGGCCGGAGGGGCGGATGGTGGCGCTGGGGCACATGGGCGATGGCAACATCCATCTCTCGCTCCAGGCGCCCGCAGGCATGACCCATGCGGAATGGCACGCGCGCGCGCCCGATTTCGAGGACCGCGTGGGCGAGATCGCGGTGGAACTGGGCGGCAGCTTCTCTGCCGAGCATGGCATCGGCCAGTCCAAGCGCGGCGCCATGGCCGCGCTGAAATCGCCCGTGGCACTCGACCTCATGCGCGCCATCAAGAACGTGCTGGACCCCGAGGGGCTGATGAACCCAGGCAAGGTGCTGCCCTGACGCCGCAGGCGTCTCCGCCAAGCGCGATCAGACCCCAGCCTTGAGTGCCCCGCGCGCTGCGCCTACAAGCGGTTGCGGCGGGGCGTAGCACAGCCTGGTAGTGCGTCTGCTTTGGGAGCAGAAGGTCGCTGGTTCGAATCCAGTCGCCCCGATGCGCCGCCTGAGCTTACCGGTTGGCAAGCCGCGTTTTCCCGTCCATCCTTCCAGACAAAATAGGCGGGCCGATGTTTTCGTCGGCCCCAATGCAGGGAGAAATGGACATGCTCAATCGTCGCCAAGCCCTCAGCCTCGGCGTGCTCGCCGCGCCGGCGGTGCTGCCCGCGGGCGCCCTTGCCCAGGCCTGGCGCCCCTCGCGCCCCATCCGCCTCGTGGTCCCCTTCGCGCCGGGCGGTTCGAATGACATCGTCAGCCGGCTGATCGCGGAGCCCGCCTCGCAGACCCTGGGCCAGCCCATCGTCATCGAATCCCGCGCGGGTGCGGGCAGCGTGATCGGCAGCGAGCATGTCGCGCGCGCCGCGCCCGATGGCTACACGCTGCTCATCAACAGCGCCCATGCGACGGTGCCCGCCATCGTCGAGCGCATGCCCTATGACCCCGTGAATGATTTCGTGGGCCTCGCCGTGGCAGGTTTCTCGCCGCATGCGCTGGTGGTGAACCCCCGCTTCCCCGCCCAGAACGCGCGCGAGATGGTGGAGCGCCTGCGCACCAACCCCGGCCAGTACAACATCGCGACCGCGGGCCTGGGCAGCGGCGTGCACCTGGCGGCGGAGCTGCTGCGCTCCACCCAGCGTCTCCAGGCCGAGGTGGTGCACTACCGTGGCGGCGGGCCGAGCGTGGTGGCGCTGGTGGCGGGCGAGGCGCAGGTGGGCACGCCCACCATGGCCTCCTCCATCGGCCAGATCCGCGGCGGTGGCCTGCGCGCGCTCTGCGTCCTGGCCGAGAGCCGCACGCCGGCCCTGCCCGACGTGCCCAGCGCGACCGAGGCCGGCATGACGGGGCTGGTCCATGAGGAGTTCTTCCCCATCGTCGCCCCCGCGGCCACGCCGCCCGAGATCGTGTCGGCCCTGGCCGCCGCCTTCCAGGCCGCCATCCGCCAGAACGGGGCCCGCCTGACCGAGATGGCCGGCGTCACGCCCCGCGCCGGCTTCGAGACGCCCGACCAGGTGAAGACGCTGATGACGGAGATGGTGGCGCGCTACTCGGCCATCCTGCGCGAGGCGGGGGTGCCGAAGCAGTAAGACGGCGGCGCGTCAGCGCTCGGCCGGGGGCGTGCGGGCGGCATAGGCCGCCCAGTCCGCGTGGCGGGTGGCTTTCGCCCGCCAGTCGCCCTGCGGGATGCGCGGGTGTTGCGCGGCCTCGTCCATCACATAGGCATGGGCGCGGACAATGCCGTCCGCGACCCGCACGGGCAGCACCGTGCGCCGATACAGCCCGCCGGGGGCACCGCCGGGCGGGCTGCCCTCCAGCGCATCCATGGCGGCGAGCCGTGCCAGCGGCAGTTCCAGCACCTCGCCCGCCACCTCATCCTCGCCGAGCGCCAGGGCGGGGTAGGGGCCGCAATCATGCAGCACACCCGCCACGCGCCCGACCGTGCGCGGCAGGCCGTCCAGATGGTGGGCATTGGCCTCGCCCGCCATCAGCGTGCCGTAGACGAAGAGATGCGCGATGGTGAGCGGCGCGGGCGCATCCCGCGCCGCCGCGTCCAGCATGCCATGCGCGATGCCATGCGCCGCCTGTCCGCGTCGGACGATGCCGAGATAGTCCGGGTGCGGCGCGCGGAAGCCCTCGCTGCGCGTCACATAGGTCATGGCCTCCACCACGGTGCCATCGGGCAGCACGATGTGGCGCGGCGCGCGCTGGTAGGCGAAGGGCGCGCCCTCCTTGGCGTCCAGCGCGGCCAGCGCCGCCGCATCGGCGCGGAAGACCACGCCTTCGACCGCCTGGCCTGGCCGGGCGCGCAGGTTCAGCACCCCGCCCTGGCGCGTGCGGGAGAAGCAGTCGAAGACGAGTTCATGGTCCAGCAGCAGGCCGGTGGATTGCGCCATCAGCCGTGCCGCGCCGAGGCCGCGCCGCGCGCACCAGGCGTTCCAATCCTCGGCGTCCAGGTTGGAGCCATAGCCAAAATAAAGCGTCATGACAGGGCGGCGCGGGCCTCGGCGAAGGCTGCGCGGTCGGCCTCGTTCACATGGGGGTAGTGCAGGCCGAGCTTCTCCAGCGCCTCGATGATGGCGCCCACAACGACGAGGCGGGTGAGCCACTTGCGGTCGGCAGGCACGATGAACCAGGGCGCCTCGGGTGTCGCGGTGGCGCGGATGGCCTCCTCATAGGCGGCCATGTAGTCGTCCCAGTGGCGGCGCTCGCTGACATCGGCGGCGCGGAATTTCCAGTGCTTCTCCGGTTCGTCCAGGCGGGAGAGGAAGCGGTTCTTCTGCTCCTCGCGCGAGACGTTGAGGAAGAACTTCAGCACCACCGTTCCCTGCCGCGTGAGGTAGCGTTCGGTGGCCGCGATGTCCTCCAGCCGCTCCTGCCAGATATTCTTCGTCACGCAGGCGGGAGGGAGTTGCTGCTTGGCCAGGATGGAGGGGTGGACGCGCACCACCAGCACCTCCTCATACCAGGAGCGGTTGTGAATGCCGATCTGCCCGCGCGACGGCAGGGCTTCGATGTGGCGGCGCAGGTAGTCCTGCTCCAGCTCCGTGGTGGTGGGCGCCTTGAAGCTGGTGACGTGGCAGCCCTGTGGGTTCACGCCCGAGAAGACATGCTTGATGGTGCCGTCCTTGCCCGCCGCGTCCATGGCCTGGAAGAGGCACAGCACCGACCAGCGGTTCTGCGCGTAGAGCATGTCCTGCAGTTCGGACAGGCGCTCGATCCCCTTGGCGAGCAGGTCCGGCGCGTCGGCCTTGGTGAGGCCGAGGCTGCCCGCGTCGTCCGGCTCGTGGTCCGCGAGGCGGAACCCCTTGCCCGAGGTGATGCGGTAGCGCGCCAGCGCGGCGGGTGTCTTGCGCTTCATGGGGGGGATGGTCGCAGCACGCGCCCGCCGCGCCAAGCCCAAAGCAGCGCCGCCGCCTGCAGGGTAGCCGTCAGCCCCATGGCCCAGCCATAGCCCGCCGTGGCCCAGCCACCCGTCTCGGTGCGCGGCCAGAGGTCGATGATGGCGCCGATCACGTATTGCAGGATGAAGACCAGCACGAGCATGGCGAAGTTGATGGCGGTGGCGACACGCCCCGCCAGTTCTGCCCCGAAGCCCTGGCCCACGGCCGCATAGCCCACCGGCCCTGCCGCACCGAACAGCGAGAAGGCGAACCAGACCATTCCCATGGTGAGCAGCCCCGCCGGCGGGTTCAGGATGAAGACGAGCTGGATGGCGAATTGCGCACAGACCGCCAGCATCGGCACCAGCATGGCCGGCGCGCCGCGCGCCTGCAGGGCCGAGGAAAGCTGCCCCATCAGGATGGAGCCCACCGCCATGCCCGCGGCATAGACCAGCAGGATGGTGGCGCGTGGCCCGTCGTCCAGCCCGCCCACGTCGCGCAGCCAGGGCCCGGCCCATAGCCCCGAATAGACGAAGTTCATGGCCGACAGCACGATGATGGCGGGGACGAAGCGCAGGAAGGTCGGGTGGGTGAAGATGGGCCCATAGGCCGCGATCTCGGCCGCCAGGTCGCGGCGGGCTGGGCGCGCGGCGCCAGGGGGCGCATCGGTCAGGGAGAACCAGATCCAGGCGGCCACCACCAGCGCCAGCACGCCCAGGATCAGGAAGCCGCCCCGCCAGCCCACGAAGGGCAGGATCGTCGCCATGGGCAGCGTGGCCGCCATGCCCCCCAGCGCGCCCACGAAGACGCCAGCCCCCGTCATGGCGGCGACCCTATGGCGAGGAAACCATTGCGTGTTGGCCTTGAGCATGGCCATCAGCCCGGCCGCGATGCCGATGCCCGTGATGAAGCGCCCCGCCCCCAGCATGATGGGCCCCGTGGCGAAGGCGCAGAGGAAGAAGCCCAGGGCCGCCATCAACGTCAGCACCGCCTGCACCCGGCGCGGCCCGTAGCGGTCCAGCGCCACCCCCACGGGAAGCTGTGTCGCCGCATAGGCCACGAAGAGCACCGCCGCCAGCAGCCCAAGGTCGCTGGCCGAAAGCGCGAATTCCAGCGCCAGCAACGGCCCGATCAGCGCCAGCACCGCGCGGCTCGCCTGGTTCAGGAAGTTCACGGCCGCGAGCGGCAGCGTGATGCGCAGGAAGGCCCTCACCGTGCGCGCAGCCGGATGCTGAGCGGGCAATGGTCCGAGATCAGGTCGCGCATCGCGCGGTCGCGCTCGGCATAGACCATGACCCGCAGGCTGCCCGGCACCATCCAACCCCGCGCCGGCCCGCCGAGCAGGATATGGCTGATGAAGGGACGCCCGCCCCGCGGCCCCGCCCAGCAGGGGTCCGAGGTGCCTTCATTGGCGCGCAGCAGGCGCCCGGCCTGTTCCAGGGTGGCACTCATCTCGTCGCGCGGATGGTCCATGCGGCGGTTGAAATCGCCCAGGATGGCGTAGGGGATGCCCTCGCGCTCCCGCGCCGCGACCCAGCCGGCCAGAACGCTCGATTGCGTGGCGAGGTTCGCGCATTGCCGGCTGCGCTCGGCCTCCAGCGGGCCGGACTGGCAGCCCGCCGCCAGATGGATGGAAAGCAGGCGCAGCCGCCCGCCTGCCCATTCCACCGTGATGTCGGTGCCGCGGCGGTGCGAGAAGCGCGCTTGCGGCGCCACGTCCAGCGCCACGAGGTCCGGGTTCTGCGTCACGCGCAAATGGCGGCGGACGGCGAAGCCGGTGCGCTGCACGTCCTCCTCGTCGGGGAAGAAGAAGGCGTGGTCGCGCGGGGAGAAGACGCGGGCGGCGGCCTCGGGCCCATCCACCTCCTGCAAGGCCACGATGTCGGCCTCCAGCCGTTGGGCATAGGCTTGCAGCCGGGCGACGTCGGCAGGGCCACGGCGGTTGATCTCGGCCGGGATCATGGGGTCGCCGGCCGGGCGGAGCGAGAGCCAGGCGATGTTCCAGCTTGTGAGCCGAAGCTCGGCCGCCTGGAGGGGGCCGGCCACAAGCAGCAGCAACAGGATGAGGAGGCGCATCTCCGCACCATGCCGCGAAATGCGCGGCGCGGCGAGGCAGGCTCAGAGCAGCAGTTCGGCGGGTGTCGCGGCCGGTGCGGGCACAAGGTCGCGCGCGCCGCAGTCGCGGAGGAAATCCGCGATGGCGTCCATCTCGGCGGCGGGGCGGGTGGGGTCGCGCCACTCATCGCCG
The DNA here is from genome assembly GCF_014196305.1 of Roseococcus suduntuyensis. Taxonomy (GTDB): domain Bacteria; phylum Pseudomonadota; class Alphaproteobacteria; order Acetobacterales; family Acetobacteraceae; genus Roseococcus; species Roseococcus suduntuyensis. The sequence continues at coordinate 8,493 of NZ_JACIDJ010000008.1, forward strand.
CGCGCGCAGCCGCGCGGCACCCATAGGACGGTCTCGTAGCGTGCGCGGGTCAGCAGCACGCGATACTTGTTGCGAATGAAGGCGCGGGAATCCTCCTTGCCTACATTTTCCCAAGCGTCACCACTGAAGCGCCGCGGCCGCCATGCGCTGCCCGCGCGGATGAAATCCCCGCCCCAGGCCAGCCCTACCACGTCCAGTTCCAGCCCCTGACAGGCATACTCCGTGGCGGCCGCCTCCAGCGCCCCGGATGCGCGCGGGTCGGGCCATGTGTTGAGAAACCAGTTGGGCACTTCGTCCGCCGTCACTTCCGCCGCCAGGCCCTCGGCGCGCAGGCGCCGCGCGCCGGCGGCACGAACCAGACCGGCGCGGCGCTGACCGCGTGCGAAGCCGCGCAGCGCCTCCCGCATGGCGTCCAGGTCGCGCGTAAGGAAGAAGGGCAGGGCACAGGAATTGGCGATGCCGCGCGCCCAGGCCGCGTCGCCGCGCAGCACGGCGTCCACCCATTCCGCCGCCGCCGGTTCCCGCACCGACCGCATGGATGCATCGAGGTGCAGGTCCGGATCCAAGGCGAGCCAGGCGCGGGGACCTTCGGCCAAGCATTGCGCGGCCTCCTCCGCGCCCAGCACCAGGGGCGCGGCCACGGCGCGCCAGTCGCCGCGCGCCTCCAGCACGCTGCCCCATTCGGCGAGGCCGGCTTCGCCAGTATTGATCTCCTGCCCCTGGCCGATCAGGGCCACCAGCGCCGCCCAGCCCGGCGGACGAGACATGATGTCGAGCGCATGGGCCGCTTCACTCATCGTCAGCTTCGAGGGCTTGTTCTGCGTGCCGCGGCGGGACTTCTCCGCATCCCATGCGCGCTGCGCCTCGTCGAAGACAATCAGATGCTCGGGCGGCGCGAGATATGGATCGAGCGCCCCATCCTCCAGGAAGCGGTGCACGTTCTGAAGCGCGGCCCGCGTGCGCCGATGCGCCTCGCCACGCTCGGTTCCACGCGCAATGGCGTCCCGTGCCAGCGCCTCCCTCAGCACGGCCACCAGCGGGACATTGCCGGTGAGGAACGCGGCCCGCCCCGCCCCTGCCGTGCCAAAGACGGCGTTCAACCCGCACAGCGTCTTGCCCGCGCCGGGAATGCCCGTGACGAAGATGGCCACCCGCGTACCGTCGCGCCGGGCCGCTTCCACATGGCGCAGGATGGCGCCGGAGGTGCGGTTTAGGCTGGCCGCATCGGCGCGTGCGGTCGCGATCTCGCGCACACCCGTGCGGGCGTAGAGCATGGTCGCCGCCTCGATGATGGTGGGCACGGGGCGATAGGGCGAGACGACCCAAGCGGCGCCGTGCAGCGGCTCGGCAGGCTCCGGCAGGCTGGCCTGCACCCAGCGCAGGAGCGCGCCCAGCCCATTGGCCCCGGTGACGACGGGCTGTGTCGGTGTGGTGGGCAGGAGCCAAGGCTGAACGGGTGGATCGAAGCCCGTGATGCCGTGCGAGACCAGCACTGGAACGATGGCATGGCGGCGGCTGCCCGCGTGAAAGTCCCGTAGGTCCAGCGCGTAATCCTCTGCCTCCTTCTGGGCGGCGAGGCTCGGCGGGGCGGATTTGAACTCCAGCACCAGGATGGCGCGGTCGGTCAGGATGACGGCGTCCACGCGCTTCTCAAGGCGCAACAACTCGTATTCGAGGGCGAGGGTGAAGCCTGCGCCGCCCGTTTCCTGCAAGGCCTCGTGCAGGCAACGCAGTTGCTGCGTCCAAGCGCCTCCCTGCTCCGCGGTGCCTGGGAAGCCGCGGTCCTGCTGCGCCTTGGCGAGGCGGCCCTCGATGTCGTCCAGGTCGCGCGCCAGGAACTCCGCGCCGGTGCAGGTGAACCAAGCCCTCATCCCCGAACCCTGCCAGGCCAGGTCGCCAGCAGCAAACTTCCCATCATCAGCGCGAAGCCCGCCGCATGGACCAGGCCGAAACGCTCGCCCAGGAACACAACCGCCGTCACCGCCGCGGTGGCCGGCAGGAAGCCCGTGAAGACGCCGGCCACCCCCGCCGGCACGCGCCGCAGCCCCGCGAACCACAGCACCAGGCACAGCACGCTGGCCGTCAGCGAATGGAACACCAGCAGCCCCAGCAGCGAGGGATCGGCCAGCGCGGCCGCCGCGCCGAAGCCCGGCACCGCAAACGGCAGCAGCACCAGTGCCGAGAAGCCCTGCATCCAGAGCGAGGCGGTGAAGACCGGCACGGCCCCCGCGATGCGCTTGGCCAGCAGCACATAGATGGCCTCGCCGCACACACCGGCGAAGATCAGCAGGTTGCCCAGCGCCGAGGAGGCGCCCGCGCCGCCCCCCAGCCGAGCCAAGGTGATGGCGGCCATGCCCAGGCCGGCCAGCCCCGCCGCCAGCCATTGCCGTGCCGACAGCCGCTCACGCAGCCACAGGAAGCTGCCCAGGGCCACAACGGCGGGCAGGGTGGCCAGCACCAGCCCTCCCTCCAGCGCCGATGTCAGCCGCAGCCCCGCCAGCAGCCCCGCATTGTAGAGCGCCGTGCCGAAGACCGCCTGGAGGAACAGGTTGCGCTTCACCGCGCCCGGCACGCGCACGGCGCCATCCAGCCAGCGCGCCAGCGGCCAGAGCACGGCCACCGCCAGCGCGCAGCGCAGGAAGGCGATGAGCGCGATGGGCAAGGCCTCGGCCAGCAGCTTCGCCACCGCCACATTCGCGCCGACCAGCGCCATGGCGAGGGCAAGCTGGCTATAGGCCAGCGTCACGGCAGGGGCGCGCGCCCGCTCATGCGGGCCGCGTTCCCGGTCATGCGGGCCGCGCCTGGGCGGGCACGCCGTGCTTCAGCCGGTCCACATCGGCCAGCTGCGCCGGGAAACCTTCGATGTAGCCCTTCGTGTCGAAGGCGAAGCCCTCGGCCTCCAGCAAGGCGCGCTGGGCGGGCTTCTCCACGCGGCCATCCACCGGCACCAGGCGGTGCCAGGGCAGGCGGTCGCGTTCGGGGCCATCGAGCATGGCGATGATGTAGGCCACATGGCGCGGCATCACGTCCAGATGCGCGCCAACCGCCGCGAAGCTCACCAGCGCGCCGCGCGGCACATGCATCGCGATGGCCAGCACATCGGCGCGGATGCGCGCGTAATGGGGGGATTTCGGCTTCATGCCTCGCCGCCCTCGCGGCGATATGGCGAGAGTTCGGCGAGGTCGCGCATGCGTTCCATCACGGCAGGGCGTTCCGCCTCCAGGAAATTCCCCACCGCGTCCGACAGGCCCTTGTGGGCGATGAGATGCGCCGACCAGGTGGGGCTGGGCAGGTAGCCGCGCTGGATCTTGTGTTCACCCTGCGCGCCGGCCTCGACGCGGGGCAGCTTGTGCTGGATGGCGAAGTCTATGGCACGCAGATAGCACAGCTCGAAATGGAGGAATGGCACCTCCTCCACGCAGCCCCAGTTGCGGCCATAGAGGGCCTCATTGCCCAGCAGGTTCAAGGCACCCGCCACGGGTTCGCCATCGCGCTCGGCCCACATCAGCACCACGCGCTCGCCCAGGCGGTCGCCCAGCAGGGGCCAGAATTGCGGGGTGAGGTAGGCGCTGCCCCAGCGGGAATCCACCGTGTTGCGGTAGAAGCCGTGGAAGGCGCGCCAGTGTTCGCGGGTGATTTCGTCGCCGCGCAGGGTGCGCAGCGTCAGGCCGCTCTCCGCCACCTCCCGCCGCTCGCGCCGCAGGGCCTTGCGCTTGCGTGAGGAAAGGGCCCCGAGGAAGTCCTCGAAGGTCTCGTAGCCCTGGTTGTGCCAGTGGAACTGCACGCCCAGGCGTTGCAGCCAGCCCAGTTCGCCCAGCGCCTGCCATTCCTCTTCCGTGCAGAAGGTGACATGGACCGAGGAACAGTTCAGCGCCCCCATGGCCTGGCGCATGCCCTCGGCGAGTGCGGCGACCGGCACGCCCGGCCGCCGCAGCAGACGTGGCCCCGGCACGGGGCTGAAAGGCACCGCCACCTGCAGCTTGGGGTAATAGCGCCCGCCCGCCCGCTCATAGGCATCGGCCCAGCCATGGTCGAAGACATATTCGCCATAGGAATTGGTCTTGGCATAGCAGGGGGCGCAGGCCAGCAGCGCGCCGCTCTCGTCGCGCAGCGCCAGGTGCTGCGGCAGCCAGCCGGTGCGCTGTCCCGTGCTGCCACTGTCCTCCAGCGCCGAGAGGAAGGAATGGCTGACGAAGGGGTTGTCCCCCGCGCAGGCATCCCAATCGGCCACCGGGATTTCCGCGATGGCGCGGTGCAGGCTGAGCGTCAGGGGGAGGGGCGAATCCATTCCCCCCATGTAATGCAATTCAGGCCAGTTCCAGGATGGCCTCGACCTCCACGGCGACATTGCCGGGCAGGGCGGAAACGCCCACCGCGCTGCGCGCATGGCGCCCAGCCTCGCCGAACACGGCCACCGCGCAATCCGACGCCCCGTTGATGACCTGCGGCTGGTCGCCGAAGCCGGGGGCGGAGTTCACATAGCCCGTGATCCGCAGCACGCGCTTGATGCCGCTGAGGTCGCCGCCCGCCGCCGCCCGCGCATGGGCGAGGATGGCGAGGAAGCAGTTCTCCGCGGCCGCCTTGGCCTCCTCCACGCTCACTTCGGCGCCCACCTGCCCGATGGGCCAGAGCTTCCCGTCACGCCGCGGCACCTGGCCCGAGACGTAGAGCGTCTTCCCGGAGATGGTGAAGGGAATGTAGTTCGCGACCGGTGCCGCGGCCGGCGGCAGGGTCAGGCCGAGTTCGGCGAGGCGGGCTTCGGGGTTCATCGCAAATTCCTTGGTGGGCTCAGGCCACGACCCGCAGCCGCCCGCGCCGCTCGGCAACGGGCGTCGCCGGCAGGTCCAGCGGCAGCAGCGGCGCCTGTTCCGTGGCGCGGGCGGCGGCGTCGGGCGCCACATCCTCCATCTCCGGCTGGGGCAGGGCGCCGCCCAAGTAGTCCATGGCGAGGCGCCGGAAGGCCCAGTCCAGCACCGAGGTGGCGCGGGGAATGTCCGGGTCGCCCTCCACCACACCGGCGGGGCCGAAGCGCGTATAGGCGAACGCGTCCACATAGGCGGCGAGCGGCACGCCCTGTGCGAGGCCGAGCGACACCGCCTGGGCGAAGCCGTCCATCAGGCTGCGATAGGCGGCCCCCTCCTTGGCCAGGCTGAAGGCGATCTCGCGCAGCTTGCCGTCCTCCTCGGAGGTGCGGAGCGCCACCCGGTGCCCGCCGATGACGACATGCAGCGTCTGGCCCAGTTGCCGGCGCAGGGGCGCGCGGGGCGCGGCGGCCGGGCGGGCGGGGGCGGGCAGGGCCACCGGGGCGGGGGCCGGTGCGCTGAGGAAGGGCGTCACCGCCTCCAGCATGAGGCGGCGCGGCGCCTCGCCCACCGGGGCCAGCAGGCGGGCCACCTGGTCCGGGGCGGCGCGGCGGGCGGCGGCGGTGGGCACGTCCACCACACCCGAGGGGGTGGAAACAGGGCGACTCGCGCCCGGTGCGGGGGCGATGCCGGCGGTCTCGGCCCCCAGCAGCGCCTCGGCGGCATCGGCGGGCGAGAGCGCCACCACGCGCGCATGGCGCAGGCCGGGGGCGCCCATGGCGGCGTCCAGCGCGGCGCGGGCGGCGGCGGCCAAGCCCGGCACGGGCGTCTCGGCGGGCGGTTCGGGCCAGATCAGCGCCACCGGTTCCCGCGCGCCCAGGCGCTGGGCGAGGCGGCCGCTCTCGGTCTCGGCCGCACCCCGGGTGATGGCCGCGATGGCGGCGGCCACCTGCCGCGCGCTCGCGCTGTCATAGGGCAGGCCCAGCCCGGCCAGCAGCCCGGCGAGGTCGGCGAAGCCCAGGCGCAGCTTCAGGGGCTTGCCGCCCGTGCTGGCGTCCAGGAAGCGCAGGCCCAGCGCGCAGGCCTCGGTGTAGCCTTCCAGGTCGAAGCCACCCTCGGGCTCCAGGAAGGCGGGCAGGTTCAGCACGAAGCGGGGCTCGCCGCGCACCTCGCCGCGCCAGCTCTCGGCACCGGGGGCGCCGCGGCGGGTCAACAGCAGCGCGCGCCAGCCCTCGGCCAGGGCGCGGGCCTCGTCGGGCGCCACCACGCCGGCCTTCTGGCCGCGGCTGAGGGCGCGGGAAATCCAACCCTCGGCCAAGCGGCGCAGCGAGACGGGGCCATGGCCGGGCGCCAGGGCGGCGAGCGCCGTCGCGGCCTCCTCCTCCCAGGCGGCGGGCAGGGCCACGGCGCGCGGGGCGGCGTCTGGGTCCGCCCCCGCCCGCGTGCGCCGCAGCGCGAGACCTTCCCACAGCGTGCCGTCATTGCGTGCCATAGGGCGCAGGCTAACCCGCCCCGCCGCCACAGGGAAGCCGGATGCGGTGGTCTGGCCACCCCAGGCCCACCATATCTTGTGGAAAAGCCGCGCGGCACTTCGGTTGGACGGCGGGCGTGTTTTGTGGGATGATGCGGTCATGTCCGCTATCCGCCTTTTCTTCGCCCGCCTCACCAGCCGCAAGGTCGGCGCTGATGAGTTCGGCAATGTCTATTACGAGTCGCGCAAGCCCATGCCGGTCTACAACCGGCCCCGCCGCCTCGTGTCGCTGGCGCGCGGCCTCGACAGTTCCTCGGTTCCGCCCGAGTGGCATGCTTGGCTGCACCACACGACCGATGCGCCGCTCTCCGGGCCCAAGCACCCCTGGCAGAAGCCCCACCGCCCGAACATGACGGGCACCCCCGGGGCCTGGCGCCCGGCCGGCCATGACTATTCGGGCGGCCGCCGCCGCATCACCGGCGGCGACTACGAGGCCTGGACGCCGGGCGGCTGAGCCGCCACATGGGCGGCGTCGGGCGGTTTCGCCCGCATAAGGGTCGGGCATCTCCGCCCCGCATAAGGAATGATCGCATGAAGGCCCAAAGACTGGCCGAGATCGCGACGGGTGCCGTCGTCATCGCCGTGGCCGTGTTCTTCCTGGCCTATGCCGTCGTGCAAGGCGGCCGCGCCACCGCCGCCGGCGGCGGCCTGGTGCTGACCGCCGCCTTCGACCGCGTGGACGGCCTGAACAATGGCGCCGATGTCCGCATCGGCGGCGTGCGCGTGGGCTCCGTCACCGAGATGCGGATAGACCCGCGCACCTTCCTGGCGGAAATCACCCTCAACGTGCGCTCCGACCTGCAATTGCCGCGCGATTCCTCGGCCGAGATCCAGTCGGAATCGCTGCTGGGCGGCCGCTATATCGCCATCGTGCCGGGCGGGGCGGAGCAGGTGCTGGCCAGTGGCGGGCGCATCACCGACACCCAGGGCTCGATCAGCCTGGAAAGCCTGCTGGGCCGCTTCATCTTTTCCGTGACCCAGATGAATCCCGGCGGCGAGGCCGCACCGGCCCCTCGATGACCGGCCTGCCCGCCATCTGGCCCGGGGCCGATGGGCAGCCCATCGCATGTCGGGAGAAGCTGAAGGTCCTGGCGGAAAACCACGAAGAGGCGGCCCAGATCCTGCAGGACACCTTCGAGGACGCACTGCTCATGGGCGTGGACGAGGCCGCGATGCGTGACATCCTGGCCGGGCTGGTGGCCGGGCTGCGCAGCCCGAAAGGGCGGGGGGCGTGATGCGCCGTCTCTTCCTGGCGGCCCTGCTAGCGCTCGTGCTGCCCACGCTTGCTCAGGCGCAGGGCTGGGTCGAGCGCCGCACGGCCGAACTCCAGGCGCTGGACAAGGTGACGGCGCGCATCTCCGTGATCCGGGCCACGCTGGGCGAGCCGATGCAGTTCGGCACGCTGACCATCACGCTGCGCGCCTGCCATGCCCGCCCGCCCGATGAGGTGCCCGATGCCGCCGCCTGGCTCGAAATCACCGATTCGCTCAGCCCGCCCAACAGCGGCCCGATTTTCCGGGGCTGGCTCTTCGCCGCGACCCCCGCGGTGAACATGCTCGAACATCCGGTCTATGACCTGCGCGTGCTGAGCTGCCGCTGAGGCGGCCCGCCCCCTTGTTCTTCACGCGCCGCAGGGCCAATTTGATCTGGCGAGGCTGCCCGGTGCGTCAGGTTCAGACATCCCCAGGGCCAATACGCAACTCCCGGGAACTGGCGCTGGCCGAACCGTGGTTCGGCTATCTGGTGCCCACCTGCTTATGGCAGGCCTTGGGAGGATGCAGACGCCAACGGCCAGGGCGGCTTCGCGCTAAACCCGGTTCAGCCGCAAAGCGGCTGAACCGGGTTTAGCTTTTTTATGCCCTCAAACGCCGGGCGCCGCCTCCGGCGGCTTGGCTTCCGCGCCTTGCACTGATGCTCTGGGTTCAATTGTCGGTCTGGGCGCGCCGGCCGCCTTGCGGCCGGAGCGTGGGCAGGCGGTGCCGGGAGGGATCGGGGCGCCTGTGCCCTCACTCGTTCTCCAGGTTCTGCGCGATGCCCTCGATCCGCTCCGCGATCCGCGTCAGCCGCTCGGCCAGCATCGGATCCTGCTCCTGCGGGGGCAACTGGATCAGGCCGGGGGGCTGGGCCTGGTTCTGGGCCACCTCGCGGCGCAGGCGCAGCAAATCCATCCGCAGGTCATTCGCTTCATCCGCGAAGAGCAGCGCCACATGCAGCAGCATCCGCGATTCGCTGAGCTGCCCGCCCATGGAGCGGATCAGCCGCACCTTCTCCTCGATCTGCGCGATCAGGTCCTGGACATGGCCTTCCTCGCCATCCTTGCAGCCGATGGTGTGGCTGTAGCCATTCACCCGGACATTCACCTGGCCCATCGGACCCTCCATGCTGCTGGCGGCCCTGGGCGGGGCCGCGTGCTTCTCGCCGTTTAGAGCGGGATGCGTTGAGGTGGAATCACCGAAAACGCGGAAGCCCGCTTTCAGCAAGGGCTGGAGCAGGCTGTGTGAACGCGGGTGAACGCCGCATGCTCTAGCCTTCCGGCTCGTCCAGCGCCCCGCGGAGCCGGACCAGCGTGTCGTCCAGCTGGGCCGAAAGCGCTTCCAGCTCCGCGCGCGGGACCGTGCCTTCCGTCTCCGCCTCGCGCAGCCGGGCGGCGCGCCACGTCTCCAGCGCGCTGGCCAGCCGTTCCACCGCGGCTTCAAGTCGTTCGGCCGCCAGCATGTTCACGTCCTTCGCGGCCAAGCCCGTCTCTCCACGCCCATGCCCCGCCGGATTGGATGCCGCTCCGTGGGAAAGCCCTTGCGGAAAGCGTTGACATGCCAGGGAAGCAGGGTCAACCGCGTTGCAGCATGCTCCCCCCCGCGGCCCCTTCCCCCTGCGTCATCATCCACGGCGCGCCTGAGCTGGCCGCCGTGCTGGCCCTCGCGGGGGACAGGCCGCCCCGGCTGCTCTCGGCGCCCGGGGCCGCCGCCTGGTGGGGGGTGGAGGGGTTCCGCGCGCTGCTGGTGGCGCATGACGCGCTGCCGCTGGGCATTCTCGACGCGGCCGATGCGCCGGGCCACGCGCTGGCCGCCCTCCGCGCCGGCTTCCAGGCCGTGGTGCTTTCCCCCGCTGTGCCGGTCTTCCCGGCCCTGGCCGCGCTCTTCGCGGGGCAGGGGGTGACGCTGCTGCCCGAGGCCCCACCGGCGCTCGACCTCGCCCGGGTGCAGCTGCACAAGCCGCAGGGCCAGAGGCACCTCGCGCGATGGCTCGGGCTTCCCCGCACACCTGATCTGGCCTAACACCCGGCAAACAGGCCGATTGCCCCCGAAAGGACATGCGATGAAGCTGACCCCGCAGGTGAAGAAGATCCTCTCCTGGTATGAGAGCGACAACCCCGGCACCAAGGCGAACCTCGCCCGCATCCTGATGACGGGCCGCCTGCGCGGCACCGGTCGCATGGTGATCCTGCCGGTGGACCAGGGCTTCGAGCACGGCCCGGCCCGCAGCTTCGCCTCGAACGCCGCCGCCTATGACCCGCACTACCTGTTCGACCTGGCCATCGACGCGGGTCTGAACGCCTATGCCGCGCCGCTGGGCATGATCGAGGCCGGTGCGGCCACCTATGCCGGCTGCATCCCCACCATCCTGAAGGTGAACAGCAGCAACAGCCTCTCCACCACCAAGGACCAGGCCGTGACCGGCACGGTGGCGGACGCGCTGCGCCTCGGCTGCTCGGCCATCGGCTTCACCATCTACCCGGGCAGCGAATACCAGTTCGAGATGATGGAAGAGCTGCGCGAGCTGGCCGCCGAGGCCAAGGATGCCGGCCTCGCCGTCGTCGTGTGGTCCTATCCGCGCGGCCCGATGCTGGACAAGGTCGGCGAAACCGCGCTCGACATCTGCGCCTATGCCGCGCACATGGCGGCGCTGATGGGCGCGCACATCATCAAGGTGAAGCCGCCCACCGACGCCGTGTTCCTCGACGCCGCCAAGAAGACCTACAAGGACTTCCCGGTGGAGGTCTCGGACGGCGCGGCCCGCATCGCCCACATCGTGAAGGCCTGCTTCAACGGCCGGCGCCTCGTGGTGTTCTCGGGCGGCGAGACGGCGGGCGCCGACAGCCTGCTGGCCTCGGCCCGCGCCATTCATGGCGGCGGCGGCAATGGCTCCATCGTGGGCCGCAACGCCTTCCAGCGCCCGCGCGAGGAAGCGCTGAAGCTGCTGTCCGACATGATCGACATCTACCGCGGCAAGGCCTGATCCAAGGCCGGGCCAAAGGTAGGGGGGGCGCGGGTTCCGCGCCCCCTTTTTCGTGCGCGCTACTCAATGCGGATATTCGCCTCCTGCACCAGCCTTCCCATGGCGGTGCGGCCCTCGGTGACGAAGCGGGCGAATTCGGCGGGGCTGCTGCCCAGCGGCACGGCGCCGATCTGCGCGAGGCGCTGCGCCACCTCGGCATCCTCCAGCGCGTGGCGCAGCGCGGCATGGATGGCGGCGATGGCGGGCTCGGGCGTGCCGGCGGGCGCGAAGAGGCCCGTCCATTCCGACAGTTCCACGCCCTGGATGCCCAGTTCGGCGAAGGTGGCCAGTTCCGGCGCAAGTGCGACGCGCTGCGGCGCGGACAGGGCGATGAACCGCGCCCGCCCGCTCTCCACGATGGGCTTGGCCGAGAGCAGGGTGATGAACACGCCATCCAGCGTGCCGCCCGCCAGGTCCCGCGCCGCCGCGGCGCCGCCGCGATAGGCCACATGGGTCAGTTCCACCCCGGCCGCGCGCGAGAGCATGGCGAGCCCCAGATGCCCCGCCGTCGCATTGCCCTGGGTGCCGATGTTCAGCGGCTGGCGGCGGGCCAGCGCCACGAATTCCTCCAGCGTCCGCACCGGCAGGTCCGCCTTCACGGCCAGCACCTGCGGGAAGGTCACGACCTGCGAGATGGGCGTGAAGGCCGTGTTGTAGTTGAAGGGCAGCCCCTGCAGCAGCGAGGGGTTCACGATATGGCTGGAGGCGTCCATCAGCAGCGTCTGGCCATCGGCCGTGGCACGCGCCACTTCGCCCGCGCCCAGCGAGCCGCCGGCACCGGTGCGGTTCTCGACCGCGATGGGCTGGCCCAGGCGCTCGCCCATGCGGGGGCCGAGGGTGCGGGTGCTGCTGTCGGCCGCGCCGCCGGCCGCGAAGGGCACGATCATGCGGATGGGGCGGTTCGGGCTCCAGCCGGACGTCGAACCCTGGGCGCTGGCCGTGCCGGCGGCCAGCAGGGCGGGCAGGGCGAGGGAAAGGCGGCGGGTCAGCATGGGTGTCCTCCCGTTCATGCAAGGCATTGCAAGCCAGAAAGCCGCGCGGCCCCGCCCCGTCAAGCCGCATCGCTTCGCCGCCCGCTGAAACCGCGCCGCGTGTGGCGCTGTAGCAGGGAGGGATGACCGACCTCCTCGCCATCGCCCTCGTCTTTCTCCTCGCCGGCTTCGTGAAGGGGGTGATCGGGCTCGGCCTGCCCACCATCGCCATGGGGTTGCTGGGGCTGATCCTGGGGCCGGCCCAGGCGGCGGCCCTGCTGCTGCTGCCCTCCTTCGTGACGAACATGGTGCAGATGGGGCCGCCCGCCGCGGCGTTTTCCATGGCGCGGCGGCTTTGGCCGATGCTGCTGGGCGTGGTGGTGGGCACCGCGCTGGGTGGCTGGCTTTGGGGTGGCTTCGGCGGGAAGCTCGGTGCCGTTCTGCTGGGCGTGGCCCTCATCGCCTATGGCGCGCTGGGGCTCGTGTCCTGGCGGCCCGCCTGGCCGGCGCGGGCGGGGCTGCCCGTGGGCCTCGCCACCGGCGCGCTGACGGCGGCCACGGGCGTTTTCGTGCTGCCGGCCGTGCCATGGCTGCAGGCCCAAGGGTTGGGGAAGGAGGGGCTGGTGCGGGCGCTGGGCGTCTCCTTCACCGTCTCGACCCTGGCGCTGGGCGGGCTGCTGGGTGGGGCGGGGCTGTTGGAGAGTGGGCTTCTGCTGGCCTCGCTGCTGGCGCTGGCCCCGGCGCTGGCCGGGCAGTGGCTGGGGGCGCGGCTGCGCCATGCCCTGTCCGAGGCGCGCTTCCGGCAGGTCTTTTTCCTGGGGCTGGCGGGGCTGGGGGCGGCGATCGCACTGCACTGATCGCGGCAAAGACCTACGAATTCTTCACCTTCCGGGTGCCAAGCTGGGGCCCGAGGAGAATTTCGCATGCAAAGCTTCGCCCTGTTCCGCTTCAAGAGCCTCGGCACCAGCCTGGCATTGGCCATGACGCTGGTCGCCTTCCTGGCCTGCGCGGGCTTCGCCGCCGTGCTGCTGGTGAACCAGCGCACCTCGCTCGACGAGGACACGGAACGCCGCCTCGCCAGTGCCCGCACCGGCTTCGAGGTGGCGCTGGCCGCCGAATCGCGCGAGGTGCTGACGGCCTCCGAAATCCTGGCCGCGCTGCCGGCCGTCACCCAAGCCGTTGTGGCGCGCGACCGCGACGCCCTGCTGGCCCTGCTGCGCGACGGCCAGGTGGCGGCCCAGGCGCGTGGCCAGCGGCTGAACGTGCATCTGCCGCCCGCGGTGAACCTGCTGCGGGTGTGGCGCCCGGAGCAGCATGGCGATGACATCGCCTCCCGCCGCCGCACCATCGTGCAGGCCGCCACCACCGGCCGCAGCGTCGCGGGGCTTGAGGTCGGCGCGGCGGAGGTCTCGCTCTTCGGCGTGGCGCCCATCCGGTCCGGCGGACAGGTGGTGGGCACCATGGACGTGGCGCTGGGCCTGACGCCGGAGGTGCTGGGCCGCCTGCGCGACGCCGCGGGGCTGGATTTCACCCTCTATCGCCGCACGGCCGAGGGCACGGCGCGCATCGGCGGCGGCCTGCCGGGCGCCCCCGAGGGCACGCTGGACGCTGCCGCGCGGCAATCCATCCTGGGCGGTGGCGAGCTGCGACGCGAGGCCCAGGCCGGCGGCCGGGACTTCGCCATCCTGGCCGTGCCGCTGCGCGACTTCGCCGGCCAGCCCATCGGCACGGTGGAATTCGCCTATGACCTCTCCGGGAAGGCGGCCGCCTTCCAGGACGCGCTGCGCTCGGTGGGGCTGACCGCGCTGGTCATGCTGCTGCTGGCCGCCACCGCCGGGTTGCTCTTCGCGCGCGGTCTGAGCCGCCCGCTCAAGGGCATGACGGTGGCGCTGGAAGGCCTGGCGGCGGGCCGGCTGGATGCCAGCGCCGCGGGGGCCGAGCGCCGCGACGAGATCGGTGGCATGGCCCGCGCCTTCGCGAGCCTGCGCGCCGCGCTGGTGGAGGCCGAGCGCCTGAAGGCCGACCAGGCGGCGGCCGAGGCGCGCCTCGCCGCCAGCCGGGCCGAGGCCACCGCCGCCACGGCGGTCGAGGTGGAGGGCTCGCTCTCCGGCGTCACCGGCGCGCTGACCGAGGCCGGCGCGCGGTTGGCCGAGGCGAAGTCGCGGCTGGAGGAAACCTCGCTGCGCTCGGGCGCGGCCAGCCAGGATGCGGCGCAGGGCGCCGGCATGGCGGCCGAGAATGTCCGCGCCGTCGCCGCCGCCGCCGAGGAGCTGGCCGCCTCCACCAGCGAGATCGGCCGCCAGGTGAGCGAGGCCGCGCGGGTGGCCTCCGAAGCCAGCCAGCAATCGCGCGAGACGGACGCCAAGGTGCAGACGCTGACCGAGGCCGCGAGCCGCATCGGCGATGTGGTGCGCCTGATCAACGGCATCGCGGGCCAGACCAACCTGCTGGCGCTGAACGCCACCATCGAGGCCGCGCGCGCCGGCGATGCCGGCAAGGGCTTCGCCGTGGTGGCGAGCGAGGTGAAGAACCTGGCCGGCCAGACCGCCCGCGCCACGGAGGAGATCGGTGGGCAGATCACCGCCATGCAGGCCGCGATGGAGGCCGCGGTTGCCGCCGTGGCCGACATCGCCAGCACCATCCAGCGGCTGGACGGGATCACCACCGCCATCGCGGGCGCCGTGGAGGAGCAGGGCAGCGCCACGCGCGAGATCGCGCGCTCGGTGCAGGAAGCGGCGGTGGGCACGTCGCTCGCCTCCACCGCGGCGGAGCGCGTGGCTGGCGAGGTGGATGCCGCGCGCGGCGCCGTGGAGGGTGTGGGCGAGGCCATCGGCGTCATCGGCGAACAGTCGGGACGGCTGGACGCCGAGGTGGGGGCGCTGGTGCGGCGGCTGCGGGCCGCATAGCTCCACCATCCGGTGCTTGCCGCGCCGGGCGGCAGGCGCCACACAGGCGGCATGGATGATCGCTGCCGCCTCTATCTCATCACCCCGCCGCGCCTCGATGCGGGCTTCGAGGCACGGCTGGAAGCGGCGCTGGAGGGGGGCGACGTGGCCTGCCTCCAGCTGCGGCTGAAGGATGCCCCGCGCGAGGAGATCATCCACTGGACGCGCCGCCTCATGCCCATCGCCCAGGCGCGGGACGTGGCCTTCCTGCTCAACGACGACGCGCCGCTGGCGGCCGAACTGGGCTGCGACGGCGCGCATCTGGGCCAGTCCGACGGCGACCATGCGGGGGCGCGGACGCTGCTCTCGGGGCGCATCCTGGGCATCACCTGCCATGCCTCACGCCACCTCGCCATGACGGCTGGCGAGATGGGCGCGGACTACGTGGCCTTCGGCGCCTTCTTCCCCACCAGCACGAAGGAGACGCAGCATGTGGCCGACCTCGAACTGCTGTCCTGGTGGAGCTCGGTGATGGAAATCCCCGCTGTCGCCATCGGGGGCATCACGGCGGAGAATTGTGCGCCGCTGGTCCAGGCGGGGGCGGATTTCCTGGCCGTGGTGGGCGCGGTGTGGAACCACCCGGAAGGCCCGGCGGCGGGCGTGGCCGCGATGAACGCCGCCATCGCCGCCGCCCTGGCTGCCCCCCGGGCCGAGACCCCCGCCCATGGAACTTGAGTACGAAACGGCCGACGTCTTCACCACCACCCGCTTCGGCGGCAACCCGCTGGCCGTGGTGCATGGCGCCGAGGCGCTGGACGGCCAGCGCATGCAGGCCATCGCGCGGGAATTCAACCTGTCCGAGACGGTGTTCGTCCTGCCCTCGGGTGTCGCCGATGCGCGGCTGCGCATCTTCACCCCGGGGCAGGAGGTGCCCTTCGCGGGCCACCCCAATGTGGGTACGGCGGTGCTGCTGGCCCGACGCATGCCGGGCGCACCGGCCATGCTGCGGCTGGAGCAGGAGGCCGGCCTCGTCACCGCCTGGATCAGCCGCAACGCCGCCGGCACGCCCACCGCGGCCGAGATCGAGGCGCCGCTGCCCCTCCAGCTCGGCGCCAATCTCGACCCCGCCGAGGTGGCCCTCTGCGCCGGCCTGCCGCCAGGTGCCATTCACATGAACGGCCACCCGCCCATCGAGGCCGGCTGTGGCCTGCCCTTCGCCATTGCGGAGGTGGAGGATGTGGCGACCCTCGCCACCGCCACGCCCGACACCGCGGCTTTCCGCCGCCATCTCTCCCGCACCGGCGCGCTGCTGCTGCACGCGCCGCTGGGCCTGGGCCGGCGCCGCGTGCGGATGTTCTCCCCGCTGGACGGCATCGGCGAGGACCCGGCCACGGGCAGCGCCAATTGTGCGTTGGCAGGGCTGCTGCTGGCCGTGGCGGGCGGCAGCGTGCTGAACCTGGAGGTGGAGCAGGGCATCGAGATGGGTCGCCCCAGCCTGCTGCACCTGGCGGCCCGGCGCGACGCGGACGGCGCCATTCGCGTGCGCGTGGGTGGCGGGGTGGTGCCCGTGGCGCGCGGCACCATCTGGGTGTGATGGAGGAGATCGATTTCTTCCGGGCGCTGCACCGGCCCGGCACCATCCTCGACATCGGCGCCCATGACGGGCTGCTGACGGCACCGCTCGCGGAACTGCCCGGCGCCCACGTCATCGCCTTCGAACCCCTGCCGAGTGCCATGGCCCGTCTGCGCAACCGGCTCGGCGCCCATCCGCGCGTCACCTTGCGCCCCGAGGCGCTGGGCGCCACCCATGGCGAGGCCACGCTGACACTGCCCGTGGTGGCGGGCGAGGCGGCGGAGCAATGGGCGAGCCTCGCCAAGACCTATGCGGGCCATGCCGGCGTCACCACTTTGCGCCATCCCGTCACGGTCCTGCCGCTGGACGCGCTCGAGCTGACCGACGTCACCGCCATCAAGCTCGATGCCGAGGGGTATGAGGAGGAAGTGCTGCAAGGCGGCCGCGAGACGCTGCGCCGTTGCCGGCCGGTGCTCTCGGTCGAGATCGAAGAACGCCACCGCCCGGGCAGCACCGTGGCCGTGCCGGCGCTGCTGGCCGAGCTGGGCTATTCCGCCTGGTTCTGGCATGCCGGCCGCCTGCACCCCTTCGCGGCCTTCGACGCGGCCACCATGCAGGTGGCCAGCCCCGACCCCAGCGTCTTCGCCGCCTCCGACCCCTACATCTTCACCTTCTTCTTCCTGCCCGACGGGGAGGGGCCACGGCAACTCGCCATGGCGGGGTTCGACAGATGAAGCCCGGAACAACTCGCTAAAGAGGTGAAGACACCAATCTGAAATGGAATATATCTGTCGATTTACCTTGTGGAATTGGCTCCTGACATTTGAAATATCTGGAGACAACAAGGGAGGAACGACATGTGCACCTTATGCGATGATCCGCGGATGGCGCGGCGGGCGATGTTTGCGGGCGGGGCGGGCTTGCTCGCGAGTTCTCTTGTCGCGCCGGCTATGGCGCAGGGAAGTGCGGCCGCGCCGGCGACCCCCGACGCCGCCTTGCAGGCCCTGGTGGAGGGCAATGCGCGCTATGCCGCCGACCAGCCCCGCCAGCGCGACTTTTCCGCGCGCCGCGTCGCCCTTGCCCAGGGGCAGTCGCCCTTCGCGGCGGTGCTGGGCTGCGCGGATTCGCGCGTCGCGCCGGAACTGGCCTTCGACCAGAATCCCGGCGACCTCTTCGTGGTGCGCGTCGCGGGCAATTTCGTGACGACGGAGGGGATGGGAAGCCTCGAATTCGGCGCCGCAGTGCTCGGGACGAAGCTGATCCTGGTCCTGGGCCATACGAGCTGCGGGGCGGTCAATGCCACCGTGGATGCGCTGCGCCAGGGCAGCAACGCCCTGCCCGGCAACATCGCCGGCCTGGTCACGGCCATGAAGCCGGGCATCGAGCCCGCGATGGCGGGGCCTGGCGGCGATGAGCTGACGCGCCGCGCCCTCGTCTCCAACGTCCGGCACAATGTGCGGGCGCTGGAGACGGCCTCGCCCATCCTGATGGGGCTGATCGCGCGGCGCGAACTCGCGGTGCGGGGCGGCATCTATGACCTCGCCACCGGGCGGGTCGAGCTGGTCTGAGGTCCCGCACCCCTTCCGTGCGCTACCGCGCGCGGAAGGGCCTATGGCAATCGCCGCAGGCGGCGCCGGTGGCCTGCACGGCGGCCGCGAAGGCCCGCGCGTCGCCCGACTGGGCGGCGGTGTTCAACGCTTCCAGCCGGGGGCCGAGTGCGGCGGCGACGCGCTCGAAATTGGCGCGGTCCGTCCAGATCTCGGGCAGGGCGCGGGTGTCGAGCCCCGCGGTCCCGCGCGCCGTGCCGGCCGGGAAGCGGTCGGGAAAGTTCACGAAGAAGGCCTGCACGGCGGCCACCCGTTCGGCGGCCGGGCGAGGGTCGCTGCCCGCGCGCGCGATGGCGGCCATGGCCTCCATATGGGCGCCCACGGCGCGCAGCCCGTCGCGGCGCTCCTGGACGATCTGGGCGGGGTTGGTCTGCGCCGCGGCGGTGCCCAGCAGGGCCAGCAGGCCGAGACCGATGAGGAGTGGCTTTGACATTCGGCTGTCGCTCACAGGTTGAGGCTTTTTCATTGCACACCCCCGGCTTGCCCGCCAAGCGCCGTAACGTTATGAGACGCGCACGGCGCCGGAGTGTAGCTCAGCCTGGTAGAGCACTGTGTTCGGGACGCAGGGGCCGGAGGTTCGAATCCTCTCACTCCGACCAGCCATTTTCCCGATGGGGCCTCACACATCCCGCCAGTCATGGCGCCGCGCCTCGAAGGCGTCGCGGCCCAGCATGAACACGGCGGCCGTCCGCGCCAGGATGCGCAAATCCAGCCAGAGCGACCACTCGGAGAGGTAGGCGAGGTCATGCCCCACCACCTCCCGCGCCATGGCGGGGCCGGCGATGGTGCCTGACAACCCATTGACCTGCGCCCAGCCGGTGATGCCCGGCTTGAGGCGGTGCCGCGCGCCATAGCCGGGCACGATCTCCTCCATGGGCAGGCCCGCCACCTCGATGCCGGGGACGTGCGGGCGGGGGCCCACGAAGCTCATTTCGCCGCGCAGCACGTTGATGACCTGCGGCATCTCGTCGATGCAGGTGGCGCGCAGGAAGGCGCCCACGCGGGTGATGCGCCGGTCGCCCTCGCGCACGCCGCGGCGCCCGTCATCGGCTGGGTCCAGGCGCAGGGTGCGCAGCTTCAGCACCTCGAAGGGCCGGCCGAACTGCCCCACGCGCCGCTGGCGGAACAGCACGGGCCCGGGGCTTTCCAGCCGGATGGCGATGGCGGCCAGGGCCAGGATGGGCAGCACCACCAACGACAGGCCGGCCGCCAGCAGCTTGTCCAGCGCCCCCTTCACCAGGATGGCCGCGCCCGGCACCGGCGCGCGCACGAGGCGCAGCGCCGGTCGGCCGGCGATGAGCGGGCGCGGCGCCCCCTGCGGGGCGGCATTGTCGCCCCCCAGCATGACCATCACGTCGGAGGAGAGCCATTGCACCTGCTGGATCACGCGCAGGATGTCGATGGCGCGGCGCATCGGCAGCGCGATGACGATGACGTCGATGCGCTCGCGCGCCGCGAGCCCGGCCAGCGCCCGCACATCGCCGCGCACCGGCAGGCCATGCAGGGCGGCGGGGCGGCGCGTCGCGTCGCGGTCGTCGAAGATGCCCACCAGGTCGGGCGGCTCGACATTCTCGGGCGCGGTCAGGTCCGCGATCAGCCCTTCCGCCTCCTCGCTGGCGCCGATGATGGCGATGCGCCGCCGCAGCCAACCTTGCCGCACGCCGAACTGCGCGGCGGTGGAGACGAGCAGGCGAGAGGCCATCAGCAGCATGCCCGCGAGCGCCGGCCACAGCACCAGGGCATGGGCGGCCTGGCCCCCCAGCGCGGCCAGGGCCAGCAATACGGCCGCGAGGCCCACCAGCGCCGGATAGGCCATGGCCTCCAGCACGGTCCAGGGCAGGCGCAGCATCTGGCCCAGATGGACGGGGCCAAAGGCGCGCATCAGCAGGAAGGTCATCATCGGCAGGAGGAAGGCGATGAGCGCGCCCTCCAGCGGCGAGAAGGCCAGCGGCGTCGGCCCCGCCCGCATCCAGACGAGGCCGGCGAGGGCCAGGGCCAGCAGGTCGGCCAGCCCCGTCGCCTGGCGCAGCAGCGCCACCGGCGAGGCGCTGCCGGCCGCGGGTGGCGCGGCGATGCCGGTCGCGGACAGGATTTCGGACAGTTGACCCTCCCCGCGGCCTTGACCTCAACTGAAGGATAGCGCGCTTGGCCCAAAGGAACAGCCTTCCTGCGTGGCGGGGTGCGGCCAATGCTTGTCCGGTGCCCCCGCGCGGCATAAACTCGACGTAACGGAAGGAGGCGCTTCGCCAGGCTTTCGTTGCACTGCCCGCCATGGCCCTGATGGCCGGCATCCTTTGCTGGGGACATCGCGCTTGGCCACCCTGCGGATCGATACCCCTGGCTTCATCCCCCCGCCCTCGGCGGGATGGTCGCGCCGCCATGGCTGGTGGGCGACGGCGCGCTGGCGCGCCCCCTGGATTCTGGCCGCGCTGCTGCTTCCCCCGGCGCTGGCCCTTCTTCTCGCCGCGCGCGTGCCGCCCATGCACGAGGCCGAGATGCTGCTGCGCCTGGACGCGCCGCAGGCCGCCCTGGCCGAGGCCGCCCTGCTGCGCGAGCAGGCGCCGCGCGTGACCGACGCGTCCGCCGGCCCGCCGCGCATGGAGATCCTGGCGGAGGGGCGGGTGTTGCGCCTCGTCCTGCCGCACCCAGACGCCCGCGCCGCCACGGCGCAGGTCGAGGCACTGGTGCGCGCCTGGCTCGCGGCGCGGGAGGCGTTCTGGTCCGATGCCGAGGCCACGCGCCTCGCCGCGCGCCTCGCCGCCCTGGAGGAGGAGCTGCGCACCACCGCCGCCCGCCTGGGCGCGCTGGATCTGGCGCAGGAGGCCGCTGCCGCCATCGCCCACCGCCAGCGCCTGGCCGAGCGGCTGGACGCCCTGGCTGCCGAGCGCGCCGCCGCCATGGGCCGGCTTGCCGCCGCCGAGGCCGCGCTGGCCGCCCAGCCCGGCCGCGTGCTGGGTGCCATCGAGCGCAGCAACGCCCCCCTGGTGGAAGAACCCCGCACCCTGCTGACGCGCCTGCTGGCCGAGCGCGCCCGGATGCGCGCCCAATACCAGCGCGACGCGCCCATGCTGACGGAGCTGGAGGCGCGCATCGCGGACGCCCGCCGCGCCCTGTCCCAGGCGAGCAGCCAGCGCGTCGAGACCTCGCGCGAGGAACGCAACCCCCTGTTGGACGGGCTGGCGGGCCAGGCGTTCGACGCCCGCATCACCCGGGATGCCCTGGTCCAGGAGATCGCCGAGACCTCCCGCCTTCGCGCCGAGGCGGAGGCGCGCGCGGCCGCCCTGCTGGCGGCCCTGGAACCGGGCCGCGAGCGCGCCGCCCTGGCCGCGCGCCTGGCCGCCCGCCCCGTGCAGCAGGCGGCCCCGGTGGGCGTGCCCGAGGCCGCGAGCCTGCGCCCCGGCACCACCCATCCCGGCCCCGCCTGGGTCGCGGCCGGCGCGGGCGCTGGGCTGGCGCTGGCCCTGCTGCTGGGCGCGCTGCTGACCCGCTGGCGCACCGTCTTCCTGCACCCGGCCGAGGCCGAGCGCGGGACCGGTCTGGCTGGCCTGGGCGCCATGCCCGCGCGCGGCGGGGCCGGCACGCCGCCGGCCATCGCGAGCCTCGCCGTGCAATTGCTGGACAGCGCGCCGCCCGGCCACGCGCAGATGGTGCAGTTCCTCGGCACCGCGACCGAGGATGGACGGGACGCCGCCGCCCGCGCCCTGGCGGTGGAGCTGGCGCGCGGGCATGGGCTGTCGGTGGCGCTGATCGACCTGGACGGCGATGGCCGCCGGCACCTGGCCACCCTGGGCGACCCCGCGCAGCCGCCCATTCCCTCGCCCGAGGGCGTCTTCGCCCATGCGACCGGGGTGCCGCGCCTCTGGGTGACCTACCAGCGGCGCGAGGCCGCGCTGATGACGCCCCACGCGCTGGAAACAGGCGTGCTGCACATGGCCGATCGGCTGCGCACCGCCTTCGACGTCTGCGTGCTGATCGGCGGCGCCGGGATGGACCATTATGCCCGCCGGCGCCTGTCGGTGCTGGTGGATGGCAATATCCTGGTGGTGGGGCGCGGCCGCACGCGCGCGCCGGCGGCGCGCGAGATGATCGGCCAGGTGCAGGCGGGCGGCGGGCGCTTCTTCGGTCTGTTCTGGACGGAAGGCGCGCGCGCGGCATGAGGCGTGCCCTGTTGCTGCTGCCCCTGCTGGCCGCCTGCACCGGGCAGGAAATCCGCGTGCAGCAGCAGCGCCCGGAGGGCTTCACCGCCTGGACCGACGCGCCCCCCGTCTATCGCTTCGGCCCCGGCGACCGCCTGAACGTGCGCTTCCGCCTGACGCCCGAGCTGAACGAGGTGGCGCTGGTGGGGCCGGACGGTACCATCGCGCTCCGCGCCGCCGGGCGGGTGCGGGTGGGGGGTCTTTCGCCCGCCGAGGCCGAGGCCGCCATCGCCGAGGCCTCGCGCCGCCTGCTGCTCAACCCCGAGGTCAGCGTGGCCTTCGACGAAACGGCCGCCAACCAGGTCTTCGTGGGCGGGATGGTGGAGCGTTCCGGCGCCTTCCCGCTGGTGGGGCGGCGCGGCGTGCTGGAGGCCATCATGCTCGCCGGCGGCTTCACCCCCGAGGCGCGGATGAACGAGGTGGTGCTGATCCGCCGCGACCCCGAGAACCGCCCCATGCTCCGCACCGTGAACCTGCAGGGATTCGCCGCGCGGGCCGAGGCCGACGTGCCGCTGTTCCCGGGCGACATCGTCTTCGTCCCGCGCAGCCGCATCGCGGAGGTGGCCAATTTCGTGGACCAGGCCATCAACCGTACGCTGCCCTTCTCGCGGGGGTTCAGCTACACCATCAACCGTGGCGCCACGGCCGGGACGTTTTGACCGACCGGGTGATGCTGGGGGTGATCGGCCTCGCCCCCCTCGATACCGAGGGCGCGCTGGCCGCCATCGCGGCGCGCGACCCGGCCTCTCCCTTCGCCTATGTCGTCACCGCCAATGCCCAGCATTTGGCCCTGCTGGCCGAGCCCGCGCACCCGCTGCGCGCCGCCTATGATGCGGCCTGGCTGCGGCTGAACGACAGCCGTGTGCTGTCCCGCCTGCAACGCTTCGCGACCGGCGAGGGCTTTCCCGTGGCCACCGGCAGCGACCTGACCCGTTTGCTGTTCGAGCGGGTGATCGCGCCCGGGGATGCGCTGGTGCTGGTGGGGGGCGATGCCGCGCTGGCTGAGGCGCTGCGCGCGCGCTTCGGCCTGACGGCGCTGCATTTGCATGTGCCGCCGATGGCTTGGGCGGCGGACCCGGCCGCCGTGCAGGCGGCGCTGGATTTCGTGCGGGCCCACCCGGCGCGCTTCGTCTTCGTCATCACCGGCGCGCCGGCGTCCGAAACCTTCCTCCGGCGCCTTGCCGCCGAACCGGGGCTGACCGGCACAGGCCTCGCCGTCGGCAGCGCGCTGCGCTTCCTGGTGGGGCAGGTGCGGCGCGCGCCGGTGTGGATGCAGCGGTCGGGACTGGAATGGCTGTTTCGCCTGCTGAGCGAACCGCGCCGGCTGTGGCGCCGCTATCTGGTGGACTCCATGCCGGCGGTGGTGATCGCCTTCAGGTTGTGGAGGCGGAATTCATGATGCTTTTTGGTTGCGTGTGGTAAAGTAGAACTTAAGGTGTGCTTCCGGCGGGGGCCGCCAAGGTGGCCGCATTCCCGACCGCCGGTGCTCCCGCGCGAGGGGAAACACCATGACGACTGCGGATATCTTCCTGCGCGACCATGCTGTGGAGGTCGTGGGCTCCGGCGTCAGCCTTGGCCCGACCACCGGCAAGCCCACCATGGTCTTCGACCTGACGGGCGGAGACCTGTTCCTGGGTGGCAACGCGGCCGATGCCGCCATCGCGCTGCGCCGGGCCGATGGCACCACGGCCCTGCACCTCACGACCCATGCGCGCGAACCCGCGCCGGCCAGCGCGCGCATCAGCCTCGACGCGGCGACGGGCAAGGTGGCCCTGGGCGGCAGCGGCGCGCATGGCGTGCTGCATGTGCGCGACAACCGCGGCAACCCGCGCATCGCCATGGGCGCGCTGGCCGGCCAGCGGGAGGAGGACACCACGATCGCCATGGACGGCCTGCTCGGCGCCATCACGCTGGGCGGCAAGGCCATCGACGGAGACCTTTACCTCCGCAACGGGGCCGATACCGTCACTGTCCACATCTCGGGCGGCGTGGACTTCCACACCCGGCCGCGGGCCGATGTGGCCATCCAGGTGGACGGCCACACGGGCAGCGTGACCTGCCGGCGCGTGGTGGTCTCGCGCGACGGGGTGCTGCACGACCTGCTGGCGAAGATCGAGGCGCTGGAGGCCGAGGTGGCCGCCCTCAAGCAGGCGGGGCGCTGAGCGGTGGCGCGCAAGCTCCGCGCCGCGGTGGTGGGCGACAGCGTGATCTGGGGCCAGGGCCACCCCCATCCGGGCAAGCCGCACAACCTGGCCTTCGCCGCGCTGCGCCAAAGCGGCGCACTGGACGTGACGGTGCCCGAGGGCCTGTTCACCGCGCAATCCGGCGCCCAGGCCAGCAATATCGATGGCAACAACGCCTTCGTCCTGGGCCGGGTGCCTTCCGCCGCGGTGGTGCCGCGCAACGCGATCTCTGGCGAAATCCCCTCCGGGGCGCCCTCCGCGCGGGACCAGTTGCGCGCCCTCGCCCCGCGGGCCGAGGAGGTGGAGGTGCTGGTCATGGATGGCGGCGCCAATGACATGGGCTTCCTGACGGCCGGGCTGCCCTTCGACGGGTCGCAGGAAGATGCCGTCGCGGAGGCGACGCGTCACATCGAGGGCGCGGCCCGGCGCCTGGGCATGGACGCGAAGGAGTATTTCTTCTCGGAGCATTTCACGCAGCGGCTCGAATCCGTGACCCTCGCGCTGGCCGATGCGCGGGCGCTGCGGGCACGGCATATCCTCTACACCGGCTATTATCCTGGGCTGAGCCAGGACAGCCGTTCGGACGAGGTGGTGGGCCTGCTCGCGGGGACAGCGGGCGTGTTTCTGGGGTCGTTCCTGCTGGGCCCTGTGGGTCTTGTCGCGGGAGTCTTCCTGGGCATCTCGGCCCGCGAGGAAGCGCGCCAGGCGGCGGCGCAGGTGGAGTTTTTCTACGCCCGCCTGACCTCGGAACTCACGCGGCGCATCGCCGAGCACAACCGCCGCTCCTCAGGGCCCTCGGTCCATTATGTGAACCCGCGCTTCCCGAACGCCCGCGCCATGTACACGCGCGAGCCCTGGGTCTACGAGCCGCCCGGTCCGGGAAACCAAGCGGTGCGGGATGCGCGCATCACCCATTACCGGTCCCGCATGGGTGGCGACCCGCCGGTCAAGCAGCGGCCCACGATCTACAACGCCCACTGGGCGCACCCCAACGAGGCGGGGGCCGCGCAATATGGCCGCCGCATCGCGGAGGAGCTGGACCGCGTCGTGAACTTCTCGCTGCGGCGCGAGGCGGAGCGCATCTCCCGCGAACCCGGCATCCGCGCCCGGCAGGACCGGCTGCTCTTCAGCCGTGCGAACGGGTCGGTGCGTGCCCTGATGCGGATCGCGGTGGTGGAGACGGTCGAGTTCCGCCTGCGGTTCCGGCAGGTTGTCGCCTTTACGACGGTTGGCGGGCCCAACGCCTTCCGCGTGATGTCCTCGACCTTACGCACGGCGGCCGGCGACTTCGGGTCGCGTGCCTTCCGCGCGGCCTCGCGCCCGCGCACTCCCTCGCATCTCGAAGTGCTCTTTGACCTGCGTGGCGTCGCCTACGGCCAGATCGGCCACCTCGACTTCGCCTTCGATGGACAGAACATGGTGTTCGACACCGCGGGCGACCTCGAGTTGTTCGTGAACGGCTATCCCATCTTCTCGGGCAAGGTCGAGGCCCACCAGTGGCGGGCGGATGGGCGTTTCATGCGCTTCCGCCACCCGCTTCCGTGACCCCCCGCCGCGGGTGCGCCCGGCCTCAGGCCGGCTGCATCCGCGGCGCCCAGAGCTTCGACAGCGTCGGGTAGAAAAGCATGACCAGGCCCAGCGTCATGATGCCGCCCACCAGCCAGTTGGAGAAGAACACGGCGAGCGACCCCTCGCTCAGCAGCAGGGACTGGCGGAAGCTCTCCTCCGTGCGGTCGCCCAGCACCAGCGCCAGCACCAGCGGCGCCAGCGGGTAGTCCAGCTTCTTCATCACATAGCCGATGACGCCGAAGATCAGCATCAGCACCACGTCGAACTCGGCCGAGTTCACCGTGTAGGCGCCGATGGCGCACACCATGAGAATGATGGCCGCGATGATGGAGAAGGGCACGCGCAGGATGGCCGCGAACCACGGCACCGCCGCCAGCACGATGATCAGCCCCACGATGTTGCCCAGATACATGGACGCGATCAGCCCCCAGACGAAGTCCTTCTGCTCGACGAAGAGCATGGGCCCCGGCTGCAAGCCCCACATGATGAGGCCGCCCAGCAGCACGGCGGCCGTGGGCGAACCCGGCACGCCGAGGCTCAGCATGGGCAGCAGCGCGGACGTGCCCGCCGCATGCGCCGCCGTCTCCGGCGCCACCACGCCCTCCATGCGGCCGCGCCCGAAGCTGTCCTTGTCCTTCGCCATGCGCCGCGCCACGCCATAGGACATGAAGGAGGCGGGCGTGGCGCCGGCGGGCGTGATGCCCATCCAGCAGCCGATGAGCGAGGAGCGGATGAACAGCGCCCAGTGGCGGGGAAGCTCGGCCCAGGTGCGCAGCACGGTGCCCAGCGTGATGCGCGCGCGGGCCCCCTTGAAGCGCAGCCCCTCCTCGATGGACTGGAAGATTTCGGACAGGCCGAACAGGCCGATGACCACCACCAGGAAATCAATGCCGCGCATCAGCTCCATGGAGCCGAAGGTCATCCGCAACTGGCCCGTGACGCCGTCCATGCCGACGCCCGCCAGCAGGAAGCCGAACATCATCGCCGCCAGCGCCTTGAGCGGCGATCCGCGCGCCAGGC
The DNA here is from genome assembly GCF_014196305.1 of Roseococcus suduntuyensis. Classification (GTDB taxonomy): domain Bacteria; phylum Pseudomonadota; class Alphaproteobacteria; order Acetobacterales; family Acetobacteraceae; genus Roseococcus; species Roseococcus suduntuyensis. The sequence continues at coordinate 35,105 of NZ_JACIDJ010000008.1, forward strand.
CGATGAAGCAGGCGAAGGAGAGGAACATCACCGCGAAGAATTCCGGCGGGCCGAATTGCAGCGCGAACTGCGCGACCAGCGGTGCGAGGAAGGTGATCATCACCACCGCGACGAAGGCGCCCACGAAGGAGGAGGTGAAGGCCGCCGTCAGCGCCTCGCCGGCCTTGCCTTGCTGCGCCATCGGGTAGCCGTCGAAGGTCGTGGCGACCGACCAGGGCTCGCCCGGGATGTTGAACAGGATGGATGTGATGGCCCCCCCGAACAACGCGCCCCAATAGATGCAGGAGAGGAGGATGATGGCGCTGACCGGCGGCAGGGTGAAGGTGAGCGGCAGCAGGATGGCGATGCCATTGGCCCCCCCCAGCCCCGGCAGCACGCCGATGAGCACGCCGAGCACGATGCCCGCCACCATCAGCAGCACGTTTTCCCATTGGAGCGCGACGGCGAAGCCGTGGCCCAGGAGCTGGATCTCTTCCATGTGGGTTCCCCCGGCGCGCGCCCGTCAGGCCGCGCGCGGGGTGTCCGCGCGCCGGGTGTGGCCGGTCTTGAGGGCGAGGGGAGGCGGGATCAGTAGCCGAGCGCGGTCTCGAGTGGCCCCTTGGGCAGGGCGACCAGGAACCAGATCTCGAAGATGACGAAGGAGACGAGGGCGGCCGCGGCGCCCGACAACATTGAGGTCACCATGCGGAACTCGCCAAAGCGGCGCATGAAATAGGCCACCAGCACGGCCGAGCTGACATAGATGCCCGCCAGCGGGATCACGGCCACATAGATGGCGGTCGGCACGAAGACCTGCGCGACCAGCGCCAACTGCCCCCAGGTGGCGAAGCGCGGCCCCCGCGCCCCGCGCCGGTGGTCGCGCAGCGCCACGACCAGGTTGCCGAGGCTGGCCAGCGCCAGGATGGCGCCGAGCCAGAAGGGGAAGTAGCCCGATTGCGGGCCATCCGTCCCCCAGCCCGCGCCGATGCGAAGGCTGTCCATCATGCCGATGCCGCCCGCCGCCATCAGCACGACGGCGGTGGCGATCTCCATGCCGCGCTGGCTGGGGCCACGCTCGGCCGCTGCCTCGGCGCTGGGGATGAGGACGCTGTCCTGGGTGGTGATGCTCATGGTCTCAGCCCCCCGCCGCCAGGAAGCCCGCTTCCTGCATGAGCGTGCGGTGGCGCTCCTCCTCGCGGCCCAGCCATTCGGAGAAGGGCGCGCCGGTCAGGCTCGTGGTGTTGAAGGCGCCTTGCGCCATCAGCTCGCGCCATTCCGGGGTTTCGGCCACGCGCTCCAGCAGGTTCACCCAGAAGGCGGTCTGGGCGGGGGTGATGCCGGGCGCGCCGAAGATGCCGCGCAGCATCAGGTATTCGACGTCGAGGCCGCTTTCCTTGCAGGTCGGGATGTCCTGCCAGCCCATGGTCTCGGTGATGCGGCCCTCGCCCGGCAGGCGCCGGCTGTCGAAGACGCAGAGCGGGCGCAGCGTGCCGGCGCGCCAATGCGTCACGGCCTCGATCGGGTTGTTCACCGTGCTGTCGATGTGCCGGCCGACCAACTGCGTCGACACCTCGCCGCCGCCCCGGAACGGCACATAGGTGAAGGTGGCGCCCGTGGCGCGCTGCAGGGCGACGGTGATGATCTGGTCTTCCTGGCGCGAGCCGGTGCCGCCCATCCGCAGCCGCCCGGCCTTCGCGGCCTCGACGAACTGGGCCACGTTCTGCCAGGGGCTTTCGGCGTTCACCCAGAGCACGAACTCGTCCAGCGCCATCATCCGGATGGGCGTCAGGTCGCGCCAGGTGAAGGGAATGCCGGTGGACATCGGCGTGGTGAACAGGTTCGACAGGCTGATGATCAGCACATGCGGGTTGCCCCGGCTGTTGCGGGCTTCAAGGAAGCCCTCGGCGCCCGCGCCGCCCGCCTTGTTCACCACCATCAGCGGCCGGTTCATCAGGTTGTGCTTGCTGACGATGCCCTGGATCACGCGCGCCATCTGGTCGGCACCACCGCCCGTGCCGGCGGGCACGATGAACTGCACCGGGCGCTGCGGCTGCCAGGCGGCCTGGGCGAAGGCGGGGGCGGCAAGGGCGGCGGCACCGAGCCCCGCACCCATGGCGGCAAGCTGACGACGGCGAAGCATCATGGTCGGGGCCCTTTCTCGATGGCCCCTTGAAAATGCCGTAAAGTCCGCCCGGTGGAAGGTGTTCGTTTTGCAAAGGTGTCAACTTGGTGTGAAGCAATGAAAATCCTGAAAATCGGCCGTCTCGACTTTTCGCGGTAGTGAAATGATCCCATGCTTTTGGGAGTTTCGATTGGGAACATCGCCTTGGCCATGACATCCGTGACCTCTCTTTCCGCCCTGCTGGCGCGTGGCGCCGCCGAAGCCCCCGCGCTGCGGGCACCCGGCCGCCCGGCCCTGACCCATGGCGCGCTGCGCGACCTCGCCGCCCGCACCGTGGCCACCCTGAACGGGCGCGGCATCGGCCGGGGCGAGCGTGTGGCCATCGTGCTGCCCAACGGGCCCGAGATGGCGGCGGCCTTCCTCTGCATCGCGGCGGGCGCCTGCACCGCGCCCCTCAACCCGGCCTACAAGCAGGATGAGTTCGCCTTCTACCTCGAGGACCTGAAGCCCCGCGCCCTGGTGGTGCAGCGGGGTGTCGAGACCTCCGCCCGCGCCGCCGCCGAGGGACTCGGCATCCCGGTGCTGGAGCTGGTGCCGGGCGAGGCGGCGGGCGACTTCACGCTGGAGGGCGGTACGCCGGGCACCGCCGCCCGCCCCGGCATGGGCGAGGCCGAGGATGGCGCCTTGGTGCTGCACACCTCCGGCACCACGGCGCGGCCCAAGATCGTGCCGCTCAGCCAGCGCAACATCTGCGCCTCGGCCGCGCATATCGGCGCCACGCTGGACCTGACAGAGGCGGATGTGTGCCTCAACATCATGCCTCTGTTCCACATCCATGGGCTGATCGCGGCGGTTCTGTCTTCCGTGGCGGCGGGCGGTGCCGTGGTGTGCACGCCGGGCTTCGACGGGATGCGCTTCTTCCGCCTGCTGGAGGAGGAACGGCCCAGCTGGTACACGGCCGTCCCCACCATGCACCAGGTGATCCTGGCCCGCGCAGAGCGCAACGCGGATGTCATCGCGCGTGTGCCTTTGCGCTTCATCCGTTCGTCCTCGGCCTCGCTGCCGGGGCCGGTGATGGAGGCGATGGAGAAGGCCTTCGGCTGCCCCCTGGTCGAGAGCTACGGCATGACCGAGGCCGCGCACCAGATGGCCTCCAACCCGCTGCGCGGCGCCCGCAAGCCAGGCGCCGTCGGCCTGCCCGCCGGCCCCGAGGTCGCCATCATGGACGAGGACGGCACGCTGCTGCCCCAGGGTGGCATCGGCGAGGTGGTGATCCGCGGCCCCAACGTGACGGCCGGCTATGACAACAACCCTGACGCCAACGCAAAGGCCTTCACCGAGGGCTGGTTCCGCACCGGCGACCAGGGGATGCTCGACGCCGATGGCTACCTGGTGCTGACCGGGCGGCTGAAGGAACTCATCAAGCGCGGCGGCGAGCAGGTGAGCCCGCTGGAGGTGGATGGCGTGCTCTCCGCCCATCCGGCCGTGGCCCAGGCGCTGACCTTCTCCATCCCCCACAAGATGCTGGGCGAGGAGGTGGGCGCCGCCATCGTCCTGCGCGAGGGCGCCGAGGTGAGCGAGCGCGATCTGCGCGACTTCGCCGCCCGCCAGCTTGCGGACTTCAAGGTTCCCCGCAAGATCGTCTTCCTGCCGGAGATTCCCAAGGGCGCCACGGGCAAGCTCATGCGGATCGGCCTGGCGGAGAAGCTGGGGGTGACGGCTTGATGCACGCCCTGGGTCGCGGAGCGGCGGAGCAGCGGAGCGTGAATCCATGGCGATGAAAATTTGCGTTTTCGGGGCAGGGGCCATCGGTGGGCTGATGGCGGCGAAACTCGCCGCCGCCGAGGCCGCCGAGGTGACCATCATCGCCCGCGGCCCCCATCTGGCGGCCATGCAGGCGAACGGCCTCAAGCTCATCAGCGAGGGGATCGAGACGGTGGTCCACCCCCGCTGCGTTGCCACGCCGGAGGAGGCCGGGCCACAGGACGCCGTCATCATCACCCTCAAGGCCGTGGGGCTGCCGGGTGCCGCGCCGCAGATCGCGAAGCTGCTGGGCCCCGAGACCGCCATCGTCTCGGCGGTGAACGGCATTCCCTGGTGGTATTTCTACAAGTTCGGCGGCGAGTTCGATGGCCGGCGCGTGGAGAGCGTGGACCCGGGCGGCGAAGTCTCGCGCCTGCTGCCGCCGGAGCGCGCCATCGGCTGCATCGTCTATCCGGCGGCGGAGGTGGCGGAGCCGGGCGTCATCGAACACACCTATGGCGACCGCTTCACGCTCGGCGAACCTTCCGGCGAACGCACGCCGCGAATCGAGGCGCTGGCCAAGGCGCTGGTCGCCGCCGGCTTCAAGGCGCCGGTGCGGCCCAAGATCCGCGACGAGATCTGGGTGAAGCTCTGGGGCAACCTGGCCTTCAACCCGATCAGCGCGCTGACCTCCGCCACGCTCGATGTCATCACCGCCCCCGGCGAATTGCGGGACCTCGCGCGCGCCATGATGCTGGAGGCGCAGGAAATCGGGCAGGCCCTGGGCGTGCGCTTCGCCATTGATGTGGACAAGCGAATCGCGGGCGCGGCGGAGGTGGGCGCGCACCGCACCTCCATGCTGCAGGATCTGGAGCGCGGGCGGCCCATGGAGGTCGAGGCGCTGCTCGGCGTCATCGTCGAATTCGCCGAACTCACCGGGCGGCCCGCGCCCAATTGCCGCACGGTGCTGGCGCTGCTCCGCGCCCGGGCGCGTGCGGCCGGGTGCCTCTGACGCATTGCTGGCAATATCGGTTAACGGTTCACGCGCGTCCTGTAGTTCCATAAGGTAAGCGACACTTTCATTTGGAGTGTCGGGCGCGTGGACAGTTTGCCTCCGGCGAAACCCGCCACGGCGCGGGCGGAACCCGCGCGCGGCGCGCAACTGGGCGCCTCGCTCGGCCGCCTCGCGCGCATCGCTTTCGCGGTGCTGGTGGTCGGCGCCACGCTCTTTTTCCTGCATGACCGCTTCTTCACCGTGCAGGCGCAAAAGGCGCTGATGGCCGGACAGGCGCTGACCTTGCGCGCGCCCATCGAGGGGCGGCTCGACATGCATCCCCATCTGCCCGGCGCGTGGTTCGGCCAGGGCGACAGCTTCGCCAGCATCGTGAATGAGCGCGTGGACACCCAGCGCCTCGACGAACTCCGCGCGACGCTGGAGGGGATGGAGGCCGAGGTCTCGGCCCTGGTCAGCCGCATGGAGGCCACACGCGTGCTGCTCGCCGCCGCCACCGGCACGGCCGACAGCTTCCGTCAGACCCGGCTCGACCAGCTCCGCGCCCGCATCGCGGAGGGCGAGGCGCTGCTCGGCGCCGCCCAGGCCCGGCTGCGCGAGGCCGAGGCCGCCGCCTCGCGCGGGGAGCGGCTGCTGCGCCAGGGCATCATCAGCCTCGCCGCCGTGCAGGGGCTGCGGCGTGACCTTTCGGTGGCGCGCGACGAGGCGGCCGCGACGACGGAGCGCGTAGCGTCCCTGCGCGCCGAGGAGGAGGGTGCCCGCCGCGGCATCTTCGCCGCCGACAATGCCAGCGACCGTTCGGTGTCGCAGCAGAACATGGACCGCCTGAGCCTCGCGCTGGTGGAGCTGGAGACGCAGCTCGTCGAACGCCGCGCCCGGCGCGACGCAACCCGCCGCCAGCTGGAGGCCGAGACGGCGCGGGTGGGCCGGCTGGCCAACGCCCCCGTAGAGACTCCGGAGCCCGCCCTGCTGGCCCGCCTGCTGGTGCAGCCGGGCGAGACGGTGCGGCCGGGGCAGGACCTGGCGCGGCTGATTTCCTGCGCCGCCCCCCTCATCACCGCCGAGCTGGACGAGCGCGGCTTCCGCCAGACCCATCTGGGCCAGCAGGCGGAGTTCCGGCCTCTGGGCGGCGGGCCGGCCTTGCGCGCCGAGGTGATCCAGCGCGTCGCGCCCAGCTTCACCCCCGGCGAGGCGCGCGCCCTGCCGCAGGTGATCCTGCGCCCCGTGATGCCGCCGGAGGGCTGCGAGACGGGCCGCCTCGGCGCCGTGCAGTTCCGCTGAGCCATGGACCCGCTGGCGGAAGCCTTCCTGCCGGTGCTGCTGGTGCTGTCGCTGGCGGCCTTCCTGCCCTGGATCTCCTCCATCAACCCCTGGGCGCGCTGGGCCGGGGCGTGGCTGACCATCCTGCTCATGGGGCGCTATCTGTTCTGGCGCGCGACGCAGACGCTGCCCGAACCGGCGCTGGACCCGCTGGCACTGGCGGCCTGGGCCTTCTTCATGGTCGAGGTGGTGGGCAGCTTCGCGGGCGTGCTGCTGCTGCATGTGCTCTCGCGCACGCTGGACCGCAGCGCGGAGGCCACGGCGCATCCGGTGGAAAGCCACCCCGGCGGCCCGCCGCTCATTGACCTGCTGATCCCGACCTACAACGAGCAGGAGGAGATCCTCTACCGCACCATCGTGGGGGCCATGTCGCAGGACTACCCGCGCTTCCGCGTCTGGGTGCTGGACGATGGCAAGCGCCCCTGGCTCAGCGAGATGTGCGAGCGGCTGGGCGCCAACTACCGCATCCGCGGCGACAACAGCCACGGCAAGGCGGGCAACATGAACGCCACCTTCTGGCACCTGATGTCGCTGCCCGAGCCGCCCGACGCCATCGGCGTGCTGGACGCGGACTTCGTGGCCACGCCGCTGTTCCTGCGCCGCGCCGCCGCCCTGTTCCACGACCCCAAGGTGGCGCTGGTGCAGACGCCCCAGCACTTCTTCAACCCCGACCCGATCCAGCTCAACCTGGGCGACGCGGCGCGCGTGCCCGATGAGCAGCGCTTCTTCTTCGACGTGGTGCTGGCGTCCAAGGACGCGCATGGCACGGCGTTTTCCTGCGGCACCTCCTCCATCGTGCGGGCGGATTGCCTGGCGCGCATCGGCGGCTTCCCGACCGAGAGCGTGACGGAGGACATCCTGCTCTCCATCAAGCTGACCGGCATCGGCCACAAGACGGCCTATCTGAACGAACCGCTGACGGCGGGCCTGGCCCCCGAGGGCTTGCAGGAATACCTGACGCAGCGCGGCCGCTGGTGCCTCGGCACCATGCAAATCGTCCGCACGCCGTGGGGGCCCTTCTCGCGCGGGGTGGGCACCCCGCTGCTGATGCGGCTGCACACCATGGACACGGTCCTGTTCTGGACCATGACGCCCATCCTGCGGATTCTCTGCCTGCTGATGCCGGTGCTTCACTGGTGGACGGGGCTGGTGGTGGTGCGGACGGACCTGCACGGGCTGATCTCGCACCTCGGCCCCTACTGGATCTGCTGCGTCATCTTCCTGGGCTGGGTCAGCCGGGGCACGAACGTGCCCATCCTGGCGGACGGCATGTCGCTGCTGGTGGCGCGCGAATCGCTGCGGGCCAGCGCGGTGGGGCTGTTCGGCAACAAGAACCAGAAATTCAAGGTGACGGCCAAGGGCGCCACGCGCGACCGCACCGTGGTGCAATGGAGCCTGGCGGGATGGTTCCTGGCCATCGCGGCCCTGACCGTGGCGGGCATGGTGCTGCGCCTGGTGCTGGGGCCCATCGAGGGCACGCCGCCCGCCGCCGAGGCCATGAACCTGTTCTGGAGCGTCTACAACATCATCATGCTGGCGGTGGCCTCGCTGATGTGCGTGGAGGCGCCCCGCTATCGGCGGGAGGAACGCTTCCTGGCCGGCGAGGCGGCAAAGCTGCGGCTGGCGGGGCGTGAGGTGGAGGCGGTGCTGGAGGATGTCTCGCTGCTCGGCTGCCGCCTGCGGCTGCCGGCGGGGGGCCTCCCCGCCGCCGATGCCCGCGTGGAGGTGTCCATTGCGGAGGTGGGCGAGGTGCCTGCCCTGGTCCGCGCCGTCGGGCCGGACCACTGCCAGCTGGTCTTCGAGGCCGATGCCGCGCAGCGCGCGGCCCTGGTGCGGAAGCTCTTTTCCGGCCGCTACCGCCATTCGGTCACGACGCTGCGGCCCTTCGCCTTCATGGGCATCCTGTTCCGCAAGGCCTTCATGTAGGCGGCGCGCTGGCCATGCCCGGCTGGCCTCGCCGCCGACCACGGGTTACCTGCGTGTCATGTCACGACGGTTCGCCTTCATGCACGTGCCGAAAACGGCCGGCATCTCCTTCACCACGGCCCTTCGCGGCGCCACCGAAATTCCTGGCGAGACCTTCGGCTTCGACCGCCACCAGTTCGGGTCCTTCGACGGGTTCGCGCAGCTGGATGAGCTCTCGCGCTCGCTGGTCCGCATGTGTGCGTCGGACTGGCCGCGCGAGGTCGGCTTCGCGCGCGGCCATGTCACATTGGGCACGCTGCGCGCCGCCTATCCGCGGCATGAATTGCTGACCGTGCTCCGCGAGCCCCGGGCGCGGCTCGTCTCGCTCTGGCGCTTCTGGCGCGGGCAATCCGAGGCCGACTTCGCCTCCTGGGGGGCCTGGGGCGAGCGGACGCGCGCGGCACGCGGGCCGCTCGGGCGCTTCCTGGCCAACCCGCTCCTGGCCACGCAGACCGACAATGTGCTGGTGCGCCTCCTGCTGGCCCCGCACCCGCTGGTGCCGCCGGACGGGTTCATCCCGCCGGCCGCCGACCGGCTGTTGCTGGCGGCGGCGCGAACCGCCCTTGCGGGGTTCGACTTCGTGGGTCTCGTCGAGGACCGCGCGCTCGAAGAACGGCTTGGCCGCTTCCTCGACCGTCCCGTGCGGCTTGGCCGGCACAACGTGACCAGGCCCTTGCCCGCCGAGTGGGAGCCGGTCCTCGAACAGGAGATGACCCCCGCGACGCTAGACCTGCTGGAAAGGCGGTCACGGCTGGATGCGGAACTGTGGCGTGGTGTCGCGGCGGGCGTGAAGCTGGAGGTGGGCCACCCTGAGCCGGGCTGAAGGGCGGGCGGGGATGGTGCCGACGGCGAGAATCGAACTCGCGACCTACCGATTACGAATCGGTTGAAAGCCCCTTTCCGCATGGACCCCCGCTAGGCGATATCAGGCAGATTCCCTTGCAAAACCGTGTCAGACCGTCCTACATCGTCTCACGCGATTTCATGCGAGCGCGGGCGATTTGGACCCCCGGTGGACCCCCGGCGGACTAACCGAATAGCCCCCCGCTGCTGGATTGAGGGGATTCTGCGCGGTGAAACGGGAACTGAACGACGCCTTCCTGAACGGCTTGGAGCCCCCGGCATCGGGCCGGCTGGAAGTGTGGGACACGAAGGAGCCGGGCCTAGTCTGGCGCATGACGGCGAGCGGCGCGGCATCCTGGGGGGTGAGGGCGCGGACGAAGGACGGGAAACGGACCCGCCCCACCCTCGGCACCTGGCCCGCCATGTCCATCAAGGTGGCCCGCCAGCGCGCAAAGGCCGCCATCGTCGCCATTGCCGGCGGTGCAGACCCCGCCGCCGAGAAGAAGCAGGCGCGGGCCGCGCGGGCCGCTGAAGCGGCCGAGGCGACCGTAGCGGCCCGCTGGGACGAATGGCGCGAGGCGCGCGCGGCAGACTGGTCGGACAGCTATCAGCGCGAGGTTGCCCGCATCGGCACGCGCGACCTGCTGCCCAAGTTGGGCAAGCGCCCCCTTCGCACGACGAAGCGCGAGGACTGGACGGGCATCATCGCCGCAAAGAAGAAATCCGCCCCGGTGCAGGCGAGCATCTTCTACCGCGTCGTGTCGTCCTTCCTGAACCACGCTGAGGCCGAGGGCTGGATTCCCCTCCCTCTGCTGCCCCGGAAAGGCTTGATCCGTTCCGCCCCGCCGCCCAAGGCGCGCGACCGCGCCCTGACGGATGCGGAACTGGTTGCCCTGTGGACTGCGACCGCCGCCGAGCCGGTGAAGCTGCGCGCCTTCGTGCGGCTGCTGATCCTGACGGGCGCGCGGCTGAACGAGGTGGCCGGGATCGCCACGGGGGAGATTGATCGCGCCGCCGGCCTGTGGCGCCTGCCTGCCGCCCGCGCGAAGAACAACATGCCCCACACCATGCCCCTGTGCGGGCTGGCGCTGGCCGAGATCGCCGCCGCGTGGCCCGAACATGGTGATGAGGCAGGGGCGGATTGGCGCCTGCTGGGGAAGGGGGGCAATGCCTTCTCGGGCTTCTCGAAACTCAAGGCGCGGCTGGACAAGGCGACCGGCCTTGCGCCCTGGCGCTTCCACGACCTTCGCCGCACGGCCCGCACGGGCATGGCGCGGCTGGGGGTGGACCGGCTGCACGCGGAGCGGGCCATCGCGCATATCAGCGGGCAGTCGAAGCTTGAGCGGACCTACAACCTGCACGACTTCCAACCCGAGACGCTGGCGGCCCTGGGGCGCTGGCAGGCGCATGTCGCGGGGTTGATTGATCCGAAGCCCGCTGCGGAGATTGTGCCGCTGAGGCGCGCGTAATGAGCGCACAGGCGGCCCTTGAGGCGGTGATTGCCGAGCATCTTCCCGCCGCCCGCGATGGCGCCCCGAGCGATGCTGACGAAGCCCTGCTGCTGCGCCTCGCTATCGTCGGCAACGGGCGGTTCAAGGTGATGGACAAGGCCAAGGAACTGGCCCGGCTGGCCGATGTGCACCTAGCCGCGACTGCCCTCCGGAACGCGCTTGATTCTTTGGACCTCAACGCGCGGCACGCTCTCACGCAGGCCGCAATGGCCGTGCCGAGCAGGGCGCTACGTCAGCCCCGCCGAGCCGGGGGCGGCTTCACCTTTGCGGATGTGCTCGACCTGCCCGAAGTGCTGCGCCACGCTGCCCCGGCCGCGCGCGAGGTAATCCAGGCCGCGAGTGAAGCGGGGGGCACGAAGTGGCGTGCCGTGTCTCTCTTGATGGCCACGCGCGAACTATGGGCGCGTCGGCAACCCAAGCCGCCGCCGCGACACCCAAACCCGGCAACCCGCTTCGGAAGGTTCGCCCAGGATGTGTTTGACGCGGCCGGGTTGGATGCGAAACCCAAGCACGCGGCGGCTGCGGCGATCGAGGCGGGTGTCCTGAGTTGACCCCGAATTGGCTGGTTAGCTCGGGACGCAATCCCCTGCGACGTGGAGATATCTAACGGCACCACACAACATGAGGTGCCGCTCAGTGAGTAACCACGAAACGCCGCTTCCGCCCCGAGCCGCCGCAAGTGAGGTGGTGGGCGTGAGTCCTGCGACCTTCTGGCGCATGGTGGCCGCTGGCCGCCTGCCGGCCCCGTTCTATCCCAGCCCCCGCGCGCCGCGCTGGCTCGCCTCGGAACTGCGCGCCGCGATGGAGGCGACCCGCGCCAAGCCCCGTGAGGCAATGGCCGAGCGCCGCGCCGCGAAGCTAGCGGACATGCAGGGGAGGGCCGCGTGATGGCCGCCCTCACGCCCCGAGACTCCGCCGATCCGCGCCACCTGGAAGCCGTCATCAACGACCTGGCCGGCGCCGCGAGCGTCGCCGCTGCGATCCTTGACCACATCCGCAGCGACCCCAACGCAGCCGAGGCGCAGTCGCTTGAAGAAGGCCTCGGCTGGCTCGCCCTGAGGCTCAACACCGCGGCCGAAAATGCGCTGGCCGTCCAGCGCCGCCACGCCCCGCGCTGGCGGACGTTGATGGAAGCGGAGGATATCGCCGCGGCGGTGGGAGCGGCCATCGCGGCGGCCAATGCGCGGGAGGCCGGGGAATGAGCAAGCCCTCCACCTCCACGCCGCCCGCCCTGCTGGCCGCCGCTGACGACGCGCTGAGCATCCTGAACGCCGCCGATGATCGCCACCTTGGCGACCTTGAAAGTTTTGCGGAACTGCTGGCGCACTTGGTCGAGAAGCCGGACGACACGCTGACAACCTCGGCGCTGGCGGCTACGGCCATGAGCATTCATCGCCATGCCGATGGCGTGGCCGAGGCGCTTCGTTCTGCGGTGGACCTGCTGAGGGAGGCGGTGATGCAGGCCCGCACCGCGAACCACCCGAAATAGAAACCGCGTCGCGCTGGAGAACGCGACGCGGCGGCAACTCGTGAACCACACTGACACGCGAGATATAGCCCGACCACGAAGCATTTTCCAGCGCGCGCATCGAAGGAATATTCGATGCCTGTTCTGTTTGCATGCCCAAATCCGGCGCAAATCAGCGCCGCAATCGCCAAGAGCAAAGCGGCCGGTGCCAGCCACCACGCGCCGCTGCTTCGCGCGTTGATGGCCGACGAAATCGCGCTGGCCGTGATGCTGCCCGGTGATCGCCTGCCCCTATCCATGTTGGACCCGACGCGCTTCCTCAAGCCGCTTGTCGTGTTGCTGGGCGGTGACGGCATTACGCCGGACGGAAGCCGAGACTGTGGCCCGGAGGGCTGGCAGCAATCGCGCCGCCTGTTGCGGTGGTCGCGCTGGACGCTGCTGCACGGCACGGGCGGCGAGGAAGCGCACTACGACTGGGCAGTTGAAGCAGCGCGAAGCTACCGCCGCGTTCTGATCGCCGAATGCGGCACCGCCACCCTTCCCACATGGATGGCCCTGCGTGCCGAGGTGGCGCCCTACTGCCCCGGCGCCGTCCTGCAATGCGACCCTGACGACTTCCACCCGCGCCGCCCCGCCATGGCCGAGGGGGTGACGCCATGACACCCACCACCCGCACCCTGCGCGACATTCTGGAAGCCGCAGCTTCGGCCCGGCGGGAAGGCGATGCCGCCGCCGCCGACTGGCACGAAGCCGACGCGGCCCGCCTTCTGCGGCGCCTGGTGGCCGCGCCCGTGCCAGAGCAGCCGGAGGGCCGCCATTGAATGCGCCCCCGCCTTTCGCGCCCGACAGGCGCGCCATCGGGCAATTCGTGGATGCGATGTTTCGCTACGCCGAGCCCGACACCTTCGTCTCGCTGCGAGCCTTCCGCGACGATGCGAACGAGGTGTTCGCCAAAAAAGCGCACCGCATCGGCGAGAGCCTGGACACCCTTACAGACGAAGCGGAGCAAGGCGCACTCAAGGCCGCGAACGCGCCCTTCCCCGTGGTGTTCGCGCCGCCGGTCGCGACCTTCACCAACCCCGACAAGGCAGACGAGGCCAGCCTCGCGAATGGCCTGGCGCTGAGTGTGGAATGCGACGCCACGCCCACCGCCGCGAGGCACCGCCTCGAAAGCCTGCTAGGCCCCGCAACGGTGGTGGTGGCCAGCGGGGGCGAATGGCCCGAGCCCGGGACAGGGGTGCTGCAACCGAAGCTCCACCTGCATTGGCGCCTGACAGAGCCGACGCGCGAGGCCGAGGATCACGCCCGGCTGAAGCTGGCTCGCACGCTGGCCCAGCGCCTGGTAGGGGCCGACGCCTCGAATACGCCGATGGTCCACCCGATCCGTTGGCCTGGCAGTTGGCACCGCAAGCGGACGCCGCGCCTCGCGCGCATCGTCGTCCTGCATGACGCCCGCGAGATTGACCTTCAGGACGCGCTGGAACGCCTCCAGGACGCCGCCAAGGCGGCCGGGCTACACGAACCCAAAGGCGCCGAAGGGGCCTCCACGGGCACGGGAGAGGCACGGGAGACGGCGGAGCTAGTCCGGGCGGTGCTGGCGGCGGAGGACTACCACGCGCCGCTGGCCGCCCTCGCAATGCGGTTGCTCAAGTCAGGCACTCAGGATGGGCAAGCGGTGGTTCTGCTGCGCGGGATCATGCTGGCGGTTCCCATCGCACAACGCGACCTGAAGGACGGCACGCCCGAGCCGGGCCGCTGGCAGTCGCGCTATGACGACATCCCCCGCGCCGTGGCGACGGCCCGCGCCAAGCTGGGGGAGAGGCCCGCCGAGGCCGCCGCACCTGGCGGCGAGTGGCCCGATCCGGTGGACTTCCTCGGCGACACGGAATTGACCGGCGCCCCCGTGCTGCGGCCCGATCATCTGCCCGACGCCCTCGCGCCCTTCGTCTTCGACACGGCGGCGCGCATGGGCGTTGACCCGGCGGCGGTGGCCCTCTGCGCGGTGGTGGCCGCCGCCAGCGTCATCCCGGACGAGTGGCGCATACAGCCTCGCGTGCATGACGACACCTGGACGGAAAGCCCCCGGCTTTGGGGCGCGGTGGTGGGTGATCCGTCCATCATGAAAACGCCCGTCCTAAAGGCCGCGACGGCCCCGATTGATCGCCTGGACGCCGAGGCGCGGGATCGGCACGCCGAGGCCATGCGGAAGTGGCGGGAGGAAATGGCCGCCCTCAAGGCGGACAAGGCGCCCCCAGGCATTGGGCCGCAGCAACCGAAGCTGGATCGGCACCTGATCGAGGGCACGACCGTTGAAGCCCTGACCGAAGTCCTGCGGCGCGACGATGAGGCAAAACAGCGCGCGCCGTCGGGCAAGGTGCTGTGCCGCCAAGACGAGATGAGCGGCTGGCTGGCCTCCATGGATCAATACAAGTCCGGCGGCAAAGGCGGCGCGGATCGGGCGCATTACCTGACGCTGTTCAACGGTGGCCGGTATGTCGTGGACCGAATTGGGCGCGGCACCTTCGCCATTCCGAATTGGTCCGCCTGCGTGCTCGGCGGCATCCAGCCCGAGCCCATCCAGCGCGTCGCCAAAGAGGCGGCAGACGATGGCCTGCTGCAACGCTTCCTCTACTGCCTGCCGAGCGGGCAGGGCGATGGGGAGGACCGGCGCCCCGACGCGGCAGCCCTCGCGCGCTACGCCGCCCTCTTCCCTGCCCTGGCCGTGCTGCGCCCCAAGACGGGCTTTGCCGAACTGGCCCCCGAAGTCAGGCACAAGCCGGTGGTCTTCCACTCGGACGCGCATCGGCACCGCGAGGGCATCAACGCCCTGGTGAAAGCCCATGGCGCCCTTCCCGACGCGTCGCCCCGGCTGAAGGCCGCCCTCGCCAAATGGCCTGGCACCTTCGCCCGGCTGGCGTTGACCTTCCACCTTATCGCCATCGGGGACGCCCATGCGCGCGGAGAACGGCCGCCCGTCGCCACGGTGCTGACGGAGGACACGGCCCGCCGCGCCGCCGCCTACATGCGGGAGGTGCTGCTTCCGCACCTGCTGCGCGCCGATGCCCTACTGTTCCTGACGCGCCAGACAGGCCACGCGCGATGGATCGCGGGGCACATCCTGGCGAGCGATGACGCGCGGGAGACGGGGCGCGTCACGCTGCGGGACATTACACGGGCCTACGGTGCCCTCCGCGCTCCGGAACATCGGCGCGAACTGCTTGAGGTGCTGGATACGCTGGCCGTCATGGGCTGGGTCAGCCCTGAGCCGGTGGAGAACGCGGCGAGGCACCCGACCGGATGGCAGGTTAACCCGAAGCTGCACGCGGTCTTTGCCGTCGCGGCGGCTGCCGAGAAGGCCCGGCGCCAACGGGCAGCCGAAGAAATGCGGGAAGCCATCCGCCGCTACCGAGCGGAGCAACCCCGATGACGGCGGCGCCCATGTCGCAAATGTCGCTACACGCGCGCGCGCGCGAGGCTGGCTTTTCCAAGATATATGAAAAAGTGGGTCAAATCACTTCGGCGTCTCACGCGCGCGTAGCGACATTTGCGACATGCCGCCCCGGCGGCTGCCGCCTTCCAACCCTTTCCGCCCCGGAGACGCTGGCCGCACGGCCGGGCGCGGCAACCCCTGCGGCCGAGGTTCACGCAATGCTCTACGCCCTGAAAGCGGGCTTGTCCGGCGCACCCCTCGCACTGGCGCCCTCGCTGCCCCGCGCTCTCTGGTCGCGGCTGCCGGCGCACATGCAAGCCCTCTATGAGGCGACGCCCGTTCCGCCGCCCCCGCCCCCGTCGCCCGACGCGCGCGCACACGTTGCCATGCGCCAGGCCGGTGCTGCCGTGACGGCTACGCTGCGCGCCGGCCGCACCCTTCCCACCATTCGCTGAAAGGATGTCCATCATGCAGCTGTTCAAGAAGCAGCCGACCGCCGCGCCGGCCCCCGCCATCAACGACGCGCCTGCCGCGCCCCATGCCGCCCCCAGCACAGCGGCAAAGCTCGCCGAGGCCCGTGAAGCCGCCGCCGAAGCAGAGGCGGCCCGTGCGGCTGCCGAGGATGCGCTACAGGCCGATATCCTGGACCTCGAACCCCAGTCGTTCGCCGAACGCCGCGCCGAGGTGGTGAGGCTGCGGCAGGCGGCAGAAGACACGGCGGCCCGCGTGGCGATCCTGGAGAAGGCCAAGGCCGAGGGCGACAAGCAGGAGCGCGTGGACCGCGTGCGCGCCTATGCTGCCGAACTGGAGGCAATGACCGCCGAGGGTGTGGCGGCTGAGGCCGCCTACCTCATGGCAGCGCGGGACGCCTGGCAGGCCGCGCAGACCTTGCGACGTGTGCAGAAGCGGGCGTGGCAGATTGGCAGTGACCTACACGACCTGTGGGACAACGAAATGGCCGCCACTATCGGCCAATACCCCCGCCTCGGCGCGGAGCTTGCGGAGGTGACCTTGCTCCGCCTGCCTGCTGCCGGACCCCAAGGGGTGATGTTGGCGGATGCTGACGGCGCTGAGGACGACGCCGGCTTTATAAACCGCCACGTCGCGGCTACCGGCCGGCGCGCCCTGCATGACGGCATCAATGCGGGCATGGACATTGCCCGCCGGGTGGATCGGTGGCGCCGCTGAGGTGGGGAGGGGGCGCTATATCTCTGGCGCCCCTCTGCCTGGGGATCGGCGTGGGGAATGCATCTTGTGCGCTAACACAGGAAATCCTCGCGCGCGCGCGCGCAAAGACTGGCTTTTCGCCGGAATTTTAAGTATAATTCCGAAAATTAGCCCCATTCCGGAAGACGAGCCGGGGCGGCACTCAGGAAAGGACAGTCGGCATGTCTGACACAGTAGGCCGCCTCACAGTCGTCATTGACGCGAAGGTGGCGCAGTTTGAGCAACGGGTAGCCCGCGCCGAGCAACGGCTTCAGGGCTTTTCTCGCAAGGGCGCGCAGGACGTGCGGAAGGTGGACGAGAGCTTCTTGCAACTCACGAACCGCACCCTTGCCCTGGCACGGGCGATGCCCCTTCTCGGGACGGCAATCGCGGGCGCCTCTGCCGGCGGGATGCTGGCGATGGTGCAGCGCTCAGTGGAGGCGACCGCGCAGCTTGAAATCCTCGCCACCCGGGCCGGTGTCAGTACGGATGCCTTGCAGGCGCTGGGCTACGCGGCGGGGCAAGTTGGCTTGCGGCAGGACGACATGCAGGACGGCTTGCAAGAGCTGACCTTGAAGCTTGGCGAAGCCGCGCGGGGGGAGACGGAGGCCACAGAGGCTTTCACGGCCCTCGGCGTGGCGGTGACAGACACGCAGGGGCGCATCCGCCCGACGGCGGCAGTGCTCACTGATCTTGTCGCCAAGTTTTCCGAAATGCAGAACCCGGCCGAGCGAGCAGCGGCGGCGGCGCGCATCTTCGGTGATGACCTGGCGGCCCGCATGGTGCCCTTCCTCACGCAAGGTTCGGCGGCGCTGCGAACCATGGTCGAACGGGCCATCGAATTTGGGAACGTCGCGGACGCGGAGTTGATCGCCAAGGCGCGCGAGGCTTCGACGCGTATCACGGCGTTGCAGACTTCGTTTTCCGCGCTGGCTCGCAACATGCTGGCCGAGGTGGCGCCTGCTCTCACGACTGTGGCGAACCTGCTGAACAGCATCATTGAAGGCGGACGCGGCGCGCCCCGGCTGGCGACGATCCAGGCTCAGGCGGGCCAGCTTGCGGAGACCATCCAGAACCTTGAGGGGCGCCTCGGCGGCGGCGCCTTGCCGG
Source organism: Roseococcus suduntuyensis (assembly GCF_014196305.1). Classification (GTDB taxonomy): domain Bacteria; phylum Pseudomonadota; class Alphaproteobacteria; order Acetobacterales; family Acetobacteraceae; genus Roseococcus; species Roseococcus suduntuyensis. Next base: position 52,814 of record NZ_JACIDJ010000008.1, read on the forward strand.
GCGGGATGCGGAACGTCCTGACGGGGCAGCTTGCGCGGGCACGCGCGGACTTGGAGGCGCTGAACGTTGAAGCGGAGGCGATCAATCGACGGATCGCGAACGCCCCGGCGCGGGCGGCAGAGGTGTTGAACCCAACAGGGGGCGCCCGGCCCGTCATGCCCGCTGAGGCTGCCTCCGGTGGCCGTGGGGGCGCCTCTGCCCGCGCGGACGATGCAACTACCCGACGGACGAATGCAGTCATCCAGGCTCAGGAAAACCAACTGCTGTCCGACCGCACGCGCATCCTTGAGCAGAACCGCACGCCCGAGGAAACCTACATCGCGCGCCTCGAAAGGCTCGGCGAGGTGGTGGCGCGGTTCGAGGGCACGGGCGACGAATTACCGTTGCCCATGATCCAGGCCGAGGCAATTGACGCTCTGAACGACTACGAGGACGCCATCCGCAGGGCCGGCGGCGCGGCGACTGAAGCGCAACAGGCGCTTCGCAAGCTGGGCGAGCAGACGGTGATGAACTTCGCCGAGGCCATCGCCGAAGGGCGCAGCCTCCGGGAGGTGGCGCAAGGGCTGCTGAAGGACTTGGGCCGGCTGTTCCTGCAACAAGCGGTGCAGGGTTCGGGCGTGGGGAAAATCTTCAGCAGCTTCTTTGGCAGTCTGTTCGGTGGAGGTGGCGGCGGTGGTGCCGGCAAAGTCCCATCCGCCAACGGCAACGTATTCAGCGGCGGGCGCGTGGTGCCCTTCGCCACGGGCGGCGTGGTCAGTGGCGCGATCGCCTTCCCAATGGCCGATGGCCGCACCGGCTTGATGGGGGAGGCTGGCCCCGAGGCCATCATGCCGCTGACGCGCGGCCCTGGCGGCAAGCTGGGCGTGAAGGCGCAAGGTGGTGGTGCGCCGGTCGTGATCCACCAGCACATGACCTTCGGCAGCGACGTGAACCGAGCGACGCTGGCGCAGTGGGGCGCAGAGGTGAAGCGTCAGACACTGGCGGCGGCGCAGGAGACGCGGCGGGAAAGCCGGAGCTTCCTGGCCTAGACTTGTGGCACGAAGCTGACGCCATCTGAGCGGGCGCTGTTCACGCGGCGCCGCAAGGAGATTTACGAGGCGTTGCACCCGGAGACGCGCAACGGCGCAAACCAGCACACGAGGGTCGGCCAAATTGGCCAAGCCTTTGCAGACGACACCGCAGAGAAGACCGGCGTCGCAGCCCGCACCATTCGCCGCGACGCCACGCGCGGCGAGCGGCTTGTTGAAGAGAAGGTGGCCCACGGTGGGCCACCTTTGCCGGGGGGCCACATTGATGAGTGGCGGCGGCTGACCGTGGAGAAGGTGGGTGCAGCTTGCACCCACCTTGGGGGGGTTCAGCCAGCAGAGCGCGGCATCAAGAAGACAGCCGATGCGTTGGGGGTTTCGGAGGACACGGTGAAGCGCGCCACGCGCATCGCCGCCCTTCCCCAGGACGTGCGCGACACCGCGCGAGCAGAGGACTGGTCGCAGTCACGGCTGTTGCAGGCTGCGCGGCCCACGCCCAAGGCGCCGCCAATCGCACCCGATCCGCTGGAAGAAGAGCAGGCCATTGAGGCTCAGGTGAAGCGCCTCATGGCCGCCTGGAACGCTGCCGGACCTGATGCACGCGCGGCGAACGGCTTGGCGAGGATGTTCTCCAGCAGGTGCGCGGGACCGAGTTGGACAATGGCGTGGTGCTGGATTGGTTGGCGCAGGCGGAAGCGCTTCCTAACCCAGTTGATCTTAACTGAGCTTGGCTGGGCTCCCGGCGACCATCGCCAGCTTCTGCGCCGCGAGCTTCAACAGCTCAGCGCAGAGCGGAAGACCGCCCTGTTCGGCATGCCGTGCCGAAGCCAATAGGCTGTCCACCAGGGCTTGCTTTTCCGCGCCCTTCCGGTCATCGCCCCGCGCGGACCTGGAAGACTCCAAGCCGCCCGCATGAACCATTAGAGTGGGAGGGCTGTGCGGGTCGCTGGCTCGGTATGCGGGCATGGTGTCTCCGGCAAGGTTTGCATCTAAGTCAATTTTTCATCTTCACGCTGTTTGGAATACAACCGGGAATTTGTCACTCTCCCCCTATGCGAGTAACGCCGATTTAATTAGCTGTCCGGATCCGAAATGGCCCTTATGGTCCCCAGAATCGACGCGCCGAGGCATTCTACGGTTGAGTGCTTTCGTAAGACTTCTCCGATAGCCTACTAAAGGCGCGGGATTCTTTTTTTGAGGGAGCAAGGGGTTGTGGATGCGCAAGAATATATACGCGGGATCCTTCGGGCCGCCCTTCATGAATCTTTGGCAAAGTCGTCCAATAGCGAGGATGCATTTGCAAGACTTGAACGGGAACTCTCTGAATGGGCAGCTCAAAATACTGGAGTGCCCCAGGATACCATATTAGCAATGTTGAGGCAGATCATAGAAGAAGAGCGCGCGAAGCGCGGTGATCGCTGAAAATTGGGCAAAATCAAGCAGAGCCTATTAACGGGACCGCTTCAACCCGCCTGCCAGGGCCGTTCTATGCATTCGCGCCAGCCCGTTGCTCCGTAAGGCAGTCCCTGGGCATGGCATAAGGCAAGCCGCAGGCTCGCAGCATCCATGAACCGGGAGAGATGCAGCAAAAGGCGGTGAAGCTCCGCATCGGACAACCGTCGCCCGGGAAGCCCGTCAGCATCTACCGGAATAGGCTGCCCATCGTCACCGAGAACCCCATACAACAGGCCCAGCGGCACTGAAGTCGTCAGGGCGGCCGACCCACCGCTCATGGAAATTGCTGCAACGAGCATCACGCAACGCAGCGCCCGGGCCACGCAAAGCGCCCCGCTGCCAATCACGAGGCGAGGGGTTCCCATCCGGGCAGGATTTCTGGGCGCTGGAAAGGGGCCAGCAGCACGGCCCTTTCGACCCGTATCTCACTTCTGCCCGGCCCTGTGACGCTCACGGTGCCGATTGTAAACTGGTCGGTGATGGTTGAGGCGGCTCCGAACAGGTGAACCTCAAAGACTGGCCGACCATCATCAGGTATCTCAGCACGGCCGAGCAGGCGGTTTTCGCCGTTTTCGCTGCGGTAAACTTTCATCTCTGACCCAGGGGTTGTCCCAGGCGAGGTTAGTCCAACTCCCCACCCATGGCGCAAGCCTTCGACGGAGACGCCGCAAAACCTGTCAGATACGGACATGCCGGGCTTACTTCATGTGATCGCTGCGAGCGATGACCGCTTGCTACCCATGAAGCGGCTCGCCACCCTCCCGACCTCATGCAAAGGGGGAGCGGGATAGCGCGATGAGCACGCATGGCGGCATGCCGTCGCCCCCTCCGTTGGCGGGCATTCAGCAGAACCAAATCCGCGCCGCCGCGCGGGCCTACCGCGCCGCGATGACGGAAGGCGACTCTGACGGCCCCGCGAGGCGCCGGGCAATCACCGCCTATATTGCCGCCGGAGGTAACACCGAAACAGCCTTCACGGACGTAGCCCGAATCATCGCCCGCGTGGCGAGCGACCATGGCGAATGGTTCTGGCGACCCGTCATGGAGCGGTTGGAACGTGAGGAATACGCCATGCGGAAGCTGGGATGGTGGCCTGGCCCTCGCGCCTGGGACGAGCGGCGGCGCGTCGCGGAAGCGGCGGTGGCGCGGGTGTTCGGGAATAAGGCCGCCTGCGGCCCTGACATGGCCGGGCAGCCCGGCTCGCCCCCTCAGCCCGAGTGAACCGCCGCGCTGCCTTCCATTGCCGTGCGGCGCGGTCTGAGTGACCCTTGAGGCATGTGCAACGCCTACTCCATGACGAAGAGCCAGCAGGCCATCCGCGACATTGCGCGCGTGATGCGCGACGGGTTGGGCAATCTGCCGCCTATGCCTGGCATCTACCCTGACTATGCCGCGCCCATCGTCCGGAACGGCGTGGACGGGCGGGAGCTGGTCTATGCGCGCTGGGGTATGCCCTCGCCGGCCTTTGCCCTGAAGGGCCGCAAGACGGACCCGGGCGTGACCAACATCCGCAACACGAAGTCGCCCCACTGGCGCCGCTGGCTCGGCGTGGAAAGTCGGTGCGTGGTGCCGTTCACCAGCTTCGCCGAGAACGAGGTGTTGCCGGATGGATCGCGGCCCCCCGTCTGGTTTGCGCTGGCGGAGGGCCGCCCTCTGGCCTTCTTCGCGGGCGTGTGGACGCGCTGGACCTCTGTCCGGAAGTTGAAGGAAGGCGAGACGACGAACGACCTGTTCGCCTTCCTGACGACCGAGCCGAACGCCGAAGTTGGCGCCGTCCACCCGAAGGCCATGCCGGTGATCCTGACGACGCCGGAGGAGGTGGACCTCTGGCTTACAGCCCCGACCGCCGAGGCCATGGCCCTTCAGCGGCCCTTGCCGGATGGCGCACTGAAGGTGGTGGCGCGGGGCGGGAAGCAGGATGGGGAACCGTAGCCCCCCTCCGGAGCCGATCTACGCTGAAGCACACAAAAAAATGTTTGTCCGAAGGAAACCGCTTGCACCTACTAAGTGTTTCACTTAGCATCTGCATATGCACACAGTCTGCGAACTCTTCTCCTTCCGGCGCGCCGCCAAGGATGCGGGAATGGACGCAGATGAGGTAGAGCGGCTGGTTACGTATCTAGCAGGCAACCCTCAAGCTGGCGACGTGATCGAAGGAACTGGAGGCTGTCGGAAGGTTCGGTTTGCTAGACCCGGAAAAGGGAAAAGCGGCGGATATCGGACAGTCACCTTTTACACAGGCCCAAATATTCCGGTCTTCTTACTCACCGTTTTTGCAAAGGGGGAGAAGGTTAATCTCTCCAAGGCTGAGCGAAACGATCTCGCCGCCATGACGGGGGAGTTAGTGGAGGAGTACCGCAACCGCGTAAGGAAAGTGAACACAAGATGAGCAAGAAGGCTTTCGGCAAGATCGCGGAGGGGCTCCGCGAGGCCCTGGCGGTCGCCCGGCACGAAACCAGCCCTGCACGTCTGCATGTTCCGCCCGAGATGGACGTGCGCGCCATTCGTTCGAAGACCGGGCTATCCCAGGAGGGCTTTGCCCAATCCTTTGGTTTCACCGTTCATCAGGTGCGCCAATGGGAGCAGGGGCGAAACCGCCCCACCGGGGCCATGCGAGCTTATCTTATGGCGATTGAGCGCAACCCGGCGACCATACTTGATCTGCTGCGGGAAGCGGCATGAGGGCAATCACCTGCTAATCCCGCGATGGGTTTGAGAATTGATGCGGCGCCCACCGGGGCACCGCATCCGTCCTGCCCGTGGCTGGCAGCCCACTCAGCCAACGGTTTGAGGAATTCCACGCTTCAAGCTTTCGATACGCCAATATCCCCCCCAAAGCCGATGGCGTACATCGGAGGAGCGCCCGACACCGCGCCGGACAGGTTACTTCACCGCAGAACCGTCCTGACGGATGCTCAAACGAGCCACTTCCAGTTCTGGTATTTGGAGGCCCCGCCCTGTGTAGGCGGCCGTGAGGTAGTCTCGCGAACGGTCGCTAGTCCAAGGGCCAATTGCCTGATCGCATTCGACGAAAATTTCCTGAACTTTGCCGACCGGTACCGGCTGACCACTGCGGGCGTAGCCCTCTGTGGAAGGGTACTTCAAGCGCCACCATACCTGCCTAACAATCAAATCTTCGCCATATGGGTCGGGCGTGTCGGGTCGCTGGACAGATAGGTAATCCCCAACGGCAGGGATCTGTGGCAAGTCGAAATCAATGGAGTAGTCGGGGCTCAAGCGCCCCACTTCACGTACCACAACGGTAACTCGGATCATCTGAGCGCATCTCCTTGCAATGAGGGCTGCCGCGTGCGGCCCGCGAATCACTCATCTGGCCGCCGTGATCAAGTTACGTTTATTGCCTCGAACAGCAACTTCTAAGTGAATTAGGTTGGGACAAGTCGCCCCTAGCACGGGGGTGCTCGTCACTCCGGCCTGTCGCCAAACACGCGCGCCACGGCTTCCTCCGCCATGCGGCGCCGTTCATCCCAAGCAAGCGCGCCGGGCCTCCATCCAAGCTTCCGCATGGCCGCATCCTCCCGGTCCTACCGTTCCCGGACTGGCCGCCAGAACCATTCGCCATGGTCTGCGGCCACGCCGGCAATGATGCGGGTAACATCCTTCTACGCTGCATTAGGATTGCCGCCAGCCTCGATGTCGGCCGCGACTGCACGGGCGCTGGCCTCGCGGGCCTGGCACCCCTCTACCATTGTGGCGCGGTAGGCGAGGGCAACGGCGCGGATGCGTTCGCACTGGTAATGGCGGAGCGCGGTGGGGCTTGGCATTCCACCCACGGCATTGCCTCGCGTTCCGCGCTGCCTGAGCTACTTTGGACCCCCGGTGGACCCCCGAGTTGGGAAGGGTGGTGCCGACGGCGAGAATCGAACTCGCGACCTACCGATTACGAATCGGTTGCACTACCGCTGTGCTACGTCGGCCCAGGCCTGCGGCGGAAAAGGCTCCGCGGCACGGACGGCCCGCTCTTAGCCCCGCCGCGCCGCCCGCGCAACCGGGCTTGCCTCAATGATCCAAGGCGCCATCTGCATTGCGCGCAATTCCGCGCCCCGTGCTACCAGCGGCCATGGCCCTCGAACCCGACCTCCTGCTCGACCGGCGCCGCCTCAAGCGGCAACTCGCCTTCTGGCGCACCACCCTCGTCCTCGGCGTGGTGGTGGGCCTGGCGGTGATCTTCGGCGGGCCCGGGCCTGCCGCCAGCGTGCTGGGCGGGCAGCATGTGGCCCGCCTCACCCTGGCGGGCACCATCAGCGAGGACCGTCGCACCCTGCGCCTGCTGGAACGCGCCGCGCGGGATGACGACATGCGCGCCCTGCTGGTCATGATCAACAGCCCGGGCGGGTCGGTCGCCGGCGGCGAGGCCTTCCATGCGGCCATTGCCCGCGTGCGCGCGGCCGGCAAGCCCGTGGTGGCCATCATGGGCGGCACGGCCGCCTCGGCCGGCTACATGGTGGCGCTGCCGGCCCACCGCATCTTCGCCCGCGAATCCACGCTGACGGGCTCCATCGGCGTGCTGCTGCAAAGCTTCAACGCGGCGGAATTGCTGGAAAGCCTGGGCGTGCGGCCGGAGAGCATCACCTCCGGCCCCCTGAAGGACCAGCCCAGCCCCTTCCGCCCGTTGACCGAAGAGGGGCGCGCGGCGCTCTCCGCGGTGGTCGAGGACATGCAGTCCCAATTCGTCGCCATGGTCGCCGCCGGGCGCGACATGCCCGAGGCCCAGGTGCGCGCCGTGGCCGATGGCCGTGTCATGACCGGCCGCCAGGCGATGGCGCTGGGCCTGCTGGATGCCATTGGCGGCGAGGCCGAGGCGCGCGTCTGGCTGGCCGAACAGCATGAGGTCCCGCGGGACCTTCGGGTGCGCGACCTGGACCCGCGCGGGACGGCAGAACGGGCCCTTTCCTCGATGTCGGATGCCTTCTGGGGAGGGGCCGCGCGGCTTTTGCGCGCGGAAGGTGTATTTCCCTGGCAAATTTCGCTTCGATAAACGCTGAACATCCTGCAATCTCGACTACATCGGGTTGTGTGAATGCACCACGCCGCGAGGAACGCCATGACAAAAAGCGAGTTGATCGCGCATCTGGCCACCCAGCATCCGCATCTGCGGCAGCCGGATGTGGAACTTGTGGTTGGAACGATCTTCGAGGAGATCAGCAAGGCCCTCGCGCGCGGGGACCGGGTGGAGCTGCGCGGCTTCGGCGCCTTCACCACCCGCAAGCGCGACGCGCGCCAGGGCCGCAACCCCCGCACCGGGGAAAGCGTGGCCGTGGCCAGCAAGGGCATGCCGCATTTCCGCCCGGGCAAGGAGCTGCGGATTCGCGTCAATGGCGGCCAGGACCCCGGCGAGGGCGCCTGACCGAACCCGGCTGACGCCGCCGCGATTCCGGGGTAACGCATGGGGCATGCTCGCACGTCCCCAAGCTCCGGGCGGCCGCCTGATCGCGGCCCTCGATACCCCGCGCCTCGATGAGGCCCTTTCCCTCGCGGATCGTATGGGGGGTGCCCCCGCCGTGCTGAAGCTGGGGTTGGAACTGTTCTGCGCCGAGGGGCCCGCGGCGCTGGACGCCCTGACCGCCCGCGCGCCGGTCTTCCTGGACGTGAAGCTGCACGACATTCCCAACACGGTGGCCGGCGCCATTCGCGCCTTGTGCCCCCGTGGCCCCGCCATGGTGACCCTGCACGCCGGCGGCGGCCCCGCCATGATCGCGGCCGCGCGCGAGGCGGCGGAGCGGGCGGGCGCCACGCGCCCCATCCTGCTGGCCGTCACGGTGCTGACCAGCATGGATGCCGCCACCCTGCACGAGGTCGGCGTGGCCGGCGGCCCGTCTCAGCAGGTGCTGCGCCTCGCGCGCATGGCGCTCGCGGCCGGCGCCGATGGGCTGGTCTGCTCGGCGCGGGAGGTGGCGATGCTGCGCGACGCGCTGGGCGAGGACCCCTTGCTGGTCGTGCCCGGCATTCGCCCCGCCGGCAGCGACCCTGGCGACCAGGCCCGCGTCGCCACCCCGGAGGAGGCGGTGGCCGCCGGTGCCGACTGGATCGTGGTGGGCCGCCCCATCACCGCCGCCGCCGACCCGGGTGCCGCCGCCCGCGCCATCGTGGCGGCCCTGCCGCGATGAGCGTCTGGGTCAAGGTCTGCGGCATCGCGACCCCCGAAGCCCTGGCGGCCGCGGCTTCGGCAGGCGCGGATGAGGTGGGCTTCGTCTTCTTCCCCGCCTCGCCCCGCGCGCTGACGCCGGAACAGGCGGGCGCGCTTTCGGCGACGCTGGAGGGCGGGCCGGGACGGGTCGGGCTTTTCGTGGACCCGACCGACGAGGAACTGGCCGAGACGCTCGCCGCCGTGCCGCTCGACACCATCCAGCTCCATGGCGAGGAGACGCCGGCCCGCGTCGCCGAAATCCGCGCCCGCTTCCGCCGGCCGGTGATGAAGGCGCTGGGCATCGCGACCGAGGCCGACCTCGCCGCCATCCCGCCCCATGCCGCGGTGGCCGACCGGTTGCTGCTGGACGCGAAGGCGCCGCCCGGCGCCGCGCTGCCCGGCGGTAACGCCCAGCCCTTCGAATGGCGCCTGGTGCGGGGCCTGGCGGTGGGGCGGCCCTGGCTGCTGGCCGGCGGCCTGACGCCCGGCAACGTGGCCGAGGCCATCGCGACGGCCGGAGCGCCGGGGGTGGATGCCTCCTCGGGGCTGGAGCGGGAGCGGGGGGTGAAGGACTCCGCCCTGGTCGCCGCCTTCGTCAAGGCCGCGCGGGGCGCCAGCGTCTGATCGTTTTCGGCGTTTCGCCGAAAACGTGAATCAGCCGCCTAACCCTAGGCCGAAGTGTGATCAACGGAAGTTGACCATGGTGCGCCCGCCTCGCGCGATCCGGGGTTGGGGAAAGCCGCGCGCTTGGCTATCACTGTCGGCCCCGGGGGGCCGCATTGCCCCCCGCGCACCTCAGCCCCGGGAACGCCAAGTTGAACAAGCCCCTCACGCGCCCGAACACCTTCCGCAGCGGCCCCGACGCCGCCGGCAAGTTCGGCGGCTTCGGCGGCCGCTATGTGGCCGAGACGCTGATGCCCCTCATCCTCGAGGTGGAGCAGGCCTACAATGCCGCGAAGGCGGACCCGGCTTTCGACGCGGAGTGGCGCCGCCTGCTGACCCATTATGTCGGCCGCCCCAGCCCGCTTTGGTACGCGGAGCGCGTGACGGAACACCTGCGCGCCGAGGCCGCGCCCGGCATGGGTGCGAAGGTCTATTTCAAGCGCGACGAGCTGAACCACACCGGCGCGCACAAGATCAACGCGGTGCTGGGCCAGATCCTGCTGGCCAAGCGCATGGGCAAGAAGCGCATCATCGCCGAGACCGGCGCGGGCCAACACGGTGTTGCCACCGCCACCGCCTGCGCCCTGTTCAACCTGCCCTGCACGGTCTTCATGGGCGCCACCGACGTGGCCCGCCAGCAGCCCAACGTGTTCCGCATGAAGCTGCTGGGCGCCGAGGTGGTGGCCGTGGAATCGGGCGCCGCCACGCTGAAGGATGCGATGAACGAGGCCCTTCGCCACTGGGTCGCGAATGTCGAGGACACCTACTACTGCATCGGCACCGTGGCCGGCCCGCACCCCTATCCCGTCATGGTGCGCGACTTCCAGAGCGTGATCGGCAGCGAGACCCGCGCCCAGATGATGGAGGCCGAGGGCCGCCTGCCCGACGTGCTGGTGGCGGCGATCGGCGGTGGCTCCAACGCCATGGGCCTGTTCCATCCCTTCCTGGATGACGCCGATGTGCGGATGCTGGGCGTGGAGGCGGGCGGCCATGGCGTGGACACCGTCACCGGCCATGCGGCCAGCCTGACCGGCGGCCGCCCCGGCGTGCTGCACGGCAACCGCACCTACCTGCTGCAGGACGAGCATGGGCAGATCCTGGAAGGCCACTCCATCAGCGCCGGCCTCGACTACCCGGGCGTCGGGCCGGAGCACGCCTGGCTGCACGAGCTGGGCCGGGTCGAATATGTGAACGCCACCGATGACGAGGCGCTGGCCGCCTTCCAGCTCTGCTCGCGGCTGGAGGGCATCATCCCCGCGCTGGAGCCCGCGCACGCGCTGGCGCATGTGATCAAGGTGGCGCCCACACTGCCCGAGAGCACCCTGATCGTGATGAACATGTGCGGCCGCGGCGACAAGGACATCTTCACCGTCGCCCGCCTGCTGGGGGAGGAGTTCTGATGTCCGCCACCGCCACCGAGACCCGCCCCGTGGTCGCCACCGGCTCGCGCATCGCCGCCCGTTTCGCGGCCCTGCGCGCCGAGGGGCGGGGCGCGCTGATCCCCTTCCTCGAAGCCTATGACCCCGACCGCGCGACCAGCATGGAAATCCTGCGCGGGATGCCGGGCGCGGGCGCGGACCTCATCGAGATCGGCGTGCCCTTCACCGACCCGATGGCGGATGGGCCCATCATCCAGCTCGCCGGCCAGCGGGGGTTGAAGGCGGGTGCCACGCTGGGCGGTACGCTGGAGATGGTGCGGGAATTCCGCGCGGGCGATTCTGAGACGCCCGTGATCCTGATGGGCTACCTCAACCCCATCCTCTCCTATGGCGCCGAGCGCTTCGTGGCCGATGCCGCCAGCGCCGGCGTGGACGGCCTCATCGTGGTGGACATGCCGCCCGAGGAGGCCGAGGTCCTGGCGCCGCATGCCGCCGCCGCGGGGCTGGACATCATTCGCCTCGTCGCTCCCACGACGGATGCGGCGCGGCTGGACGTGGTCCTGAACGCCTCCTCGGGCTTCGTCTATTATGTGGCGATCACCGGCATCACCGGCACACGCAGCGCCGACCCGGCGGCACTGGAAGCCGCCATCCCGCGCATCCGCGCCCACACGGACCTGCCCATCTGCATCGGCTTCGGCGTGCGCACGCCCGAGCAGGCGGGGCATGCGGCGCGCGTCTCGGACGGCGCGGTGGTGGCCTCGGCGCTGATCGAGACCATGTCGCGCACCCTGGATAGCGAGGGCCGCGCCACGCCCGGCACGGCGCAAGCCATGCTGGACCAGGTGCGGGCGCTGGCGGCCGCGGTGCGCGCGCCGCGCTGACGGGGCGCGGGCGCCCGAACGAAGTCAACCTTCGGGCGAACCATGCGTTTCTGCCCCGCAACAGCGGGACGCATGAACATGACTCACGCCGCACCGCCCGAGATGGCCACCGACCCCTTCCGGGACCTCTCGGGGCCCATGGCGGACCGCATGCGCCAGCACGACTGGCCCGCCACCTTCTTCGGCGCGCCGGCCAGCTGGCCAACCCCGCTCTGCACCCTGCTGCGGCTGATGCTCTCGGCCAACCAGCCCATGTTCATCGGCTGGGGGCATGAGGCGCGCATCCTCTACAATGACGCCTATGCCGAGGTGCTGGCCGACAAGCACCCGGCCGCGCTGGGCGAACCGCTGCTGGAGGTCTGGTCCGAAATCCGCGAGGATCTGGCCCCCATCCTGGCCGAGGTGCAGGCCAGCCGTCCCGTCCACATGGACCAGATCCGGCTGAACATGCTCCGGCGTGGCTACCTGGAGGAGACCTTCTTCGCCTTCTCCTACACCCCCATCCAGGACGAGGCCGGCGCCTGGGCCGGGCTGTTCTGCGCCTGCACCGAGACCACCGGCCAGGTGCGGCTGCAACGGGCGCTGGCCGAGAGCGAGGCGCGCGCGAGCCGCCTGCTGGAGAGCATCACCGACGGTTTCATCGCCATCACGTCCGATTGGCGCATCGCCTTCCTCAACCGCCAGGGCGAGCGCATCCTGAGCCCCTTGCAGCGCGGCACCACGAGCTTCCGCGGCGCCTCCTTCTGGGAGGCCTTTCCCGAGGTGGTGGGAACCCCCTTCGAGAAGGTGTACCGCCGCGCGATGGATCAGGGCGTGGCCAGCAGCACCGAGGCCTATTTCGCGCCGCTCGACACCTGGTTCGACCTGCGGGCCTACCCGATGGCCGATGGCATCTGTGGCCATTTCCTGGATGTGGGCGAGCGCAAGCGCGCCGAACGCCACCGCGAGCTGCTGATCCATGAGCTGGACCATCGCGTGAAGAACACGCTGGCCATCGTCCAGGCCATCGCGTCGCAGACCTTCCGCGCGACGCCCGCCCTGGCCGAGCCCACCCGCGCCTTCCAGCAGCGGCTGGGCGCCCTGGGCGCGGCGCACAACCTGCTGACGCAGCAGAGCTGGGACCATGTGTCGCTGGAGACGCTGGCGACCGAGGTGACGGCCAGCGCCTGCGACCGGCCCGAGCGCGTGACCTTGCAGGGCCCCGAGGTGATGCTGCCGCCCAAGGCCGCCATCACGCTGGCGATGGCGCTGCACGAACTCTGCACCAATGCGCTGAAGCATGGCGCCCTGACCACCGATACGGGGCGGGTGGACCTGGATTGGAGCGAGGCGGGGCCTGGCGATTTCTGGCTGATGTGGCGCGAATGGGATGGGCCGGCGCTGCAGCCCCCCAGCCATCGCGGCTTCGGCCTGCGGATGATCGAACAGGCGCTGGCGCAGGAGTTCAACGGCCAGGTCTCGCTGGAATTCCGGCCGGAGGGCTTGGTCTGCACCCTGCGCGGCCGCATGCCGGTGGAACTTCCCGCCTGACCCTGCCTGGACAGGCCACGAGCCCTGGCCGAGCATTCTCTCCAACAGGGGAGGCGGCGATGACGCAGGTGGGTTTCGTGGGCTTGGGCATGATGGGGCGGCCCATGGCGGGCAACCTGGTGGCCAAAGGGGTCGCGCTGCGGACGCATGACGCCGCGGGCCAGGCCATCGAGGGGGCGGAGGCCGTGGGCCTGGATGGCCTCGCCTCCTGCGACACCATCATCCTGATGCTGCCCGACAGCCCCGCCGTGGCCGCGGTGATGGAAGGCCTGCTGCCGGTGCTGCGGCCCGGCGCGCTGGTGATCGACATGGGCAGCTCCGTCCCCGCCGAGACGCGGCGCTGGGCGGCGGCGCTGGAGGCGCGGGGCTGCGCGATGCTGGACGCGCCCGTCTCCGGCTCCGTGCCCAAGGCGCGGATGGGGACGCTGGCCATCATGGTGGGGGGTGCCCCCGCCGATGTGGCCCGTGCCGACGCCCTGCTGCGCCTGATGGGCGAGGCCATCATCCCCACGGGCCCCGTCGGCAGCGCCCATGCGATGAAGGCGCTGAACAACTACGTCTACGCGGCCGGGCTATTGGCGGTGAGCGAGGCCGCGCTGATGGCCGAGGCGGAGGGGCTGGACCTGAACATCCTCGCCGCCGTGATGAACGCGAGCTCCGGCCGCAACATCGCGACCGAGACGAAGCTCGCGCAGGAGATCATCACGGCGCGCTATGCCGGCGGCTTCCAGCTCGGCCTCATGCGGAAGGATCTGGAGACGGCCGGGCGCATCGCGGCGGGCACGGGCACGGCGCATGCCCTGCTCGACCTTTGCCGCGCGCAATGGGGGGCGGCGGTGGAGCGACTGGGGCCGAAGGCCGACAACACCGAGATCCACCGCCATCTGAAGGGCTGACCTCAGGCGGCGCCCTTGCGCTCCGCCAGCAGGTCGCGGATTTCGGTGAGCAGCCGCACATCGGCGGACGGGACGGGGGGCTTCGCGGCCTCCTGCTTCTTCTCGTGCTCCAGGCGGCGGCGCACGGAGTTGAGCCCCTTCACCATCAGGAAGACGATCCAGGCCAGCAGCAGGAAATTCAGCACCACGGTGGCGAAGTTGCCATAGGCCAGCACCGCGCCCTGGGCGCGCGCCGCTTCCAGCGTGGTGGCCGTCACCGCCGGCGAGAGGGGCAGGAAGTAGTTGGAATAGTCCAGCCCGCCGATGATCGCGCCCGCGATGGGCATGATGATGTCACTCACAAGGGATGACACGATCCGCCCGAAGGCGGTGCCGATGACGACGCCCACCGCCAGGTCCATGACATTGCCCCTGGCGATGAACTCCCGGAATTCCTTCAGCATCGGCACCTTCCCGCAGATTGAGTGCGCGCGTAACGCCTCAGCCGAGCTTGTGGTTGGCCATGGCCTCCAGCGCCTGCACCAGGCCCGAATGGTCCCAGCCCTCGCCGCCCATGGCCGCGCAGGCGGAGAACAGTTGCTGCGCGGAAGCCGTGTTGGGCAAGGCCACGCCCAGTTCCTTCGCCGATTGCAGCGCGAGGTTCAGGTCCTTCTGGTGCAGCTTGATGCGGAAGCCCGGGTTGAAGGTGCGATTGATCATCCGCTCGGCATGGACTTCCAGGATGCGGCTGTTGGCGAAGCCGCCCATCAGCGCCTGGCGCACCTTGGCGGGGTCGGCGCCGGCCTTGGAGGCGAAGACCAGCGCCTCGGCCACCGCCTCGATGTTGAGGGCCACGATGATCTGGTTCGCGACCTTCGTGGTCTGCCCCGCGCCATTGGGTCCGACGAGGGTGATGTTCTTGCCCATCGCCTCGAACAGCGGCAGGGCGCGGGCGAAGGCGGCCTCGGGCCCGCCCACCATGATGGTCAGGGCGGCGTTCTTGGCGCCGACCTCGCCGCCCGAGACGGGCGCGTCCAGGTAGTCGCAGCCCAGCGCATTCACGCGCGCGGCGTAGTCCTTGGTGGCCGTGGGGCTGATCGAGGACATGTCGATGACCAGCTTGCCGGCGGAAAGCCCGGCCGCCACGCCGCCCTCGGCGAAGAGCGCGCGCTCCACATCGGGTGTGTCGGGCACCATGATGATGATGACCTCCGCCGCCTTCGTGGCGGCGGTGGCGTCGGGCACGATGGTGAACTGGGCGCGCGCCTCGGGCTTCAGGCTGGCGCGCTCGGGGGCGATGATCTCGTGGCCGGCCTTGGCGAGATTTTCCGCCATGGGCTGGCCCATGATGCCGAGGCCGATGAATGCGATCTTCATGTCCGGAGTGTCTCCTTGGCCGTGTGATGAATGGGTGAGCCGCCGCCCTATGATCGCGGCGCCTTCACGCCCCGCGGTCTGAAGCGGTCGGCGCGCGGCCGTCAGGCCGCACGATACTTCGCGAACCAGCCCAACCCTGCGAGCGTCTCGCCCTTCGGGCGATACTCGCAGCCGATCCAGCCGCGATAGCCGCTGGCGTCAATGGCATCGAAGACGAAGGGCCAGTTGACCTCGCCGGTGCCGGGCTCGTGCCGGCCTGGCGTGTCGGCCACCTGCATGTGGGCGATGTAGGGCAGGAGTTCGGCCGCGCGGCGCGACACGTCGCCCTCGGTGATCTGGCAGTGGTAGAGGTCGAACTGCAGCCCCAGACGCTCCGGCCCCACCGCGTTTATGATGGCCACCGCCTCGCTGGTGCGGTTCAGGAAGAAGCCCGGGATGTCGCGGTGGTTGATGGGCTCGATGATGGGCTTCACGCCGGCCTTCATGCATTCCTCCGCCGCCCAGTCGAGGTTGGCGGCGTAGGTGGAAAGCAGCGTGTCGCGCGGGATGCCGGCCGGCGTCAGCCCCGCCATGACGTGCAGCCGCGGGCAGGCGAGGGCGGCGCTGTAGTCGAGGGCGCGCTTGATTCCTTCGCGGAATTCGGCGCGGCGGTCGGGCAGGCAGGCGGAGCCGCGCTCACCATTGTTCCAGTCGCCGGGAGGGCCGTTGAACAGCACCTGGGCGAGGCCCTGGTCCTTCAGGCGGGTCGCGATCTCGGCGGCGGGGAAGTCATAGGGGAAGAGGAACTCCACCGCCTCGAACCCCGCCGCGCGGGCGGCGGCAAAGCGGTCGAGAAAGGGGAGTTCGTTGAACATCATCGAGATGTTCGCGGCAAAGCGGGGCATTCTTCTTTCCCTCAGGCGCCGGGCGCCGCCTCCGGCGGCTTGGCTGCGCGCCGCCACTGGTGTGCGTTTGGCAAGGTCGGTCTGGGCGCGCCGGCCGCCGTGCGGCCGGATACTCCCAGGGCGGCGCCATGCTGCCCGAGGGCGCGCCCGCTGCAAAGCCAGCGCGCCTCGCCCACCGGCCCCCTTCGGTAGGCGGCGCGGCTTCGCCGCGCCAACGGCCTTCCCTGCGAAGACAGGCACCAAACCGGGGCCCCCGCGAAAGCGCCGAAGGCGATTTCGTGGGGTGGTCTACCGGGGCCCCCGCGAAAATGCGCAGCGTTTTCGTGGGGATTATGCGTTGCCCGTCAGGTATTCCATCGCCGCCCGCACACCCTCCGGCTTGTGCGGCACGCCCGCGATGCGCAGCCCCATCTCGATGCCCGACAGCGTCGCCATCAGCTGCAATTCGCTGATGTCGCCCAGATGCCCGATGCGGAACACGCGGTCGTTCAACTGGCCGAGGCCATTGCCGAGCGACATGTTGAACCGCTCCACGATCGCGGCGCGCAGCGCGTTCGCGCTGTGGCCCTCCGGCAGGCGCACGCCGGTCAGCACCGAGGAATAATGCCGCGGCTCCTGGCACTGCACCTCCAGCCCCCAGGCGCGCACCGCGCGGCGGGTCGCCTCGGCCATGCGGTCATGGCGGGCGAAGACATTCTCCAGCCCTTCCTCCAGCAGCATGTCCAGCGCGGTGTCGAGCGCGTAGAGCATGTTCGTCGCCGGCGTGTAGGGGAAATAGCCCGTGGCGTTGGAGGCGATCATCGGCTTCCAGTCCCAGAAGCTGCGCGGCAGCTTCGCCTGGTCCGCCGCCTTCAGCGCCTTGGCGCTGACCGCGTTGAAGGAGAGGCCCGGCGGCAGCATCAGCCCCTTCTGCGAGCCGGAGACGGTGACGTCCACGCCCCACTCGTCATGCCGGTAGTCCATGGACGCCAGGCCGCTGATCGTGTCCACCAGCAGCAGGGCCGGGTGGCCGGCGGCATCGATGGCGGCGCGGACCTCGGCGATGCGGCTGGTGCAGCCCGTGCTCGTCTCGTTGTGGACGACGCAGACGGCCTTGATCTCGTGCCCCTTGTCGGCGCGGAGATATTCCTCGATGCGCGCGGGCTCGGCGCCGCGGCGCCAGTCGCCCTTCAGGAATTCGGGGCGGATGTCGAGCTTTTCGGCCATCTCGCGCCACAGGCTCGCGAACCAGCCCGTCTCGCACATGAGCACGCGGTCGCCGGGGGAGAGGGTGTTGACCAGCGCCGCTTCCCAGGCGCCGGTGCCCGAGGCCGGGTAGATCACCACATGGCTCTCGGTCTGGAAGACCTTCTTGACCTTGTCCAGGATCATCTTGCCCATCACGCCGAAGTCGGGGCCGCGATGGTCCATGGTGGGGTTGTCCATGGCGCGCAGCACCCGGTCCGGCACATTGGACGGCCCGGGAATCTGCAGGAAATGGCGGCCGGGCGTGGTGCGGGTCTGGAAATAGGCCATGACGGTCCTCCTGTGCTGGGCTGGGTGTGCCCCAGATCGCGCCCCCGCGCCAATGAGTTCGGCTTGTGCGGGGGATGAGGATTATCCATCTGACGCGGAGCGGCTTCGGGGCTAGATATGGCGCCATGAACGCCATGCCCGCACAGATCGGCGACAGCCGCCTCGCCCAGCGCCTGCAACGCGAAACGGAAGGGGAGGTGCTCTTCACCCCCGCCGATCGCGGCCGCTACGCCACCGATGCCTCCATCTACCAGGTCGAGCCCATCGGCGTGCTGGTGCCGAAGACAGCCGCCGATGTGGAAGCCGCCATGGCAATTTGCCGGGAGGAAGGCGTGCCCGTCCTGCCGCGTGGGGGCGGCACGTCGCAATGCGGGCAGACGGTGAACCGGGCGCTGGTGCTGGACTGCACGAAGCACCTGCGCCGCGTGCTGAACGTGGAGGGCGACACGGCGCGCGTGGAGCCCGGCATCACGCTCGGCGCCCTGAACGAGGCGCTGAAGCCGTCCGGGAAGTTCTTCCCGGTGGACCCCAGCACCTGGGCGCGCTGCACCATCGGCGGCATGGCGGGGAACAATTCCTGCGGGTCGAAGTCCATCCGCTACGGGCTGATGGCCGACAACGTCCGCGCCATCGACGGCATCCTGGCCGACGGATCGCGACACATTTTCGGCGAGGGGCTGCCCAACACCGACCTCGTGGCACGCCTGCACGCGCTGGGTGAGCGCGAGGCCGCCGAGATCGCCGAACGCTTCCCCGAACAGCTCCGCCGCGTGGGCGGCTACAACCTCGATGCGCTGACGCCGGCCGCGCGGGCCGCCGGCCGGGGAAATTTGGCGCGGCTGCTGGTGGGCAGCGAGGGCACGCTGGCCTTCTCGGCCGCGCTGGACCTCAAGCTCTGGCCCATCAAGCCGCGCAAGATGGTGGGCATCTGCCAATTCCCGAGCTTCCGCCGCGCCATGGAGGCGTCCAAGCACCTGGTCACGCTCGACCCCGAGGCGGTGGAGCTGGTGGACCGCACCATGATCGAGCTGGGGCGCTCCATCCCCATCTACCGCCCCATCATCGAACGCATGCTGATCGGAGAGCCGGACAGCCTGCTGATCGTGGAGTTCCACGGCCATGAGGACGGCCCCCTGCTGGCGGCGCTGGACCGGCTGGAGGAGATGATGGGCGACCTGGGCCTGCCCGGGATGGTGGTCCGCGCGACGGACGCCGGTTTCCAGGCCGAGGTGGCGGAGGTGCGCGAGGCCGGCCTCAACATCATGATGTCCATGAAGGGCGATGCGAAACCCGTCTCCTTCATCGAGGACGCGGCGGTCTCCCTGGAAGATCTGCCCGACTACACCGAGCGCCTGACTTCCGTCTTCGACAAGCACGGCGTGAAAGGCACCTGGTATGCCCATGCCAGCGTGGGCTGCCTGCATGTGCGCCCCGTGCTGAACATGAAGGATGGCAGCGACGTCCGCCGCATGCGCGAGATCGCGGAGGAATGCTTCGCGCTCGTCCGCGAATACAAGGGCAGCCATTCGGGCGAGCACGGCGATGGCATCGTCCGCTCCGAATTCCACGAGAGCATGTTCGGCCCGAGGATCGTGCGCGCCTTCGAGGCGGTGAAGGATGAGTTCGACCCGAACGGCTTGCTCAACCCCGGCCGCGTCGTCCGCCCGCCGCGCATGGATGACCGCAGCCTGTTCCGCTACGGCCCGGACTATGCCGCGCTGCCGGTGACGCCGGCACTCGACTGGTCCGCCTGGCCCGGCCCGCAGCGCGGCCTGCTGGGTGCCGTGGAGATGTGCAACAACAACGGCACCTGCCGGAAGTTCGACGCCAACGTGATGTGCCCGAGCTATCGCGTCACGCGCGAGGAGCAGCACCTCACGCGCGGCCGCGCCAACACGCTGCGCCTGGCGCTCACAGGCCAGATCCCCGGCGGCATCGGCGGCGAGGCGGCGCAGGAGGCGATGTCCCTCTGCGTCTCCTGCAAGGGCTGCAAGCGCGAATGCCCCACGGGCGTGGACATGGCGCGCATGAAGATCGAGGTGCTGGCCGCGCGCAATGCGCGCCAGGGCGTTCCGCTGAAGGACAAGCTGATCGCGACGCTGCCGCGCTGGGCGGGCATGGCCTCGGCGGTGCCTTTCCTGGCCAATCTGCGGGACACGCTGCCCGGCCTCGCCAAGCTGTCCGAAAAGCTGCTGGGGCTCTCCGCCGAGCGCTCCCTGCCGCGCTTCCGCCGCGACGCCTTCCGGGATGGCGAAGCCCGCGCAGGCGGCGGCACGAAGGAGGTGATCCTCTTCGCCGACACCTTCAACCGTCACTTCGAACCCGAGAACCTGCGCGCCGCCGTGCGTGTGCTGGCCGCCGCCGGCTACAATGTGAAGCCCGCGCAAGGGGAGGGGAGCCGCCCACTCTGTTGCGGCCGCACCTACCTCGCCGCCGGCATGGTGGACGAAGCGCGGGCCGAGGCGCGGCGCACCCTGGCCGCGCTCGCGGGTTCCGATGCGCCGGTGCTGGGCCTCGAACCCTCCTGCCTCATGACGCTGCGTGACGAGTTCACCGCCCTGCTGCCCGGCGCGGAATCGGAGGCGCTGTCCAGTCGCGCCTTCCTCGCCACTGAATTCCTGGAGAAGGAAGGCACGCTGCCGGCGCTGAAGCCCGTGGCGGCGGCCGCGCATATCCATGGCCATTGCCACCAGAAGGCCTTCGGCGCCTTTCCCGCCGCGGTGAAGGCGCTGCGGCGGGTGCCGGGCATGGAGGTGAAGCCCATCGCGTCGTCCTGCTGCGGCATGGCCGGCGCCTTCGGCTATGAGGCGAAGAACATCGAGGCCTCCAAGGCCATGGCGGAACTCTCGCTGCTGCCGGCCGTGCGCGCGGCGCCCCAGGGCGACATCATCGTGGCCGACGGCACCTCCTGCCGCCATCAGATCCAGGATCTGTCGGGGCGCGAGGCGCTGCACTCCATCCGCGTGCTGGAGCGCGGGCTGTGAGGGAGATCCTGGACTTCTGGTTCGCGGACGGCCCCGACACCCCCCGCAAGGCGTGGTTCCAGCGCGATGATGCCTTCGACGCCGAAATCCGCGCCCGTTTCGGCACCCTGGTCGCTCCCGCGCGCGAGGGCACGCTGGATGGCTGGGCCGCCACGCCCGAGGGCGCGCTGGCGCTGCTGATCCTGCTGGACCAGTTTCCCCGCAACCTGTTCCGCGGCCACCCCCACGCCTTCGCCAGCGACGCCCATGCGCGGTCCCTGGCGCGGGAGCTGGTGCTGCGCCAGCGGATGGATCTGCGCGTGACGCCCACCCAGCGCCCCTTCTTCTACCTCCCCTTCGAGCATGCCGAGGACATGGCGGCGCAGGACCTCTCGGCGGCCTTGTTCGAGGGGCTGCGCGACAACCCCGCCGCCGCCGCCCCAGGGGGGAGCATCGACTATGCCTGGCGGCACCGCGTCATCATCGCGCGGTTCGGCCGCTTCCCCCATCGCAACGCCACGCTCGGCCGCGAGAGCACGCCAGCGGAGCTGACCTATCTGGCCCAGCCCGGCGCCGGATTCTGAAGGACCACCCATGCAACTCGTCGGCCGTTTCCTCTCCCCCTTTGTGCGGCGCGTGGCCGCGACGCTGAACCTCTACGGCCTGGAGTTCACCTCCCTGCCGCTGGCCACCACGACCGATGGCGCGGCCATCGCGGGCTACAACCCGGTGGGCCGCGTGCCGAGCCTGATCCTGGAGGATGGCGAGGTGCTGGTGGACAGCAACGCCATCCTCGACCACCTGGACGAGGTGATGGGTGAGGCGGCCCTGACGCCCCATGCTGGCGCCGAGCGCCGCCTCGTGCTGCGCGCCACGGCCATCGGCGTCGGCGTGATGGAAAAGACCGTCCAGGCCTATTACGAGACCGCCCGCCGGCCTGAGGCGCTGCGCTGGGCCGAGGGCGCGGCGAACCTGCAGGCCCAGGCGCAGGGCGGTTTCGCGGCGCTGGAGGCGATGGCGGAGGGCGATTTCCTCTGCCTTGGCCGGCTGACCCAGGCCGATGTGACGGCGGTGGTGGCGCTCGACTTCGCGGCGAAGGTGCTGCCCGCCCTGGTGGAGGGCAGCTACCCGCGCCTGCACGCGCTCAGCGCCCGGCTGAACGCCGATGCGCGGGTGGGGAACACGGCCTTCAAGGGATAATTCCCCTTCACGCTTTGTTCAGGCCGCGCCGGGCATAACCCTGGCGCGGCCAAAAGGCGGTGCCTTCCCATGCGCGAAAATAAAACATGCTGCAATGCAGCAAAAAGGTCTTGATCCCTGACCTGACTTCCCCATAATGTTACGCATACGGGAGAAATCGCTGCACGGCCCTTCACGCCGACCCCGTCAGGGGGGAGGCACCGGACGAATGAGGGTCAGATGCAACGTCGTCATTTCCTTGCCACCACCGCCGGCCTGGCCCTTCCCGCCCCGGCGCTGCTGCTTCACCGCCGCGCCGAGGCCGCCCAGCGCCTGGCCGAACCCGACCCCGTGGATGTGGAGCTGGTCCTGGCCGTGGATGTCTCCCGCTCGGTGGACGCCGTCGAGATGGAGATGCAGTTCAACGGCTATGCCGCCGTCTTCCGCGATCGCTCCTTCATCGAGGCCATGACGCACGGGCCCATCGGCAGCATCGCCGTCACGCTCTTCACCTGGTCCGACTGGAACATCCAGGAACATCTGGTGCCCTGGGCGAAGCTGGACAGCCCCGCCGCCGCCGAGCGCTTCGCCGCCGCGATCGATGCCGCACCCCGGCGCACCCATCTCTACACCTCCATCTCGGCCGCCATCGACTTCGCCTCCAACCTGTTCGGCCGCGGCTATGAGGGCACGCGCCGCGTCGTGGACATTTCGGGCGATGGCATCAACAATTCCGGCCGCGAGGTGGCCGATGCGCGGCGCGATGCACTGGACAAGGGCATCGTCCTGAACGGCCTGGCCGTGCTCGACCGCACGCCGCCGCCGCCGGGTCTGATGCCCACCCAGCCGCTGGACGAGTATTTCCAGGAACGTGTGATCGGCGGCCCTGGCGCCTTCCTCATGGTCGCGGATGGTTTCGAGAGCTTCGGCCAGGCGGTGCGCCGCAAGATCATCCGGGAGATCGCGGCGGCACCGCCACCCGGCCCGGTGGTGGAACGCGCTTACGGCTAGATCGGGATGCGTTGAGGTGGAATCGCCGAAAACGCTGAATCCCGCTCTCAACGATGGCCGGAGCAGTCTGCGTGACCGCATGTGAACGCAGCATGCTCTAGCTTGCGGCGGGCGCGGGGAGCCTCCATCGTTCGGCACCCCCGAACGAGGACCCGCCCATGCCCGCCACCCTGCGCCTTCACAGCTGGCCCACCCCCAATGGCCACAAAGTTCATATCCTGCTGGAGGAGCTGGGCCTGCCCTATGAGGTGGTGCCCGTGAACATCGGCGCGGGCGAGCAGTTCCGCCCCGAATTCCTGGCCATCACCCCCAACCATCGCATCCCCGCCATCGAGGACCCGGAGGGGCCGGACGGCCAGCCGCTGGCGCTCTTCGAGAGCGCGGCGATCATGATCTACCTGTGCGAGAAGACCGGCAGCGCCCTGCTGCCGGCCTCGGGTGCGGCGCGCCACATCTGCCTGCAATGGCTGATGTTCCAGATGGGCGGGGTGGGCCCCATGTTCGGCCAGTACAACCACTTCGCGGCCTATGCGCCGGAGAAGCTGCCCTATGCCATCACCCGCTATTCCAACGAGGTGCAGCGCCTGCACCGCGTGATGGAGAAGCGCCTGGGCGAGGCCGAATACCTGGGTGGCGACGCCTATACCATCGCCGACATCGCGACCTTCCCCTGGGTGCGGAACCCCGATCGCCGCGGCATTGATCTCGCGCATTTCCCGAATGTGAAACGCTGGCACGATGCCATCGCGGCCCGCCCGGCCGTCCAGCGTGGCGTGGCCGTACTGGCCGAGCGCCAGCGCCAGGGTCAAATCACGGACAAGGAACGCGAGAACATGTTCGGCGCCACACAGTTCCAGGCCAGGTGAGACATGGCCGAGATTGATCACATCGTCCTCGGCGCCCGCACGCTCGAGGAGGGCGCCGCCTTCGTCGAGCGCCTGCTGGGCGTGAAGCCCCAGGCCGGCGGGCGACACGAGGGGGCCGGCACGCACAACATGCTGCTGGGCCTCGGCCCCGATTGCTATCTGGAGGTCATCGCCCCCGACCCCGCCCAGCCCGAGCCGCCGCACCCGCGCCTCTTCGACCTGGACGACGCGGCCACGCGCACCATGCTGGAATCGGAACCGCGGCTGCTGAGTTGGGTGGCGCGCACGCCGGCCATGGACGCCGTGATGGGCCGGCTTGGCCCGCGCGGTGGCGAAATCCGCGAGATGCAGCGGGGCGACCTGCATTGGCGCATGGCCATCCCGCCGCAACGGCAGGACATGGACAACCTCATCCCCGCGCTCATCGAATGGAAAGGTGAGCGCGCGGGCAAACGCCTGCGCGACAGCCACTTCCGTCTGGTCGGGCTGGAGGCCGAGCACCCCGAGGCCGAGCAGGTCCACGCCGCCTTGCAGGAGCGCGGCCTGGGCGAGGCGCTGCTGGTGAAGCGCGGCGCGCACCCGCGGTTGATCGCGAAGCTGCGCGGGCCGAAGGGCGACGACATCGCCCTGACCAGCCGGTAACCCACTCATCCCCCGCCGGAACGGGGCTGATGCCCGGTTCGGCGGGGTTTTCGCGGTGCATGGGGGCGTGTTAATCCAACGGTGATGTCATCACACCCCCGTCAGGCTGCGGCCCCGAAAGGCGCCGGTACCACCGTCTTGCGCGCCGCGCGCCGGGCGTCGTCAGGCCGCGCCGGGACGGTAGCGCCACACGCTAGCGGGTGGAAAGTTGAGCGGCGTCCAGGCGAGGCGCCGCGCCCCCAGCGAAAGCTTGTCGTAGGGCAGGGGCGAGGTGATGCAGTAGGTGTAGAGCAGGAAGCCCTTGCCGGGCGCCACGCTCTCCACCGCGTCCACGAAGGCCTGCTGGCGCTCCAGCGGCAGCAGCACGAGTGGGATGCCGCAGATGGCCGTCCCGATTCGGTTCTGCATATGGGCGGGCAGGGCGTTCTTCAGGTCGAAGGCGTCGCCGCAGATCACGTTCACGCCAGGCAGGCTCTCGCGCAGGAACTCGGCCATCTCGGGCACGATCTCGACCACGATCAGCTTGTGCGCGGGCACGCCTGCCGCCAGGAGGGCGCGGGAGATGACGCCGGTGCCGGCGCCCAGTTCCAGCACATATTCCTCGGGCTCACGCTCCACCGCCGCGGCGATGCGCCGGCACAACGCCGGCGAGGACGGAATGATGGACCCCATCTGAAGGGGGTTGCGCAGCCAGCGCCGGAAGAACAGGCTGGCGTTGGCCGTCTCGCCCGTGGGGCTGGAGGATTGCGGCCCCTGCTGCGGCCGTGCGGGGGTGTTGATGCCGGGGGTGATTTCGGACACGTGGCACTCCTGTTCTGTTACAAGCCCGCTCCGGGCCTCGTTGACTGTCCTGGAGGCCGGCAATGACCGCCCGCATCCTCGCGGTGGACGACATCGCGACCAATCTGCGGCTGCTCGAAGCGAAACTTCAGGCCGAGTATTATGAAGTTCTGCTCGCCTCCAGTGGCCAGGAGGCTTTGCAGGTCGCTTTCACACAATTGCCAGATGTTATTCTTCTGGATGTCATGATGCCCGGGATGGACGGGTACGAAGTCTGCCGGGCGCTCAAGGCCGATATCCGCACACAGCATATTCCCGTCGTCATGGTCACCGCGCTGACGGACAGCACGGAACGGGTGCGGGGCCTCGAAGCCGGGGCGGATGATTTCCTCTCCAAACCGGTGGACAACGCCACACTTTTCGCCCGGTTGCGCGCGCTGCTGCGGGTGAAGCAGGTGCAGGATGCCTGGCGCCTGCGTTCGGATACCGCGCGGGAGCTGGGGATAGACAACCCCGCGCCGCCGGCCATCTCGGTCCAGGGCGCCAGGGCACTGATCCTGAACTCCGATGCCGAGGAGGCGCGCGCCGTGCGCGAGGCCCTGCTGGCCGACGACATGATCGTCTACACGGTGACCAGCGTGGACGAGGCCTTCCAGCGCCTCTCGAAGGGCGATGTGGACCTCGCCCTGCTCGCCTTGCCGGTGGATCCGGGCGAGGTGCTCCGCCTCGCCTCCCGCCTGCGCGCCCAGAACGCCACGCGCGACCTGCCGCTGATCCTGCTGGCGGATTCGCACCAGAAGAACGAGGTGCTGCGCGGCTTCGACCTGGGCGCCAACGACCATTGCTTCCGGCCAATGGACCCCAACGAGCTGCGCGCCCGCGCCCGAAACCAGGTGCGCCGCAAGCGCTACCAGGAGAGGCTGCGCGCGGACCTCGACCGCTCCCTGGAAATGGCGGTGACGGACCAGCTCACGGGGCTGCGGAACCGCCGCTATGTCCGCCGCCATCTGGACAGCCTGCTGCGGACCGAGGCGGCCGCGGTGCTGATCCTGGACATCGACAAGTTCAAGGCCATCAACGACACCTACGGCCACAATGTCGGCGATGCGGCCCTGCGCGAGGTGGCCGAGCGGCTGCGCGAGCAGCTGCGCGCCGTGGATGTGGTCGCCCGCTATGGCGGCGAGGAGTTCCTGGCCGTGCTGGTCGGCGCCCAGGCCCAGGCGGCCATGCTGGTGGCCGAGCGGCTGCGCGAGGCGGTGGCGATCCTGCCCGTCCAGTCGGAGGGGCATGTCGTGCCCATCACCATCAGCATCGGGGTGGCGGTGGGCGAGCCCGGCATGCCGGCCGACCGGCTGATCGGCGCGGCGGATTCGGCCCTCTACCGCGCAAAGCGCGACGGGCGGAACCGTGCCTATCTGGCGGGCGAGGAAGACGCCACAGCCGCCAGCTGAACGGCGCAACAGTAAAGCCCCGCACCCGGAAGGGTGCGAGGCGAAATGCGTCCGGTGTGGCGATGCCCCCCGTGAGGGGGCATCAGCTCACTTGATCTTGGCTTCGCGGAAGACGACGTGCTTGCGCGCGACGGGGTCGTACTTCTTCAGCTCCAGCTTGCCCGTGGCCGTGCGGGTGTTCTTCTTCGTCACGTAGAAGTAGCCGGTGTCGGCCGTGCTGGTCAGCTTGATGAGGATGGTGTTGGCCTTGGCCATGATCTTACTCTTTGCGCTCGAAACCGGGAGGGGCTGTTTCTAACGTCCGGGGGCCAGAGGTCAAGGGCGGAGGTCAAGCCTTGCGCTTCCGCCCGCCCCGCATGGGTGCCGGCTTGCCGCCCATCTGCAATTCGAAGAGCAGGCTGCCGGTCTGGCCATTGGCCTCGCGCAGCCGGGCCTCCACCGGGTCGCCGAGCGCGATCACCTGGCGGGATTGCCGGCCGAGCAGGCGGCGGTTGCCCTCCTCCACGATCCAGAAATCCTGCGGCAGGGCCTTCATGGGCACGAAGCCCGAGGCGCCTGTCTCGTCCAGCGTCACGAAGAGGCCGAAGGCGTGGATGCCCGAGACCCGGGCGGCGAAGACCGCCCCCACGCGCTCGGCCAGGTAGGCGGCGAGGAAACGGTCCACCGCCTCGCGCTCGGCGGCGGCGGCGCGGCGTTCGGTGGCGGTGATGTGCTCGGCCGTGTCGGGGAAGCGGGCGGCCTCGGCCTCCGTCAGGCCATCGCCGCCCAGCTTCAGGCCCCGCACCAGCGCGCGATGCACCAGCAAATCCGCATACCGCCGGATGGGGGAGGTGAAATGGGCGTAGCGGGACAGCGCCAAGCCGAAATGGCCCAGATTGTCCGGCTCATAGGCCGCCTGGGACTGGCTGCGCAGCACCGTCTCGTTGACCATGCGCGCCTCGGGCCGGTCCTTCACCTTCTCCAGCAGGGCGGCGAAGTGGCTGGGGCGGATGGTGCTGGTGGCGGCCAGCGTCAGGTCGAGCGTGCCGAGGAACTCCCGCAGCGACTTCAGCTTCTCGTCCGAGGGGGGCGCATGGACGCGGTACATGCAGGGCTGGCTGAGGCGCTCCAGCTCCTCCGCCGCGCAGACATTGGCGGCCACCATGAATTCCTCGATGAGGCGGTGGCTGTCGAGGCGCGGGCGGGGGACGACGCCGGTGACGTTGCCCTCCGCGTCCAGCAGGACCCGCCGCTCGGGCAGGTCCAGTTCCAGCGTGCCGCGCCGCTCCCGTGCCGAGAGCAGGGCGCGGAAGGCGCCGTAGAGGCGGCCCATATGGCCGGCGGCCAGGCCCTGCGGCTCCTCCCCCGCGTCCTGGGCGGCCTGCACCTCCTCATAGGTGAGGCGGGCGGCGGAGCGCATCAGGCCGCGCCCGAAACGGTGCGACTGCTTGTTGCCCTGCCCGTCGAAACGCATCTCGACGAAGAGGCAGCCGCGATTCTCGTTCGGTCGCAGGCTGCACCAGCCATTGGACAGCGCCTCGGGCAGCATGGGGACCACGCGGTCGGGGAAATAGACGCTGTTGCCGCGGGTCCAGGCCTCGCGGTCCAGCGCGCTTCCCGGCGTCACGTAATGCGCGACATCCGCGATGGCCACGATGATGCGCCAGCCATCCCCATCCGGCTCCGCGAAGATGGCGTCGTCGAAATCGCGCGCGTCGTCGCCGTCTATCGTCACCAGGGGGATGTCGCGCAGATCGGTGCGGGTGCCGAGCGCCACCTCGCGCGCCGCCTCGGCCTCGCGCTCGGCCTCGGCCGTGAAGATGTCCGGGATACCATGGGTGTGAATGCAGATGAGTGAGACCGAGCGCGGCTCGCCCACCACGCCCAGCCGCTCCACGATGCGCGCGGGGCGCAGGCCGAAGCCCGTCGAGGGCAGGCTCTCCGCCAGCACGATCTCGCCGCCCTTGGCGCCGCCCTCCTCGCCGGGGGGCACGGCCCACTCGGCCTTCTGCCGACGGTCGGTCGGGATGATGCGGCCGTCCTGGAACACGCCCAGGATGCGCTTGCGGTCCTGCGGCTGGCCGAGGCGCTTCAGCGTGCGCCCCTCATACTTGTCGCCGCCCAGGTGCTTCAGGCGGGCCAGCACGCGCTCGCCGGTGGCCAACGCCGTCTGGCCGCGCCGCTCGGGGTGCATGTAGACCACGGGGCGGCCGGCACCCTCCCAGTTCAGGGGGCGGGCGATGGGGTCGCCATCGGGGTCGGTGCCGAAGATTTCCACGACGCCCGTCTCGGGCAGGGTCTCGCGCACCGCCCGCACGGGCTTGGCGCCGGGCGTACCGCCCCCCACGAAGCTGCGCTTGCCCATCGGCGCCGTGGTGCCGTCCAGCTTGATCTCGGAGAGCAATTGCCGAAGGGCGGGTCGCTGCTCGGTCGGCAGGCCGAAATGCTTGGCGATCTCGGTCTTGGACACACGGCCGCCCGTGGTGGCCAGGAAGTCGCGGATTTCGGTCTTGGAGGGCAGGGTATCACGGCGCGGCGCCGCCTTTACCCGTGCGCGCGGCAGGGGGGCGGTCTCGACTTTCGGCGCGGCCACGTCATCCGCGCGGCGCTTGGCGTTGGATTTCCGGGCGGCGCGCTGGGTGCCGCCGGCTTTCTTGGCCTTCTGGCCCTTCGCCGGCGGCCCCATGCGGGGCATCAGCCGCCCGCCTTCTTGGTCGCGGCCTTCTTCGCGGCGGGCTTCCTGGCGGGCGCCTTCTTGGCCGGGGCTTTGGCGGAGGCGGCCTTCTTCGGCGCTGCCTTCTTTGCCGGCGCCTTCTTCGCGGCGGCGGGTGCCACCTCGGCCTTGGGCGCCGCCGCCTTCTTCGCCGGCGCCTTGCGGCCCTTCATGCCCTTCTTGGGCGGCAGCTCCTTGCCCTTTTCGGCCAGCAGCTTCACCGCTTCGTCCAGCGTCACGGCCTCCATCTCGGTGCCGCGCGGCAGGTTCGCCACGCGGGTGCCGTGCAGCAGGAAGGGGCCGAAACGCCCGCGCCGCACCTCAACCGCCCCGCCACCCTGCGGGTGCTCGCCGATCGTGATCCCGCGCGGCTTTGCATCCGCCAACAGGGCGACCGCGCGGTTCAGCCCGATGGTCAGCGGGTCATCGTCGCGGTCCATGGATTTGCTGAGCGCGCCCATCTTCAGATAGGGCCCGAAGCGGCCGAGGTTGGAGCTGATTTCCTCGCCCGTCTCCGGATGCAGCCCCACGATGCGCGGCATGGAGAGCAGCGCGAGTGCGGCGTCCAGCGTCATCGTCTCCGGGTCCATGCCCCGCGAGAGGCTGGCGCGCTTGGGCTTGGTGGGCTTGCCCTTGGCGTCCACGCCGCCCTCGCCCAACTGCGCATAGATGCCATAGGGCCCGCGCCGCAGGGACACCTCCTGCCCGGTGGCCGGGTCGGTGCCCAGCACGCGCACGCCATCGGCCAGCGCCTGCTGGCCCTCGCCCTCAGCCCCCGGCACGGCCAGCGGCCGCGTGTAGCGGCATTCCGGATAGGCCGAGCAGCCGATGAAGGCCCCCGTGCGCCCCAGCCTCAGCCCCAGCCGCCCGTTGGAGCAGGAGGGGCACACCCGCGGGTCGCCGCCATCCGCCTGGCGCGGGAAGAAATGCGGCCCCAGCTCCTCGTCGAGGCGGTCAATGACGTCGCTGATCTTGAGGTCGGCCGTCGCCTCGATGGCGCCGTGGAAGTCCCGCCAGAACTGGTGCATCACCGCCCGCCAGTCGGCGCGCCCGCCCGAGATGTCATCGAGCTGCTCCTCCAGACCCGCCGTGAAACCCGTGTCCACATAGCGTTCGAAGAAGGCGACGAGGAAAGCCGTGACCAGCCGCCCGCGGTCCTCCGGCATGAAGCGCCGCTTGTCGAGCTTCACATATTCACGGTCCTGCAAGACCTGCAGGATGGAGGCGTAGGTGGAGGGCCGGCCGATGCCCAGCTCCTCCATCTTCTTCACCAGCGAGGCCTCGGAAAAGCGCGGCGGCGGCTGGGTGAAGTGCTGGCTGGCCGTGACGTCGTGGCGCTTGGTGGGCTCGCCCTGGCGCATGGGGGGGAGGATGCGGCTGTCCTCGTCCTCGCTGGAGGCGCCGTCATCCACATCCTCGCGATACAGCTTCAGGAAGCCGTCGAAGGCGATGACGCTGCCATTGGCGCGCAGCCTGGTGCGGCCCGTGGGCTCCACCAGCTCCACCACCGTCTGGTCGAGTTCCGCGGACTGCATCTGCGAGGCCACGGCCCGCTTCCAGACGAGTTCGTAAAGCTTGCGCTGGGCGTCGTTCAGGTAGCGCGCCGCCTGTTCCGGTGTGCGGGTCACGTCGGTGGGGCGGATGGCCTCGTGGGCCTCCTGCGCGTTCTTGGCGCGGGAGGAATATTCGCGCGGGGCGCCGGGCAGGTAGTCCTCGCCGAACTGGGTCTTGATGTGGCCGCGCAGTTCCTGGATGGCCTCGCGCGCCATCTGTACGCCATCCGTCCGCATATAGGTGATGAGGCCCACCGTCTCGCCGCCGATGTCCACGCCCTCATAGAGCTGCTGGGCGGTGCGCATCGTCATCTGCGCGCCCATGCCGAGCTTGCGGCTGGCTTCCTGCTGCAAGGTGCTGGTCTGGAAGGGGGCGGGCGGATTGCGCTTGACGCGCTTCTTCTCGACCGAGCCCACGGTGAAGGTCGCGGCCTCGACCGCGGCCTTGGCCGCCATGGCCGTGGCCTCGTTGGGCAGGTCGAACTGATCGAGCTTGCGGCCCTCGTGATGCGTCAGCCGCGCCTGGAAGGGCGCGCCGCTGACCGTCGCCATCCGGGCCTCGATGGTCCAGTATTCGCGGGCGACGAAGGCCTCGATCTCGGCCTCGCGCTCGCAGATGAGACGAAGGGCGACGGACTGCACGCGCCCGGCCGACTTCGACCCCGGCAGCTTGCGCCACAGCACGGGCGAGAGGTTGAAGCCCACCAGGTAGTCCAGCGCGCGGCGCGCCAGATAGGCCTCGATCAGCGGCGTATCGAGCTTGCGCGGGTGGGCGATGGCATATTGCACCGCCCGCTTCGTGATCTCGTTGAAGGTGATGCGCTGAACCTGCACGCCCTTCAGCGCGCCGGACTTCTGCAGCATGTCCTGGACATGCCAGGAAATCGCCTCGCCCTCGCGGTCCGGGTCGGTGGCGAGATAGAGGCGCTTGGCGCCGCGCAGGGCGGAGGAGATGGCCTTCATCTGCTTCTGGCCGCGCTCATCCGCCTCCCAGTCCATGGCGAAATCCTCCTCGGGACGGACGGAGCCATCCTTGGGGGGCAGGTCGCGCACATGGCCGAAGCTGGCCAGCACCTTGTAATCGCCGCCGAGGTATTTCTCGATGGTCTTGGCCTTGGCCGGGCTCTCGACGACAACGATGTCGGTCACGTCTGGTCCTTCCGGGCCCTGCTTCAGCGCAAAGCCACCCGATTCCCGGGCAGAGTTTCGATCCGTCCGGCAAGCTCCAATTCCATGAGCGCGCCGGCAAGTACGGACGGCGATAGCTGGCAGCGCCGCCCCAACTCGTCAACCGAGATGGCCGTCGGACCCAGGGATTCAAGAAGTTGGGCGGCCGCATCCGAGGGGGCGGGTGGCGCTTCCCTCGGTAATTCAGGGGCTTGGGGCAGGGTGTCGAGCAGCATTCGCCGGCGGGCGACAGGGGCGGTGGGCAGGTGGTCCAGCACATCGGCCGCCGTTTCCGTGATCTGCGCGCCGCGCCGCAGCAATTCATTGGAGCCCCGGCAGCGCGGATCGAGGGGGTGGCCGGGCACGGCGAACAGCTCCCGCCCCGCCTCGGCCGCCAGCCGCGCCGTGATGAGCGTGCCCGATTGCAGCGCCGCCTCCACCACCACGACCCCCAGCGACACCCCGGCCACGATGCGGTTGCGGCGGGGGAAATGCCGCTCGCGCGGGGCGGCGCCGAGCGGGGCCTCCGACAGCACGAGCCCCCCTTCGGCCGCGATGCGCGCCTGGAGCTTCGCGTTCTCGGGCGGATAGGGCTGGTCGAGGCCCCCCGCCACCGCGGCCACCGTCCGCCCCGAGCGCAGCGCGCCCAGATGCGCCGCGGTATCAATGCCGCGCGCCAGGCCCGAGACGATGGTGATGTCCCGCACCGCCAGCGCATCGGCCAGGTCCTCGGCGAAGCGGCGGCCCAGCGCCGAGGCGTTGCGCGCCCCCACCATGGCCACGCAGCGCTGATCCAGCGCGGCCATGTCGCCCTGCGCCGCCAGCAGCAGCGGCGCGTCGTCCAGCTCGGCCAGCAGGGAAGGGTAGCCGGGGGCGCCCAGGAACAGGAGGTGGGCGCCCATGCGCTCCAGCGCCTCCATCTCCCGCAGCGCCACGTCACGCGGGCAGGCGCGGGGGCCGAGGGCGTCCAACGCCGCTTCCGCGCTGCCATGCCGCGCCATCAGGCGGCGGTGCATCGCGGGCCCCACCCCCTCGGTGCGGGCGAGGCGGAAGGCGGCGAGGCTCATTTTCCGGCGCCGATGCGCGGCTCCGTGCCCGCCAGCAGCCGGCGGATATTCTCCTCGTGCCGCAGGAAGACATAGGCGGCGATCAACAGCACCGCCACGCCCGACCACAGCGGCAGCACCCCCAGCGCCACCAGGGCCGCCACCGCCATGGCCGAGAGAGCGCCCACCGAGGAGATGCGCGACAGCCGCGCCGCCACCAGCCAGGTGACGGCCGCGGCGACGAAGACGCCCCAGCCCAGCCCCAGCATGACGCCCAGCGCCGTCGCCACCCCCTTGCCGCCCTTGAAGCCGAGCCAGAGCGGGTGGCAATGCCCCAGCACCGCCGCCACCGCGGCCACGGGCGCCAGATGCGGCCCGAACCACGCCGAGACCAGCCAGACGGCGACGGCGCCCTTCAGGAAATCCAGCGCCAGCGTCGCCGCCGCCACCTTCTTGTTGCCCGTCCGCAGGACGTTGGTCGCGCCGATATTGCCGGAGCCGATGGCCCGGATGTCGCCCAGCCCCGCCGCCCGCGTCAGCAGCAGGCCGAAGGGGATGGAGCCCAGCAGCATGGCGCCCACCGCGGCCAGGAAGGTCTCCAGCACCGTGATCATCCGAAGACGCGCCTCCCCGCCTTGAAGGTTGCCAGCACGCGGCCCTCCAGCGCCCGCCCGTCGAAGGGCGAGTTCTGCGCCTTGCCCGGCAGGGCGCCGTCCCGCACCTGCCAGGCGCGGTCGGGCGCCACGAGGCAGAGGTCCGCCGGGGCGCCTTCCTTCAGGTGTCCGGCCTCCACCCCCAGGAGCGCGGCCGGACGGCAGGTCAGCAGGGCCAGCGCGTCGCGCAGCGAAATGTCCCCGCCATGCACACGGGCCAAGGTGACGCCCAGCAGGGTGGCGAGCCCCGCCCCGCCCGCCTCGGCCTGGGCGAAGGGCAGGCGCTTGTCATCCGCGTCGCGCGGCTGGTGGTCGGAGGCGATGGCATCAATCGTGCCATCGGCGAGCGCCGCCACCACGGCCAGCCGGTCGGCCTCGGCGCGTAGCGGCGGGCTCAGCTTCGCATAGGTGCGGAAATCGCCGATGGCGGTCTCGTTCAGGTCGAAATAAGGGGGGGCCGTGTCGCAGGTGACGCGCAGACCCTCTTCCTTTGCGGCGCGGATCAGGTCCAGCGCCGCCGCCGTGCTGACATGGGCGAAATGCACATGGCCGCCGGTGAGGCGCGCCAGGGCGATGTCGCGCGCCACCATGATGGCCTCGGCGGCGGCGGGCATGCCGGGCAGGCCGAGCCGGGTGGCGAGCTCCCCCTCGGTCGCGGCCCCCTGGCCGGCCAGCGACGGTTCCTCCGGGTGCTGCACCACCATGGCGCCGAAGCCGCGCGCATAGGAAAGGGCAAGCCGCATGGTGCGCGCGGGCCCGATGGCGTGCTTTCCGTCGGTGAAGGCCACGGCACCCGCCTCGCGCAGCAGCCCGTATTCGGAGAGTTCCTTCCCCGCGCAGCCCTTGGTGGCGGCGGCATAGGGCAGCAGCGTCAGGCTGCCGGTCGCCTCGCCGCGGCGGATCATGAATTCGACCAGCGCGGGGTCGTCCAGCGCCGGGTTGGTGTCGGGCAGCACAGCCAGGGTGGTGATGCCGCCCGCCGCCGCGGCCTGCGCGGCCGAGGCGATGGTCTCGCGGTGCTCGGCGCCGGGTTCGCCCAGGGCGGCGCGCATGTCCACGAGGCCGGGGCAGAGGATGGCGCCGCCGGCGTCCAGCACCTCCGCCCCCTCGGCCGGCGCGCCCTTGAGGCTGGCGATGCGGCCGCCCGAGACCAGCAGCGCGCCTGGTGCGTCAAGGCCGCTCGCGGGGTTGAGGAGGCGGGCGTTGGTGATGAGAAGGTCACGCATGCGCTGGGTTATAGACGGCGTGCCCCGGCTGCGTCAGAGGGCCTTGGCCATGAAGACCCGGTCAAAGCCGCCCTGCACGGCGCGGTGGGTCTCGGCGTAGCCGAGGTGCGTGTAGAGGGCGATGTTCTCCACCATCCGCGCATGGGTGTAGAGCCGGATGCGCGCATGGCCGCGGCGGCGGGCCTCGGTCTCGGCGAAGTCCATCAGCACGCGGCCCACCCCGCGCCCGGGAATCGCGGCGGCGATGTTGTCGAGCAGCAACCCCTCCGGCGTGTCCTCCAGCACCAGCAGGCCCGCGAGGCCGCCCGCTTCCTCCAGCACCCAGGCCTGCCCGGCCGCGATCCGGGCGGCGTAGTCATCGCCCATGGGGCCGGGCTCCCGCCCCAGGCGCGGCACGTAATGGGCGTAGGCGGCGCGGACGAGGGCGGCCAGGGCCGGGGCTTCGTGGGGACGGGCGGGGCGGATGGCGTGATCCATGGCGCGAGCTTAGGCGGCACGGCCGGTGCAAGAAATCCTTCACGCTTTTCGCCGAATTGGCAGGGGTGCACCCGGAGAGTTATGGAATGAACACAACCGCATGCCCCGCAACCGGGCAGCCGCCGGGCGAAGCCGCCGCCCCCGAGCGCGTCCTGGCGCTGGCCGGCAGCGCGGCCGCCGTGGCGGCGGGCAAGGTGCGCGCCATCCAGGCCATCACCCGCCAGACGCGCGTGCTGGCGCTGAACGCCACCATCGAGGCCGCCCGCGCGGGCGAGATGGGGCGCGGCTTCGCCGTGGTGGCGGGCGAGGTGAAGAACGTGGCGGGCGAGGTCGCGCGCTTGGCCACCGAGATGGACACGGAACTCTCCTCCGCCTTCGACGACCTTCGCGCGGTGGGCCGGCGCATGGTGCAGGAGACGCGCGGCCAGCGGATGGTGGACCTGGCGCTGAACGCCATCGAGATCATGGACCGCAACCTCTATGAACGCACCTGCGACGTGCGCTGGTGGGCCACCGATTCGGCCCTGGTCGAGGCGGTCGCCGACCCCTCCGCGCCCTGCCTCGCCCATGCGACGAAGCGGCTGGGCGTGATCCTCTCGGCCTACACGGTCTACCTGGACCTCTGGCTGGCCGACGCGCAGGGCCGCGTCGTCGCCCACGGCCGTCCGGACCGCTTCCCCGGCGTGGCGGGCCTCGACGTCTCCCGCGAGGTCTGGTTCCAGCAGGCGCGGGCCAGCCGCAGCGGCGATGACTTCGCCGTGGCCGACATCGCGCCCTGCGCGCCGCTGGGCGGCGTGCCCGTCGCCACCTATGCCGCCGCGGTGCGCGAGGGGGGCGAGGCCCAGGGCCGGGTGGTGGGCGTGCTCGGCATCCATTTCGACTGGGCGCCCCAGGCCGAGGCGGTGGTGCGCGGCGTGCGCCTGCACCCGCATGAGGTGGCCAGCACCCGTGCCCTGCTGGTGGACCGTGATGGCCGAGTGCTGGCAGCCTCCGACGGGCATGGCGTGCTGTCCGAGACCATCCCTATCCCGTCACATGCGGGGCCTTCGGGCGTGTTCGAGGCGGCCGACGCCCGCTTCGCTCACCACGTCACGCCCGGCTACGAGACCTATCGCGGCCTGGGCTGGCGGGGCGTGCTGGTGCAGCGCCAGCCGTGATGATGTCAGGCGTTGCGCCGCAGGGCGCGCGCCAGCACGTCCAGCACCGCCATCCGCACGGCCACCCCCATCTCCACCTGCTCGCCGATCACGCTGCGCGCGGCGTCGTCGGCCACCGCGCTGTCGATTTCGACGCCGCGATTCATGGGGCCGGGGTGCATGACGATGGCATCGGGCTTGGCATGGGCCAGCTTGGCGGCGTCCAGCCCATAGAAGCGGAAGAATTCGCGCGGGGAGGGAACCAGGCCGGAATTCATCCGCTCGCGCTGCAGGCGCAGCATCATCACCACATCGGCGCCGTCCAGGCCCGCGCGCATGTCGTGGTGGACCTCCACACCCAGCCGCGCGCATTCGCTGGGCATCAGCGTCGGCGGCCCCACCACCCGCACCCGCGCGCCCATGGCCGACAGCAGATGGATGTTGGAGCGCGCCACGCGGCTGTGCAGCACATCGCCGCAGATGGCGACGATGAGGTTCTCCAGCCGCCCCTTCCGCCTGCGGATGGTCAGCGCGTCCAGCAGGGCCTGGGTCGGGTGTTCATGCGTGCCGTCGCCGGCATTGATGACGGCCGCATCCACCTTCTGCGCCAGCAGGGCCGGTGCGCCGGACTGCGCGTGGCGGATCACCAGCAGGTCCGTGTGCATGGCGTTCAGGGTGGCGGCGGTGTCGAGCAGCGTCTCGCCCTTGTTCACGCTGCTGGTCGAGACGGACATGTTCACGATGTCCGCCCCCAGCCGCTTGCCCGCCAGCTCGAAGCTGGTGCGGGTGCGGGTGCTGTCCTCGAAGAAGAGGTTGATGAGGGTTCGGCCCTTCAGGAGGTCCCGCTGGGTCTTTCCCTGGCGGTTCAGCAGGGCGTAGCTCTCGGCCAAATCGAGCAGGGCCGAGATGTGCGGCGGTTCCAGCCCCTCGATGGCGAGCAGGTGGCCGGAGGGGAGGATGGGATAGGAGAAACCGCTCATGGCCGAGCGGTTTACCCCTTCGTCACGAGGAGGGCCATGGGGCCCCTTACCGCACCGTCAGCGTCACCACGGCGCTCTCGCCGCCCTGGTCGGTGATGAGGAAGCTGGCCGAGGCGCCGGCGCCGGCGCCCGTGTTGCGCAGGGTGAATTGGCCGGGGCTGAATTCCGGCTCGGCGCGCAGCTCCGCCGCGCCGTTGCCGGTCGCGGAAATCCGATAGGGGGCCCGCCCGCCGGCCACGGCCAGCACCGTGGTGGTCGGGCGGGCCGCCGTGGCGGCCGCGATGCTGGGCGTCGTGCCGGGGGTGAGCGTCAGCCCGCGGCCCTCCACCTGCTGGAAGGCGCAGGCGCGAACCTGGGCCAGCCGCTGCTGCGGCGCCTGGGTCAGCGCGTCGGCCAGCTTGCTGGCAGCCTCCGCCGTGGCGTCCGCCTTCGCACGCAGCCGGTCGATCGTGCCGGCGGCCGTCCGCTCGGGGGGCGTTTGCTCGGTCGTTGGCTGTCCCGTCCTGTCGGATGGGGGCGAGGGGGTCCGGGAGGCGTTGCGCAGCGCCGCCGTCGAATCGGCCACGCCATCGAGCGAGGCGCCACCGGCCTGCCGCGCCAGGTTCATGATGGCGTCGAGATTGGGCGTCGCCCGCTGCACCTCGGAGTTCACCTGGATGACGATGGCGAGCGTGCGGTCATAGACCGCATTGGCGATGAGCGGCCCGGCCAGCGACTGCCCGCCAAGCCCCGAAAGCCCGGCGCGCGCCGATCGCATCACCTCGTCCGCCTGGTTGATCGCAAGATTCAGGGCCGGGTCGGGCGGCGTGGTCGCCTCCAGCTGGCGACGTGCGGCATCAAGCTCCTCCACGAGATGCCTCAGCGCCACGTCCAGCGCGGCACGCTCGCGTTGCGGCACCTGCAGGGGCGTGATGTGCGCGGAGAGCGCACGCGTCTCGACGCAGCTGAGGGCGGCGACGCCAGCATTGTAGACGTTCCGCATGGTGGCCGGCGCGAAGCCATAGCCGGCGACATAGCTCGTGCCCGTCGCGAGGCCGGTGCCGAGCACCAGGTCCGGGCGCGCCCCGAAGGCCGCCGCGCCGATCGCGGTCAGGGTCCCCGCCGCGATGCCCACCCGCGCCGCGCCGTCGAGCTGCACCAGTTGGCGCTCCCGTTCGCTCATCCGGCGGCGCCGGTCCCGCAGGAAGGCCAGGGCCTCGTCCAGGTGGATCGCGGTGTTCCGCTCCCCCACCAGGGCGTAGTTGCGGCCATGCCCGGGAGGACAGCGGAGCACGTGGTCCCGGAGATCGAACTCCGGCGCCGGCGTAGCGGCGGTGGCATCTCTCGTTGCTCTGGGCGAGGGGTAGCAATAGCCTTCCTCCGGGCCCAGCGGCAGGATCGGATCCACGACCGCGCAGGCGGAGAGCAGGCCGGCCAAGCAGGCCGTGGTGATCGCGTGTCGCATGTCCGAATCTGTCCCGGTCGTTTCCTGAGCGGAGGATTGCGCAGGCGATCCGGAATGACAATCAGATGTTGAGCATGCGCGTCGCGTCCAGCGCCCCCTGCAGGGTATAGGCCGCCGCCGCCGCATCCACCGCGGCCGCACGCTTCTTCCGCGTCAGGTCGGCTTCCCGGATCATGGCGCGGTTCACGGCGGCACTGGACAGCCGCTCATCCCACAGCGCGACCGGCAGGCCGGTGGCGTCGGACAGCGCCATGGCCCAGTCCCGCGCCGCCTGGGCGGCCGGCCCGAGGCTGCCATCCATGGAGAGCGGCAGGCCGACCACCAGCCCGCCCGCGCCCTCGCGCCGGGCGATGGCCATGATCTCGGCCGCGATGGCCGAGAGCTTGCCCCGCTTCACGCTGCCATAGGGCGAGGCCAGCATGAGCGACACGTCGGTCAGCGCCACGCCGATGATGCGCGCCCCCGGGTCGAGCCCGATCAGCCTTTGCCCGCGCGGCAGGGCGGCCCGCAAATCCGTCATGTTGAACACGGCCATGCCGGGGCTTATGGTCCGCCGCCCTTGTGGATGGAAGTGGAAGACATGTCGCTCGATGCCGCGACGGTGCGTCGCGTCGCCAACCTGGCCCGGCTGCGCCTCGATGAGACGGAAGTGGAAAAGCTCCAGGCGGAGCTGAACGGGATTCTGGACTGGATCGAGCAATTGCAGCAGGTGGACACGGACGGCGTGGAGCCAATGGCCGGCGGGGCCCCCGTCGAGGTCAAGCTGCCCTGGCGCGCCGATGCCGTGACCGACGGCGCCCAGGCGGAGAAGGTCCTGGCCAATGCCCCCGACCGCGAGGGCGAGTATTTCGGCGTGCCGAAGGTGGTGGAATGATGCGCCCGACCGATCTGACCCTGGCCGAGGGCCTGGAGGCGCTGGACAAGCGCGAGATCAGCGCCGTGGAACTCACCCAGGCCTTCCTGGAGGCGATCGAGCGGCTGAACCCCCGCCTGAACGCCTACATCACCGTGACGGGCGAGAAGGCGCTGGCCGATGCCGCCGCCTCCGACGCGCGGCGCGCGAAGGGAGAGGCGCGGGCGCTGGACGGCATTCCCCTGGGCATCAAGGACCTGTTCTGCACCGAGGGCACGCGCACCACGGCGGGTTCCAACATCCTGGGCGGCTTCGTGCCGCCCTATGAGAGCACGGTCAGCGCCAACCTCAAGCGCGATGGCGCGGTGTTCCTGGGCAAGCTGAACCTGGACGAGTTCGCCATGGGCTCCTCCAACCAGACCAGTGCCTTCGGGGCCGTGGAAAACCCCTGGTCGCGCGCCAATGACCCCGACAGGCGGCTGGTGCCGGGCGGGTCCTCGGGCGGCTCGGCGGCGGCGGTGGCGGCCAGGCTCGCCATGGGGGCGACGGCGACGGACACGGGCGGCTCCATCCGCCAGCCGGCGGCCTTCTGTGGGATCACCGGCATCAAGCCCACCTATGGGCGCTGCTCGCGCTGGGGGATCGTGGCCTTCGCCTCGTCCCTCGATCAGGCGGGGCCGGTGGCGCGGACCGTTGAGGACAACGCCATCCTGCTGCGCTCCATGGCCGGGCATGACCCGAAGGACAGCACCAGCGCGAACCTTCCGGTGCCGGATTTCCGGGCGGCGGTGGGGCGGGGCGTGAAGGGGCTTCGCATCGGCGTGCCGGCCGAATACCGGCTGGATGGTCTGGCGCCCGAGATCGCAGCACTATGGGATCAGGGGCTTGAGTGGCTGCGGGCGGAGGGGGCGGAGATCGTCCCCATCTCGCTGCCGCACGCGAAATACGCGCTGCCCACCTATTATGTGGTGGCGCCGGCCGAGGCGTCGTCCAACCTGGCGCGCTATGACGGCGTGCGCTTCGGGCTGCGCGAGAACGGGTCGGACCTGAAGGACCTGTATGAGCGCACCCGCGCGCGCGGCTTCGGCGCCGAGGTGCGCCGGCGCATCATGATCGGCACCTATGTGCTGAGTGCCGGCTATTACGACGCCTATTACCTCAAGGCGCAGAAGGTGCGTGCCCTGATCCGTCGTGACTTCGAGGAGGCCTGGGGCAAGGTGGATGCCATTGTGACGCCCGCCACGCCGTCCGCCGCCTTCGCCATGGACGAGAAGCAGGACGACCCCGTGACGATGTACCTGAACGACGTGTTCACCGTGACCGCCAACCTGGCGGGCCTGCCTGGGCTGGCCGTGCCGGCGGGGCTGGACGGGCAGGGGCTGCCGCTGGGCTTGCAGGTGATCGGGCGGGCGTTTGACGAGGAGACGGTGTTCGCCGTCGGTGGCGCCATCGAGCGCGCCGCGGGGTTCACCGCCTCGCCGCAGGTAATGGCGTGACGGCGGTAGAACTCGTCACCCGCCATCCGCGCCTCTACCACCTCACCACGCCAGGCGCATGGGAGGTGATCCGCACGCACGGGCTGCTCTCCACCGAGGCGCTGCTGCGCGCGGCGGGCCTGGATGAGGCAGAGGTGCAGGCGCGAATCCGCCAACGCCGCCCGGCGCGCGAGGTGTTGGACCCCACGCCCATCGGACGCGTGGTGCTGAACGACAACAAGCCCATCCAGTTGGCCAAGCTCTCCCGCTGCCTAGAGGATGGGCTGACGCCGGAGGATTGGCTGGCTGAACTCAACCGCCGTGTCTTCTTCTGGGTGGACGCGGCGCGCATGAAGGGCCTCGGCGAGGCCGCGATCAACCGCACCGACCCGCGCGAACTGCTGGTGCTCGACACCGCGAGCGTTGTGGCCGATTGCGGCGCGCGCATGCAGGTCTCGCCCATCAACACCGGTGCCACCCTGCACCAGCCGGCGCGACGCGGCCGCACCACCTTCACGCCGCTTGGCGCGATGTCCTACGCCGAATGGCGCCTGCAGCGCCGTGACCGCAAGGCATCGCCGGACAATATCGTCGAAGTCACCGTTCTCGGCGCCGTGCCGAATGTGGAACGCCATCTCATCGAACGTCGGGGGTTTTGACCGCCATGACCTACACCATTGAAGGCGAAACCGGCCCTTGGGAGGTCGTCATCGGCCTCGAAGTCCATGCCCAGGTGACGTCCCACGCCAAGCTGTTCAGCGGCGCGGCGACCGCCTTCGGCGCCGAGCCCAATTCCCAGGTCAGCTTCGTGGATGCGGGCTTCCCCGGCATGCTGCCCGTGATCAACGCCGAATGCATCGCCCAGGCCGTCCGCACCGGGCTCGGCCTGAACGCGGAAATCCATCTCTGGTCCCGCTTCGACCGGAAGAACTATTTCTATGCGGACCTGCCGCAGGGCTACCAGATCAGCCAGTACGCCCACCCCATCGTGGGCACGGGCGCGGTCGAGGTCACGCTGGCGGATGGCATCACGAAGACCATCGGCATCACCCGCCTTCACCTGGAGCAGGACGCGGGCAAGTCGCTGCACGACCAGCACCCGTCCAAGTCCTTCATTGACCTGAACCGCTCGGGCGTGGCGCTCATGGAGATCGTCTCCGAGCCCGACATGCGCTCGCCCGAGGAGGCCGGCGCCTACCTGACGAAGCTGCGGCAGATCATGCGCTACCTCGGCACCTGCGACGGCAACATGGACGAGGGTTCCATGCGCGCCGACGTGAACGTCTCCGTCCGCAAGGCGGGCGAGGGCTTCCGCACGCGCTGCGAGGTGAAGAACGTCAACTCCATCCGCTTCGTCATGCAGGCCGTCGAGGCCGAGGCGCGGCGCCAGATCGAGGTGTGGGAATCGGGCGGCGAGGTCACGCAGGAAACCCGCCTCTTCGATACCGCGCGCGGGGTCACGCGCTCCATGCGCTCCAAGGAGGACGCGCATGACTACCGCTATTTCCCCGATCCGGACCTGCCGCCGCTCGTGCTGGAACAGTCCTGGGTGGACCAGCTCAAGGCCAGCCTGCCCGAACTGCCCGACCAGCGCCGCGCGCGCTACGTCGCCATGGGCCTCTCGCCCTATGACGCCCATGTGCTGACCATCGAGCGCGAGACGGCCACCTTCTTCGAAACGGTGGCCAAGGGCCGCGACGCCAAGGTCGCCGCCAACTGGGTGACGGGCGACTTCTTCGCGGCCCTGAACCGCCTCAAGCGCGACATCAGCGACCCGCCGGTGACGGCGGAGCACCTGGGCGAACTGCTCGACCTGCTGGCGGACAAGACGCTCTCCGGCGCGCTGGCCAAGCAGGTCTTCGAGGCGATGATCGAGACGGGCCAGGCGCCCAGCGTGATCGTCGAGGAGCGCGGCCTGCGTCAGGTGACCGACACCGGCGCCATCGAGGCCGCGGTGGATGCCATCATGGCGGCCAATGCCGACAAGGTGGCCGAATACCGCGGCGGCAAGGACAAGCTGTTCGGCTTCTTCGTGGGCCAGACCATGAAGGCCATGGCGGGGAAGGGGAATCCCGCCTTGGTCAATGACGTGCTGAAGCAGAAGCTCGGTTGAGCGGCTTGCGCGGCGGCTGATTCACGCCGCCGACGATCAGGCGCCCTCCTGAAGCAGCGCCTCCACATCCAGCCGGCGGGTGAACATGGTCATCCGCCCGTCGGCATCCCGGGGCCATTCCTCGCGCGGGCGGTCGCGGTAGAGTTCCACGCCGTTCCCGTCCGGGTCGCGCAGATACAGCGCCTCGCTCACCCCATGGTCCGAGGCGCCCTCCAGTCGCACGCCGGCCTCCAGCACGCGCCGCAGTGCCGCCGCCAGCGCGGCGCGATCCGGGTAGAGCAGTGCCACGTGATACAACCCGGTATGCCCCACCGGCGGCGGCGTGCCGCCGGCGCTCTCCCAGGTGTTGAGCGCGATATGGTGGTGATACCCGCCCGCCGAGAGGAAGGCGGCACCCGGCCGTTCCAGCATCACCTCCAGGCCAAGCACATCGCGCCAGAAGCCCAGCGCGCGCGGCAGGTCGGCAACCTTGAGGTGGACATGCCCGATGCGGGCCTGGGGATGGATCGTGTTCATGCCCCCAACATGACGCCGCGCGCGCCCGCGCGCCAATCACCTTCGCGGATGAGGCTTATTCGCCATTCGCTTTCCCGGCCGCGTCACCAGCCACAGGCCCGCGAAGATCAGCGCCACGGCCGGCAGGGCCAGCCAGCCCATGCGCTCGCCGAAGATGATCGCCCCCCAGACCACCCCCGCGATGGTGACGATGTAGCCCACCTGGCTGGTGACCACGGCGCCCGCCACCGCGATCACGCGGAAATAGGCGAGGTAGGCGATGGCGGTCAGCACGGCCTGCAGCGGGAGCAGAGCCTCGGCCCGCCAATCCCCGGA
This sequence comes from Roseococcus suduntuyensis, assembly GCF_014196305.1. Taxonomy (GTDB): domain Bacteria; phylum Pseudomonadota; class Alphaproteobacteria; order Acetobacterales; family Acetobacteraceae; genus Roseococcus; species Roseococcus suduntuyensis. The sequence continues at coordinate 97,087 of NZ_JACIDJ010000008.1, forward strand.
GAGCGGCGGGTGGAACTGGCCCAGCGCCAGCGCGAAGAAGGCGAGACAGAAGGCGGCCCCATAGAGCGACCCCGCCGCCACCGCGAGCGGCCCCGTGCCGCGCGGCGCGAACTGCACCGCCACCAACCCCGACACCGCGTAGCAGACGGGGGTGAGGGCCGCGACCAGCGCCCAGCCGATCAGCGAGGCCGCGGGCAGCGCCGCCCCCGGCGCCATGGCCAGCGCCACGCCCGCGAAGCCCAGCGCGGTGCCGGCGACGCGCCGCGCCGTCAGACGCTCCTGCCCGATGGCCGCGGCCCCCACCACGGTCAGCATGGGGGCCAGCGGGATGAGCAGGGCGAAGAACCCCGCCGGGATGTGCTGCAGCGCGTGGAAGCCGAAGACATTGGCGAGCGCAAAGCCCGACCCGCCCGCCGCGAGGTAGTAGAGCACATGCGTCCGGTCGCGCGGGATGGCCTGCCCCCGCGCCCGGCACAGTGCCGTGAGCGCGAGCGCCGACCCCACGGCCGTCCAGAAGGCGAAGCCCATGGCCGAGATGCCGAGCCCCATGCCCACCTTCGCGATGGCGGGCGTCAGCCCCCAGATGGCCCCGGTCAGCAGCAGCAGGGGCAGGATGGGCGTTCGGGTCATGCCCGGGCAGAGGCCCCCGGCGCGCGTCCCTGTCAACTCAACGCCCAGGCGGCGAGATATGAGCGGCGGGGTATAAGCGAGACATGGAGTGGCCCGAATCGGAAACCATCGCCCTGCGGCCGGACCCGCTGCTGCCCGAGGCCCCATGCCCCGTGCGCTGGCGGCGTTCGGCCCGGGCGCGGCGCGTCTCGCTGCGCATCTGCCCGGCCGAGGGGGCGGTGGTGGTGACCTTGCCCATGAAGGTGGGCCGCCGCCATGGCCTCGCCCTGCTGACGGAACATGCCGGCTGGGTGTTGCAGCGCGTGGCGGCCCTGGCGCCGGAGCGCAAGCTGGTGCCGGGCGGCATGGTGCCCATCGGCGGCGTGGAGCACCTCATTCGCCACGACCCCGCGCGGCGGGGGGCGGCGCTACTGGAAGAGGGCGTGCTGGTGGTCTCGGGCCAGGTGGAGTTCGTGGGCCGCCGCGTGCGCGACTTCCTGCGGGCCGAGGCGCTGCGCCGCATCGCGCAGGCCGCACGTCCGCATGCCGAGGCCCTTGATGTGGCGCCACGCGCCATTCGCCTGAAGGACACCAAAAGCCGCTGGGGAAGCTGCGCGCCGGACCGCACGCTGGCCTTCTCCTGGCGCCTCGTCATGGCGCCTGGCTGGGTGCTGGATTACGTGGTGGCGCATGAGGTGGCGCATCTGCGGGAGATGAACCACTCGGCCCGCTTCTGGGCGATGGTGGAATCAAGAACCCCGCACCGCGCCGCCGCGAGCGAATGGCTGCGGCGGAACGGGGCGGGGCTGTTGCGCGTAACCTAGGCCGGCAAGCTTCAGCCCACCGTCAGGCGCCGCTCCGTGATCTGCTGCTTCATGGACTTCTGCAGCTTCTCGAAGGCCCGCACTTCGATCTGCCGCACGCGCTCGCGGCTGATGTTGTACTGTTGGGACAGTTCCTCGAGCGTGGTCGGCTCATCTTTCAGGCGGCGTTCGATCAGGATGTGGCGCTCGCGCTCGTTCAGGGTGCGCAGCGCGCCGTTCAGCAGGTCCTTGCGGTTGGACATGTCCTGCCGGTCGGCGAGCTCGGTTTCCTGGCTCTCGCTCTCGTCCACCAGCCAGTCCTGCCACTCGCCCTCGCTGTCGGCGCGGACGGGGGCGTTCAGGCTGTTGTCCGGGCTGGCGAGGCGGCGGTTCATGCTCACCACGTCCTGCTCGGGCACGGCCAGGGTCTTTGCGATCTTGGCGACCACCTCGGGCTGCAGGTCGCCGTCTTCCAGCGCCCCGATCTGCCCCTTGAGGCGGCGGAGGTTGAAGAACAGCTTCTTCTGCGCGGCGGTCGTGCCCATCTTCACGAGCGACCAGCTGTGCAGGATGTATTCCTGGATGGCGGCGCGGATCCACCACATGGCGTAGGTGGCCAGGCGGAAGCCGCGGTCCGGGTCGAACCGCTTCACCGCCTGCATCATGCCGACATTGCCCTCGCTGATGAGTTCCCCCACCGGCAGGCCGTAGCCGCGATAACCCATGGCGATCTTGGCGACGAGGCGCAGATGCGAGGTGACAAGCTTGTGCGCCGCCGCCTCATCGGCCGCGTCGCGCCAGCGCTTGGCGAGGTTCAGCTCCTCCTCCGGGGCCAGCATCGGAAACTTCCGGATCTCCTGCAGGTAGCGGGAGAGGTTGCCTTCCGGGGCCATGGGGATGCTCAGTGACGCCATGTGGTCCGAACTCCTGACTGCGCCAGAACCCGCCCCGTGACGGCGACGGGCACCTGGCCGTTCGTGGCAACGGCGTCCGGGCCCCTTCGGTTGCATCCGCCCCGGTCACGGAGGGGGCGGTGTCAGCGAACCGAAGTCACGCGGCACCCGGCCGACGCTGTACATTACCATTCGTTTAGTCTGGTCTCTACTGGAACGCAAGGATAACCAACCCCGGCACTCTGTCATCCCACCAAATTCGACGTGGCAGCTATGGCGAGAGCGCGGTGATGAGATCCTGCATGTCCTTCGGCGGGTCAGCGCGGAAAGTTAGCACATCCTTTGTAACCGGATGATGAAATTCGAGGCTGGCTGCGTGCAGGGCCTGGCGAGGGAAGGCCAGCAACGCCATGCGTGCCGCCTCGGGCAGGGCGCGGCTCGCGGCCGGGATGCGCCGCAGATAGACCGGGTCCCCCACCAGGGGGTGGCCGATATGCGCCAGGTGGACCCGGATCTGGTGCGTCCGCCCGGTGGCGAGCTTGCAGCGCAGCAGGCTGACCCCGCCATGGAATACGCGCTCGGTGCGGTAGCGGGTGAGGGCCGCCTTGCCGGATTTGGCACCCCCGCGCCCCACCACCGCCATGCGCTTGCGGTCCAGCTGGTGGCGGCCGATCGCGGCCTCCACCTCGCCGGCGGCCGGGCTGGGCACGCCCCAGACCAGGGCGAGATATTCCCGGTCCAGGTCGCGCGCCGCAAAGGCCTCGGACAGGGTGCGGTGGGCGCGCTCGGTCTTGGCCACGACCATGACGCCCGAGGTGTCCTTGTCCAGCCGGTGGACGATGCCTGGCCGCTTCTCGCCGCCGATCCCTTCCAGCTCCTCCCCCGCATGGCCGAGCAGCGCGTTGACCAGCGTGCCGTCCAGGTTGCCCGGTGCGGGGTGGACGACCAGCCCGGCCGGCTTGTCCAGCACGATCAGGTGCGAATCCTCGAACAGGATGTCGAGCGGGATGTCCTGTGCCACGGGCCGGGCGGGCAGGGGGGGGGGCGGGGTGAGGGTGTAGAGCACGCCCGGCCTGATGGGCCGCGCGGGATCGGTGAAGACCTGGCCGCCCTCCCGCGCCTGGCCTTCCTCGATCAGCGCCTTGACGCGCGAGCGCGAGAGCGTGCCTATCCGCGCCGCGAGGAAGCGGTCTGCGCGTTCGCCGCGGTCGGGTTCGGCCGCGAGACATTCATGGGGTGCGGAGGGGTCGGCCAATGCGGGCGCTCAAATTCCTGGTGGTGGCGATGGGGGTGATGATCGTCGCGGGCACCGTGACGCTGGTCGCGCTGATCGTCCAGCGGGCGGGCGGGGCCATGACGGTCACGCTGCCCCCCGTGACGCTGGATCTGCCCGCGGGCGCGCGAATCGCCTCGGTGACGGGGGTGGCCGACCGGCTGGCCGTGCTGGTGGAGGGGCCCGGCGAGGCCTCGCGCATCCTGCTGCTGGACGGGCGCAGCGGCCGGGTGGTGGGCGAGGTGCTGCCCCGCCCGTGACCCACCGCAAGCCGAACCTGCCCGAGAAGCCCTGTGCCGCCTGCGGCCGGCCCTTTGCCTGGCGGAAGAAATGGGCGCGGGTGTGGGACGAGGTCCGGTATTGCTCCGATGCGTGCCGCGAGGGGCGCCATGCAAAGGCCCGGCTTGCCCAACCGCGCCGGGGCGGCTAAGAGCGGCGCTTCCAAGGCTTGGTCCCCTTCGTCTAGAGGCCTAGGACACCGCCCTCTCACGGCGGCAACACGGGTTCGAATCCCGTAGGGGACGCCACACTCTCAACCTATATGTTGATCTCACCCGTTTTCTCGGGCGATTTGGCTCGCCGCCGTTCCGCCGGCAACAAAATCAGCGCGGGCAGGGCAAACTCCACGTCTTCGCGTGCTTCAGGCCTCGCTCCATCCGGCGCACCGCGCCTTGTTGGCCTTCCGCATCAGATGATCCCGCATCCTCGCCTTCTGAAATCCGGCAAGAATCGTTCCCAGCGCCATACCCTCCCAAGCGGAACTGGTGGGACGATCGCGGCGCGCGCTACCCTGGCCACCCACCGGGGGGAGCACGATGCGCAAATTCGTCAATGACCCGCGCGCCGCCGTGCGCGAGATGCTCGAAGGCCTTGCGGACCTCTCCCCCGGCCTCGCGCTGATCGCGCGGGAAGGCATCCTTCTGCGGTCCGCGCTGCCGCCGCCCTCGGCGCGGCAGGTCGCGGTCATTTCCGGCGGCGGTTCGGGCCATGAGCCGGCGCATGCGGGCTATGTGGGCCCCGGCCTGCTGACCGCGGCTGTGGCGGGCGACGTCTTCACCTCGCCCTCCGTGGACCAGGTGCTGGCGGCCATCCGCGCCACCGCCGGTCCTGCCGGCGCGCTGCTGGTGGTGAAGAACTACACCGGCGACGTGCTGAACTTCGGCCTCGCCGCCGAGTTGGCGCGCGCCGAGGGCATCCCGGTTGAGAGCGTGATCGTGGCCGACGACGTCGCCCTGCGCGACAGGGTGGAGGCCGACCGCCGCCGCGGCATCGCGGGCACCGTGCTCGTCCACAAGGTGGCCGGCGCCGCCGCCGAGGCCGGGCTGCCGCTGGCCGAGGTCGCGGCCGAGGCGCGCGCCGCGGCCGCCGCCGTGCGCAGCATGGGGGTGGCGCTCGGCCCCTGCACCGTGCCCGCCGCCGGCCGGCCGGGCTTCGACCTGCCGGACGACATGATGGAACTGGGCCTCGGCATCCATGGCGAGGCCGGCCTCCGCCGCGTGCCGCGCGCGACGGCCGATGCCGCCGTCGCGGCCATGCTGGAGGCGATCCTGGCCGACCACGCCCTGGCCCCCGGCAGCCGCGTGGCCCTGCTGGTCAACGGCCTCGGGGGAACGCCGCCGATGGAGCTTGCCATCGCCGCGCGCGCGGCGCTGACCGTGCTGCGCGCGGCCGGGCTGGTGGTGGAGCGCGCCTGGTGCGGCGCCTTCCTGACGGCGATCGAGATGCCCGGCTGCTCGCTCTCGGTGATGGCGCTGGATGCGGCGCGTCTCGCGCGGCTCGATGCCATGGCCGAGGCGCCGGCCTGGCCGGGCGGTGGGCGGCTGCCCCCGGCGCGGCAACTCCTCCCCGATCCGCCGCCCCCGCCCGCGACGTCGCCGGGCGTGCCTGATGCGACGTTGCGCGCGGCCGCGCTGGCGGTGGCGGAGGCGCTGGACGCGGCGGAGGCCGAACTCACCGCCCTCGACGCCGCGGGCGGCGACGGCGATCTCGGATTGTCGCTGGCGCGAGGTGCCTCGGCCATGCGCGCGCTCCCCGAGGGCGCCTTCGCCGATGCGCCGACCGCGCTGGCCGCCATCGCGGGCGCGCTGCGCCGAGCGATCGCAGGCAGTTCCGGCCCTTTCTACGCCGCGGCGCTGCTGCGGGCGGCGCGGCATCTGCCGGCCCGACCCGCGCCCGCCGACTGGGCGGCCGCCTTCGAGGCCGGCGTCGCCGCCATCGCGGAACTGGGTGGCGCCAAGCCCGGTGACCGCACCATGCTCGATGCGCTGCAGCCGGCGGCGGAGGCGCTGTCGGCCGCATTGCGGGAGGGGGCCGGTGCGCGCGCCGCGCTCGACCGCGCCGCCGCGGCGGCGGAAGCGGGCGCCCAGGCGACGGCCGCGATGCACCCGCGGCGCGGCCGCGCGAGCTATCTCGGCGCCAGGGCGATCGGGACGCCCGACGCCGGTGCCTCCGCCGTCGCGGCCTGGCTGCGCGGGCTTGCGCGCAGCGTGGCATGATGCGCGACCCGGCAGACGGCTTCGTGCCAGGGAAGGTGGGGGCTCGTCTCGGTCAGCAGCCGCATCGGCGAGTCCAGCGGCATGTGGCGCAAGGTCTCAGGCGCGACTTCCTGAAGACCTCGCCATACGCCCGGGCGTTCATCCGCGGGGCCGCACAAGGATGGGTTCGCCACCCTGCGGCCATGACGCCGCGTGTCCTTGCCATAGGAAGCACACATGAACAGTGATGTCGGGCATGATCAGCGTTTCTTCTGCGCGGCCCTCGCGGAGGCCGAACAGGGTCTGGCGGAAGGCGGCGTTCCGATCGGTGCGGCGCTGGTCGTGGACGGGCGCGTGGTCGCGACCGGCCGCAACCGGCGCGTCCAGCAGGGCGATCCCATCGCGCACGGCGAAATGGACTGCCTGCGCCAGGCGGGCCGGCGCCGCGACTATCGGCGCGCGACGCTCTACACCACGCTCAGCCCCTGCATGATGTGCGCGGGGACCATCGCGCAGTTCGGCATTCCGCGCGTGGTGGTAGGGGAGAACACGAGCTTCGGTGGGAACGAGGCCTTCCTGCGCTCGCGCGGCGTGGAGGTGCTGGTGCTGGACGATGCCCGCTGCCAGGAATTGATGCGGCGTTTTCAGGAGGAACATCCTGATGTCTGGGCCGAGGACATCGCGGAGTAGCCGGGGCTGGGTTCGGCGGCGGCACCACCAGCACGCGTGGCATGCAGGACCCGCCGGGCCGAATGGCTGTTTCGGTTTAGGCAAGCGACTGATTTACCATAATGTTGACGGAGCCGCCATTGACACCCTGGGGTCGTTCTGGCTGGCTTCGCCCAAATCCGGGGGGGGGCTCCATGGCATTCGAACTGACGGCCGAGCAGGCCGAGATCCGCGCGCAGATGCTCAAACTCTGCGCCGGTTTCGGCGACGACTACTGGCTCCGGAAGGAGCGCGAGGCGAGCTTCCCCCATGAATTCCACGCCGCCATCGCGAAAGGTGGCTGGCTCGGCATCGCCATGCCGGAGGAATATGGCGGCGGCGGCCTCGGCATCAGCGAGGCCGCGGTGATGATGCAGGCCGTGGCCGAGAGCGGCGCCTGCATGTCCGGCGCCTCCTCCATCCACATGAACATCTTCGGGCTGAACCCCGTGGTGGTGTTCGGCAACGAGGAGCAGAAGCGCCGCGCCCTGCCTCCACTCATCGCGGGCGAGGACAAGCCCTGCTTCGCGGTCACCGAACCCGATGTCGGCCTCAACACCACCGAGTTGAAGACGCGCGCCGAACGCCAGGGCGACCGCTACATCGTCCGCGGCCAGAAGATGTGGATCAGCACCGCGCAGGTGGCCAACAAGATGCTGCTGCTGGCGCGCACCACGCCGCTCGACCAGGTGCGGCGCAAGACGGAGGGGCTGTCGCTGTTCTACACCGACCTCGACCGCGCGCGCGTCGAGGTGCGCCTCATCGAGAAGATGGGCCGGCACGCGGTGGATTCGAACATGCTCTTCTTCGACGGGCTGGAGGTGCCGGAGGCGGACCGCATCGGCGAGGAAGGCAAGGGCTTCCACTACATCCTGCACGGCATGAACCCCGAGCGCATCCTGATCGCGGCCGAGGCGGTGGGCATCGGCCGCGCGGCCCTGGGCAAGGCCACCCAATACGCGAAGGACCGCCGCGTCTTCGGCCGCGCCATCGGGCAGAACCAGGGCATCCAGCACCCGCTGGCGCGCTGCTGGGCGCATCTGGAGGCGGCGGAACTCATGGTGATGAAGGCGGCGGCCCTCTATGACGCGGGGCGTGAATGCGGGGCGGAATCCAACGCCGCGAAATACCTGGCCGCCGAGGCCGGCTTCTCCGCTGCCGAGACCGCGGTGATGACCCATGGCGGCATGGGCTATGCCCAGGAATACCATGTGGAGCGCTATCTGCGCGAAAGCCTGATCCCGCGCATCGCCCCCGTCAGCCGGGAACTGATCCTGAGCCACATCGCCGAACGGGTGCTGGGCCTGCCGAAATCCTACTGAGCGCTTCGTGGCGCGCGTGATTCACGCCTCCGGGCCTGCGCCCTTCGGCGATCACGCGCCGCCGGGCAGCCGGCTCGCCACCAGCGAGCCATCCAGCGCCTCATGCTCGGAATAGCCCAGCACCTCGTAGAGCTGCGCGCGCGTCTGCAGCCGCGGCAGCATGGCGGCGATGGAGCCGTCGCGCGCCAGCGTCGCATAGACCTCCGTCAGCGTGGCGGCTTCGGCGCGGAAGGCCGTGGCGGGCCAGATCACGATGCGAAAGCCCCAGGCCTCGAACTGGTCGGCGGTGAACATCGGCGTGCGGCCGAACTCCGTCATGTTCGCCAGCAGCGGCACGTCCAGCGCGGCGGCGAAGCGGCGGAAATCCTCCTCCCGCGCCAGGGCCTCGGGGAAGATCGCATCGGCCCCCGCGCGGACATAGAGTTGCGCGCGCGCGATGGCGGCCTCGATCCCCTCCTGCGCCACGGCATCGGTGCGCGCCATGATGCGGATGTGCCGGCGGGCGCGGCGGGCGGCGGCGATGCGCTCGGCCATCTCCTCGGGCGCGCAGAGCTTCTTGTCGTTCAGGTGGCCGCATTTCTTGGGCTGGTGCTGGTCCTCGATCTGCACGGCGCCCGCGCCCGCCGCCTCCAGCTCGCGCACCGTGCGCATCACGTTGAGCGGCGGGCCGAAGCCCGTGTCGGCGTCCACCAGCACGGGCAGGCCTGTGGCGCGCACCGTGGCGCGGGTGAAGAAGCAGAGCTCCTCCAGCGACACCAGGCCCAGATCCGGCAGGCCGAGCAGCGAGGAGGTGGCGCCGCCCGAGATGTAGAGCGCCTCGAACCCCGCCCGCTTGGCCAGGATGCCGCCCATGGGGTGCGGCGCGCCGGGCATGCGCAGGATGCCGGGCCGTGCCCAGAGTTCGGCCATGCGCAGCCCCGCCGGGACCTCCCGCTCCGGCTCCAGCAGCCAGGTCATGCGGCGGCCTTCCGGCTGGCGCGGCGCCGCGCCAGCAGCGGCGGCAGCACGATGGACAGCACCAGAAGTGCCATCAGCACCAGCGTGATGGGCCGGTCCAGCACCATCGAGATGTCCCCGCCCGTGATCTGGTAGCTGCGGAGCAACTCGCCCTCGGTCATGCGGCCCAGCAGCAGGCCGATGACGGCGGCGGGGATGGAATAGTCGTAGCGCTTGAACAGCCAGCCGATGCCGGCAAACACCAGCAGCGTGTAGGGCCCCTGCATGTCGCCCGTCAGGCCGAAGCTGCCGAAGGCCGCCAGCACAAAGACGCAGGGCACCAGCAGCGCCAGCCGCACGCGCACGATCAGCGTCAGCGCCTGCAACAGCACCAGGCCCACGCCCAGCAGCAGCACCGCCTGCGCGATGTTGGCCAGGATGATGGTGTAGACCAGGTCCGCGTTGTCGGTCAGGAAGCGCGGCCCGCCGGTCACGTTGTGCATGGCGAAGGCGGCCAGCAGCACCGCCGTGCCGCCGCCCCCCGGCAGGCCCAGCGCGAAGAGGCTGACCATGGACCCGCCCTCGGAACTGCTGTTGGCGGATTCCGCCGCCACCACGCCCGTCGGGTTGCCGGTGCCGAAGCTTTCGGGCTCGGGGTCGCGCCGGCGCGCATCGGCATAGGAGACGAGGTTGGACACCGAGGAGCCGATGCCCGGCACCGCCCCCACCACCACGCCCAGGATGGAGCCGCGCAGCAGCGTCACGGGCCGGCGCAGCGCCATGCCCATGCCCGCCAGCACGCGCGAGAAGCGCACGGTGCGCTGCCCGCTGTCCTGGACCAGGTAGCCGCGCTGCGACATGGCAAAGAGTTCGGAGGCCGCGAACATGCCGATCATGGCCGGCACCACCGCGATGCCGTCGATCAGGAAATCCACGCCCATGGTGCCGCGCAGGACCCCGTTGGAACTCATCCCCACCGTGCCCAGCAGCAGGCCGAAGACGCCGGCCAGGATGCCGCGCGCCATCTGGGACCCGCGCAGGGAGGCGATCAGCGTCAGCCCCCACAGCGCCACCATGAACATCTCGGTGGGCCCCATGGCGAGCACGAGGCCCGAAAGCGGCTTGATGAGCACCAGCAGCACCACATAGCCGATGGCCGTGCCGATGCACGAGGCCGCGAGCGCGATGCCCAGCGCCTCGCCATGCTGGCCGTTGCGCGCCATGGGGAAGCCGTCGAAGGCCGTGGCCACGGCGGACGACGTGCCGGGGATGTTCATCATGATGGCCGAGACGCCGCCACCGAACATGCCGCCGGTGAAGATGGCCGTCAGGAAGAACATGGCCGAGGTGAAGTCCATGAACAGCGTCGTCGGCAGGAAGACGGCCATGGCCATGCTGGTCTGCAGCCCCGGCACGCAGCCGAAGACCAGGCCGATGGCGAGCCCCGGGATCATCAGCAGCCACGGGTTGTAGGAGGCGAAGAGCAGCCCGAAGGCGCCCGAGAGGGCGGCGAGGTCGATCACAGCAGCAGCGTCGGAATGGGGTAGGGCACCAGGGCCCGGAAGGAGAGCGTGGCCAGCACCGCGAAGACCGCGGGCACCACCAGAAGCTGCACGGGCCGCCGCTCGCCCTCCACCAGAAGGGCGGCAATGACGAAGACCGCGCTGCCCACATCGAAGCCCACGACCGGCAGGGTGATGATGTAGAGGGCGAAGAGCGCCATCAGCGCCGGCGCGCGCCCCAGCGGCGCATCATCCCCTCGCGCCGCCCGCCCGCGCAGGATGCCGATGGCGATCAGCGCGCAGAGCCCCAGCGCCAGCAGCGCGGCGGGCAGGATCAGGATGAGGTTGTCGGTGGTGGGCGAGGCCTGGATGGCGTCATGCAGATAGAGGCCCACCACCCCCGCGATGAGCAAGACCAGGGCCAGGTGGCCCCAGTCCAGCCCTCGGCGCCCCGCTCTCTCCGCCATGGCGTTCAGCGCCCCACATCCTTGTAGCGCTCGATGATCTCGAAGGTCTGGCGCATGATCTGCGTGGTGCGCTCCGGCCCCACCCAATCGGCGCCGATGCGGTTAGTACGGAAATGTGCCTGGGCCTCGGGCTTGGCCAGCGCGGCCTCATAGGCGCTGACCAGCTTCTGCCAGCGGTCGGGGTGGCTGGTGCGGAAGCTGGCGCGCGTGGCGAGGCCGCGGATGGAGCCGGAGAGGATGGGCACCTCCACGTTCAGCGGGCGCAGCGCCTCGTTCACCGTGGGCACGTCATCCCAGCCCTCCACGCGGCGGTCATGGATGACGGCGAGCGGCCGCACCAGCTCACGGATGCCGGCGCTGCCGTCACCGCCCAGGATGGTGAAGTCCACCTGTCCACCCGCCGCCGCCGCGCGTGCCGCGGCCCCGCTGTCATAGGTGACGATGCGCAGGTTGCGTGCCGGGATCTGCAGGGCATCGAGCAGGATGTAGACATTGAGCTGCCCGCCCGAGGAGGGCACCACGCTGACGCTGTGCCGCCCCGGATTGTCGCGGATGGAGGCCATCAGCGCCGCCAGGCTGTCCACGCCGATGTCGCGCTTGGCGGCGATGAGTTCCCAGTCCGACCATTGCGCGTTCACGAAGGCGAAGTCGTCCAGCGTGTAGGGCGCGCGGGTGTGGATGATGCTGGTCTGCATGTAGGGCGACATGGCGGTGGCCAGCATGGTGTAGCCGTCATCGGGCTGGGCGCGCACGAAGGCGGCCGCCACCTGCCCGCCGGCACCCGGCCGGTTCACCACGGTGATGGGCTGGCCCAGCTCCGGCGCCAGGAACTGCGCGATGCCGCGGGCGGTGCGGTCCGCGCTGCCGCCGGGGCCGAAGCCGCAGATGAAGGTGATGGGACGGACGGGCCAGGCGGCCTGCGCCTGGGCCGTCCCGGCAAGCGCCAGGCCGCCACCGGCGGCGAGAAGGTTGCGGCGGGGCAGCTGGACCATGGGAGGCTCCCTTTGCTGGCGATCGTGTCGCCATTCTTGTTGACAATTCTGGCCATGTCAGGGGCCATGCGTTTCCTGGAACGAAAGGCTAGCCGCCGCCCGGAACACGTGTCAAACCACCAGTTATACAGGGCTTGTTGACCCGCGTGCGGGGCGCGCGAATACTGTGGCGGTGCAGCCCCCTGACGCCCCGCCCATCCGTGATCCCGTCCTTTTGTCGACAGATGATGTTGGCGCGCCGCTTTCCGACCGCGCCTATCGCCACCTGGCGGAGGCCATCATCCGCGGCGACATCCCCCCCGGCGCCAAGCTGAGCGAGCCCGATCTCTCCCGCCGCCTCGGCATCAGCCGCGGCCCGCTGCGCGAGGCGGTGCGCCAGCTGGAGGAGCGCGGCCTGGTGCGCCGCCGCCCGCGCGCGGGTGTCACCGCCGTGCGCCTCTCCGATGCCGAGATCCTCGACCTTTTCATCGCGCGCGAACCGCTGGAGGGCATGGCCGCGCGGCTTGCCGCCGAACGCGCCACGCCGCCCGACATCGCCCGCCTGCGCGCCATCCTGCGCGAGGAGGAGGACGATCCGCGCGGCACCAACCGGCGCTTCCATGCCGAGGTGGCGCGGCTTTCCGGCAGCGCGCGCATCCTGGCCATCCTGGAGAGCGACCTCTACCGCCTCATCCGCAACTGGAACCACGGCACGCGCATCGCGGCCGGGCGCGGCGCCCGCGCGGCCGAGGAACACCGCCGCATCACCGACGCCATTGCCGACCATGACGGCGAGCTGGCCGAGCTGCTCACGCGCCGCCACATCGCGGCCGCGCGCGCCGTCATGCACGCGAGCCTGCTGGCCGGAAGGCCCCATGACACGAGGGAGGAAGAGGCATGACCGCATCACCCGGGGCGCGGCTGCGCGCCCGCCTGGCCCAGGGCCTGCCCACCGTGGCGCCGGGCGCCTATGACGGGCTTTCGGCAAGGCTGGTGGCGGAGGCGGGCTTCACCGCCCTCTACGCCAGCGGCGGCGCCATCGCGCGCAGCCTGGGCGTGCCCGATCTCGGCCTGCTCGGCATGGAGCAGGTGGTGGAGCGGGTGGCCGCGATGTGCGACGCGGTGGACATCCCCGTCATCGCCGATGCCGACACCGGCTATGGCAATGCGCTGAACACCCAGCGCGCGGTGCAGGCCTTCGAACGCGCGGGCGTGGCGGCGATCCATCTCGAAGACCAGCAGTTTCCCAAGCGCTGCGGGCATTATGAGGACAAGTCGCTGGTCTCCATCGCCGAGATGGCCGGCAAGCTGCGCGCCGCCCGAGACGCGGCGCGCGACCCCGATTTCGTGCTGATCGCGCGCACGGATGCCATTGCGGTGGAAGGGCTGGACGGTGCCCTGGCGCGCGCCCACGCCTATCGCGAGGCGGGTGCGGACGTGATCTTCGTCGAGGCCCCCACCAGCCTGGCGCAGATCGAGCGCATCGCGCGCGAGGTACCCGGCCCCAAGCTCATGAACATGTTCCATGGCGGCAAGACGCCCATCATGCCGGCCGAGGAATTGGCGCGGATGGGCTATGGCATCGTGATCATCCCGTCCGACCTGCAGCGCGCCGCCATCCACGCCATGCGCGCGACGCTCGCGGCCATCGCGCAGGACGGCACCAGCATGGCCATGGCCGAGCGCATGGTCTCCTTCACCGAACGCGAGCGCATCATCGGCACGCATCACTGGCTCGAACGCGACGCGCGCTACGGCGCCTGAACAACACCGGGGAGAGAAACATGGCGGCGGAACGCGACAGCCTGGGCGCCAGGCGCGACATCAGGCTCGGCGAGCACATCTGGCGGGTGATGAGCCTGGAGGCGGCCGAGGCCGCGGGGGCGGGCCCGCTCTCGCGCCTGCCGCGCAGCCTCAAGGTGCTGGCGGAGAATGTGCTGCGGCACGAGGACGGCCTGGTCATCGGCGCGCCCCAGCTCGCGGCGCTGAAGACATGGGGCGAGGCGGCGGCGGTGGGGCAGGAGGTGCCCTACCACCCCACCCGCGTCGTGATGAACGACAGCGGCGGCCTGCCCGCCATGGCCGACCTCGCCTCGCTGCGCGACGCGGTGGTGCGCGCCGGCGGTGACCCCCGCCGCATCAACCCGCGCGTGCCGGCGGACATGGTGGTGGACCATTCCATCATGGTGGACCACGCCGGCAGCCCGGATGCGGCGCAGCGCAACCTCGACCTGGAATACGAACGCAACGCGGAGCGCTACCGCTTCCTGCGCTGGTGCCAGGGCGCCTTCGACAATTTCCGCGTGGTGCCGCCGGGCAACGGCATCCTGCACCAGGTCAACCTCGAAAGCTTCGCCCGCTGTGTCTGGACCGAGACGCGCGGGAACCAGCGCTGGGCCTTCCCCGAGACGCTGCTGGGCACCGACAGCCACACGCCCATGATCAACGCGATCGGCGTCTTCGGCTGGGGGGTGGGCGGCATCGAGGCGGCCGCCGCCATCCTGGGCCAGCCCATCGGCATCGTGCTGCCGCGCGTGGTGGGCTGCCGCCTCACGGGCGCGTTGCCCCGCGGCGTCACCGCCACGGATGCCGTGCTGATGGTGACGCAGAAGCTGCGCGCGGTGGGCGTGGTCGCGAGCTATGTGGAGTTCTTCGGCCCCGGCCTCGCCGCGCTGAACGTCTTCGACCGCGCGACGCTCGCCAACATGGCGCCCGAATACGGGGCCACCATGGGCTTCTTCCCGGTGGACGCGCAGACCATCGCCTTCCTGGAGATGACCGGCCGCGGCGGCGACCATGCGCGCCTGGTCGAGAGCTATTGCCGCATGCAGGGCCTCTGGCACGACCCCGCCGGGCAGCAGCCCGACTATGCCGAGGTGGTGGAGATCGACCTCTCCGAGGTCGAGCCCAGCGCCGCCGGCCCCCGCCGCCCGCAGGACCGCGTGGCGCTGCCCGCCATCCGCGACAGCTTCGAGGCGGCCTTCCCTCCGGCGCCGGAAGCCGAGGGCAGGCTCTCCGACGGCGCGGTGGTGATCGCGGCCATCACCTCCTGCACCAACACCTCCAACGC
Organism: Roseococcus suduntuyensis; assembly: GCF_014196305.1. Classification (GTDB taxonomy): domain Bacteria; phylum Pseudomonadota; class Alphaproteobacteria; order Acetobacterales; family Acetobacteraceae; genus Roseococcus; species Roseococcus suduntuyensis. The sequence continues at coordinate 112,115 of NZ_JACIDJ010000008.1, forward strand.
GCAGAACATGCTGGCGGCGGGGCTGCTGGCGCGCAAGGCGGTGGCGCACGGGCTCACGGCGAAGCCATGGGTGAAGACCTCGCTCGCCCCCGGCTCGCGCGTGGTGGCGGACTACCTGGAGGCCACGGGGCTGCAGGCGCCGCTGGACGCGCTGGGCTTCCACCTGATCGGCTTCGGCTGCACCACCTGCATGGGCAATTCCGGCCCCCTGCCCCCCGAGACCGAGGCCGCCATCGAGGCCGGCCAGACCACGGCCGTCGCCGTGCTGTCCGGCAACCGCAACTTCGAGGGCCGCATCCACACCCAGGCGAAGGCCAACTACATCATGAGCCCGCCTTTGGTCGTGGCCCATGCGCTGGCCGGCACGGTGCGGATCGACATGACGCGCGAGCCGCTGGGCACCGGGCAGGATGGCAAGCCCGTCTTCCTGGCCGACATCTGGCCAACCCCGGAGGAGATCGCCGAGGCCGCCGCCGTGGCGCTCAACGCGCCCCGCTTCACCAACCGCTACGCCACCGTCTTCCAGGGCGATGCCCGCTGGGAGGCGCTGCCCAGCGCACAGGGCGACACCTTCCCATGGGAGGGCGAGAGCCTCTACCTCAACGAACCGCCCTTCCTGCGCGAGGTCCCGCGCGAGGCGGCAGCCATTCCCGACATCACCGGTGCGCGGGCGCTGGCGCTGCTGGGGGATTCCATCACGACCGACCACATCTCGCCGGTGGGCATCATCACGCCCAGCTCGGCGGCGGGGCAGTATTTGATGTCGCTGGGCATCCCGCCCGCCGAGTTCAACTCCTTCGCCGCGCGCCGCGTGAAGCACGAGGTGATGATCCGCGGCACCTTCGCCAACATCCGCATCCAGAACCGGCTGGCGGGCGGGCGCACCGGCGGCTGGACGCGGCATGAACCCTCCGGCGAGATCATCCCGGTCCACGAGGCCGCCGAACGCTACGCCGCCGAGGGCGTGCCGCTGGTCGTGGTGGCGGGGCAGGATTACGGCGCCGGCTCCTCGCGCGACTGGGCGGCCAAGGGCACGCTGCTCCTGGGGGTGCGCGCCGTGATCGCGAACGGCTTCGAGCGCATCCACCGCGCGAACCTGGTCTATATGGGCGTGCTGCCGCTGGAACTGCCCGCGGGCGTCACGGTGGAGACGCTGGGCCTGGACGGGACCGAGCGCTGGGACGTCGCGGGCATCCACCCCGCGCCCGAACCAGGCGCCGGCCTGCCCGCGCGCCTGCACCGCGCCGATGGGCGCGTGGAGGAACTGACCTTGCGCTGCCGCCTGGACACCCCCTTCGAGGCCGAATGCTTCCGCGCCGGCGGCATCCTGCCCCGCGTGCTGCGCGCCTCGCTGGTGCCGGAGGCAGCATGAGCCAGGATTTCCTGCGCGCCGTCTTCATGCGGGGCGGCTCCAGCAAGGGCGTCTTCTTCCACGCGGCCGACCTGCCCGCCGACCGCGCGGTGCTCGACCCCATCCTGCTGGCCGTGCTGGGCAGCCCCGACCCCTATGGGCGGCAGATCAATGGGATGGGCGGCGGCATCTCCTCGCTGTCCAAGGCGGTGCTGATCGGGCCCTCCACCCATCCGGAGGCCGATGTGGACTACACCTTCGCCCAGGTGGCGGTGGACCGGCCGGAGGTGGACTGGTCGGCCAATTGCGGCAACCTCTCCTCGGCCGTCGGGCCCTTCGCGGTGGATGAGGGGCTGGTGCGCGTGCCCGACGGCCCCGAGGCGCTGGTCCGCATCCACCAGGTGAACACGCGGCGTATCATCCATGCGCGCTTCCCGGTGCAAGGCGGCCGCGCGGTGACGCAGGGCGGTTATGCCATCGCGGGCGTGTCCGGCACGGGTGCCAGGGTGCGGCTCGATTTCCTGAACCCCGGCGGCACGCGCGGCCGCGGCCTGCTGCCCAGCGGTGCGGCGCTGGACATCATCGAGGTGGAGGGCGCGCCGCCCGTGCGCGCCAGCCTGATTGACGCCGCCAGCCCCGCCATGTTCGTGCCGGCGGAGGATCTCGGCCTGATAGGCGCCGAGACGCCGGACGAGATCGAGGCGAAGCCCGGCCTCATGGCGCTGCTCGACCGGCTGCGGCGCGCGGGCGGGGTGCGGATGGGCCTCGCCGCCACGCCCGATGCCGTGCCGCTCGCGGCACCCCGCATCGCGCTGCTGGCCCCGCCCGTGGCCGCGCGCGCGCTGGATGGCAGCACCATCGCGGCCGAGGCGCAGGACATCGCGGTGCGGATGCTCTCCATGGAGCGCGTGCACCGCGCCGTGCCCATGACGGGGGGCCTGGCACTCGGCATCGCCTGCCGCGTGCCGGGCACGGTGGCGGCGCTGCTGGCCCGCCCCGGCACCTTGCAGGCGGAGGAGGTGCGCGTGGCCCATCCCTCGGGCCTCGTCAGCGTGGGGGCGGAGCTGCGCGTCGGTGCCGATGGCGCGCCCCATGCCGAAAGCGCCGTGGTGTTCCGCACCGCGCGCCGGCTGATGCAGGGCGAGGTGGCGGTGCCGCGCGGCCTCATGCCTGGTCCCGCCATGCGGTGAGGCCGTGAGGCCTTGCCACCTATGAAGCCCCGGGGCCTTCGCGGACACCGGACCCGGGGTCGCACCCGGCGGGCCTTGACCCAGGGCATGCCGCGCTTGATCCAGCGCCGACTTCGCGCGAACGTGACGGCCAACAAGGATATTGTCGGCCAGAGGCGTGAATCAGCCGCTCGGCAAAGCCTGGGGCGTGATCGGCGAATGGTGATCACGCCCCAGGGCCGGCATCCGGTTCAAGACCAAGGCACGGCGATCACGCCGAAGCCATGACTGGGGAGACGTCCATGAAGTTCCATCGCCGCTCAACCCTTGCCCTCGGCCTTGCGGGCCTCTCGGCGCCCGGCCTCGTGCAGGCGCAGGGAAGTTCCGGCTGGCGGCCGGCGCGTCCGGTGCGCCTCATCGTGCCCGCGGCACCCGGTGGGTCCAACGACATCCTGGCCCGCATCATCGCCGAGCCCGCGAGCCAGATCCTGGGCCAGCCCGTCCTCATCGAGAACCGCGCCGGCGCGGGCAGCGTCATCGGCACCGAGGCGGCGGCGCGCGCCCCGGCCGATGGGCACACGGTGCTGATCAACAGCTCCCTCGCCACGCTGCCGGCGGTCGTCGCCAACCTGCCCTATGACACGATGGGCGATTTCGAGGGGGTGGCGGTGGCCGGCTTCTCGCCGCATTTGCTCGTGGTGAATGCCGCCGTGCAGGCGCGCACGGCGCAGGAATTCCTGGCCCTGCTGCGCGCCAATCCCGGTCGGCTGAACTATGCCTCGGCCGGGCCCGGCAGTGGCCCGCATATCGGCGGCCTGGTGCTGATGGCGCGGATGAACGTGCAGGCCGAGACGGTGCACTACCGCGGCGGCGGCCCCGGCATCGCGGCGCTGGTCTCGGGCGAGGCGCATTTCGGCACGCCGACCATGGCCTCCGCCATCGCCCAGGTGCGCGGCGGCGCCCTGCGCGCCCTGGCGGTGCTGGCGGAAGAGCCCAGCCCCGCCCTGCCGGGCGTGCCGAGCGCCCCGCAGGCGGGCATGCCCGGCGTGATCCATGAGGAGTTCTTCCCCATCCTGGCGCCCAAGCGCACGCCCCCCGCGGCGCTCGCCGCACTGAGCGAGGCCTTCCGCCAGGCGATCCACCGCAGCGCCGAGCGGGTGAACGACATGACGGGCGTCGCGGCCCGCCCGGGCTTCGAGACTAGCGCGCAGGTGATGGCCCTGGTGCAGTCCGGCGTCGAGAACTACACGCGCCTGCTCAGGGCGGCGGGTGTGCAGCCGGCCTGAGGCGTACCACCGAGGGCGGCGTCCGGCCGCGCCGCCCCTGGCACAGAAGCTTCACAGGTCTGCCATCCGGTTGAAGCACGCTGTCGTTAACCCCCCGCCCCATGGGGGCTGAGGCGCCTCGGATTCTGAGGAAGGCGCGCATACGGCATGGCAGGTATCGTCATCAGTGGCGTGAGGAAGCGCTTCGGCGACGTGCAGGTGCTGCGTGACGTCTCGCTGTCCGTGGCACCCGGCGAGTTCGTGGCTCTGGTGGGGCCTTCGGGCTGCGGCAAGACCACATTGATGCGCATCGTGGCCGGCATCGAGCGCCATGATGCCGGCAGCCTCGACATCGGTGGGCGCCAGGTGGGCGGGCTGCGCGCGGCGGATCGCGATGTGGCCATGGTGTTCCAGTCCTATGCGCTCTACCCGCATCTCACCGTGGCCGAGAACATCGCCGTGCCGCTCACCATGCGGCGGCTTTCCAGCTGGCAGCGCTTGCCGCTGCTGGGGCGGTTCTGGCCTGGTGCGCGCGCCACCCGCGCGGGCATCGCCGCCGATGCGGCCGCCGCGGCGGATTCGCTGGGGCTGGGCGCCATGCTGGGTCGCCGCCCGGCGCAGCTTTCGGGCGGGCAGCGGCAGCGCGTGGCGCTTGCCAGGGCGATCGTCCGCAGCCCCAAGGCGTTTCTCATGGACGAGCCGCTGTCCAACCTCGACGCCGCGCTGCGCGTGCAGACCCGGCGCGAGATCGTGGACATCCATCGCCGCGTGGGCGCCACCACCCTCTATGTCACGCACGACCAGTCCGAGGCGCTGACCATGGCGGACCGAGTCGCCGTCATGCAGGCGGGCCAGATCCTGCAGGTGGACACGCCCGAGCGCATCTACGCGGATCCTGCCGACCTGCGGGTGGCGACCTTCATCGGCTCGCCCCGCATCAACACGTTGCCGGCCGAAATCCGCGCCGATGGGATGGTGATGGTGGCCGGCCTTGCCATGGGGCTGCGCGCCGAAGGTGCCGCGGGCGAGGCCACGCTGGCGTTGCGCCCCGAGGATCTGCGGCCCGACCCGGCCGGCACCCTGCCGGTGGTGACCGAGCACCTGGAATTCCTGGGCGAGTGCACGCTGCTGCACGCGCGCCATGCGGGCCTCGGCACGGCGCTCACGCTGCGCCTGCCGCCCGGTGCCACCGCGGCCCAGGGCCCCTTCCGCCTGGGCTTCTCCGCGCCGCGCGCGCTGGTCTTTGGCGCCGATGGCCGCAGGCGTGCCGTGCGCGTGCTGGAAGCCGCGCATGTCTGAGGCGGTGGCGCGGGCGCGCCCGACCTTCGTGCCGCGCGGCGAGGGCTGGGCAGGCTGGATGCTCTGCCTTCCGGCTGTGCTGTCCTACCTGCTGCTGTTGCTGCTGCCCACGCTGGCGGCGGTGCTGCTGGCCTTCACCGACTACGAACTGGGTGCGCCCGGCCTCGCCTGGATCGGCCTCGGCAACTTCCAGGAGTTGCTGGACGACCGCGGCTTCCGCATCTCGCTGCGCAATACGCTGATCTATGTGGGCATTGTCGCACCCGTCTCCATCGCGGGCGCGCTGGCCCTCGCCTTGCTGATCGAGGCCGCCACGCGCGGCCGCGCCCTGTTCCGCGCGGTGTTCTTCCTGCCCATGGTCTCGCTGCCCGTGGCGATGGCGACGGCCTGGCAATACCTGCTGCACCCGACCATCGGGCCGCTGAACGCGGCTCTCGCGCAGCTTGGCATTGCCGGGCCGGCCTGGCTGACCTCCTCGGACACGGTCCTGCTCAGCCTCGCCTTCATTGGCATCTGGGAGGCGATCGGGTTCAACCTCGTGCTGTTCCTGGCGGGGCTGACCGCCATCCCGCGCGAACTGCACCAGGCGGCCGAGGTGGATGGCGTGAAGTCGGCCTGGGAACGCTTCCGCCTGGTCACCTGGCCGCTGCTCGGCCCCACCACGCTGTTCGTCGTCACCATCACCATGATCCGCTCGGTGCGGGTCTTCGACAGCGTGGCGGTGCTGACGCAGGGCGGGCCGAACCGGGCGTCGGAGGTGCTGCTCTACACCATGTACACCGAGGGCTTCACCTTCTTCCGCCTGGGTTATTCGGCGGCGATCACCCTCGTCTTCCTCATCATCGTGCTGGGGCTGATGCTGTTGCAGACCCGCGTCCTGGACAAGCGGGTGCATTATGGCTGAGCCGCGCGCGAACCCCTGGCCCTGTGCGCTGCGCCTCGCCTTCCTTGCCCTGCTGGGGCTGCTCTTCCTGATGCCCTACATCTGGATGATCTCGGCCTCGCTGAAGCCGCTGGACGAGATCTTCCGCGCCTCGCTCAACCTCCTGCCCGAGACGGGCGGCACGCTGCGCAACTACGCCCGCGTCTTCGAGAACGTGCCGGTGCTGACCTATCTCTGGAACGGGGTGGTGGTCTGCGCGGGCATCCTGTTCTTCCAGCTGCTGTTCGCCGTGCCCGCCGGCTATGCCCTGGCCAAGCTGCACTTCCCGGGGCGCGACTGGCTGTTCGGCCTTGTCATGCTGGGCCTCCTGGTGCCCTACCACGTGCCCGCGTTGCCGCTCTACGTGGGCTTCTCCTGGCTCGGGCTGCTCAACACCTACACGGCGCTGATCACGCCCTCCATCATCTCGGTCTTCGCGATCTTCCTGTTCCGGCAGTTCTTCAAGGCGCTGCCGGATGAGCTGATCCATGCCGCGCGCATCGACGGGATGAACGAGCTGTCCATCGTCTGGCGCGTCATCCTGCCCAATGCGCTCCCGGCGGCCACGGCTTTCGCCATCTTCTCGGTGGTGGCGCATTGGAACGACCTGTTCTGGCCGCTGATCGTGGTGACGGGGGCCGAGCGCGCGACGCCGGCACTCGGCGTGCTGACCTTCCGCTCGGAGGAGGCCGGCGATGACTTCGGCGCGCTGATGGCCGCCTCCGTGATCATGACCGCCCCCCTCGTCCTCGCCTTCCTCTTCGCGCAGCGACGCTTCGTGGAAGGCATCGCGACCACCGGCCTCAAGGGCTGACAGGAGACATCACGCCATGACCCATCGCCTCACCCGCCGCGCCGCGCTGGCGCTGCCCGCCTCGCTCGCCCTGCCTTCGCTGGCGCTGGGCCAGGCGCCGGTGGACATCACCGTCCATTACGCGCAGCCCTTCATCTTCAAGCCCTCCTACGACGCCATCACCGAGGCCTTCGCCCGCGTCGAGCCGAACATCCGCATCACCTACGTCACCTCGCCGGGCTACCCGGAGGGCACGCAGCACATCCTGCGCCAGGCGGCGACGAACCAGCTGCCGGACCTCTCCTTCCAGGGGCTGAACCTGCTGCGCGTCTTCGCCGAGCGCGGCATCGCGCAGGACCTGATGCCCTTCATCACGCGCGATGGCACGCCGCAGGGCCAGGGCTACACCGACGGGCTGCTCAGCCTCGGCCGGTTCAACAACTACCAGGCGGGGCTGGCCTATGCGGCCTCCACCGCCATCACCTTCCTCAACGCCGATCTGTGCCGCCGCGCGGGTGTGGACCCCGACAACCTGCCCACCGACTGGGACGGCCATATCCGCCTGGCCGCCGCTGTGAAGGAGCGCGCGGGCGGGCCGGATGGCATGTGGTTCGCCTGGAGCGAGTGGATGTTCCAGACCCTGGTGCTGGCCCATGGCGGCGCGATGATGACGCCGGACGAGAGCGACATCGCCTTCCAGGGCGAGGAGGGCCTCGGCACGCTGCGCCTGCATGAGCGCTTCGTTCGCGAGACGCAGATGCCGGCGCTGAATTCCAACAGCGCGTCCCAGGCCTTCGCCGCCGGCCGCCTCGGCGCCTTCTATTGGACCACCGCGGTGGTGCGGAACTTCATCCAGTCCGTCGGCCAGAGCTTCGAGTTCCGCACCTACCCGCTGCCGGTCATCCCCGGCGTGGCCCATGGCACGCTCGCCACGGGGGGCGCGGCCGGCATGCTCACCGCGCGCGATCCCGCCAGGCGCGAGGCGGCGTGGAAGTTCCTGCGCTTCGCCACCAGCCCGCAGGGCCAGGCGCTGATGGTGATGAACAGCGGCTATGTGCCCTGCAACCAGATCGCCATTGATGATCCGCGATACCTGGGCGACTTCTACCGCCAGAACCCGCTCTTCCGCGCGGCGGTGACGCAGATGGGCCGCATGGCGCCCTGGTTCGCCTTCCCCGGCTCCAACGGCGTGCGTATCACCCAGGCCATCACGAACAACACCGCCCGCGTGATCGAGCGCACGGCCACGCCCGTGGTCGCGCTGGCCGACATGGCCAGCGAGGTGCGGCGCCTGCTGCCGCGGCGGAGCTGAGCCGTGACGACACGAATCCTGCAGATCAGCGACACGCATCTCTCGCCCGTCCACACCCATTTCCAGTCCAACTACGAGCGGCTGCTGGAGTGGATGGCCGAAAGCCCGCCGGACCTGGTGATCGTGACCGGCGACCTCTCGCTCGACGGCGCGGACCAGGACGCCGACCTGCGCTTCGCCGCCGAACAATTGGCGCGCCTGCCGGCGCCCTGGCGCGCCATCCCCGGCAACCATGACGTGGGCGACTACCCGGTGCTGGGCGGTCATCAGCCGACCGACGCCACCCGCATGGCGCGTTGGCGTGACGTGCTGGGCGCCGACCATTTCATGGAGGATGTGCCGGGCTGGCGCCTCATCGGCCTCAACACCCAGACGCTGGGTTCTGGTCTGCCGGAGGAGGCGGCGCAGGACGCGGCGCTGCACGGCGCCGTGGCCGGGGCAGGGGGGCGGGCACTTGCCCTCTTCCTGCACAAGCCGCTCTGCCAGCACCGGCTGGACGACACGGTGGTGGACTACTGGCCCGTGCTGCAACCCGCGCGCGACGCGCTGGTGGCGGCGTTCGGCGCCACGCCGCCGCGCTTCGTGGCCTCCGGCCACATCCACCAGTGGCGCGACCACGCGCCGGATGGGCTGCGCCAGATCTGGGCGCCGCCCGTCTCCTTCATCGTGGGCGAGGACCGCCAGCCCAGCATCGGCTCCAAGCTGATCGGCGTGGTGGAACACCTGCTGCACGAGGACGGCACGCATGACAGCCGCCTGCTGCTGCCCGAACGCCTGGCGCTGAACGACCTCTCGCGCCTGCCCCAGCTCTACGCCCGGCCCGCGGCCGCGGCCTGAACCCCCCTTCCAGGAGACCCACCATGAACCGCCGCCAGATCATGCTGTCCGGCCTCGCCGCCGGCCTGCCCCTCGCCGCGCCCGCCCTCGGCCAGGCCGCGCGCGCCGTCTGCTACAACTGCCCGCCCGAATGGGCCGATTGGGGCGGCATGCTGCGCCTGCTGCAATCCCGCGCCGGCCTCACCGTGCCGCCGGACAACAAGAATTCCGGCCAGTCGCTGGCCGCGCTGCTGGCCGAGCGCGCGCGCCCGGTGGCCGATGTCGTCTATCTGGGTGGCCAGGTCGGCCCCCAGGCGCGCGAGGCGGGCGTGCTGGCCCCCTACAAGCCCGAGCGCTTCGACCGCATCCCGGCCGGCCTGAAGGATGAGGACGGCTACTGGTTCACCATCCACTCGGGCACGCTGGGCCTCTTCGTGAACACCCGCGCGCTGGGCAACAAGCCCGTGCCGCAGAGTTGGCGCGACCTGCTGAACCCCACCTATCGCGGCATGGTGGGTTATTTGAACCCGACCTCGGCCGCGGTGGGCCAGGTGGGCGTGGTGGCGGTGAACCTCGCCCTCGGAGGCACCTACGAGAATTTCGACCCGGCGATGGATTTCTTCCGCCGCCTGCGCGCCAACCAGCCCATCGTCCCCATGCAGACGGCCTATGCGCGCGTGCTCTCGGGCGAGATCCCCATCCTGTTCGACTACGACTTCAACGCCTATCGCGCGCAATACAGCGACGGCGCGCCCACACGCTTCGTCATCCCCGCCGAGGGCACGCAGACCCTGCCCTATGTCATGGGCCTGGTGGCCAACGGCCCCAACCCCGACAATGGCAAGCGCATGCTGGACTTCCTGCTCTCCGACGAGGGCCAGCGCCATTGGGCCGGCGCCTTCCTGCGCCCTGTCTTCCCCGAGCTGATGCCCGAGCAGGCCGCCGCCCGCTTCCTCCCGGCGGAGGACTATGCCCGCGCCACGCCGCTTGACGTGCGCCGCCTGGCGGGCGCGGTGCGGATGCTCTCCGACCGCTACCAGCGCGAGGTCGGCTGATGTCGGACCGCCTGCGCGCGGCGCTGCTCATCGCGCCCGCGCTGGCGGTCTTCGGGGCCTTCTTCCTCATCCCGCTCGGGCAGCTCGCGGTCGCGGGCGGCGCGGGCGGCTACACCACCATCCTGACCGAACCGCGTTACTTGCGCAGCCTCGGCGTCACGCTGCTGGTGGCGGCGCTGACCACGGCCATCACGCTGGGCATTGCGACGGCGGTGGGCCTCTTCCTGGCACGGAACCGCTTTCCCGGGCGCGGCACGCTGCTGGCGCTGCTGACCCTGCCGCTGGCCTTTCCGGGTGTGGTGGTGGGTTATCTCGTCATCATGCTGGCGGGGCGGCAGGGGCTGGTCTCGGAGATCTCCATGGCCTTGGGCGGGGAACGCATCGTCTTCGCCTATTCACTCGCGGGGCTGCTGCTGGGCTATGTGTATTTCTCCATCCCGCGCACGCTGCTGACGGTCATCGCGGCGGCCGAGAAGCTCGACCCTCGGCTCGAGGAGGCTGCGCGATCGCTCGGTGCCTCGCCGCTCGGCGTGCTGCGCGACGTGCTGCTGCCGGGCCTCTCGCCCGCGTTGACGGCGGCCGGCGCCATCTGCTTCGCGACCGCGACGGGCGCCTTCGGTACGGCCTTTGCGCTGGCCTCGCGCATCGATGTGCTGCCCATGGTGATCTACACGGAGTTCACATTGCAGGCGAACCTCGCGGTCGCGGCCGCGCTGTCCTTCCTGCTGGGGCTGGCCACCTGGGCGGTGCTGGCGCTGGCCCGCGGCGCCAGCGGGGGTGCCGCCGGATGAGCCGCGGAATGGGCTTCTGGACCGGGCTGGGCTTCACGCTGCTGATCTCGGCCTTCCTCATCCTGCCCGTGCTGGTCTCCGTGTTGCCGGGCATCACGGCCAACCAGTTCGAGGGGCTTTCCAGCGGCCTCACCACGCGCTGGCTGCGCGAGGTCTGGGCCAATTACGGCGGCACCGTGCTGCTCTCGCTGCAGATCGCGCTCTCCACACTGGTGATCACGCTGCTGGTCGGCGTGCCGGCGGCCTATGTGCTGGCGCGCCATGCCGGCGTCACGGCGCGGCTGGTGGAAGAGGCGCTGGTCATGCCCGTGGCCGTGCCCGGTATCGCCACCGCGCTGGGCCTGATCCTCGCCTATGGCGCGGTGGGCGATCTGCGTGCGTCCTGGCTGTTCATCCTGGTGGGGCATGTCGTCTTCTGCCTGCCCTTCATGGTGCGCGCCGTGCTGGCCGTGCTGCTCTCCATGGACCTGAAGGGGCTGGAGGAGGCCGCGCGCGCGTGCGGCGCCTCCTGGCCGCAGCGCTTCCTGGGCGTGATCCTCCCCAACATCGCGGGCGGCATGCTGGCGGGCAGCCTGATGGTGGTCACTCTCTCGCTTGGCGAATTCAACATGACGCTGCTGCTGCACACCCCCTTCACCCGCACCCTGCCGGTGGGCCTGGCCGATGCCTACACCGCGCTGCGCACCGAGATGGCCTCGGCTTACACGCTGATCTTCTTCGTGCTGATCGTGCCGCTGCTGAGCGCCATGCAATGGGCCGCAGGCCGCGCGGACCGCGTGGGAGCGGTGCGATGAGCGTCGCCATCAAGCTGCGTGGCTGCGGCAAGACCTGGCCCGGCGGCACGGTGGCGCTGCACCCGCTCGACCTCGACATCGCGGCCGGCGAGACGCTGGTGCTGCTGGGGCCCTCGGGTTGCGGCAAGACCACGCTGCTGCGCCTCATCGCCGGCCTCGAATTGCCCGATGCCGGCGGCCAGGTGCTGTTCGACGGCGAAGACGTGACGCGCCTGCCCATCGAGCGCCGCAACGTCGGCATGGTGTTCCAGTCCTACGCGCTGTTTCCCAACATGGATGTGGCCGGAAACATCGGCTACGGGCTGCGCGTGCGCGGCATCCCCCGCGCCGAGGTCGCGCGCCGCGTGGACGAGATGCTGGAGATGACGCGCCTCACCGAATTCGCGCGGCGGCGGGTGGATGCGCTCTCCGGCGGGCAGCGCCAGCGCGTGGCCCTTGCACGGGCGATCGCGCCGCGCCCCCGCGTGCTGCTGCTGGACGAACCGCTCTCCGCGCTCGACGCCAGGCTGCGCGAGGAGTTGCGCCAGGAGATCGATGCGCTGCTGCGGTCCTTGGGCATCACCGCCATCTACGTCACCCATGACCAGGCCGAGGCGATGGCGCTCAGCGACCGCATCTGCGCGATGGAGCGCGGGCGCATCGCGCAGATCGGCACGGGGCGTGACCTCTACCACCGCCCCGCCAATGACTTCGTGGCCGGCTTCGTGGGCGACACCAATCGGCTTGGCGAGGAACTGGTGCGTCCCGAACAACTGGCCCTGCACCCCAGCGCGGAGGGCGAATGGACGGTGCAGCGCGCCACCTTCCTCGGCCCCTTCGTGCGGGTGAAGCTACGCGACGCGGCGGGCCGGGAGCTGATGGTGGACATGCCCGATCTGGCGACCCCCGCACCGGGCGCGCGCGTGGAGGTGCGGCGGCGCGGGCCGGCCTGAGCAGTCGGTGCCGGCTTTCGAGAAGCCGATCAGTCCAGCCCGGCCTCATGCCCGTAGCGCACCACCCGCACCGTTTCCAGCGTCACCAGCGCGCCACCGAGCATGGGTTGCAGCGCCTCGACCAGCGCCTCGATCCTGGCCTCGTCATCCACCAGCTCGATCACCAGCGGCAGGTCCGCGGACAGGCGCAGGATCTTGGAGCTGTGCAGCCGGCTCGATCGCCCATAGCCCATCGGGCCGCGCAGCATGGTCGCGCCCGCAAGGCCCATCTCCCGCGCCTTGAGCACGATCGCCTCGTGCAGCGGGCCGCCCTGGTATTCGTCGCTCTCGCCGATGAAGACGCGCAGCAGACTGGCGGTGGTGGTGTTGATGACCATGGTCAGCTTCCTCGAAGGCGGTTCATGCGTTGGCCCAGGCGGTCGCCGAGCCAGGCGCCGGCCAGCCATGTCGCGGCGGAGATGCCCACATACCCCAGCGCGAGCGCCCATTGCCCGGCATCGAGCAGCCGGATGCTCTCCAGGCTGAAGACCGAGAAGGTGGTGAAGCCGCCGCAGAACCCCGCCATCACGCCCTGGCGCAGGGCGGGTGTCACGAAGAGGCGGCCATCGGGACCTGTCAGCGCGGCGTAGAGGCCGATCAGGAAGGAACCCGCGACGTTCACGCCCAGCGTGCCGAAGGGAAAGGCCGGCCCCAGCAGCGCGATGCCGGCCAGGGCGCAGAGATAGCGCGCCACCGAACCCAGCGCGCCGCCCAGCGCGATGGCAAGATAGAGGCGGGGGCCCGGTGCCATCCTCTCACCCCCCGAACAGGTTCAGCCCGGCGTGGTGGCCGCCCAGGGCGGCGGCCAGGCACAGGCCTAGCGAGGCCATGACGTTCCACGCCGCCCGCCCGCCCTGGCCGGCGCGCGCCAGCGCCAGCGTCTGCAGGCTGAAGGAGGAGACGGTGGTGTAGCTGCCCAGGGTGCCGACCACGAGCAGCAGCCAGGTTTCGCGCCAGCCCTCGACGATGCCCTCCGGGACCAGGAAGGCGGCGGCGAGCAGGCCGATCACCGCCGCCCCGGTCACATTCACCACGAGCGTGCCCCAGGGGAAGGTCTCGCCCACGCTGCGGGCGATGACGCCGGAGAGCCAGAAGCGCGCGCAGGCCCCGAGCGCACCACCCAGGGCGATGAGGAGGAGGTCCATCATCCCGCCCTCATAGACCGCCCTCGCGCGCGTCGCATGGGGGGCCGGGGCCCGCATCTCAACGCGCGCGCGCCAGCACCTTCCGCGCGCGGTCCACCACCGGCAGGTCGATCATCTGCCCCTCGAAGGCGACGGCGCCCTTGCCTTCCGCGATCGCGGTGTCGAAGGCCGCGATCAGGCGCCGCGCGCGGTCCACCTCGGCCGGCGAGGGACCGTATTCCTCGTTGATCGGCGCCACCTGCGAGGGGTGGATGCAGGCCGCGCAGCCGAAGCCCAGCCGGCGCGAACGACGCAGCGAGGCGCGATAGGCGTCGAGGTCCGAGAAATCCGCGAAGGCGCCGACCGAGCCCATGGGCAGCACCCCCGCCGCCCGCGCCGCCGCCACGACCTGCATGCCGAAGGCGTAGAGCGCATCGGCACCCGGTTCCGCCTCCAGCTCGGTGCAAAGGTCCTCGGCGCCGACGCCGATCGCCGCCACGCGCGGGCTGGCGCGCGCGATCTCGGGCAGCAGCGGCAATGATTCCGCCGTCTCCACCACCGGGATCAGGCGGGTGTGGCCTAGCGTCAGGCCCTGCGCCGCCTCGCGCGCCGCCACCACCTCTTCCAGCAGGCGCAGATGCTCGGGGCCCATCGCCTTGGGCAGCATCAGTGCCGTGACCTCAGGCATCACGGCGGCCGCGATGTCGGGGATGGCAAGTTCCAGCGGGCGGTTGATCCGCACGCAGACCTCCACGCCGCCGCCGCGCACCTGACGCGCGGCTGCCGGCAGGGCGGCGCGGGCCGAGTCCTTGCCGTTGGGCGGGATGCTGTCCTCGAGATCGAGGATGATCACATCCGCGCCGCGGGTGTGCGCGCGGGCCACGAACTTCTCCGCCGTGACGGGCACGAACAGAAGGGAACGCCAGTTGGGGGCGGGCATCACGCGCCCTCAGCGAAGGCGGCGCCGGTCTTCATCATGGTCGCGATGCTCTCCTCGTCATGGCCCAGTTCGCGCAGGATGTCGGCCGTGTCGCGGCCGAGGCGCGGGGCGGGGATGGTCTCCTCGCGCATGCCGCCGCTGAAGCGGTTGGGCGTGCGCGCGCGGCGGATGCGGCCCTCGGTCGGGTGGTCGTCCTGCTCCCAGAAGCCGACCTCGGCAAGGTGCGGGTCCTCCAGCAAGTCTTCCAGCCGGTTGTAGCGGGCGGCGGGCACGTCGGCGGCGGCGAAGATGTCGAGCCACTCGGCCGTGGTCTTCTCGCGCAGCGCCTCGGCGCGCAGTTCGAAGAAGGCGGCGGCGTTCTCGCTGCGCGCCTTGGGGGTGTTGAAGCGCGGGTCCTCGCGCAACTCCGGCCGGCCGATGGCGGCGAAGAAGGCGAAGGCCTGGCGGTTGTCGTTGGGGTGCGCGGTGATGAAGCCGTCCTTCGTCGGCAGCGGGCGGTAATAGGGGCTGAGCAGGCGTTCGTCGCCCGCTGGGCCGAGTGGCGGCTCGAAGGTGGCCGCGCCCAGATGCTCGCTGGCGACGAAGCTCGCCATGTTCTCGAACATGGGCACCTCGATGGCCTCGCCCAGGCCCGTGCGCTCGCGGCGATACAGCGCGAAGCCCACGCATTGCGCGGCGATCAGGCCCGCGATGTGGTCGGTCATCACCATGGGCACGAAGCGAGGCTCGCCCGTGGAACGCTCGAAGGCGCCCGCCACGCCGGAAAGCGACTGGATCACGGGGTCATAGGCCGGCCGGTTGAAATAGGGGCCGCCGCGCCCGAAGGCCTGGATGGAGCAATGGATCAGCCGCGGGTTCAGCGCCGAGAGCGTGGCGAAATCCAACCCCGCGCGCTCCAGTCCCGCCGGGCGCACATTGGTCACGAAGACATCGGCCCGCGCCAGCAAGGCGCGCAGCGCGGCGGCTCCTTCCGGCTGCTTGATGTCGAGGCCGATGCTGCGCTTGTTGCGGTTGAAGTTGATGAACTTGCCGCTCATGGCCGGCGAGCGGCTGCCGGCGGCGAGGTAGCGCAGGATGTCGCCGCCCGGCGCCTCCACCTTGATCACCTCGGCGCCCTGGTCGGCCAGGGTGCGCGTGGCGATGGGCCCGACGACCACGGTGGTCAGGTCCACCACCCGCACGCCGTCGAGCGGCCCGCTCATGCGAATTGCAGTTCCATCTGGGCGCAGAGGGCGCCGCCCTGGTCCGCGACCCAGGCCGACATGGCGTCGTTTGCCACCGCGCCACCCGCCAGCGTCACGGTGTCGCCCACCGAGATGGGGCGCGTCAGCCGCGCGGTGAAGGCGGACAGCCGCCGCCCTCCGGCTTGCGCCATGGCGGCATCCAGCAGCAACTGCATGGTCAGCCCGCCATTCTGCACCAGCGCGGGATAACCCTCGACCTCGCGCGCATAGTCCGCGTCGTAGTGGATGCGGTGCGCGTTCCAGGTGATGGCGGAGTAGCGGAAGACGAGCGTGCTCGGCAGGTGTTGCACCTGGCTCCAGGCGGCGTCGGTCGGCGCGGGCTGGCCGGCATTGACGGGTGAGGAGGTGCCCGGCGCCACCGCCTCGCGATACAGCGCGTCGAACTCGTCCACCGCCACGGGCCGGTCGCCCACGGTGAAGGTGTGGCGCATGGTCAGCACGCAGATGGTGCCGGTGCGGGCCTGCTTGGGCTCGATCACGGCCACCTCGGCGCGCTTGGTCAGCACCTCGCCCACGCGAAAGCCGCCCTGCAACTGCACGCGCCGCCCCGCGCCCATGCGGCGGGGCAGGGGGATGGGCGGCAGCACCACGCCGGGCTCGGGGTGGCCATCGGCGCCGATGTCGCCCTGCCTGGCACTCTCGGCGCAAAACAGGCTGAACCAATGCGCCGGCACCTCCGCCCCGCGCGGGAAGGCGTTCGGGTCCATGTCCAGCATGGCGGCGATGCGGCGCATCACGGCCGGCGTCACGTCATCCTTGATGACCCAGCTGCGGCCGAGCCATTCCTCGCGAACCCGCGCCACGCGCGTGGCGAAATCCTCGCCGCTCATACGCGGCCACCGCCCAAGGTCGCGATGGCGGGCAGCGTCTCCAGCCGCGCGAGCTGGTCCAGCAGCGCGCCGCCGCCATTCCAGCCGCGGGTGCAATCGGCGAACTTGGCGTGCAATTCGGTCTCCTCCAGGGGGTTCTGCGCGGCACCGCGCGGGAAGCGGATTTCGCCGCTGTCCAGCACATCGCCGCGCGTGGTGTGCAGCAGCACGCGGTCCGTCTCGGCGAAAGCCGGTTCCAGCGGGCAGCGCGTGTCACGCGTGGTGATGCGCAGCTTGGGGAACAAAGCGCGCACCTCGGGCTGGGTCACGAAGCCATCCGTCAGTTCCGCGAGGCCCACGCGGCGCGCCATGACCGCCGAGGCCACGGCGAATTCCAGGCTGAACTTCGCCTCCAGCCCCGTGCGCGGCGCGTGGTTGCGCAGCATGGAGGCCTGGGTCACGCCGATATGGGCCTCGACCGCCGCCACATCCGCCGCGCGCAAATCATGCCGCGCCACCAGCTCCAGCACGCCATCAATCGTGCGGTGGGTGGCGTAGCACATGGGGTAGCGCTTCACGTTCAGCCCGGTCTCACGGATGCGCAGCGCCTCGCCCAGCCGCGCCGGCGCGTCGCGGTCCACCCGGCCCTTGGGCGAGAGCGCGGCAAGGAAGCCCGCGTGATGCTCCATGGCGTCGGACGAGGCGGTGAAGCCCCGCGCGGCCAGCCGCACCGCCTCGACCGCCGAGGCCGCCGCGCGGCCCGCATGGAGCGGCTTCGTCATGCTGCCGAAATTGGCGACGAGCCCACCGGCCAGGCTGCCCGCCAGCGCCACGGCCTGCGCGGCGCGCGAAGCATCCAGCCCGTGCAGCGCGGCCAGCGCGGCCGCGGCGCCCACCGTCCCGAAGACGGCGGTGGGGTGCCAGCCCTTCTCGTGCAGCGGGTCGGGCTCGCGCGCGATGAGCTCGGCCCAGACCTCGTAGCCCACCAGGTAGGCGGCCATGGCGCGCGCGCCGGAAGCACCGATGCGCTCGGCCTCAGCGAGGATGGCCGGCACCAGCACGGTGGAAGGGTGCCCGCCCAGCGCCACGTCGTCATAATCCAGCGCGTGCGCGGCCGTGCCGTTCACCAGCGCGGCATCGGCCGCATGGGCGCGCTCCGCCCCCAGCAGCACCGAGGCCTCGGCGGCGGTGGACCCGCGCTCGGCGAGCTGGGCGCGCAGCAGCGTGACCGCGGGCTCCTCGCGCCCCGCGACCATGGTGCCCAGCGTGTCAATGAAGGCGCCGCGCAACAGTGGAAGCAGGTCATCCGGTGGCGCCTGTGGGGCGCTGGCGGCATAGGCGCCGATGGCCTGGGTCAGTCCGGTCATGCGGGGGCTTCCTTGGGGGTGTCGTCCAGCAGGGCATTGTCGGCGCCGCGCGCGGGCACGGGCCCGCGCGGGGCGGGGCGCGTGCCGTCGAAGGCCACGGGCAGGCCAATGGCGCTGACCCCCGTGCTGGGCAGGTTCTGCAACAGGCCCAGCGCCCTTGTCTGCGGGTGGTCCAGCATCTGCCCCACATCCTGCACCGGCGCGCAGGGAATGCCGGCCGCGTCCAGCCGCGCCGTCCATTCGGCGGTGGGGCGGCGCACCATCTCGGCCTCGATCAGCGGGTAGAGCACGGCCTGGTGCGCCACACGGTCGGGGTTGGTGGCGAAGCGCGGGTCGTGCAGCCAGTCCGGCCGCTCCAGCACCCGGGCCAGCGCGCGGAACAGCGCGTCATTGCCGGCGGCCACCACCAGCTCGCCATCGGCGGTGCGATAGGCGCGATAGGGGACGATGCCCTGCGCCCCCGAGCCCTGTCGCTCCGGCGCCTCGCCGGAGGCGAGGAATTGCGCGACGGGCACGCTCATCCAGGCGGCCGCCGTCTCGAAGAGGGAGACATCCACCACGCCGCCCATTCCGGTGGCGGCGCGGCGCTGCAGCGCGGCCAGGATGCCGATCACGGCCCACATGCCCGTGCCCATGTCCACCATGGAGACGCCCACGCGCACGGCGGGCCGCCCCGCCTCGCCCGTCACGCTCATCAGCCCGCCGAAGGCCTGCATCAGCGGGTCGTAGCCTGGCGCCTCGGCCAGGGGCCCGGTGCGGCCGAAGGCGCCCAGGTTGCAACAGACGAGGGAGGGCTTTTGCGCCAGCAGCGCCTCGGCGCCGAGGCCCAGGGATTCCGCCTGGCCGGGGCGCATATTCTGCAGCACCACATCCCCACGTTCCAGCACCAGCGCCTTGAGGCGCGCCAGCGCCACCGGGTCGCGCAGGTCGAGGCAGAGTGAGCGCTTGCCGCGGTTCAGCGTCTGGAAGATGGCGCTCTCGCCCTCCCAGAAGGGCGGGCCCCAGCGGCGGGCATCATCGCCCGCGGGCTTCTCCACCTTGATGACCTCGGCGCCCATGTCGCCCAGGATCTGGCCGGCGAAGGGGGCGGCGACGCTGTGGCCGAACTCGAAGACGCAAAGCCCCGCCAATGGCAGGGCCGCGCCCGTGGCGCGCTGTTCCGTCATGCGACGCGGACCGTTTCCCCGGAAGTCTTGCGGCCAGCTTCCCCCCGGCCCCGCCCCCCGTCAACCGCGGGCCCCTTTCGAAGGGCGCGCTCCTCCGCCTAGACTTTGCCCGGCGTCGGAACCACGGCGCGAAGGACGCCCCGCCCATGCAGGCGCGGCGCATGGAGGAGACGTTCATGGAACGCAGGACCTTGCTGCGCGGGGCCGCGCTGACCCCCCTCGCGCTTGCCCCCCTTTCTTTGGCCACGCCGCGCCTGGCCGCGGCGCAGGCCTATCCCAGCCGCCCGATCCGCCTCGTCA
Source organism: Roseococcus suduntuyensis (assembly GCF_014196305.1). Lineage (GTDB taxonomy): Bacteria > Pseudomonadota > Alphaproteobacteria > Acetobacterales > Acetobacteraceae > Roseococcus > Roseococcus suduntuyensis. The sequence continues at coordinate 131,603 of NZ_JACIDJ010000008.1, forward strand.
TCCCCTGGCCGGCGGGCCAGGCCACCGACATCATAGGTCGCCTGATCGCGGAGGGGCTGTCGCCCCTGCTCGGCCAGCCCGTGGTGCCCGACAACCGCGCCGGCGCGGGCGGCACCATCGGCACCGACAACGTGGCCAAGGCGGCGCCCGATGGGCACACGCTGCTCGCGGCCTCCTCGGGCCCGGTCAGCGTGGCACCCCTGCTGCGACGCCTGCCCTTCGACGTGGAGCGTGACCTGGCACCCGTCGCCATGGCGGGCAACTCGCCCTACCTGCTCGTGACGCGGCCGGGCTTCCCGGCGACGAACATGCAGGAATTCATCGCGGCGGTGCGGGCGGCGCCCGGGCGCTACACCTTCGCCTCCTCCGGCGCGGGGGCCACGGCGCATCTGGTGTCCGAGGCCATCAATCGCCGCCTCGGCTTCGAGGTCACGCATGTGCCCTTCACCGGCAGCGCGGCCGGCGTGGCCGCGGTGGCGGGCGGGCATGTGGACTATGTGGTGGAGACGCTGGCCGCCACGCAGCCGGTGATCCGCTCGGCCAACCTCCGCGCGCTGGGCATCTCGCTGCTCAATGGCAGCGCGCTGGCGCCCGACGTGCCGCCGCTTTCGCGCGTGGCGGGGCTGGAGGGCCTCGACCTCGGCGCCTGGCTCGGCCTCATGGTGCCCGCGCGCACGCCCGCGCCCATCATCACGCGCCTCGCCGACGCCATGCGCGATGTGATGCGAAACGAGACCCTGGTGCAGCGGATGGCCGCGGCCGGGGTGGAGCCCACCTATCGCGACACCGAGGCCTTCGCCGACACGCTGCGCGCGCAGCGCGAGGTGTTCAGCGACGTGATCCAGCGGGCGAATATCCGCATCGAGTGACGGCGAGGCCCTGGGGCCGGGCGCGTTGACAGCGGGGGCGGCCGGGGCAAGCCTGCCGGCCCCGGAGACCCACCATGCCCCCGCACACCCGGCGCCCGCTGCCCCCCAGCCTCTATGCCGACACGGCCATTCTCGCGCCGGAGACCCCGGCGCTGGAGGGCGAGGCGCGGGCGGATGTCTGCGTCATCGGCGGCGGCTTCACCGGCCTCTCCGCCGCGCTGCATTTGGCCGAGGCGGGCGCCTCCGTCATCGTGCTGGAGGCGCAGGAGCCTGGCTGGGGCGCCTCCGGCCGCAATGGCGGCCAGGTGAACCCCGGCCTCAAGAACGATCCCGATGTGGTGGAGCGTGACTTCGGCCCCGATCTCGGCGGGCGGATGCTGGCGCTGTCCTATGGCGCGCCCGATGCTCTCTTTGCCCTGGTGCGCCGCCACCAGATCCCATGCGAGGCGCGGCAGGAGGGCACGCTGCGCGCGGCCATCGGCGCCCGCGCGGCCGCGGAGGTGCGGCACAGCGCAGAGCAGGGCGCGCGCCGCGGCTGGCCCGTGACCTTCCTGGACGCGGCGGGCACGGCGGCGCTGACCGGCACGGCGCGCTACACCGCCGCCATGCTGGATGCGCGCGGCGGGGACGTGCAGCCGCTCTCCTATGCGCGCGGGCTGGCGCGGGCGGCGATGGGGCAGGGGGCGCGGGTGCATGGCGGCAGCCCGGCCGTGAAGCTCGCGCGGGCCGGCGAGGGCTGGCGCGTCGAGACGCCACACGGCGCGGTGCGCGCCGCGCAGGTGGTGCTGGCCACCAATGGCTACACCGACGACCTCTGGCCCGGGCTGCGGCGCAGCGTGGTGCCGGCCTACAGTTCCATCCTTGCCACGGCGCCGCTGCCCGAGGAGGTGGCGCGCGGCATCATGCCCCGCCGCGCCGCGCTCTATGAGGCCGGGCGCATCACCACCTATTACCGCATGGATCGGCAGAACCGCCTGGTGATCGGCGGGCGCGGGCCGCAGCGGCCGCTGCCGGGGCCGGATTCCATCCGCTATCTGGCCGAGTATGCGCGCAAGCTCTGGCCCGTGCTGGGTGGGGTGGAATGGACCCATGGCTGGAACGGGCAGATCGCCATCACGGCCGATTACTACCCGCATCTGCACGAACCCGCGCCGGGGCTGATCGCCGCGCTGGGCTACAATGGCCGCGGCGTGGCGATGGCGACCGCGATGGGGGCGCAGATCGCGCGGCGTCTGGCGGGGCAGGAGGTGGACATGCCCATCACCGCGATCACGCCGGTGCCCTTCCATGGCTTCTGGAAGCTGGGCGTGGCGGCGAAGGTCTGGCAGGGGCGCGTGCTGGACCGGCTGGGGCTGTAGCCCGCGCGGCGAACGCGGTTGATTCACGGCTTTGGTGATGCCACCGAAGCCGACCGGACGCTACGACACCGCACCGCTGCCAAAGGCACCCCGCAACGGCGCGCCCTCGGCGAAACGCGTGGCGCGATAGGGATCGAGAGGCAGGTCGGGTGGCAGGCCCAGCGCCGCCTGGGCCAACATCCGCCCCACCATGGGCGAGAGCTTGAAGCCATGCCCGCTGAAGCCGAAGGCCACCAGCAGCCCCTCGATGCCCGGCAGCTTCCCCAGCACCGGGTTCCAGTCGGGCGTGGTGTCGTAGAGGCCGGCCCAGGCGCGCACGAAGCGCCCATGCTCGGCAAAGCGCGGCATGCGGTGGGCGAGCTGCGCGCCCACCTCCGCCACCCAGTCCATCGGGATGTCACCGGTGCCGCCATCGGGGTCGGCCACCTCGTCGCCCGCGTCGCCCGCGCCCACCAGGATCTCGGACCCCGCATGGGGCCGGCTGTAGAGCATGAGGGGCGAGGCGAAATCCTTCAGCACCGGCAGGGCGCTTGTATAGGGCGCATCGGCCGCGAAGCTCGCGACCAGGTGGCGGGAGGCGTGGCAGGGAATCTCCGCCTCGGCCCAGCCGCGCAGCAGGGGGCTCCAGACATTCAGCGTGCTGACGACGACGCCGGCCGCGATGTCGCCCCCGCCGGTGCGCAGGCCGCGCACCCGCCCGCCCTCGCGCAGCAGCCCCAGCACGGGCGCGCCCTGGCGGATCACCGCGCCCTGGCGGCGGGCGGCGCGCGCGAAGGCATGGGCGGTCATGTAGGGGTCGGCGAAGCCTGCTTCTTCTTCATAACCGCAGAGTGCGATGTCCGAGAGGTCGAGCCAGGGGTGGATGGCCCGCGCCTCGGCGTGGTCCACCAGCCGGGCGGCGATGCCCAGTTCCTGCTGGGCCGCGATGGTCCGCTCCAGCGCCAGCGCCGCCTTGCCCTCGGGCGCCACGGCCAGGTAGCCAGTGCGGATCAGGCCGCAATCGGCCTCCTCATCCTCCAGCAGGGCGGGGAAGTCCTGGAACATGGCCAGTGCCGCCCGCGCCACCGCCACATTCGGCCGCACAGAATAGTAGGTGCGGAGAATGCCCGAGGATTGCGCCGTGGTGCCGCCCGCGATGTCGCCGCGTTCCAGCAGCAGCACACGCCTGCAGCCGAGGCGCGTCAGGTGGAACAGCGTGGCGCAGCCCACCGCGCCGCCACCCAGCACCACCGCGTCGAAGCTTTCCATGGTCATCGCCCCAGCGTGTCGCGGGCCTGCCACCAGGCGCTGAGCGCGCGACGCAACAGGGGACGCGCGAAGAGGAAGGGCGTGCTGCCGGTCGGCACGTCGTCGAAGGCTGTGGCGCCCTCGGCGTCGCCCAGCATTCGCAGCGCCGCTTTGTGGCCCAGATAGGGCATGAGCGCGACGCCGGAGCCATTGCAGCCCACCGCATACCAAAGCCCCTCGGCATCCTGGCCGATGCCCGGCAGGTCGCTGCGCGTCATGGCCACGTTGCCCGTCCAGGCGTGGTCGAGCCGCAGCGCGCCAAGGCCCGGGAAGACGCGCTGGAGATGCCCGCCCAGCCGCGCCGCCGCCGCGCGCAGCGGGATGGGGTGCAGCGCGGCGCGCCCACCCAGGATGATGCGCTCGCCATCGGGCGAGGGACGGAAGTAGAGGTGCGAGGCGGCCGTCTCCACCAGCATCCGCCCGTTCGGGATCAGCGCGCCGACGCGGTTGGCGCCGAGCCTTTCGGTCGCGATCAGGAAGGAGGGCAGGGCCACCACGCGCCGCGCCACGGTGGGTGCCGGCCGTGCGCCGGAATAGCCATTGGTCGCGACCAGCACCGCGCCCGCCCGCACCGCGCCGCGCGGCGTGCGGACCATATGCCCCGCGCCCTCCCGCACGATCGAGATTGCGGGCGTGTGCCCCACCACCCGCGCGCCCGCCGCCCGAGCCACGGCCAGCAGCCCCTGGTGGAACAGCGCCGGGTGCAGCCCGCCATGCGTGGGGAAGAGCAGCCCGCCATGGTAGAGGTCGGAGGCGATTTCGCGGTGCTGTTCGGCGCGCGGCACCACCTCGACGGGAAGGCCCACCTCGCGCGCCAGCAGCTCGGCCTCGCGCGCCAGCATCTCGTAGTCGGCGGGGGTCGCGGCACCGCGGAAGCGGCCCACGCGGCGGAAGCGCGCGTCAATCCCTTCGCGCGCGATCAGCCCCGTGGCGAAATCCAGCGCCGCCATGCCCTCGCGGATCAGCGCCTGGGCCTTGGGCCGGCCGTGGCGGGCGATGAGGGCGGAGTAGCTGAGGCGATGCCCATGCCCGACCATGCCGCCCGAACGGCTCGACCCGCCGAAGCCCGCGGCCTCGGCGTCCAGCACCAGCACCTCGCGCCCGGCGCGGGCCAGGGTGAGGGCGGCGGAAAGCCCGGCATAGCCCGCGCCCACCACCACCACATCGGCGGTGTCGGGCAGGGGCGCATCGTCCGGTGCCTCGCGCGGGGCGGCCTCCCACCAATAGGGCGCCTCCTGCAGCGCGGCGAGGTCCAGCGTGGCGCTCATGCCGGCAACCTCTCCCGTTCCGTGCCCCAGTCCTGCACCACATGGCCGGGGGAGACCTCGGTGTAGCGGCGCGGCGGGGGCGTGAAGTCGGGCGCGCGGATGGGCGAACGGATCTCATCCGCATCCAGCCCGCGCCGGATGCGCCCGCGCCGAGGGTCGGGCACCGGCACGGCGGCCATGAGGCGGCGCGTGTAGGGGTGGCGCGCATCACCGAAGATGGCGGCACGCGGGCCGATCTCCACGATCTCGCCCATGTACATGACGGCGACGCGATGGCTCACGCGCTCCACCACCGCGATGTCGTGCGAGATGAAGAGGTAGGCGAGGCCCAGTTCCGCCTGCAAATCCAGCATCAGGTTCAGCACCTGCGCCTTCACCGAGACATCCAGCGCCGAGACCGCCTCATCGGCCACGATCAGCCGCGGTTCCAGTGCCAGCGCGCGCGCGATGCACAGGCGCTGCCGCTGCCCGCCGGAGAATTCATGCGGGAAGCGTTCGGCCATGGCGGGGTCGAGGCCCACCCGGCGCAGCAATTCGGCCACGCGCGCGCGCGCCTCCTCGCGGCCCGCGAGGCCATGCACCACGATGGGCTCGGCCAGCGCCGCGCCCACGCGCTTGCGCGGGTTGAGCGAGGCGAAGGGGTCCTGGAAGATCATCTGCATGCGCCGGCGCATGGCGACCAGGCCGCGCCGGTCGAGGGTCGCGATGTCCGTCCCCTCGAACAGGATGCGCCCGCCGGAGGGCGGCACCAGCCGCAATATGGAGCGGCCGGTGGTGCTCTTGCCGCAGCCGGATTCGCCGACCAGCGCCAGCGTCTCGCCCTTTCGCAGGGCGAAGGAGACATCCTCCACCGCATGCACGCGCCCCGTGACGCGCGAGAGCAGGCCTGAGCGCATGTCGAAGCGCGTGACGAGGCCGGCCACCTCCAGCAGCGGGCGGTCTGCAGGGTCCACCGTGTCGGGCGTGGGGGAGGGGGTGTCGCTCTCGCCGGTCGCGGTGTCCACGACGGGGAAGCGGAGCGGGCGCGACTGACCCTCCATGGAACCCAGGCGCGGCACGGCGGCCAGCAGGGCGCGGGTGTAGGGGGCCTGGGCCTGGGTGAAGAGGCGCGTGGTTTCGCCCTGCTCGACCGCGCGGCCGCGGTGCATGACCACCACGCGGTCCGCGATCTCGGCCACCACGCCCATGTCATGCGTGATGAAGAGGACGGACATGCCCTCCTCCTCCTGCAGCATCTTCACCAGTTCCAGGATCTGCGCCTGGATGGTGACGTCCAGCGCGGTGGTGGGTTCGTCCGCGATGAGCAGGCGGGGGCGACACGCCAAGGCCATGGCGATCATCACACGCTGGCGCATGCCGCCCGAGAAGCGGTGCGGGTATTCGTGGAAGCGTGACTTGGCGGCGGGGATGCGCACGCGGTCGAAGAGGCGCAGCGCATCGGCCTCGGCCTGCGCGCGGGCCAGGCCGCGATGGTAGATCAGCGCCTCGGCCACCTGGAAGCCCACGGTCAGCACGGGGTTCAGGCTGGTCATCGGCTCCTGGAAGATCATCGCGATCTCGTTGCCGCGCACGCGTCGCATCTCGCCCTCGGACAGAGGCGGCAGGTCACGGCCATCCAGGGCAATGCGCCCCTCCACGCGCGATTGCGCGAGCGGCAGGAGGCGCATGATGGAGAGCGCGGTGACACTCTTGCCGCTGCCGCTCTCGCCCACCACGGCCAGTGTCTCACGCTCATTCACCATGAAGGAGAGGTCCTGCACCACGGGCCGCCATTGCCCATCGGCGCGAAAGCTGACCGTGAGGTTCTCGATGGCGAGGACGGGCGTGGTCACGATTCGCCCTTCAGCTTCGGGTCCACCGCGTCGCGCAGCCCGTCGCCCAGCAGGTTCAGCGCGAAGACCACGACCAGGATGGCGACACCCGGCGCCATCGCCAGCCAGTAGCTGTCCAGGATGTTCTCGAACCCCTCGCGGATCATGCCGCCCCAGGTCGGGATGGGCGGGCGCAGCCCAAGGCCGATGAAGGCGAGCGAGGCCTCGGTGCGGATGGCGCTGGCCAGCCACAGCGAGGACATGACCAGGATCTCCGCGAAGATATTGGGCAGGATGTGCAGGAACAGGATGCGCGCATCCGAATAGCCCAGCGCCCGGCAGGCCTCGACATATTCGCGTTCCTTCACCGCGATGGTGGGCGCGCGCGCGATGCGCGCGAAGGCCGGCACCGAGGTGGCGGCGATGGCCAGGATGATGTTGGGCAGCGTCGGCCCCAGCATCGCGACCAGGATCAGCCCCAGGATCAGCGCGGGGAAGGCCAGCAGCACGTCCATGGCCTGCATCACCACCACGTCGAACCGCCCGCCATACCAGCCGGCCAGCATGCCGATGAGGGAACCCACCAGCATGGCCGCCAGGGTGGAGGCGATACCGATGAACAGGCTGTAGCGCGCCCCGTGCAGCAGCCGAGACAGGATGCAGCGCCCGAACTGGTCCGTGCCCAGCGGATAGAGCGCCGAGGGGCCTTCGAGGCGGGCGAAGATGTCCTGCTCGATCGGGTCGTGCGGCGCGATCCAGGGCGCCAGCGCCGCCAGCGCCACCACCGTCAGCAGGACGATCAGCCCGGCCCAGGAGGTCTTGTTGGTGTTGAAGGCGCGCAGGAGCGTGGCGGTGGCGGTGCCCGTCATTTCAGCTTCACCCGTGGGTCGGCCGCCCCATAGGCGAGGTCGGTCAGCAGATTCACGATGATGACGACGAAGGTGTAGATCACCATCATCCCCTGCAGCAGCGTGTAGTCGCGCTGGTTCAACGCCCCCACGATGAGCTTGCCCAGGCCCGGCCGGTTGAAGACGATCTCGGTCAGCACCGAGTTGCCGATCAGCACGCCCAGATACAGCCCCACGATGGTGATGATGGGGATCAGCGCGTTGCGCAGCGCATGCCGCCAGACCACGGCCCGCCAGGGCACGCCCTTGGCGCGGGCGGTGCGGACATAATCCTCGCCCAGCACCTCCAGCATGGCCGAGCGCGTCACCCGCGTGATGTAGGCCGCCATGATGAGGCCGAGGTTGATGGCCGGCAGCGCCAGCGCGCCCAGCCAGGCCGAGAAGCTGCCCCCCTGGGTGGACATCACCGGCGCCCAGCGCAGCTGGATGGCGAAGAAGATCAGCAGCAGGATGCCCGAGACGAAGGCCGGGAAGGACAGCCCCAGCAGCGAGGCGAGGCGGATCACGTAGTCGGTCGCGCGGTTGCGGTTCACCGCGGCCCAGACGCCCAGCGGAATGCCGGCCGCCGCGCCGATCACCAGCGCCGCCAGGGTGAGCTCGATGGTCCAGGGCAGGACGGCCAGCACCTCCTGCACCACGGGCCGCCCTGTGACGAGCGAGACGCCCCAGTCGCCCCGCACCGCGCCCCAGAGGAACTCGATGTATTGCACGCCGAGCGGCCGATCGAGGCCGAGCCGCGTGCGCATGGCGGCGATGGCATCCGCCGTCGCCTGCTCGCCCAGGATGACCTGCGCCGGATCGCCCGGGACGACCCGGACGATGAAGAAGACCAGCGTCAGCACCGCCCAGAGCGTGACCAGGGCGAAGGCGAAACGCCGCGCGATGAAGGTGCTCACGCGGCTGCCATCACCTCGTGAAGCGGGTGGTGTGCAGGATGGGCGGTGCGAGGTTCAGCGCGGCCCGCAGCTCGTAGCCCAGCTCGATGCTGTCGCGGTAGGCCCAGAGCTGGAGCTGCTCATAGACCGGAATGCCGCAGACCTCCGCCACGATGCGTTCCTGCGCCTCGCGCCACAGCGCGTTGCGGCGCGCGGCATCCGTCTCGCTGCGCGCCGCGTCGATCTGCGCATCGGCCACGCGGCAATGGGAGAAGTTGGTCACGGCCGTGGGCGTCTGCACGATGGAGCGGCTGTGGAAGAACTGCGTCAGGTAGATGTCCGCCACCGGGAAGCGCGCCGCCTGGAAATGCACCACCTGGGAGAGGTTCTGCCGGATCTGCTGGTGGAAGGTGGCGTGTTCCACCGGCGTGATCTCGAGCGTGATGCCCGCGCGGCGCAGCTGCGCCTGGGCGGCTTCCATCACCGTCATCATGCCCGTCAGCGTGGTGTGGATGCTGCGGATGGTGATGCCGTTGGGGTGCCCGGCCTCCGCCAGCAGGGCGCGGGCGCGGGCGATGTCATGCGGCGGCAGCGGCATGGGCGCATGGCCCTGGTAGCCGCGCGGCACCACGGATTCCGCGGCCACCGAGGTGTCGCGGCCGCGCAGCTGCACCACCTGGTCGCGGTTCAGCGCATGGGCGATGGCCTGGCGCACGCGGATGTCATTCAGCGGCGGCATGGTCATGTTGAGATGGATGACCGACATCTCGGCCGGCTGCATCGCCACCACGCGCACATTGGGGAGCGCGCGGGTGCGCGTGAACCAGTTCTGGTCCTGGCGGCCATAGATCATGTCCAGCTCGCCGGCCTGGAAGGCCAGGTCGCGCGCCGCATCCGAGGGCACGAAGCGGAACATGATCTCGCGGATTTGCGGGCGGCCGCGGAAATACCCCTCATGCGCCGCCAGCCGGCCGAATTGCTGCGGCACGTATTCGGCGAAGGCGAAGGGGCCCGTGCCGACCGGGCGGCGACGGAAGCCCTCATTGCCCATCTGCTCCACGGCCGCCTTGCAGACCATGAAGCCGCCCGCGTAGTTCATGACCACGCCGAGCAGGCTCGGCATGTTGTTCTTCAGCGTGATGCGGACCGTGTGGCTGTCCACCGCCTCGACGCTGTCGAAGGCGGTGTAGTCCGAGGAGAAGGCCGAGGTCTCGCGCGTTGCCGCGCGGCGAAGGGAGAAGACGGCATCCTCGGCTGTGAACTCGCCGAAGCCGTGGTGGCATTGCGCGCCGCGGCGCAGGTGGAAGGTCCAGGTCAGCCCGTCGGCGGAGCTTTCCCAGCGTTCCGCGAGGTCGGGCTCCATGTTCTCGGGGCTCAGCTCACCGGGGCGCAGCCGCACCAGCCCGCTGAAGATGTGCTGCAGGAAGCCGCGCCCGGGCGTGGTGGAGTTGAGATGCGGGTCGAGCACGCCCGCATCGGCCGAGGCGATGCCGATCCGCAAGGTGGTCTGCTGGGCCGAGGCCGCCGCAGGCACGAGCATAATCGCCGCGGCCAGCGCCGCAGCCTTCCACCAACCCATGAGCCACCACCCGTTATGTTCTTGATGCGCGAAGCATATGAAACCGCCGGCACTCGCGGCAAGCAATGTTTGCGGGAACTCTCCCGCCCCCCGCGCGTCCGGTGCTAAGCAGCGGAAGGGAGACGTCCATGAAATTCCGCATCACCGCGCTCGAGGCCTTCGAGTGGTCATTCACCCTGCGCATGCCGTTCCGCTTCGGCGTGATCACGGTGCGCGATGGCATCCAGGCCGTGCTGCGCGCGCGCATCCGCACCGAGGATGGCCAGGAAGGCGAGGGCATGGCGGCCGAGACGCTCGCCGCCAAGTGGTTCGACAAGGACCCCGCGCTGAGCGACGCGCAGAACCAGCACCAGTTGCGCCGCAGCCTCGAAATCGCGATGGCGGGCGCGCTGGCCGCCGATGCGGACACCGCCTTCGGCCACTACGCCGCTGCCACGCGCCCCCACACCGAGGCCTGCGGCGCCGAGGGGCTGAACCCGCTGGTGGCGAGCTTCGGCCGTGCGCTGGTGGACCGCGCCGCGCTGGACGCGCTGTTGCGCCTGCGTGGCCTCGCTTTCCATGAAGGGCTGCGCGCCGGGATCACGGGCTTCGCGCCCGCCCGGCTCGACCCCGCGCTGGCCGGCTTCGACGCCGATGCGCTGCTGGCCGCCACACCCGCGCCCGGCCGCATTCATGCGCGGCACACCGTGGGCCTCGTGGACCCCATCACGGCAGCCGACGTGGAATCCCGCGTAAATGACGGTCTGCCGGAGACGCTGGAGGAGGTCACCGCCACCTATCGCCATGGCTGGTGGAAGCTGAAGGTGGGCGGCGACCTGCGCGCCGATATCGACAGGCTGTGCCGCATCGCCTCCGTGCTTGACCGGCTGCACGGCTACCACGTCACGCTGGACGGCAATGAGCAGTATGAGGATGCCGAGGGCGCGCTGGCGCTGTGGCGCGCCATGCAGGCGGAGCCGCGCCTGCAGCGCCTCGTGGCCTCGGTGCTGTTCATCGAGCAGCCGGTGAAGCGCGCCCGCGCGCTGGAGACCGGCATGTCCGCACTCGCCGCCGAACGCCCCGTCATCATCGACGAGAGCGACGGGCCGCTCGATGCCTTCGTGGTCGCGCGCGGCCTCGGCTATGCGGGCGTGTCGAGCAAGAGCTGCAAGGGCATCTGGCGCTCCTTCCTCAACCTGGCGCGCTGCCGCGCCTGGAGTGCCGAGGGTGGCGCCACGCGGCACTTCCTCTCGGGCGAGGACCTGACCACCCTCTCCGGCCTCTGCGTGCAGCAGGACCTGGCGCTGGTCAGCGCGTTGGGGCTGACCCATGTCGAACGCAACGGGCACCATTTCATCGACGGCTTCAACGGCCAGCCGCGCGATGTGGCGGCGCGTTTCCTGGCCGCGCACCCGGACCTCTATGCGGACACCTCGCGCGGGCCGCGGCTGGCCATCCACGAAGGCCTGCTGGAGATGGGCAGTCTCGCCACCCCGGGGCTGGGCAGCGCCGTGCAGCCGGAGGTGGCGGCGATGCGCGCGATGGCGCGGGCGGAGTGGCCGCCCGCGATCCCCTTCAGTTCACGGTGATGTTCGCCGCGCGCACCACGCGCCCCCACTTCTCGGTCTCCGCGCGCATGAAGCTGGCGAGTTCTTCGGGCGTGGAGCTGACCGGGTCCGCGCCCACCTGCGTCAGCCGTGCGCGCACGTTCTGCCGCCCCAGCGCCTCGTTCAGCACCGCATTCACCCGCCGCACCACCACCGCCGGCGTATTGGCCGGCGCCAGCACCGCGCCCCAGGAGGAGGCCTCGGCGCCCGGCAGGCCGATTTCGGCCACGGTGGGCACATCGGGCAGGGCAGGGTGGCGCCGTGCGCCCGTCACCGCCAGCGCCCGCACGCGCCCGCCCTGGATCTGCGGCAGCGCGCTGGGCAGCTGATCCAGCATCATCTGCACCGTGCCCGCCACCGTGTCGTTCAGCGCGGGGGCCGAGCCGCGATAGGGCACGTGCTGGATGTCCACCCGCGCCACCTGCTTGAACAGCTCCACCACCGTATGCGTCGAGGTGCCGTTGCCGCCCGAGCCATAGGAAAGCTGCCCCGGCCGCGCGCGCAGCAGCGCCAGCAACTCCTGCGCCGTCTGCGCCGGCACCTGGGAATTCACCACCAGCACGTGGTCGGTCGCGAAGGCCATGCCGATGGGCGTCAGGTCGGTCAGCGGGTTGAAGCCCAGCTGCGCGTAGAGATGCGGGTTGATGGTCAGCGTGCCCGTCGTGCCCATCAGCAGGCTGTAGCCATCGGCCGCGCTGCGGACCACGTTCTCCACGCCCACATTGCCGCCCGCGCCGGTGCGGTTCTCGACCAGCACGGGCTGGCCCAGCTGCTCGGCCATGGGTTCGCCCACCACGCGGGCCACGACATCGGTCGCGCCCCCGGCCGCGAAGGGAACCACGAAGCGGATGCCGCGCGTGGGCGTCCAGGACTGCGCCAGCGCGGCCCCAGGCAGGATGAGGGCCGGCAGCGCGAGGGAAGCGCGACGGGTGATGACGGACATGGTGTTTCCTCCTGTTGTGTTGGCGGGCCGTTCGTGCGGCCTCTGTGGTGCTGTCAGTGGGTGGCGGCGTGGCGCTCCCGGATGATGCGCAGCACGTCCTCGGGGTCCTCGCCCCACCAGCGGCGGGAGAGCAGTTCGACCTCGGTGAAGCCCGCATAGCCGGCGGCTTCGGCCATGCGGCGAAGGGCGGCGATGTCGATCACGCCGTCGCCCGGCATGCCGCGGTCGAAGACGAGGTCGGTGGTCGGCACCAGCCAGTCGCAGGCATGAAAGGCGGCGATGCGACCCTGGGCGCGCGCCATCTGCGCGGCGAGCTCCGGGTCCCACCAGACGTGATAGACGTCCACCGCCACCCCCACGCCCTCGCCCAGTGCGTCGCAGAGGTCGAGCGCCTGGCCCAGCGTGGACAGCACCGAGCGGTCGGCGCAGGTCATGGGGTGCAGGGGTTCCAGCGCGAGCGTGACACCCGCCGCGCGGGCCTCGGGCAGGATGGCCTCCAGCCCCTCACGCACCATGGCGCGTGCGCCCGGCAGGTCCTTCGAGCCGGGCGGCAGGCCGCCGCACACCATGACCAGGCATTGCGCGCCCAGCGCCGCGGCCTCGGCGATGGCGCGGCGGTTGTCCTCGATGGCGGCGGCGCGGCCGGCGGCGTCGGCGGCGGGGAACATCCCCCCACGGCAGAGGCCCGTCACCACCAGCCCCGCGTCACGGATGTGCCGCGCGGCGGCCTCCACGCCCATGGCGTGCAGCACGTCGCGCCAGGGCGAGATGCCGGGGATGCCTTGCCGCGCGCAGCCCTCGATGCATTGCGCGAGGCCCCATTTCTCCTTCACCGTGACGGTGTTCAATGAGAGCGGCGGGGCGTTGTGTGCGCGATTCACCTGCCGCTCCTTGCCGCTTCGCGGCAACGATGCTCCACGATCGCGCGCATCACGCCACCCCGTGCAGCGCCAGCAGCGTCCGCATGCGCGACGCCGCGAGGTCCGGGTCGCGCAGCAGCCCCGCCTTGTCGGCCAGGCGGAACAGTTCGGAGAAATGCTGCAGGCTGCGCGTGCTCTGCTGCCCGCCCACCATCACGAAATGGTCCTGGTGGCCGTTCAGCCAGGCCATGAAGACCACGCCCGTCTTGTAGAAGCGCGTGGGCGCCTGGAAGATGTGGCGCGAGAGCGGCACGGTGGGTGCGAGGATGTCGTGGAAGGTCGAGAGATCGTTCTTCGACAGCGCCGCCAAGGCCCCGCCCACCGCGGGCGCGATGGGGTCGAAAATGCCCAGCAGCGCGTCGGAATGGCCCTCCGCGTCGCCGGCGATGAGTTCCGCGTAGTTGAAGTCATCGCCCGTGTACATCCGCACGCCTTTTGGCAGGCGGCGGCGCATCGCGATTTCCTTCTTGTCATCCAGCAGCGAGATCTTCACGCCGTCCACGCGGTCGGCATGGGCGGCGATGACCTCCAGCGCCACCTCCATCGCGGCCATGTGGTCGTGATGGCCCCAGTAGCCTTCCAGCGCCGGGTCGAACATCTCGCCGAGCCAGTGGATGATCACGGGCTCGCGCACCTGGCGCAGCACGCGGTCATAGACGCGCACATAGTCGTCGGGGCTCCGCGCCGCCTTGGCCAGCGCGCGCGAGGCCATCAGGATGATGCGGCCGCCCATGGCCTCGACGGCCGCGCATTGTTCCTCATAGGCGCGGATCACGTCGTCCACGGTCACGTGGGCGCCGGGGGCCAGGTGGTCGGTGCCCGCGCCGCTCGCCATCACCGCGCCTGGCGTGTGCTTCGCCGCGTCGAGGCTCAGGCGGATCAACTGCTGCGCCGCCGTCCAGTCGAGGCCCATGCCGCGCTGGGCCGTGTCCATGGCCTCCGCGACACCGAGGCCGAGCGACCAGAGGTGCCGGCGGAAGGCGATGGTCCGGTCCCAGTCGATCTTGGCGTCGAGCCAGGGGTCCTGCTCGGCCAGCGGGTCCGCCACCACATGGGCGGCGGCGAGGGCGATGCGCGGGAAGGGGGGGGCCGCGTGCGGAAACTCGCGCGGCGGGGCCAGGGTGTAGGAGGCGAGGCCCGCGGGCGTGGGCAGGGACAGCGTGGCCATGGTCAGGCCTCAAGCTTCGGCAGGTCCACCCAGCGGCGTTCCTTCCAGGATTGCAGCCCCGCCATGGCGAGCTGCACGCCCTTGGCACCCGCCAGCAGGTTCCACGGGTAGTCCGGCACCTCGCCCGCGATGTGGCGCAGGAACAGCTCCCATTGCACGCGGAACCCGTTGGGGTAGGGCTGGGTGTCGGGCACCTTCTGCCAGCCCTCGAAGAAGTTGATGGGCTGCGGAATGTCCGGGTTCCAGACGGGCTTGGGCGTGTTCACCCGCGCCTGCGTCCAGCAATCGGTCAGCCCCGCCACGGCGCTGCCATGCGTGCCATCCACATGGAAGGTGACCAGGTCATCGCGCCGCACCCGCGTGCACCAGGAGGAGTTGATGTGCGCGATGGCACCCCCTTCCAGCTGGAAGGTCGCATAGGCCGCGTCATCGGCGTCGGCGTCGTAGAAGCTGCCATCCTCCTGCACCCGCTTGGGGATGTGGATGGCGCCGAGGCAGCTCACGCTCTCGACATTGCCGAAGAGGTTGTCCAGCACGTAGCGCCAGTGGCACAGCATATCGAGAATGATGCCGCCGCCCTCATCCAGCTTGTAGTTCCAGGAGGGGCGCTGGGTGGGCTGCAAATCACCCTCGAACACCCAGTAGCCGAATTCGCCGCGGATGCTGAGGATCTTGCCCAGGAACCCGCTGTCGATCACCATCTTGAGCTTGCGCAGCCCGGGCAGGAACAGCTTGTCCTGCACCACGCCGTGCTTGATGCCGGCGGCCTTGGCCAAGCGCGCCAGTTCCAGCGCATCCTCCAGCGTGTCGGCCGTGGGCTTCTCGCAATAGACGTGCTTGCCGGCGGCGATGGCCTTGCGGATGAGGCCCGCGCGCATCTGCGTCGTGGCGGCGTCGAAGAACAGCTCGTCCTTCGGGTCGGCCAGGCAGGCGTCGAGGTCGGTGCTGACGCGCTCGATGCCATGCGCCTTCGCCAGCGCCTCCAGCTTGCCGCGGTTGCGGCCGGTGATGATGGGGTCCGGCATCAGCGTGTCGCCATTGGCCAGCTTCACCCCGCCATCGCCCCGGATGGCCGCGATGGAGCGGATGAGGTGCTGGTTCATGCCCATGCGCCCCGTGACGCCGTTCATGATGAGGCCGATGCGGCGTTCCGCCATGGTCGCGTTTCCTTCCCGAAGTAACCAGATGGTTACTTCAGCCGGGACGCGCCATCAGGTCAAGCGGGAATCAGGGCCGCAGGTAGCCGAGCACGACCTCCACCGCATGGGCTTCGCGCGCCTGCAACGCCGCCTCGCTGCCAAGGTCGGTGCCGAAGATGGTGGACAGCGTGAAGCGGTTGGCCACCGTGAAGTGCCCGAGTGCCACGATGGAGAGGTAGAGCTGCAAGGGGTCCACGTCGCGCCGGAACAGGCCCTCGGCGGCGCCGCGCGCCAGAACCTCGCGCAGCCGCGTGGTCAGCGGCGAATACAGCGCCGGCACATTGCCGGAGCGCCGCAGATGCGCCGCCGCGTGCACGTTTTCCTGGTTCAGCAGGGCCACGAATTCCGGGTGCCGCGCGGTGTAGCGCAGGTTGAAGGCGACCAGCCGCGCCATGGCCTCGGCGGGCGGCAGGTGGGCGACGTCGAGCTGCTCCTCCTCCTCGCGCTTGGCGGCGTAGGCGGCCTCCAGCACGGTCAGCCAGAGGTCCTCCTTCGCGCCGAAATAGGCGTAGAGCATGCGCTTGTTGGCGCCGGCGCGGGCCGCGATCTCGTCCACCCGCGCACCCGCGAGGCCCTTGGCGGCGAATTCCGCCATGGCCGCGTCCAGGATGCGCTGGCGGGTGGCGGCCGCGCGCGGCGAGAGGGGCGGGGCCGCGTCCATCAGGCGGCGGGCCGCAGCAATAGGCGGGCTTCGGCGGCCGCATCCACCGCTTCGCGGCTGAACAGCAGCGGCACGGATTCATCGCGCGCCCAGAGGGGGAACAGGTCCCGGTAATGCGGGCTGTCCGGGTCGCCGGACTGGCCGGGGCTGTTGATGGTGAAGCTCCGGTCCCAGTCGCCCACATCCAGCACCATCCGCCAGGACACGCCCGAGATCACGCGGAAATCCGACGCCCGCCAGCCATTGTTGTTGATGGTGAGGTTGGAGCCGCCGCGCGGCGCCGGCCCCACATCCAGCTTCGCCGCCAGGGCGGGGGCGAAGCGCGACAGCGGATGCTCGAAATACCCCTGGTGCAGCGCGCCCCATTGCCAGGCGGCGGGGTCGTCGCCGAGCCGCTTCGTGGCATCCTCCCACGCCGCCAGCAGGGTTTCGCGGAGCAGCCCGTCGCGGCGGGCGGTGTCGGTTTCCAGCAGGTGCAGGACCAGTTGCGTGTCGGGCACGGCCACCATGGCCGCCACGCCGTCCGGCGCCCATGTCCGCATCACGCCGGGAACGAGGTGCCGCGCGAACCAGATCTCGAACAGTGCCGCCGGTCCGCTTTCCGCCGCCAGCCGGTGGTCCCAGCCGGTCAGCAGGGCGAAGGCCGGGTGCGGGTCGTCCAGCGTGGCCAGCAGCGCGCAAAGCCGACGCGCCGGCACGCAGGTGGTGTCCGATTGCAGCTTCAGCGTCTCCTGCACCGACCAGCGCCTGTCTCCCTCCAGCGCCTCCGACAGCCGCGCATAGCGCGCGCCATCGGTCCATTCGAAGCCGCTGCGCTTCGTGGCGAAGTCATAGCCCTCGGGCAGGTTCATCTGGTTGGCGGTGCCGAGCCAGCCGCATTCCGGATTCGTGGCGCGCGGCAGCCCGGAGGAGCGCATGATGCCCCCCCATTCATGCCGCCCATCGCCCGGCACCGGCAGCAGCCCGTCCGAGGTCGTCCGCACCGGCACCATGCCGGCCGCGGCCCAGCCGATATTGCCGGCCACGTCGGCGACGACATGGTTGCTGGAGGGCGCGCCCCAGCCTTCGAGTGCCGCGGTGTAGTCCTCGAAGCTGCGCGCCTTCAGGTAGTTCAGGCTGGCCAGATAGGCGGCATTGCCCGGCAATTGCCACACGCTACGCACCGCCCAGGCGCGGTGGCGCGACAGGTCGCGGTGCAGCACCGGCCCATGCCGGGTGAAGCGCAGCGTCACGCGCCGGGGCGCCTCGCCGCGCACCGGCACCTCCTCCTCGACCACCCGCATCCGCTCCCAGCCGCCATCGTAGCGATACAGCTCCGGGTCGTCGGCGTTGAGTTCGTAGACGTAGAGGTCCTCCTGATCCGTCGGATGGATGGTCAGCGAAAAGGCCAGCACGTCATTGTGCCCCAGGCTGACGCCCGGCACCGCCGGTTCCCCCGCGCCGATCACGTCCAGCCCCGGCGCCGTCAGGTGGGTGATGTAGCGCAGTGAGGGCTGTTCATGGACGCGGTGCGGGTCACTCGCCAGGATCGCGCGGCCGGTCGTGGTGCGGGACGGTGCCAGCGCCCAGTTGTTGCTGCCCTGGGCGTCCAGCGCCACAGGGTCGGTGGGCGTGCCATTGGCGATGGCGGCGGGGTCGGTCGCCAGCAGGTAGGTCCGCATGACCTCGGGCGGGACCTCCTCCGCCAGCCAGCCCTCGGGGATGATCACGGTCCAGTCCGGCTGGAGCAGCTTGTAGAAGCGGTCGGCCTCCATGCCGTGGCGGACGGCGATGTTGTTGCGCGTCACCTCGGCATCCAGGTTCCGCACACGGGCATGGGTGCGGCAGCGCACCACATCCTCGGGCGCCCAGCGGGCGGGCTGTGTGCCCAGCAGGTGGAATTCAAGCGGCAGGCGCGCGGGCTCGCGCGCCACCAGGTCCACATAGGCGTTGATGCCGGCGACGAAGGCCGTGGTCCAGGCCTTCGCCTCCGGCCCGTATTCCGCCCATTCGGCCTCCATGTCGCCGCGGTAGAGCAGCAGCCGCGCCGCCGCGTCGCGCTCGACATAGGCCGCGCCCAGATCGCCCGCCAGCAGC
Organism: Roseococcus suduntuyensis; assembly: GCF_014196305.1. Lineage (GTDB taxonomy): Bacteria > Pseudomonadota > Alphaproteobacteria > Acetobacterales > Acetobacteraceae > Roseococcus > Roseococcus suduntuyensis. The sequence continues at coordinate 150,111 of NZ_JACIDJ010000008.1, forward strand.
CCCAGGCCCCGCTTGCGCCAGCTGTCCATCTGCCACAGCCGGTCCCGCGCCGCCTGGAAGCCCTGGGCGAAGAAGGCGCCTTCCTGCGTCGCCGCGCGGATATGCGGGATGCCCCAGCGGTCCATGATGATCTCGGCCTCGGCGGGCAGGCCAGGGAGGTGCAGGGTCTCGGTGGGGATGCTCATGCGGCGGGGAATCCTGTCGGGGCCGCGGCATGGTGCGCCGGCCCGGAAAGCGCGAAAGCCAAGCCCCGGCGCCCGGGCCTGTCAATTCATGCGGCAAGCCTGGCGCGCGATGTGCGAAGAAGGCGCACGAGGAGAACACCGCATGACCCTGACCACGCTGCGCCTGAAGGCCGAACCCGCCACGCCCGAAGCCATCGCGCCTTACGGGACGCTGATCACCCCCGGCGAGGATGGCACGCCCTTCGGCCCCGCCGATGCGGCGCTGGAACTCGGGCGGGGCACGCCGCGGCTCTACATCATGCGGTTGAACCGCAAGCCGCTGCTGGTGCGCGGCATCACGCGGCACAGCCGCGTCACGCAATGCCTGGCGGCGATGGGCGGGCGCGACTGGTTCATCTGCCTCGCGGCGCCGCAAAACCCCGACGCGCCCGAAAGCCCTGACCCCGCGCGCATCGCCTGCTTCCGCATCGGCGGCGGCGTGGCGCTGGCATTGAAGCGGGGCACCTGGCATGCCGGCCCCTTCTTCGAGGCGGAGAGCGTGGATTTCCTGAACCTCGAACTCTCCGACACCAACGAGACGGACCACCACACGGTGCGCCTCGACCAGGAATTCGGCACGGTGATCGAGATCATTCCATAGAGCGCGATCCGCGAAGGCGGCATCGCCGCAGCGGTGAATCGCCCTCTCGGCCAAGGCGAGACCATGATGCGCCCTGGCGGATCATGGTCTAGCGCAGCCAGGCGAACAGCGCGGACATCAGCACGACGAGGGCGCCGGTCAGCACGGCCAACCACAGGGCGGTCTTGCGTCGCATGGGCGTCCTTCCTTCAGACGAGCTCGAAGATTTCGGTCTGGACGCGCGCGGGCTTCACACCCATCGCGTGCAGCGCGCCCTCGGCGGCGCGGGTCATGGGCGTGGGACCGCAGAGGAAATGGTGCAGGCGGGGGCGCGGCGCGGGCGGCAGATGGCGTTCCAGCAAAGCCTGGTCCACAAAGCCGGTCTCGCCCGTCCAGCCCTCGGGCGGGTCTTCCAGGATGTGGATGAGGCGGAGATCCATGCGTTCCCGCAGCCTCTCCAGCTCCTCGCGGAACGCCACGTCCTCCCAGTTCTTGTTGCCGTAGAACAGCCAGAAGGGGCGGCGGTCGCCCTGGGTGGACAGGCTGCGCAGCATGCTCATGACCGGCGTCACGCCCACGCCGCCCACCACGGCGACGAAGCCCTCCACGCCCGGCTGCATGGCGGGGGAGAACACACCGAAGGGCGCGTCCAGATAGGCCGTCTCGCCCGGCTTGATCTCGCCGATCTTGCCGGTGAAGTCGCCCAGCTCCTTGATGCCGAATTCGACGCGGGGCAGGGCCTCGGGCGGTGAGCTGATGGAGAAGGGGTGCTCGCGCAGCCCGAAGGGCGAGGCGCGCAGCGTCAGCCAGGCGAACTGCCCCGGCATGAAGCCGGTCAGGCCCCCATGGCCCACCGGTTCCACCGCCAGCGTCCAGACCTTGTTGCGCCCGGGACGCACTTCCACCACGCGCCAGGGTGCGCGCCGCTGCCGCCAGGGCTTCATCACCCGCAGCCACACCAGCAGGCCCAGCCAGCTCAATGTGACGGCAAGCCACAGCGCGCGCTTCAGCGGCGCCGCCGTGAAATAGCCGATGCCGATGATGTGCGCGACGGCCGCCGCGAAGCCCAGCGTGGCGAAGATCACGTGCAGGTAGCGCCACAGCCCATATTCCAGCCGCAGCGCCTTGCGCCATTCGGAGGTGACGACGGCCAGGCCGAACAGCAGCAGCGCCGCGCGCCCCGCCGTCAGCTCCCAAGAGGCGTATCGCGGGTCGAAGGTCTCGCCCAGCGTGTGGGGATAGAGCAGCCAGAGCAGCGCGAAATGCAGCGCCGCCAGCCCCAGCGCGATCCAGGCCAGGTAGCGGTGGAACAGGTAGATGATGTCGATGCCAAAGGGCGCGCTGAACTTGCGGATGCGCGAGGTGAGCGCGAACTGCACCCCCATCATGGCCATGGCCGCGAAGCCCGTCGCCATGGAGAAGTTCCACCAGAAGGAGCGCCCGGGCGGCACCTCGCCCAGGAGGAGCAGCGCCTGGGGCGCCAATACCAGCACGAGATAAAGCCCGATCCAGGCCGCAGGCCGCCGGCCCATGCGCGTTCCCCCTCCTGCGCGCCACGCGGCGCGGATTGAAGGGGGGGAACACCCCGCGCGCCCCCGGGTTGCTGGAGCAAGCGGCGTTCACATGCGTTCACGCCCCTTGCCCCAGCCATCCTTGCGCGCGGGATTCAGCGTTTTCGGTGATTCCACGCTCAACGCATCCCGCCCCCAGGATCGCAAGCCGCATGCCTCAGCCTCCATGTTGGGGAAGGAGCTTGGAAGGTCGGGGGAAGTTTCCCTAGTCTGCTCCCCGATACAGGAGAACAGCCTTGGCCCTTTCCCGTCGCGCGCTGCTGGCCGCCCCTCCCGCGCTGGCCGCCATCCCCGCCGCGTCCTCCGCCTGGGCCCAAGGCGGCGCATGGCCCTCCCGCCCCATCCGCATCATCTTGCCCGCCCCGGGCGGCGGCGGCACGGCCGACACGCTGGCGCGCATCTTCGCCAATGAGATGGAAAAGCGCCTGCCGCAGCCTGTCGTGATCGAGAACCGGGGTGGCGCGGCGGGAAATGTGGGCGCCAACCTCGCGGCGCGGGCGGCGCCCGATGGCTACACCCTGCTCTGGACCTGGGCGGGCACCATGGCGACCAACCCCGCCCTCTACCGCGACATGCCCTTCAACCCGCAGACGGACTTCACGCCCGTGATCCTGCTGGGCAGCGTGCCCAATATCCTGATCGTGAACAACGACTTCCCGGCGCGGACGCTGGCCGAATTCCGTGACCATGCCCGCGCCAACCCCGGCGCCATCAACCACGGCACCACGGGCAATGGCTCCTCCATGCACCTGGCGGCGGAGCTGTTCGCCTCGCGCACCGAGACGCGGCTGACCCATGTGCCCTACACCGCGCCGGCGGCCGCGGTGACGGACCTGCTCTCGGGCCGCATCCAGTCCATGTTCAACCTCGTCACGGGCGCGCAACCGCTGGTGACCTCGGGACGGGTACGGGCGCTGGCCGTGCTGTCGGAACAGCGCGTGCCGCAACTGCCCGACGTGCCGACGGCGACGGAACTCGGCATGCCGGGCCTTGCCTTCGGCACCTGGTTCTGCCTGATGCTGCCGCGCGGCGCGGACCCCGCGCTGGTGGCGCGGCTCAACACGCTGGCGAACGAGATCCTGGCCGACCCCGCCACGCGGCAGCGGCTGGAGGCCGCCGGCATGGCGTTGGATGGCGGCGGCACGCCCGAGCGGCTGCGCGATTATCTCGCCGCCGAAATCCCGCGCCACGCGGAGCTGGTGCGGCTTTCCGGCGCGCAGCTGAACTAAAGCAGCGTCCGATCGGGTTGAACCGCGAAGCGGTTCAGCCGCTCGGATATTGCTCTGGCGCCTGATCCGCGGAGGCGGCATCGCCGGAGCGGTGAAGCAGCCGCTACGGCCTAGATGGGCTTGCGGAGGTAGCGCACCCGCTTGCCATAACGGTGGTCGGTGGTTTCGCCCGCGATGGTGAAGCCCCGCCGCTCATGGAAGGCCATGCTGACTTCGTTCAGCGGTTCCAGATTCACCTCGCAGACCAGCAGCGCGATCTTGTCGGCCCGCGCGATGGCGGCAAGGTCTTCATACAGCGCGCTGGCCACGCCCTTGCCGCGCGCATGGGCGGCCACCACCACCCGGTCTACGTAGGCGAAATAGCTCTCGCGCGCCGTGAACCAGGCGTGGTTGGGGCCCTGGGGCGGCGTCGCGTGGTCGAAGGCCAGCAGGAAACCCGTGCCATCCGCCGTCATGCGCGCGGCATAGGCGTTGCGGAGCCGCCCCTCGAAGGCGTCGAGGGTCAATTCATTCACCGCCTCGGCCTCGCTGTTGTTCAAGTCCAGCAGGGCGGGCAGGTCGGCCTGGGTGATGTCGCGAATCTGCATGGGACCAATCTTCCACGCGGGGGCCGGCTTGCCCAGCGCCGCGACATCGTCATTCCCCCCAGGGCCGGGGCACGTTAGGTTTGCCCCGATGACGTTCCCCACCCATCCGCAGCGCGAGGCGCTGGCGGGCGAACTCCATGCCCGGCCGGCCATCCCGATCGAGCTGCCGGCGCGGCTGTCGCGGCTGGCCATGGCCAGCCCCGACCGCGAGGCGGAGGACGCGCACCTGGCCGCTCTCTGCGCCCGGCACGGCGTGGTGCCGCCGCGACCCGGTGCCTCCTGGTTCCTGGCCGATTTCGGCGCCTTCCGTCTCCGCTTCGAGCGCCACACGGAATTCACGGGCTGGAACTTCCTGGCCCCCGGCGCCGACCCGGAGCACCCCTTCGCCCGCCCCGCCATCGCGCATCTCCCGCCCGACTGGCTGGCGAAACTTCCGGGCCAGGCCATCGCCGCCACCCATATCTCGCTGGTGGACGCCAAGGTGGAGGCCTGCGGCTTCATCACCGACAGCATCGCGGGTGCGGCCGTGGCCGACCAGGTGGCCATGGTCTTCACCGATTTCCGCCTGCACCCGGACGGGTTCACGCGCATCCTGCTGACGGGCGCGCCCAACCCCATCCTGGCCGGTCGCCTCGCCCAGCTGCTGTGGGAGATCGAGACCTACCGCGCCATGGCCCTGCTGGCGCTGCCGGTCGCGCGTGGGGTGGGGCCGGTGTTGTCCGATGCCTCGGCGCAATTCGCCCGCATCTCCGCGCAGCTTCCCGCCCTGCATGAACTCTCCACCGAACGCGCCACGCTGGAGGAACTGACCGAGGTGGCCGGCGAGATCGAACGCGCCAGCGCCGACACCTCCGAGCGATTTTCCGCGAGCGCCGCCTATCACCGCCTGGTGCTGCGCCGCCTGTCCGAGCTGGGCGAGGTGCCCTTGCACGGCATCCCGACGCTGAGCCGCTTCCTGGACCGCCGGCTGGAGCCCGCCATGGCGACCGTCTCGGCCACGGGCGCGCGGATCAGTGCCCTCTCGCTTCGCGGGGCGCGGCTTGTCGAACTGCTGCGCGCCCGCGTGGCCGTGGCGCAGGAGGAACAGGCGGAGAAGCAATTGGCGACGCTGGCCGCCACCGGCCGCGCCCAGCTGCGCCTGCAACAGACGGTGGAGGGGCTTTCGGTTGCCGGCATCACCTACTACCTGCTGACCGTGATCGGATACCTCATCAAGCCGCTGCCTTTCTGGGGCCAGGTGGGCACCACGGCCGAGATCATCATCGCGGCGCTGGTCCCCGTCATCGCGGCGGTGGTCTGGCTGAACCTGCGCAAGCGCCGACTGGAAAGCGACCACTAGTCCCGCCCCCAACAGGAGTTCCCCATGGACCTGACCGACCCCGTGCTTCCTCCCGAAGCCGTGATGGCGCGCGGGGATGCGCTGATCCTGCTCGACACCCGGCCGGAGGCGGCCTTCCTGGCCGGACGCGCCGATGGCGCCCGGCACCTGCCCATCGAGGCCTGGGACCGCGCCATCAAGTCCGGCCAGGCGCCGCTGGATGATGCCGCGCATTGGGGCGGCGTGCTGGGCGGGTTGGGCCTGGATGGCGGCAAGCCCGTGGTGGTGCTGGATGATGGCCGCATGACCGAGGCGGCGCGCGCCTGGTTCCTGTTGCAGCATTTCGGTCTGGCGGCCGCCGTTCTGGATGGCGGGTGGCCGGCGCTGGAGCCGCTGCTGGAGGCACCCGTCTCCGGCCCCGCCGCCGCACCGGCGGCCGTGGCCTGCGTGGCGCGGCCCGGCACGGGACGGGTGGCGCTGATGGAGCGGGCGCCGCTGCGCGATGCGCTGGCCTCGCAGGCCCGGCCCCAGGTCTTCGACACGCGCAGCCCGGCCGAGCACCGCGGCGAGGACCTGAAGAACAACCGCCGCGGCGGCCGGCTGCCCGGGGCCGCGAACCTGCCCCACACCGCGCTGCTGGCCCAAGGCAACCGGTTGATGCCCGCCGAGGCGCTGCGCGCGCGCATGGAGGAGGTGGGGCTCAGCCTCTCCCGCACCGTGGTCACGCATTGCGACGGGGGCGGGCGGGCCGCGCTTGCCGCGCTGGCGGCGGTGCGGGCCGGCCACCCGGACGTCGCGGCCTATTACATGAGCTTCGCGGACTGGGCGGCGGACGAGGCCTGCCCCATCGAGCGCTGAGGCCGCGCTACCCCGCTGCGCCCGGCGAGGTCAGCCGCCGCACCGCCTCGACCAGCGGCGGCGCGTCCCACACAGCCTCGCCCGTCAGGCGGCCGCGCTCCATGCCGTCGCGGTCGATCAGCAAGGTGGTGGGCAGGCCGCGCGCGCCCGCGCCCCGCGTCGCCGCCCCGCGCGGGTCGAGCCAGATGGCCAGCCGTTGCAGGCCCAACCGCGCGTAGAAGGCCTCCACCACCTCGCGCCCGCCGCGGTCGGAGGAGAGGGCCAGCACCTGGATGCGCTCCTCCGCCACGATGCCGGCGAGCCGGTCGAGCGCGGGCATCTCGGCCACGCAGGGGGGGCACCAGGTGGCCCAGAAGTTCACCACCAGCCCTTGGCCCGCGAAATCGGTGAAGGAATGGGGCTTTCCCTCGGCATCGGTGAACTGCACGGCGGGGGCGGGGCGGCTGTCCTCGCGCAGGCGCTCGATGCCAGTCTGAGTGTGCTGCGCGAGAGCGGCTTGCGCAGGCAGGATCGCGGGGGCAACAAGGGCCAGGCCCATCTGGCGACGACGCATCAGCACGAAAGCGGCACTCCCTTGTCCATTCCCAACCAAACCGGAACCAACCAGCAATGGGGCGGGCGCTTCGCCGAAGGCCCTTCCGCCATCATGCAGGCCATCAATGCCTCGATCGGCTTCGATGCCAAGATGTGGCGCCAGGACATCCGGGGAAGCCTCGCCCATGCCGCCATGTTGGCGCATGTGGGCATCATTTCCAGCGAGGACGAGGCCGCGATCCAGAAAGGCCTCGCCGACATCGCCGCCGAGATCGAGGCCGGGCGCTTCGAATGGTCCGAGGCGCTGGAAGATGTCCACATGAACATCGAGGCCCGGCTGACCGACCGCATCGGCGAGGCCGGCAAGCGCCTGCACACGGCCCGCAGCCGAAACGACCAGGTGGCGACCGATTTCCGCCTCTGGGTGCGCGACGCGATTGACGGGCTGGCGGCGCAGCAGCTGGAACTGATCCGCGTCTTCGTCCGCCGCGCCGAGGAACATGCGGGCACCATCATGCCCGGCTACACCCATCTCCAGCCTGCCCAGCCCACCACCTTCGGCCACCATCTGCTGGCCTATGCCGAGATGCTCTGGCGCGACCGGGGCCGGATGCTGGATGCCCGCGCCCGGCTGAACGAATGCCCCCTGGGCTCGGCCGCCATGTGCGGCACGGGTTTCCCCATTGATCGCCACGCCACGGCCAAGGCGCTGGGCTTCGATGCGCCCACCCGCAACAGCCTGGACGGGGTGGGCAGCCGCGACTTCGCCATGGAATTCCTGGCGGCCTGCGCCATCTGCGCCACGCATCTCTCACGGCTGGCCGAGGAGATCGTGATCTGGACCAACCCCGCCTTCGGCTTCGTGACCCTGCCGGACAACCTGACCACCGGCAGCTCCATCATGCCGCAGAAGCGCAACCCGGATGCGGCGGAGCTGGTGCGCGGCAAGACGGGCCGCATCAATGGCGCGCTGGTGGGCCTGCTGACGGTGGTGAAGGGCCTGGCGCTGACCTATGCGAAGGACCTGCAGGAGGACAAGGAAGGCGTCTTCGACGCGGCCGAGAGCCTCACCCTCTGCCTCGCCGCCACCGCGGCCATGGTGCGGGACATGCAGCCCAACATCCCGCGCATGGCCGCCGCCGCCGGGGCGGGCTTCTCCACCGCCACCGACCTCGCGGACTGGCTGGTGCGCGAATTGAAGCTGCCCTTCCGCGACGCGCACCACGTCACGGGGCGCCTGGTGTCCAAGGCGGAGGGCATGGGCGTGGACCTCTCGGGCCTCACCATCATGGAGATGCGTGAGATCGAGCCGCGCATCCATGAGGGTGTGTTCGGCGTGCTGTCGCCCTCGGCCTCGGTGGCCTCGCGCCGCAGCCATGGCGGCACGGCGCCCGACAATGTGCGCGCCATGGCGCGCGAATGGCAGGAGCGCCTGGGATGAAGCGAGCCGTTTTGACCCTGCTGGTGCTGGCGCTGGCGGCGCCGATCCTGGCCGCCTGCGGCCGGGCCGGGCCGCCGCGCCCACCCGGCCCGCCCGACCAGATCACCTTCCCGCGGGTCTATCCGGCGCCGCGCTGAGGCGGGATGGCGAGGCTGGAAAGGTCGGTGTTGGCGCCGCAGACCAGCACCCCCACCCGTGCGCCCTCCGGCGGCACCCAGCGGCCGGAGAGCAGGGCGGCCAGCGCCGTGGCCCCGCCCGGCTCCGCCACCACCCGCGCCTCGTTCCACAGGCGAAGCTGCGCCTCGCGGATGGCATCATCCGTTACCAGCGCGGGCACCAGCCGTCCCTTCGCGCGCAGATTCGCGGCCAGCGGGAACATCAGCGCCCCCACTTGGCGCGCGCCCAGGCTGTCCGCCGCCGCGCCGCCCACCGGGGCCGGCACCGGCCGCCCGGCGGCCAGGGCCGCGTGCAGGCAGGGGCAGCCCTCGGGCTCCACGGCGACCAGGGTCACGCCGGTCGCCGCGTGCCAGGCCGCCATGCCGCCGATCAGCCCGCCGCCGCCCACGGCCACCAGCAGGTGCGTGACGCCGGGCGACTGCTCCGACCATTCCGCCGCCACCGTGCCCTGGCCGGCCAGCACCTCGGGCTGATCATAGGCATGGACCAGCAGCGCGCCGGTCTCGGCCGCGCGGGCCTCGCTGGCCTCGCGCGCGGCGTCATAGGCGGCACCCCCCACCACCAGCCGCGCGCCGAAGCCCTGGATGCGCGTGCGCTTCGCTTCGGCGGTGATCTCGGGGACGAAGATTTCGGCGGGCAGGCCCAGCGCCCGGGCGGCCGCCGCCACCGCCGCGCCATGGTTGCCGCCCGAGGCCGCCACCACCCCCGCCGGGCCGGGGGGCCGGGCGCGCATGGCGTTGAAGGCGCCGCGCGGCTTGAAGCTGCCCGTGATCTGCAACTGCTCCAGCTTCAGCGTCACGCGCCGGCCAAGGTCCAGTTCCATCACCGGGGTGCGCCGCACATCCCCCGCGATGCGGCGGGCGGCGGCCTTGATGTCGTCAGGCGTGGGGGTCATCCGCCCGGCAGACCATGCCGGCGCGCGCCGTGCAAGCCGCCCGGCGGTGCCGCTTCCGTCCCGGCCCCAATGCTGCCATAAACCGTTTATTCACAAGTGACGGGCAGCCGGGATGCTCCTGCACGGAAGCTGCGTGGCGCTGGACGGGGCGGGCATTTTGTTGCTGGCCCCCCCAGGCGGCGGCAAGTCGGATCTGGCGCTGCGCCTGCTGGGGCAGGGGGCGCTCTTGGTGGCGGATGATCAGGTCGAGATGTCCATGCACGGCGCGGCGCTGATGGCTGCCCCGCCCACCGCCCTGGCCGGGCGGCTGGAGGTGCGGGGGCTCGGCCTGCTCGAAGGCCTGCCTTGGGTTCGCGCGCGCCTTGCCCTGGCGGTCGAGCTGGTGGCGCGCGAGGCCGTGCCCCGCCTGCCCGAACCCGCAAGCTGGACGGCGCTTGGCCATGCCATTCCCCTGCTGCGCCTGGACGGAAGCGCGCCCTCCGCGCCAGAGGCGCTGAAGCGCGCGTTGGACGTGCTGGCCGGCCGCCTGCGCCTGACGGCCGGGGCCTTCGCGGCGTGAGCGGGAATTCCAAACCCGTCCTGGTGCTGGTGACGGGCCTCTCGGGCGCCGGTAAATCCTCCATCCTGCGCGTGCTGGAGGATCTGGGGCATGAGACGGTGGACAACCCGCCGCTCGCCCTCCTCGACACGCTGGTCTCCGGCAGCACGGCGCCCGTGGCGGCGGGCGTGGACATCCGCAGCCGGGGCTTCGACGCGAATGAGGTGCTGGCGGCCATCGGGCGCCAGCGCGCGCGGCCGGGCCTGGACCTCACCCTCGTCTTCGCCACGGCGGAGGAGGCCGTGCTGCTGCGCCGCTACACCGAGACCCGCCGCCGCCATCCGCTGACCACGGAGATGGGCGCGACGGGAAAGGGTGGCGTGCAGGAGGGCATCGCGCGCGAGGCCGCGCTGCTGGCCCCCCTGCGCGAGGCCGCCGACCTGGTGGTGGACACCACCGACCTGCCGCTGCCCGAGCTGCGTCGCCAGGTCGAGGCGCGGTTCCGCGCGCCCGGGGCGCCGGGACTGAGCATCATGGTGCAGTCCTTTGCCTACCCCAAGGGATTGCCGCGCGAGGCCGACCTCGTCTTCGACCTGCGCTTCCTCCGCAACCCGCATTACGTGGACGCGTTGCGCCCCCGGACCGGGCAGGACCCCGAGGTTGCCGCCTATGTCCAGGCGGACGAGGCCTATGCGGGGTTCTGGTCGCGGCTGACCGGCTTCCTGGAGCCGCTGCTGCCCCGCTACGTGGCTGAGGGAAAGAAATACCTCACCATCGCGCTGGGCTGTTCCGGCGGCAGGCACCGCTCGGTCCACATGGCGGAACGGCTTGCGGACCATCTCAGCCGGCAGGGCTGGCGTGTTGATCTCGCGCATCGTGAACTGGGGGGCATTCGTGCTATGGAACATCCGGCGGCGCGCGGCACCGATGTCCCGGGGAATAGTTCCCCCAAACCCGCCCCCCTAGAAGACCCGAAGACACATACCCCCCAGATGCCCCTTTACCCCGTCGAACCGCAATGATCGGCCTTGTCATCGTCACCCATGGGCGGCTCGCGCTGGAGCTGCGCCACGCGATGGAGCATGTGGTCGGCCCCCAGAACGCCGTCGCCACCGTCTGCATCGGTCCGGAGGACGACATGGAGGGGCGGCGCGCGGACATCCGCGGCCGCATCGCGGAGGTGGACCAGGGCGATGGCGTGGTGCTGCTGACCGATATCGCGGGCGGCACGCCCTCCAACCTCGCCCTGTCGTTGGCCGAACAGCGGCGGGTGGAGGTGATCGCGGGGGTGAACCTTCCTCTCCTGGTCAAGCTCGCCAAGATCCGCGGCAGCGAGCCGCTGGCGGAAGCGGTGGACCACGCGACCAAGGCCGGGCGAAAATACATCGCGAGCCAGTCGGACCTCTCGGGGGCGACCACAAATGGCCATGCAAAAGCCACAGGGAATGGGAACGTCGGATGAATGAATGGCCTTCCGAGGATGGTGGCGCCGTGGCGCAACCCCCCATTACGATGACCCCCGCCGAGCCCGGCCCCTGCGGCTGCGACCCCTCGGGCGGAATGGTTCTGCGCCGGACCATCACCATCCCCAACAGCCGCGGGCTGCACGCCCGCGCCGCCGCGAAGCTGGTGGCCCTGGCCGAGCGCTTCTCGGCCTGCGTCAATGTCAGCCGCGCCGGCCAGACCGTGCCCGCCTGCTCCATCATGGGGCTGATGATGCTGGGCGCGGGCCAGGGCAGCGAAGTCCTGGTCGAGGCCGAGGGCTGGGACGCGCGCGAGGCGCTGGACGCCGTCGCGGGCCTGATCGAGGCCGGTTTCCATGAGGATTGAGTCCCGCCATGGCGCCCCCGCGTGAGACCGGCCCCACGGTGAAGACCGAGGGCCCCGCCAAGCCCGAGGCGCCCCGCCCGGAGGAGCGCCGCCGGTCCCCCCGCGCCGTCACCGGCACCGCCGCCGCGGAACAGCGGCTGACGGGCATTCCCGTCTCCCCCGGCATCGCGATCGGCGCCGTCTATGACACCTCCGAGGAGGTGGCCGAAACCCCCCGCCGCGCCATCACCGAGGCCGAGGCCGATGCCGAGCGCACCCGCCTGTCGGAGGCCGCGGCGCAGTCGCGCAAGCAGGTCGCCAAGCTCAAGGGTCGCCTCGCCGTCCTGCCCGAGGAGGCGCAGGAGGAACTCGAACCCCTGCTCGACGCCTACATCCTCATGCTGGGCAATTCGCGCCTGCTGCGCGGCGCGCGCAAGCGCATCGGCGAGGAGCTGCTGGCCGCCGAGACCGCCGTGCATGACGAGGCCGAGGCCATCGCCGCCGCCATCCTGGCCGCCAAGGACGATGACAAGGCCGGGCTGAACCGCCGCGCCGGCGAGGTGCGCGAAATCGCCCGCCGCCTCATCCGCAACCTCACCGCCACGCCCTTCCGCAGCCTCAAGGGGGTGCCCGTGGGCGCCATCCTGGTGGCCGAGGAACTCACCCCCGCCGATGCCGCCCTGCTGGAACCCGGCCGCATCGCCGCCGTCTGCACCGAGGAAGGCGGGGCCGATGGCCACACCGCCATCATGCTGCGCGCGCTGGGCATCCCGGCCGTCATCGGCTGCCATGGGCTGACGGCCGCCGCCAAGCGCGGCGACCAGGCGGTGGTGGACGGGGCGGGCGGCTTCATCGCGCTCCACCCCTCCGCCGCCACCCTGGCCACCGCCAAGGAGGGCCTGGCCGCCCAGGCCAAGGAACGCACGCGGCTCGGCAAGCTGCGCCGTCTGCCGGCCGAGACGCTCGACGGGCAGATCGTGGAGCTGCAGGCCAATCTCGAAATTCCGGCCGAGCTTCCCCTGCTCGACCACGCCGGCGCCCAGGGCATTGGCCTGCTGCGCACCGAGTTCCTCTTCATGAACCGCAAGGACCTGCCGGACGAGGACGCCCAGGTCTCGGTCTACCGCATGATCGTGGAGGCGATGGGCCATGACCCCGTCACCATCCGCGTCCTCGACTGGGGCGGCGAGAAGGAGATCGAGGCCCTGGCCGAGACCGTGCCCATGGCGGTCGGCCCCAACCCGGCGCTGGGCCTGCGTGGCATCCGGATGTTGCTGAAACATCCGGAACTGCTGGAAGAGCAGTTCGCCGCCATCCTGCGCGTGTCCAACCTCGGCAATGTGCGCGTGCTGCTGCCCATGGTGACCATCCCGGCCGAGGTGGCCGAGGCGCGCGAGATCTACGAGCGCGTGGCCCGTCGCCTGCGCCGCCGCGGCGAATCCCTGCCCGACAAGCTGCCCCCGCTGGGTGCGATGATCGAGACGCCGGGGGCGGCGCTCGCCGCCGATGCCATCGCGCTGGAGGCGGATTTCTTCGCCATCGGCACCAATGACCTGGCCATGTACACGCTGGCCGTGGACCGCGCCGAGATTGACGTGGCGCATCTCTACGACCCGCTGCACCCGGCCGTGCTGCGCCTCATGCAGTTCGCCGTCGAGGCCGCGCTGCGCCTGCGCATGCCCGTCTCGGTCTGTGGCGAGATGGCGGGCAACCCGCGCCTTGTGCCGCTGCTGCTGGGGCTTGGCCTGCGCTCGCTCTCCATGAATGCCAGCGCCATCCCGCGCGTGAAGCAGGCGGTGCGCGCGCTGAACATCGACGACTGCGCCCGCTTCGCCCGCCGCGTGATGGAGCAGAGCGACCCCGCGCAGATCACCGAACTGGTCGAGAAGTTCGGGACGGCCTAGGCGCCATGGCCGGCCACTCCCTGAAGCGACGTGGCCTGCCGGCGCTGCTGCCGCTGTTGGGGGCCGGCGGCGCCCAGGCCGCGCATCCCGCGGGGCCGGAGGCGGACTGGGATTGGCTGCGCGGCCGTTTCCTCGCCGCCGAGGGGCGCATGGTCCCGGCGAGCCGCCCCGAGGCCACGGAATCCGGTTTCCAGGCCGTGGGCCTGCTGGCCGCGGTGCACGCGAACGACCTGCCGCGCTTCGAGCGCATCCTCTCCTGGTCCCTCGCCACGCTGCGCCGGCCGGATGACCACCTCTGGGCCTGGCGGCGCGAGGAGGGTTCCACCGATTCCAACAACTCCACCCATGCCGACCTGATGGCCGCCTGGGCGCTGGTCCAGGCGGGCGAGCGCTGGCGACGCGCCGATCTGCGCCGGCAGGGCCAGGCCATGGCGCAGGACGTCCTGGCGCGCTGCCTGCTGCCCGGCGACTCACCGCTGCTGCTGCCGGCCGCCGGCGGCTTCTTCAACCCGCGCCGCGGCGTGTTGAGCCCGGGCAGCATGGTCCTGCCCGCCTTTCCCGCCCTGGCCAAGGCCGCGCCCGACCGGCGCTGGGAACATGTGCGGGCGGAGGCGCTCTCGCTCATCCGCCGGGCGCGCTTCGGCCCCTGGCTGCTGCCGCCCGACTGGCTGGAGCTGGACCGCTCCAATGGGCGGCTCACCCTCGCCACCGGCTGGCCGCCGCGTTTCTCCGCCATCGCGGCGGGGGCGGTGCTGCATCTGTGCTGGGCGGGGCTGGGGCGCGACCCGCCGGTCGCGGCGGCGCTGGCCTTCTGGGAAGGGCAGGGGGAGGTTCCGGCCTGGGCCGACCTGCGCGAGGGCCGCGTGGCGCCCCAGCCGGGCCATGCCGGGCTGCGCGCCGTGGCGCGGCTGGCCGAGGCCGCCTCGCTTGGCCGGGGCACGATGGACAGCCTGCCCGTGCTCGCCGACAGCGAGGATGAGGAGGCGGCGGGCCTCGTCCTGCTGTGCCGGATGGCCTGGCGCGAGATCGGCCTCAGCCGGCGCGGCGAGTAGTGTCTCCGTTCTCGGTCGAGGAGAGGCCGAGCGACAGGTCATGCCAGGCGATGCGCGAGAGCAGGGTAAGGGCGGCGGCGTAATAGTCCGACGCCTCCTCCACCCGCGGCATGTCGCTCCCCTGGCCGCGGCCACGCTGCGCCGCTTCGGCCAGCCGCGCCACCGCCCGCATGCCGCTTGGCGCGGCGAAGGGGGCCTGCGTCCCGGTCTGCAAATCCACCCAGGCCGGCATCACGCCATGGGGTTGCCCCAGCCAGAAGCGCCGCGCGGCCGTGACCGCGGCCTTCTGGTGCAGCCCGGACCAGCAGAGGTTCAGCGGGATGCGCACCGCGTCGAAGGAGAACCGGCCGGGCCAGCCCCGCGCCGGGACACCCTGCCCCTCGCCGCTGGCCGGCAGTTCCAGCCAGTCGGGCGGCAGCCCCCATTGGCCGAAGCGCGCCTCGCGGATGATGGGCAGGAAATCCGTTTCGACGCGCCGCCAGGCGGGGTCGGGCGCCAGGAAGGACAGAGCCCGCAGGGCGGGTAGGGTGTAGTAGGAGAGGTTCAGCACCACCCGCTGCTCGTTGCGGAAGCCATAGGCGCCGGGCAGCAGCACCGCGCGCCGGCCCACCTGCGTGACGCAACGGCGCAAGATGTCGCGCGCCATCTGCGTGGCACGCGCCCGGTAGCGCGGAACCCGCCACTTGTCGCCCGCGATGGCCAGTGCCCAGGCGACGAAGATGTCGCCATCGGTGGCGTTGTTCATGTCGTTCACCGGCACATCCGTGCCGGGGCGCCAGCGCCAGGCCAGCAGGCTGTCATCCGGCCGGCGCAGCGCCTCGACCGTCCAGTTCAGGATCTGGTCGAAGCTGCGCTGGTCATGGGCGCGGACGGCGGCGAGCAGGGCATAGCCCTGGCCCTCGCTGTGCGAGACATGGCCGTTTCCCGTGTCGAGGATGCGCCCGGAGGGATGCAGGAAGCGCCGGGCGAAGGCGAACCAGTCCGCCTCCAGGTCCACTCCCGCGTACGAGGCTTGGGCGGGTGCCGCGACGGCCGCGAACATTCCGCCGAGGGCCACGCGGCGCGAAAACGCCTCGATGCCCGGTGCCGGTCCAGCCATTTTGGCATGCAGATGGACGGCCACTTTTTGTTGCTCCGCCAGAAGGTTCCCCGAGCATAATCACAACCCTTGCGGGATTCCATGGGGGGAAAACACGCGCTTAACGCGCGGCGAAGAAAAAAGTTACGGCGGCGGTTGCCCCACGAGGCGGCGAATGAGTTTTTTTGCCAAACCACTGTGCGGCCTGTCGAAAAGCCGGGCCAAGCTCCAGCGCCCATGCCGCACGCGCGCGCGCAGGTTGGAAAATTCGCGGAAGCCCGCCTCCCCATTGCGCCGCCCAAAACCCGATTCGCCAACTCCCCCGAAGGGCAGCGACGTGATGGCCGCGTATTCCAGCGCGCGCCCCGTGACGATGGCGCCCGAGCGCGTGCCGGCGGCCACCGCATCCTCTTCCGCGCGCGTGGCGCCGAAGAGGTAGATGGCGAGCGGGTGTGGCCGCGCCCGCACCCAGTCCAGCGCGGCGGCCAGCTCCGCGCATTCCTGGATGGCGAGCAGGGGGCCGAAGATTTCCTCCCGTGCCAACCCATCCGCGGAAGGGGCGAGGCCGATGCCCTCCGGCGCCAGCCAGGTGATGCCGGCCGCGCCCGTGATGCTGTCCAGCCGCGCCTGCTGCGCGGTGTTGATGACCCGCGTGCCCGTCGGCCCCACGCCCGCTTCCTGGGCCGCGCGGGTGAAATCCGCGGCCGTGTGGCCCACCAGCAGCACGGTGTCGGGCGCGATGCAGGTCTGGCCGGCATTCACCGCCTTGGCCACCAGGATGTCGCGCGCGGCGCGGGCGAGGTCGGCCCCCGGAAGCACCAGGGCCGGGCATTTCCCGCCCAGCTCCAGCGTGAGTGGCGTCAAATGCGGGGCGGCGGCGGCCATGACCTTGCGGCCCGTCTCGGTGCCGCCGGTGAAGACCAGGTGATCCCAGGGGGTGGCGGCGAAGTCGCGCGCCACCTCGGGTCCGCCTTCCACCACCAGGCCCATGCGTGGGCCCAGCGCCTCTGTGACGATCTCGGCCAGCAGGGCCGCGCAGCGTGGCGTGTGTTCGGAGGGTTTCAGCACCACCCGGTTGCCGGCCGCGATGGCATCCAGCGCCGGCAGCAATGCCAACTGCACAGGGTAGTTCCAGGGCGACATGATGCCCACCATGCCCTTGGGCACGCATTCCGTCCAGGCGCGGGCGGGCTGGAAGGGAAAGGGCACGGGCGCGCGCGCGGGGCGCATCCAGCGGCGCAGGTTGCGGCGGAGATGCGCGGCGGCGTCGGCGATGATCTTCACATCGGCCAGCAGCGTGTCCTCCGCGCTGCGCGCGCCGAAATCCGCATGGGCGGCGTCAGCGATGGCGGCGGCGCGGGACAGGGCCGCGCGGGACAGGGCATCGAGGAAGGCGCGGCGCTGGTCGAGGCCGGGCGCGCCGTCCTCGGCTTCGGCGGCGCGCAGGGCGGCGAGGGCTTGGGCGGGCGTCATGTGCCCCGATGGGTAGGGGAGGGCGCCGGGCTTGGGAAGCCCGGCATACCCACACGCGGAGGTTTAACGCGCGCCGCGCAGGGCCAGCACGCAACCGCCCAGGAACACCACGCCACCCGCGATCATGTACCACATGGTCTGGTCGGTGAAACGGCCGGTGAAGGTCTCGACCACCTGCTCCATGGGGGCCTGGCTCGCGTTCAGGCCGATGATGAAAAGCACCACGCCCAGCACGGCCAGGCCTGCGCCCAGGAGGAAACTCGCTCGCATATGATGTCGCTCCGGTTGTTGTGCGTTCTCAACACCCGGTAGGCGTGGCGGTTGCGTGGAATGTCAGGCGGCCGATTCACGGCTTCGGTGATCGTCACCGGAGCCGATCGGACGCTAGAGCAGCGTCCAATCGGGTTGAACCGCGAAGCGGTTCAGCCGATCGGACATAAGCTGCTCTATAAGCTATGTTTTCTAGAGCAAGAAATCCGA
>NZ_JACIDJ010000009.1:0-23591 GCF_014196305.1 Roseococcus suduntuyensis
GGCTGAAAGACTGGCGACGCATCCACACCCGCTACGACAAGCTCGCTCGGAACTTCGCCTCCGCCGTCGCCATCGCCGCCGTGATCATCTGCTGGCGCTGAATGAGTCCAGAGCCTAGCGGATCGCGCTCGACGCGCTGACCCCGAACCGTACCGCTGCGGCACGACAGGACGCTGCTGCCGCGACCGCCGCCACCACCCTCTCCCGAAGGTCGACCGACAGTGCCTTGGACATGTCTGCCGGCCTCCTTGCCGACAGACACCTTGAATCAGATCAGCCCCGCGCCGGGGAATCCCCCTCCGATTCAACAAGTTCCTGTACGTGTAGCGCCACTCTTATAAAGTGCTGATTCAGCAAAATCCAGCAGTTCTGCCGCGTCGCCACACGCTTCGAAAAGACAATATGAAATACCTCTCCGTTGTTACCCTCGTCGCTAACATCCTATGGCTCAGGTAAATGTAAACGCGATCTAGGCTCGTATGCTCCAGACCTCCCGGTTTACATAGTCTATATACGACAACACGATGCGAACGATCTTGCCTGCTACGCCGTCTGCCTCGTAGTCTGGTACCCGGCCGGCTAAGCGTGAGCCAATGCCTAGGCGCGCTGCGCGCACTGCGTCCAGCACGCGCTCCGGCTCCAGCGAGGCCATAACGAGGGTGCCGGCATCCATACCCTCGGGCCGTTCATGCGCGTCGCGCAGCGTGACCGCCGGCAAGTTTAGCAGCGCGGCTTCCTCGGTGATGGTGCCGCTGTCCGACAGCACGCAATGGGCCGCCGTCTGGAGGTGAACATAGTCGGTGAAGCCGAAGGGCGGCAGGAAGCGGATCAGCGGCGAAAGGCCGTCCAGGGCCGCATCCTCCAGCCGCTTGCGCGTGCGCGGATGGGTGGAGGTGATGACGGGCCAGCCATATTCGCGCGCCAGGCGGTCGAGGCAGGTCAGCAGCTTGGCCAGGCGCGCGGGGCTGTCCACGTTCTCCTCGCGATGCGCGCTGACGACGAAGAACTTCTCCGGCTCCACGCCCAGCCGCGCGCAGATGTCGCTGGCGGCGATCTTGTCACGGAAGCGGTCCAGCACCTCTGCCATGTGCGAGCCCACCTTGAAGATGCGCTCGGGCGGCAGGCCCTCGTCGAGCAGATAGCGGCGGGCATGTTCGGTCAGCGTCATGTTCACGTCGCTGAGGTGGTCGATGACCTTGCGGTTCAACTCCTCCGGCACGCGCTGGTCGAAGCAGCGATTGCCGGCCTCCATGTGGAAGACGGGGATCTTGCGGCGCTTGGCGGCAATGACGGCGAGGCCCGAATTGGTGTCGCCATAGAGCAGCAGCGCCTCGGGCTTCTCGGCCTCCATCACCGCGTCCGCGCTGGTCAGCACGCGCGCGATGGTGTCCATGGCGCCCGTGCCGGCGGCCGCCAGGAAATGGTCGGGCTTGCGGATGCCCATGTCGTCGAAGAAGACCTGATTCAGCTCGTAGTCATGGTTCTGGCCGGTGTGGACCAGGACGTGGTGCGTCAGCTTGTCCAGCGCCTCGATCACCAGGCTCATCTTGATGAGCTCGGGGCGGGTGCCGACGATGGTCATGACCTTGCGCATCAGCCGAGATCCGAGGCGGGCTCGCCAGCTAGGGCACGCTGGATGTAGTCGAGGCCGGAGAGCAGCGTCACCACCGCATCCACGTCCATGCGCTCGGTGTTGTGGCTGGTGTAGTCCTCGGCCTCCGAGATGCGCGGCTCGCCATCGGTGAAGAACTTGGCGTAGTTGAGGTCCCGCGCATCGGCCGGAATGCGCCAGAAGCCGCCCAAGTCCTCGGCACGGACCATTTCCTCGCGTGAGATCAGGCTTTCGTAGAGCTTCTCACCATGGCGGGTGCCGATGATCTCGATGGGGATGTCGGTGTCGAACAGCCGGCGCATCGCTTCGGCCAGCACGCCCACCGTGCAGGCCGGCGCCTTCTGTACGAAGATGTCGCCCTGCTGGGCGTTGGCATAGGCGAAGAGCACCAGATCCACGCTTTGGTCCAGCGACATGAGGAAGCGCGTCATGTTGGGGTCCGTCACCGTCAGCCGCTTGCCCTCGCGGATCTGCTTGACG
This sequence comes from Roseococcus suduntuyensis, assembly GCF_014196305.1. Taxonomy (GTDB): domain Bacteria; phylum Pseudomonadota; class Alphaproteobacteria; order Acetobacterales; family Acetobacteraceae; genus Roseococcus; species Roseococcus suduntuyensis. The sequence continues at coordinate 2,093 of NZ_JACIDJ010000009.1, forward strand.
AAGAGCGGAATGACCGATCCACGCGAGGCCATCACGTTGCCGTAGCGCGTGGCGCAGAGCACGGTGGGCCCCGCGTTGCGGCTCTTGGCGATGGTGAGCTTTTCCATCATCGCCTTGGACAGGCCCATGGCGTTGATGGGATAGACGGCCTTGTCGGTGCTGAGCGCGACCACGCGGCCGACCCCGCAGGCAAGCGCCGCCTGCATGACGTTCTCGGCGCCGAGGACGTTGGTGCGGACCGCCTCCATCGGGTGGAACTCGCAGGAAGGCACCTGCTTCAGCGCGGCCGCGTGGAAGACGAAGTCCACGCCGCGCATGGCGTCCAGCACGCTGTTGTATTCTCGCACATCGCCCAGGAAGAACTTCAGGCGGTCATCGGCGAGCGCGATCCGCATGTCCTCCTGCTTCTTCTCGTCGCGCGAGAGGATGCGGATCTCGCCCACGCCCTCCTTCAGGAAGCGGCGCACGACCGCATGGCCGAAGGAGCCGGTACCGCCCGTGATCAGGATGGTGCGTTGGCGGACAATGTCTTGCAGATTCATCAGGGTTCACCTTGCGCGCGCATGGCGGCGATCATGGCGGGCCATTCGGGCGGCACGTAGCCGGTGGCGTTGCGGAAGCGCGTGCTGTCCAGCGAGCGGTCCAGCACGAAGGAGGGATCGGCCTCGATCTCGGTGTCGCGGCCATAGGCGTCGCGCAGCAGCACCAGCAGGTCATGCTTGGAGATGGGCGCCACCGAGACCTGCCACACCCCATGCAGATCCGGCCGGGGCAGGACGTGGCGGAGGATCACGCGTGTCAGTTCGTCGGTGGTCAGCCCGCTGAAGATGGCGCGGGTGAAGCCGCGCACCTTGCCCTTCTGGGACAGGAACCAGTCCACCAGCGCGTGGTTGCCCGACAGCTCGCGTCCGATGATGCTTGTGCGCAGGGTGATGGCGTGCGGCGCATCCACCTCGCCCAGCAGCTTGGAGCGGCCGTAGAGGTCGTCCGCATCGGCGAAGTCGTCATCCTTGTACATGCCACGGTCGCCGCGGAACACGCAGTCGGTGCTGACATGGACCATGCGTGCGCCCAGCAGCGCACAGAGGCGCGAGAGGCGGTGCGGGAAAATGGCGTTGATGGGCAGCGCCGCCAGCGGGTCCTTGGCGGAGGCCAGCTGCTTCACCAGCCCCACGCAGTTCACCACCACGTCGGGCCGGATGCGAGCCATGACCGTGGCCAGCGCATCGGTGTCCAGCACGTCCACGCCGCTGACGAGGCCGGCCTGGAGCGCCTCGGGGAAATGGCGCCGGGCGCCGTCGCCGCGCAGGGTGGCGAAGGCCTCGATGCCGGGGGCGGCCGCGAAGCCGCGATAGGCGGTGTGGCCCAGCATGCCGCTGCCGCCAAGGACCAGGATCTTCATGGAAGGGGGATCTCCTGCGCCTTTCGCGCGTGGCCCTTTCGCTAGCCCTGGCGATCGCTGCTTGTCAATTCGCGGTGCCGGCCCGAGCTGCCCTCCAGAAAGGCGCGGAAAGTCGCCGCCTGCTCCTTCTGAGCGTTGGCGGCGAGGGAGGCGGTGATGGACCAGAAGCAGGCGGGGCCATGCAGTGTGGGTTCCGTCTCCGCCAGGTGCACAAGGGCAGGGTCAACCGCGCCTGAGGTAAATCCCTGGCCGCCCAACAGCGTCGCGGCCAGCACGGCCTGGTCGGTGTGCCACTGCGGTGCCCGCTCCGCGAGACAGGCGCGGAGCAGCCCTGCCGCAGTGGCGGCAAAGCGCCCGCTGCCGGGCCCTGGCCGGAACACAGCCAAAGTGGCCGAGACATAGGAGAGGAAGTTAAATTCGTTGCCCGGAAGCCGCAGCAGGGAAACATCATCTTCGGCGCGAAACAGCGCGGCTGGGCTTCTCAACAGCAGCTGGTCGAGGTCCGTCATGGTTACCGGCCCCGCCTGGCGCTTTAGCACCTCGGGGAGGACCAGCAACCGCGCGCAGCTATAATAGGCGCGCCGTGCGCCATCGTCCCAGCCGTCGAGCGTGCTCCGCTCGCTGGTGAGGAAGACCCGCCCTGCGAGCGTCTCCAGGAGTGGTTCAAGCCCAGGTTCCGGGTTTACCACATGCAACTGCACGCCAACGCCCTGCCGTGCGGCGGCGGCGGCATAGGCGGGGCCGAAGCGGGAGATGTAGGCACCATCCCCGGCCGCGAAAAGCAGCGGGCGGGAAGGGTCGGGCGGCACTCCGCGTGGCGCATCCATGACACGAGAGAACGGAAGCGCGGCATCGGGCGGGGGCGTGTCCGGAAGCAGCAGCCGTATGGCGCTGGTGCATGCGATGCCCCCGTGACCCAGCATTACTTCGGCAGGCTCGGCGAAGAGGCGCTGCGCCTCCTCTGGCCGGCCCGTGACAGCGAGCAGGCTGGCCAGGGCGTAGCGCGCCATCGTGTGGTCTCGTCCCTCGGTGATCTGCATGGCCAAGCGGGCGGCGCTCTCCGCCTCACCCATAAGCCCCATCCGCACGGCGAGGCCCGCATGCAGCAGATGGACGCCAAGCGGCCGCGGCTCAGGCACCAACGGCAAGGCCCGGAGTAGGCAGGACCAAGCCGCAGCGACGTCGCCCTGCTGCTTCAGGGCGACGGCCCTGGCCATCAGCCGGTCCACCTCAGGCTCTTCTTTCGGCTCGGGTGTTGGCTCGCCAGGCACCGTTGGTGAGAGGCTAAAGGCCTTGCGGAGGCGTCCGACAACACTCTTCAGGTTCAGCATAGCGCGGAATTACAACGAAAAGGACTGTGCCGCCACTCCAGCGTTGAGGGTGATGACTCAGACAGGGCGCATCGCTATACGCACGACGCCATGCCCCTTTCGCCTCCCGGTCGTTCCCCCCGCGTCTCGATCATTATTCCCGTCTACAACGGGACGAACTACATGCGCGCCGCGATTAACAGTGCCCTGGCCCAGGACTACGCGAACACCGAGGTCATCGTTGTCAATGACGGTTCGCGCGATGAGGGTGCGACCGAGGCCGTGGCCCTCTCCTACGGTGAGCGCATCCGCTATATCGCGAAACCCAATGGCGGCGTGGCCTCAGCGCTCAACGCGGGCATCGCGGCCATGACGGGCGACGTCTTCTGCTGGCTTTCCCACGATGACACCCACCTGCCCCACAAGACCTCGCGCCAGGTTGCGATCTGGCAGGCGGCGGGCTGCCCGGACGAGGTGTATTTCTCCGACTATCGTCTGATCGACGCCGCCGGCACCCACATCACTGATGTCCGGCTCGACCATGCCATGCTGGAGGCAAAGCCCCTCTACGCCTTGCTGCGGGGCAGCATCCATGGCTGCTCCATCTTCGTGCCGCGCCGGCTGTTCGAGCGCGTGGGGGTGTTCGACAAGGGCCTGCCCACCACCCAGGACTACGACCTTTGGCACCGCATGATTCGTGGCCACCGCTTCCGCCACATCCCCGAAGTGCTGATCGAGAGTCGCTGGCATGACGAGCAGGGCTCGAAGAAGATCGACCACGTGGTCGAGGCGACCGCCATGTGGACCCGCTTCGTCGAAGGGCTGACCGAGGCGGAGATGACTGTGCTGGAAGGTTCGCCCTTCCTCTTTCTTAGCCGCATGGCGCGCTTCATGGCGGACAACAAGCTGCCCGACGCCGGGCGGCGCTTCGAGGCGATGGCGGAGGAAGTGGTCGCCCGCACCCTGGTCTCCGTCGTCATCCCCTGCTTCAACGCGCCGGACATGACGGTGAGCGCGATCCTGAGCGCGGCAGAACAGACCCATCCGCATGTCGAGGTCATCGTGGTGGATGACGGCAGCACGGAGGACATGGCCCCGGTCGAGGCGGCGGTGGCGGCCCTTGGTCCGCGCGGCCGTTTCCTGCGACAGCCAAATGCTGGCCCCGCCGCCGCTCGCAACGCGGGCTGGGCCGTGGCGCAGGGCCGCTACGTCGCCTTCCTCGATGCCGACGACCTCTTCCTGCCCGAAAAGATCACCCGCCAACTCCGCTTCATGGAGGTCGAGGGCCTGGCGCTCTCGCATACCAGCTACATGCGTTTCGACCTGCCTAGCGGCAGCTTCACGCGGATGGACTCGGGCGTGGGCAACCGCTTTCCCGCGATCATTGGTTCCTGCGGCATAGCGACGCCCACGGTGATGCTGCGCCGCGCCCTGCGGGAGGACGGCTTTGTGTTTCCAGACACGCTGCGCGTCGGCGAAGATGTGCTGCTCTGGCTCCGGGTTGGGTCTCGTCATCCGCTCGCGGGGCTGGACGAGGCGCTGACCGTGGTGCGGACCAGTGGCAGTTCCAATGCCTACGACCCTGCGAAGCTGCGCAGGGGCGTGGCCGGCATACTGGCTGGGGTGCGGGAAGACCCGGAGCTGGCTCGCCATCGGGCGCAGGTGGATCAATTGGAGGCATTCCTGACCAGTCTAGAGTCCAAGGAGGCGGCACATGCCTGACCAAACGAACGAAGCTGGGCTGGCAAGGCGCATCCTGCGGGGCATTCCCGGTGCGCGGCCCCTGGTCCACTGCCTTGTGGCCATACGCCACTCGGGTGCGCTGCTCCAGCAAATGGAGGCGGCCAAGGCGGAACATGCCGCCGCCCAGGCTGCGCAGGCAGCGGCTGATGAGAGGCACGCCGCCGGGGAAGCCCTTGCCCGTGATGCCAGGAAACAGCTGCGGATGTTCCAGGACGCCATGCAGCAGTCCGGGCGCGCCCCTCTTACCCTGGAGGAGGCCGCACGGCGGTTCCGACACCTTGGCGAGGAGACCGGGGCCCTGCGCGTCAGCCTCCAGGCCACCGAGCGCGAACGTCAGGCCGCATTGGAACGCGCCAACGTCCAGGCCACGCTGGGGCGGGACCTGCGGCAGGAGATGGACGGGCTCCGGTCCAGCCTCACCTCCGAGATCCATGATGCCCGGGACAAGCTGGCCTGGGCGATGAAGACCGTGGAGGCCCAGGTCCTCGCCTCGCGCGCCTCGCTGGATGGGCTCGTGCGCAGCATCGCACAGCCGCAAGGCTCGATAGGCGGGCAGGCGGCCACGCTTTACCTCGACCTGCTGGAGCTGAGCCTCACCGGGGTACTGAGCGACGACGTTTCCATAGACCCTTGGACCGCGGGCACCTACGACCCGGGCCGCCGCGCCATCGGCCGTGATTGGCCGGCCACCGCCTGCACCATGATCGGCACCGCGCGGATGCGGAACCTGCGCCACCTGCTGGAGCGCGCCCTGGCCGAGGACGTGCCTGGCGACTTCATCGAGACCGGCGTCTGGCGCGGCGGCGCCTGCATCTATGCCCGCGGCATCCTGGCCGCGCATGGGGATGCCACGCGCCGCGTCTTCGTGGCCGACAGCTTCCGCGGCCTGCCCGAGCCGGACGCGGAGGCCTTCCCCGCCGATGTCGGCGACCAGCACAGCACCTACCAGCAGCTGGCCATCAACCAGGAGCAGGTGGCGGAGAATTTCCGCCGCTACGGCCTGCTGGACGAGCGCGTGGTCTTCCTGGAGGGCTGGTTCAAGGACACGCTGCCGACCGCGCCCATCGAGCGCCTGGCCGTGCTGCGGCTGGACGGCGACATGTACGAAAGCACCATCCAGGCCCTGGACGCGCTCTACGACAAGGTCTCGCCGGGCGGCTACGTCATCGTGGACGACTACATCCTGGGCCCCTGCGCCCGCGCCATCGAGGATTTCCGCGCCGCGCGCGGCATCACGGCGTCGCTTGAGCCGGTGGACGGGGCGGCCGTCTGGTGGCAGGTGCCGCGATGATGGCGCCCTAGTGCCGGCGCCCCGCCTTGCCGTCATCAGCACCGCCATCCCGCCAGCCGCCAGCGGGCAGGCGCGCGTGCTGGGCCAACTCCTGACGGCGGCGGTGGTCGCGCCGCCGCGCTGGTTCACGGACCATCCGGCCGCGCCGGAAGCGGGCATGCCGGGCTTCGGCACCCGCATCACGCTGAATCCGCCGCGCTTCCTGCTCTACCAGGGCCGCGGCGCGGGTTGTCTGCCGCGCGTGAACAACCTAGCCGGCCTCATGGCGACGGTGCTCGGCCGCGCCTGGCAGATCATCCGCGCTCTCCAGGCGGAGCCGGTGCAGGCGGTGATTGCCGCTTCCGGCAGCCCCTTCGATCTCCCCGCGGCTTGGCTCGCCGCCGAACGTCTGCGCCTGCCCTTCCTGGCTTGGCTGTTCGACGACCCGGTGATGCAATGGCCGGCCGATACCCCCTATCGCGGCTTCGCCCGCTTCTGGGAGCGCCGCTGGGCCGGGCGCTGCCAACCCATCGCGCCCAATGAGGTGATGGCCGAGGATTTCGTCGCGCGAAATCCGCGCGCGCGCCACGCCACCCTGGTTCGCAACCCCGCGGCCGATGGCGCGTTCGCCCCACCGCCGGCCCGTTGGCCGGCCGCCCCCGGCGCGGTGCGGATTCTCTACACCGGCTCCGTCTACGGGGCGCAGGTCGATGCGCTGCGGAACCTGCTCTCCGCCATCCGCTCCAGCGAGGGTTTCGAACTGGTGATCCATACGGCGCAGACCGAGGCGCAACTTGCCGAGATGGGACTCGCGGGCGAGGGGGTGCGGGTGCGGCCGCATCTGCCGCATGCCGAGGCGCTGGCGGCGCAGCAGATGGCCGACATCCTGTTCCTGCCCCTGGCCTTCGAAAGCGCGATCCCGGAGGTGATTCGCTCCTCCGCTCCGGCCAAGGCGGCGGAATACCTGGCCTCGGGGCGGCCCGTGCTGGTGCATGCCCCGCCGGGGGCCTATGTGAACCGCCTGTTCGGCGGGGGCAGCGAGGGGGCGGGGTTGGTCGTGGACCGGCCCGACCCCGCCGCGCTGGCCGCCGCCTTGCTCCGCCTGCGCAATGAACCGGGGCTTCGGGCCGGCATGGCCGCCCGCGCTACGACCCTTGCCGGGGAATTCCGCGTCGATGCCAACCAAGCGCGGCTGTTGGCCACCCTCCCGGCCGGGAGGGCCTGATGCCGCGCATCCTCTTCGTCAGCCTACATGGCAGCCCCCACACCGCCCGCTGGGTGGAGTGCGTGGCCGACAGCGGCTTGGATCTGCACATGTTCGGGATCGATGCCGGGCCGCCCAATTCCCTGCTGCGGGGCGTCACACTGCACGTTCCCGCGCCGCCCCGGCCCCAGGGGCCTGGGCCGCTGACGCGCGTGCGCCGCTTCGCGGGCCTGGCACTCCGCGACACCGCCGAGGCGTCGCGCCGCATCCTGAGACGGCTGCGGCAGCGCCCGTTGCCCCTGCCTCCGCCCGGTGCGGTGCGGGTGGTGGAGATGCCGGCCGCGGCGCCGCAGCCGGCCGATGCCCGCATCCCCTTCGGCGACACGGGCGCGGACTACCCGGCCACGCATGGCCCCGCCATGCTGGCGGACCTCGTCGTGCGGCTGAAGCCGGACCTGATCCACTCCATGGAATTCCAGCATTGCGGCTACCTCGTGCTGGCCGCACGCGACATCCTGGGCGCGGACAACTTCCCGCCCTGGCTCGCGACCAACTGGGGCAGCGACATCTACCTCTTCGGCCGCGAACCCGCCCATGCCGCCATGATCCGCCGGTTGCTGGCGGCGGCGGACCTCTACTCCTGCGAGTGCCACCGCGACATCACCCTGGCGCGGGAGATGGGCTTCACGGGGCCTGACCTGCCCGTGCTGCCCAATTCGGGCGGGCTCGACCTCGCGCGGATCGCGCCGCTGCGCAGCCCCATGCCACCTTCACGCCGCAAGACCATCATGATCAAGGGCTACGATCATTTCGCGGGGCGGGCGATGGTGTCGCTGGCCGTGCTGGAGCGCTTCGCGGACCGGCTACGCGGCCACGAGATCGTGATGTTCTCGGCGGGCGCCCGGCCTCGCGTACGGGCGCTGGAACTGCGCGAGCAGGGGGTGCTGAACATCCGCGTCATCGACTGGGCGACGCATGAGGACATCCTGGCCGAGTTCGGTCGCGCGCGGATGTACATGGGCATCAGCCTCTCGGACGCGATCAGCACCTCCGTGCTCGAGAGCATGGCCATGGGCGCCTTCCCCATCCAGACTAACACCTCCTGCTGCGAGGAGTGGTTCGAGGATGGCGTGGGCGGCTTCGCCGTCCCGCCCGACAATTTCGAGGTGATCTGCGGCCGCTTCGAACGCGCCCTGACCGATGACGCGCTCGTGGACAACGCCGCCCTAGTGAACCGCGCCGTCGTCGAGGCGCGGCTCGACACGCGGGTGGTGCAGCCCCAGGTGCGCAACTTCTACGCCCAAGCCTTCGGGCACCTCGCGCGGTGAGGGCGGGGCCGCTGCGCGTGCTCCAGGTCAGCAGCACCGACCTGGCGGGGGGGCGCTTCAACGGCCACGCCATCGGCCCGCGCCTCACGCAGCGCGGCATTCAATCGCGCATGCTGGTGTGGAACCGGCAAAGCCAGGACGCGACCGTGCGGGCCTTCCTGCCCCTGCGCGGCGCGCGGCGGATGAACGCCTGGCTCGGACGGATGGAACGTGCGCGGTCCATCCATGCGCGGCTGCAATACCAGTCCTTCCTGCTGGCCGCGCACCCCTGGTTTCGCGAGGCCGATGTGGTGCATTACCACCTCATCCATGATGGCTGGTTCAGCCTGGACGCGCTGCCCTTCCTGACCCGCCGCAAGCCCAGCCTCTGGACGTGGCACGACCCCTGGATCATGACCGGCCATTGTATCTATCCGCTGGGCTGCGGGCGCTGGCGGACGGGATGCGGCGCCTGCCCGGACCTCACGCTGCCCTTCGCCATGCGCCGGGACCGCACGGCCGATCAGCATCGCTGGAAGCAGGGCGTGGTGGGCCGCAGCCGGGTGGAGGTGATTCTCGCCTCGCGCCACATGCAGGCGATGGCCGAGGCGTCGCCCATCGCGCGCGGCCTCTCCACCCACCTGCTGCCCTTCGGCGTGGATCTGGACTTCTTCACCCCCGGCGACGTGGCGGCCGCCCGCGCCCGGCTGGGCATCCGCCCTGATCGCGTCGTGATCGGCTTCCGGGGCGCCGCGGAGAACATGTTCAAGGGCGGGGACCTTGTCATCGAGGCGCTGCGTGGCCTGCCCGCGGAGCTGGCGGAGAAGCTCTGCCTGCTCAGCACCCATGCGCATGGCCAGACACTGCCCTTCGTGGACCGGCATCAGGTGGTGGAGCTGGGCTGGAACACCGACCCGCTTCTCGTGCGAGACAGCCTGCTGGCCGCGGATTTCTTTGTGATGCCCTCCCGCGCGGAGGCCTTCGGCATGATGGCGATCGAGGCGATGGCCTGCGGCAAGCCGGTCATCGTCACCGACGGCACCTCGCTGCCCGAGGTGACGCAGGCGCCCGAGATCGGCATCGCGGTGCCAGCGGGAGACGTGCCGGCGCTGACCGCAGCCATCCTGCGGCTGATCCAGAACCCGTATGAGCGCGCCGCCCGCGGCGCGGCTGGCCGCGCCCTGGCGGAGGCGCGCTATGGCGAGGCAGGCTTCGCCGATGGCCTCGCGACACTCTATCGCGGCGCTGTGGTCCGTCGGGGGGCCGCCCCGTGAAGACCCTACTGCTGACCGACATCCCGCCCTGCACCAACTACACCGCCGGGATCGTGACCGCGCAGATGTGCCGGGCCGTGCCGGCGGGGCAGCTCGCCGTCTTCAACGTGCAGAACCCGCATCTGACGCCCGAGCTTTGCGCCGACTTGGCCCAACTTCCCATGGTAACGGTGCACAAGCCCAATGAGTTCGGGGTGCGCCGCTGGCGTGGCCTGCCCATCACCACGCTCGGACAGACGGCCGTCGAGTTCCGCAAGCGCATGCTGCGGCTTCGTCCCATCATCGCGCAGGCGCTGGAATTCGGCCGCGCGCAGGAGGTGGACAATCTTTGGTGCGTGCTGCAAGGGCAGACCATGCTGCGCCTCGCCTTGCCAGTCGCCCGCGGTCTTGGCGTGCCGCTGCGCCTGCACCTCTGGGACCCACTGGAGTGGTGGCATCGGGCCCACCGGGTGGACCGGCTGAACGCCTGGCTGGACCGCCGCCTCTTCGACCGGGTGATGCGCGCGGGCGAGAGCTGCGCCAGCGCCTCCTGGGCCATGACCGAGCATTTCGCCCGGCGCTACGGATTGCGCGGGGAGCCGGTGATCGCGGCGCTGGACACCCCGGTGCAGCGGCGGCCCGAACCTGTCCTGCACCGCCCCGACACGCTCACCATCGGCATGGCCGGGCAATTCTATGCCGAGGCGGAGTGGCTGACCCTCGTCTCGGCCCTGACCCACGCGAAATGGCGCGTGGCCGGACGCACCGTGCGCCTGCTGGCCATGGGGGGCAGCCCGCCGCCTGGTGCCATTCCCTCCGAGAACCTGGATTTTCGCGGCTGGCAGCCCCAGGCCGAGGTGGTGCGGCTGCTCGCGGAGGAGGCTGACCTCCTGTATTGCGGCTATCCTTTCGGTGCGGAGATGGAGCAGGTGTCGCGCCTCTCCTTCCCCTCCAAGCTGCCGACCTATTTCGCGGCCGGCCGACCTGTGCTGTTCCATGGCCGTGCCGACAGTTCGCCCGCGACCTATCTCGCGCGCCGCGCCGCCGCCTGGATCGTGGCCCAGCCCGATGCGGCGTCACTGCACAGCGCGCTGCTGAACCTTGCGGAGGATGAGGCGGCCTTCGCGCGCTTCGCGCGGGCGGCTTCGGCGGCCTTCGAGGCGGATTTCACGCTGGAGACCCAGCGGGCGGCGGTGCGGCGCTTCCTCGGGCTTTAAGCCCGAGGCGGGCGGCGGTCATGTGTCCCGCGACCGTGCGCGCCTGAGGAATTCCGCCTCCGCTTCCGCCGCGCGCAGCAGAGCGCGGAGCACCACAGGATCCTCGTCGGCTTGCTCCATGGGGGCGGCGTCGGGCGGAACCCGAAGCTTCTCGCGCAGCCGCGCGATCTCGGCCTGCTGTGTGGCCAGCAGGCCGAAGAGGCGCCGTCCCTGCGGGGTCAGGGCCAGCAGGCGGGCGGGCAGGCTTGTGGGCTTCATGCAGGAGCTGTCCGCAGCACGGTCAATGCCTCGGGCAAGGTCAGTGCCTCCGGGCTGTCGGCCAGGCGCAGCAGGCGTTCCTCCAGCGTGGCGGTATGGGGGTGGGCGGCGGTGTCCGCCTCCAGTGCGCGCCGGTGCAGCAACATGGTCCCGGGCCGCCGGTCGGGAGTGGCGCGGGCGAGGCGGTGGTCCGCGCCGCCATGGTGCCAGGCGATGGAATGGCAGACGGCGGCCCCCGCCATCTCCAGCGCGTGCAGTTGCCTCGCAAGCCGGGTGGGCAGCATCACCGCACCGTCATCGAGCAGGGCCAACCAGTCGCCCGACGCCGCGCGCCAGCCCGCATCGTCATCCCCGGGTTTCAGCCAGCGCGCGGTGGGATGCAGGGCGGCAAGGCGGGCATCCTCGCGCCCGGCCAGCAGCAGGACCTCACGCGTGGGGTGCGTCTGCGCCGCCACTGAATCAAGCGAGGCATGGGTGCGCTCGGGCCACGCCCCGGGCCGCAGCAGCACCGAGACCAGCGTGGCCCCCAGCGCCTGCCGCGCGGCCAGGGCGAGGTCCGCGGCGGCCTCCTCCAGCCCGTTCTGCGCGAGGAAGCGCGAGGTGGCGTCGAGGAAGCGGAAGGGGGAACCCTCCATCCGCGCCTGCTCCTCCACCGGCACGCTGGTCGCCATGCGATTCCACAGCGCGCGCGCCTCCTCGCGGTGGTCGGCGCGGCGTGAGCCCTGGGTGGGGTGCTGGCGGCTCTGGATCAGGATCTCGGGGATGTGCAGGAAGGGCACGCGGCCCATCATGCGGTGCCACAAATCGTAGTCCTGGGTGGTGGGCAGCGCCTCGTCGAAGCCGCCCATCGCGCGCAGGATATCGCGGGGGACGAAGACCGTGCAGCCGTTCACGCAGCCGCGCAGCAAGGCATAGCGCGGCTTCTCGGCCAGCATGCGGGTGTCGAAGCGTGCCTCGCCCATGGGGCGGCCGGCGCCGTCGATCAGCCGGTAGTCGCTGAACAGCAGCGCGGGCGGGCGGCCCAGGCGTTGCCATTCCGCGACCTGGCGCGAGGTCTTGTGCCGCAGGTGGATGTCGTCGTGCGAGAGCCAGCAGAACACCTCGCCCGTCATGGCCGCGAGGCCCGCGTTCAGCGCGGAAGCCACGCCGCCATTGGGCTTCTCGACATAGCAAATCCGCGCGCCGTAGGAGCGTGCGATGGCGTCGGTGGCACCACCATCGGAGGAGCCGTCATTGACCACCACCACCTCGGTGTCGGGGTGGTCCTGCGCCAGTGCGGAGTCGATGGCCTGCCGCAGGTAGTCGGCCCCGTTGTAGACGGGGATGATGATGGAGACGCGCGTGGCGTCAGGCGGTGGCGTCACCGGGCTCTTCCAGCATGACCTCCGCCTCGGACCCGTCGATGGCCAGCAGCACCCCGTTGCGGAAGGGCGAATGCACGTCGAAGAACAGCGCGTCATGCACCCAGTGGTGCTGGACATGGTTCTCCAGCGTGCCGGACGCCATCGCGCAGGTGATGGAATAGCGCCCCGTGGCCAGCAGCGGCAGGTTGAGGCTGAAGCGCACCGTCACGCTCTGTCCGGCGCGCAGCACGCGCGGCACCGGCGTGCCGATGGAGAGCGTGTTGTCGCCGATGATGGGCTGGCCCAGCCGGTCCTTCACGTGGAAGCCGAAGATGGGATCGGCCACATCCTGGTGGACGCGCAGCGTGGCGCGTACCTGCAGCGCCTCGCCGCCCGTGATCCAGCTGGGCTCCACGCCATCGGGCGTGGTGAGGCGGACGGAGGAGAACTCGGCGTCGCCCGATCCGAAGCTGCTGCTCTCGCCCAGCCAGTCGAAGACCACCGGCTTGTCCTGGGGCGGGGGTGCGGGCAGCACGCGGCGTGGCGGGGCGGCGGAGGCGGCGCCCTCGCCCGGGGCCTTGCGCTCACGCATGGCAGGAAGGGTCTGGGTGGCGGTGTTGATGAAGGCGCTGTAGGCCTCGCACACCTCCTTCGCGGGGCCCATCATGCGGACATTGCCGGCATCGAGCCAGATGGCGCGCTCACAGAAATTCATCACGGCGCCGGTGTCGTGGCTGCAGAACAGTATGGTGCCGCTTTCCTGGAAACCGCGCAGCCAGCGCAGGCATTTTTGCTGGAAGTAGGCATCGCCCACCGCCAGCGCCTCGTCGATGATGAGCACATCGGCGTCCACATGCGCGATGACCGCGAAGGCGAGCCGCATGGCCATGCCCGAGGAATAGGTCTTGACCGGCTGGTCCACCGCGTCGCCGATGTCGGCGAAGGCCAGTATGCGGTCAAGCCGCTCGACCGTCTCCTCCCGCGTCAGGCCGAGCACGCTGGCATTCAGGAAGACGTTCTCGCGGCCCGTGTATTCCGGGTTGAAGCCCGAGCCCAGCTCCAGCAGCGCCGCCACCCGCCCGCGCAGCTCGACCCGGCCCAGGCTTGGCGTCAGCGTGCCGCAGATGAGTTGCAGCAGCGTGGACTTGCCCGATCCGTTGCGGCCGATGACGCCCACCGTCTCGCCCCGCTGCACCGAGAAGCTGAGCTCACGGAGCGCCCAATGCTCGGTGAAGAAGGGCGCTGCCTCGACCGGGCGGCGTGCCGCGCGCAGCAGGGGGGCTGCCAGCCGGCGCAGCCGCGGTACAACGGCCTGCCACAGCCGTGCGCTGGGCGCGGGATAGATGCGATAGGCCTTGGCCACGCCCTCGACGGTGATGGAGGTTTCAGAGGACATCGGCGAAGCCCGGTCGCAGCCGTTGGAAGAACCAGAACGCCGCCGCCAACGCGGCCAGGGCGCAGGCCAGGTAGATGGCCAGACTCAGGAAATCCGGTGGCACGCCCTGCACCACCACCGCGCGCCCCTGCTCCACGATCAGCGTCAGCGGGTTCAGGCGCATCGCGGTCTGGAAGGCGGGCGGCACCGCCGTCAACGGGTAGAAGATGGGTGTGAGGAAGAGCGAGACCGTGACCAGCAGCGTGACGACCTGCGCCAGATCGCGCAGGAACACCCCGCAGGCCGCGAAGAACATCAGCAGCGCCAGCACGAAGACGAGGTAGGGCAGGATCACCAGCGGCAGGAAGATCAGCGTCCAGTTCAGCACGCCGCTCAGCAGCACCTGGCCCAGCACCACGATGATGAGCGAGATTCCGGCATTCACCAGCGAGGTCAGCAGGGCCACCACCGGCAGGATCTCCAGGGGGAAGACGACCTTGGTGACGTAGCTCGTGTTGTTGATGATGAGGGTGGGCGCACGGCCGATCGCCTCGGCGAAGATCCCGTGCACCGCGAGGCCCACCAGCAGAATGATGGCGAAGCTGAAGGTTCCGCCATCTTCGAGCCCCCAGCGCGCCTGGAATATGGCGCTGAACACGAAGGTGAAGACGGCGGCCGTCAGCAGCGGCGTCAGCACCATCCAGGCCAGGCCGAGGACGCTGCCCTGCACCCGCGCCGTGACCTCGCGCTTGACCAGTCGGCCGATCAGTTGCTGATGCGCGATGACGGAGCGCAGCAGGAAGGGCAACGAAACACCTGAGGGGGCCATGGACAGCCTTCTGCTGGGGGAAGCATGCCGCTCACACGCAGCGGCGCTGTCTTAGCGAAGGCCCCTGCCTTTGTCCAAGCGGGGGCCTATCCCAACGCCGCCATATGGTCCTCGACCAGCGGCAGCATGTCGGGCGGGACCAGCGCGCGCCAATCCTCCACGCCCGGCAACCCACCGGGATTGCGCCGCACCAGCTCGGTCTTGAGGTAAGGAAAGCCCATCCGCTCCACCAGCACGCGCCAGAGGTGGTGGGTGGGGTTGAGCGGGAAGCGCGCCAGTGCCGCGGGGTCGGCGAAGCGCGGACCCAGGCCGGCGCGCGTGGCCGGGTCCATGGCCGACAGCGTCCGCGCATAGCCGAACAGGGCCGCGCAGCGCAGGCCTTCGGCACGGGCGCGGGCGGTGAGGCCCAGCTCCCCCTGGCGCACCACCCGCCACTTGCTGCGCCGGTCCCGGTATTCGGCCAGGTGCCGCGCCACCACCTCCACCGCGCGGCCGCCGCGCGCCAGCAGCGCGTAGGATTGCAGATGCGCGCCGCCGCCCAAGCTTTCCGTCATGCCGAACAGCCCCTCGCCCCCGGCCCGCCAGGCGGCGACCAGCGGTGCCAGGGGGCGGATGGGGCCCAGCACGCTGTCATTGGCCAGCAGCAATTCATCGGGCGTGCCGACATGCGCCAGCGCCCGCGCCGCGGCATCGCGCCAGGCGCCGAAGTCCCGCCCGACATTCTCCCGCGCCAGGCGCAGCACCGTGGATTCGCCCGCGCGGTCCCAGTCGGCCTCGGGCATGCGGGTGTTGGTCACGAAGACCATGTCGAAGCCCTGCGCCCGCCAGCCTTCCACTTGGCGCAGCACCATCTCGGACACCCGCCCATCGGGCGACCAATGCAGGTAGAGGCCGAGCGAGCCCCCGCGTGGCGCCGCGCGCCCCGGCGCCTCGCGCGTGATGCCGCCCCGCAGCGGGCGCAGCGCGTCCAGCAGGCCGGTCGTCGCCAGCTCCCACCCAACCTCGGCCACGCGGCCCAGGAAGCGGGAGGGCGCGCGGGTGGCGAGGCCGTGCAGCAGCCGCGTGGTCCCCGCGCCCTCGGTCGCGAGATCGGTGAGAAGGGGCGTCACCCCTCCAGCTCCTCCCGCAGCATCTCGAGGCGCAGCCACTCCTCCTCGGCCGCGGCCAGGGCGGCCTCGCGCTCGGCCAGGGCGGCGGTGCGGGCGGCGAAGCCCTTGGGGTCGCGGCTGTAAAGGTCGGGGTCGGCCAGCCAGTTGCGCAGCACCGCGATCTCGGCGCCGAGCTTCTCCATGGTGGCGGGCAGGGTGTTCAGCGCGTGCTGCTCCTTGAAGGAGAGCTTTTTCGCGGGTGCCGCCGTGCCGGGCTTGGGCGCGGCCGGCGTGGCGCGCGGCGCCCGCGCCACTTCGCGCGCCGCGACGCCCGCGCCGCGCTGGGCCAGCATGTCGGTGTAGCCGCCGGCATATTCCTGCCAGTTGCCCTCGCCCTCGCTCATGATCAGGCTGGTGCAGACGCGGTCCAGGAAGTCGCGGTCATGGCTGACCACCAGGACCGTGCCGCCGTAGTCGCCCAGCATCTCCTCCAGCAGGTCGAGCGTCTCCAGGTCCAGGTCGTTGGTGGGTTCGTCCAGCACCAGCAGGTTGGAGGGGGCGGCCAGCGCGCGGGCCAGCAGCAGCCGCCCCCGCTCGCCGCCCGAGAGCTTGCCCACCGGCGTGCGCGCCTGCTGCGGGACGAAGAGGAAATCCTGCATGTAGCCCACCACATGGCGCGGCTGCCCGGCCACCCAGACCTGGTCGCCGCGGCCTTCGGTCAGCGTGTCGGCCAGGGTGGCGTTGGGGTCCAGCGCCGCGCGCATCTGGTCGAGGCTCGCCATCGCGATGTTGGCGCCGAGCTTCACCTGGCCGCTGTCGGGGGCAAGCTTGCCCGTCAGCATGTTCAGCAGCGTGGTCTTGCCCGCGCCATTGGGGCCGACCACGCCCACCCGGTCGCCCTTCAGGATGCGGGTGGAGAAGTTCCGCACCACCACGCGCTCGCCCCAGGCCTTTGTGACCTCCTCGGCGGCCATGACCAGGGCGCCGGAGGGCGCGGCCTCGGCCGCTTCCATCCGCACCTGGCCCACGGGCTTCACGCGCGTGCGCTTGGCCTCGCGCAGCGCGGCCAGTTCCGCCACCCGGCGGACGTTGCGCTTGCGGCGCGCCGTCACGCCATAGCGCATCCAGTGTTCCTCGCGCGCGATCTGGCGGCCGAGCTTGTGGGCGTCGCGCTCCTCCTGTTCCAGCGTCTCGGCGCGCCAGGCC
This sequence comes from Roseococcus suduntuyensis, assembly GCF_014196305.1. Lineage (GTDB taxonomy): Bacteria > Pseudomonadota > Alphaproteobacteria > Acetobacterales > Acetobacteraceae > Roseococcus > Roseococcus suduntuyensis. The sequence goes on from NZ_JACIDJ010000009.1 coordinate 18,898, forward strand.
TCGAACTCGCCGAAGCCGCGGTCGAGGCGCCGCGTGATGCCGCGGTCCAGCCAAAGGGTCGCGCGCGAGAGCCGCGTGAGGAAGCGCCGGTCATGGCTGATCAGCACCAGGGCGCCACGCAGGGAGGCGATCTCCTCCTCCAGCCATTCGATGGCGGGCAGGTCGAGGTGGTTGGTGGGCTCGTCCAGCAGCAGGATGTCGGGTTCGGGGGCCAGGGCGCGGGCCAGGGCCGCCCGGCGCGCCTCGCCGCCAGACAGGCGGGACGGGTCCTCGGCACCCGTCAGCCCCAGCCGTTCCAGCAGGGCGCGGGCGCGGTAGGGGTCGTCCGCCGGGCCCAGGCCTGACAACGCGTAGTCCAGCACCGTCGCATGACCCGACAGATCGGGCTCCTGCGGGAGGTAGCGCAGCGTGGTGCCGGGCTGGAGGAAGCGGACGCCCCCCTCCGGTTCCAGCTCGCCGGCCGCGATGCGCAGCAGGGTGGACTTGCCGCTGCCATTGCGCCCCACCAGGGCGAGCCGCTCGCCGGGCGAGACGACCAGCGCGGCCCCCTGCAGCAAGGGCGTGTTGCCAAGCGTGAAACGCACGGCGTCGAGGGTCAGGAGTGGTGGGGCGGCCATCCGGGCTGCGTGCGTCGGGCGCGGCCGCCCGTCAAGGCACGCCCCTGACGCTACCGCCGCGCGGCCAGGATGAAGTAGGGCGGCTGGGGCGGCGGGAGGGGGAAGGGGCGCCGGGGCCGCAGATCCTCGCGCGGCGTGACGGAGGTGAAGCCCAGCTCGCGCAGCAGCGCCTCGGTCTCGCCCTTCGTGTGGAAATGGAAGCGGGTGGGCGTGCGCAGGCTCTTGACCAGGGCATAGACCGTCTTGGCCGCGATCTCGACGCGGCCCACCACCCCCTCGGGGTCGGGCTCGGCGATCAGCAGCGTCCCCGTGCCGCGCAGGCGGTCGCGCAGGCCGGTCAGCAGCTTCCGCAGCTCGGCGGGCGGGAGATACATCATCACGCCGAACAGCATGATGAGGTCGAACCCCGGGTCATTGCCTGGCAGGTCCTCGGCATAGGGCAGGTCGGCGCCCACGCCGGGTTCGGGGTTGGCGATGACGAGCTGCGTCTGGGCCGGCAGGCTGGCCTGCGCGGCGAAGCCCGCCCGTGTTCCCCCCACGTCCAGGATGCGCCGGGGCCGAGCCGGCGCGGGCTCCACATAGTCGCGCAGGATGCGGGTCACGCTCGTGGCGCTGGCCGAGGGCGAGGCCATGTTGAAGACGCTGCTGCCGCCGAAACCCATGCCCATGGCGTTCCTCCGCTGCTCTCCCGGGGCGGGGCGCTTGACGGCCGCCCCGTCGGGCCGGAGCGTGCGGCCTGTACCGGCAGGGAGGCAAGGATGTTCGATTTCAGCGGCAAGCGTGTGGTGGTCTGCGGCGGCTCCAAGGGCATCGGGCGCAGCGTGGCGCTGGGGTTCGCCCAGGCCGGCGCGGCGGTGTCCATCTGCGCGCGCGGCGCCGAGGCCCTGGCGGCGACCAAGGCGGAGCTCGGCGCCAAGGGCCATGCGGCGAGCTGTGACCTGGGCGATGCCGCGCAGATCGCATCCTACATCGCGGAGGCCGAGCGCGCCTTGGGCGGCATTGATGTGCTGGTGAACAACGCCTCCGGCTTCGGCATGGCCGACACCGAGGAGGGCTGGGCCGCCAGCCTGAACGTGGACGTGCTGGCGACGACGCGCGCCAGCCGCGCGGCCATTCCGGCGCTGAAGGCCGCGCGGGGCTGCATCGTGAACCTCTCCTCCATCTCGGGCTATGGGCCTTCGGCGCGCGGGCCGGCCTATGCGGCGGTGAAGGCACTTCTGATCAACTACACCCAGAGCCAGGCGGCGGTGCTGGCGCCCGATGGCGTGCGGGTGAACGGCGTGGCGCCCGGCTCCATCGAATTCCCGGGTGGGTCCTGGGAGCAGCGCAAGACCACCATGCCCGACCTCTACAACCGCATCCTGGCCTCGATCCCCTTCGGAAGGCTGGGCCATCCGGAGGAGGTGGCGGATGTGGTGCTGTTCCTGGCTTCGCCGGCCGCGCGCTGGGTCACGGGGCACACCATCGTGGTGGATGGCGGGCAGATGCTGGGCTGAGGCACGGCACGAGGCCAAGTCCATGGGGCCAGCACGCATCCCTCGCCGCGCGGCCTTCGCCTTGCCGCTGCTCGCCCCCCAGGCGCGGGCGCAGGCGCCGGTCACGGTCTTCGCGGCCGCGAGCCTCGCGGATGCGCTGCGCCTGCTGGGCGCGGAATGGGCCGCTCACGGCCATCCCGCGCCGCGCGTCTCGCTGGCCGCGTCCTCCACCCTGGCGCGGCAGATCGAGCAGGGGGCGGGGGCGGACCTCTTCCTCTCGGCCGATGAGGCCTGGATGGACCATCTGCAGCAGCGCAACCTGATCCTGCCCGAGACGCGGCGCAGCCCCATCGGCAATGCCCTTGCCCTCGTCACACCCACCGACCAGGCGCGCCAGGTGGCGCTGGCGCGCGGAACCGACCTTCTGGCCCTGCTCGGGCCGCGAGGGCGGCTCGCGGTGGGCGACCCGGCGCATGTGCCCGCCGGGCGCTATGCACGGGCCGCGATGGAATGGATGGGGCAATGGGATGCCCTGTCCCCCCGCCTCGCCCGCGCCGAGAATGTCCGCGCCGCCCTGTTGCTGGTGGAGCGCGGCGAGGCGCCCTTCGGCATCGTCTATGCCACCGACGCCGCGGCCAGCGCGCGCGTGGCGGTGGCGGGCCTGTTCCCGCCGGGCAGCCACCCGCCCGTGACCTACCCCTTCGCCCTGACGCGCCGCGCCGCGGACAACGCCGCCGCCCGCGCCTTCCTCGACTTCCTGGCCGGGCCCGAGGCCGCCCCCGTCTGGCGCCGCCTCGGCTTCAGCCTGGCGGGATGATGGAGGGCTGGCTCTCGGCCGAGGAGGCGCAGGCCGTCTGGCTCAGCCTCAGCGTCGCCACGCGCTCGGTGCTGGTCTCGCTGGGGCCGGCCGTGCTGGTGGCCTGGCTGCTGGTGCGGGGGCGCTTCCCAGGCCGCTTCCTGCTGGATGCGCTGGTGCACCTGCCGCTGGTGGTGCCGCCCGTGGTGGTGGGCTGGGCGCTGCTGATGCTGTTCGGCGTGCGCGGGCCCATCGGCGCGCCGCTGGAGGAATGGTTCGGCATCCGCCTGGTGTTCACCTCGGACGCCGTGGTGCTGGCCACCGCCGTGATGGGCTTTCCGCTGATTGTCCGCGCGGTGCGGCTGGGGCTGGAAAGCGTGGACGAGGGGCTGGAGGCCGCCGCCCGCACGCTGGGCGCCGGCCGCTGGGATGTCTTCGTCACCATCACCCTGCCCCTGATGCTGCCCGGCATTCTGGCCGGCGCGGTGGTCGCCTTCGCGGCGGGGCTGGGGGAGTTCGGCGCCGTCATCACCTTCGCCTCCAACGTGCCGGGCGAGACGCAGACCCTGCCGCTCGCCATCTACACCGCCACGCAGACGCCCGGCGGCGAGGCCACGGCGGCGCGGCTGGCCGGCATCTCCTTCGCGCTGGCCCTGGGCGGGCTGATGCTGGCCGAACTCATCGCGCGGCGGATGCACCGCTGGCTGGGGCGGGGCTGATGCTGGAGGTGCGGCTGCGCCACCGCTTCCCGGGCTTCGCGCTGGACGCGGGCTTCACGGCGGGGCCCGGCGTGACGGCGCTGTTCGGCCCCTCGGGCTGCGGCAAGAGCACCATCCTCGCCGCCATCGCCGGGCTGTTCCGCCCCGATGAGGGCCGCGTCACGCTGGCGGGCGAGGCGCTGCTGGACACCGCCACCCGCCGTTTCCTGCCCCCCGAACGCCGCCGCTGCGCCGTGGTCTTCCAGGAGGGGCGGCTGTTCCCGCACCTCTCGGTGGAGGGCAACCTGCGCTACGGGCTGCGCCGGGCCCCCGCCGGCGCCGATGGGCCGGGCTTCGAGGTGGTGGTGGACCTGCTGGGCCTTGGCGGACTGCTGGCCCGCCGCCCGCGCGCCCTCTCGGGCGGGGAGAAGCAGCGCGTGGCGCTGGGCCGTGCCCTGCTCTCCCGCCCCCGCCTGCTGCTGATGGATGAGCCGCTGGCGGCGCTGGACGCGCCACGCCGCGCCGAAATCCTGCCCTTCCTCGCGCGTCTGCGGGACATGGAAGGCCCGCCCATCCTCTACGTGACCCATGCGCTGGAGGAGGTGGACGCGCTGGCCGATGCGTTGGTGCTGCTGGAGGCGGGCCGGGTGCTGGCACAGGGCAGCCCGGACGAACTCTCCTTGCGGCCCGACCTGCCGCTCGCGGCGCGGCGGGATGCCGGCGCCGTGCTGACCTGCACCGTGGCCGCGCATGACCCGGCGCGGGGGCTGACGCGCCTTGCTTTCCCCGGCGGCACACTGGAGGTGCCGCTGCGGCGCGAGGCGCCGGGCGCGCGGCTGCGAATCCGCCTGCGCGCGCGCGACATCGCGGTGGCGCGGACGCGGCCGGAGGGGGTGTCCATCCACAACATCCTGCCCTGCCGCCTGGTGGCCATCACGCCCTCGGCGCAGCATCCGGATGAGGTGCTGCTGCGGCTGCGGGTGGGGGAGGCGGTGCTTCTCTCGCGCGTGCTGCGCGACGCGGTGGCGAGGCTGGAACTGCGCGAGGGGGATGAGGTCTTCGCCCTGCTCAAGGCGGTGGCGCTGGACCACGCGCCGGGGTGAAGCGT
>NZ_JACIDJ010000009.1:23686-119935 GCF_014196305.1 Roseococcus suduntuyensis
GCGTGATCGCCGCAGGGCGTATGCCCGGAGGCGTGAATCACGCGGGCGGCAAAGCGTGATCGCCGCAGGGCGTATGCCCGGAGGCGTGAATCACGCGGGCGGCAAAGCGTGATCGCCGCAGGGCGTATGCCCGGAGGCGTGAATCACGCGGCCAGATCAACCCGCAGCAGCAGCGCGTGCCGCCCCGCGCCGTAATAGTCGCGCCGGGTGGCGGCGCGGGTGAAGCCGCACGCGCCGTAGAGCGCCAGTGCCGCGGCATTTTCCTCCGCCACCTCCAGCAGCAGGGCGGTGGCCCCCTGGGCGGCCAGCAGCATCATGCCCGTCTCCAGCAGGGCGCGGCCCAGCCCCGCGCGGCGGGCTTCGGGGCGCACGGCGAAGGTCAGCACCTCGCCCTCATCGGCGGCGAGGCGCAGCAGGATCATGCCGTCCTCGTCCGCCACCAGCCCCAGCGCGCCGGGCATGCCGAGGAGGGTGGCCATGGTCTTCCCGTCCCAGGCCTCATGGGCCGGGAAGGCGCTGGCATGGATGGCGGCCAGCAGCGCGGCATCCTCCGGCGTGGCGGCGCGGAGCGTCATGTGGTCGCGGCCGGGTCCACATAGAGGGGCAGGGCGGCGCGGGGCGGGATTTCGCCGCGCAGGCGGCGGAGTGCGACGGCAGCCAGCGGCAGCGCCTCCACCTGCCGCGCGGCGCCCAGCGCCACCGGGGCGCCGCGCGCGCGCAGCCGGGCGGCGGCGCGGGGCGCGCCATCGCCCACCAGCCAGGTCAGGGTGGATGGGGGGGGCAGGGCGGGTTCCGCCAGCGAAAGGGGCGGGGCCTCGGCGAAGGGGCCGGGGCCGAAGCGTTCCAGGAACAGCCCGCCGCGCCGATTCTCGGTGCAGGCCCAGACGGGGTGGGGGAAGGTGCCCGCCAGCGCCTCGCCGGTCGAGACGCCGACCAGGGGCACGCCACGGGCGGCCGCCAGCCCCTCGGCCAGGGCGATGGCGGTGCGAAGCCCGGTGAAGCTGCCGGGGCCGATGCCCACGGCGATGGCGTCGAAGCCCTCGCCCATCAGCGCTTCCACCAGCGGCGGCAGGGATGCGGCCTGGCCATGCGGCCCGGGGGCCTCGCGCTGGGCGAGGCAGATGCCATCCTCCACCAGGGCCGCGAGGCAGCGGGAGAGGGCGGCGTCGAGGACCAGCAGGCGCATCCCACCCGCTTCGCACCGGAAGGCCGCTACGGCAAGCGGCGCAGCCAGGCCCCCACCGTCAGCCGCGCCGTGATCCAGCCGATGGTCCCCGCCACCAAGGGCAGCGAGGCGAGACCCCACCAGGGCAGGTCCGCCAGCGCCGCCGGCCGCGCCATGGCGACGGGAATGGCGGCATCGGCCAGCAGCCAGAGCGCGGGCAGGGCGATGGCCAGCCCCCCCAGCGCCCCCAGCGTGCACAGCCAGCCCAGCCGCCGGGCGAATCGGCCCGCGATGTCGGAATCGCGCGCGCCCAGCTCGTGCAGGATGGTGATGGTCTGGCTGCGGGCCGCGATGCCCGCGCGTGTCGCCACGGCCACCAGCGCGGTGGCCACCAGCACGATGATGGCGAGGATCACCCAGGCGAGCCCCCGCACCCCATTGGCCACGCGCAGCGCCTGGGTCACGGCCTCGCCGCGTTCCTCGACCAGGGCGCCGGGGATGTCGGCGGCGGCGGCGCGGATGGCGGTTTCGGCGGAGGGGTCGGAGATTCGCATCTCCACCATGGCGGGCAGCGGCAGGCCGGGCACCTCGCCCAGCCAGGGGCGGAGAAATTCGCGCAGCCGCGCATCCGGCACGGGGGTGGCGGAGGCCACGCCGGGCAGGGCGGAGAGCCTGTCCAGCGCGGGGCCGAGGCCCTCCGGCGGCAATTGCACCAGGATCTGCCCCGCCGCCGCCTGTTCCCAGCGCGCGGCGAGGCTGCCCGCCCCCTGCGCGCCGGTCAGCGCCATGGCGGCCAGCAGCGCCATGGCGGCGACGAGGGCGGGCAGCAGCCAGCCGGCGAGCGCCCGGCGCAGGCCCAGCGGGTCACGCCCGCGGAGGCGGCGCATGCGGAAGGCGTTGCGGTCAGCCATGCGAGAGCAGCCGCCCGGCCTCGAGTCGCAGGGCCGGCGCCGGGTATTCCTCCGGCAGGGCCTCGCTGTGGGTGGCGACGACGACGGTGGTGCCAAGCCGGTGCATCTCGCGCAGCAGGGCGATGACGCGGCGCGCCTGGGCGCCGTCCAGGTTGCCCGTGGGCTCGTCCGCCACCAGCAGGGCGGGGCGCGCGACCACCGCGCGGGCCAGGGCAAGGCGCTGCTGCTCTCCGCCTGAAAGCGAGGCGGGGGCGGCATCCGCGCGTTCCAGCAGGCCGACCCAGCGCAGCATCTCGGTCACGTCGGCGCGCAGGCGCTGTTCGGTCAGGCCCTGGATTCTGAGCGGCAGGGCCACGTTCTCATAGGCATTCAGGTGCGGCAGCAGGCGGTAATCCTGGAACACCACGCCGATTCGCCGTCGCAGCCCCGGCAGGGCGCCGCGCCGCATGCGCGCCACGTCCTGGCCGAGCACCTCCATCCGCCCGGCCGTGGGCCGCACGGCCAGGTGCATCAGCCCCAGCACGCTGGACTTCCCTGCCCCCGACGGGCCCAGCAGCCAGGTGAAGCTGCCCGTCTCCAGCAGGAAATCGAGCCCGCTGAGCGCCCATTGGCCGCGCCCTTCCGGATAGCGCAGGCCGATATTGGTGAACCGGACCATGGGTCCATCCCCCTTCGAATCTGCCCCGGCCCCTGGTTTCGCACAGCGGGAGGTTGCGGACCACGGGCTTCCGTTGGCACATGCGGATCCAGAGATGGACATCGTCTGCCCGAACTGCGCGACGGCCTACCGCGTGCCAGATGCCCTGGTGCTGACGCGCAAGCCTGTGCGCTGCGCGGCCTGCGGCACGCGCTGGGTGCCGGAACTGCCGGAGGAGGCCCTGCCGGCCCCGCCCGCGGCCGATGACGCACCTCCGGCGATGGAGCCCTCCGCCCCGGAAGCGGACGCCAAGGAACCGCCGCCCGCCGCGCCGCTTCCCCGCAGCATCGGCGCGCCGCCGGAGCCGGAGCCCGAGTCGGCGCCTGTCACCGCGCCCATGAGCATCGGTCCCGACCCCGCCGAGATGCTGAACGAGGACGGCACCCTCACCCCCCGGCCCGCCGCGCCGCCGCCATTGGCCACGCCGCGCTGGATGCCGGGCGCCCCGCGCCGGGTTCGGGGCGGGGCGCTGCTGCCGATGGCCTGGGCCGGCAGCGTGCTGGCCCTGGTGGTGATCCTGCTGCTGCTGTTCCTCTACAGCGAGGCCATCGCCACCGCCTGGCCGCCCTTCGGCTGGGTGGCCAGGCTGTTCGGCGGCTAGAACGCGATCCGCGGAGGCGGAATCGCCGGGGCGGTGAAGCGCGTTCTCGGCGGCTAGAACGCGATCCGCGGAGGCGGAATCGCCGGAGCGGTGAAGCGCGTTCTCGGCGGCTAGAACGCGATCCGCGGAGGCGGAATTGCCGGAGCGGTGAATCGCGTTCTCAGCAGAGGCAAGCCCTCAGGCCGCCGCGCGCGCTGCCGGCTGGGGCCTTGCCACCGCGTGGGCACCCGCGCCCAGCCCCGCCTGCACCACAAGGGCCACCGCGAGGAAGGCCGGGAATTCCCAGCCGCCGCCCGGCGCGCTGAACAGCCAGCCATTGCCGAGATGCACCAGCGTGGCGCCCAGCATCACCGGCACCATGGCCAGCGAGGCGACGCGCACCCAGAGGCCCAGGATCAGCGCCAGGCCCGCCAGCGTCTCCGCGATGGCGACCACGGCGCCCAGCGCGGGCGGGTAGCCGAGGGAACCGAAGAACCCCATCGTCCCCGCCAGGCCGAAGACGCCGAGCTTCAGCCAGGCGCCATGCGCCAGCAGCAGGATTCCGAGGGAGACGCGCAGCAGCAGCGCCGCATAGGGGGTGGTCTGGTGGGTGGTGGGCATGTGGGTCGTCCTTGTCATGGGAAGGCGGCCGCGCCGCCCTTGGCCGACATGTGCGCCCGGACGAGGCCGCGCTTCCAATCCCGATGCGACAGGATCATCATCCATGCCGTGAATGATGGACGCGCCGCGTGACCGACCTCTCCCAGCTCGACCTCAACCTGTTGCGGGTCTTCGACGCGGTGGCGCGCGAGCGGCATGTGACGCGCGCCGCCCAGCGGCTGAACCTCTCCCAGCCGGCCGTCTCCAACGCGCTGGCCCGGCTGCGGTCGGCGCTGGGGGATGAGCTGTTCCTGCGCCGCCCGGGCGGGGTGGAGCCGACCGCGCTGGCCCTCGCCCTGGCCGCCCCGGTGGCCGAGGCGCTGGACCGGCTTTCGGAAGTGCTTTCCGCCCAGATGCCCTTCGACCCAGCAACGGCGCGGCGCATCTTCCCCGTGGCCTTCTCCGAATATGCCGAGGCCGTGCTGGCGCCCCTGGTGCTGGGCCGCATGGCGCGCGAGGCGCCGGGCTGCCTTCTGACCATACGGCACGCCGACCGCACCAATGCCGAGGCGCTGCTGGAACAGAGCGAGGCGGTGCTGGCCATCGCGATGCTGCCCGAGCCTTCCGCCCTCTACACCCGGCTTCGCATGCTGCCCGAGGCCTTCCTGACGCTCATGCGACCCGACCACCCCCTGGCGGCGGGGGAATTGACGATGGAACGCTTCCTGTCGGTGCCGCACCTGCTGCATTCGGCCAATGGCTCGCGCGACGGGGCGCTGGATGTCGTGCTGGGCGGGCAGGGACTGTCGCGGCGGCTGGGGGGCGTGATCGCGCATCTCTCCGCGGTGCCGGAGGTGCTGAAGCGGACCGACATGATCATCACCGTCTCGGCCCGGCTGGCCGAGAGCCTGGCCGCGCCGCACGGGCTGGTGGTGCGCGAGCCGCCGGTGGCGGTGCGGCACACGCGGCTTTCCCTGGTGTTCCACCGCCGCTTCGAGGCGGACCCCGGCCATGCCTGGCTCAGGCGGCTGTTGCTGGCAGAGGCGCGGGAGGCCTGATCATTCCCCGCGAAGTCGCTGCGCGCCTTCGCGAGGGCCCCGGTGGCGCCGCCCTCAGCTGATCGGCACCGGCCCCCAGGGCGGCAGGCGGCCCAGGCGGTTTTCCATGATGACGAGAAAGCGCCGCGGCGTGGGCAGCAGGCGGCCCCCGGCGTCGGCGGGGGCGCGGTGCAGCGTCACCATGTCGTTCACGTTGCCGCCCAGCATTTCCACCACCCCCGGCCCCGTGGACACCACCAGGTCGCAATGCATGGGGCGGAACTGGCCGCGTTCGGACGCGCGGTCGGCCCAGCGGGCCAGCGGGCGGCGCGAGCGGTCGAAGCAGGCCAGGTCTCCGGGCTCCGGGGCATAGGCGGCCGGGTCGCGCGGCAGGAAGGGCGCGGTGCGCGGATGGGTGGCGGCCAGCACGTCCAGGTGGTCCAGGTAGCGCGCATGGGCGGCGTCGGGGGCGAATTCCACATGATCCACCCCGGCGGCGCCCATCAGCCAGGAGATGAAGGCGGCGGACCAGAAGGGCTCGGCCCAGAGGGGCGTCGCCTCGCCGCCCAGCGCGCGGGCGTAGAGGGCGCGATTGCGCGGGATGGCCGCCTCGGTCTGCGGCACCGCGCGCCAATAGGCCAGCACGCGGGGGAAGTTGCTGGGGTCTGCCTCCGGGCGGGCGGCCGTCACGGGCGCACAGGCGGCCAGGGCCGGGCCGGGCAGGCCCGAGGTGGTGCAGCCCCAGTCCTGCCATTCGGCCATGGCGAGGCGTTGCAGCCTCTCCCGTGCGCTGGGCGGATAGGGCAGGGGGGCCGGCGGCGGGGGCGCGGGCGGCGTGGCGCAGGCGGCCGCCAGCAGCACCAAAGCCAGGGCGCAGAGGCGCCTCATGCGCGCAGCTGCGGGTTGTCGAAGCGGGGTTCGCGATAGGTGCGCAGGGCGGATTCGAGTTGCTGGGCCAAGTCTTCGCGTTCCTCCGGGGCCAGATAGCGGCCGATTTCGATGCTGGCGTCTCTGTGGCCCAGAAGCAGGCGCGGGCCGTCCCAGCGCAGCTTGGCCCAGAAGGGGTCGAAGCGGGCCTCCTCCACGCGCCGTCCCTCGCGTCGGCGGACGGTGATACTGCCGGCCTGCAAGGTGACCAGCTCCGCGCTATGGGCGGCGTGGCGGCGGTACAGGGCCAGCATGGCCACCACCAGCACCGCCTCGGCGCCCGCGAAGAACAGCACCGGCCAGGCGCCCATGAAGGTGAACAACAGCCCCGTGAAGGCGAAGCCCCCGCAGAGGATGCCGGCCACGATGCGGAAGCCCCGCGCGCTCAGGCTGTTGAGCGGCGTCGAGCGCGCCTCGAACAAAGGATGGGCCTTGACCATGCCTGAATGAGATAGAATGACCTGCGACGTGAAAACCCCCTCCATTCGCCCCCTTGCCCCACTCCATGGCACCGCCCGCGCCCCGCGCCGCGCGCGGCTGATGTCGCGCATGCAGGCCGTGGCCTTCCTAGAGGCCCTCGCCCAGGAGAACCCCGCGCCCGAGACGGAGTTGCACTACACCGACCCCTTCACTTTGCTGGTGGCGGTGGTGCTCTCGGCCCAGACCACGGATGCGATGGTGAACAAGGTGACGCCCGGCCTCTTCGCCGCCGCGCCCACCCCCGCCGCCATGGCCGCGCTGGGGGCGGAGGGCATCGGGCAGCACATCCGCCGCATTGGGCTGTGGCAGGCCAAGGCGCGCAATGTGGCGGCGCTGGCGCGGATGCTGGTGGACCAGCATGGCGGCGAGGTTCCGGCCGACCGGGTGGCCCTGGAGGCCCTGCCCGGCGTGGGCCGCAAGACCGCCAACGTCGTGCTGAACGTGGTCTTCGGCCAGGCGACCATGGCGGTGGACACGCACATCTTCCGCCTGGGCAACCGCACCGGCCTCGCCCCCGGCAAGACGGTGCGGGAGGTGGAGGACGCGCTGGTGAAGCGCTGCCCGCCCGCCTTGCTGCGCGACGCGCATCACTGGCTGATCCTGCACGGGCGCTACATCTGCAAGGCGCGGGCGCCGGAATGCTGGCGCTGCGGCGCCGTGGCCCATTGCAACTACCGGGACAAGGTGCTGGCGGCGCCGGGCGGCTGATTCACCGCTCCCGCTTTGCCTCCGCGCATCAGGCGCTATCGCTTCCGTGACAGCCCCCGCCCCGGGCTGACGGCGGCCTCGCCGAAGCGGGCGCGCAGGGCCTCCACCGCCTGCCATTTCGCGGCGCGGCGCGGGGCCTCGGGGTCGGCCAGGTCACCCTTGTCGGCGCCGGCGCCATCCACCAGCGGTGCGGCGCCGAGGCCCAGCAGGCGGAAGGGGGTGCCGTCGGCCTCGCGCGCCAGCAGGGGGCGGGCGGCGGCGAAGAGGGTCTCGGGCAGGCGGGTGGGCGCGGGCAGGCGGGCCTGGCGGCTGCGCGTCTCGAAGCGCGCGGTCTTGAGCTTGAGCGCGACACCCCCCGCCGCGAAGCCCTTGGCCGAAAGGCGCTTTCCCAGCTTCTCCGCGATGCGCCACAGCACGGCTTCCAGCTCGGGCAGGGTGGCGATGTCGGTGTCGAAGGTGGTCTCGGCGCTGATGCTTTTGGTCTCGCGCACGGGGTTCACGGGGCGGGGGTCCTCGCCACGGGCGCGGGCGGCGAGCGACGGCCCCTCCTCGCCGAGCCGCGCGATGGCCGCGCGGGGGTCAAGGGCCGCCAGTTGGCCCAGCCGCGTGATCCCCGCCGCCTCCAGCCGGCGCGCGGCCGCGGGCCCGATGCCGGGCAGCAGCCCCACGCGCTGCGGCGCCAGCCACTCCGCAGCCTCCGAGGCGCCGATGACGGCGAAGCCGCGCGGCTTGTCGCGCTCCGCCGCCAGCTTGGCCATCAGCCGGTTGTGCGCGAGGCCGATGGAGATGGTGACGCCCACCTCGCGCTCCACCGCGCGGGCGAAACGGGCCAGGACCACGGCGGGGGGCGCGTTGTGCAGGGCCTCGGTGCCCGCCAGGTCCAGCACCGCCTCGTCAATGGAAAGCGGCTGCACGAGGGGGGAGAGCGCCTCCATCAGGGCGCGGATTTGCGCCGCGGCGGCGGAATACTTGGCGCCGTCGGGCTTGATGACGACCGCATCGGGGCAGGCAGCCAGCGCCTTGAACATGGGCATGGCGCTGCGGATTCCGTAGGTGCGGGCCACATAGCAGGCGGTCGCCACCACGCCGCGCTTGCCGCCGCCGACGATGACGGGCTTGGCCGCCAGTTCCGGCCGGTCGCGCTTCTCCACGCTGGCGAAGAAGGCGTCGCAATCCACATGCGCGATGGTGAGCGTGAACAGTTCCGCGTGACGCATCAGGCGGCGGCCGCCGCAATGGGCGCAGGCGGTTCCCTCGCCGGGGGCGGTGGAGAAGCAGTCCCGGCAGAGAGCGGGTGTCAGGGCCACAGCCGCGCCGCGCCGAACACGCCCGAGCTGTCGCCATGGGCGGCGCGCACGATGCGCGTGCGGACCACGTCCGAGAACACATGGCGCGGGAGTAGCCGGGGCAGGTCCGTGTATAGGTGGTCCATGTTGGACAGCCCGCCGCCCAGCACGATCACCTCCGGGTCCAGCAGGTTCACCACATGCGCCAGCGCGCGGGCCAGCCGGTCGGTGTGGCGGGAAAGGGCGCCCTTTGCCGCGGCATCGGTGCGGGCGGGCAGGCTGGAGGCGTCGCGCGCGCCCGGCCCATCGGCATCGGCGGCCAGCGCCGGGCCGCAGAGGAAGGTCTCGATGCAGCCGCGCTGGCCGCACCAGCAGCGGGGGCCGGGGAATTCGGCCGCGGTCATCCAGGGCAGGGGGTTGTGGCCCCATTCGCCGGCGATGCGGTTCAGGCCCTCCAGCAGCCGGCCCTGGACCACCAGGCCCGCGCCCACGCCGGTGCCGAGGATGACGGCGAAGACGCTGGTGGCCCCATCCGCCGCGCCATCGGCGGCTTCGGAGAGGGCCAGGCAATTGGCGTCGTTGGAAATTCGCACCTCGCGGCCCAGGGCGGCGGCCAGGTCAACGTCCAGCCGCCCGCCATTCAGCCAGGTGGAGTTGGCGCCCCGCACCAACCCCGTGGCCGGCGAAAGGCTGCCCGGAATGCCCACGCCCACGGTGCCGCGCGTGCCGAGTTCCGCCTCCACCCCCTCCACCAGCGCCCGGATGGCGGCGATGACACCCGGGTAGCTGGGGGGGGTGGCCACCCGCCGGCGCAGCCGTGCATGGCCGGCGGCGTCCAGCGCCACCACCTCGATCTTGCTGCCGCCCAGGTCCACGCCAATTCGCATCCGGGGAAGCTGTGCCGCGCGCCCCTTGCGGGCAAGCCCCGCGCAATGGTGGAGTGCATCAATGGGAGAGACAACGACCATCCTCGACACGCGCGGCATGACCTGCCCGATTCCCGTGCTGCGGACGAACAAGGCCCTGCGCGGCATGGCGCCGGGGGCGACCTTGACCGTGCTGGCCACCGACCCCGCCGCGCTCAAGGACTTCCCGGCCTATGCGGAGGAGACGGGGCACACCCTGCTCTCGGCCGAGACGGGCGCGGATGGCGTCCACCGCTTCGTCCTGCGCCGGAAAGCCACGCCATGAGCCTGCTGCTGCTGACCCACCGCGACGGGCTGCTGCACGAGATGGGCGAGGGCCACCCCGAATGCCCCGACCGGCTGCGCGCCGTGCTCGCCGCGCTGGAGGCGGAGGAATTCGTCGGCCTCATCCGCGATGAGCCGGGCGAGGCCACCTATGAACAGCTCGAACGCGTCCACCCGCCCGATTATGTGGCCGCCATATTGGGCGTGCGCCCCGCGCCTGGCGAATATATCGCGCTCGATGCCGACACGGTGATGTGCGCGGGCAGCGCGCGCGCCGCCCTGCTGGCCGCCGGCGCGGCGGTGCGCGCGGTGGACGAGGTGCTGGGCGGCCATGTGCAGCGCGCCTTCTGCGCCACCCGCCCCCCTGGCCACCATGCCGAGCGGCGCCGGCCCATGGGGTTCTGCCTGTTCGCCAATGCCGTCATCGCCGCCCGCCACGCCCAGGCGGCGCATGGGCTGAGCCGTGTCGCCATCTGCGACTTCGACGTCCACCACGGCAATGGCAGCCAGGATTGCGTCTGGGAGGACCCGAGCATCCTCTTCGCCTCCTCGCACCAGATGCCGCTCTATCCTGGCACCGGGGCCGCGGAGGAACGGGGAGCGGGCAACATCTTCAATGCCCCCCTGCCGCCCGGCGCCGATGGCGCGGCCTTCCGCGCGGCCTGGGCGGAGACGCTGCTGCCGGCCATCGAGGCGTTCCGGCCGGAATTGCTGGTGATCTCGGCCGGGTTCGACGCCCATGCGCGCGACCCCCTGGCGCAGCTGCGTGTGACCGAGGCGGATTTCGCCTGGCTCACCACGGAATTCTGCGCCCTGGCCGGGCGGCATTGCGGCGGGCGCATCGTCAGCCTTTTGGAAGGCGGCTATGACCTGCCGGCGCTGGCGGCCTCGGCCGCCGCCCATGTGCGGGGATTGTTGCGGGACTGATGTCAAAACGATGAAGGCTTTGGGTTCGCGTCAGGCGGCCTTATAGTGCAAGAAGGTTGGGAGAAGGTCATGTCGGTCGAGCACAGGGTGGATGAGCGTGCTGCGGGTGCCGCGGAGGTGCGGGAACGGGACATCGCCTCCCTCTCCTTCGAGGAAGCCTTGACCGAGCTGGAAACCATCGTGAAGTCGCTGGAGGGCGGCCGGGCCACCCTGGCCCAGGCCATCGCCGAATATGAACGCGGCACGGCGTTGCGCCGGCATTGCGAACAGAAGCTCTCCGAGGCCGAGGCGAAGGTGCAGGCGGTGGTTGAGGGCAAGGCCGGGCTCGTCCTGCGGAATGTGGAATAGGAATTCGGGTTCGCATGAACATGGTCCCGGCGGGTGCATCCGCCCTTGATCTGCCCGCCGCCATGGCGGCGGCGGCCGCCGAGATCGACGCGGCCCTCGATGAGGTTCTTCCCCGGGTGGAGGGTGATGAGGCGCGGCTCTTCGACGCCATGCGCTATTCCACCATCGGCGGCGGCAAGCGGCTGCGCGGCTTCCTGGTGCTGGAAGGCGCCCGGCAGTTCAACGTCTCGCGCCAGGCCGCCCTGCGGGTGGCTTGCGCCATCGAGATGGTGCACGCCTACAGCCTGATCCATGACGACCTGCCGGCCATGGACGATGACGACCTGCGCCGTGGCAAGCCCACCAACCACAAGGCCTTCGACGAGGCCACCGCCATCCTGGCCGGCGATGCGCTGCAAAGCCATGCCTTCACCGTGCTGGCCGCCGAAGCGACCCATCCCGACCCCGCCGTGCGCATCGAGCTGGTGCGGATGCTGGCCCATGCCGCCGGCCCGCGCGGCATGGTGGGCGGGCAGATGCTGGACATCATGGCCGAGCAGTCGTGCGGCGCGCTGGACGAAAGCGCCATCGGCCGGCTGCAGCTGCTCAAGACCGGCAAGCTGATCGAATTCTCGGCCGAGGCGGGCGCCGTGCTGGGCAAGGCCGCGCCCTCGCAGCGCCAGGCGCTGGGCGCCTATGGGCGGGAGCTGGGGGCGGCCTTCCAGATCGCCGACGACCTGCTGGACGCCACCGCCACCACCGAGGAGGTGGGCAAGGCCACCGCCAAGGATGCCGGGGCGGGCAAGGCCACGCTGGTGGGACTGCTCGGCCTCGAACGGGCCCGGCTGCAGGCCGAACGACTGGTCGCGCAGGCGCGCGACCACCTGGATGGATTTTCCGAGCGGGCGGACATGCTGCGCGCGCTCGCTGATTTCGTGATCGCGCGGAGGAATTGATGCAAGACCGTCCTGCCACCCCGCTGCTGGACCGGGTCCGCGTCCCCGCCGACATGCGGAATTTCTCCAGCGAACAGCTGCGCCAGCTGGCCGATGAACTGCGCGCCGAGACCATCAGCACCGTCTCCGTCACCGGCGGGCATCTGGGTTCCTCGCTGGGCGTCGTGGAGCTGACGGTCGCCATTCATGCGGTGTTCGACACGCCGCATGACCGGCTGATCTGGGATGTCGGCCACCAGTGCTACCCGCACAAGATTTTGACGGGTCGGCGGGACCGCATCCGCACCCTGCGCCAGGGCGGGGGGCTTTCGGGCTTCACCAAGCGCAGCGAGAGCGAATACGACCCCTTCGGCGCCGCGCATTCCAGCACAAGTATTTCCGCGGGCCTGGGCATGTCGGTTGCCAGTGCCTTGCAGGAGAAGCCGCGCAACGTCATCGCCGTGATCGGCGACGGTTCCATGTCGGCCGGCATGGCCTATGAGGCGATGAACAATGCGGGGGCCGAGAAGGCCAACCTCATCGTCATCCTGAACGACAACGACATGTCCATCGCGCCCCCCGTGGGCGCGATGAGCGCCTATCTGAGCCGCACCATCTCCTCGCGCCCCTTCCTCTCGGTGCGGGACTTCGTGGCCAAGATGGCGAAGAACTTCCCGGGCCCGATCGAGCGCGTGGCCAAGCGCGCCGACGAATATGCCCGCGGCCTGCTGACGGGCGGCACGCTCTTCGAGGAGATGGGCTTCTACTATGTCGGCCCCGTGGACGGCCACAACATGGACCACCTGCTGCCCGTGCTGCGCAACCTGCGCGACACCGGGCACAAGGGCCCCTTCCTGGTCCATGCCGTCACGCAGAAGGGCAAGGGCTATGCGCCGGCCGAGACCAGCGGCGACAAGTATCATGGCGTGCAGAAGTTCGACGTCATCACCGGTGAGCAGCAGAAGGCCCCACCCGGCCCGCCCGTCTACCAGAAGGTGTTCGCCCAGGCGCTGATCGCCGAGGCCGAGGCGGATGAGCGCATCGTCGCCGTCAACGCCGCCATGCCCTCGGGCACCAGCCTCGACATGTTCGCGAAGCGCTTCCCCGAGCGCTGCTTCGACGTGGGCATCGCCGAGCAGCACGCAGTCACCTTCGCCGCCGGCATGGCGACCGAGGGGCTGAAGCCCTTCTGCGCCATCTATTCGACCTTCCTGCAGCGCGGCTACGACCAGGTGGTGCACGACGTGGCGCTGCAGAACCTGCCGGTGCGCTTCGCCATGGACCGCGCGGGGCTGGTCGGCGCCGATGGCGCGACCCATGCGGGCAGCTTCGACATCGCCTATCTCGGCTGCCTGCCCGGCTTCACGCTGATGGCCGCGAGCTGCGAGGTCGAACTCGCCCACATGATCGCCACCATGGCGCAGATCGACGATGGCCCCTCCGGCGTGCGCTATCCGCGCGGCGAGGGCTTCGCGCTGCAACCCCTGCCGGCGCGCGGCACACCCTTGCCCATCGGCAAGGGGCGGGTGGTGCGCGAGGGCAGCAAGATCGCCATCCTCTCCTATGGCGCGCGGTTGCAGGAATGCCTGAAGGCGGCGGATGAACTCGCCACCTACGGCCTGTCCTGCACGGTGGCCGATGCGCGCTTCGCCAAGCCGCTGGACACCGCGCTGGTCGAGCAGTTGGCGAAGCACCATGAGGTGCTGATCACCATCGAGGAAGGCAGTCTGAACGGCTTCGGGGGCCTGGTCATGCACCACCTGGCGCTGAAGGGGCTGCTGGACCATGGCCTCAAGTTCCGGCCGATGACGCTGCCGGACATCTGGATCGACCACGAAAGCCCGAAGAAGCAATACGACATCGCCGGGCTGAACGCGCCGCACATTACGGCGATGGCACTCAGCGCGCTGGGCAAGGAGGCGCTGGCCGTTTCCGCCAGCGCCTGAGACTTGGCCAAGCAGCGCGCCGATGTGGCGCTGGTGGAGCGCGGCCTCGCGGAAAGCCGCACCCGCGCCCAGGCGCTGATCATGGCGGGCCTCGTCTATTCGGGCGAGGCGCGCATCAACAAGCCGGGCGAGACCATCGCCGAGGGCCGCCCGCTGGAACTGCGCGGGCAGGACCATCCCTGGGTCTCGCGCGGGGGCGTGAAGCTGGCGCACGGCATCGCGCATTTCGGTTTCGAGGCTGCGGGGCGGGTGGCGCTGGATGTGGGCGCCTCCACCGGCGGCTTCACCGACGTGCTGCTGCACCACGGCGCCGCGCGGGTCTATGCGGTGGATGTGGGGCACGGCCAACTGGCGTGGAAACTGCGCAACGACCCGCGCGTGGTGGTGATGGAGCGGGTGAATGCCCGGCACCTGACGGCCGAGGACATCCCCGAACCCATCACCGCTTTGGTCTGCGATGCCAGCTTCATCGGCCTGCGCGTGGTGCTGCCGGCGGCCATGGCGCTTTGCGCGCCGGGCGCCTGGGCGGTGGCGCTGATCAAGCCGCAGTTCGAGGTGGGGCCCGCCATCGCCAAGGGCGGCGTGGTGCGCGACGCGGCGGTGCATGAGGCCGTCTGCGCCGAGATGGCCGCCTGGTGGGCCACACAGCCGGGCTGGGTGGTGCGGGGCGTGGAGCCCTCCCCGCTGCTCGGCCCCGAGGGCAACCGCGAATTCCTGATCGGGGCGGAGAGGGTGGGCTGACCAGTCGGCCCCTACCCGCTATGCCGGTGCGACATTTTCCTGAAAGGCTGCGACATGACGCTCAAGATGGATGATCTGGTGAAGGGCGAGGGCGCCATGGCGCTCGCCGGCAAGGAGGTCTCGGTCCACTACACGGGCTGGCTGTTCGACGCCTCGGCCGAGGACAACAAGGGTGCGAAGTTCGACAGCAGCTTCAACCGCGGCGTGCCCTTCAGCTTCACCCTCGGCGAAGGCCGCGTCATCGCGGGCTGGGACCGTGGCGTGGCCGGGATGCGCGTGGGCGGCCAGCGCCGCCTGACCATCCCGCCCGAGATGGGCTATGGCGCGCGCGGCGCCGGCGGCGTCATTCCGCCCAACGCCACGCTGGTGTTCGACGTGGAGCTGCTGGAAGTCACGGGTTAGCTTTGCGTTAGCGACTGATTCACCGCGCCGGCGATTCCGCCTTCGCGGATCAGGCGCTAAGGCCCCTTCCGGCCGCGCTTGCCCTTCTTCGGGTCATAGCCCCCGCCGCCGGGGCCCATGGGCTTGGGCTTCCAGTCCTTGCGCGGAGTGGCCTCCCGCAGGGACCGCCCGGCCTCGTTGGGGGCCAGGGCGGGTAGCCCCAGATCCAGCGCCTCCAGCCGCTTGATCTCGTCGCGCAGCCGCGCCGCCGTCTCGAATTCCAGGTCGGCGGCGGCGGCCCGCATGCGGCGTTCCAGCTCCGCGATGCTGGCGCGGAGGTCCTTGCCCACGAAATCGGCGCTGGTGTCGCCCTCCACAGCCTCGACGGTGACGTAGTCGCCCTGGCTGATGTCCTTGAGCACGTCGCTGATGCCACGCCGGATGGTGGTGGGCGTGATGCCGTGCTCGGTGTTCCAGGCGATCTGCTTGGCGCGGCGGCGCTCGGTCTCCTCCAGGGCGCGCTTCATGCTGTCGGTCATGCGGTCGGCGTAGAGCACGACGCGGCCCTCGGCGTTGCGCGCGGCGCGGCCGATGGTCTGGATCAAGCTGGTGGTGCTGCGGAGGAAGCCCTCCTTGTCCGCGTCCAGGATGGCCACCAGCGCGCATTCGGGAATGTCCAGCCCCTCGCGCAGCAGGTTGATGCCGATCAGCACGTCGAAGACGCCGCGGCGCAGGTCGCGGATGATCTCGATTCGCTCCAGCGTGTCCACATCGCTGTGCAGGTAGCGGACGCGCACGCCCATCTCGGTGAGGTATTCCGTGAGCTGCTCGGCCATGCGCTTGGTCAGCACCGTCACCAGCACGCGGCCGCCCTGGCTCGCGACCAGCTTCACCTCGGCCAGCAGGTCATCCACCTGGCCTTCCACCGGGCGGATTTCGCAGACGGGGTCCACGAGGCCGGTGGGGCGGATCACCTGCTCGGCGAAGGTGCCGCCGGTGCGTTCCATCTCCCAGGGGCTGGGCGTGGCGCTGACGAAGAGGGTCTGCGGGCGGAAGCTGTCCCACTCCTCGAATTTCAGCGGGCGGTTGTCGGTGCAGGAGGGCAGGCGGAAGCCGAAATCGCTCAGGATGATCTTGCGCGCATAGTCGCCCCGATACATGCCGCCGATCTGCGGGACCGTGACATGGCTCTCGTCCACGATCAGCAGCGCGCCCTCGGGCAGGTATTCGAACAGGGTGGGCGGCGGCTCGCCCGGGTTCCGGCCGGAGAGGTAGCGGCTGTAGTTCTCGATGCCTTTGCAGGAACCGGTGGTCTCCATCATCTCGATGTCGAAGGTGGTGCGCTGGTCCAGGCGCTGGGCCTCCAGCAGCTTGCCCTCGGCCTCCAGCTGCGCGAGGCGCTCCTTCAGCTCGACCTTGATGCGGCCGATGGCCTGGGTCAGCGTGGGCCGCGGCGTGACGTAGTGGCTGTTGGCGTAGATGGAGAGCTTCTCGAACTCGCCCGTGATCTCGCCCGTCAGAGGGTCGAATTCGCGCAACCCGTCCACCTCGTCGCCGAACAGCGAGATGCGCCAGGCGCGGTCTTCCAGATGGGCGGGCCAGACGTCCAGGTTCTCGCCGCGCACGCGGAATGTGCCGCGCTGGAAGGCGGCGTCGTTGCGGCGGTATTGCTGCTCGACCAGCCCCTTCACCAGCGCATCGCGGCCGATGGTGCCGCCCTGCTCCAGCTTCACCACCATGTTCGAGTAGGTTTCGACGGAGCCGATGCCGTAGATGCAGGACACCGAGGCCACGATCACCACATCCCGCCGCTCCAGCAGCGCCTGGGTGGCGGAATGGCGCATCCGGTCGATCTGTTCGTTGATCTGGCTGTCTTTTTCGATATAGGTGTCGGTGCGCGGCACATAGGCTTCCGGCTGGTAGTAATCGTAGTAGGAGACGAAGTATTCCACCGCGTTGTCGGGGAAGAAGGACTTCATTTCTCCATAGAGCTGCGCCGCCAGCGTCTTGTTGGGCGCGAGGATCAGGGTGGGGCGCTGCACCGCCTCGATCACCTTCGCCATGGTGAAGGTCTTGCCCGAGCCGGTGACGCCCAGCAGCACCTGGTCGCGCTCGCCCTCCGTCACCCCGCGCGTCAGTTCCGCGATGGCGGTGGGCTGGTCGCCGGCCGGCTCCAGGGTGCGCTTCGTGCCATCCGCCTGCTCCACCTCGAAGACGCAGCGCAGTGGCTTGCCCCCTTCCGGCATGGGCTGGCGGATCGGCTGGAAGAGCACGGGGGCGACGTGATTCATGGGCGGAGATATGGGGCGCGCCGGGGACGCGGCCAAGTCATGTCGCAGTGCAACCTCTGGGAGGGAAGGGGCGTTCAGGGCGTGCCGGTGGCTGAGCTTGAGCTGCCCACTGGCGCCCAAGGAACCTCGCCATGCCCCGTCCCGCCTGAGCCATGCAACGTCGCACGCTTCTCCTGGGCGCCGGCCCGCTGCTCGCCACGCCCTTCGCCGCGAGCCCCGTGGCGCAGACCGCGCCGCCACCCGTCGTCACCGCCCCCTTCACCGCCGACAAGGTGACGGAGCTGGCGCGCGACCTGTCCACCCGCGCCCCGCGCCCGCGCCAGGCCGACCTGCCGCGCCGCTTCGCCGATCTCGATTATGATGGCTATCGGCGCGTGCATTTCGACGCCGAGCAGGCGCTGTGGCGTGCCGATGGCCTGTCCTTTCAGCTGCAGCCTCACCATCGCGGTTTCCTGTTCCGCGAGAAGGTGATGCTGCACGAGGTGGTGGGGGAGGAGGTCCGCCCCATCCCCTACCAGGCGGCGCAATTCCGCTTCGAGGGTGTCGAGGCCCCCGCCGAGAATGAGGAGCTCGGCTTCGCGGGCTTCCGCCTGCTGGCGCGCCTCAACCGCCCGGACCATTTCGACGAGGTCTGCGTCTTCCTGGGCGCCAGCTATTTCCGCGCGGTGGGGCGTGGTCAGGACTATGGCATCTCGGCGCGCGGGCTCGCCATCGGCACCGCCTCGGCCGCCGGCGAGGAATTCCCCGCCTTCACCGAGTTCTGGATCGAGCGCCCGGCCCCGCATGCGAGCTCCATCCGCGTGCACGCCCTGCTGGAGAGCGACAACGTCACCGGCGCCTATGTCTTCGACATCATGCCCGGCGACACCACGCTGATGCAGGTGCGCGCCACCCTTTTCCCCCGGCGCGACCTGCCGCGCGTGGGCATCGCGCCGGGCACCAGCATGTTCTTCTTCGGCCCCCATGCGCCGGGCGGCGGCATGGATTTCCGGCCCGCCGTGCATGACAGCGACGGGCTGATGATGCGCAACAGCCATGGCGAGCAGATCTGGCGTCCGCTCACCAACCCCGGCACCCTGCAGGCCAGCGGCTTCCGCGACGAGGCGCCGCGCGGCTTCGGCCTGATCCAGCGCCGGCGCGGCTTCGCCGACTACCAGGACCTGGAGGCGCGCTACCACACGCGGCCCGACCTCTGGGTGGAGCCTCTGGGCCAATGGGGCCCGGGCGAGGTGCATCTCGTGGAAATCCCGACGCGCTCGGAAATCCATGACAACATCTACGCCGCCTGGGCGCCGCGGGCCGGGCTGGTGGCTGGCCGCCCGGCGGAATTCCACTACCGCCTGCATTGGCGCGGCCGCTCGGAAGACGCGGCGGTGCTGCGCTTCGCCTCCACCCGCATGGCGGATGCCGGCAATGGCGCGCGCCGCTTCGTGCTGGACACCACGCCGCTGGCCCCGCTCGGCGCCAGCGCCGATGAGCCGCCCGAGGTGATGGTGGACAGCAGCCCCGGTCGCGTGCGCGACATCGTGCTGCAACCCAACCCCGAGACGCGCGGCTGGCGCCTGGCCTTCGTCATGGAACCTGGCCGCGCCTCGCTGGTGGAACTGCGCGTGCGGCTCATGCGGGGCGAGACGGCGCTCTCCGAGACCTGGCTCTACCGGTGGACGGCCTGATCCCCCGCGCGGAGGCGCTGCCGCCCGAGGCGCCTCTCGCCATGCCGGTGCACCCGCTGGCGCACCGGCCGGAGCCGCCGCCGGCACCCCATGACCGGAAAACGGGCGACATCCGAATCGGCCTGCGTCGCGCGCTCGTTTTCGGCAGCACGATCATCCTGACCGTCTTCGCCATCCACGAGATGTGGGAGGTGCTGGACGATGCGCGCTGGACCTCGCTCGGCGCCATCATGACGGCGCTGTTCGGGATGCTGTTCTTCTGGATCGCGCTGTCCTTCACCAGCGCGCTGGCGGGCTTCCTGGTCATGCTGCACCGGCCCCGCGCGGTGCGGCCCGAGGCCCCGCCGCAGGGTCGCACCGCGCTGCTGATGCCCATCTACAACGAGCCTGTGCCGCGGATGGAGGTGGCGTTGACCGCGCTGCGCGCCTCGCTCGACCAGGCGGGGGTGGCGCACCTCTTCGACATCTTCATCCTGAGCGACACGCGCGACCCCGAGGCGCGCGCGGCGGAGTGGGGGGCGGCACGGCGCCTGCGCGAATTGCCGGGGGCCGCCGTCTATTTCCGCTGCCGTGAGGAAAACACCCACCGCAAGGCTGGCAACATCGCCGAATGGGTGCGGCGCTTCGGCGATGCCTATGGCCAGTTCCTCATCCTCGACGCCGACAGCCTGATGGAGGCGGAGACGCTGGTCGCCATGGCCGCGCGCATGGAGGCGGAGCCCCGCATGGGCCTGCTCCAGACCCTTCCCATGCTGCACGGGGGGCGGACGCTGTTCGCGCGCCTCCAGCAATTCGCGGGGCATGTCTATGGGCCCACGCTCGCGCATGGCCTGGCCTGGTGGACGGGGGCGGAGGGCAATTACTGGGGCCACAACGCCATGATCCGCACCCGCGCCTTCGCGGAGGCGGCAGGGTTGCCCGAACTGCCCGGCCGCAAGCCCTTCGGCGGGCAGATCATGAGCCATGACTTCGTCGAGGCCGCGCTGCTGCGCCGCGCCGGCTGGCAGGTCGTCTTCGACCCCGCCCTGGGCGGGAGCTGGGAGGAGGGGCCGCCCACATTGCCCGATCTGTGCGTGCGTGACCGGCGCTGGTGCCAGGGCAATCTCCAGCACGCGGCAGTGATCGGGGCGCCGGGGCTGCACCCGGTCAGCCGGCTGCACATGGCGCAGGGCATCTTCGCCTATGTGAGCGCGCCGCTCTGGCTCGCCTTCCTGCTGATCGCGCTGATGGTGGGCGTGCAGGCACGCTTCGTGCGGCCGGAATACTTCCCCGCCACCCCGGTGCTGTTCCCGCAATGGCCGGTGATCGACGCCGAACGGGCGCTGGCCGTCTTCGCCGGCACCATGGCGCTGCTGCTGGCGCCCAAGGTCATGGGGGCGATCGCGTTCGCTCTCTCGCCCGAGGGGCCACGGCGCATCGGCGGGCAGTTGCGCCTGCTGGGGGGGCTGGTCTTCGAGATCATTCTCTCGGCGCTGCTCTCGCCCATCACCATGGTCACCCAGATCCGCCAGCTCTGGGCCATCCTGCGCGGGCGCGACAGTGGGTGGGAGTCGCAGCGGCGCGACGCCGGCGCCTGGGCGTGGCGCGAGGGCTTTCGCTTCTCGCGCGGGCATGTGGTGTTGGGGCTGATCCTCTTCGCCATCGCCTATGCCATGGAGCCGATGGTGGCGGCCTGGATGTCGCCCGTGCTGGCGGGGTTGCTGTTGGCGCCGGCGCTGGTGGGATGGACCTCTGGCGAGGCCGGAAGGGCAGCTCGGGCTTTGCTGGAGACGCCGCCGGAGGCCCGGCCGACCCCCGTCCTGCGGCTCGCGGAGGCAACCCGGATGGCCTGAGGGCGTTGATCCGACAGTAAGACATAACGGAGAAAACGCCATGAGTGACAATCATCGCAGCACGACACCCGGCGCCGCCTATGGCGACGTGGCGCGTGACGAGACCCATACCCTGATCTCCTCCTACAAGATCGAGGGGACGAGCGTTTACGATCCCAACCGCCAGCACCTCGGCTCGGTCCACAGCGTGATGATCGGCAAGGAAGACGGCAAGGTCGCCTATGCGGTCCTGACCTTTGGTGGCTTCCTGGGCCTCGGGTCGCGCTACTACCCGATCCCCTGGTCCGAGCTGACCTATGTGCCCGGGCAGGATGGGTATGTGACCTCGTTGACCGAGGCGCAGCTGACCGGCGCGCCGAGCTACGACTCCTATGACGAGGCGGGCTGGGGCGACACCGGCTGGCGTGGGGCGGTGGACCGCCACTATGTCTCGCCGGGCACCTCGGCGCGCACGCTGGGTGGCAGCGGCCGGATCTGATCCGGAATTGGGCCAGGGGATTTCGATTCCCTGGCTCTTTTTTTGACCTTCAGCCGCCGTTGCCGCCGCCGGTCGGGTTGGTCGAGGCCATCATGCGGGCCACGGCCAGAATGGCATTGCGGTTCTTCGGGTCGCCGATGGCGCTGAAGAGCTGGATCAGTTCCAGAAGGTCTTCGCCGGTGGAGGCTTCGGCGGAAATGACCGGGACAGGTTCCGGCGCGGCCGACTCCAGCAGCACATCCGGCCGAACGCCCAAGGCCTCGGCGATGGCGATCATGCGGCTGGCGGCCACGCGGGTGGCGCCGGTCTCATAGCGGTGCAGCTGCGCGCCCGTGACGCCGACGGCGCTGGCCAGTTCCTTCTGCGTCATTCCGCGGGAACGGCGCAACTCCCGCACCTTGCGTCCCAGCGCCGAGTCGCTAGGCATGGGCGCGCGCACGCGGGCGGGTGCGGATGCGTCCATCTCCTCGACCTCGATGCGGGACGGGTTGTCGCGTGCGGGACCGCCACCGGAGCCGCCCGTCGTCCTTCCGGCCATGGTGGTGCCGGTGGGAAGATTCATGCGCCCGTCCATTTGGATTCCCATAAACATGTTCCCTTCCACGTGCGCAGCGCTTTCAGGGCGATCGCACGGAGTCGCTACAGGGTCTGACAAGGAAGTTCTGGTTGATGATGAACGCAACAGTAAGAAATGCGGTTGCATCATGATTTTCTTGATGCGTGAAGATATACCACGAGTCGCAAACCGCCAACCTTCTGCTTTTTTTGCCGCGAAGACAGGCTTGATCTCTGTTTTTTGAGAGCGCCCTTGGAAATTTTACTTCGTGCTGGGCAATTCGGCTGAGCACCTGAAAGCTGAGATGGCGCTGAAGTGATGAGCCACCCCAGGTCTAGTGGTTGTGGTTGAACGTCACGACGATAAGCGGAATGCGTGGTTGGTGGCAATCGGTGCAAATGCGAATTCGACGCAATTCGCCGCGGCCCTGCCGGAGTGGCGGCAACTGGCGGCGATGATCAATTGCGCTATGTGCAGCATATTTATCTGTTTTATGCAAATTTTTTTCGCATCGCCGTCCCTTGGCGTGTATTTTCCGTCACGCATCATTCATCGCCAAGGGCATGATCAAGCGAGACGGGTCACGGTTCGGGTCAAGGTGCCGATCTGCGCCTGCATGTGGATGCGGTCCCGTCACCCCCCCCCCTCCCCAATTCGTGGCCAAGGAAGTGAACAAGCTCTTCGCATGACGTCCCTGGCAATACACGCCATTCCATACCGAAATCTCTCGCGAACAGGCCCTTGATCGTGCGGATTTCGATGGAGAATGCTCCCCCATATCCATTACTTTGACAGCAACCTGGAGTCGTTGGGGGTTTCGGCAGCACACGGGAGGGGTGAGTTCATTTGCGTGTCCTGACCATCCTGGGCACCCGCCCCGACGCGATCAAGCTGGCCCCGGTGGTGCAGACACTGGCCGCGACACCTGGAGTCGCTTCTATTGTGTGCGTCACGGGGCAGCACCGATGGATGCTCGATCAGGTGCTGCAGGTCTTTGGCCTGGTACCCGACCATGACCTCGACATCATGAAGCCCGGCCAGGATCTGACCCATGTCACCACCGCCGTGCTGAACCGGCTTGGCCCGGTGCTGGACCAGGCGCGGCCGGACTGGGTGATCGTGCAGGGCGACACCACCACCGCCCTGGCCGCCGCCCTGGCCGCCTTCTACCGCCATGCGCGGGTGGCGCATGTTGAGGCGGGGCTGCGGACGGGCGACATCCAGGCGCCCTGGCCGGAGGAGATGAACCGCCGCCTCATCGCCCAGATCGCCCAGTTGCATTTCCCGCCCACCAAGGCCGCGGCCGCGAATCTCCGTCGCGAGGGCATCGCGGAGGGACGCATCCTCGTCACGGGCAACACCGTGGTGGACGCGCTGCACCAGGTCGCCGCGCGACTCGAAGCGGACCCGGAGCAGGCGGCCCGCTTCGCGCGGGAATTCGCCTGGCTCGACCCCGCGCGGCGCCTCATCCTCGTTACCGGCCATCGGCGGGAGAGCTTCGATGGCGGCCTCGCCCGCATCTGCCGGGCGCTTGTGACGCTGGCCCGCCGCGGCGATGTGCAGATCGTCTATCCGGTCCATCCGAACCCCAGGGTGCGGGAGGTGGTCCAGTCCATGCTGGCGCAGAGCCCGGCCATCCACCTCATCCCGCCGCAGGATTATGTGCCCTTCGTGCAGCTCATGCGGCGCGCCCATCTGATCGTGACGGATTCGGGTGGCGTGCAGGAGGAGGCGCCGGGGCTGGGCACGCCCGTGCTGGTCACGCGCGACACGACGGAGCGGCCGGAGGCCATCGCGGCCGGCACGGCCCTGCTGGTCGGCACTAGCGAGGCCGCACTGGTCGCGGCCGCGACGCGCCTGCTCGACGACCCCGCCGCCCATGCCGCCATGGCCCAGGCCCGCAACCCCTTCGGCGATGGCGCGGCGGCCGGGCGCATCGTGGCCCGCCTGCTGGAGGAAGGCGCCCCATGACCCGCTTCAGCCGCGTCTGCGTGATGGGCATGGGCTATATCGGCCTGCCGACCTCGGCCGTCTTCGCCAACCATGGCCTGGAGGTGCTGGGCGTGGACGTGAAGCCCGCCGCGGTCGAGAGCATCAACCGCGGCCAGCCGCACATCGTGGAGCCGGAGCTGGACGTGCTGCTGCGCCAGGTGGTGCAGGCGGGCCGCCTGCGCGCGGCGCTCACACCCGAACCGGCCGACGCCTTCATCCTGGCCGTGCCCACCCCCTTCATGGCGGGCCATGAGCCCGACACCTCGCATATCGAGGCCGCGGCGCGCGCCATCGCGCACGTGCTGGCGCGGGGCAACCTGGTCATCCTGGAATCCACCTCGCCCATCGGCACCACGGAACAGCTCTCGCGCTGGCTCGCGCAGGCGCGGCCGGACCTCACCTTCCCCCACCAGGCGGGCGAGCTGTCGGACATCCGCATCGCCCATTGCCCGGAGCGCGTGCTGCCCGGCCATATCCTGCGCGAGGTGGTGGAGAATGACCGCATCATCGGCGGCCTCACGCGCAAATGCGCGCAGGCCGCGACGCTGCTCTATCGTGTCTTCGCCAAGGGGCAGATCCACCCGACCAATGCCCGCACGGCCGAGATGGCGAAGCTGGCCGAGAACGCCTTCCGCGACGTGAACATCGCCTTCGCCAACGAACTCAGCATGATCTGCGACCGGCTCCGCATCAATGTTTGGGAGCTGATCCGCCTGGCCAACATGCACCCGCGCGTGAACATCCTGCGCCCCGGGCCCGGGGTGGGCGGGCACTGCATCGCCGTGGACCCGTGGTTCATCGTGGCCGCCGACCCCGAGCGCAGCCCGCTGATCCGCACCGCGCGCGAGGTGAACGAGGCCAAGCCCGGCTTCGTGGTGGACAAGGTGCGCCGCCACGCGGCCACGCTGAAGCAGCCCGTGATCGCCTGCCTCGGCCTCTCCTACAAGGCCGATGTGGACGACCTGCGCGAGAGCCCTGCCGTCACCATCGTGGAGGAGCTGGCGCGCGCGGGGGTGGGGGAGCTGCTGGTGGTGGAGCCCCATGTGAACGCGCTGCCGGAGAACCTGGCCGTTCTGGGCCTGCAACTCTGGGATTTCGACCGCGCGACCGAGCGCGCGAACATCCTGCTGCTGCTGGTGGACCATGCCTCCTTCCTGACCGTGGATCACGACGTGGTGAAGGACAAGATCGTGGTGGACACGCGCGGCGCCTGGTGAGGGCGCGGCGCTGATTTTCCCGGAACTGGAACGGCCGGAACTGCAACGGAATGTCATACCAGGCGTTGCCTTGGCCGGAACGCACGTTGCGTCCCGCATCGGAGTTGCTGACATGACCCAGTTCAAGATCCTGGCCGCCGGCCTGTTGCTGCTCGGCGCGGCCTGCGCCCAGACCCCCGGCAACCCGCCCGGCACCGAGGCGAGCCGCGCCGCGGATCGCGCCGCGGGGACGAACATGTCCGGCGCCTACCCCTCGCAGCGCGACGGCACGCCCGGCAACCCGCCCGGCACCCAGGCCACGCGCGCCCTGGACCGCGCGGCGGGCACCAACACCTCGGGCGCCTATCCCGGCCAGGCCGATGGCACGCCGGGCAACCCGCCGGGCACGGCGGCCGGCCGCGCGCTGGACCGCGCGACTCGCTGAGCCTTCAGAGCGGGATGCGTTGAGGTGGAATCACCGAAAACGCTGAAGCCCCGCTCTCAACGATGGCTGGAGCAGGCGGCGTGAACGCTTGTGAGCGCAGCATGCTCTAGGCCGTGTGAAGCTCCAGGAGGGCAGCGGCGAATTCCGCCGGCGCCTCCTGGGGCGGGTTGTGGCCCACCCCGGCGAGGATGCGCCGGGTGAACCCCGGGGCCACGCTTGCCGGCGGCGGATGCACGCCATCGGCCGCGCCATGCAGGTCGAGGGCCGGCACGGTGATGTCCGGCTTGCGCGCCAGCGCGGCCTCGATGGCCTCATGCGCCGGGTCGCCGGCCACCAGGCCGAAGCGGTGGCGGTAGGAATGGAGCACCACCTCCACATAGTCCGGGTTGTCCCAGTGATCGGCGCTGGCGGCGAACTCCGACTCGGTGAAGTGCCATGTGGGCGACCACATGCGCCACAGCAGATGGCCGAATTCGCGGCGGTTGGCCTCAAGGCCGCGTGCCCCGCGCTCTCCATGCAGATAGTATTGATACCAGTAGCGCGCTTCCTGCCCCGGCGGGCCGGGATCGTTGGCGCGGGCGATGTCCTGGATGTTGTAGCCGGTGCAGGACACGAGGCCCGCGCAGCGCGCGGGGTGCAGGGCGGCCACGATGCAGGCCGCGCGCCCGCCCCAGTCATAGCCGGCCAGCAGCGCGCGCGGGATGGACAGGGCGTCCATCAGCGCCAGCAAGTCAGCCCCCAGCGCGCCCTGCGCGCCGGAGCGCAGCACGCCCGGCTTCAGCCGTGTCTGACCATAGCCGCGCAGATGCGGCACCAGCACGCGCAGCCCGGCCTCGGCCAGGATGGGCGCCACACCGTCATAGCAGCGCGCCGCATAGGGGAAGCCGTGCAGCAGGAAGACGGGGGCACCGGTGGCGGGGCCATGGGCCTCCACCGCCACAACCGCCTGCGGGGTTTCGACGGTGAGAAGCTCCATGGCGGGGCGTCCTCAGCCCTTGACGTCGTTCGCCGCCTCGGGGCGGATCACGGCGGAGATGGTGCCGCGGACCACGGTGACGCGCACGCCGTTCGCGATCTCGACCTCCACCTCGTCCGAGGTCTCCTTCACGAGCTTCACCTCGCCCAGGATGCCGCCCGCGGTCACCACGCGGTCGCCGCGCTTCAGCGCGCCCAGCATCGCCTTGTGTTCCTTCATCTTCTTCTGCTGCGGACGGATCAGCAGGAAGTAGAAGACGACGAAGATGAGGATGAGCGGCAGAAGCTGCATCACGATGGCGCCAGCGCCGCCGGCGGCGTCCTGGGCGTAGGCCGGGGAGATGAACATGGGTCCTCGCAGGGGCGATGGGGGAGAGATGGAGAGGCCGCAACCTAGCCCCCCCGCCCCCAGCGTCAAGCAGAGGGGCGTCAAGGCAAGGCGTGCCGGCCCCCACTGGACTTGCGGCCGGGGCGGGGCTTCAACATCCGCATGGACGCTGAACTGCTGGCCCGCATCGCCGCCGCCCTCGAACGCCTGGCCCCGCCGCCCCCGCCGCCGCCGACCCTGGAGGGGGCCGATGCCTTCGTCTGGCACCCGCCCGCCCGGCTGCAGCCGGTCCCGGTGGTCAGCCGGGTGGACATCACGCTGCTGCAGGGGGTGGCGCGGCAGAAGGCGATCCTGCTGGAGAACACGCTGCGCTTCGCGCGCGGCCTGCCGGCCAACAACGCCATGCTCTGGGGCGCGCGCGGCATGGGGAAGTCCTCGCTGGTGAAGGCGGCCCATGCCGAGGCCAATGCCCAGCACCCGGGCAGCCTGGCGCTGATCGAGATCCATCGCGAAGACATCCGCACCCTGCCCGAATTGCTGAACCACCTGCGCGCGCAGCCCCGGCGCGCGCTGGTGTTCTGCGACGACCTCTCCTTCGAGAAGGAGGATGCCGACTACAAGGCGCTGAAATCCGTGCTGGATGGCGGGATCGAGGGGCGTCCGGCCAACGTATTGTTCTACGCGACCAGCAACCGCCGCCACCTGATGCCGCGCGACATGATCGAGAATGAGCGCAGCACCGCCATCAACCCCGCCGAGGCGGTGGAGGAGAAGGTCTCGCTGTCCGACCGCTTCGGCCTCTGGATCGGCTTCCACAACTGCGATCAGGACACCTTCTTCGCCATGATCGACGGCTATGCCGGGGCGATGAACCTGCCGCTCGGCCAGGAGGAGCTGCACAAGGCCGCCATCGAATGGTCCGTCACGCGCGGCGGGCGGTCGGGGCGCGTGGCCTGGCAGTTCATCCAGGAGATGGCCGGCCGGCTTGGGGTGAAGGCGTGAACTTCCTGGACAGCCTGGAGGCGCTGCACGCCCTCTATGGCGTGCCCACCCCCGCCTCGACGCGCAAGGAGGCGTCGCGGATCATCCCAGAATACCGCCGCATCATCGAGGCGGCACCCTTCCTGGCACTCGCCACGGCGGGGCCGGAGGGGCTCGATTGCTCGCCGCGCGGCGATCGGCCGGGGCAGTTGGTCCGCATCCTGGACGACACCACGCTCGCCCTGCCGGATCGGCGCGGCAATGACCGCATCGACAGCCTGCGCAACATCCTGCGCGACCCGCGCGTGGCGCTGATGTTCCTCATCCCCGGCAGCGGCAATGCGCTGCGGGTGAACGGCACGGCCCGCATCACCGCCGACGCCGCGCTGTGCGAGAGCTTCACCATGGAAGGCCGCGCGCCCCGCAGCGTGGCCGTCATCACCGTCGAGACGATCTATTTCCAGTGTGCCCGCGCCGTGATCCGCGCGGGGCTGTGGGAGCCCCATGCCAAGCCCGATCTGCCCACCCCCGGCCAGATCCTGGCCGCGCTGACGGCGGGCGAGGTCGGTGGCGCGCGCTATGACAGCGAATGGCCGGAGCGCGCGGCCAAGACCATGTGGTGAGGCTCGGCCCCGCCACCCGCGACGCGCGCGGGCGCTTCCTCAACCCCGATGGCGGCCAGGCCTTCCAGCCGCTCGGGCGGGTGCTGCGGATGCTGACCGAAAGCCGGGGCACCCCGTGGCCGCGTGACCTGCGCGACCCACCCCAGCCCCCGCCGCCCACGCAGGTGCCGGCAGGGCAGGGGGCCTTCACCTTCCTGGGCCACTCTACCTTCCTGGTGCGGCTGGCCGATGGCACCACGTTGCTGACCGACCCCATCTTCAGCGAGCGATGCAGCCCCTTCACCTGGATCGGGCCGCGCCGCGCCCGGCCGCCCGCTATTGCCCTGGATGCCCTGCCGCGCATTGACGCCGTGCTGGTCAGCCACGGGCATTACGACCACATGGACCTGCCCAGCCTGCGCGCCCTGCACGCACGCTGGCAGCCGCGGCTCATCACGGGCCTGGGTCATGCCGAATTCCTGGCGCGGAACGGCGTGCCCGGCGCGGTGGAGCTGGATTGGGGCCAGGCGGCGCCGCTGCCCGGCGGCCACCGGGCCACCTATGTGCCCATGCGGCATTTCTCGGCGCGCGGCATTCGTGACCGCGCCCTGGCGCTGTGGGGTGGCTTCGGGGTGAAGGTTGTGGACGGCGGCCGCTTCCTGTTCGCGGGCGACACGGCGGCGGGGGGGCATCTGGACGCCATCGGCGCGCATTTCGGCGGCTTCGGCGCGGCCCTGATCCCGATCGGCGCCTATGAGCCGTTGTGGTTCATGCAGCATGTCCACATCACGCCGGAGCAGGCGCTGGAAGCGCAGCGGCAATTGCGCGCCCGCACCGCCATCGCCATGCATTTCGGCACCTTCAAGCTGACGCAGGAGGGCATTGACGAACCCGCCCAGCGGCTGCTGGCCGCGCGCGGGGCGCAGGATTTCCGGGTGCCCGGCTTCGGGGAGACGCTGGTCCTGGATCTCGGTTGAAGCCGGGCCGGCGCGGCTTGGCGTCAGTTCACCATGATCCCGGCATCGCGGGTCAGGCTGCCGGTCAAGGCCTTCTGCGCCGCGACGAATGCCGCGAATTCGGCCGGCATGCTGCCGACCGGGACCATCCCGATGGCCCCCAGCCGTTCCAGCACCACCGGCTGGAACAGCGCCTCGCGCAGCACCGCCTGCAGCCGCGCAAGGATCGGCCCGGGCGTGCCGGCGGGCGCGAACACGCCGCCCCATTCGTTCCAGTCATAGCCCGCGAGCCCCGCCTCCTGGAGGGTCGGCAGGTCCGGGAAGGCCGGCAGGCGGGCGGCGGTGGACACGGCCAGGCCGCGCAGCCGCCCATCGCGCACCAGCGCCGCCGTGCTGCCGACCGTGCCGATATGGAAGTCCACCGTGCCGGCGAGCAGCCCCTGCACAGCCGGGCCGCCGCCGCGGAACGGCACATGCGTCACCTCGAACCCGGCCAGCTTCTGGAACAGCGCACCGGCGTAGTGGGTGGAGGCGCCATTGCCGCCCGAGGCGTAGGTCAAGGGCCGCCCGGCCGCGGCGCGGGCGCGTCCCAGTGCCAGGAACTCGACGATGGTCTGGGCCGGAAGGGAGGGGTGCGCGGCCAGCAGCAGCGGCACGGAGGTCAACTGCGTCACCGGCGCGAAGGCGGTGTCGTAGCTGAAGGCGAGGTTGCTGAGCAGGAAGGGGGCCGCCGCGTGCTGCGAGGCATCGAACAGCAGCGTGTGCCCATCGGCCGGCGCGGAAGCGACGTTGCCTGCCGCGAGGCTGCCCACCGCGCCGCCGCGATTCTCGACCACCAGCGGCTGGCCCAGCAATTCGCCCACCCGCGGGGCGATCAGCCGCGTCACGGCGTCAATGGCACCGCCCGGTGGAAAGGAAAGCACGGCACGGACCGGCCGTGTGGGAAAGCCCGCCTGCGCGCGAAGCGGCAGCGGCGAGGCCAGCAGGGGCGCGGCCCCCATGAGGGCGCGACGCGGAATGAACATATGTGTCGTTTCCTGTCTGGGTGGACAGGCGTTTCCCTGGTTGTAGATAGCTGCGCCCGCCCCGGGCCGCAAAGCGGAAAGGATGCGCCATGCGCGATCTCGTGGGATATGGCGGCACCTGGCCCGACCTGCGCTGGCCCAACGGCGCGCGGCTGGCCGTTTCGGTCGCGGTGAACTTCGAGGAGGGCGCCGAGCAGCAGGTGGGCGATGGCGATCCCCGCTCCGAGCCCATGGGCGAGTTCATGAGCGTCGTCACCCCCGGCACGCGCGACATGGGGCAGGAGCAGATCTTCGCCTATGGCATGCGCGCCGGGCTGTGGCGGATGCTGGATGCGCTGGACCGCCACCGCATCCCCTCCACCTTCCTGATGTGCGGCCGGGCGGTGGAACGCTCGCCCAGCCTGGCGGCGGCCATCGCCGCGCGTGGGCATGAGGCCGCGGTGCATGGCTGGCTCTGGCGCCCGCATTCCGACTATGCCTCGGCCGAGGCGGAGGGGCGTGACCTCGATCGCTGCATGGAGGTGATCCGGCAGGCCTGCGGCACCACGCCACGCGGCTTCTTCTGCCGTGGCTCGGAGAGCATCTGGACGCGGGCGCTGCTGGCCGAGCGCGGCTTCCTCTACACCTCCAACGCCTTCGACGACGACCTGCCCTATCGTGACCCCGCGCAGCCTGGGCTGCTGGTGCTGCCCTATGCGCTGGACAGCAACGACAGCAAGTTCTTCCACCCCAACGGCTTCGTCCGCGCGCGCGAAATGGTGGAATATGTGGACGACGCGCTGGAGACGCTGCTGGCCGAGGCGGAGCGCGGCCGGCCGCGCCTGCTCAACATCGGCTATCACCTGCGGATCAGCGGCCGTCCGGGGCGCTTTCCGGCGATGGACCGCGTGCTGGCGCGGCTGGCCTCGCTGGGCGACCGCATCTGGGTGGCGCGGCGGGACGCGATCGCGGAGGCCTTCCTGGCCGCGACGCGCTGACGGGTTCAGGTGCGGATCAGCCGCACCCGCCGTCTCAGGTGCGGATGAGCCGCACCCGCCATCTCAGGTGCGGATGAGCCGCACCCGCCGCCCCGCCACGCCCAGCGCCAGCCTGCCCTGCTTCAGCGCCAGCGCGTCCTCGCCGAACACCTCGCGCCGCCAACCGGCCAGGCAGCGCACATCGGGTTCGGCCTCGCTCGCCAGGCGCTCCAGGTCCTCGGTGTCGGCCAGGAGCTTGGGGGCGACGTTGTGGGCCTCGGCGGCGGCGGCCAGCAGCACCTTCAGCAGGGCCACCAGCGCGGGCGAGGCGCCGGCGCCCTTTCGCGCTTCAAGGGGTTCGGGCAGGGCGTCGTCCGGCAGGGCGCGTGCCTCGGCGATGGCGGCCAGCAGGCCGGTGCCGGACTTGCCGCGCGCAAAGCCCTCGGTCACGCCGCGGGCGCGGGCCAGCTGCTCGGGGTTGGTGGGGGCGGAGGCCGCGAGCTCCAGCAGCGTCTCGTCCTTCACCAGCCGCCCGCGCGGGATGTTCACGCGCTGTGCCTCGGCCTCGCGCCAGCCGGCGGCGGCGCGCAGCACGCCCAGGAAGCGGCGGTTGCTGGTCTTGGGCTTGAGGCGCTCCCAGGCATTTTCGGGGCGGGTGATGTAGGTCTCGGGCTCGGCCAGGGCGTCCATTTCCTGCGCCACCCAGTCGAGCCTTCCCTCGTTCAGCAGCTTTTCCCGAAGCTCCCGATAGACGCGGCGCAGATGCGTCACGTCCGCAGCCGCATAGGCGATCTGCGCGGGCGAGAGCGGCCGGGCGGACCAGTCGCTGAAGCGGTGGGCCTTGTCTATGGCGGCACCCGCGAGCGCCCGCACCAGGCTGTCATAGCTGGCCTGGTCGCCGAAGCCGGCCACCATGGCGGCCACCTGGGTGTCAAACAGGGGGGTCGGCACGGCGCCGAATTTCAGCAGGAAGATTTCCACATCCTGGCGGGCGGCGTGGAAGACCTTGACCACGGCGGGGTCGGCCAGCAGCTCGCCGAGCGGCGCCAGGTCCATGCCCTCGGCCTGGGCGTCCACCACGGCCACCTCGCTCTCGCCCGCGAGCTGGACGACGCACAGCTCCGGCCAATAGGTGCGTTCGCGCATGAACTCCGTGTCCACCGTGACATAGGGTTCGGTGCGGAGCCTGTCGCAGAGGGCGGCGAGCTCCTCGGCGGAGGTGATGAGGCGGGGGGTGGGTTCAGCGCTGCGGGCCATTCCCTTGCGTTTAGGCCCTCCGGGGCGGCGCGCAAGGTGCCCCAAGGGGCAGGGGCAGGGGCGGGGGCAGGCGTGGCGGTGGCTTGACTTCCCGCATGGGGCAAGGCCCTTTGCCGCCCCTGCCTCTTCCGTTCGCCAGACCAGGGTTCCCATGCACGCCTACCGCACCCACACCTGCGGCGCCCTCCGCGCCGAGCACGCCGGACATACGGCCCGCCTCTCCGGCTGGGTGCACCGCAAGCGCGACCATGGCGGGCTGCTCTTCATTGATTTGCGCGACCATTACGGCATCACGCAATGCGTCATCCCCTCGGGCTCTTCCGTCTTCGCCGCGGCCGACGCGGTGCGGGTGGAGAGCGTGATCACCGTCACCGGCGAGGTGGTGAACCGCGAACCCGGCACCGTGAACGACAAGCTGCCCACCGGCGCCATCGAGCTACGGGTGAAGGAGCTGGTGGTGCAGTCCACCGCCGATGTCCTGCCCTTCCAGGTGGCGCAGGAGCAGGAGGCGCCGGAGGAGATGCGCCTGCGCTACCGCTTCCTCGATTTGCGGCGGGAGCGGCTGCAGCGCAACATGATCTTGCGCGCCAAGATCATCGACAGCATCCGCCGCCGCATGATCGAGATCGGGTTCAATGAGTTCCAGACGCCGATCCTGACGGTGTCCAGCCCCGAGGGCGCGCGGGACTTCCTGGTGCCGGCCCGCCTGCACCCCGGCAAGTTCTACGCCCTGCCCCAGGCGCCGCAGCAGTACAAGCAGCTGACGATGGTGGCGGGCTTCGACCGCTACTTCCAGATCGCCCCCTGCTTCCGCGACGAGGCGGGCCGCGCCGACCGCACGCTGATGTTCTACCAGCTCGACGTGGAGATGAGCTTCGTCACGCAGGAGGATGTGTTCTCCGCGATGGAGCCCGTGATCCGCGGCACCTTCGAGGAATTCGCGGAAGGCCGTGCGGTGGATGCCGGCCCCTGGATCCGCATCCCCTATGCCAAGGCCATGCTGGACTATGGCTCGGACAAGCCGGACCTGCGCAACCCGCTGGTGATTCGCGACGTGACGGAGCATTTCGCGGGTTCGGGCTTCGGGCTCTTCGCCAAGATCGCGGCGGGCGGCGGCGTGGTCCGCGCCATTCCGGCCCCGGGCGCGGGCGCCAACCCCCGCAGCTTCTTCGACAAGCTGAACGAATGGGCGCGGGAGCAGGGGGCGGGCGGCCTAGGCTACATCACCTTTGACCAGGACGGCCCCAAGGGCCCCATCGCCCGCAACCTGGAGGCCGACCGCGCCGAGGCCATCCGCCAGGCCTGCGGGCTGAACCCGGGCGACGCGGTGTTCTTCGCCGCCGGCAAGGCCGCCGATGCCGCCAAGTTCGCCGGCCAGACCCGACTGCGCCTGGGCAATGAGCTGGGCCTGACCGAGAAGTCCGGCTTCCGCTTCTGCTGGATCACCGATTTCCCGTTCTACGAACTGAACGAGGACACGGGCCAGGTGGATTTCAGCCACAACCCGTTCTCGATGCCCCAGGGCGAGATGGCGGCGCTGGAAACCCAGGACCCGCTGACCATCCCGGCCTACCAGTACGACATCGTCTGCAATGGCTATGAGATGGCCTCCGGCGCCATCCGCAACCACAAGGCCGAGATCATGGTGAAGGCCTTCGGCATCGCGGGCTATCCGCCCGAGGCCGTGGAAGAACGCTTCGGCGGCATGCTGAACGCCTTCCGCTTCGGCGCCCCGCCCCACGGCGGCATGGCGGCGGGCATTGACCGCATCGTGATGCTGCTGGCCGAGGAGCCCAACCTGCGCGAGGTGAACCTCTTCCCCATGAACCAGCAGGGCGAGGAACTGATGATGGGCTCGCCCTCGGTGGTGGAGGAGGCGCGGCTCAAGGAATTGTCACTGCGTGTATCCCTGCCCCCCGCGAAGGCTGCACCTGCCCCGCAAAAGGGCTAGAAGGGCCATATGATCCGACGCGCCCTCCTGACCGGCCTCACCCTGCTGCTGCTGGCCCCAGCCGTGCCCGCGCAGCAGGCCACCCCTCCCGCGACACCCCCCGCCACCCCGGCCGCCGAGCCGGGGCATGAGCGGATGCTGGCCCACCGGGCGGCCTACCGGCTGACGCTGGACGGGGCGCGCGACGGTGCCGGGGTGGCGGAGGCCCAGGGGCTGATGCTCTTCGACATCCTGGACGCCTGCGATGCCTGGGCGGCGCGGCAGCGCTTCACCCTCATCATCCAGGACCGCGACGGCAACAGCATCGAGACCAGCTCGGAATACAACACGCTGGAGGCGAAGGACGG
Source organism: Roseococcus suduntuyensis (assembly GCF_014196305.1). Taxonomy (GTDB): domain Bacteria; phylum Pseudomonadota; class Alphaproteobacteria; order Acetobacterales; family Acetobacteraceae; genus Roseococcus; species Roseococcus suduntuyensis. The sequence goes on from NZ_JACIDJ010000009.1 coordinate 58,366, forward strand.
CACGCGACTGCGCTTCTCGCTGAACCAGATCACCGAGGGGGCCGTCACCTCCCGCGTGGCCGGCACGGCGGAGCTGACGCCCGAGGGTGGCGTGGCGCGCTATGACGAACCCACCAATGCCGAGGAACGCCTGCCCCCCGGCACGCTGCTGCCCATGCAGCACACCATCCGCGCCCTGGCGGCGGCGCGCTCGGGGCAGCGCATCATGGTCTCCCCGCTCTTCGACGGCACCAGCGAGGACGGCGCGCAGGACACCACGACGCTGATGGCCGGCGGCTGGACCGCGCCGCAGCCCCACGCGCAATTTCCCCTGCTGTCGGAACTGGGCAGCGCGCGCATGCGCATCGCCTTCTTCGACCGCGACCAGGCGGCGCAGGGTGGCGCCTCCACCCCCAGCTACGAGGTCAGCCTGCGCTATTACGAAAATGGCGTGGCCGATGAGCTGCTGATGGATTTCGGCGATTTCCGCGTGCGCGGCGAATTGGCGGAACTGACGCCCATTCCGAGCCCTTGCTAGGCGGTTCGGCCTAGCCTGGGTTGCCACCCTCTCCCCTGCGGCCAATCCTGTCGCGGCACTGCCCGGGGGAGCCGCCATGCCGATGATCCTTGCCGCCAATGCCAATGCCCAGGGCAGCCATGTGGGCGAGTGGCGGCACCCCGACGCCTGGGACCGGCCAGCGGCCAACCTCGCCAACGCCGTGCGCCTCGCCCAGATCGCGGAAGGCGGCGGGTTCGACCTGCTCTTCCTCGCCGATGGCAATGGCGTGCGGAACATGGACAAGCCGGACCTCTTCGCCGCCACCTCTCCCTCCGACCGGCCGGGCATCTTCGAGCCGGTGACGCTGCTGGCCGCGCTGGCCATGGCGACTTCGCGCATCGGCCTCGTCGCCACCACCACCACCACCTATGACGAGCCCTTCCATGTCGCCCGCCGCTTCGCCTCGCTCGATCACATCAGCGGCGGGCGGGCGGGGTGGAACCTGGTCACCACCTCCAACCCCGGCGATGCGCTGAATTTTTCCCATGAGGCGCATGTGCCGCGCGACGACCGCTACGAGCGTGCCTTTGAATTCGCCGCCGTGGTCAAGGGGCTATGGGATTCCTGGGCGGATGACGCCTTTCCGCAGGACAAGGCGAGCGGCCGCTTCCTCGACCCCGCCCGTGTCCATGCGCTGAACCACCATGGCAAGCATTTCCAGGTGGCGGGGCCGCTCAACGCGCCGCGGCCGCCGCAGGGGCAGCCCGTGGTCTTCTCGGCCGGGCAGTCGGAGACGGGCCGCGAACTCTCCGCCGCCATGGCCGATTGCGTCTTCGCCATCGAGGGCACGCTGCCCCGCGCCCAGGCCCTCTATGCCGACCTGAAGGGGCGGCTCGCCAAGCATGGCCGCACGCCGGACAGTCTCAAGATCCTGAGCGGCGTCACCATCATCGCGGGCGAGACGGCCGAGGAGGCGCGGCGCATGTCCGACGAACTGGACGCGCTGGTGCCCGACGCCGTGGCGCTGGACTACCTGAACAAGATGACCGGGCTGAAGTTCAAGCTTTCCATGCTCGACCAGCCCTTCCCCGATCTCGACACCAGCGAGATCGGCCCCACCGCCATCGCCCAGGCCATCGTCGCCCGCGCGCGGGGCGAGGGGATGACCATCCGCCAGGCCAGCCGCGCCATCCTGCCGCAGATGGCGGGCAACCTCTTCGTGGGCAGCGCGACCGAAGTCGCGGACCGCATGGAGGAATGGTATCGCGGCCATGGCTGCGACGGCTTCATGATCGCGGCCCCCGTGGTGCCCACCGGGCTGGAACGCTTCATCCGCCTGGTGGTGCCCGAACTTCGCCGCCGCGGCCTGGTCCGCACGGAATACGAGGGCACCACCCTGCGCGACCATCTGGGCCTGCCGCGCCCGGCCAACCGCTTCTTCCCGGCCTGACCCGCCTGCCCGATACTGAAGTGACCTTCCAGGGGGACCCCATGCCGCGCCACGAATTCCCGACCATAGACCTCGCCGCCATCGGGCTGGAGACGGGCCAGGTGACCTCCGCCTCCCTGGTGGAGGAGGCGCTGGTGCGCGCCCAGGCCGGCGAAGGGCCGCGCGTCTTCACCACCCTGCATGTGAAGGCGGCGCGGGACGCGGCGCTCGCCATGGACGCGCTGCGCAAATCCGGCCGCGCCCCCAGCCGCCATGCCGGCATTCCCATCACCATCAAGGACCTCTTCGACGAGGCGGGCGTCACCACCATGGCGGGTTCCGTGGCGCGCGAGGGTGCGGCCCCCGCCGCGACCCACGCCCCCGTGGTGCAACGCCTGCTGCGCCAGGGCTTCATCGTGCTGGGTCGCACCAACATGACGGAGTTCGCCTTCTCCGGCCTCGGCGTGAACCCCCATTACGGCACGCCCCTCTCGCCCTGGGACCGGCAGACGGGGCGGTTGCCGGGCGGTTCCTCCTCCGGCGCCGCCGTGGCCGCGGCGGATGGCATGGGCTTCGGGGGGCTCGGCACCGACACCGGCGGCTCCTGCCGGATTCCCGCCGCGCTGTGCGGCGTGGTGGGGTTCAAGCCCACCGCGCGGCGCGTGCCCATCGAGGGCGTGCTGCCGCTCTCGCCCTCGCTCGATTCGGTGGGGCCGCTGGCACGTTCCGTCGGCTGCTGCGCGACGCTGGACGCCTTCCTGGCCGGGGAGGAAAACGCGGCCCCCCTGCCGGAGATGAGCCTGTCCGGCCTGCGCCTCGCCATCCTCACCAACGTGGTCGAGGACGACATGGTGGGCGAGGTCGCGCGGCCCTATGCCCGCGCCCTGGCGCGCCTGGAAGCGGCTGGCGCGAAGCTGACCGACCTGAGGCTGCCCGAACTCGACCGCATCCCCGCCATGAACGCCAAGGGCGGGCTGACCGCCAGCGAGGCCTTCCACTGGCACCGCGACCTCATCATCCGTGCCGGCACGCGCTACGATCCGCGCATCCTGAAACGCATCAGCCGCGGCGAGCGCATGTTGGCGGCCGACTACCTCGACGTGCTGCGCGAACGCGCCGCCATCATCGCCGAAGCCGCCGCCCACACCGCGCCCTTCGACGCCGTGCTCTGCCCCACCCTGCCCCTGCCGCCGCCCGCCCTGGCCGAGGTGGAGGACGAGGCCGAATACAACCGCATCAACCTGCTGTTGCTTCGCAACACCGCCATCGCCAACATCCTGGACCGCTGCGCCATCAGCCTGCCCTGCCACACCCCGGGAGAAGCGCCCGTCGGCCTGATGCTGATGGGCGAGGCCATGCAGGACAAACGCCTGCTCGCCATCGCGCAGGCGGTGGAGCGGGCGCTGGAGGGGTAGCGCCGAAGGGCGCGGGGCGGGGCAGGTGGCGCCGCTGGCAGGGGCTGCCGCCCCCGCCAGACCACCCCCGCCAGGGGCCATGGGCCCCTGACCCCATGTGTGATGGCCATTTGTGGGGAGGGGCATCAAGGGCGCATCCGTGATGAAGGGCACGCCAAGCCCCTCCCCACAAATGGCCATGAGACGGGTTCCGAGGGCCAGGGCCCTCGGCGGGATGGGTCTGGGAAGGGCAGCGCCCTTCCCAGGGAGTGACCTGCCCCGGCCGCGCCTTTCGGCGCTACGCCAGCCCCAGCGCCCAGAGCAGCACGCCCTTCTGGGCGTGCAGGCGGTTTTCGGCTTCGTCGAAGACCACGCTCTGCGGCCCGTCCATCACCTCGTCGGTGATTTCCTCGCCGCGATGGGCGGGCAGGCAGTGCATGACGATGGCGTCCGGCGCCGCGTGCTTCAGCAGGGCGCCGTTGAGCTGGTAGGGCGCCAGCATGTTGTGGCGCTGGCGGGCGCTGGTCTTGTCGTCGCTCATGGACACCCAGGTGTCGGTGACGACGCAGCGCGCCCCGGCAACGGCCTCCTGCGGCGAGGTGGTCAGTTCCACCCGCGCGCCCTCGGCCCGCGCCCAGGCGATGAGGTCGGCCTTGGGCGCCAGCTCGGGCGGCGTGGCGACGCGCAGGGTGAAGTCGAAGCGCGCCGCGGCCTGGATGAAGCTCTGCGCCACGTTGTTTCCATCGCCCGTCCAGGCCACCACCTGGCCCGCGATGGGGCCGCGATGTTCCTCGAAGGTCATCACATCGGCCATGAGCTGGCAGGGGTGGGAGACGTCGGTCAGCCCGTTGATGACGGGCACCGTCGCGAACTCCGCCAGTTCGCGCATCTTGGAGACACGGTCGGTGCGCAGGATGATGGCGTCCACATAGCGCGACAGCACGCGCGCAGTGTCGGCGGGCGTCTCGCCCCGGCCGAGCTGCGTGTCCTTGCTGGACAGCGTCACCACATCGCCGCCGAGCTGGCGGATGCCCACCTCGAAGCTGACGCGCGTGCGCGTGCTGGGCTTCTCGAAGATCATGGCGATGTGCTTGCCGGCCAGCGGCTTGTCCGTGATCTCGCCGCGCTTGGCGCGCTGGCCGAGGTCCAGCATGCGGCGCAGGCTGCCGCGGTCAATGTCCATCAGTTCGAGGAAGTGGCGCGGCGCGCCACCCCCCGTCACTTCCTTCAACGCGGCACTCACTTGGCGGCGGCCTTGGCCTGTGAGGGCGTGAGGCGCAGGCAGGCCCGGTCGAGCATGTCCAGCGCCTGGTCGGCCTCCGCCTCGGTGATGATCAGCGGGGGCGCCACGCGCAGCACGTTCATGCCGGCGGCCACCGTCAGCAGGCCCTCGGCCACGCAGGCGGACTGCATCTCGCCATTGTTGACCTCGGGGCGCAGCTTCAGGCCGATCAGCAGGCCGGCGCCGCGCGCCTCCTCGACCACCAGCGGGTGCTTCTGGGCCAGGGCCACGAAGCCGCGCCAGAGGTGGCGCGCCACACGGTCCACCTTGTCCAGGAAGCCCGGCGCCAGCACCACGTCCAGGACGGCATTGCCGGCGGCGGCGGCCAGCGGGTTGCCGCCATAGGTGTGGCCATGGGTGCCGGGCTTGAGGTGCTTGGCCACATGTTCCTTGGCCAGCACGGCGCCCAGCGGGAAACCGCCGCCGATGCCCTTGGCCGCCGACATGATGTCGGGCTCGATGCCCGCCCATTCATGCGCCCAGAGCTTGCCCGAGCGGCCCATGCCGGTCTGCACTTCGTCGAGCGCCAGCAGCAGCCCGAATTCGTCGCAGACGGCGCGCAGGTCCTTGAGGAAGCGCAGGTCGGCCGGGCGGACGCCGCCCTCGCCCTGGATGGGCTCGATCAGCACGCCCGCCGTCTGCGGGCCGATCGCGTCGCGCACGGCGTTCATGTTGCCGAAGGGCACGTGGTCGAAGCCGTCCACCGGCGGGCCGAAGCCTTCCAGGTACTTCGCGTTGCCGGTGGCCGCGATCATGGCGAGCGTCCGGCCATGGAAGGCGCCCTCGAAGCAGATGAGGCGGTAGCGCTCCGGGTGGCCGTTCTCCGCGTGGTATTTCCGCACGGCCTTGACCATGCCTTCATTGGCCTCGGCGCCCGAATTGCAGAACAGCACGCTGTCGGCGAAGGAGGCCGCGACATGGCGCGCGGCGAGCTGCTCGGCCTGCGGCACGCGATACAGGTTCGAGACGTGCATCACCTTCGCGGCCTGCTCCGCGATCGCCTTCACGAGGTGCGGGTGACCATGGCCGATGCTGGAGGTGGCGATGCCGGAGCCGAAATCGAGGAATCGTCGGCCATCCGTCGTCCACACCCAGGCGCCTTCACCCCGCTCGAAGGCGAGGTCGGCACGGTTGTAGTTGGGCATCAGGGCGGGGATCACGCGACGGCGCTCCTCTGGCGTTGCTCCGGAGGCGAAATGCTTCCGGAAACGGCCAGTTTGCGCCAAATCTTCCATAAGTCCAGCGCGGAAGCCTTGGGGCAGCCGCGCGGCGGGCGCTCAGCGGCCCGAACCGCCGCCCGCGCTGCCCGGGGTCTGCGGCGTCATGGAGCTGCCCGGCCCCACCCGGCCGATATTGCCGAAAAGGGTCTGCATGATGGTGCGTTCCGTGCCCGGGGTGGGCGTCTCGCGCGTCACGAAGGCCACGCGCGGCATCTCCCGGTCCTCGACCTGACGCACCTCGCGCACCGTGCCGGCGCCGTCGAAGGCGACCACGACCACGCGCTGGTCCCGCACCGCCAGCGCCCGGGCGGGCCGCACCTGGCTGACGGAGCTGATGTAGTACCACTCGCCATCGGCGAAGGTGCCGGTCTGGCTGGGGCTGCCCAGCGCCGCCTGCACATCGGCGCGGGTGGAGACGCCCGGCGTCACCTGGCGCAGCTGGTCGGCCGTCACGGCATGGCCGCGGTTGATGGCCGGCGTCGTGAAGACGTCGCGCGGGCGCTCGGGCAGCGGGGGCAGGTAGCCGCACCCCGTCAGCAGCAGCCCGGCGGCGAGGCCGGCCAGGGTCGGGCGGATATTGACCAGTCGGAGGGGGCGGACCATGGCCCCACCTCTACCGACAGCTTGCCGCCGCGGTCAATGCGCGGCGGCCTTGCAAGGGCGTCACTCGGGTCGCACCCCCGCCGCGCGCAGGATGGAGGAGTAGCGCCCGGTCTCCGCGCGGACGAACTCCATGACGCGGGCCGATTCCGTGAAGCCCGGCCGGGGTTCCTCGCCGAAGCCCAGCAGCCTTTCGGTATGGACCCGCAGCCCCGCGTGGAAGGCCTGGCTGAGCGAAGCGAGGATGGGGGCGGGTGTGTTGGCCGGGGCGAAGGCCGCGCGCCAGTTCTCGAAGAAGAAGCCTGGCAGGCCGGCCTCGGCGGCGGTCGGCACATCGGGCATCAGCCGGTTGCGGTTGGCCACCGTCAGCACCAGCGGGCGCATGGTGCCGGCGCGCATCTGTTCGAGGCTGGCCGCGATGCTGAGGATGGTCATGTGCGCCTCGCCGGAGACCACCGCGGCCGCGGCCGGGGCGCCGCCGCGATAATGCACCATCTCGAAGGAGACATCGGCCGCGGTGCGGAAGATCTCGGCCGCGATGTGCACGGGCCCGCCCAACCCCGAGGTGGCGAGGTTGTAGCGCCCGGGATTGGCCTTCAGCAGGGCCACGATCTGTTCCAGGTTGCGGGCCGGGACGCTCGGATGGACCGACAGGGCCAGCGGCGCGAAGACCAGCACGCCGATCCCGGTGAAGTCGGTCACGGGGTGGAAGGGCAGGCGCGCCACCAGCGCCGGCGCCACGGCATGCGCGCTGTCATGCACCAGGACCATGTGGCCGTCCGGCGGCGCCTTGGCCACGAGGTCGGCGCCGATGGCGCCCCCCGCCCCCGACCGGTTCTCCACCGCCATGGGCTGGCCGAGGGCCGCCGAGACGGGGTCCGCCAGCAGCCGGGCCAGAATGTCGGTGGGGCCGCCGGCCGCGAAGGGCACGATGCAGCGGATGGGCCGGCTGGGTCGCCATCCCGCTCCCGCCTGGGCGCGGACGAGGGCGGGGGCGAAGAGGGAAGCGGACGCGGCAAGCACCGCGTGGCGGCGTGTGACCATGGTGGCGTTCTCCCTGGGTGCGGGCACTCTTGGTTGGTGCGCCGTCCCTGCCGCGATACCAGAAGCCGCGCCGCCACTGCCAGGGAATGTTGTGGCCGGGCTGTGCCGCGCGGCCGGCGCGGGCTATTGCCACGCGCCCCACCCGCGACAATCTCTCCCCACGACCTTTGGCGCAGCCCGCGCCCGCCTGACCCGAGGATGCCCCGACCCATGGCCCTGTTCGGCCTGCTCCGCCGCCGCCCCTATGAACGCATGGGATTCGAGCTGTATGGCGCCGCCGTCGCCGCGGCCCGCGCCCCTGAATACTACGCGACGCTGGGCGTGCCCGACACGACCGCGGGCCGCTTCGAACTGATCAGCCTGCATGTGGCGGTCCTGATCCGCCGGCTGCGCCGCTTCGCGGACAAGCCCGCGCAGGAACTCGCGCAATCGGTCTTCGACGCGATGTTCTCCGACATGGATGTGACCATCCGCGAGATGGGCGTGGGCGATCTCGGCGTGGGCAAGCGGGTGAAATTCCTGTGGGAGGGCTTCCACGGCCGCGCCCAGGTCTATGCCACGGCGCTCGACGCCGAGGACATGGCGGGGCTTGAGGCGGCCATCGCGCGCAATGTCTGGGCCGGCCAGCCGCCGCCCGAGGGTTCGGCGGCGGCACTCGCCGCCCGCGCCCAGGCCATGGCCGCGACGCTGGAAGGCCAGGGCTTCGAGGGCTTCGCCGCCGGCCAGGCGCGCTTCGCATGACGCCGGAATTCCCCCACCCCCTGGTGCTGGCCCATGTGCCGGCGGGCGGGCAGCGCCTGCGCCTCGTGGCCGATGCCGCTCAATGCGCGGCGCTGGCCCGTCGCATGGGCATCCTGGCCGTGCATGCCCTGGTGGCCGAGCTGGACCTCCGCCCGGCGGAGGAGGGCCGCATCGCCGTCCGTGGCCGCCTCTCCGCCGAGGTGGAGCAGGAATGCGTGGTCAGTCTGGAGCCCGTGCGCCAGAACATCGCGGAGGATATCGCCTGGCGCCTGCTGCCTGACGGGATGGAGCCGACCGACGGCGATGACGACCCCGACGACATCGAAAGCGCCGGCGGGGTGGTGGACCTGGGCGAGGCGGTGGCGCAGCAGCTCTCGCTCGCGCTGGACCCCTATCCCCGCGCGCCCAATGCCCAGCGCCCCGACGACCCTGGGGCCGGTGGCGCGCATGGCCCCTTCGCGATGCTGGCAAGGCTGAAACGTCCGGGGTAGGTTGCGCGCGAGGCACGGCAGGTGCTATTCGCCCCGGCTCATGTCCGCTGCACCCGCAGTGGCGAACCCGCTTGGGCCTTCCTCCGCCCCGGTATCCTTATGCATTGGAAAGGCTGGCTCGATGGCCGTCCCTAAGAAGAAGGTGTCTCCCTCTCGCCGTGGCATGCGGCGCAGCCACCACGCCGTGGCGAAGGAGGCGCATGTGGAATGCTCGAACTGCGGCGAAGTGAAGCGGCCCCACCATGTGTGCCCTTCCTGCGGCCATTATGACGGGCGCGAGGTCGTCGCGGCCGGCGATGGGTCCAAGTCCGTCGTCAACATCTGAGGCCGGCGGCGCGGGACCCATCTGCGGTGAATGTGGCCACACCCGCTGAGGGGAGCCTCCGGCGTTTCTCCCTCGCCATTGACGCGATGGGTGGGGACCACGCCCCGCAATCCGTCCTGGACGGGCTGGAGCTGGCCGCGGAACGCCATCCGCAGGCCCGCTTCCTGCTGGTGGGCGATGAGGCGAAGCTGACGCCGCTGCTGGCCACGCGGCCGGGGGCGGCGAAGCTTTGCGCCATCCGCCACGCGCCGGACGCCATTCCGGGCGACATGAAGCCGACCCAGGCGCTGCGCCAGGGCCGGAACTCCTCCATGCGGCTGGCCATTGACGCCGTCGCGGCCGGTGAGGCCGCGGGCGTCGTCTCCGCCGGCAACACCGGCGCGCTGATGGCGCTGGCCAAGATCGTCATCAAGACCATGCCCGAGATCGGGCGGCCGGCGCTGGCGGCCATCGCGCCATCCTCGCGTGGCGACGTGGTCATGCTCGACCTCGGCGCCAATGTGCAATGCGATGCGCGCAACCTGGTCGAATTCGCCATCATGGGCGACGCCTTCGCCCGCGCGGTGCTGGGCCTGCCCGCCCCCTCGATCGGCCTGATGAATGTGGGCAGCGAGGAGCTGAAGGGCGACGAGCGCGTGCGCCAGGCGGCCGATGTGCTGCGCGGCGGCTCCACGGGCCTGAACTTCCACGGCTTCATCGAGGGCCATGACATCGCCGCCGGCACGGTGGATGTGGTGGTGATGGACGGCTTCACCGGCAATGTCGCGCTCAAGACCGGCGAGGGCGCGCTGAAGCTGATGGGCGGGCTGCTGAAGCAGGTCTTCACCTCCTCCATCCCAGCGCGCCTGGGCTACCTGCTGGCCCGGCCCGCGCTGGAACGCCTGCGCGAATGGATGGACCCGCGTCGCTACAACGGCGCCATCCTGCTGGGCCTCAACGGCGTCGTGGTGAAGTCCCATGGCGGCACGGATGCCAAGGGTTTCGCCCATGCCGTGGACGTCGCCATGGACATGGTGACGCATGGCTTCACCCAGCAGATCCGCGAGAGCCTTTCGCGCCTCGCCCCTGAGACACCCCCCCTCGTCGCCCGGCAGGACTGATACGCCAACATGCCCCTTCGTTCCGTGATCCTGGGGTGCGGCGGCTGCCTGCCCGCGCAAGTGCTGGACAATGCGGCCCTGGCCGCGCGCCACGGCCTCGACACCAGCGATGAATGGATTCGCGAGCGCAGCGGCATCACCCGCCGCCACATCGCGGGGCCGGGTGAGACCTGCACCAGCCTCGGCGCCGAGGCGGCGCGGCGGGCACTGGCCCAGGCCGGCGCCACCGCGGCCGAGGTGGACATGATCGTGGTGGCCACAGCCACCCCCGACAACGCCTTCCCCTCCACCGCCGCGCATATCCAGCGCGAGCTGGGCATGGAGGGCGGCTTCGCCTTCGACGTCTCGGCCGCCTGCACCGGCTTCATCTACGCGCTCTCCATCGCCGATGCGATGCTGCGCGCGGGCCAGGCGCGCACCGCGCTGGTCATCGGCGCCGAGGTCTATTCGCGCATCATGGACTGGACGGACCGCGGCACCTGCGTGCTGTTCGGCGATGGCGCGGGCGCGGTGTTCCTCCGTGCCGAAGACCGCGCGGACGAACGCGGCATCCTCTCCACCCACCTGCACGCCGATGGGCGGCACGCCGACATCCTCTATGTGGAAGGCACCGGCGGGCCGCTGCGGATGGCGGGGCGCGAGGTGTTCAAGCACGCCGTCACCAAGCTCGCCGCCGTGGTGGAGGAGGCGCTGGCCGCCAATGGCCTGACCCGCGCCGAGGTGGATTGGCTGGTGCCGCACCAGGCCAATATCCGCATCATCGAGGCGATGGGCCGCAAGCTCGGCCTGCCGCCGGAGCGCGTGGTGGTGACCGTTGACCGCCACGCCAACACCTCCGCCGCCTCGGTGCCGCTGGCGCTGGCCGAGGCCGTGGAGGAGGGTCGCATCCGCCCCGGCGACATGGTGCTGCTGGAAGCCATCGGCGGCGGGCTGACCTGGGGCGCGGCGCTGGTCCGCTTCTGACGCCCTTGCGTAAATTTGCGGGGCGTGACCAACGCTGCGTTATTGCGAAACGGATTGACGCGCCCGCCCAGTCCTGGCTTTGTTTCAAGGACAGGCACTTGTGGGTGGGGCACCATGGAAACCTTGACGCGGGCCGGGCTGGCGGAAGCCATCTATGCCGAGGTGGGTCTGTCGCGGCATGAATCCGCCGACCTGCTGGAAGCTGTGCTGGAGCGCATTTCCGGCACGCTGGAGGCGGGCGAGACGGTGAAGATCTCGGGCTTCGGCACCTTCCTGCTGCGCGAGAAGGGCCAGCGCATCGGCCGCAACCCCAAGACCGGGGTGGAGGTGCCCATCCTGCCCCGCCGCGTGCTGACCTTCCGGCCAAGCCAGGTGCTCAAGGCGCGCATCAACGGTACGCCCATCCCGCGCGAGACCGCCCGAACATGAGCGACCTGGCCGAACCCGATTCCCGTGCGCGGCCCCGCAAATCCGCGCAGGCTTTCCGCACCATCAGCGAGGCCTCGGAACAGCTGAGCGTACCGCAGCATGTGCTGCGCTTCTGGGAAACGAAATTCCCCCAGCTCAAGCCGCTCAAGCGGGGTGGTGGCCGGCGCTACTATCGGCCGGAGGACCTGGCGCTGCTGCGCCGCATCTCAGGCCTGCTCTATACCGAGGGCTACACGATCAAGGGCGTGCAGCGCCTGCTGGCCGAGGGAGAGCCTGAAGCCCCGTCGGCGCCCGAGGTGCCCGGCGTGGTGGAGGCGCTGGAAGAGTTGGAGGCCCTCGCCGCGCGGCTGCGGGCCATGGCGGGGCGCGGGTAGCGCCTGATCCGCCGCCCGCCTACTCCGCGCCGCCCTCTTCTGAAATCCGCCCCCGGCCTTCGCCCCGCGCCATCGGGAAGGCGGCGATGCTGCGCTCCGCGAGACCGGGCAGGATGTCCAGGATCTGGCGCCAGGCGGGCTGGTCGGCCCGGCGGCAGGCCTCTTCCAGCTCCCGTGCCGCGTCGCGCAGGGCGATGGCGCCGAAGGTGGCGGCCGAGGCCTTGAGGCTGTGCGCCTCATCCTCCACCCGGGCCGGGTCGGTCAGCCCGTGCATGCGGCGCACGCGGTCCTTGGTTTCGGCGGCGAAGACGCTGATGAGGCGGGGCAGGCGGCCCGGCCCCACGGCGGCGCGCAATTCCTCCAGCGTCTCGCGGTCCAGCAGCGGGGCCTGGATCTGCGGCCCGGGCTCGGCCGTGGCCGGCACGGGGCGGCGGGGGCGGCTTGCGATGACGCGCTCCACCGCCCGCAGCAATTCCAGCCGGTCCAGTGGCTTGGGCAGGTGGCCATCCATGCCGACTTCCAGGCAGCGCTCGGCATCGTCGGGCATCACGCTGGCGGTCATGGCGATGATGGGCACGCGGCCGCGCGCACCACGGATGGCGCGGATGGCGCGGGTGGCGGCATAGCCATCCATCAGCGGCATGCGCAGATCCATCAGGATCAGGTCGTAGTCGCCGGATTCGGCGCAGGCGGCGGCCTCGGCCCCGTCGCGCGCCAGCTCCACCGTGTAGCCGGCCTTGCGCAGGATCGCGACGGCGACGAGCTGGTTGGCCTTGCCATCCTCGGCCAGCAGGATGCGGCCATGGGCGAGGCTGGGCGGCGTGGCCACCTCGCGCCGGGGGGCGAGGCGGCTGGGCGGTGCGCCCGAGGCCGGCACGGGCGGCAGGGGCAGGTCGAAGAAGAAGGTGCTGCCCCGGCCGGGCGTGCTGTCCACCGCGATCTGCCCGCCCATCAGCGAGACGAGGCGCTGGCAGATGGCAAGCCCGAGGCCCGATCCCGGCTGGTCGCCCCCCGCACCAACCTGGGTGAAGCGGGTGAACAGCTTCTGGCGCAGCTTGGGCGGGATGCCGATGCCGGTATCGGTCACGGCGAAGCCCACATGGCCCTCGGGCAGGGCGGCCAAGCGCAGCTCGACGCTGCCGCGATGGGTGAACTTCACCGCATTGTCGGCCAGGTTCATCAGCACCTGGCGGATGCGCATGGCATCGCCGACCAGCTGCGCGGGCAGCAGGTGGTCGAGGCTGGCCGACAGCTCGATGCCCTTTTCGGCCGCCGCGGGCGCCAGCAGGTCCAGCACATCCTTCACGATGTCGGCCAGGCTGAAGGGGGCGGGGTGGATGTCGAGCTTGCCGGCCTCGATGCGCGACAGGTCCAGAAGTTCGTTCACGGTCTGCAGCAGGGTGGCGCCGCAGCGGCGCGCCGTCTCGGCATAGGCGCGCTGCTCGGCGTCCAGCGGCGTGTCCAGCAGCAGGGAGAGCGTGCCCATCACGCCATGCAGCGGCGTGCGGACCTCGTGGCTGGTGAAGGCCAGGAAGTCGCTCTTTTCCTGGTTGGCGCGTTCGGCGGCGCGGCGGGCCTTCTGGGCCTCCTTCTCGGCGCGCTTGCGCGCGGTGACGTCGTGCTGGATGCCCACGAAGGCCAGCAGCGTGCCGGCCGCGTCGAAGACGGGGGAGAGGCGCAGCTCATTGGTGAAGCGGCGGCCGTCGCGGCGGTGGTTGGTGAACTCCACCGTGACGGGCTTGCGGTCCGCGATGGCGCGGCGCAACGCCCGCACGGCCGTGACCTCGGTGGACTTGCCCTGGAGGAAGCGGCAGTTGCGGCCCAGCACCTCCTCGGCCGAGTAGCCGGTGATCTGCGCGAAGGCCGGGTTCATGAAGACGATGGGGCAGTCGTGCAAGGAGGGGTCGGCGAGCGTGATGCCCGTGGGCGCGGCCGCGATGGCGAGCGCCAGCACGCCATCCAGCCCCGCGGCCGAGATGGCGTTGCCACTGCCGTCCAGATAGGCGTTGCCGCCCGCATCGCGGCGGATCTCCGGCGGGGCCGGAGGCCGCGCGGGCGCGCTACTCGTCGTAGGTGAGGAGGGTTTCGACGGGGACATCGAGGCGCCTCCTTCCGCCAAGGAAGGTGAGCTCCAGCATGGCGGCCGCCGCGGGCACCTCGGCGCCGGCCTGGCGCAGCAGGGCCACGCCCGCCGCCATGGTGCCGCCGGTGGCCAGCAGGTCATCGAGCAGGACCACGCGCTGCCCGGGGGCGATGGCGTCGGCCTGCATCTCGATCCGGTCGGTGCCGTATTCCAGCGCGTAGTCGAGGCCGATCGTCGCGCCCGGCAGCTTGCGCGGCTTGCGGAGCATGATGAAGCCGAGGCCGAGTTCCAGCGCCAGCGGGGCGGCCAGCAGGAAGCCGCGGCTCTCGATGCCGGCCAGCACCTGGGGGCGGTGCGGGGTGATGCGCTCCGCCATGGCCGCCATGGCGGCCTTCCAGGCTTGCGCATTCCTGAGCAAGGTCGAGATGTCGTAGAAGAGGATTCCGGGTTTGGGAAAATCCGGGATGCCACGGATGTGGCGCTTGAGTTCGCTCTCTGTCACGGCTTTCTTCGGTGCTCGGCGGGCGGTCCGCGACGGACCGCGCAGAAATGCGCCTCCGGCAAGACTACGCCGCCCCGCCAGTAATTCGCAAGCTCGCCCGCAGTTTTATGGCAATGGTTCCGCAGGAGATCAGGTCAACATCATGTCACGCATCTCTCTCGCCATCCTGATCGGCATCGTCGGATTTGTTTTGTATATTTTGGCAGTGGTTGCGCTGGGCGATCATGTGGTGCTGGCGCACTGGGCCGTTCAGACAGTTTATTACGTTGTAGCAGGGATTATCTGGGTCTGGCCGGCCAAGTGGCTGATGATCTGGGGCGCCGGCGGCAGGCGTGCGGAGTAGGCCCGCCGCCTCCTTAGACTGGGATGTGTTGACGTGGCATGACCGAAAGCGCTGAAGCCCGCTCTCGATCATGGCGGGAGAGGCTGCGTGACAGCAGCGTGCTTCAGCCCGCCAATTCGCGCGAGCGCGCGGTGGCGGCGGCGATGGCCTCGCGCATCAGCTCGGGCAGGGCGCCCTCGCGCATCAGCACCGCCAGCGCGCGTTCCGTCGTGCCCTTGGGGCTGGTGACGGCGCGGCGAAGCGCCGCGGCATCCTGGTCGCTCGCGCCCAGCAGCGCGCCGGAGCCCGCGACCGTGGCGCGCGCCATGCGCCGGGCGAGGTCGGGCGGCAGGCCCTGGTCGAGGGCGGCCGCTTCCATCACCTCGGCCAGCAGGAAGACATAGGCCGGCCCGCCGCCCGAGACGGCGGTGACGGCGTCGATCATGCCCTCATCCTCCACCCAGGCGGCCTCGCCGATGGCGGCGAGCAGCCGGTCGCAGAGGTCGCGCTGGGCGGCGTCCACACCAGGCCCCGCGAAGCCCACGGTGAAGCCCTGGCGCACGGCGGCCGGGGTGTTGGGCATGGCGCGCACCACCCGGGCCTCGGGACCGAGCAGGGCGGAGAGCCCCGCCACCGTCTTCCCCGCCATGATGGAGAGGAACACCGTCTCCGGCCGGGCAAAGGGCGCGAGTGCCGGGATGGCGACCGGCGCCTCCTGCGGCTTGGTGGCCAGGATGACGGCGGCGGGCTGGAAACCCGCGGGAATTTCGGCGGTGGTGGCGACATGCCGCACCCGGCCGGCGAAAGCGGCCATGGCGGGCGCATGCGGTTCGACCACCACCGTCTCGGGCGGGAGCCCCTGTTCGAGCCAGCCCGACAGCATGGCCCCGCCCATCTTGCCGCAACCGAGAAGCAGCAGGGGGGGAAGCGCCATGGTCACATCTCCAGCATCTTGCGCAGCAGGGACACGTCCTCGGCGAAGGTCGGGTCTTCCTGCATCAGTTCCGTGATCTTGTTCACCGCGTGCAGCACCGTGGTGTGGTCGCGGTTGCCGAAGCGCTTGCCGATCTCCGGCAGGGAGCGCGAGGTGAGCTGCTTCGCCAGGTACATCGCCACCTGGCGCGGCCGGGCCACGGCGCGGGAGCGGCGGGCGGAGGCCATCTCGGTGAGGCGGATGTTGTAGTGCTCGGCCACCTTGCGCTGGATGTCGTCAATGGACAGGCGCTTGTCATGCGCGCGCAGAATGTCCGACAGCACCTCGGGCACGCTTTCCAGCGTGATGGGCCGGCCGAACAGCCGCGCATGGGCGACGATGCGGTTCAAGGCGCCTTCCAGGTCCCGCACGTTCGAGGCGATCTTGCGCGCCAGCAGTTCCAGCACGCGTGCCGGCACCTCCACCCCCGCATGGGCGGCCTTGGCCTGGAGGATGGACAGGCGGAGTTCATAGGTGGTGGCGTGCAGGTCGGCCACGATGCCGCCCGACAGGCGCGTCCGCAGCCGGTCCTCGATGCCCGAGAGGTCATTCGGCGCCTTGTCGGCCGAGATGATGATCTGCTTGCCGGCGTCGATCAGCGCGTTGAAGGTGTGGAAGAACTCTTCCTGCGTGTTGTCCTTGCCGATCAGGAACTGCAGGTCATCCACCATCAATACATGAACCGAGCGCAGCTGCGTCTTGAACTCCATGATGTTCTGCGTCCGCAGCGCATTGATGAAGCGGTACATGAACTTCTCGGCGGACATGTAGGCGATCTGCAGTTCCGCCTCGCGCTCGCGCAGGGACCACGCGATCGAGTGCATCAGGTGCGTCTTGCCCAGACCGACCCCGCCATAGAGAAACAGCGGGTTGAACCCCGCCTGGGCCGGGCGCTCGGAGACGCGGCGGGCGCAGGCATGGGCGAATTCATTGGGCTTGCCGACGACGAAGCTGTCGAAGGTGAAGCGCGGGTCGAGCGGCACCAGCCAGTCATTCTTGCCGCCCTCGGCGGCGGCGGCAGGGGCGGCGGGCGCGGGGCTCAGGCTCTCGGCGAGGCCGGGCGGCGAGGCGGGCATGGCCACGGCCTCCTGCACCAGCTCGGGCGCCTCGGCGGCCACGCGCAGCTCCACGCGGCGCACGCCGCCCATCTCGGCCTGGCACAGCACGCGCAGGCGGTCGCCGTAATGGTCGCGCACCCAGTCACGCAGGAAGCGGGTGGGAAGGGTGATGTGCGCCACATCGCCCTCCAGGCCCGAGAGGGTGAGCTGGCGCAGCCAGGTCCGATACTCCACATCGCCCACCTCCTGGCGGAGGCGGCTGCGAACCTTGGCCCAGGCCGTGGCGGCCTTCCCGGCATTCGGGGGGAGTTCGCCGGCTTCGTGATTCATTCCCGACCTCTGCCTCTCCACCGCGGAGACGTTTCCGCACAACCTTCCGGGAGGCGAATCCCGGACAACCAATTGCAAGTTTTCCGGGGCCCGGGGCCGGAGGTGCCCGCCCGCCTTTCACCTTGCGTGCAACAGTAACTGAGTCCCGCTCAAGAAGTGAACGTCACTTCGCAGGACTCTGAAACAGAGCGACACATGTGGCAAAGAAACACCACTGTCACGAAGGCATACGGACGCAGTAATGCGGACCGAAGGGGAAATCCCCTTCAGCCGCACAACAGGCGGGTATTTTGAGGGCTGGCCTCAGGCCGCGGCGCTGAGCGCCTTGATCCGGGCCGACAGCCGCGAGAGCTTGCGGGCCACGGTGTTCTGATGGAGCACGCCCTTGGTCACGGCGCGCTGCATCTCAGGCTGGGCCTCGCGGAACGCGGCCTCGGCCTTGGGCTTGTCCGCGGTGGCGATGGCCAGTTCCAGCTTGCGCAGGAAGGTACGCACGCGCGAACGGCGCATACGGTTGCGCTCGGTGCGCTTCGCGGTCTGACGGATGCGCTTGCGCGCGGAAGCGTTGTTGGCCATGGGCGGGCGGGCTATCGCTCTGTGTCAAGTGAAAAGGATGGAGCAGCGAAGGCGAGGCCACCGCTGCGCGAGGCACGGTCTTACGCCGACCCCCCCCGCAACGTCAACCCGGGAGCGGCCGGCGGTCCGCACTCATCGGTTGCGGAAGCTGGGGGGGCGCTTCTCGGCGAAGGCCGCCATGCCCTCCTTCTGGTCCTCGGTCGCGAAGAGGGAATAGAAGATCTTGCGCTCGAAGCGCACGCCCTCGGCCAGCGTCGTCTCGAAGGCGCGGTTCACGCTTTCCTTGGCGATGGCGACGGAGGGGCCCGACAGGCTCGCGATCTTGGCGGCCACCTTGCGCGCCTCGTCCAGCAGCTGGTCCGCCGGCACCACGCGGGCCACCAGGCCGCAGCGCTCGGCCTCCTCGGCGTCCATCATCCGGGCGGTCAGCACCAGGTCCATGGCCTTGGCTTTGCCCACGGCGCGCGTGAGGCGCTGGGTGCCGCCGGCGCCGGGGATGATGCCGAGGTTGATCTCGGGCTGGCCGAACTTCGCCGTGTCGGCCGCGATGATCATGTCGCACATCATGGCCAGTTCGCAGCCGCCGCCCAGCGCGAAGCCCGCCACCGCCGCGATGACGGGCTTCTTGATGGTGGGCACCACCTCCCAGTTCGCGGTGA
The DNA here is from genome assembly GCF_014196305.1 of Roseococcus suduntuyensis. Lineage (GTDB taxonomy): Bacteria > Pseudomonadota > Alphaproteobacteria > Acetobacterales > Acetobacteraceae > Roseococcus > Roseococcus suduntuyensis. Next base: position 76,739 of record NZ_JACIDJ010000009.1, read on the forward strand.
TGAAGTCCTCGAAATAGACCTGCGGGTAGGTGCGGGCCTGCATCTCCTTGATGTCGGCGCCGGCGGCGAAGGCGCGCTCGCTGCCCGTGATGATGATGGCGGCGATGGCTGGGTCCGCGTCGTAGGCGCGCAGCGCCTCGCCCAGTTCGCGCATCAGCTGGTCGCACAGCGCGTTCAGCGCCTTCGGGCGGTTGAGGCGGATGAGGGCGGTCGCGCCCTCCGTCTCGGTCAGGATCATTTCATACGCCATGTGGGCCATCCTCAACGCTGGTGTTTGGGGCAGTAGAAGGTGGATCGGCCGGACTGCACAAGCCGCGTGATCCCTGGGCAGCGGGGGGCGCCGGGGCAGTCGCGGCAGGGCTGGCCCTCGCGGTCATAGACGTCGAAACGGTCCTGGAAGCGGCCCACCTCGCCATCCGCGCGCACATAGTCGCGCAGGCTGGAGCCGCCCGCCGCGATGGCCTCGCGCAGCACGGCCTGGATCGCGCCATGCAGCCGCGCGGCCCGCGCGCCGGGGATGGTGGCCGAAAGCCGCCGGGGCGAGATGCCGGCACGGAACAGCGCCTCGCACACATAGATGTTGCCCAGCCCCGCCACCGTCTTCTGGTCCAGCAGCGCGGCCTTGATGGGGGTGAAGCGGCCCTCCAGCGCCTTCTCCAGCGCGGCGACGGTGAAGCCTTCCTCCAGCGGCTCCGGCCCCAGGCCCGCCAGCAGCTTGTGGCTGTCCTCCGTCTCGCGCGGCACCAGGTCCAGGCTGCCGAAGCGCCGGGGGTCCACGAAGCCCACGCGCCAGCCGCCCTCGGTCTCCATCACCAGATGCTCATGGGCTTCTGGCGGTGCGTTGTGGCCGCGCGCGTCCGACGCGGCACCCTGCGGGCCCGTCCGGGGCACGAAGGGCGCGTCGCGGTGCCGCGCCACCATCCGGCCCGACATGCCGAGGTGGATCAGCACGCTCTCGCGCCCCTCCAGCCGCATCAGCATGTATTTGCCGCGGCGGCGGAACCCCTCCACCCGCGCGCCCGCCAGCGTGGCGGCGAGGTGCGCGGGCAGGGGCCAGCGCAGATCGGGACGGCGCAGCTCCGCCATGCGGATCACCTGGCCTTCCAGAACGGCGGCAAGTCCGCGCATGACGGTCTCGACTTCGGGCAATTCGGGAATGGCGGGCCTCCTTCGCGCGGCTTCCCCTCATGGTGCAGTTCGGCCCCGCGCGCTATATCCCCGGCATGACCGACACGCCCACCGTCGATTTCGGCTTCAAGACCGTCCCGGCCGAGGAAAAGGCCACGCTGGTGCGGGAGGTCTTCGACAGCGTCGCCCCCCGCTATGACGTGATGAACGACCTGATGTCGCTCGGCGTGCACCGCGTCTGGAAGCGCATCTTCATCAACGCCATCCAGCCGCGGCCGAACGAGACGCTGCTCGACCTCGCGGGCGGCACCGGGGATATCAGCTTCCTGGCGCTGAAGGCCGGCGCGGGCCGCGTCATCTGCTCGGACATCAACGCCGAGATGCTGCAGGTGGGCCAGGGGCGCGCGCTAGAGCGTGGCTTCGCCCGCGGCCTCTCCTTCCTCTGCACCGATGCCGAGCACCTGCCCCTGCCGGACCGCAGCGTGGAGAAGGTCAGCATGGCCTTCGGCCTGCGCAACTGCACCGACAAGGACGCGGTGCTGCGGGAGGTGCGGCGCGTGCTGCGGCCGGGCGGGCGCTTCCACTGCCTGGAGTTTTCCAAGCTGGAAATCGCGGCCCTCGCCCCGCTCTACGATGCCTGGTCCTTCAAGGCCCTGCCCGCCATCGGCGGCCGCATCGCCAAGGACAGCGAGAGCTATCGCTATCTGGCCGAGAGCATCCGCACCTTCCCCGACCAGGCCACGCTGGCCAAGAAGATGGAGGCGGCGGGGCTGGAGCGCGTGGCGCACCGCAACCTTTCCGGCGGCATCGTCGCCATCCACACGGGCTGGAGGCTCTGAGGGCATGCCGTTTTCCGAGATGCAGAAGCGCATCGACGCGAGCTTCGCGCAGCAGGGCCTGATGCGCGTGATCGAGGCGCGCATCAGCGAGGTCGCGCCCGGCCGCTGCACCATCGAGGCGCCCTTCCGCAAGACGCTGACCCAGCAGCATGGCTTCCTGCATGCGGGCGTGCTGACCACGCTGGCCGACAATGCCTGCGGCTATGCCACCCTCTCCCTGCTGCCGCCGGGGCAGGAGGTGCTGACGGCCGAACTCAAGGTGAACTTCCTCCGCCCCGCGCGGGGCCTCATGGCCATCGCGCGCGCCGAGGTGCTCAAGCCCGGCCGCACGCTGACGGTGGCGCGCGCGGAGGTGTGGATGCGGGCCGAGGATGGCTCGGAGGTTCTCTGCGCGGCCATGCAGGCGACACTGGTGCCCTCGGCGATTATTTGATCCCCGCGAAATCGCTGCGCGCTTTCGCGGGGGCCCCGGTTTCATCCCCAACAAGTCGCCTGCGGTGCCTTGCCGGGGGCCCCGAATCGGGCCTTGTCCTGGCAGGTTGTGCGCCGGCCACGGCAAAGCCGCGGCCGGTTTCACCGCGGGCCATCTGTCCAGGCGCGCTGGTTCTGGGAGGTTTCGTTGATCACGGGCAAGGCCAGGCTGGCGGGGGTGGCGGGGTGGCCCGTTTCGCATTCGCGCTCACCCCGCATGCACAATCACTGGATTGCGGCGCATGGGCTGGATGCCGCCTATGTCCCGCTCGCCATCCCGCCCGAGCACTTCGCCGAATGCGTCCGCGCGCTGGCCGCCTGCGGGTTTCGCGGCATGAACGTCACCATCCCGCACAAGGAAGCCGCCTTCGCCCTGTGTGACGAGGTGACGCCCCGCGCCCGCCGCGCCGGCGCCGTGAACACGCTGGTCTTCACGGAAGGCCGCATCACGGGCGATTGCACCGATGGCTTTGGCTTCCTCGCCTCGCTGGGGGGCCATGACGCCGCCTCGGGCCCGGCCGTGGTGCTGGGCGCGGGCGGGGCGGCGCGGGCCATCGCGGCCGCGCTGCTCGACGCCGGGGCGCCGCGCGTCACGCTGGTGAACCGCTCCCGCGCACGGGCCGAGGCTTTGGCGGCAGCATTGGGTGGCCCGGTGGACGTGGCCGAACGCCCGCCGCTGGAGGACGCCGCCCTGCTGGTGAACGCGACCAGCCTCGGCATGGCCGGCCAGCCGCCGTTGGAGCTGGACCTCGCCCCGCTGCCGCCCCACGCCCTGGTGGCCGACATCGTCTATGTGCCGCTGGAAACCCCCTTGCTCGCCGCCGCCCGCGCGCGCGGCCTGCGTGCCGTGGGTGGCCTCGGCATGCTGCTGCACCAGGCGCGGCCAGGCTTCGAGGCCTGGTTCGGCGTGCTGCCCGAGGTGGACCAGGCGCTGTTCGACATGCTGGCGGCGGATATCCCCCCCCCGATGAAGGCCCATACATGAAAATCTGGGGCCTCACCGGCAGCATCGGCATGGGCAAATCCACCGCCGCTGCCGCCTTCCGCCGCCTGCGCGTGCCGGTCTTCGACGCCGATGCCGCCGTGCATGCGCTGCAAGGCCCGCGCGGCCGCGCCGTGCGCCCCATCGAGGCCGAATTCCCCGGCACCACCGGCCCGGCCGGCGTGAACCGCGAGGCGCTTCGCCGCGCCGTGCTCGGCAACCCCGCCGCGCTGACCCGGCTGGAGCGCATCGTCCACCCGCTGGTGCGCGACGAGCAGCGCCGCTTCCTGGCCCGCGCCCGCGCGCGGGGGGCGTCGCTGGTGGTGCTGGACATCCCGCTGCTGTTCGAGACGCGGCGGGATCTGCGAGAGTTCGACGCCATCCTGGTCGTTTCCGCCCCCGCCCGCGTGCAGCGCGCCCGCGTGCTGGCGCGCGGCGGGATGACGCCGGAAAGGCTCGACGCCATCCTCGCCCGCCAGATGCCCGACGCCCAGAAGCGTGCCCGCGCCACCCATGTCATCCGCACCGGCCTGTCGCGCCACCATGCCCAGGCCGCGGTGCGGCGCCTCGTGAAGGATGCGCGATGAGGGAGATCATCCTCGACACCGAGACCACCGGCTTCGAGCCCAGCGAGGGCCACCGCGTCATCGAGGTGGCGGCCATCGAGGTGGTGAACCTGCTGCCCACGGGCCGCTTCTACCACGCCATCATCGACCCGCAGCGCGACGTGCCGCCCGAGGCCTCGCGCATCCATGGCTTCACCCGCGCGGACCTGGAGGGCAAGCCGCTCTTCGCCGCGCAGATGGACGCCATGCTGGCCTTCCTGGGCGACAGCCCCATCGTCGCCCACAACGCGCCCTTCGACTTCAAGCACCTGGACGCCGAGCTGGTGCGCGCCGGCCGCCCGCCGCTCGACGCCACGCGGATGGTGGACAGCCTGGCGCTGGCCCGCGAGCGCTTCCCCGGCGCCCCCAACAGCCTGGACGCGCTGTGCCGCCGCTTCGAAATTGATCTCAGCGAGCGCACCACCCACAACGCGCTGCTGGACGTGCGGCTCCTGTCCCAGGTCTATCTGGAACTGCGCGGCGGGCGGCAACTTGGCCTGACGCTTGGCGCGGCACCCTTCGCGTCGGCCGCGCTGGTGCAGGCCACCGAGGCGGCGGCCCCGCGCACGCCCCGCCCCATGCGGGTGCCGGAGGAGCGCGCGGCGGCGCATGCGGCCTTCCTGGACAAGCTCAAGGACCCTCTCTGGAATCGCCTCTGAAGCCTTTGCCTTCGAAGGGGGGCATCGTGGCGTGGCCCTCGGCCGCCACGCCGCGGCCGCGCAGCAGCACAGCCGCGCAGCGCAGGATGATGACGGCATCGCCCCAGGCCGTGACGCGGGCGGCATAGCGCGCATCCCATTCCAGCCTTTCCTCCCAGGGCACGGCATTGCGGCCCATGGATTGCGCCAGGCCGCACAGACCCGGGCGCACGCGAAGCCGTTCCGCCTGGCGGGGGGTGTAGCGGGGGGTATAGGCGGGGGGCAGGGGGCGCGGGCCCACCAGGCTCATCTCGCCGCGCAGCACGTTCACCAGCTGAGGCAGCTCGTCCAGCGCCGTGGCGCGCAGGGCGCGGCCGAGCGGCGTCAGGCGCTCGGCATCACTGCCGGGGCCATCGCGCATGCTGCGGAACTTCCACAGGGTGAAGGGCATGCCGCCCCGCCCCGCGCGCTCCTGCCGGAACAGCACGGGCCGGCCCAGCCGCCACCAGACCAGCAGGGCCACCCCCGCCAGGACCGGCGACAGCAACAACAGCAGCAGCGCCGCCCCCGCCACATCGAGCAGCCGCTTGCCGCCCGCGCTATACATGGCGGGGCAGGGCGTGGCGCGCCCGCGCCTCCACCCCCAGCGAGAGGGCGAGGCCCAGGGTGAACCACACCATCCGGTTGCCCAGATCGGTCGAGACCATGGCCGAAAGCGCCACCGGCAACCCTATGGCGAAGACTTCCGCTGCCCGCACCGGCGCCACCCGCAAGGCCAGCCGCAGCGCCACGCCGGTAGCGCCGAGGAAGGTGAGGCCCCAGAGCAGCAGCCCGACGGCGCCGCCCTCGACGAGCGCCTCCAGCGCGTGGTTGTGCGGGTGCAGCCCGCGATCGAGCCCCACCCCGATGGCCGGCGGGAAGCCGCCGGGACCCAGCCCAGCCCAGCCGCCCAGCCGCCAGGCCTCGGTCCAGAGCTGCCCGCGGGCGCTGTCCAGCGCGGGGCCGGGCCGCAGCAGCCGTTCCAGCGTGGCCAGCTGGTCGGAGAGCGCCGGCAGCACCCAGAGCGCGGCCAGCCCCGTGCCCCCCGCCACGCCTACCGCCCCCAGCCAGAGCGCCGCGGCGCCGAGCCGCCCCTGCAACAGGAACAGCAGCGCCGGCCCCGCCGCCACGGAGACGAGCAAGGCCAGGAAGGCGGCCCGCCCCCCCGGCAGCAGCGCCAGCGCGCCCAGCAGCAGCAGCACCAGCCCCCAGCCGATCCGTGCCCGGCCCGTCGCCTGGGTGACGCGCAGCGCCACCAGCCCGCCCGCGCAGGCCAGTGCCAGCCCCACGATCTGATAGGCGACGCGCAGCCGCGTGGGGTCGCGCCCCACCTCGCCGCCCAGCACCAGGCTGCCGCGCCAGAGCCCCAGCGCCACCGACAGCCCCACCACCAGCCCGATCCCGATGGTCGCCGCCATGAAGCCCGCCCGCGCGCGCGCATCGGCGCCCAGCAGCATTCCGGCCGCCAGCATCAGCGGCCCCAGCAGCAGGATGTCGCGCAGGCGTTCGGTGGCGCTGGCGGGCCAGGGGCTCCAGGCCGAGGCCACCACCCACCACAGCCAGAGCAGCCCGCAGCCCAGCAAGGGCGGGCCAAGCCAGGGCGAGAGCGCCACCTCGCGCGCCGCCAGCAGCAGCACCAGCCCCGCCACCGTCGCGGCCAGGCCCAGCACGGTCAGGTCAATGGGCAGCTGTGCCAGCGGTTCCACCGCCTTCAGCGCGCCGGCGAAGTGCATCACCGCCCCCGCCAGCCCCGCGAAGAGGGCGAGGCCCGCGCTCATCCCGCGCGGTCGGCGCGGCCGCGCGTCAGCACGGGTTCGCGCCGCAGGACGGGGCCGGGTGGCCAGGTGGCGAGGTTGGGCGCGGGGCGTGGGGCCGGCCCGCGCAGCAGCAGCAGCGCCGTGGCCCCCAGCAACCCGGCCAGCGTGACGCCCACCGCCAGCAGCGCCAGCAGCAGCGGCCGGTTGGGCACGGAGGGCCGCAGCGCGGCGGCGGCCGGTGAGACGAGGCGCGCCGCCGCCGCCTCATCCGCCGCCACCACCAGCGCCGCGCGCTGCTGCTGCGCCAGCAGTTCGTGCAGGGTGTTGCGGAGGAACAGGTCCTGCTCGGTGCGCAGCCGCGCCTCCAGCGCCAGGATGCGGCGCGAGGCGAGTTCGGCCAGCGTCTCGCGCACCCGCGCCTCGGCCGCGGCATGGATGCGCTCCAGCATCGCCAAGGCGAGCGCGCGGTCGCGGTGGACGAGGTCGAGTGTCCAGGTCACGGAGGTAAGCGAGGCGGTGGCCGCCAGGTTGCGCTCCAGATAGGCCTGCACGTCATCCACATCCGCCTCGATCCTGAAGCCGAGCCATTCCCGCACCGGCCCCAGCGGCGGCGCGGCGCGGCGTTCGGTGAGCGCGGCGAGGATGGGGGTGTCGCGCGCCACGGCCTGCGCCGTCTCGGGCGTGCGGAGTGCCGCGAGATAGACGGCGAAATTGCCGCCCGGCCGCTGGTCGAGCAGGGAGGGCTGGAGGAACGGCGCCGGCGTCAGCAGGGCGGAGGTGGCGATTCCGGTGGTCTCGGCCGGGGCCACGACCAGCCGCGCCACATGGCTTCGCGGCCAGAGCCAGACGAGTGTCGCCAGCAGGACATAGCTGATCGCGCCCAGGAGGAGTAACCGCCTGCGCCAACGCCAAAGCCCCCGGAGCACATCATCCAGGCCCACAATACCCCGTCCAGGCCGGGTGGCCCGACCAACCTGGGGTGAAATAACTCCATTCGCTAAGGTAAATGCAACCGAAAGCTTCAGGGCAGGGTGATGCGGGTCTCGATCCGGGCGGGGCCGGGGCCCAGCACCACCTCCAGCACCGGGGCGGGCGAGGCCTGGCCATAGGCGAGGCTCTCCTCGCCCATCACCAGGCGGTGGCGGAGCGGCTGGTCGGCCGTGACCTCGATGCGCGCCAGGGGGCTGGCCACGCCCGCCTCTGTTGCCTGCCACTCGCCGGGGGCGAGGCGCCAGCGCAGCACGGCCTCCCGGTGGGGGCCCGCGATGGCGTCGCGCACCGTCCAGACCCGGCCCTCGGCCGTGACCTCGCGCGCATGGCGGCGGCCGCGATGGTCGCGCATCCAGCCGCCATCGGGCAGCGGCCCGGTGCGGGGCCAGCGGGCGAAGAGGAAGGTGCCGACGCGCGGCATCTGGTCCTCGCCGTCGAAGCCGATGGTGTTGTGGGCGGCCGTGCCCTGGAAGGTGGCGGCGCGGGCGGGGTCGGCCGGGTTGTAGGCGAAGCTGCCGCCATCGCGCAGCAGGTTCACCGGCCCGTCCCAGAGGTCGAGGTGCAGCAGGTCCGCATGGCCCGGGCGAAAGCGCAGCGGGCCGGTGCGGAGGATGGCGCGCGCCCCCGCCTCGCTGCGGCCGAGGAAGCCCTGGCTTCGCCACTGTGCCTCCCGGAACAGGGGCGATTCGGGGCGGGGCAGGCCCAGCGCCGCGCAGCCGGGGTCATCGGGGAAGCCTGCCGTGGCGTCGCAGAACATGCGGGCCGCGCGTTCCACGCTGCCGCGCGCGTCATCGGGCCCGCAGCCCGAGAGGTCGGCCACGCAGCTTCCATCCTGGTGGCCGATGCGGGGCAGGGCGCCCGTCTGCCGGCAGGTGAGGCGATCCAGCCAGTCGGTCGCGGCCCCCAGCCGGCCGCGCGCCTCGGGCGAGAGCGGCGGGCCGCCCATGCGCATCCGCAGCCATTCGGTGATGGCGGCCACGTCCAGCATCATGCGGTGATAGGCGGGGCTCGCCTGGGCGAAGCTGCCATCGGGGTGGACGAGGCGCGCCACCGAGGCCTCGAAGCGCCGCGCCCCGCGCGCGGCCATGGTGGCGTCACCGAGGCTGAGGCCGCACAGCATCAGCCCCGCGGCCTCGCTGATCGGGTGGTTATTGTCCTGCGCCAGGGCATAGGCGGGGTTGGCCGCGATGCGCCGGGCAAGTGCCGTCACCACCTCGGCCGGTGCCGCCACGCGGCCGATCTGCGCGGCCAGCAGCAGGTGCAGCGCCCGCAGCGCCGCCTCCTGCCCGCACAGCCAGAGGGGGCCGCGAAAAGGCGGATGGGCCAGCAGCCAGGCGCGGGCCTCCTCCATGGCGTGCGCGCCCTCGCCGGCCAGCGCCAGGGCGGGCAGCCCGGCCCAGCGGTGCGCCTCCCACAGGGGCCGCAAATCCTCCTCGCCCAGGGTGTCGGTGTGGGTGAGGCCGGGCAGGGCACGCCGCAGCCGACGTCGCGCCCATGGCCCCCGGCCCAGCAGCGCCAGCGCGACGGGCCTGAGGCCCAGCTGCCGCGCGGCGCTCAATCTCAGGAACCAGAGGGATTGCGACATGGGCCGGCGAAAGGCGCGCGCGAAGGTTGCATCAGGTATCAATTTCCATGCAAGAATTGCCCTTAACAGGAAAGAAAGTGTTGTCGTGTCACCCTTCAGGTTCACCGTTTTTGGGACATGGCTTCTTCTTAACCTGATATGGGGGGTTTCGGCACCTGTCATCGCGCAATCCGCGCTGGTGGGCCCGCCCAGCCTGCCCCCGAACTTGTCCGCGCCGCTGCCGCAGACCTTGCCGGGCGGCGCGCCCATACCTGGCCTGCCGCCGGCCGCGCAGCAGGAGATTTTGCAACGCCTGCTCGATGCCGGGGCCGGGCGGAGCATGGGGGGCGCACCGCCGCCGCAGGGCTTGGCCCCCGCCATGCCGCGCGGCACCGCGCCGCCCGCCACCCTGCCGCCCGCCACCCTGGCGCCCGCCTGGACCCAGGCACCCGCCCCCGTCGCACCCGTCCAGGCGGAGACGCCCTTCTCGCCCGTCGAGCAGTTCTTCGCCGGCCGCCTGACCACGCCGCTGCGGCAATTCGGCTATGACAGCTTCGCCGCCGGCCCGCCCGGCACGCCCGGCTTCGGCGCCACTCCGGATGACTACGTCATCGGCCGCGACGACGAGGTCATCATCGCCTTCCGTGGCCGCGCCCGCAGCACCCTGAACCTGCGCGTGACGCGCGAGGGCATGCTGATCCTGCCCGACCTCCTGCCCATTGTCGCCGCGGGCCGCACCCTGCGGGATCTGCGGGGTGAACTGGAATCCCGCGCCCAGCGCGAACTCCAGGGCAGCGAGGTCTTTGTCACCCTCGGCCAGATGCGCCAGGTGACGGTCTTCGTGGGGGGAGAGGTGGGGCGGCCGGGTGTGGTCACGCTCTCGCCGCTCGGCAATGTGCTGGATGCGCTGGTGGCGGCGGGCGGCGTGCGGCCCACCGGCACGCTGCGCAACATCCGCGTGGAGGGGGGCCAAGGGCGGCGCCGGGTGGACCTCTACCCCGTCATCGCGGGCGAGGGCGAGCCGCCCGATCTCTCGCTGCGCGAGGGCGAGCGCATCCTGGTGCCCCCCATCGGCGGCGTGGTGGCGCTCGGCGGCGAGGTGGCGCGCCCTGCCATCTATGAACTGCCGGCAGGTGCGGCCAGCGCGCCGCTGGGCGAGATGCTGCGCTTCGCCGGTGACGCGCTGCGCCCCGCCGGTAACCGCTATCTGCTGGAAACCACCGACCCCGAGGGCCGCCGCGCCTTCCGCGAGATCGGGCTGGCCAGCCCCCTGCGCCGCGGCGATGCGCTGCTGGTGCAGCCGGGTTCGGACGTGCAGTCGCAGCAACTGCGCCTCTCGGGCCATGTGGTGCAGCCCACCACGCGCGCGCTGGGCGGGCGGGGGGCCACTTTGCGCGGGCTGCTGACGGATTCGCGCATGGTCCGACCCGACCCCTATGCGCGCATGGGCGTGATTCAGCGGGTGGACCCGCGCACGCGCGGCCGGCGCTTCCAGCCCTTCGACCTCGCCGCCGTGCTGCAAGGCCGGGCCAACCTGCCGCTGGCGGAGGGCGACGAGGTGATCATCATCTCGATGGCCGACATCGCCTGGCTGGCCAGCCCTTCCGTGCAGCGGGCGCTGCGGGGCGAGGTGGGCGGCGCCGTCCCCGCCCCCGGCCTGCCGGTGGCGCTGCCCCAGCCGCGCGGGGGCTCGGGCTTCGCCAGCCCGCCTGTGCCGGAGCCGCAACCCGGGCTCGAATGCCCGGCGCTGACGCAGCTGGCCGTCGCCGCGCGCTCCTCGCCGCAGCGCTTCGCCCACGCGCGGGTGGCGGGCTTCCCGGACATCGGCGCCACGCCCTGTCCGCAGCTCTTCCTCGACCACCCGGCGCTGCTGCCCTTCCTGCTGGACCAATCCGTGCTGCTCTCGGGCGAGGCGGGGCTGCCCGGCCTCTATCCGGTCATGGACAACACCGGGCTCGACGCGCTGCTCGCGGTTGCGGGGAATGTGACGGACACGGCCGACCTCTCCTCGGTGGAACTGGCGCGGGAGCCGGCGGACCAGACCAGCGCCATCCCGCTCAGTCGTCAGGTGCTGGATTTGCGGAGCCGCAACTTCGCGGCCGTGCGCCTTTCGCCGCGCGATGGCATCCGCATCCCGCGCGGCTTCGGCGACCGTGACAGCGGGCCGGTGACGCTGATGGGCGAATTCCTGCGCCCCGGCGTCTATGAAATCCGGCGTGGGGAGCGGCTGTCGGAGGTGATTGCCCGGGCCGGCGGCCTCACGCCCCAGGCCTACCCCTACGGCGCCGTCTTCACGCGGGAGAGCGTGCGCAACCGCCAGCAGGAGGGTTTCCAGCGCACGGCGCGCGAGATGGAGCAGGGGCTTCTGCAAATGGCCGCCGGCCAGGCCGTGATCGGCGGCGGGCGGGGCGGGGGTGGCACAGATGTCTCGGGCGCCATCGCCGCCGGGCGCGAGATGGCCGCCGCCCTGCGCGAAGCCCGCGCCGCCGGGCGCATGGTGGTGGAGGCCAACCCGGTGGTGCTGGCCGGGCGTCCAGACCTGGACGTGCTGCTGGAACCCGGCGACCTGATCATGATGCCCAAGCGCCCCAATGAGGTGACGGTGGTGGGCGCGGTGCAGAACCCGGGCTCGCTGCAATTCACCTCGGGCTGGCGCGCCACGCGCTATGTCGAGGCGGCGGGCGGGCTGCAACGCTTCGCCGACCAGGGCCGCGCCTTCCTCGTGCTACCCAATGGGCAGGCGGTGCCGGCGGGGTTGGGCGCCTGGCAGCAGGGCGGGCCGCCCGTGCCGCCGGGCAGCCTGGTGATCGTGCCCAACGACCCCTCGCCCTTCGAGCGCTGGGGCTTTCTCCGAGACATCACCCAGCTCGCGAGCCAAGTGGCGATTTCGGCGGCCGCGCTGGCTGTCATCTCCCGAGGGAGATGACGGCCAGCGCTGTCTTTCGTGCCCTCAGGCGCCGGGCGCGCGCTCCGCGCGCTGGGCTGCGCGCCGTTTCGGGTTTGCCGGCCGGCGGGGCGGTCTGGGCGCGCCGGCCGCTGTGCGGCCGGTGGGTTTGGGGGGCGATTCTGGTTCTGGGGCTGATTTCGCCGCCTGCTTGGGCGCAGGACGGCTTCCAGCCCACCGGCTCCAATTTCGGCCGCGTGGGCTTGCTGGAAATGCCCAATGCGCGCTTCCGCCCCGACGGCACCATCGAGACGGGCATCGCCATCCGTCGCCAGCGCTCCTTCTGGACCGTGAACTTCCAGGCGCTGCCCTACCTGGAAACCACCTTCCGCCTGACCGAGCGCCTGAATGCCACCGCCGGCCGCGGCACCAGCAATGACCGCGCCTTCGACCTGAAGCTGCGCCTCTGGGAAGAGGATGAATGGATGCCGGCGCTGGCCATCGGCCTGCAGGACCTGATCGGCACCGGCATCTACCAGGGCGAGTACATCGTGGCCTCCAAGCGCTTCTGGGGGCTGGACGCGACGGTGGGGCTGGGCTGGGGGCGGCTCGCCACCGGCGCGGATTTCGAGAACCCGCTGGGCCGGGTGGACCGCCGCTTTCTCACCCGCCCGCGCGGGGTGGGGGCGGGTGGCACGGTTTCCACCAATTCCTTCTTCCGGGGCGGGCGTGTGGGGGTCTTCGCGGGGCTGGAATATTCCATCCCGCCCATCACAACCCCCTGGGGCGAGATGGAGGGGCTGCGCGCCAAGATCGAATACTCCGCCGACTCCCTGCGCGACGAGCGCGGCGGCTTCCCGGGGCCGCGCCGCAACGCGCGGGGCGATGCGGCCTCGCGCATCAATGCCGGGCTGCAATGGCAACCCAACCGGCATTTGGACCTCGGCGTGTCATTCCTGCACGGCTCGGACCTGCTGGTGCGCGCCTCGCTGCGCCTGCACCCCGAGGACGCGCCCGACCTGCCCCGCCGCCCCCCGCCGCCCATGCTGGCGCGGCCGGAGCCGGTGGCGGAGAGCATCGCGCCCCCCGTCGCCGTGCCACCCGGCATCCCCGCCGTGCGCCTCATGGCCGCGCTGGCGGGCGGCGTGGGCGGTGGCGCGCGCGGGGGCCTCACGGGCGGCAGCCCGCGCAACGCGGCGGTGGCCGCGCGCCTCTTTCCCGCCCTGCGTGCCGCGGGATTTACACCGCTCGCGCTGGACCTCGACGGCGCCGAGGCGCGCATCCATGTCGCGGGCGGCCCCTTCCGCACCCTCGCGCAATCCACCGCCCGCGTGGTGCGCGCCGCCCAGCCGCATCTGCCCCCCGAGGTCGAGCGCGTGCGCTTGGTGTTCGAGCATGAGGGCGCCGTCACCGCCCGCCTGGTCACGTTGCGCGCGGGGTTCGAGGCGCTGGGCCGGCACCAGGGCAGCGCGGAGGAAATCTACGCCCTCACCACCCTGCTGCCCGCCGCCGCTGAGCACCGCGCGGGCGAGGCACGCGCCGCCACGCCGCGCTTCAGCTGGGGCATCGAGCCGCGCCTGAACCTCCAGGTGGGCGACCCGCAGACCTCGGTGCGCTGGCAGGCGGGCATCGCGGCGGGCGGGCGGATCGGGCTCGGCTGGAACATGGGCCTGGCCGGCGCGGTCGAGCAGCGCATCGCGGGCAATCTGGGCGGCGGGCTGCCGAGCGATTCCGTGCTGCCCCGCGTTCGCAGCGACTTCGCGCGCTATGCCAGGGCAGGGTCCACCACCATCCCGGCGCTCTATCTGGAGCGGCTGTGGAACCCGGCGCCGGATGTCTTCGCGCGCGTCACAGGCGGATATCTCGAACCCATGTTCGCCGGCATCTCGGCCGAAATCCTCTGGCGCCCGCAGGACCGCAACTGGGCGGTGGGCGTGGAGGTCGCGCATGTGGCGCAGCGCGGCTACCGGCAGCTCTTCGACACGCTTGGCTACAACGTGACCACAGGCCATGTGTCGCTCTACGCGGATCTGCCCTGGCACAACCTCTATGGCGTGCTGCGGGCGGGGCGCTACTTGGCGGGCGACTGGGGCGGGACCATCGAGCTCGGACGGCGCTTCGACAGCGGCATCGAGGTGGGCGGCTTCGCCACCATCACCAATGTGCGCTTCCGTGACTTCGGTGAGGGCAGCTTCGACAAGGGCATCTATGTGCGCGTGCCCTTCGACTTCCTGGGGCTGGAAACCCGCTCCCGCGCCAACCTCAACATCCGTCCCGTGCAGCGCGATGGCGGGCAGCGCCTGTCGGTGGACAATGGGCTGTGGGGGGTGACGCGCGACGGGCGGGCGGCGGCGTTGCGGGCGGGCTATGTGGGGTTCGGGCGATGAGCCTGTGGCGCGAGCTCGTGTCGGCCTTGGCGAGGGTGCTGCCCCCGGTGCTGGGCGGTGCGGTCCTGTTGCTGCTGCTGATCTTCCTGCTGGGGCGATGGTCGGGCGGGCCCTTCCTGCTCGGTGCCGCGCTGTCCCTGCCGCTGGCGGCGCTGCTGGCGTGGATGCTGGTCGAGGCCTGGCGCAGCGGCATCATGCCCGGCCGGCCCCATCACACACGGCGCGCCGCGCAGCCGGCGCTCTTCGCCCTGCTGTTCGCCGTGCAGGCGTTGAGCATGATGGGCCTCGCCTGGATCGGGGCGTGGTGCCTGTGGCGACTTGTGGCGCCGCCGTGACGTCAGTCCGGCGCCGCCGGTTCCAGCCGCTGCGCGATGGCGCGCGCCAGGTCGCGGAAGGCGCCGGCGCGGGGGCTGCGCGGCCGCCAGGCCAGCGCGAGGGTGCGGGCGGGCACCGCCTCGCCGGCCGCGTCCGCCACCAGGGGGCGCAGCACCAGCTCCGTGCCCGCCAGCACGCCGCCCTCGGCGGCAAGGCGCGGCAGCAGGGTGACCCCCAGCCCCCCCGCCACCATCTGCACCAGTGTGTGCAGCGAGGTGGCGGCGAAGCCCTCATGGGCGCTGAGGCCGCGTGGCAGGCCGCAGGCCTCCTGCGCCTGGGCGCGCAGGCAATGGCCATCCTCCAGCAGCAGCACCGTCTCGCCCGCCAGCGCGCAGAGGCGCACCTCAGGCTGCGAGGCCAGCCGGTGCCCGGGCGGCAGGGCCAGCAGGAAGGGGTCGTGGCCGATGGGCTCCACCTCCGCCGCCGCGCAGTCGCAGGGCAGGGCCAGCAGCAGCAGGTCGAGCTTGCCGGCGTCGAGCTGGGCCATCAGCCGCTCGGTCATGTCCTCGCGCAGGTAGAGCTTGAGGCGCGGGAAGGCGGCGCGCAGCGCGGGCATCAGCCGGGGCAGCAGGAAGGGGCCGATGGTCGGGATCACGCCCAGGCGCAGCGGCCCGGCCAGCGGGTCGCGCCCGGCCGAAGCACTTTCCGCCACCGCCTCAAGGGCCGCCAGCGCCACGCGGGCGCGCGCCACCACCTCCAGCCCCGTGGGCGTGAAGACGGGGCGCTTCGAGGTCCCGCGCTCGATCAGCGCGGCGTCGAGCTGCCTCTCCAGCGCCAGCAGCCCGGCCGAGAGGGTGGATTGCGTCACCGCGCAGGCCGCCGCCGCGCGCCCGAAATGCCCATGGTCGGCCAGCGCGGCCAGGTAGCGAAGCTGTTGCGGCGAAGGGAGGATCATCTCTCCCACCCATGATCCCGCGACGCAGCATCGGTCAAGCGCGGGCGTGGTGCGCAATTCGGTGGCCCGCGTCGCATCCGCCGTTCTAGGCTTTTCGCCACCACAAGGACGGTGCTGTGACACCCGTCCAGGGAGGAACGAGACATGGCGCAGCGCCCCCTGGCGGCGATGCCCCGCCGCATCCCCGCCGCGCCTGCCGCGCGGGGCAGGCTGGTCGTCACCGGCGACATCACCTGCCTGACCCGCGCGCGCCCCTTCGCGGCCAGGGGCAAGGCCACGCCGCTCTGGCTGCGCCTGCCGGCCGCGGGGGATGCGGCGTTCCCGCCGGCGCCACTCACCCTCACGCTGCACACGGAGGATGGCCCCTGGGAGGTGCCCCTGCGTCGCCTGCCGGTGGAATTCCTGCGCCGTCCCGACCAGCGCGCCGCCATGGGCGAGGCCGTGGCCCAGGGCCCGGCGGCGCTGTGGGAATTCTGCGCGCACCACCCGCCGACGCTGCACGCCATCCTGCACGGTTTCGCGGATGCGGCCTGGCCCCGATCCTCGCGCGCCGCGCCATTCTTCGGCGCCGAGGCCTACGCGCTGGAGCGCGACGGGCGCCAGCTCTGGTGCCGGCTGCACCTGCACCCCCTGCCCGGGGACGGGGAAGGGGAAGGGGAGGGGGAGGGAGAACGGCTGGACCCGCGCGCCCTGTTCGGCGCCTTGACCCCGGAGGCGCCCGCGCGCTGGCGGCTCTGCGTGCAGATCATGTCCGAGGCCGAGGCGCGTGAGGCCCCCTTCGACGCCTTCGACGCCACGCACCTCTGGCCCACGGTGCGCTGGCCGCTGATCGAGGTGGGAATCATCGCGCTGGAGGGGCGGCTGGACATCGCGCCACGCCTCGCCGCCCAGCCTGCCTTGCCCGGCATCGCGCTCGCCCCCCGCGCGCCACGGCGGCCCGGCGCGGGGGAGCCGCCCGCCGGCCCCTTCTACCGCGGCCTGGAGGGCGCCGAACGCGCAAGGCTGATGGACCGCCTGGCCACCGCCCTGCATGGCCTGCCGGAGGCGACCACGCGCCGGCTGCTGGACCTCTGCACCGCGGCGGATGCCGAACTGGGCGCGGGGCTGCTGCGCCGCCTGCGGCCGCGCCCCTTCCTGTGGGCGGCGGAGTAGCGCCTTTTACAACCCGCGGCTGTGGTGCCGAATAAGCTTGCACCCACCGTCCGGGTTTCGCTTCCATGACGCTCGATCGAATGGAGGCCTGCTCATGCACCGGCGTTCCCTTCTCACCACGGGTCTGTCCACTGGCGCGGCCCTGGCCTTGCCTGGGGCGGCCTTGCCCCGCCCCGCCCGCGCCGCCGAGCCCGTGGACGTGCTGCTGGTGCTGGCCGTGGATGTCTCGCGCTCCATCGACGAGGAGGAGGCCCGGCTGCAACGCGAGGGCTACCGCGAGGCGCTGGGCGACCCGCGCGTGGTGGAGGCCATCGGCCGCGGCATGATCGGCGCCATCGCCGTCGCCTATGTCGAATGGGCGGGCATCGAGTATCAGCGCCTGATCCTGCCATGGATGCGCATCGGGACCCAGGCCGATGCCGACCGCTGGGTGGACGCGCTGGCCGAGGCGCCGCGCAACTCGATTTCCTGGACCTCGATCTCGGGCGCGATCGACTTCTCGCGCCGCGTGCTGGCCGAGGCGCCCTTCGAGGGCACGCGCCGCGTCATTGATGTCTCGGGCGACGGGGTGAACAATTCCGGGCGCCCCTCGGAACTGGCGCGGGACGAGGCGGTGGCCGAGGGCATCGTCATCAACGGCCTGCCCATCGTGAACGACCGGCCCACCTTCGGCCGGATGCCGCCCATGCCGCTCGATCAGTATTTCGCGCAGCACGTGATCGGGGGCCCCGGCGCCTTCATGATCGTGGCCGAGGATTTCAACGTCTTCGCCCAGGCCGTGCGCCGCAAGCTGATCCGCGAGATCGCCTGAGTCCTGAATCTCGAACCGGACTTCGGCTTGACGGCGCGCGCGGGGCGGCCGGATATGGCGGCATGGACGCAGAGACCGGCGCCGGCGCGCCCCCCCGGCTGAGCCGCGCCCTCGTGCGCTGGACCTACCGCTTCGCGCTGGGCCGCGAGCCCGAGAGCGAAGCGGTGCTGGCCGCCTGGGCCGACAGCGACGATTTCACCGGCCTGCGCGAGGGCGTGCTGAGCAGCTCCGAATTCGTCACCCACGCGCTGGGCGGCTTCGTGGAGCGCGGCGGCTGGACGCTCGGCCCCGTGACGCCCGAGGCGGTGGCGGCGCTGCTGGCGCTGCGCGATGGCGTGCAGCCGGCACCCGATGACGTGGCGGCCACCCGCGCCGCCTGCGCGGACCTGCGCCGCCTGCGCCGCCTGCTGCTGGAGGCGCCGGAAATCCTCGCCCGGCTGCCCGCCCTGCCGGCACCCGCGGAGCGTGCCTTGCACCTGGCGGGCCGCCGCTTCGCCCTGCGCGCCCCCGCCGATGCCCCCGGCATGGCCGATTTCCCGGGCGCGGCGCCGCTGTTGGCGCGACTGTTGCGCGCCGCCCTGCCCGAGGGCGGTGAGGGCGCCGTGATCCTGGACGACGGGGCGGGCATCGGGCTTTCGCTGCTGGGCCTTGCCGCCGGCGCGCCCGGCCATGCCGCGCTGCTGGGCTTCGAGGCCGATCTGCACGCGGCCGCGCTGCTCTCGGCCCATATCGCGGCCAATGACCTGCCGCGCGCGCGGGCCATGGCCGTGCCGCTGGATGACCCCGAGGCATTGCTGGCGCGGGAAGGGCTCTCGCGCCTCGACGTGCTGCGCCTGGCGGGGCCGGGGGTGGGCGCGCGGCTGGCCGCCTGGGCGCCCGCCCTGGCCGCGCGCGGCACGCTGCTGGTGGTGGAATTCGACCTGGCCGAGGCGTTGGCCGACCCTGCCACCCACCCCCGCGCCGTCATCGAGGCCTGGCGCGGGCTCTACCCCCAGGCCACCGCCTTCACCCCGGGCGGCGAGGCTTATGGGCTGGAGGAGGAGGGCGCCGTCACCCGCTTCCTTCTGGGGGCGCTGGCGCGGCGCGCCACCCTGGTGCTTTCCACCGAGGCCGGCTTGCGGGCGGGTTTCTAGAGCAACATCCGACCGGATGGACCCATCCGGTCGCTGCTTTGGCTCACCCCGCCGCGCGGATCACCGGCGTCCAGCGCGCCTGTTCGGCCGCCACCCAGCCCGCGAGCTGCGGCTGGGCCACCCTTTCCGCGCGCACGAAGGCGGCCGCGTTCATCCGGTTCACGATGTCAGCCTCGTCCAGGATGGTGTTGATGGCGGCATGCAGCCGCTCCGCGATGGCGGGCGAGACGCCGGCGGGGGCGCAGAGCATGAACCAGTTCAGGCTGACCACATTGGGGAAGCCCGCCTCGGCCGCGGTCGGCACGTCGGGCAGGGTGGCCGCGCGCGTGGCGGAGGAGACGGCGAGGCCGCGCAGCGTGCCGCCCCGCACCGCCGCCACATTGCCCGCCGCCGTATCCCACAGCGAGATGGTGGTGTTGCCCAGCACGGCCGCCTGCGCCTCGGGCGCGCCGCGGAAGGGCACATGGACCATGCGCGCATCCGCCTGCATGCCGAACAGCGTACCCGTCAGGTGGCCCATGGAGCCGATGCCGGAGGAGCCGAAATTCATCGCCTCCGGCGCGCGGCGGGCGGCTGCGGCGTATTGGGCGAGGTTGGTGATGGGGCTGTCGGCCTTCACGGCGCAAAGGATGGGCGCGCCGGCCATGAGCGAGATGTAGGTGAAGCTGCGCGCGCTGTCATAGGCGAAGGCGCCGCCCGACTGCATCTGCGGCAGCAGCACCAGGGGCCCCGGGGTGGTGACCAGCAGCGAATAGCCGTCGGCCGGCTGGTTGGCCGCGAAGCCCACGCCCACCGCGCCGCCGCCGCCCGCGCGGTTGTCCACGGTGAAGGGCTGGTTGAACATCTGCTCGAGACGCTGGGCCACCGGCCGCACCATGATGTCGGAGGCGCCGCCAGCGGTGAACGGGATGGTGATGCGGACGGGCCGCGTGGGCCAGGCCGGCTGGGCGGCGACGAGGGCGGGGGTGGCCAGCAGCGGGGCAGCGGCCAGGAGGGTGCGACGGTTCATCATGCGCCCGGCCTTGCAAAAAGCGTGCAAGCGGCGTGGGGCGAGACGATGCGCGGATTTCGTGCCGGCGCCCCCCGCACAGCCCGCCCAGCGCGTCGGCAGGCTGCGCGCGCCGTGGGCAGTTCAGGCGGCGGGTATGATGGGGCTGAGGCGCCCGCCCATCCGCAGCGGCTCCGCCCGCCGGGCCAGCCCCGTGGCGTCCTGCGTCTCGACGAAGAGGCCGCAGAGCGTGGCCTCGCCCTCGGCCGGCGCCAGCCGCTCGCCGGGCATCTTGCGCCAGAAGCGTAGCGAGGCGCCGCCCTTTCCCATGCCGATCACGCTGTCATAGTCGCCGCACATGCCCGCATCGGTCTGGTAGGCGGTGCCGCCGGGCAGGATCTGGTGGTCGGCGGTCGGCACATGGGTGTGGGTGCCGACGACGAGGCTCACCAGCCCGTCGAAGGAATGGCCGAAGGCCTGTTTCTCGCTCGTCGCCTCGGCATGCACGTCAATGATGGCGGCCTGGATGGTCTGGCCGAGCTTGTGCTTCGCCAGCTCCGCCTGGACCGCGCGGAAGGGGTCGTCCAGCGGGTCCATGAAGAGGCGGCCCATCACGTTCACCACCAGGGCGCGCCGGTTGCCTGGCACCTCCACCACCACGGCTCCCTGGCCCGGCGTGCCGGGGGGGAAGTTGATGGGGCGGATGACGCGGCGCTCCTCCTCCAGGTAGGGGATGATCTCGCGCCGGTCCCAGGCGTGGTTGCCCAGCGTGATGACATCGGCGCCGGCGGCCAGGAAGGCGCGCGCCATGTCGGGCGCCAGGCCGAAGCCGTGGCTCGCGTTCTCGCCATTCACCACCACGAGGTCGAGCGCCAGCTTCGCGCGCAGCCCCGGCAATTCGCGCACCAGCGCGTCGCGCCCCGAACGGCCCACCACATCCCCGAGAAAGAGCAGCCTCATGCGCGGGGGCCGGTGGCGGGGGCGGGTCTGGAATCGGGCATGCGGTGTTCTGGCCGCCGCCCGCGGGCCGCGCAAGAGCGTGCCGTCATCGCAGGAAGATGGCCGCGGCCAGCAGCGCCGCGCCGGCCAGGATGGCGCCCGCGATCCAACGCCCCGCCGCGCGGATGGCGTCGGGCTGGGCCGTGGGCGGGAGGGCCTCGGCGGGCTCGGCCTCTAGCCGGCGCAGCGTGGCGCGCAGCAGGCGGGGCGCGTCCTCGCTGACCCGCCCCAGCTCCCAGGCCAGGGATTGCAGGATGGGCCACCAGCGCTCCGGCGAGAGGCGCGCGCGGGCGATCCGCAGCGTGGCGCGGCGCATGGCGTCCGACAGGTCGAAGCCGGGCGCGATGCGCGTCACCACGCCATCCAGCGTCACCATCGCCTTGAAGGCCAGCAGCAGGTCGGGCGGGAGGGTGACGCCCTCCTCGCGCAGCAGCGGCAGGAAGTCGGCCACCATGTCGGCCAGCACCACGCGCCCGCCGCCATGGCGCGCCACCAGCCGGTCCGCCACGGCGCGCAGCCGGGCGCGGGGCACCTCCCCACCTTCGGACCAGGCGGCGAGCACATCGGCCAGCAGCGCGGGGTCGCCCGCCGCGAGGGATTGCACGAAGCCGATGAACTCCTCCCGCCGCTTGGGCGAGACATGGCCGATCATCCCCATGTCCAGCAGCGCGATGCGGTTGCCGGGCAGGCAGAGCATGTTCCCCGGGTGCGGGTCGCCATGGAAGCGGCCATGGATGAGTACCATGTCGAGCACGATGTCGGCGCCCAGCGCGGCGATGGCTTCAGGATCAATGCCGGCCGCGCGCAGCGTGTCGCCATCGCGCGGCGGGATGCCGGCGATGTGGTCCATCACCAGCAGCGTTTCCGAACTCCAGGCCCAATGGATCTCGGGCAGCACCACGCGCGCATCGCCCGTGAAATCAGCGCGCAGGCGGTCGGCGTTGCGGCCCTCCTGCGTGAAGTCGAGTTCCGCCAGGATCGCATCGGCCAATTGGCGCGTCAGGGCCACGGGGCCGAAGCGACGGGCCTCGGCGCTGGTCGTCTCCAGCGCGGCGGCGAGCTGCGCCATCAGCCGCAGGTCGGATTCCACACGCGGGCGAATGCCGGGGCGACGGATCTTGAGCACCACCTCGCGGCCATCCCGCAGGCGGGCGCGGTGCACCTGCGCCATGGAGGCGGCGGCCAGCGGCGTGGTGTCGATGCTGGCGAAGGCTTCTTCCGGCGGCTGGCCCAGTGCCGCCTCCACCGCGGGGCGCAATTCCTCGAAGGGCAGGGTGGGGGCGTGGCTGTGCAGCCGCTCCAGCTCCTGCGTCCATTCGGGCGGCAGCAGGTCGCCGCGCATGGCCAGGATCTGGCCGAGCTTCACATAGGTGGGCCCCAGCGCCTCCAGCGCCAGGCGCGTGCGGACGGGCAGGGTTCGCGTCTCGCCCGGCGCGCCCTCGGAAGCGGCGCCGCGTTCCAGGCCTAGACGTGCCAGCAGCACGCCCAGTCCGAAGCGCGAGGCGATGCCCACCACCTCCTGCAACCGCGCGCGGTCACGCCGGGAGAGCAGCAGCGAGCCGATCATGGCGTGGTCACAGTTCGAGCCTTGGCCCGTTCTCGTCGCGCTCCAGCACGAAGGCATAGGGGTGGGGCATGCCGCGCATGTCCATCAGGCCGAGCACCGTGTTCGCGTCCACGCGGGCGAAGTGGTCCATGACGGCAATCTGGTCGTAGATCATGGTCGCGGTCGGGCGGCCGCGATATTCCACCATCCGCAGCCGCGCCCGGGGCTCGCGCGTGCGCAGCAGCAGGCGCGAGGCCGCGACCACCCGCGCCAGCCGCGCCGCCCGCGGCACCCACCCCGCCAGCGAGAGCGGCAGCCGCCCGGGGTCCATGGCGAAGACCTCCGTGCGGTCCTGGTTGTGCATGAGCAGGGGATGGACCTCCTCCGCGCTGGTGAAGAGCTTGCCATACCAGCCCGAGGCCTCCAGCAGCCCGTCCATGGGGTGGCCGGTCGTGATCTCGAAGCCCTTCCAGCGGCCCAGCATGTCCTCGGCTGCCACCGGCGCCAGCGCGTCGAAGAGGGCGGGCAAGGCGGCGGGCGTGGCGCGGCGTTCGCGCAGAATTTCGGCGATGTCCGGCATGGGGTGTCTCCTGGCTGCCCTCCATCAAGCCTGTCCCGGCGGGTGGGTTGCAGCCGGCGGTCACGCCCCGGTTCGCAGCAGCCCCGCCTCGGTGGCGATGGCCGGCAGGCGGATGTCGTGCGGGCCGGTGGGCAGATGCGGCACTTCCTGGAAGGCATAGGCGATGCCGATGCAGGTGGCGCCAGGCAGGGCGGCCAGGGTGCGGTCGTAATAGCCGCCACCATAGCCGAGCCTGGCGCCCGTCCGGTCGAAGGCCAGCAGCGGCACGGCCAGCCAGTCGGGCGTGAGGGTGGCTCCCTCTGCCGGGAATTGCGTGCCGAGCGGGCCGCGCGCCATGGGCGCGCCGGGCGCCCAGGCGCGGAATTGCAAGGGCTGGCCGCGCGGGGGCGTCAAGGGCAGGGCGAGTGTATGGCCGCGCGCGTGCAGCGCCTCCAGCAGCGGGCGAATGTCGGGTTCGCTGCCCATGGGCCAGAAGCCCGCCACCACGGCGCCGGGCGGCGGCGGCGCCTCGGCCAGGATATGGGCCGTGATGCGCGCGCCCAGCGCCGGGTCCGCGGCGGCGCGGCGGGCCAGGGCCTCGCGGCGCAGGGCAGCCTTCGCGGTGTCCATCATCGGCCCGCGTCCGGCCGGCGGCGGGTGTTTCCAGGAATGCGGTTCATAGCCATGCGGCGAGGCTGCCGTAAAGCCCCGCACCCCGGCAAGGCCGGGCCGGATTTCCGGGAAGCGGCCACCCTGGTCCAAGCTGTTCCCATCCGAAGGGAGCGAAACATGCCTGAACAATCCTTGCCGCCCGGCCATGCGGTGGTGCTGGGCCTTGGCCTGATGGGCTGCGACATCGCGGCGATCTTCCTGGCCGGCGGCTGGCACGTGACGGCGGTGGAACCGCGCGAGGCCGCCTGGCCCGCGGCGCGCGAGCGCATGGCGCGCGCCGTCGCG
The DNA here is from genome assembly GCF_014196305.1 of Roseococcus suduntuyensis. GTDB lineage: Bacteria > Pseudomonadota > Alphaproteobacteria > Acetobacterales > Acetobacteraceae > Roseococcus > Roseococcus suduntuyensis. The sequence continues at coordinate 100,438 of NZ_JACIDJ010000009.1, forward strand.
CAACTGGGCGGGGCGGCCGCCGAGGCGAAGATCGCGGCCGCGCCCGACGCGGTGGACTACAGCGACGCGGCCGTCGTGATCGAGGCGGTGCCGGAGAACCTGGCGATCAAGCGCGACATCTTCGCGCGGCTGGACCATCTGGTGCCGGCGGGCGTGCCCGTGGCCACCAACGCCTCGGGGCTGCGCGTCACCGACATCGCGGCCGGCTGCGCCACGCAAGCGCGCATGGCCAACCTGCACTTCTTCCTGCCCGCGCACCTCGTGCCCGGCGTGGAGGTGGTGCGGGGCGAACACACGGACCCGGCGGTGTGCGAACGCCTCGCGGCCATCATGGCGGCGCTTGGCCGCAAGCCCATCATGGTGGCGCGCGACGTGCCGGGGTTCCTCGCCAACCGCCTCCAGCACGCGATGATGCGTGAGGCCTTCGCCGCGATCGAGGAAGGCCTCGCCTCGGCCGATGATGTGGACGCGGCGGTGCGCTACACCTTCGGCTTCCGCTACATCGCCGGCGGGCCGATCTTGCAGAAGGAGCTGGCGGGGCTGGAGACGCAACTCGCCGCCGCCAGTTCGATCTACCCTTCGCTCAACACTTCGCCCGAGCCATCGCCGGGGCTGCGCCGGCTGGTGGAGGCGGGCCACTACGGCGCCAAGACCGGCCAGGGCTTCCGCGACTGGCCGCCCGAGCGCGTCGCGCGGGAGCAGGCGCGCTACGAGGCGGCCCTCCAGGCGGCGCTCAGCGTGCTGCGCGAGGCCGATGCGGATTGATGCAAACACGGCGCGGCTTGGCCTTGGCGGACAAGCGGGGATAGCATCCGGGCAACGACAACGAACCGGAGGAAACACGATGACCACTCGCCGCCAACTGGCGGGCGCGGGAATTGGCCTGCTCGCCGCCCCCGCCGCGCTGCGCGCCCAGCCCGCCTGGCCCACCGAGAAGCCCATCCAGGCCATCGTGCCCTATCCGCCTGGTGGCGGCGTGGACGTGATGACGCGCCTCGTCCTGCCGGTGGTCGAGAAGCACCTGCCCGGCGCGCGCTTCGTGGTGCAGAACCGCGCGGGCGCGGGCGGGCAGATCGGCTTCGAGGCGAGCTTCAATTCCGCCCCGGACGGCTACACCATCGGCGCCGTGGCCGTGCCGGCCATCAACACCATCCCGCGCGAGCGCGCGGCGCGCTACCGGCCGATGGACTACACCTTCCTGGCCAATGTGGTGGACGACCCCAACACGATCTTCGTGCCACCCAACTCCCCCTTCCGCACGCTGGGCGACCTGGTCGAGGCCGCGCGCGCCCGTCCTGGCCGCATCAACTACGGAACGACTGGCGTGGGCTCGGACGACCACATCCTGATGTTGGCACTCCAGGCCCAGGCGCGGCTGGAACCGCTGGAGCACGTGCCCTTCGCCGGCGCCGCACCCCTGCTGGCGCAGGTGCTGGGAGGGCATATCGAGGTGGGCGTCGGCAATGTCGCCGAAATCCTGGGCGCGATGCGCGAGGGCCGGGTGCGGGCGCTGGGCCAGGCGGCGGCCGAGCGCTGGTCGGCCGCGCCCGATCTTCCCACTTTCCGCGAGCAGGGCTTCGACCTGGTGGCAGGTTCCGCGCGTGGCATCATCGCCCCGCCCGGCCTGCCCGATGCCATCCGGCAACGCCTTGAACAGGGCTTCCGCGCGGCCCTGGCCGACCCGGACTTCCTGCGCGACGCGGCCCGCGCCTCGCTGCCGCTGCGCATCGCCGTCGGCGCCGATTACCGCCAGTTGGTGCAGGAAGTGGACAACCGCGTGCAGGAGCTGTGGCAGATCAGGCCCTGGGGGCAATAGGGCGGGAGGCGGTAGGGCGGGACGCGTTGAGGCGGAATCACCGAAAACGCTGAAGCCCGTTCTCGACAAGGGCTGGAGCATGTTGCGTGAACGCGGCCTGTTCCAGGGCAAGGCTAGGTGGCCGGGGTGGCGTGGCCCCGGTCGCCTTCCTGGCAAGCCGCACGCCCTTATTGCAAATGACTCGCAATATCAGTATGGGGCGGGACACCGGCGGGGCCATTCGCGCACCCGTCATCTCCCGATGTCGAAAGGCTGGCCCCGGCATGTCCCCGATCCGCAGACACTTCCTCCTCGGCCTCGTCGCGGCCGCGGCCCTGCCGCGCATCGCCTCCGCGCAGGCCGGCACGCGGACATTGCGCCACGGGCTGGGCGAGACGACCCTGCCCACGAACCCGCGGCGCGTGGCGGTCTATGACATCGCGGCCCTCGACATCCTCGACGCGCTGGGCGTCGAGCAGATCGTGGGGATCGCGGGCAACACCTTCCCCGAGCACCTGGCGAAGTATCGTGACCGCCGCCACCCGCGCCTCGGCACGTTGTTCGAGCCGGATTACGAGGCGCTGGCCGCCGCGCGGCCGGACCTGATCCTGGTCGGCGGGCGCTCCGCCGCGAAATACAACGAGGTCTCGCGCATCGCGCCCACCATCGGCATGCACGCGGGCAATGCCGACTACCTCGACCGCGTCATCGCGAACACCACCCTGCTGGGCGACGTCTTCGCCCGCGAGGAGCGGGCGGCGGCGCTGGCGGGGCGGCTGCGGCAATCGGTCGCGGCGCTGCGCGGCGTCACCGCCGGTCGCGGCCGCGGGCTGATCGTGCTGACGACCGGCACGCGGATGAGCGCCTATGGCCCCGGCTCGCGTTTCGGGATGATCCACACCGACCTGGGCGTGCCGGCGGCGGTGCCGGATCTCTCGGTCAGCCTGCATGGCCAGTCCATCGGGTCCGAGTTCATCCAGCAGGCCAATCCGGACTGGCTCTTCGTCGTGGACCGCGATGCGGCGATCGGCCGTGGCGGCGCGGCGCGGCGGGCGCTCGACAACCCGCTGGTGCGGCAGACGGCGGCGTGGCGGGAGGACAGGGTGCTCTTCCTCGACCCGCTCAACTGGTATCTGGCGCCGGGGGGCATCCAGTCCACCCAGCTCATGGTGGGGGAGGTCGGCCGCGCCTACGGCGTCGGCTGAGCGGTGCCGCGTTTCGCGCTGGCCCTCGCGCTGACGGCGCTGCTGGCCGTGGCCAGCCTCTTCGTCGGCGTGGGCGAGGTGACGCCCCGCGCGCTGCTGTGGCCCGCTCCGGGGCAAGATGCGCTCCAGCTCCTGCTGGTCAGCCGCATTCCGCGCACGCTGTCCATCGTGCTGGCGGGTGCCGCGCTGGGCGTGGCGGGCCTCGTGATGCAGTTGCTGGCGCGCAACCGCTTCGTGGAGCCCTCCACCGCCGGCACCGCCGAGGCGGCGAGCCTCGGCCTGCTGGCGGCCATGGTGCTGACGCCCGAGATGCCGATCCTGGGCAAGATGCTGCTTGCCTCGGGCTTCGCACTCGCGGGCACGGCGCTGTTCCTCGGGCTGCTGCGCCGCATTCCGCTGCGCTCCGTGCTGGTGGTCCCGTTGATGGGGCTGATGCTGGGCGCCGTGATCGATTCCGTGACCACCTTCCTCGCCTATCGCTTCGACATGCTGCAATCGGTGAACGCCTGGACGGCGGGTGATTTCTCGGGCGTGCTGGAGGGGCGGTATGAGCTGCTCTGGGTGGCCCTCCTGCTCACACTCGCCGCCTATGCCGTGGCGGATCGCCTGACCCTCGCCGGCATGGGCGAGGCCTTCACCACCAATCTCGGCGTGAACCACGCGCGCATCCTGGCACTCGGCCTCGGCATCGTCGCGATGGTGACGGCGGCGGTGGTGGTGACGGTGGGGATGATCCCCTTCCTGGGCCTCGTCGTGCCCAACCTGGTCAGCATGTTCATGGGCGATCATGCGCGGCGTTCCATCCCCTGGATCGCGGTGGCGGGCGCCGCCTTCCTCCTGGCCTGCGACCTGCTGGGCCGCCTGCTGCTGTACCCCTACGAGATCCCGGTCGGCACGGTGGCCGGCGTGATCGGCGCGGCGCTGTTCCTGCATTTGCTGTTCCGGCGCGATGCGCGGCTGGCCTGACGTTCCGCGCGCCTCGCCCCGTGCCGTGCTGCTGGCCCTGGGCCTGGTGGCGGCGCTGTGCATCGCGCTGTTCATGACGCTGGGCGTGCAGGGCAGCTGGGCCTTCGTGCTGCCCTTCCGCGCCGGCAAGGTGGCGACGATGCTGCTGGTGGCCTGCGCCATCGCCGTCTCCACCGTGCTGTTCCAGACCGCGACGGGCAACCGCATCCTGACGCCGGCCATCATGGGCTTCGACTCGCTCTATGTTCTGATCCAGACCTGCCTCGTGTTCTTCATGGGCTCGGCCGCGATGGCCGCCGCGGACCGCCGCCTCACCTTCGCGGGGGAGACGGCGGCGATGGTCCTGTTCTCCGCCCTGCTGCATTGGGTGCTCTTCTCCACCGCGCGCCGCAGCCTGCACATGCTGGTGCTGGCGGGGGTGGTGCTGGGCGTGCTGTTCCGCAGCCTCGCCGCCTTCCTGCAGCGCGTGATCGACCCCAACGAGTTCGCCTTCCTGCAGGACCGCTTCTTCGCCAGCTTCAACAATCCGCATGGCGGGCTGCTGATGGTCTCCGCGCTGGCCATGCTGGGTGCCGCGCTGCTCGGGCTGCGGGCGATGCGCAGCTGGGACGTGCTGGCGCTGGGGCGCGAGACGGCCATCGGCCTCGGCGTCGCGCACCGGCGGGAGGTGACGCGCATCATGGCGATCGTCGCGGTGCTGGTGTCGGTCTCCACCGCGCTGGTCGGGCCCGTGACCTTCCTCGGGCTGCTGGTGGCGAACCTCGCCTATGCGGTGATGCCCTCCTTCCGGCATGTGCATGTGCTGCCGGCGGCCATCCTGCTGGCCGTCATCAGCCTGGTGGGCGGGCAGATGCTGCTGGAGCGCGTCTTCGCCTTCGACACGAACCTGCGTGTCATCATCGATTTCCTGGGCGGCCTCACCTTCATCGCCCTGTTGCTGCGGGGGAGGGTGCGATGATCGAGGCGCTGGGTGTCACGTGCCGCTATGGCGCGACGGTGGTGGTGGACGATGTCACCCTGCGCCTGCCGGCGGGCGGCATCACCTCCATCATCGGTCCCAATGGCGCGGGCAAGTCGAGCCTGCTCTCCGTCATCAGCCGGCTGCTGCCCGCGGCTTCCGGGCGGGTGCTGGTGGATGGGATGGACGTGGCGGTGACGCCGGGCGACGTGCTGGCGCGCCGCCTCTCCAGCCTGCGGCAGGACAACCACCTCCCCGCGCGGCTGACGGTGCGCGACCTGGTCGCCTTCGGCCGCTACCCGCATTCGAAGGGAAGGCCGACGGCCGCCGACCGCCCGCATGTGGAACGCGCCATAAGCTATCTCGGGCTGGAGGCGCAGGCCGATCGCTTCCTGGACGAGCTCTCCGGTGGGCAGCGCCAGCGCGCCTTCATCGCCATGGTGCTGTGCCAGGACACCGACTACGTGCTGCTGGACGAGCCGCTGAACAACCTCGACATGCGGCACGCCGTCGCGATCATGCGCCTGCTGCGCCGTGCGGCCACGGAACTCGGCAAGACCATCGTGCTGGTTCTGCACGACCTCAACTTCGCCTCCTGCCATTCCGACCGGATCGTGGCCATGCGCGAGGGGCGCGTGGTCATGCAGGGCCCGCCCGAGGCCATCATGCGGCCCGAGGCGCTGCGCGAGATCTTCGACATCGAGGCGAGCGTGCATGAGATCGGCGGCGACCGCATCGCGGTCTTCTACCGTTGAGCAAGGTTGACCGGCTGGCAGGCCTTTATTAAGAATGACTCGCAATCGCATTAGAGGGGCCGCTTCCATGCATGAGTCGACACGCGCAACGGGTGGCATGGCCGCCATCGCCAGCTTGAGCCTGGGCGCGGCCATGGTGAGCGGCTTTGCCCTGGCCCAGTCGCCATCCCCCGCCATGTCCATCCCCGAGGTGGCGATCGAGGCCGGCACGGCCAACGCCCCCCTGCGCGCGCCCACGGGCAATCCGCGCCAGCCCGGCACGGTGCGCGACGTGCCGCAGACCATCACCGTCGTGCCGCAGCAGGTGCTGCGCGAGCAGAACGTCACCACGCTGGACCAGGCGCTTCGCAACGTGCCGGGCATCACCTCCACCATCGGCGAGGGCAATGGCGGCGTGAATGGCGACCAGTTCCGCATCCGCGGCTTCTCGGCCCAGAACGACGTGCTGATGGACGGGCTGCGCGACTTCGGTTCCTACCAGCGCGACGCCTTCACCTATGAGGACGTGCAGGTGCTGAAGGGGGCGGGGGGCCTTGCCATCGGCACCAGCGCCATCGGTGGCGGCATCAACGTGAACAGCCGCATGCCCAGCCTCACCAACCGCGCCGCCTTCGCGATGACGGGCGGCATGGGGCCCTATGGCCGCTTCACCGCCGACGTGAACCGCGCGATCAGCGACACCGCCGCCATGCGCCTCAACCTGATGGGCCAGCACAGCAGCCTGGTGGGCCGGGACGGGCAGGACACGCGGCGCTGGGGCATCGCGCCTTCCGTCGCCTTCGGCATCGGCACGCCCACCACCTTCTCGCTGGAATACCTGCACTACGAGGACCGTCGGACGGTGGACAGCGGCATGCCCATCGTCTTCTCCGGGCCGGGGGCCATCGGGCGCCCCGCCTCCGAATACGGCGTGCGGCGCGGCAACTGGTATGGCATCCAGAACGACCGGGACGATGTGACGGTGGACCGGCTGACCGCCCGCTTCCAGCACCGCTTCGACAACGGCATCACCTTCAACAACGACACGCGGCTGATGCGGGTGGACCGCACCACCGCGCTGACCGTGCCGAGCTGCCCGGGCGGCGCCACGGCGGCCGCCTATGCCAACAGCTGCTCGGGCCAGTTCTTCCGCGGGCTGAACCCGGTGCTGACCTATGGCGGCGGCAGCAACGCGCCCTTCCAGCAGATCAACCGCGCCATCCAGAACGTCACCAGCGTGACGGCGCGCTTCAACACCGGCCCGTTCCGCCATGAGCTGGTGGCGGGTGTGGATGTGGCCCATGAGGTGGTGGAGCGCCGCGCCTTCCCCTATGCCTCCACCCGCCCGTCGGTGCGGCTGCTCAGCGGCTACACGAACAACGAGCTGACGCTGGATACGGGCCCCGCGAACAACCTGCGCGAGACGGTCTCCACCAATCTCGGCCTCTTCGTGAATGAGCGGCTGTGGCTGCTGCCCACGCTGTCGGTCTTCGGCGGCTTCCGCTGGACGCATTTCGACCTGGACTATCGCGCGGGCACCCCGGGGGCGGCGCCCACCACCGCCATCAACATCCGGGAGAACTACCTCGACCCGCGGATGGGCGTGATCTTCGAGCCGACGCCGGCGCAGACCTACTACTACTCCTACTCCACCTCCACGACGCCGCCGGGCACCTTCTTCACGACCTTCCCCGCGGCCGTGAACAGCTTCAACGCGGGCTTCCAGCCGGAGCGCAACACCACGCACGAGATCGGCGCGCGGTTCGAGCTGTTCAACGGCCGGCTCGGCCTCAGCGCCGCGCTCTTCCAGTCGGAGAAGGGCAATGCGCTGGTGCAGGACGCGGCGGACCCCACCTCGCTGATCCAGACCGGCGACCGCCAGCGCGTGCGCGGGGTGGAGCTGGGCGTGGCCGGGCGCATCACGCCCGCCTGGGCCGTCCATGCGGCCTACAGCTACATGGACAGCGAGACGACGCGCTCCACCACGCCGGCCAATGTCGGCCGCCGCGTCCAATATGTGCCCACGCACGCGGCCTCGCTCTGGACCACCTATGACATCGCGCCGGGCGAGCGGTGGAACCTCACCCTCGGCGGCGGCGTCACCTGGCGCGACCAGGTCTTCCTGACGGCCGACAACACGGCCGAGGTGCCGGCCAATTTCAGCTTCGACGCCATGGTGCAGCACCGCGTGCACGAGAACCTGACGGTGCGCGTGAACGGCTACAACCTCACCGACCGCCGCAACTACGACGCGCTGTTCGGCAACCGCGCCACGGTCGCGGCGGGGCGCACCGTTCTGGTCACGGTGGCGGCGGAGTTCTGAGCGCGTGCTGGTCCTGATCCCCCAGCTGCTGACGCAGGCCGAGGTCGCGTATTGCCGCGAAAGGCTGGAGGCCGCGCCGTGGATCGACGGCAAGGCCACGGCCGGGCAGCAATCCGCGAAGGCGAAGTTCAACCTGCAGGTCCCGCAGGATTCGCCGGAATGCCGGGAACTGGGGGAGCTTGTGCTGCGCGCGCTGGGCCGCAACGCGCTGTTCGCCACGGCCGCGCTGCCGCTGAAGGTCTTCCCGCCCCTGTTCAACCGCTATGACGAGGGCATGACCTTCCGCGCGCATGTGGACAACGCCATCCGCCCGGTGCCCGGCACCGGGCAGCGTATCCGCACCGATGTCTCCTCCACCCTCTTCCTCTCGCCGCCCGACAGCTATGACGGCGGCGAACTGGTGATCCATGACACCTATGGCCGGCACGAGGTGAAGCCCGAGGCGGGCGACATGGTGGTCTATCCCGCCACCAGCCTGCACAGCGTGAACCCCGTGACCCGTGGCAGCCGCTGGGCCTCCTTCTTCTGGACCCAGTCCATGGTGAAGGAGGATGCGACGCGCGCGCTGCTCTACGACATGGACATGGGCATCATCGCCCTGCGGCGCGACCTGCCGGACGACCATCCGGGCGTGCTGGCGATGACCGCGGCCTATCACAACCTGCTGCGGCATTTCGTCGAGATGTGACGCGTCTCACACCGCAGGCCGCGTGAGGCCCAGGTGCTCGCGCAGCGTCCGTCCTGTGTAGTCCGTGCGGAACAGCCCGCGCGCCTGCAGGATGGGCACCACCTGGTCCACGAAATCGTCGAAGCCGCCGGGGAAGTAGGGCGGCAGGATGTTGAAGCCGTCCGCGGCATCGGCCTCGAACCATTCCTGCAGGGTGTCGGCCACCTGCACGGGCGTGCCGCACACCACCCAATGCCCGCGCGCCGCGCCGGTCAGGTTGTGCAGGTCGCGCCAGGTCATCCGCTCGCGCCGGGCCTTGGAGAGCATGGCGCGCGCGAAGCCGTGCGAGGTGTCGGGCAGGGGCAGATCCGGCACGAGGTCGTCCATGGCGAAGCCCGAGACATCCATGCCCAGCCGGTTCCGCAGCATGGTGGCCGCGTTGTCTCCGGTGACGAAGCTCTGCAGCGTGTTGAGCTTGTCACGCGCCTCGGCCTCGGTGGCGCCCAGCACGGGCATGACGCCGGGCAGCAATGCCACCTCCCGGCCGTCGCGGCCGAAATCGGCCATGCGGGATTTCAGCGCGGCCCAGGCGGCACGCGCCTCGCCCAAATCCTGCACCACCGAAAAGACCACATCGGCCGTGCGCGCCGCCAACGACAGGCCCGGTGGCGAGGAGCCCGCCTGGATGATGACGGGCCGCCCCTGCGGTGAGCGGCTGGCGTTCAGCGGGCCCTTCACCTGGAAGAAGCGGCCCTTGTGGTCCAGCGTCCGCACCTTGGACGGGTCCACGTAGAGGCCCGTCGCGTGGTCGGCCACCACCGCGTCGTCATCCCAGCAGTCCCAGAGGCCGCGCACCACGTCCACGAATTCCTCCGCCACCTCGTAGCGGGCGTCGTGGCGCGGGTGCTCGCGGCCGAAATTGGGGCCGGCGCCTGGCTCGCTGCTGGTGACCGCATTCCACGCCGCGCGGCCGGAGGTGAGGTGATCCAGCGAGGCGAATTGCCGCGCCAGGTTGTAGGGCTCGTTGTAGGTGGTGCTGGCGGTGCCGCCGAGGCCCACATGCGTGGTGGTCCCGGCCAGCGCGGCCAGCATGGTCAGCGGCTCGAAGCGCACCAGGAAGGAGGGATGCGCGCCCATCTGCGCCGAAAGCCCATCGCCCACGAAGAGCAGGTCGAACTTCCCGCGCTCGGCCGTGCGGGCGATCTGCTGCACGACATCGAGGCGCACGAAGCTGTCGGCGGCGCCCGGATAGCGCCACCCCGCGATGTGGTTGCCGGTGCCGAGGACGAAGACGCCCAGATGCATCTGCCGGTGTGTGCTGGACATTCTTTCCCCGCCTGCCTGACGAAGCGCCGATCATGGCGCCGGCGGGCCGGCACGGCTGCCCCGGTGCATGGCCGCCACGTCAGTTCGCCGCACAGGAAATGCCCAAATGAACATCTGTTGGTGCGCGTTTCGCCTCGCGTGCGGGCAGATGTCCTGATGGTAAGCATATGCGCAGGGCGTAGGCCGTTGTGCGCGTTTCGGGCATCGCTTCAACTTCCCTCCGGAAGATGAGGGACGCCCCATGATGCACCGTCTGCTCCGCTGCGCGCGCCTTGTGCTGCTTCTCGCCGCCGCACCCCTGATGGCCAGCGCGCAGACCGCGCCGCGCCCCCTGGTCTGGGGCGATACCCTGCCCGCCACGCTCGACCCGCACGCCATCTTCGACGTGCCGAGCCAGTTCATCCTGCTCAATGTCTATGACGGGCTGTACCGCTACCAGGGCAACCCGCCGCGCCTGGAGCCCTGGCTCGCGGAATCGCACACCGTCTCCGCGGACGGGCTGACCTGGGAGTTCACGCTGCGCGCCGGCGCGAAGTTCCACGACGGCAGCGAGATCACGGCCGAGGACGTGGTCTATTCCTTCCGCCGCCTGCTGGCGATGCGCCGCGCGCCGGCCGCCGCCTTCACCCCCGTGCTGACCGCCGAGGCGGTGACGGCGGTGAACCCCCGCACCGTGCGCTTCGTGTTGAGCCGCCCCTACGCGCCCTTCCTCTCCGCGCTGCCGCTGGTGGCGGTGGTGAACCAGCGGGTGCTGGCGCCGCATGTGGCGGGCGATGACTGGGGCAGCGCCTGGCTTGCCGCCAACAGCGCGGGCTCTGGCGCCTATCGCGTGAACGCCACCAACTACCAGCCACGCGTTTCGCTCGACCTGGAGCGCTTCCCCGACCATTTCAGCGGCTTCGCCGGCAACCCGCGGCCCATCGAGGCGGTGCGCGTGCGCCCCGTGCTCGAAACTTCCACCCGCGTGCTGGCGCTGCTGCGTGGCGAGATCGACGCCACCGACAGCTACCTGCCGGCCGACCAGGTGGAGCGCGTGGACCGCAACCCCACCACCCGCGTCGCGCGCGACGAGAGCATGCGCGTCTTCATCATTCGCATGAACAACCAGCGCCCGCCCTTCGACAACCACGACGTGCGGCTCTGCCTCGCGCATGCCTTCAACTACGAGGGTTTCAACAACGTGGTGCTGCGCGGCTTCGTGGCGCGCAATGCGGGCCCCAACCCCAACAACCTCTGGGGCAACCCCGAGAACCTGGCGCCCTATGCCTTCGACCTGGCCCGCGCCCGCACCCATTGCGACCGCGCGCGGGCGGCGGGCGTGGACCTCTCCCGCCCCATCGAGATCCATGTGCAGAACGAGCTGCAGCAGACCACCCAGGCCGCACAGCTCTTCCAGTCCGACCTGCGGCGCATCGGCATCAACCTGCGCATCGTGCCCAACACCTGGCCCAACATCACCAGCGCCACGGCGCGCGCCGAGACCACGCCGGACATGTGGATCCACTGGGTGTCCACCTACTTCGTGGACCCGGAGAACTGGATCGGCCAGATGTATGACAGCCAGTTCCATGGCACCTGGAAGGCGTCCTCCTGGTACACCAACCCGAGGGTGGACACGCTGCTGCGCGCCGCCCGCGAAAGCCTGAGCCAGGAGGAGCGCCAGCGCCTCTACGCCGAGGCGACCGCGCTTGTGGTGGCCGACAGCCCGGACATCTGGGTCTACAACACCGTGAACCTGCGCGGCCTCTCGCGCCGCGTCTCGGGCTACAGCTTCTCGCCCGTCGGTTCGGGCGGCGAGGTGCGGCTGATGTCGCTGGAGAATTGAGGGCAGGCAGGTGGCCCTCTACATCCTGCGGCGCATCGCGCTTTCCATCCCGGCGCTGCTGGGGTTGATCTTGCTCACCTTCGTGCTCTCGCGGGTGGTGCCCGGCGACCCGGCGGCGACACTGGCGGGCGATGCCGCCACGCCGGCGCAGATCGCGCAAATCCGTGCCCAGTACGGGCTGGACCGGCCCATCCTGGAACAGGCGGTGATCCATGTGCGGCAGGTGCTCTCGGGGGATCTGGGCAATTCCATCTTCTCCGGCCGGCCTGTGGCGGAGGAGATCTGGCAGCGCCTGCCGGCGACGCTGGAGCTGACCTTCGTGGCGCTCTTCCTCGCCACGCTGTTCGGCATAGGGCTCGGCCTCGTGGCGGCGCTGGACCACAACGGGCCGCTCGATCACCTGGTGCGGGTGGTGTCGGTGGGCGGGCTGGCCATTGCCTCCTTCTGGCTCGCCATCATGTTGCAGCTTCAGTTCTCGATGGAGTGGAACCTGCTGCCGCTGCGCGGGCGGCTGGACGTGGCGCTGGGCCAGGTGCCGCGACTGACGGGTTTCATGCTGTTCGACACGCTGGCCGCGGGGCGCCCCGACATGTTCCTCGACGCGCTGCGCCACCTGGCGCTGCCCGCCTTCACGCTTGCGCTGCCGGGCCTTGCCACCATCGCGCGCTTCACCCGCAGCGGCGTGCTGGAGGTGTTGCAGAAGGACTATGTGCTCTACGCGCGCGCGGCGGGCTATGGGCGCTTTCGCCTCGCCGCCATCTATGTGCTGCGCAACGCCGTGACCGTCACCGTCACGCAGGTGGGGCTGCTGTTCGGGGCGCTGGTCTCGGGCGCGGTGGCGGTGGAGGCGGTGTTCGACTGGCCCGGCCTCGGCACCTATGCCGTGCAGGCGATCCTCTCGGCCGACTACAAGGCGCTGCTGGCCGTGACCCTCGTCATCGGCGTGGTCTATGCGGTGGTGAACGTGGCGGTGGACGTGGCGCAGGCCGTGATAGACCCCCGCGTGGCGGACCAGTGATGCTGACCGCGCTGCGCCATTTGCTGCGTGATCCTGTCGCCGCGCTGGGTCTGCTGATCGTGGTCTTTGCGCTGTTTGTCGCCATCTTCGCGCCCTGGATCGCGCCGCGGCCGGAGGACGCCTTCGAGAGCAACATCATGCTCCGCCTGCGCCCGCCCTCGGCGGAATTCCCCTTCGGCACCGATGATCTCGGGCGGGACATCTTCTCGCGCGTCATCCTCGGCACGCGCAGCGCATTGATCGTGGCGGTGTCGGTGGTGCTGGCGGCCATCCTCATCGGTGTGCCCATCGGGCTCGCGGCCGGCTGGCGGGACGGCTGGCTGTCGGAGGTGCTGATGCGCGTCACCGACGTGTTCCTGGCCGTGCCGCAACTGATTTTGGCGCTCGCGCTCGGGCAGCTGCTGGCGCCCGGCCTGACCACGGCCATGGTGGCCCTGGCACTCACCTACTGGCCCTTCTTCGCGCGCACCGTCTTCGCGGAAACGCGGCGGCTGCGCGGCGCGCTGTTCGTGGACGCGCTGGCGGGCATCGGCGCGCATCCCATGCGCATCCTGCTGCTGCACGTGCTGCCCAATGCCGCGCCGGCGGTGCTGGTGCGCGCCACCATCGGCATGGGCTTCACCATCCTGACCGCGGCGCTGCTGGGCTTCCTGGGCGTGGGCGCGGCACCCCCCACGCCCGACTGGGGCCTGGCCGTGGCCGAGGCCCGCCAGCACCTGCCCGATGCCTGGTGGTACGCGACCTTCCCGGGCCTCGCGATCATGCTGCTGGTGCTGGGCTTCAACCTGCTGGGCGACGGGCTGCGCGACGCGGCCGATCCCCGCCTGCGGCGGAGCCGCAAATGAGAAGCTCGTCGGAGCCGGAAGTGACGGACGCGGCACTCACCATCGAGGACCTCGCCGTGCAGCTGCGCAGTCGCGGCGAGGTGGCGGACATCCTCGACGGCATCACCCTCACCGTCCCGCGCGGCAGCGTCACCGGCGTGGTGGGCGAGAGCGGCTGCGGCAAATCCACGCTGCTGCGCGCCATCCTGGGCATCCTGCCGGGCCGGGCCACCACGCCGCGTGGCCGCATCCTCTTCGAGGGGCGCGATATCCTGCCCGCCCGCGCGGCCAAGCCCCATGGGCGCATCGGCTTCGTCCCGCAGGATCCTTATCTCTCGCTGAACCCCGTCTTCCGCGCGGGCGACCAGATCCTGGAGATCATGCGCCGCCACGCCCCCGGCACGCGCGCCGAGCACCGCGTGAAGCTGGTGGAGCTGTTCCGCGCCGTGCAACTGCCCGACCCGGAGGCGGCCCTGCACAAGTATCCGCATCAATTCTCCGGCGGGCAGCGGCAGCGCCTGTTGATCGCGGCGGCGCTGTGCTGCGACCCGGCGCTGATCGTGGCGGATGAACCGACCACCGCCCTCGACGTCACCACCCAGCGTGAAATCCTGGGCCTGCTGCGCGAGCTCGTGCGGGCGCGCGGCCTGTCCATGCTCTTCGTCACGCATGACTTCGGCGTGCTGGCCAGCCTCTGCGACGAGGTGAGCGTGCTCTACGCCGGGCGCGTGGCGGAAAGCGGGCCCACGCGCGCCGTGCTCGACACGCCCACCCACCCCTACACGCGCATGCTTCTCTCCTGCCATCCGGACCGCGCGGTGGAGCTGCTGGGCATCCCGGGCGCCGTGCCGCCCGCCACCGCGCAGCCCGCGGGCTGCCGCTTCCACCCGCGCTGTCCGGTGGCCCAGCCCGATTGCCGCAGCGAGGTGCCACCCCTGCTGCCATGGCCTGGCGGGCGCGCCGTGGCCTGCCCGCACACCGCGCGCATGGAGGCGCACGCCCTTGCCTGAACTGCTGCGCGCCGAGGCGCTCACCACCGATCTCGGCCGCCGCGCCGGCTTTCTCCGCCCCGCCGTGTCGCTGCGCGCGGTGGACGGCGTCACGCTCTCCATCGCGGAGGGCGAGGCCTTCGGCGTGGTGGGCGAAAGCGGCTGCGGCAAGACCACGCTGGCGCGCACGCTGCTGGGCCTGCAGCGTGAGGCGGCGGGCGAGATCACGCTGGCCGGCCGCCGCGTCTCGGGCCTCGCCCCCGCCGAGGCGCGCCGCCTGCGCGCCGACATCCAGTATGTCCACCAGGACCCGGGGGCGGCGCTCGATCCCTGGTGGCGCGTGGGCGCAACCTTGGACGAAGGGCTGCGCATCCATGGTGTCGGCGATGCGGCCGAACGCGCCGCGCGCATCGCGGAGATGCTGGCCGCGGTCGGCCTCGATGCGGATTTCGGGCAGCGCTACCCGCATGAGCTTTCGGGCGGCCAGCAGCGGCGCATCGGGCTCGCGCGCATCCTGCTGCTGCGGCCGAAGCTGGTCATTCTGGACGAACCCACGGCGGGGCTGGACCTCTCCGTGCAGGCTTCGGTGCTGCGGCTGTTGGCGGAACTGCGTGCGCGCTTCGGGTTGACCTACCTCTTCATCTCGCACGACCTGACGGTGGTGCGTCGCGTCTGCGACCGGGTGGCGGTGATGTATCTCGGCCAGGTGGTGGAGGAAGGCCCGGCGGAAGCCCTTTTCGCCCGCCCCGCGCACCCCTATACGCGCGCCCTTCTCGCGGCCGCGCCGCATCTCGACGGCCGCGCCGCGGGGCCTTCCTTGCCAGGGGAGCCGCCCTCGCTGCGCCGCATCCCCGCAGGCTGCCGCTTCCATCCGCGCTGCACCCGCGCCAGCGCCCTCTGCGCCGCGCAGACGCCGCCCACGGAGGCCGCCGGCCCCGCGCACCATGTCGCCTGCCACCATTGGCGGGAGGCGGCATGAGCTGCGACGCCGTCACGCTCGAGATCATCCGCGGGGCCGCGCGTGCCGCCCAGGCCGAGATGGAGGCGCTGCTGGAACGCACCGCCATGTCCGCCTTCATCCGCGAGAAGAAGGACTTTTATACCGCGCTGTTCAACGCGGACGGCGCCATGGTGGTGGGCAGCGACCTGCCGATCTTCGGCGACATCGTACGGCCGGTGGCCCAAAAGTTCCCGCTGGAGACGATGCGGCCGGGCGACCTCTACTGGTACAATGACTGCTACGGCAGCCAGGGCGCCGTCTCCCACACCAACGACCAGGTGTTCCTGGCCCCCGCCTTCCTGGACGGGGCGCGGGTGGGCTTCGTCATGGGCTGGGCGCATTTCTCCGATGTGGGGGGGCTGCGCGCGGGCTCGCTCAGCCCCGACGCCACGGACCATTTCCAGGAGGGCATCATCATCCCGCCCGTGCGCCTCATGCGCGATGGCGAGACCAATGACGCGCTGCTGGAGGTGTTCTGGCGCAATGGCCGCTTCCCCACCCAGTCACGCGGGGACACGCGCGCGCTGATGGCGGCCGTGCGCCTGGGCGAGCGCCGCCTGGAGGAGATCGCGCGGCGCTTCGGCGCCGGCATACTGGCCGATGCCTTCGCGCAACTGCTTGCCCGCACCGAGGCGGTGGTGCGCGCCAAGCTGCGGGATGCCTTCCCCGTGGGCACCACGCGCTTCAAGGACGCGATTGATGGGGACGGGCAGGGCAATGGTCCCTTCCGCCTGCGCCTTGCACTCACCCGCAGCGAGGACGACCGCTTCGTGCTGGACACCACCGCCACCGATGACCAGGCGCCCGGCCCCGTGAACTTCCTCATGCACCCGGACGTGCCGGGCATGGCGCTCGGCCTCTACTTCCTGCAGGGCGAGACGGGGCAGGTGCTCAACGCCGGAGCGCCGCGCGCGCTGGACGAGGTGCGGCGGCGCGAGGGCTCCCTGCTCGCGCCCCGCGCGCCCGCGCCGCTGGGTTTGCGCGGCATCACCATGATGCGGCTGCTGGCCGCGCTGCACGGGCTGGTGGCGGTGGCCCGCGGCGGCGAGGCGCCCGCCGCGCACTCCGCCTATGTCGTGCTGGCGCTGCGCGGCGCGCATGAGGGCAAGCCCTTCCTGATGAGCGATGGCGTGGGCGTGGGCTATGGCGCGCGCCCCTTCGCCGATGGCACGGACGCCGTCTACTTCGTCGCGCAGGAGAACTACCCGGCCGAGTTCATGGAACACTCCTACCCCGTCCGCCTGCACCGCTACGCGCTGCACGAGGATTCGGGCGGGGCAGGGCGCTTCCGCGGCGGCTGCGGGGTGGTGCGCGAGTATGAAATCCTGGCCGAACAGGCGGTGCTGGCCATCCGCCTCGACACGGTGAAGAACCCGCCCTGGGGCGTGGCCGGCGGCATGAGCGGGGGCGTGGGCGCCGCCGTGGTCAATCCCGGCACGCCCGGGGAACGGCACCTGCCCAGCCTCTCCGACGGCACGGTGCTGCGGCGGGGCGACATCCTGCGCCTCAGTACCGGCGGGGGCGGGGGCTGGGGTCACCCGCATGACCGCCCGGCCGAGGCGGTGCTGGCCGATATGCGCGGCGGCTTCGTCAGCGCCGAGGCCGCGCGGCGCGACTATGGTGTGGCGATCACCGATGGCGCGCTGGACGAGGTCGCCACGGCGCGGCTGCGCGCCCAGCGCCCGCTCGCCGGCGCCTTCCACCGCGGGGCCTACGCCGATGCCCTCGACTGAACGCCCGCTCCTGGCCGCGGTGGACATCGGCGGCACCTTCACCGACATCACCCTCCAGGAGGCGACGACGGGCCGCGCCTGGACGGCCAAGACGCCCTCCACCCCGCGTGACCCGTCCGAGGCCTTCCTCACCGGGCTGCGCCTGGCGCTGGAGCTGGCCGGCCGCGCGCCCGGCGAGATCGGCCGCGTGCTGCACGGCACCACCGTCGCCACCAATATGATCCTGGAGGGGCGGACGGCGCGCACCGCCCTCGTCACCACCACGGGCTTCCGGCATGTGCTGGAGATCGGCCGGGCCGACCTGCCGCGCCGCGACAACCTCTGGGCCTGGGTGAAGCCGCGTCGGCCCGTCCCGCCCGAACATGTCTTCGAGGTGGAAGGCCGCATCGCCGCCGACGGTGACGAACTCGCGCCGCTGGACGAGGCGGGCGTGGCGGCGGCGGCCCAGGCCATCGCGGCCATGGGCGCGGAGGCGGTGGCCATCTGCTTCCTGCACGCCTACGCCAACCCGGCGCATGAGCTGCGCGCGGCCACGCTGCTGCGCGGGTTGCTGCCGGGGCTGGCCATCACCGCCTCGACCGAGGTGCTGCCGGTGCTGCGCGAATACGAGCGCAGCATGGCCGCCGTGCTGAACGCGGCCGTCATGCCCGCCGTCTCGACCTATATCGCGCGGCTGCAGGCGCGGCTGGCCGAGGCCGGCATCGCCGCGCCGCTGCTGCTGATGAAGTCCAATGGCGGGGTGGCGGGGGCGGCGTCCATCCGCCGCAGCCCGGCGCAGACGGCGCTCTCCGGCCCCGCCGCGGGGGTGGTGGGCGCGCGTGCCATGGCCGCGGCGGAAGGGGTGGCGGACCTCATCACCGTGGATATCGGCGGGACCAGCGCGGATATCTGCCTCATCGAGGGCGGGCGCATCGGCCTCACGCAATCGGGCCGCATCGGGCCCTGGCCGTTGCCGCTGCCCATGCTGGACATGGTGACGATCGGCGCGGGCGGCGGTTCGCTCGCACGCGTCGGGTCGGGCGGCCTGACGGTCGGCCCGGCCAGCGCGGGCGCCGAACCTGGCCCCGCCTGCTACGGGCGCGGCGGCACGGAACCCACCGTCACCGACGCGCATCTCTACCTGGGCCACCTGCCGCCGCGCCTGCTGGACGGGCGCATGGCGCTGGACCCCGCCCTGGCCGAGGCGGCGCTGGCGCGGGTGGCGGGCCCACTCGGCCTCTCGATGGAGGCCACGGCGCGCGGCATCCTGGCCATCGCCGACAACAACATGGTGGGCGCCATCCGCGTGGTCTCGGTCGAGCGGGGGCATGACCCACGCGGCTTCGCGCTGGTGCCTTTCGGCGGCGCGGGGCCGCTGCACGGGGCGGCGCTGGCCGATCTGTTGGGCATGCGGACCGTCCTGGTCCCGCCGGCGCCGGGGGTGCTCTGCGCCCAGGGGCTGGTGGCGGCCGATCTGCGCGCGGAGTTCAGCCGCAGTCTGGCGCGCCCCCTGGACGCCGTGACGGACGCGGCGCTGGAGGCGGGCTTCGGCGCGCTGGAGGCCGAGGCCGCCCAATGGTTCGCCGAGGAGGCCGTGCCCCCCGAGGCGCAGTCCCGCAGCCGGGCGGTGCTGATGCGCTATGCCGAGCAGGGCTTTGAGCTGCCCATCCCCTTCGCCCCGGTCGCGGCGCTGGGCCGGGACTTCGCCGCCGCCCACCAGGCCCTCTATGGCTTCGACCTGCCGGGCATCGCCATCGAGGTGGTGACATTGCGGGTGACGGCGACCGGCAAGCTGCACGCATTGCCGCCCCTGCCGCCCAGCGGCGGCGATGTGGCGGCCGCCACCCTGGGCACGCAGGCCATGCGGCTGGAGGGCCGGGTGGCCGAGGCGCCGGTCATCGCGCGTGCGGGGCTGGGCGTGGGGGCTTCCGTGGCCGGCCCCGCGATCATCGTGCAGCTCGACGCCACGACGCTGGTGCCGGAAGGCTGGCGCGCGGAGGTGGGGGCCACGGGCGCGCTGCTGCTGCGGCGCTGAGTGCTTCCGCTCGGCTTGAAGACGCTTTAGGCTCCAAACCCAATCAGTTCTAGCTCCGACGCGGCGTTGTGTGATTCAAGCTTTGTGTTGAGCGGAGCATGATCATGGCGGGCGAGTTCTG
>NZ_JACIDJ010000010.1 GCF_014196305.1 Roseococcus suduntuyensis
ACCCGCTACGACAAGCTCGCTCGGAACTTCGCCTCCGCCGTCGCCATCGCCGCCGTGATCATCTGCTGGTGCTGAATGAGTCCGGAGCCTAGGCCACGGTGCGCGCCGCCGCCCGGCCCGAACATGCCGCGGCCTCGATGGTCGCGGGCAGGTGTGGCCAGGTCCAGTCGCCGGCCAGCGCCAGGTTTTCCAGGTGCAGCCGCTTGGGGCGCGGGATGGCGCCGGGGCGCTGGCGCGGGGTGGCGCGGCGTTCCTTGACCACTCGGCAGGCGGGCGTCGCCATGGGCCATTCGCCGGGCAGGCGGAAGGCCATCGCCGCACGCAGGATTTCCGTCCAGGCGCGGGCGGCCAGCGTGTCGGCGTCCTCGCCCGCCTCGGCATCGCCCGCGCTGACGGTGACGGACACGCCTTCCGGCCGCACCAGGATCCATTGGCAGAGCGCACCCAGCAGGCCGATGAACCGCACCGGCCCCGGTCCCGTGCGCGCGAAATGCAGGTTCACGATGGGGGCATGGGAATGGGGTGCGTCCACATGGGTCAGCAGGCGCGTGGCCTCCCAGGGGGGGAGGGCCAGCACCACGCGATCCTGGGCGCCGAGGGGGATGCTGTCCTCGTGGAAATGCAGCGCGGTGGCGCGGCCACCCGATTGGTCCAGCCGCCGCAGCCGATGGTCGGACACATAGCGCCCGCCGGCCTTGCCGATGGCGTCCAGCGCGGGCTCCACCAGGTCCGGCCCCAGCCCGCGCCGCGCCACGAACAGCCGCGTGGCGCCGGGCGCGCCCAGCCGCCGCAGCACCTGGCCCATGCGGCGGGAGGAGGCCTCATGCGCCGGGGTGTTGAGGGCCGCGATGGTCAGCGGGTCCACGAAGCCGCGCAGGAAGGCGGGGTGCGCGGCCATGGCGTCGCCGATGGTGCGGTCGGGCACCGGGATGGCCATGCGCATCATCGCCGCCACCGCGCCGGCCGAGACGCCCGCCGGCCGCCGGTCCGCCCGCCACCAGCCCAGCGGCGAGAGCGCCACCAGCCGCGCCGAGCCATCCTCCAGGTCCAGCACGGGCAGGCCGTCCGGCTCCGGCTCGATCCAACCCGCGCGCGCGCCGATCTCGTCGAGGAAGCCCAGCGCCACGCGGTTTGCGCCGATCAGCGCATGGGTGCCGTTGTCGGTGCCATCGGGCAAGGCGCGGGCGCGGCCGCCGGCGCCGGGTGTGGCCTCGTGCAGCGTGACCTCGCGGCCCGCGCGCGCCAGGACCAGGGCCGCGACGAGCCCCGCCACGCCCGCCCCCACCACATGGATCATGCGCCGCGCAGCCCGAGCGCGAAGGCCGCCATCTCGATCTTCTCGCGGCGGGAGAGGCGGGCGCGCGGCCGGGCACCCGCGAAGCCGCGCGCGATCATGATGTCGAGGATGCGGCGATAGGCCATCATCATCACCCGTGCCGGGTGCAGGGCGCGGATGTCGTGGCGGGGCAGTTCCGCCTCGGCGCGGGCGAAACCCTGGCGGGCCTGCTCGGCCAGGCGCTCGCAGATGCCGGGGAAGGCCGGATGCGCCACGATGGACCGCGCCGGGCCTTCCGGGATACCGGCGGCATCCAGCAGGCTGCGCGGGATGTAGACGCGTTCCCGCGCCGCATCCTCGTCCACGTCGCGCAGGATGTTGGTCAGCTGGAAGGTGTGGCCGAGGTCGAGGCCCCATTGCTCCGCGCCCGGGTCACCGAAGATGCGCACGCTCATCGCGCCCACGCTGCCGGCCACGCGGCGGCAGTAGAGATCGAGCGCCGCTTCGTCCGGCAGGCGCAGGTGGTCCGCGGCGTCCGTCTCCATGCCGGCGATCATGGCCTCGTACTCCGCCAGCGGCACGTCGAAGCCGATGCGCGCGAGGTGCAGTTCGCGGGAGATGACGCAGTCGGGCGCCGTCAGCTTGCCGCGCCAATCGGCCAGGAAGCGGCGCTTCTCCGTCTCCGGGATGGCGCCGTCCGCGATGTCGTCCACCGCGCGGCAAAAGGCATAGACGGCCCAGAGGGCGCGGCGGCGCTCACCCTTCAGCGTCGCCATGCCGCGCGCGAAGGAGGAGCCGGCGCGCTTCACGCGGCTGGCCGCCAGGTCCGGATCATGCGGGCCGGGCAGGGGAGCGGCCAGCAACTCGCCCAGGAAGTCGAGCTTGCCCACCGCCACCCGCCCCAGCACCGGGTCTGCGGCGCGCAGCTTCGCCAGCAGCCGCCGCGCGAGGCCGATGGTCATGGCGGATTGGATGGCCAGCCGGCGCGAGGCGACGAGGCGCGGCAGGGCCTGGGCGCGGTCGAGCTGTTCCTCCACGCGGTCCAGCATGGCGTCCAGCACCTCGCGCCGCTTGGTATTGCTTGGCGTGAAGAAGGCCTCCTCGCCGCCCGCCAGCGCCATCCAGCCCTGCGGCACATAGACGCGGTCGAGCTTCGCGCGGTCGGGCACCAGGTCCTGGATGTGGTTCAGGATCTGCAGAGCGGTGCAGAGGGCATCGGCGCTGGCGCGCGATTCGGGCGTGTCGCTGCCATGCAGGCGCAGCAGCATGCGCCCCACGGGGTCCGCGCTGCGGGTGCAGTAGTCCAGCAGCGCGTCCCAATCGGCGTAGCGCGCCTGCGTCGAGTCCTGGCGGAAGGCGGAGAGCATCAGGCGGGCTTCGTCGGTGCCCAACCCTTCCGCGTGCAGCCGCGCCGCCTCGGGCAGGGGCGTGCGCTGGTCGTCCAGCGCCGCCTCCATGGCGTTGAGGCGGGCGAGCTTCTCCTGCTCCGTCAGGCTCTCGCTGTCCGCGATGTCGTCCGCCGTGCGGACGAAGCGGTAGAAGGCCATGACCTTCCCGCGCACCTCCTTCGCCAGGATCAGCGAGGCGGTGGGGAAGTTCTCGGTATCGTGGTCGCGGTTGGGCGCGCCCGGGGCCTTGACGTCCGTCATGCCCCCTTTGTGGCGGTATAGGCGCGACCTTTCCAGCCCGCCTTGAGCCCCAATGCGGACCGCACCAGCGCCGTCCACTGGATGGCCAGCGCCACCAGCACCGTCAGCGGGTGCAGCGGCACGGTCCACCAGGGCTCGCCCGTGCGGATGGTCACGGCGGCGCGCAGCGCGAACATCAGCAGCACGGTGATGGCCGCCTCCCACCCGGGCAGCAGGGCCCAGGGCCAGAGATGGGCGCCCGCCAGCAGCACCGTCCAGATGGGCAGGCCGATGGGGGTGGCCATGCCTTCGCGCGCATTCTTGATGAAGCCGCCCCAGGCATGGGCGAAGCCGTCATACATGCGGCAGACGGCCAGCGGCGCGCCGTCCACGATCTCGGTGTCGTGGCCGCGTTCGCGGAACAGGCGGGCGAGCGCGATGGCGTCGTGCAGCACGCCCTTGATGGTGGTGTGGCCGCCCGTGCCCTCATAAGCCCGGCGCTCGACGAGGATGAGCTGCCCGCAGGCGGCGGCGAGGCTCGGCTTGCGCTGGATGGCCCGGCCGCCGAAGGGCAGGTAGCAGATCAGCAGGAAATTGATGAAGGGCACGGTCAGCCCCTCGCCGATGGTGCGCATCTCCTGCCGCGGCACGCCGCTGATGAGGGCGATGTTCTTCTCGGCGGCATGGGCGGCCATGGCCGCGGCGGCGTGGGGTGCCAAGCGCACATCGGCGTCAATGAACAGGAAATGCGTGCCTGTCGCGGCCTCGGCCAGCCGCGCGCAGGCATGGACCTTGCCCGTCCAGCCCGGCGGCAGGGAGGGGGCCGCCACCAGCCGCACCCGCCCGTCGCGCGCGGCATAGGCGCGGACGATCTCGGCCGTGCGGTCGGTGCTGCCGTCATCCATCACCACCACCTCGACCTCGCAGCCGGTGGAGGCCAGGGCCGCGTCGAGGCAGGTGGCGATGTTGGCCTGCTCATTGCGCGCCGGGATCAGGATGGAGACCTTGGTGCCGGCACCGGGCGTGCCCGTGACGCGCGCCATGTTGCGCAGGTTGATGATGCCGAAGATCACCGGCATCAGCGCCAGCGCCAGGGCGATATGGGCGAACTCCATGGACGTTCAGGCTCCCGTTTGCCCGCGTGTCTCGTGCCGCGGGTCGTGGCGCTGCCCCCGCAGCAGCGCGCGTGCATATTGCCAAGTGCCGTAGAAACCGCCCATCCCTTTCCGGCCTTCCACCGCAACTTCAAATCGTTGCGGGTCGCGGCTCATGGCGTCCTCGGCCAGGCGGTCCATCACGGCGGTGCAGGCGGCGCGGATGTGCTCGGTGCGGGCGTCGCGGTCCATGGCCAGCAATTCGCGCGCGTCGAGCGGGGGTCCGAAGGCGATCAGCGCCTCGCCGCGCTTCTCGCTCCAGTGCAGGTATTCCGTGGCCTGGGGGATGATGAGCGCGTCAGGCGCGATCTCGGCCAGCCGCGTGACACCGGGCGCCAGCGGCACCGGACGCTCACGCACATCGGCGAAGCGGCCGGCGGCGTTCATCCACAGCATGTGGTGCGGATCGGCCAGAACCTGCTTCGCCGTGTTGAGGAAGCGCACCGCGCCGCGCGGCGTGCCCTGCTCAACGCCGAAGACGCCCAGCCTCTTCATGAAGCGGTACTTCTCAAGTGCCGCCGCATCAATCGGCGTGAAGCCCGGCCGGTCCAGGAAGAAGCGGCGCATCATCAGCAGGATGAGCACGCCATCCCACCAGCCGGGATGGTTCATCAGGATGATGGCGGGGCGGCCGGGGGGCACCTGCGGCAGCCCCCATTTCGCCACGCGCAGCGCGGTGAAGCTGCCCTGGAAGGTGCGCGTGAAGGCCACCTGGAAGAAGGCCATCATGCGCTCGGAGCGCAGGGCGACGGGAGACACGTCTTCCGCCGCCATGGCGGTCAGGCGCCCAGCAGCTCGGCCTCGCGCCGGCCGGCCAGCTCCGCCTCGGGCGACATGCCGCGGCCGCCCAGGTCCTTGTCCAGGCTGTCCGCCGCGATCCAGCCCGACATCATCACCATGGGCATGCCGGGGCCCGGATGCGCCGCGCCACCGGCCAGATACAGCCCCTTCACGGCGCGCGAGCGGTTGCCCGGCTTGAAGGCGCCCATATAGGCCCCGTGCGAGGCCAGCCCATAGATCGCGCCGTTCAGCACGCGGTAGCGCTCATGGATGTCCACCGGCGTGAGCCGGTGCTCGACCACGATGCGCTCCTCGATGTCGGGCATGGCGGCGGTGCGCTTCAGCTTGTCCAGGATCTTCTGGCGATAGCCGGGGAAGAGCTGGTTCCAGTCATGGTGCGGCCGCATGTAGGGCGTGTGGACCAGGACATAGAGCGCCTCGCCCCCCTCCGGCGCGCTGCTCGGGTCGGTGGCGGAGGTCGCGGCGAGGTAGGCCGTGGGGTCCGGCGCGGGCTCGCCCTTCTTGTAGATGGCGTCGAACTCCTCCTCCGCGTCGCGCGAGAAGACGAAGCAGTGATGCGCCAGGTGGTCATAGCGCTTGTTCAGGCCGAGATAGAGCACGACGCCCGAGCAGGCCGGCTCATAGCCCTTCTTGCCATAGGTCTCGCCGGGCGCGCCGCCCACCAGCTCCTTGTAGGTGCGGATGGCGTCCATGTTCGAGATGACGGCGTCGCAGGCGATGCGCTCGCCGGAGGCGAGCTTCACGGCGACGACCTTGCCGTTCTCGATGTCGAAGCCCGTCACGTCGCTGTTGGGGCGGAGGTCGGCGCCCAGCTCACCGGCCAGCCGCGCGAGGCCTTCCGCCACGGCGCGCGTGCCGCCCACCGGGTACCACACGCCCTCGCTCGCCTGCATGTCGCCGATCGAGGAGAGCACGGCCGGCGCGAGATAGGGGTTGGAGCCGACATACTGGCAGAAATGGTCCAGCATCTGCGCCAGGCGCTCATCGGGCACATGGCCGCGGATGACCTTGGCCACCGTCTGGCCCATGCGCAGCGACAGCACGTCGCGCAGGGTGGAGGGGCTGAAATTGGCCTTGAGGTCCAGCGTGTCGCCGATGCCCTCGACGGACTTCCAGAAGAAGAACTTCTCCGAGACGCCGTGCAGGTGCTTCGCCACGTCCTGGAATTTCTTGTAGCCCTCGCCCAGGCCCTTGCCGGGGGAGAAGCGGTCCATGGCCTGGGCCATGGCGTCCACATTCTCCATCAGGTCGATTCGGGTGCCGTCCTCGAAGAAGCAGCGCCATTGCGGGTCGAGGCGGATCAGCGGGATTTCCGCGTTGGGGTCGCGCCCCGCCTCCGCGATGATCCGTCGCAGCACGCGCGGCACGGTCAGGATGGTGGGGCCCATGTCGAAGCGGAAGGCGCCGCTGCCATCGGGCGCGTCGAGGAAAAGCTGTGCCGCCTTGCCGCCCAGCCAGGGATTCTTGTCCAGCAGCGTCACGCGGTGGCCGCGCGCGGCCGCGGTGACGGCGGCGGCGAGGCCACCCAGCCCCGCCCCCACCACGACGACATGGGAGGTGGTCATGTGTTCGCTCCTTGCGGCGCCAGGGCGGCGGGCCGTTTGCCGGCCGCCAGCGCCAGGTCTTCCTGGATGAGGCGCGTGGTGATGCGCGCGCCCTCATAGATCACGGGCAGGCCCGAGCCCGGATGCGTGCCGCCGCCCACGAGGTAGAGGCCCTCGGTGTCGTTGAAGCGGTTGCGCGGCCGGAAGCTCAGCATCTGCATCAGGTCGTGGCTGAGGTTGAAGGTGGCGCCATAGCCCACCGAGAAATCATCCTGCCAGCCTTGCGGCGACACCACCCGCTCATACCGGATGCGCGATTCGAGGTCATGGATGCCCAGCGTCTCCAGCCGCTTGATGGCCAGGTCGCGGAAGGGCTTCGCCTCCTTCTGCCAATCCGCGCCGAAGCGCAGGTTGGGCACGGGCACCAGCATGTAGAGGGCCGAATGGCCGGGGGGCGCGAGCGAGGGGTCCGTCACCGTCGGGTTCTGGACATAGAGGCTCGGCACCGCCGGGATCACGCCGCCTTCGATCTGGCGGATATTCTCTTGGTAGGTCTCGGCCAGCAGCACGTTGTGGTGCGAGAGCTGCGGCAACTCGCCCTCGATGCCCAGGTAGAGCATGAAGGTGGAGCAGGAATAGCGCGCGCGCTCGATCTTGCGGTCGGACCAGGCCTTGCGGATGCGGTCGGGCACCAGGCGCGGCACCGCATGGGCGAAATCGCCATTGATGACGACGGCATCGGCCGGGATGTGCTGGCCACCCACATCCACGCCCGTGGCGCGCCGGCCCTGGAAGGTGATGCGATCCACCGGCGTGTTCAGCTTGATTTCCACGCCCAGCCGCTCGGCCACGCGGGCCATGGCGTCGCTGACGGCGCCGCAGCCGCCGCGCGGGTGATAGACGCCGTATTCATATTCCAGGAAGCTCAGGATGGTGAACATCGAGGGGCATTTGAACGGCGACATGCCCAGGTACTTGGTCTGGAAGCTGAAGGCGAGGCGGATGCGCGGGTCGCTGAAGTAACGCTTGAGGTCGTCATCCACCTGCAGATGCGGGCGCAGCTGCGGCAGGCTGCCGAGCACGTCGCGGCCCAGCATGCGGGCGGCGGTGCTGAAGGGCTGCTCCAGCACCGGCTTGAAGGCATCGAGCTTCCAGCGGTTGTCCGCCATGAAGCGCCGCACGCCCTGCGCGTCCTGGGGCGCGATGGCGGCGATGGCGGCCTCCATTCGGTCCAGGTCACCGGTCGCGTCGAGCGTGACGTTGGGCTTGCCTTCGAAGATCAGCCGGTATTGCGGGTCGAGCTGGATGAGTTCGATCTCGTCATCCAAGTCCGCGCCGCAGGCGGTGAAGATTTCGCGCAGGATTCGCGGGTAGAGGAAGAAGGTCGGCCCCAGGTCGAACTTGTAACCTTCCGGAGAGGTCAAGGTACGGGTGCGCCCGCCCACCACCTCATCCTTCTCGAACAGGGTCACGCGGGCGCCGGTGGCGGCCAATTGCATTGCGGCCGCGAGACCCCCTGGCCCTGCGCCAATGATGGCGATGCTGGGACGGGGGCGCCGCAGGGCGGGAGCGGGAAGTGATGCGTTCATGCCTGGGCTGTTCTTGTGCTGCGCATCAACATGCTGCGTTGGCGCGAGGGCGCAAGCCCCCGATTGTTCACAACCACTTCTTTCCCCTAAGCGATCAGCGCCAGGACTTCGTCGGCCCCGGCGATTTCCTGGCAATGCGCCACGGCGCGGGGCAGCAGCCGCGCCATGTAGAAACCCGCGATGGGGCCATAGGCGACGTCCAGCCGGGCGGCACGGGCGAGCTGTGCCGCGCCCAGGAACCAACCACAGGCTTCGAGATAGGCGGTGGCGGTCGCCGCCACCTCGGCCGGGCCGGCGCTCAGGATGCGGCGCGTCGCCCCCTCCAGCGCCTCGGCGGCGGGGGCGAGGCGCGCATCCTCGGCCACGGCGGCGGCCAGCATGGCGCGCAGCGTGGCCCCCTGGTCGCGCGGCAGCTTGCGGGTGACGAGGTCCAGCGCCTGGATGCCGTTCGTGCCCTCATAAATGGGGCAGATACGCGAATCGCGCAGCACCTGGGCGGCGCCCGTGTCCTCCACGAAGCCCATGCCGCCATGCACCTGCACGCCGAGCGAGGCCGCGGCCACGCCCCGGTCCGTGCACCAGGCCTTCACGATGGGGGTGAGCAGCGCGAGCTTCTCCTCCGCCCCCGTCACGCCGGCACGCGCCGCATCGGCGGCCACGCAGGCTTCCAAGGCCAGGAACCTTCCGGCCAGCGTGGTCGCGCGCATCTCCGCCAGCATCCGCGCCACATCGGGGTGGCGGGCGATGGGCTTGCCCCCTTGCTCGCGCCCCTCGGCATAGGCGGAGGCGAGGTGTAGGGCGCGCGCCCCGGCGGCCACCCCCTCGATCCCCACCTGGAGGCGGGCATTGTTCATCATGGCGAACATGGCGGGCAGGCCGCGATGGGGCTCGCCGATCAGCTCCGCCTCCGCCCCCTCGAACAGCATGATGCAGGTGGGCGAGGCATGGATGCCCAGCTTGCGCTCGATCCCGCCGCAGCGCACCGCGTTGCGGCTTCCATCCGCTTTCAGCTTCGGGCAGGCGAAGAGCGAAATCCCGCGCGACCCCGCCGGCGCCTCAGGCAGCCGCGCCAGCACCAGATGCAGGGTGTTGGCCGCGAGGTCGTTCTCGCCATAGGTGATGTAGATCTTCTGGCCGTGCAGGGCGTAGCGCCCGCCCCCCATCGGCTCCGCCCGGGTGCGGACGGTGGAGAGGTCGCTGCCCGCCTGGGGCTCGGTCAGGCACATGGTGCCGTTCCATTCGCCCGAGACCAGCGGCGGCAGCAGGCGCCCGGCCTGGTCTTCCGTGGCGTGCCGCTCCAGCAGCTCGATCGCGCCCCAGGTCAGGGTGGGGCAGAGGCTGAAGGCGTGGTCGGCCGTGGTCAGCAATTCCTTCATGGCGGCCGCCAGCGCGAAGGGCAGGCCCTGGCCGCCATGGGCCTCGTCGGCCGGCAGGCCCTGCCAGCCGGCCTCGACCCATTTGGCGTAGATGTCGTGATAGGCGGGAGGGCAGCGCACCTCGCCGCCCTCGAAGCGGGCGCCCTGGCGGTCGGCCTCCAGGCGGTGGGGCTCGACCACGCCCTCGGTGAACTTCCGCATCTCCTCCAGCAGGGCGGCCACGTCGTCGGCGCCGAGCACATCACCCGGAATGGGATGCAGGCGCGTCAGGGCAAAGCGGATGTCGTCGAGCTGGCTTGTCATGCGGGCAGCCTCTCCTCTCCGGCGGCCCAGGCCGAGAAGGCCGCCGCGTCCTCGTTGCGCGCGATCGCGCGGGCCAGGCGCAGCCCCAGCACCGCGCCGAACTTGAAGCCATGGCCGGAGAAGCCGCTCATCACCCAGGCCCGCGGCGACAGGGGCTCGATGACGAAGCGCTCTTCATCCTCCACATCGTAGAAGCAGTTGGCGCTGTCAACCAACGTGAAGCCGTCCAGCCCGGGGATGCGGGCGCGGGCGAGGTCCAGGATGCGCGCCACCTCGCGCGGGTCGGCCTCGCGCGTGGGCTCGTCCGGGTCGCCCTGGCGGGAGAAGCTGTGATCGCCGATCTTGAGCGGGGTGCCGGCCACGGGGGGCACCAGGTAGAAGCCGCCCGTCTCGCCCAGCTCCAGCACCATGGGGGCACGTTCCCACTGGGGCAGGGTGGCGGCGGGCGGCATCAGGCGCACGATCACCTGCCGCGAGGCGACCACCCGCCCGCCCAGCGCCGGCAGCAGCCGCGGCGCCCAGGGGCCGGCGGCGACCACCAGCACGTCCGCCGCGCGGGTCGCGCCGTTTTCCAGCGTGATGGCGCCACGGGCCGCGTCCACCGAAATGGCGCGGGCCTGCTCGAACACCACGCCCCCTTCGCGCAGATGGTCCGCCAGCGCGCCCACGATCCGCCCGGCCAGCAGCACGCCGCCCAGCGGGCAGAACAGCGCATCGGCCACATGGCCGCCGGAGAGATAGGGAAAGCGCGCCTCGATCTCGGGCCCTGTCAGGTCCTCGGTCGGGTAGCCGCCGAGCGCCAGCGCGGCGCGGCTGGTGGCGACGCGGGTGCAGCCCGTCTCGTCAATGCTCAGCACCCCGGTCGGGATGTGCAGAACCTGGCCCAGCTCCGCCCAAAGCTCCTCCCAGGCGGCATAGGCGGCGTCCACCATCCGCATGTAGCCGTGCTGCGCGCCATAGCTGTGGCGGATCAACCTGTGGTGGTCCACCGAGGCCCCATGCGGGTTGGGCGGCGTGGCCTGATCCACCACCGTGACGGCGAAGCCCTCGCGCCGCAGCCCCCAGGCGGCGCCGAGCCCCATGATTCCGGCGCCGAGGACAAGAGCGGTTGGACGGTTCTGCATTCCATCCAACCTAGCGCATTTTCGCCCGTGTCACAGGGGCGTTTAGGGTTCGTTACCCTCCCGGTCAGCGTCCCTGCCACTGGGCGGGGCGGCGGGCCAGGAAGGCCTCCACCCCCTCGGCGAAGTCCCGGCTGGTGAAGCACATCTCCACCAGGTCATCGCCATTGATCTCGCGCAGCGGCGCGCGCAGGCGGCGCAGGGCCTCCTTGCAGGCGCGCAGCGTCAGCGGGGCATGGCCGGCCACCGTGGCGGCGAGTTCGGCTGCCCGCGCCTGCAGCGCCGCATGGTCGGGCAGGATTTCCGACAGCAGCCCCCAGGCCTTCATCTCCTCCGCCTCGATCAGGCGCGAGGTGTAGACCAGGTCCATCACCCGCGTCGGCCCGATCATGGTGGAGAGCCGCGCGAAATTGGCCATGGAGAGCGTGTTGCCCAGCGTCCGCGCGATGGGGAAGCCATAGCGCGCATTGGCCGCGCCGATGCGCAGGTCGCACACCGCCGCGATCCCCGCGCCACCCCCGGTGCAGGCGCCGGCGATGGCCGCGATGGTGGGTTTGATGCAGGTCTCGAGCGCCGTCATGATGCGATCGATCTTTTCCTCATAGGCCAGGGCATCCTCGGCCGTGCGGAAATTCGTGAACTGGCTGATGTCGGTGCCGGCGGCGAAGGCCTTCTCGCCCGCGCCGGTGATGACGATGGCCTTGATGGCGTCGTCCGTGTTGGCCTGCGTGGCCAGCTTGGCCAGGCCCTCATACATCTCGAAGGTCATGGCGTTGCGCGCCTGGGGGCGGTTCAGGGTCACGAAGGCGATCCCGTCCCGGTGCTCGATCAACAATTCATCCGACATGTGTCGTCCCTCCGATTTCCTGCGGCAGGGTTGCAGCGAAAGCCGCGGGGTGGAAGATGCGCACGCGCAGTCGCCAGGGGACCCATGCCATGATGCCGCTTTCCCGTTTCACCGTGCTCGATCTCACCCGCGTCCGTTCGGGGCCCACCTGCGTGCGGCAGCTGGCCGACTGGGGCGCCAATGTCATCAAGGTCGAGGCGACCGACGAGGTGGACACCGGCAAAGGTCTGGGCGGCGAACGCCATGGCCCGGACTTCCAGCTGGTGCACCGCAACAAGCGCGGCATCACGCTGAACCTGAAGTCCGAGGAGGGGCGGGCCACCTTCCACCGCCTCGTCGCCAAGGCCGATGTGGTGGTGGAGAACTACCGCCCCGACGTGAAGAACCGCCTGGGCGTGGATTACGAGACCCTGTCCGCCATCAACCCGCGCATCGTGCTGGGTTCGATCAGCGGCTTCGGCCAGACCGGCCCCTATGCCAAGCGACCGGGCTTCGACCAGATCGCCCAGGGGATGGGCGGGCTGATGAGCGTGACGGGCCTGCCCGGCCAGGGCCCCGTGCGCGCCGGCATCCCGGTGGCGGACCTCACGGCCGGCCTCTACTGCGCGCTGGGCATCATGGTGGCGCTGCTGGAGCGCGAGGCGACGGGCAAGGGCCGCTGGGTCCACACCTCGCTGCTGGAGGCCATGATCGCGATGATGGACTTCCAGGCCACCCGCTGGACCATGGCGGGCGAGGTGCCGCCCCAGGCCGGCAACGACCATCCGACGACCGTGCCCACAGGCCTCTTCACCACCACCGATGGCGTGGTGAACCTGGCCGGCGGCGGCCAGCAGATGTGGGAACGGATTATCTCCGTCCTCGGCATCCAGGAGGAGGCCAAGGACCCCGACGTGGCCAACGACAAGCTGCGCTCGAAGAATCGCGCCAAGACCAACGCCATGCTGCAGGCCGTGATCGGCACCAACACCAGCGCGCATTGGGTGGCCGAGTTCAACAAGGCCGGCGTGCCTTGCGGCCCCGTCTATTCCATGGACCAGGTCTTCGCCGATGAGCAGGTGAAGCATCTGGGCGTGGCCATGCCCGTGCAGCACCCGCAGCTGGGCGAGATCACGCTGGTCCGCGCGCCCATGCAGATCGAGGGCGTGGAATGCGCCCGCAACCCCACGCCCGAGCGCGGCCAGCACACGGATGAGGTGCTGGCGGAATTCGGCTTCACCGCGGAGGAAATCGCGCAGCTGCGTTCCAAGAGGGCCATTTGAGCGTCTCCGGCAGCGCGGGCTACGCGGTAGAGGCGGACACGCTCGCCCGCCTCTACGAGAGCGTGCCCTTCGCCCGCGCGCAGGCCCATTTGCTTCCCTTCCTGCCTTCGCCCCCGGCCGATGTGCTCGATGTCGGGGCCGGCACGGGGCGGGACGCGGCGGGGCTCACCGCGATGGGCCACCATGTTACGGCCGTGGAGCCGACGGCCGAGATGCGGGAACACGGCCAAGCGCTGCATGCGTCGCAGGCCATCTCCTGGGTGGAGGATTCCCTGCCGGAGCTCGCCCGGCTGCCTGGGGAGGCCGCCTTCGATGCGGTCCTGGCCACGGCGGTTTGGATGCACCTCGACGGCGCGGAGCGGTCGCGTGGCATGCCGCGCGTGGCCGCGCTGCTGCGAAGCGGGGGTATCTTCGCGCTGACGCTGCGCCACGGCCCCGTCCCGGCGGGGCGCCACATGTTCGAGGTGAACGCGGAGGAGACCATCGCGCTCGCGGAAGCCTCGGGCCTCGTCTGCGCGTATCGCGAGGAGGCCAAGGATGGATTGCGGCGTGCCAATGTCACCTGGGACCGGCTGATCTTCCGCAAGCGCGCGGCGCAGAACGTCACCAGCCAGAGATGAGGCACTCGTGAAGATCACCAGCATACGCCAGGGCGTGGTGCCCATCAGCAGCAGCATCGCCAACGCCTATATCGACTTCTCGAAGATGACGGCGAGCGTGGTCGCCGTCACCGTCGAATCCGGCGATGGCCGCAGCGCGACCGGCTATGGCTTCAACTCCAATGGCCGCTATGCCCAGCCCGGATTGCTGGCCGAGCGCTTCATCCCGCGCCTTGAAGCCGTGGGCGAACTCCCCGCCCATGCCGATGGCGGCTTCGACCCCATCCCCGCCTGGACGGCGATGATGAAGAACGAGAAGCCCGGCGGCCATGGCGACCGTTCCGTGGCCGTCGGCGTGCTCGACATGGCGCTGTGGGACGCGGCGGCGAAGCTCGCCCAGGTGCCGCTGTGGAAGCTGCTGGCCGACCGCTACAACCAGGGCCGCGCCGATGAGCAGGCCTGGATCTATGCCGCCGGCGGCTACTACCAGCCTGGCAAGGACGTGGATGCGCTGGTCGAGGAGATGAAGCGCTATCTCGGCCTCGGCTACTCGGTCGTGAAGATGAAGATCGGCGGCAGCCCCGGCATGGGGCTGCGCGAGGCGCTGCTGCTGGACCTCCAGCGCATCGAGGCCGTGCTGAAGCTGCTGGACGGGCAGGGGCACCGCCTCTGCGTGGACGTGAACGGGCGCTTTGGTTTGCACGCCGCACTCAGTTACGGCGCCGCCATCCAGGGCTTCGGCCTGCGCTGGTATGAGGAACCGCTGGACCCGCTGGACTACAGCACCCATGCGACGCTGGCCGAGCACTACGCGCCCCCGCTCGCCACCGGCGAGAATCTGTTCTCCATGCTGGATGCCCGCAACCTGATCCGCCACGGCGGGCTGCGGCCCGACCGTGACGTGCTGCAATTCGACCCGGCGCTGTCCTATGGCCTGGTGGAATACCTCCGCACGCTGGAGATGCTGCGCGAGCACGGCTGGTCGCCCCGCCGCTGCGTGCCGCATGGCGGGCACCAGTTCGCGCTGAACATCGCGGTGGGCCTGGGCCTGGGCGGCAATGAAAGCTACCCGGAAGTCTTCGCGCCCTTCGGCGGCTTCGCCGACAGCACGCCCGTCGAGAACAGCCGCATCCGCATGCCCGACATCCCGGGCATCGGCTTCGAGGCCAAGTCCGACCTCCACGCCGTGCTGCGCGACCTCTGAGGCCCCATGCGCGTGATCGGCTTCGCCGGCTGGAGCGGCGCCGGCAAGACCACGCTGGTCACGCGCCTCATTCCCTTTCTGGCGGGGCAGGGGGTGACGGTCTCCACCATCAAGCACGCGCATAGCCGCTTCGACCTGGACCGGCCGGGCAAGGATTCGCATGCCCATCGGGAGGCCGGGGCGGCGCAGGTGCTGCTCGCCTCCTCGCAACGCTGGGCCTTGCTGACCGAGCTTCGCGGCGCGCCGGAGCCGGAACTGCCCGAATTGCTGGCGCAGCTCGCCCCCGTGGACCTGGTGCTGGTGGAGGGCTTCAAGTCCGGCCCGCATCCGCGCATCGAAGTGCATCGGGCGGCGCTGGGCCAGCCCTTCCTCTATCCCGACCACACCGGCATCGTGGCGCTGGCGAGCGATGCGCCCCCACCCCCCGGCGCGCCCCAGCACCTTTCCCTGGACGACATTCCGGCCATCGGCGCCGCCGCACTTCGCCTCGCGGTGCCGCGCGCGGCGCTGTAACCTGCGCGGCATGGCGCTTCCTGACGACTGCTTCGCGCTGGATGATTCCCCGCTGACGGTCGAGGCCGCGCAGGCGCTGATCGCCGCGCGCGTCACCCCGCGCGGCGGCGAGGAATGGGTGCCGCTCGCCGCCGCGCTGGGCCGCGTGCTGGCGCGGCCGCTCTACGCTACCACGCCCCTGCCGCCCTTCACCAATGCCGCGCTGGATGGCTACGCCTTCCGCCACCCGGCCACGGCTCCGCTGCCCATCACGACGCGCATCACGGCCGGGCAGGGGGTTGGCGCGCTGGCCCCCGGCACCGCCGCACGCATCTTCACCGGCGCCGCCCTGCCCAAGGGCGCGGACACGGTGCTGATGCAGGAGGCGGCGCGGATCATGGACGGCGCGCTGCATGTGCCACCCGGCCTCGCCCCTGGCGCCAACACGCGCCGGGCGGGCGAGGAACTCGCTATGGGCGCGGAGGCGCTGCCCGCGGGCCGTCGCCTGCGCGCCCCCGAGATCGGGCTGGCCGCCGCCCTCGGCGCCGCGACCCTGCCCGTGCGGCCCCTGCTGCGCGTGGGCGTCTTCTCCACGGGCGATGAGCTGGTCGCGCCCGGCCAGCCCCTCGGCCCTGCCCGGACGCATGACAGCAACCGCTTCACCCTGATGGCGCTGCTGGCCGCGCTGCCGGTGCTGGTGACGGATTTCGGCATCCTGCGCGATGACGCCACCGAAACCCGCCGCGCCCTCAGCGCCGCCGCCGAAAGCCAGGACCTGCTGCTGACCTCGGGCGGCGTCTCGGCGGGCGAGGCCGACCATGTGCGGGCGAGCCTGGGCCGCCTCGACTTCTGGCGTCTCGCCGTGAAACCCGGGCGACCGGCCGTGATGGGCATGGTGGCGGGCACGCCGCTGCTGGGCCTGCCCGGCAACCCCGTGGCGGCGGTGGTGGCCTTCCTGCACCTGGCGCGCCCCTTGGTGCTGCGCCTGGCGGGCGCGGAGGCCGAGACGTTGCCGCGCCTGAGCGCCATCGCCGGCTTCCACCACACGAAGCGGCCCGGCCGCCGCGAGTATCTGCGTGTCTCCCTGCGCGACGGCATCGCGGAAAAATTCCCGCGCGAAGGTTCGGCCTGGCTCACCTCGCTCACGCAATCCGACGCGCTGGCCGAACTGCCCGAGGCGCTGGAACTGGTCCGCCCCGGAGATGCGCTGCGCCTCCTCCCCTTCCAGGGGATTTTCTGACAGGCTCGCCCGAGACCCGGAGGAAACCGCATGACCGACCACGTCCAGACCGCGCGCGAGGGCGCGGTGCTGACCATCCGCCTGAACCGCCCCGACAAGAAGAACGCGCTCACGCGCGAGATGTATGGCGCCATGGGCAACGCCCTGCGCGCGGCGGCGGGCGACGACGCCGTGCGCGTCATCCTGCTGGCGGGCGGCGCCGACTTCACCGCGGGCAATGACATCGCGGACTTCGCCAGCGCGGGCGAGCGCAAGCCGGGCGACCCGGGTGCGGCCTTCGAATTCCTGGAAGCCCTGGTCGCCACGACCAAGCCCGTGGTGGCCGCGGTGCGCGGCAACGCCGTGGGCATCGGCACCACCATGCTGCTGCATTGCGACGTGGTGGTGGCCAGCACCACCGCCCGGCTGATGATGCCCTTCACGAAGCTGGCCCTGGTGCCGGAGGCCGGGTCCTCCTTCCTGCTGCCGCTGCGCGTGGGACCCGCGCGGGCGAACTGGTGGCTGCTGTCAGGTGCCGCCTTCAGCGGCGCCGAGGCGGCGGAAGCCGGCCTCGCCACACGCGCCGTCGAGGATGGCGCGGTGGAGGCCGCCGCCGCCGAGATGGCCGCGGCCCTGGCCGCCCTGCCGCCCGGTTCGGTTCAGGAATCCAAGCGCCTCATCAAGGCCCCGCACGCCGAGGCGCTGCGCGCGGTGATGGCGGCCGAGCGCGTCGCCTTCGGTGAGCGCCTGCGCAGCGAGGAGGCGCAGGCCGCCTTCGCCGGCTTCCTCAAGCGCAAGGGTTGATGACGACGCGGCCCAGCGCGCGGCGGTTGGCCACTTCCGCCATCGCCGCGCGGAAGTCATCCAGCTTGTAGCGCGCATGGACCTCCGGGCGGAGCTTCCCCTCCGCCCACCAGGCCACCAGCTGGTCCCACAGCGCGCGGACGCGGGGCGCGTAACCCTCGCGCCCATCGCCCGGCGACCAGCCGATGTAGCTGCCCCAGTTCAGCCCCGCGACGCCGATGTTCTTCAGCAGCAGGATGTTGGCCGGCACGGTCGGGATGCCGCCGCCGGCATAGCCGATGGTGACCAGCGTGCCGCCATCGCCCAGGCAGCGCAGCGATTCGTCGAAGCTGTCGCCGCCGATGGTGTCCAGCACGCAGGCGACACCCGCGCCGCCGGTCGCGGCACGCACCGCGTCGCGGAAGGGCTGCGCCGAATCCAGCACCACTTCCGCGCCCCGCGCACGCAGCGCCTCGTGCTTCGCCACGCCGGCCCGTGCCACGACATGCGCGCCGAGGGCCTTGGCCACCTCCACACCCGCCAGCCCCACGCCGCCGCCGGCGCCCTGCACCAGCACCCAGTCCCCCGGCCCCACCCGCCCGCGCCACATCAGCGCCGAGGCCGCGGTGGGATAGCTGATGGGCATGGCCACCGCGGCATCGAGCGGCAGATGGTCGGGCAGGGGGGTGACGTGGATGGCGTCCACCACCGCCTCCTCGGCCATGGCGCCCCAATCCAACGCCGCGAAGACGCGCGTGCCCACGCGCAGCGGGCCTTCCAGCACCACGCCCGCGGCCTCGGTCCCCGGGGTGAAGGGCAAAGGCGGGCGGCGCTGATACTTGCCCTCCACGACAAGTTGCGTGGCGAAGGAGACGCCCGAGGCCTCCACGCGGATTCGCACCGCGCCGGGGCGCATGGGCGGCGGCGGGATGTCCTTCACCTCCAGCTGGTCGAAGGGCCGCCAGGATTCGCAGACCAATGCGCGCATGGCTCAGCCCGCCGTGATGCTGGCGTCGCGGACCAGCCGGCCCCAGCGCTCATGTTCCGCGCGCACGAAGCGGGCGAAGTCGGCGGGCGGGCTCGCCACGGGCTGGGCGCCGAGGGCGGTGAAGCGCGCCCGTGCCTCCTCGGTCGCGTTCACCGCTGCGACGGCCTGCTGCATGCGGGTGGCGATGGCCTCCGGCAGGCCCTTCGGTCCCCACATGCCGTACCAGGTGGCGATCTCGTATCCGGGCACCCCGGCCTCCGCGATGGTGGGCAGGTTCGGGAAGGCCTCGATGCGCTCGGCCGTGCTGACGGCGAGCGCCCGCAGCCGCCCCTCGCGCACATGCTGGGCGGAGGAGGCCAGGCTGTCGAACATCACCTGCACATGGCCGCCCACCATGTCCGTCAGCGCGGGGCCCGAGCCGCGATAGGGCACGTGCGCGATGTTCGTGCCCGTCATGAGCTTGAACATCTCGCCCGCCAGATGCGGCGCGCCGCCGATGGACGACGACGCATAGGAGAGCCGCCCCGGCTGCGCGCGCGCCATGGCGATGAGTTCCGCCACGCTGTTCACCGGAAGCTGCGGGTTCACCACCAGGATCAGCGGCACCTTCACGAGTTCCGTCACCGGGGTGAAGTCCGCCACCGCGTCGAAGGGCATGTTGGGCTGGAGATGCGGGATGATGACATGCGCGGAGGCATTCACCAGGAACATCCCGCCATCGGGGGCCGCGCGCGCCACCTCGCCCGAGCCGATCACGCCCGAGGCGCCGGCCCGGTTTTCCACCACCGCCGGTTGCCCCAGCTGCGCCTGCAAGCCCGCCGCCACCACGCGCCCCGCGATGTCGGTGGGCCCCCCCGGCGGATAGGGCACGATGATGCGCACCGGCCGCGTGGGCCAGGATTGCGCGCGTGCCTGCCCCGGAGTGGACAGAATGGGCGTGGCGAGCAGCGGCGCGGCCAGGATGGCGCGACGGGTGGTGTTCATGGGTTTCTCCCTTCCTCGGTTGGGGCGATGATACGCCCAAACGGAGGAACGGCCATGCCAGGACCCTATGACGGAATTTTCGTGCTCGACGCCGCGCAGGGCATCGCCGGCCCCTATTGCGGCATGCTGCTGGCGCAGGGCGGCGCCACCGTGGTGAAGCTCGAACCGCCCAAGGGCGACTGGTCGCGCGGGCTGACGGCGCGCGAGGGCGACCATTCCGTGATGCACACCGCCTTCAATCGCGGCAAGAAGGGCCTGGTGCTGGACCTGGCCCAGCCGGAGGACCGCGCCAAGGCCGCGCGACTTGCCGCCCGGGCCGATGTGCTGATCGAGGCCTTCCGCCCCGGGGTCGCGGCTCGCATCGGCCTCGGCCCCGAGCAGGCCAAGGCGGATGCCGTCTGCGTCTCCGTCTCGGGCTTCGGCCAGTCCGGCCCCTACAGCGAGCGTCCCTGCACCGATGGTGTGGCCCAGGCCTTTTCGGGCCTGGTGTCACTCAACGCCGGCGCCGATGGCGTGCCGCACAAGGTGGGCACGCTGGTGGTGGACGTGTTTTCCGGGCTTTCCGCCTTCGCCGCCTGCCAGTCGGCCCTGGCCGAGCAGGCGCGCGACCGTGCCGCGGGCGCCGAACCACGCCGGCGGCACCTCGACATCTCGCTCATGCAGGCCGCGGCCTCGCTGCTGGTGCTGCCCATCGCCGAGGGCGGGCTCCTGGGCCGCATGCCGGCCGAGCTGAACGTCCCCGCCGGCACCTGGCAGGGCAGCGACGGCGCCTGGGTGATGGTGGCCATGGTGCGCGAGGCGGAGTTCGTCACCCTCTGCCAGGAACTGGGCCTGCCCGAGCTGCCCAATGACCCGCGCTTCAACAGCTTCGCCCAACGTGCCGCGAACAAGGCCGAGATCGTGCCCATCCTGCGCGAGGCCTTCCGCCGCAAGACGGCCGCCGAATGGGTGACCCAGCTGCAGGGCGTGCGGATGCTGTGCGACAGGGTGAACACACCCCTCGAATGGCTGCAGAACCCCCATGTGCAAGCCGTGGGGGCCGCCCCCTTGTTCAACCAGCCAGGCCTCGGCACCCTGCCTTTCCCGGCCATTCCGGGCTTCGGCGCCTGGGAGGTGCCCGCCCCCGGTCTCGGCGCCGACACCGATGCCATCCTCCGGGAATGGGGAGCCTGAACCATGCCGCGCGACGCCCAGGGCAACGCCGCCACCTTCGCCTCCGACGAGGCCGCCGTTGGTTATGACCGCACCATCGCCTCCTTCCTGAACTACCGCTTCGACACGCCGCTCCAGCTCAAGGCCGCCCTCGCCCTGGATGGCGAAGCGCCGCTGCTGCACGCCATGAAGGCGGGCTTTTCCATGATGGCCTACAATCAGGCCTTCATCCCCGCCGCGAAATCCGCCATCGCCACTGCGCGGGGCCTGCGGCCCAACGCGCGCGAGGCCCTGCACCTGGACGCGCTCGATGCCTGGGCGGATGGCGGGCAGGAACGGGCGCTGGCCATCTGGGAGCGCATCGTGGCCGAGCACCCGCGCGACATCCTGGCCTTCCGCTTCCACCATTTCTCGGCGTTCTGGATGGGCCGGACGCCCGCCATGTACCGGCTGGTCGAGCAGGCCATCCCGCATTGGGCCGACGACCTGCCGGGCTATGGCTCCATGCTGGCCTGCCGCGCCTTCGCCCATGAGGAATGCGGCAGCTACGCCATTGCCGAACGCGCCGGCCGCGAGGCCATCCGCCGCGACCCCTCCGACCTCTGGGCCGCGCATGCGGTGGCCCATGTGCTGGAGATGCAGGGCCGCCGTGCCGAGGGCATCGGCTGGATCACGCAGCTCACGCCGCATTTCGGCGCGGGCAACAACCTGCGCCACCACATCTTCTGGCACCAGGCGATGTTCCACCTGGAGCGCCATGAGCATGAGGAGGTGCTGCGCCTCTACGACCAGGGCTTCCGCGACCTGCAAAGCCCCGTGACCCAGGTGCAGCCCGACCTCTACATCGACTGCCAGAACGCCGCCTCCATGCTGTTCCGCCTGGAGCGCCAGGGCGTGGATGTGGGCGAGCGCTGGGTGGAACTGGCTGACAAGGCCGAGGGCCGTATCGGGGACTGCCTCTCCGCCTTCACCCTGCCGCACTGGATGATGGCGCTGACGGCCACTGGCCGGCTCGACGCCGCCGCCCGCATGCTGGATGCCATGCGCGACTATGCGCTGGCCAATACCGGCGACAACCCGCGCATCGTGCGCGACTACGCCATCCCCGCCTGCGCCGCCCTGCTGCACCGCGCGCGCGGCGAATACAGTGCGGCCGTGGCCGTGATGCGCCCGGCGCTGGGCGGGATGCACGAACTCGGCGGGAGCTACGCGCAGCAGGACGTGCTGGAGCAGCTTTTCCTGGACGTGGCGCTGAAGGCTGACGCCCAGACCGATGCCGACATGTTGCTGGAACGCGTCCGCGGCCGCTGGCCCACACCGCCGGAACGGCGGGCGGGGTATGCGCGGGGGTAGGCGCGCTGCCGGGGGCGCTGCCCCCGGGCCCCCGTCGGGGGAACATGTTCCCCCGAGCCCCCCTTTCAATTGGGTTTCACGGAGGGGGCTTTGCCCCCTCCGTGAAACCCAATGACGGGGTTCCGAGGGACGTGTCCCTCGGCGGGGAGCGCGAGGGGCAGAGCCCCTCGCTGGCGCCCCACCCCTTGCATACCCGGCCTGCGTTACAGGCTTGTGCCGCCTGCGCCGGAAGGTTAAGCACCGGACAGGAAATGGCGGGTTGGCCTGCGAGCTGGCCCTTTGCCATGCACGACAGGGAGACGAAACCAATGACCACTCGCCGCAACATCCTGGCCGGCGGTGCCGCCGTGCTGGCGGCGCCGGCCGTGGCGCGCGCCCAGGGCAACACCCGCAGCTACATCCTGGCCACCGCCTCCATCGGTGGCACCTATTACCCGGTGGGCGTGGCCTTCGCGACGCTGGTCAAGCTGCGCCTCGCCAATTCGCGCGGCATCGACATGTCGGCCATCTCGTCGGCCGGGTCGGGCGAGAATGTGCGCCTGATGCGTGAGAACCAGGCCCAGTTCGCCATCATGCAGGGCCTGTTCGGCGTCTATGCGCGCGACGGGTCGGGCCCCATCCAGTCCTCGGGGCCGCAGCAGAACATGCGCTCCATCATGAACATCTGGGGCAATGTCGAGCATTTCGTGCAGCGCGCGACGCTCGCCCCCACCGGCACCATCGCGGACCTGGCGCAGATGCGCGGCCGCCGCTTCTCCATGGGCGCGCGCAACTCGGGCACCGAGTTCTCGAACCGCTTCATCTTCGCCAACCTGGGCATCAACCCCGACACGCATTTCGACCTGGTCTTCCAGGGCTTCGGCCCCTCGGCCGAGGCGCTGCTGAACGGCCAGATCGATGGCAGCAACCCGGGCGGCGGCATCCCGGTGGCGGCGGTGACGCAGATCTTCGCCCGCCAGGCGGCCCAGTTCAAGCTGCTCTCCTTCACCAATGAGCAGGCGACCCAGGCCGACGGCAACAACGGCCTCTATGTGCCGACGCAGATCCCGGCCAACTCCTACCCGGGCCAGGCGCAGGCCTTGCAGACCATCGTTCAGCCCAACTTCCTGGCCTGCAACGCGGCGGTGCCGGAGAACGACGTCTACGAGATCACGAAGTCCATCTTCGAGAACCTGCCCTTCCTGAACGGCATCCATGCCGCCACGCGCGAAATCCAGCTGGAAACCGCGCTGAACGGC
The DNA here is from genome assembly GCF_014196305.1 of Roseococcus suduntuyensis. Lineage (GTDB taxonomy): Bacteria > Pseudomonadota > Alphaproteobacteria > Acetobacterales > Acetobacteraceae > Roseococcus > Roseococcus suduntuyensis. The sequence goes on from NZ_JACIDJ010000010.1 coordinate 22,914, forward strand.
CTGGTGAACCCCGTCCACCCGGGTGCGGCGCGCTACTACCAGGAAAGGGGCGTGACCATTCCGGAGCGCATCCGTCCGGCCTGAGACGCGCGTGAACAGCACCGAACAGGCTCCGCGGGGGCTGCGCGGCGAGGGAAGCCTCGTCGCGCGGTTCCTGTTCGTGGCCGGCGTCCTCCTCTCGGCGTGGCACATCTGGCTCAACACCTTCGGGGTGATGAGCGAGCTGCGCGCCTCCATCATCCACTTCGCGGGCTTCGCCGTGATCGGCGCGCTGGCCTGGCCGATCATGCGCGGGGAGGGTGCGCGGGGCTGGCTTGCCCTCGCCATAGACATCTTCATCGGGCTGATGGCGGTGGGCTGCGCCATCTACCTCATCACGGGCGAGGTCGCCTTCTATGCCCGCGCCAGCGAATTCCTCTGGTATGACTGGGTCTTCACCATCGCGGCGCCACTGATCGCGCTGGAACTGATCCGCCGCACCACGGGCATCGTCGTGCCCATCCTGTGCATCCTGGGCTTCACCTACGTCACCTTCTGGGGCGCCTGGCTGGGCGGCGTGCTGCGCTTCCCCGGGCTTTCGGTCGAGATCGCCCTGTTCCGGACCTTCTATTCCGATGACGGGATGTTCGGGAACATCGCCCTGATCTCCTGGAACCTGGTGGCGATGTTCATCATCTTCGGCGCCTTCCTCCAGGTGTCGGGGGCGGACCGCTTCGTGCTGGACCTGGGCCGCGCGGTGGCCAAGCGCATGCAGGGCGGGCCCGGCTTCGTCGCCGTCATCGCCTCGGCGCTGTCGGGCACCATCTCGGGCTCGGCGGTGGCGAACGTGACGTCCACCGGCGCGGTCACCATCCCGCTGATGAAGAAGGCGGGGTTCAAGCCGCACTTCGCGGCGGGGGTGGAGACGGCGGCCAGCACGGGCGGCGGCATCCTGCCGCCCATCATGGGGGCGGGCGCCTTCATCATGGCCTCCTTCACGGCCATTCCCTACCTGCACATCGCGGCCGTCTCGGCCATCCCGGCGCTGGTCTTCTTCTTCGGCGTGGCGGTGGGCGTGCGCATCCATGCGAAGCGCCACGACATCCGCTTCGTGGACGAGGAGGCGCCGCCGCTGATGGAGACGGTGCGTCGCCGCGGCCTGCCCTTCCTGATTCCCTTCAGCGTGCTGCTCTATCTGCTGTTTTCGGGGATGAGCCCGGCCTATGCCGCCGGTGCCGCCACGGCCACGGTGGTGGTGGTCTCCTGGATTTCCGACACGCCCATGGGGCCGCGCCGCATCCTGGAGGCGCTGTATCTGGGCGCCCGCACCATGGCGCCGACGGCGGTGCTGCTGGTGGGCATCGGCATCCTGATCTCGGCGGTGGCCACCACGGGCCTCGGCAACGTCTTCTCGATCATGATCGAGACCTGGGCGGGCGGGAACCTCGCCATCGCGCTGGTGCTGATCGCGCTCGCCTCGCTGGTGCTGGGGGCGGCGCTGCCGGTCACGGCCTCTTATGTGGTGCTGGCCACGCTGTCCGCGCCGGCGCTCGCGGACATGATCCTGAACTCCTCGGCGCAGGCGGCCTTCGTGGCGGGGAACATCCCCGACATCGTCCGCGCCGTGGCCATGCTGGCCGCGCCTGACATCTCCCTGCCGCCCCCCGGCACGGGCATGGCGGCGGCGGAGGCGGCGCGGCTGCTGGCGGCCATTCCGCCGGACATGCGGGCGCAGGTCTATGACGCCTCGCTCTCCTCCGGGGCGGCCATGCTGGCGTTGCTGTCGGCGCATATGATCATCTTCTGGCTCAGCCAGGACAGCAACGTGACGCCGCCGGTCTGCATCCCGGCCTATGCGGCGGCGGCCATCGCCAATGCCTCGCCCATGGCCTCGGGCTTCGTCGCGTGGCGATTGGCGAAAGCGCTCTACTTCGTGCCGTTGATGATGGCCTACCAGCCCTTCCTCTCGGGCGACATCTGGGTGCAGATCTCCATCGCGGCCTTCGCGCTGCCGGGCATCTACGCCATGTCGGCCGCCTTCGAGGGCTTCGCGGAAGCACGCCTCAACATCATCGAGCGCGTGATCTTCGGCGTGGCGGGCTTCGTGCTGATCGTTCCCTTCGGCCAGATGGTGAACTGGATCGCCATCGTGGTCTTCGCGATCATCATGGGGATGAACCTGGTGCGCGCGCGGCGCAATTCCGCCGCCGCCGCCTGAACGACGCCCGCCCGGGGGATCACCCCCCGGGCGGGTCTTTTCCCTTTCCCGGCTTTGGTCGAGAATGCGAATGATTCGCATCAAGGCCCGCCGATGACCCTCACGCCCCACCCCCGCGCCCGCTGGATGGACCCCACCACCGGCGCCTTGCTCGACCCCGGCCCCCTCATGCGGCGCCTGGCCACCCGCCGCGCCGTGCTGCTGGGCGAGCGCCACGACGTCGCGGAAATCCATCGCTGGCAGTTGCAGGTCACCACCTGCCTGCATCTGCTGGAGCCCCGCCTCGCGGTCGGCTTCGAGATGTTCCCCCGCCGCCTGCAGCCCGTGCTGGACCGCTGGGTGGAGGGCGAGTTCACCACCGCCGATTTCCTGCGCGAGGTGGAGTGGGAGAAGGTCTGGGGTTTCCCGCCCGAGATCTACCTGCCCCTCTTCCACTTCTGCCGTCAGCAGGGCGTGCGGATGCTGGCGCTGAACTGCCACCGCCCGCTGGTGACCCGCATCGGCAAGGATGGCTGGGATTCCGTGCCCGAGGAGGAGCGCGACGGCATGACGCCCGCGGCCCCGCCCACGCCCGGCCACCGCGCCTACATCTCCTGGCTGACCGGCCGGCCCGAGGCCGAGATCACCGACCGCTTCCTTCGCGCCCAGCAGGTGTGGGACCGCGCCTTCGCCTGCAACATCGCGTCCGCGCTGCAGGGTGGCGTGCCGCTGGTGGTGGGCATCATCGGCCGGGGGCACCTCGATTTCGGCCATGGCACGCCGCACCAGCTGGCCTCGCTCGGCGTTGCGGAGGTCTCGGTGCTCCGCACCAGTGAGGCGCCCGAACTGGACACGCAGGAATGGGCCGGCGTCGCCGAAGCGGTGTTCCGCCTCGACCAGCCGGAGGAACCCGCGTCGCGCGGTGGGCCGCCCCCTTCCGGGGCCTGATGGGCGTCAGGGCAGCCCGTTGCGGATATGGGCGCGGAAGCCCGGCCGCTCGGCCAGCCGTTCCAGCCAGGCGTCCAGGGCGGGGGTGGGGGCTTCGCTGCCATCCTTCACCGCGTCCCAGCGATGGGCCGCCATGCCGCAGGCCATGTCGGCCAGGGTGAAGGCGGCGCCCGCCAGGTAGGGCCCGCTGCGCGCCAGCGCCTGCTCCAGCACGCCCATGCGGTGCGCGTATTCCGCGCGCCCCAACGCCGCCATGCCGGGCCCGTTCCAGGGCGCGAGGTTCAGCACGCCGCCGAGATAACCCAGGCGCATGGGCAGCGTCATCTCATAGGCCACCCAGTCCATCCAGGCCTCGACCTCGGCCCGCGCGGCGGGTTCGGCGGGCAGCAGGTCGTGGCGCGCCCGCGTGGCGGCGAGGTGGCGCATGATGACGTGGGATTCGCGCAGCACCGCATCGCCATCCACCAGCACCGGCACCGTGCCCAGCGGGTTCAGCGCCAGGAACTCCGGCACCTGCATGCTGCGATGGCCGCGGCCCCAATCCTCCTGGGTGAAGGGTTCGCCCAGCTCCTCCAGCATCCAGAGCACCTTGCGGACATTGAAGGCGTCCTTGCGGCCGAGCAGGCGGAGCGGGGCAGGGGGCATGGGGCGGTTCCTCGTCTGGCGCGCGGGCAGAGTGGCGCGCCATGGCATCGCTGGCCAGATGGGGCGGGGCGGGGATAGACAGGCGCCATGCAGGAACCGCTCGGCACCTTCGAACGCTGGCTCAGCCTCTGGGTCGCGCTGTGCATCGGGGCCGGCATCGGGCTGGGCGCGCTGGCACCTGGCCTGTTCCAGGCGCTGGCGGCGCTGGAATATGCGCGGGTGAACCTGGTCGTCGCCGTGCTGATCTGGGTGATGATCTATCCGATGATGGTGGCGGTGGACTTCTCCTCCCTGCGCCGCATCGGCGACAAGCCCAAGGGCCTGATCATCACGCTGGTGGTGAACTGGCTGGTGAAGCCCTTCACCATGGCCGCACTCGGCGTGCTGTTCTTCGAGGTGGTCTTCGCCGACCTGATCGCGCCCGCCGACGCGCAGCAATACCTGGCCGGCGTCATCCTGCTGGGTGCGGCGCCCTGCACCGCCATGGTCTTCGTCTGGAGCCAGCTGGTGCGGGGCGATCCGACCTACACGCTGGTGCAGGTCTCGGTGAACGATGCGGTGATGGTGCTGGCCTTCGCGCCCATCGTGGCGCTGCTGCTGGGCGTCACCTCCATCCCGGTGCCGTGGGAGACGCTGCTGCTCTCGGTGCTGCTCTATGTCGTGGTGCCGCTGGCCGCGGGCATCGCGACGCGCGTGGCGCTGCGGGAGGCGGCGGCGGTGGAGGCCTTCACCGCGCGGCTGAAGCCCGCCGGGGTGCTGGGGCTGCTGGCCACCGTCGTGCTGCTCTTCGGCTTCCAGGGCGGCGTGATCCTGGCGCAGCCGCTCGTCATCCTGCTGATCGCGGTGCCGCTGCTGCTGCAATCCTATGGCATCTTCGCCGTGGCCTATGTCTGGGCGTATCTCTGGCGGGTGCCCTTCCGCATTGCGGCGCCCTGCGCGCTGATCGGCACGTCGAACTTCTTCGAACTTTCGGTGGCGGTGGCCATCAGCCTGTTCGGGCTGAACAGCGGCGCGGCACTCGCCACCGTGGTGGGCGTGCTGGTGGAGGTGCCGGTGATGCTCTCCCTCGTCGCCATCGCCAACCGCACGCGGGACCGTTTCCCGGCCGGTTGAGCCGGCGGCGCAACTCGGGCACAACCGGGGCAACGACACCGAACGGGGAGGAACCAAGATGACGACATCCACACGCCGGCTGCTGCTGGCGGGCGGGGCCACGCTGCTGGCCGCCCCCGCGCTGCGCGCGCAATCCGCCTGGCCCTCGGGGCCTATCCGCATCATCGCACCCTTTCCGCCGGGCGGCAGCACGGATGCGCTGTCGCGGCTGCTGCAACAGCCGCTGTCGCAGGCACTGGGCGTGCCCGTCATCGTGGAGAACCGCGCCGGTGCCTCGGGCTCGCTCGGCACCGCCGCCGTGGCGCGCAGCGCGCCCGACGGCAACACCTGGGTGCTGGTCTTCGACACCCATGCCGTGAACCCCGCGCTGATCCCGAACATGGGCTTCGACACCGAGCGCGACCTGACGCCGCTGCTGCTCTTCGGCACGGCCCCCATGGTGCTCACGGCGCATTCCACGCGGCCCTACAAGGACTGGGCGGCGATGGCCGCGGCGGCGCGCGCGCGGCCCGACACGCTGACCTATGGCACCATTGGCAATGGCTCGCTCGCGCATTTGACCATGGCGCTGGTGGGGCGCACCACCGGGCTTCAACTGGTGCATGTGCCCTATCGCGGCGGCGGGCCGCTGGCGGCGGCCGCGCTGGCGGGCGAGGTGGACCTGCCCATCGCGACGCGGCCTGCCATCGGCGTGCATGTGGACAGCGGCACGCTGGTGGCGCTGGCGCAGACGGGGTCCACGCGCTCACCCACCATGCCCAATGTGCCGACGCTGGCCGAATGCGGCGTGGCGGGCATCGATGCGCGGGCCTTCTGGGGCTTCCTCGGCCCGGCGAACATGCCGGCCGCCATCAAGCAACGGATGGAGGCGGAACTCCGCAAGGCGCTGGAGATCGAGACGGTGCGCACGCGCGTGACCAATCTCGGCATCGACCTGGAGCCGCAGGGCGAGGAGGCGTTCCGGGCGTTCCTGTCGCGCCAGATCCGCACCTGGGGCCAGGTGGTGCGCGAGAACAACATCCGGCCCGACTGAGCCGGTTCAAGCCTGGCGGCGCGGTGGACTACTCCTTCACCGCGCCCGTCAGGCTGCTCACATAATAGTCCACGAAGAACGAGTAGAAGATCGCGACCGGCAGCGAGCCCAGCAGGCTGCCCGCCATCAGCGCGCCCCACTGATACACATCGCCGGTCACCAGCTCCGTCAGGATGGCCACGGGAACGGTCTTGTTCTCGCTGCTCTGGATGAAGGCGAGCGCGTAGATGAACTCGTTCCAGGACAGGGTGAAGCTGAAGATGCCCGCGCTGATGAGGCCCGGCACCGCCAGCGGTAGCGTGATCTTGGTCAGGATCTGCAGCCGCGTGGCGCCGTCGATCAGCGCGCACTCCTCCAGCTCATACGGGATGGACTTGAAGTAGCCGATGAGCAGCCAGGTGCAGAAGGGCACCAGGAAGGTCGGGTAGACCAGGATCAGCGCCATCGGGCTGTCGAAGAGGCCGAGCTGCACCACCATCGTCGCCAGCGGGATGAACAGGATGGAGGGCGGCACGAGATAGGCCAGGTAGATGGCCAGCCCCACATACTGGCTGCCACGGAAGCGAAGCCGCTGGATGGCATAGGCCGCCAGCGTGCTGGCGAAGAGCGAAAGGAAGGTCGCCCCCACCGAGACCAGCATCGTGGTCCAGAGCCAGGAGGGGTAGGAGGTCTCGAACAGCAGCTTGCGGATGTGGTCGAGCGTGGGCGAGGTGATCCAGAAGGGGTTGTGCGTCGCGAAATCATACAGCTCGGCGTCCGGTTTGAAGGCCGTCACCGTCATCCAGTAGAAGGGGAAGAGCAGGATGAAGAGAAAGCAGCACAGCGGCACCCACAGTGTGACGACGCGGCGCGCGCGGCTGTCCCACTGCATGGCTTCCGGTCCGTCAGAGGCGGCGTTGCTCATGGCTGGGTCCTCTCAGTCATTGCCTTCGCCCTGCTGCCACTTGCGCCGCGCCAGCGCGAAGTAGCTGAACAGGGTGGCGAAGACGAGGAAGGGGATCATGGAGACGGCGATGGCCGCACCTTCCGCCAGCTCACCGCCCGGAATGCCGCGCTGGAAGGCCAGCGTCGCCAGCAGGTGCGTGGAGTTCACCGGGCCGCCGCGCGTGATGGCATAGACCAGCTGGAAGTCGGTGAAGGTGAAGATGATGCTGAAGGTCATCACGATGGCCAGGATGGGCAGCAGCATCGGGAAGGTGATGTAGCGGAAGCGCTGCCACGCGGTCGCACCGTCGAGCAGCGCGGCCTCATACAGCGAGGGCGAGATGGTCTGCAGCCCCGCCAGCAGCGAGATCGCCACGAAGGGAATCCCGCGCCAGATGTTGGCCACGATCAGCGAGAAGCGCGCCGGCCATTCGCTGCCGATGAAATCTATGTTGGTGGTCCGCAGCCCAAGCTCGATGAACACCCAGGAGATGATGCTGAACTGCGGGTCATACATCCACCAGAACGCGATGGCCGACAGCACCGTGGGCACGATCCAGGGCAGCAGGATGATGGCGCGGAAGAAGGACTTGAACGGCATGTACTGGTTCAGCAGCAGCGCCAGCCACAGCCCCAGCGCGAATTTCCCGATGGTGGCCAGCGTCGTGTAGAAGACGCTGAAGAACACCGCGTTCCAGAAGATGGGGTCGGTGAAGAGCCACTCGAAATTCTCGAAGCCCACGAACTGCCCGCGCCGGCCGATGGTGCCGTCGGTGAAGGCGAGCCAGATGCCCAGGCCCAGCGGATAGGTGAGAAAGACGCCGAGCAGCCCCACCGTCGGCAGCAGGCAGGCGATGATCAGGAAGGTCTTGCTGTCGAACAGCCGGCCGAACGCGGTGGGTTGCCGCCGCGTGCGGGACCAGTGCTGCGCCCTTTCGGCGGGAAGGGTGGTGTCCATGGCCATGGCGCGGGCGCTCCGGCAGGGTTCCCGCGCGGTGGGGCACACCGCGCGGGGGTTTCAGGGTGGCGTCAGCGCCGGCGGAAGAAGCGCGTCGCGCGGCGTTCGGCCTCGCGCGCCGCGGCCTGGGGCGTGGCCTGGCCGGAGGCGACCGAGGCGCACATCTGCACCATCACGTAGTCGGCATTGGCGGCGGCCGAGCCCTCGGTGATGGGCCCGCTGTAGCCATTGTAGAAGGCGGTATCCATCACGTCGCGGAAGATGCTCACCTTCGGGTCGCTCGCCCACACCGCGCTGGTGTTGTAGGCGTTGAGCGGCTGCGACCAGTAGCCGAGGTTCGCCTGCAGCCATGGGTCGTACTGCTCGCTCTCCATCAGGAAGGCCAGCAGCGCCTTCGAGGCATTGGGGAAGCGGCTGTGGCGGAACACCATGGCGTTCAGCGTCAGCCCCGCCATGGGCGAGGTCTCGGCCACGCCCTTGGGCAGCAGCGAATGCTCCGTGTCGTCCGCGATGGCGCGCGTCGCGGCGTCGTTCTTCAGTGCGAAGTAGAGCGAGACGCCGTTCGCCGTCAGGAACAGCTCGTTCGACGCATAGGCGCGGTTGTTGCTGATGTCGCCCCAGGCCAGCGTGCCGGGGACGAAGGTGGCATACAGCTCCCGCAGGTATTCCAGCGCCTGGATGGTCTGCGGGCTGTTGATGCCCACGCTGCCATCATCATTCACCAGCCGCCCGCCGAAGGACCACACCAGCCAGTTGGCGAAACCGTTGCCGTCGCCCACCGCATTGCCCAGCGCGAAGCCCGCGGGCTTGTTGATGCGGCGCAACTGCTGGCAGAGGCGCAGGTAGCTCGCGTGGTCGTCGGGGATGGACTGGAAGCCCGCCTCGTTCACCGCGGATTTCCGCCACACCAATGGGCCGCCGGATGCGCCGAAGGGCAGGGCCAGCCAGTTGTTCGTGCCATGCCGCCTGCCATAGCGCTCGGCCAGCCGCTTCCAGCCGCCATACTTGGCGCCCAGATATTCCGCGACGTCCGTCACCTCCACCACCTTGTCGGCGTAGACGTGCGGGGCCTCGTTGAAGCCGATGATGACGTCGGGGCCGGCACCCGTGTTGGCGGTGACGGCGGTCTGCTGGTTGATGTCCTCCCAGCCCACGAAGTCCACGCGCACCTGCACGCCCGTCTGTTGGGCGAAGCGGGCGCAGTTGGCGCGGAACACCTCCTCGTCCGGCTGGACGAAGCGCACGGGGCGCAGCACGCGCAGCGTGGCGCCGTTCTCCACGCGGAAATTGGGCGTGGGGACCTGCGCCGCCTGGATCTGCGCCGAGGCCTGGGCCCCCACCAGACTCGCCGCGCCGCCGAGGCCGAGGGTTCGGCGGGTGATGCTGAATTGCGTTGGCATTGTTTCCGTTCCTCCCTTTGTGGCGGGCGTCAGAGACGTTGCCCGCTGTCCTTGTCGAACAGATGCGCCATGGCGGCCTGGGGCAGCACGGGCAGCGTGTCGCCGGGCCTGGCCGAGATGCGCTCTCGGAACACGCCGTTCACCGGTGTGTCGCCGATGCGCATCATGACCATGGTCTCGCTGCCCATCGGCTCCACCAGGTGGACGCGCGCGGGCATGCCATCGCCGGCCAGGCGGAAATGCTCGGGCCGGATGCCATAGACGGCGGGGCCAAGGCGGGCTTGCTGCGGCGGCAGCGGCCAGCTGGTGCCGTCGGGGGTGAGGAAGGCGCCATCGGCGATGCGCCCTTCCAGCAGGTTCATCGCGGGGCTGCCGATGAAGCCCGCCACGAAGAGGTTGGCCGGCCGGTCATAGAGTTCCAGCGGCGGGCCCGCCTGGCGGATGTGGCCGAGTTCCATCACGACGATCTTGTCGGCCATGGTCATGGCCTCGATCTGGTCATGCGTCACATAGACCGTCGTCACCTTCAGCCGCTGGTGCAGCTCCCGGATTTCGGAGCGCATCTGCACGCGCAGCTTCGCATCGAGGTTGGACAGCGGCTCGTCGAAGAGGAACACCTGTGGGTCACGCACGATGGCGCGGCCCATCGCCACGCGCTGCCGCTGCCCGCCGGAAAGCTGGCGCGGATAGCGGTCCAGCAGCTGCTCCAGCCCCAGGATGGCGGCGGCCTTGCGCACTTCCGCGTCCATCGTCTCGCGCCCGACCTTGGCCAGCTTCATCGAGAAGGCCATGTTGTCGTAGACGGTCATGTGCGGATACAGCGCGTAGTTCTGGAACACCATCGCGATGTCGCGGTCCTTGGGCGGCACGGTGTTCACCACCCGCCCGCCGATCGCGATCTCGCCGCCCGTGATGTTCTCAAGCCCCGCCAGCATCCGCAGCAGCGTGGACTTGCCGCAGCCCGAGGGGCCGACCAGCACCACGAACTCCCCATCCTCGATGTCCACCGAGACGCCATGCAGCACGGCGGTGCTGCCGAAGGCCTTTCGCACATTTCGGATTTCGACGCTGGCCATCAGTGCGCGGCCTTCGAGATGGGCGCGCGCGCTCCTGCCTGTTCCGGCATGCCGCTTCCTTTTCCATTTCCTCGTCGCGGTCTGTGCCGCTGTGGCTACTTCACGTCCTTCGGCGAGGACTTGTCCAGTGGTGATTTCCTGAAATACGTGCTGCACCCGCGAAGTCGTTCGGGCATTGGCGCGCGGCGAAAGCGGGTCCAGAACAGGGGGGACCGCATCACGGAGACGCCCGATGGCACCAGAGATTCTTGCCCAGCTCGCCCCCACGGGCGTGCTGCGCGCCGGCATCAACATGAGCAACTTCCTGCTCGTCACCGGGCGCCGCCCGAATGGCGAGCCGGATGGTGTTTCGCCGGGCATGGCGCGCGCCATCGCGGACAAGCTGGGTGTGCCCGTCCACTACGTGCCCTATCCACGCCCCGGCGAGCTGGCCGACGCGGCGGGCACCGGCGCCTGGGACATCGGCCTGATCGGCGCCGAGCCGCAACGCGCGGAGAAGATCCACTTCACCGCCGCCTATGCCGAGATCGAGGCCACCTACATGGTGCCGCCCGGCAGCGCCATCATGTCGTTGGAGCAGGTGGACCGGCCCGGCATCCGCATCGCCGTCGCCGCGCGCGCGGCCTATGACCTCTGGCTGGAGCGCAACATCAAGCACGCCACTCTGGTGCGCGCGGAAGGCCTGGATGGCGCGATGGAGCTCTACCTGCGCGACGGCCTCGACGTGCTGGCCGGCCTGCGCCCGCGCCTGCTGACCGATGTGGAGAAGCAGCCCGGCGCGTGCATCCTGGAGGGCAAGTTCACGGCGGTGCAGCAGGCCATCGGCACCGCGCGCGCCAACACCGCGGCCGCGGCCTTCCTCGCGGAATTCGTGGAGGAGGCGAAGCGCAGCGGCCTCGTGGCCGACCTCATCGCAAAGCATCAGGTGCGTGGCCTGTCGGTGGCGCCGCTCGCCTGACCCCGCAGGGGGTGGCGTGGGCCGCGCATCGTGACACCATGGCGGCAAAGAGCCGTCCGATGGCCGAAGGGCGATGTCGCCCGGAGGTCTGAATCGGCCGGCCAGAACCTCCGAGGAAGCGCCGCATGACCCACGACACCCCCTACACCGTCGCCGACATGGTGGCCGAATTCCTGGCACGCGTGGGCGTCACCACCGCCTTCGGCATCGTCTCCGTCCACAACATCCCGATGCTGGACGCCATCGGCCGGCGCAATGCCATCCGCTACGTGATGTGCCGCGGCGAGATGGGCGGCGCGCACATGGCCGATGCCTATGCGCGCGTGACGGGGCATCTGGGCGTGCTCTTCACCAGCACGGGGCCCGGCATGGCCAACAGCATCGGTGGACTGGTGGAGGCACGCTTCGCGGGCTCGCCCGTGCTGCACATCACCGGCCAGACGCTCACGAAGTTCCTCGACCGCGACACGGGCAGCGTCCATGACGTGCCGGGCCAGACGGCCATCCTGGAGGCGGCGGGCAAGGCCGCGTATCGCGTGCGCCACGCGAACCAGGCCTTCGGCACGCTGTGGCGTGCGGCCATGGAGGCGATGACGCCGCCGCGCGGCCCCGTCTCGGTGGAAATCCCCATTGATATCCAGCGCGCCACCATCGCGCGGCCTGCGGCGCTCGACACGCTGGAACTGCCCGTGCCGCCGCCGCTGCCGCCCTCTGAGGCCGCACTCGATGAACTGGCCGACCGTCTGGCTTCGGCGAAGCGCCCCATGATCTGGCTCGGCAATGGCGCGCGCGAGGCGGGGGCGGGGGCCATGGCGCTGATCGAACTCGGCTTCGGCTGTGTGAATTCCTGGAACGGCCGCGGCATCGTGCCGGAGGATCACCCGATGACGCTGGGCGCCATGCACGGCAATGGATCGCCCCGCGTGCAGGAGTTCTATGGCACGGTGGACGCGATGCTGGTGCTGGGTTCGCGCCTGCGCGGGCATGAGACGCAGGATGGCACGCAGAAGCTGCCCGCGAACCTCATCCATGTGGATGTGGACCCCGCCGCCGATGGCCGCACCTATCCCAACACCCTCTTCGTGCAGGGCGATGCGGAGCTGGTGGCCCAGGGCCTCGCGCGGCGCCTCAAGGGCCGCCTGCACACGGACCCGGCCTTCCCCGCCGACCTGGCGGAGACGCGCCGCCGCGCGGTGGAGGAATTCCTCGCCACCCTCGGCCCCTATCACGGCTTCTGCGATCAGCTGCGCGCCGTCATGCCGCGCGACGCGCTCTGGGTGCGCGACATCACCATGAGCAACACGACCTGGGGCAACCGCGTCTTCCCCATCTACGGCCCGCGCGATGCGGTGCACCCCGTGGGGGCCGCCATCGGGCCTGGCCTGCCGCTGGGCATTGGCGCGGCCATGGGTGCCCAAGGCCGCAAGACGGTGGCGATGGTGGGCGATGGCGGCTTCGCCATGAACATGAGCGAGCTCTGGACCGCCGTGCAGGAACGCGCGCGGCTCTGCACCATCGTGATGAACGACCGCGGCTATGGCGTGATCCGCGTGATCCAGGATGCGGTGGTGGAGGGCCGCCGCTTCGGCGATGACCTGCTGGGACCGGACCTCGCGCAACTGGCGGCGGTCGCCGGGCTGCCGCACTTCAAGGTCTCGCGCGCCGAGGCTTTCGGCGCCGTGGTGGCCCAGGCGCTGGAGGTGGACGGGCCCACCTTGGTCGAGGTGGACATGGTCGCCATCGGGCCCTTCCCGCCCTATGCGCCCTACACCACCATGGGCAAGCACGCGGAGCGTGCGCAGCGTTGAACCTGCTGGCGCGGCCGATTCACGCCGCGGCTGCGCCACGACGATCGGACGCTACTCGCCGCCCTCCCTCGCCCGCTCCATCAACCGCGCGATGCCCGTGATCTTCTCCAGCCCCATATCCAGGGGCTGGCCGGTGCGCGGGTCGGGGTAGATCTTGAGGTAGGACTGTCCCGCCACCTTCTCCCATCGCCCCGAAGGCCGGCGCATCTGCAAATCCACGCCCATGGATTTCAGCAGCATCCGCACCAGCGCCTCCTTCGGCGCGTCGGGCTTGGGCAGGCAGGGATAGGCGCCGATCATCTTCCAGCCATTGGCCAGCGCCCAGTCGGTGAGTTCCTGCTTCGTCATCATGCCATGGAGGCCGGGGGCACGGTGCCGGGGCGCGGGTCAATCGGCAGCATCCGGTCCAGCCCCGCCGCCGCTTCGAACAGCGCGGCCGCCTGGAGCGCCACATCCTCGCGCCGATGGGGTGCCACCACCTGCAACCCCACCGGCCGGCCATGCTGGTCGAAGCCGCAGGGCACGGCGACGGCGGGGCAGCCCGTCATGGTGATGGCGGCGTTGAGCATGGAGCCGGCCATGTAGTTCTCGAGCTTCACACCGGCGATGGTCTCGGGGTTGCGCAGCATCACGTCGAAGGCCGGCGTGGGCGCGCCCGGCGTCACGAACACGTCGTACTTGGCGAACATCGCCACCATGCGGCGGAAGAAGGCCGCGCGCTCGCGGTCGGCCCAGGCCAGGCGGCTGGGCGTCGCGTCCAGCCCGCGCTGGGTGTTCCAGATGATGTCGGGCTTCAGCTGGTCGCGGTGGGACTGCATCTGCAACTCGCGGTCCACCACGAAGACCTGGCTGCGCAGCACCAGGAAGGCCTCGTCCAGCTCGCCGAGGTCAGGCGCGAACTCCTCGACCACGCAGCCCATCGCCTCGAAATGCTTCATGGCCTTCGCGCAGATGTCACGCACCTCGCGGTCCACCGGCAGCTTGCCGTTGAAGTCGGTGGTGAAGGCGATGCGGCGCGGGCGGTTCTGCTCGGCCGTCGCCACGGCGGCGGCGTAGGGCAGGGCGGGCGCGTCATAGGTCAACGGGTCATGCGCGCACCAGCCCGCCATGGTGTCGAGGAACAGCGCGAGGTCCGGGATGTTCCGCGCCATCGGCCCCTGCACCGACATGGGCGAGAAGGTGTTGTTCACCGTGCCGCGCGTGATGCGCCCCGGCGAGGGCCGCAGCCCCGCCACCGAGCAATAGGTGCCGGGCCGGCGCGTGCTGCCGCCATGGTCGGTGCCCTGCGCCAGCCACACCTCGCCGGTCGCGAGCGAGACGGCGCCACCCCCCGTGCTGCCCCCGCAGGTGAGTGACGTGTTCCAGGGGTTGCGCGTGCGGCCGAACACCTCGTTGAAGGTGGACCCGCCCGCGCCGAATTCCGGCGTGTTGGACTTGGCGATGACGATGCCGCCCAGCGCCTCGATGCGCTCCACGATGGGGTGCGAACGCTCCGGCACATGGTCCTTGAAGATGGGCGAGCCATAGGTGGTCCTGACACCCGCCACATCGGTCAGGTCCTTGATGGAGACGGGCAGGCCGCCCAGCCACCCCGCCTGGCCCTCGCGTTCCCGCCCCTCACCGCGCATCAGCCGCTTCGCGTGGTCGCGCGCGCGATCGAGGCAGAGGGTGGGCAGGGCATTCACCGCGGGCTCGACCTCCGCGATGCGCGACGCCGCCGCTTCCACGAGTTCGAGGGGCGAGACCTCGCCGCGCGCGAGCGCCGCGACGGCCTGGGTGGCGGAAAGACGGATCAGATCATGCGACATGGTGCGAGAGTGGCACCAGCGCCCGCACCCCGGCAACCATGCGCTTGCGCCATTCCCCCCGCCCGCGTTAGCCATGGCCGCACAAACACTGGGAGGAACCAAATGTTCTCACGTCGCATGCTTTTCGCGTCGGCGCCGGCGCTCGCGGCACCCGCGCTGCTGTCCGGCACTGCCAGCGCGCAGAACTTCCCCACGCGCCCCATCATGATGGTGAACCCCTATCCGCCCGGCGGCGCCACGGAATTCGGCGCGCGCCTCATCGCGCAGCGCATAGAGCAGGAACTCGGCCAGAGCGTCGTGATCGACGCGCGCGCGGGTGCGGGCACGGCCATCGGCAATTCCTTCGTGGCCGGGCAGCGGCCCGATGGCTACACGCTGCTGATGGGGACCACCTCCCTCGCCGTGCTGCCAGCCTTGCAGCCCACCTCCGTCCCGCGTGATCCGCGCACGGCCTTCACCCCCATTGGCCCGGCCACCATCTCGCCCTTCGTGCTGCACGTGCATCCGGACTTCCCGGCGCGCACGGTGCAGGAGGTGATCGACTACGCGAAGGCCAATCCGGGCCGGGTGAGCTGGGGCAGCTCGGGCATTGGCGCCATCAACCACATGACGCTGGAACTCTTCCGCGCGCGCACGGGCATTGACGTGGTGCACGTGCCCTATCGTGGCGGCGCGCCCGCGCTGGTGGACATCGCGGCGAACCGCATCCAGTGCATGTTCGCGGCCGCGCAAGAGGCCTCCAGTTCCATCGCGGCCGGGCGCACGCGCGGCATCGCGGTCACGTCCACCGAGCGCATGGCCTCGCTGCCCGACCTGCCGCCCATCGCGGAGACGGTGCCGGGCTTCAACTCCGTGTTCTGGCAGGGCGTCTTCGCGCCGGCCGGCCTCTCGCAGGAGATCGCCGCCCGGCTGGAACGCGCCGTCCGCACCGCCGCCGAGAATGCCGAGGTGAAGGAGCGCCTGGCCGGCGCCGGCATCGCCGCCTGGCCTGGCGATGCGGCCCTGCTGCGCGACACGCTGGCCCAGGACACGGAGACCTGGGGCAACATCATCCGCACCCAGAACATCACGGTGGGCTAGCGTCTGATCGGCTTCGGTGGATCACCGAAGCCGTGAATCAGCCGCGGGCGACAGCTCGTCTGATCGGCTTCGGTGGAACACCGAGGCCGTGAATCAGCCGCGGGTAAGCGTCTGATCGGCTTCGGTGGATCACCGAGGCCGTGAATCAGCCGCGGGCGACAGCTCGTCTGATCGGCTTCGGTGGGTCACCGAGGCCGTGAATCAGCCGTGGGCGACAGCCCCCAGAAGTCGCAGATGCGGCGGGCGGCGGGGGTGCCCGCCGCCAGCACCCAGCGCGCGGCACGGCCTTCTCCCTCGCTGATGGGAAAGCCGTGCGCCATCTCCTCCAGCGTCCACAACTCCACCAGAGCGGTGGCGCCGCGTGACCACTGGCGCAACCGCGCGCCAGGGGCGGGCTCGGTGTCTTGCGAGGGTTCCTCCACAAGCCCGTGCAGCGCGCCCCATTGCGTGGCCAGCAGCGCCGCGTTGTCCGGATGTACCGTCCGGTCACGCCCGCCCTGCCAGATGGACAGGCGCGGCCAGCGCCCCGCGCCGCGGGCCGGGTTGAAGGCGCGCACGCTGGCGGCCAGGCCCGCGCGGGTGGTGAAGCGGTTGGCGTGGCGCATGCGCAGCAGCGCGCCGCCGGGCGTTACGGCAGAACCCACCGGCATCCCCGCCACCACCGCGCCCGCCGCGAAGACCGCCGGATAGGCGGCCAGCAGCGCCGCCGCCATCGCGCCCCCGGCCGAGAGCCCCACGACGAAGACGCGCCGCTTGTCGGTGCCGAGGTGCCGCATGGCCCAGCGCAGCCCCTGGCGGATGGACATGGCCTCGCCCTGGCCGCGCGCCACATCCTGCGGGCGGAACCAGTTGAAGCAGCGGTGCCGGTTGTTCTCGCGGACCTGCTCGGGCAGCAGCAGGGGCACGCCCAGCGCCTCTGACATCGCGATCCAGCCGGCATCGGCTGCGAAGCTTGCCGCATCCTGCCCGCAGCCATGCAGCACCACGATCAGCGGCGCGCCGCGGGCGGGCGCGCGGCGCGGCAGGTGCATGAGCATGCGTAGTCCGCCCGGATTGCTGCCGAAGCCCGTGATGGCGGATGTGCGTCCCGGCTTGGGAGTGGCCGGCGGGGTGGGCGCCCAGGCGGCCTGCATCAGCCCCATGGCGGCCCCCATGGTGGCACGGTTCATCCGCCGCAGCGCCGCGGCCGCCCCGGGCGGCCGGCGGAAGCGGATCAGCCGCATGGGGGTCGCACGGGGGGTATGGGGGGCATCGGAGCAGCAACGTGCGCGGGCCCCGCGCGGTTGCCGCGGATCAGCCCTGCAGACCGTCCCACCAGGGGCAGGCGCCGGGCATGCGGGTGTGGTTGCCGTCCAGCACCTGCACGGGCGCGCGTTCGCCGCGGGAAGCGGCCGCCATCCGCATGCGGCGGCCCGCCGCCACCGCCTCCTCGCCCGCCCAGATGCGGTCATGGCCCCAGAGGCTCGGGCCGCTGTCCATACACTCCGCCTGCCAGGTCTCAGGCTCGATGTGCCGGCCGCCCCAGCCATATTCCACCAGGAAGCCGCCGGGGGTGCGGGCGTAGAAGCTGGTCATCCAGTCATTGGTGTGGCGGCCGAGGGTGGTGGCGACCCGCCCTTCCTCGGCCTGGGCCAGGTCATAGCCCTGGCCGACGTCATCCAGGCTGAGGCATTCCATCATCAGGTGGTGCATCCCCGCGCGCCCGGTCTCGATCAGCGCCAGCGAGTGGTGGCGGCCATTCACATGCAGGAAATAGCCGCGGAAGGGCTGCTCCACCCAGTCGGAGAGGCCGAAGCCCAGCACGTCGCGGTAGAAGGGCAGCACGTCGTCCACGCGCGGCACCGTCAGCACCGCATGCCCCATGCCCAGCGGCCCGGTGCGGAAGCCCGAGATGGCCCGGCCGGGAGTGAAGGCGGCGCTGGCCACCTCCGGCCCGTGGAAGAATTCCAGGCGGTTGCCCAGCGGGTCGGCGGCCAGGATGAGCGCCGCCACGCGCCGCTGGTCGGCCAGGGCCTGGCTGCCACGCGCGACCGCCACGCCCGCGCCCTCCAGCCGCGCGGCCAGGGCGTCGAGGGCCGCCGCGTCCGCCAGTTCCCAGCCGAAGGCGCCCAGCCCGTCATGGGTGTCGCCGCTGACGAGGATGCGCTGCCGCCGGTCATCCATGCGGAAGGCCAGTTCGGATTGCGTCTTTTCCGCCAGCATCAGCCCCAGCATGCGGGGCCCGAACCCCGCCCAGTCGTCGAGGTTGCTGGCGCGGAGTTCGAGGTAGCCGAGAGCCTGGATCGGGGGGGCCATGGCGCGCTCCTGTTCTTTGCGCGCATACTGAACCGAACGGCGCCACAAGCCGAGAGGGTGGGGGAGAGAGAACGCCATGTTGTCCAAAAGCGTCCGGGCCGCGCTGGCCCTGCTGCTGCTGCCGGCCACCGCCATGGCCCAAGGGACGGGCCAGGGATGGGCGCCGGAGCGCCCCGTCACCATCGTGAACCCCTATGCCGCCGGCAGCACCACCGACACCCTGGCGCGCACCCTGGCCCAGGGCATGACGGCGCGGTTGGCGCAGCCCGTGGTGGTGCAGAACCGCGATGGCGCCGCGGGCGGGATTGGAACGGCCTTCGTGACGCGCGCGGCGCCGGACGGCCACACGCTGCTGTTCGCGCCCGCGGTCGTGCTCTCCGTCCTGCCGGCGCGCGGCGATCCGGGCTATGGGCCGGAGGCGCTGGTGCCCATCTGCCAGACCTTCGAGAACGCGATGGCGATTGCGGTGCGCCCCGAAAGCCCCTTCGCCACCCTGGCGGACCTGGTGGCGGCGGCGCGGGCGCGGCCCGGCGCGGTCACCTTCGGGCACCAGGGCATCGCCTCCATCCCGCACCTGGCCGCGCTGGAACTGGCCGAGGCGGCGGGGCTGCAATTCCAGGACGTGCCCTATCGGGGCGAGCCCGCCGTCCTCACCGACCTGCGCGCGGGCCGGGTGGATTTCGCGGTGACCGTCATGGGCTCTCTGGCCGGGCAGAACATGCGGGTGCTGGGCGTCTTCGCCCCCGCCCGCCACCCGCTGATGCCCGAGGTGCCTACCGTCGCCGAGCTGGGCTTCCCCGTCGCGCCGACCAGCTTCGGCGGCCTCTTCGCCCCCGCCGGCACGCCGCAAGCCGCCCGCGTGGCGCTGGAAGCGGCCTGCCTGGCCGCCGCCCGCGACGAGGCCTATCGCGCCGTCGCCGCCCGCGTCTTCCAGCCCGAGACCCCCGAAGCCCCGGCCGATGCCTTGGCCGCGCGGCTGGCCCGCGACATCGCCGACAAGCGCCGCCTGCTGACCGCCATCGGCGCCGCCCGCTGACCTTGTTGAAGGAGACCGCATGACCCCCGACGCCACCCATGACCCCGCGCTGACCAGCTGGGTCGCCTCGGCCCAGGCGCCGGGCTGCGATTTCCCCATCCAGAACCTGCCGCATGGCGTGTTCAGCACCGCGGGCGGCGCGCCGCGCGGAGGTGTCGCGATCGGCGACATGATCCTGGATGTGGGGGCCGCCCTGCGCCTCGGGCTGCTGCGCGGCGAGGCGGCCGAGGCGGCGGCGGCCCCCAGCCTGAACGGGCTGATGGCGCTGGGCCGCGCGGCGGGGCTACGGCGGCAGGTTTCGGCGCTGTTGGCCACGCACTCCCCGGCGGAAGCCCATGCGGCGGCGCTGCTGGTGCCGATGGCCGAGGCGCGCATGCACCTGCCCACCACCGTCGCCAACTTCTCCGACTTCATGGCCAGCATCGACCATTGCGCGCGGCTGGGCGTACGGCGGGACCCGAAGAACCCGCTGCCCCAGGCCTTCCGCCATTTGCCCGTGGCCTATCACTCCCGCGCGAGTTCGGTGCGCGTTTCCGGCGAGGCCGTGGTGCGGCCACACGGGCAATGGCCGCGCGAGGATGGGAGTGTGCGCTTCTCCCCCAGCGAGGCGATGGATTTCGAGCTGGAACTGGCCGTCTGGATCGCCGGCGAGAACGCGCTGGGCACGCCCGTCACTATGGAACAGGCGCCGGGCCGCATCTTCGGCGTGGGCCTGCTGAACGACTGGTCGGCGCGCGACATCCAGCGCTGGGAGATGCCGCCGCTCGGTCCCTTCCTGGCCAAGAGCCTCTCCACCACCGTCTCGCCCTGGGTGGTGACGATGGAGGCGCTGGCGCCCTTCGCGCGGCCGGCGCCCGCCATCGAGCCGCCCCCCCTCCCGCACCTCGACAGCGGCTGGAACCGCGCCCATGGCGCGCTCGGCATTCGCATGCAGGCCTTGATCGTCACACCGCGCATGCGCGCGGAAGGCGCCGCACCCGCCGTGCTGACCGACACCGACTTCGCCCATCTCTACTGGACCTGCGCGCAGATGGTGGCCCACCACGGCAGCAATGGCTGCAACCTGCTGCCCGGGGATCTGCTCGGCAGCGGCACCGCCTCTGGGCCCGAGGACAGCGCCCGCGCCTGCCTCGCCGAAATCCTGCTGACCGGCCCCGTCACGCTGCCCAATGGCGAGACGCGGAACTATCTGCTGGATGGCGACGAGGTGATCTTCCGCGCCCGCGCCGAGGCCCCCGGCGCCACCCCCATCGGCTTCGGCGAATGCCGGGCCGAGATCGCGCCCGCCATCGCCTGGCCCGCCTGAACCAACACAAGAGGAAACGCCGTGCCCCGCCGCATCATCGACATCTCCGTGGCCCTGCAGGCCGGGATCGCCAGCGACCCGCCGCACATGCTGCCGGACATCACCTATGTGGACCACCACATGTCCGCCCCGCGCCTCGCCGAGGAGTTCGGCATCCGCGTGGACCAGCTGCCCGAGGGCGAGTACGCGGCGGTGGAGCAGGTGCGCCTGTCCACCCACAACGGCACGCATCTGGACGCGCCCTACCACTTCTTCAGCCGCATGAACGAGCGCACGGTGCCCGGCGGCGAGCCTTCCTGGCGCATTGACGAGGTGCCGCTCGACTGGTGCTTCCAGCCCGGCGTGAAGCTCGACTTCCGGCACATGGAGGATGGCTATGTCTGCACGCCCGCCGATGTGCAGGCGGAACTCAAGCGCATCGGCCACGTGCTGAAGCCGCTGGAGATCGTGGTGGTGAACACCCGCGCCGGCAGCCGCTACGGCCATGACGACTTCATCCACAGCGGCTGCGGCATGGGCAAGGACGCCACGCTCTGGCTGCTGGAACAGGGCGTGCGCGTGACCGGCACGGATGGCTGGAGCTGGGACGCGCCCTTCTCGCTGACGCGCCAGAAGGTGCAGGAGACGGGCGATGCCGGGCTGATCTGGGAGGGCCACCGGGCCGGCCGCGAGATCGGCTACTGCCACATGGAGAAGCTGTCGAACCTCGAAACCCTGCCGGCCGACGGCTTCATGATCTCCTGCTTCCCCGTGAAGATCCATCGCGCCTCGGCCGGCTGGATCCGCGCCGTCGCCATCATCGAGGAGTGAGCGCCATGCGCCGCCTGTTCCTGGCCCTCGCTTTGCTGGCGCCCATGCCCGCCTTCGCCTGGCCCGAGCGCCCCATCACCATCATCAACCCCTATGCCGCCGGCAGCAGCACCGATGCCGCCGCCCGCGCGCTGGCGGACTCCTTCACACGGGAGCTTGGGCAGAACGTCATCGTCACCTCGCAATCCGGCGCCTCGGGCGTGGTGGGGATGCGTGCGCTGACGCAGGCCGCGGCGGATGGGCACACGCTGGCCTATGCGCCCCTGGTGCCGCTGGTGTTCCAGCCGCATCTGGTGCGGAACACGGGCCTCGGCCCCGACGCGTTGGCACCCGTCTGCAACGTGACCGAGAACATCCTCGGCATCATGGTCAAGGCCGACAGCCCCATCCGGAACCTCACAGACCTCGTCGCGGCGGCGCGGCAGCGGGTGCTGAACTATGGCTCGCCCGGGCCCAATTCGGCGCCCTTCCTGGGCGTGCACCGCATCCAGGCGGCGGCGGGTGGGCAGTTCACGCACATCCCCTTCCGGGGCGACAATGCCTCGCTGCTGGAGGTGATCGCGGGGCGGCTCGATTTCGCGGCCATCGTGGTGGCCTCGGGCGTGCCCATGGCGCGGGCGGGGCAGGTGCGGCTGGTCGCGGTGTTCTCGGAAGGGCGCCACCCGGCCTTCCCCGACGTGCGGACGGCGCGCGAGCAGGGGGTGGACGCGCTGCAGCCCTCCTATGCCGCGCTGTTCGCGCCGCGCGGCACGCCGCCCGCGGTGCTGGAGCGTCTGGAGGGCGCCTGCCGTCGCGCCATGGACACGGAGGGCTTCCGCCGCTTCACCGAGAACTGGGGCGCGGTGCCGAGTTTTAGGCCGCGCGCGGAACTCGCTGCGATGCTGGCCCGCGAATACGAGGCCGCCGGCCGGACCTTCCGTGAGTTGGGCGTGCAGCCGGAGTAAGGGTGCCTCTGGGCGCGTGGTCCACGCCTCCGGGCCTTCGCCCTGCGGCGATCACGCGCCTGCGCTGGGCGTGTGATTCACGCCTCCGGGCCTTCGGCCTGCGGCGATCACGCGCCTATTGCGCGCGCCGCCTCAGCGCCATGTCCACCAGCAACAGCAGCAGCGTAAAGACAATCAGCAGCACGGCCACCGCCGCCATGGCGGGGTCGAGGTTCTCGTTGATCCCGTCCCAGATGCGGCGTGGCAGGGTGAAGACGTCGCGGCTCGCGATGAACAGCACCATCACCAGCTCGTCCCAGGAATGGATGAAGGCGAAGATGGCGCCCGAGACGATGCCTGGCATGATGCGCGGCAGGATCACCCAGCGCAGCGTCTGGCTGAGTGACGCCCCCATGCCGCGCGCCGCCTGCTCCAGCCGCGGGTCGAAGGCGGCCAGCGCCGTGGACACGGTGATGACCACATAGGGAATGCCCGTGACGCCATGCGCGATCACCACGCCCAGGAAGCGGTCCAGCAGGTCGAGCGGCCCGAAGTAGCGATAGAGGCCGATCGCGTAGATGATGGAGGGGATGATCAGCGGCAGCAGCATCAGCAGCCGCACAAGGTCCGTCGCGCGCCGCGAGATGCGCCAGCAGCCGATGGCGCACAGCGTGCCCGCCACCACCGACAGCACGGTGGAAGCGAGCGCGATGGTGAAGGACTGCCAGATGGAGCCCAGCCACTCGGGCGAGGTCAGCACCGTGCGGAAGTGCTGGAAGCTGATGCCGTCCTGCGGCAGCGAGAGGAAACGCTGGTCCGTCAGCGCCACCGGCAGCACGATCAGGATGGGCAGGACGAGGTAGAGCGCCGTGATCCAGGCCAGCCCCCGTCCGAAGGGCCCGGCGCCATGGGTGCCATGCATCGCTCAGCCCCCCCCGCTGCCGAACATGCGCCGCAGGTCCACCACCCGGGAAAAGACCAGCAGCGTGACCATGATGGCCACCACCAGCATGGTCGCCATCATGGTGCCGAGCCCCCAGCGGATCAGGTCCAGGATCTGCAGCGCGATCCATTCGGCCACCATCAGCGTGCGGCCCCCGCCCAGGATGGCGGGCGTGATGTAGAAACCCAGCGAGAAGATGAAGACCAGCACGCCGGCCGCGATCACGCCCGGCATGGAGAGCGGCAGGAACACCTGGCGGAACACCTGCCCGCGCGAGGCACCAAGCCCCCGCGCGGCCGCCAGCAGCCGCGGCTCGATCTCGCGCATGGAGGCCAGCATGGGCAGCACGGCGAAGGGCACCATGTAGTGGACCATCCCCACCAGGATGCCGAATTCGTTCCACACCAGCGGCAGCGGTTCGCTGATCACGCCCGCCTGCATCAGCGTGTTGTTCACCAGGCCCTGGCGGCGCAGCAGCGTGACCCAGGCGAAGGCCCGCACCAGCACCGAGATCCACAGCGGCACCAGCACCGCCAGGATCCACCAGCTCCGCGCCCGCGGCGAGGCCAGCGTGATGGCATAGGCGATGGCATAGCCCAGCAGCAGCGCGAAGAAGGTGGTCAGCAGGCAGATGCGCAGCGTGGTGAAGATGACGCGCTGCACCCCCTCCGAGGTCAGCAGCCGTTCGTAGTTGCCAAGCCCCGGCTCGGGCTCGGTGAAGGAGATGGTCAGCACCTGCACGATGGGCGCCACATAGAAGAACAGCACCAGCGCCACGGCGGGCAGCAGCAGCAGCCACCAGCCCAGGCTCGCGCGGCCGGAGGCGTTCATGCCGCGTCCTCCTCGACCGGCACGGCGGCGTCCGCCGCCCAGCCCAGCCGCACCGGCAGCCCTTCGGCAGGTGCCACGGGCGATTGCCAGGCCGGCAGCACGGCGCGGATTTCGCCCAGATGCGCGGTCTCCACCACCAGCGAGAAGCCGGCACCCAGATAGGCGAAGGCACGCACCGTGCCCTCCACCACATTCTCGGCCGTCTCACCGGGGTTCAACACCGTGATCTTCTCCGGGCGCAGCGAGAGCAGGGCGCGCCCGCCATCACGCGGCATGTGGACCGGCCCCGCGAAGCGCACATGGATGCCCTGGCCCGGCGTCTCCAGCAGCATCCCCGCCGCGTCCGGCCCGCGCGCGATGCCCTGCAGGAAGTTCGACTTGCCGAGGAAATCCGCCACGAAGCGGGTGCGGGGGCGTTCATAGAGTTCGCCAGGGCCGCCGAACTGCACCAGCTTGCCATGGTTGAGGATGGCGATGCGGTCGGAGAGCGACAGCGCCTCCTCCTGGTCATGCGTCACGTTCACGAAGGTGCGGCCGATGCGGCGGTGCAGCGCCTTCAGCTCCTCCTGGAGTTCGGCGCGCAGCTTCTTGTCGAGCGCGGAGAGCGGTTCGTCCAGCAGCAGCAGGTTGGGATCGAAGACCAGCGCGCGGGCCAGCGCCACGCGCTGCTGCTGCCCGCCCGAGAGCTGCTTCGGCAGGCGCTCCGCGAAGGCGGAAAGCTGCACGAGGTCCAGCGCCGCGCGCACCTTCGCCTCCCGGTCCGCGCGCGACTGGCCGCGCACGCGCAGCGGGAAGGCCACGTTGTCGGCCACGCTCATGTGCGGGAACAGCGCATAGCCCTGGAAGACCATCCCGAAATCGCGCTTCTCGGGGGGCAGGGGCGTGATGTCGCGCCCGTCCAGCAGCACATGCCCGTCGGTCGGTTCCACGAAGCCCGCCACCGCCATCAGGATGGTGGTCTTGCCCGAGCCGCTGGGGCCCAGCAGCGTCAGGAACTGGCCTTGCTCCACCTCCAGCGAGACATCGTCCACCGCGGTGAAGTCGCCATAGCGCTTGGTCAGCCGGCGCAGCGAGAGGGCGTGGCCCTTCACGACTTGTAGTCCGGCTGCTGGCGATCCAGCTTGCGGCGCAGCGCCTGCCAGGGCAGCCAGCCCTTGGTGGGGCCGCTGCCGAACTGGTCGCGCGTGCGTTCCACCACCTCGGGCGGGGGCATGGTCAGCGCCTTGCCGCCCGATTGCGCGGCGAGCTGGATGCGGCAGGACTGCTCCAGGTAGTACATGTAGTAGAAGGCCTCGGCGACCGTGCGGCCCACCGTCAGCAGGCCGTGGTTGCGCAGGATCATGCAGTTGTGGCTGCCGAGGTCGCGCACCAGGCGCTGGCGTTCGGAGAGGTTGTCGTCCGCCGCGATGCCCTCGTACTCATGCACCGCCACGCGCCCCGCGAACTCGATGCTGATCTGGTTCAGCGGCAGCAGCCCCTGTTCCTGCGCCGCCACCGCCATGCCCGCGATGGTGTGGGTGTGCATGACGCAGGCCGCGTCCTCACGCCCCGTGTGCACGGCGGAATGGATGACGAAGCCCGCCGGGTTCACGGGCCAGGAGGTCTCCTGCAAGGGCTCGCCCTCCGCATCCACGGCGACAAGGGAGGAGGCCGTGATCTCCTCGAACAGCAGGCCGTAGGGGTTCACCAGGAAGCGATGGCCCGGTCCCGGCAGCCGCACCGAAAGGTGCGTGAACACCAGGTCCGTCATGCCGAAATGCGCGATGAGGCGATAGGCCGCGGCCAAATCCTCGCGCAGCTCCTGCTCGGTCGGCACGCGGTTCGGGTCGGGGCGGACGGGCGGCGGGGGAAGGGACATCAATAGCCTCGCGCGGGATCGTAGAGATGGGGAAGCGTCTCGCCCCGCTCCAGCGCGGCGATGGCGCGGGCCACATAGCGCGCGCGCTCGGCGCGGCTGGGCAGGCTGGCCACATGGGGGGTGACGATGATGGAAGGGTGCGCCCAGGCGGGGCTGCCGGCGGGCAGGGGCTCGGGCGTGAAGACGTCCAGCACCGCACCGGACAACTGCCCGGAATCGAGGGCCGCGATGATGTCCGGCAGCACCTGCTGCGCGCCGCGCCCCACCTGCACCAGCCCCGCGCCGCGCGGCAGTTTCGCCAGCAGGGGGGCGGCGATGAGGCCCTGGGTCTCGGCCGTCGCGGGCAGCAGGCAGACCAGCACGTCGCAGCCGGCCAGGAAGGCGTCGCGCTCCTCCGCGCCGGCGAAGCACTCCACGCCGGGGATGGATTTGCGGCTGCGCGACCAGCCGCGCACCGGAATGCCGAGCGCGCGCAGCATCTCGGCCGAGCGCTGGCCCATGGCGCCCAGGCCCATGATGCCAACCGTGCGGTCGGCGGCGGCGAAGGGCGGGTCCACCGCCGCCCATTCGGACGCCACCTGGGCCAGCGCCATGCGCCGCGCCTCCTTGGCCAATGACAGCACGGACCAGACCACGAATTCGCCCATGCGCTGCGTCGCTTCCTCCGGCACGCAGCGCACGATGGGCACGCCGGGCGGCAGGGTCGGGTCCGCCACGATGTGGTCCACCCCCGCGCCCGAGCCGAAGATGGCGCGCAGCCGCGGCATGGCGGCGAGCCGCCCTGGCTCCGGGTCCCAGACCAGGGCGTAGTCCACCATCTCCGGCGTCACGTCCGGGTCGTTCCAGTCCCGGACCTCCAGGCCCGGCACCAGGTCACCGAAGCCGCGACGCCATTCCAGGACGGCCTCGGGGCCGCCCGACTTCACCACCAGGATCACAAGAAATACCCTATGTCAGCCGGTCACCATGTCGATGTAGTCGGCATTCACCCGGGCGTAGTTCTCGCCCCACCAGCGCCCGTTCTGCGCCACCTGCACGGCGGCGTTGGCGGGCTCTGTCGGGTTGAAGCGCTTGTATTCCTCGGGGACGAGAGGTGCGGCGGCGGGGTTGGTCGGGCCATTGCCGAAGAACTTCAGCAATTCCACCTGCTGCTCGGCATTGGCCAGCATCGAGGCCAGCAGCCGCTGCGCCGCCGCCCCGGCCGGGTTGCCGCGCGGGCTGACGAAGATGCCGGGCTGGAGGATGCCCTGGTTCCAGATGAACTTGAACCGGCCGTTGCTCTCCTGTTCCAGCACCTTGGCGCGGGTGTGCCAGATCTGGCCCATCACCGCCTCGCCCGTGCGGATGAACTGCTCCGACTCCGCGCCCGAGGTCCAGAAGACCAGGTTGCGCCGGATCTCCCGCACGCGGGCAAGGCTGGCCCGCACATCCAGCGGATACAGCTCCGGCAGGGGGCGCCCCAGCGACATCTGCGCCGCGTCCAGCGCGCCAGCGGCATCGCGCCGCAGCAGCCGCGTGCCGGGGAAGCGGCGCAGATCCCAGAAATCCGCCCAGCTTGTGGGGGCCGTCTGGAACTTCGTGCTGTCATAGACGAGCACATTGCTGAAGGAATAGGACGCGGCGCCATGCTCCAGCGCGAAGGTCGGGCCGAGCACGTGCTCGCGGTTCACCACATTGTAGTCCACCGGGTTCAGCAGGTTCATGCCCCCCAGCAGGAAGGCGGATGTGGCGGAGCTGTCGCAAAGGTCCCAGGTGACGCGCCCGCTCTCCACCATGGAGCGGATGCGGCCGGCGGACGGTCCCGTGCTGTCCTGCACCACGCGGAAGCCCGGATTGGCGGCCATGAAGGGCTCGCCATAGAAGCGGCCGAAGGCCTGGTTGGCCATGCCGCCCC
This sequence comes from Roseococcus suduntuyensis, assembly GCF_014196305.1. GTDB lineage: Bacteria > Pseudomonadota > Alphaproteobacteria > Acetobacterales > Acetobacteraceae > Roseococcus > Roseococcus suduntuyensis. The sequence continues at coordinate 50,737 of NZ_JACIDJ010000010.1, forward strand.
AGTTCACCATCACGATGTTCTGCGGCGTCTGCGCCCCGGCCTCGCCGGCGGCGGCCGCGCCCATGCCGAGCGCGGCCAGGCCCGCCAACAGGGTGCGGCGGTCCATCTCCCCGCGCCGGTATTTCGCCAGCGCCAGTTCGACGCAATCCTGCTGGAAGCTCTGCATCCGTCTCTCCTGCCCGTGCCTGTCGGGTGCGCGGCGGTGTTTTCGCACGGCGCAGCCATCCCAGACGCAACTCGATGGTTGCCGTGGCGCCAGCGTCAGTCTCCCGGGCCGGATCACACCACGCCGCGGCGCGCGCCGCAATCATGGCGATGGCGCGAGGCTTGGGGCTAGCGTCTGATCGCCTTTGGCGGAATCGCCAAAGGCGTGAATCAGCCGCTCGGCGAGGCCGGAAACGGCGTCTGATCGCCTTTGGCGGAATCGCCAAGGGCGTGAATCAGCCGCTCGGCCAGGCCGCAAGCGTGGTCACCGAAAGGTGATCTCGCTGTAGGCTGCCGCGCCCTGTCCGGAGAAGCCCATGAACGCCGAATTCGTCCTGCTCAACGCCCGCATCGCGACCATGGGAGGGCAGGGGGATTTGACCGGCGGGCTGGCCTCCCTGGGCGGGCGGATCGTGGCCATGGGCGAAGATTTCGCCATGCGCCAGCACATCGGCGCCGAGACGCGGGTGCTGGATGCGGGGGGTGCCCGCGTCATTCCCGGCATCGTGGACAGCCATTGCCATCCGGACGCCTATGCCGTGCGGCTGAAGGGCTGGACGCTGGTCTCGCCCGACCGCGTGGCCAGCCGCGAGGCGCTGCTCTCCACCATCCACCGCGTCTGCGCGGCCCTTCCCCCCGGCCGCTGGGGCGCCTTCTACCGGCTGAACGAGCGTGCCAGCGGTGGCTATCCCACGCGCGAGGAGCTGGACGCCGCCGGCGCCGGCCGCCCCGTCTTCATCCTGCGCACGGATGGGCATATGGGCCTCGCCAACCGCGCCGCCTTCGCCGCCTGCGGCCTGGCGGACGATGTGGCGGACCCGCCCTTCGGCGCCTTCGGCCGCGACCCGGCCACGGGTGCGCTCACCGGCCTGGTGCGCGAGACGGCGGCGCACATCTTCCTCGACGCCATCCACGCCACCGACCGCGAATCCGACATCATGGACGGCATGGAGATGGTGCAGGACCAGTGCCTCGCGCATGGCATCACCTCGGTCGGCAACGCGCTGACGCCAACCCAGGCCATCCGCGCCTTCCAGGCCATGCGGCGCGAGGGGCGGCTGCGGATGCGCCTCGGCATCATGGCGTCGGGCCGCGACGTGCCATTGGTGCCGCATCTGATCGGCGCGGGCATCCGCTCGGGCTTCGGCGATGAATGGCTGCGGCTGATCGGCGTGGAATGGTGCCCGGATTGCTCCACCTCCGGACGCACCGCCGCCTATTGGGACCCCTATCTCGGCACGCCCGTCCCCGGCGAACCGGTGCCCAACACCGGCATGCTGCTCTACGACAAGGCGGACCTGACGGAGCGCGTCACCGCCGCGCACAAGGCCGGGCTGCAGGTGATGATCGAGGGCGTGGGCGACCGCGGCATTGATTTCGCACTCGACGTGATGGAGGCGGCGCTGGCCGCGCACCCCGCCCAGGACCACCGCATGCGCGTGGAACACTGCTGCTTCGTGACGCCCGCCATCCTGGCGCGGCTGAAGCGCGGCGGTTTCGTGGATTCCTCCGCGACCGGCTTCATGGACGAACTCGGCGAGGCCTATGTCGCCAACCGCGGCCAGGAGGCCATGCGCCACATGTGGCCGCACCGCAGCCTGATCGCGGCGGGCGTACCGGCGCCCGGCCATTCGGACTTCGCCGTCTGCCGCGTGAACCCCTTCACCGCGCTGGCCGCGATGGTCACGCGCCGCACGCAGACGGGTGCGGACCTCGACGCCAGCGAGGCCATCACCGCGCGCCAGGCCCTGGCCGCCTACACCACGCTGGGCGCCTTCGCGCAGCGCGAGGAGCATGACAAGGGCAGTCTCGACATGGGCAAGCTGGCGGACTTCGCCGTGCTCGACACCGACATCCTGGAGTGCGACCCGGCCGCCATTCGTGCAACGCGCGTGACGGCGACGGTGGTGGGCGGCGTTCTTCGGCATGGGGGGTGACGTGCAACACCACCTGCCCCATAGTTCCCCTCAACAACGCCAGACCAACGCACGGCCCGCCCCACGATCAGGAGGCCGCTTGCCCATCGTCCCGCCGCCCGAATCGGGGCGCGTTGCGCCCCGCCGTCAGGCCCAGCCATGACCGCGCGTCGCATGCACCTCGTGGCCTATCTCAAGACGGGCCCCACCGCGAACCACCCGGGCGCCTGGCGCCACCCGGCCGCGGCACTGGACGACATCTTCGACCCCGGCCGCTACGAACACATCGCGCGCGTGCTGGAGGCGGCGCGGTTCGACGGCTGCTTCTACGCCGACACCTTCGGCCTGCAGGACATCCATGGCGGCAATTTCGACGCCACGCTGCGCCATGGCGGGCAGATCAGCTACCTCGACCCCATGATGGTGCTGCCGCTGATGGCGCGCGCCACGCGCCACCTGGGGCTGGGCGCCACCCTCTCGACCAGCTTCGCGCACCCCTATGCGCTGGCGCGCAGCCTGGCCTCGCTGGACCATCTCAGCGGCGGGCGCGCGGCGTGGAATGTCGTGACCTCGGCCACCGATCTGGAGGCGCGCAATTTCGGGATGGATGGCATTCCGGCCAAGGGCGAACGCTATGACCGCGCCGATGAGGCGCTGGAAGCCTGCTGCGCGCTTTGGGATGGCTGGGAGGAAGGCGCGCTGGTGAAGGACCGCGCGGCGGGCGTCTTCGTGGACCCATCCCGCGTGCATTACACCAATTACGAAGGCCGCTTCGTCCGCACGCGCGGGCCGCTCTCCATCCCGCGCAGCCCGCAGGGGCGGCCGGTATTGATGCAGGCCGGCTCCTCCGAGCGCGGGCGCGAATTCGCCGCGCGCTGGGCCGAGATCATCTTCGTCACACCCCACCAGCGCGAGGACGCCGTCGCGTTTCGCCAGGACATGCACGCGCGCCTCGTCGCTGCCGGCCGCCGCCCGGAGGATTGCAAGATCCTGCCCAGCTTCGCCCTGGTCCTGGCCGAGACGGACAGCATCGCGCGCGAGAAGCACGATCACCTGCAATCCCTCATCACGCCCGACGCGCAGATGATGCTGAACTCCGCCCTGGTCGGCGTGGACCTGACGCGCCACCAGACCGCGCGCGAGGTGGCGCAGGCGCAGGGCAACCAGGGCATCGCCGGCTCCACCGACCGCGTGCTGGCCCAGGCGCGCGCCGAGGGTCTGGGCTTCGCCGAAGCGGCCGCCAAGCCCCGCGGCCTTCTGGTCGGCTCCGCCGCCACCGTCGCCGACATGCTGGAGGAATGGTTCAGCACCGAGGCCTGCGACGGCTTCATCTTCTGGCCCACCGTCTTCCCTTCGATGTTCGAGGACGTGGCCCGCCTCCTCGTGCCCGAACTCCAGCGCCGCGGCCTGTTCCGCCGCGACTATGCCGGCGCCACGCTGCGCCAGAACCTCGCCTCCCCATGAAAGGCCGCTTGCGATGACCCGTCCCTTCCATCTCGGCTGGTTCCTCCAGGGCTCCTCCGTGCAGGCCTGGGGCGAGCCCTGGACCGGCGCCATCGGGCGCGACTGGATGGTGCCGGAACTGTTCTGCGACCTGGCCCGCGCGCTGGAACGCGCCCGCTTCGACTATGTGCTGATCGAGGACAGTTCCTATATCGGCGAGAGCTATGCGGGCTCACGCGAGATCTACCTGCAGCACGGCCTCTCCGTGCCGCGCCAGGACCCGAGCGTGATCGCCACCCTGATGGCGGCGGCGACGAAGCACATCGGCATCGTTCCCACGCTCTCCACCTTCGCCTATCCGCCCTATCTGCTGGCGCGACTGGTGGCCTCGTTGGACCAGGTGTCCTCGGGGCGCATCGGCTGGAACATGGTCACCGGCAGCAGCGACTACGCCGCGATGAACTACGGCATGGACGGCATGCCGCCGCACGACCTGCGCTACGACATGGCCGATGAATACATGGCGGCCGTGAACGCGCTGTGGGACAGCTGGGAACCCGGCGCCATCCTGGCCGACACGGCCTCTGGCGTGCTGGTGGACCACACCAAGGTCCATGCGCCCAACTTCGCGGGGCAATGGTACAAGACGCGTGGGCCGCTCAATTCCGGCCCCTGCCCGCAGGGGCGGCCCGTCATCGCGCAGGCGGGCGGCAGCCCGCGCGGCCGCCGCTTCGCCGCGACCCATGCGGACACGGTGGTGGCGCAGGTGAAGGGCGCGGCGGGCATGAAGGCCTATCGCGACGATGTGCGCGCCCATGCCGTGGCCCAGGGCCGCAACCCGGATGATGTGAAGATCCTGTTCCTCGTCACGCCCACGCTGGGCGACACCATGGAGGAGGCGGAGTTGCGCCTGCGCCAGCGCCGCGCGCGAATCGCGGCCCAGGTGCCGCAGATGCTGGCCTTCTTCGGCAAGATCACGAACATTGATTTCGGCCAGATGGACCTGGATACGCCGGTGGACCAGATGGAACTGACCACCAACGGGCATCAGCAATCATTGGACGAGTTCAAGCGTTTCGCCGGCAAGCGCAGCCTGCGCGAGGCCATGCTGGCCTATCGCGGCAATCCGGGTTCGGTGGATCTGGTCGGCACGCCCGATGCCGTGGCGTCGCAGATGGAGGAGGCCATGCAGGAGGCGGGCGGCGATGGCTTCCTGCTCTCCATGAACGACGTCAGCCGCCGCGCCGTGGCCGAGGTGGCCGATGGCCTGGTGCCCGCCTTGCAAGCCCGCGGGCTTGTCCGCCGCGAATACGCTCACCCGCATTTCCGCGACAATCTGCGGGAATTCTGAACCGCGCGCCTCCTCGCCGGTTCAGGCCGGCGAGGAGGCTTCCCGTGCCCGCCAAGTCCCAGCAGCAGCAAAAGGCCGCCGGCGCCGCACTCGCCGCCAGGCGTGGCGACATGCCCAAATCACGCCTCAAGGGCGCCTCGAAATCCATGGCCGAGAGCATGGACGAGGCCGAGCTTCGCAAGATGGCCCATGCCAGGCGTTCCGAACTGCCCAGGCGCGACCACAAGGGGCGCGACCACGAGGGGTGTGACCACGAGGATTGAGCGCAACGCAGCCGGCGCCCCCGCGTTTCTGCGGCTGGAATGACTGCAAGGAGACAGCGATGTCCGGTGCCACCGCCCTGAAGGAAAAGCGCCTCGATGCCGAGGCCCATGCGCTGTGGGTCGCCGCCGGTTCCCCCGCCGGCGGGCCGGAAGCCTTCCGCGAGGAGGCCCTGCGCCAGATTTCCGAGGCCGAGACGGCCGTGGACGAGGCCAGCGCCGAAAGCTTCCCCGCCAGCGACCCCCCGGCCCATACCGGCATTACTGGTCCGGAACGCGCCTGAACCGCCGCGCGAGGTTGTCCCGCAACCCTCGCTGCCTGTAGAACCCCAGCGTCAGGCCCGCCGCATCGCGGCCGGCCATGCCGGGATGGGGTAAGCTGTGCGTAGGAGACGGGGCAGCAGGGGCCAGCAGAACTGGTGGCCCCTCGTGAAATGGCTGACTGTGGCGGGTATCTTCGTCGCGATCGGCTATGCGGCGCACCATGCCGGCACCCAGCTCGCCCGCCTTGAAGTGGAGCGGCTGGAGGTGAACCTCCAGCGCGCCCTCGCCACCCAGCGCGACCTCGAACAGCGCAACCGTGACCTCCAGGCCGAGCGCGACACCGCCCGCACGGCGCTCGCCGCGCTGCGCCAACGCTATGACCGCGAGGTGCCCCAGGGCGAGATGGCCACGCTGTTCGCGCGGCTGCGCGAACGGCTGGACGCCGGGCTCACGCCCGCGCGCATGGCCGACGCCATCGCCCGTGCCGAACCCGCCACCCGCTGCGACGGGCCCGTGGTGTCGCGCCGCTTTCGCATCGGCATTGGTCCGCGCGGCGCGGAGGATGACGGCACCAGCTTCGCCGAGGGCATGATCACCGTGCGCGCTGTCGCCCCCGCCACCGCCTCGGATCTGAACGCCGCCACTGTCGTCACCTTCGCCGGGCTGGGGGTGGAGGGCGGCAGCGTCAGCATGACCGGCCTGCCCGCCGAAGCCAGCCTCATGCTCGGCAACACCGAGATGCGGGTGGTGGTGGGGCCGAGCGGCGTGCCTGGCTTCGCCGCCGCCAGCCTGACCACCTGCCGGCCGCGCTGAGCCGCTACCCGCGCCCGGCATTGCGGCGGGGGGAGGGGTTGGCTATCTCCAAGGGATGCCCGTCCCAGAGATGCATGCCATCCAGATCGCGCCCGCCGACGTGCTGCTTGGCTTCGCAGGTGGCAGCAAGCGCGCCGTGCTGCAATCCCTCGCCGCCGAGGCCGCCCGCCGCCTGAACCTGCCCGAGCGCGAGGTGCTGGATGCCTTGCAGGCGCGCGAGGCGCTGGGCTCCACCGCGCTGGGCCGGGGCGTCGCCCTGCCCCATGCGCGGATGGAGGGCGAAATCCCCCCCACCATGCTCTTCGCCCGCCTCGCCCGCCCCGTGGACTATGAGGCGCGGGACGAGGAGCCGGTGGACCTTGTCATCCTCGTCCTCTGGCCGGCGGCCGAGCCGGAGGGCTTCCTGCCCTCGCTGGCCGAGACCTGCCGCGCGCTGCGCGAACCCCAGACGCTGCGCCGCCTGCGCGCCGCCGCCACGCCGGAGGAGGTCGCTTCCCTGCTCGCCCCCAACCCGGGCAGGGATGGCTGAGGGAGGGTGTCGGACAGCCTCCTCCTCCTCAGCCTGGTCGCGCTGCCCTTCCTGGGCGCCCTGGCGGCTTCGCTTCTCGCCACCCATGCCCGCAATGCGGCCGCCTACCTGGCGGGGGGGGTGGCCCTGGTCGGCCTCGCGCTGGTCTGGACGGCGTATCCCACCATTTCCAGCGGCGGCGTGCTGCGGGCGGAATTCGCCTGGGTGCCGCAGCTGGGCCTCAACTTCGTGCTCAGGATGGACGGGCTCGCCTGGCTGTTTGCCGGGATGGTCACGGGCATCGGCGCGCTGGTCGTGGTCTATGCGCGCTACTACATGTCCTCGGACGACCCGGTGCCGCGCTTCTTCGCCTTCCTGCTGGCCTTCATGGGGGCGATGTGCGGGCTGGTGCTGTCCGGCAACCTGATCCAGCTCGCCTTCTTCTGGGAGCTGACCTCCCTCTTCTCCTTCCTGCTGATCGGCTATTGGCACCACACCCAGGCGGCGCGGGACGGGGCGCGCATCGCGCTGACGGTGACGGCCACGGGCGGCTTCTGCCTCTTCGCGGGCCTGCTGCTGATCGGGCACATCGTCGGCAGCCATGACCTCGACGTGGTGCTGGCCTCGGGCGATGCCATCCGCGAGCACCCGCTCTATCTGCCCGCGCTTGTGCTGGTGCTGCTGGGGGCGCTGACCAAGAGCGCGCAATTCCCCTTCCACTTCTGGCTGCCGCACGCGATGGCGGCGCCCACCCCCGTCTCGGCCTACCTGCATTCGGCGACGCTGGTGAAGGTGGGGCTGTTCCTCATGGTGCGGCTCTGGCCCGTCATGGCCGGCACGGACGCCTGGTTCTGGATCGTGGGCACGGCGGGGCTCATCACCCTGCTCGTCGGCGCCTACATCGCCATCTTCCAGCATGACCTGAAGGGGCTGCTGGCCTATTCCACCATCAGCCATCTGGGGCTGATCACGCTGCTGCTCGGGCTGAACAGCCAGCTCGGGCTCGTGGCGGCCATCTTCCACATCCTGAACCACGCCACCTTCAAGGCCTCGCTCTTCATGGCGGCGGGCATCATCGACCATGAATCCGGCACGCGCGACATCCGCCGCCTGTCGGGGCTGAACCGTACCATGCCCTTCACCGGGCGGCTTGCCCTGGTGGCGGCCGCGGCCATGGCCGGCGTGCCGCTGCTGAACGGCTTCATCTCGAAGGAGATGTTCTTCGAGGAGGCGCTCTCGGCCGGCGGGCTGCTCGTGCTGCCGCTGGCGGCCATGCTCGCCTCGGCCTTCAGCGTCACCTACTCGCTGCGCTTCATCCACGGCACCTTCTTCGGCCCCGACCCCGAGGGCCTGCCGCGCACGCCGCACGAACCCCCTGCCTGGATGCGCTTCCCGGTGGAAATCCTGGTGCTGGGCTGCATCTTCGTGGGCGTGCTGCCGGCGGCGACGGTGGGGCCCTTCCTTGACCTCGCCGCGCGTTCGGTGCTGGGCGAGGCGACGCCGAACTACAGCCTCGCCGTCTGGCACGGCGTGAACCTGCCGCTGGTGATGAGCATGATCGCGCTCGGCGGCGGCGTGCTGCTCTACATGGCCTTGCAGAAGCACCTTCGCAGCGGCATCGAGGGCCCGCCGCTGATCCGGCGTCTGGAGGGGCGGCGCATCTTCGAACGCGCGCTGGTCTTCCTCTCCTGGCGCCTCGCGCGGCGGATGGAGGGGCTGCTCGGCACGCGGCGGCTGCAGCAGCAGTTGCGCCTGGTGCTGGTGCTGGCGCTCGCCGCGGGCGGATTCGCCGCCTGGCACCGGGGCGTCGGCCCTGGAAATCTGGTGCCGCAGGGGGTGGACCCGGTCATCGCCCTCGTCTGGCTGGTGGGGGCCGCCTGCGCCCTGGGTGCCGCCTGGCAGGCCAAGTTCCACCGCTTCGCCGCCGTCATGCTGCTGGGGGGTGCGGGGCTTGTGGTCTGCATCACCTTCGTGTGGTTCTCGGCCCCCGACCTCGCGCTGACCCAGCTTCTGGTGGAGGTGGTGACGACCGTGCTGCTGGTGCTGGGCCTGCGCTGGCTGCCCAAGCGGCAGGACCGGCCGGGGGCCACGGGCGTGGAGGTCGTTACCGTCAGCCGCCGCCTGCGGGACCTCGCCATCGCCATCACGGCGGGCTTGGGCATGGCGGCCCTCGCCTTCGCGGTGATGACGCGCACCCCGCCCGACCTGCTGGCCCAGCATTTCCTGGCCCGCGCCTACACCGAGGGCGGCGGGACGAATGTGGTGAACGTCATCCTCGTGGATTTCCGCGCCTTCGACACGCTGGGCGAGATCTTCGTGCTCGGCGCCGTGGCGCTTACGGTCTTCGCCCTGCTGCGCCGCTTCCGCCCCGCCTCCGACAGCCTGGAGGTGCCCGAGCAGCAGCGCGACCAATCCGCCTGGGACGAAGCCCGCCCCGACCGGCGCGAGGGCGACACGGTGGCGGACTGGCTGCTGGTGCCCTCGGTGCTGACGCGGCTGCTGTTCCCGGTCATCTGCATCCTGGCCGTGCACCTGCTCCTGCGCGGACATGACCAGCCGGGCGGCGGCTTCGCGGCGGGGCTTGTCGCCTCCATCGCCATCATCCTGCAATACATGATCGGCGGCGCGGCCTGGACCGAGGAGCGGCTGCGCGTGCTGCCGCTGCGCTGGATGGGGGCGGGGCTGCTGCTGGCCGGCGGCGTGGGGCTGGCCTCGCTGTTCTTCGGCATGCCCTTCCTGACCACCTATTTCGCCTATGCCGAGCTGCCCTGGATTGGCCGGGTGCCGATGGCGAGCGCGCTGATCTTCGACATCGGCGTCTTCGCCCTGGTGGTGGGGGCCACGGTGCTCATGCTCATCGCGCTGGCGCACCAGTCCGTCCGCGGCCACCGCGCGGAGCGCCGGGCCGAAACGGCGCCCCGCGCCCTGGTGCCGGGAGAGGATTGATGGAGCTGGTCGTCGCCATCGGCATCGGGGTGCTGACCGGCTCGGGCGTGTGGCTGCTGCTGCGGCCGCGCACCTTCCAGGTCATCATGGGGCTGTCGCTGCTGTCCTATGCGGTGAACCTCTTCATCTTCTCCACGGGTGGGCTGCGCACCGGCGCGGCCCCGGTGCTGGAACCGGGCGGCGTGGGTGACCTGGCCACCCATGCCGACCCGCTGCCCCAGGCGCTGGTGCTGACGGCCATCGTCATCAGCTTCGCCACCACGGCGCTGTTCCTGGTGGTGCTGCTGGCCGCGCGCGGCCTGACGGGCACCGACCATGTGGACGGGCGGGAGCACGACCGATGACGCATCTCGTCATCGCGCCCATCATCATCCCGCTGCTGGCCGGCGCGCTGATGATGCTGCCGGGCGAGCGCTGGCGCACCCTGCGGACGGGGCTGGGCCTGGCCGCCACGGCCGCGCTGGTGGTGGTGGCGGGGCTGCTGCTGCTGCGCGCCGATGCCGCGGGCGCGGCCGAGGTGCAGCTCTATCGCCTCGGCAACTGGCCTTCCAGCTTCGGCATCGTGCTGGTGCTGGACCGGCTTTCGGCTCTGATGCTGGTGCTGGCTTCCGTGCTGGGGCTGGCCGCCCATGTCTTCGCGCTGGCCCGCTGGGACCGGGCGGGGGCGCATTTCCACCCGCTGTTCCAGTTCCAGCTCATGGGGCTGAACGGCGCCTTCCTGACGGGCGACCTGTTCAACCTCTTCGTCTTCTTCGAGGTGATGCTGGCGGCTTCCTACGGGCTTGCGCTGCACGGCTCGGGCACGGCGCGGGTGCGGGCGGGGCTGCACTACATCGCGATCAACCTCGCCGCCTCGCTGGTCTTCCTGGTGGGCGTCAGCGTCATCTATGGCGTGGCGGGCACGCTCAACATGGCCGACCTCGCGGCCCGCATGCACGACATCGCGGCCGAGGACCGCGCCCTGCTGGAGACCGGCTGCGCCATCCTGGGGGTCGCCTTCCTCATCAAGGCCGCCATGTGGCCGGTGGGGTTCTGGCTGCCCGGCACCTATGGCGCGGCCAGCGCGCCGGCGGCGGCCATCCTGTCCCTGCTGAGCAAGGTGGGCATCTACGCGGTGCTGCGGCTGTGGCTGCTGCTGTTCGGGGACGGGGCCGGGGCGTCGGCGGGCTTCGGCGGCATGTGGCTGATGCTGGGCGGGCTCGCCACCATCGCCTTCGGCTCGCTCGCCGTGCTGGCCACGCAGAACATGGCGCGGCTGGCGGGCGCCTGCGTCATCGTCTCCTCCGGCACCTTGCTGGCGGCGCTCGGCGCGGGGCAGGTGGCGGTGACGGGCGGCGCGCTGTTCTACATGACGAGTTCCGTGCTCGCCATCGGCGCGCTCTTCCTGCTGATCGAACTGATCGAGCGCGGGCGCGAAGTGGGTGCGGACGTGCTGGCCGTGACGCGCGAGGCCTTCGGCGAGGGCGCGGAGGAGGAATACCTCGACGATGACGAGGAGATCGGCGTCGCCATCCCCGCCATCATGGCCCTGCTGGGGCTGGGCTTCATGGCCTGTGCGCTGCTGCTGGCGGGGCTGCCGCCGCTCTCGGGCTTCCTCGCCAAGTTCGCCATCCTGGCGCCCTTGATCGGCACCGGCGATGACGGCCTGCCCGCCACCACCTGGGCGGTGCTGGCCGCGCTGATCCTCTCGGGCCTCGCCTGCCTCATCGCCATGACGCGGGTGGGGATGGACGCCTTCTGGGCCGCGCCGGGCCCGCCGCCGCGCGTCGCCATGGTCGAGATCCTGCCCGTGGCGGGGCTGCTCGCGCTGTGCCTCGGCCTCACCCTCATGGCGGGGCCGGTGATGCGCTACATGCACGACACGGCGGCGGGGCTGCACGCCCCGGCCGGCTATGTCAGCGGCGTGATGCGTCCATGAGGCGCGTGCTGCCCTTCCCCTGGGTCTCGGCGGCGCTGCTGCTGCTGTGGCTGCTGTTGCAGGGCAGCCTCGGGCCCGGCTCGCTGCTGCTGGGCGGCGCGCTGGCGCTGGTGGGCGGCTGGCTGCTGGCCGTGCTGGATCCGCCGCGCACCCGGCTGCGCCGGCCCCTGGCCGCGCTGCGCCTCGCCTGGGTGGTGCTGGTGGAGGTGTTCCGTTCCAACAACGCGGTCGCGCGCCTCATCCTGGCGCCCACCACGCGCGGGCGAAGCTCGGGCTTCGTGCGCATCCCGCTCGACATGCGAAACCCGGCGGGGTTGGCGGCACTGGCCTGCATCCTGACCGCCACGCCGGGCACCGTCTGGGCCGAGTATGATTCCGCGCGCGGCATCATGCTGCTGCACGTCCTCGATCTCATCGACGAGGCGGAATGGGTGCGGATCATCAAGGACCGCTACGAGGCGCGGCTGATGGAGATCTTCGAATGACGGCGATGATCCTCTCCTGGTCGGTCTTTCTCGCGCAGCTGATGCTGGCGCTCGGCATGGGCTGCACCATCTGGCGCGTGGCGCGCGGGCCCCGCGCGCAGGACCGCGTGCTGGCGCTGGACACCTTCTACGTGCTGGCGGCCATGCTGCTGCTGGTCTTCGGCATCCGCACCGGCAGCGTCGTGTATTTCGAGGCCGCGCTGGTCATCTCGCTGCTGGGCTTCGTGGCCACGGCCGCGCTGTCCAAGTTCCTCATGCGCGGCGAGGTGATCGAATGACCCATGCCGAGAACCTGCCGGGCTGGGCCGCCATCCTGGTCTCGCTGCTGCTGCTTCTGGGGGCCGGGCTTGGGCTGGTGGGCGCCATCGGCCTGCTCAGGCTGCGCAATTTCTATGAGCGCGTCCATGCGCCGACGCTCGGCACCACGCTCGGCATCGGCAGCATCCTGCTGGCCTCCATGCTGTTCTTCACCGTGCTCCAGGCGCGGCCCGTGCTGCATGAGGTGCTGATCGGCGTCTTCATGGTGCTGACCACGCCGGTGACGCTGATGCTGCTGGCCCGCGCCGCCCTCTACCGCGACCGGCGCGAGGGCAGTGCCGAGGTTCCGCGCAGCACGACGGGGGAGGGGTAGAGGGCGATCCGCGACGGCGGCATCGCCGAAGCGGTGAATCGCCCTCTCGGCAAAGGCTGCCGCGCTACTCCGACCGCGCCCCCGCCGTCCGCACCAGCTCGGCCCAGAAGGGGATCTGCTGGCCCATGAATTCCGCGAACTCGGTGGGCGATCGCGAGGGCCAGGCCTGCAGCCCCTCGGTCGCGATGCGCGCCTGCACATCCGTGTCCGACACCGCCGCCACCGAGACCTCGAACAGCTTGTCACGGATCTCGTCGGGCAGGCCGGCGGGCGCGAAGAAGCCCCACCACCCCGCGACATCGAGGCTGGGCAGCCCCGCCTCCGCCGTGCCCGGCACGTCCGGGATGGCGCGCGAGGCCTCGCGGCTGGTCAGCGACAGGCCGCGCATCCGCTCCGTCCGGATGGCCGGCAGCAGCACCGGCGGCGTGCCCACCAGCAGCTCCACATCGCCCGCGAGTGCCGCGTGCAGCGAGGCGCCGCCGCCCCGGAAGGGCACATGCGTAAGCTGGATGCCGGCCAGCCGCGCCAGGGTGGCGCCGGCCAGGTGCCAGGGCGTGCCATTGCCCGGCGTGCCGAAATTCCACCGCCCCGGCTCGGCCCGCACCCGCTCGATGAGCTGCGCGAGGTTGCCGATGCCAAGCTGCGGGCGTGCCGCGATGATGCCTGTGAGGTCCGTCAGCCGGGTGATGGGCGTGAAGTCCCGCACCGGGTCGAAATTCACGGCGGCATAGAGCGCCGGGCTGATGGCCTGGGAGCCGCTGCCCCCCAGCAGGATGGTGTAGCCATCGGGCGCCGAGCGCGCGACATGCGTGGCCGCGATGGTGGCGGCAGCGCCGGGGCGGTTGTCCACCACGATCACCTGGTCCAGCGCGCGGCCCAGCATCTCCGCGAAGATGCGCGCCAGGAAATCGCCGGAGCCACCGGGCGGGAAGCCCACCACCAGGCGGATGGGCCGCGCGCGCGGCCAGGCGGCCTGGGCCTGCACGGCGGGGGCCGCGAGGGCGAGCCCAAGGGCGGGCAGCACGAATCTCCTGCGGGGCAGGCGCATGGTGTTCCTCCTGGTCGTTCTTGATCCGCCGGTCTGCGCCGGTGGTGCAGGGAGGTTCCCAGATGGCCAGGGTCGGCGCAACGAGTTGCTCGCACGCTTGGGACCCGCACCCCTTGTGGGGCATGGCTGAAATTTGTGATCAAGGAATTTTGGAAGGCGCCGCCTTTCAATCCGTCGCGGCAGGCACGCGCCGCCGGATGGCCTCCGCGTAGACGGCGATGTCGCGCTGGATGGCGAGCCGCGCCAGCGCCCCATCGCCCGAGGCGAGGCCGCGAATCACGTCATTGTGCGGGTGTTCCTCGGGGCGGTGCAGCAGGCGCATGCTCAGCAGCGCGAAGTTGAACGGCCCGCAGCGCAGCCAGAGATTTTCCACGATCTGCAGCAGCACCGGCATGCCGGCCATGGCGCAGAGGGTCAGGTGGAAGTATTCGTTCTCCCGCATCATCTCGGGGCGGCGGTCAGCGAGGCGCGCCTCGGTCATGCGGGCATGGATGGCGGACAGCCGGGCCACATCGGCCGGCGTCACGCGCTCGGCCGCGCGTTCGGCGGCCTTGCCCTCCAGTTCCATCCGCAGCTCGCACACCTCGCGCAGCCGCGCCTCGCAGAACAGCGGCACGCGGGCGGAGCGGTGGTCGAGCTGTTCCAGCGCATTCTCGCTGACCAGCCGCGCGATGGCCTCGCGCACCGGGGTCAGGCTCACGCCCAGTTCCTCGGCCAGTTGGCGCAGCTTCAGCTTCTCGCCGGGGCGGAAGCGGCTGCGCATCAGTTCCTGGCGCAACCATTGGTGCACGCGCCCCGCAACCCGTTCCGCGCTCGGCACCTCCGGTTCCCGCTCCGCCATCGTCACCCCTGCCGCCGATTCCTGGCCCCGGCGCACTTGACGCGCGGCGGGTCGGCATTTGTGATAACAAAACAGAAGCCCCGGAGGAAAGCCATGGCCGAAATCACCGTCGTCGCGGAACTGACCAGCGCCGTGTGGAAGATCGAGGCCGGCCCCGGTGCCCGCGTGAGCGAGGGCGACGCCATCATCATCCTCGAATCCATGAAGATGGAGATCCCCGTCCTGTCGCCGGCCGATGGCACCATCACCGCCATCCTGGTCGCGGAGGGGGACCAGATCGCGGAAGGGCAGGCGGTGGCCCGGATCGAGACCTGAGGTGATCGGCCCCGTCCTCATCGCGAACCGCGGCGAAATCGCCTGCCGCATCGCCGCCACCTGCCGCCGCCTGGGCGTGCCGACGGTCGCGGTGTTCTCGGACGCGGATGCCGAGGCGATGCATGTCGCCGCCGCCGACCGGGCCATCCGCATCGGCCCGCCGCGTCCGGCCGAGAGCTACCTGAACATCCCCGCCATCATCGCCGCCGCGCGCGAGGCGGGTGCCAGGGCGGTGCATCCCGGCTACGGCTTCCTGAGCGAGAACGCCGATTTCGCCGAGGCCTGCGCCGCGGCCGGGCTGGTCTTCATCGGCCCGCCCGCCTCGGCCATCCGCGCCATGGGCGGCAAGGCCGCGGCCAAGGCGGTGGCCCGCCGCGCGGGCGTGCCCCTGCTGCCCGGCCATGAGGGCGATGCCTCCGACGCCGAACTCGCTGAGGCCGCCCAGCGCATCGGCTACCCCGTCATGATCAAGGCGGTGGCGGGCGGCGGCGGCCGCGGGATGCGCCGCGCCGAGGACGCGGCGGGCTTCCCCGCGGCGCTGGCCGCCGCCCGGCGCGAGGCGGCCGCCTTCGGCGACAGCACCGTCATGCTGGAGAAGTTCGTCCCCCAGGCCCGCCACATCGAGATGCAGGTCTTCGCCGACCGCCACGGCAACGTGATCCATCTGGGCGAGCGCGACTGTTCGCCCCAGCGCCGGAACCAGAAGCTGATCGAGGAGGCGCCCGCCCCCGGCATGGACGCGGCCCTCCGCGCGGAGCTGGGCCGGCGCGCCACGGCCCTGGCGCGCGAGGTGGGCTATGTCGGCGCGGGCACGGTGGAGTTCGTGGCGGATGGCTCCCGCCCGCTGGGGCCGGACAGCATCTGGTTCATCGAGATGAACACCCGCCTGCAGGTGGAGCACCCGGTCACCGAGATGATCACGGGGCTGGACCTCGTGGAATGGCAGCTCCGCATCGCGGCCGGCGAGAGGCTGCCGCTGCGCCAGGAGGAGGTGCGCCTCACCGGCCACGCCATCGAGGCGCGCCTCTGCGCCGAGGACCCGGCGCGCAACTTCCTGCCCTCGCCCGGACATATCGCGGCGCTGGACCTGCCCGAGCCCATCGAGGGGCTGCGGGTGGATGCCGGCGTGCGCGCGGGCGACACGCTGACCCCTTTCTACGACCCGATGATCGCGAAGCTCATCATCCATGCGCCCAACCGTGCGGCGGCCCTGGCGCGGCTGGCCGAGGCGCTGGATGCCTGCCGTGCCGAGGGCATCCGCCTCAACGCCGCCTTCCTCGCGGGCCTGCTGCGAAGCCCGGAGATGCGGGCGGGCGGCGTGGACACGCATTTCCTCGAAGCCTTCCGCCAGCGCGGCCTCGCCGTGCCCACCCCCGCCTGACCCCCCCCGCCTGACCTTGGGAAGACGCCACATGTCCGCATCGCCCCCGCCCGAGACCCCCGCCACGCCCAAGCCCGGCCTCTGGCAGCCCGAGCTGGACGAGCTGCGCCTGCGCGAAGCCCACGCCAGGCGCATGGGCGGCGAGGCCAAGGTGCGCCGCCAGCACGACGCCGGGCGCCTGACCGTGCGCGAGCGCATCGGGAAGCTGGCCGACCCCGGCTCCTTCCACGAGGTCGGCGCCATCGCGGGCAAGGCGGAATACGACGCGCAGGGCCGCCTGCTGGAGCTGACGCCCTCCAACTGCGTCTGGGGCCGCGCCACTCTCGACGGGCGGCGCGTGGTGCTGGTGGGCGACGACTTCACCGTGCGCGGCGGCAGCGCCGACGCCACCATCCGCGAAAAGCCCCTGATGGCCGAGCGCATGGCGCATGAGTTCCGCATGCCCATCGTGCGTGTCATCGAGGGCTCGGGCGGTGGCGGCTCGGTCAAGACGATCGAGACGACGGGCCGCGCCAACCTGCCCGGCGGCGTCGGCGGCACGGGGCTGTTCCACTACACCACGCTGAACCTCTCGGCGGTGCCAGTGGTGGGGCTGGGCCTCGGCTCGGTCGCTGGGCTGGGGGCGGCGCGCCTCGCCTCCACCCATTACTCGGTGATGACCAAGAGTTCCGCCATGTTCGTGGCCGGCCCGCCCGTGGTCTCGCGCCTCGGCGCCCCCGTCACCAAGGAGGAGCTGGGCGGCTGGGAGACGCAGTGCAAGGCCGGCGCCGTGGACCACGCCGTGGACACGGAGGAGGAAGCCTTCGAATGCGCCCGGCGCTTCCTCTCCTATTTGCCCTCCTCGGTGCATGAGGTCTCGCCCGTGCTGCCCTGC
Source organism: Roseococcus suduntuyensis (assembly GCF_014196305.1). Lineage (GTDB taxonomy): Bacteria > Pseudomonadota > Alphaproteobacteria > Acetobacterales > Acetobacteraceae > Roseococcus > Roseococcus suduntuyensis. Next base: position 67,935 of record NZ_JACIDJ010000010.1, read on the forward strand.
GAGGACGACCCCGGGCGGCGCGACGAGGCGCTCATGAACGCCATCCCGCGCGAGCGGCGGCGGGTCTACCAGATGCGCCCCATCATCGAGCGCGTGGTGGACAAGGGCTCCTTCTTCGAGATGGGGAAGATGTTCGGCCGTTCGCTCATCACGGGCCTCGCCAGGCTGGACGGGCGGGCGGTCGCGGTGATGGCGAGCGACCCGTTCTTCTACGGCGGCTCCTGGACCGCCGACACCTGCCAGAAGGTGGTGCGCTTCATAGATCTCGCCGAGACCTTCCATCTGCCCGTGGTCTACCTGATGGACTGCCCAGGCTTCATGGTGGGGCTGGAGGCCGAGCGCAGCGCCACCATCCGCCACGGCGTGCGCGCCATGGCGGCGATGAACCAGGCTACCATCCCCTGGTGCACCATCGTCATCCGCAACGCCTTCGGTGTGGCGGGGGCGGCGCACCAGCCGGCGGGGCGGCTTTCGCTGCGCTATGCCTGGCTCTCGGCACGCTGGGGCTCGCTGCCGCTGGAGGGGGGCATCGAGGCCGCCTACCGCGCCGAGCTGGACGCGGCGGAAGACCCGGCCGCCAAGCTCGCGGAGATCGAGGACCGGCTGAACCTCCTCCGCTCGCCCTTCCGCACGGCCGAGACCTTCTGGGTCGAGGAGATCATAGACCCGCGCGAGACACGGCCCCTGCTGTGCGACTTCGCGCGCATGGCGGACCCGCTGCGCCAGCCCACACCGTCGAGACTGCAAATGCGACCCTGAACGGGCGCGAACCAAGGGAGGAAAAGACAATGATCAGACGCAGCATCCTGGGCGGCCTCGCCGTCCTGCTGGCGGGGGCGGGGCTTGCCCAGGCCCAGGCGCCCTTCGACAGGCCCACCCGCGTCGTGGTGGGTTTCGCGGCCGGCGGCACGACCGACATCACCGCCCGCGTGGTGGCCGAGGGTGCCGCCGCCGAACTCGGCCATCGCGCGGTGGTGGACATCCGCACCGGCGGCAGCGGTTTCATCGCGGCCGAATACGTGGTCCGCAGCCGCCCCGATGGCGCCACCGTGCTGCTCTGCCCCATGGGGCCCATGACCATCAGCCCCGAACTGCCGGGCATGAACCTGCCGATTGATGTGGGGCGGGACCTGGTGCCGGTCGCGAATGTGGCGCGCTCCTCCTATGTGGTGGTGACGGGGGCCAACAGCCCCTATCGCACGCTGGAGGAACTCATCGCGGCGGCCCGCGCCCGTCCCGGCGCGCTGACCTATGCCAGCGCGGGCTATGGCGCCGCGCAGCATCTCTCGGGCGAGCGGCTGAAGCGCATGGCGGGCATTGACCTGCTGCACGTCCCCTACCGGGGTGCCGCGCTGGCGGCGGTGGACGTGATCGCCGGCCGGGCGGATTTGCTGATCACCAACCTCGGCGACGTGATGGGCCAGATCAAGGGCGGGCAGCTGCGCCTGCTGGCCATGGGCGACCGCCAGGGCTGGCCCGACTTCCCCGACGCGCCCCGCCTGCCGGACATCGTGCCAGGCCTGGAGGTGATCGGCTGGTTCGGCATCTGCGGCCCCCGCGGCATGCCCGAGGAGGCGATCGGCCGCTGGGCCGCGGCGATCCGGGCCGGGCTGGAGGTGCCGCTGCTGCGGCAGCGCCTCCTCGACAGCGGGCTTGCGCCCAATTTCGAGGATCCCGCGACCTTCGCGCGCACCATCGCCCGCGACCGCGCCGACTGGGGCGAGGTGATCCGCGCCGCCGGCATCCGGGTGGAATAGCGGCCCGCCATCATGCTGCAATGATGGCCAGGCAAGGGAGGGCGCGGGCGATGCTGCTGCGGGGCAAGGTGGCGCTGGTCACGGGCGGGGCGTCGGGCATCGGGCGTGCCACCGCGCTGCGCATGGCCGAGGAGGGCGCCCGCGTGCTGGTCGCCGACCGTGACGGCGAAGGGGCCGCGCGCGTGGCCGAGACCATCCGCCAGGCTGGCGGCGAGGCGCACGGCCAGGCCTGCGATGTGACGGTGGAGGCCGAGGTCGCCGGCATGGTGCGCGCGGCATGCGACGCCTGGGGGCGCCTGGACTGCGCCTTCAACAATGCGGGCGTGGCGCCGGCCGAGGCGCTGCCGCTCGCGGAGATCCCGCCCGAGGAATGGTCGCGCGTGCTGGGCGTGAACCTGACCGGGGTGTTCCTCTGCCTGCGCCACCAGATCCCGGCCATGGCGGCGGGGGGCGGTGGCGCCATCGTCAACACCGCCTCCATCGCCGGGCGCATCGCTCTGCCCAAGGCCGGCGCCTATGTGGCCGCCAAGCACGCCGTGATCGGGCTGACGCGAAGTGCGGCGCTGGACCATGCGGGGCAGGGGGTGCGGGTGAACGCCATCTGCCCCGGCTATGTGGAGACGCCGCTCGCCAGCCGCAGCATCGAGCGGCGGCGCGAGGCCATTCTCGCCCGCGTGCCACTGGGCCGCATCGGCACGGTGGAGGAGATCGCGGATGCGGTGGTGTGGCTGCTGTCCGACCGCGCGGGCTTCGTCACCGGCGAGGCGCTGGCGGCGGATGGCGGCCACACGTCGAACTGATCCCGGTTATTCGGCGGCCACTGCCCGCGCACCCGCCGTGAGCGTGAAGCCCGGATAGCCTTCCGCCGCGATGGCGTCGCAGCGTTCGCGATAGGTGCCCACACCGCCCACATAGGGCATGAAGAGCTGCGGCTTGCCCGGGATGTTGGCGCCCATGTACCAGGAATTGGCCTGCGGATAGAGGGTGCGGTGCGCCACCTCGTTCACATGCGCGACCCAGGCCTCCTGCGCCTCGGCGGTGGGTTCCACGCGGGTGAGGCCCCGCGCCTGCATCCGCGCCAGCAGCTCCGTCACCCAGTCCACATGCTGCTCGATGGAGACGATCATGTTGGACAGCACCGACGGGCTGCCCGGCCCCGTGATCATGAACATGTTGGGGAAGCCCGCCACCATCAGCCCCAGATGCGCGCGCGGCCCATCGGCCCAGAGCTGCCGCAAGGACAGCCCGCCCGCCCCGCGCAGATCCATGGCGAGGATGGTGCCCGTCATCGCGTCGAAGCCCGTGGCGCAGACCAGCGTGTCGAACTCGTGCAGGCCGGAGGCTGTGCGGATGCCGCCCTCCGTCACCTCCTCGATCGGGTCCTGGCGGAGGTTCACGAGCTTCACGTTCGCGCGGTTGAAGGTCTCGTAGTAGCGCGTGTCCACGCAGATGCGCTTGGTGCCGATGGGGTGGTTGGTGGGCGCCAGCGCCTCGGCCACCGCGGGGTCCTGCACCATGGAGCGGATCTTGCGGCGGACGAATTCGGCGGCGGTGTCGTTGGCGTCCTTGTTCAGCAGCAGGTCGCTGAAGGACGCCATGAAGGCGGTGCCGCCGGCCTGCCAGCGGCGTTCGTATTCGGCCTCGCGCTCGGCCTCGCTCACCTCCAGCGCGGATTTCGGGTTGAGTTCGTAGAGGATGCCCGTCCGCATCTTCCGCGCCGCCGCCCGTCGCGCCGCGTAGTCCTGCTTCCAGGATTGTTCGTAGGGCTCATCCATCGGCGCGTTGCGCGACGGGATGGAGAAATTGGGCGTGCGCTGGAACACCGTCAGCCGCGCCGCCTGCTCCGCGATCACGGGGATAGCCTGGATGGCGGAAGACCCCGTGCCGATCACCCCCACGCGCTGCCCGGTGAAGTCCACGCCCTCATGCGGCCATTGCCCGGTGTGCAGCACGCGGCCGGCGAAGCGCCCGATGCCCGGGATGTCCGGCAGGCGGGCGGAGGAGAGGCAGCCCGTTGCCAGCACCAGGTGCCGTGCGGTGATGTCCTGGCCGAGATCTGTGGCCACGCGCCATTCGCCCGCATCCTCGTCCCAGCGCGCGCCGGTGACGCGCGTCTCGAAGCTGATGTCGCGCCGCAGATCCAGCGCATCGGCCACATGGTTCGCATAGCGCAGGATTTCGGGCTGTGCGGCGAAGCGCTCGGACCAGCGCCAGCCCTGCTGCAATTCGTCGAGGAAGGAGTAGGAATACTGCATGCTCTCCACGTCGCAGCGCGCGCCGGGATAGCGGTTCCAGTACCAGGTGCCACCGACGCCCGCGCCGGCCTCCACCACATGCGCGGACAGGCCGAGGCCACGCAGCCGGTGCAGCATGTACATGCCGCCGAAGCCGGCACCCACGACGAGCACGTCGAGGTGCCCAGGCAGGGTCACTTTGGACATGGTTTTCTCCCTCTTGCCATGAGCCTATTGGGCTTCCCGTCGCCACTTCAATGCGTTTGCGGTGCAGTCTTGCTTTGCGGGATGAGGGGTGGATTTTGGAACGCCCGCCACGCCGCGCGATCCCCTCCAAATTCATGCTTGCTTTGCGCCGCGAACCTCGTCGCTAATGGTTGCGGCATCGGTGCATCAGAAGCGCCGGGTCGTGGAGGAATGATGGGGTCCAGGGGGGAGTCCGCGCGGCGAGAGCCTGCGCGCGCGAAGGGTGCGGCGCGTGGCGCTGCTTGAGGTCCGTGACATCGTGGTGCGCTTCGGTGGCGTCACCGCCGTGGGCGGCGTCTCCTTCGACGTGAATGAGCGGCAGATCTGCGGCCTCATCGGCCCCAATGGCGCGGGCAAGACCACGCTGTTCAACGTGATCAGCGGCATCTACCGCCCGCAGGAAGGCAGCGTGCGCTTCGCGGGCACCGTCACCACGGGCCAGCCGCGCCACCGCATGGCGCCGTTGGGGCTGGGGCGGACGTTCCAGAACCTCGCTCTGTTCAAGTCCATGACGGTGCGGGAGAACATCCTGGCCGGCGCGCATTCGGCCGGTGGCGCGGGCTTCCTGGCCAACGCGCTGCGCCTGCCGCGCGCGCGGGCCGAGGAGGCCGCGGCCGCGCGGCGGGCGCGCGAACTCATCCATTTGCTGCAACTCGACGCCGTGGCCGACAAGCCCGTGGTGGACCTGCCCTTCGGCACGCAGAAGCGCGTGGAGATGGCGCGCGCGCTGATCAGCCAGCCCAAGCTGCTGCTGCTCGACGAACCCGCGGGCGGGCTGAACCATGGCGAGGTGGATGAGCTGGCCGAGCTGTTCCAGCATGTCCGCCGCAGCTTCGACCTGGCCATCCTGCTGGTCGAGCATCACATGTCGCTGGTGATGCGCGTCTCCGACAAGGTGGTGGCGCTCGATTTCGGCAAGAAGATCGCCGACGGCACGCCGGACGAGGTGCGCTCCAGCCCCGAGGTGATCCGCGCCTATCTGGGCGATGGCCATGCGGAGGCCGTCCATGCTGCTTGAAGTGAGCGGCCTGCGCGCGGGCTATGGCCCCACCCATGTGCTGCACGGCCTCGACTTCGCGGTGGAGGAGGGGGGTGTCACCACCCTGCTCGGCGCCAATGGCGCGGGCAAGACCACCACGCTGCGCGCCGTCTGCGGCATGGTCCGTGCGGAGGGCGAGGTGAGCCTGGCCGGCCAGCGCATCACCGGCCTCGCCACCGAGGACATCGCGCGGCGAGGTGTCGCACATGTGCCCGATGGCCGCGGCACCTTCATGGAGCTGACGGTCGAGGAGAATTTCCGGCTCGGCGCCTATACCCGCCGCGACGCCGAGGTGCAGCGCGACTTCGAGCGCATGTGGGAGTGGTTCCCGCGCCTGAAGCAGCGTTGGAAGCAGCAGGCCGGCACGCTTTCGGGCGGTGAGCAGCAGATGCTGGCCATCGCGCGCGCGCTGCTGCTACGGCCCAAACTCCTGTTGCTCGATGAACCCTCCTTCGGCCTCGCGCCGCTCATCGTGCAGGACATCTTCGGCATCCTCCGTCGCATCCGCGCCGAGAGCGGCGTGGGCATCCTGCTGGTGGAACAGAACGCGAACCTCGCTTTGGAACTCGCCGACCGCGCCTACCTGCTGGAGACGGGGCGCATCGTCATGTCCGGCCCCGCCGCCGAAATCCGGCAGGACGAGGCCATCCGCCGTTCCTATCTGGGATACTGACCCATGGATGCGTTTCTTCTCCAGCTCGCCGCCGGCATCGCCACGGGGGGCATCTATGCCTCGGTGGCGCTGGCCATCGTCATGATCTACCAGGCGACGCACCATGTGAACTTCGCCCAGGGCGAGATGGCGACGCTTTCCACCTTCATCGCGCTCACCTTCATCCAGGCGGGGTTTCCCTATTGGGTGGCGTTCGGGGCCACGCTCGCCGTCTCCTTCGTCATGGGCGCGCTGGTGGAACGCCTCATCATGCGGCCCGTGCAGCACGCGCCCATCCTGACGCATGTGGGCGTCTATATCGGCATGCTGCTCATCATCGGGAATCTGACCGGCTGGGTGTTCGGCTACACCACGAAGGTGTTCCCCTCGCCCTTCGAGGGGGGCGGACCGATGTTCGGCGGGCTGCTCTCCGCGCATCAGTTGGGCAGCGTGGGCGTGACGCTCGGCGTGCTGGTTCTGGTCTATCTCTTCTTCACCAAGACATCGCTGGGGCTGGCCATGCGCGCGGCCGCCTACAACCCGCGCTCGGCGCGGCTGGTGGGCATCCGGGTGGATGTGATGCTCGCACTTGGCTGGGGCCTGGCGGCGGCCATCGGCTCGGTGGCGGGGATGATGGTGGCGCCCATCGTCTTCCTCGACCCGAACATGATGCTGGGCATCCTGCTCTACGCCTTCGCGGGCGCCTTGCTGGGCGGCATTGACAACCCGCCGGGCGCGGTCGCGGGCGGGTTCCTGGTGGGCGTGCTGGAAAACCTGGCCGGTGCCTACATCGTGGGGACCGAGCTCAAGCTCTCCGTGGCCCTCATCATCATCATCGGCGTGCTGGTGCTGAAGCCCTCCGGGCTCTTCGGCCGCGTCGTCTTCTCGAGGGTATGAGAGATGAGCGCGATCCAGGACACGCCGACCCTCGCCGCCGCCGCCCCCCGCGCCAGCATCGCAAGACGCAGCGTGTGGCTGGCGCTGGGGCTGGCCGCCGCACTCGCGCCGCTCTGGCTGCTGGAAAGCTTCCACCTGTTCCAGCTGACCATGGCCGTCATCATGTCGCTGGCCGTGCTGGGGCTGAACATCGTCACCGGCTACAACGGGCAGATCTCGCTGGGGCATGGCGCCTTCTTCGCCATCGGCGCCTATGTCACCGCCATATTGATGGCGCAGGCCGACTGGTCCTTCTACGCGACCCTGCCCTTCGCGGCGGCCGTCTGCGGCATGGTGGGCTATGCGGTGGGGCTGCCGGCGCTGCGGCTGGGCGGGCTGTACCTGGCGCTCGTCACCTTCTCGCTGGCGGTCGCCGTGCCGCAGCTGCTGAAGCACCGCGCGCTGGAAGGCTGGACGGGCGGCGTGCAGGGCCTGTTCCTGATGAAGCCCGAACCGCCCGCCTGGCTCACCGCGCGCGTGGCCATCACGCCCGACCAGTTCATGTACCTGGTGGCGCTGGTGGTGGCGGCCCTCTGCTACCTGCTGGCCTGGAACCTCATCCGCGGGCGCATCGGCCGCGCGCTGATGGCGACGCGTGACCACCCCACCGCCGCCGAGGCCATGGGCATGGACATCGCCGCGCTGAAGACCCGCGCCTTCGCGGTGAGCGCCATGATCACGGGCGTGGCCGGCGCGCTCTCGGCCGCCGCGGTGGAGTTCGTGGCCCCCGACAGCTTCACCTTCCTGCTTTCCATCTCGCTGTTTGTCGGGATGGTGGTGGGGGGCGTGGCGTCCATCCTGGGCTCGGTCTTCGGCGGGCTTTTCGTGCTCTTCGTGCCCAACATCGCGGAGAGCATCAGCCGTGCCGCACCGGGCGTGATCTACGGCATCATTCTCATCGTGTTTCTGTTCGTCCTGCCGGATGGGGTCGCGGGGCTGGTGCGCCGCGTCCTCGCCCGGCTGGGCGGGCGTGCTTCCTGAAAAATCACAACAAGAGACGAGAGGAACACATCCATGACCACCACCCGCCGCCTTCTCCTCGCCGGCAGCGCCGGCGCCATCGCCGCCCCCTTGGCCGCCCCGCGGATCGCCGCCGCGCAGGAAGCGCCCGGCGTCACGGCGACCGAGATCCACATCGGCAGCACCAATGCGCTGTCCGGCCCTGCCTCCTCCTATTCCGTGATCTCGCGCTGCCTGGAGGGCATGTTCCGCCGGCTGAACGACGAGGGCGGCGTGGGCGGGCGCCGCGTGCGCTTCACCGTCTATGATGACGGCTACCAGCCGCCGCGCACGCTGGAACAGACCCGCCGCCTGGTCGAGCGTGACCGCGTGGCCTTCCTGTTCAACCAGCTCGGCACGCCCACCAACAACGCCGTGCACCGCTATGTGAACCAGCGCCGCGTGCCGCATCTGTTCCTGGCGACCGGCGCCGACAAATGGGCCAACCCGCGCGAATTCCCCTACACCATGGGCTGGCAGCCCAGCTATCGCGTCGAGGCGCAGATCTACACCAAGCACGTGCTGGAACAGCGGCCCAACGCGAAGATTGCGCTGCTCTACCAGAACGATGATTTCGGGCGCGACTACCTGCACGGCGTGCAGGACGTGCTGGGCGACCGCTTCCGCGCCATGGTCGTCACCGCCACCAACGAGGCGACGGACCCCACCATCGACAGCCAGATCGTCCAGCTCCAGGCCACGGGGGCGGATGTGCTGATCTGCGGCGTGATCCCGCGCTTCGCCGCACAGGCCATCCGGCGCGTGCATGACATCGGCTGGCGGCCGATGATGTTCATGACCAATGTCTCGGTCTCGGTGGGCGTGGTGATGCAGCCGGCCGGGGTAGAGAAGGGGGTGGGCCTCATCACCTCCGACTACCGCAAGGACCAGTCCGACCCCGCCTGGGCCAACGACCCCGGCATGAACGAATGGCGCCAGTTCATGCAGCGCTACATCCCCGATGGCGACCTCGGCGACAACAACTACACCTATGGCTATGGCGTGGGCGCCACCATGATCCAGGTGCTGCGCCAATGCGGCAACGACTTCAGCCGCGAGAACGTGATGAACCAGGCCCGCAACATCCGCCCCATGCAGCTCGCCACCCTGTTGCCGGGCGTCATGGTGCAGAGCCAGCCCGACAACTACAACGTGATCCGTCAGATGCAGCTGCAGCGCTGGAATGGCAGCAGTTGGGAACGCTTCGGCAATGTGATCGAGGGCGCGGGAAGCTGAGGCGCTGGGGCGCGACCAACCCTCGCCGTGGGGGGGGGCGGCATCGCCGCCCTCGGCGCCCAAGTAGACGAAGAACGTAATTTTCGGATAAGGTGATTTTATCGCTGGTTGAGGTGATCGTTGCCACCCCGGCCGTTGGGCGAGGTGACGGCATGGCCGGCGCGGGCGCTGTTCCAGCAGCGCCGTGCGGACCCTGGTGCCTGTCAGCCACCCGGAGAGGATGCGTTGCGACGATTTCCCGGAACCGCCATCGCCGACCCAGGGCCGAGCTTGCAAGACATGTCCCGCCGCAACGCCGAGAACCAGCTGAACGGAGCGGTTCGGTGACGAACTCCCTCATCTCCGGGGAATGGGCCGAGGCGGGCATCGGCGACAGCGAGCTGCTCGACCTGGCCGGTATCGGCGCCTGGCGCGCGAACCTGGAGGATGGTTCCCTCCATTGGTCCCGGCGGACGCGCGAACTGCACGAGGTGGAGGAAGGCTACATCCCCAGGCTCGATGCGGGACTTCACTTCTATCCCGAGGCCGCGCAGATCGTCTTGCGCGAGGCGCTGGAACTGTCCTTCCGCGACGGCTCGCCCTGGGATCTCGACCTTCCCTTCGTCACGGCGCGCGGGCGCGCGCGCACGGTGCGCGTGCGGGGCCGCGCGGCGCGCGACACGTCCGGCCGGCGCCTGCTCTTCGGCATCATCGAGGACATCACGGAGCTCGCCGCGCGCCGCGCCGAACATGCGCGCCTCGCGCTGGTCGTGCAGCAGATGACGACGCCCGTCATCATCACGGATGCGGCGGGACGCATCGAATGGGTGAACGAGGCCTTCGTGCGTGTCACGGGCTACAGCCGCCCCGAGCTGCTGGGCCGCAGCCCCGGCTCCGTGCTGCGTGGACCGGGCACCGACCCGGCCACGGCGGCGCTGATGCGCGAGGCCGTCCGCGCGGGCGAGGGGTTTCATGTCTCGATCGTGAACCACCGCAAGGATGGCAGCCCCTTCTGGGTCGAGGTCGAGGCGAGCCCCATGCGGGCCGCGGACGGCACGCTCACCGGCTTCATCGCGGTGGAGACCGACATCACGGCCCGCCGCCACGCGGAGGAGGAGGCGCAGGCCGAGATCGCCCGTCGCGGCGCGGTGGAGACATTGCTGCGCGAGATCATCAACACGCTCCCCTCCGGCCTCTATGTGTGCGACCCGCAGGAGCGCATCTTCCTCTGGAACGAGGCCTACCTCGCCTTGTTCCCGCGCCTCGCCCCGGCGCTGCGGGCCGGCACCACGCTTGAGGGGTTGATCAGGGCCGGGGTGGCCAGTGACTCCTATGTCCATGCGTCCGGCCCGCTGACGCCCGAGAACGAGCACTGGATCGCGGACCTGCTGCAACGCATCCGCTCGGCTGGGCCCGACAGCCCGAGCCGTGAGGTCCCGCTGACCGGCGGGCGCTGGGCGCACGCGTTGGAGCGCCGCACGCGCGCGGGCCATATCGTGAGCCTGCGCACCGACATCACGGCGCTCAAGGACGCCATGGCGGAGGTGGAGGCGGCGGCCGAGGCCAAGAGCATGTTCCTCGCGCGGATGTCGCACGAGCTGCGGACGCCGCTGAATGCCATCCTGGGCTTCGCGGAACTGCTGCTCTCCGGCAGCGCGCCCGCCGCCGCGCAATATGACCAGCTTCGCCTGCTGCACGAGGCCGGGATGCATCTGCGCGACCTGGTGAACCGGCTGCTGGACCTCGCCAAGATCAACGCCGGCAAGCTGGAGCTGGAGCCGGCGCCCATCGCGCTCGGCCCGCTGCTGGAAGGCTGCCTCGGCCTGCTGGGCCCGGAGGCCAGCCGCAAGGCCATCGCGTTGCGGCTCGACACCGCGCCGGGCCTGCCCGAGGCCGTCGAGGCGGACGCGACGCGGCTGCGGCAGATGCTGCTGAACCTTCTCTCCAACGCCGTGAAGTTCACGCCGCAGGGCGGGCACGTCACCATGCGCGTCGCGGCGCAGGCCGGCGGCATGGTCCGCATCGAGGTGGAGGACAGCGGCCCGGGCGTGCCCGAGGAAAAGCGCGACTGGCTGTTCCAGGACTTCACCCAGCTTGGACGGACGGGCGATTCGGAAAGCTCCGGCACGGGCCTCGGCCTCGCCATCACGGCGCGCCTCGCGGAGCTGATGCGCGGGCGTGTCGGCGTGGAAAGCGTACCTGGCCAGGGCGCCACCTTCTGGCTCGAACTGCCGCTGGAGCCCGCGCGCCTGCCGGTGGACGCGCCCGGCGCGCGGGGCGCGGCCCCCGCCTTGCCGCCGCTGCGCCTGCTGGTCGCCGATGACATCGCGCCCAACCGCATCCTCATGCGCGCGCTGCTCAGCGCCGCGGGTCATCAGGTGAGCCTCGCCACCAATGGCGCGGAGGCCCTGGCGCAGGTGGAGGCTGGCCAGTTCGACGCGGTGCTGATGGATGTGCGGATGCCCGGGATGGACGGGCTGGAGGCGACGCGCCGCATCCGCGCGCTGCCGCCGCCCTTGAACCGCACGCCGGTGATCGCCGTGACTGCCTCGGCGATGTCCGAGGAAGTCGAGGAGTGCCGCGCCGCCGGCATGGACGCGCATATCGCGAAGCCGGTGGACCGCGAGGCGCTCTTCGCCATGCTGCGGCGCCTGCGGCGCCTGCGGCCGCTCGCGCCGGAGCCGGAGCCTGGGCGCGGCTAGCCCAGCCCTGTCGGGTGCGATGTGGTGCGGGGCGTTTGTCGCAAGGTGGCGCCGGACGCACAGGTGCTGCGTGGCGCAGCTGCACCGTACCCCGTCGCGGTGGGGGAAGATGTTCACAGGTCCGGTGTGGAAAGGGGAACTGGCGGAGGGGATGGGACACTCCCCACCCTCCACCACCGCCAGCAAAATCAACGGCTTGATAGCACCACTACACTCAAGCGTAGAGCCGTTGTGTAGTGCCGGCAAGTTCCAGAGCAAAGGATCATACGATCCCTTATCGCCAGATATTGTCGCCACGGACCGCAGAGCTAGCTAAGTGCTGGAGCCGCTGGTTGGTCTCGGGTGCGCGCGGTAGTCAGCAGAAAGCGTCGTCGAAGGTGAGCAGCACCCACTTGGCAAGGCGGTGGGTCTTTAGCGCTTCCTCAACAGTCGTGTGTCTAACGCCAGCATGAGCAAAATCGTGACGCCAATTCAGTAACTGTTCGTATGCAGCAGTGAAGTCTTTACCAACATAATTCTGCAATTTCTTCTTTCGTTTGTTCATCAACACGCCGAATTTAGTATGTGTGGTATTATCAAAGGTTCTGGCATATTTATACAAATCGCTAACGCTGATCCTACTATTCAACTTTCTAAAGTGATTTTGAGTAAATAAGTGGAACTGCGCGTGATGTCGTCCCGCGAACCCCATCAGTGTCTCTTTGACGCAAGATTCGTAGGTCGCAACAATCGAGACAACCAGTAGGCCCGCAAGGTCGGCTCTAAACTGAATAGACCTAGCATCAAGGGGAACGAAGCTGTTGATTTCCTGAGCCAGCGCGTCAATCCGATCTAAAATTGGAGCAATATCAGACCGCGCCATTGGTCAAAACTTCACGAGCGATACGGAGACGATCCTTAAGAACTAACGTGTCAGTCGTGGCGCCTGTAGTTACCTTTAAGAATGCGTTGTCTGCGAGTAGGATAGGATAACGGGCCTTCAGAGCGGCACTGTCAATCTGCGGACTTTCTAGAAGCGAAATCATCACGGCCTCAAGGACCGCTGCATTGATAACCCCACGTGGGCGGAATGGACGATTGAGGCTGCCTGCGACTAGCGCGGTGACAGCCTGGAACCGTGTGGTGAATCGCTTGGCCTGCTCCGAAGAGAAATCCCGCTCACGATCCATGAACCGGTTAAGATACCGGAGCATAGGCTTTTCGTATTCGGACCATACTTCAAAAAGTGCGAAGAGCCTGAGAAGTAATTCTATGTCCTTTTGATTTTTGTCAGGCAGCGTCTGCCCCAGAATGCTGCGCCAATTCGGGTTCTCGTTCAAGGCAGTGAGTTTGGAGACGATGGACCCCCTATAGACGGCGTTTCTAATCTCCTGAGGCTTCAGTTGAGTTCCGCCGGTGTTTAGGCGCTCAAATATATGGAACACACTATCGTTACGTAGGCTTGGCTTAAGTTGCTTGATATTTATGGCCCGAAGCGTCGAGTTGCGAAACCGCCGTTGATCTTTGGCAGGTAAATCCGCAAACGTCTTTCCGTTGAACTCTGACCGCTCCGCCAGGCCCTTTAATTTGAAAACCTGACGTTTGCCCTTGGCATCTACGTCACCAAAATATCCCTCCATGAAATACTTCACTGACATAAGTCGTTGCTGGCCATCTATTACCTCCAGCTGGTCGTCTGAGTTCACATAAAGGAAAATCTGTGGAACCGGCAGGCCCATCAAAAATGATTCGATAAGTTTAGACGCCTGCTCGATCTTCCATACAAATTTTCGTTGGTAGAACGGGATGATTATGTCTTGCCGTTCGATCTGTTGAGCCAGCAATTCAAGGCTTGGATCGGATGGCGAAACGGAAATGTCAAATTCAACGTATGGAACCTCATCCACCTCGTCTTCTGTGGTGAGTTCTTCAGGGTCGTCGGGATTGGTCATTGGATTCTCGCCGCCAGGTATCGTGGGCCAAACGCTTGCACTGCCTTGACCGTAGCATTGCCCTGAAGGCGCACAAGCACGTCAGTGCTCTCTCACCAACTCTATGTTTTCAGGGTTGCGCCAATTTCTCTAGCACCCGCGACACCTGAACCGCCGACCACGTGCCGCCCCGCGGAGCCGGGATGTTGCGGGCGTTAAGGCCGGAGGCCAGATCGCGCAGGGACGCTGTGCCAGAGGCCCTAATTTCGGCGATGATCCCAGAGAGGTCCGCGCCCCTCTGACGGGCCTTAGCGGCCCGCGAAGCCGCGCTGGCGGCCCTGCCCTTGTTTGCCACACGAGAGAGGTCTCCAGCGCCCTCTCGGCGCCCCCCGAGGGCCACGCCGCGGGCCTTCGCAGCCGCCAGCGCCGCCTTGGTGCGTGCCGAAATCATTGCGGCCTCTAATTCGGCCACGGCCGCCATCTGCGTGACCATGAACTTTCCGACCGCGCCCGGTGGGATGGAGGGGAGGTCGCAGAAGACCACGCCCTCATCCCCTGTGCCCTCCACCACGGACAGCAGGAAGCGAGTGTTGCGCGCGAGCCGGTCCAGCTTGGCGACGACCAACGTAGCGCCCTGGAGCCGGCAGGCGGCGAGGGCCTTAGCTAGCTCGGGCCGATCCGCACGCTTGCCGGACTCTACCTCCGTGAACTCCTGGACCGGGGGCCAGCCTTTGCCGGCAAGGTACGCCCCAACGGCCTCCCGCTGCGCGTCCAGGCCGAGACCGCTCCGACCCTGCCGCTCCGTGGAGACCCGGTAGTAGGCCACCCATTTCCGCCCAGTCGCCATCTGCATCCGCTCCATTACATTTATAGCAACGCTCGTTGACAGTAAATGTAACGGCGCGAAAGGGCGACTGAAAGCCCCTGTGCGGTGCAGACACACCCACGCTCCCGTGAGCCTGACGGCTTCTTACAACCGGTTTCAAACCCGCCACCCCCCGGGGAGGCAGAAAAAACAAAACTTCTCGTGCAACGCTGTCCAGCGCGAACCCAAAAATGTGCAAGGGTAATTCAGGGGCGGTTTTTGAGCCCGCGTCGTCAATTGTGGCGGTGTGATTCGGAGTGAGGACGTAATGATCGGCGGTGGTCTGTTCAGCCGATACTACTTGGACGAAGGCGTTCGGCAGGGTGCAGCTTGGGGCTCCGTCACCGACGCGGAGGTAGAAGCCTTCGCCAGCGTCGCCCGCGCAGCGCTCGCGAAGGTTCCGGCCTCCGGTAACCTCCGGGAGGCCGAGACCGAAACCCTCGTGCTCTTTCCCATCCTCGCCGCGCTCGGATGGTCACACCTGCCGCAGCAGAAGGGGAACAAGCGGCGGGAGGATGTGCCCGACGCGCTCCTCTTCCTCGACCCTGCCACACAAGCGCACGCGCTCGCGATGCCGGCCGGTTACGACCGCTGGAAGCAGGCTGCGGTGGTGGTGGAGAACAAGGCGTGGAACCTTCCTTTGGACCGCGCGAGCGGAAAGACGGTGCGGACCCCGGCCTCTCAGGCGCTCCGCTATCTACGGCTTGGGGACGAACACACGGGCGGCGCGCTTAGGTGGGCGCTACTGACCAATGGGCGGCAGTGGCGCCTCTACTACGCAGGCGCAGCTTCCATGTCAGACCGTTTCCTGGAGGTGGACCTGCCGGCGTTGGTGGACGATGCCGACACACCGGACGGCAACGGACGGCTCCGAACCTTGATGCTGTTCTTCCGCCGGGACGCCTTCGCGCCCGACACTGCGGGCCGCTCTTTTTTGCTCGCCGCGATGGAGGAGGGGCGCGAGTGGCAGGAGCGCGTCACCGCGGACCTCTCGCGTGCGGTCTTCTCCACCGTCTATCCGGAACTGCTCGCCGCGCTCGGCGCCGCCGATCCCGTCCGGAAGCCGTCCGATCCCGCATGGCCTGACACGGTGCGGCAGAACGCGGTGATCCTGCTCTACCGGCTCCTGTTCCTGCTTTACGCCGAAGATCGGGACCTCTTGCCGGTGGATCACAAAGGCTACCAGCCCCGGTCGCTCGCCCGACTGCGGCAGGAGGTGGCGGAGGCGCTGGACGCAGCGCGCCCGCTTTCAGACACCGATGCGTTCTGGTGGGGCGACCTCAAAGCGCTGTTCAATGCGGTGGACAAGGGCAGCGATGCGATGGGGCTTCCTGCCTACAACGGCGGCCTCTTCGACCCGCATGAAGCCCCAATGCTCAACGCGGTGGCGCTGCCCGACAAGCCGGTGGCCGCGATCCTGGATGGTCTTTCGCGGCTGAAGGCGGGCGAGGAGAAGCGGCGCGTCAATTACCGGGACCTGTCGGTGCAGCAGTTGGGCGCCATTTACGAACGCCTCCTGGACTTCGACGTGGAGGTGGACGCGGCCGGGGCGGTGGTGCTTACGAAGGATAGCATCGCACGGAAGGAAAGCGGCTCTTTCTACACGCCGCCCTCGCTTGTGCGGCTAATCCTGGACTCCACCATCGGCCCGCACGTCGCGCAAAGCCGGGACCGCTTCAAGGCTAAGGCTGAGACGCTGAACGGGGATCGGCGCCCGGTTGCGGAACGCATCGAGGACCTTCGCCGCTTCGACCCCGCTGACGCGCTGCTCAACCTGAAACTGGCCGATCCCGCGATGGGGTCAGGCCATTTCCTAGTTTCCGTCGTGGACCGGCTCGCGGATGCCGTGCTGCTTGCGATGGAAGAGGCTGCGGTGGTCGCGCAGTTGGACGGCGAGGTGGAGGGCTACACCTCGCCCCTTTCCGACCGCATTGAAGCCGAGCGCGCGCGGATCGAGGGCGCCGCGAAGACGCACGGGTGGCCTTATCGCGCCGAACACCTGGACGACCGGCACCTTGTTCGCCGCCTCGTGCTCAAGCGGGCGGTCTATGGCGTGGACCAGAACCGCCTTGCTGTGGAACTCGCGAAGCTGTCCCTGTGGCTACACAGTTTCACGGTCGGGGCGCCGCTCTCCTTTCTGGATCACCACCTCCGACATGGAAACTCGCTCTTCGGTGCCTGGGTCGCGGACACCGGGGACCAACTCGCGAAACGCGGCTCGATGCTGCTGCATCAGGCGGTGGACAACGCCCGCGGCGCTGCGGCCGGAATGGCGCGCATCGAAGACCTGGCAGACGCAGACCTCTCGCAGGTCCGGGAGAGCAAGCAAGTCTTTGAGACGGTAGAGGAGGCCACGGTCCCGCTGCGGGCCTTCCTGGACCTCTGGCATGCGCTCCTGTGGCTACCACTGGTCGGGGAGGGTATCCCCGCCGGGCCAAAGCGGAAGGCGCTGGTGAAGGAGGCGGAGGCGGCCCGGCAGCGCACCATCAATATGTGGCTGGACGGTCTGTGCGGCGATCCTGTCGCCCTCGCCGCTGGGACAGAGAGGCCAAAGGGCATCCCCCGCTTCGCGCGTGAGGTGGCCGCACTCCTGGAAGACTTGCGAGCCATCGCCCGCCGGGAAAACCTGTTGCATTGGCAGCCCGCCTTCCCGGGCGTGTGGGGCGCCTGGAAGGGCATGGACGCACAGGGCGGCTTCGACGCGGTGGTGGGAAACCCGCCGTGGGTTCGGCAGGAAACCATCGCGGCGAAGAAGCCGGTGCTCAAGGCCCGCTACCAGACCTATGAGGGCAAGGCCGACCTCTCCACCTTCTTCCTGGAGCAAGCCCAGCGGCTCGTGCGGCCCGGCGGTCGCGTCGCCTTCGTCCTCCCCAACAAGTTCTTTAAGGCCGACTACGGGGAGCCGCTGCGCGCCTTCCTGGCGAAGAACACCTGGATCGAAAGCATCGTTGATTTTGGCCACAACCGGGACCTCTTCCCCGACGCGGACGTGTTCCCTTGCGTGCTGGTGACGCGCCGCCCCGATGCGGCGATGGAACCGGCGAGCGATGTTGCTGTGGCGGTGATCCAGGGCAACCGGGTGCCACAGGATCGGCTCGCGGCCGTGGTGAAGGGGCTACAGTTCCCAGTGCCTCGCCGCTCGCTGACGGCCGCCGGTTGGATGCTAGAGCCGCCCCCGGTGCGCGCGCTCATGGAGCGCCTGAACAGCGCGTTTCCGCCGCTGATTGAGCGCACAGGTGCCGCGCCTCAATACGGGATCAAGACCGGCTTGAATGAAGCATTCGTAGTGGACGATGCCACTCGCAACCGACTCGTGAACGACGATCCGGGCTCCGCGGAAGTGTTTCGCAAGTTCGTGCGCGGAGGTGATCTGAGCCGCTGGCTACCCCACTGGGAGGGCAGGTGGATGATCGGGCTGAAGTCGAGCGCCGATCATGCATGGCCTTGGGCCAAAGCGAAGGACACGCGCGAAGCCGAGCGCATCTTTCAACGGACCTATCCCGCGCTCCATCGGCACATGGACGGGTTCAGAAAGCGTTTGCAGACACGCGAAGACCAAGGTCGGTTCTGGTGGGAACTCCGGCCGTGCGCCTACTATGCATCATTCGATGCACCTAAGATCATGTGGCAGGACATCCAGTTCTACGCCGCCTACTGCCTGGACCGAGAGGGGCTCTACAGCAACGATACGACCTTCTTCGTCCCAGGTTCGGACCCTTGGCTTCTCGCCTGCCTGAACAGCAATCTCATGTGGTGGCGCAACTGGCGGACACTCGTGCACGGCAAGGACGACGCTCTTCGTCCGAAGGGTTACCATATGGAGCGCGCGCCCATCCCACTCCCCACGCCGAAGCAGACTGAACGCGCCATGGACCTGACGGACCGGCTCGCGGAGGTTCACTATGCGCGCCACGCCGCAGCGGTGGAGGTGGCCGATTGGCTGCGGGTGGAATGGGGCCTCTCTGCACCTCCGGCCGCGCTCGCCTCGCCCTTCGCGCTCTCCGCCGACGCCTTTGCGGACGCGCTGCGGAAGGTGCTGCCTAAAAGGCGCAAGTTGACGGTCGCGGAAGTGGCTGCGGTGAAGGCCGCGCACGCTGAGACCGTCGCCCCCATCGCTGTCCGCCTGAGCGAAGCAGTGCGGCTTGAGCGAGACCTGTCGGCGGTGGTCAACGCGGCCTATGGCCTCACTCTGGAGGAAGAGGCGCTGGTCTGGCGCACCGCTCCCCCTCGGATGCCGATCACGCTGCCAGCATCGGATGCAGCGGCCTCGGCAGCGGAGTGATCGAAGCATTGTTGGTTCGGCCCGAACGCGCTTCGGCGCGGGCCATCTCCTCGCGTCGCGCGGCGAGCATGGCGTCCACCAAGGACCGGCCCTGTCCGCGAGGTTTGCACCTGGGTTCAAGCAGCCACCCAATGATGCGTATGCCTTCGTTCAACGAGTCATCCGCGCGCGGTATTCGCCATCGCTTCGCAAGCTCTCGGGCAGCGGCGCCGATAAGAGCCCGCCCACCCCTCTGGATTGTCTCCGCCCGGCGGATCACATCCTGTTGCCGCGCTGTCCATGGCACGGCCCCCCGCCAGCATGGGTATCGGGACACGGTGGCGGCAATTTCCGCCCGCACTGGGCCTTCTTCGCCTTCCAGCAGGGCAACCATGATGGCGCGGCGTCGAATACGCTCTTCGGCTTTCGCCAGACTTGCCGGCTTCGGCGCGATATTCACCTGTCCATCCCGCATGGAGATGACGAGGCCGCAGAACTCCACATCGCGGCTCACACGTCGCGGCTTGGCATCGTCCGGAGTCAGTCGGAACGAGCCGGGGAACCCCTGCCCAGAAAGGGCAGCACGCAGGGCTTCAATCGCTTGCACCCCCGTCTTCCTATCCCGCGTCAGGATCAGGATGTCATCGCAGTAGATGAACATCTCCGCTCCATCCGGCAGCGCGTCGAAGATCGGCGCGAGCAAGATGTCCGCGATGATGCCGGAGGCGGCGGAACCCTGGGGGAGTCCGGTTCGGCACGCCGAAGTGTGCATGTCCATGATGTCGTCGTAGGCAAGTCTCTCACTGAGGGGGATAAACAATCCCTGTCTCTCCGCTTCTTCAGGTCCTCCTTTTCTGCTGACGTGGATGTTGCCCGTCCGGTGCAGGACGGAGTTTTCAACGACCCCGGCTGGGAGCGCGATGCGGCGCCGCACCCCGTTCCCGCAGAAGGAGTCGAAGAAATCCTTGATGTCCAGGCGAACCGCCCAGAGGTGGCCGCGGGTAAGCGCGTCCGCGATGGCCCGTTGCATCTGACCAAGGCCGCGCCCTCGGCGCGTGAACTGATGCGGATGCGTGCGGTGGAGCGCGCCCGCCAGCCACGCCACAATACCCTGCCGGGCCTTGTGCTCCATCCCGAACGCGAAGACGCGGCGCGTGCGCGTCGGCGCCGTCCAGGACTTCGCTTCAACCAGTCGCGGCACGTCCCCAGGCTTCGGCCGCTTTGCTTCCACGCGCATCGTGATCCGCGACGCGGTAGCGCGATTCGGGCGCATCTCTTCCGCAAGCCGGACAACCTCTGCCGCCGACATCCGCGGACGTGTCCCTTCGGGTGCGCGCTGAGCCGCGCCTTTGCGTGCTGCGGTCGCGACGTGGGCCAGTTTCACCGCGAAGGCCCCCGCAAGCCTACGCGCAGCGCGTCGTGCCTTCCGACTCCCTGCGTGCTTCCGGAGATAGGCTTCGGCATTGCGGAGACGCTTCTGATCCGCTGCCAGCATGTGGCCGAGAGCGGCGCCCGCGGCCATGCTGGTCCGCGCACGCTTCGCCTGCATGGCGAGGTCACGATGGCGGTTGCCGGTGGGCTGCGGAGGGCGCGAGCGCGGAGTGATCATGGCTCAGCCTGTCGGGTGTGGGACGGGACTGCGGATGTGTGCAACCGGGTTCAATCGGCCTCGCCGCCCCGCGTGCCCACGGTGGAGGTGCGCCGGCCGCGCTGGACGAAGGCGAGCACGTCCGCGCGCCGGTAGCGGACCGCGCGGCCCAACTTCACGAAGGCGGGGCCACGGTCAGGCGTCATGCGCCAATGGTCTAGGGTCTCCGCCGCAAGGCCGAGAAGGTCCGCAGCGTCGGCAACGGTGAGCAAGTCGGTTTCGTCGCGCATGGTGGTTCCCCCGCTCAACAGTCCAATCAATCACCCGACATCGCGGGCCATTACCAGACACGTGAATAGGGATGCCCTGAACTTCAATCCCAGAATCCATAAGCGTGACCAAGAATCGGTTGCACCGGATTGCAAAGAACTTACCGAGGTGAGAACCATGACTGAGGGCGCTTCCCGAACGACCAACGACGCCGCTGCCTAACGTCTTTGCCGACTTGCTTTACGAAGCCTCTTCGTTACTCAGGTGGAGGTGGTCGAGATTGAGGCCGGGATAGGTGATCCGGGCCACGTGCTCCGCGAGGAAGCGCACGGAGCCGCCTTCGCCATAGCGTCCACCCTCGCTTTTCCTGCCTGGCGCGGTCCACCCTCCAAGCAGATCGGCCACGCTGTCGGGGATGCCCGCTTCCGTCATCCGGTCGCGGAAGCCGTGGCGGAAACTATGGAAAACCGCACCGGGCGCTTTCACCCCTACCTTGTCCAGAAAGCGCGCGAACCACTTAGAGAACGGGTCGCTGTAGTTGCCAAGTTTGCCCGCACGTAGGTCGGGGAACAGTCGGACCTCGCCGGCCAGACGTTGACGTGAAACGAGGTGCAAGAAGCCAATGCGCTGAAGTTCGGGATGGACCGGGATGCGTCGCTCGGCTGCCTTCGTTTTCAGACGCTGCCCCTCTGTTGTCGCCCGCACGTGGATCACATGAACGCCGTCCACCTCCTCAACGTCCGCGGTGAGCAACTGACAGGCTTCGTTTAGGCGCAGACCAGCATACAGACCAAGCAGGGGCACCCAGAACCGACCGCGCCGGGGGTGGTTCGGCCCGGGCAGGTGATAGCCCTCTTCATCGTTTTCGCATCCGATGTAGAGCGGCGCCTTGAAGATCGCGGTCAGTTCGGCGGGAGTGAACGGGCGCCGGTCCTCACCCTTTCTCGCCGTGACGTTCTTCGCGGTGGTCGCCTGCAACCCAACGGCAGGGTTCCCATCAGGCAACCGAATGACCTTCTCCTTCTCGCCCCACCGGAACAGCGTGGCGAGGATGTCCAGGTGGTGCCGCAGGGTCTTCGCGCTCATGGGCGGCACGCCATCGCGCGCCGCTGCCTCCGCCACCTGTCGCGCGGTCAGGCCTGGATACCGCTGCACCGCGTTCGTGGGGTAGGTCAGCAGCACCGTCCGGACCCGCCGGCAATCCTCGCGCGTGATGGAGTCGGCGCGGCGATCCTCCCCGATCAGGTCGCAGAGTAGCCGGAGGCTGCCGACATACTTCACCCGAGTCTTCGGGGAGATGTCCGCGCGCTCAGGATCGTTCAGGTAGGCATCGCACAGGGCGCGCAACGTCACCGCTGGCGGTGGGGGCACAGGCGCCGGGGAGCCAGCGGTCACGTCCGCGAAGCGCCTGTCCCGGGGCGGCTCCACCGGCCGCCCGCCCCACCGCTGCACCGCGCGGTCAACGGCCTCTTTTGCGGCGGCGTGGAACGCCTCCACGGCCTCCGCGAACAGGGCGCCCGGGGGCAACGTGAGGTTGCGGGCGGCGAAAGCCTTCTGCGCCGCTTCGGCAGCCCATTCCTCGCCCGCGGGACCGTGGATCGCTGCTTGGTTATCCTGGAGCGCGTGAAGCCCGTCCTCGCGCTCCACCGCGGTTCCGCCGTCATGGCTGCCGGCCCGCCGCCACCGATCCAACAGGCGGCCCTCTTCCGCATGGAACCAAGCCCGCGCTGCGTGGTGGATGTCCTCCACTGTCGCCTGTGCGATGCGGGCGGCCTCTTTCCGCGCGATGCTGGACGGGTCTCCCCCGGAGGCAAGGCGCTTACGCGCGTCCTCAAATAGTGCATCCACCACGGCCATCTCCCGGTGATGGCGCCGCTTCGCGTCGGCAAAGGAATCGGTCTTGTAGGAGACCCAAATCTCCCGCTTGCCGATGATCGGCCGGAGTTCATCCGGCACCCGGCGGCGCAGTCCCCACGGGCCGCCGTTCAACCGGGCGAGGCACGGAACGCGCGGCACTTCTTCTCCCCCATGTGTAGTGGACCTGTGTAGTGGTCCGGTGGGGTGATGCCGCTTGATGTCGTTGGTTTGCTTGAGTTTCCGAGGCATAGCGAACCCGGATCGTGAGGTGGCGGAGGGGATGGGATTCGAACCCACGATAGGACTTGACATCCTATAACGGTTTAGCAAACCGCCGCCTTCGGCCACTCGGCCACCCCTCCGCAGGAGTGGAAAGTCACACGGCGTATGCAGTTGCGGGTGATACAGCCCCAACCCGCCCCCGTCAAATGCCTCTGCCGGGGGGCATGCCCCCCGGCCAGCCCTTCAGCCCAGCGACACCTCGAAGCCCCGCGCCGTCGCCGGCCGGGCCATCATCCGCTCATACCAGGCGGCCACGTTGGGCAGGTCGTCGAAGGGCACCTGGTGCCGCTCATGCCGCCACGCCCAGCCGATGATGGCGAAATCCGCGATCGAGGGCTCGCCCTCCGTCGCTACGAAGTCCCGCCCCGCCAGGCGCCGGTCCAACACGCCATAGAGGCGCTTGGTCTCGGTGTGGTAGCGGGTGAAGCCGTAGTCCCGCGCCGGGCCCTCGGGCTGCATCAGGAAGTGGTGCACCTGGCCGGGCATGGGGCCGAAGCCGCCCATCTGCCACATCAGCCACTCCATCACCGGCACGCGGGCAGCGAGATCCTTCGGCCAGAACTTGCCGGTCTTCTCGGCCAGATACCACAGGATGGCGCCGCTTTCGAACACCGTGGCCGGCTTCCCGTCGGGGCCGTTCGGGTCACGGATGGCGGGAATTCGGTTGTTCGGCGCGAATTTAAGGAACTCGGGGTTAAACTGTTCGCCCTTTGAGATGTTCACTGGATGCACGCTGTAGTCCAGCCCCATCTCCTCAAGGGCCACGCTGATCTTGCGGCCATTGGGGGTGTTCCAGGTGTGCAGTTCGATCGTCATGCGGGGCCTCGTTCCGGAAGGGACAAGGTTCCATATGCCGCAAGCGCCACGCCAAGACAAAGGTTCGCTCCACCCATGCCTCCCCGCCACGACGATTACGCCGCCATGCGCTACCACGCCAACGCCAAGTCCCTGGTCGCGGCCTACCTCATCTGGTTCTTCCTGGGCTATGGCGGCATTCACCGCATGTATCTGGGCCGCTGGGTCTCGGGCCTCGTCATGCTCGGCGTCTTCGTGATGTCCTGGGTGCTGTCGCTGGTGTTCATCGGCTATATCGGGCTCGGCTTCATTCTGGTCTGGTGGGCGCTGGACGCGCTGCTGATGCCCGGGCTGGTCAGCCGCAGCAACGAGGCGCTGATCCGCCGCCTCTCGCGCTGACACGAAGCGCAAGAAAGCGTGGGCGGCGCGCCCTTGCCGCCCCGTGAACCCCTCGGCTAGACCGCGAAGCCGTTGCAGGTCAGGGGCCAAGGATGCGCGCCGCCATCATTCTCGCCGCGGGGCAGGGCACCCGCATGCGGTCCGCCCAGCCCAAGGTGATGCACCAGCTTGCGG
>NZ_JACIDJ010000011.1 GCF_014196305.1 Roseococcus suduntuyensis
CTGCGTTCACATGCGTTCACGCAGCCTGCTCTAACCTTTGTTGAGAGCGGGATTCAGCGTTCTCGGTGATTCCACCTCAACGCATCCCGCTCTAACCGGGCTTGTTCAGTTCCTGCAGGAGGGCTTCCACCCTTTCCTCCGGCAGATCGCGGATGCGACGGGCCAACTGGTTCGCCAGCTCCGTCGCGCGCGGGCTCAGGCCCGAGGTGTCCACCACCACCCTCGGATGGGAGATGCGCGCGAGGCGGACCAGCTCCTCCGCCTCGTCCCAGATCAGCCCGAAGAACTCGTTCACCTGGTGCACCAGCCCGGCCGAGGGGCGGCCGCGCTTGCCGTGCTCCAGCGCGGAAAGATAGGCGGCCGAGACATGCACCGCCGCCGCCAATTCGCTGAGGGTGACGCCACGCTGTTCGCGCAGCGCGCGCAGGCGCAGGCCGAAGGGGGTCATGTTTTTGTGCCCTCAGGCGCCGGGCGCGCGCTCCGCGCGCTTGGCTTGCGCGCCACGCGCTGACGCTCCTGAACCAGCGGGCGGTCGAGGCGCGGCGGCCGCTGTGCGGCCGCATCCTCGGAGCACTGCTCGTTACCGGCAAAGTCGCGCTGGGCGCGCTGGGCCGGGCCGCGTCTGCGGCTCACCTGGCCCGCCGCAGCAGCAGATGCACCGCGCCCGCATTGGCCCGGTGCGGGTGGGCGGCGCCGAGGATCACGGCGCGCAGTTCGGGCGCGTTGAGCCAATGCGGCAATTCGCGGCGCAACACACCCCCCTCCGTGCTGCTGCCCTTGCCGGTGACGATGCACACCACCCGCGCGCCATCCATTTGCGCCGCGCGCAGGAAGGTGCGGACGGCGCCATGCGCGCGCTCGGCGGTCATGCCGTGCAGGTCGAGCTTGCGCTCGGGCCGCAGCGTGCCGCGGCGCAGGTCGCGCCAGCGCTTCGCGTCCAGACCGTCGGGCTGGATGCCGACATTCAGCTCGGGCGGGGGGCGGCGCGGCGGGGGCGGCGCGGGTGTGGCCGGGGCGCGTGGCGGCGGCGTGATGGTGACGCTGGGCGGGGCTGGGGGCGCTTCCGGTTCGGCCAGGGCCTTGCCGGGCAGGGGGGTGATGGTGCGCGCCACCGCCGCCCAGGCCGCGCGGTCCTCGGGCGAGAGCCCGCGGCGGCGCTTCGTGGCGCCGTTCACGGGGCGGGCAGGGCGGCGGGATCGTCATCCAGCAAGAGGATGTGCAGCCTTCTCGGCCCATGCGCCCCCAGTTCCAGCGTCTGCTCGATGTCCGCGCTGCGCGAGGGGCCGGTCACGAACATCACGTTGCGGGGCATGAACCCGCCGGTGCGGGCGTCCTGGTTCTCGGCCCGCAGCAGGTCCCAGGCCTCCTCATAGGCGCCGACGATCCGGCTGGCGCGGAGGAACACCATCTCGGTGTCGGGCAGCAGGTTCAGCGTGGTGGGGCGGTGTGGCGAGGAGGGCAGCATCAGCGTGCCCGTCTCCGCGATGCCGGCGAAGCCGTGCTGGAGGCTGACGGAATCCTGTGGGTCGCCGCGCCGCGCCTCAACCTGGAGCATGGGGCGCGAATCCCAGTCCAGCCCCTGCAATTCCGGGTGCGGCGCCATGGCGATGCGCTGGGGCAGGTTCTGCGCGGCCAGGTACTCCCCGATGGCGGCGGGCATTTCGGCGGCATCCGCCACGCGGCGGACGGTGCCGAACTCCTTCTCGACGTTGCGGATGAACAGCGCCACCTGCTCGGGCCGCGCCACACGGGAGCGCGCGGGGATCAGGTGGCGCGGATGGGTGGCAAGCCGCCCGCCCAGCATGGCCTGCTGGTCGGCGGGCAGGGGGCCGCGGCGCAGGCCGCGCCGGATGGCGGTGAGGATGGCGTCCTTGCTCATCGGTTCCGCATCCGCTTCGCATATTGCGCCATGAAGGTGCCGCCCTGGGGCACGGGCAAATCCCGCCCCGCCGTCCAGCCGCCGGCCAGCGGCAGTGACTTGAACGCGCCCTTGTGGCGGCCCAGCAGCCCCATCAACCCCACCCCGATCCGCGAGGCCAGCCGATAGGCCCCCGGCCGTTGCGCGAACCAGGCCCAGAGGCCGAGCCCGCTGCGGACCCCCTGTGGCGAGAGGTGCCGTTCGAACTCGCGCTCGCGCCAGTGGCGCATCATCTTGGGCAGCGGGATCTTCACCGGGCAGACGCTCTCGCACTTGCCGCAGAAGGTGCTGGCATTGGGCAGGTGCCCGGCCTTCTCCACGCCGATCAGCGAGGGCGTCAGCACCGACCCCATGGGCCCCGGATAGACCCAGCCATAGGCATGCCCGCCCACCGCGCCATAGACCGGGCAGTGGTTCATGCAGGCGGCGCAGCGGATGCAGCGCAACATCTCCTGGAATTCGGTGCCGACCATGGCGGAACGGCCATTGTCCACCAGCACCACATGGTATTCGCCCGGCCCGTCGATCTCCGCCTCGCGCCGGGCGCCCGTGCTGAAGGTGGTGTAGACGGAGAAATCCTGCCCGGTGGCGGAGCGCGCCAGCAGGCGCAGCAGGCTCACGCAATCCTCCAGCGTGGGCACCACCTTCTCGATGCTGGCCAGCGCGATATGGACGCGGGGCAGCGTCTGCGTCAGGTCGCCATTGCCCTCATTGGTGACGATGACGGAACTGCCCGTCTCGGCCACCAGGAAGTTGGCGCCGGTGATGCCGACATCGGCGGCCAGGAATTTCTGCCGCAGGCGGGTGCGCGCCTCGGTCAGGATGTCGCGGCGTTCGTGGAAGACGCGGTCGGGGTCGAGGTCGGTGTGGGCGCGGCGGAAATCCGCCTCCCAATCCTCGCGGTTCAGGTGGAAGGCGGGGGCGATGATGTGCGAGGGCGTCTCGCGCCGCAGCTGGATGATGTATTCACCGAGGTCCGTCTCGACGGGGTCTATCCCGTGCTTCTCCAGGTGGTCGTTGATCCCGAGCTCCTCGGAGATCATGGACTTGCCCTTGGTGACCGTCTTCGCCCCCGCCTTGCGGCAGATTTCCAGCACGGCGGCGCGGGCCTCCTCGGCCGTGCTGCACCAGTGCACATGGCCACCCGCGCGCTCCACATTGGCGGCGAAGGTTTCCAGGTAGAAATCGAGGTTGGCCAGGGTGTGGTTCTTGATGTCGCGGCCGACGTCCCGCAGCGCCTCGAACTCCGGCAGGCGGGAGACGGCCTCGGCCCGGCGTTGCAGGAAGGCGCCCTTGGCTTTGCCGAGCGCCTTCTGCAGCCCGGCATCCTTCAGCGCGTGGGCGGCGTTGTCCTTGAAGGCGGGGGAGGTGGTGAGCACGGGCTGCGGTCCTGGCTGGCTGCCCCCATAGTATAGGGCGGGGCCGGGCATGGTCGAGGTCCACCCCTTTCGCACCCCCTCGCCCCGGGCCTATCCTGCGCCCAGCCCGATCATCCAGGACCCGCGCCCATGAACGAACTCTCCGTCCCGCGCCCGAACAACCTCGACGCGTTCTGGATGCCCTATTCGGACAACAAGTATTTCAAGGGCACGCCGCGGCTCCTCGCGCGCGCCGAGGGCATGAACTACTACACGCCCGAGGGCCGGGAAGTGCTGGACGGCACGGCGGGCCTGTGGTGCTGCAATGCCGGCCATGGGCGACGCGAGATCGTGGAGGCCATCCAGAAGCAGGCCGCCATCCTGGACTTCGCGCCCACCTTCCAGCTCGGCCACCCCATCGCCTTCGAGGCGGCGGCGCGCGTGGCCGACCTGACGCCGGACGGGCTGGACCACGTCTTCTTCACCAATTCCGGCAGCGAGAGCGCCGACACCGCGCTCAAGATCGCGCTGGCCTACCAGCGGGCGCGCGGCCAGGCGCAGCGGGTCCGCCTGGTGGGGCGGGAGCGCGGCTATCACGGCGTGGGCTTCGGCGGCATGTCGGTGGGCGGCATCGGCCCCAACCGCAAGCAGTTCGGCGCCATGCTTCCTTATGTGGACCACTTGCCGCACACCCACCTGCCGGCGCAGAACGCCTTCAGCCGCGGGCAGCCCGAGCATGGGGCAAACCTCGCCGACCACCTGGAGTCGCTGGTCGCCCTGCATGGCGACACCATCGCGGCGGTCATGGTCGAGCCGGTGGCGGGCTCGACCGGCGTGCTGGTGCCGCCCAAGGGGTATTTGGAGCGACTGCGGGCGCTCTGCGACAAGCACGGCATCCTGCTGATCTATGACGAGGTCATCACGGGCTTCGGCCGCATCGGCACGCATTTCGGCGCCGAGCGCCTGGGTGTTGCCCCCGACATCATGACCATGGCCAAGGGCCTGACCAACGCCGCCGTGCCCATGGGCGCGGTCGCGGTGCGCAACGAGATCTACCAGACCATCGTGGACGGCACCCAGGCGGGCATCGAGTTCTTCCACGGCTACACCTATTCGGGCCACCCGCTGGCCGCCGCCGCCGCCATCGCCGCCATTGACATCCATGTGCGCGAGGACCTGCCCGGCCGGGTGCGCGCCATCGAGGGCTATTGGGAGGACGCCGCCCACGCCATGCGCTCGGCCCCCAACGTCATTGACGTGCGGAACCACGGCCTGATCGCGGGCATCGAGCTGGCTCCACGCGAGGGCGCGCCCGGGGATCGCGCCATGCGCGTCTTCCGCCGCTGCTTCGACGAGGGCGTGCTGATCCGCGTGACGGGCGACATCGTGGCGCTCAGCCCGCCGCTGATCATCGAGAAGCCGCATGTGGACCGTATCTTCGGCACGCTGCAGGACGCGATCCACAAGGAAGCCGCCTGAGGCGGCTGTTCATGGCGGGCCCTACTGGTGGGGCTCGCCATGATGATGGCCATGGGCCTTGCGCGCCGCCTCCTTGCGGATGCGCTGCTGCTGCGCGGCGTCGCTGAAGGCCGCGGCCAGGATGCCGGTCGGAATGGCGATCAGGCCGATGCCCAGCACCGCGATGAAGCCCGCGCAGACCCGTCCGAACCAGGTGATGGGCGCCACATCGCCATAGCCCACCGTGGTCAGCGTCGCGATGGCCCACCACATGGACCGCGGGATGGAGCCGAAGGCCTCGGGCTGGGCGTCGCCCTCCACCACGTAGAGCAGCGTGGCCGAGAGCACGAGCAGCCCCCCCGCCACACAGACCCCCAGCACCAGCTCATGGCGGCGTGAGGCCAGGGCCTCCTGAAGGAAGGCGAAGGCGCCGGAGAATTGGCCCAGCCGCGCGAAGCGCAGGATGCGCAGCATGCGCGCGAAGCGCAGCAGGAAGGCCTGCGGGCCCAGATCCTCCAGCAGCAGCGGGCTCAGCGCCAACAGGTCCAGGATGCCGGCGGGCGAGACGATGAAGCGCAGCCGTGCCCGCCAGGCGGGGCCATCGGGGTCGGCCTCCGGCGCCACCCAGATCCGCGTCAGGTACTCCGCGAGGAAGATGCCGCCGAGCAGCAATTCCAGTGTGCGGAAAATCCCCTCATTGCCCGCGTAGATCGTGATTTCGCTCTCGAGCGTGGCCACGCCCACCGAGAACAGGATGAGAAGCCCGATCATCTTGTTCGCGGGCGACATCCCCTCGGCCGGCCATTGCCGCGGGCTGAGCTGCACGAACAGGCGGCGGCGGAGCGAGGGGCGGTCGGGTGCCAAGGCAAGCCTTCCAGCGAGGGCGGTTCAGGGGTGTGGCCCTGTCTCTACGCCTCCGGGGACGGGTAGTCACCCTTGATGGCTTTCCCATATGCCCAGACGATGCTAAATAATCGGACAATCCATCAGGTCATGCGTGGCTGATTTCGTATGAATCCGCCCCGCGAGGCCCAAGGCCGGCCAGTTTTCGAATCGGAATGACGGTCAACCTGCCGTCGAGAAATTCGCCTCTGATTCGATGCATCTGTTGTTGTTGGTCGTGCGTTGGGCTTTGGAAGCGTGGTGTTTCGTCCAGATCATATGCGGTTGATTTTTTTCCGCGAGTGATACTGAGCGTAGCCGCCATGCTGCCCGATCCTGGTTCCCCGACCCAAGGGAGCCGCCGCCATGCCGGGCCCTCCGGCGTGGCGAAACCGCGCGAATGGAGGTCCGGATGGCGGAACACCGCCCGAGCAAGCCAAAGACGGCCCAACCGAAAGCCCGCACCGCGGGCCAGGCGCCCGCCCGTGCCACGGGACAGGCCGCCACACGGGCCAAGGCGACACCCAGGCCAGGTCCGTCTGAAACCATCACCGCGCCGACGGCATTTCCGGCCCAGCCCGCGCCTCGGCTCTATCTGCTGCATCCGTTGCTGGTGGGCGCCCTGCCGGCCTGGGATGCGGCGCTGGAGCGTGCCGCGTCGCTCGGGTTCAACGGCGTGCTGATCCCGCCGCCCGTGGCCCCCGGTGGGGCGGGGCACCTTTACCAGATGGGCGACCCCGATGTGGCGCATCCCGTGCTGGACGCCTCGGGCGACAGCGCCGCGGCGCTGAAGCAGCTTGCCGAGAAGGCGCGGGCGCGCGGGCTCGATCTCTACATGGACCTGGTGCTGGACCGCGTGGCGGCCGATGGGCGCCTGGCCCACGACCATGCCAGCTGGTTCGAGGCCCCCGCCGCCGATGCCCTGCCGGACCCCCGCCTGCCGCCGCCCGACCGCGCCATCGCCCTGGCCCGCTGGAGCGACGCGGAGGCCTCGGAGGCGCTGGGCGCCTGGTGGGAAGAACGTCTGCGCCGCTTCGTCGAGGCGGGCCTGGTCGGTTTCCGCTGTGAGGCGCCGGCTGCCGTGCCGGCCGGGGTCTGGCGCCGGTTGATGGCCGTCGTTCCGCAGGCGCGTTTCCTGGCCTGGACGCCCGGCCTGCCGGCCGAGGCCGTGCCCGGCCTTGCGGGCCTCGGCTTCGTCGGCGCCTTCAACAGCCTGGCCTGGTGGGATCTGCGCGACGGCTGGCTGGCGGAGGAGGCGCAGCGCCTCGCCCCCCTCGGCCCGACGCTGGCAACGGTTGAGGCGCCCTTCGGCCCGCGCCTCGCGGCGCAGGAGGCCGACCCCGGCCTCGCGCGGATGGCCGCGCTGCGCCATCTGCGCCTCGCAGCCGGCATGGGGGCGGGGTTGCTCGTGCCCATGGGCTTTGAATTCGGCGCGCGCCGCCCGCTGGATGCCGCGCGCGACCGTCCTGGCGATTGGGAATGGCTGCGCCGCAACGCCGGCTTCGACCTGGAAGACGAGCTGCGCGCCACCAATGCCACCCTCCAGGACCAGGCGTTGGCCGCGGGCGAGTTGCGGCCGCTGACCGGCCCCGGCGCCCCGGTGGCCGCGCTGCTGCGCGCCCATGGTCCTGATGCGCGAGGGGCGGAGGGCGCCACCCTTACCCTCGCCAACACTGACCTGCACCAGGCGGCCAGCGTGAGCGCGGCCGCGCTGTTGCCCGGCACGGGCGGCGTCTTCACCCGCTTCACCCCCTGCTGCCCGGAGGAGGGCGCGCCCTTGCTGCCGGGCGGCGAGGTCACGCTGCGCGGCGGCGAGACCCGCATCTATCGCGCCGAGGCATCCGCGCCCATCCGTGGCGCGGCCCTGCCCGCCGCCACCGAGGCGCCGCGCCTGGGCATCGAGGCCATCACCCCCAGCGTCGAGGAAGGCCGCTTCGCGGTGAAGCGCATCGTGGGCGAGGTGGTCGAGGTCACTTGCGACATCATCTGCGATGGGCATGACAAGCTGGGCGCCGCCCTGCTCTGGCGCGCGGTGGATGAGGAGGCGTGGCGCGAGGTGCGCCTCACGCCGCTGGGCAATGACGCCTGGACCGCGCGCTTCCCGCTGGAGCGCATGGGCCGCTACGTCTTCGTGATCGAGGCCTGGCGCGACGCCTTCGCGAGCTTCCACGACGAGCTGCAGAAGAAGCACGCCGCCGGTGTCGCCATCGGCGTGGAGCTGGAAGAGGGCCGCCGCCTGGTCGAGGCCGCGGGCCAAGGCGCCGGCGACGAGGTGGCGGCGCTGGCCGCGCGCATCACCGCGGCGGGCGACGCGGAGAAGCTCGCCCTGTTGCTGGCGCCCGACACGGCGCGTCTGATGGCGGCCGCCGATGACCGCCCCTTCAAGCTGCGCTCGCCCGAGATGCCGGTGGAGGCCGAACGCACGGGTGCCGGCTTCGCGAGCTGGTATGAGGTCTTCCCGCGCAGCCAGTCGGGCAGCGAGACACGGCACGGCACCTTCGACGACGTGATCCGCCAATTGCCGCGCATCCGCGGCATGGGCTTCGACGTGCTGTACTTCCCGCCCATCCACCCGATCGGCACCAAGAACCGCAAGGGGCGCAACAACAGCCTGACGCCGGGGCCGGATGATCCGGGCAGCCCCTATGCCATTGGCTCCGAGGCGGGTGGGCATGACGCGCTGCATCCGGAACTCGGGACGCTCGATGACTTTTTGCGGCTGGTGCACGCGGCGCGGGAGCACAACCTGGAACTGGCGCTGGACTTCGCCATCCAGTGCAGCCCCGATCACCCCTGGCTGCGCGACCACAAGGACTGGTTCGAGTGGCGGCCCGATGGCTCCATCCGCTACGCCGAGAACCCGCCCAAGAAATACGAGGACATCGTCAACGTCGATTTCTACGCGAAGGGTGCGAAGCCCGCGCTGTGGAACGCGCTGCGCGACGTGGTGCGGTTCTGGTGCGTGCAGGGCGTCAGGCTCTTCCGCGTGGACAACCCGCACACCAAGCCCTTCCCCTTCTGGGAATGGATGATCGCGGATATCCGCGCGGAGTTCCCCGATGCGGTGTTCCTCTCCGAGGCCTTTACGCGGCCCAAGGTGATGTATCGCCTCGCCAAGGTCGGCTACAGCCAGAGCTACACCTACTTCACCTGGCGCAACGACAAGGCGGGGCTGACGGAGTACCTCACGGAGCTGACGACGACAGCGCCGAAGGACTTCTTCCGCCCGCACTTCTTCGTGAACACACCGGACATCAACCCGAAATTCCTGCAGCGATCGGGGCGGCCGGGCTTCCTGATCCGGGCCGCGCTGGCGACCACCCTCTCGGGGCTGTGGGGCCTTTACCAGGGCTTCGAGTATTGCGAGGCGCGGGCCATGCCGGGCAAGGAGGAGTATCTCGACAGTGAGAAATACCAGCTCCGCGTCTGGCCCGACCGCGCGCCGGGCGACATCATCGACGAGGTGACGCGGCTGAACGCCATCCGCCGCGGCAACCCGGCGCTGCAGAGCCATCTGGGCCTCGCCTTCCACCACGCCTTCAACGACCAGGTGCTGTGGTTCCGCAAGCAGAGCGCGGACCGCACGAACGTGCTTCTCATCGCCGTCAGCCTCGACCCGCATGCGGTGCAGCAGGCCTCGGTGGAGGTGCCGCTCTGGGAATGGGGCCTGCCCGACCACGCGGCGCTGGAGGTGGAAGACCTCATGCGCGGACACAGCTTCACATGGAGCGGAAAAGTGCAGCAGATCACGCTTGATCCTCATGAATTGCCCTTCGGAATCTGGCGCGTGCGCCCGGCGGGGGGCGTCTGAGCCATGGCGCAGGACCCGTACTGGTACCGCGACGCGGTCATCTACCAGCTCCACGTCAAGAGCTTCTTCGACGGCAATGACGACGGCATCGGCGACTTCGCCGGGCTGATGCAGAAGCTGGACTACATCTCGGAACTGGGCGTGGACACGCTGTGGCTGCTGCCCTTCTACCCGAGCCCGCTGCGCGACGATGGCTATGACATCGCCGACTACCGCGGCGTGAACCCGAGCTATGGCAATCTCCGCGACGCGAAGCGCTTCGTGCGCGAGGCGCATGCGCGCGGCCTGCGCGTCATCACGGAGCTGGTCATCAACCACACCAGCGACCAGCACCCCTGGTTCCAGAAGGCACGCGAATCCAAGCCCGGCTCGCCCGCGCGGGACTTCTACGTGTGGTCCGACACGGACGAGAAATATGACGGCACGCGCGTCATCTTCTGCGACACCGAGAAGTCCAACTGGACCTGGGACGACAAGGCGAAGGCCTATTTCTGGCACCGCTTCTACAGCCACCAGCCCGACCTGAACTTCGACAACCCGCGCGTGATGACCGAGGTGCTGGGGGCCATGAAGTTCTGGCTCGACATCGGCGTGGATGGGTTGCGCCTCGACGCCGTGCCCTACCTGGTGGAGCGCGAGGGCACCAACAACGAGAACCTGGAAGAAACCCACGCCATCCTGAAGCGCATCCGCGCCAGGCTGGACCAGGACTTCCCGGACAAGATGCTGCTGGCCGAGGCGAACCAGTGGCCCGAGGACACGCAGATCTATTTCGGCGAGGGCGACGAATGCCACATGGCGTTCCACTTCCCGCTGATGCCGCGCATGTACATGTCCATCGCCCAGGAAGACCGCTTCCCCATCACGGACATCCTGCGCCAGACGCCCGACATCCCCGAGGGCTGCCAATGGGCCATCTTCCTGCGGAACCATGACGAGCTGACGCTCGAGATGGTGACCGACAAGGAGCGCGACTACCTTTGGAGCACCTATGCCGCGGACAACCGCGCGCGCATCAACCTCGGCATCCGCCGGCGGCTCGCCCCCCTGCTGCAGCGCGACCGCCGGCGTATCGAGCTGATGAACGGGCTGCTGCTCTCCATGCCCGGCACGCCCGTGATCTACTATGGCGACGAGATCGGCATGGGGGACAACATCTTCCTGCGCGATCGTGACGGCGTGCGCACGCCCATGCAGTGGTCGCCCGACCGGAATGGCGGGTTCAGCCGCGCCGACCCCGCGGCACTCGTCCTGCCGCCCCTGCAGGACCCGATGTACGGCTTCCAGGCCGTGAATGTGGAGATGCAGGCGCGCGACCCGCATTCGCTGCTGAACTGGATGCGGCGCATGCTGGCTGTCCGCAAGCGCAGCCAGGCCTTCGGGCGCGGCGGCATGCGGCTGCTCTATCCGGCGAACCGCAAGGTGCTGGCCTATGTGCGCGAGCATGAGGAGGACACGATCCTCTGCGTGTTCAACCTTTCGCGCTCGGCCCAGGCGGTGGAACTGGACCTCTCGGCCCTGGCCGGCCGCGTGCCGGTGGAGATGCTGGGCGGCACGAGCTTCCCGCCCGTCGGCCAGCTTCCCTACCTGCTGACGTTGCCGCCCTATGGCTTCTACTGGTTCGTGCTGGCGGCGGACCAGGCACTGCCGGCCTGGCACACGCCCTCGCCCGAGCCCCTGCCGGACCTGCGCACGCTGGTGCTGCGCGCCAATGTGAAGGAGATGCTGGGCGCCACCACGAGGGCGGAGCTGGAGCAGCAGGTGCTGCCCGAATACCTGCCGAAGCGGCGCTGGTTCGCGTCGAAGGGAGAGAAGCTCGGCGCGCTGCGCCTCGACGCCATCGCGACGCTGCCGGAAACCCAGGGCGCCGTGGTGATGGCCGAGGTGGAGGTGAACCTTCCCGGCCGCACCGAGCGCTACGCCCTGCCATTGGCCGGCGTGGAGGACATGGAGGGCAGCGGGCCGCTTTCCTCGCAGCTGGCGCTGGCCCGGCTGCGGCAGGGGCGGCGCGTGGGCTACCTCACCGACGCCTTCGCCGATGACCGCATGCCGGCCGCCGTGCTGTCCGCCCTGCGCGCGGGACAGCGGCTGAACAGCGATGCGGGGGAAATCCGCTTCAACGCCACCTCGCGCCTCACCGACATCGTGATGCCCGAGGGGGCGGAGGTGCGGCGGCTTTCCGCGGAGCAGTCCAATTCCTCGCTGATTTATGGCGAGCAGGTGGTGCTGAAGATCATCCGCCGCATCAACCCGGGCATCCACCCGGAGGCGGAGATGACGCGCCACCTCACCGAGGCGGGCTTCGCCAACATCGCGCCCCTGCTGGGCGAGGTGGTGCGCGTCGCCCCCGACGGCACGCCGCACACGCTGATGCTGGTGCAGGGCTTCGTCCGCAACCAGGGCGATGGCTGGGGCTGGACGCTCGATTGGCTGGGCCGCGCCATTGACGACGCGGCGCTGCATGACGAGACGCCGGAGGATGTCTTCGCGGGCTATCAGGGCTTCGCCGCCCTGCTGGGCCGCCGCCTGGGCGAGCTGCACGCCACCCTGGCCTCCGCCAGCCGCGACGAGGCCTTCGCGCCTGAGACCGCCACCGAGGCCGACCGTGCCACATGGGCGAAGGGCGTGCTGGAACAGCTGGACCCCGCGCTGGACCTGCTGGCCCGCGCCGAGCTGGACGAGGCGGATGCCGAACGCGCCCGCTTCGTGATCGGGAAGCGCAAGGCCCTGCACGCGGCGGCAAAGCGCCTCGCGCAATCGGCCGAGGGCGCGCTCAAGACGCGCGTGCATGGCGACTTCCACCTGGGCCAGGTGCTGGTGGCCCAGGGCGATGCCGTGATCGTGGACTTCGAGGGCGAGCCCGCGCGCACGCTGGAGGAACGCCGCGCCAAGGGCAGCCCGCTGCGGGACGTGGCGGGGCTGCTGCGCAGCCTCGACTACGCGGCGCATGTGGGCGAGGGGAACGACACCGTGGCCGCGGCCCCGGCCGACCGCCGCGCCGCCCTCTTCGCGCGCTGGAAGCAGGAGACCGCGACGGTCTTCCTCGACGCCTACCGCGAGGTGCATGCCGCGGCACCTGAGCCCTGGGTGCCGGCGGGGGCGGAGGCCGCGCTGCTCGACCTCTTCCTGCTGGAGAAGGCCGCCTACGAAATACGTTACGAAGCCGCCAACCGCCCCACCTGGATCGGCGTTCCCCTGCGCGGCCTCGTGGAGCTCGCCGAAAGGATGACGTCATGATCGCAGGATTGGAGGAGCTGGTTACCGGCCATCACGGAGACCCCTTCGCCATCCTGGGCCGCCAGGGCGGGGAGGTTCGCACCTTCCAACCCGGCGCGCGCGCCGTGACGCTGCTGGCGCGCGAAGGCGGGCAGGAAATGGGCCGGCTGGAACCCGTCCACCCTGGCGGCTTGTTTGCCGGCCCGGCGCGGGAGGCCCCCTACCGGCTGCGGATCGAATGGCCCGGTTCCGTGCAGGAAACTGAGGATCCCTATGATTTCGGCCTGCTGCTGGGGCCGCTCGACCTGCACCTGCTGGCGGAAGGGCGGCATTTCGAGATGGGCCGCGTCTTCGGCGCGCAGCCCATGGAGATCGAGGGCATCGCCGGCGTGCGCTTCGCTGTCTGGGCGCCCAATGCGCGGCGCGTCTCGGTGGTGGGCGACTTCAATGGCTGGGATGGCCGCCGCCACCCCATGCGGCTGCGGCGCGAGGCGGGGGTGTGGGAGCTGTTCGTCCCGCGCCTCGCCCCCGGCGCGCCCTATGCCTACGAGATGCTGGCGGCGGATGGCTCCGTGCTGCCCCTGAAGGCCGACCCGGTGGCGCTGTCCACCGAGGCGCCGCCCGCCACCGCCTCGCGCGTGCCGGAAGCGGCGCCCTTCCACTGGACGGACGAAGGCTGGATGGCGGGCCGCGAGGCGCGCCAGGCGCTGGATGCGCCCATGTCCATCTATGAGGTCCATCCCGGCTCCTGGTGGCGCGATGCGAATGGCGATGCGCCTGACTGGGACCGTCTGGCCGATCGCCTCATTCCCTACGCGCAGGGGCTGGGCTTCACGCATCTGGAATTCCTGCCCATCACGGAGCACCCTTTCGGGGGCTCCTGGGGCTACCAGCCCCTGTCGCTGTTCGCGCCCAGCGCGCGCTTCGGCGATGCGGCGGGCTTCGCGCGCTTCGTGGACCGCGCCCATGCGGCCGGGCTGGGCATACTGCTCGACTGGGTGCCGGCGCATTTCCCGACCGACCCGCACGGGCTGTACCGCTTCGACGGCAGCCCCCTCTACGAGCACGCCGACGCGCGCGAGGGTTTCCACCGCGACTGGAACACTGCCATCTACAATTTCGGGCGGAATGAGGTGCGGGCCTTCCTGATCTCCTCCGCGCTGCACTGGCTGGAACGCTTCCATGTGGACGGGCTGCGCGTGGATGCGGTGGCCTCCATGCTCTACCGCGACTATTCGCGGCCCCAGGGCGAGTGGGTGCCGAACCGCCATGGCGGGCGCGAGAATTTGGAGGCCGTGTCCTTCCTGCGCGAACTGAACACTGTGGTGCGCGAACGCTGCCCCGGCGCCGTGATGATCGCGGAGGAAAGCACCGCCTGGCCCGGCGTGACCAAGCCCGTGGAAGAAGGCGGCCTGGGCTTCCACTACAAGTGGAACATGGGCTGGATGAACGACACGCTCGGCTACATGCACCAGGAGCCGATCCATCGTCGCCATCACCACGGCGCCATGACCTTCGGCCTTGTCTATGCCTGGAGCGAGCACTTCATCCTGCCCATCAGCCATGATGAGGTGGTGCACGGGAAGGGCTCGCTGCTGGGCAAGATGCCGGGCGACGCATGGCAGAAGCTGGCTAACCTGCGCGCCTATCTGGGCTTCATGTGGATGCACCCGGGCCGCAAGCTGCTCTTCATGGGCAATGAGCTGGCGCAGCCCGCCGAATGGAACCACGACGCCGCGCTCGCCTGGCCGTTGCTCGACCAGCCGGCGCATCGCGGCGTGCAGCATCTGCTGCGGGACCTGAATGCCCTCTACCGCGCGCAGCCCGCCTTGCACCGGGCGGACGCCCGGCCCGAGGGCTTCCGCTGGATCACCGCCGACGATGCCGATCACAGCGTGCTGGCCTGGCTCAGGCTGGGCGCGGAAGGAGACGAACCCGTGCTGGTCGCCTGCAACATGACACCCGTGCCCCGGCACGGATACCGCCTCGGCGTGCCCGAGGGCGGCGAATGGGCTGAGCTGCTGAACTCAGATGCCGGCCTCTATGGCGGCGGGAACATGGGCAATGGCGGCGCCGTGCGGGCCGAGCCCGTCGCGGCGCATGGCTTCGCGCAGTCGGTGGCGCTCACGCTGCCGCCGCTGTCCACACTGGTCCTGGGGCGGCGCGCCTAGGATGGCCCCCCTTCCGGACCGGCTGCTGCCTGGCCGCGCGGACCCGCTCGGCGCCCATTGGGATGGGCTCGGCGTGAATTTCGCCGTGTTCTCGGCCCATGCCGAGCGCATCGAGCTCTGTCTCTTCGACCCGGCCGGCCGGCGCGAGATCGCGCGCCTGCCCCTCCCCGAATGCACCGACGAGGTGTGGCACGGCTATCTGCCCGAGGCGCGGCCGGGCATGCTCTACGGCTATCGCGCCCATGGGCCCTATGACCCGCGCCAAGGCCACCGCTTCAACCCGAACAAGCTGCTGCTTGACCCCTATGCGCGGCAGCTCTCGGGCGAAGTGCGCTGGTCCGACGCGCTGTTCGGCTACCGTCTGGGTGCAGGCCGCGGGGACCTCACCTTCGACCGGCGCGACAGCGCGCCCGCCATGCCCAAGGGCGTGGTGGTGGATGAGAGCTTCCACTGGGGCGACGACCGCTCGCCGGAAATCCCCTGGGACCGCACCATCATCTACGAGGCGCATGTCCGCGGCCTGACCAAGCTGCGCGAGGACGTGGCACCCCGCGAGCGCGGCACCTTCGCCGCACTCGCCGACCCGCGGATGATCGAACACCTGCAGCGCATCGGCGTGACGGCGGTGGAGCTGCTGCCCATCCACGCCTACCTCCAGGACCGCTTCCTGGTGGAGAAGGGCCTCAGGAACTACTGGGGCTATTCCACCCTCTCCTTCTTCGCGCCCGAGCCGCGCTACCTCGTCGAGCCCTGGATGCGGAACGAGCTGAAGGTGGCCGTGCGCCGCCTGCACGCCGCGGGCATCGAGGTGATCCTGGACGTCGTGTACAACCACACCTGCGAAGGCAGCGAACTCGGCCCCACGCTGTCCTGGCGCGGCCTGGACAACGCCTCCTACTACCGGCTGCTGCCCGACAACCCGCGCCACCTCATCAACGACACTGGCACGGGCAACACGGTGAACATCAGCCATCCGCGCGTGCTGCAGATGGTGATGGACAGCCTGCGCTACTGGGTGCAGCACTTCCACATCGACGGCTTCCGCTTCGACCTCGGCACCATCCTGGGGCGCGAGGCGCATGGCTTCGACCCCGGCAGCGGCTTCTTCGACACCATCCGCCAGGACCCCGTGCTGGCGCGCGTGAAGCTGATCTCGGAGCCCTGGGACATCGGGCCGGGCGGCTACCAGGTCGGCAACCACCCGCCCGGCTGGGCCGAGTGGAACGATCGCTACCGTGACGGCGTGCGACGCTTCTGGCGGGGCGACAGCGGCATGCGAAGCGACCTCGCGGCGCGGCTGACGGGTTCGGCCGAAATGTTCGACAAGCGCCGCCGCCGCCCCTGGGCCAGCGTCAACTTCCTGGCGAGCCATGACGGGTACACCCTCTATGACCTGACGGCCTATGAGCAGCGCCACAACGAGGCCAATGGCGAGGATGGCCGCGACGGCCATTCCGACAACCACAGCCGCAACTGGGGCCATGAGGGTGAGACGGAGGATGAGGGTATCCGCTCCACCCGCGCCCGCGTGGCGCGCGCCATGCTGACCACGCTGTTCGCCTCGGCCGGCACGCCCATGCTGCTGGGCGGCGACGAGATGGCGCGCACCCAGGGCGGCAACAACAACGCCTATTGCCAGGACAACGACATTTCCTGGTTCGACTGGAACCATGCGGAGACGGAGGAGGCGCAATCCCTTCAGCGCTTCACCGCGCGTCTCGCTGGCCTGCGCCAGCAGCTGCCGCCGCTGCGCCCGGCGGTCTATGAGCATGGCGCGGCGGAGCTGCGGCCCGGCCTTTCCGCCATCGGCTGGTTCGACCAGCACGGCCAGGGAATGACGCCCGAGGCCTGGGCCGAGCCGGAGGCGCGCACCCTGATCCTGCGCCGGGCGGTGGTGGCGCCGGAGGGACATGTGGATGTGGTGCTGCTTCTGCTGAACGCGGATTCTGACGGCCACCGCTTCACCCTGCCCGAGCCCGCGATGGACTGGACCATGATGCTGGACAGCGCCCATCCGGACCTCGCCGAACACCAGGCCGCCGGGCGTTCCGTGCTGGTGGCCGCGCATTCGGTGGTGCTGACGGCGACCCGGCTGCCGCCCGAATGAACACGCTCTGGGGCCCGGTGACACGGCCCGGTGGCGGCACGCGCTTCCGCCTCTGGGCGCCGGACAGCGACGCGGTGCTGCTGGAGGTGGAGGGCCGCGCCCCCATCCCCATGGCGGCGCAGGCACAGGGTTGGTTCACGCTGGACGCGCCGGTGGGCGAGGGCGCGCGCTACCGCTTTCGCGTGTCACCGGGGCTGGTGGTGCCGGACCCCGCTTCGCGCGCGCAGGTGGGCGGGGTGCATGGGGCCTCGGTGCTAGTGGACCTTGCCGCCTTTCTCTGGAAGCATGGCGCATGGCAGGGCCGCCCCTGGCATGAGGCCGTGATCTATGAGGTTCACGCCGGCACGATGGGCGGCTTCGACGGTGTGCGCGAAGCCCTGCCGCGGCTGAAGGCGCTGGGCGTCACCGCCATCGAACTCATGCCCGTGGCCGAGGCGCCAGGCGCGCGCGGCTGGGGCTATGACGGCGTGCTGCCCTTCGCACCCCATGCGGCGCTGGGTTCGCCCCAGGCCTTGCAGGCGCTGGTGGATGCGGCGCATGGCGAGGGGCTGATGGTGCTGCTCGACGTGGTGTTCAACCATTTCGGGCCGGACGGCGCCTACCTCCACGCCTATGCGAAGCGTTTCTTCGACGAGGGCGTCCACACCCCCTGGGGCGCCGCCATCAACTTCGCCGAGCCCGCGGTGCGCGCCTATTTCGAGGAATGCGCGCTGCATTGGCTGCGCGACTACCGCTTCGACGGGCTGCGCCTCGATGCCGTCCACGCCATCCCGGACCCCGACTGGTTGGACCATCTGGCGCGCCGCATCCGCGCGGAGCTGCCCGGCCGCCACATCCATCTGGTGCTGGAGAATGAGCGCAACGCCGCGCGCCACCTGGCGCCCGACGGCTCCTTCGACGCGCAGTGGAATGATGACGGCCACAACATCCTGCACCCGCTGCTGACCGGCGAGCGCGAGGGCTACTACGAGGATTTCGCGGAAGACGGTGCCACGAAGCTCGCCACCGTGCTGGGGCAGGGCTTCCTCTTCCAGGGGCAGCATTCGGCGCATCTGGACGCGCCGCGTGGCGAGCCGTCGGCCCACCTGCCGCCCACCGCCTTCGTGCTGTTCCTGCAGAACCACGACCAGGTGGGCAACCGCGCCTTCGGCGAACGTCTGCCTGCGCTGGCGGACCCCGAGGCGCTGGCGGCCGCGACGGCGCTGCTGCTGCTCTGCCCGCAGATCCCGCTGCTCTTCATGGGCGAGGAATGGGGGGCCACCGCCCCCTTCCTCTTCTTCACCGACCACAATGCGGAGCTGGCGCCGCTGGTGCGCGAAGGGCGGCGCCGCGAATTCGCGCACTTCGCCGCCTTCGCCGACGCCGCGACGCGCGCCCGCATCCCCGACCCGAACGATGCTACGACCTTCACCGCCTCCATCCCGGATGTGACGGAGGCCGCGCGCGAACCCCATGCGACGACACTGGCCCTCTACACGCATCTGCTCGCGCTTCGCCACGCGCGCATCATCTCGCATCTGCCCGGCGCGCGCGCGCTGGGCGCCGAGGCGGTGGGAGAGAAGGCCGTGCTGGCGCGCTGGCGCCTGTCCAACCAGGAGGAATTGACTCTGGCCTGCAATCTGGGAGAGGCGCCCGTCGCCTGCACGGCGCGCGGCGCGTTGCTGTTCGAAGGCCGCGAAGGCGCCGCCGCCGCGCTCGCCGCCGGCACGCTCCCCGCGCGCACCACCGTGGCGCTGCTCGGCCAATGACGCCGCGCGCCACCGCCCGGCTGCAATTCCATGCGGGCTTCACGCTGGATGACGCGGTGCCATTGGTGCCCTATCTCGCGCGGCTGGGCATCAGCCATCTCTATGCCTCGCCCATCCTAAAGGCGCGGCCAGGGTCCACCCATGGCTATGACATCGTGGATCACGGCGCCATCAACCCTGAACTGGGCGGCGAGGACGCGCTGCGCCGCCTCGTCACTGCGCTGAAGGCGGAAGGGCTGGGCCTCATCCTCGACATCGTGCCCAACCACATGGGCGTGGGCGGTGCCGACAATGCCTGGTGGCTGGACGTGCTGGAATGGGGCCGCCACAGCCCCTATGCCAGCTTCTTCGACATTGATTGGGAGCCGCCCGACCCCGCGCTGCGCCACAAGCTGCTGGCACCCTTCCTGGGCGCGCCCTATGGCGAGGCGCTGGCCTCGGGCGACCTGCGCCTGCATTTCGACGCGACGCTGGGCAAGTTCCACGCGCAGTATTTCGAGCATCGCTTTCCCATCGCGGCCCCGCACCACGCGGCGCTGCTGCAAGGGCAGGGGCCGGCCGTGGGCTTCGCCGCGCTGCGCCCGGCCAGCCGCGCCGCGGCGCAGGCCGCGCACCTCGCTTTGGCAGAGCACGCCGCCACGCCGGAGGGCGAGGCGCTCATCGCCATGGTGCTCGGCGCCCACGACCCCACGACCGAGGAAGGCCGCGCCGCCCTGCACGCGCTGCTGGAACGCCAGCACTACCGCCTGGCCTGGTGGCGCGCGGCGGCGGACGAGATCAACTGGCGGCGCTTCTTCGACATCACCTCGCTGGCCGGGCTGCGCGCCGAGGACCCCGCGGTCTTCGACGCCACGCATGAACTCGTGCTGCGCCTCTACG
Organism: Roseococcus suduntuyensis; assembly: GCF_014196305.1. Classification (GTDB taxonomy): domain Bacteria; phylum Pseudomonadota; class Alphaproteobacteria; order Acetobacterales; family Acetobacteraceae; genus Roseococcus; species Roseococcus suduntuyensis. The sequence goes on from NZ_JACIDJ010000011.1 coordinate 19,549, forward strand.
CCGAGGGCGCGATTGATGGGCTGCGCATTGACCATGTGGACGGGCTGGCCGATCCGCGCGCCTATTGCCGCAAGCTGCACCGCCGCATGCAGACGCTGCGGCCGGATCAGGAGCCGCTGATCTGGGTGGAGAAGATCCTCGCCCCCTTTGAGGCACTGCGCCCCGATTGGCAGGTGCAGGGCACCACCGGCTACGACTTCATGGACGAGGTGGGCGGCGTCCTGCACGACCCGGCGGGCGAGGAACCGCTCACCCGCATCTGGACCGAGCGCACCGGCCGCCCCGCGCATTTCGAGGAGGAGGCGCAGGAGGCCCGGCGCCAGATCCTGCGCGACAACCTGGCCTCGGAGCTGAACGCCACCGCGGCCGCGCTGAAGCGCGTGGCCAACCAGGAGCTCGCCACGCGCGACCATTCGCTGACGGCGCTGCGCCGCGCGCTGGCCGAGGTGCTGGTGCATTTCCCGCTCTATCGCCTCTACATCTCGAAGGGCGGGCGCAGCGAGGAGGACCGGCGTGTCCTCGACTGGGCGATCGCCGGCGCGCGGCGCACGCTGCGCCCCACGAGCCGACACCTTCTGCCGCTGCTCGATGACTGGCTGGGTGGCGAGCCCCCGCGCAGCCTGCCCCCCGCGCAGCGTCGCGAAAGGCTGGTGGCGGCGGTGCGGTTCCAGCAGCTCTCGGCGCCGGTCGCGGCCAAGAGCGTCGAGGACACGGCCTTCTACCGCTATGGCCGCATGCTCTCGCGCAATGAGGTGGGTTCCGAGCCGGGGCGTTTCTCGGTCTCGCCCGGCGCCTTCCACGGCACGGCGCGGATGCGAGCGAAGCGTTTCCCGGCGGCGATGCTCGCCACCGCCACGCATGACCACAAGCGCGGCGAGGATGTGCGCGCGCGGCTGGCCGTGCTGTCCGAAATTCCCGGTGAATGGGAAGCGGTGGTGGACCGCTGGACGCGGCTCAACGCGCCGCTGCGCCGCGAATTGCCCGATGGTCCCGCGCCGGGGATGAGCGCCCAGCTCATGCTCTACCAGATGATGGTGGGCGCCTGGCCGCTCGATCTCTCGCCTGCCGATGACGCGGGTGTGGCTGCCTTCGCCACCCGCCTGGCCGAATGGCAGCGCAAGGCGCAGCGCGAGGCCAAGCGCCGCACCGAATGGGCCGTGGAAAACGCGGATTATGAAGCCGCCTGCCAGGACTTCCTGCACGCGGCGCTGGCCGCCGACCGCGCCAGCCGTTGGCGCGAGGAGGTGGCGGGGTTTGCGGCTCGCCTTGCTCCGGCCGGCGCTGTGAACGGGCTGGCCCAGGCGCTGCTGCGCTGCACGGCGCCGGGCATTCCTGATCTCTACCAGGGCACGGAGTTCTGGGATTTCTCCCTGGTGGACCCCGACAACCGCCGCCCGGTGGATTTCGCCGCGCGCATGGCGGCGCTGGAGCAGGCCGTGCCGCCGGCCCAGCTGCTGGGTCATTGGCGCGATGGCAGGGTGAAGCAGGCCATCATCGCCCGCGCCCTGGAGCTGCGCCGCGCGCGGCCGGAGGTCTTCGCGGCGGGCGACCACCTGCCGCTCCAGGCCGAAGGTCCCGCGGCGCAGCACGCCTTGGCCTTCGCGCGGCCGCACCGCGAAGGCAAGGTGCTGGCCATCACGACACGGTTGCCGGCGGCGCTGCTCGGCGCGGCCGAGGCGCCGCTGGTGCCGGGGGCGGCCTGGGCGGAGACGCATCTCGTCCTGCCCGCGCGCCTGGCCGGCGCCAGCTGGCGCGACGTGTTGACGGGCCAGACGCTGCGTGCCCGTGGCGGGCGGCTGCGGCTGGACGAGGCGCTGTCTCAGCTTCCCTTGGCGCTGCTGGAAATGGCCTGAGCCAGCGCCGCATGGGCGCGCGCGCTGGCGCGGCCCAGGCCGATCAGGGCGGGCAATTCCCAGGGGCGCCGCGCGAGCCCTGCCAGCACGGGGCCCAGCGCGGGGCGGCCGTCGGGCGTCAGCGCTCGGTGGGCGGCGCGGGGCAGGGCGTCCTCCGGCCCATCGGCCACGGCGCGCAGCACGGCGAAGGGCAGGCCGCGCGTGGTGGCGAAGCGCGCCACCGCGCCGCTTTCCATGTCCACGGCGTGCGCGCCTGTCGCCGCGTGCAGGGCGCGCTTGGCCTGGACATCGGCGAGCAACGTCTCGCTGGCGGCGAGCGGCACCACACGCGCCCCCGTGCCTGTGGCCCCCGTGCCTTTGGCCAGCGCCGCCGTCCAGGTGGCATCGGGGGCGAAGGTCTGGCCCGCGTGCAGCGTGCCGGCCAGCAGCACCTCGCCGGTGCGGGCCTCGGGCGCCAGACCACCCGCGATGCCAAAGGACAGCACGCAGGTCACATCGGCGGGCAGGGCTTCCAGCATTTCGGCCAGCCGTGCCGCATCGCCGCCCGAGACCAGCACGCGCGTGCCGGCCGGCAGCAGCGCGGCCTCGCTGGCCAGCCCCACCGCCACCACCGCACCTTCCGGGATCAGCAAGGCGGCGCGTAGTCCTTCCAGGGGGCGGCGCGCTCATAGCCATGGGCAGCGCGCAGCAGCAGCGCATCGGCATGGGCGGGCGCGGCCAGTTGCAGCGAGAGCGGCAGGCCCTTTGCCGACAACCCACTCATCAGCGTGATGGCGGGTTGGCCGGTCACGTTGAAGGGCGTGCGGGCCTGGCGGGGATAGGTGCGCTCCACCTCCGGCTCGTCGTCGATGAGGGCGGCTTCCTCCATGCTGCTCGCGGTCAGCAGCAGATCCACCTGGCCGAAGACCTCGTTCACCCGGGCCAGAAGCTGGGTCCGGCGGCGGGCGGCGTGCATGTAGTCCACCGCCGGCAGGAACATGCCCGGCAGCAGGCGGCGGCGCGTGACGGCCGCATAGTCCTGCGGGCGGGTCTTGAGCCATTCCTCGTGCACCACGCTGCTCTCGGCGGCCAGGATGGTGCGGTTCACGGCGGCGAATTCGTCGAGGCTGGGCAGGGTCACGTCGGTGACCATGGCGCCCTCCGCTTCCAGCAGGCGCGCGGCCTCGTCGAGTGCCGCCGCCATCTCGGCCGAGGCCGGCTGGTCCTTCTCGTGGAAGTGCCGGACATAGCCGATCCGCAACCCGCGCACGCCCTGGGTCAGGCCGCGGGTGTAGTCCTGCCCGCCATCGGCCATCACGTTCAGCATCAGCGCGGCGTCGCGCACCGTGCGCGTCAGCGGCCCCACATGGTCCAGCGAGAAGGCCAGCGGAAACACGCCCGCGCGCGGCACCAGCTCATAGGTGGGCTTGAGGCCCACGATGCCGCAATGGCTGGCCGGGTGCCGAACCGAGCCACCCGTGTCCGTGCCCAGCGCCGCCGGCAGCATGCGCGCCGCCACCGCGGCACCGGAGCCGGAGGAGGAGCCGCCCGGATGGTGCGCCGTGTTCCACGGGTTGCGGGCGGGCGGGAAGGGCAGGTCGAAGGCCGGGCCGCCGATGGCGAATTCATGCGTGGCGAGCTTGCCCGGAAACACCGCGCCCGTGGCGCGCAGCCGCGCCACGACCGCCGCATCAGCATCGGCCATGTGGTCCAGGCGCTGCTTGGAATGGCAGGTGGTGGGGTGGCCCTTGAGGTCAATGATGTCCTTCAGCCCCACCGGGATGCCATGCAGGGGCGAGCGTGGGCCGTGCCGGGTGATCTCGGCCTCGGCCTCGCGCGCGGCCGCCTCGGCTTCGGCGACGTTCATGCGGATGAAGGCGTCGAGTCGCGGCTGCACGGCGGCGATGCGCGCGAGGCAATCCTCCAGCAGTTCCACCGGCGAGAGCTTGCGCGCGGCGATGAGGGCGGCGGCCTCCGCCAGCGTCAACTGGTGCGGGGTCATGCGCGGGGTGCCACGAAGGCGGGCGTGGGTTCCAGCGCGGGGTCGCCGCTGCGGGGCAATTGCCCGCGCTGGCGGGCCAGCTGCGCCAGTGCCGCCCGCACATCGGCCGGGTAGCGCGCGGCGGCGTCCTCCAGCCCCGCGGCCTTCACGAGGGCGGCGATCTCTTCATCGGTCATGGTGGGCACCCCTGCTGTCCGCGCGCAGCTTGGGCCGGGCGGGAGGGGTGGAAAAGGGGGGAAAAGCAGGGGGCGGCCGCATTCGGGGGGGAGAGTTGGCGCGACCGCCCCCTGAAGTTGGGCTCCCTGGCGGCGAGGCGCCGCCCCGGGAGGTCCGGGAGAGACGGGAGTGTTCGGGGGGAGAACACATCCCATGCCGCAATGTGGGGAGGCCGAGTTACGGAAGTGTTGCCGGCACCGCACGAATTGTCGCGGGCGGCGGCCGGGTCTATGCCGAGGGCCGGATCTGGGAAGGAAGACGGATGCTGCCGCTCACGGGCCTCAAGGTGGTGGAACTCGGGCACTACATCGCCGCCCCCTTCTGCACGCGGCTGCTGGCCGATCTGGGCGCCGAGGTCATCAAGGTGGAGCCGCCCGGCGGCGACCCCTTCCGCGGCTGGGGCGCCAAGCACAACGGGCATTCCGTGTGGTTCAGCGTGCATGGGCGCAACAAGCTCTCGGTCACGCTCGACCTCAAGAGCGAGGAAGGGAAGCGCCGGGTGAAGGCGCTCTGCGCCCGCGCCGATGCGGTGGTGGAGAATTTCCGCCCCGGCTACCTGGAGCGCATCGGCCTCGGCCCCGAGGTGCTGCATGCGGCCAACCCGAACCTCATCATCGCGCGCATCAGTGGCTATGGGCAGGACGGGCCCTATCGCGACAAGCCGGCCTTCGGCGCCATCGGCGAGGCCATGGGCGGACTGCGCCACCTGACGGCCAATCCGGGCCAGAGCGAATACCCGCCACCGCGCTGCGGCGTCTCCATCAGCGATGACCTGGCGGGGATGTATGCGGCGCTTGCCATCGCTTCGGCCTGCTGGGGGCGCGAGCGGGGCAACAATGCGGGCAAGGTGCTGGACCTGGACCTGGTTTCCTCCGTGTTCTCGCTGATGGAGGGCATGCTGCCCGAGCACGGGCTGTTCGGCTGGGTGCGCCAGCCGGCGGGTGCCGCCATCCCGACCGCGGCCCCCACCAACACCTACCCCTGCGCCGATGGGAAATGGCTTTGCGTCGCCGGCAATTCGGACCTGATCTTCGCCCGCCTCATGGCGCTGATCGGCCGGCCGGAGCTTGCCGCCGACCCGCGCATGGCCACCAATGGCGGCCGCTGCGAACACGCGGCCGAGCTGGATGCCGCCATCGCCGACTGGACGCGCACCCTGCCCGCCAAGGAGGCCGAGGCGCTTCTGGAAGGTGCGGAGGTGCCGTGCTCGCGCCTCTACGACATCGCCGACTGCGCGACCGACCCGCACTTCCTTGCGCGCGGCATGGTGCAGAAGGTGGCCGACCCGCTGCTGGGCGAGGTGCTGCACCCGGCACCCCCCTTCCGTTTCGACGGCATCGCCCCCGCCGAGATGATCCGCTGGCCCGGCCGTGCGGCCGGCGCGGACAATGACCATGTGTTCCATGAATTGCTGGGAGAAGCCCGATGAACGTCACCCTCTCCGAAGTCTCCCCGCGCGACGGGCTGCAGCCCATCAAGGAATGGGTGCCGACCGAGACCAAGGTGGCGCTGGTGCGCGCCCTGCACGCGGCCGGCGTCACGCGGATGGAGGTGGGCAGCTTCGTCAGCCCCAAGGCCATCCCGCAGATGGCCGACACGAATGAGGTGCTGAAGGCGGCGAAGCAGCTCGATGGCTTGGAATGCACCGTGCTGGTGCCCAACCGGCGCGGCTTCGACACGGCCATCCAGGCGGGCGCGGATCGCTTAGGCTTCTTCATGTCGGTGACGGAGAGCCACAACAAGGCGAACCTCAACCGCACGCGCATGGAGAGCTTCGCGGAACTGGCCAAGCTGGTGCAGGAGACGCCGAAGGGCACGAAGATCCGCTTCAACCTCTCCTGCGCCTTCCACTGCCCCTTCGAGGGCGTGGTGCCGGAGGCCGAGGCGCTGGACTGGATCGAGCGTGCCCAGGCGCTGGACGCCGACATGGAGGTGGCCATCGCCGACACCACCGGCAATGCGGCGCCCGACCAGGTGCGCCGCGTCTTCACCCACGCGATCGAGAGCTGGGGCAACCGCTTCGCCTTCCACGGGCATGACACCTATGGGCTGGGGCTGGCCAACATGCTGGCCGCCTGGGAGGCGGGGTGCCGCGTGTTCGACGCGGGCTCGGGCGGGATCGGCGGCTGCCCCTATGCGCCGGGGGCCACGGGCAACACTGCCATGGAAGATGCCGCCTGGATGTTCGAGCGGATGGGTGTCTCCACCGGGCTGAACTGGCCCAGGCTGCTGGAAGCGGCGGACATGGCCGCCGCCATCCCGGGCGCCATGCCAGGCGGGCGGGTGCGCGGCGTGCCGGGGGCGCGCGGGTGAAGCCGTGCCTGGGGCGCGCGGGTAAAGTCGTGCCTAGGGCGCGCGGGTAAAGCCTTGCCGGGGGCACGCGGGTGAAGCCTTGCCTGGCGCGCGCGGCGTGACGAGCCGCGCGGCACAGCCCGCTCGAAAGGAAATCTTCAAGACTTCCTGACATTTCTTGCCGCATGCGGGACCAGGAAGCTTCGAGCCACATCTCCGTCCTGGCCCTGCTCGGGGCCAGCTGCGTGTTCCTGCTGCTGGCCGTGCTGTGGCCGCGCGCGGGACAGCCGGTTCTCCTGACGCTCCCCGCGGCCGCGTCGCCCTCCGTGCTTGGCGTCGCCGGCTGGCGCGTCACGGGCTGGCGTGACCTGGGACCGCTGCGCCTTCTCCACCTCCAGCCCGATGATCCGCAGGCCAGCCCGCTGGCGCTGTTGCGGCGGACGGGCGGCTGGCTGGCCATCAACTCCACCCGCTCCGGCGGGTGCCTGTAGGGGCTACACCATGGACCTCACGCATTTCCGCGCCCAGACGGGCCGCTTCCTTCTCTGCCTCATGGCGGGGATGATCCTGGTGACGCCCCTGGTCGGGCTCTCCTCCGGCGCCCCGATGGAAGACCTTTTCCTCGGCACGCTCGGGGTGGCGCTGCTGGCCCTGGCCGCGGGCCTCGCGGCACGGCGTGGCGCGGGCAGCGCCCTGGCCGGGCAGACCATGGCCGTGGCGCTGATGGCGGCGATCTCCGTCCAGGTCTGGCTGGCGCCCGCCGCCTGGACCCTGGACGCGCACATGGCCTATTTCGCCGGCCTCGCGCTGCTGGCAGGCTATTGCGACTGGCGGACCGTGCTGGTGGCCACCGTCACCGTCGCCCTGCACCACCTGGTGCTGAGCTACCTGGCCCCCATGGCCGTGTTCGGCGTGCCGGACGGCAATCTCGGCCGGGTGCTGCTGCATGCCGTCATCCTGCTGGTGGAGGCGGGCGGGCTGCTGCTTCTGGTCCGTGGCCTGCCCCGGGCTGCGGCGGCGGCCGATGCCGCGCTGGCCGAGGCCCGCGCCGCCCGCGCGGCCGAGGCCGTCGAGGCGCAGCGCCGCCTGGCCGGCGAGGCGGAATCCCAGGCCGCCAGCCGCCGCACCCGCGCCACCACCGCGGACAGCGTGGAACAAGCCCTGGGCGGGGTGGCCCGCGAGGTGGACACGGCATCGGGCGCGCTGGACGAGGCCGCGCGCCGCATCAGCGGCGAAGCCAACGCCGCGGCGGAGGAGGCCGAGGCGGCGCGCAGCGCCGTGACGGAGGCGGCGAGCGGCGTGCAAACCGTGGCCGCGGCCTCGGAGGAGCTGGCCGCGGCGGTGTGCGAGATCACCCGGCGGGTGGCCCAGGCCAGCGAGGTCGCGGGCCGCGCCGCCGCCCAGACCGAAAGCACCGGCGCCATCGTGAACGGCCTGTCGGACAGCGCGCAGCGCATCGGCGACGTGCTGCGCCTCATCAGCGACATCGCGGGGCAGACGAATTTGCTGGCGCTGAACGCCACCATCGAGGCAGCCCGCGCCGGCGAGGCCGGCAAGGGCTTCGCCGTGGTGGCGAGCGAGGTGAAGAACCTGGCCGGGCAGACCGCCCGCGCCACGGAGGAGATCGGCCAGCAGATCAGCGCCATCCGCGCCGCGACCGATAATGCCGTGGCGGCCATCCAGGCCATCAGCCAGGTGGTGGGCGAGGTGAACGAGGTGGCCGGCACCATCGCCTCGGCCGTGGAGGAGCAGGGGACGGCCACGCGCGAGATCGCGGGCGCCAGCGCCACCGTGGCGCAGGGCACCGAAGCCGCCGCGGCGGCGGTGAGCCGGGCGGTGGAGCGGATGGGGCGCACGGCCGAGGCGGTGTCGGAGCTTGAAAGCATGGCCGATGCCCTCCGGAACGAGGCCGTAATCCTCCGCAACACCTTGCAGGACACGACAGCGGGCCTCCGCGCCGCCTGAGACCTTGCCGGCGGCGCCGGCATCGCCTACACCCCGCGCCAGGGCGGCACCCCTGGAGGCCGCCTGCTTCCGTTCGGGCATCTGCCTGGGCAGGGGCGAAACATACCCGCAGCAAGGAGTTTCTGGCATGGTCCAGACCATTCGGATCGAGGCCGAGGCGCGCGGGCGTGCCGGTAAGGGGGCGGCGCGCGCGACCCGGCGAGAGGGGCTTGTCCCCGGTGTCGTCTATGGGGCGAAGCGGGAGGCCACGCTGGTCGCCTTCGACCCCCGCGACATCATGAAGGAGCTGCACAAGGGCTCCTGGCAGTCGCACGTCTATGACGTGGTGGTGAAGGACGGCCCGACCGAGCGCGCCCTTCTGCGCGAGGTGCAGTTCCACCCCGTGACCGACCGCCCCATCCACATTGATTTCCAGCGCCTGGCGCCGGGGGCCCGCATCCGCATCAAGGTGCCGGTCGTGTTCAAGCACGAGGACAGCTGCCCCGGCCTGAAGGCGGGCGGCGTGCTGAACCTGGTGCGCCGTGAACTCGAAGTGCTGGTGGACCCCGAGGCGGTGCCCGAGACCTTCCACATCGACCTGGCGGAAGCCAAGATCGGCGACAGCATCCGCTGGTCGGCCGTGGTGGACAAGGCGGACGCCAAGCCCGTGATCACCGGCCGCGACTTCGTGGTGGCCACCATCGCCCCGCCGACCGTGGTCGAGGAGGTGGCCGCCCCGGTCGCCGCCGCCGAGCCCGCGAAGAAGGGCGGCAAGGCCGCGGCCAAGCCGGCCGCGAAGGCGCCCGCCGCCGCCGCCGCCGCCCCGGCGAAGAAGAAGTAAGCCGGGAGGCTTGTGGTGCGGCTTTGGGTGGGCCTCGGCAATCCGGGGTCCGAACATGCGAAGCAGCGCCACAACATCGGCTTCATGGCGCTCGACGCCATCGCACGCCGCCACGGCTTCGCGCCGTGGCGGTCCAAGTTCAAGGGCGAGGTCACGGATGGCAGCGTGGGCGGGCAGCGCCTGTTGCTGCTCAAGCCCATGACCTACATGAACCTGAGCGGCGAGGCGGTGCAGGCCGCCTGCGCCTTCCACAAGATCCCGCCCGCCGACATCTGGGCCTGGCATGACGAGCTGGACCTGGCGCCCGGCAAGGTCCGGGTGAAGAAGGGCGGCGGCACCGCCGGCCATAACGGGCTGCGCGACATGCAGCGGGCCCTGGCCACGCCGGATTTCTCCCGGGTGCGGCTCGGCATCGGCCATCCGGGCCACAAGGACCGCGTGACCGGCCATGTGCTGGGCAACTTCGCCAAGGTGGACAGCTGGGTGGAACCCCTGCTGGATGCGCTGGCCGATGCGGCCCCCTTGCTTGCCACCGGCAAACCCGAGGAATTCATGACCCGCGTGGCCTATCTGACGCAGGAGACCCCCTGACATGGAGCCAATGGTCGTGGAGGAATTCTTCGGCGGGCCCGGCCCCGAGGACATGGCCAACGCCGCCGCCGCCATCGCCCAGGCGCTGCGGCAATTCGCGGCCACCGAGGCGCAGGCGGCCGCCGGGCTGCGCGCCTGCCTGCCCACGCCCACCGAGGCCGGCCCCCTCTCCGACGTGCGGCGCCTGCGCGCGGTCTCGGCCGCGGCCGGCGAGGCCGCCATCCGCGCGGCCCTGCTGCTGGAGGCGGCCGACATCATCGCTCCCGGTGGGCCGGCGCCCGAACTCGGCGCGGCACTCGCCGCCGCGACCAAGCGCGTGGGCCTGCCGCCCGCCGTGCTGGTGCCGCTGCTGCGCGCCGCCGCCCTCAGCCTGCCCACGGATGACGCCTCGGCCCGCATTGCCGCGGCCATCCGCGTGCAGGACCTCGCCGCCGCCATCGCCGGCTGACACACCCCTTACCGCCAAGGCCAATTCCATGGGTTTCAACTGCGGCATCGTGGGCCTGCCCAATGTGGGCAAATCCACCCTCTTCAACGCGCTGACGCAGACGGTGGCAGCCCAGGCGGCCAACTACCCCTTCTGCACCATCGAGCCCAATGTGGGCCGCGTGGCGGTGCCGGACCCGCGCCTCGCGCAGCTCTCGGCCATCGCCAAGAGCCAGAAGATCATCCCCACCAGCCTTGAGTTCGTGGACATCGCGGGTCTCGTGCGCGGCGCCTCGCGCGGGGAGGGGCTGGGCAACCAGTTCCTCGGCAACATCCGCGAGGTGGACGCCATCGTCCATGTGCTCCGCTGCTTCGAGGATGGCGACGTCACCCATGTGGATGGCAGCGTGGACCCGCTGCGCGACGCCGAGACGGTCGAGACCGAGCTCATGCTGGCCGACCTCGACAGCCTGGAGAAGCGCGTGCCGCAGCTCCAGAAGAAGGCGCGCGGCAATGACAAGGAAGCCGCCGCGCAGCTCGCCCTGGTCGAGGCGCTGATCCCCGCCCTTTCCGCCGGCCGCCCCGCGCGCACCGCCGTGCCCAAGGGCGAGGAGGAGGCCGCGCGGCGCCTGGGGCTGATGACCACGAAGCCCGTGCTCTATGTGTGCAATGTGGAGGAGGCCTCCGCCGCCACGGGCAATGCCCAGAGCGAGCGGGTGATGGCCCGCGCCAAGGCCGAGGGGGCGCGCGCCGTCGTCGTCTCCGCCGCCATCGAGGCCGAGATCGCGCAGATGGCCGAGGGCGACCGGGGCGAGTTCCTCGAAACACTGGGCCTCAACGACAGCGGCCTCGATCGCGTCATCCGCGCGGGCTACGAGCTGCTGGGGCTGGTCACCTATTTCACCTGCGGCCCCAAGGAAACCCGCGCCTGGACCATCCACCAGGGCATGACCGCGCCCCAGGCCGCCGGCGTCATCCATGGCGACTTCGAGCGCGGCTTCATCGCCGCTGAAACCATCGCCTTCGACGACTACGTCAAGCTCGGCGGCGAACAGGGCGCCAAGGAAGCCGGCAAGATGCGGGTGGAAGGCAAGACCTACATCGTCCGCGACGGCGACGTGATGCTGTTCCGGTTCAACGTCTGAGGGGCATCGCGGGGGACGCTGTCCCCCGTACCCCCTGCCAAAGGCCATGGCCTTTGGAAACCGTCAGTTTTGGGGTTTGCGGGAGGGGGCATGGCCCGCCCGTGATCACGCGCGCGCCCGTGACGCCCCCTCCCGCAAACCCCAACAATCGAATGGGTGTCCAGAGGCCCTCGGCCTCTGGCAGGTGGGGTGTGGGGAGGACGGCGTCCTCCCCACGACGCCCTCAGAAATCGCTGACCCGGCCCTTGCGTTCCCAGTCGTTGTAGCGCGTAGGCTCGGGCCCGGTGGGGCCGCCGTCTTCGCCTTCGCGGCGTGCGGGCGGGTGTTTCGGCCGTTCGATCTTGGTCAGCGGGGGGGCGGTGCGGGGTTTGCCACCGGGGATGGCATCGGTCGGCTTGTCTGGCGCGTTCATGCACACGATTTGGGGGTTTGGAAGGAGTTTCGGAAGATGGCAAAGACCTTCATCCTGCTGGCGGGCATGACGGCGCTGTTCCTCGCGGTCGGCTACCTGGTGGGGGGGCAGGCGGGCGCGATGATCGCGCTGCTGGTGGCGGGCGGCATGAACCTGTTCGCCTGGTGGGGCAGTGACGGGATGGTGCTGCGCATGCACAACGCCCAGCCCGTGACGCCGCAGGAGGCGCCGCAGCTCTACGCCATGACCGAGCGCCTGGCGCAGCGCGCCGGCATTCCCATGCCCGCGCTCTACATCATCCATGAGGACCAGCCCAACGCCTTCGCCACCGGCCGCAGTCCGGAGAAGGGCGTGGTGGCGCTGAACACCGGCCTGCTCAACATGATGAGCGAGCAGGAGGTGGCGGGCGTCATCGCGCATGAGATGGCGCACATCAAGAACCGCGACACGCTGATCATGGCCGTGACGGCCAGCATCGCGGGTGCCATCGGCTTCCTCGCGCAGTTCGGCTTCATGATGGGCGGCAACCGCGACGGGCGGAGCCCCTTCGGCTTGATCGGCATGATCCTGCTGATGATCCTGGGCCCGATCGCCGCCATGGTGGTGCAGATGGCCATCAGCCGTTCGCGCGAATACGAGGCCGATGCGGAGGGCGCGCGCATCTGCGGCGACCCGGCCTGGCTGGCGAATGGTCTCGCGCAGCTGGAGCGCTACAAGCAGGGGCGTGTGAACCAGGCGGCCGAGGCCAATCCCGCCACGGCGCACATGTTCATCATCAACCCGCTCTCGGGCTTCCGCATTGACGGGCTGTTCTCCACCCACCCGCCGACGGAGGAGCGCATCGCGCGCCTCATGGCCATGCGCGGCAGCGGCGGCGGTGCGGGCGTGGCGCCGGGCGGCTGGGCCAAGCCCGCCTCGGTGGGTGGTTCGCCCTGGGGCCAGGCGCCGAAGCGCCGCAGCCCCTGGGCGCGCTGAGCCGCGCTGCCCCCTGAATGGGCCGCACCCTGCCGCTTTGTCGGGCAGGGTGGGATTTGTCCGGATGGTTTGCGGGGGTGAAAGGGTTGTTCCCTGGGCGGCGCATGCGAAGTTGCGCGCGAACCTCGACCCATCAGGGAGAAACCCGTCCATGCTGAAGCGCGCCCTGCTCGCCTGCGGCCTCGCCGTCGCCGCCATCGCCCCCGCCGCCATCGCCCCGGCCGCCGCGCAATCCTTCGAGCGGCCCATCCGCATCATCGTGCCCATCGCGCCCGGAGGTGGCACGGACGTCTTCGCGCGGCTGCTGGCGGAGCTGGTGGGGAGTTCGCTCGGCCAGCCCATCGCTGTGGAGAACCGGCCCGGTGCCTCCTCCACCATCGGCACGCAGTTCGTGGTGGACCAGCGGCCCGACGGCCACACGCTGATGTTCACCGCCAACTCGCCCATCACCGCCGCGCCGCATGTGATGAACGTGCGCTACACCGTGGATCAGCTGGAGCCGATGTTCATGGTGGGCCATGTGGGCTTCACCCTCTGCGTGCGGAATGACAGCCCCATCCAGGACGCGCGGAGCCTGATCGCGGCGATGCGCGCCGATCCCGGCGGCTTCAACTACGGCACCGACGGCGTGGGCGGGAACATGCACCTGGCCGCCGAGCGCGTCTTCCGCCGCCTGGGCGTGGAAGGGACCATGGTGCCCTTCCAGGGTGCCGCGCAGACGCTGACGGCCTTCAGCGGCGGGCATATCCAGCTCTATGGCGGTTCCATCGCCGTCGCCATGCCGGCCATCCGCGACGGGCGCGCCCGCTGCCTGATCCTGACGCAGCGCGACCAGCATCCGGCGGTGCCCACGGGCAGCGGCCTCGACGCGCTGGGCATCCCCGAGGAGGAGACGCTGATCTGGTGGGGCATGCTGGCCCCGCGCGGCCTGCCCGCCGACCGTCGCGCCGCGCTGATGACGGCCTTCGAGGCCGCCTGGCGCAGCGAGCGCTTCCAGCAGCAGCTGGCCCGCAGCGGTGTCACGCCCCAGTTCCGCGGCCCCGAGGAATCCGCCCGCCTGATCGCGGCGGAAAGCGAGGCGCTGGGCCGGGTGGTCCGCGCGATCGGCATCGAGCGCAGCCGCTGAACCTGCCCGCGGATTGACCGGGCGGCCCCCCCGCGCGACCCTCCTTCCAGCCAAGGAAGGGGGAAGCGGATGGAAGGGGCCGAATGGCTCGCCCGGTCATTGCGAGGGTCGGGCGTCTCGCACTTCTTCTTCGTGGATGCGGTGCTGCGGCGGACGCTGCTGGCGCTGGAACGGGTTGGGGTGCAGCCCGTCCTGGCCCATGCCGAGAAATCCGCGGCCTACATGGCCGATGGCTATGCGCGCATCGCCGGCCGGCCGGGCGTGGTGGCGGCGCAGGCGGTGGGGGCGGCCAATCTCGCCGCCGGCTTGCAGGATGCCTATCTGGGCCGTTCGCCGGTGCTGGCGCTGACCGGGCGCAAGCCGCTCGGCCACCAGCACCGCAATGCCTATCAGGAATTGCCGCATGGGCCGCTTTTCCAGGCGGTGACGAAGCACAGCGCCCTGGTGGAGCGCGCGGAAGAATTCCCCCGCGCGCTTCGCCAGGCCTGGTCCGCCATGCTGGCGCCGCCGCCGCGCCCCGCGCATCTCGACCTGCACGGGCTGATGGGCGAGGTGATCGAGCGCGGCGACATCGCCGACGCGCCGCTCGAACTGGCCGATTGGCATGCTCCGCGCCACCGCTCCATCGCCGATGGGCTGGACCGTGCGGCCGCGCTGCTGCTGGACGCGAAGCGCGTGGCGCTGGTGGTGGGCGAGGGCGCGCTGCTCTCAGGCTGCGGCCCGGAATTGCTGGCGCTGGCCGAGGCCCTGCAGGCGCCCATCGCGCTCTCCTTGGGCGCGCGGGGCATCGTGCCGACGCGCCACCCGCTGCACCTGGGCGTGCTGGGCGCCTATGCCGGTCCGCCCGCGAACGCGGTGGTGGATGAGGCGGAGCTCGTCTTCTTCATCGGCGCCGACACTTCGGACATGCTGACCAATTACTGGCGCACGCCGCGCATCGGCACGCGCTGCCTCCAGCTCGACGCGGACCCGCTGGAGTTCGAGCGCAGCTACGCGCTGGAACATGCGATGTGCGGCGACCCGAAGCTGAGCCTGGCCGCGCTGAACACGCTGATCGGCCGGCCGGAGCGTGATGGCGGTTACGCGCTGCGCGCCGCGACCGCCATGCGCGAATGGCGCGCGGCCATGGCGCCGCGCCTCACCTCCAACGAGGCGCCGATAGACCCCGCGCGGCTGTGCGCCGAGATCACCGCCGCCCTGCCGGAGGACGGCATCCTGGTGGCCGATACCGGCTATTCCGGCATCTGGACCGGCAACCTGGTGGAGTTGAACGGCGCGGGGCAGTCCTACCTGCGCGCGGCGGGTTCGCTGGGCTGGTCCTTCCCTGCCGCGCTGGGGGCGAAATGCGCGGCACCTCATCGCAAGGTGGTGTGTTTCTCGGGCGATGGCGCGCTCTACTACCACCTCACCGAATTGGAGACGGCGCGGCGGCGCGGCATCGGCGTCGTGCTGGTGGTGAACAACAATTCGGGCTTCGGCCAGGGCTGGCCCAACTACCTCAAGCAGGCCGGCAACCGGCCCGTGGCGGCCGAGCAGGTGCTGCGCTTCGGCCCCACCAACTTCGCCCGCGTGGCGGAGGAATTCGGCGTCACCGGCATCCGCGTGGAGACGCCGGACGCCATTGGCCCCGCGCTGCGCCGGGCCATCGCCATGGAGGCGCCGGTGGTGGTGGATGTCGCCACCGGCATCGAGTTCCGCGCCCCCGAACCCTGGACCCCCCCCTCTTGAATCGCGGAGAATTGAAATGAGCCGACAGATGCGCGTGGCGGTGCTGGGCGCCGGCACGATGGGCCATGCGCTGGCCCTGGTCTTCGCCATGGGCGGCCACAGCGTCCGCCTGACCGATGCCAACCCCGAGACGCTGGCCCGCGCGCCCGGACTGATGGCCAAGGCGCTGACCACGCTGACCGCGATGGGCGAGGCCCCTGCGGGCATGGGGCCGGAACAGCTGGCCCAGATCTGCACCTGCCATGCGGACCTGGCGGAGACGGTGGAGGGCGCCGAACTCATCATCGAGGCGATCGTCGAGAACCCCGAGGCCAAGCGCACGCTCTACGCGCAGCTCGACGCCTGCGCGCCGGCGGACGCCATCTGGGCCAGCAACACCAGCTACCTCGACGCGTTCCCGCTGATGCCGCCGCACCGCCTGCGCCGCGCCCTCATCGCGCATTGGTACACGCCCCCCTACCTGGTGGATCTGGTGGATCTCGTCGCCAGCCCGGAATGCGAGCCGGAGGCGATGGCGACCGTGAAGGAGGCGATCGAGGCCATGGGCAAGGTGCCCATCGTGCTGAAGAAGTTCATCCCCGGCTATATCGCGAACCGCATCCAGGCCGCCTTCCAGAACGAGGTGCAGTTCCTGATCGACGAGGGCTATGCGTCGGCGCAGGACATCGACGACAGCGCCATCCACGGCATCGCGCTGCGCTTCATGATCATCGGCATCATGGCCAAGGCCGACTTCACCGGCCTGCCGCTGCTGCAGCACACCTTCCGCAACAAGATGTACACGCCCCCGCCCGAGACCGACCACAGCCGCAGCATGGATGCGCTGATCGCGCGCGGGGACACGGGCGTGATGGGCGGGCGCGGCTATTACGACTGGGGCGGGCGCGCGCCCGCGGAACTGTTCGAGGAACGCGATGCCAAGCTCATCGCGCTCAAGAAGGCCATGCGGCAAATCGGCTTCATGGCGGGACGTGGCATGAAGGCGAATGACGCATGATCACCTATGACCTCAAGGGCAAGACGGCGTTGGTGACGGGCGGTGCCTCGGGCATCGGCCTCGCCACCGTGCGGATGCTGGCGAAGAATGGCTGCAAGGTCGCCATCAACCACCTGGCCGATGACGCGCGCGGGCCGGAGGTGGTGGAGGCGCTGCGTGCGGAGGGCATGGACGTGATCTCCGCCCCGGGCAATGTCGGCGATGCGGCCGATGGCCCGCGCATGGTGGAACAGGCGGCGGCCGACCTCGGGCGCCTGGACTACCTCGTGAACAATGCCGGCACGCCGGGCACCCGCGCCTCCATCCCGCCCACGAAGCTCGACCTCATCACCGAGGAGCTGTGGGAGGCGGTGATCGAGGTGAACCTGCTGGGCGTCTTCCGCTGTTCCAAGGCGGCCGCGCCGCACCTGAAGAAGACGGGCGGGGCCATCGTCTCCGTGGCCTCCATCGCGGGGCTCAACTCGCCGGGGTCCTCCATGGCCTATGGGGCGACCAAGGCGGGGGTGATTTCGCTGACGAAGAACCTGGCGCGCGGGCTGGGGCCGGAGGTGCGGGTGAACGCCATCGCGCCCGGTGCCGTGAACTCCACCTGGCAGATCGAGTGGACGAACGAGCAGCGGGCCACCTCCATCGACAAGGCCGTGCTGAAGCGCCGCTGCGAGCCGGAGGACCTGGCCGAGGTCATGGTCTTCCTGCTGGCCGGAGCCGCGATGGTGACGGGGCAGACGGTGGTGGTGGATGGCGGGCTGACGCTGTAGCGTCCGACCCGCGGAGGCGGCCACGCCGAAGCGGGAAATGGCCGCTTCGATGCCGCGCCCGGATCAGCCCGGGATGCGGTGGCCGTAGTCGATGGGGTGGACCGAGACCATCTCGGCCGCCGCCCAGAAGGCCAGCAGCACGAAGACCATCTCGACACGGATGGAACCCGCCAGCCGTGCGCCCGCACCTTGCTCACCACGCGTCAGGGCGGGGGTGTGGCGCAGCCGGTTCCAGCCGGCGAGCGCGAGTGCCGCCAGCACCGCCAGCGTCTTGGCGGCCAGCGCCCAGCCATGCCAGGCCTCCAGGATGCGGTCGAGCCGCACCGTGAGGTACCAGGTCAGCATCAGCCCCGTGGCGAGCATCGCCACCACGGCCAGCGTGGCGACCCGGCTCCAGTCCCGGACCAGCCCCGCCGCCGCCGCGCCGTCCGCCCGCCGCGCCACCCAGAGCAGCGGCGGCAGCGAGCCCACCCAGAAGGCCACCACGGTCAGGTGCAGGACCAGCAGCGCCACGATTTCCTGCCGCGGCCCGTACAGGGTCGAGTGGCCCATCGCGGCATAGGACCCCACGACCATCGCCACCCCAACCGCCGCCACGGCCGGGCCCACCCGCCAGAGCAGGGCCGCCGCCGCCAGCAGCAGAAGGCCGCCACCGCGCAGCCAGAAGGCGTCGCCGATCCGCGATCGCATGACGGCCGCCCAGACGTCGGGGTCGGTGGCGCTCGCGCCCGCGGTCAGCACCAGCACGCGCAGGGCCAGGGCCAGGACCGACAGCGCCAGCCCCGCGGCGACGGCCGCCAGCAGCGTGCGCCGCAGCCGTGCCGCTTCCATGGGCTCCAGCCGGTGGCCGAAGCCGAGGGCAAAGAGGGCAAGCCCCGCCGCGCCCAGCGTCGCGACATGCTGCGCGCCGCGCAGCAGCACGGTGGCGCCGTCCAGCAGCGAGGGGTCCGGCTGGAGGTATTCCAGGATCATGGCCGATGGCCCTCGACGCGGAAGGGGATGACGCCGCCGACCGGGTGCCCGTCGGCCGAGATGATGCGCCATTCGGCGCGGTACGCGCCGGGTTCCAGCGGCGGCAGAGCGATGACCTCCATGCGCTCGGGCCGGATGGGGCGGCGCGGCAGGGGGATCTCGGTGCCATCCGCCCGGTAAAGGCGCAGGGCCGTGAGCTGCACCCGTTCGCTGAAATGCAGCTCGATGCGCTCCGGCGCGCGGTCGAGCACGGCGCCGGGGGCCGGCACGCTCCGCCGCAATTCGGAATGGGCCCGGGCGAGCCGAACCCAGGGCGCGGCGCAGAGGACGAGCAGCCCCGCCCGACGCCCCACCGCGCCCACGAGCGAGGTTGACCTGTGTTTCATCCGCTCAGGATGCAGCTTCCCACCCTGGGAAGATCAAGGGGTCTCGTCCACCGCCGCGATGGCCTCGATCTCCAGCAGGAAGTCCGGCACGGGCAGGGCGGCCACCACGCTGGTGGTGCGCGCGGGAAGGTGCGCGGCGTCGAAGGTGGCGGCATAGAGGCGGTTCATCTCCGGCACGTCCGTGGCCCGCACCAGCAGCACGCTGGTCTTGAGCACGCGCGTGATGTCGGTGCCGGCCTCGGCCAGGATGGCGTGAAGGTTGCGGATCACTTGCTCGAACTGCGCCGCGAAGTCCCCGCGGGCGATGTTCCCCTGGCCGTCCACCGGCCCCAGCACCGACACATACAACGTGTTCCCATGGCGCACGGCCATGGAGAACGGCGGATAGGCACGCCCGCCCAAAGGTGTTGCAAAACGGGTGATCCCGGACATGTGCGCCCCCTCGCGGCCCATTGCCGCGGGCGCATCATGGCCTATCCTCCGCCGCTTCGCGAAAGGGGTGTGGCATGGCGCAGGTGGACACGGAACGCTTCCTCAAGGACCTGAACGAGCTTCGGAAGATCGGCGAGTTCAAGACGGGCGTTCACCGCCCCACCTTCTCGGCCGAGGACATGGAAAGCCGCCGCTGGCTGATGGACCGCATGCGCGAGGTGGGGCTGGAGCCCAGCATGGACGGCATCGGCAATGTCTTCGGCCGCCACCCCGGGCCGGGGCCGCATCTGCTGGTGGGCAGCCATATCGAAAGCCAGAACCAGGCCGGCTGGCTGGACGGCGCGCTGGGCGTGATGGCGGGCGTGGCGCTGGCCCGCGCCGGGCTGCCGGTGGATGTCGTGGCCTTCGCCGATGAGGAGGGCCACTACGGCAGCTTCATCGGCAGCCGCTCGCTGCTGGGCATCCTGGAGGACAGCGAGATCGACAGCCTGAAGAACCGCTACCACGGCAAGCCGCTGCGCGAGGCGCTGCGCGAGGCGGGCCTCGAAGGCCTGCCGCGGCCGAAGCTGGACCCCAGCCGCTACAAGGGCTTCTTCGAGATGCACATCGAGCAGGGAACCCAGCTCGAATCCCAGGGCCTGCGGGCGGGCGTGGTGACGGGCATCGTCGCCATCTGGCAGTTCCGCCTGACCATCGAGGGCATGCAGGACCATGCGGGCGGCACGACCATGGCCGAGCGCCGCGATGCCGGCCTGACGGCGGTGCGGCTGCTGTCCCGCGTGGACCGGGAATTCCCCCTGCTCTGCGGGCCCCGCACGGTCTGGACCTGCGGGCGCATCGCGCTGGAGCCCGGCGCGCCCTCCATCATCCCGGGCCGGGCCGAGGTGCTGTTCCAGTTCCGCGACATTGATGTGCCCACGCTGGAGCGACTGGAGGAATGCCTCACCCGCATCGTGCAGGAGATGAACCGCACCGAGCGCACCACCACCACGCTCGAAGCCATGAGCCGTTCCAAGCCCGCCCTTTGCGACCCCGCGATGCAGGCGGCACTCGCCGATGCGGCGACGAAGCACGCCAATGGCCAATGGCAGCACATGCCCTCGGGGGCCGGCCATGACGCGCAATACATGGCGCGCATCATGCCGGCCTCGATGCTGTTCACGCCCTCCATCAACGGCATCAGCCACCATTGGGCCGAGGACACGAAGGAGGAGGACCTGGCGCTGAACATCCGCATCATGGCGGACGCGGCGGAGGCCTATCTCCGTGGCTGAGCCCGATACCGCGCGCTTCCTGGCGGACCTGCACGCGCTGCGGCAGATCGGCCAGTTCAAGACCGGCGTCCACCGCCCGACCTACACGCCGCAGGACATGGAAAGCCGCCGCTGGCTGATGGAGCGCATGCGGGAGGTGGGCCTCGAACCCGAGATGGACGGCCTCGGCAACGTGCTGGGCAAGCATCCCGGCGCCGGGCCGAAGCTGCTGGTCGGCAGCCACATCGAGACGCAGAACGAGGCCGGCTGGCTCGATGGCGCGCTGGGCGTGGTCGCGGGCTTGGCGCTGGCCCGCGCCGGCATGGCGGTGGATGTCGTGGCCTTCGCCGATGAGGAGGCGCACTACGGCAGCTTCCTCGGCAGCCGCTCCATGGTCGGCGAGGTGACCGAGGCCGAGATCGACGCCGCCCGCCACAACATGGACGGCAAGCCGCTCCGCCAGGCGCTGCGCGAGGCCGGGCTGGAAGGCCTGCCGCGCATGCGCCTCGACCCCGCGCGCTACAAGGGTTTCCTGGAACTGCACATCGAGCAGGGCACGCAGCTGGAACAGGCGGGGCTGCGCAGCGGCGTCGTCACCGGCATCTTCGGCATCCGCTATTTCAAGATCACCGCCGTGGGCCAGCAGGACCACACCGGCGGCACCACCATGGCCGAACGCAAGGACGCCAACGTCGCCGCCATGCGCGTGCTGGCCATGATCGACGAACAGTTCCCCATGCATGTGGGCGAGCGCACGGTCTGGACCTGCGGCCGCGTGGTGCTGGAGCCCAACGCGCCGCACATCATCGCCGGCCGCGCGGAGCTGATCTTCCAGTTCCGCGACCTGTCGGAGGCGGTGCTGGATCGGCTGGAGACGCTCCTGACCCGCATCGTGCAGGAGGTGGACCGGCGCGACCGCTGCGCCCTCAGCCTGGAACGCCTGGGCCGTTCGGCGCCGGCCATCGCGGACCCTGCCCTGCACGGCGCGCTGTGCGAGGCCGCCACACGCCACGCCAATGGCCAATGGCAGCCCATGCCCTCGGGCGCCATCCATGACGCGCAGCATGTGGCGAAGATCATGCCCATGGCCATGCTGTTCACGCCCTCCATCGGCGGCATCAGCCACCATTGGGCCGAGGACACGAAGGAGGAGGACCTCGTCCTGTCGCTGCGCATTCTGGCCGATGCGGCGGAGAAGGCGCTGGCCTCCTGACCCGCATGGGCGCGCGCTGAGGCCATGCCGCTTCTGGCGCTCGCCTTCCTGGCCTTCATCGGGCTGGGATTGCCTGACCCGCTGCCGGGCAGCCTCTGGCCGGAACTGCAACCGCATTTCGGCGTGGCCAATGCGGGGCTGGGCCTGGTGCTGGCCGCCAATGCCACGGGCTACATCACGGCCGGGCTGCTGGCGGCGCGGCTGATCCGGGGGTTGGGCATCGGGCTGCTGCTGTCCGTCAGCCTGGCGGCCACCGCGACGGCCGCCCTGGGACAGGGCCTCGCGCCGCCCTGGTGGGGCTTCGTGGCGCTCGCCGTGCTGGCGGGTGTGGGCGGGGGCGCGGTGGACGCGGCGCTCAACCTCTTCGCCGCGCACCGCTTCCGCCCGCGCCACCTGAACTGGCTGCATGGCTGCTGGGGCATCGGCGCCACGCTGGGTCCGCTGGCGGCGGCTCTGCTGCTGGCGGGCGGCTTCGGCTGGCAGGCGGGCTACCTTGTGGTGGGCGCCGTGCTGGCCGCGCTGTCACTGGCCTTCGGCCTGACGCGCCGGCGGTGGGATGCGGGCGCACACCAGGGGGGCGGGGGCGCGGACCTCTCGGCTCTGGCCGTGCTGCGCCACCCGGTGGCGCGGCTGCAGATCGTCATCTTCTTCCTCTACACCGGCATCGAGGCCGGGGCGGGGCAATGGGCCGCCACCATCCTCACCGCCGCGCGCGGCGCCACCGCGGCCGAGGGCGCGGCCGCCGCCACCACCTTCTTCGCGGCGCTGACGCTGGGGCGCATCGGCCTCGGCTTCGTGGTGGACCGGGTGGGGGCGGACCTTCTGCTGCGGCTTCTCACCCCCGTGACGGTGCTGGGCGCGCTGCTTCTGGCCTCGGGCTGGGCGGATTTCCCGGCACTCGGGTTGATGGCGCTGGCCCTCGCCCCGATCTATCCGACGGTGATGGCCCGGACGCCCTCACGCCTCGGCGTCCAGGCGGCGGCGCAGGCGGTGGGGTTCCAGGTCTCCGCCGCCATGCTGGGCGTGGCGGTGGTGCCGGCCCTGCTCGGGCTGGCGGCCGACCTGGCCGGGGCGCGCATCCTGCCCTGGCTGCTGGCGTTGGGCTGCGTGGGGCTTTCCGCGCTCATCTGGCGCCTGCCCGCCGCGAAGGAGTGAATGCCCCATGGGCCTGCTGATCAACGGCGTCTGGCACGCCGATACCCCCCTCGTCGCCACCAAGGACGGCGCCTTCGTCCGCAACGAAAGCCCTTTCCGCAACTGGGTGACGGCCGATGGCGCCCCCGGCCCCACGGGCGAGGGCGGTTTCCAGGCCGAGCATGGGCGCTATCACCTCTATGTCTCGCTGGCCTGCCCCTGGGCGCACCGCACGCTGATCTTCCGCGCGCTGAACGGGCTGCAGGATTCCATCAGCGTCTCGGTGGTGAACTGGCTGATGCTCGGCCATGGCTGGACCTTCGTGGAGGGCGAGGGCGTGGTGCCGGACCCCATCCACAACGCCCGCTTCCTGCACGAGATCTACACCGCCGCCGACCGGCGCTTCACCGGCAAGGTCACCGTGCCCGTGCTGTGGGACAAGGCGCGCGGCACCATCGTGAGCAATGAGAGCGCCGATATCATCCGGATGCTCGACAGCGCCTGGGGCGGCGGCGGGCGCCATTACCCGGACGCTTTGCGCGAGGAGATAGATGCGCTGAACGCGCGCATCTACGACACGCTGAACAACGGGGTCTACAAGGCCGGCTTCGCCACCACCCAGGCGGCCTATGAGGCGGCGGTGAACCCTCTCTTCGAGACGCTGGACTGGCTGGAGGCCCAGCTCACCACGCGCCGCTACCTTTGCGGCGACGTGATCACGGAGGCCGATTGGCGCCTCTTCCCCACGCTGCTGCGCTTCGACGCGGTCTATGCTGGCCACTTCAAGTGCGACCGGCGGCGCATCGCGGACTACCCCGCGCTGTCAGGCTATCTGCGTGAACTCTACCAATGGCCAGGCGTGCGCGAGACGGTGAACTTCTCCCACATCCGCCGCCATTACTATGAAAGCCACCGTGGCCTGAACCCGCACGGCATCGTGCCCGTGGGGCCGGTGCTGGACTATGACCGGCCCCATGAGCGCGGCGGCGGGGGGCTTGGGGTCGCGTGATTCACGCCCGCGGGCCTTCGCCCCGCGGCGACTACCCCTTTGCCGCCAGATGCGCCCGCCACCCGCCCAGCGCGGTGATGTCGGGCGCGCTGGCCACGCCTTCGGCCTCGGCCAGGAAGCCCAGGATGCGGCTGCCGTCCTCCAGCGCCACCTGGCCGAAGCCCAGCGGCGGCGGGATTTCGGCGAGGAATGGCCCGATGCTGGCAGCAGGCACGGCCCAGGCCTCGCCCGCGATCATGCCGCCGCCGGTCGCCACATGCAGCATTCCCGGCCGGTTGCCGAGGTCATACAGCCGGTAGGCCGGCGCGGTGCGGGCCGCGCGCAGGAAGCGCCCACCATGGCCCAGCATCTGCCGGTTCAGCGGCAGCCCGGCCATGTGCGCGCCGATGGCGAAGAGCGCGATTTCATGCGGCGCCAGCGGCGCGGGCACGGGGGGCAGGGGCCCGATGCCCGCCGCGTGATGGATGGCGGCCCCCAGGCCGCACAGCCGCCCCTCGCTGTGCGCCGGCCCGACCAGGGTGACGCCCGCCGGCGCCCCATCGGCCCGGAAGCCTGCCGGCACCGCGAGTGCCGCCAAGTCGCACAGGTTCACGAAATTCGTATAGGTGCCCAGCCGCGAATTGGCCGCGATGGGCGCCGCCTCCATGGCCGCCAGGGTCGGGATGCCGGGGCAGGTCGGCAGCAGCAGCGCGTCCACCTCGGCGAAGAGGCGCCGCGCCAGCAGCCGCGCGCCGGCCGCCGCGTGGAAGTCGTCGAAGGCGTCCATGGTGCGGCGCTCCAGCCCGCCTTCCAGGATGGCGCGCGTGACCGGGTGCAGGGCGTCCGGCCGCCGCACCACCCATTCCCGCAGCGCCGCCGTGCGCTCGGCCACCCAGGCCCCGTCATAGAGGCGGCGTGCCACCTCCAGCAGGGGGGCGATGTCCACGCGGCGGATGGTGGCGCCCATGGCCTCGGCGCGGGCCAGCGTGGCGTGGAACACCGCGGCATCGCCCGGCGTGTCGAAGACGAGCTGTTCCTCCAGCGGCGCGGCCAGGCTGGGGGCCGCGGGCGGCGCGTCCAGCGCGCGCCAGGTGGCGGGGGCGGGGCGGCTGTAGGGGTCCTCGGCATCGGGCCCGGCGGCGATGGCCAGCACGGCCGCCGCATCGGCCACCGAATGGGCGAAGATGGACACCACGTCGAGCGATCGGCAGGCCGGCACCACGCCCCGCGTCGGGATCAGCCCCAGGCTCGGCTTCAGGCCCACCAGGTTCTGCGCGGCGGCAGGCACCCGGCCCGAGCCCGCCGTGTCCGTCCCCAGGCTGAAGGCCGCGATGCCGGCCGCGACCGCCGTGGCGGAGCCGGAGGAGGAGCCCCCCGGGATCAGCTCCGCGCGGATGGCGTTGCGCGGGGTGCCGTAGGGGCTGCGCGTGCCGTTCAGGCCGGTGGCGAACTGGTCCAGGTTCACCTTGCCCAGCAGCAGCGCGCCGGCCGCGCGCAGCCGCGCCACGGCCGGCGCATCGGCCTCCGGCACATGGGCGAAGTCCGGGCAGGCGGCGGTGGTGGGCATGCCGCCCACGTCGATATTGTCCTTCACCACGAAGGGGATGCCGTGCAGCTTGCCCTGCGGCAGGCGTGCCGCCTCGGCCATGATCTCGGCCTCGGGGCGCAGGTGCAGGAACAGCGCGGGGTCGTTGAATGCCGCGATGCGGGCCAGCGCCTCGGCCGCGATGGTGGTGGCGGGCGTGCCGGCGGCGAGGCGGGCGCGCAGCCCCTCCAGGGTGACGATCATCGCAGCATCTCCGCCGCCACGCGCAGCAACAGGCCATCGGGCCGGCGCAGCGCCTCCAGCACGCGGAAATGATCGGCCCCCGGCACGGGCCAGAGCGGCCCCGGTGCCTGGGCCGCCGCGCGCCGCGCATGGAAGTCGCGCGACTGTCGGCACAGCTCGGGCAGTTCCGCGGCGCCATGGACGATGGCCATGGGCTTCATCACCACCGGCCGCCGCATCGGCGAGAGGTTGATGATCTCGTCATCGGTCAGCTTCAGCGCCGCGTTCAGGTAGGTGTCGCGGATCGGCCCCAGCTCGAAGATGCCGGAGATGGCGACGGCCGCACTCACCGACGGGTGTTCGGCTCCCAGCGCCGTCAAATGCCCGCCCGCGCTCCAGCCGGACAGCACCAGCGGCCCGCCCATGCCGTGCTCGGCGCCATGGACGGAAAGCCAGTCCAGCGCCGTGTTCAACTGCCAGACGATGCGCGTCAGCGTGGCGTCGGGCGCCAGGCTGTAGCCGCAGAGGGCCACGCCCCAGCCCATGGCGAGCGCGCCTTCGGCCATGCAGGCGAAATCCTGCCGGCGGTTCCATTGCCAGTAGCCGCCATGGACGAAGACGAGCACGGGGGCCGAGGGGTCGCGGCCCGGGAACAGGTCCCAGGCTTCGCGGTCGCTGGGGCCGTAGGCGAGGTTCAGGTGGCCGGGATGGGCGGCGCGGAAGGCTTCGGAGGCCTGGTTGCGTTCCTCGGTCAGCGCGGGGCTGTCGGCCACGGCCTTGCGGTTGTCATAGGCGTCGTCGCGTTCGCGCTGCGTGAGGCTTGCCCAATCCAGACCATTCGCCAGCTTCATCCGTGCCACCTCAGGGTTTTGCGGCGCAGCACACACCGCCGCGCCGCGCCTGTCCACCGTTTCGGCCGCCTCAGCCCGTGATGACGCGGATGGGGCTGCCCGCCTCATAGGCCTGGATGGCCTCGACCGCGCCGGCGAAATAGCTGCGGTAGTTCTCCTGCGTGACGTAGCCGAGATGCGGCGTCAGCACCGTGTTGGGCGCCGACAGCAGCGGGTGGTCCATGGGCAGCGGCTCGATGTCATAGACATCAATGCCGGCACCGGCGATGCGCTCTTCGCGCAGGGCCGCGATCAGCGCCGCCTGGTCGATGATGGGCCCGCGCGAGGTGTTCACCACGAAGGCATCGGGCTTCATCAGCGCGAGTTCCGCCGCACCCACCAGCCCGCGCGACCGCTCGGACAGGATGAGGTGGATGGAGAGCACATCGGCGCCCGCGAACAGCTCGGCCTTGTCCACCCGCGTCACGCCATGGGCCTCGGCGGCGGCGGCGGTCAGGTTCTGGCTCCAGGCGATGGTCTTCATGCCGAAGGCCTGGCCCACCTTCGCCACCTTCTGGCCGAGCTTGCCCAAACCGAGCAGCCCCAGCGTGCGCCCCTGCAACCCGACGCCCACCGCCGTCTGCCAGCGGCCCGCGCGCAGCGCGTCCTGCTGCGCCGGGATGCCGCGGGCGAGTGCGAGGATCAGCCCCCAGGTCAGGTCCACCGTGGGCGCGCCGAAGCTGGGCGTGCCGCTGAAGGTGATGCCGCGCGCGGCGCAGGCGGCGGCGTCGATGCCGCGGTTGCGCTCGCCCGTGGTGATCAGCAGCTTCAGGTTCGGCAGCCGCTCCAGCAGGGCGGCGGGGAAGGGCGTGCGCTCGCGCATGGCGAGGATGGCGTCGAAGGGCGCGAGGCGCGCCACCAGCGCGTCCTGGTCGTGCAGCGTGTCCTGGAAGACGGTGGCCTCGATGTGGGGCAGCTTCTCCCAGGGGCCCATGGCGAGGGTGACGCCCTGGTAGTCGTCCAGGATGGCGAGGCGCATAAGCTTTGGCATGGAATTTCCCCTTGGTGGTCAGGCTCTCAGCGCGCGTAGGGCATTGAGAATCACCGCCACGTCAATCGCCTCCTGCAACAAGGCGCCCTGCACGGGTGTGAGATAGCCCGCCGCCGCCGCGACCATGCCGAGGGTGGAAAGGCCGATGCCCGCCACCACGCTCTGCCGCGCGATGGCACGGGCGCGGGTGGCGGCGGCCAGCACCTCCGCGAGACGGCCGAGGCCCTCGCCCAGCAGCACCGCATCGGCGGCCTGGGCGGCGGCGGCCCCGCGCACGCCGACGGCCACGCCCACATCGGCGGCCGCCAGGGCGGGCGCGTCGTTCAGCCCATCGCCCAGCATCATCACGGGGCCATGGGCGCGGGTGGCGTGCAGCAGCGCGACCTTGCCGGAAGGGTCGAGCCGCGCATGGGCCGCATCGGCGCCCACGGCGCGGCCGATGGCGGCGACCCGCGCCTCGGTGTCGCCCGAGGCCAGTTCCACCCGCGCCACCCCCTGGCGGCGCAGCGCGGCAATGAGGGCGGGCGCTTCGGGCCGCAGCCGGTCGGCGAAGAGCAGCACGCCCGCCACGCGCCCCTCCACGGCAACGAGGGAGCGGGTGGCGCCTTCCAGCCCTTCCTCGGCCGTCAGCGGGGGCGGATGGCCTGTCGCATGGGCCTGCACGAAGGCGGCCCCGCCCACCAGGACGCGCTGGCCTTCCACCACGCCCTCCAGCCCCTCGCCGGGGGTTTCGCGCACCGATTCGGGCGTGGCCAGCGCAAGCCCGTGCGCCCGCGCCGCCGCCACCAGCGCATGGGCGATGGGGTGGGTGGAGGCCTGGTCCAGGCTGGCCGCCAGCCGCAGCGCCTCATCGCCGCCCGCATGGGCCACAAGTTCCGCCTGGCCGTGCGTCAGGGTGCCGGTCTTGTCCATGATGACGACGCGGATGCGCGACATGGCCTCCAGCGCCGCCGCCGATTTCACCAGCACGCCGAGCTTCGCCGCGCGCGAAAGCCCTGCCATCAGCGCCACCGGCACGGCCAGGATCAGCGGGCAGGGGGTGGCGACCACCAGCACGGCCAATGCCCGCGTGGCCTCGCCGGTCGCGGCCCAGGCGCCGCCGGCCAGGGTCAGGGTCAGCGCCAGGAAGCTCAGCGCCCAGCGGTCCGCCAGCCGCGCCATGGGCGCGCGGCTTTCCTGCGCGGCGCGCACCAGGCGCAATATGCCGCCATAGGTGCTGGCCTCCGCATCGGTGGTGGCCAGCAGGTCGAAGGCCTCGCCGGCATTGCCGCAGCCCGAGAGCAGCGCTTCGCCGCGCGCGGCGCGCATCGGCATGGGCTCGCCCGTCACGGCGGCGGTGTCGAGCAGGGCGGAATCACCCTCCAGCACGCCATCCACCGGCAGCACGGCCCCGCGCGGGATCAGCAGCCGGTCGCCGGGGCCGAGGGCCGCGATGGGCACCTCCTCCAGGCCCTGGGAGCCGTGGCGCAGCGCCGTGCGGGGCTGGCGGGCCAGCAGGGCCGTCATCTCGGCGCTGGCGCGGTGGCGGGCGTGGTCGTCGAGGAACTGCCCGCCGGCATACATCAGCGCCACCACATTGGCGGCGAGGTTCTCGTCCATCACCAGGGCGAAGCCGATGGCCAGGGCCGCGATGAGGTCCAGGCCGAACTCGCCCCCGCGCAGGCTGCGCGCCATCTCGGCCAGCAGGAGGGCCAGCACGGGCAGGGCGCCCATGGCGAAGGCGGCGCCCGGCACATGGCCCAACGCCCAGAGCACCCCGCCCGCCAGCAGGCCGAGCAGCGGTGGCGCCAGCAGCGCCCGCCGGTCGGCCAGGGGGGTCATGGTTGGGGGGTCATGGTTGGGGGGTCATGGTTGGGATGTCATGTCAGCAGGGCCTCGGCGGCGCGGCGCAGCGCCTCGGGCAGCGGCACGGTGCGGGATTGTTGGGCGCGGTCCACATAGACATGGGTGAAATGGCCCTCGGCCGCGGCCTGGTCCTCGTCATTGCGGAACAGCGCGAGTTCGTAGGTGATGGAGGAACCTCCCAGGCGCCGCGGCCGCAGCCCGCCCGTCACCTCGTCGGGGAAGGCCATGGGGGCATGATAGCGGCAACCCGTCTCGACCACGAGGCCCACATACGGGCTGCGCGCCAGGTCCAGCACGCCATGGTCCAGCAGGAAGCGCGCCACGAGCGTGTCGAACAGGCTGTAGTGCTGCACGTTGTTCATGTGCCCGTAGATATCATTGTCCATCCAGCGGGTGGCCATGGTGCGGAACCATCTGTAGTCGGCGCGGCGGCCAGGGGGTGCTCTCACGCGGGGGTTCCTTTCGGGACGCTGGGGTGGAGGATGTCCCGGTTCATCCCCGGTTTCCACTGGGGGAATGGCGGGAAGGGCTTCGCTCCGGCGCGCGGGGCGGCTATGCAGGCGCGTTGCAGCCTGGATGACACAAAGCCCCATGTCCGTCGCCGCGAGGCCCTCCCCCATGCCGGAAAGCTTCCGCCTGCGCGCGAGCAATTACAGCCTGCTGACCCTGCGCCTGCTGACGGGCCGCATCGAGGAGGTGCTGCCCGCGCTGGGCGACCAGTTCCAGAAGGCGCCCGGCTTCCTGCGCTTCGCGCCCATCGCCATCGGCCTCGACGATCTGGGCGATGACCGGGTGGACTTCCCGGCGCTGATCCAGGGGCTGCGCGCGCTGGAAATCCTGCCCATCGGCGTCACGGGCGGCACGCAGATGCAGCGCGCGGCGGCCGCCGGCGCGGGCCTGCCCACGCTGCGCCCCACCGGCCAGAAGGAGACGGAGGTGCAGGCCCCCGCACCCGTGGCGGCACCCCCGGTGGCCATGAATCCGCCGCCCGCCGCCGCCGCCACGCCGCCGCCCATGGCCGCCGCCGCGCGCACCCTGGTCGTGGAGCAGAACATCCGCGCCGGCCAGCGCGTCCATGCCCAGGGTGCCGACCTCGTCGTCATCGGCACCGTCAATGCCGGGGCCGAGGTCATCGCGGACGGCAACGTGCACATCTACGGCGCGCTGCGCGGCCGGGCCGTCGCCGGTGCCGGCGATGACGGCGAGGCGCGCATCTTCGCGCAGATCTTCGACCCGGAACTCGTCGCCATCGCGGGCTTCTATGCCGTGCGCGACGGGCTTTCGGGCACACCCATCGGCCGCGGCGCGATCGTCCGGCTGGAGGGCGAACAGCTTCGGTTCAGCCCGATCGGCTGAGCCGACCCAACCGGGAGGGATTTCTTCATGGCGCAGGTGATCGTCGTCACATCGGGCAAGGGGGGCGTGGGCAAGACCACCAGCTCCGCCGCCTTCGCCACCGGCCTCGCGCAGCGGGGCAAGAAGACCGTCGTCATCGATTTCGACGTGGGGCTGCGGAACCTCGACCTCATCATGGGGGTCGAGCGGCGGGTGGTGTTCGACATCGTGAACGTCATCCAGGGCGAGGCGAAGCTCAACCAGGCCCTGATCCGCGACAAGCGGGTGGACGGGTTGTGCATCCTTCCCGCCAGCCAGACCCGCGACAAGGACGCGCTGACGCGCGAGGGCGTGCAGGGCATCATCGAGGAGCTGTCGAAGGAGTTCGACTACATCCTCTGCGACAGCCCGGCCGGCATCGAGAAGGGCGCGCTGCTGGCGCTGTATTTCGCCGACGCCGCGGTGGTGGTGACCAACCCCGAGGTCAGCTCGGTGCGCGACAGCGACCGCATCCTCGGCGTGCTGCAATCCAAGTCCAAGCGCGCCGAGGAGGGCAAGGAGCCGGTGAAGCAGCATCTGCTCCTCACCCGCTACGACCCCGCCCGCGTGGAGCGCGGCGAGATGCTGAAGCTCGATGACGTGCTGGAAATCCTGGCCATCCCGCTGCTGGGCGTGATCCCGGAGAGCGAGAGCGTGCTCAAGGCCAGCAACAGCGGCAACCCCGTGATCCTGGACAGCGAGAGCCCCGCGGGCCAGGCCTATGCCGACGCCGTGGCGCGCTTCCTGGGCGAGGAGAAGCCGCACCGCTTCATCGAGGCCGAGAAGAAGAAGGGCTTCTTCGGGCGCCTGTTCGGCGGGAGGGCGGCATGAGCTGGCTGAACTTCTTCCGCACCCGCCGCGACGAGGCGGCCGCCGGGAGCAACGCGAACCTGGCCAAGGACCGGCTGCAGGTCATCATCAGCCATGAGCGCGTCTCCCGCACGCGGGAGGATTTTCTGCCGAAGATGCAGCAGGAACTCGTCGCCGTGGTCACGCGCTATGTGGCGGTGGACCCCGACAAGGTGCAGGTGAACCTGGAGCGTGGCGCGGACCTTTCCACGCTGGCCATCGAGATCGAGCTGCCGGGCCCGAAGGGCAAGCTGACGTGAGCTTCGAGCAAGCGGCGGCGCACGCCCAGGCGCACGAAACCCCCTGGCCGCGCGACATCCTGGCGCATCTGGAAAGCGGCTTCTTCGAACCCGCGCCGGACAACGAGGTGCTGGGCCCGACGGCCCCGCGCGGCGGCCCGGCCGGCATCATCTTCCAGCGCGGGCAGCGCGTGGCCGAATGGGGCGACACGCAGCGCGCGGACATGACCTTCAGCGTGGCCAAGTCCTACCTCGCCATGCTGGCGGGGCTGGCCGTGCAGGATGGCCTGCTGCCCGACCTGGACGAGGAGGTGCGCCGCCGCGCCGCGCACCCGGCCTTCGAAGGCGCGCAGAACGGCCGGATCACCTGGCGGCATCTGCTGACCAACACCTCGGAGTGGGAAGGCAGCCTCTTCGGCAAGAGCGACCTGATCGACCGCGGTCGGAATTTGGGCGTGGAAGGGCAGGGGAAGAAGCGCAGCACGCGGCCCTTGCAGGCGCCGGGCGCCTATTGGGAATACAATGACGTGCGCGTGAACGCGCTGTCTTTGGGCCTGCTGCTGTTGTTCCGGCGCAGCCTTCCCGATGTGTGGCGCGAGCGCATCATGGGCCCCATCGGCGCCAGCGCGGATTGGCATTGGCATGGCTATTCGACCTCAGGCGTCGAGATCGGCGGGCAGGTCATCGAGAGCGTCTCGGGCGGCGGCCATTGGGGCGGGGGCATCTTCATCTCCGCCGAGGACCAGGCGCGCGTGGGCCTGCTGGTGGCGGCGGATGGCGAGTGGCAGGGCCGGCGCCTCATCGCGAAGGAGTGGCTCGACCTCTGCCGCGCCCCCTGCGCGCTGAACCCGCATTACGGCTTCCTGTTCTGGCTCAACACCGGCCGTACCAAGTGGCCGAGCGCCAGCGAGGGCGCGGTGTGCTTCTCCGGCGCCGGCGGCAACACGACCTGGATGGAGCCGGAAGGCGGCATCATGAGCGTGACGCGCTGGCTCGATCCCGCGCAGTTGGATGGCTACATGGCGAGGGTGCGCGCCGCCGCATGAGCCTCGCGCGCGTGGCCACCTTCGCCTTCGCCGGCATCGAGGCGGTGCCGGTGGAGGTGCAGGTGCAGCTCGCCTCCGGCCTGCCGGCCTTCCTGGTGGTGGGGCTGGCCGACAAGGCCGTGGGCGAATCGCGCGAACGGGTGCGGGCGGCGCTGACCGGGCTGGGGCTTTCGCTGCCCCCCAAGCGCATCCTGGTGAACCTGGCCCCGGCCGACCTCGCCAAGGAGGGCAGCCATTACGACCTGCCCATCGCGCTGGCCCTGCTCGCCGCCATGGACGTGCTGCCGCGCGAGGAATTGGCCGGTTTCGCCGCACTGGGCGAACTGGGGCTTGATGGCGCGCTGTTGCCGGTGGCGGGCGTGCTGCCGGCCGCACTTGGCGCCTCCCAACGCAACCTCGGCCTGATCTGCCCCGCCGCCCAGGGCGCCGAGGCCGCCTGGGCTGGGCGCGGGCAGGTGCTGGCGCCGGCGGACCTGCCGGCTTTGCTCAACCATTTCCGGGGCGTGCAGGTGCTGGCGCCGCCCGCGCCGCCGCACCTCGCCCCCGAACCCTGGCGCGGCCCCTGCCTCTCCGAGGTGAAGGGGCAGGAGACGGCCAAGCGCGCCCTGGAAATCGCCGCCGCCGGAGGGCACAACCTGCTGCTGGTCGGCCCACCCGGCGCGGGCAAGTCCATGCTGGCCCAGCGCCTGCCCGGCCTGTTGCCGGACCTCTCGCCGGAGGAGGCGCTGGAGCTTTCCCTGGTGCATTCCGTCGCCGGGCTGCTGCGCGATGGGCGCCTGCTCACGCGCCCACCCTTCCGCGACCCCCACCATTCCGCGAGCCAGGCGGCCCTCATCGGCGGCGGCAACAAGGGGCGGCCGGGCGAGATCAGCCTGGCCCACCACGGGGTGCTGTTCCTGGACGAGTGGCCCGAATTCCCGCGCCCCGCCTTGGAATCGCTGCGCCAGCCCATGGAGAGCGGCCGCGCGGTCATCGCGCGCGCCAATGCCCATGTCACCTGGCCCGCGCGCTTCCAGTTGATCGCGGCCATGAACCCTTGCCGCTGCGGCTTCCTGGGTGATCCGGGGCGCGAATGCTCACGCGCGCCCCGCTGCGGCGAGGAATACACCGACCGCCTCAGTGGCCCATTGCTCGACCGCATGGACCTGACCGTCGAGGTGCAGCCCGTGCCGGCCGCCGAACTTTCCCGCGCGCCGGCGGGCGAGACCACCGCCGCTGTCGCCGCGCGCGTGGCCCGCGCCCGCGCCGTCCAGCGCGCCCGCTATGGCGAGGACGGCCCCCGCCACAACGCGGCGGCCGAGGGTGCCGCGCTGGAGGAAAAATTGGTGCTGGACGAGATGGCCCGCCAGCTACTGGAACAGGCGACGGAACGGCTGGGCCTTTCCGCCCGCGGCCACACCCGCATGCTGCGCGTGGCCCGCACCATCGCGGACCTGGCCGGGAGTGCCGCCGTCACCCGCGCCCATGTGGCCGAAGCCTTGGCCTATCGCGGCCGGCGCGGCATGCGGAGGATCGGATGAAGCGCTTCCTGCTGGCCTTCCTGTTCTGCGCGGCACCGGCCTGGGCCCAGCCCGCCGCGCCGCAGGCGGGCGGTGTCATGCCGTCGCAGCCGGCCAACATGGTGGTGGCGGGCCATCCGCTGGCCGCCGAGGCCGGCATGGCCATGCTGCGCGCCGGGGGCACCGCGCTCGATGCCGCCGTCGCCGTCCAGGCGGTGCTGACGGTGGTGGAGCCCCAGGCTTCGGGCATCGGCGGCGGCGCCTTCCTGCTGCATTGGGACGGCCGGGCCATCACCGCCTGGGATGGGCGCGAGGAAGCCCCCTCCGCCGCCACGGGCGAATTGTTCCTGCGCGACGGCCGCCCCATGCCCTTCCGCGAGGCGGTGGTGGGCGGCCGTGCCGTGGGCGTGCCCGGCGTGATGCGGATGCTGGAGGCGGCGCACCGCGAGCATGGCGTGCTGCCCTGGGCGCAGCTTTTCCAACCCGCCATCCGGCTGGCGGAAGAGGGCTTCACGGTCTCGCCCTATCTGGCCCGCGCCCTGGCCGCGACGGCACCTGCCCTGCGGGGCGACCCCGGCGCGGCGGCGCTGTTCCTGACGCCGGCGGGCGCGCCACTGCCCGCCGGGACCACCCTCCGCAACCCCGCCTTGGCCGAGACCCTGCGCGCGCTGGCGACACGCGGCGCCGACGCGCTGCACACAGGCCCCATCGCGGAGGAGATCCTGCGCGTGGTGCGCGGCCACGCCAATGCCGGCCTGATGACGGCGGAGGATTTGGCGAACTACACCCCGCGCCGCACCCAGGCGCTGTGCATGCCCTATCGCGCCTTCACGCTGTGCGGGCCGCCGCCGCCCTCGGGGGCCGCGGTGGTGCTGCAGATCCTGGGGCTGCTCGCGCATTTCGACATGCTGGCCCTGCCGCCGGACAGCGCCGATGCGGCGATGCTGGTGGGCGAGGCCGGGCGGCTGGCCTTCGCCGACCGCAACATGTTCATGGCCGACCCGGCGCATGTGGCGGTGCCCGTCTCCGGCCTGCTGGACCCCGCCTACATGAACCAGCGCGCGCAGCTCATGAACCGCGACCACGCCATCGCGGCCATAGCCCCAGGCAATCCGCGCTTCGGCGGCCCGCCGATGGCCAGCCAGCCGCCGCAGCCCGAGGGCGGCACGGCGCAGGTCTCGATCCTGGACGCGGCCGGCCGCGCGGTCAGCATGACAACCACCATCGAGGGCGTGATGGGCGCGCATGTGGTGGCCGCGGGCTTCCTGCTGAACAATCAGCTGACCGACTTCAGCTTCGCGCCGGAGCGCGACGGGCGGCCCATCGCCAACCGGGTGGCGGGCGGCAAGCGGCCGCGTTCCTCCATGTCGCCCATCCTCGTGTTTCGCGATGGGCGGCTGGAGGCCATCACCGGCTCGCCCGGCGGGGCGCGGATCATCGGCTATGTGGCGCAGTCGCTGGTCGGGCTGCTGGATTGGGAGATGACGCCGCAGCAGGTCGCCGCCATGCCCCATGTCGGCCCGCTGAACGCCACGGTGGAGCTGGAGGCCGGCACGCCCGCCGCCGCCCTGGCCCCTGTCCTGGCCGCGCGCGGGCTGGAGGTGGCGGTGCGGGAGATGCATTCGGGCCTGCACATCATCCGCCTGCGTCCCGGCCAGCCGCCCCTGGGTGGGGCCGATCCCCGCCGCGAAGGCATGGTGGCCACGGAATAGGTGGGGTTGCCCTCCGGTTCACCCTGGCCCTAGCCTGCAACCACCGCGTGTCTCCGGCTTGGGGCAGCGGATGGGAGGCGAATGGGCGCGGGCGCCATCGGGGCGGGCCGCGCGCCGGCAAGCGGGGAGAGACAGCAATGAAGCAGGGTGTTCTGGCGGCGGTGGCGGTACTGGCGGTGACGATGGGCCCGGTGGTGGCGCAGAACTACAACCTCCGCCCCTCCTTCGGCACGGTCAACCTCAACGCGAATTTCTATCCCGATCCCTATGTGATCCGCGTCACCGCGGGTGGCTCCATCCCGGCCGAGCGGCTGGGCGGTTCGCAATGCGTGGGCACCATCGCCGAGGCGCCGGATGTCCGGCTGAACTACCGGGCGGGGCAGGGACTGCCGCTCTACCTCTCGGCCACCGCACGCGCCGACATCACCCTGGTGGTGAACCTGCCCAATGGCCGCTGGGCCTGCAATGACGACTTCATCGGGACCGATCCCGGCCTCGTCTTCCCCAATCCCATGTCCGGCCAATACGACATCTGGATCGGCCATTACGGGCGCGGTGCGGGCGTGCCCGCGCAGCTGCGGATTTCGGAGATTCCGCCGCGCTGAAGTTTGGCGCGATTTCAATTTTTGGTTGATTTTTCCTCTTCATTGATCCTGCCCGATGCGCCAGGATCAAGGCGGCAAGGAAGGGAACAGGCGGGCCACTGGGGCGCGCGCCTTTCCGCGCCCACGGAAAAACGCCATGTCCGCCAGGCTTCTTGCCGCAGCCACTCTCCTCTCCGTGACGGTGGGGCCCGTCGTCGCGCAGAACTACAGCCGCCCGCCTTCCTTCGGCACACTCAACCTCAGCGCGAATTTCGCGCCGGACCCGGTGGTGGTGAACGTCACCGCCGGTGGAAACGTCCAGGCTGAGCGTCTGGGTGGGTCGCAATGCGTGGGCACCATCGCCGACGCACCGGATGTGCGGCTGAACTACCGCGCGGGGCAGGGGCTGCCGCTCTATATCTCGGCCACCTCGCGCGCCGATGTCACGTTGGTGGTGAACCTGCCCAATGGCCGCTGGGCCTGCAATGACGATTTCCGGGGCACCGACCCGGGCCTCATCTTCAACAATCCCATGTCCGGCCAATACGACATCTGGATCGGTCATTATGACCGCGGCAGCCGCGTGCCGGCGCAGCTGCGGATTTCGGAGATCCTGCCGCGCTGAGGCGGCGGCGCGGTCAGATCAGCCGCGCCTCGAAGGGCGGCAACAGGTCGGGCGCGTCGAACTCGACCACCCAGAGGTCGGGGTCGCGCTTCACCTGGCGCGCCACATAGGCGTCGGCGGTGTCCTCGGCCACGGGGGCGTCGCCCGTGCCGCGCAGCCAGGCGGGGCGGCCCTCGGCATCGCGCGCCTGGGCCAGGACCACCTGCCCCTCGCGGCCCCGCAGCACGCAGAGGATGCCGCCCGAATCCGGGTCTCCCTTACGCAGCACGGCGGCGCCGCGGCCGGCCATGTCCGACATCCGCACCGCCATCGAGACCCAGATATGCGCCTTGACCTTCGCGTCCATGCGGCCTGTGTGGCGCGCCACCCCGCTTGCAGCAAGCCCCGCGCCCGTCCACATAATAGGTTCCTCCATACATGGACCCACGGGCATGGACTCGATCAAGGTGACGCGTGAGACGCAGGGCCTGGCCACTCTCACGCCGGGCCAGCGCGCCTATGAGGCGAAGCGCGCGGCCAAGGCCGGCATGACGCTGGAAGCCTGGATGCGCGACAAGGAACGCCGCGCCAAGGCCGAGGCCGCCGAAGCCGCGAAGGCGGCGCGCACCGAGGTGGCGCTGCCGGGCAAGAAGCCCGGCTTCTTCTCCCGCCTGATGGAGAGGGCCCAGCGCCCGCTCTGAAGCCGTTCGGGGCTGATCCACGCCTTCGGAAAATACCGAAGGCGATCAGCGCTATACGCCCGGCGGCTGATCCACGCCTTCGGAAAATACCGAAGGCGACCAGACGCTACACGCCCACGAAAAGCCGTTCGGCCAGCAGTTCCGGCAGGCCCGCGGCGCGGATCTTGGTGGCCGCGCGCGCCACATCATAGGCCACGCGGCGCTGGGTGATGAGGCGTGCGCCGGGGTCCAGCAGCGCGTAGCACGCCTCCGCCTGGCCGTTGCGCGGCTGGCCCACGGCGCCCACCACCGCCAGCCAGCGATGCGCGGCATCGAGGGCGAGGGGCCGGTCCTCCTCGAAGGGCACCGGCGCCACATGCTCCGCCCCCGACAGCCGCCACAGGGCCGGCACATGGGTGTGGCCGCACAGCGTCAGCCAGGCGGGCGTGGCCAGCAGGCTGCGCCGCGCGGTGCGCGAATCCGTCACATAGCGCCATTCGCCCGGGGCCGAGGCATCGGCATGGGTGAAGAGGATGCCGGCCTCCATATGGGTCAACGGCAGCCCGGCCAGCCATTCCCGCGCCTCCGGCGCCAGCCGGTCCATGGTCCAGCGCATGGCGGCGGCGGCCAGGGTGGAGAAGCCCTGCGGCCCGAGGCTCGCCGCCTCGTCATGGTTGCCGCGCAGCACCACGGCGCCCTCGGATTGCAGGATGCGCGCGCGCGCCACCACCTCCCA
This sequence comes from Roseococcus suduntuyensis, assembly GCF_014196305.1. GTDB lineage: Bacteria > Pseudomonadota > Alphaproteobacteria > Acetobacterales > Acetobacteraceae > Roseococcus > Roseococcus suduntuyensis. The sequence goes on from NZ_JACIDJ010000011.1 coordinate 58,029, forward strand.
GGGGTCTGCGCCATAGCCCACCAGGTCGCCCAGGAAGACGAGGCGCTCCGCCCCCGCTGCGCGCGCATCGGCGAGGCAGGCCTCCAGCGCCTCCAGATTGGCGTGGACGTCGGTGAGGATCGCGATCCGCATGGGGCTCAGGCTTGCCCGGACGGGCGGGGCTGGCAACCCCGCATCAGCCCAGGCTGTCGGACAGGCGCAGGGTGACACGCAGCCCGGGCGGTGCCACTCCCGGCCGGGCGTCTGCCAGCAACACCTCGCCGCCATGCAACTGCGCCACCGCCCGCACCAGCGAAAGGCCGAGGCCCGAGCCCGGCGTGTTGCGCGAGGCATCGGCGCGGAAGAAGCGGTCGGTGGCGCGCGCGCGTTCCTCGGGCGGCAGGCCGGGCCCCGTGTCGCTCACGGCCACCTCGATGCCGCCCTCCTCCTGCCGCGCGGCCAGGCGCACCACCCCGCCCGGTGGCGTGAACTTGATGGCGTTGTCCAGCAGGTTCGCGACGGCCTGCAGCAGCAGGTCGCGGTCGCCCACCATCACCAGATGCTCGGGCAGGGCGGTTTCCAGGCGCTGGTCGCGCGCCTCGGCCATCACCTCATAGAATTCGGCGGCGTCGCGCAGCACCTCGGGCAGGTCCATGGGCGCGAAGGCGGCGCGGCGGGCGCCGGCCTCGGCCTCGGCGATGCGCAGCAGGGCCTGGAAGACGCGGCTGATGTTGTCGAGATCCTGGATGCCCTGCTCGATGGCGGCCCGCCAATCCTCCTCGGTGCGGGCGGTGGCGAGGCTTTCCTCCAGCTTGCCGCGCGCGCGGGCGATGGGGGTGCGCAGGTCATGGGCGATGGCGTCGGAGACGCTCCGCACGCCGGCCATGAGGGCGGCGATGCGGTCCAGCATGTCATTCATGGTGGAGGCGAGGCGGTCGAACTCGTCGCCATGGTCCGAGAGGGGCACGCGGCGCGACAGGTCACCCCCCGCGATGCCCAGCGCCGTCACCACCGCCGGCCGCATCCGGTTCTGCAGGGAGCGGCGGACGATGTTCGCCCCCAGCAGCGCGAAGAGGAACATCCCCCCCAGCGACCACGCGACCCCCTCGGTCAGCAGCAGGCGGAGTTGCACGCGCTCGCTCTCGTCGCGGCCCACCAGCAGGCGCAACCCGGGCAGGTCGCGCCGATGGACCCGCGCCTCGGAGATCACGCCATCCTGGTCGAAGCGGGTGCGGAACCACAGGCCTTCCTCGCCGATGGCGGTGGGCCAGCGTTCCAGGTTGCCGGCGAGCTTGATGCCCTCCTCGTCCTGCAGGAGGTAGAGCGTCTCCGCCGCGGCATCGAGGGAAAGGCGTTCCTCGATGGCCTCGATCAGCCCGTAGAGCCCCGTCTCGCGGTGCCGTTCGGCCAGCGCCGCCGCATCGGCGCGGATGGCCGCGATGGTCTGCCGGTCGAGCGCGCCCGCGGTCGCCCACCACAGCACCGCCACCAGCAGCCAGGCGGCGGCGGAGAAGGTGCCCATGAAGAGCAGGGCGATGCGGAAGGCGGCCGATTGCAGCAGCCGCGGCGGCGCGCTGCGTGGGAAGCCCTGCGCCATGCCCCGGAGGGGGCCGGGACCCTCCGCCAAGCCTCAGCCCTCGGCGCGGATCATGTAGCCGGCGTTGCGCACCGTATGGATCAGAGGCTTGTCGAAGCCGCGGTCGAGCTTCTGCCGCAGGCGCGACACATGCACGTCGATCACGTTGGTCTGCGGGTCGAAATGGTAGTCCCAGACCTTCTCCAGCAGCATGGTGCGGGTGACCACCTGGCCGGCATGGCGCATCAGATGCTCCAGCAGGCGGAATTCGCGGGGCTGCACGTCGATCTTCTTGCCCGCCCGGGTCACGGTGCGGCTGAGCAGGTCCAGCTCCAGGTCGGCCACCTTGAGGCGCGTGACGGGTGCCTCGCTGGAGGGGCGGCGGCCCAGCGCCTCGCAGCGCGCGAGCAGCTCGGCGAAGGCGAAGGGCTTCACCAGGTAGTCATCGCCGCCGGCCTTGAGGCCGCGCACCCGCTCATCCACGCCGGACAGCGCCGAGAGGAACAGCACGGGCGTGCGGTTATCCTGCTGGCGCAGGGTTTCCACGATGCGCACGCCATCCACGCCGCCGGGCAGCATGCGGTCCAGCACCAGAAGGTCGAAGGCCTCCGAGGCGGCGAGGAACAGGCCGTCGCGGCCATTCCCGGCCTGCTCGACGGTGTGCCCGGCCTCCTGGAGGCCCTTCTTCACGAAGCGGGCGACCTCGACATCGTCCTCCACCAGCAGGATCCGCATGGGCTGTTCCGTTTCCGTCCTTGTCGGGCGATGGGTCGCGGGCCGGCGCCGCCGCCGGGGAAACCCGGGGTTGCGGCCCCGGCGGCCGCCTCATCGAAAGGATTCTAGCCGAAAAGCCCGTCGGGCGAAATCTCCCGCACGATTCGGGCTCAGGCCGGGCCGCCGGGGCGCCGCCCCACCTGCAGGCGCAGTTCGATCTGCCGGCGGTCGCGCAGCACGGACAGGCGCACCGTCTGCCCTGGCGGCATGGCCGCGATGTTGCGGACCAGGGTGCGCGAGGTCTCGATCGTCTCGCCATTGATGCCGGTGACGATGTCCCCCGCGCGCAAGCCGCTGCGGGCGGCGGGGCCGGCGCGGTCCACGCCGGCCACCAGCACGGCGCGGCGGCCGGTGCGGGCATCCTCGGCCACCACGTCCTGCACCTGTACGCCGAGCCAGCCGCGCGCCACCTGGCCATCCCGCCGCAGCGTCTCGATCACCGGCCGCGCGAGGTCCGACGGAGTGGCGAAGCCGATGCCCGCATTGGCGCCGGAGGGCGAGTAGATGGCGGTGTTGATGCCGATGACCTCGCCCGCCGTGTTGAACAGCGGCCCGCCGGAATTGCCCGGGTTGATGGCGGCGTCGGTCTGGATGAAGTCGTCGAAGGGGCCGGCACCCAGGTCACGCCCCCGCGCCGAGACGATGCCCGTGGTGACGGTGCCGCCGAGGCCGAAGGGGTTGCCCGCCGCCATCACCCAGTTGCCCACGCGCATGGACGCACTCGACCCCCAGGGCAGGGCGGTGAGATCCGTGCGGCCTTCGATCCGCAACAGCGCGAGATCCGTCAGCTCGTCGCCGCCGATCAGCGTGGCCTGCACCTCCTGCCCGCCCTGGAGCGAGACGGTCAGCCGGGAGGCCTGGCCCACCACATGGTTGTTGGTGACCACGAGGCCCGAGGCATCGATGATGAAGCCCGAGCCCGCGCCCTGCACCCGCTCGCGCCGGTTGCGGAAATGGCGCTCCAGTGGCGTGCCACGGAATTCAGGGGGGATGGTCGCGGCCTGTTCGCTGGTGACGGCGATGTTGACCACGGCGGGCAGCACGCGCTCGGCCAGGTCGGCGAAATCGGGCAGGAGGCCGCGCTGCGCCACGGCCGAACGCGGCCCGCAGGCGGTCAGGAGGGCGGGCAGGGAGAGGCCGGCCAGCAGGGCGCGGCGACGCGGGAGCACGGAAGGATGGGCCGCCATGACGGGTCCGGATTCTCCTGGGGCGCCCGGGGAGGGCGCCTTGGGGTGTTGTGCAGGGGCCGGCGGCACGCCGGCACCGTGGAAGGTTGGTCGCGCAAGGCCTTGCGTCAACCGAGCGCGCTCAGCGGTCCGGATGCTCGCGCCCCGGGCGGCCCTTGTAGGCCGGCAGGCTCCAGCCGCGCAGCAGGGCCAGGGCGCGGATCAGCAGGCAGGTCAGCACGCCCAGCGCGAAGGCGGGCTCACGCCACAGCCCGGCCTGGGTCAGCATGACGAAGCCCGCGGCCCCGGCGGCGGCGGCGGTGACGTAGATCTCGCGCCGCAGGATCAGCGGCACCTCGTTGCTGATCACGTCGCGGATGATGCCGCCGAAGGTGGCCGTCACCACGCCCAGCAGCACCGCGGCCCAGGGGGCGGCGCCGGCTTCCAGCGCGATCTCGGCGCCCGCCACCGCGAAAAGGGAAAGCCCCACCGCATCGGCCCAGAGCAGGGCGCGGAAACGGTTCTCGACCCGGTGCGCGATGAAGAAGACGAGAAGCCCGGCGGCGGCGGCAACCCCCACCACCTCCGGCGCGCGCAGCCAGAAGACCGGGGTGTTGCCCAGCAGCAGGTCCCGCAGCGTGCCGCCGCCGAAGCCGGTCACGCAGGCGAGGAGCACGAAGCCCACCGCGTCCATCTCCTTGCGCGAGGCGACCAGCGCGCCGGAGGCCGCGAAGACCGCGATGCCCGCCATGTCCAGCCATGGCAGCCATTGCTCCAGCATGGCTATTCGGCCGGCTGCATCCGGGGTGCGGGGGCCGTCATGCCCCGCGCCGCACCGGCGCAGAGCAGGGAGAGCCCCAGCAGCACCGCGACCGTGGGCAGCACCATCCAGGCGAAGCCGAGATCAATCAGGAAGCCCATGGGCACGGGCATGAGGGCGGAGCCCAGCGGCAGCCCGGCGCTGACGAAGCCGAACACCTTGCCGACCTCGCCGGGGGGGCAGGCCTCCTTCAGCATCACGTCGCGCGGGGTGCGGGAGGCGCCGAGGCACAGCCCCGCCGCGAAGGCCACCGGCAGCAGCAGCCACTGGCCCCAGTCCACCAGGCCCATGGAGAGGATCAGCGCCATGGAGACGCCGGTCAGCACCACGACGAAGCCCAGCAGGTTGCCGCCCTTCTTGTCGGCCCACCAGCCGCCGACCAGCGTGCCGCCCGTGGCACCCGCCATGTAGCCCGTGAGCGCCACGGAGGCGATGGCGACCGGCGTGGCCCAGAGCACCCCCAGGACGGTGATGAGGAAGGCCGTCACCCCCGAGCCCGCCATGGCCGAGAGCAGGAAGAAGGCGAAGAAGGCCAGGATGGGCTTCGAAGTCAGCAGCCGCGCCCCGCCCACGGGCTTGGGGCCGCGGGCCTTGGGCTGGTCGCTCAGGATGCGCGATTGCAGCAGGATGGCGCCCACCACCGGCACGCCCAGCAGCCCCACCAGCAGCAGCGCCCCGCGCCAGTCCATCACCAGCAGCAGCGTGGCGATGACGGGCGGCGCCATGGCGAAACCGAGATTGCCCGTGAAGGTGTGCAGCGCGAAGGCGCGGCCCATGAATTCCTTCCGCACCGAGCCCGCCAGGATGGCGTAGTCGGCCGGGTGGATCACGGAATTGCCCACGCCCGAGAGCACCGCCAGCACCAGGATCAGACGGTAGTCGTTCACGAAGGCCATGGCGGCGATGGACAGCGCCATCAGCAGCGTGCCGCCCACCAGGTAGGGCCGTGCGCCATGCCGGTCCACGAGGAAGCCCACGGGCGTCTGCAACAGGGCGGTCACGCCGCTCATCAGCGCGACCGACAGGCCCAGCATGGCGAAGGAGACGTCGAACTCAGCCCGCCAGGCGAGAAACAGCGGCGGCAGGCAGAGCACGTAGAAATGGCTGAGGAAATGCCCGGTCCCGATCAGGGCGCAGATCTGCGCGTCGCGGCGGGGGGACAGGGTCGTTTCGCTCATGGTTTCATGGTGCGCCGGCACCCCAGCCCGGTCAATGCGGAACCGCCAGCTCGTCCAGCGGCCAGCGGGGGCGCGGGGCAAGGTCCATCGGGTCCCGCTGCCCGGCGCGCAGCCGCTCCAGCCCTGCCCAGGCGACCATCACGGCATTGTCGGTGCAAAGGCGCAAGGGCGGCGCCAGCAGGTGCAGGGGGGTGGCGGCGGCCAGCGCCGCCCGCACCGCCTGGTTGGCCGCGACGCCGCCCGCCACCACCAGCGCCGTGGCGTCCGGCAGCATCGCATGGGCGTGGCGGGCGCGGTCGGCCAGCACGGCGGCGACGCTGGCCTGGAAGCTGGCCGCGATGTCGGCATGGGCGAAGCCCTTGCCCACCGCCTGGGCCACCGCCGTCTTGAGCCCGGAGAAGGAGAAGTCGCACCCCACCCGCCCCAGCAGCGGACGAGGCAGGGGCACGGCGCGGGCGTCGCCCGTGGCCGCCAGCCGTTCCAGATGCGGCCCGCCCGGCCAGGGCAGGCCCATCAGCTTGGCCGCCTTGTCGAAGGCCTCGCCCACCGCGTCGTCCAGCGTGGTGCCGAGGCGGCGGTAGCGCCCCAGCCCCTCCACCGCCACGCATTGGCAATGCCCGCCCGAGAGCAGCAGCAGCAGGTAGGGATAGGCCGGCGGTTCGGGAAACAGGCCCGGCAGGCGGGCGGTCAGGGCATGGGCCTCCAGGTGGTTCACGCCCAGGAAGGGCAGGCCCGCGCCCATGGCCAAGCCCTTGCCATAGCTGGCACCCACCACGAGGCCGCCGATCAGCCCGGGACCCGCCGTCGCGGCCACGCCGCCGAGATCGGCCACGCCCAGACCCGCCTCCTCCAGCACCCGCCGCACCAGGCCGGGCAGCCGGGCCAGGTGCGCGCGGGCCGCGATCTCGGGCACCACGCCGCCGAAGCGGGCATGTTCCTCCTGCTGGGTGAAGACCGCCTCGGCCAGGATGCGCCCTTCCGGGTCCAGCACGGCGGCGGCGGTTTCGTCGCAACTCGCTTCAAGACCGAGAATCGGGCGCGGCAGACCTGCATATGGTCGGGTTTCGTTCATCGGATGCGACCTATATGACCCCTCCATGTCTTCCGCCATCTCCGGACCCCCGCGCGTCAACCACGCGCGGAAGCGAAGCCTGCCGCTGAGGGTGGGCACCCGTGCCTCGCCGCTGGCGCTGTGGCAAACCCGCCACTTCCTCGAAATCCTGACGCGTTTCTGCCCCGTGCTGCGTGCCATGGATGCCTTCGAGGAACATGCCATCACCACCACGGGCGATGCCATCCAGAACCGCCGCCTGGCCGAGATCGGCGGCAAGGGGTTGTTCGCCAAGGAAATCCATGAGGCGCTGGCCGATGGGCGGGTGGATTTCGCGGTCCATTCCCTGAAGGACCTGGAAACCGAACTTCCCCCCGGCATCGTGCTCGCCTGCACGCTGCGGCGCGAGGATGCGCGGGATGCCTTGATCCTGGGCCAGAACACCGGCCAGCCGGACCCGGCCGACCCCTATGCCTGCCTGCCGCATGGCGCCGTCATCGGCTCCTCCTCGCTGCGGCGGCAGGCGCAGATGCTGGCTGTGCGGCCGGACCTGCAGGTGGTGACCCTGCGCGGCAACGTGCAGACGCGCCTCTCCCGCGTGGCGGGCGGTGAGGTCGCGGGCAGCCTGCTGGCGCTGGCGGGCCTGCGCCGGCTGGGGCTGGAGGATCGCGCCTCCCTGGTCCTGGACCCCGAGGTGATGGTGCCCGCCGCCGGCCAGGGCATCGTGGGCATCACCACCCGCGCCGACGATGTGGAACTGCGCGAGATGCTCTCCGCCATCGAGGACCAGGAGGCCGCCGCCGTCTCCAAGGCCGAGCGCGCCCTGCTGGCCGCGCTGGACGGGTCCTGCCGCACCCCCATCGGCGGCCATGCCCGCCTGCTGCCCGACGGCACGCTGCGCCTGACCGGGATGGTGGCGCGGGAGGATGGCTCCTTCCTTCTCAAGCGCGAGGTGCTGGGGGATGCCGGTGACGCCGCCCGCATCGGCCAGGCGCTGGGCGAGGAATTGCGCGCCGATAGCCCGGTGGACATCTTTGGTTGACGCGGCGCCCGGGCGGGGCGTGCTCATCACCCGCCCCGAGCCCGGCGCGGCCGAGACCGCTTCCCGCATCGCCACGCTCGGCTGGTGCCCGGTGCTGGCGCCGGCCCTGGTGCTGACGCCCGAGCCGCCCGGCCCCCTGCCGCCCGCCCAGGCGCTGCTGCTGCCCAGCCGGGCGGCGGCCCGCGCGCTCAGCCCCTGGCCCATTCCGGTCTATGCGGTGGGCGAGGGCACGGCCGAGGCCGCCCGCGCCCAGGGCTTCACGGAGGTTGTGTCGGCGGAGGGGGATGCCGCCTCGCTCACCCGCCTCTGCGCCGCGCGGTTGGACCCCGCGGCGGGGCCGCTGCTGCTGGCGGTGGGGCGCGGCTATTCCATGGAGCTGGCCAACAACCTGCGGTCGCTCGGCTTCCGGGTGATCCGGCGCATCGCCTATGCGGCGCGGGAGGCGCCAACCCTCCCCCCCGCGGCCGCGTTAGCGATCGGGCAAGGGAAGGTCGGGCATGCCCTGTTCTTCTCTCCACGAAGTGCTGCGTGTAGCTTGCGCCACCTTGCCGAAGGCGGCCTGACGGGGGCTGCCCCCGGCATGGTCGCCATCGCGATCAGTCCACGCGTCGCGGCGGTGCTCTCCGCATGGCCCTGGCGCACCGTCCGGATCGCTTCGCGGTCTGATCAAGATCATATGCTGGAGTTGCTAGGTAGCCCATGACCCAGAGCACGAAGCCCTCGCCGGCGAACCCCCCTTCGACCCCGGATGTGACCATGCAGACGCTTGCGACCGGACATGACCACCCGCCCAGTGGTGGCCTGCCCTTCGACCCGGCCTGGATCGCCATCGGCGTGGCCGCCGTCGTGCTGGTCGGCGCCAGCTTCTCCGTGATGCGCGGCGCCGATGCGCCCGCGCCGGCCACCCAGCCGCGCCAGGAGGCCCCCGCGGCCCCGGCCGAGCGTGCCACGCCGGCCACGCCCGCCCCCGTCTCGGCCGCACCCGCGCCAGCCCCGGCACCCACGCCCGCCGCGCCGGCACCCACGCCCGCAGCCCCGGCGCCCGCCGCCGCCCCGGCCGCCGACCTCTCCGACCTCCGCGCCCGGCTCGATGCCGCCGAGACCCAGGCGCGCGAAGCCGCCGAACGCCTGGCCGCCATGCAGAACAGCCTGACGCGCAGCGAGGCCGAGGCGCAGGCGCTGGCCGCCCGCATCGCGCCGCTCGCCGAGCGGCTGGACGCGGCCGAGGCCGGCACCGCGCGCCTCGTGCTGATCGAGACCCTGCGTTCCCGCCTCGCGGCCGGGCAGCCGCTCGGCCCCGTGCTGTCGCGCCTGCCGGGCGAGGCGCCGCCCGCGCTCGCCCGCTTCGCCGAGACGGCGCCGCCCACCGAACCCGCGCTGCGCCTTTCCTTCGAGGAGAGCGTGCGCGCCGCCCGCGCCCAGGTGGCCGAGGGCCAGCCGCGCGGCATCGGCAGCCTCTTCACCATCCGCCGCGGCGAGGACGTGATCTGGGGCGACGCCAACGAATCCATCCTGGAGCGCGCCCGCCGCGCGCTGACCGCCGGTGACCTGGCCGGCGCGGTCCAGCACCTGGGCCAGCTTCCCGACAGCCACCGCACGCCCATGCAAGGCTGGATCGCCCAGGCGGAAGCGCTGGTGGCGGCCCGCGCCGCGCTGCGCGACCTCGCGGGGGGCTGACCCATGGCGCGCATCCTCAACTATGTGATCCTCATCGCGGTCGTCATCGCGGTCGTGGCCTGGGCGCTGGGGCTGAGCGGGCAGATCGAGATCGCGGCCGGCGAATACTGGATCGGCGTCTCGCTGCCCGTCGCGGTGCTGCTGCTGCTCGGCGCCTTCGTGCTCTTCCACCTGGGGCTGCGGCTCTATTCCTGGATGGTCCGCACGCCGGAGCGGCGGAAGCTGCGCGTGGACCTGGACAACCGGGCCATGGCCGAGATCGCCGTCACCCGCGCCATGGTGGCGCTGGCCGCCGGGCAGCCCGCCACTGCCCGCGCCGAGCTGGCCGAGGCCAAGCGCCTGGCCGGCGAGAGCGCCCCCCTGCTGGCCATGGAGGCCGAGGCCGCCCGCGCCCAGGGCGACGAGGCCGGCGTCACCGCCGCCTATGAGGCGCTGGCCGCCCGCAGCGATGCGAAGTTCCTGGGCCTGCAGGGCCTGATGGAACAGGCCAAGGCCCGTGGCGATGCCCAGGCGCAGGAACGCCTGGCGCGCGAGGCCGCGAAGGCCGAGCCCCGTGCGCAGTCGCTGCGCCTGGAGCAGGGCGAGGCCGCGATGCGCCGACAGGATTGGCGCGAGGCGCTGGCGCTGGCTCCCGACGACGCGCCCATCGCGCCGCTCGCGCTGGCCGCCGCGCGCGATGCCGAAACCGCCGCCGAGGCCCGCGCCTTCGAGCGCCAGGCCTTCCAGGCCGACCCGGGCTTCGCACCCGCGGCCCTGGCGCTGGCCGCCCGGCTGGGCGGCGATGCCGGCCTGTCCGTGCTGCGCCAAAGCTGGGAAGCCGCGCCGCACCCGGCCATCGCCAGCGCCTGGATCGGCCCGGAGACGGACCCCGCCGGCCGTCTGCGCCTGGTGGACGACCTGACGCGCACCCACGTTGCGCACCCCGAAAGCCGGGCGCTGCGCGCGCTGGTGGCGCTCGGCGCCGGCCAGACGGTGCGCGCGCGTCAGGACCTGGTGGCCTGGGAACAATCGGGCGACCTGGACCGGCGCTGGTATCAGCTCATGGCCGCGCTGGAGCGGGCCGAGCAGGGGGCGGGCTTCTCCGACGCCGCCCAGCACGAATGGGACCGCCGCGCCCAGGAAGCCCCCCCGTCGCCCGCCTGGGTCTGCGAAGCCTGCGGCCATATCCACCCGAATTGGGAGCCCGCCTGCTCCGCCTGCGGGACCGTGGGGCGCATCGTGTGGCGCCGGCCGGGTTAGGCGTCTGATCGGCTTCGGCGGAATCGCCGAAGGCGTGAATCAGCCGGTCAGGTTAGGCGTCTGATCGGCTTCGGCGGAATCGCCGAAGGCATGAATCAGCCGCACCGATGGATCACTCGGCCCTGAGGGGCCGTTCCAATAGGGCGCGCACGGCGCCCCGGACATCGAGCCGCCCCTCCAGCAGGGCGGCCACCGCGGCGCAGACGGGCAGTTCCACCCCGGCCTCCGCCGCGCGGGCCAGCAGGGCGGGGGCGGTGGCCACGCCCTCGGTTACGCTGCTGCGGGCGGCCAGGATGTCGGCCAGGGCCTCGCCCCGGCCCAGCGCCATGCCGAGCGAGGTGTTGCGGCTGCCTGGCCCCGTGGCGGTCAGCAGCAGGTCCCCCAGGCCGGAGAGGCCCCCCGCTGTCTCCGCCCGCCCGCCCATACCCACCACCAGCCGCGACAATTCCGCCAGGCCGCGGGTGATCAGGGCCGCACGGGCATTCTCGCCCAGGCCCGCCCCGGTGGCGACGCCGGCCGCGATGGCCAACACGTTCTTCGCCGCCCCGCCGAGCTGCACCCCCAGCACATCCTCGCTGGCGTAGAGGCGCAGCGCGCCGCCCGAGAGCAGGGCCTGGGCGTCCTCGCGCAGGGCCGGATCAGTCGCCGCGACGACGCTGGCCGCCGGCAGTCCAGCCGCCACCTCATGCGCGAAATTGGGGCCGGAGAGGATGCCCGCCGGCTGGCCGGGGCGGGCCTGTTCCAGCACCTCCAGCGGCAGCAGGCCGGTGGTGGCCTCCAGCCCCTTGCAGGCCAGCAGCAGGGGCGGCAGGGCGGTGGGGAGGCTGGCCAGCACCTGCCGCAGCGGCTGCATGGGCACGGCCAGGATGACCAGCCGCGCGGAGGCCACAGCCGTCGCGTCATGGGTGGTGCGCAGCCCATAGGGAAACGGGCAGCCCGGCAGGCGGCGCGCGTTCACACCCGCCTCCGTCATGGCGCGGGCATGGTCCGCATCGCGCGCCCAGAGCGTCACGCCATGGCCCAGCCGCGCCGCATGGATGGCCAGCGCCGTGCCCCAGGCGCCGGCGCCAAGGACGGCGACCTCACTCATCGGCGATGCGGGTCAGCGCCCAGCCGCCCCCCGCCTCCCCGGTGGCGAGCCGCGCGTGCAGGGCGGCCAGGATGTCGCGCGCCGCCGCCTCGAAGCCGAAGGGCGGGTTCACCACGATCAGCCCGCAGCCGTTCAGCCGCGCCGCATCAGTGGGCTCGCGCAGATGGAGTTCGGCGGCGAGGATGTCGCGGACGCCCGTCTCGGCCAGGGCGGCGTGGAAGGCGCGCACCGGCGCGCGGCCCTTCACCGGATACCAGGCGGCCTGCACCAGGCCCCGCGCGCGGCGGTTCACCTCCGCGATGGCGGCGGTGAGGCGTTCATATTCCCCGGGCTGTTCGAAGGGTGGGTCCATCAGCACCAGGCCGCGTTTCTCGGCGAAGGGGGTCAGCGCCCGCACCGCCTCCCAGGCGTCGCGGCGATGGGTGGCCACGCGCGCGTCGCGGCGGAAGGTGGCGCGCAGCGTGGCGTGGTCCGCCTCGTGCAGTTCCACCAGCGAAAGCCGGTCCTGTTCGCGCAGCAGCGCGGCCGCCAGCGCGGGCGAACCGGGATAGCCGCCATCCTCCCGCACCAGCGCCACATAGTCGGCCAGCGGCCCCTCGGTGATGTCCATGAGGCGGCCGATGCCCGCGCGCCATTCGCCGGTGCGCTGGGCCTCGTCGCTGTCCAGGCTGTAGCGGCCGATGCCGGCATGGCTGTCCAGCACATGGAAGGGTGCGGGCTTGCGCGCCAGCGCCCGCAGCAGCCAGACCAGCAGCGCATGCTTCATGCAGTCGGCGAAGTTGCCGGCGTGGAAGGCGTGGCGGTAGTTCACGAGGCCACCCCCGTCAGCTGCGTCCGCACCAGTTCGGCGAAACGGCCTTCCGCGGCGACAAGCGCCTGGAAGCTGCCGCGTTCCATGATGCGGCCCTGGTCGAAGACCAGGATTTCATCGGCCTCGCGCACGGTGGAGAGGCGGTGGGCGATGATGAAGGTGGTGCGCCCCGCCATCAGCGCGCGCAGCGCCTTCTGCACGCGGGCTTCGGTGGCCGCGTCCAGCGCGCTGGTGGCTTCGTCCAGGATCAGCACCGGCGGGTCCTTCAGGAGCGCGCGCGCGATGGCCAGCCGCTGCCGCTGCCCGCCCGAGAGGCTCGCCCCCCGCTCGCCCACCAGCGTGTCATAGCCCTTGGGCTGGCGGGTGATGAAGTCATGCGCCTCGGCCATGCGGCAGGCGCGCTCGATCTCCTCCTGGGTGGCGTCGGGGCGGCCCACCTGCAGGTTCTCGCGGATGGTGCGGTTGAACAGCATGCTCTCCTGGAAGACCACGCCGATATTGGCGCGCAGGCTGTCCTGGCGGATGTCGCGCAAATCCACGTCATCCAGCGTGATGCGCCCGCCCGTGGGGTCCCACAGCCGCTGGAGCAGCTGCATGGAGGTGGTCTTGCCCGCGCCCGTGGCCCCCACCAGCGCGATGGTCTGTCCGGGCGCCGCCACGAAGTCGAGGCCGTGCAGCACCTGGCCGGAATTGGGGTAGGCGAAGTCCACGCCCTCGAAGGCGACACGACCCTCGGCGCGGCCCATCTCGCGCGCATCGGGGCGGTCGGGGACGGAGTTCTCGGCGTCCAGCACGGCCAGGAACTCCGCCATCGCGGGCGCCTGGAACAGCATGTAGGAGACGAAGGCGACGGCTGCCTCCAGCCGCGCCACGAGCAGGGTGGCGAAGCCCATGAAGCTCACGATCTCGCCCACGCTGGCCTGGCCGCGCAGGTGCAGCAGCGTGCCCAGGATGAAGATGAGGATGACGGTGATGGTGCTGGCCGCGCGCGTCAGCACATGCACCAGCGCCCACCAGTTCAGCACGGGAAACTGGTGGTCCAGCACCTGGCGGCTGATCTGGCCGAACTGCCGCGCCTCCATGTTCAGCCGCGTGAAGGACTGCACGACCATCACGTTGGACAGCGCATCCTGCGCCGAACCCGCCATGCGCGTGTGGAAGCCCTCCACCGCCATCTGCGCCACCTGCGTCTTGCGGATGACGAAGGCCGTCAGCACCGTGAACACCAGCACCAGGGCGATCAGCAGCAAACCCAGCCGCCAGTTCAGCATCAGCGTCAGCGGCAGCAGCACCAGCGCGCCCACGAAGGTGATGAGGTGCTCGCGGAAGAAGCCGAGCCAGAGGCCGAACAGGTTGTCGCACCCCACCACCATGATCTTGAGCAGCCGGCCCGACTGCACATCGCCATGGTAGGAGAGCGGCAGCGCCAGCACGTGCCGGAAGTAGCGCGACATCATGGCGAGGCGGTTGCGGTGCGCCATGCGGTCGGCCAGCAGGGAGACGGCCACATTGGCCCCGATGGCGGTCAGCCCCACCGCGGCCCAGATGGCCAGCAGGGTGAAGGCCTCGGCCCAGACCGCGCTTTCGGCCATGCGTTCGGAGCGCGCCAGCAGGTCGATGACGCGGCCGAAGAGCACCGGCTCCAGGAATTGCAGCCCGGCCAGCGCGACCGCCGCCGCCGCCAGCCCGAAGGCCAGGCGACGGTCGGGGGCGAGCAGCCCCAGAACGCGGGCATAAAGCTTCAGGAACGCCATGGAGGGTCCTTCATGGAGGGCTGTCGGGATACAGGGACGGTCGCGGGGCGCAAGGCACTCCGGGCTTGAACCGCGCGGGGCAAGGCGGCAGTCTCATCCGGCAAACAAAAAAATGTTCTGGAGACGTTCATGCCCCATCCGATCGCACGCCGCCACCTGCTGGCCGGCGCCGCCACCCTGCCGCTCACCGCCTCCCTGGCCGCGCCCGCCCTGGCGCAGGCGCAATGGTCGCCCAGCCGGCCCATCCGCCTCGTCGTCGGCTTCCCACCTGGCGGCACCACCGACATCGCGGCCCGCATCATCGCCGACCCGCTGAGCCAGCGCCTGGGCCAGCCGGTCATCATCGAGAACCGCGCCGGCGCCGGCGGCAATGTCGGCGCCGATGCGGTCGCGAAGGCCGAGCCCGATGGCTACACGATGCTGATGCAGACGGTCAGCTCCGGCGCCATCAACTACCAGCTCTACGGCGCGCGGATGCCCTACAAGCCCGAGGATTTCGCCGGCGTCTCGCTGGTGGTGCGGGTGCCCAACGCCATCTTCGTCCACCCTTCGGTGCGGGCGAACACCCTGGCGGAACTGATCGAATTGGCGCGCGCCAATCCTGGGCGGATGAACATCGGCAGCTCGGGCATCGGCACCTCGCTGCACATGACGGGCGAGTTGCTGAAGCTCGCCACCGGCATTGACCTGGTGCACGTGCCCTTCCGCGGCGCGGGCCCCATGCTGGCCGAATGCGTGGCCGGGCGCATCGAGGTGGCGGTGGACAACCTGCCCTCCGTCATCGGCCATTTCCGCGATGGCCGCCTGCGCCCGCTGGCGGTGACGACCGCCACCCGCTCGCCCCAGCTGCCCGACGTGCCGACCACGGCCGAGGCCGGGCAGCCCAGCGTCGAGGCGACGGCCTGGTTCGGCGTGATGGCGCCGGCCCGCGCCCCGCGCCCCGCGATCGAGCGCGTGGGCCGCGAGATCGAGGCCGTGCTCGCCACGCCTGCCATCTGGGCCCGCATGGCCGAGCTGGGCGGGATGCGCGCGGACCTGGTGCCAGGCGGCGGCTCCACCCCGGCCACCTTCGACCAGTTCGCCCGGGCCGAGGTGGCGAAGTGGACCGAGGTGGTGCGGCGTTCGGGCGCCACCGTCTCGGGGTAGGGGCGCCGCGGGAAATCAGTCCGGCCGGGGGGCGCAGGCCTCCAGCGCCGCCGCATCGGCCGGGTCGGTCAGGGCGATCCGGCCCGCCGCCAGGACGAGGGCCACATGGCGGTCCAGCTCCGCCCGCCGTTCCGCGCGCGGCTCCACCGCGCGCACCCGCCCCAGCACCTCGACCAGCCGGATCATCACGGCGGGATTGCCGGCCGCGCTCTGCCGTATCGTGTGGAACATGGCGTCGCAGAGCCCGGCATAGTCGGTCACGCGCCGGTGCAGCACCGTCCGGCCTGCGCGCTCGATCCGGGACGCGGGCAGCCGGCGTGGCACCAGGGCGCAGAGGGTGGCGCCCAGCCGGTCCAGCACCGCGACGGCCGTGAAGGGGTCGTTGATGCCGGGCGAAAGGGCGCGCAGCGCGACCTCGACCAGTTGCCGCACCGCGAATTCCAGATCCTGCGTCGCCGCCTGTCGGGGGCCGAGGGCGAGGGCGTCGCGCAGCGCCTCTCGGGCCGCCTCGGTCTCGGTGGCGGGTGTCACCTCCGCGACCGCGCCGCAGGGGAACAGGTAGTGGCCGGGCCGCACATTCAGCACCAGCACGGCCTGGCGGGCCGCCGCCCAATCCGCCAGGGCGTCCGCATCCACCGCGCGCAGATAGCCATGAACATCCAGCGTCACGGGGGTGCCGGCCGGGTGCGGGGCGGGGGGAAGCGGTGCGCCCTCCTCCAGCAGCTCCACCGCCTCCAGCAGTTCGGCATGCACGCCCTCTATCACGGTCTCGACATTGATGCTGCTTGCTATGTGGTGGACGAACCGGACCAGCGTTGCCACGCAGACCAGCGCCATCAGCAACGCGAGGGTGATGCCGAGCTGCGGCACGAAGCTGCCCTCGTCCATCGAGCGGACGGTTCGGAGCACCACGAGGCAGTAGGCGAAGGTGCCGAGGAAGATGCCCAGCGCCATCTGGTTGCCCGGGTCGCGGACGAAGTTGCGCAGCAGGCGGGGCCCCATCTGTCCCGAGGCGAGCGACAACGCGGCCACTGTGATGGAAAAGGTGGTGCCTGCCACCCCGATGGTGGAGGCGGCGATGGCGCCCAGCATGTCGCGCGCCCCGGCCTCGCCGCCCCCATAGAGCCAGTTTTCGGGCAGCAAGGGCAGCCCGATATCGGCCTGCTCCATCATCACCATCGCCTGGCCGAGCAATGCGCCGCCCAGCACCAGCAGACCGGGCCGGATCCAGAAGATGTCTCCCAGCGCCTCGATCGTGGCACGCAACCGTGCGGTGAGCGCCAGCGGCGCCCATCTTTCGCGCCAGCTTGGCAATCCGCGGTGTCCTTCCATCGGGCGCAAGCGAAACGCCGCGTGGTCCGCGCGGTTGCCGCCGGGCGCCGCCCCGGGGGATGGGAGGTGGATTTGTGACGCCACCCCCGGTATGACGCCGCAAAACCAGCCGGAGGCTTCCAGATGCCGTCACGCCGTTCGATTCTCGCCGCGGGCACGCTGCTCGCAACGCCCGCGCTGCTGCCTGTCTCGGCCCATGCCCAGGGCTGGACCCCCTCCCGCGCCGTGCGGATCGTCGTGCCCTTCACCGCGGGCGGTGCCACCGATGCCGCGGCCCGCATCATGGCGGAGCGGCTGAGCTCGGTCATCGGCGGCTCCTTCGTGGTCGAGAATCGCGCCGGTGCCGGCGGCAATGTGGGCGCCGATGCGGTGGCCAAGGCCGATCCCGATGGCCACACCCTGCTGATGGCCACCATCGGCACGGCCAGCATCAACCAGTTCCTCTATCCGAACATGCCGTTCAACTCGCGCACCGACTTCGCCTCGATCGCGATGGTGATGGGCGTGGCCAATGGCGTCATCGTCCATCCGGGCGTGCAGGCCGCGGACTTCCCGGCGCTGATCGCCCTGGCCCGCAGCCAGCCCGGCCGCCTGACCTATGCGACGCCGGGCAACGGCACCTCCGGCCACATGTCGGGCGAGTACATGAAGTTCCGCGCCCAGGTGGACATCACCCATGTGCCCTATCGCGGCACGGGTACCATCCTGCCCGACCTGATGGCCGGCCGCGTGACCATGGCGGTGGACAACCTGCCGGCCTATCTGGGCGCCATCCGTGACGGGCGGCTCAAGATCGTGGCGGTGACGAGCGCGCAGCGCTGGTTCGCCGTGCCGGAGGTGCCGACCGTGGCCGAGAGCGGCATCCCGGGCTTCCAGGCCATTCCCTGGTTCGGCCTGCAGGCGCCCGCCCGCACCCCCGCCCCCGCGCTGAACCGCCTGCGCGAGGCGGTGGCGGGCATCCTGGCCGACACCTCCGTCCAGGGCCGCATCCGCGAGCTGGGCGCCGAGCCCATGCCGTTGATCGGCGCCGATTTCGACCGCTTCATCGCGGAAGAGAACGACAAGTGGCGTGAGGTGATCCGCGCCGCCAACATCAGCCTGGGCTGACGCCATGGCGATGCCGCGCGCCAACGAGCGCAAGCTGCTGGGTGAGGCCGATTTCGCCCTGGTGGCGCCCAGCCACTACCCGGAGGTGGGGCGGCTCGACCGCCCCGCCCTCATCGAACTGGCGCGGCGGCTGCGGGAGGCGCGGGACGCTTCCCGCGCCAACCTCGCCACCATGCGCCGCGCCAAGCGCGGCAAGGGCGACCCGCGCGGCGGGTTGAACGACACGGGCGTGGCGGCGAAGAAGCAGATCTTCGCCGCCGCGCTCAAGCGCGTTAGCAAACTGCTGGACCGGGGCGAGCCGGCCTAGGCTCCAAACCCAATCAGTTCTAGCTCCGACGCGGCGTTGTGTGATTCAAGCTTTGTGTTGAGCGGAGCATGATCATGGCGGGCGAGTTCTG
>NZ_JACIDJ010000012.1 GCF_014196305.1 Roseococcus suduntuyensis
ATCCCTACATCACACCCACGCGGGGTGGAGCAGCCCGGTAGCTCGTCAGGCTCATAACCTGAAGGTCACAGGTTCAAATCCTGTCCCCGCATCCAACGATCCTAGTACTTCCCCAAAACGCCCGCCATCCCACCGGATCGCGGGCGTTTTCGCGTTCGGCGCGCCCGTGCCCTCCTCGGCCAGCGCGCCATGCAGCAGCGCCGCCAGATCCCCCCTCAGGCTGAGCGTTACCTCGCCGCGCTTGGCTCCAGGGAAGACCAGGATCGCGTCCACCAGGGCCCGCAGCGCCTCGGCCGCCACCGCCGCGGTCGTGGGATCACCCAGCGCCTCCTCCAGCGCCTGAACCCGCCGCCGGTACAAGGCCGGCATGTTGGGGTGCAGGTCGGGCACAGGCTCCGGAGTCTCCGCCGCAGCCATCTCGGCCCGCAGCGCCTCCCTCCGACGCTCGAGCTCCCGCAGCTCCGCGACCATGGCCGGACCCCCATGGCCCTCCTTGAGTAGCTCCAGCAAATTCCGGATCTGGCGGTCGAGCTTGCCGGCCTCCCCCTGCAGCAAGGCCCGCCGCGAACCCCGCTCCCGGTTCGCCGCATTCACCTCGGCCACATAGGCGCGGACGAACTCCTCCACGAGCTCGGGCGCCAGCAGCCGCTCCTTGAGGCCCACCATCACCCTCTGCATCACCGCGCCCCGCGCCACCGTGCGGCGGTTCTCGCAGGTGCCACGCTCCACATGGTTGGCGCAGCCCAGCCGGCCGCCGCTGCCCACCACCGTCATCGGGGGCCGTTGCAGACACCACAGCGGACCAAGCCCGCGAGAGGCCAGCGAGGTCGCCGCACCGATGCCAGGACCGTGCCGCGATTCGCGTTCGGAGGTGTTCCGTCCCCTGGGTCATTCGCCGCCTGGCCAAGCGCCGTCACCACCTGACGGCTGGCCTCCAGCCGGAGCTGCGCCCGATCCCAGGTCTCCCGCTCCAGGATCGCCAGCTTGGGCACCGTCCTCACCACCCAGGCCTCCCTGGGATTGGGGCGCGCCACGCGGCGCCCCGTGCTCGGGTCCTTGACCCATTTCTGACGGTTCCACACCCGCTCGCCGACATAAAGCCAGTTCCGCAGCAGGCCCGTCTCGCGCCCGGCACCCCCCAGCAGCAGCGAGGCCGTCCAGCTCCCGCCCCTTGGGCCGGGCACGCCCTCGGTGTTGAGTTGCCGGGCGATGGCCCGTGGCGACACCCCTGCCGCATAGCTCTCGAAGACCCGGCGGATTACCGCGGCCTGCTCAGGCACGATCTCCAGCTCGCCCGTCAGCGCCGTACCGTCCGCCTTGAGGCCCCGCCGCACCCGGTAGCCATAGCTCAGCCCCCGCCGCTCGCGCCCGCGCGCACACGACCCTCGACGCCGCAATGCGTCTTTTGCGCCAGGTCCTTGAGGAACAGCGCCGACATCGTGCCCTTGAGGCCGATGTGCAGTTCGCTGATCTCCCCCTCGGCCACGGTGAGCACCCGCACGCCCATGAAGTTCATCTGCTTGTGAAAGCCCGCGATGTGCTCCTGGTCGCGGCTCAGGCGGTCGAGGCCCTCGGCCAGCACCACCTGCACCCGGCCCGCCCGGGCATCGGCCAGCAGCTGCTGAAAGCGCGGCCGAGCGGCACTCGCCCCGCTCAGGGCATAGTCGGCATAGACCTCGCCCACCTCGAAGCCCTCGCGCGCGGCGAGCGCCCGGCAGACCCGGACCTGGTCGTCGATCGAGGCGTCGCGCTGGCTGTCGCTCGAAAAGCGGGCATAGATCGCCGCGCGAAGGGGAAGGGCCAGGGGAGGGCTCGAGGGCATCACTCGGTCTCGGACGGGGCGGTGAAGGATAGGGTATCCGGGCCGAGCGGTTCCAGGGTATCGCGCGCCAAGGTCTCGCTCCGGTCCCGCGCCTCGGCCAGCGTCTTGTGGAACGCTTTGACGGCCAGCACGGCGTCGCCCCGGTCATAGTGCTCGGCCATGACCCGCGAGGTGATGCGCAGCAGCGCCGCGGCCAGGCCAGGCTGGTCGAGGATCAGCAAGGGCGCCGTGGTGCTGATGCAGTAGCGAAAGCGATGCGTCCCGAAGGCCCGCGACGCCCCGAAGCGCTTGGCGGACAACCAGCGAATCCGCTTGTCGAGGCCGATCGGTGCCAAGGGCTCTCCGCCCCAGTTGATCCAGAAGGCCTCGGACTTCTGGCCCGCCAGCAGCTCCCGCCGCTCCACCTCCACATATCGGTCGATCCAGGGGCCGAGCAGCCGCGGTAGGGTCGCCAGGATGTAGCGAGAATTCTTGACGTCCTCCCCCTGGATGTCGAGACGCCACATCCCCTCTGGCCCGTCCCGGCGGACGCTGCCGTCGAGGGTCAGGCTCACCACACTGCCGAGTCGCAGCCCGCGAAAGGCGAGGATCGCGATGAGCAGCCCGTCGCGCATCTGCACCTGCCGCCGGCGCGGCGAGCGGGACAACGCGCCCTCCATGAGCTCAATGCCCCAGAGCAGCAGGTCGGCCGGGTGGTGGATCTCCTGGTCGCGCGAACGCAGGTCCAGCGTTTCGCGCAGCGGCCGCCCGCCAGGGTGGGTCACATGCCGAAAGCAGGTGCCGGGCTCGAGCAGGGCCAGCGCCCGCGCCAACTCCTGAAAGCGGCCCAGGATCGTATAGGGCCGGTTCTCCAGTTCCACGAGCAGGTCGAAGTAGGCTGCGAGCCGCTCCGTCGTCACCCGCGCACCGGGCGAAGCCGTGGCGTCCAGCCAGCCCCGATACCGCAGGAACCCCAGCCAGCGCGCATACCCGTCTCCGAACTTCTCCAGGGAGCGGGGGCTCAGCTTGGTGGCGGCCGACCGTTCGGAGAACCGCCCCGGTACCACCGGCGCGCGCAGCGCCTCCCAGCGGTGGCGATCCAAGACTGGCCACTCTGCGAAGGGCAGGTAGGCCCGGCACGGGTCCACTGGCGGGCTCATTGGCCACCTCCCTTGCGTCCACCGCCGCCCTTGCGCCCGGCGGCGCGCGCAAGAAGGCGTGTCGCCGTCCGCTCTTTTGTGACCACCTCGTCGAAGGCTTGCGCGGCGGCGTCCGTTTCCAGGCGGCAGTAGAACTTGGTCGTCGTGTCCACCGAGCGGTGGCCCAGGATCCGCCGCACCACCTCGTACTGGCCAGGATTGGCTTTCAAGAAGAGATAGGCCGCGAAGTGCCGCATCGCGTGTGGGTAGATCTCGAGGCCAAGCCGATCGCGGATCACCTTTTGGAAGGCCTCACGCAGCGCATTCACCGAAAGCGCACCCTTGCCCATCCCGGGAAAGAGCCAATCCGTGCCCGCCATGCCGAGCGTGGCGCGATGCCGGTCCAGCCATAGGCGCAGCAGCTTGCGCGTGCTCGCTGCCAGCGGCCAGGAAATGGGCTCGCCGGTCTTGGAGCTGCCCTGCGGCACCCGGATATGGCTCGGCGTGCGCTTGTCCGCGTCGAGGTAGACGAGGTGCGCCTCGACCAGCAGCCCCCGCAGGTCCGAGATCCGCAGCGGGCAGGTCAGCCAGAGCTCGATCAGCAAGGCCTGGCGTAGGAGCCGCGCCGCCGTCACCGCATCCATCCCCTCCGCCCCGGCCTCGCGGGCGAGGCGCTGGGGCAGGTGCAGCAGGCGCGCCCGGTTGCGCGGGTCGATCAGCTGCAGCAGGCAGGTCCGCGCCTTGGGGCCCATTTCGCCTCGACGCGACTCCTTGGCCATGGCGGCCCACTCGATCAGCTGCGCGCGGCTCTCCTCGGGGATCTCCCCATGAAAGCAGCCGATCTGCCGCAGCGTTTCGGCGATTTGCTGAACCTGCCCGCCGGGCTTTCCCCCGGCACGTGCGTCGTAGAAGTCGAGGATGCGCCCGGCGCGCTCGATGGGATGCACCAGATCGCTGAGATCCAGGATTTCCTCGATCGGCGTACCAGTGAGCACCAAGGCCGCCGCCGCCTGCCGGATCGCAAAGAGGCGCGTGTTCACCGAGGCGGGCTTGAGCGGCTTGAAGCTACGGCCCTTGGTCCGGAAGGGGTTGATGTGCGCCGCCGAGAAGCGACCGCCTGCAGCGGGCTTGCCATCGCTCCTGGCCTTGACCGCTCGCCCGCCGATCCGCTCCCCGAACGCGCGAACGCTGGCCTGGAAGCTCTCCGGATACGCCTCGAAGGGCAGGGTGTAGGGCACACGGCGCGCCGGCGCCTTGATGGGCGCGGCGCGTGCTGGCTCGGGCTGTTGCGTCAGCGCCCAATTCCAGGCGGCGGCGAGACGTGGTCCCTGATGGGTCGCGCTCGCCGCCAGCCTCGTGTGCCGGTCCGCCTCCAGGAAGGCCGCCAGCACTGTATCGGTCACCGCGTCAGGCAGGATGCCCTGTCCGTCGCACCAGCGCGCGAAGTTCCGCAGGCCCGCGCGCCGAGGCGTGTTTGGCAACGCCCCCATGAAGCCGCGCCACGCCGCGCCCAGCATCGCCTCGCCTCGCACGAAGGCGCTGTGCCGGCCAAGGCGCCGCAGCATCCGCCGCACGCCCGAGGCAATATTCTGGAAGCGCTTTTCGCCGATGCCGACACTCGCCGGGCTGCGCGAGAAGAGGCGGTCGTTCAGCTCGGCCGGGCAGCAAAGGATGTCGGACCGCCCCTTGCCGATGATGTGCGCCGCACCCCGCAGCGCGCTGACCAGGTCGCGGCGTTGTGACGCCGACAGATCCGACCAGCCCTCAATCAGGACCATCGCCTCGGCGAAGGTCGGCGGGGGCGAGGAGGGTGGCTCCAAAGTGGACACGGGCGCGGGGGCGGGCACTGGCATAGGCACAGGCATTGGCGGCGGGGCCTGCTCCGGGACGGGCATGGGCGGCGGCAGCGGCGCGAAATCGCTGGTCTCGGGCAGCAACAGTGAGGGCTGCAGCGCCGCCACGGCGCGGGAGGGGGCATTTCGGCGGGAGGGGACTGGAGGGCACATTCGGGAACCCTTATCAGGGTTGACCACCGCCATAGGTTCGGCACAGCCCTCACCAAACCCAAACAAGTCCCTGATTTCGCGCATCATCGCACCTCTCCCGCCAGGAAGGCCGCGACGTCCTCGGGGCGGTAGCGCACCATGCGCCGCTTGCCGAAATCCACCTTACGCAGCTTGCCAGCCTCGGTGAGACGGCGAACCGTGCGCTTGTCCACCTGCAGCCAGTACGCCACCTCCGACTGCGTCAGCAGCCGTTCGCCCGGCCCGCCCTTGGGGGCCGGGCCACCAGGTACCATTTCATTCATCGGACGCTCCCTCGGGCGGCGCCGTGCGCGCTCCACCCTCCCGGTTTGCCGACCCGAGCATCTCCCGTGCCGCGGCACGGCCCAAGGCCGCCGCCAGAGCACGCAGCGCCGGCAACGCCCGGTCAGGCTCGGCCTGGGGCGTCGTTGGCGCAGGAGAAGAAGGGATCGGTCTCACGACCGATGAGATGCCGGATCTCGACGCCGGACATCACGCGATGATGGTTCAGTTTATCGGCAAATCGCGCACGCAGCCGAAAGGACGCAGTCGGGCGTCCGTCAGGGCATGCCCGGCGAAGTGTCGAAAGGACACGAGACGGCCCAGGGGACCGCCAGGGCCTCACGCGGCACGCACCATGCGATCATCCTCGTCGAGGACTTGGACGAGCAGGTTCCGCAAGCTGCTGCGAGGCGGCCATGCCGTGGTCGGGAAGCCGTTGGCGTCGAGGGCCACGGCCAAGGCGTCCTCGACGAAGCACAACAGCCCGCCGGCCTTGGCGCTCAGCTCGTAGGGCAGGGGCTGGTAGGCGCGCCAGATGGCCACCAGTCCCTCTACCCCGAAGACTATGGCGTCGCTCACCTCAGGCCGCCCGGCATGCCCAACCACGGTCTCGGCCCGCAGTCGCGTGATCCCCTCCTGGAAGCGGCCCAGCAAGGAAGGCAGCGCCTCCGGCAGGGGCAGCGGGTCCGGCGCGCTCGCCGCCAAGCCCGTCTCCATTCCCTGGGTCACCTCCGGGATCGGGCTCGGCAGGATAGGCAGCGCCCGAGCCAGCTGTCGCTCCAGCTGCGCGCCACAGCGGGCGAGCTGCGTCAGGACAAGACGGCGCTCCTTGCCACAGACCGTGCCCTCCGTCCCGTGCAGCTGGCGCCCCACCTGGACGAGCAGACCGGTCAGGAGCGGTGCCGCGCTCTCCCCCGGAAGCCCGGCTCGCACGCAGCAAGCCTCGATTGCCGCCGTGGCGCCGCGGATACTACGCAGCATCTCCGTGGCCGTCGTGCGCGCGAGCGGCAGACTACATGGCAGGACCGTCTCGGGTCTCGTCCAGGTCGCCAGTGCCGTTAGGGCCCGCATCAACTGCAAGCCATCGCCCAGCGCCACAGCTCGATTTGGGCCGCCCATGGCGGCGGCGAGGTCCAGCGCGTCCAGCTGCGCGGCGCGCGAGTGCCAGTCGCGACAAGCTTGGTGAAGAGAACGAAGAAGCCGGGTTCGGTCACGCTCGCGCACTACGGCGCCTCCAACGCAGTGGGGGACCTGACCGTGATAGCAAGCGTCATCCTGCCGGCAACATGGAACAGGATCCCCTGAACGCGAAAACGGCCCCGACTTTCGTCGGGGCCGTCTCGTGTGGTGCGCCCACCCGCGCGAGGTCACGCGATGGGCGGGTAGCCGTGCTTGACGAAGAGGTCGTTGACCGCCTCGACCAGCAGGTCATGGGCGTTCACGCGCTCCTTGGCAGTGAGGATCTTGAGCTGCTCCCAGGCCTCCGGGTGGAGGCGCAGGGTCTGGCCGATCCTGCCATCCGACGCGATGCCGCGGCGGTGGCGCGTGTTGTCACCGCGCCTTTGTCGCTTGGACTTGGGCGCAGGGTCGGGGAGGGGGAGGGCCGGCTGCTCCTCCCCGCCTGGAGGCGGGGGTTTGCGGTCGGCGCTCATAGCGTGCGCGTCCCGGGAAGGGCGCGCGCGTCAGCAACAGGCCAGCCGAGGGCCAGCCTGTGCCAAGGCCACGGCAGAATGCCGCGGCCCCAAGGCAAAGGGGTCATGATTTGATCCTAATGGTGGGCTTGAGATTTTTATCTCGAAAGTAAATATATCACAATAATACAAAATAATCATCAGTAATAATTACTAAGAAACCAATTTATATAATTCGTTCTGGGCGAATATTTTGAATTACTGGATTTGTACTCACCGAAAATCCCGACTGGGCTGCGCCAACCCCACAGCCGCCACCCCCGCCCGTCGCGGCGCCGGCCCACCCCGCCCCACCTCATCGGCCCGCGCCAGGGCACCATCGAAGGCCGTGTCATCGAGGCCGCCCAGCAGATGGGACCCATCCTCGATCCGCCGCGCGATCAAATGGAGGATGGGCACCAGCGCCTCCGTGCGCTCCACCCGCCCCTCGGCCAGCAGCAGCCGGGCGGACACCACTTCCCGCCGAAAGCGACGCTGCAGGTCGGCATAGAGCACCAGGTTGGCGGTCCCGTGCTCATCCTCCAGCGTGAAGAACATCACCCCTTTGGCGCTGCCGGGCCGCTGCCGCACCAGCACCAGCCCCGCCACGCGCAGCCAGGCCCCCTGACGCGCCGCGGCCAGGGCACGGGTGTCGGAACAGCGCATCGCGGCCAAACGCGGACGCAGCAACGCCAGCGGGTGCGGCCCCAGCGTCAACCCGGTGCTGGCATAGTCCAGCACCACGCGTTCCCCCGCGCTGGGCAGGGGCAGCTGGGGCGCGGCCTCCCGCACGGGGGCTTCCAGCGCCACCTCGCGCTCCACCGCCGCGGCGGACCAAAGCGCTTCGCGCCGGTCCAGCCCCAGGCCGCGCAGCGCATCCGCTTCGGCCAGTTGCTCCACGGCGCGGCGGTCCAGCGCGGCGCGGCGCACCAGCTCAGGCAGGTCCTGGAAGGGGCGCGCGGCGGCGATGCGCTGTCCCGCCGCCTCGGACAGTCCCGACACCTGGCGCAGGCCCAGGCGCAGCGCGCCCCCCTCCAATGTGCAATCCCAATCGCTGCGCGTGACGTCCACGGGCAGCACCCGCACCCCATGCTCGCGCGCATCGCGCACGATCTGCGCTGGCGCATAGAAGCCCATGGGCTGGCTGTTCAGCAGCGCCGCCGCGAAGACCGCCGGGTGGTAACACTTGATCCAGGCCGAGATGTAGACGAGGTGCGCGAAGCTCGCCGCGTGGCTTTCCGGGAAGCCATAGGTGCCGAAACCCTCCAGCTGGCGAAAGCAGCGTTCGGCGAAGCCCGGGTCGTAGCCGCGGCAAGCCATGCCCTCCAGGAACTCCGCGCGAAACTGCGGCAGGTCGCCATTGCGCTTGAAGGTGGCCATGGCGCGGCGCAGCTGGTCCGCCCGCGCGGGGGAAAAGCCCGCGCCGACGATCGCGATTTTCATCGCCTGCTCCTGGAAGAGCGGCACGCCCAGCGTCTTGCCCAGCACCGCCTCCAGCCCGGGGGGCACCTCCACCGGTTCCTCTTTGTTGCGCCGCCGCAGGTAGGGATGGACCATGTCGCCCTGGATGGGCCCGGGCCGCACGATCGCGACCTGGATGACGAGGTCGTAGAATTTTTTGGGCCTGAGGCGCGGCAGCATGTTCATCTGCGCGCGGCTCTCCACCTGGAACACACCCAGGCTGTCGGCGCGCGAGAGCATCTCATAGGTCGGGCCGTCATCGGGCGGGATGTCGGTCAGCGCCCGCAGCCCCAGCATCCCCATGGCGCGGCGGATGCAGGAGAGCATCCCTAGTCCCAGCACATCCACCTTGAGCATCCGCAGCGCCTCGATGTCGTCCTTGTCCCATTCGATGGTGTGGCGGTCCTCCATCGCGGCGCGCGTGACCACGCAAAGCTCGGTCAGCTTGCCGCGCGTGATGACGAAGCCGCCCACATGGGTGGCCAGGTGGCGCGGAAAATCCTGGATCTCGGAGGCCAGTTCGCAGGTGAGGCGCAGCCGGGGTTCCTCAGGATCCAGGCCCTGCTCCCGCGCGATGCCCTCCCAGCCCAGATCCTCCGAACCCCAGGCCGCCTTGGCGAGTGGCGCGGTCACCTCCTCCGACAGGCCCAGCGCCTTGCCCACCTCGCGGATGGCGCTGCGGTCACGGAAGCGGATGACGGTGGCGGCGATGGCGGCACGGTCGCGACCATAGCGGGCGTAGATGTGCTGGATGACCTCCTCGCGCCGCTCATGCTCAAAGTCCACGTCAATGTCGGGCGGCTCGTCGCGCGCCTCGCTGATGAAGCGCTCGAACAGCAATTCGTGCTTGTCGGGCGGCACGGCGGTGATGCCCAGCACGAAGCACACGGCCGAATTGGCGGCCGAGCCACGCCCCTGGCAAAGGATGCCCTGGCCACGCGCATAGCGCACGATCTCGTGCACCGTCAGGAAATAGGGCGCGTAGTTCAGCTTGCCGATGAGGGCCAGTTCATGCGCGATCTGTGCCGCGACACGATCGGGCACGCCCTGCGGCCAGCATTCGCGCACCGCGGTAGCCACGCGCGCCTCCAGCGTTTCCTGTGGGGTGCGGCCGGGGTCGAGAATCTCGTCCGGGTATTCATAGGCGAGGTCGCGCAGCGAGAAGCGGCAGGTGTCGAGCACCTGCGCCACCCGGTCCAGCGCCCCCTCATGGCCCTGGAAGAGGCGGCGCAGCTCCGCCTTGGGCTTGAGGCAGGCCTCGGCATTGGGCTCGGCGGCCAGGCCCAGCCGGTCCACCGTGCAGCCGAGGCGGATGGCCGTCAGCACATCCGCCAGGCGCTGGCGCGTGGGGGCGTGGTAGCGCACGCCGCCGGCGGTGATCAGCCGCGCCTCGGGCATGGCGGCCAGCGTGTCGAGGCGGTGGCGGTCGGCGCCGCCGGCACGATGCGCGGCGGCGAGCAGCAGGGGCATGGCCAGCCGCTCGCGCAGGGCGCGGGCCTCACGCGCATGGCGGGTGGCGAAGGCGGCATCGGGCGTGGCGGGCGCGATGCGGGCGAGCACCTGGCCCTCGGCCGCCGCCAGGAGGTCCGCGAAGTCCATGGGGCATTCGCCCTTGGGCGCCTCCATCCGGGCGGCGGACAGCAGGGCGCAGAGCCGCCCATAGGCCGCGCGGTCGGTGGGCCAGGCCAGGTATTCGCTGCCATCCGTGAGGTGCAGACGCACGCCGGGCAGGAAGCGTAGCCCCGCCTGCTCGCAGGCCACCATGCCGCGCACCAGCCCGGCCATGGAATTGCGGTCGGCGATGCCGAGCGCGGTGTGGCCCAGGGCGCGCGCCGTCGCGGCCAGTTCCTGAGGGTGGGAAGCCCCGTCGAGGAAGGTGAAGTTGGACAGGGCCGCCGGCTCACCGAACATCAGCCGCCCCCCCAAAAGCAGGCGCGATCCCCAAGAGCATCCGGCTGCAACGCGGCCGGCGCCGCCCGACTGTCCGAGCCGCCTGGCGCACCCGCGGCGCGGCGAAGCCAAGCGGCCGGAGGCCGCGCCCGGCGTCTGAGGGCGCAAGAAATCTGGCCCGGCGTTTGAGGGCGTTAAAACAAATACCCATGCAGGAACCAGCGGGCGTCGGGGGTGCCGGGCTCGCCGCGGCGGCACACCCACCAGCGCGCGCCGGAGGCCAGCTGCACGCGGTAATAGTCGCGCGGCGGGGCCTGGCGGCCGGGCTGCCACCATTCGGGCGTCAGCCGTTCCGGCCCCTCGGCGCTGACCACGCGCTCGGCCCGGCCGCCCTGGCGCAGCAGGCTGGGCGGTGCGTCCGGCAGCAGGGCAACGGCCTCGAGCGGCAGGGGCCGGCGCAGCAGGCGCAGGGGTCGCGGCGCGGGGGTGAAGGGCGCGGCGGGCGCGAAGGGCGAGGCGCGGCGCTGCGCGCGCTCCGGCCAGTGCGAGGCATGGGGGATGAGGCGCCAGACCTCCAGCCGCTGGCCCAGCCGGTCGAGCAGCTGGGGCAGCGCCTCCTCTGGCCCGGCCTCGGGCGCCAGGTTGGATTGCCGGGCCTCCAGCAGTTCCGTGACGGGGGCGGCCAGCATCATCCGCTCAAAGCCGAATTCGGGGCGCAGCTCCTCGATGCGGCGGGCGAGAAGGCGCTCGACATGGGCAGGGTCGCGGCTGGCCTGGCCGATTCCCTGGCCCAGCTCCTGCCAGCTCCCGTCGCCGCGGAAGGCGGTGAGGCGGAGCGCCCTGGCGCCGTGGCCGGCGGCGTTCAGCCCCTCGCACAGCTCGGCCACCAGCCGGTGCAGCGCGTGGGCCAGGGCCGGGGCGGTGAGCAGGGGTTCGAGGAAGTCGCACGCCGCGACATGGCGGGGCGGCGGGCGGATGGGGGTGTAGGGGGCGACGGCGCCGCGCAGGGCGGCGAGCTCCGTCATCAGCGCCCCCCCGAAGCGGCGGGCCAGGGGCGCGCGGGGCTGCGCCTCCAGCGCGGCCAGGTCCCGCAGGCCCAGTCGGTGCAGGGCCAGGATGGTCTCGGGCGGCAAAGCGAGGGCGGTGACGGGCAGAAGCGGCAGGGCGGCCGTCTCCTCGGCCGGGGTCAGTACGGCGGGGGGGTGGCCCGCGCGCAGCAGCGCGCCCAGGGCCGCCGGGGCCGCGCCCAGCAGGCCGGTGGCGGGCAGGCCCGCGCGCGCGAAGGCGGCCAGCACGCGGGCGAGCAGGGCGGGCTCGGCCTCGGGCAGGCCGGTGGTCTCGATCAGCAGCGCGTCGGCGCCGAGGCGCCCCACCAATGGCGAGAAGCGCAACGCCCAGGCCGCCGCCTCGCCGAGGCCGGCGCCGTGCAGCACCAGGAAGCGCCGGTGCCCCGTGGGGGTTTCGGGTGGGGCGGGGAGGGGTGTGGGCGGCCGCAGCCTCCGCGCCGGTAAGAGCAGGGGCAAGGCGGGAGTGCGGGCGCAGCGGCGGCCGGCCATCAGGCGCGCCTCCGTTCGGCCGCCGGCGCGGCGGCGGGGAGGGTGGTGGTGAGCTGGCCCGTGGCCGGGTCCCATTGGAGGAGCCAGGCGCCCGGCCGGCCGCCCCGGGCGCGCAGCAGCGCGACCTCCCATGTGGGCGGGCCCAGATGGTGGGGCGTGGCGGGGGCGGCCCGGGGGGTGATGCGCCAGCGGGTCAGTGCGGTGGTGGGGCCGGGGGTGGAGGCCTCCTCCCGCAGCAGGAGGGCGATGCCGCCGCCCGTCTCCGCGGCCAGCTGGAGGCGGCGCGCGGCGGTCATGTCCAGGGTGCGGGCGCCCAGCAGCAGGACGGCGGCGATGGCGGGGGAGCGCAACGCCTCCTCCGCCGCCCAGAGCGCGTCGCGCTGGCGGGGGGCGCGCAGCAGGAAAAGCCGGGTGGCATCGAGGCCGAGGCCGGCGAGGCCGGGCATGTAGGCGTCGGGCTCGGCCGCGATCCAGAGGGCGGCGCGCCGGGCCAGCCGGGCCTGGGCCCGGGCCAGCAGCAGGGCGGCGAAGGCGGTGGCATGGCCGGGCGCGTCGGAGAGCAACTCATGCAACCCGGCGAGGGGCAGGCCGCCCCAGGGGAGGTGTTGGTTGATCTCGGGCGTGACGGGGAGGGTGTCACGGTCCTGCGCGGTGTGGTCCAGCCTGGCCAGCCGGTCGCGCAGCCTGGCCAGGGTTGTGCTGCGGTCCGGGAGGGGGGCGGGACGGGCGAACATATGACTACATTCTTAGGTAGAGGCGTATATCTCCCTCGGTCAAGGAAATTAGGATTTATATCTGATAAATGACTGAATATATGCTGAATCTACGGATGGATGTATTTTAAGGAATGTTTATGTATCGGTGCGGCTCTCCCCTGGCTGCCGAATGCGCTCTGCCCCTGGGTGTGAGAATCCCCTGGAAGGTTGCTCCGCCATCCACGCGCCCGCATGGTAGAGGGTGACAACGCATCCACTGGCTCAACCCAGAGAGACTTCTCATCGCATGACCACCGAAGCCCTTCACGACCGGTTCCTGGGGATCCTGCAGGAGTTGGGAGGTCAGGCAGGCAACGGCAAGCTTCGGGAAAAGCTGGGGTTGGACGAGAATTCCTACACCGCACTGCGCGCCGAGATGCTGGCCCAGGGCCTCATCTCCCTCGACCGCGGGCGCGGCGGGTCAGTTGTCCTGGTAGGTCGCATCGTCCCGGTCGCCGTCACCATCGCCGTCGGCGTCAACAGCGACGGCCGGCGCGAGGTCCTCGGGATGGCCATCGGCTGAAGACGCTGCCGCTGTGGATGGAGCGGCATTGCTCTAGGCTCTGGACTCATTCAGCGCCAGCAGATGATCACGGCGGCGATGGCGACGGCGGAGGCGAAGTTCCGAGCGAGCTTGTCGTAGCGGGTGTG
>NZ_JACIDJ010000013.1 GCF_014196305.1 Roseococcus suduntuyensis
TATCGTGGAGAGCGTGAATTCAGCGTTTTCGGTGATCCCTTCGCGGATGCTGCTCTCGTACAACGGATAAGGAAAGAGATCGGAGCGCTCCACCCATCCGTGGCGAATAGGCTGCGGTGTCAACGAAGCAGGGTAAGATTATCCCCGCTGCCGCGTCATCCTATGCCTCACGAACGCTCCGCCTGGTGGAGGGCGCTGATCACACGCGTCAACCCGTCCTGCCAGGGCGGCAAGGTGACACCGAAGGTCGCGTGAAGCTTACCGAGTTCGAGGCGTCCGTCCGCCGGGCGTGTCGCCTTCACCGGATAGTCCTGCGTCGCAATGGGGCGCACGACCGGTCGCG
Organism: Roseococcus suduntuyensis; assembly: GCF_014196305.1. Taxonomy (GTDB): domain Bacteria; phylum Pseudomonadota; class Alphaproteobacteria; order Acetobacterales; family Acetobacteraceae; genus Roseococcus; species Roseococcus suduntuyensis. The sequence goes on from NZ_JACIDJ010000013.1 coordinate 344, forward strand.
GTCCGCCGAAGGGCTGCGCTGCGACGAAGATCGCCTCGGCGAAGGCATGCCAGGTGGTGGCGCCCTGCGCGACGGCATGAAACACGCCGTGATACTCGGCGCGCCAGCCGGTCTCCCGGGTGCGGGCCAGGATCGCGGCGATGGCATCGGCAAGGTCGGGTGCCGCGGTGGGATGTCCATGCTGGTCCGCCACCACGCGCAATTCCGGCCGCTGCGCGCCGACAGCCAGCATGGTCCGGACGAAGTTCCTGCCGATCGGCGAGAAGACCCAGGCGGTGCGCAGCACGGTGGTCATCGGATTGCCCGCCAGCGCCGCCCATTCCCCCGCAAGCTTCGTGCGGCCATAGACGGAAACCGGATGGGGCAGATCCGACTCGTGATAGGGCTCGCCCTTCAACCCATCATAGACGCAGTCGGTGCTCACCTGGATCAACGGGATCCCGGCAGCCGCGCACAGCCCCGCCAAAAGCGCGGGGCCGAGGGCATTGGCGCGGAAGGCGCCGGGCTCATCATCCTCGGCGGCATCCACCGCGGTCCAGGCGGCGCAGTTCACCACCGCATCGGGCCGGGCGGCGGCGAAGGCGGCGCGGACGGTTTCCGGCTTGTCGAACTCGAAGTCAGGTTGCCCGACCAGGAACGCCTCGAAGCCTTGCGCCGGAAGGCTTGTCTCGAGGCCAGTGGCAAGCTGACCGCCGCGCCCAGTGACGAGAATTCGCCGCATCACCAACTCCCGCGCGGAAAGATGACCCCAGCTTCCGCGAGGCGCGGCGCATTCGCGTCCTTGGCGGACAGGGTAGGGCTCTCCACTGGCAGTGGCCATTCGATACCAAGTGCGGGGTCGTTCCAGGCGATGCCGCCATCGGCTTCGGCGTTGTACTCGCCATCCACCTTGTAGAGCACCTCGGTGTCGGGCTCTAGGGTGATGAGGCCGTGCGCGAAGCCGCGCGGGACCCAGATCTGGCGCCAGTTGGCCGCCGAGATCTCCGCCGTCACGTGCTGTCCGTAGGTCGGGCTGCCTTCGCGGATGTCCACGACCACGTCCAGGATGCGCCCGCGCACCACGCGGACCAGCTTGCCCTGCGCATGCGGGGGGCGCTGGAAATGCAGCCCCCGCAGCACGCCAACATCACGCGAGAAGGAGTGGTTGTCCTGCACGAACTCCACAGCGAGCCCCGCGGCGGAAAGCGCGCTTTTCTTCCACACCTCGCTGAAGAATCCTCGCGCGTCGCCGAAGCGGGACGGCTCGATCAGCAGCACTTCGGGGATGGCGAGCGGCGTGACCTTCATTCGGGGTGCGACCCGTTCGCGACGTCGATCAGGTAGCGGCCATAGGCAGTCTTGCCGAGCGCCTCGCCGCGCGTGCGAAGTTCGTTCGCGGAGAGGAAGCCGCGGCGGAAGCCGATCTCCTCTGGCGCCGAGACGAACAGTCCCTGCCGCTCCTGCACGGTCTGCACGAAGGTCGCGGCCTGCAGCATGCTGGCCGGCGTGCCGGCGTCGAGCCAGGCGAAGCCGCGGCCAAGCTGCTCGCAGGCGAGCGCACCGTCCTGCATGTAAAGCAGGTTGAGATCCGTGATCTCGAGCTCGCCGCGCGCCGAGGGGCTCACCTGCTTCGCCATCTCCACCACGCGCCGGTCGTAGAAGTAAAGCCCGATCACCGCCCAGTCGGACTTGGGCGTGCTGGGCTTCTCCTCGATAGAGGTGACGCGGCCGGTGGCGTCGAATTCGGCAACGCCGTATCGCTCGGGGTCGACGACGCGGTAGCCGAAAATCGTCGCGATCCCGTCCTGAGCCCGATTGCCGGCGCTGAGCAGCATCCGCGACAGGCCCTCGCCGTAGATGATGTTGTCGCCGAGCGCCAGCGCGCAGGGTTCGCCGCCGATGAAATCCTCGCCGATCAGGAAGGCCTGGGCGAGACCGTCGGGGGAGGGCTGCTCGGCATAGGACAAGGTGATGCCGAAGGCACTGCCGTCGCCGAGCAGGCGTTGGAAGGCAGGCAGATCCTGCGGCGTCGAGATCAGCAGGATGTCACGGATGCCGGCCAGCATCAGCGTGCCCAGCGGATAGTAGACCATGGGCTTGTCATAGACCGGCAGCAACTGCTTCGACGCGGCCAACGTCATCGGGTGCAGCCGAGTGCCGGAGCCCCCGGCGAGGATGATGCCCTTCATGCCTTCACCCCCAGGCGCTGGCCCGCATAGGCCTTGTCACGGATCGGCCGCCACCACGCCTCGTTGTCCAGGTACCAGCGGATCGTATGCTCGAGGCCGGTTTCGAAATCGTAGCGAGGCTTCCAGCCCAGCGCCGCCTCGGCGCCGGAGGGGTCCATCGCGTAGCGGAAATCATGGCCCGGGCGGTCCTTCACATAGGTGATCAGCCGCTCGCGCGGCCCGGCGGCGTCGGGCCGCAGGCGATCGAGGGTCGCGCAGATCGCGCGCACCACTTCGAGGTTAGTGCGTTCCTGCCGTGGCCCGATGCAGTAGGTGGCACCTGGCGTGCCCCGCATCAGAGCAAGCACCAGTGCCTCGGCGTGGTCCTCGACGTGGAGCCAGTCACGGATGTTGTCGCCCTTGCCGTAGACAGGCAGCGGTCGGCCCTCCAGCGCGTTCAGCGTGACGAGCGGGATGAGCTTCTCGGGGAATTGCCACGGGCCGTAGTTGTTCGTGGTGTTGGAGACGAAGGAGGGAAAGCCGTAGGTGTGCTTCCAGGCCCGCACCAGGTGGTCTGACGCAGCCTTCGAAGCGCTGTAGGGACTGCGCGGGTCATAGGGCGTTTCCGGCGTGAAGGGCGGGTCGCCGGGATAAAGCGAGCCGAACACCTCGTCGGTGGAGACATGGTGGAAGCGGAAGGCGGACTTCGCCGGCTCCGGCAGCGCCGCCCAGTGTTCGCGGGCCGCTTCCAACAGCACTTGCGTCCCCACGACGTTCGTGCGGACGAACTCCGCCGGACCGTCGATCGAGCGGTCCACATGGCTTTCCGCGGCCAGATGCATCACGTGGCCGGGGCTGTGGGTGCGGAACACCATCCGCATCGCCTCGATGTCGCAGATATCAGCCTGAATATGGATGCACCGGGGGTCACCCGCATGCATGGCGAGCGCGGCGGGACTTGCCGCGTAGGTCATCTTGTCAACATTAACGATGGTTTCGTCCGAGGTGGCAAGGATATGACGGACAACGGCTGAACCGATGAAGCCAAAGCCACCTGTAAGTAAAATGGTCACTGCATACGATCCCGTTTACGCTGAGATCATTCGCATTCGGCGTGGGAAAAAACAAGGCGGGCTCGGGGGCTGGACACGGGCGGCCCAGGATGTTGTCGCCCTGCGGTGCGCCATGCTGCGAGGCGCCCGCGGTGCTTGGCTGGATGCGGGCAATGCCGTCGTGACCCGACATTGTCCGCGTGACTGGCGCCTCGAACCCGGTCGTGAGAAGCGTCCTACCTCCGGGCGCCGCCCGAGGCGCGCATGGGGCTCTTGGACATCTCTGCCGATGCCGTCTTGAACGGTGCAATGGCCTCGCGGGAAACTTCCGCCGCATTCAGGAAGACCTCGATGCCGCTCGGCGGCGGCGGCAGCATCTGCTCGCCGAAGGTGCACCGTGCGTCAATGAACAGCAGCCGGTCGGGACCCAGCGCATATTCGACGGACGCCTTCGAGGATGCGCGATCCGCCTGCAGGTGGGAACCTTCCACAATATCCAGCCGAGCGCGCTCCCGCGCCCAAAGGGCGATGACGGAGGGCATGGTGCCTTGCTTCTTCAGGAATGCGGCGACGTCGCCCGTGCTGGGAAGGTTGACCCTGACCGTCTCGACGCTGCCCAGATGCATGAGGCCCATCAACTCACCAACCGCGTGGGCCGGGTCGCGCACATCTGCCTCGAGCCGGTCGGGCCGCTCAACCGGGATGGTCAGCGTGCGATCATAAACCCCAAGCTGCCGGAAGAAACGCAGGAAGTCGTAGTCCGACTGGGAAAGCCAGCCGCGGCCCTGCATCCATTGCAAAGTCTCAAGCGTCATTCCAAGTGCCCCTTGAGGCAGCTTGGGGGCCGGCCCGGCGGCACCGACGATCCGGCTCGTCGCCTGCACCAGGAGGGCGTCGCTGCCCTCGAGCTTGACGATGAGCCGCTTGCCATCCGCTGGATCCGCAAGGGTGACGGGGAAGGAAAACCCGAACCGACCGTCGTCCAGGCCGGCTTCGGCCAGATCGTTGCGTTTGATTTCGACCTTTCCCCCGCCGACACACAGCGAGTCCACGAAGGCAAGGACGGTCAATCCCCTCAGGTCAACCGACGGAGAGTAGATCCATCCGCCAACAGTGTTGCCCTGAACCTTTTCAATTGCGCCTCTGAGCATGGGACCTCCTATTGCTACTGCAGGTAGCTACAGTATGATGAGTGAAGTCAATAGGGTACGTCATGAAATTCTGCGCATGCGAGATCGTCACGCCCGCTCGCGCCAAAGCCGAATATGGGCGCGAAGCGTTGCAGAACGTAGTCAAAACACTTTTCTGGTCGGGAAAATTACGGTAAACATCATTTGAGATCGTCAAATTTACCGCCTCGGTAGGTCGCCATGTGGGAGAGCAAATGTTTCGTTCTTTCGATGAAAATTTTCAACTAGGAATTGATTGTGTGGCCGCGCTCGATGCGTCGAAGCGGGTGGTCTATGGCTGGCACATGACGCCTCGAGGTGTCCCCGTCAGCCTCGGCTTCTCGACGCCCGATGGCCGCGCCTGCCGGATTTGCCACATCTCCCGTCACGCCCGCGCGGACGTGGTTCCGGAGGACCCCGGCGCCGCCACGGTGGGGGGCTTCTCGATCATCGTCGCGCTGCCGCATGCGGCGCGTGGCCTGATCATGACGGTGACCGCGGGCGAGGAGGTCGCGTCCGTCAATCTGGACGCGCCCGCCACGACGGACCTCTTCGCCGCGAACGAGGTGCGTGACTGGGGTGTGACCTTCGACCTGCTGAGGGAGTGCATCGGGCAGCCTGAACTTTTGCCGCTGCTGCAATATCAGTATCGTCCCTTTGGGGCCTTCGCCGGATGGATGGCGCATTTGCCCGTCGTCCAGGGGGAGGCCGAGAACTTCGGCATCGTCGCGCGGGTGGCATGCTCCTGCTCCCCGGCGGGCGAGGTGGCCCTGGACCTGCGCTTCATCGGGCGGTCGCGCAGCACCGTCCGGATCGACGCTGTTGCCATCGCGCGCCTGCGCAGCGATGACGGCGGGCCAGACGAGATCTCGCTGATGCCGTTTCACGATGTCCTGGCGCGGCATGTCCCTGGGGCCAGCGCCTTCTATGGCAGAATGCAATGGGAGCATGTCGCGAGGCTGCGCGGCGTGGATCTCCTGGTGCAGGTCACCTTCGACGATGAACGCGTCTGGCTGCGCTGCCAGCCCCGCGTCGAGTCGGTTCCAGCCTTCCTGGACATGCTCAGTTCCGCCCTGGCCGGCCAGACCGGGCAGTCCACTCTCATTGCCGATGTGGCCGAGCGGCGCGTCACCCTCGTCACCGCCCTGATCGAGGCGGAGCAGGAAAGGGCAGTGGGTACGCCCTCCTTCCCGAGGCTGGAATTGCCCGAACTCGCGCTGGTCGGCGTGGAAGACGTGAGCGCGTGTCGTCTCCTGCATCTGCTCGCTCCGGAGCTGGAGTCCTGCGCCAGCCGGCTCATGGTGCTGGGAGAGGCCGCGGAAACCGCGGCCCAGATCTTCAACCGGCGTGGCCGCCTGTCCGCCGTCGTGGCGCGGGAGGGCGGCGCCATCCTCGCGCGGGTGGCGGAGGTCGGGCCGGCCAATCTCGTCGCCGTCGATGTTTCCTCCCTGGCCTCCGCCGCCATTGAGGGCGGTGTGTCCGGCTTGTTGCGGCAGGTCCGGGTGGGTGGTCTGGCATATCTTCTGCTGCTGCATTCGCTCGCCGGGCCAACCAGGGCTCTGGGCGAGACCCTCACGCGCTATGGGGCGATGCTGCGCGATCCGAACCTGCCCTGGCTGCCGGTTGCCCATGATTGGCGGACCTCGCTGGCCGCGGAACTGGTGAACGAGCATCTGGAAGTGATCTGGCGGGACGTCCTGGCGGCGTCGTCATCGGGAGGCAGCCCTGAACCTGCCCTGACAGTCCTGGAGATCGAAGCATGAGCGGCGTATCCCTGACGCGGCCTTCGGTCTGCGTCCTTTCCCATGCCCATCCGGATTTCTCGAAGGGGGGCGGCGAGATCGCCGCGTATCGCCACTACCAGACGATGCGAGGGGCGGGCTGGAATACAACCTTCGTGGCCGCCGCCGATCTTCGCCCCGCAGGGACAAAGGCCGGCCTGCCGCCGCTGCCCGTCGTCATGCCCTACGCCGAGGGCGAACACCTCGTCACCACCGACCGGATGACCGAGGACCGCCTGTATTGGGAGGATGCGGATCAGAGGCGGGCGCTGGTGCGTTTCCTGGCCGGGCTCCAGGTGGATGTGTACCACTTCCACCACTACTGGCGGCTCGGCATGGACATGATCGCCGATCTCGCCGAGGCGCGGCCGGACGCCCATTTCGTCATGACCTTGCACGAAATGCTGGCGATATGTCTGCACCATGGGCAGATGATCAAGACGCGAGGCCGGGAGTTATGCAACACGCAGTCGGCGGTGCGCTGTCTCTCCTGCTTTCCGTCGGAGGGCATCGACGCGCTGGTGCTGCGCAAGGCCTACATGCTGAAGGGCCTGCAGTGTATGGACCACCTGATCTACTGCTCCGAATTCCTGCAGGCGCGATACCTGGACTGGGGCTTACACAATCGCGGCTCGGTGCTGGAAAACTATCTTGGCGACGACATGCTGGCCCTGCCGCGCCCCACGCCCAGCGGGACGAATGCGCATCGCTTTGCCTTCTTCGGCCAACCCACCGCCTTCAAGGGTCTCGACGTGCTGCTGCGCGCCATGGCCCTGCTGCCGAAGGCCAGCCGCAAATCCGGCCCCACCCCATTGCTGCTTGTCTTTGGGGCCGAGCAGGCCGATGTGCTACGCCTGTTCCCCAACTTGGCGCCGGTCCTCGAGGCGCTCGGCCAATCCGTGATCTTTGCCGGACGTTATGAATCCAGCGACGTGATCCCGTTGATGCGATCAGTCGGGTGGGTGGTTGTGCCTTCCATCTGGTGGGAGAATTCCCCCGTGGTCATCCAGGAGGCGCGCCGCGCCGGTACGCCACTCATCGTCTCGGACATCGGCGGCATGGCCGAGAAGGTGACGCCCGGACGCGACGGTCTGCATTTCCGCCGCAACTCCGCCACCGACCTGGCCGAGACGCTAGAATACGCGTCCAAATCCACGGTGCGGGCGCAATTCGCCGCCTCGGTGGAAGATGTCATCGGCCGGGACGCCTTCCTGGCGGGGCTTGCCGAAGCCTATGCGCCCACGGCCGCCCGCGCGCCTTTCCGCCAGCAGCAAGAGGCCGTCAGCTGAGCTTGCATGAGAGAACCGTGCCCGATAATTTCAGCTTGCTTGTACAGATGCCGGTAAAGATGCGGGGAATCTCTCCCGCGCTGGAGCGGAATGGTCAGGCATGACAGTCAAAGCAGGGAATTGGCTGACGTTCTTTCCAGTCCGCTTCGGTTCATTGAGGGCGCCCGGCCAGGCTGTAACGGCAAGGTCCTTTGGGAAGTCCCACTCAAGGACTTCAGCAAGTTTTTTGTATTTTGATATGGTCTGGTAAAAATTTATTCGAAATAGCGGTATCGCGCATCGCATTTTGAACGCATGGTCGAGGTGACAGGTTCCGACCATGCGCCTGAATGAGGCCACGCCGCGAGGGGCCTTCCAGACTTACCACACATCACATTGCATTCACCGAAGCGGGGCAGCAGTTTCAGAAGCATGCAAGTTCATCTCACGCCGGTGATGGTGCGCTGGGCCTATCGCCTACTGCTTGGCCGCGAACCCGAGAGCCAGGCGACCATCGACAACTGGTGCGGCGTGGGCAGCTTCCACGACCTGCGCGAAGGCATCCTCTCCAGTCCGGAAATGGCGGAACTCTCGATAGCAGGGTTCCCGGAGACGGGAGGGTGGATGGATGATGACGTGACGGAGGAAGCCGTTTTCACCCTCCTCATGCTACGCGACGGCCAGCCCCCTGGTGCCGGGGTAATGGAAGCCTTTCACGCGCAGCATGACAACCTTCTGGGCATGCGCCGTGCCCTGCTGCTCAGCCCTTCGATCAACGGGCGAATGCCGCGGGATGCCCATTCCGGCAGCCGGCAACTCGTGCTTCCAGGCGGCCTGGCGCGACTGTGGGGCGACCCCCGTGATCCGGAATTCGTCGGCGCTCCCGGCTTTGCGCCGCGCTATGCGGCGCTCCTGCAGGCCGCCTGGCCTGATGGCGGCGAGGGGCGTGTCATGGTGGAGAGCGATGCCGGCATCGGCGTGGTGACAATCGGGCTCGCCATGGGCGCGCCACGCAACGCAGTGCTGCTCACGCATGAGCCATCGCTCCGCAAGGCCGCGACGCTGGCGGAGAATGTCGCCGGCAATCGCCTGTCAACGGCGCATGTGCGCGATTTCGAGATGGGCGGGATCGCGCCGATGATAGAGCGGGAAGGCCTGAAGCGCCTGGACCTGCTCCGCCTGGCCGAGCCCGGCGCGCTGCGCCTCGCGCTCGAGAACGCGCCTCTGCTGCGGGCGCATGGCACCTTCGTGATCATCGGTTTCGACCTGACGCAGCTCCTGCTCCAGCCAGGGCCAAGCCCACTCAGCCTGCTGGCCGAATGCTGCGCCACCTTCGCCCATGTGGTCGCCTTCAGCGCATCGAACGAACCCATCGCCCTGCTCGACGAGGTGATGATGAAGGTCGCGCTGCGCCGAGCCTTGATGCGGGCTGACCGACGCGATGAGTTCATCCTGTGCCCGGATCTCGACTGGATCGACCGTTTTCGCCTGTTCTGACGCCCCCCTTGTTCGGGTATGGGTGCGTCCTGGGTGCAGGGGGAAGGGGCCCACGCTGCACAGGGAACTCGCCTCCTGGAGAAGCGGCAAACCACACCAACGGTGTCACTCACTCGGGGGTCGTGTCCCGCCGCTGCGCGGATACGCCTCCATGGCCGGGCCCTGCGAGCAGGCGTATCCGGGCCCAGCCCCGGTCCTTTCGGCGGCACCACCTGTCCGGTCCGGTTGCGGGATGCGAAGTCTGACACGGCGAGACCGAAGCGCCCTACAAGCAGGGCGCACCGTCCCACTGGTGAGGCATCACGCCGCCGCACGCGCCCGGTAGCCATTGGGTTGGGCCGCATGCCAATCCCAGGCCGTGCGGACGATCTGGTCGAGTTCCGCGAAGCGTGGCGTCCAGCCCGTCTCCGCCCGCAGCCGGGCCGAGGATGCCACCAGCGCGGGCGGGTCGCCCGCGCGGCGGGGGCCGTTCTCATGCGGCACAGGCCGGCCGGCCACGCGCTCCACAGCCGCCATGACTTCGCGCACCGAATGCCCGGCGCCATTGCCGATATTGTAGCGGACCGAACCCTGGTCCAGCCGCGGCAGCACCGCGATATGGGCGGCCGCGAGGTCTGCCACATGCACGTAGTCGCGCACCGCCGTGCCGTCGGGCGTATCGTAGTCGGTGCCGAACACGTGCAGCGGCGGCAGTTCGCCCAGCGTGGCCAGGATGGCGCGCGGGATCAGATGCGTCTCGGGGTCATGGTCCTCGCCCGCGCGGCCGGCGGGGTCCGCACCCGCCGCGTTGAAATAGCGCAGGGCGGCAGAGCGCAGCCCATGCGCGCCTTCCGCCCAGGCCAGCGCCTGCTCCACCATCAGCTTGGAGAGGCCATACGGGTTGACCGGGGTGGTGGGGGCTTCCTCGGTGATGGGCACCTCGCGCGGCACGCCGAACACCGCCGCCGTCGAGGACAGCACGAACTTGGTGCAGCCCGCCCGCGCCGCCGTCTCGGCCAGGAAGAGGCTGTTCGCCACATTCTCCCGGCAATAGCGCAGCGGCTCCTTCATGCTGTCGCCCACCAGCGACAGGGCGGCCATGTGGAAGACCGCGTCGAAGGACCAGGCGGAGAAGATCTCCTGCACCCGTGCGCGATCGGACAGGGTGGCTTGCACGAATTCCGCTGACGTCGGCACGGCCGCACGGTGGCCCATGCTGAGGTCGTCCAGCACCACCACCTCATGCCCAGCGTCGAGCAGGGCCAGCACAAGGTGGCTGCCCACATAACCCGCGCCGCCGGAAACCAGATATCGCATCGTCAGATCTTTCCTGCCTCAGCCATGAGCCACTTCTCCATGACGATCATGGCCGCCTTAAAGACAGACAAGGATCATGCCGCCAGCAAAAATGGATAATGGAATCCAAAATAATAATATGAAAGAGCTACAGCCTCGGCAAGATTGCCGTCGGCTCAGAGCCCATGTGGAGCCAAACTCAATCAGCTGAATCGGATGTGAAGCTCTACTCCTGCGGACGACTCGCGGGGGCTCGGTACGGGGTGGCGCCCATCAAACTGGATAGGCACCTGGGTGGACGGACTGCTTCTAGATGAACTCACGCGGTGGTTGTAAACGCAATCCGCTGGCAGGGTGGAACGTGATGTAATTCTCGAACCAGTCGCTGAGGCGTTGGAGTACAGAAATGGTGACGTGTCCCCCTGAAATGGCGCTATTTTTCGTTAGAGTCTGCTCCAGCAATAGACGGACGAATGAAGCGCAGCAGGTTCAGCGCTGAGCAGATCATCGGGATATTGAAGGAATAGCAAGCCGGCTCGGCAACGGATGTGTGCCGCCGACACGGCATCAGCGGAGCCACCTTCTACACATGGAAGGCGAAGTTTGGCAGCCTTGAGGTGACCGAGGCCAAGCGGCTTCGGACGCTCGAAGAGGAGAACGCCAAGCTCAAGAAGCTGCTGGCGGAGGCGATGCTGGACATTGCGGTGCTGAAGGACATCTCGACAAGAAAATGGTGACGCCCGGCGCGAAGCGAAACGCGGTCGCCCACGCCCGGAAGTGTCACGGGCTGAGCGTGCGTCGGGCGTGTGATCTGATCGGAATTGCCCGTCGGGTGGCGCGGTATCAGCCGAGTCGG
>NZ_JACIDJ010000014.1 GCF_014196305.1 Roseococcus suduntuyensis
TGGATGCGGGGACAGGATTTGAACCTGTGACCTTCAGGTTATGAGCCTGACGAGCTACCGGGCTGCTCCACCCCGCGTGGGTGTGATGTAGGGATGGTTGGGTGGCCTGGCGCTGACCGACTCTCCCGCCGCTTAAGCGGCAGTACCATAGGCGCTGGAGTGTTTCACGGCCGAGTTCGGGATGGGATCGGGTGTATCAACTCCGCGATGGGCACCAGGCCACCGAACCATCCTGGCCGCCTTTTGGGGCGGAGGGGGTTCAGGTGGCGGAAGGTTGGTTGGATCAGTGTGAGAATTGTGGGGTTTGGTGCTGCGCACGGTGTTCGGATCATTGCTGACCTGAACCGCGCTGGCGGCGTAGTATTGAGCCTATCGGGCGATTAGGACCGCTTAGCTGAGTGCATTACTGCACGTACACATGCGGCCTATTGACGTGATGGTCTATCACGGCCCTCAGGGAGACCTGGTTTTGAGGTCGGTTTCCCGCTTAGATGCTTTCAGCGGTTATCCGTTCCACACTTAGCTACCCAGCGGTGCCACTGGCGTGACAACTGGTGCACCAGAGGTATGTCCATCCCGGTCCTCTCGTACTAGGGACAGATCCTCTCAAGTCTCCAACACCCACAGCAGATAGGGACCGAACTGTCTCACGACGTTCTAAACCCAGCTCACGTACCGCTTTAATCGGCGAACAGCCGAACCCTTGGGACCTGCTCCAGCCCCGGGATGCGATGAGCCGACATCGAGGTGCCAAACCTCCCCGTCGATGTGGACTCTTGGGGGAGATCAGCCTGTTATCCCTAGAGTACCTTTTATCCGTTGAGCGATGGCCCGTCCACGAGGGACCACCGGATCACTAAGGCCGACTTTCGTCTCTGTTCGCGCTGTCACGCTCACAGTCAGGCGGGCTTATGCCTTTGCACTCAACAGCCGATGTCCGACCGGCTTGAGCCCACCATCGCGCGCCTCCGTTACACTTTAGGAGGCGACCGCCCCAGTCAAACTGCCCACCACGCAGGGTCCCGGCCCGGGATAACCAGGCTCGGTTAGACGCCAAAAAGAAACAGGGTGGTATTTCAAGGTTGGCTCCACACAAGCTAGCGCCCATGCTTCAAAGCCTCCCACCTATCCTACACAGTTCCTTTCTGGCGCCACTGCGAAGTTGCAGTAAAGGTTCATAGGGTCTTTCCGTCTAACTGCGGGTACCCCGCATCTTCACGGGGAATTCAATTTCGCTGAGCCCATGCCGGAGACAGTGGGGAGGTCGTTACGCCATTCGTGCAGGTCGGAACTTACCCGACAAGGAATTTCGCTACCTTAGGACCGTTATAGTTACGGCCGCCGTTTACCGGGGCTTCAGTTCGGAGCTTGCACTCCTCCCTTTAACCTTCCGGCACCGGGCAGGCGTCAGACCCTATACGTCATCTCTCGATTTCGCAGAGCCCTGTGTTTTTACTAAACAGTCGCCACCCCCTGCTCTGTGCCACCCACCAATGGTTGCCCACCAGCGGGTCTCGCTTATCCCGAAGTTACGCGAGCAATTTGCCTAGTTCCTTCGACATGGTTCTCTCAAGCGCCTCGGTATTCTCTACCAGTCCACCTGTGTCGGTTTCGGGTACGGTCCAATGCCAGAGCTGTTTCCCGGATCCATCCAACTGCCAACTCAATCCAATAAGAATTGACAGAACTTCAGGACCGTCACTTCTGGCGGGCTCAGGAATATTCACCTGATTCCCATCAGCTACGGCTTTCGCCCTCGCCTTAGGGGCCGGCTCACCCTGCGCGGATTAACCTTGCGCAGGAACCCTTGGACTTTCGGCGACAGGGTTTCTCACCCTGTTTGTCGCTACTCATGTCCGCATTCGCACTTCCGATACCTCCAGCATGCCTCGCGACACACCTTCACAGGCCTACGGAACGCTCCGCTACCACGTGCTTACGCACATCCACAGCTTCGGTGCATGGCTTGAGCCCCGTTACATTTTCGCCGCAGGACAGCTATTAGACCAGTGAGCTATTACGCTTTCTTTAAAGGATGGCTGCTTCTAAGCCAACCTCCTGGTTGTTTTGGCCGTCCCACATGCTTTCCCACTTAGCCATGACTTGGGGACCTTAGCTGGTGGTCTGGGCTGTTTCCCTCTCGACTATGGACCTTAGCACCCACAGTCTGTCTGCCCGTCTACACTCACCGGCATTCGGAGTTCGGTAGGGTTTGGTAAGGCTTTGGGCCCCCCTAGCCCTTCCGGTGCTCTACCTCCGGTGGTGACCAACGAACGATCTACCTCAATAGATTTCGCGGAGAACCAGCTATTTCCGAGTTTGATTGGCCTTTCACCCCTAGCCACAGCTCATCCCCGACTTTTTCAACAGGCGTGGGTTCGGCCCTCCAGTGCGTGTTACCGCACCTTCAGCCTGGCCATGGCTAGATCACTCGGTTTCGGGTCTCATGCCGGCAACTATGCGCCCTATTCAGACTCGCTTTCGCTGCGCCTACACCTAACGGCTTAAGCTTGCTGCCAACACGAACTCGCGGACCCATTATACAAAAGGTACGCCGTCACCCCACAATGAGGGCTCCGACTGCTTGTAAGCGTCCGGTTTCAGGTCTCTTTCACTCCCCTCGTCGGGGTGCTTTTCACCTTTCCCTCACGGTACTTGTGCACTATCGGTCGCCAAGGAGTATTTAGGCTTGGAGGGTGGTCCCCCCATGTTCAGACAAGGTTTCACGTGCCCCGCCCTACTCGATCAACACATCAGACATCACGCCTACGGGGCTATCACCCACTATGGCCCACCTTTCCAGATGGTTCGGCTTATTCCAATGCATCAAATGGCCTAATCCGCGTTCGCTCGCCACTACTAACGGAATCTCTGTTGATGTCTTTTCCTCCAGGTACTGAGATGTTTCAGTTCCCCGGGTTCGCCTCCTGTCCCTATGTATTCAAAACAGGATACCCTCGCGGGTGGGTTTCCCCATTCGGACATCCGCGGATCAACGATCGCTCGCATCTCCCCGCGGCTTTTCGCAGCGTGCCACGTCCTTCATCGCCTCTTGGCGCCAAGGCATCCACCGAACGCTCTTATCGCGCTCAATACACCACCAACGCCCGTACGCAGGACCAAGCCCCACATTCAAGCATCAGCAGCTGAACCAAAAAATGCCCAGCAATTCTCACTCTTAATCCAACCAACCAATCCGATTCACCTGTCAAACAGCATGCCACCCAACCTATATCCCCCGAGGGGAACCACAGGCCGGACAGCCATCTCGTTATGCAGCGTCGTGCTGCGTGGGCCACCGCCAGGCCTCAGCCCAACGGCAACCAACCTCGTATGGAGACGGTCGGGATTGAACCGACGACCCCCTGCTTGCAAAGCAGGTGCTCTCCCACTGAGCTACGCCCCCGAAAACTCGCTCCCAGGGCGCGCCGCAGGCCAAGCACCGCCTTTAGCATCGCGGTCGCCATCCCATCCTCACTGCATACACCACCAAAGGCGGCGTATGGGCCAGGGAGGACTTGAACCTCCGACCCCACGCTTATCAAGCGTGTGCTCTAACCAACTGAGCTACTGGCCCTCACCACAGCAGGCCACCCTGAGGCAGCCCATGCCAGGACCAACCCAGCCAGCCAATCCAGTCTCCATCTACATGTCGGGATGCGCGGTCAGTGCCCAGACAGGATCACTCCCACCCCCGGCATCAACCCGCATCAGGTCTCTTGGTGTCAGTTCATAGGCTAGTAGGCCAAACCCCATCCCCGCATCCGCGGGCATAAGACCAAGCCAGGCAGGCATTCTTGTCGTCGGACGCCAACAAACCCGCATGAGACAGGTTCGTCAGCATTCCTTGAAAGGAGGTGATCCAGCCGCAGGTTCCCCTACGGCTACCTTGTTACGACTTCACCCCAGTCGCTGACCCTACCGTGGTCGACTAGCTCCTTGCGGTTGCCACATCGGCTTAAGGTAGAACCAACTCCCATGGTGTGACGGGCGGTGTGTACAAGGCCCGGGAACGTATTCACCGCGGCATGCTGATCCGCGATTACTAGCGATTCCACCTTCATGCACCCGAGTTGCAGAGTGCAATCTGAACTGAGACGGCTTTTTGGGATCCGCTCGGCCTCGCGACCTGGCTTCCCATTGTCACCGCCATTGTAGCACGTGTGTAGCCCAGCTCATAAGGGCCATGAGGACTTGACGTCATCCCCACCTTCCTCCGGCTTGTCACCGGCAGTTCCTCTAGAGTGCCCACCCAAACATGCTGGCAACTAGAGGCGAGGGTTGCGCTCGTTGCGGGACTTAACCCAACATCTCACGACACGAGCTGACGACAGCCATGCAGCACCTGTCTTGCCGTTCCCTTGCAGGCACCAACGCATCTCTGCGAAGTCCGACAGATGTCAAGAGCTGGTAAGGTTCTGCGCGTTGCGTCGAATTAAACCACATGCTCCACCGCTTGTGCGGGCCCCCGTCAATTCCTTTGAGTTTCAACCTTGCGGCCGTACTCCCCAGGCGGTGCGCTTATCGCGTTAGCTACGACACTGAGTGACTAAGTCACCCAACATCCAGCGCACATCGTTTACAGCGTGGACTACCAGGGTATCTAATCCTGTTTGCTCCCCACGCTTTCGCGCCTCAGCGTCAGTAATGGACCAGCTCGCCGCCTTCGCCACCGGTGTTCTTCCCAATATCTACGAATTTCACCTCTACACTGGGAATTCCACGAGCCTCTTCCATCCTCTAGCTCACATGTATCAAGCGCAGTCCCCAGGTTAAGCCCGGGAATTTCACGCCTGACTGTGTGTGCCGCCTACGCGCCCTTTACGCCCAGTCATTCCGAGCAACGCTAGCCCCCTTCGTATTACCGCGGCTGCTGGCACGAAGTTAGCCGGGGCTTCTTCTACAGGTACCGTCATCATCGTCCCTGTCGAAAGGGCTTTACAATCCGAAGACCTTCTTCACCCACGCGGAATTGCTGGATCAGGCTTGCGCCCATTGTCCAATATTCCCCACTGCTGCCTCCCGTAGGAGTCTGGGCCGTGTCTCAGTCCCAGTGTGGCTGATCATCCTCTCAGACCAGCTACCGATCGTCGCCTTGGTAAGCCTTTACCCCACCAACTAGCTAATCGGACGCAGGCCGCTCCATGGGCGCATCACTGCTTTCCCCCTCAGGAGATATGCGGTATTAGCGCCAGTTTCCCAGCGTTATCCCCCACCCTCGGACACGTTCCTACGCGTTACTCACCCGTCCGCCACTGACATTGCTGCCCGTGCGACTTGCATGTGTTAAGCATTCCGCCAGCGTTCGCTCTGAGCCAGGATCAAACTCTCAGGTTCATCCGTTCCACCGCATCAGCTCTCGCCAACACAGCAAAACTCAAACCCGCCATCCTAAACCCAAGCACCAAACACCAAATTCACCAGATACATAGCCAACACCAACCATGGCTCATCACCACAGCAGCACCAACCACGCATCCCAACATTCAACCCACCCCAGCTCGCCAGCCCTCTCAGACCAACAAACCAAAGCAGATCACGTCAGCACTTACTATCTGCATAACCAGATGTGATTTTGAAACAACGA
>NZ_JACIDJ010000015.1 GCF_014196305.1 Roseococcus suduntuyensis
CTATTCCACCGTCACGCTCTTGGCCAGGTTGCGCGGCTGGTCCACATCCGTGCCCTTCAGCACCGCCACGTGATAGGCCAGCAGCTGCACCGGGATGGCGTGCAGGATGGGCTGGCTGAAGGGGTCGGCGTCGGGCAGCACCACCACGCGCTCGGCGAAGCGGCGCAGCGCGGGCGCGCCGGCGGCGTCGGTGAAGGCCATGATGCGCCCGCCGCGCGCCGCGGCCTCCTGCAGGTTGGAGGCGGTCTTCTCGTAGAGCGGCCCCGAGGGGCACAGCGCGATGACCGGCACCGAGCTGTCGATCAGCGCGATGGGTCCGTGCTTCATCTCGCCCGCCGCGTAACCCTCGGCGTGGATGTAGCTGATCTCCTTCAGCTTCAGCGCCCCCTCCAGCGCGATGGGATAGAGCGCGCCGCGGCCGATGAAGAGCACGTCGCGCGCCCCGGCCACCTCGGCGGCGAGGGCACAGATTTCGGCATCCTGCGCCAGCACCGCGGCGGCATGTTCGGGCACCTGCAGCAGGGCGGTGGACAGCCGCGCGGCCTCCTCCGGCGAGAGCGTGCCGCGCGCGCGGCCGAAGCCGATGGCGAGGCAGGCCAGCACGGCCAGCTGCGCCGTGATGGCCTTGGTGGAGGCCACCGAAATCTCAGGCCCGGCCACGGTCAGCACCGTCGCGTCGCTCTCGCGCGCCATGCTGCTCTCGGGCACGTTCACGATGGAGAGGATTTTTTGCCCTCGCGCGCGCAGCATCTTCATGGCGGCGAGGTTGTCCGCCGTCTCGCCGGACTGGCTGATCAGCAGGGCGGCGCCGCCCTCGGGCAAGGGCGGGTCGCGGTAGCGGAGTTCGCTCGCCACATCGGCGTCCACGGGGATGCGCGCGAGCTGCTCGATCCAGTAGCGGCCGACCAGCCCCGCCAGGAAGGCGCTGCCGCAGGCGGTGATGGTGAGCCGCGGCACCTCGCGGATGTCGAAGGGCAAATTGGGCAGGTTCACGCCCAGCGTGGCCGGGTCGAGATATTGCCGCAGCGTGTCGCCCAGCACGGCCGGGTGTTCATGGAGTTCCTTCTCCATGAAGTGGCGATAATTGCCCTTCCCCATCGCGGCACCCGAGACGGCGCTCACGCGGATGGCGCGCTGCGCGGGGGCGCCGGCCGCGTCGAAGAAATGCGCCTCGGTCGGCGTCAGCACCGCGTGGTCGCCCTCGTCCAGATAGGCGATGCGGCGGGTGAGCGGCGCCAGCGCCAGCGCGTCGGAGCCCACGAACATCTCGCCCTCGCCATAGCCGACCGCCAGCGGCGCGCCGTGGCGGCCCACCACCAGCATATCCGGATGGCCGGCGAACATGATGGCCACCGCGAAGGCGCCATGCACGCGCGAGAGGGCGCTGGCCGCGGCCTCGCGCGGGGGCATGCCCTGCACGAGATGCCAGTCCACCAGCTTGCAGAAGGTCTCGGTGTCGGTCTCCGTCTCGAAGACGTAGCCCTTGCCTTCCAGCTCCGTGCGGAGTTCGGCGTAGTTCTCGAAGATGCCGTTGTGGACCACGGCCACGCGCAAGGTGGCGTGCGGGTGGGCGTTGCGCTCGATGGGCGCGCCATGGGTGGCCCAGCGCGTGTGGCCGATGCCGGTGGTGCCATCGAGGGGGGTGGCCTCCAGCACGGCGCCGAGGTTCTGCAGCTTGCCCTCGGCGCGGCGGCGTTCGATCTGCCCGCCCGTCAGGGTCGCGATGCCCGCGCTGTCATAGCCGCGATATTCCAGGCGCCGCAGCGCGTCCAGCAGGCGGGGGGCGGCGGCCTCGCGCCCGACCACTCCGACAATTCCGCACATGGGCCTCTCCTCAGCTCTTGCGGCGCGGCTTCACGCCGCGACCTGGCTTGTTGGCCTGGCGGCCGCGCGCGATGGCCAGCGCGTCATCCGGCACATCCTCGGTGATGACGCTGCCGGCGGCGGTGATGGCGCGCGCGCCCACACGCACCGGCGCGACGAGGGCGGTGTCGCTGCCGATGAAGGCGCCCTCGCCGATTTCGGTGCGGTGCTTGTTCACGCCGTCATAGTTGCAGGTGATGGTGCCGGCGCCGATGTTCGCACCCGCGCCCACGCTCACATCGCCCAGATAGGTCAGGTGGTTGGCCTTGGCGCCGGCGCCGAGAGTGGCGGCCTTCAGCTCCACGAAATTGCCGACATGAGCACCCTGCCCCACATCGGCGCCCGGGCGCAGCCGCGCATAGGGGCCCACGATGGCATTCGCGCGCACCACGCAGCCCTCCAGGTGGGAGAAGGCGCGGATGCGAACCCCTTCCTCCACCGTGACGCCGGGTGCGAAGACCACATGCGGTTCCACCACCACATCGGGGGCGAGGCGCGTGTCCCAGGCCAGCGTCACACTGCCGGGGTCGGTCAGGGTGGCGCCGCCCAGCATGGCGGCCTCGCGCAGGCGGGACTGGGTCTCGGCCTCGGCGGCGGCGAGTTCGACGCGGGTGTTGATGCCGCGGAGTTCGGCCTCGGGCGCCTCGACGGCGGTGGTGCGAAGACCTTCGGCGCGGGCGGCGGCGACCACGTCGGTCAGGTAGTATTCGCCCTGACGGTTGTCGTTGCGCAGGCCGGAGAGCCAGCGGAACAGGTTCGGCGCCGCGGCGCAGACCACGCCGGCATTGCAGAGGGGAATGGCGCGCTCGGCCTCGGTCGCATCCGCGTGTTCGACGATGCGCGCCACCTGCCC
>NZ_JACIDJ010000016.1 GCF_014196305.1 Roseococcus suduntuyensis
GCTGTGGAGCGGCCCCCATTTCGACCGGACAGGTGGCGTAACCGAGAGGGCCTAGGTTGAAGCCTAGGCGCACGCCTATGTCGAAGCCCATCGATCGCGTTGAAATCATCACCGGCATCCATCGCCGGCGGCGCTACACTGCCGAGGAGAAGGTCCGGCTGGTCGAGCAGACCATGCAGCCTGGCATGACGGTCTCCGCCGTCGCGCGGATGCAGGGGGTCTCGCCCAGCCTCTTGTTCCAGTGGAGGCGCCGCATGTCCGAGGGGGGCCACGAGGCCGTTAGGGCCGACGAGGAAGTCGTCCCCGTCAGCCGCGTGCGCGAGCTCGAGAACAAGGTCCGCGAGCTTGAGCGCCTGCTCGGCCGCAAGACCATGGAGACCGAGATCCTGCGCGACGCCCTCGAGGCCGCGCGCCCAACGAAACAGCCCTGGCACGTGCCGTCGCTGCCCAAGGGAAATACCCGGTGAAAGCCGTTTCCGACACGCTGGGCGTGGCTCGCTCCAATCTCGTGGAACAGCTGCGGCATCCCGATCGCCCGCGGCGCGGGCCCTATGCCCGTGCTGGGGACGACGAGATCATCGCGGAAATCCGCGCCATCACCGACGCCCGCCCCACCTATGGCTATCGCCGCGTCACCGCCCTGCTGAACCGGGCCAGGGGCCGCGCAGGACTGCCGCGCCTCAATCACAAGCGCGTCTTTCGCCTCATGCGCCTGGCCTTCCTGCTGCTGCAGCCCTGCACCGGCAGGAGAGCCATCCGGGTGCATGAGGGCGTCGTCGTGGCCCCCGCTTCCAACCAGCGCTGGGCCTCCGACGGGTTTGAGATCCCCTGCTGGAATGGCGAAGTCGTTCGCATCGCTTTCGCCATCGACACCCATGACCGCGAGATCATGGCCTGGATCGCCACCTCGGGCGGCGGCATCAGCGGCGAAATGATCCGTGACATCATGCTCGACTGCGTGGAGCGCCGGTTCGACGCCCTGCGCGCACCCCACCAGGTGCGATGGCTCGCCGACAACGGCTCGGCCTACACCGCCACCGAAACCGTCGAATTCGCCACGGCGCTGAACCTGGTGGCCTGCTTTACCCCCGTGCGCAGCCCCGAGAGCAACGGCGTATGCGAGGCTTTCGTGAAGACGTTCAAGCGCGACTACGCCCGCGTGAACCCCCGCCCTGATGCCATTTCTGTCCTCCAGCGCCTCGGCGAATGCTTCGAGGATTACAACACCTTCCACCCCCACAGCGGATTGCGTTTCCAGTCCCCGCGTGAGTTCATCCAGCAGCAGTCCAACCAACAGGCCATGTGTCCGGTTTGATGGGGGCCACTCCA
>NZ_JACIDJ010000017.1 GCF_014196305.1 Roseococcus suduntuyensis
TCCCGGTGCAGCTGCTGGCCTATCACGTGGCGGTGCTGAAGGGCACGGATGTGGACCAGCCGCGCAACCTGGCCAAGAGCGTGACGGTGGAATAGCCGACCTAGAGCAGCATCCCCTCATTCGGGCTCGTAGCCTGTGGCGGTGAAGTAGTTCGCGCACTCGGCTGGGGAGAAGGCGGGCAAGGCGTCACGGATGGCGTCCCACAGTTCGTCGATGGTGCGCGCGGCGGCCTTGCGCAGCAGGGACTTCAGCTTGGCGAAGGCGTTCTCGATCGGGTTAAAGTCCGGCGAGTAGGGCGGCAGGTAGAGCAAGGTCGCGCCTGCGCGCTCGATGGCAACGCGCACCGTGGCTGGCTTGTTGGCGGGCAGGTTGTCCATCACGACGATGTCGCGGGGGGCGAGCGTCGGAACCAGCACCTGCTCGACATAGGCGAGGAAGGCTGCGCCGTTCATCGCGCCATCGAGCACCATCGGCGCGGTCATGCCCGACAGCCTGAGCGCGCCGGTGAAGGTCGTGGTCTTCCAGTGTCCGTGCGGTACCGGCGCGCGGCAGCGCTCACCACGCGGCGCACGGCCCCGCAGGCGCGCCATCTTGGTCGATGCGCCGGTCTCGTCGATGAAGACCAGGCGTTCGGGATCAAGCTCGGGCTGCTGCGCGAACCCGGCTCCGCGCCGGGCGGCGACGTCGGGCCGCGCCTGCTCGCTGGCATGTGCGGTTTTTTTTGAAGGTGAGGTCCCGTCGATTGAGGAAGCGCCAGATCGTGCTCGGCGCGAACCGCTCGCCGTGTTCGCGCTCCAGCAACGCGGCGAGCTCGACCAGCGTGATGTCCACCTGCCGAGCGACCGCCGCAAGTATCACCGCGCCGAATGCTTCGATCCGGCCCGAGTGCCGGTCGCCGCCGCGCGGCTTCGCTGCTGTCGCCCCCGCCTCGTGCCACGTCCGCAGCCAGCGCACCGCCGTCGCCACCCCGATCCCGAAGCGCTCCGCCGCAGCGTGGCGCGACAGACCGCCCTCCACCGCCGCCATCACCCGAACCCGCAGATCCTCAGACAAGGTTTTCGCCATCGCTGCTGGCCCCCGCCCAGCAGACACGGTGAATCAGATCACGCCCGCGTCGGGGAAGCACTTTCGCGAATCGGTTCGAGGAGAATGTGCGCTAGGCTCCAAACCCAATCAGTTCTAGCTCCGACGCGGCGGTGTGTGATTCAAGCTTTGTGTTGGGCGGAGCATGATCATGGCGGGCGAGTTCTGG